>NZ_LN831192.1 GCF_001375535.1 Bacillus niameyensis
ATTGAAGGATGTACTTCAGATCGTGGGTATTCCCGAGTCATCTTATCACTATCATGTAAAACGATTGAAGCAGGGGAATCCTCATCAAGAGCTAGAGAACACAATTCAATCCATCTTTAACGAGCACAACGAGAACTATGGTTATCGTAGAATTCAACTAGAATTAAAAAATCGCAGCATCATAGTAAATCACAAAAAAGTGCAACGCATAATGGGAAAGCTGGGACTGAAAGGCAATAAGTTCACCCGAAAATCACGTCGTTACAGTTCGTACAAGGGGAGTATCGGTACAGTGGTGAAAAACCGAATTCACCGCAGATTCAATACTTCAATCCCCTATCAAAAACTAACTACAGATATTACAGAATTCAAATGTTCAGATGAGGTAAAACTCTATCTTAGTCCAATAATGGACATGTATAATGGGGAGATTCTATCGTATGGCATAAGTATGCGTCCGACACTTGACCTTGTGATGAAACCCCTGGAGGAAGCTCTTGACGTTGTAAAGAATGCCAAATACAGGACTACCATTCACTCAGATCAAGGCTGGCATTATCAGCATGGTAAATGGGTGTCGACCTTGAAAGAACACAAAGTATTTCAAAGTATGTCACGGAAGGGAAACTGTCTGGACAACGCTCCTATGGAGAATTTCTTTGGTTTATTGAAACAGGAAATGTATTATGGCGAATCACCACGCACATATGAGGAGCTCAAACGGACTATTGAAGCTTATATCGAGTACTACAACAACAAACGGATAAAACAGAAATTGGCTGGCATGAGCCCGGTTCAATACCGTCTTCACACCAGCCAGTTAGCTGCA
>NZ_LN831193.1 GCF_001375535.1 Bacillus niameyensis
TAGAGAATGAGCAATTTTACTAACAAAAAAATGAAATATCCCCCTATTAATAGTAGGAGGAGAAATAAAAAATTGGTATAAGAAAACCTTGTACCATCTTACTCGGTGAATGCCGAGAGTCTATTTAAATAAAGGGAGGAAGTACCAAAATTGAAAATAAAGTTACCCATTATTATGGCTGTTTCATTCTTGCTCTGGATGTCAGTAGATATTCGTACAACAAATGCCAGACAATATAATGATTTTTCCGATATTGAAATGTTCATAGATGGGATCTTACTTCAAAAGATGGAAGAAGAACATATCCCGAATGCAACTGTTTCCTTAGTGGCTGACGGTAAAGTAGTTTTTGAAAAAGGATATGGTTACGCCAATCTTGAGGAGGAAAAAATCGTAGATCCAGAAACAACTATGTTTCGGATTGGTTCAATATCGAAGCTCGTTACATGGACGGCGATCATGCAGCTTGTCGAAGAAGGAAAACTGGATCTTAACACAGATATTAATAATTACTTAGATTTTGAAATTCCGGCAAAACTTAGTGCAGGCTCGTATAAATCCGAACCGCAACCAATTACACTTCAACATTTAATGACCCATACTCCTGGATTTGAAGATTATGCGGATTCGATTTTTAGACTTTCATCTGAGGAAATGCTTCCTCTTGATCAATATGTACGTGAGTATCGGCCGGAACGTGTTTTTCCTGCGGGAGAAGTCATTGCCTATTCTAATTATGGTACCGCTTTAACAGGTTATATTGTTGAGCAAGTTTCTGGTATGCCCTATACAGACTATGTTGAAGAAAATATATTTAAGCCGCTCAAAATGAATCACAGTACATTCGATCAACCATTACAAAAGGGGCATTCTATCAATCTAGCACAGGCTTATCGATATATTGATGGGAAATTTAAAGAAGGCAAATTCGAGTATGTTCCTGCACCTGCTGGAGGAATGAGCAGCACGGCCTCAGATATGGCAACATTTATGCTGGCATACCTACAAGGTGGAAATGGAATCCTTCAAAAGGAAACTGTTCAATATATGTTTGAACAACACTTTACCCATCACCCGCAGTTAGACGGGATGGCTTTAGGGTTTATTGAAAAAACAATCAATGATCAGAAAGTACTTTATCACGGTGGCAGTACGACACTGTTCGATTCGGGTTTGTATTTATTGCCTCAAGAAAATATCGGTCTATTTATCTCCTATAGTGGTAATGATTTTCTCACTCATACCGAGCTTTTTGAAGCTTTTATGGATCACTATTTTCCGTTAACGAACAATATGACATTAACGCCACCAGATGAAACGAAGGACAATGCTAGCCGGTACATTGGTGAATATCATCAGAATCGAAAAAGTTTCACTACAGAGGAAAGTTTAATTAGTCTCACAATGGGGATGATCCGTGTTCAAGCTAATGATAGTTATTTATTGGTGAACCATAATGGAATAAAAAATAGATTTATGGAAATAGAGCCTGGTGTCTATCAAAATATGAGGGAGGGAGAAGCTATTGATGCTTATGGGGGATTTCGAACGATTGCGTTTCTAACGGACCCTCATGGGAACATAATGCTGACCACAGATGGACCGATGACCTATTCAAAGCCACCATGGTATGCTTCTAGTGGGTTTACTTTTTTATCTATTATTGCGGCTGTCTTGTTATTTTTCGGAAGTCTCATTTATTGGGGTATCAAAGCTTTAATACGGAGAAAAACTTCCGATCCGAAAATAGCCATATGGGCAAAGTCAGTGGCTATTGTAACTGGGATTCTCTTATTGGTTTTAGTTGTGGAAGTTGTATTAACTGGTGAAATTGATCCTATCTACCAACTTCCGAAAGTAGCATTGGGAATGGTACCTGCATGGAGTGGGATAACAGTGTTCATTCCACATGTTTTGGTTTTCTTGGGAGTGGGGATGCTTATCTTTACTTTTTTACTTTGGTGGAAGAAGGATTGGAGCTTAAAAGGTCGGATTCATTATACGCTGCTAACGACTGTAATGTTGAACCTAACTTGGATATTTGGATATTGGCATTTAATTTAAATATGACGTTTCTATAAGCTCTCGGCATTTTAAAATCCCGCACGCTTTCGCAGTGCGGGATTTTAAAAATCAAATAACGCGATTTATTTTTCACCCTCATTTTCTTCATCGCCCCAGCATTCAACCTCACCTATATTTGGGACATTTTTTTTGTGAAAAACGGGATCTAAGCCTTTTTTCCGTTGAATGAAGTAATCATTTAATACAGGTTTAGCAACCTTCCATAACATGAAAATGGCAACAAGGTTAATCAATGCCATAAATGCCATAAATAAATCTGCTAAGTCCCATACAAGTTGCACTTTTGCCACTGAGCCAAACATAACAAATCCGACGACGATTATACGGAAGATCGTTAACGCTGTTTTCGATTCTTTAATAAAGCCGATATTCGTTTCACCGTAGTAATAGTTTCCGATAATAGTACTATAGCCAAACATAAGGATAGCTATTGCTAAAAATATTCCTGACCAACTACCAAGATTATCAACTAAAGAAATTTGCGTTATATTAATGGAGGCGGCATTTGATCGTGTGTAGGCGTCACTTAATAAAATAATCGCTGCTGTTGACGTGCAGACGAGTAACGTATCAACAAATACACCTAAAGCCTGGATTAACCCTTGTTTGACAGGGTGAGAAACAGAGGCTGTTGCTGCCGCATTAGGAGCTGATCCCATTCCAGCTTCGTTGGAAAATAACCCACGTTTGATCCCATTCATAATAGCTGCCCCGATCATTCCCGCAAAAGCTTCCTCCAAACCGAAAGCTGATTTGAAAATAAGGAGAAGTACATTAGGAATTTCAACAATATTTAACACAACTACGAAAAGAGCGACAAGCATATAAGCAATGGCCATGACAGGGACAAGAACTTGAGTTAAATGTACGACCCGTTTTAATCCACCGAATATGATAACGGCAGTTAAAATCGATAAGACAATTCCAATGATCATTCGATTTGTTCCAAAACTTTCTTCGAAGGCAATTGTAATTGTGTTCGACTGGACCGCATTAAAAACAAATCCATATGTTAACGTAATCACGACTGCAAAAAGAACACCCATCCATCGTTTGTTTAAGCCCTTTTCCATATAATAGGCTGGCCCGCCTCGAAAAACATGTCCATCTTTTACTTTATATATTTGTGCCAGAGTACTTTCAATTAAAGCTGAGATCCCTCCAATAAGGGCAATGGTCCACATCCAAAAAACTGCACCGGGTCCACCGAGAGCAATGGCCGTTGCCACACCAGCAATATTTCCGGTTCCAATTCGTGAAGCCGCAGAAATTGTAAATGCCTGGAAGGACGAGATCCCTTTATTGCCAGTACTATCAACAGCTGTCTTTTCTGTCAATACACGGAACATTTCAGGAATGAATCGGAACTGGGCAAATTTAGTTTTAAAAGTAAAAAATAATCCAGTACCAACTAATACAATGATTAGTACATATGAATATAAAAATGTATTTAAATTTTGTACGATATTATCTAGCCAACTCAATAAAATGCCTCCTATCTTTTGCTCAAGTGGAACCACAACAAATTTTGTGGGGAAAATATCACAACATAGTTTGGGATATAAAATAAAGTTTTCTAAAATGGGGGAGGGGGTATTCATGAAAAAAGAGATAACCATATTCGAGAAAAGGATATTAAAACATTATTTTACAATATAAAAAAACGGACATATTTAAACTATACTTTTGAAATGATATCGAAAAATATTATATTTGTAAAGTAAATTGGAGGGAATTAACAAGTACTTTAGGATGTAAGGACAAATTCAGGGGAAAGAATGGGGAAGAGATAATAGTAGACATATATTAAAGACAGGAATAGAAAGTAGAATCCTCTCTATTCCTCATCAAAGAGTCTATTTATCACTCATTAACTGGCTGTAAGACCACACTTCAAAAATTCGACAAGGGGATCAATAGCCAGTAAAAACCCGCTTCGTTTAACTAACAATCAGTGGGGGATGAAAAGCCCTCCCCTGATTGAAGTTTCACTTTATTATAATCACCTTTTAAAAAGCTTCCAATCGACATCGCTGATACGCCAAAAGCAGCTGAATGAGAGCTTAATTTAGAGAAATCTATTTTTATATCTTTTTGATGTTGAGATAGCGTATTAGTTCTAATAAATGTTGAAAGGGCGTCAGTTATCCACGGTTTTGCCAAAGCAAGGCGATTACCAATTATGATTTGTTCGGGATTAAAAGTATTGATCATGTTATTAATACCAATCGCCATATACTTTCCAATATCATGGAATAATTGTAAAACAATTTCATTACCTTGTTCAGCAAGTTCCACAAGTTGCTCGAGCGATAGATTTTTTTTATCCGTTCCAAGACGTTGCTCTGCTTCTTCTAATAACGCGTGCTCAGAAGCGTAAAGCTCCCAACAACCTTGACTGCCACAGGAACATTTTTTTCCATCAGCCCTTATAATCATATGACCCATTTCACCTGCAAAGCCTCTCATACCTGTGAATAACTCACCCTTTAAGATAATTCCGACCCCGATTCCAATACCCGCACTTACGTATAAAATGTCAATGTGATTTTTACCAGCTCCAAAAAGCTTTTCACCGTAAGCCCCAGCGTTGGCCTCGTTTTCAATGATTACAGGAATATGAAAGCTCTCTTCCATATCCGAGTTTAAATGCGTATTTTTCCAACCAAGGTTAGGGGCAATGAAAATTTCTCCTTCATTATTGACTAGTCCAGGTACCCCAATCCCTATGCCGATAATTCCATAGTAACTTGACGGTGAAGCGGATATTAAATCTTGGATACACAACTTTAGAATATGTAGGACAGAGTCATAGTCCCGGACGTGAACATTCTTTCTAATCTCCGTAACAATATTGCCTTGAAGATCAGTTAACACTCCTAAAATATAGTTAACTCCTAAATCAATGCCGATGGAATAGCCTGCTTTTTCATTAAAAAGGAGCATAACAGGTTTTCGACCACCACTTGATTTTCCTGTGCCAGATTCAATAGTAAGCTGTTCTTCGATGAGTTCATTAACAAGCGAGGATACCGTCCCCTTGTTTAGTCCCAGTTTTTGCGAAATATGAGCCCGTGAAATAGGAGCTTCTTTTTTTATCGTGTCTAATACAAGGTTTTTATTAATTTGTTTAACAAGTTGTTGATTTCCCGTAAGTATTTCCATCATGCTCTCCTACCTATTTTTTCTAGTACCATAATTCTAAAACAGAAATAAATAATTTTCATTAAAACTTAGTTTATCCAATGGACAAACTAATTTAAAGCATGGTATGCTTTTACTAGATAAAATTATCATATCATAAGGGAGATTGTTTGAATGACATATTTCGATAGCGTTTCCACTATTCAATATGAAGGTCCTACATCGAAAAATGCTTTAGCATTTAAGTTTTACAATCCTAAGGAAAAAATTGGCGACCGTACAATGGAAGAATGGCTCCGTTTTGGTGTTGCCTATTGGCATACATTTACTTTTGATGGAACAGATCCATTTGGACAAGGAAATATGGTTCGTCAATGGAATCACTTGAAAGGTATGGATTTAGCAAAAGCTCGCGTTGAAGCCGCTTTCGAATTTTTTGAAAAGCTAAATGTACCGTTTTTCTGCTTCCATGATGTCGACATTGCTCCAGAAGGTGAAACTTTAAAGGAAACAAATGAAAATTTAGATATTATCGTTACGATGATCGAAGAGTACATGAAAACAAGTAAAACAAAGTTACTTTGGAATACAGCTAACATGTTTAGTCATCCTCGTTTTGTTCACGGAGCTGCAACTTCTTGTAATGCAGATGTATTTGCCTATTCGGCAGCAAAGGTGAAAAAAGGATTAGAAGTGGCGAAGCGTCTCGGTGCTGAAAACTATGTTTTCTGGGGTGGCCGCGAAGGATATGAGTCCTTATTAAATACAGATATGGGACTAGAACAAGATAATTTAGCAAAGTTTTTCCATATGGCCGTTGATTATGCTAAAGAAATAGGGTTTAACGGGCAATTTTTAATCGAGCCAAAGCCGAAAGAGCCGACGAAACATCAGTATGATTTTGATGTAGCAACAGGTCTTGCTTTTCTCCAAAAATACAATTTGGAAGATTATTTCAAATTCAATATTGAAGCGAACCATGCAACATTAGCAGGTCATACTTTTGAGCATGAATTACGAGTTGCTCGTATTAATGGTATGCTTGGCTCAGTTGATGCTAACCAAGGAGATCCATTGCTTGGCTGGGATACAGACGAATTTCCAACCGATTTATATTCTACTACATTAGCAATGTATGAAATTATTAAAAATGGTGGGCTAGGTCAAGGTGGATTAAACTTTGATGCTAAAGTAAGAAGAGGATCGTTTGAAGCTGAAGATTTATTCCGCGCTCATATTGCCGGAATGGATAGTTTCGCAGTTGGTTTAGTAGTGGCTCATAAATTAATTGAAGATAAAGTATTGGACAACTTTATTGAAAAACGATACAGCAGTTTTACTAACGGAATTGGTCGTGAGATTACGGAAGGAACGACTGATTTCCATAAATTAGAGCAGCACGCCCTTCAATTAACTGAAATTAAAAATGAATCGGGACGTGTTGAAGAAATAAGAGCTATTATTAATCAATATTTATTGACTGCTTTTGCAAAATAATGGAGGATGAACCTGGATATTCAGGTTCATCTCTTTTATAAAAAGGAAGATGATAATGAAACACGTAATTGGCGTTGATTTAGGGACAAGCTCTGTCAAAGTATTATTAGTCAACCAAAAGGGAAATGTAGTCCACGAGGTCACAAAATCTTATCCACTAATTCAAAAACAATCGGGCTATAGTGAACAGGATCCTAATCAGTGGGTTGAAAAAACGGTAGAAGCATTATCGGAGTTAGTTAACATATATAATCCAACGAATATCGAAGGAATTAGTTTTTCAGGACAAATGCATGGGCTTGTTGTATTAGACAAGGATGGTTACTTATTAAGAAACGCCATTTTATGGAATGATACACGAACGACAGAACAATGTGAGCAAATTAATACCGTTGTTGGCAAAGAAAAGCTTCTAGAAATTACTAAAAACGTTGCTTTAGAAGGTTTTACTTTACCAAAACTTCTATGGGTCAAACAGTACGAACCAGAAATTTTTGAAAAAACGAATGTATTCCTGCTTCCTAAAGATTATCTTCGGTATCGGATGACGGGAGCAATTCAGATGGATTATTCAGATGCAGCAGGTACATTATTATTAAACATTGCTGAAAAAAGCTGGAGTTTAGAGATCTGCGAATTACTTGGAATTAATCCGAGAATATGCCCTTCGTTAGTAGAATCAAGTGATTTTGTCGGTACAATCACTAAAGAGTTTGCAGAAAAAACAGGCCTCTCTGAACAAACGAAAGTTTTTGCAGGCGGAGCGGATAATGCTTGCGGCGCAATCGGGGCTGGGATCCTATCCGAGGGGAAAACACTTTGCAGTATTGGAACATCAGGTGTTGTCTTGTCTTATGAGGAAAGTGAGAAACGAGATTTTGATGGAACGGTCCATTATTTTAATCATGGTAAGGAAAGCGCTTATTACACGATGGGGGTGACGTTAGCGGCTGGATACAGTTTAAGCTGGTTTAAACAAACCTTTGCCAAGGATGAGAATTTTGATGATTTCTTACAAGGCATGGAGAATATTCCAGTTGGCTCTAACGGATTGTTATTTACCCCTTATATTGTTGGAGAGAGGACACCTTACCCTGATGCTAATATTCGGGGCAGTTTTATTGGGGTAGATTCCTCCCATACTCGAAATCATTTTATTAGAGCTGTGATAGAAGGAATCACTTTTTCACAAAATGAATCGATTGAAATTTTTCGCTCTAGTGGCAAAACGATCGATACAGTCGTTTCCATTGGCGGTGGGGCAAAGAATAAAACATGGTTACAAATACAAGCCGATATATTTAATGCGAAAATAGTAAAGTTAGCTAGTGAGCAAGGTCCTGGTATGGGAGCAGCAATGTTAGCTGCATATGGATGTGGCTGGTTTCATAGTTTAGATGAATGTGCAGAAAAGTTTCTGGAAGCTGCTGATGTATATGAACCTATTACGGAAAATGTAGAGAAATATCGTGAGCTTTTTACAATTTATCAGAACGTATATAAACAAACTAAAGAAATGAATGAAAGTCTAAAACAGTTTAGAAAATAAGAAAAGCGGAAGCGCCCGTTAGCGACGTAGAAACTTCCTAGCTTCTGACGAGATAAAGGAAACACGGCGAGGCACGAGCCGATGTTGACTTATCGTAGGAAGAAGCGTAGAAGTTTCCTAGTCGC
>NZ_LN831194.1 GCF_001375535.1 Bacillus niameyensis
TATTGTAACTGCTAAACTAGACTCAACAGTTTTCCACAAATAAGGGTAAACAGATTTCTACAAATAAGATTAAACAGTTTACTAGTTTATTATTCCTTTCGGTATACTTATGCAGAGTATGTCGAAAGGGAGAGAACAGGAAGTGGAAAAGTGGATGGTTTACCAAGAAATACATCGTTTGAAGAATATGGGGTTCTCAAACAGTAAAATTGCAAGAAGGTTAAAAATATCTAGAAATAGAGTAATTGAATATTTAGGGATGACTCCGGAGGAATTTGCTGGGTTTATTGATTCGTTACAAACACGATCAAAGAAACTAGATCCCTACCAAGATGACATATTGGCATGGTTAAAGGAACATCCAGACTTAACAAGTGCTCAAATTTATGATTGGTTACAAGAGAAATATAATATAAAATCAGTTGCTGAAAATACGGTACGAAACTATGTAAATGACTTAAGAGACAAGTATCAAATTCCTAAAGAAACAATAGAACGAATGTATGGCACAGTTGAAGAACTTCCGATGGGAAAGCAAATGCAGGTTGATTTTGGAGAAACCTTTGTTTACACAGAGACAGGGCAGAAAAAGAAATTATATGTGGCCGGATTTATCTTATCCCACTCAAGATTCAAATATGTAGAGTGGATGGATCGGCCTCTTCGAACAACTGACTTGATTAGAATGCAGGAAAATGCATTTAGATACTTTGGAGGAATGACAGAGGAGATAGTGTATGACCAAGATCGTTTATTGGCGGTTAGCGAGAATGCAGGAGATTTAATCCTTACGGAATCCTTTACTAAATATCATCAAACTAGAAAATTTAAGATTTATCTGTGCAGAAAAAGCGATCCAGAGTCGAAAGGAAAAATTGAGCAAGTAATAAAATTTGTGAAGAATAATTTTACGAAACATCGCATTTTCAAGGACTTAGGCACATGGCAACATTCATCTTTGAAATGGTTAAAAAGAACAGGTAATTATAAAGTTCATCATAATACAAAGAAAAGACCTTTCGAAGTGCACGCCCTCGAAAAGCAGCATCTTCAAAAGGTCAATGGTGAATATATTTTCGAAAATATCTCATCTATAAATATAACAAGAACAATCCATAAAGACAATATTATTCGTTTTGATGGGAATCGGTATAGTGTTCCGTTAGGAACCTTTCAAAATGGTAAGGAGAACATCGCTTATGTCTCTGTTAAGGGAGAAATATTAAGCATTGCCCTCGAGCGAAACGGTAGTCCAATTGCATTACACACATTATCGAAAGAAAAAGGAGAAGTTATAACAGATCCCAAACATCGACAACGGTCACAATCAAAGAGAGATAAGCTGGCGGAACAAGTCACTAAACAACTAGCTGATACAGAAATATCCACTTGGCTTATCAAAACTTTACAAGAGCACTATCCAAGGCATTCTATTGAACAATTTAAAGTGGTCCTTAAAGCCGCAGAGCAATATCCGCGTCATATCAAAAATGCGGTAAAAGAAATGAAAAGGTTAGAATTAACCAGCGCAAATGATTTAAGAGATATTGCGATTTCAATGGAGATTCAGGAAAGTAGAGATTTACCAAAAAAAGAACTGATCAATGAGAAATATGAGGAGCTAATAGCTCCTGAACGAACTCAGGATATCTATCTCCACGTGCTCCAAGGAGGTAGATAAGATGACAAATTCCTATAATGAGATCCAACAGAAATGCAGAACACTTAGATTAGCAGAAACGGCAAAAGAACTACCGAATATGCTTAGGGAAGCAGAGTCAAAAGGTTGGACCTACTATGAATTTATAGATCAGGTACTCGGATATGAATTAAATTGTCGCGAAGAAAAGAATCGTGCCAAGTTAATGAAATGGGCAGAGTTTCCGCAAGAATTAACATTAGATCAATTTAACTTAGAAGAGCAATCTGCGATTGGTGAGAAGCAACTGAATGTACTCAAAGAACTGTCTTGGATTGAAGAACGTTTCACACTAATTATGATGGGACCACCTGGAGTGGGGAAAACGCATCTCTCAACTGGACTGGGCATTCATGCGGTTAACCAAGGATATCAAGTTTCCTTTATCTCAATGGATCGCCTTATTTATATACTTAAGACCAGAGAGTATATCAATAAATCTAGAACAAGGTACAAACGAATTACTTTATCGGATTTGATTATCATTGACGACATCATGTATATGGCTTATGAAACACAGGATGCGCAGCTCTTCTTTCAGTTTATTTATGATATGTATGACAAAACAGCATTCATATTAACGTCTAATAAGGGACCAGGTGAATGGGGGAAATTCTTGGGAGATACTACATTAACAACGGCGATCTTAGATCGCCTCCTCCATAGAAGCGAAGTCATTACATTTGATGAACACCAAGATAGCATCAGAATGAAATATAGACAGGCCTTATTTATAGAAACAGGTGTTGAATCTTAATTTCGGTTAACTGTTGAGTCTTAATTGGGGAAAACTGTTTAATTGTACTTGACGGTTACA
>NZ_LN831195.1 GCF_001375535.1 Bacillus niameyensis
CTCGTATATTATGTTTAGGCTCCTTTTTAAGAGCCCATAATTTCCTATTTTTCCTGTAATAATTTATTCAAATTTCTTGGATGTCCCGAGATATTTCTAGATAATGAGAATAGGATCATTTGGGACAATTCTTTTTCCTCCTGTGGGTTTAACCACATTTTTAGACTGTTTCTCAGTGTACGTGCGGTGCTTCCTACTCGCAGGCTGTTCTCCCTGAATCTCGAACCTAGAGGATAGTAGCTCTAGGGCGGCTTTCGAATCAGGGTAAGTTCTGATACACGAGGTTGCTGGTCGGCGTTCACACTAGAGATATCTCAGGGCATCCAAGAATAATACCAATGATTCTAATTTGAAAGGAGGGGACAACCCATGAAATTATTTGTTGGTTTAGATATTAGTTCTTTTGATATAAAAGTTTGTATCTTAGGCGATGAAGGAGAAAAGCTTACATCCTTTACCGTCTCTAACGATCTTCCAGGTGCCATACAACTACGAGACCGTATTCTAGATTGCACCACAAACAATAATATTCAAGCATTAAAAATCGGTTTAGAATCTACGTCTGTCTATAGTTTTCACCCTTCCATGTTTTTGCATAACGATGAATCACTAAAAGGTCTTGGCGCAAAGGTTTTTGTCATGAATCCCAAACAGATTGCCAATTTTAAGAAAAGCTATACGGATATGGATAAGACAGATGAGATTGATGCTTTTGTGATAGCTGACTATCTTCGCTTTGGGCGTAATTCCATGTCCGTGGTAAAGGAAGAACAGTATATTGCCTTACAACAATTGACTCGTTCCCGTTACCAACTCATCCATCAAGTGACGAAAGAGAAACAACATTTCTTACAGCACCTAAGTTTTAAATGTAATACCTTTTCTCAAGAGGTGGATTCGTCCGTTTTCGGGAACGCCATGATGGAAATGTTCTCAGAAAAATTTAGCCTAGATGAACTAGCACAAATGCCATTAGAAGATTTAGCCGGTTTCCTTCAGGAAAAAGGAAAAAACCGATTCAATGACGCAGAATGTGTAGCGAAATCCATCCAAAGGGCCGTCCGTTCTTCGTATCGCCTAGATAAGGTAGTCGAAGATTCAATCGACGTTCTCCTTGGTACATCCATTGAAGTGATTAGAACGCTTCAAAAGCAAGTAAAGGAGATTGAAAAGGCCATTGAACGCATCATGGCTGGCTTAGAAGAGACTCAGACCCTTCAATCCATCCCTGGTGTAGGACCTGTATTCACAGCTGGTATTATCGCTGAGATCGGTCAAATTGACCGTTTTGAAGATGAAACGAAAATAGCCAAATATGCAGGTCTGTACTGGCGAAAACATCAATCTGGACGTTTTACTGCGGATGATACTTCCCTTTCGCGCAACGGAAATCAATACCTAAGATATTACTTAGTTGAAGCCGCCAACTCAGTAAGAAGGCACATTCCCGAGTATCAAGAATACTACGCGAAGAAATACAAAGAAGTACCGAAACATCAGCACAAAAGGGCACTCGTTCTAACCGCAAGAAAATTTGTACGTTTGGTCGATGCGCTACTACGCAATCACCAAATTTACACGCCGAAAAGGAGCGTAAATATATGACGCATATGCGCTAATAAATCCTTTCTCTAATTCCAGTAAATACCAAAAATTTACTGGTCTAGTTTAGTGCTGCCTTTTTTCAGATATTTGATCCTTGATAACCAAATAACTAATTATTTTGTGCTTGACATATTACCGCAGGTCTAAA
>NZ_LN831196.1 GCF_001375535.1 Bacillus niameyensis
AAAGTACGATTCAATCTCTCGATGATTTGTTTTAGCGGTCTGTATTCAGTTGAAATAGGATCCTCATTGGTAAGCCCAATCACTTGTTTCACATCAAATTTGATGTCGTTCTGGGCAAAAAAGTGTTGAGCTAAAAGATAGATGGGATTTCCATCCACTACGAAGGTAAGATCTTTAGGGATATCTTGCATTTTAACTAACACTTCATCAATGGCACGAATAGCCGTTACCGTGTCGCGATTTGGAGACACTGGATAAGAGAGAATGATCTTCTTTACTGCATCAAAAAAGAAAAATAAATAGTGCCACTTTCCATTGACTCGGATATAGGTTTCATCGCCACAGAATTGATCAGAAAGCTCATAGGGATAATGATCCACATACGGTTTAAGCAATAGAGCCACACTGTTTTCGTAATTCAAAATGGTTTGGTGGGAAATTGCAACACCATGGACATCTTGCATAATGGCTGCTGTCTTACGGGCTGAAAGCCCATAATTCACATGATAGGTTAAGATCAGACCCAAAACGTGTGGCGAAGCATAAATCCTAGATAAATCGACTTTTGGTAACTCGAATGATCTCTTAGATAAAGGTCTAAAATCAATGTGAAACTGACGAAAGATATACCTCAATTTAAATGCTTGAGGATCTTTCTTAAACCGCTTTTTCTCTTTTTTAGACATGGTCTTCAGTTTCTTTCGATAATAAGAACAGTCATTATTTCTACATTTGTAGACAGAGAAATCTTTTCTTTCTTTAATCTTATCAAGGGTCTTTGCACAGTGAGGGCACTTAAGAATGGCCTCTTTAGAAAAGCGATTCTTATCACTGAAAAGGCAAGAACAAACCTTGCATTGAAACTGCCCTTTATCACCATTATTGGCGTACAGATAATCTGATGGAGCTCCACACTGTGGACAGTTCATTGTTTTTGGTACAGTGG
>NZ_LN831197.1:0-440092 GCF_001375535.1 Bacillus niameyensis
TTCCTAGCTTCTGACGAGATAAAGGAAACACGGCGAGGCACGAGCCGATGTTGACTTATCGTAGGAAGAAGCGTAGAAGTTTCCTAGTCGCTGGGCGCTGGAGCTAGACAAAGAAAAGCGGAAGCGCGCGTTTAGCGACGTACAAACTTTTTAAGCTTCTGACGAGATAAAGGAAACACAGCGAGGCACGAGCTGATGTTGACTTATCGTAGAAAGAAGCTGAAAGTTTGCTAGTCGCTGTGCACTAGCCAAATTTTATACTTTTATAAAAAAAGAGCTGATACAGAAAGATAATTTCTGTTTCAGCTCTTTTTTATTTTATCCCTTCAGATGACTCTCATGAGTCGACTTTTTTTCATGAGCAACTGATTTACCTGACATAAACCAACCACCAATTGCAATACCTAAAAGAATTACCCAGAAAGCAATTGTCCAACCTGTGCTATGTGGGAAACTTTCAGCTAATATACCTACTTTTTCGTGGCTAAGTGTAATGACGGCAAGTTTTACTCCTACCCAAGCAACAATTAAGTAAGCTGTTGTTTCAAGGCCTGGTCGCACAGCAAGCAGTTTTACGAAGAGGTTTGCCGCATATTTGATTAAGATCAAACCTGCTATTCCAGCGATAACGACTATTAGAAATTGTCCGCCATCCATTCCACCAATGTGAGGTAATGAAGTTTTAGGAAGGACAATCGCAAGTGCAACGGCTGCAAGGATTGAATCAATTGCAAAAGCAAGGTCTGCTAAGCCGATTTTTGCAACAGTCGGCCAAAATCCTTTGCCAGCAGTTTCTTTTTCCAACTCTTCTTTAACACCTTTTTTGGAAAATAAATCGGTGAGCACATGTTTTAAACCTAAATAAATTAGATATGCTGCACCAATTGCTTGTACTTGCCATACATTAGCAATAAAGGAAATTGCGAAAAGGGCTAGGAAGCGGAAAATGAATGCCCCAATAATCCCATAATTGATTGCTTTCTTTTTTTGTTCTTCTGGCAAGTGTTTAGCGATGACCGCCATAACAAGTGCATTGTCAGCAGATAAAATCCCCTCTAGTCCTATAAGGATTAGTAAAGTCCAACCATATTCTAGCCATAATGAATCCATGTAGTGTTCTCCCTTCAGAAATAAAAATAGAGGCTTTTACCAATGAATGGTAAAAGCCTCCAAAATAAGAACAGACCTTTACCATATATTGGCAAAGGTCTTGCTAACAACACGTTAAGTTGCCCGTAAAGCCGAGAGTATGAGCTACCAATACTCTGAAATGACGACTTTACCGTAAAAGCTACTCCCCTTTGAAATTAAAAAAATTATAACACTCTATTTTTCAAAAGTCAATATTTTTTAGTGTCTAAGTTTATGAGCCGACTTATACAAAACAATAGCTAACGACATAGTTCCTCGATTATTATTCTCCCTCGATAAACAAGCCCTCTTACTATTCCACCATGGCATTTACTAATGGCTGTAACAATATGGGCTGTGTTGCAAGCCTATTCGAGGGCTATTTTTTTGTTGATTAAGACAAGTAGGATTACACCATCTTTATCTTATCTTTACATCGATTTGCTATACTGTAAATGATAATGATGGAGGGTGTTTGACTATGAGTGATACGGTTCTAATTGTCGAAGATGAACAAATTCTGAGAGAAGTACTCAAAGACTATTTCTTGAATGAAAATTTCACCGTGTTGGAAGCAAGTGACGGAAAAAGGGCGCTCGAATTATTTAATAGCGAAAAGATTGATTTAATCATACTAGATATTATGTTACCAGAATTAGATGGTTGGTCAGTGTGCAGACGGATACGAAAAACAGCAGATGTTCCCATTATTATGTTGACAGCGCGTGGTGAGGAAGAAGATACTTTATTAGGATTTGAACTTGGGGCAGATGACTATGTAACAAAGCCATATAGTCCACCTATATTGTTGGCAAGGGCAAAACGTTTATTATATAGTCGCCAGCATAAAAATGATATTAAGCAACAACAGATACATTCGCTGAATGGAATTTCCATTAATATGGCTTCAAGAACAGTACTTGTCGATGATCAAACTATTAAGCTTACACATACCGAATTTGAAATTCTATCTTATTTAATGCAAAACGAAGGGATTGTAATGACGAGAGAACAATTAATTATTAAGGTCTGGGGGTATGAATACGATGGAGATGATCGAACGATTAATACCCATATTCGGAATTTACGGACTAAACTCGGGGATAAGGCAGATGCGATTAAAACAATTGTCAGACAGGGCTATAAATTTGAGGGGACGAGATGAGGAGTAAAATTGTCCTGAAACTTTTTACTCTTACAACGTTGCTTTGCATGTTCATTTTAACAACAGTTTTTATCGGACAAACCATTTTCTTTAAGCAATATTATGCACGTCAAAAAATCAACGATATTCAAAGTGCGATGGATCGCTACGCGGATGAATATCTTAATAATAATGACAACAAATATACCGTACAAAAGCTTGAGCAAGATTTTTATCAAGAACAAGGCACTTGGATTACGACTTTGGATGAAAATGGCAATTTAACAAATGTGGATGACTTCTACATCGAAGTTCATACGGAAGAATCAAACGATCTATCTATAATAGATAAAAAGATTCGTATTCCTTTATATTATCTAATAGATTTTGAAGAGACCTTAACAGACAACTTTCCTCTAACCATAGGGGAACCTATTGCTATATATGCGGTAAGAGGAGAAACAGCTCTTGTTCCTATTAGTGTTGGTCAATTAGGAATATATATATCTGAATATCCTGGTTCTTTATTTGCCTTGGATCAACATAAATTGGAAAATGAACAAGTAATGGAATCTCACTGGGAAAATAAAGAGCTGAAAAATGCGATAAGAAAATATCTTAAAGAGAATCGTCCGGGTTTGGAGGAAGAGGACTTCTCCTCACCTAATGAAACATATTTTCAAGAACCATCCGTTTTAATGGAGGAATCTGAAGTATTAGACGAAAAACAAACGCCATCTACAGACTCCGAGCAAGTAATTGTTCATTTGATTGGAACAGTTACAGCTATTCACCTACCTACTCAGAGCGAAGGCTCTAATGCTATATATACTAACCCATTATTTATGAATAAAATTAGAGAATTTCAAGCGTCACTTCTATTTGAATCAAGCAGCACTATGCATCAGGCCACTCAAATAAGGGATGAGGAACAAAACAATATTCAGTATAAAATCTTAACTAAACGATTGAAAGTAGATGATCACCCCTCACATCTATTTGCAATGACATCGTTACAGCCAGTAGATGAGGCTGTTCAAATGGTAAAGGAGTATTATGTATATTTGATCGCCATTGTTATGTTGTTAGTTTTAATAGCATCCTTTTATTACTCAAAAAAAATTGCTAACCCATTATTAAAGATCAATTATACAACGAAAAAGATGGCCAATCTTGATTTTTCAGAGCGAGTATCCGTAAAATCAAAGGATGAATTAGGTACATTATCGGAAAATATTAATATTCTTTCTGATACATTACATACTCATATAAATCAACTACATGAGGATATTCAAAAAGAAAAACAGTTGGAAAATACAAGGAAAGAATTTATATCTGGTGTCTCTCATGAACTAAAAACACCACTAAGCATAATGAAAAGCACCATATCTATTTTACAGGATGATGTAGCCAAAGATAAAAAGGGATATTATTTTCAAGCATTGGAGAAAGAGGTAGATAAAATGGATCGGCTTATTGCCGATATGCTTGAACTAGCAAAATATGAATCTGGCACATATCAAATGAAAATGGAACCTTTTCATATTGACGAAACGATCGAAAAGCTATGTGCACTACTTGAGTTAGAGGCTGCCAAAAAGCAAGTAAAGATCAAACTATCATTGCAGCCGTTTAAAGTGTTGGCAAATGAGCATAGAATTGAGCAAGTTATTACAAACTTTTTAACGAATGCTATCCGTCATACACGAAAAGAAGGGGATGTCTTTGTCTCTCTAAAGGACGAAGAGAACGAAGTGAAAATATGTGTTGAAAATACAGGTGAACCGATTCCAGTTGAAAGGATTGGGAAAATATGGGAGCGATTTTACAGAGGGGACACTTCGCGTGAACGATCAAAAGGAGAAACAGGTTTAGGACTAGCCATATCTCGAAATATTCTTGAACTTCATGAAAGTAAATATGGTGTAGTAAATACAGAAAAAGGAGTATTGTTTTATTTTTATTTAAAGAAAAATCAATAGTAATTTGTTAAAAAGCTATCAAATCATGGGAAGATACCATGTTTGATAGCTTTTCTTGTTTTAGTTTTTGCGTCTAGCCGCTTGATGTAGAACGATTGTTTTTTAGCTTTAATCAATATATCTGCGAATTTGTACATAAATAAGGAAGTATAAAATTTGGCTAGTGCTCGGTCTAGCTCCAGCGCCCAGCGACTAGGAAACTTCTACGCTTCTTCCTACGATAAGTCAACATCGGCTCGTGCCTCGCCGTGTTTCCTTTATCTCGTCAGAAGCTAGGAAGTTTCTACGTAGCTAAACGGGCGCTTCCGCTTTTCTTTGCATCTTTAGACAATATTCATCTCATCTTCATTTTATCTATACTTCACCCTGTTAATCTCCTTTTAGAGATAACAAGAGGGGTTGAAACAGGTGGGAAAATGGAAAACAGGCGGGGCAGATCGGATGAAGAGGAGGAAGCTTCTAAAATTAATTTTAATACTTGTTTTTGCTATTCCTTGTATTTGGGCGGTAGTTTACTTTATAAAAGCCGTGTTCCCTATACAACAAATAGAAGAGAAAAGAATAATGGCTGAGACAACTGAAAAAAATAATCCACTGCCTGAAATAATGGATGAGCAAATGATAGAAGAGGCGAATAGGCGATTGAAGGAAACGAATGAAGAAAAAAAAGAGATTGAAATCGAAAAAAAGAGTGGGAAGACAGTCTATTTAACTTTTGATGATGGTCCTAGTAAATGGACTGGGGATTTCCTTAATGTTTTAAAGGAACATGGGGTCCAAGCAACTTTTTTCATGCAAGGAAACAATTTGAAGAAAGAATCTCTCCAAGCAGATGTAAAACGAGCAGTTAGGGAAGGGAATTATGTCGGGGCACATAGTATGACCCATGATTTTGATAAATTGTACAAAAAACGGCAGTTTGTTTCGGAAATGGAGCAGACATTAGCGTTAATTCATGAAATCACTGGAACGAGCCCTCGTTTAGTACGTCCGCCTTATGGTTCTTATCCGGGTTTAAACGATCAGGTGATTTTGAACGAAATTATAGAAGCGGAATTGAAAATTTGGGATTGGACGATTGACTCCCAAGATTGGAAATATCCAGATGAACCAGAAAAAATAATGGAAGTTTTCGAAACAGCTCCAATGGGGGATATTGAAGTGATTCTTATGCATGAAAAAGAACAAACTCTTAAGCTTCTCCCGCAGATCATTGCTTTTTTAAAAGACCAAGGCTATGAGTTTGGGGTGTATAGCGATCAGGCACATATTACTAATAATTTTTATTCAGACGAGCGGTTATGAGAGTGTATCAAACTAGAAGGGATATTTTTTATGAAAAGAAGAAAAGTATTCATCACGATTATAATTTTGTTACTAGTCTTTACGGCCTTTCTTTTACTTGAATATAAAAAAGCTAGACAGCCAGGTAGTGCAGCGTTTAACGATACACCAAAAATTGACAACCCAATAGTAAAGGACAAAGAAAAGTTGGTTTTAGACGGGATCCGAATCGTACTTGACCCCGGACATGGTGGTAGAGATATTGGAGCAAGTGGTCAAAAAGGAACTATTGAGAAAGACATCACATTAAAGACGGCTATTAAAATCAAATCTGGATTGGAGCAGGTTGGTGCTGATGTAAAGATAACGCGTGATGGTGATAATTATACCTCACTTGATGATCGAGTAGAAATGGCAGCAAAACATCAAGCCGATTTGTTTATAAGCATTCATTACGACGCCTTTGAAACTAATGATGTTCATGGCATGACTAGTTATTATTATCGTAAGGAGGATCAGAAAATAGCGGAATATATACATCAACAAATTTTTAAGGTGGACATTAGCACGCGCAATCGAGGAGTGTCATTTGGAGACTACTATGTACTAAGAGAGAATAAGGTTCCAGCAGTATTACTCGAACTTGGATATCTTTCGAATGCTGAGGATGAGGCTCTAATCAATACAGACGACTTTCAAAATAAAGTGACAACACGTATTGTAGAGGGGGTTATTCGATATTATAGTGGATGATCCAATGGGCAAGTAGAGCTATGAAATTTTATTTGTTGAACCAAAAGTGTCATTCTCGTAAAACAAAAAGCCCCAGAATCTTGATATAACAAAGATTTTGGGGCTTTTAATACTACTCTTTGCAAAGTATAAAACTTAACGAGAGTAGAACTCAACGATAAACGCTTCGTTAATTTCTGCAGGTAGTTCAGAACGCTCTGGTAGGCGTGAGAATGTACCTTCAAGTTTATCTGCATCAAAAGAAAGGTATTCAGGTACGAAGTTAGTAGCTTCAACTGATTCTTTAATGATCGCAAGGTTACGAGATTTTTCACGAACGCTGATTACTTGACCAGGTACTACTTTGTAAGACGGAATATCAACGCGACGTCCATCTACAAGAACATGACCATGGTTAACGATTTGGCGTGCTTGGCGACGAGTACGAGCAAGACCAAGACGATAAACGACATTGTCTAGGCGTTGTTCTAGAAGAATCATGAAGTTTTCACCGTGCTTACCTTTCATTTTACCAGCTTTCAAGAATGTATTATGGAATTGGCGCTCATTTACACCATACATATGGCGAAGCTTTTGCTTTTCTTGAAGCTGAAGACCATATTCAGAAAGCTTTTTACGTTGGTTAGGACCATGTTGTCCTGGCGCATAAGGGCGCTTTTCTAATTCTTTTCCCGTTCCGCTTAGAGAAATTCCAAGACGACGAGACAATTTCCAGCTTGGGCCGGTATAACGAGACATAGTAGTCTCCTCCTTAGGTTTTATTTTTGTAAAATAAAAACCGATATGACACAACTTAGTGGGTATTTTGTTTTCATGCACCTTCGCCCTAGCAGCAGCGGGTTACGAGATGCACCTCTTATGGACCTTATCCATAAGGGAACAAAATACGATCATCAAGTGTTCATCTAGGCTGCAATTATTTTACACAACGACCATTATATAATTGAATAATCGTAAAGTCAACTAAGTAGAAGTTCAGATTATATTTTTCACATTTATTAAGCATTAACGAGTATAAGGCCCATACTTAAAGGATTCGAAGAAAACCCAAAAATTGTAAGTGGGGGTGCTTGAAGTTTCACTTTAATATGAAGGTTGTTTATGACTAGTCAGAACTATAGAAAAGGATTGCAGTGGAAATTTTTGAAGTATAAAATGAAAGGAACTACGAGAAAGGTCAGTACATTTTTCTAAGGAATCTTTAAATGTGAGAGAACCAGTGAATGACTTATTATGGAATTTGATAAATATATCATGCCAATTAATTTTCAACGGAGCTTCAGACGGTGAAATCCTCTTGAAAAATATATCCGTTAAAATAAACTAAAAAAACTAAAAATGTAGGTAAAAAGTTCTACTTATGATATATTAATTATAATACAGTGGAATAGTGGAAAAATTTCCATTTATTTCTATTTTATTAAAGAAAAGATTGAGTTGGGAGGATAGGGATGGAGATCAATCAGAATAACTCTAAGACTTTCAAGGAAATTATGTATCGAGAATTATTCAGAGTCACAGATAAATGCTATTCTTCCATGGATACTAACCAAGTGCTTTTTGAAATTATTCATACACTGAAAAAAGTTTTTCCTGAAAATGATGCTTTTTTATTATTATCTCATGATGAGGAAATTGATTCAGGATTACCAGTGAAAAATCTTGAATTTAATTCCGGAAATGTTTTGGCTATTGCAGCCTATGTGAACGCTACCATCGAGACGGATCATGAAGAATGTCCATCTGTCTTTGCTCCATTACAAGGAAAACAAGGTGTATATGGGGTTCTGCATGTCAAGTCTCATTTTCCATCCTCATTCAACTATACTCAACTAGACTTTATTAGACTTTTGGCGAATACAGCAGGTAATGCGTTGGAAAATGCAAAATTGTACCAGCAATCACAAAAGCTAATCGAAGATTTAAGATTGATAGATGAAATTACCCAAAAATTAAATTCGACATCAACATTTAAAGAAACGATTCATTATTTACGAAAGCAGATAATGAGCATATTTCATGCCTCAGATATAGGTTATATTGTTTTAAATGGGGATTCCCATTATATTATGCGTGAAAGTTCAAGTTTTTTTCACAAAAAGTATGGGAAGCTACTAGTTAAGGCTATTTTTGAAAAAGCAGAAAATAAGTCTGATAGTTTGTTCATAGGTGATACAAGTAGTCTTTTAGAGGGGATTGAATCGTATGTAGGCTCACTGATGTCTGTGCCATTTCAAACGAATTCCATACAAGGGTGCGTCATTTTAGCCAGTGAGAGTCCTCTCGCCTTTTCTTTTGAGCAATTCCGTTTATTCCAGTCGCTTGTTCAGCGTTCAGCATTGGGAATGGCGAATGTAATTTTACGAGAGAAATTGGAACGGATGGTCATAACAGATTATCTTACAAGACTTTATGCTAGAAATTATTTAGATGATGCTATTAAAGTGTCGATGGAGAAAGATCGTGAAGGTACCTTTATTTTAATTGACTTGGATGACTTTAAGGAAATTAATGACAAATATGGCCATCAAATAGGGGATCAAGTATTGATTCAAGTTGCGGAAATGATTAAGCGGTCGATTAGACCTAATGATATTGCCGCACGGTGGGGCGGAGAAGAACTTGCCATATATTTGCCAAGTGTTTCTCTAGAACAAGGCATTTCGGTTGCAAAACGTTTACTAAAAAGTGTTTCACAAAACACTAATCCTAGTGTAACGATGTCATGTGGAATTTCTAATTGGACGAGCGATAAAACTGAAGAGGTGTCTCAATTATTTAGTAGAGCCGATTCGGCTTTATATGAAGCGAAAAGCTTAGGGAAAAATCAAATTGCTGTTCGGAAGATGACAGCTAGTAGTGAGTTGTGAAATCGAACATACTAAATTAGAGGGCTTCCAATAAGTCGAAATTGACTTTTTGGAAGCCCTCCTTTTATCCTGTAAGCCCCAATTTCACTATTTTTCGGGGGTTTATAAATAACGCTCTAGTGTCTTCACGAACTTTTCCAAATATAATTGATCTACCTCATCGAAACGGTCTTTTTCGGGACTGTCAATATCTAATACGCCAAATGTTTCTCCAGCTTTCATAATTGGTATGACGATTTCTGATTGCGAAGCGGCATCACATGCAATATGGCCAGGAAATTCATGAACATCTTTCACAACAAGTGATTCCTTCCTTGCAGCAGCTGTCCCACACACACCTTTTCCCATCGGTATTCTTACGCAGGCTGGTAGTCCTTGGAATGGTCCAAGTACTAATTCTTCATTTTCTCGCAAATAAAAGCCGACCCAATTAATTCTCTCCAGAAATTGATTAAGCAAAGCCGAGGCGTTGCTTAAATTGGCCACTATATTCGGTTCTCCATCTAAGAGGGCTTCAAGTTGTTTTATCACTAAATCATAATTTTTAACGCGATTATCGCCATAACTTGCTACTGTAAACATTATTCTACCTCCATTCGACAAGCACTTAAAGAAACTGTCGATATATTTTCAAAGGAATTGCTTTTTATCTAGAGAAGTGTTCTAGTAATCATAAAACGTCATAATGTTATTTTATCATTATAAATTAGAAAAGTAAGTGGATTTTATATGATACTAGAATGGGGGGAATAATTAATGAAAGATCATCCAAGGGAAACTAGGGAAGTTATTCTTGAGGCGGCGATTGCACTTTTTAATTCAAAGGGTTTTAAGGGAGCGACGATTCGTGATATTGCGGCAAGAGCTAATGTGAACATAGCGAATATTTCGTATTATTTTCGCGGAAAACAAGGATTGCTAGAAGAGTGCCTTGTGCGTTTTTTTGAACCGTATTTGAAATGTTTAGATGAAGAGATTGTGAAGTTGGACAAGGAACGCGCAGATATTTGTTTAACGAGGGCCATCAAAAAAATTCTTCAATATCAAAGTGAAAACAGACTATTAGCCCGCTTTGTATGGCGGGAAGTGACGATCGATTCGCAAATTTCCCGCGAGATTATCTCCTCCTATTTAATGAAAGAGCGTTTTTACTTAAAAACAATGATTCAATCCGCTTTAAAAGAACATAAAACTGCACTCCCTATAAGTATGATTGTGATTCAATTAAAAGGGATGTTAATGATGCCATATGTTAATAGCCTCTATGTGGCGGAAGTGTGGGGCATGAATCTAAACGAATCTTATTTTATTGAAAAATATCATTCAACGATCCATCAATGGCTTGAATCCTTATTTGGAGGAAAAGAAATCCAAAAGAGTGTAATCGCACTTTGATTGATAAACGTAGCGGAAAAGGCACTAGATAGGCGTCTTTTCCGCTTTTTCTTGAAGTTGTTTAATACAAAATGATAAGTGCGACAATAATCCCTGAAATAATTGTGAAAAACATAGTGATTATCGCTTTGCAACAGTTGATGAAATAAAATGGTTTTTAATATAAGATCGAACTTCATCAACATTTGTTATAGCACTCTTGGGAAGAATGTATGCACTAACAGAAGTGTTATAGAGATAAAAGAATTGGTCATCCTCTTTTAACTCTTTAATTCCAGACCAGTTTGCATGACTCTCTCCGTTAGATGTACAATCTGTAATTCCTTTTTCAGAGATCATCAGGCGGTGCTCACCAATTAATCCATCGTTTTGCCCTTCTTTTAACATCTTTTTCGTATGACGGATAATGAGGCTGAAGAAATATTTAGGATAAAAAACAAACCATATAACACTAATAACGAAAAAAGTAGAGAATGATAACAAAAAAGATATGTCGGTTATCGTGGAAAATAAATACGATAAAATCAAAAAAAGAACAGGACCTGTCCATCTTTGCATAAGTAATGCTTTCCTTGCAGTTTCTGAATGTTTAACATGAAATAAGTTGAAGTGTAAATAATCTGTTTCAGATAGATTAAAATGAATGTTCATGCTTATCTCCTAGTTCAATAGACTTTTGAAAAAACAGAATGGAACAGCGTAATGCTATTTTATAGTAAAAAAAATGTTTTTCATAGTCAAAAAATGTCGCTTACATGGTATTATAGAATAACATAATAGATTATCGTAGGAAGAAGCTGAAAGATTGCGAGTCGCTGGGGACTTGAGCTAGATATGGCACTAGCCATAATAATAATTTCTTTTCTTTTAATAAATGAATTTATTTTTACATAAAGGTACGAGGAAAGTGGAGGAACGGGGGCTTACAATGAAATACGCTGTGGAGATCATGATATCGATCATTTTGATCATCCTGATATTATTTGTAGTGGGATATATAGTTAGAAAAAGATATTATCGGGAAGTAGATCGCCTTGATACTAAAAAACTAGAATTGATGAATCGACCTATTGCGGAAGAACTCGCAAAAATAAAACGATTAAACATGACAGGGCAAACGGAAGAAATGTTTGAACGGTGGCGGAAAAATTGGGACGAAATCGTTGCGGTTCAATTCCCAGATATAGATGAAATGCTATTTTACGCCGAGGAACATACGGATAAATATCGCTTTAAACAAGCGAAAGAAGCACATATTAAAATTGAGAAATCACTTCAAACAATTGAATTAGAAATTGACCGAATTCTTCAGGAGTTAGATGATTTAGTCGGTAGTGAAGAGAAAAGTAGAACTGAAATTGAAGGTTTAGTAGAAGGATATATGGAACGAAAGCGATATTTATTAGCTCATCGTCATCTGTTTGGTATTGCTGCACCACACCTAGAACAACTAGTTGAAACGATTGGAAATCAAATCAAAAATTATGAAGAGCTTACAAATGAAGGGAATTATTTTGAAGCACGGGAAGTTGTCCTCTCCCTAGCTAATAATTTGGAGCAATTATCCGATAAAATGGAAAAAATTCCTGATCTTCTTACAGAATGTCAGACTATTCTTCCGTCCCAACAAAGCGAGCTTCGAGATGGTTATAAGGAAATGAAGCAGCAAGGTTTTGTTCTTGATCATCTGCAGATTGATAAGCAATTGGAAGAAATGGAAAATAACATTACATCTTATCAATCATTACTTGAAGCAGGAGAAGTAAATGAAGTTGAAAAAGGACTTCTAGAGACGAAGGAAACCGTCGATGCTTTATACGAATTACTAGAAAAAGAAGTATATGCTAAACATTATGTTTTACAAGAAAATGAAAAAGCAGAAATAGCTTTAGTGCAATTGAAGGAAGAAAATGATGGAATTATTAATGAAACTAATATTGTGCAAAATAGCTATCAATTATTAGACAATGAGTTAGAACTTCCTAAAAGAATTGAAAAGAATCTGCTTCAAATTGCGAAACGCTACGATCTTCTTAAGGCAAAAATGACCGATGAAATTACGGCCTATTCTATTTTAGAAGAGGAATTAAAAGATATTGATGAACAGCTAAAACAGATGCAAACGGAGCAGGCAGAGTATATGGAACATCTTCAGAGTCTTCGTAAGGATGAATTAGCAGCTAAGGAAAAGGTTATGGAATTGCAGAGAAAGGTAAAAGAGATTATAAGACTTGTTCAGCAAAGTCATATGCCAGGGCTTCCAGCTGACTTTGAATCACTCTATGATCGAGCAGAAGAGCAACTAGCTGATGTTCACCATAGCTTAAACGAAAAGCCGCTCAATATGAAAATTGTCCAAAACTTTTTAAGTGAGGCAAGCAATTCAGTTGATCATCTTTATGAAAAAACGGAAGAACATATTGAAACAGCTCAACTTGCTGAACGAGTTATCCAATATGCGAATAGATATCGGAGCCGAAATCCCGAGCTGGCTACAAACCTTGAAAAGGCAGAACAAGCTTTTCGTAATTATGAATATTTGGTTGCTTTAGAAGAAGCTGCAACAGCAGTTGAGAAGGTAGAACCAGGTGCGTTGAAACGAATTGAAGATATATATAACAACGATGGTGTCGAAGTATAAGTAACGACAGGGGAGAGGTCATTCTGACTCTCCTTTTTTTCTTTCTGAAGGTTGATGAGATTAGGCTGCTACTCGGAGACAAATTCCTGCTTTTCCTTCAATAAAATTATGTTATGATATATATTTGTGAAGTGAATTAATAGTAGAAGGTGTTTGCAATGATTTATTTTGATAATAGTGCGACAACTAGGCCCCATGAAGATGTTTTAGAGGCTTTTTTGAAAGTAAATCGTGATTTTTTCGGTAACCCATCTTCTTTGCATAATTTTGGTGGAAAAGCAGAGCAATTGATTACGAAGGCAAGAGAACAAATTGCTGAGTTGGCTGGTGTTAAACCAGCTGAAATTATTTTTACCTCTGGCGGAACAGAAGGAAATAATTTAGCAATTAAAGGGGCTGCATTTCAATATAAAGGAAGAGGAAACCATATCATTTCAACAGAGATTGAGCATTCTTCCGTAAAAAATGCTATAAAACAACTCGAGAAAATTGGTTTCCGAGTTACGTGGCTTTCAGTAAATTCAGATGGTATAGTTGATCCAGAAGCTGTTCGAAACGCAATTACGGACGAAACGATATTAGTTTCCATCATTCATGTAAATAATGAGATTGGCACGATTCAACCCATTGAAAAAATTAGTCAAATATTGAAAAACTATCCTAAGATCATCTACCATGTTGACCATGTTCAGGGCATTGGCAAAGTTCCGTTAGATTTATATCGTGCGGCCGTTGATCTTTGTACTTTCTCTGCCCATAAATTTCATGGTTTGAAAGGGAACGGATTTTTGTTTAAAAGAAATGGAATCCGACTTGAGCCGCTATTTGCTGGGGGAAATCAGGAGCAAAAATGGAGAAGCGGAACCGAAAATACGGGGGGCATTGTTGCAATGGCAAAGGCACTTCGCCTAGCCCAAACTAATTTACAAAACAATGTAGATTCTATTTTGCAAATAAGAAATTTCTTACTTGAAGAGCTAAAAAAAATTGATGACATTGTCGTTCATACGCCGGCAAAAGCGGCTCCACATATTATTAACTTTACTGCGCTTGGTCTTAAAGGAGAAGTTCTAGTCCATGCGTTAGAAGATGCTGGCTGCATCGTGTCAACAACAAGTGCCTGTTCTTCAAAAGAGAAGACACCTAGCTCGACTTTATTGGCAATGGGAGCTTCGGAGGAAGCTGCACTTGGAGCTATTCGTGTGAGCCTTTCGTATGAAAATACAATGGGAGAAGCTAGACAATTTATAGAAGCCTTGAAGAAAACTTTAGATCAATTAAATACCGTGGTGAGGCGAAATAAATGAAATATGATAGAATAATGATTCGATATGGCGAAATGTCTTTAAAGGGACGGAACAGAAAACATTTTGTCCAAAAATTAAAGAAAAATATCCAATTTATGTTACGCGACTTTGAAAATATACGGATTGAATCAAAATGGGATCGCATGTTTGTTGTATTAAACGATGAGCCTGTTGATTATGTCGTCAAACAATTGAAAAAAGTATTTGGAATTCAGTCATTTAGTCCAGTTTTGAAAACAGAGAAAAACATTGATGCTATTAAGGCTGCTGCTTTGCATTTAGTTGAACAAGCACATTCCCCGGGGAATACTTTTAAAGTATCGGCACGGCGCACAGATAAAACGTTCGAATATGACACAAATGGACTAAATCATACTGTTGGGGCACATATTTTAATCAATGTGGATGATATTAGTGTCAATGTAAAAAAACCAGATCTTAAGCTAGTTGTTGAAATTAGACAGGATGCAGCGTATCTTTCTGGAGAGGTTTTTCATGGAGCAGGAGGATTTCCCGTTGCTTCCTCTGGTAAAGCGATGTTAATGCTTTCAGGCGGAATAGATAGTCCTGTCGCGGGTTTTTTAACGATGAAGCGTGGGGTTGGTATTGAAGCAGTTCATTTCCACAGCCCTCCATTTACAAGTGAACGTGCAAAACAAAAAGTGCTAGATTTAGCTGGGAAGTTAGCTCAATATTCTGGAAGTGTGAAGGTGCATATAGTTCCTTTTACAAAAATTCAAGAAACAATCCATAAAGAAATTCCTTCTGGGTACTCTATGACTGCTACCCGAAGAATGATGCTAAAGATTACTGATGAGATTCGGAATCAACGGGAAGGGTTGGCGATTATTACCGGTGAGAGTCTTGGGCAAGTGGCAAGTCAAACAATGGAAAGCATGCTAGCGATCAATGCGGTAACGAATACACCAATTATCCGACCGCTTATTGCGATGGATAAACTAGAGATTATTAAAATTGCCGAAGAAATTGATACGTTCGAAATTTCAAACCGTCCATATGAAGATTGCTGTACGATTTTTACACCACCATCTCCAAAAACAAGACCAAGGTTGGATAAAATCATTACTTTTGAAGAGAAACTTGATTGGGGACCGTTACTGAAAGAGGCTGTTGATGGAGTAGAGACAATTATGGTCAGTGCAAGAGTCAAAAAACCCGAGAACAGCATAGAAGATTTATTTTGATTGTATATATGTCAATGCCAGGAACTACCAAAGATTTTTTGAATGATGCCACGTGTTTTCGCACACTCTAAACTTACAAGGAGGTGAAGACACATGGCAAACAGCAATAGCAACCAAATTTTAGTACCTGGAGCTGAGCAGGCTATTGAGCAAATGAAGTATGAAATCGCTCAAGAATTTGGAGTTAATCTTGGTGCTGATACCACTTCACGTGCAAACGGATCTGTAGGTGGTGAAATCACCAAACGTCTTGTATCCTTGGCTCAACAACAGTTAGGCGGCGGAAGCTTCTAAAAATAAAATACAGATGGCTAGAAGCGGGGGATATCCTCCGCTTCTATTTGCTTACCTGATATCTTTGATGTTTATATAAATTGATTAAAGGAAAGTGCGTTTCACTTTTTCCCAGTATGAATTGTTTTTCAGTTTAACGGTTTTGATCCGTCTTTCACTTAACTCAATATCTACCTTTTGCACATGCTGAACACTAAGGGCTTCATTATCCATACCCATTGATGGATAATCATTTCCATCCTGCACAACTTTGAGTTGTAATTTACGTTCTCCACTTAAAATAAACGGCGAACCGAGTGTACGATAGCTGTTATTGTTTAGAGAAGCCATTTCCGTCACTTGCATACAAGGCAACAATGGATCGATGACTGCACCTTTTAATGATTTACTATAAGCAGTACTTCCTGTTGGGGTAGAAATTACAAGCCCATCCCCTCGAAATGTTTGAAAGTGAAGTCCATCTATAAATACTTCCATAACAAAAGTTTTTATAATTCCAGAACGAATCGTAAATTCATTTAGGCAATAAAACGAACCTTCATTATCGACGTTAACCTTAATAACTGGATAGCGTCTCACTTCCATTTGCTCTGTTGTAGCAGCATCAATCATGTCAGAAACTTTGTCAATGTGAAAATCACAATAAAGTCCACGAGTATTGCCGACAGCTATTCCGGCATATAAACAATCTTGTCTAAATCCTGTTTTACGAACGGCTTGAAGGAACATTCCGTCACCACCAATACTAGCAATGACATTGGCGTCACGGAAATCTTTTACGATCGTAAATCCATAGCGCTCCGCTACTTCTTGTAGGTCCAAAATTTTTTCTGTAATAATGGGATCGTTTTCATGGAAAAAATAAAGTTTTTTTCGTGAATCCATTTCAGTTCCTCCTTGAAGTTGTACTTTATTTGATTAGAACGTTTCTATTAGTTTATCATGACTTTGAAACTTTTTGAAAGAAAAGAACGTATGTAACGTTGTACGCAGGAAAAAGGAGGAATTTAAATATGACTGGAAAACGATGGTTAGCTCTAGGAATAGCAGCCGCAGTTTTTTTCGTATCAACAATGGTTAATCTAGCCAGTTCATTACTTTTCACTGATTTTTCAAAGCTATTTGGGGAAGGTATGGCAGGAAGTACTGAATTTTTTGAGGAAGTAGTAGAAACAGGGAGTCCGCTGAATAAAATTGCTGTATTGGAGGTAGACGGTGTTATTCAGGATACAGGTGAAGCCTCAATATTCCAAACAGGGGGATACTTACATAAGGAATTTATGAAGCAATTAAATCATGTGAAAGAGGATGCGACTGTTAAAGCAATTGTGCTAAAAGTTAATTCTCCTGGTGGGGGAACGAATGAGTCCGCTGAAATTCATCATAAGCTTGTTCAAATTAAGGAAGAAACTAATAAACCGATCTACGTGTCAATGGGGTCGATGGCAGCATCTGGCGGTTACTATATTTCAGCACCTGCTGATAAAATTTTTGCAAGTCCAGAAACGCTGACAGGTTCTTTAGGTGTCATTATGCAAGGGATAAATATTGCTGAATTAGCTGATAAACTTGGGATTGACTTTACTACTATTAAAAGCGGCCCTTATAAAGATATTATGAGTCAGTATCGAGAAATGACAGATGAAGAGAAGGCCATCCTCGATTCAATGTTGAAAAACTCTTATGATGAATTTGTCAGAGTTATATCAGAAGGTCGTCAAATGCCCGAATCAGATGTTAGGAAACTTGCGGATGGAAGGATCTATGATGGTAGGCAGGCAAAAGAAGTAGGATTGATTGACGATTTTGGGTATGAAGAAGATGTAATTGAGCAATTAAAGAAAGATCATGAACTTGATGGAGCACAAGTGATTCGCTATAGCTCAAGTATTGGCTTCGGTTCTTTATTTGGGGTAGTAACTCAAAAGTTCGGTGGCAAAGAAGCGGAAATGCAGGGAATTGCTAAACTTTTATCACAACCTAATGCACCAAGACTTATGTATTTATATTCTGAATGATAAGGAGGGGAAGTAATGGAAGGGGTATATACGCAAAATATGATCTCTTACGCAGGATTTTGGATGCGCTTTTGGGCTTATCTGTTAGATCTTCTGATTATATTTAGTATCAACGGGATTATAGTAAAACCGATTTTTAGGGCGTTTGGTATTTCATTATCAGAAAGTGGTATTATCACTGGATATGGCATAGCGTCAACAATTATATTCTATGCCTATTTCATTTTAATGACGAAATTTTTCAAACAAACTTTAGGGAAGATGGTCTTTGGTTTAAAAGTGATTCCTATTGAACAGGCTGAACTCACTTGGGGAACGGTCATTTTCCGAGAAGGAATTGGCCGCTATATATCTGCAACTATTACTATTTTATATGTAGTCGTTGCCTTTACGATGAAAAAGCAAGGAATTCACGATTTATTGGCAGATACATCTGTCATTCATGAACGATCACTTCCGTCTAAACCCGCTTATACGTAAGCGGGTTTATTTTTATAGTTTAAAGGTGATAATGATTTCGCGGAGGGATCCTCTATGCTAATTATGATAATCTGCGGAATTGCAATCTTATTTTTATTTCTTATATTCATCATGATGAATATCAACATCCAAATCCTGATTATGACAGGGGTGGAAGAAAATAAAGCTACTATAGAAATAACAAGTTTTTTTGGCCTGTTTCGGTTTAAAAAAGACTTCTCTGATCTTTATCACATAGTTGAAGAGGAGATGGAGGAGGAACCCGATTCTACTTCTGTTAACATAAAAGCGCTAATGAGTGATCTGAAGTTTTTCTATCATTTTTTCCTGGATTTTATTCAAAAATTAAAAGTGAAAAAAATGGAATGGGAAACAAGTATTGGCTTAGGGGATGCTGCGGATACCGCCGTCTTAGCAGGGGCTATTTGGTCAATAAAAGGAATTATTCTATCTTGGATGAAAAGTTATTTAACATTCAACCCTCGTGTTCACGTCTTCCCTCATTACCAGCAAATATGGTTTCAAACGAGAATCCAATGTATGGTTGATTTAAAAGCAGGTCATGCTATATGGACAGGATATAAGTTTTACAGACAATGGAAAAGATATAAGAGATTATCTCATTACTCTGAAAAAAATAGGAGGGTCATAAATGGCTGAACATCCAATCCAAGCATTAATGACAACTGCAATGGAAAATTTGAAAGAGATGATCGACGTCAATACGATCATTGGAGAACCAGTTGAAACGCCAGATGGTGGGGTTATTCTAACTGTATCTAAAGTAGGGTTTGGCTTTGCGACTGGAGGAAGTGAGTTTAAAGGTGGCAATTCTTCTGGTGGGCAATCAGGCGGGAATTCCTCTGATGATGAATCGGATCAAAGTTCTGGAAACGCAAAATTTCCTTTCGGTGGTGGTAGTGGTGGCGGTGTTTCGATTACACCCATTGCTTTTCTAGTCGTTAATAAATCAGGAGTGAATATCCTTCACTTGGAACAAAACACCCATTTATTTGAAAAAATGCTAGACCTTGCACCTGCTGCGATTGATAAAATTCAACAACTAGCTAGTAAAAGTGGGCAGCAAAAAAAGCAATCAGAAAATAAAACAAACTTGGATTTTGATATATAAGCCGGTCAAAGTTACCGGCTTTTTCTATGGAGAGTTTCAGTAATGGCGATTTAAAAAAGGCTTATAAAACATTCAAAAAGCACTTATTACTTGCATGATCGGAAAATTTGTTCAATTATATAAGTATACTTGTGTTCTAAGGAGGAAAAATTCATGGCAACAGTTACTTTTAAGGGAAACCCAATGGAATTAGTCGGAAGCGAAGTGAAAGTAGGAGATAAAGCTCCAGATTTCACAGTACTTGCAAATGATTTATCTGAAGTTAAGCTTAGTGATTTTGCTGGACAAGTAAAATTAATTAGTGTTGTTCCTTCTGTTGATACAGGGGTTTGTTCAGTGCAAACAAAACGGTTTAATGAGGCAGTAGCTGAATTGAACAATGTTCAAGTACTAACAATATCTGCTGATTTGCCATTTGCTCAAGCACGTTGGGCAACCGAAAATAATCTTGGTAATGCAAAAATTTATTCGGATCACCGTGATTTATCTTTTGGAGAGGCTTATGGTGTTGTCATGAAAGACCTTCGCCTTTTGGCTCGTAGTGTCTTTGTTATTGACAGCAATGACCAAGTTGTTTATGCAGAATATGTTAGTGAAGGAACGAATCACCCGGAGTACGATGCAGCACTTGAAGCCGCAAAACAAGCAAAATAACTTTTAAAATGAGTCCTAGGACAACCTCCTAGGACTTTTTAAAAGCTGAAAAATAATCTTTAGATCCAGTGTAAAACTGGTGCTCACGCTTTTCTTCTCTTTAAAAGAAACCCTTTCCACTTGATGAACATTTCACATAATTTCGAACTTCCCTTATATCACGCTTTTTCCTTGTTTCCGCATCGTGTGACAGCTAAACTATACAGAGGGGAATCATGTATATAAAGTCAGCATTTTAGATTACAGTTAAGAGTGTTTTTGATGAAATTGGACTTGAAGCTATCAATTGCTTTTAGCTTAACAGAGGAAACCTTAAAAATTGAATAGATGGGAGGGTTTGTTTTGTACGAGACATCAATTGAAAAACTTTTTACCATCTTTGATCAAACATCCGCCATTTTACAAGAAGAATTGGCTTGTACATACTTAGAGGCACTAGCTGAGACAGGAGAAAACTTGTTTCATGGAGAAGTTTTACAAGATACTGTAAGTGAAATTACGAAAAAAAGATTGCAAAAAGAGTATGCAGAATTGACAATTACTTCTTTTCCACCTGAGGAGATTCGTAGAGCCTTTCAGTTGGCAATACTAAAAGGTATGAAGGGACACACTCAACCTAATCATCAAATGACCCCTGACTCAATTGGGTTATTAATCAGTTATTTAACTCGAAAATTTCTATCTGACATAGAAGATATTTCGATATTAGATCCTGCTGTTGGAACAGGGAATTTATTGTCCACAATAGTCAATGCATACAATCAGGGTTCAAATATCCAGTCATTCGGTGTTGAAGTAGATGAGCTGTTAATTAGACTAGCTTATATTGGCGCGAACTTACAGGGACAGTTTACTGAATTCTTCCATCAAGATGGACTTGGGCCACTTTTAATTGATCCTGTTGATCTCGTTGTTTGTGACTTGCCTGTAGGCTATTATCCAAACGATATACAGGCTAAAGAATTTCAGCTAAATGCGTCAGAGGGACATGCTTTTGCTCATCACCTATTTATTGAACAGAGTATTAAGCATACGAAACCAGGCGGGTACTTATTTTTTCTAATACCGAATGGTTTGTTTGAAACTGAAGAGGCACCAAAGCTACATCGATTCCTAAAAGACACAGCTTATATACAAGGGATTCTCCAGTTGCCATTTTCAATTTTTAAAAATAATCAAGCAGCAAAAAGTATTTTTATTTTACAAAAGAAAAGTCCTGAGGTGAAAGCACCGAAAGAAGTGTTGCTTGCAACTTTACCAAGTCTTTCCAAAAAAGAAGCTGTTGATAAAATTCTTTGGAAAATGGAAAAATGGTTTAAAGAGAACAAATAAAAAGTAAGGCGAGTTATTATGCCTATACTTTACACGAAGAACAAGATAGCAGTTCTGTCAAAAGCAGGAAAAATATTGTAGTAAAAAACAAAAAATATTAATTAGAATAACAACAGAAGGATGATGATTTATGGCAAAAATTTTCGCGGTAAACGCTGGTAGCTCATCTTTGAAATTTCAACTAATCGATATGCCCGAAGAAAAGGTCATCACCAAAGGTTTAATCGAACGTATTGGTCTAAAAGATTCTATCTTTTCTATGAATGTTGGTACTGAAAGGCATAAAGAAACAAAAGATATCCATAATCATGAAGAAGCTGTTGCAATATTGCTAGATAGACTTACTTCACTAGGTGTGATCAAAACACTCAACGAGATTGACGGAGTAGGTCATCGGGTTGTCCACGGCGGAGAAATCTTTGATGATTCTGCATTGATTGACAAGAAGGCATTAGAAGATATCGAAAAACTATCCGAACTTGCGCCCCTTCATAATCCAGCCAATGCGACAGGAATTATAGAATTTCAAAAGGCATTACCAAATGTACCTCATGTTGCTGTTTTTGATACGGCTTTTCATCAAACGATGCCTGAAAGTTCATTTCTATACAGTCTGCCATATGAATATTATAAAAAATACGGAATTCGTAAATATGGATTTCATGGAACTTCTCATAAATATGTTTCAGAAAGAGCAGCCGAGCTTTTAGAACGTCCGCTTTCTCAACTTCGTCTCATCTCATGTCACCTAGGTAATGGAGCAAGTATTGCGGCTATTAAAGGTGGAAAATCAATTGATACTTCGATGGGATTCACACCTCTCGCAGGGGTAACAATGGGAACAAGATCTGGAAACATTGACCCAGCCCTTATTCCGTATGTGATGGAAAAGACTGGTAAAACTGCTGACGAGGTCATTGACGTGTTGAATAAAGAATCCGGAATGCTTGGAGTTTCAGGTTTCTCTAGTGATCTTCGTGATATTGAATTAGAATCTAATAATGGAAATCATCGTGCTGAACTAGCCTTGCATATTTTCGCGGACAGAATCCATAAATATTTGGGATCCTATGCGGCACGCATGTCAGGTCTTGATGCGATTATTTTCACTGCTGGGATTGGGGAAAATAGCAGTACTATTCGTGCAAAAGTGTTAAATGGACTTGAATTTATGGGTGTATATTGGGATCCAGATTCAAATAAAATTCGTGGTCAGGAAGTCTTTTTAAATTACCCGCATTCACCAGTTAAAGTTATTGTTATTCCGACAAACGAGGAAATCATGATTGCACGGGATGTTGTTCGACTTTCACCACAATCTTAATTAAAATCTAAAAATTGAGGTGGATTCAAATGGAATTGACCAAGAGAGAGGAACAGCTTTGGGAGGAACTTCATGAATGGCGCCAAACCTTTTTTGAATATGAACCAACCGACTTAGAGAACTCTTATGATAAATGGCTGGACAAAGCATTTTCCCTTTTACCAGAAACAGTTCAAGATCAATTTTTTGAAAAACTTGATGATTGGTTATTTCAATTAAACTCTTTACTTAGGTCTTCGAAGTTACAAACAGAAGCAAGGGAAAGAATTTTAACTTCAGCAAGAATGATGAATGATGAAGTAACTGATTTTCGTGATATGAGGAAAATGTCGATTGACCAATTAACATTTTTAGGAGAACAGCAAGCGGCTAAGCATCGATTGTATTCTCTTTGTCAAGGTGGGGTTTCTGGATCTGGGCAAACTATCGCTATTAGCAGTGATTTCTTGGCCATGCTTGTCATTAATCTGCGTGCAGTTCAGTTAATAGCCATGTCATTTGGCTATGACGTACAATCTCCAGCGGGTTTACGTGAAACATTAAAGGTATTTAATGTGGCTACGATGCCGGAGCGTATGAAAATGTATGGCTGGGAGCAGTTAATGGATGATTTACAACAAGATGATAAACAATTCTATTTGGATTTACCTGATCGGATTACAGATCCAAGCTGGATCGATGAACCAATAAAACAACTTCTAAAAATTGCTCTCATATTGATGTTTGCCGGCCGAAAGGTTTCAGGTGTACCTTTTATTTCCGTTGCGATCGGTGCAGGAGTCAATTATCAAACAACAAGAAAAGTCACTCGTTTTGCTTTGAAATATTATCAGTATAAGCATCTATATGGAAAAAGTGGCGGAATTGTATGAGTGTAATTGACCATAAACGTCAATCACCTGATGCTGTCTCCTGTGCAGTCCTAACGGTTAGTGATACTAGAACAGCCGAAACAGATAAGAGCGGCAAATTAGTGATGGAGCTACTAGAAGAAAAAGGTCATCGCACAACATTTTATAAAATTGTCCACGATGATACTAATCAAATTCAAGCTGCAGTTGAAGAGGCATGTGGAAAAAGCGATACCGATGTTATCTTAATAACAGGTGGCACTGGCATCGCAAAAAGGGATATAACGATTGAAACTGTGTCCCCCTTGTTCGAAAAGGAAATCATTGGCTTTGGGGAGATTTTTCGAATGGTCAGTTATTTAGAAGACATCGGATCAGCTGCCATTTTATCGCGTGCGACTGCAGGCATTTATCAAAACAAAGCCATTTTCGTTATGCCAGGATCATCAGGTGCAGTAAGGCTTGCAATGAATAAATTGATATTGAATGAGCTTAGTCATATAGTGAGGGAATTAAATAAGTAAGAAAAAACTCCTCTTTTCTGTGAGGATCACTGAAAAAGTACCCTAAAAGAAAAAGTTCTGTTAAACTTGGTTGTTGATTTGCGCTCCAGGCGGCTTCGCTTTCCGCGGGCGGCCCGGGGAGCCTCCTCGGCGCTTTGCGCGCCTGTGGGGTCTCCCCAGCCCCTTACTCCCGCAGGAGTCTTCGCGCTTTCCGCTCCAATCAACAGCGTTAAAAAAATATATAGACTTCTTACATTGTTATGTAAAAAAGGTAAAATGCCTCATAGATTTGAGGGAATTATCCCTTTTTGTATTAAAGGGTGGAGGTTTTTCATAGGTAGTTCACTTACCGTGGAGAAAACGCCAAATAACATCCAAATAGCATTAAAACTAACTTTGCTTATAGCAGCTTCCTTCACACCCAATTTAACAAGCATAAACGCTTGGATAGGTTAACTCATCCAAGCGTTTTTTGTTTTATTTATATTATTGTCTTGCTCAACTAAAGCCCTCCGTTAGTTAAGAACTCTCATCAAAAATATGAAAATGACATATTTTATTTTCTAGTGCATCATCAATTCTTTTAATATTCCACGGATGTATTTGTTCAGGTAACTTTTCTCGTTCAAAGAACTGCACTTGTTCTATTTCTTCATTCGGCTTCCAATCAATTCTATTCAAGATTGTCGCCCTAAACAAAAAAACCAAATTGTCATTCGAGCAAGAATAGTAAGTTGAAATAAGATTATTTACCTCCACAACATAACCTGTTTCTTCTAACACTTCTCTTTTTACACCCATTTGCTTAATAACTTCAACAAAAAAAGCATTAATCCTTCTTTGATTATGCCCCCGATAGTTTAAGTACTTTTATTCATATACTCACTCTTTTCCCCTTCTTTTATAGACTTTGCAATAGCTTCACACTTTTTTATCGCCCAATTGTAATGATTGGAAGTGTTTGCTACAAAATAGCTATATAAATTACTTGTTTTTGTCCACTTATAGTATTTTTTTGTAATGATTTCTTCATTGGAATGCGATTTAATTAGCTCCATCACTCTTTCATGACTTAACTTCAATTTTTTAATAGCTTGATTCAATGTTACTTCTTGATAGTTTTCCCAAATTTTCATATTAAGCAGCTTGATAGTACGCCATTTATAACCAGGTGCGGGCATTATAGGAATATCTCCATCCATACCTTCGCTATACCACCTCTCCAGCATTGCGTGCCATTCATACAGGTGCATCAACACATCACGAAAATTCTTATCTCTTTCTTGAGTTTCAATAGAAATGCCCCGTTTTCTGTTAGGAATAGATTCAATTATTTCAAGTAATGATTTAAAACTTTTGTCGCTATCCAATAATAAAATTTCTTTTTCACTTTTTACTATCATGATAATTCCCCCCTTTTTTACTACATATTAAACAAGAGTGTATGGTCTTGTATTAAAATGACTTTTAACTTGTTAATTGAGTTTTTCTCTATCTAAAGTAAAATACTTAGGTTTTTCAGTGTCCTTTTCCCGACGTTTTTAATTAGGTTGTTTTCTAACGGATTGTTGCTTTCGTATAGAGTAAGTAACTAGTAAACATGCACGGAGCAGCCCGAATACACGTAGACTCCTGTGGGAAGTAAGAGCTAGGCAAGACCCCGCAGGGCGCAGCCCGAGGAGGCTTGCCACTCGCCCACGGAAAGCGAAGTGTATTCGGGGTGCGGTCTCAATAACAACAATCTACACGAAAAGAGCCTTTATTTAATAGTAGCAAAAAGCATAATAAAAACAATAATCAATCCGAAAAGGATAGCACTAACCCATTTCTCTCTCCTATAGTCCTCTTTTTGAATGATACTTTCAATTAGATCGGAAAATACCACAATAAACAAGACCCCTAGGATAAAACCGATTCCTAAAAATATATAGCCATTCATTCAAATTAGCCTCCAATTCAATTATAAGTTCATAATATCAAAGAGTTTCGAAAAAAAGAAAATGTTTTTTTATACATTTTTATGAATAAGTATTGAAATAAAATTTTCCATATGGTAATATCCAATATATCAAATGATTAAAAATAAATGTTCGTGTATAAGTATACAACCTATCAGGAGGGTTTAGGATGAAGAAAAAAGTTGTTTTAGCCTATTCCGGCGGTCTAGATACATCCGTTGCAATTAAGTGGTTTTTAGATAAAGATTATGATGTCATTGCATGTTGCCTTGATGTCGGTGAGGGAAAAGATCTTGCTTTTATCCAGTCAAAAGCGTTGGATATGGGCGCTTCCAAGAGTATTGTAGTTGATGCAAAAGAAGAATTTGCTAATGAATATGCATTACTAGCGCTACAAGCTCATACGATGTATGAACAAAAATATCCGCTCGTGTCGGCCCTTTCTAGACCACTGATAGCTAAAAAATTAGTTGAAGTTGCTGAACAAGAAAATGCAGATGCGGTTGCACATGGTTGTACAGGTAAAGGAAATGATCAAGTCCGTTTTGAAGTTTCTATTAAAGCCTTAAATCCGGAACTTGAAGTTTTAGCTCCTGTTCGTGAATGGAGTTGGTCACGTGAAGAGGAAATTCAATATGCGAAGGAAAAAGGTGTACCAATCCCAATTGATTTAGATAGTCCGTTTTCAATTGACCAAAATTTGTGGGGAAGAAGTAATGAGTGTGGAATTCTGGAAGATCCTTGGGCAGCTCCACCAGAAAATGCCTACGATTTAACAGCAGCTTTGGAGGATACACCTGATCAACCTGATATCATTGAAATTGAATTTGTTGAGGGAGTTCCTGTATCGATCGACGGAAAACATTATTCTTTAAGTGACCTCATTTTAACTTTGAATAAAATTGCTGGGAAACACGGTGTTGGTCGTATTGACCACGTAGAAAATAGATTAGTAGGAATTAAATCTCGCGAAATTTACGAATGTCCAGGAGCTGTTACACTTCTTACTGCTCACAAAGAACTAGAAGACTTGACACTTGTAAAAGAATTGGCACATTTCAAGCCTGTTATTGAAAAGAAATTAACAGAAATGATCTATGAAGGACTTTGGTTTTCGCCATTAAAACCAGCATTAGAAGCATTTCTTAAAGAAACACAACAATTTGTTAATGGAATTGTAAGAGTGAAACTCTTTAAAGGCCATGCTATTGTTGAAGGAAGAAAATCACCGAATTCGCTTTATAATGAGAAGCTAGCTACGTATACTTCAGATGACGAATTCGACCAATCCGCGTCAGTTGGATTTATTAAACTTTGGGGTCTACCAACAGAAGTACACAGTATGATTCATAAGAAGAATAAGGTGAAAGCATGAAGAAAGCATGGGGTGGACGTTTTTCCAAAACCCCTGAACAATGGATCGAGGAATTTGGTGCCTCGATCTCTTTTGATCAGGAATTAGTTTTTGAAGATATCGAGGGTAGTATCGCTCACGTGACGATGCTTGGAAAAACAAATATCATACCAAAAGAAGACAGTGAAAAAATTATCGGCGGACTTTTGAAGTTAAAGGAGAAAGCTGAAGCAGGCGAGTTGGATTACTCCGTTTCAGAGGAAGATATTCATCTCAATTTAGAAAAAATGTTGACTGATGAAATTGGCTCTGTCGGGGGGAAATTGCATACTGGAAGAAGCCGTAATGATCAAGTGGCTACTGACATGCACCTATATTTGAAAAAACAAGTTTTAACAATTATGGGCCATATTAAGGAATTACAAGGAGCACTTGTGGAACAGGCTGAAAAAAATGTTGAAACTGTATTTCCAGGTTATACACATTTGCAGCGTGCTCAGCCCGTTTCGTTTGCACACCACTTACTCGCATATTTCTGGATGTTAGAGCGAGACTATGAACGCTTTGAGGAAAGTTTAAAGCGGATTGATCTATCTCCGCTCGGCGCTAGTGCTTTGGCTGGTACTACATTCCCGATCGATCGTCATTTCACAGCGGAAAAGCTTGGTTTTTCAGCAGTTTATGAAAATAGCATGGATGCGGTGAGCGACCGAGATTTCGTTGTTGAATTTTTAAGTAATTCTTCATTAACGATAACTCACCTATCAAGACTTGCAGAAGAAATCATTTTATGGTCTAGTAAAGAATTTAATTTTATTGAACTTGATGATACATATGCAACAGGCAGCAGCATCATGCCGCAAAAGAAAAATCCTGATATGGCTGAGTTAATTCGTGGTAAAAGTGGACGTGTTATCGGTCATTTGATGGGAATGCTGACAACTCTAAAGGGTTTGCCGCTTACGTATAATAAAGACATGCAAGAAGATAAAGAAGGTATGTTTGATACTGTACATACGATGATTGGTTCGTTGAAAATCTTTGCAGGGATGATTCAAACAATGTCTGTTAAAACAGATGTTATGGAACAGTCAGTTCATCAAGATTTTTCCAATGCTACTGAACTTGCGGATTATTTGGCAACGAAAGGTATTCCATTCCGTGAAGCACACGAAATTGTTGGGAAACTGGTGTTATCCTGCATTCAGAAAAATGGTTACTTACTTGATTTAACTTTAGAAGAGCTTCAAGACGCATGTCCTAAAATTGAAAAAGACATTTTTGACATTCTATCTCCTAGAGAAGCCGTTAAACGCAGGAATTCATACGGTGGAACAGGATTCGATCAGGTAAGAATCCAATTGGACAAGGCACAACAGAAATTGAACTAAAAGCAAGTCCCTCAGCTTTTTTTTAGGATGAAATTCGGCTATTGCTATTGTTGTGCTAGTTCCAGCGTCCAGCTGCTGGCAAACTTTTGGCTTCATTCATCGCACCTCCGCTTTTCTTTGTCTAGCTCCGGTGCCCAGCGACTAGCAAACTTTTCGCTTCCTCCTACGATAAGTCAACATCGGTTCGTCCAGTGGGACTCACCGTGTTTCCTAAATCTCGGGCCAACAGGATGTTGGTCAGAACGGCGTTGCGCCAGGACGGCGCGTTTTTTAGCCGTTCATCCTTTTTCAACAGTTTGAACGTCGCTAAACGGGCACCTCCGCTTTTCTTAGTATATCTGTTCAGTCGCTGTAAATAATATAAGGGAAACATCGAAAAGGAGCGGATTATTCATGAAAAAACAACATGACAAACATCAATATGAATACGCTGAAGAAGAAAACGCAAAAACGATGGAACAGATTAAAAATGTGTACACTGACGGAGCCATGGGACAAGATGAGGAAAATGAGGAAAAGCTTGAAGATTGATTTTGCAAACTTCGGAACCAAGCAGAATTTTCTGCTTGGTTCCTTTATTTAAAAAATTAGGGGATGCAAACTTTGATCTCATGGAAAAAAAGTAAATTATTAGAAGACTAGTTCTATTTTTTCTTCTTCATTCCTAAAAAATGGATGTCAACAACTCTACATAATGTTATGATTGTTTGTATGGGGAAAAGGCAAGAGATTCTTTCGACTGACTTTACTTTACACCCCGGTTTTAAGGATAAGGTGAAGAGTAAATTCTACATCAACACCTTGCCTTGGATAATCTTCGTATGGAGGGACAAAACATATGAGAATTGGAGTACCAAAGGAATTAATAAATAATGAAAATCGAGTTGCGATGACTCCGGCGGGGGTAGTTACTCTTACTGCAGCCGGACATGAATTATATATTGAAACAGGAGCGGGCCTTGGTTCTGGCTTTACAGATGAATTGTATCGTGAAGTCGGTGCAAAGATTGTTGATTCCGCGGAAGAAGCTTGGGCTCAAGAATTGGTCATGAAAGTGAAAGCCCCAGTGGAGGAAGAATTTCGCTTTTTGCGTAATGACTTAATTTTATTTACTTATTTACATCTAGCTAATGAAGAAGCTTTAACTAAAGATTTGCTTGATAAACAAGTGAATTCGATAGCCTATGAAACCGTTCAACTTCCCAATCGTTCCCTGCCTCTATTAACACCAATGAGTGAAGTTGCAGGACGGATGTCTGTGCAAATCGGTGCACAGTTTTTAGAAAAAAATCACGGTGGACAAGGAATATTATTATCAGGTGTTCCAGGAGTTAAACGCGGGAAAGTCACCATTATTGGTGGGGGGATCGTCGGAACGAATGCGGCGAAAATTGCTGTCGGATTTGGCGCTGAAGTAACGATCATTGATTTAAGTGCTAATCGCCTTCGTGAACTAGAAGATATTTTTGGAAGGCAAGTGACAACGTTAGTTTCCAATCCATTTAATATTGCCGAAGCTGTTAAAGAATCTGATCTTATCGTTGGTGCCGTCTTAATTCCTGGGGCAAAAGCACCTAAGCTAGTTTCTGAGGATATGATTAAAACAATGAAACCGGGATCAGTTGTGATTGACATAGCTATCGATCAAGGTGGAATTTTTGAAACGAGTGATCGGGTGACAACACATGATAATCCAACATATGTAAAACATGGCGTTGTCCATTATGCAGTTGCTAATATGCCAGGTGCAGTTCCACGTACCTCCACGATTGCACTGACAAATGCCACCATTCCATATGCCCTTCAAATTGCGAATAAAGGCTTTGAAAAAGCATGCTTAGAGAATGAGTCGCTAATGAAAGGACTTAACACTCTAAAAGGGCATATTACACATCAAGGAGTAGCAGATGCATTTCAATTATCATGTACAGATGCGACAAGTTTGCTAAATTAAAATATGAAGCAGATGGGAATTTATTTCCACCTGCTTTTTCTTTATATTTGCCTATGTTAAAGGTTAATGTTGATAAAAAATAAAAAAAGAAGGAACTTCATCATTTGAAAGTTCTACTGTTTAATATTGGCTTCTGAAACGATCGAGCCCGATTACTTAAATACAGTCTTTCATAAAAATTAAAGACTTCGTCATAACTCTATTTTACATAAAAACAGAAAAAGACCGTACAATTAAAAACATACTAGCTATTCCCCATACCGTAGCTCCCACTATCCACCAAATAACGGGTTTATATGAAATCTGTTTACTCTCCATACTTTCCTCGTTTTCTATTATTAAAGCAACCTTCATTTCCATACTTTTTTTCATAGAAACAAGAACAATAAATCCAGTTACGATGAAGCCGACAGTTATCCAAAGCAACAATTTTCATACCCCCATTTTTAAGAGTTAATTTCCTAACTAGCTACATAGTTTAGTTAAAATACAATCCAACAAAATATCGATCATACACTTTTAACATAGGTTTCCAATTACCTTTGAATAAAAATAATTTCTAAATTGTACATTTACTTAACCTTAATGTATCATATGTTTCTGTATTTTGTATAAAGTTCCCTTGAATAATCAAGTTCTTTATTCATTGTTTTGATAATGTATACTTTCTAAGACTTGAAACAACAACAAAGTTTAACATAGCCTTATTTTTAAAAGTGAGCGAAACCAAATGAGTCATCAATCCGTAAACCTTAAAAAGGAGTTGATGACGATGGCAGATACTAAAGGTTGTATAAAATGTGGAAGTAGAAATGCAGGTACAAAAGATGTAGCGATGACAGGGACAGGATTATCGAAGATGTTTGATATTCAACACAACCAATTCACCGTCATTTTCTGTAAGAATTGCGGATATTCGGAGTTTTACAATAAGCAAAGTTCAACAGGGAGTAACATACTTGACTTGTTTTTTGGGTGAATTTAAAAGTGTGCTCTCAAAAGTTTACTTAAAAGGACACTCTTCCTATAAATGTTAGAAAAGTGTCCTTTAGCCCTTATATATTTTGCAAAGTCTTCGGATATTTCGTTAGCACTTCAGCTCCATCCTCTGTCACGAATACGTCGTCCTCAATACGAACGCCTGCAACCCCTGGAACATAGATGCCAGGTTCAATAGTGAACACCATTCCCTCTTTCATAACTAATTCATTTGTTGCTGTCACGGATGGATATTCATGAACACTTATTCCAAGACCATGCCCGAGACGATGTGGAAAATACTCGCCGTAACCAGCTTCCGCAATGATATTTCGTGCTGTTAGGTCTAGATCCTTTGCTAGAATTCCTGGTTTAACCGCTCGTACAGCTGCTTCTTGAGCTTGTAGTACGGTTTGATAAATCTTTTCCTGCTCGGCCGAAATATCGCCAAATGCTACGGTTCTCGTTATATCAGAACAATAACCTTCATAGATAACACCTAGATCGAATAGAACGAGATCTCCTCTTTGAATTTTTGTCATACCAGGAGTTCCGTGTGGTGATGCAGCATTTGCTCCTGTTAATACCATCGTATCAAAGGACATTCCTGACACGCCCTTTTTCTTAACTTCATACTCAATTGCTGCTATAAGATCAAGTTCCGTTTTTCCTTCCGCAATTTCGTTTACACCAACTTGCACTGCGAAATCCGCAAGTTCACATGCTTTGCGAAGTAATTTAATTTCCTCTGAATCTTTAACTAATCGCAATTCATTAAGAATCGTTTCAGCCCCTTGAAAAGCAGCACCAGAAAATCGCCACATAAGTTCTTCAAAACGAGAAACATTTAAATGCTCTCTTTCAATAACCCAATTTTTCACATTTCCAATTCTAGCCTTAACGCGTTCCTCGAGCATTTCCCATGGATTTTCCGTATCGTTATAACCAATCACTTCATATTCCCATCCAGCCTGCTTTGCATCATCTTTTTCCATCGCAGGGCAAATCAATAATGGTTCCTCATCCTGGAAATTGACTAATCCTAGCAACCGTTCATGCGGTTCACTCCGAAAACCAGTTAAATAAAAAATATTATCTGGCATAGTGATAAAAGCAGCATCAAAATCTTTTTCTCTAAGCCATGTAGAAAGTTTTTTTAGGCGCGTATTCAAATCGTCCATCTCCTTTTCTAACTGTCCATCCTTATGTGATAGCGACTAACATACTCCCGTAAACATTATAAGTGGCCTCTCGCTTCTCTATAAAAATGTATCAGTTTTTATGAAAGAAGAAAAGAAATTAGAGGGAAAACTAAAAAAGAAGCGAAGTGAGTATAGACAGATCATTTTAAGGAGAGATGCATTAATGAGAGTATCTTATCATGGTCATTCCGTAGTGAAAATTGAAACAAACGGAAAAACAATTCTTTTCGATCCTTTTATCACCGGAAATGAATTGACTGACTTAAAAGCCGAAAATGAAAATCCGGATGTAATTATTTTGACGCATGGACATGGAGATCATGTAGGTGATACAGAATCAATTGCAAAACGTTGTAATCCACTTATTATTGCCCCCAATGAGATTGCGGTTTATTTAGGCTTTAAGGGTCTAAATACACATGGAATGAATATTGGTGGTGCTTATGAATTTGACTTTGGTAAGGTAAAATATACTCCTGCTTTCCATAGCTCATCGATTACGACTGACGATCAACAGATTATTTATATGGGCATGCCCGCAGGTGTTCTATTGATGTCCGAAGGAAAAACGATTTATCATGCTGGGGATACAGCCTTATTTTCTGATATGAAATTAATCGGAGCGCGACATCCCGTTGATCTTGCGTTTTTGCCAATAGGAGATAATTTTACTATGGGGCCTGAAGATGCGGCGTTAGCAGCAACGTTTATAGGGGCTAAAATAGTTGTACCAGTCCATTATAATACGTTTCCCCCTATTAAGCAGAATCCAGAAGATTTTATTGAATTACTTGATGAAAGTATTGAAGGCAGGATATTAAATCCTGGTGATTCACTCGCATTATAAATAAAAGGTTTTTTGTTAAACCCTCCTTGCATACAATAGCAAAAAGGAGGGTTTATTAATGAACAACCGTTATTTACTTTGTTCACTCTTATGTGTAGCTATGTTGTATTTTGCTCTTCCAAAATTATCTCCTGGTGCTCCAGGAATAGAGGGCGCATTTGCACTCGCATGGCTCGTTTTTGCGGTGATTGTTTTAGCTGGAAATTTATCTGCGCTCCTCTTTTTACCGAAAAAAGCGTCGGCTGGTGACAAGAAAACACCTAGAGTAAAAAGGAGGATGTATTCTTAAAATTGGTCGACTGCCACTTTTCCCGATATAATAGAGCTACTCATAGAACGGTAAAGGAAAAGGGTGAAAAGGTTGGCGACAAAGCATGAACAAATTATTCGCCACATCGACAGTCTCCCGATCGGAGAAAAAATATCGGTACGGCAAATAGCAAAAGAACTAAAAGTAAGTGAAGGAACGGCATATCGAGCTATTAAAGACGCTGAAAATAAAGGATATGTGAGTACAATTGAAAGAGTCGGAACGATTCGAATCGAACGCAAGAAAAAGGAAAATATTGAAAAACTTACTTTCGCTGAAGTAGTCAATATTATTGATGGACAAGTGCTCGGGGGAAAAGCAGGATTGCATAAGACGTTAACAAAGTTTGTCATTGGTGCGATGAAAATGGATGCCATCAAAAGGTATACAGGTCCTGGAAACTTGTTGATCGTTGGAAATCGGACAGATGTACATGAATTTGCTCTAAGAACAGGAGCGGCAGTTTTAATTACTGGCGGATTTGACACAAATGAAGATGTGAAACAATTAGCTGATGAATTAAAATTACCGATTTTGTCTACAAGTTATGATACTTTTACTGTCGCTACGATGATTAACCGTGCGATATATGATCAATTGATTAAAAAGGAAATCATCTTAGTTGAGGATATTTTAACCCCTGAAAACGAATCTGCCAGCATTCAAATGAAAGAAACAGTTTCTGATTGGTATGCGAAAAAGTATGAGACGAATCACAGTCGTTTTCCTGTACTTGATGGCAGCAATAAAGTTGTAGGGATCGTAACGGGAAAGGATGTTATTGGTCAAAATGAAACGTTAACAATTGATAAAGTTATGACTAGAAATCCTTTAACAGTTGGAAAAAAGACAAGTGTCGCATCGGTAGCACATATGATGATTTGGGAAGGAATTGAAGTACTGCCAGTTGTCGATGGGCAAAATCGGTTTGAAGGAATCATTAGTAGGCAAGATGTCTTGAAAGCTCTCCAAATGATTCAGCGCCAGCCTCACGTTGGGGAGACCATTGACGATACGGTGACAAAACAGCTTGATGTTGGAGAAAATATAGACGAAAACGCCTTCTATTTTGAAGTTACCCCACAAATGACGAATCATTTAGGAACCATTTCATATGGTGTGTTCACAACGATCGTGACAGATGCTGCTAGTCAAGTATTCCGGCAACAAAAAAAGGGAGAACTGGCTGTAGAAAATTTGACGATTTACTTTTTAAAGCCGGCCCAAATGGATGCTGTTTTACTTGTACAACCTCGAATTCTTGAAGCGGGAAGAAAATTTGGAAAAGTGGATGTCGAGGTATTTAATGGCGGTGAATTAATCGGAAAAGCATTGATGATGTGCAAGTTAATTGAAAAATGATAAAGTCGCCTTAAAAAGGCGACTTTATTGGCGAGCAGCTTCTTCCGCTTCTTTAATAGCGTATGGAATATGGTGGCGATAAGATTTAAAACCGACCCAGGCGCTAGCTGCTCCAAGGATTAAGAATATAGCTGCTATAATATAAGTGAGCGGTGTTTGGTAAAGAAATACTTGGTTAATTCCAAATAGAGCAACAAAAGTCCCGAGTGCCACACTCGATTTTCCGCTTAATAATTTTCGCTCCATAGGCAATCTGCTTCTTACATACTTAATTTTATAAAAAACATAAAAAGATAAAGAGACAACAATAAAGAAAACAAGAAATGGCATAATGGTGTTTCCTCCGTTTCAATGTGAAGACAACGCTATTCCTATTGTATCGTAATGTTTTAATAAGACAAATGAAAAATATATGAACAAGGAAAGGATCGTGCAAATGAAACAGCAAATACTAGATACAATCCAAAAATATGATAAAGTCATAATCCATCGTCATGTACGTCCAGATCCTGATGCGTATGGATCTCAAGGAGGACTTGCAGAAATTTTAAAAGCTTCTTTTCCAGATAAAGAAGTATATGTAACAGGGGAACGAGATCCAGAATTGGATTTTTTATTTCTACCAGATGCTATTTCTGATGAAATGTTTCAAGGAGCGCTCGTAATAGTCTGTGATACAGCTAACCTGGAGAGAATTTGTGATGAACGCTATTCTAGAGGTGAACGACTAATTAAAATTGACCATCATCCGAATGAAGATCCATATGGTGATCTATTATGGGTAAATACAGATGCATCCTCAACGAGCGAAATGATTTATGATTTTTATGAGTTCGGAAAAAATCAAGGTTTAAAAATGACAAATGAGGCTGCTCGACTTTTATTTGCAGGGATTGTCGGAGATACAGGCCGTTTTCAGTATCCTAGTACTACTTCCCAAACATTCCATTACGCTGGCGAATTAATCAGCTATGACTTTGATCGAACTGAGCTTTTCAATCAAATGTATGAACTAAAACCTCATATGATTAAGCTTCAGGGCTATGTGTATGAACATTATGTGATGAATGAAGATGGTGCTGCAACGGTTAAAATTACAAAAGAAACGTTGGAATCTTTTTCGGCAACACCGTCAGAAGCTTCGATTCTTGTCAGCTCACTAGGAAATATTAAGGGGATTAAAGCATGGTGCTTTTTTATTGAGGAAAAAGATGAAATACGAGTTAGGTTGCGATCGAAGGGACCTGTCATTAACAAAATTGCTATGAAATACGGCGGAGGTGGACACCCGCTTGCTGCAGGGGCATCTGTTTATTCATGGGAAGAAACGGAACAGGTAATAGTAGATATTCAAGCAGTGTGTAAAGAATAGGTTGGTCTTTATTTTGCTCAACTAGCTAACATCTGTGAGACAAGCAGGGCAGGAAGGGCCTTGCTTTGTCTCTCAGATGTGCTTTTCATCCTAATACAGAAATTCACCCATCGTATAATTCCATCAAAAGTCAAAAATTCTTACGTCGCTAACGGCCTTCCACCGTTTTTCAAATTAGTCCGCAAGCCTTAGTTCGACCTCTATTTGGATCGTAGTATAAAAATATATTTCTCGAATAAGGAGTTCGTATTTTTTACCGTTAATTGCAACTATTTTATTTTGGATTGTTTTTTTAATAATTTCTTTATTTTTATAGATGATTCCTAGCTCTTTAGTGAGTAGTGACTTCAAATCCTCTTTTATATCTTCTTCTGCAGTTAAAATACTTTGACTGTCTTTAATATTATATTTTTCATAGCCAGTAAGTTTTACTTTAATTTCTTGAATCGTTAACTTTTCCTCATTTTTTTTATTTAACTCTCGGTAATCCTCTCGCCAAATATCAATGTCACTATTAAGCCTTTTGATTTCATTCGCCTGTTCCTGTAAGACAACACTGTTTCTTTCTTGTACAACCCCAAACATATATAGAAAAATTATCCAGCTTATACAGCCTCCAATGGCAACACCTGCCATAAAGCGTTGCCATACGGGAGAGCGGTACAATGGAGGGATTCTCATGATATATGCTCCTGTGTTAGCCATGAAATGATTAATGATGCTGCTTTCGCTCCACCCATTGCGGATAAAATGAGTAAAAATTGCTTAAATAAATCTTTTGTTCCCCCATCTAAAAATCCTTTTTCAAAACTGTAAACTGTATCAAAAGTACCTCCAATCGCAGCCACGATCGCCCAAATTCTGATACTCCCGGAGATTTTATGGATTTCGGTAAGTAGAGGTTCTCCAGTAATAAATGATGCCAGTCCTCCGATTAGTGAACCGCCAATTACTACTCCGAAAGCAATAAAGAAGCCATTAAAAAATGCAGGAAAAAAAGCCTCATTCACGACGATCATCTCCAATTTATAGATTGTCCTTAGTTAAATATATGGGACAATGGCTCACTCTATGATGGAAAGGGGGCTTCTTTCACATAATTTATTTAACTTGTCCATGGCAAAGAAAGTCATCGTTATTCCATTTTTTTTCATGCTAGTCCATAATAGAAAATAGAAATAAGGGTAGGTGTTATACTCATGAATTTTGCCCATTTACAAATATCCACAGCTTATAGTTTACTTTCAAGTACGATTTCCATCCCGGCATTAATTGATCAAGCCCAAAAGTTGGATTATAAAGCGCTAGCCATTACAGATCATAATGTTTTGTACGGTGTTTTGCCGTTTTATAAACAGTGCTTAAAAGCGAAAATTAAACCGATTATCGGCATGACAGCATTTATCAAATTGGATGAGTCAGCTGCATGTCCATTTATTTTACTTGCTAAAAATAACCATGGTTACGAAAATTTGTTGAAAATTTCTAGTGTAATTAAAACAACGCGAGAAGAGTCGATCATATTGGAAGATTTCATCTCCTATACTTCTGGCTTAATTGCTTTAACTCCAGGAAAAAACGGTAGGATTGAACAATTACTTCTACAAGATCAAAAAGATCAGGCCATTGTAATAGCTAAACAGTTTTTAAATATTTTCGGCAAAGATCATTTTTATCTCTCCGTTCAACAACATCACAATGATATGAAATTGCTAACTTCGATAAAGGAGTTAGCAAGCAATCTTGATATCCCTCTTGTGGCTACGAATAATGTTCAATATCTCGAGAAGGATGATTCTTTCGCTCGCGACTGTTTAATAGCTATTCGTGACGGTGTAAAGAATATTCGAGAACTAGTGACGGAGGAGGACCATCAGGATTACTATTTCAAATCTCAGAAAGAAATGGTGGACTTATTTATTGACCTACCTGACGCCATTGCAAATACATTGAAAATTGCCGAAGAATGCAATGTTATGATTGAAACAGGTAGAGAGCTGTTACCAAAATACCCTCTTTCTGAAGGGGAAAAGTCAAGTCATGTCTTAAGTGAATTATGTAAAAGAGGACTAATTGAGAAGATTTCTAATCCAGACCAAAAATATTGGGATCGATTGGCGTATGAATTGAAAATTATTAATCAAATGGGTTTTAATGATTACTTCTTAATAGTCTGGGATTTTATGAAATATGCCAGGGATCACAATATTTTAACTGGACCAGGTAGGGGGTCAGCTGCGGGAGCGCTCGTCTCCTTTTTACTAGGCATCACTGATGTTGATCCAATTAAACATGGCTTGCTTTTCGAACGGTTTCTAAATCCAGAACGAGTGAGTATGCCAGATATCGATATTGATTTTCCGGATCATAGGCGAGATGAAGTCATTCAATACGTCATGAATAAATATGGTAGAGAAAATGTTGCTCAAATCATTACATTTGGAACGTTTGCAGCAAAAGCGGCCCTACGCGATACTGCTCGCGTCTTCGGCTTGAATTCTGAGCAAATGGAGAAGTTATCGAAGTTGGTTCCTTCAAGGCTTGGTATAACATTGAAGCAAGCTTTTCAGGAGTCAGACGGTCTTAAGGACTTTATTAATCAATCTGACCATAATCGAAAGCTTTTTGAAACAGCTTTGAAAATTGAGGGACTTCCTCGTCATACTTCAACTCACGCTGCAGGTGTAGTTATTTCGGAACGTCCATTAACGAATTATATCGCGCTTCAAGGTGGAGAGACGGGGACTTATTTAACTCAGTTTCCAATGGAGAACCTCGAGGAAATTGGACTATTAAAAATGGATTTTTTGGGACTACGAAATTTAACACTTTTGGAGCAAATACAAAAAAGCATTGAATTAAGAACGAGGAAGAAAATAAACATTAAAGAGATCCCTTTTCAAGATCAGAAGACTTTTAATCTTTTACAACAAGGGGAGACTTCGGGTATCTTCCAATTAGAATCAGAGGGCATGAGAAAAGTCTTACGAGATCTTAAGCCGACTGAATTTGAAGATATTGTAGCGGTTAACGCTCTATTTAGACCTGGTCCAATGGAGAATATTCCGCTTTATATTGCTCGCAAGCAGGGTGTCCAAAAGGTGCAATATCCGCACCCAGATTTGCATGATATTTTAAGCCTTACCTATGGTGTTATAGTTTATCAAGAACAAATCATACAGATAGCTTCTAAGATGGCAGGCTTTTCATTAGGGGAAGCTGATTTACTTAGAAGAGCAGTTAGTAAAAAGAAAAGGGATGTATTGGACGAGGAAAGGAAACACTTTGTTGAAGGAGCACTAGGAAAGGGATATGACAAAGAAACAGCCCATGAAATTTATGATTTAATTGTTCGTTTTGCCAATTATGGATTTAATAGAAGTCATGCTGTTGCGTATAGTTTCATATCATGGCAATTAGCGTGGTTAAAAGCAAATTATCAAGAAGATTTCATGGCTGCCCTTTTAACCTCTGTCATTGGAAACGAAGAAAAACTCTCAAAATATATAGCTGAAGCAAAACAAAACGGGATAAATATACTGCCTCCCTCTATTAATGCTAGTCACTTTCCGTTTATTTCTGATGCAAAAGGGATTCGCTTTAGTTTAGGGGCAATAAAAGGAATCGGTGCTGCCGTTTTGAGAGAAATCATTCAAGCAAGAAAAAGAGGACCATTTCAAGATTTATTTGATTTTTGCATTAGAGTTTCACCAAGAACTATTAACCGTAAAGTAATAGAATCTTTGATCCATTCTGGAGCATTTGATGAATTTGGTTATGATCGGGCTGTATTATTAGCTACTTTAGACGTCGCTTTAGATCATGCTGAGTTTATGAGGCCAACAAATGAATTAGATTTATTTATTGATGAGTTTCAAGTAAAACCAAAATATGTAAAAGTTGAACCGATCGCTATAGTTGATAAGCTTTTCTATGAAAAACAAGTACTTGGACTCTATATTTCAGATCACCCAACAAGTGTCTTTACGGAGAAATTTCGTGCGCTAGGGACAAAGTCATTGCATGAATTAAAGAGTGGAGAGCGAAATGTGATAGCTGGAGTCTATTTCATAAACCTGAAAAAAATTAGAACAAAAAAAGGGGAGCTTATGGCTTTTGTGAAAATGAGCGATTCCTCAGGTGATATGGAAGGGGTTATTTTTCCAGATGTTTTTCGAAAATATGGAGCGCATTGTAAAGAAGGAGAAACGGTTTTAGTTTCCGGTAATATTGAACAGCGGGGAGAAATCACCCAATTTATCATTCAAAGGATTCAATCACCTGAGGAGATTTCTATCCCAAAGAGACCAACACTATACATTAAGATCCCTACTGAACTTCATCACCAGAAGATACTTTACCAACTTCAAGGTATTTTCCAGGCACATCCCGGTTCCACGATGACAGTTCTTCATTACGAAAAAACAAGCCAGACAATAAGGTTAGGATCAAAGGATTGGGTAAATGTGTCAAAAACTACTTTAACTGAATTACAAAATCTTCTTGGGAAAGAAAATGTAGTTCTGAAATAACTTTTTCAATCTGCACAAAATATGATATATTATTTTAGAAGCTTTTGTGGCCAGACCACTTCCACTGAAAAATGCAATAAAACGTGCAGGGTATTAGCGGATCGACCTAACAAGCTAGAAGCGCTACGACAATTGTGACTAGTCTGTCGTTATGCGCCAAAGCTAGGCATAAAGGAGTGAAGTTTTTTTGACTTTACGAGAAGAAGCACTGCATATGCATAAAATCAATAGGGGTAAGCTGGAGTCGAAATCAAAGATCGAAGTGAAGAATGCCAAAGACTTGAGTCTTGCCTATTCTCCTGGTGTTGCTGAACCTAGTAAGGCCATTTTTAAAGCGCCTGAAACAGTTTATGACTATACAATGAAGGGGAATATGGTGGGGGTTGTTACAAATGGCACAGCTGTTTTAGGTCTTGGCAATATAGGCCCGGAAGCTGCCTTGCCTGTGATGGAGGGAAAAGCAGTTCTGTTTAAAAGTTTTGCCGGAGTCGATGCTTTTCCTATATGTTTAAATACGACTGACGTTGAAGAATTTATAAGAACTGTGAAATTATTAGAACCCAATTTTGGTGGTATTAACCTAGAGGATATTGCTGCTCCTCAATGTTTTGTGATTGAGGAAAGGCTAAAAAAAGAAACGAATATTCCTGTCTTCCATGATGATCAACATGGAACTGCAATCGTCACAGTTGCTGGGTTAATAAATGCGTTGAAAATCACGAAAAGACGCATGAATAACATTAAAGTAATATTGAATGGAGCGGGTGCGGCTGGAATAGCTATACTTCAGCTCTTACACAGTTACGGCGTCCGAGATATCATTATGTGTGATTCTAAGGGGGCCATCTACGCAGGTCGTCAAGAAGGAATGAATGATGTCAAAAATAAAGTGGCAAGCTATACAAACTTAAACAAACAACAAGGAAATCTTGCAGAAGTTATAAAAGATGCAGATGTTTTTATTGGTGTTTCTGTAGCCGGTGCCTTAACACGGAATATGATTCTATCTATGCATAAAGATCCGATTATTTTTGCGATGGCTAATCCTGATCCGGAAATCATGCCTCACGATGCATTGGCAGCCGGTGCAAAAGTGATTGGAACAGGTCGTTCTGATTTCCCAAATCAAGTTAACAATGTGTTAGCCTTTCCGGGTATATTTAGGGGTGCTTTAGATGTAAGAGCAACTCACATTAATGAAGAAATGAAACAGGCAGCTGTATTAGCTATAGCCAATTTGATTTCAAATGAAAAGCTCTCAGCAAATTATGTTATTCCAGGGCCTTTTGATCCTCGGGTTGCTCCAGAAGTAGCTGCTGCTGTCGCTAAAGCTGCAATGGAAACAGGAGTTGCACGAATAAAAGTGGACCCAGATGAAATTCGCGACCGAACAAAAAGGCTCGCGGTCATTAGCAAAAGTGAGTGAAAGTCATGGACAATAGTGCACAACAATCTAAAGTATATCTAGGAATTGTGAAAGATATTAAGGAAATGATTCGAGCGGATGGATTGGAAAAAGGGGACAAAATTCCTTCTGAACGAGAATTATCAGAACGTTTGAAAGTAGGACGCTCCTCAGTCCGCGAAGCCCTTCGTTCACTTGAACTGTTAGGTCTAATAGAAACACGCAGAGGCGAAGGGACTTTTTTGTGTGATTTTAAAAATCATCAATTGATTAATCTGCTAGGAATGTTTATTTTAGAAGATCCGAATGTAAAAGAGGATTTAATTGAAACGAGAAGAATAATAGAAATAAACATACTTCAACATATTAGCTCTTTAGAGGACAAGTCAAAACTTCAGAAATTGATTCTGCAAGATAATGTAAAATGGGAAGATGTTATGGAACTCGCCCATAATCGATTGCTTTATAGAATTTGGCAAATCATTAATAATTATGCATCTGAATGGAAACAGCCAGATATACAAGTTGATTCTTCGTTTTTAGAATCAATACTCGCAGGAAACATTGAAAAAGTTCTTACTTATTATCAAGACTCACATAGGGGAGTATTATCTGGCCGATCGAAGCCGATTTTAGGGGGGGATCCGCATGCTTAAAGATTTTTTTTCGAAGCCAAAGAAGAAGAAATACGCAGCTATACCATCTGAAGCAGCAAAAAAAGATGTACCTGAAGGAATTATGACTAAATGTCCAGAATGTAAAAAGATTATGTATACAAAGGATTTGCGAAAAAGTTTGAAGGTATGTTTGTACTGTGGTCATCATATGAGAATGACCGCTTTTGAAAGAGTGGACAGTTTGTTGGATGAAGGCAGTTTCCAAGAAATTAACGATTCTATAGCATCAGAAAATCCACTAGGATTTCCAGGATATATGGAAAAACTTGAAAAGTACCAAAAAAACACAAAACTCGATGAGACCGTACTTACAGGTACTGGAGCAATTAATGGGCAGAATATTGTAATTGCTGTAATGGATTCGCACTTTTTTGGAGTAGGAAGTATGGGATCTGTCGTCGGCGAAAAAATTGCTAGAGCAATTGAAACAGCTGGAGAGATGAAGGTTCCATTTTTGATATTCACAGCATCTGGTGGAGCAAGAATGCAAGAAGGAATTCTCTCACTCATGCAAATGGCGAAAACAAGTGCAGCCTTAAAAATGTTTAGCGATGAGGGCGGATTGATAATTTCGGTGATGACCCATCCAACAACTGGCGGAGTTTCAGCAAGCTTTGCTTCATTAGGTGATTTTAATTTTGCTGAGCCAGCTGCATTAATCGGTTTTGCTGGTCGACGTGTAATCGAACAAACGATTAGGGAAGAGCTGCCAGATGATTTTCAAACAGCTGAATTTTTATTGGAACATGGACAGTTGGACGCAGTAATCCATCGTCATGAACTTAAAGATAAACTGACAACAATTTTAGAAATACATCAGCAGGCAGGTGAACTCACATGGTAAATGGATTAGAATTTGAAAAGCCCGTATTGGAACTACGGAAAAAAATTGCCGAGTTAAGAGAGTTCACGAAAGACTCTGATGTCGATTTTACAGAAGAAATAGATAAACTTGAAACTAGATTGGAAAAATTAGAAAAAGAAGTTTATGAAAATATGGCTCCTTGGGACCGTGTACAAGTAGCCCGCCATGCTAATCGCCCGACTACATTGGACTATATTAATCTTATTTTTACTGATTTTATTGAATTACACGGTGATCGGCTTTTTGGTGATGACACAGCGATAGTTGGCGGAATTGCAAAATATCGAGGATTACCTGTTACAGTAATTGGACATCAAAGAGGAAGAGATACGAAGGAAAATATATTAAGGAATTTCGGGATGCCACATCCTGAAGGTTTCCGAAAGGCACTTCGTCTCATGAAACAGGCCGAAAAATTTAATCGTCCAATTATTACTTTTGTAGATACAAAAGGAGCATATCCTGGAAAAGCTGCAGAAGAACGGGGACAAAGTGAAGCTATAGCTAGAAATTTATTTGAAATGGCTGGTTTCAAAGTTCCGATTATTTGTATAGTAATCGGAGAAGGTGGTAGTGGAGGTGCCTTAGGTTTGAGTTTAGGTGACCGCATCTTTATGCTTGAGAATTCTATTTACTCGGTTATTTCTCCTGAAGGAGCAGCAAGTATTCTATGGAAAGACGGTTCTTTGGCGAAAAAAGCTGCGGAAGCGATGAAGATTACTGCCCCAGATTTACTGGAACTTGGAATTATTGATGATATTATTCCAGAAGTTAAAGGCGGTGCCCATAGAAACGTTGGGCAACAAGCTGAAAATATTGATAATATATTAATGGCTACTCTTAAAGAAGTCATAGCAATCCCTAATGAGCAAAGAATTTTAGAACGCTATCAGAAGTATAAAAAAATGGGTCATTTTCATGAAGAAAGAAATTATGAAAAAACTTTCTAAGTTCAATTAATTCGCAATTAGGTATCGGACTATTAAAATCGATACCTTTTCTTGTGAAAAATTTGAGAATCTGTCGATAAAGTGGTATTTTTATCTTGCATGGTAAAAAAATTTCTATAAAAGTAGAGATATTTGATTATTTTACATTGGAGTGACTAGGATGAAAAGACTAGGCGTATTAACAAGTGGTGGAGATGCTCCAGGCATGAACGCAGCCATACGAGCTGTTGTTAGAAAGTCCATTTATCACGGAATCGAGCCATATGGAATTTACCAAGGTTACAGTGGATTGATTAATGGAAATATTAAAAAGTTGGAAATAGGTTCCGTAGGCGATATTATTCAACGTGGAGGAACTGTTTTGCGTTCAGCCCGCTGTGAGGAGTTCAAAACAAGGGAAGGTCAGCTTAAAGGTGTGGAGCAATTAAAAAAGCATCAAATCGATGGCCTCGTTGTAATTGGCGGTGACGGTTCTTATCAAGGTGCTAGAGCTTTAACAGGGCATGGATTCCCATGTGTTGGTGTTCCTGCAACAATTGATAATGATATTTCGGGTACTCAATTTACAATTGGATTTGATACAGCGTTAAATACTGTATTGGATGCAATTGACAAAATTCGTGATACAGCCTCTTCGCACGAACGAACATTCATTATTGAAGTGATGGGACGAGGTGCTGGGGATATTGCACTTTGGTCAGGTCTTGCTGGCGGAGCAGAGACGATTATTGTTCCAGAAGAAAAGCTTGATATGAATGATATTAGTGACCGCTTGAAAAAAGGCCAATTACGTGGTAAAAAACATACGATCATTATTGTGGCTGAAGGTGTTATGAGTGGTACAGAATTCGCCGATAAATTGAAAGAGGCTGTAGATATTGAGACAAGAGTATCAGTTCTTGGACATATTCAGCGTGGTGGAACTCCAACAGGATTTGACCGGGTGTTAGCAAGTCGTTTAGGTGCAAGGGCAGTTGAAATTCTGATGGAAGGCAAAGGTGGACGAGCTGTTGGAATAATGAAAGATCAAATTGTAGACAATGACATTTCACAGATATTGGATCAACCACATTCTTTCCAAAATGAAATGTTTGATCTTTCTAAGGAATTATCAATTTAAAGCCAAATGCTTGTATCCATACGGCAATAATCTTCAAGGTTTTGCTAAGCGCCTTATTTTAAGAGATAATTAAGAGGAAATTGTTTGTGCTGAATCTAGCAAAATGCTTAGTGTCTTGCAAATTTTGATATCAATTTGATAATGGGGCGTCCATTCGGATGGCGTTTCCATTATCGCCAAGTTTGTGTGGCGCTGAGCAGGCGCTTTTGTTCTGCAACAGACTCTAGGAGGATAATTACATGAAAAAGACAAAAATCGTTTGTACAATTGGCCCAGCTAGTGAAGATACAGAAACATTGTATCAACTTATTAATGCGGGTATGAATGTGGGGAGATTGAATTTTTCCCATGGTGATCATGATGAACATTTAAATAGAATTGTTAATATTAGAGAAGCAGCTAAACGCGCTGGAAAAAATGTCGGGATCTTACTTGACACAAAAGGGCCGGAAATTCGAACTCATAATATGGTTAATGGTGCCATTGAGTTACAACAAGGTTCAACTGTAATTGTTTCCATGAATGAAACTGAAGGAACAGAAGAAAAGTTCTCTCTTTCCTACCCAGGTTTAATTAATGACGTTCATGTTGGTTCTACTATTTTGCTTGATGATGGCCTAATTGGGCTTGAAGTAACGAAAATTAGAAAAGAAAACAATGAAATTGAAACAAAGGTTTTAAACACTGGCGTATTAAAAAACAAAAAAGGTGTCAATGTCCCAGGTGTCTCTGTGAACCTACCTGGTATGACTGAGAAAGACGCAAGGGATATCTTGTTCGGTATTGAGCAAGGTGTTGATTTCATTGCAGCTTCTTTCGTAAGACGGGCTACGGACGTTCTTGAGATTAGACAACTTCTTGAAGAGAATGGTGGAACACATATCCAGATCATTCCTAAGATCGAAAACCAAGAGGGTGTAGATAATATTGATGAAATATTAGCTGTATCTGATGGTCTAATGGTTGCACGTGGTGACCTAGGGGTAGAAATTCCAACTGAAGCTGTTCCCCTAGTTCAAAAAATGTTAATTAGAAAATGTAACGAAGCAGGAAAACCTGTTATTACAGCGACACAGATGCTAGATTCTATGCAGCGCAATCCAAGACCAACTAGAGCAGAAGCTAGTGACGTTGCTAATGCGATTTTAGATGGATCGGATGCTGTTATGTTGTCAGGGGAAACAGCGGCTGGGAATTATCCTGTAGAAGCTGTGCAAACAATGAGCAACATTGCAGAATCAACAGAAGAAGCGATGGATCATAAAGGAATCTTGGATTATGTGAGTAAAAATAATAGACCGAATATGACAGATGCTATTTGTCAATCTGTTGCACATACCGCTATCAATTTAGACGTTGATGCGATTGTTGCACCAACTGAAAGTGGTCACACAGCTCGAATGATTTCTAAATATCGTCCAAAAGCTCCGATCATTGCTGTAACATACAACGAAGCTATTGTACGTCGTCTTATGCTTCAGTGGGGTGTATATCCACAAATGGGCAAAAAAGTATCGACAACAGATGATATGCTTGATGGTGCAGTGACAGAATGCTTAAATTCCGGATTAGTTCAACACGGTGATCTCATTATCATCACTGGTGGAGTTCCAGTCGGTGAAGCAGGAACAACAAACTTAATGAAAGTACATGTGATCGGCGATGTATTGGCGAAAGGCCAAGGGATCGGTAAAAAGACAGCAATTGGTAAAGCTGTTATTGTAAGGAATGCAAAAGAGGCAAAAGAAAAAGCAGAACCAGGTTCGGTAATGGTAGCAATTGGAACTGATCGTGATATGGTTTCCGCCTTAGAAAACTGTTCAGCGCTAATCACTGAGGAAGGCGGCTTAACAAGCCATGCTGCCGTTGTTGGGCTTAATCTCAATATTCCAGTGATCGTTGGAGTAGAGAATGCGACGAAACTTATTGAAGATGGCCAAGAAATTACCGTAGATGCAACGCGTGGAATTATTTATAACGGGCATGCAAGTGTACTTTAAGAATATTGTATTAAGGAGTCGGATTATTTTCCGGCTCCTTTTCCATATGGTATGATAAGAAAGTAATTATAATGAATCGGATGTGGAGCCGATGAGGTTTTTCGTATTATTGTTTATTATTGTTCCCGCTTTGGAAATAGGTTTGTTTATATTAGCTGGAAACACGATAGGTGCTTGGCCAACTGTGTTATTGATTATTGTAACAGGTTTTTTAGGAGCTTATTTAGCGAGGAAACAAGGAATAAAGGCTCTTTATCAAGTGCAAGATCAGCTTCTATCAGGCCAACCTCCAGGTATTGCTTTACTTGATGGTGTTTGCATTTTGTTGGGAGGGATTTTATTATTAAGTCCCGGCTTCATTACAGATGTGACAGGACTTTTATTGCTTCTGCCAATTACCCGAAAGTTAGTAAGACCTTACCTTTTAAAGCTCATTAAAAAGTGGATAAATCGCAAACAAATATACATTTATCGATAAAAAAAGAGCCACTAGCGGCTCTTTTTTTAGGACTATTTGGAGGGATCCCCCTTAATATATGTCCAGATATCCTGAAAAACATGGGCTTTATGAAGTGTTGTAATTAAAACAAGTAGAACCGGGCCAACGATCAAACCAAGGAATCCTATCATTTTAAAACCAACAAATAACGCAATTAATGTTGCTAATGGATTCATGCCAATATTGGAAGATAAAATTTTTGGTTCCATTACCTGCCTTTGAACAACAACTACCGTGTATAAAATACCAAGTCCTAAAGCGAGTCCATAATTTCCGGTGATCATCTCATAAATAATCCAAGGGACGAAAACAGTTCCGGTTCCTAAGTAGGGGAGCAAATCAAAAATCCCGGCAATTAATGCGATTGTGATTGCATACTTAACTTTAAGAATGAGCAAACCAACTAGGACAATAACGAGTGTTATAGAAATCAGTGTGAATTGGGCTTTCACAAATCCTGCTAATGCCTTTTTTAAATCAGAGAAAACTTTACTTCCACTGCCTGTAACTTTATCTGGTATTAAACGGATTACGATGTCCCTCAACTTATACCAATCTTTACTAATAAAAAAAGTAGCTAATAAAGAAAAGACAAGAACTGTTGCAGCATTAGGGATCCAAGAGACTAATGAAGGTAATCCTAAAAAGAAATTTTGTAAAAAAGTTGTAGCACTTTCAGTAATTCTACTTCCCGTCTTGCTAATACTATCCATAATCGTATCTTGTTGCCCACTTTCAAGGCTATTGAACATACTAGCAATTTGATTATAGAAAGGGATGACCTGAGCGGCAAACCAATTTTGGATCGACTCAATAAGGATTCGGGTCTGGTCAGGCACTACTTTCGCTAAATAATTAGCTCCGTCAACTATTTCCGCGATCAACAAGGTTATTAACCCAGCAAAAATACCAATTAATAAAATTAATGATGTAAGCACAGCTAAAGTTCTAGGGAATCTACAAGTTTTTTCTAAAAAATGGACGGCTGGATTAATTAACAGGGCAATAACAATTGCAATAATAAAAGGGTAGGTAAATTTTGCGACAAAATAGATTAAAATAAATGAAATGATGATGGTCATGATGACTATAAGAAAACGAATTAATCTTTGAACATTTTCACGTTTCATTCGGTCACCTCAACAATTTCTTGAATGATCATTCTGTTTTTACTAATCATATCATGTTTACTGGGTTGACTGTAAGATTTAGGAAGGGAAGATTTAAATGTTTAATCAGCCGCTTTTATTTATGATCTTATTATTAACGATTGGTTTTATTGCAAAGAATAATTCTCTAATCGTTGCTGCAGCAGTATTAATAATTTTAAAGCTAATTGGCTTAGATGGAAAATTATTTGAAACTTTACAAACAAAAGGGATTAACTGGGGAGTTACGATCATAACGATTGCTGTTCTTGCACCGATTGCTAGTGGTCATATCGGTTTCAAAGAATTGGGCGATGCCGTTAAATCTCCATATGCTTGGATAGCTCTTGGAGCAGGCATGGCTGTTGCCCTCATTGCAAAATATGGAATACAGTTATTATCGACAGATCCCCATATTACAACTGCACTTGTAATTGGGACTATCCTTGCAGTAGCTGTTTTTAAAGGAGTTGCAGTAGGACCATTAATTGGAGCTGGTATCGCTTATATGGCTATGAAAATTTTTGACTTCTTTCAGTAAAATGTTGCCGATTTTTGATACACATAAAATCGTAAGAGATGAAATATATGTAAAATGCTTGGGAATATGAAGCGTTTCCATTCCCAAAACTGAAAAATTTAGTTATAATGGCAAAGGAAGCAACTCAATCCGAATAGACAAGATTCATATTTAGTCTATAATAATGTATGAAAACTGTTTCATTTATTATGTGAAAATGGATTGCTGTTTTACAGTCTAGTATGGATTGGCTGCAAAACTAGGCGATTTAAAAAAGATAAAGGAGATGTTACTTTTATGACAGCAACACGCGGACTGGAAGGAATTGTTGCAACAACTTCCTCCATCAGTTCAATCATCGATGATACCCTTACATACGTTGGTTATAATATTGATGACTTGACCGAAAATGCAAGTTTTGAAGAAGTCATTTATTTGCTATGGCATTTAGAATTACCAAATAATGAACAACTAGAAGAACTGAAACAACAGCTTGCGGATGATATGGAGATTCCACAAGAAGTGATTGATAGTTTTAAAATGTATCCTATCAATAAGGTTCATCCAATGGCAGCTCTTCGTACTGCTGTATCGACATTGGGTCTTTTTGATGATGAAGCAGATGTTATGGAGCAAGAAGCGAACTATCGGAAAGCGATTCGCCTTCAAGCGAAGATGCCTACGATCGTAGCGGCATTTTCGAGAATTCGAAAGGGATTAGATCCAATTGCTCCAAGAAAAGATTATAGCATTGCAAAAAACTTCTTATATATGTTGAATGGCGAAGAGCCAACAGCTGTTGAAGAAGAAGCAATGAATAAAGCGCTCGTTCTTCATGCTGACCACGAGTTAAATGCTTCCACATTTACTGCTAGAGTGTGTGTTGCTACTTTATCTGACATGTATTCAGGCGTCACTGCAGCTATCGGCGCTTTGAAAGGTCCGTTGCATGGTGGAGCAAATGAGCAAGTAATGAACATGCTAAGTGAAATCGGTACATTAGAAAATGCTGAGCCTTATATATTAGATAAGTTAGCAAATAAAGAAAAAATCATGGGATTTGGTCACAGAGTTTACCGTCAAGGAGACCCACGTGCCAAGCACTTACGTGAAATGTCTAGAAAGCTAACAGATATTACTGGAGAACCGCAATGGTTTGAAATTTCTGAAAAAGTACGCGAAGTACTAACTTCGAAAAAACCATTACCGCCAAATGTGGATTTTTATTCAGCATCTGTTTACCATAGTCTTCGTATTGATCATGATCTGTTTACACCGATCTTTGCTGTATCTCGTGTATCTGGGTGGATTGCCCACATTCTTGAACAATATGAAAATAACAGATTAATTCGTCCTCGTGCAGAGTATACAGGACCTGGAATGAGAGAATTTAAATCACTTGCAGATCGATAATCAAAGAATATAGAAAATTTATAAAAACTTTGATAGCATAGTTGTTGATATGAAAATGGAGGGAACAAAATGTCACAAGGTCAAAAGATTACAGTAGAAAATGGAGTACTTCAAACTCCTGATAACCCGATTATTCCTTTTATTGAGGGAGATGGAACAGGCCCTGATATTTGGGCAGCAGCGCAAAAGGTATTGGATGCGTCTGTAGAAAAAGCATATGGCGGCAAAAAGAAAATCGAGTGGAAAGAAGTATACGCTGGGGAAAAAGCCTTTAATAAAACGGGCGAGTGGCTTCCGGCCGAAACACTTGATACAATTCGCGAATATTTAATTGCAATCAAAGGACCACTTACAACACCTATTGGCGGTGGAATTCGTTCTCTAAACGTTGCTCTTCGTCAAGAGCTAGACTTATTTGTTTGCTTACGTCCGGTTCGTTATTTTGATGGAGTACCTTCCCCTGTTAAACGTCCTGAAGATACAGATATGGTCATTTTCCGTGAAAATACAGAAGATATCTATGCAGGAATTGAGTATAAAGAAGGCTCAGAAGAAGTACAAAAGCTGATTACTTTCCTTAAAAACGAAATGGGTGTTAATAAAATTCGTTTCCCAGAAACTTCCGGAATCGGTATTAAGCCTGTATCGCAAGAAGGAACAGAGCGACTTGTTCGTGCAGCAATCAACTATGCTATTAAAGAAGGGCGCAAATCTGTAACACTTGTTCATAAAGGTAATATTATGAAATTTACAGAAGGCGCGTTTAAAAATTGGGGTTATGAACTAGCTGAAAAGGAATTTGCTGATCAAGTATTCACTTGGAATCAATATGATCAAATTAAAGAAGCTGAAGGTACAGATGCAGCTAATAAAGCTCAAGCTGATGCCGAAGCAAACGGAAAGATTATCATTAAAGATGCTATTGCTGATATCTTCCTACAGCAAATTCTAACTCGTCCAAAAGAATTTGATGTAGTTGCGACAATGAACCTTAACGGAGATTATATTTCCGATGCTCTAGCTGCTCAAGTTGGTGGAATTGGTATTGCTCCAGGTGCTAACATTAACTACGAAACTGGACACGCTATCTTTGAAGCAACACATGGTACAGCACCTAAGTATGCGGGCCTTGATAAAGTAAACCCATCTTCTGTTCTTCTTTCAGGTGTTCTTATGCTAGAACATTTGGGCTGGAACGAAGCTGCAGATATGATTATCAAATCTGTAGAAAAAACAATTGAATCCAAAGTTGTTACTTACGATTTTGCGCGCTTAATGGATGGTGCTACTGAAGTAAAAACATCTGAATTTGCGAATGCATTAATTGAAAATATGTAAGAAGTAAAAAAGAACCTCTGTGAGCGAGCGCTATAGCCAATTGGCTTCGCTCGCTTTCGAGCGTTATAATGCTAGTGCTGCTCACGGCAACTACAAAACATCCTGAAGAAAGAAGGGACTTTTTCATGACATTGAAAAGAAAAAAGATCTCGGTAATCGGCGGTGGTTTTACAGGTGCAACAACAGCGTTTTTATTAGCTCAAAAAGAACTTGGCGATATTGTATTAGTGGATATACCGCAAATGGAAAACCCTACTAAAGGGAAAGCTTTAGATATGCTGGAAGCTGGGCCTGTTCAAGGATTTGATGCTAACATTATTGGTACGTCAAACTATGAAGATACAAAAGATTCAGATGTAGTTGTCATTACAGCGGGAATTGCTCGTAAACCAGGAATGAGTCGTGATGATTTGGTTCAAACAAACCAAAAAGTGATGAAAAGTGTGACGAAGGAAATTGTGAAGTACTCTCCGAATTGCTTCATTCTTGTTTTAACAAATCCAGTTGATGCGATGACATATACCGTTTACAAGGAATCAGGCTTTCCGAAAAATCGCGTAATTGGGCAATCTGGTGTACTTGACACAGCGCGATTCCGTACATTTATAGCACAAGAACTAAATCTTTCTGTAAAAGACATTACTGGTTTTGTATTGGGCGGCCATGGTGATGACATGGTTCCGCTAGTTCGTTATTCTTACGCTGGTGGAATTCCACTTGAAACTCTAATGTCAAAGGAACGTCTTCAGGCAATTGTCGAACGTACTCGTAAAGGCGGCGGAGAGATTGTTAATTTACTTGGGAATGGAAGTGCTTACTATGCACCGGCAGCTTCCCTTGTAGAAATGGTCGAGGCAATTGTGAAAGACCAACGTCGTGTACTTCCATCTATCGCTTATTTGGAAGGTGAGTATGGTTTCGATGGTATTTATCTCGGAGTACCTACAATACTTGGTAAAGGTGGAATTGAAGAAGTCATTGAGCTTGAACTAACTACTGAAGAAAAAGCAGCATTAGAGAAATCAGCCAACTCGGTTCGTGATGTCATGAAGGTCTTAGTTTAAAAGAATTTTAAGCCGTCCGATTGTGAAGACAACATCGGGCGGCTTTTTTAGGACAGTTTATGAATTTCAGTTTTATCCCGCATTAACTGGCTGTAAGACCCCCACTTCAAGAATTCGAGGAGAATCGAAGAATTGTAAATGGGGGATCAACAGCCAGTAAAAGCCCGATTGGTTCAACTAACAATCAGTGGGCAATGTAGAAAACCCCACTGATTGAAGTTTCACTTTATATTAATTTAATGAAACCATTTAACGACTTATTCGTATAAAGAGATTGAGAGATTACTAGAAGGGGAAGGGTACTATGAGCTTAAAGCGAATTTATACAGCAACAGGTATGATCATAGGCATTATTGTTCTCGCTATTGTTGCGATGACTTCTTGGTACACAGTAGACGAATCAGATCAGGCTGTAATATTAACTTTTGGAAAAGTTGACCAAACAGTGACAGATCCAGGGTTACATTTTAAACTGCCATGGCCAATTCAAAATGTAGAAAAATTGCAAGCTGAGACTTTGAAATTAGATTTTGGCTTTTTGGATGAGGCAGGATCAAAAAGTGAAACAAAGATGATTACTGGTGACGAAAATATTGTATTAGCAGACCTCGTAGTTCAATGGAAAATAACAGATCCTGAAAAATACTTATTTAATGCCGAAAATCCGGAAGGAATATTGTATAACGCAACATCCGCGTCTTTAAGAAGTATTATCGGAAGTTCAAAAATTGATGATGCGTTAACGACGGGAAAAGCCGAAATAGAGGGGAATGTCCGTGATCTTCTAACATCATTATTAGATAAATATGATATCGGCATTTCCGTTTTAGCTGTTAATCTGAAAGATGTTGAATTGCCAAACGAAGAAGTCCGCAGTGCATTTACAGCTGTGACAGATGCTCGTGAGACGATGAATACAAAGATAAATGAAGCGAAAAAATATGAAAACAAACGTATGAATGAAGCTGAAGGGGAAAAGGCTGCAATCAAATCTAATGCTGATGGAGAGAAAGCGGCGCGGATTGAGGAAGCACGTGGTAATGTTTCCGTATTTAATTCTCTTTATGAACAATATAAAACAAATCCTGAAATTACGCGTGAACGTCTAACATTGGAGACACTTGAAAAAGTGCTTCCAGGGGCTGAAATCTATATTATGAATGATGATGGTAATACATTAAAATATTTCCCTATTCGCCCATTAGAGAAAGAAACTACAAAACAAGCAGACACAAACAACAATACCCCAGCGCCTAACGACGAAGGAGGGGAAAAGAATGAGTGATAAAGTAGTGAATATGGAGAAAAAAACGATCGATCGAGAAGTGCGAAAATACATGAAGGTCGGAATGTTTTTCATCGGATTGATTGTTTTACTCGTGTTGTTCCTATCTAGCATTTTTATCGTTAGAGAGGGCGAATATAAAGTAGTTCGTCAATTTCAAGAAGTAGTTCGAGTGGAAAGCGAACCTGGCCTCGCCTTTAAAATTCCGTTTCTCCAAACGGTTTCCACTTTACCAAAATACCAAATGATTTATGATGTATCACAAGCAGAAATTAATACGAAAGACAAAAAGCGTATGATTATTGATAACTATGCTGTTTGGAAAATCGACGATCCACGAAAAATGATTTCCAATGCGAGAACGGTGCTCAATGCTGAATCACGGATGGAAGAGTTTATTTACTCCGTTGTTCGTGCTGAGCTCGGTCAATTAAACTACGCTGAAATCATCAATGATGAAAAATCATCGCGGGGAAGTTTAAACGATCAAGTAACAGAAAAAGTGAATGCATTACTTTCTAAAGACGAATATGGGATTACAGTTATTGATGTTCGTACAAAACGGACAGATTTACCAGAGGAAAACGAAAACTCAGTATATACTCGAATGGTTTCAGAACGGCAATCTACAGCGCAAGAATACTTATCAAAAGGGGATGCCAAGAAAAATGAAATTATGGCAGAAACCGACCGAAAAGTTACTGAAATGCTCTCAATAGCCAAAGCAGACGCAGAAGAAGTCCGCGCTGAAGGAGAAGGAGAAGCAGCTAAGATTTATAATAAAGCTTTTTCAAAAGATCCAGAATTCTATAATCTATATCGGACATTAGAAACGTATAAGAAAACGATTGGTGAAGATACTGTGATTGTCATTCCGTCTGACTCACCTTATGCAAGAATTTTAATGGGCTATACAGAATAAATTATTGAGAATCCCGCATATCAATGGCTGTGCGGGATTCTTTATATATAACAGAAATACTTCCTACAAGAAAAGCAATCCCCATCATTTTTACTTTCTACGCCCGCATGCTAAAATAGATATATTAAATATTGGACGAACCTGCTCCACAGGAGGTTTTTTTATTGAAGAAAAGATTAATGTTAATTGACGGTAATAGTATTGCATATCGAGCCTTTTTCGCCTTGCCGCTATTGAACAATGATAAAGGAATCCATACAAATGCAATTTACGGATTTACTACTATGTTAATGAAAGTATTAGAAGAGAAAAAGCCAACTCATATACTTGTTGCTTTTGACGCAGGAAAAACAACATTTCGTCATTCTACTTTTACGGAATACAAGGGTGGCAGACAAAAAACGCCACCTGAACTATCCGAGCAATTTCCATTTTTGCGCGATCTGCTTGATGCATACGGAATCAAACGCTATGAGCTAGAAAACTATGAAGCAGATGATATTATTGGAACATTAGCTACTAAAGCGGAAAAAGAAGGCTTTGACGTTCTAATTATTTCTGGTGATAAAGACCTTACGCAACTTAGTACGGAAAAAACAACAGTTGCGATTACACGAAAAGGTATTACAGATATTGAAGAATATACTCCTGAACACATTCAAGAGAAATATGGTCTTACAGCAGAGCAAATTATTGATATGAAAGGTTTAATGGGCGACCAATCTGACAATATACCTGGAGTACCTGGTGTTGGCGAAAAAACGGCGATCAAATTATTAAAACAATTTCATACATTGGAAAATTTACTTGAACATATTGATGAAGTCAGCGGAAAAAAATTAAAAGAAAAACTCGCCGAAAATAAAGATCAAGCAGTTATGAGTAAAGATCTAGCCACGATAATGAAGGAAGCACCAGTAGAGATATCTGTAGATGATCTCAGTTATGAAGGATATGATCCAACCCAATTATCGGCTGCATTTAGAGAACTTGGTTTTAACTCTTTATTGGACAAACTTGATGGCGTAGAAGAAATGGAGATCGATGAAGTAAAGGAGCTTCCTTTTCATATCATTGAAACTATAGATGAAGAAATTCTGACTGATAATACAGCTCTATATGTTGAAGTACTTGATGATAATTATCATACTGGGGATATTATTGGACTAGGGCTTGCGAATGAGACTGGAAATTATTATATACCAACAGAAGTAGCGCTAGAATCTGATACATTTAAACAATGGGCAAATGATTCCTCAAAAAAGAAACGTGTATATGATGCTAAACGTTCGGTTGTGGCACTGAAATGGCGTGGAATTGATTTAAAAGGAATTGATTTCGATTTATTACTTGTTTCCTATTTATTAAATCCATCTGAATCAACGGAAGATTTTGCTGGTGTTGCGAAGCGCCATCAATATACAGATATTCATTCAGATGAAGCTATTTTTGGCAAAGGGGCAAAAAGAAAAATTCCTGATGTACAAGAGTTAGCAGAACATCTCGCACGAAAAGCTGTAGGAATTAATGCGTTATATGACCGTTGCTTAAAAGAACTAGAAGAAAATGAACAAACAGATCTATTTTATGATCTTGAGTTGCCACTTTCCATGATTTTAGCCAAAATGGAGTATACCGGTGTGAAGGTAGATGTTAACAGGCTTACTGAAATGAAAGAGGAACTAGCTTTACGATTAAATGAGATCGAATTACGAATATATGAACTTGCAGGTGAAAAATTTAATATTAATTCGCCTAAACAACTAGGGGTTATTCTGTTTGATAAGCTAGGGCTACCTGCTATTAAAAAGACGAAGACCGGCTATTCGACTTCTGCAGATGTATTGGAAAAATTAGAGCAGGCGCATGAGATTATTCCAGAGATATTAAATTATCGGCAACTTGGAAAACTCCAGTCTACTTACATTGAAGGCTTGTTAAAAGTTGTTCATAGGGATACAAATAAAGTGCATACACGCTTTAATCAGGCACTTACTTCAACAGGAAGATTAAGTTCAACAGACCCTAACCTTCAAAACATCCCGATTCGTTTAGAAGAAGGCCGTAGAATTAGACAAGCATTTATACCGTCTGAAGAGGACTGGGTGATCTTTGCAGCCGACTATTCTCAAATTGAATTGCGTGTTTTAGCGGAAATCGCACAGGACGAAAATTTGAAGGAAGCCTTTTTACAAGATATGGATATCCATACGAAAACAGCATCAGATGTCTTTCATGTTCCTGCGGATGAAGTTGATAGTAATATGCGTAGGCACGCAAAAGCAGTTAACTTTGGTATTGTCTATGGCATTAGTGATTACGGCTTATCCCAGAGCCTTGGAATTACGAGAAAAGAAGCAGGGGAATTTATTGAACGCTACTTACAAAGCTTCCCAGGGGTTAAAAATTATATGGAAGATATTGTCCAAGAAGCTCGGGAAAAGGGGTATGTATCGACACTTCTCCATCGTAGACGTTATATTCCGGAAGTAACGAGCCGCAATTTTAATATAAGAGGTTTTGGTGAGCGAACTGCGATGAACACACCCATTCAAGGGAGTGCCGCCGACATCATTAAGAAAGCAATGATTGATATGGCCAAGCGTTTGGAGAAAGAAAACTTACAAACTCGCCTTTTACTGCAAGTACATGACGAATTAATATTTGAAGCGCCAAAATCAGAAATTGAAACGTTAATAGAACTAGTCCCGGAAGTGATGGAACAGGCTTTACAACTAACTGTACCATTAAAAGTTGAATATGCGTACGGACCTACTTGGTTTGATTCAAAATAAGAAAGAATTATTAGCCTCCACTATAAAAGATGGGGGCTAATACACATCAAGATAGACTTTATTAAAAATGGGGTGTGGAAATGCCTGAATTACCAGAAGTCGAATCAGTTCGACGGTCATTATTAGAACTTGTCGCGGGGAAAACTATTCGAAAAGTGGACATAACATGGCCTAAAATTATCAAGCATCCAGTGGAGTATGAGCAATTTCAAGATGCTGTAAAGGGGCAAACGATACAGGATATTAGTCGAAAGGGCAAATTTCTTTTATTTTTACTCAATGACTATACGCTCGTATCCCACTTAAGGATGGAAGGGAACTACTCCCTTCACAATGAAAACGAACTTCCGGATAAACATACGCATGTTGTTTTTCAATTTGAAGATGGGACAGCACTGTTTTATCGTGATGTCCGTAAATTTGGGACAATGCATTTATTTACAAGAGGTACAGAGTTTTCGGTATTGCCGCTTGCTAAATTAGGCCCAGAACCGTTTGATTCAGATTTTACAGATGACTATTTATTTGAGCGACTCCAACGGACAGAGAGAAATATTAAAGCTGTTTTGCTGGACCAAACTATTGTGACAGGACTTGGAAATATTTACGTTGATGAAGTTCTTTTTCGCGCGAAAGTTTATCCAGGAAGACGAGCTAACTCCCTTAGTAAAGAAGAGGTATCCAAAATACGAAAGGAAGCGATAGATACGTTGACAGAATCAATTGCCTCCGGGGGAAGCTCGGTTAATTCGTATATGAATTCCCATGGTATTTCGGGTACGTACCAACAATCTTTATTGGTTTACGGCAGAAAAAATGAATTGTGCCCTAATTGTGGTACACCGATAGAAAAAACAAAGCTTGCTGGACGAGGCACCCATTTTTGCCCTGCTTGCCAGCGGAATGGAATATGATCCTTCAAAATTGGGCGGGCGCCTTTTTAACCGTACCTACATCTTCTTCATATAATGGCTTTATCCATTGTTATAGGGAAGGTGTTATCTATGGGTATGACAATATCACTCCTACTACTAGCTATGGCAATCAGCTTAGACAGTTTTAGTACAGGAGTAGTTTATGGCTTAAGGAAAATGAAAATTCCTATAAAATCTATTATCATTATTGCTATATGCACAGCCATTTCACTAGGGATTGCAATGTTTGCCGGGCAACTACTTTTGCATGTATTGTCACCAACAATAGCCAATCGAATCGGTGGAGTTATTTTAATAATGATTGGTGGCTGGGTTGTTTTCCAATTTTTTCGTTCTGAAAGAGCTCATATTGAAAAAGAAGAAGTGGAAGAAAGATTAGTACTTGACTGGGAAATTAAAGCTCTTGGCATTGTCATTCATATTTTAAAAAAGCCAACACGGGCGGATTTCGACCAGTCTGGTACGATAACAGGAGTAGAAGCACTCCTGCTCGGGGTTGCCTTATCACTGGATGCATTTGGAGCAGGAATAGGTGCAGCAATGATCGGTTATTCTCCATTCATGCTTTCTGGTTTGGCAGCTCTCATGAGTGGTGTTTTTTTAACAACAGGACTTCATATCGGTAGTTTTTTCTCTAAATCTGCCGGAATACAAAAGTTTGCTTTTATGCCTGGTGTTTTGCTGATTCTAATCGGAATATTAAAAATGCAGTAAGTAACGAGGTGTTAAGGATGGCCACCGTAATTGGATTAACAGGCGGTATTGCAAGTGGGAAAAGTACCGTCTCCAATATGCTTAAAAAAAGAGGATTTACCATAGTTGATGCAGATTTAGCCGCAAGAGCAGTTGTTGAACCAGGAGAAAAAGCTTATGAGCAAGTGGTGGTTTCCTTTGGGAGGGATATACTTCACTCCGACGGGTCAATTGATCGTGCTAAATTAGGTTCTATTATTTTCCATGATGAGAATGAAAGGAAGAAATTAAATCAAATTGTTCATCCGGCAGTCAGAATCAGAATGGAAGAATGGAAGAAAGAAGCCATTGTAGCTGGTAAACAAACGATTATTTACGACATTCCGTTATTATTCGAGAGCAAGCTAACCCATTTAGTTAAAAAAACAATTCTTGTGTTCGTAAACGAAGAAACACAGTTACAAAGACTGATGAAAAGAAATAACCTTACTGAGTCTGAGGCGATGGCCAGAATACAGTCTCAGCTTTCATTAAAAGAGAAGATCAACCTTGCAGATTATGTCATTGATAATAATGGTTCATTGACGCAAACTGAGTTTCAAATAGACGATCTTATTATTAATTGGAAATTAAAGCCATAATTGGATCTTTCGATATTCGGAGGCATTTTTTAATGGAAATAAAGATGAAAGAAGGGCATCTTTGTTTTTTAACATAAAAATATTGTATAATATTGAAAAGAACTATGAACGGAGCTGATAGGATGAGATGCCCGTCTTGTAATCATAATGGTACACGTGTTGTTGATTCCCGACCTGTTGACGATATTCGATCTATTAGAAGAAGAAGAGAATGTGAGAAATGTTCGTATCGGTTTACTACATTTGAAAGAGTCGAAGAAACTCCGCTCATTGTTGTGAAAAAAGAAGGGATTCGTGAAGAATTTAGCCGTGAAAAAATATTGCGTGGTTTAATTCGGGCTTGTGAAAAACGCCCAGTTTCTTTAGATCAACTTGACCAGATCACTCATGAAATTGAAAGAGAACTCCGTAATCTTGGTCAAGCTGAAGTGAAGTCAGATTGTATCGGGGAAATGGTTATGGATAAATTAGCCAGAATAGACGAAGTGGCCTATGTTCGATTTGCCTCTGTTTATCGTCAATTTAAAGATATTAATGTTTTTTTAGATGAATTAAAAGATCTTATTAAAAAAGATTAATGAAAGTGTGTTTTTGACATGAAGCCTTATTGGAATGAAATTCAGCCTATTGATTCGTTTTTTGTAAAGACGAATGGGGTTTTACATGAATTTGACCAAAAAATCATTGATCTTTTATACCAACCATTGATAGGGCCGATAAGTACAAGCCTATATCATACACTCTGGAATAAGGTAGAAAGAAATCGAACATGGTCGGAAGAATGGAATCATTATCATTTAATGAACTTTTTCGATTTGAATCTTGAAGAAATCTTTCAGGCACGACTAAAACTAGAAGGTATTGGTTTACTTAAAACTTATATAAAAAGTCATGAAAGTGGCCGAACTTTCTTATACGAGATACAGCCTCCATTATCTGCGGAGGATTTTTTTACAGATGGAATGCTAAATATATATTTATATCAAAAGCTTGGTCAATCTCAGTTTTTGAAACTAAAGCGATTTTTCACGGATCAAGCATTAGACTTGAATGAATATAAAGAAATGACACGTTCTTTTCAGGACGTTTTTTCATCATTAGGCCAGTCCGTTTTAGCAGATACAGATGTCCAATTAGCAAGTGCTGCAGATCAGAATCAAGAATTCATGACAAGAAAGGGAGCAAACCCCATCCAAATTGATGGGACGGATTTTGATTTTGACCTTTTATTCACGGGATTATCCGAGATCATGATTCCGCGCAAAGCATTTACGAAAAGCGTACGCGAAGCGATCTCAAAGCTCTCATATTTGTATTCAGTAAATGCAATTGATATGAAAAACATTGTACTTTCTAGTTTATCTGCAGATCAAGAAATAGATATAGATGAACTTAGAAAGGCTGCCCGTGATTGGTACCAAATGGAACATGAAAATCAACTACCTCAATTAGTAGATCGTAAACAGCCGGTCTTGCACAGAACAATCGAAACTGAACCAAAAACGAAAGAGGACCAGCTAGTATCTTACCTTGAGACTGTATCGCCAAGGCAATTTTTAATTGATTTATCTGATGGTGGAGAGCCTGCTATATCAGATCTGCGAGTTGTGGAAGATGTTATGTTTCAGCAAAAACTATTACCAGGTGTAACAAATGTCCTTATTCATTATGTAATGCTGAGAACGGACATGAAGCTTTCGAAAAGTTATATAGCAAAAATTGCCTCACATTGGTCACGAAAAAAAATAAAAACAGTTCGCGAAGCAATGGATCTAGCTAAAAGTGAACACCGTCAATACCAAGAATGGGCAAGTGATAAAAAGACATCCACTACAAAAAGAAACCAGCCAATCCGAACGGAGAAACTACCAGATTGGTTTACCGAACCGGAGGAACAACAAGAGGTCGTTTTTAATGAAGAACAAGAGGCAAAACGTCGAAGGTTAGAAGCGATTCAACAAAAGTACCGTGAAAATGGAGGTGAAAAAGGTGGAGCGGATAAATAAAACTCTTAACAAAATGACCCGTTCATCCAATTTTCAGAAACGGTATGATCAAATGAAAATGGATGTATTATCAAACTCCGATGTCCAATCTTTTTTACTAGAAAATCAAAATGAGCTAACGGAACAAATGATTGAACAAAATTTAATGAAATTACATGAGTACGCATCTCAATCCAAAGGGTGCGCAAATTGTAATGGGCTTGATGGTTGCAAGAATATGATGCAAGGTTACGAACCAGTTTTAGCCCTGGAAAAAGGTAAGATTGAGCTTTTTTATCGCCCATGTCCTAATAAAATAATTGATGATGAACGTCGAAAAACGGAAAAATTAATCAAAAGTATTTATGTTCCAAAAGAAATATTACAAGCTTCTTTTGCTAATTTTTCCTTGGATACCCCAGACCGAAGTGATGCATTTGAATTTGCAGAACAATTTGCCTCTACTTATCAGCCAGGGACTCGGATGAAAGGTTTATATTTATATGGGAAATTTGGCGTTGGAAAATCCTATTTACTTGGTGCCATTGCGAATCAACTAGCTTCAAAAGGAATCGCGTCTTTAATCGTTTATGTTCCAGAATTTTTACGTGAAATGAAACAGTCACTAGGAGACCAAACATTAAATGAAAAATTAGAAACTGTTAAAAATGCCAGCATCTTGATGTTGGATGATATCGGTGCCGAAGCTATGTCAAGTTGGACAAGGGATGAAATACTGGGTTCTGTCCTTCAATTTAGAATGCATGAACAACTTCCGACCTTTTTCACATCCAATTTCGATTTTTCCGGATTAGAACATCACCTTACACATTCACAACGTGGCGAGGAAGAAAAATTAAAGGCTGCTCGTATTATGGAAAGAATAAAATATTTGGCGATTCCGATGATGCTCTCGGGTCCAAATCGCCGTCATTAAATTTGCACCCTATGACGGGTGTTTTTTTACGTTGATTGATTTTCGCTAGTAATAGCTAAACTGTTAATTATGATAAATGTTTTTTCTATTCCTAGGTCTAGTCCCTTTTTCTCTTCATATACATTTATCAACGCGGAAAAAAGGGGGAACAGGCTTGGAATTAATGTTCAAATCCATTAAAGAGGCAATCCGCTTTCGAACTTTTTTAGCTGACAATGGCTTACATGACTCCTTTCAGGAAAAGCGGGGCCATTTTATATACTCTTTTCAAGATTTGTTGACAAAAAAGGACCACTATTTATCGGCAATTGTTCAGTATATACGTAGCATTAAACGAAATGAATGGCTCAATCAAGTTCTAATTAGGAAATATAGATTTGAAAATGAGGACGAGCGGAACGAAATAATGGAGATCGTTACCGATATGTTTAATGGAGAGAGAGAGGAGTTGACATCTCTCGTAGGGGTTATTGCTGAAAAAGAGATTATCGGTGAGTCAGTGATTGATTTACTTAATTTTGATGGGGCTGTTGCTTTTGATTCCTTTTTAAGGTTTCGTTTAAAAAACTACTTTGAACGTGTATCGGGTTATTTAGAAGTAGCCATTGATGAATATAAAATGGAACAAGATTACCAGGTTTTTATTCAAATGCTACGGGATTATTTGCATAAAAGAAATACAAAACAAAATATTGTTCACCTTCTTCTTGAAAGGCCTATTCATTTTTTTGATGAAGCTTTACGAGAAATGCCGGACGAAATGATTTTAGATATTCTTGATCCTCGACTCTTATCGAATCATCCTGTTTATGTTGACTCTGCTGTAATCGCTCCACTGCTCTCTATGGCACCGAAGAAAATATTTTTATATACGAAGGACGAAGATCAGCCGCTTGTAAGAACATTGGCTAATATCTTTGAGGAGCGCCTAACTATTTTTCCGTGTCATTATTTATATTCATTGTCAGAAGCTTATTCCGAACGCTCTTGATTTTACTCGAAAAAATGGTATAATAAATTTTATAATTAATCGAGGACAATGTAATGAGAAGGACAAGAGTGTTCCGTTACGATTCACAGAGAGGGAAGAATAGCTGAGAACTTCCCAATACGAACTGGATGCTTACCACCTTTGAACATCAATCATGAAATTATGAAGTAAAAGTAATGATTGACGGATAAAAACCGTTAACTTAATCCAAGTCGTATACAATGAATGTTTCATGTATATGAGAACCAGGGTGGAACCACGTGTATAAACTCGTCCCTTTCCAGGAGACGGGTTTTTTATTTTGTCCTATTATGAATGAAAAGGAGTGCAGTCAAATGCCGGATCAATTAAACATAACATTTCCAGATGGCTCTGTAAAAGAGTTCCCTAAACAAACTACAACCGAAGAAATTGCAGCTTCCATTAGCCCAGGCCTTAGAAAAAAGGCTCTTGCCGGCAAAATAAACGGAAAGCTCATTGATATGAAAACGCCGCTTGAACAAGATGGAGCAATAGAAATTATTACTCCAGATAGTGATGATGCTCTTGAAATATTACGTCATAGCAGTGCTCATTTAATGGCTCAAGCTGTAAAAAGAATTTTCCCAGATGCAAAATTTGGCGTCGGTCCTGTTATTGAAAATGGTTTCTATTATGATATGGATATGGAACATGCCATTACTCCAGAAGATCTGCCTGTTATCGAAAAAGAAATGAAAAAAATTATTAGTGAAAATATTGAAGTCATACGGAGAGAAGTTACTCGTTCCGAAGCAAAGCAAATTTTTGCCCATGATGAGTATAAGCAAGAACTAATTGATGCCATTCCAGAGGACGAGCTTGTCACAGTTTATGAGCAAGGTGACTTTATTGATCTTTGCCGAGGAGTCCATGTCCCATCGACTGGTAAAATAAAGGAGTTTCAACTTCTAAGTATTGCCGGTGCTTATTGGCGCGGTAATAGCGATAATAAAATGCTCCAACGTGTTTATGGAACAGCCTTCTTCAAAAAGGAAGATCTTAAAGCTTATTTGAAAATGCGTGAAGAAGCAAAGGAACGTGACCACCGTAAAATAGGAAAAGAACTAGGTCTTTTTACTAATTCACAAAAAGTCGGTCAAGGTCTCCCTCTTTGGTTACCAAAGGGTGCGACAATCCGCAGGACGATTGAACGATATATCGTCGATAAAGAAGTAGCACTAGGTTATGATCATGTTTATACACCTGTTCTCGGGAGCGTAGAATTATATAAAACAAGTGGACACTTAGACCATTATCAAGATGACATGTTCCCAATTATGGACATGGATAATGAACAACTCGTTCTTCGTCCTATGAACTGCCCGCATCATATGATGGTGTATAAAAATGATATTCATAGCTATCGCGAATTACCGATTCGCATTGCCGAACTTGGTACGATGCACCGTTACGAAATGTCCGGAGCTCTTTCTGGTTTACAACGTGTCCGTGGTATGACTTTAAATGATGCACACGTTTTTGTCCGTCCTGACCAAATTAAAGATGAGTTTTCACGAGTTGTTCAGCTAATCGTGGAAGTATATAAAGATTTTAATATTAGTGATTATTCCTTCCGTCTATCTTATCGTGACCCGGAAGATACCGAGAAATATTTTGATGATGATGAAATGTGGAACAAGGCTCAGTCAATGTTAAAAGAAGCGATGGATGATCTTGGTTTTGATTATTACGAAGCTGATGGTGAAGCGGCATTTTATGGTCCAAAACTAGACGTTCAAGTCAAAACAGCACTTGGAAAAGAAGAAACTCTTTCTACTGTACAACTTGACTTCTTGTTACCAGAAAAATTTGATCTCACTTATGTAGGGGAAGATGGTCAGCAGCATCGTCCAGTCGTTATTCACCGTGGTGTCGTTTCGACGATGGAACGTTTCGTTGCTTTCTTAATTGAAGAGTACAAAGGCGCATTCCCAACATGGCTGGCACCAGTCCAAGCAACAGTCATCCCGGTGTCTACAGACGCTCATTTTGATTATGCTAAAAAAGTTGTGGATGAGTTGAAGAGAGCAGGCTTCCGTGTCGAACTTGACAAGCGCGATGAAAAAATGGGTTATAAAATTAGAGAAGCTCAAATGCAGAAAATCCCTTATATGCTTGTCGTAGGCGAGAATGAAATTAAAGAGGAAGCTGTTAATGTCCGGAAATATGGTGAGAAGAAATCAGAAACGATTTCGTTTGAAACATTTTTAGCAGCTTTAAAAGAAGAAGTTCATATTTTATAAATGAATGAGGATAGTTAATATCGGCCCTATGTACTAATAGCAATCGTGAAGCCTCGCACTGTGGCTTCACGATTGCTTTTTATCTATTTAGTATGATGGGGACTAAAAGAATCCTCTATAATTTCGTACCTGGTTGACAGTTCGAAAATCGCAATTAAAAAATTATGAGCTAAAGTCGCGAAATCCCTTCTCTAGTTCGAAAGATAAAATCCAAGCTTAAAAAATAATTCCAAAAGTTAAAAGATTATTCGCTTAAATCAAAAGATTATCGTCGAAAGTCGAAAGAATCACAGTCCACAATCTCGTAAGCTGTTTCGAACTAAGGTCAACCCCAATCAGTTGGTCGAAAATCGCAATTAAAAAATTACGAGCTAAAGTCGCGAAATCCTTTCTCTAGTTCGAAAGATAAAATCCAAGCTTAAAAAATAATTCCAAAAATCAAAAGATTATCCGCGAAAGTCGAAAGATTCACAGTCCACAATCCTTTAATCGACTTTTTGATAAATATAGATAATTTCGTCATTTTGATATATTATAGGAATAATTAGATTTTTTTATGGAGGTAAAAAAAGTGACTTTATCCGACGAAGTTCATGATGTATTTCAAGCAGCTCAGTCAAATGATGTAATGAAACTAAAGACTTTACTAAAAACCAATAAAACCTTGTCTAATACGGAAAATGATGATGGATTAACTCCTTTGGGATATGCGGCCCATTTTGGCCACAAGGATGCTGTGCAAGCGTTATTAGATTATGGTGCGAGCGTTAATGAAATCTCTCATTCTAAAATCGATTTCATTCCATCCAACACAGCACTACACGCAGCAATTGCTGGAGCTCGAAATCTCCAAGTTATTCAATTGCTCCTAAATCATGGTGCTGATCCAAATATTTTAGATAGTAACGGCCATATTTGCCTTCATACGGCAGCATTTCATGAAGATAATCGAACAATTATTGAAATGTTAATCAATCATGGGGCAGAAGTAAATTTACTAGATTTAGAAGGTAAAACAGCGTTACAACTTGCTAAGGAAAAAGGCCATGATGAAGTGGCAAAGTTATTGAAAGGATACGAAGTTAAAGGTGGTCCGTATGATTAAAGAATGTGTTTTTTGTGAGCCTGAACTAGACGCTAAGCAAAAAATGTTATTTAGCAATGAATATTGTCTGTTTTTACAATTAGATGAAGCTCGAGAAAAAGGTAATCAGCTATCAGGAGCAGGTGTTATTGTTCCAAGACACCATCGGGAAACGGTTTTTGATTTAACGGAGGAAGAATGGAATTCCACATACAAGCTACTTCAAGAAGTAAAATCCTACATAGATCGTAACTATCAGCCAAGCGGGTATAACTTAGGGTGGAACTGCGGTGAGACTGCAGGGCAGCATATATTCCATGCCCATTTTCACATTTTGCCAAGATATGCGGATGAGCCAATGGCAGGAAAGGGTATTCGTTATCTGTTTAAAAATCCGAACAATAGTCGAGGTTAGTTTTTTAGTTGGAGGTAATTTATGAAATCCGAACAAGTGGCAATCGTATCATTGTCACAAAAAACAGTTGATGAGGCAAGCTTCTTACTTTCTCGTTATTTATGATTAAGCCGAGAACACCCGTGACTTCAGTCGTGGGATGAATCGGCTTATTTTTGTTACAAATTGGCATGTAATAGATTGCAAACATATGTTCCGCATAGTAAAATAATAGTATGGAAACGAGGTGATAACATGGAACGAGATGGAGGAAAGGAATATCGTACCTATCAAATGGATGTAAAAAAAGGCCATCGTCTATTTTCCTATTTTGAAGAATTATGTGCAAACGGCAACAACTTATACAATGCAACAAACTTCTATATTAGGCAGGTTTACACTGCTTTGCAAAGTGATAAACCACTGCAACCATTGCAGAAAGAAGTGTTAGAAACCATTTATCGTAACATCGATAAAATGAACGAGAAAAAGACCATGGCCTATTACAAAAAGCTGCAGAAGTTAAAAGGAAAGGAAAATCAAAAAGAGTTAAAACTATTTACACTGCCAACTAAAGAAAAAGCATTTGTCGGTTACAACTTCTTAGATGCTTTGTTTAAAACCATTAAACAAAAAGACTATTATTCTTTACCTGGACAAATTAATCAACAAGTCATCAAAAATGTTGTTCAAAATTGGGATTCCTTTTTTAAAAGCCTAAAAGGTTATAACGAAAACCCCCAGAAATATAAAGGCCGACCTAACATTCCTGGGTATCTACCGAAAGGCAGCCAAAAAGAAGTGGTTTTATCGAACCAAATCTGTCAATTTAAAAGTGAAAAATATTTAAGATTCCCTAAAACAAGGGGGAAGTTAAATATTGGCAAGTTGGCAAATGTTTCGGGTAAGTTCCAACAAGTAAGGATTATCCCGAAATATGATACCTTCACAGTAGAGGTCATTTTTTTCCTGGGTAAAAAAGTTGAAATTAATCCTAAAAAGAAACGCATTTTAAGCATTGATTTGGGTGTGGAAAATATAGCCACATTGGTATCGAACGTTGAAGTGACTCCTATTCTTTTTAAAAGCGGCAAAATTAAATCCGTTAATCGTTGGTACAATAAATTAAAAAGTTATTATTATGCTGCATTACGAAACGGCAGGAGTTCAAAAGAGGGTCAAAGATATTCAAAAAGATTAAGCAAGTTAGACAGCAAGCGTCATAATCAAATCAAAGATTTCTTTCATAAAGTGAGTTTTAACATTGTGAAAGTAGCAAAAGAACATCACATCGATACCATAATTATCGGTAAAAATATGGATTGGAAACAGAAAGTCGCTTTAGGCTCAAAAAGCAATCAAAATTTTGTTCAAATCCCGCACTCGATGTTGGTTTCAATGATTCGGTACAAAGCAAATACCGAAGGCATTGCCGTCATTGAAACAGAAGAAAGCTATACATCTCGAGCAAGCTTTTTAGATGAGGATCCGATCCCAACCTACAAATCGGGGGAAAAAAGTGATGGCATCTTTAGCGGTAAGCGAATCTCGAGGGGGATGTACCGTTCAAAAAAGGGAATTTTAATCAACGCCGATGTAAATGGCTCGGCGAATATACTAAGAAAAGTAGTCCCAAAGGCATTTGCCAACGGGATAGCGGTTGTGTGTACCCAGCCCCTAGCGGTCAATGTGCATTAGCACCAACCCTGAAACCTGCGACTTCAGTCGTGGGAGGTTCATACTCAGTCAGCTTGGGCTCGATACATAAGGATGAGTGTAAGAACAAAATCGAGCGCTTACTCAAATTTGAACATGCCCAATTTTTATTAGCAAAAATAGATGGTGAATATGTGGGATTTATCGCGTTAAATTGGGGATTTTCAACGACAAAAGGTCAACCTTTTTTGAGAATTCAAGATCTGTTTGTTTTAGAAGAGTTTAGAAGAAAAGGGGCTGCCTCCGCGCTTATAGAAGAATCGATAGTCATTACTAAAAGAAATAACGCAAATCGACTCCAATTGAATACAGGAACTAACAATATCCAAGCAAGAAAGTTATATGAATCTAGCGGATTTGAAAGGTTCGAGAACAAAGAAATCTACATGCTTTTTTTATCTTAATAGAAGGGAGAAGAATTAAATGACATCAGATTTTTATCCCGCATTAACTGGCTGTAAGACCCCCACTTCAAGAATTCTAGGAGAATCCAAGAGTTGTAAGTGGGGGATCAACAGCCAGTAAAAGCCCGATTGGTTCAACTAACAATCAGTGGAGGATGGAAAAAACCCCCACTGATTGAAGTTTCACTTTACTGTGATGAAGTATTAAGTGGTAAAACTGAAGTTGATAAAGTCTATGAAACTGAAAATGTATTGGCCTATTATCATACGCGGCCTTTCTATAAGGTACATATTGTCGTGATACCGAAGAAACATATCCCATTACTGACAACGTTACAAGATGACGATATGGAGCTTTTTATAGAACTTATGACAGTAGTCCGAAAAGTGGCTACGAAAACAGAATCTGAATATGGTGCTTGCCGTGTTATCACTAATTTAGGTGCATACCAAGATTCGAAACATTTGCATTGGCATATTGTGTCTGGGGAAAAAAGATAATCCTCTACAACGTCTAATTATTTTGAAACCAAAAATATACACTATTTTCATTTTGAAAAAACATTGAATCTTTATAAGAAAGTGATATAATAGCAATATTCTACAATTCAATAGCACTCACTCATATAATCGCAGGAATAGGGCCTGCAAGTTTCTACCGATTTGCCGTAAACAAATCGACTATGGGTGGCAAGTGATTAGATAAATAAGGTTATAATATCTTATTGTCTTTTCTAATTCTTGAGACATAGACTCGGAGACTTTGCTGCCCTACTTTTTATTAGGGGCATAGTCTGCGAGTTTTTCGTATTAATATCCAGACAGTTGAAAGGGGACATCATTGTGAAAACATTAAAGGATAAAATTGTTGCTGAAGGAAAAGTATTATCAGATACGGTGTTAAAAGTGGATTCTTTCTTAAATCACCAAATCGATCCACAACTGATGAAGGAAATTGGCGAGGAATTTGCTTCACGTTTTCAGAATGCTGGAGTGACAAAAATTATTACGATTGAATCATCTGGCATTGCTCCAGCAACGATGGCAGGACTTTTGCTGAATGTCCCCGTTGTATTTGCAAGGAAGAGAAAGTCATTAACACTATCAGAAAATCTTTATACTGCTAAAGTTCATTCCTTTACAAAAAAGGAAACGAATGAAATATCAATTTCAGGCGATTTTATTCAACAAGATGATGTCGTCTTGATCATTGATGACTTTTTGGCAAATGGACAAGCTGTTCTTGGTTTGCTTGATATGATTGAGCAGGCAGAGGCGAACCTTGCAGGGGTTGGAATTGTTATTGAAAAGGGTTTTCAAACGGGTGGTCAATTAATTCGTGATCGCGGAATCCAGGTTGAATCACTAGCTATTATTGATTCCTTACAAAATGGACAAGTCGAATTTGCGGAGGAGAATTCCAACTAATGAAAAATGCACTTAAATCTACTACTTTGGGAATTCAGCATCTCTTGGCCATGTATGCAGGTGCCATTCTAGTACCGTTAATTATTGGAAATTCTTTAGGTTTTGATCATAAACAATTAACGTATCTCGTCTCGATTGATATTATGATGTGTGGAGTTGCGACACTTTTGCAAATTACAAGCAATCGATTTGCAGGTATTGGTCTCCCGGTAGTGCTAGGGTGTACATTTACAGCAGTTGGTCCAATTATGAAAATTGGCGAGGATTTTGGGATTTCTGCCATTTATGGTTCCATCATTGCTTCCGGTCTAATTATCATGTTGATTAGCGGCTTTTTCGGTAAATTAGTTAAATTCTTTCCACCGCTCGTAACAGGTTGTGTGGTCACAATAATTGGTATCACTCTTATTCCTGTAGCAATCAACAATATGGGCGGAGGACAAGATGCTAATGACTTCGGATCATTGGCTAATATTGCATTAGCGTTTGGAACTTTGCTTACGATTATTTTAATCTATCGTTTTTCTACAGGTTTTATTCGGGCGATCTCCATTTTGCTCGGGCTTGGTGTTGGAACAATAGCAGCCATTATTATGGGAAAAGTTGATTTTATGCCAGTACAGGATGCAGCAATGGCTCAAATCGTCCAACCTTTTTATTTTGGTTATCCAACATTTGAATGGTCAGCTATTCTCACGATGACATTAGTTGGGATGGTTTCATTAGTAGAATCAACGGGTGTCTATTACGCACTAAGTGATATATGTGAGAAAAAAATTAAGGAAGAAGACTTAGCGAGAGGCTACCGTGCAGAGGGGCTAGCTTCCGTTATTGGCGGTCTTTTTAATGCCTTCCCGTACACAACGTTTTCACAAAATGTCGGTCTCATTCAAATGTCAGGCGTCCGCTCCCGAAAAGTGATTTTGATTACGGGTTCAATGTTAATCGCACTTGGCTTTTTACCTAAAATTGCGGCAATGACAACGATCATCCCGACCTCTGTCTTAGGAGGAGCAATGATGGCGATGTTCGGAATGGTTGTTGCCCAAGGAATTAAAATGTTAAGTAAGGTTATATCTGAATCGCAGGAAAACTCGATGATCATCGCATGTTCTGTCGGTCTTGGACTTGGTGTTACGGTTGCACCTAATTTATTTGCAGCCTTGCCCTCAGGTCTACAAATTTTAACAAGTAACGGTATCGTTGCAGGCAGTGTTACAGCCATTGTGCTTAATATTATCTTTCATATGTTGCCGAAAAGGAAAAAGAAGGAAAACATTGTTGCAGCAAAGCAAAGTGCATAAATAACAAGAACCTATCCATATTGCGTAATAATCGCATGTATGGTAGGTTTTTTTATTCTAATTACTTCAAAAAATAATACTTATAATAATTCTTTCCCTTTCCAAAACATATACTTTGTGTCTTAATAGATTGTAAACGTCTTCGCACTGTAACTTCTAATAAAATAATAATTGTTAGAGATGTAAATGAAAACAAGGAGGGACAGTTATTGAAAAAACGGCTTTATAAAATTCGAGAATTGCGGAGTCAATTTAGGGAGTTCATAGAAGTAGCGAATTATCTTAAACTTGTACTTTGGCAAGCATCTAGGACTTGGACAGTGTTACTATTCACTTTAAATATATTCGGTGGCTTGACCCTTGCTATTGAATTATGGGCAATGACAAGTTTGATTAATCTGTTGATTGAACAAGGCTCCATCCAGCATGATTTCAAGCGAATGATGCTGACTTTGCTACCATGGGTTCTCCTTTTTATTGGAGCTATGTTAATCAAAAATACAGTAAATGCAATCCAACCGTATATCTCAAAGCAATTACAAGAAAAGACTTCTAGCATTTTGAAAAACGACATTTATGAAAAAGCAGTAAAATTAGATTTACGTTCCTTTGAAACAGAAGATTACTACAATCGATTGGAAAATGCGAAGAGATCAACAAATGCTCAATTAACCTATGCTATTGAAAGTGTTGGCTTCATGATCGGGAATATATTTGAACTGATTGTCATCATCACTGCAATTTCACAAGGCGGACTCCTTTTAGCTCTATTTCTATTGGCAGCGTCTATCCCATTGATCATCGTCAATATAAAAACGAGTCAGGAATTCGTCCGTATTAACTATCGACAATCACCATTGAAACGACAACTTCAGTATTGGTTGAATATATCGACATCACGCTCTACTGCAGCAGAATTGCGATTATTTGAACTGGGTCCCTTTTTTCTGAAAAACTGGAAGAAACTTAGTGACCAGATTATTGGTGAGTTACATATGGCTCGGAAAAACTTAGCTTTTACGAGTGCGAAAAGTACCATCCTCATGATGCTTACATTAATAACAATGATTATTGGAATCGTTTACACAGGTGCGTCGGGCGTGATCACAGTTGGAGCGCTTGTTGCGTTTTTATACATGTTGAATCGTTATCAGGATGCTATTAGGCTAATTGCTTATTATAGTGAAATGCTGTCTGATTTCTATTTTCAATTTCAACATGTCCCTCAATTTTTGCAATCGGGGGAAGAAGAGTTACAGAAAGGCGTGGCAGCTCCTCAAAAAATTCAACAAGGTATTGTTTTTGAAAACGTTGATTTTACTTATCCAGGAAGTGCAAAACCTTCTTTGCAAAATATTAGTTTTCAGATTCGGCCCGGTGAGAAGTTAGCGGTTGTAGGTGAAAATGGAGCTGGGAAAAGTACATTGGCTTTATTGCTTTTAGGGCTATATGAACCAACAGAAGGCAGAATATTAATTGATGGAATTGATTTAAAAACGATAAATCCACATTCATGGAGGAGGAAAGCTGCAGCTGTATTTCAAAATTTTGTTAAGTATCAATTAAGTGTTGAAGAAAATATTGTATATGGTGATATATTTGAAAAAAACAACTTGGAGAGATTACGGCAATCTGCCGAAAAGAGTGGGGTAGATGAAGTGCTACATAACCTGCCTCATGGCTATCAGACATTATTAGGAAGAGAATATGAAAATTCCAAAGATTTATCTGGTGGGGAATGGCAAAAGGTGGCCATTGCCAGAGCTTATTTTAAAGAAGCGGATCTTTTAGTGTTGGACGAACCAACCGCGGCACTAGACGCCCAATCGGAATATGAAGTATATCGACAATTCAGTGAGGTTTCCGATGGGAAAACGTCAATGCTCATCTCCCATCGTCTAGGCTCTGCAAGACTTGCTGATAAGATCATCTATTTACAAGCAGGGGAGCTTGTTGAAATAGGAACACATGAGGAATTATTGGCACAGAATGGCTCCTATTCTAAAGTTTATCACCAACAAGCGGAATGGTATCAGCAGGAGGAAAGTTTTTTAGGGTAAATGCTCATGTTTTTCGTTTCAGGCGTATGGAGAGGAGACAAATCATGACACAAACAGAAGAACAACAAAAGAAATCAATTTATTGGAAAGATTTAATGAATCGCTGGAAGTATTTGTTTAAATTATTTAAACTTTTACTATCAACTGCTCCAAAAGAAGTACTGATTATTATGTTCGTGACCATTTGTATGGGGATGATCCCACTTTTATCAGTTTTTGCTTTGCAACAATTGGTGAATGCGATTACACAACTGGGAGGTCACGCTAGCCCTGGATTCCCGATGCAACTCATTTTATGGGTGTTGCTCTTTATCTTTGCACTGATTTTACAGTTTGTCGGTAATATTTTTGGGGGAATGATAAGGGACCATATGCAGGAGCGAATGAAGGCGGATATTCAACGATTGATTATTAAGAAAACCCATCAATTATCATTGGCTCAATTTGAAAATCCAGAGCTTTATGATCAGCTGCAACGAGCAAATAGAGGTCTAGAGTCAAGACTGTTTTCAACGATGGCTTTTATCTTTCAAAGCATCAGTGATTTCATCACAATTGTTTCATTATTAATCTTTTTATTTTTCATTCACTGGAGTATTCCCCTCATTCTCTTTATTGGGAGCACCATTTTCACTCTTGTCCGGATTCGACTATTCACGGAACAGTATATTCTTGATCGAAAACAGACAACAGAAATGCGGAAGTTGGGATATTTTGAGCGATTGATGAGTACTCGTGAATCGGCAAGAGAAATCCGTCTATTTGGATTAGGCGATCATCTTAGAGGTAAATGGAAAGCGCTTAATATAAAATTAATGGATGAACGCATCCATTTGGCACGAAGAGAAAGTCGGCTTGAATGGGTCAGTTCTAGTGGTAATACATTAACGTTTTCTATTGTTTTAACCGGTGTAGTGTATATTGCTACTTTAGGATTATTATCGGTTGGGCAATATGCGGCTTTTATTAATGCTGTTCTCCAATTTCAAGAAGCATTGGGAAATTTATTCTGGTCGATAGCATTGATTAATAATGATCTTCGCTATATAAAAGATTTCTTCGATTATCTGGAATTACCCGAGGAACAAAGTGAAGGGGCTTTATTATTGAAGGAGCCTTTAAAACAAGGGATTGCATGTGAAAATATGAGTTTCGTTTATCCAGGGACAAAGGAGCAAGTCTTTAAAAATATTAATTTGCATGTTTATCCTGGTGAAAGAATAGCACTTGTCGGTCAAAATGGTTCAGGAAAAACAACACTGATTAAATTATTGATGGGATTGTACAAACCCACAGATGGAAGGATTTTAGTCGAAGGAAGCGATTTAGAGAAGATCAATTTATCCACTTGGAGAAAAAGATGTACGGCCATTTTTCAGGACTTCCATAAATATCATATGACAGTAAAAGACAATATTGCGATTGGCCAAATTGAAAAAATAGGAGATGCCGAACAAATCACAAGGGCGGCGATTGCAGCGGGAGCAGATGAGATGATTCAGGAATTGTCGAATGGATATGAGACACTTCTTGGCAAAGAGTTTGGTGGTCAGGAACTTTCTCAAGGACAATGGCAGAAGGTGGCGATTGCCAGAGCTTATATCCGGGATGCCGACTTATTGATTCTTGATGAACCAACTTCTGCTTTGGATCCGCAAGCAGAAGTGGAGATTTATAAACAATTTCGGGATATTGCGAAAGATAAAACGACGATCTTTATTTCTCATCGTCTCGGAATCTGCAAGTTAGTCGATCGAATTATTGTTTTACATGATGGTGGAATTGTAGAACAAGGAAGCCATGAGCAATTGATACAGGAAAATGGTCATTATGCCCATATGTATCGTCTTCAAGCACAGTGGTATGCGTGAATACTAGTTTGAGAGTGGAGGAAAATGAATGTTAGATTTCCGTGATCTAGATGAGGGCAATATTGATATCTTGGAAGAATGGTTTCAAGATAAGAATGGTTTCAAGATGAAGAAGTGTTGAACAGATTAAGTGGTACACTGCCTTTGAATCAATGGTTTCGCTATGTACAGGAAAGCCCCTATTATTGGGCATGGCTTGTGTATGAAGGGGAAGTGCCGATAGGTCAAATTGATATGGAAATGTACACAGATTTTTCGGCTTCGATTTCATTATTAACAAACCCGCGCTTAAGAAACAAAGGATTTGGAAAGAAAATGTTGAATACATTACTTCAAAGGCCAGAGATGGTACGGGTTCAGAAACTGGTTGTTTACGTTGAAATCGATAACCTAGCAAGCCTCGCCTGTTTCAAACACGTGGGATTTATAGAAAATGGAATAGATGAAGATGGCCTACAAATATTGACCTTGGAATTGTAAGGTTACGAGGGTGTGAAGTAATGGAAAAATGGACGACAGAGCGGCTAGAGCAATTATTGAATGGAGACATAAGCAAACGAGAAATAATTGATGATTCAAAAAGTGATAGATTCATTGAGATGATAAAGATAAATAACCGAAAAGTTTTTATAAAGTATGGTGATGACGACGGCTTGCGGAATGAAATAATAGTGTATGAAAGTGTATTAAATGGGAACCAACACCAAGTACCTGCAGTCATCAAGGCAAAAGAAGTGGAAAATAATGAATATTTCTTAGCCCTTGAATGGATAGAAGGGATACATCCGGAATTTGAGAATAAGAATCATAATGAAATAGTATTCACAGCGCTTGGAAAATGGACGGCGGAGTGGTCAAAACAAATTGAAGTATTATCTAACATTCCTAAGACCGAGTTATATGATATATCTAGTTTAGAAATTTTACTAAACAAACATAGCGAAAGTTTGAAGCACATGTTTGGAAATTCCTTGGTCACCCTGCTTCAACAAATCGTATCCTTCCAACACATTATTATCCAACATATAGAAAAATTCCCACTTACATTGGATCCTGGGGATATATCATTACATAATGTTTTGTTGGATCGAAAGGACAAGGTTAATTTCATTGATTTTGAGTACTGTTCTATTAGGCCAATGATTATGGTAGTTGAGCATTTTGGTGAGGAATATACATCCATCCCTTACCGGCAAAGTGATATTGATATCGCATTAAAAGCCTATGTAGATGCTTGGAATGAACATTCAAATGCTTCGATTCGATGGGATGATTTTGCCCGTTCCCATCTATGTGCAAGAATCTACTATAAAGTAGGGAGCTTTCTTTATTGGATTAAGGAAATCGTAGGGGGTGATGATTCAGAAGAAATTAAGGAGTGGGTCAAAAAAGGACAGGAACAGCTTCAAGAGCTGGTCAATCACTTTAAAATGAAGGGATTTCTTACAAATAGGATGTAACAAAGTTAGTGAGTAATTTTACCAAAGGATTAGAAAGTTAGTAAGATAAAGGAGGCAGGCTGAATGAATTATGAACGTGGCGGTGTCGTATTTATCCCGCATTAACTGGCTGTTAGACCCCCCACTTCAAGAATTCGAGGAGAATACAAGAATTGTAAGTGGGGGATCAACAGCCAGTAAAAGCCCGATTGGTTCGGGCCCGCAGGACGCGGGTCACAAAGGCGTTGCAACAGGATGTTGCGAATTTAGCCTTTGTTCCTCTAACAATCAGTGGGGGATGAAGAAAACCCCCACTGATTGAAGTTTCACTTTATTTGCTGTATCTTACTTGGTGTAGGTCTAGGTTTTTTATTTGATCAAATTCCAGCTGGAGCATTAATTGGCGTTGGTGCGGGATTTTTGCTCATGGGGATTATCGGGAAAAGAAAATAAGGGGGATGTACATATGAGCTATGAACCACCAAAGCAAACAATTAGCGTATCGGCTTTTCTTCAGAATGAAGAGGGTGAGGTGCTTTTACTCCGAACTCATTGGCGAAAAGACACTTGGGAAATGCCAGGTGGAAATGTAGAAGTAGGAGAGCCGTTGGACGAGGCTGTTTGCAGGGAATTTTTAGAAGAAACAGGAATTGTGATTCGGCCAATTGGAATTACGGGAATTTACTCCAATACGACAAAAGCTACAATAGGTGTAGTTTTTCGTGCAGAATATGTTAGTGGAGAAATCAACATTCAACCAGAAGAAATTTTGGAAGCACGCTATATTAAAATCGATGAATTAAATATTGGTGAGTACATAACTCGACCCCAACAAAGATCGCGTACACTGGATGCGATGAAGGCGAAATATTTTATACCATATGAAGCGTGGAAAATGGAGCCTGACTATCAACTAGTGTCGAGGTTGGAAAAAAAGATAACGCTTGATGTTTGATTCGATATTTCCATCTTCCGTTAGATAAAAAAGAAAGAACCGTCAACTTCCTTATTGTATGACGGTTCTTTCTTTGCCCTTTCATTGTTCTCCTTGAAAAAGATTGTTAAAATATATATATATAAATTTAAAGTAGACAGGAGTATCAGTTTGCCGAAATTAAGAAATGTGATTCTTTTATTGCTCATTGCATTAGGGTTTTGGCACTTTTACGGTGAGACATTAAAAACGACAGGTTTCCAAGGAGTTTTTGATGAAATTCAATCCGATATTAATTTGATAAAAGCAAATCCCCTTTTTAAAAATACTGTGGATTTCGTAAAAACAGAAATCGAACAGTTATTAGATAAAAATGAACCGAAATCGAATCAGCCAATTGTGGAAAAACCTCAGCTTGATATTCCAACAGATCAAACGTTTTCTGTGCATAACATCGAAATAGGTGATGCACGTTCTTACGTTGAAAAAATAGTAGGACAACCAAAGCGTTCTTCCATGAATGAATATGGGGTAGACTGGGTCGCTTATCATGAAAGCTATCATAATTTTTTCATGGTTGCTTATGATAAACAAGACCTTGTCGTCGGTTTGTACACGAATCAAGATTTATTATCTTCAAGTGTAGGAATAGAGCTTGGAACAACGCGAGAATCAGTCTTGGCAATGAACTATGATCCACTCGAATATATTCGAAAAGGGTGGGTATCTTATCAAATTAATTCTGAGGAAGAGTATGATTTTTTTCAAATTGACGATAATTATGTAACGATTTTTTATGATATTGAAGAAGGTAATTCGGTGACAGCCATCCTCATTGTTAATGATAATCTCGAAAAAATGAAAGAGGAAATTTACGGAAAGCCAAGCAAAGAGTTAAAAGAAGGTTTTGAATATCAACTGTTTGATTTAACTAATGCTGCGAGAGTGAAGAACGATCTTCCAGCACTTACATTTGATGAGGCAGTTAAAGAAACAGCACGCAGTCATAGTACTGACATGGCTGAAAACTATTATTTCAATCATACGAATTTAGAGGGGAAATCACCTTTTGATCGTATGGCAGAAGATGATATCGTGTACAGCATGGCTGGTGAGAATATTGCCATGGGTCAATTCAGCAGCATTTTTGCCCATGAAGGCTTAATGAATTCTCCAGGTCATCGAAAAAATATATTACTCCCAGAATATGAAGCGCTTGGTGTTGGTGTTGATTTTAACAAAGAGTCGCAACCTTACTATACTGAAAATTTCCTGAGTCAATAATAAAATTTGATCAAAAAACAACCTCTGTATTGCACAGATTGATGTGACCCCTAAAAGTTAGAGTTTTATATTATGCAGCTAACTGGCTGGTGTAAAGACGGTATTGAACCGGGCTCATGCCAGCCAATTTCTGTTTTATCCGTTTGTTGTTGTAGTACTCGATATAAGCTTCAATAGTCCGTTTGAGCTCCTCATATGTGCGTGGTGATTAGCCATTTTACCTTACATCATCTGTAAGTATTTTTAGCCTTTTATACTAGTTATAATATGTATAACTCAATTTGACCGAAATTGAAAAAAATGAAAGGAGAGTTATACATGGTTGGTCAAGAGAAATTACTAGAGGTTCAAGACTTACAAAAAAACTACGGCAAGAATAATAATCTAACGAAAGCAATACAAGGGATTAGTTTCGAAGTTCTTTCAGGGGAATTCTTAGGTATAATGGGTCCAAGTGGCTCAGGTAAAACGACATTATTAAACTGTATTGCTACAATTATACAACCAACATCAGGACGTGTACTGTTAAATGGGAAAAACATTAGCGCTTTTGGTAGTAAGGATTTAGCGGAATACCGGGGGCGACGGATTGGTTATTTATTTCAAGACTTTGCATTATTAGATAATTTAACGGGACAAGAAAATATTCTATTACCTCTTTCTATTCATGGGATGGATTTTGCAAAAGCACGTGCTAAATTGGATGAATTAGCCCATTTTTTTGAAATTGAAGATATTCTTAATAAATTTCCATCACAAATGTCTGGGGGACAAAAGCAACGGGTAGCAGCTGCCCGTAGTTTGATTTCTGAGCCAGATATTGTTCTAGCAGATGAACCGACAGGAGCCTTAGACACACGTTCTGCAAGAAACTTAATGAACAAATTGAAACGTATGAATCGGGAAAGTGGAAGAACGATTTTAATGGTTAGCCATGATCCCAATGCTACAAGTTTTTGTTCAAGAATCCTTTTTATCCAAGATGGTGTTATTTTTCATGAACTGCGCCGCAAACATGATGAATCACGCGAACAATTTTATGATAGAATCCTGCAATTAATGGCCCAGCTTGGGGGAGGAAGTGCTAATGTTCTCTAAGCTGATTTACCGCAACGCAAGGCGAAGTCGTAAGGAAAATGTCATCTATTTTGCAACACTTGTAACGGCGATTGCATCTTTTTATATTATTCTTTCACTAGGCAGACAAGATGTAATTATATTTTTGAAGGAATTTGAAAGTGATGCAATCGATAGTCTCTTAGCTCAAATGCCCATTGTATATGGTTTTGCGTTATTGTTATTGTTTTTCTTAATTTTATTTGCAAATCGTTACCAATTAACTCGAAGAAGCAAAGAGTTTGGGCTCTATCTCTTGTTAGGAATGCGCAAGGAACGCCTCATTCTACAGCTTTTAGCAGAGGGACTCATTTCCTCTGTTTTGGCACTCATCGGAGGTATTTTAATTGGTGCATTTTTAGCAGAAATCATTAGTCTGACGGTTTCTAGATTAGTTGGTCAAGGAATTATCGGTCACCAGATGAGTTTTTCAATAGGAGCGGTTATTTTTACTACCATTGGCTTTTTATGTATTCAGTTTATAGCACTAGCTATTCTTGGCAGAACGTTATTTAATCAAGAGGTACATCCATTACTTTACGAGCAAATGGATAAGAAACTAGATATGGGTGATTTCAAAGGGAATATATTCCATATATTAATAGGCTCTCTCTTATTAGCAGTTGCTTATTGGATAGTTTTATATCGTTTTATGGATTTTGCAGGAATGCTTCTGTTTGTGGCGCTGGCTCTCGGATGTTTAGGAACAATCCTATTTATGAGGGGATTTGGAAAATTACTAGGTTTATTGGTAAGCTTGTTTAAAGATCGATCAACTAAAGGGCTGCACACTTTTACATTAAGGCAGTTTCAAGAAAACATAGCGAATCGATCTACATCAGTGGCAGTAACATCGATTCTGATGACGTTGGCCATTATACTAATAGCAAGTGGAGCATCTACCTTTTTAAGTTCAGATAGAGTGTTTCATAGGTCTTCCTCAGTGTACGATTTCACTGTTGTCGGAGATCGTCAAAAGATTGAGCAATTTCTATCTTCAGAAAAAATGACACCCTATGTAAGTGACCTAAACCTATTAGAAATGGGGAAAATGCAATATCAGGACGTGAGCCAGTTTTTGTCATTAGTTGAATGGTCTGAGCTAAGAGAGCAAATTATGATGGCTCTACCAGATCAGGTAAAAGAACAAATTTTATCTGGAGAGATGCAGGGGTACAATATTAGTGCGGAAAATCCTGAAGCGCTGAATTTATTTGGAGTGTTAGAGATTGATGCAACATCTCCATATCTTATTCCGGAATCATCGTATAATGGACTTTTAGAAGCGATTGGAGAAAAACCACTGAATCTTCAATCAAATGAAATTGCTTTATACTTTAATCCAGATTTTGTGCCTATGACTGATCTAGGAAGTCTGCCTGTCCTTGATCATATTCTTAATAAGGCTGCAAAAGAAGGTAAAAGTTTGATGAGTATTAACGATCAGGCAGTATTTATTCGCCCGTCTATTCCAATGAGGGGGTTAGTAGCTGATCGTTCCATACGAATTCATTCAGCTTTTATTGTTCCTGATCATATGTTTAAACCATTAATTAATACGGAAACGTACATGTCTTATTGGAATTTTCGTATCCCGCAAAAATTGCAAGAGCAACAAGGTTTAATGAAACCAATGATGAAAGCTAGAGAAATATTAAAATCCTCTGGCTTTGGGTTTGAAAGTTATTTAGAAAACTTTGGACGCAAACTTTTCTATCTTGTTGCTGGAAGTTATACGGAACTATATATGGGATTCTTATTCTTAATTTTGGCCTGTACGGTATTAGCCTTACAATTTTTAACACAGATGAAGCAAACTGGCGCGCGCTATTTAACACTCTCCAAGTTAGGAGCAAAACGAGATCAAATGAAAAAATCCATGCAAAGGCAAGTATGGTTGACCTTTCTTTTACCTATGTCTCTTGCATGTGTCAGTGGTGCTGTTGGGATAATGGCTATGATTTCTTTTCAAATTATTTATATTGATAGCACAGCCTTACTTTCTCCAATTGCAGTGGCCTTTGCTTTTCTAGTAATTGTTACTGTACTTATTTATGGAATTGCCGTTGCCCGTTCAGCTGATCAGGAGATAGATAAATTGCGATGGAAACCAAATATAGATTAGGAAGGTCATTATATTTTACAGCAAAAGGGGGGGCTGAAGTGGCGAGGATTATTATTGTAGAAGATGATTTATGGATGAGAGAAGAGTTAATAGATATATTGCAAAAAGCTGGCTATGAAGCCGTAGCTATTACGGATTTTCATGATATAGATACACAGATAGTCACTTTGGCCCCAGACTTAGTCTTATTAGACATCAATTTACCAGAGCAATCTGGATTTGAAATATGTAAAAGTTTAAAAACAAAAGGAATTGGCCCAATATTAATTCTGACGTCTAGAGATAAGTTACAAGATGAATTACATGGTTTGCATTTAGGTGCGGATGACTATCTTACAAAACCATGTAATGGTGATCGATTATTAGCCCGCATTCAGAACTTGCTAAGAAGATTTGAAGGCCAACCAGAATTAATAGATGGTGGCTGTTTTTTACTAGATTCCAATACCTTTACTTTATATAAAGGATCGCAATCAATAGTATTATCAGCGAATGAAGGGAAAATTATATTAACCTTAGTAGAGAATAGGCCTAATATTGTCTCTAAGTCGCAATTAAGTGAACGATTATGGGGGACAGGTGAATATATTGACGAAAATGCTCTGCAAGTAAATCTCACTCGCTTACGAAAGACATTGCGTCACTTAAACTTGGAAAATCAGATTGAAACAATAAGGGGAAAGGGTTATCGACTTAGGGGGCAAGTGAAAAGATGAAATGGATCAAGCAAATTTATGATTGTTTGCATGCTTATAAACTCTGGTTTCTTGTTTTAACGATGACAAATTTCCTGTTTATCTTTCTTGCTTGGTTAGCTTACCCGGAAACTTTTAAAGTGTTAGTAGGACTGATGATTATTTTTACTTTAGGTATAATTGTGCTATCTTTATTCATGATTATTAGAAAACAAAAATTAATAGAATCAGCCTTTCAAGACTTTTTGTTTGAAGCGAATGAGGCGAACGAAGAAAAATTATGCAGTGTTTCCCCTAAGACACATTCGACACATATTCGCAGAATGGGGAGAATCATTAGATCCTATCAGTCGAAACTGAACGAGCAAGCAATTGAGTTAGCAGATTATGAAAACTATATAGAAGGTTGGGTCCATGAAATTAAAAAGCCTTTATCATTGATGACATTAGTATTAGATAATCGCAGTGATGAAATGTCTCCTCTTGTAAAACAGCGGATGCACCATATTAAAGATCAAATGCACGGGGATGTAGAGCGAATTTTATACTTCGCCAGACTTGGGGCTGCTCATAAAGATTATATTTTCGAGTCTATAAGCTTGCTAACCTTTTGTAAACAGACTATTGAAGACTATGAAACACTACTAGAAGAAGCCGGATTTCATGTACAGATCAGCGGGGAAGAAAAGGAAATTGTTTCTGACCGCAAAGGATTAGCTTTCATTTTAGCACAAATTATAGCAAATAGTACGAAACATATTGCCCATAAACAGGAACGCCCCCTTTTGAAATTTGAAACGGTTTATGACACTGTAAATGATCAAACCATTTTACATATTAGTGATAATGGACCTGGGGTATATAAAGAGGATTTACCATTTATTTTTAATAAGGGCTTTACGGGTAGGAGAGGCACTTATACTAGAGAAGCGACAGGTATGGGCCTTTTCTTAGTGAGCAAGATGGCTTCTGATTTAGCGATTAAGTTGAATGCAAAGTCAGAGCCTGGTTCGGGGTTAAGCATAGAGCTAATATTTCCAAATGTGAAACAATAAGCGGAATCCGTTTTGATCCTTTTTTTCAAGACGGATTTTTATTGTTTTAAAACTACAAAAGAAGGGATTTTCCACTAAGTAAAGAATACTATGAAAAAGGTCTAATACAGTAGAGATTTGGAGGCTAAAACGATGAAAATGCCAACACATATAGTAGCTGCTGGTGGGATTGTGGTAGATGATCAAGGGAATATCCTATTAGTTAAGACGATCCATGGCGGTTGGGTGTATCCTGGTGGGCAAGTTGAAGTTGGAGAAAATGTAATTGATGCAGTATGCAGAGAGATAAAAGAAGAAAGCGGAATTGATGTCGCTGTTACTCAATTGATTGGCGTTTTTTCTAATACGGGCACTCATAAATGGTATGACGGTGTGACAGATGTACCGACCAAAGTCATGTTTGATTTCATTTGCAAGCCTGTAGGTGGCACATTAACGACATCGGATGAAACGACTGATAGCCGTTGGGTTGCTAAGGAAAAGGTGCTTGATTTAATTACTGCGCCAGCTATTCGCGCTCGTTATCAAGCCTACTTGGATTTTCAGGGGGGAATTTCTTATATGGAGTATGTCACGAAGCCAGAATTTGAATTGAAGCTGGAGAGGAAAGTATAAAAAAGCTTTTGAATTGCTTGGAGGAGAACGATGATCCATTATCCATATTTAAGAAAAGACGCTACAATCGGAGTAACGGCCCCATCTTCTGGAGTAAAAGGGGAAAGACAATCATTTCTTTATTTTGCATGTAATAGTTTAAAGGCGAGTGGGTTCAATATTGCTGTAGGTGATACTGTTTGGACTCAACATAAGGCAAAATCAGCTCCTGCGCAAATAAGGGCAATGGAGTTCAATGAAATGATACGAAATAACAGTATCGACATTATTATCCCTCCATGGGGCGGGGAGTTATTAATAGAGATACTGGAATTCATTGATTTTGAAAATATCCCTAATAAGTGGATTCTAGGGTATTCTGATGTAAGTGTATTATTACTGGCAATCACGTTGAAAACGGGAATGGGAACAGCTCATGGGACTAATTTGACAAGTCTTCGAGGGGAGCACTCGGATGAAACAACAGCTATGTGGCAATCGGTATTATCAACTAAAGTGGGACATTCAGTCACTCAGTTTTCCTCTAAAAAGTTTCAAAAAGAGTGGGGGAATGATAAACCATCCACATCAGCATTTCATTTAACAGAACCGACCTCCTGGAAAACGATGTCAGAAGAAAGTGAGAAAATCGAAGGTCGTTTACTTGGTGGTTGTATCGATGTCATTAGACATTTAATAGGAACGCCCTATGGCGATGTAGAGAATTTTAGAAAAAACTTTATAAAGGATGAACCAATACTTTGGTATTTAGAAAACTGTGAACTAACGACAACTGATTTGCGAAGATCATTAATTCAAATGAAGCTAGCGGGATGGTTTCGCAATAGCTCTGGAATTATGTTTGGAAGAAGTTCAGCAAACCATCCTATCGATCATTATACCGCTGAGGATGTGTATAAGGAGTTAGCAGAAGAACTCAATATTCCTATCATATATGATATTGATTGTGGCCACGTTCCTCCGCAAATCACCTTTATTAATGGGGCGTTTGCTGAAGTAGAGGTAAATGATGGGAGCGGAAAAGTGATTCAACATTTTCGTCCATAAAAAATTTACGATTAACAAGGCAGGCGATGAAATATGCAGCACGTACCGCTAAAATTAGCCACTATGATTAATGGTTATGAGTGGAAGCAAATTACAATTGGAATGTCTGATGCTAGTACATATTTGTTAGCAGGAGGAGAAAATCTATATCTGAAAATTCAACCATTTTCTAAGGAAAGTCCCTTATATGATGAGAAGATAAAATTAGAATGGTTACAAGGAAGACTAGATGTACCAGAAGTGTTGTATTATGGGCGTGGTGAGTATAAAGAGTTTTTATTGATGACGGAAATCAAAGGGATTAACGCTTCAGATGAGACACATAAGAAAAATGTTGAACACTTAATGAAATTATTAGCCCAGGGTTTAAGGGAGATTCATAGTGTAAGCATCGATAATTGTCCATTTCAACAAACACTGTATGTTAAAATATTAGAAGCTGGATTACGGGTTGAACAACAGCTTGTCGATGAGGATGACTTCGATGACATAAGGGCAGGGCAAAAAGCAGAGGAACTTTATCAAGAACTTCTTAAGAAACGCCCTGTCGAAGAAGATTTAGTTTTTACCCATGGAGATTATTGTCTCCCCAATATTATCATCAACGGAAATTCGATTGGTGGGTTTATCGACATGGGAAGGGCAGGAATAGCAGATCGATATCAGGACATTGCTTTAGCCGTTAGAAGTATAACTTATAATTTTGGAGAAACATTTGTACCAATATTTTTAGAAGAATATGGTCTATCGGAACCGGATTATTCGAAAATATATTACTATCAATTACTCGATGAGTTTTTTTAATTCTATAATTAAGAAAATTCCTTGCCCGAAGGACCGAGTAGAGCACTTGGTCTTTTTCTTATATTAAGCGGGATTATAAATAAAATGAAAAGCTTCAGACATAATTATGCTAAAATATAACTAAAACTACTAAAAACATGAAACTTATCTCTACATAATACGTATTCCATTGTAAAATAGAAAGAGGATACGAAAAAGGACGTGGGACATTGACAAGAAAACTTTGGTTTCAGGTTGGAGTTGGCTTGTTGTTAGCCATCTTAATTGTTAAATATTTTATGGAAATTAGCTTTATTTTTGAGCCAGTCGTAATCATTATAAAAGCCATAATTCTGCCACTTTTACTTGGTGGTGTGCTCTATTATATGACTGAACCAGTGCAAAAGCTGTTAGAAAAGCGGAAAGTTCCGCGATGGGCAAGTATTTTGATCATTTTCGTAAGTCTAGGATTAATCATTTGGGGATTTACAGCCATTGTTGGGCCACCTGTCGCGGAGCAAGTGAATAACCTTGTTGAGAATGCTCCTAAATTGGCAAAGGAGCTAGATTTAGTCAAAGATAATTTGTTGCAACAAAAAAATAATCTGCCCCAAAACTTACAAGAATCTATTAATAGTGCTGCTAATTCACTTCAGGATGTTGCGATTAAATTTGGGAAATGGATTGTCCAATTTTTACAATCTTTCTTCCAAGCAATGTTTCTGCTAATATTGGTGCCATTTTTCTTTATTTTTATGCTCAAGGATCATGAAAAATTTGCGCCGATTATTTATAACTTATTTACTGGGGAACGTCGTAATTGGATAAAGAAAACTTTGAGTGATATTGATCGTGTTTTGCGCTCTTATATACAGGGGCAATTATTAATCAGTGCCATACTTGCCCTAATGATCTTAATTGGTTATTGGATTATAGGGTTACAGTACGCTTTATTACTAGCTATTTTCGCCCTGTTCATGAACCTGATTCCATTTGTTGGACCTTGGATTGCGGTAACTCCGGCATTGATCATTGCCTATTTGCAAGATCCAAAACTTGTCATCGGAGTAGCTATAGTTACGTTAGTTGCACAGCAAATTGACAGTAATTTAATTACACCGAATGTTATGGGGAAATCACTAGATATTCATCCTCTTACGGTCATTACGATTATATTAGCTGCAGGTAATATTGCTGGGTTCGTCGGGATTATCGTTGGTGTACCAGCTTATGCTGTCATTAAAGTAATCGTTATAAATATTTATGAACAACGTCAACAAATTAAACATGCAGCAACAAAGGATATATAAGTATACTAAAAGCCCTTCTTAGTAGAAGGGCTTTTAGCATACTTATCCTACAAAATCAAAACGATTAGCTGTGCCGAAATCGCCATGAGAATGAGAGCAAACGGGTAGGCTGCTGCATAAGCGATAGCTGTATCTTCTGTGTCGATTAACTGATTTAATGCTCCTAAACCAGGGGTACTTGTAAGTCCGCCACATAAACCACCTAATGAATGAACAATGCTTAATTTAAAAACTTTTTTTGCAATTAAATATCCTGCAATAATCGGTACTATCGTAATAATTGTTCCCCCGAACATAAGCTTAAATCCTTGGGTTTGGATAACTTCTATAACCCCTTGTCCGGCCGTTGTTCCTGCTCCAGCGAGAAAGAGAACAAGGCCTAATTCTTGGACAATGAGATTGGAGGGACCGTAGTAACGAACATGAATAGGCCCTAATTTTCCGAAATGCCCAATGATTAGAGCTATAAAGAGTGGACCGCCAGCAACTCCCAATGTTATGCTGCCTAACCCTGGTAAATAAAATGGAAGCATTCCAAACAAAACGCCAATTAATAATGTTAGACTTAGCGAGAAAATATGTATATTGGTTACAGCTAGCTTTTTCCTAGCAAAAAGAAGCTCTACCTCTTCAAGGCGTTTTTCCGTACTTACGATTGTAAGCACATCTCCACGAAGTAAAGGCAGATTCGGGTTTTGGTTTAATTCCAGTCCAGCACGCTCAATTCGCGTAACGGTTGCGCCGTATTTTGCGCGTAGCTGTAATTCCTTCAAGCTTTTTCCAATAATCTCATCAGAATCTACTACTACTTTGCGTAAATGAATATTGTCTGTGTTTTCTAAATGAGTCTCCACTTTCTGTCCCACATAAGCTGCCATTGCATTCAGTTCAGGTGCTATACCAACTGCCACTAATTTGTCTCCAACGAGAAGGACTGTATCTCCCATCGCAATCATCATATGCTGATGACGTATGACACGACTGATGACAATAGAATGCTCGCTAAAATCAAGCTCATCCAATGTTTTTTTATTCAATTCGGTATTTGTAATTTCAATAGTCGCTATTTCCGGTGAATTTTCATTCCTAATTGGATTTGTAGTCTCTTCTAAATCCTTTTGTAAGTCCATTTTTCCTATTCTAGGAAGTAATTGCACAAACAATATGACAGCTAATACGCCAAAAGGATAAGCGATACCATACCCAACTGATGCAAGTGGATCATTAGTTGCTTGAAGTGCTGCCGCCAAGCCCGGAGTACTTGTTAAAGCTCCAGTCATTAACCCAACACTTAAAGCAGTCGGAAAATGAAATACTTTAGCTACGATAATTGTTGTGATGACAGCGACAATTGTAATGAATAAAGCAATTAGCCCGAATACTAGTCCGTTTGTTCGCAACATCCTGAAAAAACGTGGCCCTGCTTGTAAACCGATAGCAACAATAAATAGACTTAGGCCTAAATTTTGAACAATAGGGGAGACTTGAAAGCCAAAATGCCCAAATACCATAGCGACGAGTAAGACTCCTGCGGCGCCTAAGCTAATTCCTTTTACTTTCCACTGCCCTAACCATGATCCGAAAAACAAAATGACAAAAAGGAGAACGAGCGGTTCTTGTAGAAGGTCACGGATGAAATCCATCATTTTTCACCTCAAAGTTTGTATATCTATTCACATTCTACTATATTTTGTTGATCTTATAAAACTTTTGTCATCTTATTTTTCTAAGATTTCATTATAATATTCTCCTTACTGATTCTAGAGTTCTTCAACTTAGATCACTTGCATAAAAATTTTCCAATTCTATAATCGGAACTGCTATAATTTGGATTAATAGAAATATTCGATATAGAGGAATTGTTTTTGTAATGACCTACGGGTGATAAAAAGAATAATTTTTTAGCTTGGAGTTGAAATGACGTGGATAAGTGGTTTGGTTCCGCCGGTGTATGTATCAATGAAAACAATGAATTATTAATGGTTTTGCAAGGTAGACGAGAAGAAACGAAAACGTGGTCTATTCCATCAGGAGGACTGGAGAAACACGAAACTTTTGAAGAATGCTGCATAAGAGAAATAATGGAAGAAACTGGATATGAAGTTCGCCTTATTGAAAAACTATTTGTTAAAAAAGGAAGCTATGAAGAAATCAATCTCTTATTTGAAGTTCATTACTTTCTGACAGAAGTCATTGGTGGAAATCCAGTTATCCAAGATCCTGATCAGCTCATTTACGATATTGATTGGAAATCAGTAGATGAAATTAGCACTTTAGATTTGAGCTATCCAGAAGATAGGGAGTTTTTATTGAATTGTGTACAAAGGAGATGGAATTTTGATAGCAGTATTTCTTGACCGAGATGGAACAATTGGTGGGGATGGAGGAGGGATTCATCCGTTTGAATTTGAACTTTATGAATATGCAGCACAATCAATACGAATTTTAAATAACGCGGGAATCAAGGTGCTCCTTTTCACAAATCAGAGTTGGATTGGAATGGGGAAGTTTTCCGAAGAGACCTTTTTAAAAGGATTTGAATTAATGAAGAAGCAATTAGAGGACCAACACGCCTTTTTAGATGGACTTTACTATTGCCCACATAAACCAGAGGATGGTTGTCTTTGTCGAAAACCTAAGACAACATTGTTATTTGAAGCTCAAAAAGAGTTTGGTCTTGATTTTAGTCATTGTTATGTTGTTGGTGATAGGTTAAGTGACTTGGTAGCTGCAGAAAACGTTGGTTCAAAAAAGATTTTAGTGAAAACGGGTAGAGGAGAAAAAACGCTAGTTACTCATAATGAAAAAGCTTCAGAAAAACTAAGGATAGATTTTATTGCAGATGATGTGTTAAGTGCAGCAGAATGGATTGTGAAAGATGTGTGTTCTATATGAGAGGGTGAATTAGAAATAAATGCCATAATATTGAGGCTATATGAAGGCAGCTGTACGGGAAGGGATTGTTGAAGCATGCAAGAGCGAAAACCCGTCATTATCGTGGCAATCGTCACAGCGATTTGCCTGCTAGGGGATTCGATGTTATATATTGTTTTACCAGTTTTTTGGAAGGATGCAGGTCTTCACTCGTTATGGGAAGTTGGTATTTTGCTTTCAATCAATCGATTTGTCAGACTACCTTTAAACCCATTTATCGGTTGGTTATATAATAAAATGACACTGCGAACGGGGCTTATTATAGCTGTTATAATTGGCGCGATGACGACAATTGGATATGGCCTTTTTAAAGGATTTTTACTTTGGTTCATATTAAGAGCCTTATGGGGGGTAGCTTGGTCATTCCTAAAGATGGGTGGTTATTTCACCGTGATCAGCTATTCGAATGATGGAAACCGTGGCCAGTGGATGGGCAGTTATAATGGGATTTCTCGGTTGGGCAGTTTGGCTGGTATGTTAGCAGGGGGAATTCTTGTCCCTATTTTTGGACTGCAAGCTGTATCCATTCTGTTTGGAATAAGCATCTTCATAGGGATCCCGTTGATTCTAATATTTATTTCAAACAAAAAAGTTACAGAGAATACTCATACAGAACGCGACTGGACTACGAGTATTTGGTCTAAACGCGTCGTCAGAGTGCTTGTGTGCGGATTATCGATCGCTCTTTTACAAGCGATTTTCACTTCAACGCTCAGCTTAATTATCGATACAAATTATTCGCAGTCCATCTCTATATTTGGCATTGTTTTAAGCAGTACGGCATTGGCAGGGATTTTACAGTCTGTAAGATGGGTTTGGGAGCCGTTTCTTGCTACGAAGATCGGTCGGAAATCGGATGGAATTTCAGGGCGAGTACCATTGTTTCTTTTTTCTCTTATTTGTGCAGCTGTCGGCTATTCGCTAATTCCGTGGGAACTCCCCATCTATTTTTGGATAATCATTGTTTTATTCGTAATGATGACCGGAACGGCAACACAAACATTGATGGATGCGTTAGCATCAGATACCGCAAAGGTAACTTCTGTCATTACGGTTATGACTGCTTATTCAGTTGTCACTGACCTTGGTTCTGCATTAGGGCCAATGCTAACTTACTGGTTTGTTAATATGGAAAATGGAATACTAATCGTTTATCTTTGTAGCGCGATTATTTATTTAGCTATTATGTTATCGTATCGTCCAAGTTCTCGAACTGAAAAAGTAAATGTTCCGAGCGGGAGAGTTTAAAGTCCATTTTTAACTGATTTCACTGTAAAAAGGATGAAATGGGGAAGTATATGTCGGACAATATTTTTAAAATGTTTTCGTTAGAGCATATAGGAGCGATCCTTGCATTATTAGTTTCTCTTTTTCTTATTAAAAGATTACCGCAACCGAATCGCCTCATGGAACGTCTTTTTGCACTTTCACTATTGGTAATGGAGGCTCTATACCATGTATGGATGCTACGAACAGGAAGATGGAACTTAAGTTACTCTTTGCCACTGGAATTGTGCAGTATTAGTTTAATTTTAACTATACTTCTACTCTGGACAGGTAATAGGCGTCTTTATGAATTTGTTTTTTATGTAGGCATTGGGGGCGCATTACAAGCAATTTTGACTCCAGATTTAGATATGGGCTTTCCTCATTTTCGCTTTTTTCACTTTTTTTACACACATATTGGAATCATAATGACAGCTTGCTATTTTACGTGGATAAAAGGATATACACCTACGTTCAAAGGGATTATTAAAACGATGGTCGCTTTAAACATACTACTACCGTTTATTTTCATTATCAATATTATTTTTCAAGGTAATTATATGTTTCTAATCGAAAAACCGGTGGGAGGTAGTTTGTTAGATTATTTAGGCCCGTATCCATGGTACCTTTTATCATTGGAAGTGGTTGCGTTTCTCATCTTCCTTATTTTGTGGCTGATTTTTAGGAGAAGGGGAGAGGCGATGAGCGGGATTATGACTGATTAAAAAAATCGAGGGAGAAAATTTATGCGGTTATTCCATGTTAGTGAAGAAAGCAATATAGAAGTATTTCATCCAAGAAAACCAACAAGGAAAGATTTAGATCAGACAACAGCACTTGTTTGGGCAATAAATGAAAAGTGTTTACCGAATTTTCTTACACCGAGAAATTGTCCGCGTGTTTGTTATTATGTTGGCCCCGAAACATCAGACATTGATAAACAAACATATTTGACATCAAAAACAAGCCCTCATGTTGTCGTCATCGAAAATGCTTGGTTTCAAAGAATGAAAAATACTCAATTATATCTTTATGAGTTCGATCCCCAGTATTTTACGCTTCAAGATGAAAATGCTGGGTATTATACAAGTGAGCATACGCAAATTCCCATTAATCAAATTATAATAGAAGACTTATTTTCAGAGTTATTTAAATATGAAGTAGAATTGCGTGTTGTTGATAATCTATGGGGGATCGGTGAGGAAATACAAAAAACGACTATGAATTGGTCCTTGTGTAGAATGAAGTTTGCACAACTGAAAAGATAATTGACGCCTAAAAGTACCCGACTAGAATTATCGTGCAGGTACTCAATGACAGTTGAATTTTGGAATATTGTCGCGAAAAGGGAATAGGCGAAATTTTTGATGAAGTAACGGCTTCTTCACTTTGAAAATTTGAATGAATCTCCTTTCATGCGGGCGAATATTAATTGTCTGTCAATCTCATAAATACTTATTAATCAAAGTTACATTGTTCCTTATGTTAACATGGTAAAAGGAGGGATTATGTTGATCTACATAGGTGTAACTGGGTGGGGGGATCATGACTCCTTATACCCGGCTCATATAAAAGCAAAAGATAAGTTAGCAGAGTATAGCAGTCATTTTCCAGTAGTCGAGGTAGATGCTTCTTTTTATGCGATTCAGCCTGTTCGCAATGCCTCTAAATGGGTAAACGAAACCCCGGAAAAATTCCGGTTTGTTGTGAAGGCTTACCAAGGGATGACAGGACATCAGCGTGGAGAAGATATCCCATTTGAATCGAAGAGAGAAATGTTTCAATCATTTAAGGATTCTTTAATACCTTATCAGGAAGCTAATAAGTTGGCTACGGTGTTATTTCAATTTCCACCATGGTTTGATTGTAAAAAGGAGAACGTTGATTATTTACGTTATTGTAGAAATTTCATGGGAGATATACCAGTTGCATTGGAATTCAGGAATCAATCTTGGTTCAGTAACCAATTTCGGACAAGCACTCTTGCATTTATAGAAGAGGAAGGCTGGATTCATACCATTGTTGATGAACCCCAAGCAGGTGCTGGCTCCATACCGACAGTACCGCTAGCTATAAATCCCAATTTGACACTTATTCGCATGCATGGAAGGAATGTACATGGATGGAATAAACCAAATGATCGGAATTGGCGAGAGGTGCGATATTTATATAAATATAATCATAGTGAACTTTTGGAATGGAAAAACCATGTTTTAACGTTATCAAAAGATACAAAAGATATTATCGTTTTATTTAACAATAATTCGGGCGGTGATGCTGCGGGAAATGCAAAAGAATTTCAGGAGATGTTAGGGCTAAATTATGAGGGGCTTTCTCCTAGACAGATGAAGCTTTTTTAGTGATTGACGCTTAAGTATTTACTACTTTGAACAGAAAATGATTAATCTTTAGTTATTTTTTTGCAGTAGTATTTAATCCTGTGATTAAAGGATAAACTTGTAATTAAAGACAAGCTGATAGAAACAAGTACATTCTCGGAATTTCAAGGTGTAAATTGGCCGAACTTCCAAATGCCGTTGGTTCCTTTTTTCACGAACAAGGACATGATAAAGCCTCTCATGTCCCTTATGTGCCGTTTTATTCCCTGAATGGGACACGATTCAATGACAATCGTTACCGTTTCACAGCAGTTCCACTCATTACGGGCACCATCCAGCGTCAATCGTTACCGTTTCACAGTAGTTCCACTCATTACGGGCACGATTCACCGTCAATCGTTACCCTTTCATAGAAGATCAACTCATTACGGGCACGATCCATCGTCAATCGTTACCGTTTCACAGGAGATCAGCACATTACGGGCACGATTCAATGTCAATCGTTACCATTTCACAGTAGTTCCACTCATTGCGGGCACGATCCACCGTCAATCGTTACCGTTTCACAGCAGATCAGTTCATTACGGGCATGATTCATCGTCAATCGTTCCCGTTTCACAGTAGATCACCTCATTGCGGGCACGATTCACCGTCAATCGTTACCGTTTCACAGCAGATCACCTCATTGCGGGCACGATTCAGTGTCAATGGTTCCCGTTTCACAGGAGATCAGCACATTGCGGGCACGATTCATGATAAAGCCTCTCAAAGTCCGTGGGCATCCTCTGTTCTATCTCAATACTACTCTTCATTTTTTCCAGCTATTCCAAAAAAGAAAAGTTTTGTTAGATCTTCTGTTATGGGGAGAATGTTTTTGGTCACATCCCCACGTTGCAAAAATTCTTTAAACATTTGAATATATAACAAAATCGCTTCATTCGAAATACTTGGGTCTACAAATCCTTGTTCTTTGCCTTCGTTAAATAACTTCATAAACCGCGGTAATGCTTTCTCCATATATAATTTATCAATATAATTATCCTCACCAGAATATTCCTTCATAAAGTACTCAAAAAATTCTTCGTTAATGTGACTAGCTACCTCTGATTTATCAAAAATGATCTTTTTCACTTTTGTTGGAAATGGAATGTTGCTATTAAATAGCTGCTCATATTCCCCCCAGATTTTGTCAACGTAAAAAATAATCACTTCATGAACTAAGTTATCTTTATTTTCAAAGTAATTATAAATTGTAACCTGTGATACTTGTGCTTCTTTAGCTATTTCAGAAACGGATACTTTCCGGATGTTGTACTTCATAAATAACGTAAGCGCTGTCTCTAAAATTTTCCTCTTTTTTTGCTCTTTCCGTCTTTCAAACCCGTTCACAACAGTTCACCTCCATCATAGTGTAATAAAAGTTTTGTAATAAAACAACAATAATAGTTCATAAACTATTGCTGATTGACTAACTTTTGTATATTATGAACTATATGGGCTTATAAAGTTCATAACTTTGATAATAAGTTCTTTAGTAGGGGGAGCGAAAAACATGTCTGTATTAAAAACTACGAATCTAACAAAAAAGTTTGGTAAGTTTACCGCACTTGATGGTATTAACATTGAACTAATGAAGGGGGAAGTTTTTGGATTTATTGGTCCGAATGGCGCAGGAAAGTCGACGACCATTCGTGTTTTGCTTGGAATCTTAAAGGCAACTACTGGTGAAGCAAAAATTTTTGGGAAGGATGCATGGATAGATGCTGTTGAAATTCACAAAAGGATTGCTTATGTGCCAGGAGATGTAAATTTATGGCCTAACTTAACAGGTGGAGAGGTTATAGATTTATTTGTCAAACTTCGTGGTGGAAATCATAAAAGTCGTAGAGAAGAACTAATTAAGAAATTCGACTTAGATACAAGTAAAAAGTGTAGGACTTACTCAAAAGGAAACAGACAAAAGGTTGCATTAGTTGCTGCTTTTTCGTCAGAGGCAGACCTTTATATATTAGATGAGCCTACTTCAGGACTGGATCCTTTAATGGAACAAGTATTCCAAGAGTGTGTTCTAGAAGCAAAAAACGCTGGGAAGACAGTTTTACTTTCAAGTCATATTCTATCGGAAGTAGAAAAATTATGTGACCGGGTTGGGATTATTCGGCAGGGAAAAATAATAGAAACAGGAAGCTTAAGCGAATTACGGCACTTAACTCGAACAAACTTGATAGTTAAAACAAAACGTCCGATAACAGCTCTACATGAATTTAGAGGTGTACATGAAGTGGTAGAGAATGATGCAGGCCTTTCCTTTCAGGTTGATTCAGAGGAATTAGACTTGATTATTAAGCACATAGGTCAATTCGGCATTCTCAAATTGGAGAGTAGCCCTCCTACATTAGAGGATTTGTTCATGCGCCATTATGAAAATAAAGGAGGTGTATCCTAATGGTTCGCTCCATCTTTATAAATACAGGGTCTTTATCCAAATTGATTGTAAGACGTGATCGTATTCGGATCGCTTTATGGATAATAGGCATTTCTTTTTTTACAATCATCGTTCCAGTTACCTTTGCGGATATGTATCCTGATCAACAGGAAAGAGATTTGATGGCAGAAACGATGAAAAATCCTGCAATGACAGCAATGGTGGGACATGGAGATTTGGATCAGTACACTATTGGTGCAATGACCGCACACCAAATGTTATTACTAACAGCTGTTGTTGTTGGGTTAATGAATATTTTACTTGTAACTCGTCATACAAGAGCAGATGAAGAAGAAGGGCGTATTGAACTAATACGTTCACTTCCGACCGGACGCCTTTCTAATATAAATGCAACATTTGTTGTTCTAGTTTTAGTTAATGTCATCTTGGGGCTAATTACAGGTATCGGGCTATATGTATTAGGTATTGAAAGTATGAATCTAGAGGGTTCTTTGCTTTATGGAACAGCTTTAAGTGTAACTGGAATTTTCTTTGCTAGTGTGACAGGAGTATTTGCTCAGCTTTCAGAAAGTTCTCGTGGTGTGATTGGCTATTCAATCGCTTTTTTACTTATTGCTTATCTTGTTCGTGCAATTGGTGATGTAAGTAATGAAATAATGTCTTGGATTTCACCCTTAGGCTGGGTGACACAAACAGATGTTTATTCAAATAATAACTGGCTGCCAATGGTGTTCATGATCACACTGTCTATTTTCCTGTTTATATTAGCCAATTATTTAAACGCCATACGAGATTTGGAAGCAGCATTTTTTTCGGCAAGACCAGGAAAGCAACAAGCCTCTGCATATTTACAAAGTCCTGTTGGCTTGGCCTTTAGGCTGCAACGCACAGGAACGATCGCATGGGCAATCGGAATGCTTGTAATGGGGCTTTCTTACGGTTCTGTTTTTGGTGATTTAGAATCTTTCTTCGAAGGCAATGAGATGTTGGAACAAATGTTAGCCGTAAAAGAAGGATATACGCTCACCGAACAATTCATTCCAATGTTAATGATGGTGATCGCTATTCTTTCAGCCATTCCTCCATTAATGTCTATTTTAAAGCTTACTGTGGAGGAGAGAAAAAATCGGATTGAACATATGTTAAGTAGAGTTGTTTCTAGATATAAGTTAATGGGGAGTTACTTAGTACTCTCTGTCCTGAATGGATTTATTATGATTTCACTTGCTGCGATCGGACTTTGGACGGCAGGAACAGCTGTAATGGAGAATGGTTTTTCGTTCGGAACAATATATGGGGCAGCTCTAGTCTATTATCCAGCAACCCTCGTGATGATTGGGATCGCTGTGTTATTCATTGGATTTTATCCAAAATTAACGAATCTCATATGGATATATGTCTTTTATTCTTTCTTTGTTCTTTATTTAGGAGGGTTATTTCAATTCCCCGATTGGGTCGGAAAACTTACACCATTTGGTTATATTCCGCAACTTCCTATTGAAGAAATGAACTGGTTGTCAGTACTATCCCTAATTGCGATATCCATATTCTTTATAATTATTGGATTTATAGGTTACAAAAGACGAGATATAGAAGGATAATTTAGGTTTTTGATCATTCCGTTACGCATAAAGTAAAGGGAAAATTACAATGTGTGAAATCTACGCCCAATCTTACTTTAATGAATTCCCAATTAGGTGATTATCCCATATATTAAAGAGAAAATGGAAAAATTGTGGAGGTAATCAAAAATGTATTATTATCACCCTTATCATGATAGTAGGCAACTTTCAAATTTGCCAGGATATTTATTAAATCAATTATTGGGACCTGGGGGACAACCTGGTGGCCCTGGACAAGGAGGCTTTTTTCCAGGGCAGCCTAGCGGACCAGGACAAGGTGGATTCTTTCCGGGACAGAGTGGTGGCCAAGCGGGGCCGGGACAATCTGCTGGAGCACCAATGACACCGCCGCCAAATTTTGTCCCTCAAAAAGCAGAGTTTCAAACATTTGCGATTGACTCTGGTGCAATTAGAAGGTGTTTATTCAGGTTTACCTATATTTGGTTAAGAAGGGATTCATTCTGGTTTTATCCGACTTTCCTCGGAAGAAACTCTATTGCAGGTTTTCGATGGAATGGATTTAGGTGGGTTTATTTTGGTATTGACTTAAACAGAATTGAATCATTTCAGTGTTTCTAGTGTATTAAGATGATTGATGATGGGCTCACTATGTAATTTATCCCGCATTAACTGGCTGTAAGACCCCCACTTCAAGAATTCGAGGAGAATCCAAGAATTGTAAGTGGGGATCAACAGCCAGTAAAAGCCCGATTGGTTCAACTAACAATCAGTGGGGGATGGAAAAAACCCCCACTGATTGAAGTTTCACTTTATAGTGGGTCTCTTTAATTTTAAGGGCGATATAGGTACAATTACATATTTTGCTATATTACTATATTTTCTTATGCCTGTCCTTTGATATACTCAGAAAAAGCCTATGTGGAAGGGAATTTAATATGAAAAGAAAGTTAAAGATTGTTGGAGTTGGAACATATTTACCATCGAAAATAGTCACGTCTAGTGAGATTGATCAATTTCTTCAATTGAAACCAGGATGGACTTATAAAAAATCTGGCGTTCAATCGCGTTTTTATGTAGATGGAGAAACAGCTTCTCAGATGGGGGCGAAAGCGGCAGTTAAGGCTATTCAAGATGCTAATCTTGACCTGACTGATATTGATTGTATCATTGCGGGAAGTGGGACAATGGAACAACCTATACCTTGTAATGCTGCCCTTATTCAGCGGGAACTAAATCTCGGTGAATCCGGCATCCCATGCTTTGATATAAATACAACTTGTTTAAGCTTTGTGCAGGCACTAGATGTAGCATCTTTATATATTGAAACAGGGGTATATGAGACGATTCTTATTGTTTCTTCGGAGATCGCCTCTGTAGGAATTAACTGGAAGGAAAAGGAGAGCAGTGTGCTATTTGGTGATGGAGCAGCAGCAGTAGTTGTACAGAAAACACCAGAAGGGGAAGACTCGGGAATTTACACGATTCGCATGGAAACTTATAGTGAGGGTGCTTCTTACACTGAGATTCGTGGTGGGGGTACTAAAAAACATCCAAGAGAGCATCGTCTGGAAACAGAAGCTGACTTTTTATTTCATATGAATGGTCCAGCTGTTTTTCGCATGTCATCAAAACTTTTGCCAGACTTTGTTGAAAAAATATTTGCTGCGAGTAATCTAAAGATGGCTGATTTGCAGGCAGTCGTCCCTCATCAAGCAAGTGGAATGGCGATGCGTCTTATGAAGAAAAAACTCCAAATTCCGGATCAAATTTTTATTGATGTAATAGAGAATTATGGGAATATGATTGCCGCGTCTATTCCGCTAGCACTTCATGAAGCAATTCGAGCAAAGCGCCTTACACGTGGCGGGAAAGTGATGTTACTCGGGACTTCTGCAGGATTATCCTTGGGAGGAATGGTCCTTGAATATTGATCATCAGAAAAAAGTTTTATTAACGGGGGGAAGAGCTCCTGTCACCTTGGAGTTAGCTAGATTATTTGCCCATGCAGGTCAAGAGGTCTATGTAGCGGACAGTTTTTCTTCCCAATTGACTAAGGCTTCAAATGGTGTAAAAGAAGCTTTTACGGTTCATAGTCCTGTTCAACACTTTACTAGCTTTATAGCTGATTTACTCAAGATCGTCCAAGAAAGACAAATCGACCTCATACTCCCGACATGTGAAGAGGTTTTTTATGTGGCGAAAGGAAAGTCAGTATTAGAAAAATATTGTAACGTTTTTTGTCCTGATTTAACTTACCTTTTGAAGCTGCATCAAAAATACGAGTTTATCAAATTAGTGGCAGAAAAAGGGCTACTAGCTCCTAGATCGGTATTTATTACGAGTAAAGAAGAGTTACCTTCTGCATGGGAAAAAATAGGCGAAGAGGCGGTTCTTAAACCTGTTTTTTCCCGTTTTGGTTCACACATTACCTTTTTTGATAAAACTTCCATTCCAAAATTAAATTTTCCTAATGGAGAATATGTAGTTCAAAAAAAGATTAGTGGACAGCCTATTTGTAGCTACAGTGTTTTGTTGGAAGGAGAAATTGTTGCCCATACGCAATATAAAGTGGAATTTTCAGCTGGCAACAGTGCAGCAATTCATTTTCGTCATATAGAACATTCAAAAATAGAAAATTGGATTCGTACATTTTTTGATGGTGAAAAAGTAACAGGTCAATTTGCTTTTGACTTTATTGAGACGGAGAAAGGAGAAATCTTTCCTTTGGAATGCAACCCCCGTGCGACTAGTGGGGTACATTTGTTTGCTGGACGCGCACTACCATCTTCTTTTTTAGGTGAAAAAAGGGAATTGTTAAAGCCTTCCTTGCAAACAAATCGGATGATCGCTCTAGCGATGCTAATTTATGGTTGGCGTAATAAAGGATTGTGGAAATGGCTGAAGGCCATGCATCAATCAAAAGATGTTATTTGGTCTTGGCAAGATAAGAAGCCTTTTTTTTATCAATTTTATTCTTATATAGCGATGCTGAAGTTGAGCCGCACAATTCGTAAGTCACCATTAGAGGCAACTACTTTTGATATTGAATGGAATGGTGATGACAAGTGAAGATGTTTGTTACTGGTGGAACTGGATTTTTAGGTAAGGCACTAGCGAGAAGGTTTCTGCAATTAGGGCATGATGTTACAGTGCTTGGTAGAAATAAAGAGATTGGCAGTAAACTTGAAAGGGAAGGCATCCGCTTTGTTGCAGGAGATTTAGAAGATGCCAAGTTAATGGAAGAACTAATTGAAAATCAAGATTATGTATTTCATTGTGGTGCTCTCTCTTCTCCTTGGGGAAAGTTTCAACGGTTTTATCAGGCGAATGTAATTGGAACGAAAAATGTTATTGCTGGATGTGAGCGGCATCAAGTTCGAAGATTGATTCATGTATCAACACCAAGTTTGTATTTTTATCATAATAATCGCTTGGATGTAAAAGAAGGAGACAGCCTTCCACAAAAGTTTATCAATCATTATGCGCATACAAAATATTTGGCGGAAATCGAAATTGATCGTGCCTTTTCCAGAGGGCTTCCTGTGATAACTATTCGACCAAGGGCCATCTTTGGTCCTGAAGATACAACTATTATCCCTCGCTTAATTGAGGTAAACAAGAAGCGGTTTATTCCGCTTGTCGATGGTGGCCGTGCAAGAATAGATTTAACTTATGTGGAAAATGTTGTGGATGCACTTTTATTATGTATGGAATCACCTGAACATACAATTGGGAAAAAATATAATATTACGAACGGTGAAAATGTCGTTTTTCGTGATGTACTGCAACAGTTATTTACTTATATGGACGCCCCGATGAAAACGAAAGAAATCTCTTTTAAGAAAGCGATGAAATTAGCTGGGCTTTTCGAATGGGTATCTACTTATCTTTTACTTGGAAAAGAACCATTATTAACGAAATATACAGTTAGTGTTCTAGGTAATAGTCAAACATTGGATATTGAGGCAGCAAAATGTGATTTGGGCTACACCCCCAAAGTAGGTATAGAAGAAGGGATAGCTACATTTGTTGAATGGTGGAAGAAAAATGATGAAGAAAACTGATCTATCTCTAACTCTTTTTCAAACAGGTTATTGTGTACATCCGGAAAAAGTGACTGTTAAAGATGGCAGTTGGAAAAAGGTGAAATTTCCAGCTCTTGTTGGTTTAATTGAACACCCTGAAAAAGGTTATATATTATTTGATACTGGATATGCTGAACATTTCTTTGCTGCGAGCAGGAAGTTTCCTTATTCAATTTACCCAAAAGTGACTCCAGTTTATTTTGAAGATGAACAAAGTATTAAAAATCAACTTAGTGCAAAAGGAATTTATCCAGAGGATATTAGTTACATAATTATTTCACATTTTCACGGAGATCATATTGGGGGATTGCTAGATTTCCCTAAATCAACATATATATGTTTCAAACGGGCCTATCAATTTATTAAAGATAAAAAAGGCTTTTCTGCAATCAAAAATGGCTATTTACCTGATTTGCTGCCTAAAGATTTTCTGGAGCGTGTTATTTTTTTAGAGGAGGGGGATGGTTCACAGTTATCAGATGATTTTTCACCCTTTACAGAGGGATGGGATATTTTTCAGGACGGTTCGTTATTCGCCGTTGATTTAACAGGTCATGCAATTGGTCAAATGGGAATTTTTCTACACGATTCTAAAATGGATTGCGTCTTCTTATGTGCAGATGCGTGTTGGCAAAGTAGAGCCTATAGGGAGAAGGTTTTTCCAAATCCGTTAGCTTATTTAATTATGCCAGATGTTAGATCCTATCAAGAAAACCTTATACGGCTTCATCAATTGCATGAACATCACCCGAAGTGGAAGATTCTTCCGACCCATTGTCAAGAGATTTGGAGGAATGATCAATGAGTGTGCTCTCGATTGTAAAAGAATATATAATCCAAAAGCATTTTCGCCACTTTAAAACAAGGGAGCAGTTAAAAAAGTATCAAGAAAAAATGATGAAAAAACATCTACAATTCGTTCTACAGCATTCCGTTTTTTACCGTGATTATTATGGAACGGATAATGTTGCTGAAATAGCAGATTGGCGGAAACTTCCGACAATCGATAAGACTTTAATGATGGACCAATTTAGTCAATTAAATACTGTTGGACTGGATAAGGATCAGGCTTTCTCTGTTGCAATGAAGGCCGAAGAAAAACGAGATTTTTCTCCAACTATTAAAGGAATAACGATTGGATTATCTTCTGGAACATCAGGTAATCGTGGATTATTTATCGTATCTCCAGAAGAAAGAGAACGGTGGGCAGGGGTCATCTTAGCAAAGTTATTACCTGGAAGTATTTTGGAAAAACAGCGGATTGCCTTCTTTCTGCGTGCTAATAGTAATTTGTACACGACAACTCAGTCTAAACGAATCGAGTTTACCTTTTATGATTTATTGGATTCATTTCACGACCATGTTCTGCGATTGAATGATTTTCAACCGTCCATTTTAGTTGCTCCACCTTCTGTACTTCGTTTTTTAGCAAAAGCTTCCTTAGAAGGCAGACTAAAATGTTCACCCCAAAAAATCATATCAGTTGCCGAGGTTCTAGATCCTCTCGATGAGAAATTTATTGGAGAGGTCTTTAAACAAAAAGTTCATCAAGTTTATCAATGTACGGAAGGATTTTTAGGTTGTACATGTGAACATGGTACAATCCATCTTAATGAAGATCTGCTTATTGTTGAGCGGGAGTACATAGGTGATAGGCAATTTATGCCAATAATTAGTGATTTTTCCCGAAAAAGTCAACCAATTATCCGTTATCGGTTAAATGATATTTTAACTGAAAAACAAGAACCTTGCCCATGCGGTTCTCCAGCCCTTGCCCTTGAAAAGATCGAAGGACGAAGCGATGATATTTTTTATTTTTATAAGGGAGAAGAGAAAATTCCATTATTCCCAGATTTCATTCGCCGTGCGGTTATTACTGCTTCAGAGGAAATAGAGGAATATCGGGTAATTCAAAGTGCTATCGACGTTATTGAATTACAAATTAAATGGAAAGAGAAAAAGGAAGAAGAAAGATTAAGAGATTCTTTCAAGGATGTTTTTCAAAAATTTGGAGTAAAAGTTCCCTACATCGAATTTAAAGATTATGATTTTCGACCTGGAGTTCAAAAACTTAGAAGGGTAGAAAGAAGGTTCAGATGTTGATCGAACTTTTCAGCAAAAAAGAGCTTGAGAAGATTAATTGGCATGATTTTCGAAATGGGGAAGAAGTAAAGGGCTATTTTTCCGAAATGATGAAAGTGGAACCAAAAGTGTATGTGAAAAATGTCGACGCAGAAATTTACCTTTTGGCTGTAGATGATTTATTAATTCCTATAACAAAGGCGATCAATAATGAAAAAAATAGTTACGTAGTCTCGCCTTTTGTCCATTACGTCAGCTATGCGATTGAAGAATTACGAGAACTGCAAAATCCGCTGTTGGAATGGTTTTTGAAAAGATTTCTGCAATGTTTTGGTTTCTTAATGAAATGGGGAAAAGTTGATCGTGTCGTTACTGTTAACAATTGGTTATTGTCAACAAATCTATATGAGGAACTAACGACAGAGCAAGCTGGGAGAATTGTGAAATTCGTCCAGAAACAGTTTCCTCACGATGCTATTCTTTTCCGCTCATTAACAGAACCGCTCCATCAATCAATTATGGAAGCTTTTGCTGATCAAGGTTGTGTTTATGTTCCTAGCCGTTCCATTTATTTGTTTTATCCTGATCAATATGATCAATTCTCGAAGAAACAAAGAAAAACGATTCGCCGTGATCAGCAGTTTATGGCGAAGAGCGGTTATATTATTGAGGATAAAATAAGCTCTACTGATATGCAAAGAGTGCTGGATTTATATAACGAGTTATATTTAAAAAAATATTCATACTTTAATCCTCAATTTACAATCGAGTTTTTACAAAATGCTTACGAGAACAAACTGATTCATTTTAGAGTATTAAAAAAAGAGAATCAGATTGATGGGGTTGTTGGCTTCATTGTACGAAATGGAAAGATAACGACTCCAATCCTTGGTTATGATACTTCCAAGCCTAAAAAAGTCGGACTTTATCGATTGTGTTCGTTGATCCTGACAATGTCATCCCTTAAAACAGGTATTTTATTTCATCGTAGTGCAGGAGCAGGGGAATTTAAGAAAAATCGTGGTTCCCAAAATGAGATCGAATACTCCGCCGTTTTCACGGATCATTTACCATGGAGTCGAAGGTGGATTTGGAGAGCTTTAGAATTCCTGCTTACGAAAATAGGTGTGCCCTTATTGAAGAAGTTCAATTTATGAAACAGCGAAACTAGGCCATGTTGCTTACAGTTTCGCTGTTTTTTTATGAGTTGTAGTAATAGAGAAAAAGAAGAAGGACAAAGACTGTATCGTTATTTTAGTCATGATATTTGAATCGAGAGGAATAATGAGAGTACAGCCTTTTTTGAGAAAGGAGTACTATAATGCCAGAACTGCCAGAAATGGAAAATTATAAATCGTTGTTACATGAAAAAGTCTTAGATCAAACTATCACAAATTTAGTGATCAATCGAGAGAAATCGATCAATGTATCAGTGGAACAATTTAAGCAAAATGTGCTCAACCAAAAAATTATCGGTGTTGAACGCAGGGCAAAATATTTAGTGTTTCACTTACAAAGTGACTCGTCTTTATTATTGCATCTGATGTTAGGCGGATGGATGTTTTATGGAAAAGATGAAGACAAGCCGAATCGGACTGTGCAAGTTCAATTATCTTTCGGGGATTACCATCTTTACTTCATTGGATTGCGGTTAGGATACTTACATCTTCTATCCCCTGAAAAGGTTGAAAAGGAATTTTGTAAAATCGGTCTAGAACCTTTAGATCCCAATTTTTCACTTGATACCTTTCTTCAATTACTTAAAGAAAGGAGAGGAGGACTGAAAACGACTTTAATCAATCAAGAGTTCGTAGCTGGAATTGGGAATCGTTATTCTGATGAAATCCTTTGGCAAGCGAAAATATCGCCTTCCATGAAGACCAATGAGTTAGCGCATGATCAAAAAGTGCGATTATATAATTCGATCAAATTTGTTTTACAACAGGGAATTCAATATGGAGGTTATATGGATGAGCCCTTTTTTCGCGGAGATAGTCAGACAGGCCAATACGAGAAGATCATGAATGTACATAATCGTGAAGGAAGAACATGCCCTAGATGCGGTACTTCCATTGTGAAAAAAGAGATTTCTGCACGAAAAACGTATTATTGTCCAAACTGTCAGCAGTGAACGGTGTAGGAGGAATTGATATGAAATTTGGTTGTCATCTTTCGATAAAGGAAGGTTATTTAGGTGCTGCGAAACAGGCACTTGCATGGAATGCTACAGCTTTTCAATACTTTCCAAAAAATCCACGAAGTTTATTAGTTAAAGATTTTGATCGAGTAGATGCTGCAGAGTGTAAAGCGTTTTGTCTGGAAAACAATCTTCAATCTGTTAGTCATTCTCCTTATCCAACAAGTTTGACGCCTCATGATGAAAAAAGGAAAAACCAAGTCATCGCTTCATTGTTAAATGATCTCGAAATTACTGAAGCATGTGGTTCCATAGGTATAGTTGTTCACTTTGGAAAGCAGATTTCATCATCAAACCCTCTTCACAGCTATCAAATAATGATCGAAATGTTAAATACTGTTCTTGAGCGATGGGAAGGAAAAGCAAAGATTTTACTCGAAAATAATGCGGGTCTTCCCGGAAGTATTGGAACAACTCTGGAAGAACTCGTCCAAGTTCGCAAACTTTGTGAGTATCCAGAAAAAATTGGCTTTTGTCTGGATACTTGTCATGCTTTCGCTTCAGGTTTGTGGGATGGAGAAAATTGGGAGGAGGTATTGGAGAATGGGATAGAGCTTGGATTTTTTGATGAGTTAGAAGTAATTCATTTCAATAATTCAAAGTACGACACTCGTTTAGGAAAAGATCGTCATGCACCGATTTTTGGACCAGGATATATAAAGGTAAACCAATTTGACCAACTAATGCAAACACCTCAACTTCAAAATATTCCTTTTATATTGGAAACCCCTAAAGAAGAGATACCACATGAAAAGGAAATAAAACTTATACAGGAAAGATGGGGACAAAAATTGGGGAGATAAAACATTGAAAAATTAGAAAAGAATAACTACTCGTTCCATAAAATGGTATAATTACGATGTAATAAATAGATCGTGAACAAGGAGTGGGTGAAAAATGGATGGTTATGACGTTTTTGCAGATACGTATGATAATGTCATACGAAAAGGTTCACCTGTTAATGAATTAGCCTTTAACTTTGTAATAGACCAACTTCATGATATAAAAGGTAAGCAAATATGTGATTTAGGATGCGGTCAGGGGGAACTTAGTCGACGATTAACACAAAATGGAGGGATCGTAACAGGAATCGACTTCAGCAAGAAGCTTCTTAAATTAGCACTCGATTATCCCTGTTCCGACACGATTAATTGGGTAGAAGATGATGCACAAAAATTAAGTAAGATAGAATCGGAAAAGTTTGATATTGTAGTATCTAATCTTATGCTTATGGATGTTCCAGATTTTCAAAAGGTCTTCCAATCCTCATACAGAATACTTAAGCATCAGGGAATTATGATTTGGGTAATCACACATCCGTGTTTTCAATCACCTTATAGTGAGACATTAGAAGACGGATCTAGGAGAATTGTAATGTATGAAGATCAATGGTGGAAATCAAATGGAAAAGGGACTATTAGGGGGACTTTAGGTGCCTATCATCGGACATTAGAAAACTACATAAATTCCTTTATTTCCACAGGATTTAAGCTTAAGCATATAAGGGAATTAACAATTTCACGAGATATTCCTTTAGAGGGACAACAGATCTCCCATTATGAAATTCCACCTTTATTAGGAGTAATTGGAATTAAAGAGTAATTATACGAGATGAAAGCAAACTTTCCTACCTTAAGAATAAGCACACTTCACAACATGATGTTTACCACTATTTTATAATTCCATCGGGTTAAAGGATCTCTTTTCTATTTCACAAGTTTTGAGGAAGAAAATCCATAAATTTTAGCGAAATCTAACGAATATTCCGATAAAAAAGCAAATGGAAACTATTAAATGTTATAATAAATATTGTAATAGAAGAGGTATTTAAGGGCGGTCAGCACCTGTCTTTGTCCCTGCCATGGTACTTTTGGTAGGAAGGGGGTGCTGCCTTATGACGGTGTTCGAAGGATTAATGCTTGCTATTTCATTTTCAGGCTTAGTCCTTATGATCTTGTCATTTAGGGATAATAAATAATCCGCCCTTGCGCCTCACAAGCAATAGAGCGGATTATCGCGAAACTGCTGATCGCCTTTGAAGCGATTCTATTACAACGACCGTTCAGTGTTACCAGCACTGGGCGGTCAGTTTTAATATATTCAACTTTATGTTTATTATAACACAAAATGCGAAAAGTCAAACAAATTTTGAGAGTTTCATGTAGATCGACTGCAAGATACGGCAGAAGAAGGGGGCATCACAAATGTATAAAGCAATTATTTTCGATTTAGACAATACTCTTTTAAATTATTCTACTAGTGAACTACATTCCATGCAAAATACAGTGAAAGAGCATGGATTAACCGAAAATAAATTATTTAATTGGAGTGAATTTTGGGGTCTCTATCAAAAAATTAACATGAATCATTGGAATGATCGGGTTAAGTCCAACTATAGTATCTATAAAGTGCTAGAGAAATCTTTTCAAGACACTATAAATGAGTTAAATCTTGATTACTCCGAATCGGCAACCTTGGCAAAATCTTATTGGCGAACCTTTTGCAATACATATCATTTTGAAGAATATGCACCAGAGATCTTATCTCAATTACATGGAAAATATAAATTGGCGATTATATCAAATGGTATTGGAGAAGCTCAGAGAAGTAGGCTTGCTGTAGGTGGTATTGCTCATTATTTTGATGCATTAGTAGTTTCAGATGAAGTTCGATATTGGAAGCCAGACAAAGAAATATTTAATTTGGCATTGAAGCAATTAAATGTCGATCATACCGAAGCTTTATATATTGGAGATTCTATTAATGATGATTATTATGGCGCCTTAAACGCGGGAATAGATTTTTGTTTATACAATCCAAAAGGCATTCCCGTTCAAGATAAAGAACGACCTAAATTCATTGTTGAAAAATTAGAAGAGATATTGAATGTTTTAGGTTGATAAGAGCTAGATTTACTTAACTAGTATTAACTTCTATGCTCAAGTTATTATAATCCTAAAAAGTATCCTAGTATTCTTGTATCAAAAAATATGAGAAAGTGGAGGAGACCGAATGCAAAATTCATATGTAATTGGCTTGGAAGGCGGCGGAAGTTTTACGAGAGTCATGGTTGCGGATTTGCAAGGGAATATATTGGCGTATAAAGAATCGGGCAGCGCTCATCCATATCGAGATCCTCGAGCAGGGGAAAATATTCAAAACGCGGTGTTACAAGCCTTGAGGACTGCAGAAGTTTCATTAAATGAAGTAGTTCACTTTACTGCAGGTCTTCCTAGTTATCAACAAGAAGAAGATTTACCATTAGCTCATAGCTTGCTTGATATTGAAGGTCTTGCATGTCAAAAAACGATTGTCAATGATTCTGTTGTTGGTCATGCTGGTGCGCTTTTATTTCAACCGGGAATCATGGTTGTTTCAGGAACAGGCTCAATCGTAATGGGCTACACCGAGAATGGGCATGTTCTTTTCAACAGTACTTTTAGACATTATGCCCCGACAGCTGCACGTTTTTTATCATACCAGGCTATTCACTATTTGTTGGCAGGTCAAGTGGAACTGGAAGACACCGCTTTTATAGAACAGATTTTTGAGTTTTGGGGAGTCAAAGATATGGCTGAATTCCGAGAGCTGGCTCTACAAGATTATCATTTAAGTAAACAGGAAATGGATCGTCGATTTGGGTTAATGGCTCCTATTTTAACAGTAGCTGCTTCACAAGGAGTACCTTTAGCTGTAAGAGTTTGTGATGAAGCGATTCGTACTTTGGAGACAGGTGTCCGTTTGCTAGGAAGTTACTTTACTGATCACGATATTCCAGTTTGTTTCGTAGGTAGTGTTATTCGTAGTCCATATTTCAGTAGACGTTTTTCAGATATACTTCAACGCTGCTCGCATAAACGTTATAACATCATGGAGCCACTCATGTCACCAGTTGCTGGGGCGGTGGCCATGTCTTTAAAAGAAAGTGGGATTCATGTTACAGATAATATTGTAGAGCGGTTACTAATGCATGAAAAATCATTGGTAAGTGTTTTGTAAGCTAGATGTAGGATTGAATCATAAATGAAACAAAAACAATCTTCAAATCGTAGTACAAGTACGTATATCAAACAGCTACCTTCATCCCATAGCGCTTCTAAAGAGGAGAGGAGGTAATATTAAAAAATGAGGTTTTTTGCGATTTTCATTATCCTTTTGGCTATGGTATTAATTTCAAAATGGTTAATCGCACTGGAAGATTTTGGCCAGTTTATCAAGTTTCTACTTTTTGACGTGTTTATTGTTAACTTTTGGGGAACCATCCTCCTGTTGGCGGGATTGTTTACGCTAATTTTCACTTTGTATATGATCATTAGCAAGAAAGCAGTCAATCCTAAAGGTACGATCATGCCTGCCATTGTATTGATGCTTATTACATTTAGCCTTGGGATCGGTTTGAGTTATAATATATTCGATGATTTTGCTGATGCGAGATCTTACTTGGTCGGTAATGTAAAAGAAGAAACGGTCATTATTTCTGATTTTCGCTATATAAAGACAACCGAAGGTCATTTGTACTATTATACTTTTTCAGATGGTCGAACTTTTGAAGAGGGCTATAGAGGAAAGGGTTTTTCACAAATAGAGGAAGGAGAGACTTATTTTATCCGCTATTTGCCACGGACTGAAAAGCTGCTCAGAATTGAACGGAAATATATTAATATAAATCATAAGATGGATGTGTTAGAAGATGTATGAACTGAAGACAAAAGAAAATGATGAAAGTGTTATTGAATTCATTGAAAGTGTCGATAGTCCGAAAAAACGCGAAGACGCTTATAAATTGCTTGATATATTTACTGAAACATCAGGTTATGAGGCAAAAATGTGGGGACCGAGTATTATTGGGTTTGGGTCTTATCATTATAAATATGAATCCGGTCATGAAGGGGATGCCCCGCTTGTCGGTTTTTCTCCTAGAAAAGCGAAAATCAGCTTATATTTTGCAACAGGTGATACGAAACGAGATGAGATATTAAAAAAATTCGGTAAACACACTTCTGGAAAGGCATGTGTGTACATTAGTAAAGTGGCAGATATTGACGTAGAGGTACTTAGAGAATTGATCAAGGAATCAATCACTTTTTTGAAGAAGATGTACGGATAAAGAGAAAAAACATAAGGAGTTACCAATTTAATCGGCTTATGCCGATTTTTTTTAGACAGGTGTTATACTTGAAACATTACCTTGACAGGCATAGTAATATATTTTATATTATACTCAAGGCGGTGAGGAAGTTGACACAAGCAAAATTGACCTCGGATCTGCTTAGAGGCCATGCGGATACGATGATTCTTAAACTACTCTTAAGCGGTGATAAATATGGTTATGAAATAAGTAAACTAATTTTTTCTCAATCCGGCGATCAATTTGAATTAAAAGAAGCCACTATGTACTCCAGTTTGAAGCGGCTTGAGAAAGAAGGAAATATTCGCTCCTATTGGGGAGATTCTTCACAAGGAGGAAGACGGAAATACTATAAGATTACGTCGATTGGAGAAGAGACATACCGGAAAAATAAGGAAAACTGGGTACAAGCGAAGCAAATTCTTGAACGCTTGTTATAGGAAGGGAGATTTGATTGTATGATGGATCAGTTAATGACACGTGTTCAGAACATTTTTGCACCATATAAAAATTCGAGTTCTGCCCAAGAGTTAGAAGAGGAGCTTTTGCAAAATTTAACCGATAAATTTCGAGATTTTAAACAGAAAGGGTACAGTGAGGAAGAAGCATATCAACTTACAGTAGATTCGATTGGAGATGTTGATGAATTAATTGATTCCATCCGTTTGGATGATAATGATCATAGTGGAATGAAATTTGCTGATTTATCTATGAAAATATTACGAGGCTCTGATTTTCGTTCAGTTTCTGTTCACAATGGAAAATTTAACCATAGTGATCTGAGGGACAGCGATTTTAGTCACTCTGACTTAAGTAACAGTACTTTCCACAGCAGTAATTTGCAAAACTGCATTTTTGAAGACGTGAACTTAACAGGTGTTTCCTTTGGTAGTGCGCATTTGAAAAACGTTGTTTTTAAAAATAACAATTATTATCAAACGCATTTTAAAAGTTGTGATCTATCCAATTTTAAATTTGATGGTGAAACATTGAAAGAAACAATTTTTTCATATACTTCCTTGAAAAAGACATCTTTTCGCAATGCGACAATCCTGCACGTTCAATTCCGTTTTTCAGATGTAACAAACGCCGATTTTACAGGCGCAAAGATGGATAAATTAACTTATAACGTTTTAAAAGGCGGAAAGGCAATTTTGAATGATGTCCATTTTGTTTGAGATTGGACTTCGTTAATAAAAACTCCCTCCTAGTGCGAACATTGAAATACTTAAGTGGAGGAAGTATACGTAGACCCTGCGAGGAATGGCATATAAGTGAGACCCAAAAGGTCATTAACCTGAGACAATGAAAGGCGCTAGTTGTCTTTCATTGTCTCAGGTTATTTGACTTTGAGCTGACTAGTAGGAATTTGAAAATCAGCCTTAAGAGAAGTTACGGAAAAGACTGTGATTACACATTATTAGATAGTTTTTTCGGTAAACTTGAAGGGGAATAGCTCGAATTTGTTGAAGTAAGCAAGAATGAAATAGAAAGGTGATTAAGATTGCAAATTACATATGAGACTATCGACACTGTGCCAGATTCTATTATTCTTTCAGAGATATTACTTCTGCATGAAAGGATTTTTAATCAATCTAAAGGTCTTCTTGAAGACATTGGAAAAAGGTATGGCTTGTTATTTGTTCTCGCCATGCAAGGAAAGCAAGTAATCGGGTATAAGATTGGGTATGAATTGAACTCAAAGAAATTTTACAGCTGGCTTGGCGGTGTAGACGAAAACTATCGAAATTATGGAGTCGCAACGAAGTTAATGGAAATACAGCATCAATGTTTGGTACAAAACGGATATAAGGTTGTACAGACAAAAACAAAAAACAAGTGGCGGAGAATGTTGATTTTAAATATTAAAAATGGGTTTGATATTATTGGTACATATACTGATGATTATGGTGAGCCTAAAATTATCCTTGAAAAGAACTTGATCTAACGATATGGAAATATCTAAACTGGATCGTTATTGCTTTATTAAAGAAAGTAAGGGGTGAAAGGGATGGTAGATGGTAAAAGACCGAGTCCATTGGATGCTGCAAATCTATTTATCAACCAATATTTTCCTAATTGTCAGGCTGCATTACTAGCGGGAAGTGTTGTTAGGGGAGAGGCAACTGATACGTCAGATCTTGATATTGTTATTTTTGATCAAAATCTTCGTTCATCCTATCGCGAGTCTTTCATTCAGTTTGGCTGGTATATTGAATGCTTTGTCCACAATTTTTCTTCTTATAAAGAATATTTTGAGAGCGATTGCAAACGAGCCAAACCAGCAATGCCGAAAATGGTATCTGAAGGAATTATATTAAAGCACGATGATAGATTAAAGGAGATAAAGAAGGAAGCGAAGGACCTTCTAGAAAAAGGCCCAGAAGAATGGTCAGCAGAATCGATTAAAGTGAAACGATATTTTTTGACAGATGCATTGGATGATTTTAAGGGATGCATAAATAGAGAAGAAGGGATATTAATTGCTAATACACTTGCTGAAGCTACGAGCGAATTTGTTTTACGGACGAATCGAAAATGGACCGGATCATCTAAATGGGTATTGCGAGCATTAAAAAATTATGATGAGGATTTTGCTATGTCTTTCATCAATGCATTCGATACCTATTATAAAGAAAATAATAAAGAATTAATTATTCGAATCGTTGAAGAGGTTCTAGAGCCTTTTGGAGGCTCGCTATTTGCTGGTTTTTCTATGGGGAAACATAAATGAAAAAGTATAAAATTAGCATTATCATTCTAACTGTAATTCTTGGGGCATCTCTTTATTTGAATTTTTGGCTTTATGAAAAAAACAAACAATTTTCAGCTGAGAAAGGCAGTCAGTATATAGTTACTGTTAGGAATACATTATTTCATATAAAACCTGGAGATGCGGATCGCTGGATAGTGAAATGATAAAAAGGAAGCTAAATGATAATAAGGGTGTGTTTATATGGGATATCTATCCGACTTGCGAATAGAAATTGGAAGTAGGCCTGTTATAACACCAGGAGCGACTGTTCTCGTTGTAAATGATCTACGAGAAGTACTTTTTCAATATCGTTCTGACACGTTAGACTGGGGGTTTCCAGGAGGATCAATGGAACTTGGTGAATCAATGGAACAGGTCGCATCCCGCGAATTAAAGGAAGAAACTGGACTTGAAGCGGCTTCCTTCGAATTAATCGATATCTTCTCTGGCACTGAGTATTATTTTCGCTATCCAAATGGTGATGAGACGTTTTGTGTAATTGCATTGTATCATGCTAAAAATGTAAGCGGTAAAATAGAGATGGAAGATGGTGAAAGCCTTAAATTAGAATTTTTTAGTGAATCGACACTCCCGCAAACAATAGAAAAGAGGGCGAAGACCATCAACGAAAGCCTTGGTGATGAATTGTGGAGGTTGGAAAGTTCGTTTAAATCATGAAGAAAGTTAAGGGAATGGAGCGGAATACGATGTTTTTTGTTAATGCACGGGCAATTATAGAGAAGGTTGAGGATGACGTCTTATTTGTTTTACTCCAGACTAGAAATAAACCTAATGAACCTTTAAGTTTAGAATTGCCAGGTGGACAGATAGAAAAATATGAGTCTATTATTGATGCATTGAGAAGAGAGGTTAAAGAAGAAACAGGGTTAGATATAGTAGAAATTGAAGGAGAACAAACACGAGTTCATACAGAGGGAATTAATCCTAGTTTTGTTGTAGAATGCATAAAACCATTCGCAGTTTATCAGACAGTAAAAGGACCGATAGATTCAACTGGCTTTTATTTTAGATGTAGAGCAGAAGGTGAATTAGTTACTGAAGGAGATGGGACAAAGGATATTCAATGGATTAAAGTGGATGACCTCAATCGATTATATACGAGTGATCCTCTGCAATTTTCAGATGTTGATCGGGCAGGCGTTTTGTTTTATCTAAAAGAGAGGGGTTTCAAATAAGGATTCTTCTATTAAAATTAAATGAGGAGTGATGTCATGCAGGGTGCGCTTGAATTACTGGAAAACTTTTTGCAAAAACATCAGGAAGACCCAACTTCTAATGATAATGTAATGTTAGAGCAGGCAGCTGAACATGTTGATATAGAAATGAGGGAATCTTCTTTTTCAATCGAAAGTGTTCGAATGGCGCATAAAATATATGGTTTATTAGGAGATCAAGGCTTAAATAGAATAGTCGAAGTAATGAAATGCTATTTAGTTTCCCGTAAGGATGATCCTCTAGAAAATCAATTTTGGGCCAGATGGGAGTTAGTTGACAATCTGGCTTTATTGAAAAGATATAAAGAAATGATTAAAGAACAACGAAGTTTTTTGGATTGGACAATGGAAAATATGTCTCATGATTATTGGCTAAAGGTAATCTATGATAGTACTCAAGGTGTTGGGTGGGTTGAAGAAGGATTACAAGATGAGTGGTTTTCCATGTATGAAGAAGTTATGAATAAAGTAAAGCGAACCGAAGAGAATCGTTTAGAACGAATCTTACTAGTAGAAACAGCAGCAGGTCTTTATATTTTTAATCTATTAGAGGCAGAGAATGCACTTAAAGAAATTGCAAGATATGATGAGATCCTCCAAGAAGATCCAAGTTGGTCACGTTATAATGAATTTTCAACGCGAATTCGATCTTATCAGCTGGAGGTTTATCGCGTTCTTAAGGATTGGGAAAAATACGATGCAATTGCATTAAAATCCCTGGCCGAACTGGAACAGCAGATTAAACTTTATCAAACAGCAGATAAGGAAGGGAATGTATTAGAGCTATCTAGCAAAGCTCATGAACTGGGAACATGCTTCATGTGGGCCAATCGATATCAAGATGCGCTTAAACTATATCGGTTTGCTGTTGAAAATACTGGAAGCGGTGTTAATCACTTTTTTTATGCGGTTTGCCTTTGGGCTCAAGAAAAAGATAAAGAAAAAACATTGCATCATTTGAGAATGGCTGAACACGACGTAACTTGGAATGGAGGGTTACGCGGAAGATATAAGCAAATGTTTTTAAATCAACCAGAGTTTGCCGATGTTTACGACGATCAGGAGTTTTTAACTGTGTTTCATAAGTAGACGATTTTTTGAATCTAAATTAAGGGGCCGTAAGATGAAAGACTACATAATTAAAGAGCTTTATTCAAAAAGCGAAATTTTGAATGCATTTCCAGTCATGAAGCAATTAAGAACACATCTTGATGATACTGCGTATTTGGATCTGGTTTTAGATGCTCAAAAAAATGATCACTACAAAATGTTTGGATTATACGAAGAGGGAAAAATAGTTGCTGTTACCGGCTTTAAACCAATGATTACATTGTATTATGGGCGTTTCGTTTGGGTCTGTGATTTAGTAACGGATCAAGTTCAACGGTCGAGAGGGTTCGGTGAGAAATTGTTAAATTTTGTTCATCAATGGGCGCAAGAAAACGGTTATGAAAGTGTGGCCTTGTCATCAGGATTGCAAAGAATGGATGCCCACCGATTTTATGAAGAGAAAATGGAATATGAGAAAGTGAGCTACGTCTTTAAAAATACTTTGGATAGTAAGGGTTAGAGTTACATAAAATGTAATAAAGTAAATAGTTTAATAGGACAAAGACTTCAAGATGTACAATAAAGGTGAGGTGCCCGAATGAAAAATAGGATAGAAGCTGCATTTAATCAACTTGCAGAAATATATGAACATAGTGTTGATACAGCAAGCTTGTTTAATACGGAGCTGGAAAGGCCTGCTATGCTAAAGTGTCTACCAAACAATCTAAATAACATGCAGGTGTTGGATGCTGGATGTGCAGCCGGGTGGTATACGAATGAATTGGTTGGTCGTGGGGCAAAAGTAGTTGCAACCGATCTAAGTCCTAAAATGGTCGAAGCTGCAAAGAGACGTGTAGGATCAAAGGTAGAGGTGAGGTGTCTCGATCTAAGTGTGGACTTGCCGTTTACAGACAATTCGTTTGATATTATTTTAAGTTCATTAGCACTTCATTATCTTGAAGATTGGCGAAAAACCTTTGCTGAATTTCAAAGGATACTTAAGCCTTCAGGATTTCTATTGTTTTCTGTTCACCACCCATTCATGGACATCCAGTTATCTCAAAATGGAGAATACTACTTGACTGAACTTATCATTGACCAATGGAATAAAAATGGCCAAAAAGTTGAAGTTCCTTTTTATAGGAGACCTCTTCAATCTGTTATAAACGATACGCTTGCTTATTTTACGATTGAAAAAATAACGGAACCTCAACCGACAACGGTATTTAAAAGGAAATCCCCCGAGAAATATGAAAAGTTAATGAGCAACCCGCATTTTTTAATAGTGAAAGCTGTAAACAACAAATGATACATGATTTGACCCAGTTCGCAGAGAAATAAACCCGTTCGGGAGGATTTAAACTCGTTCGCAGAGAAATAAACCCGTTCGGGGAAAATTAACCCCATTCGCGGAGAAATAAATCCATTCGACAGGAAAAAAATCCATCCCGGATATTTGAATCCCTTTTATACTAAAGGAAAAGTTTTTCCAGAAGATGATCCTTCAGTTTTCAAAAGGAGCGTGTTTTATGAAAAATGCTTACACCGTAATTGAAAAATTGAACCTACAAGTAAAACAAATTGATAATGTTCCAGATTCCTTTAGCTCTGAAGTCTACAAAATTCTTCTCAAAAATGAAGAAACAGTTATTTTGAAAATACCATATAACAAAAACAAATTATATCGAGAACGGGCGATGTTAGAACGATTGCAAGCGGTTCTTCCAGTACCAAAATTACTTGATTTTTGGGAAGGAGATGAGCGTATTACTGGAGCTCTTCTTCTATCCTATATCCCTGGCCTACCTATTCAAAATGAGATTAATAAAAAACTAGCCTATGAAATGGGAGATCTATTAGCGAAGTTACATTCTGTAAAAATGCCTGGCTTTGGGCATGACACGAAGGAAGGCTTTCAATGTGTGGAGGATAATAATTGGTGGGGAGATATTCGCCAAAAAATAGACAACATCAAACCGATATGCGAGGCAATATTGGAAAAAGATTTATTCCGACAATGCATGAATTACTCCCATGATGTTTTATCTAACTGTCGGGAAGTAGATGGTCCATGTGTTGTTCACATGGATTTTCGTCCTGGTAATATTCTTGTAGATAATGAATTGTCCTTATTAGGACTTATTGATTTTGAAAGCGCGAATGGGGGATCCTCTGAAATGGATTTCACTAAGATCAAACAATATGTATGGGATATAATGCCAGAGATGAGGAAAGAGTTTCTAAATGGCTATAAAAGTATTCGGCCTGTACCAAATTTGGAAACCTTTCTCCCCTTTTATTCTTTTTATCATGCATTTAGCGGAGTTGCTTGGTGCAAAAAACGTGGTATTGAAAAAAATAAAGAATTTCTAGTGGAAAATATACAAATATTACGAGATACAGTTCAATTGAGGTGAGAAGATCAATGCAAACAGATATAAAGGTTGTTATAGGAGCGGGAGAATATAATAATAATCCTGGTTGGATCCATACTCAGGAAGATGAATTAAATTTGCTTGATGAAAATACATGGTCGAATCGATTTGCGCCAAACTCAGTGACAGCCATTTTAGTGGAGCATGTTTGGGAACATCTAACATGGGAAGAGGGGTTAGCAGCTGCGAGGCTATGCTATAAATACTTGAAACCATCCGGATATATTCGCTGTGCGGTACCAGATGGCTTTTTTCCGGATGAAAACTATCAAAATACTGTAAAAGTTGGAGGACCAGGTCCGAAAGATCATCCAGCAGCTAGTCATAAAATAGTTTACAATTATAAAACTTTGACTAATTTATTTGAATCTGCTGGATATCAAGTAAAGTTACTTGAATTTTGTGATGAGGAAGGACTCTTTCATTTTAGCAAGTGGTATGGAAAGGATGGGGTGATTTTTCGATCAAAACAGTATGATCCAAGAAATCAAGGGGATCAATTGCTTTGTCCTTCTTTAATACTAGATGCAATCAAAGAGTAGCTTAGTTTGAACTAGATAAGGGAGTGAACGATATAGCTGTCAAAAAAGTATTCCTTTTCAACGAGAAAGTATCCTTAAGAGAATTCAACAAAGAAGACTGGATGGCTGTCCATCAATATGCCTCACAAGACCAAGTTTGCCAATACCAACCGTGGGGCCCGAATAGTGAAGAAGATTCAAAGGGCTTTATCCAGGAAGTACTAGCGAATGCTGAACAATATCCAAGAACTAGACATACTCTTGCTATTGAGTTTAGTGGGAAATTAGTTGGGGCGGGCGAATTGGCAATTGATGATATCTCTAATAGAGTTGGAGAAATGGGGTATGTTGTGAATCCCGATTATTGGGGTCAGGGAATCGCAACAGAGGCAGCCCAATTGTTAATTAAATTCGGTTTTCAAGAGCTGGAATTGCATCGGATTTTTGCGACATGTGATCCACGTAATATTGGCTCAGCCAAAGTTTTAGAGAAAGTAGGGATGACGAAGGAAGGTCGGCTTCGTGAACATAAATTAATTCGAGATGGTTGGCGAGATTCCTTCCTTTATAGTATTTTGGAACATGAATGGAAAAAATCAAATGAATAGAGTATTCAAAAGGGAAGGTAGTCTCCAACCTTCCCTAGGTATCTAACGCATTCTTTACTTTTCGTTTTGGCATCCAAAGGTAAGCTAATAAGGCTCCAACAAAGCTAAGCGCACCAATCACCATAAATCCACCCGAAAGGCCTACATATTCCCCGATCCAGCCCGCAATAAAGGGTCCTCCAAACATGCCGAGTGAATAAAGCGCTTGGAAAAAACCCATAGCAGAAGCTCTTCTTTCTTCATTAACCGATTGAATCGCAAGCCCCATTAAAACCGGCATCATTAAACCTTGAGCAAAACCATTAAAAGCCTGGGTGATGATTAGTACAGTAAGGCTTGTCGTAAAGGGCAAAAGGACGGTACAAATAGCAGCTACAACGAAACCAATTAAAACGGTATATCTTTCACCAAACCTTTTGACAAAGACACTTCCACTCAAATATCCTGCAATTGCGTTTGGAAGAGTGGATAACAAAGTTAGCACACTTAAATCAGCATTCGAGGCTCCTATACTCGTAGCATGTAATGGTGTAAATCCAAACATCGTTGTAAATGTAATACATTGGACAACAATAGCAAGTAAGGAGACAGATAAAAGTAGTTTTTCTCCACCCATTTTTATAAGCTCTTTTACTTCAACAGGCTTCTTTTTTACATCAGCTGGTTTTTCAACGAGTTGTAATGCCAAGATTAATCCTAGTAAACCTACGAAGGCACCTAAGTAAAAAGGAGCACTCCAACTTATATACTCAGCTAAAAATCCACCAACCGTTGTCGCCGTCATTTGACCAAGACTTGTATAAAAACTAATAATGCCCATTGCTTTTGGAGCCTCGTCAGGTTCAAAATAACTGGCAAATAAAACTGTAAAAGCGACCCAACTCGCTGCCGCGACTCCTGCAAGCGAGCGGAAGCCGAAAATTACCCATACATTTGTCGTCAATGCTAGCCCAACACTACTTAACACTGCACAAGCAATTCCTGCAATAATAAACAATTTCCGTCTTCCAATTCGATCTGACCAAATTCCTAAGGGGATTCGGACAAGCATTTGCGTAAAGCCATAGCTTGCCACAACTAAGCCAATCATAAAAACAGATCCACCAAGATGTTCAACATAAGGGGAAAGAATCGGGACATATGTATACATGGAAAACCAATACATCATCGTAACAATATAGAATAATAGCTTTCTGGAAGATTTCACTGCAACACCCTCGTTATCTGATTATTTTGGTAACAACTTAACAATTAGATTCCTATTTAGTATTATAGTAGAAAGGGAGTGAAAAAATGAAATTATTAAAAGAGTCTAAGACTTTGCCGGTTGATTTTGTTGATAATCGAATTATTGTTCAACCTGTGACAAAAAATGGCGAGACATTAAATATTTTAACAGACACTGGCGGTGGGCTTATTTTAAGCTTAGATGCCACCCAAAGAGCTAACCTGCCTATAAGTATCGAGATCATTGATAGTAAGGAAATCCAAGCAGTAGATTTACCGGAATTTATAGAAAGTAGATGGATTCCACCTCTATCTGGTCAATATAAAAAAATGAGAGTATTTTCTGGGGATTTTGTTGGGGAAGCAGGTTTTTTACAAGAGGTAGACGGGTTACTAGGACAAGCCTGGTTTGGAAATCGAATTTGGACTTTTGACTATTTAAAGAAAGAAATGCTTTACCATGAACTTTTGGATTATACACATATGGATCAAACTCATAGCGTAAAACTTTGGTTTCAAAAAGATGATAAAGGTAATCAGACAAATCATTTTCCGCGTATTCAAGCTTCTGTTGATGGTGAAATTCTTGATTTTCTCTTTGATACAGGTGCTACTATAAGACTTTCTGAAAATGGATTTATACACCTAAACGAGAATGGTGGCAGACATATAGGAACTTGTTTTATTACAGAAAATAAGTTTAATCAGTGGAAGGAACATCATCCAGACTGGCGAATCATAGAGAACGCGGAAGAAGATACGGATTTTCCAATTATAGAAGTTCCAGAAGTAACAATTGCTGGTTACGCAGTTGGCCCTGTTTGGTTTACGTACAGAAATAATTCCAGCTTTCACTGGTATATGGCACAGATGATGGACAAAGAAGTCGAGGGAGCATTAGGCGGATCATTATTTCAATATTTTAAAATAACAGTTGATTATCCAAACGGCACCGCTTACTTCGAGAGATAGAATATCCCACTCCTGCTAAGTAGAGTGGGATATTACTTATTTATTTGGAGCTTGCCTATAAAGCATAATGAGTATAGCCAACATAACAATATCCAGTCGTGCATCAAAAAGAAACTTCATGACATTTACCGAAAGAGTGGGAAGTTTGGTAATGACTATAGCACCAATCATGATTGCTAATAACGGGATAGAGGCTAATTTTACTTTAATATTTAAGATTATGAATATGCCACAAATAATTTCTGTTAATGCAACGGCATATAACAGAAAGGTGGGAAACGGGAGTCCTAAGCTGACAAAAAAGTTACCTAGCCCTGTATCTAATAATTTCATTAATCCGGAAACAATAAAGACATATGCGACTACGTACCTCATGATTTTAAAAGAGAACATATGATCAATCAATAAAGTCACTCCCTTGACGGAAATCATTATTAATGAATCATATGCTTATGGATGGACAAACCATTACTATTATGGGAAATCTATCATGAAGATTTTACAATTGAAGTAGAGGGAAAGAAGAATTTAAAAGTTTCTATAATTTTGTATAGGAACATATGATCCTGTGTGTTATAATAAAAATACAATAGACCGGCTTCTGATGAGGGGGTTAGGCACATCGTTTGTACCTTCAAGGATTACACCTATGAAGGGAGGTGTCGCCCATGGATGTGGAAGTTGTATTAACATTGATGATTTCATTTGGAATGTTAATCGCTCATATCATGTCCGATAAAAATAAAAAATGACCCCTCATTGACTTTAGCAGGTACTTGAGGGATCACCGTCTCACTTGTGCCTAACCCCTCTTGATGGGGTTTGGTCTTATTGTGAACCGTTCCATGTTGGCGCATGGGACGGTTTTCTATAATATATGAATTTATACCTATAGTATACCATAAAGAATCAATTTGTGAACAATGTTATTTTTCTTATTGAGAGGAAATTGGACCAAAGTTTACAATAAGATTCTTATCAGAATTCCATTTATTCTTCTTCCAATATCTCTTTTACAGTGGATTCAACTTCTGAACGTCCCATTTTTTCTTTTCCACTGCTTAATGCTTTTAGTGTCTTGTTAGCTAGTGCTAAAGGAATTTTACAAAATAATATAATGTTTTTTGTATCGATGGATTTGATATATTCATCCGCCATTTTTAAATTCTTGGTTGCATATTCGAACATATCTTGACGCTTCCACCCATCAGGAATAAAGTGAACACCACGGTCAGCATCTTCATCTTGGTTACGAAGCATGTTGACAGCTTGCAAGCCTCGTCCATATCCAATGGCCAATTCGCGATCTGTTTTTGTCCCGTCATACCATTCCCAAATATCCGAAAGCATGACTCCGACTAAACCAGCTACATAGTAAGTATACTCATCCAGATCCTCTTTAGTTTTAACCTTCCAATCCTTTTCTACCCATCTTGCCATACCCTCTGCCATAATACTTGTCGACTCTTTAACTTTTCCGATAATTTCAGCAGGGCATACAGCAAGCCAATCGTTCAATCTTAACGTCACTTCTGGTAAAAGCTCTTGATATGGCTTTAGAAGCTGTAGATAAGCCGTGTTATCGAAATCAGATTCTAAAAGCTTACTCGTTGATCGAAGCAGATGTTGTTTCGTATGAGAGGATAAATTTTCATGATCCTCAATTTCATCAATGGCACGCATGCATAAATAAGCAGATCCAACAGTCTTTCTTAACAATGGGTTCAACAATTTAATGGGGATATAGAAAGTTCTACTTGTCAATTTTAGTATATGCATCGCTTCTTTTTGTAATACGGCTCCAGTACTCAACGAAATATCTCCTTTTCAATCCTAATATTATATCTTGACTCTATTCTACTACTATATGGCACTTAAATGTTCTATAAAGTATTTCAAAATAGCAAACCTTATATTATTTTGGTTCATTTTTATAAATTTACGCTTGTCAGTCGAAAATATATGTAAGCGTATGATGTATTTGACCCACTTCGCATGAGAAGGGGCAGCGTTATTTACCTTCCAAGTGAAGGAATTTCCTATGGAGGGGGAGGTTGCCTGTAGAGATAGAAAACACTTTTAGGCAAGATGATTCTATTGCATGATATCGCGTTCATTATGTTCGAACGAATTAAAAAACGATCCCTCATTGACTTTAGCAGGCCCTGAGGGATCATTTTAACCCAACTGTGCTTAGCCCCTCTGACTGGGGTCTTATCTTATTGTAACCATTCCATTTATGATCATAATGTATGAATTTTCTACTCTCAGTATATCAATGAACAGGATATTTGTACACAAATTTCCTTTTATAAAGCGGGATTGTGTATATTGAAAAATTCAAAATTCCTCAAGCCTGTGATAGACTAAATATGAAATTTAGAGAAAAGGAGCGATTTCATGAATTACATAACGTTAAATAACGGAATTCGTGTGCCACAACTCGGACTAGGTGTTTGGAAGGTGCCAAATGAAGAGGCAGAGAAGGCTGTCGTACAAGCACTTGAAACGGGTTATCGCTTGATTGATACAGCAAAAATTTACGGAAATGAAGTTGGTGTAGGGGAAGCACTGGCCAAATGTGACGTTTCCCGTGAGGAATTATTTATCACAACAAAAGTTTGGAACAGCGATCAAGGCTATGAGAGTACCTTAAAAGCATTTGATGAAAGTCTTGAAAAATTGGGACTTGATTATGTTGATCTATATTTAATTCATTGGCCAACTCCCCAATATGACTCGTATGTAGAAACATATAAAGCTTTGGAAAAACTTTATAAAGATGGACGTACGAAAGCGATTGGTGTATGTAACTTTGAGATCGAGCATCTTGAGCGAATTATGAAGGAGTGTGAAATTAAGCCCTCTGTAAATCAGGTAGAATGCCATCCGTATTTGCAGCAAAAAGAATTGAAGAAATTCTGTAAAGAACATGGGATTTATTTAGAGGCCTATAGCCCATTAATGAACGGAACGAAAGTGCTTGAGGATCCTGTTATTAAGGAAATAGCGGAGCAACACGGAAAAACTCCAGCTCAGGTCATCCTTCGTTGGCATCTTCAAACAGATGTTATAGTGATTCCCAAAACCGTTACCGCGTCACGAATGGAAGAAAATTTGGCTGTTTTTGATTTTGAACTGAGTGACGTTGATATGGATAAAATTGCTGCACTTGACCGCGGTGAGCGTCATAATGCAGACCCGAATGAAATGAATGTCCGCTAGGTAAGAATAACAAGTCTCTCGCTGAAAATAAGCGAGAGACTTAATAATACGTATTCAGTTTTTTAGTAATTCCACGAAATGATTAAGCTTTTCTAACGAACGGATATTTTGGTTGCACTTTTGACTATCATTACAAATATAGTTACCTCTATTAGTGTACGTTTCTTTGCCGCTTTTTACATTGGCCATGAACAAACCTACTTCCTCATGACAATTACATATAGCACATACTCCTTTTGTTGTATGCCTAAACGTACCGTGTATTCCCAACAATCTTCCATCAAAATTAAAAATAAGATACTTTTTCTCTGAGCGAATATCATACCAGCCCAGGTAAACAATCTCTTGGAAGTCGATGTCCGCTAGGGACGGAACCTTCAATTTCTTAGCTTTAGGAAATAACTTTGCTACATTTTTTTCTGTAATTGTCTTGAAGGGAATGACATATGGTTTTAAACGGGCCAGAAAGTTCTTACCCTGAACTTCTTCTTCGATGCTAGTGATGGTGTCGAAAATCGCTTTTTGACTATCATCTAATTCGGGGAATAGAGCAGCTATCTTATCGACAGCTCCAAACTTTACTGCCTTCAAGACATTAGGATCCTTAACAGTAGAATGAGCGTGCACCATGTTTTTTACTTGGAAATTTATAAAATTATATTGATCACAACGGATAAATGGTTCTTTATTTAAAAGGCTTGTCATTATTATTAGCTCCTTATTATTAAATGATTGAAATAAGGTGCAAAGCCTTGAAAGATTAGGCGATTACTCGATGATCAACCCCATGCAAAGAATCGCCTTCTTAATTGTAGGCTTTGCATGAGATGTTACCGATTCTGGCCGAAAGGTGTTCGCCATTAGTTATCACCTCCAGTAAACTGTTTTTATTTTACAATAAATTGAGTTTGTATGGTAGCCTCTAGTTGTTTCCGGCAAGACTTGATGGATATAATTAGCCCAATAATCAGAACTGTAAGTGGAGGAATAAAATGCAGAAAAAACCTGAGTTAGTTTTAGATATTGCAGGTGTGTTAGCAACTAATTTTTCACCATTATTTTGGGAGAGTTTATCTCTAAAATATGATATTAACTATGAAAGTCTTAAAAAATTTAAAAGTGAAATACGCAAAAATTTATGGACAGGAATGATGCGAGAAGAGGAGTTTTGGTTAAGATTAAAAAGACGATTTCCTCTAGTAGATATTGAGTGTGCGAAGCAGGAATTACAGAGCAATATTAAGCCACTGCCAGCTATTGAAAAGATCGCTTTTTGGAGTGAATTTGCCAATATTCATTTATTGAGCAATCACTGTTTGGAATGGGTCAATCCTATTATAAATCCGTATCGAAAATATATAAAAAGTGCTACCATTTCTGCAGTAGTAGGATATTGCAAGCCAGAGGCAGAGATATATTTAAAAGTCCAATCTCAGCTGCAGGATACTGGAAGAGTGTTATTCATCGATGATCAAGACAAAAATTTAGTAGTTGCTAAAAAATTGGGATGGCATACGGTGCTTGCTGATGAAAGAGGCGATTGGATGGATATGATCACAACAATTTTAAAATCATTATGATCTAACTAAAAGTTTAACAATGACATTTTTTTGCTTTCTTTAGGCAATTGATTTAATCAAAAGTCTTTTAAGAAAATAATACTATCCCTATGAAACTACTGTGAAACATTGGTATAATGGACCCCATAAACTAGATTTGTAAGCGGGGTATATTCATGCAAAAAATTGAAGCTACACTTTTAACGATGGTGATCGTTCACGATGAAGAACAGAAGCGAATACTACTAATAAACCGGCCAAGTAAATTGGGATTTCCTGGATATCTAGGTCCTGGAGGGAAGATCGAACTGACGGAAAGCTTTACAGAAGGAGCGGTCCGAGAACTTAGAGAGGAAACTGGGCTACATGTTAAGCCGGAAGATCTAATTTATAAAGGTGTCGATGAATATATATTACAAGATGAAAACTACCGTTATGTTGTATTCAATTATGTAGCAACTAAATATGAGGGAGAATTATTAGAAAATCCTCCGGAAGGTGAAATACAATGGGTATCTTTAGATGAGGTATTAGAAATCCCTATGCAACCATGGTTTCAAAGACGATTACCTTATTTTTTTGAAGAAGGGACCTTTGAAATTTCGATTCAATTAAAAGACTTTTCAAGTGAACCTACAAAAGAGAGTATCCGAAAGATTGGTTAAGAAAGGTTTTAGCATGTTTGATTATAAAAAAATCAAACATGCTAAAGATTCATATATGAATCCTCTCAACTAGAGATGTTAAGAGGATTCTTTGTTTTTTTAATCTCCTGAAGATAGGATAAAGGCGGTTGCGGTCCGCTCTTCGGTTTCTATCTCTTTTGAAATGTAATTATCACCTGTATAGTTTTTGATGACCTCCTTCCAAAAAATGTGGGATACGTGATTTTCTGGATGTACCCGAACTTCCCAATGCCCGATGAATTGATCGAAAGTTAAAAAAGCAACTTGAGAACCAATTCCTGCTCTTCGATACTTTCGCATTATGAAAAATTCACTTATAGAACGTGCATTTTCTTCCTTTAATAAATAACAATGATCATTTACCAGCACAAAACCTGCTAGCTTTTCATCAACAATAACAAAAAACGGAAATCTGCCGGAATCAGTCCAATAATGATCGAAGTATTTATAACCATAGAGTCCATTCTGATTAACATCGTTATGATTGAATTCACTAAAATCATACTCATAAAGTTCTACTAACTGTCTAAGAACCGACTTTTCATGTTCCAAAACAGGTCTTATTTGAATCCTAGTCATAAAATGATCTCCTTATAAAAACATTTTATAAATTCATAATTCCCTCATTTATTTTACAAGTTAATGGTAATATTAGAGTAATATTTTAACGATGACAAGTAATTTCATGAAACTGCGTTACTTTGATTGCGTTAATCGATCATAGTAATTGGAGGGTGAATATGGATACTGACCAAAAGGTTAAAATTCGTACTGCTCATGTTAACGATTCCGAACAGATATTAGAGATGCAAAAGCAAGTAGTTGCTGAGGGGGAATTTTTAACTACAGTAATCGAAGAATTATCTCATAGGACGATAGAGCAACAACAAGCTTGGGTTCGGAAGGTGTTAGAAAATGAACGAGAAACGTTTATTGTGGCTGAGATAAAAGGCGTTATCGTTGGATGGATCGTATTTCAATCAGAGGGTAGAAAAAGATTAGCTCATAAGGGATCTATTGGAATGATGGTTAGTCAAGAATTTAGAGGTATCGGAATTGGGAAGCAGCTTTTAAAGGCACTGATTGAATGGGCAGAGGAGCATCCATTGATTGAAAAGGTATGTTTAGGAGTTTTTTCAAATAATGCTCGGGCTCTTTCTTTATATAAGAGCATGGGTTTTAAGGAAGAAGGAAGGAAAATTAAGGAATTTAAACTGGGCGACGAAGAATACATAGACGATATTCTTATGTACAGATTTGTTTAGACTTTTTCATCATGTATGAAAAATCCTGTCTCTAATTTTGAACTATGAAGGAAGGGTGTATCGTATGCCAGATTTGAGGAAATACCATCGTGCTTTTGGAGTATATGGAATCTGTGTAGAAAATGGTCAACTGCTCGTCATCCGCAAAAATGGAGGCCCTTACATCAACCGCTTTGATCTTCCTGGTGGAAGCTTGGAAGAAGGAGAGAGTTTATCCGATGCGATGAAAAGGGAATTCATGGAGGAAACCGGCTTTGAAATTGAGATTAAGGAAAACATTGGCGTGGTTGATTTTCAGCTTCCATGGCAATGGAAGGGATTCACTGATGTCCACCATATAGCAGTCTATTATTTAGTCGAAATCATTGGTGGTGAAATATGTGTACCAGAACAATTTGAAGGACAGGATTCCCTTGGGGCATTATGGGTGTCGGAGAAGGATATCTCACTAGAAAATGCCTCACCATTGGTTTTAAAGGCGTTTGAATGGTTGAAAACGGAAACATTAGGGTTTGAAGCTGAAAGTTTTGAAGAATGGAAAGTGCTAAAATGAATAGTTAATAACAATTGGAGGAGAAACTATGATCAACCTTAATGATGCAATGTTTACCGACCGTTCTATAAGAATTCTAAAATATGCAGAACAAGAAGCAAAAAAGACAACTAAACTTGTTTATCCGATTCATTTATTACTAGGTGCCCTTCAAGAAAGAACTGGAGTATGTGCAGAGTTATTTATCACTTATCCGAAACTTATAGACATTTTATTTGATAGGGTTTATAAAATACAATCTGCTTCCGAAGAACAAAACATTCATTGTCCTCCATTCAGCATGCCTGTTTCTTTGTCAGTAAAGAATGTTTTAGCAGATGCTATTCTTCTCAGAGAACGGTATAAACAAAATTTTATTAATGAAGGCCATCTGATCAAAGCAATATTTGCTCAAAAAGATCCGCTCACCACATTACATGTAAAAGGTTTGGATCATTCCCTCATTATTAAAATTATGTCAGCTACACGTGATATGATCGTCTCACTAGCAAATTATTCATATCCAAGGATTTCGGAAACGACAGTGAAGTATAGAAAAGCGGAAAAAGATGATGCAATTTCTCTTAAAAGCTTTGTAGAAAAGGAGTTTGGAAGTGGTTGGATCGAATCGATTGAAAATGGCTTACAAGCGGAAAATATCCCTATTTATGTAGCAACAGAAAATGAAAAGCTTATCGGCTTTGCTTGCTATGATGTTTATCAACGGAAAAAGGGATTATTTGGTCCGATGGGCGTGGCAATGTCTAATCGAATACGGGGAGTTGGCTATACGTTATTGCATTGTTGCTTAAAAGAAATGCAGGAAAAAAACTATGCTTATGCGATTATTAGTGAAGCGGGGCCCATTGAATTTTACGAAAAAGCTTGTGGTGCGATAGTGATTCCGAATAGTGAATTAGGAGAAGAGCGAGGATAAATAACAACATTTTATTGGCTTTTTTACTGATCCCAGATTAGTTTTTTAGGATAGACGTTTTGGAGATGTTAAATTAATTGAGATTGAGTTCAAGTAGTATACTTATAGTGGAAAAAATGTAGAAAATGAAGGAGTAATGATGATAGTGCATATTGGGATTATTGGTTTAGGAGCTATTGGTCAACGCTTAATAAAACAATTTAAAGATCATTCTGGAGTTGAAATTATTGCAGTGTGTGATCAGGTAGAATCACTTTTAAAGGAAACAGCTGATAGCCTTGGTGGAATTCAGGCGTATACTGACTATAAAGATTTACTTGCCGATCAACGGGTAGATCTTGTTTATGTTGCTGTGCCGCCAAAATATCATCATCCTATTGTTATGGATGTTTTAAAAGCAAAAAAACATGTTCTTTGTGAAAAACCTTTAGCTAATTCCCTTGATGAGGCTTATGAGATGATGCAGGCTGCGAAAAAGGCAGGTGTAATTCATGCCATCAATTTCCCACTAAATTATGAACAAGCAGCAACAAAATTTGCGAATTTGATTAACCAAAACTACATAGGTAAACTTCGCCGCATCCAACTAACAATGCATTTTCCCGAATGGCCACGTAATTGGCAAAAAAATGAATGGGTTGGCAAAAGGGAACAGGGAGGATTTGTTTTAGAAGTAGGAGTACATTTCATTCAGCAAATAATTAAGATATTTGGTGAGATTTCAAATATTCATACACAATTGGAGCTTCCTGATGATCCAAGCATGTGTGAGACAGGGATTATTGCAACAGCAGAGTTGAAAAATGGTACTCCGATACTAATTGAGGGACTAAGTCAAATGGCCGGTGAAGAATATATTGGCTTTACGGCGTATGGTTCGGATGGCATACTATCTCTTGAAAATTGGGGCCAACTAAAAAGTGCTAAAAATGGGGAAGAACTGAAACGTATTCGAGTGGATTTAGAGGAAACAAACAGTTTATTAGCGGAATTAGTAAAAGCAACTAATGGACAAAAAGCAGAAATTTATGATTTCTCCGTTGGGTACAAGGCTCAGGAAGTGCTAGAAAAACTGAGGAAAATATAAGGTGGACGATAGCTTTATCCCTGGAGAAACCTACACTTGTAAGTGAAGCTAACTACAATCAGGTGCATTTCTTCCGAGGGGAGATTGCACCTTTTTGTTGAAGTAAAGTAACAGGACTTATTTACTGAAAGGCAGGGATGAATATGGGCTCACGAATTATGCATGCTATTATTGGTTATAAGATTGCAGAGTCTTTAGCAATAGTAGATCAAACATCATTTTTACTTGGAAGTGTTGCTCCAGATGCTGTTTTTTCATTTGAAGAAAAAAACTTATCCCATTTCTTTATTGGAAATGTACGAGATTATTCAAGAAGAGTTGATTTTGAAGGGTTTTTACATAAATATAAAGAGCAAGTGGAAAGGGAAAATCCTTATATAATGGGCTATTGTACACATTTGGTTGCAGATGATATTTGGCTAAGAGGATTTAATTTATCTTGGTTAAAAAACAGAATGGATGCTGATGAAGGATTGTATCAGTTATATCATAATGATTTTCGATTGTTAAATGGCAAATTATTAGAATACTATGGTTTGACAAATGAATTGAAAAAAGCGTTTAGTCATTTTCCTAACATTATAGATTTACAAGAGGTTAAGTCTAATGATGTTGAAAAATTCGTTTCGTATGTATTAGGGGATATGAATTTCAATAGGGATATATTAAATGCAAACCTTCAAGTTTTTACATTTGATATGATAGTTGGCTATATTGAGACATCAATTGAAGTAGGTTTATTGAAAATAAAGCCTTTACTAGATTAACTTCATTCTAACAAAGTAGGTGACACCACTTGAAAAAAGCGTGGATCTTATCTTTTATACGAATTCCTTTACTTTTTGTGATGCTGGTAACCTCACTTTTATTATTCAAATTATTTAAAATAGAATTTTCGTTTCCGTTTCTTCCCGACCTATCTACTGTTTTCTTTACCGTCGTAAATATCATTTGCTTATTTCTATTGTACCGCTTTTTAAAAAATGAAGGTCGTTCGATTAAAGGTTTGATAGATTTCCAGCGGGAATTTTGGAAAAAGGATATTTTATACGGATTTTTGTGGGTGTTTGTTTTATATGTTCCCTTTGTTATTGCTGTTATGGGTACGATGTTTATCATGTTCGGATCAGAATTTATCAATTACTTCGAATTGGTTTTTGCCGGAAATTCGGAAAAATATTTTTCTCGTCCATTATGGCTTATGTGGTTTGCGGCAATCACCTCTTTACTTTTTCCTTTTCTCAATGCACCAGTTGAGGAATTAATGTACCGGGGTTATGCTCAGCCATTATTTATCAAAAAGTATAAAAAAATTTGGGTGGGTATTTTCATCCCTGCCATTGGTTTCGCCTTACAACACGTAATGCTAGCGGCAAGCATGCAAGGAGCGATCGTCTATGCTGTAGCCTTTTTTGTATGGGGAGTTGGAAGTGGGATCATTTACTATAAACAAAAAAGGTTGTTTCCGCTAATCGTCAGCCATTTTATTGTGAACATTGCATTTAGTGTATTTCCGATTATGTTTCTAATTTTGGATATTACGTGAAATGAATAATATCAAAAGGGGTTTTTTACATGACAACTTTATTTATAACTAGACACGGAGAAACCATTTGGAATACGGAAAAAAGAATGCAAGGATGGTCAGATTCAGCCTTAACAGAGAGTGGCATTAAAAATGCTATAGAATTAGGAGAAAGACTGAAAAATATAGATTTCAAAGTCATCTTATCAAGCCCAAGCGAAAGAACAAAGGCAACATCGAGGCTGATTAGAGGAAAAAGAGATATACCGATCTTGCAAGATGAAAACTTAAGAGAAATTAACTTAGGTGAATGGGAAGGAGAAACACTTCCAGCAATAAAAGAAAGGTATCGAAAAGAGTTTGATGCGTTTTGGAATTCTCCCCAAGACTATACACCGATTGGAGGAGAAACATTTGAAGATATAAAGAAGAGAGCCGCTCTCGTTATTAAAAGAATAAGAGAAGAGTATCCTAACGGGAATGTTTTAATCGTAACTCATTCCGTTATGATCAAATGTTTACTTTTAATCTTTAGAAATGGGCCAATCGAAAAATTATGGGAACCACCTTTTATTCACGATACAAGTCTGACGATCGTCCGCAAGTCTGAAAAGGGATATCAAATTATTTTAGAAGGGGATACCACTCATAGAAAAACAGACACTAAATAATTTTTCTAAAAATGAGTGAATACAGGGGGGATTGTCCAAAAATTATGAGTCAAATTACGATAATTGTTCTGGTAATGGTACTAACGTTTTCATATGCAATAATTAATGGGATTCTTTCTAAGATTACAAATGCTGTAGGAAATATATATGTAGGAAAATACAGCATTTACATATGGGGAGTCTTTGCCCTCGCAGCTGCTTTTTTAGTGCAAGATAACTTTGTATATAAACTCCCCTTAATGGATAGGAGAGTCATATTTGTCTGTTTTGCGATTTTATTATTCAATATATTTATTGCGAAATATTCGGGATACAAGCCGATTGGAAGATATAACCTTATTAATTTCGTTATTTTTTTCCCTCTTTTTGAGGAAATCATTTTTAGAGGACTTGTATTGCCCATATTAAATAATTCATTTCAGCATGTTGTTATTGAGATAGCTTATTTACCGGTCACGATCGCGGTAATTATTTCTGCATTTCTGTTTTCAATCGCCCATTTACAATACTATGAATTGGATAAATTGAGTGTTCGATATATGTGCTTCGCATTCGTTGGAGGAATTTTGTTTGGCGCGATAGCTGATTATACACAATCGATCGTTATTCCAGTGCTGCTTCATATTGGATTCAATTTATTATCAGCATGTTACTCTATTAGACAGCAAAAAGTCTAAGTGTAAATGCTAGCGGAATCACCAGCATTAGAAGAAAAGAGTTATATGGTTTTTACATAATGAAACCGCATTAAAAATGGAGGTATTCGTTTTGACTCTATTAACTCAAAATAACGGCTTTAAATTTCTGAATTTTTTATTTGTGAAGGAAGAAGAAATGGATCAGTATCAACCACTTGCGGGATCTTTTGCCATCATTACAAGTGAGCAAAAATATCTAATATGTTACAACGTATGGCGTAAGCAATGGGAGCTGCCTGCGGGAAAAAGAGAAGAGGGAGAACCTGCTAAAGAATGCGCCAAAAGGGAGCTTTTCGAGGAAACGGGCCAGAACGTAACAGATTTGGAGTTCATAGGCTTGTTGAAGATGGAAAACATCTCGGATGGAAAGTTGAAATTTAATCCTGTTTATTTTTCATCGATTAAGAAACTAAATCCGTTTATAGCAAATGAAGAAACAACTGGAATCATGTTATGGGATTTAGAGGAAAAGATTGATAACATTGATGAAGTTGATTATAAGTTACTAGATTATATAAATCGAAGTCCTAGATTTCGAAGTAATGGAGAATAATGATATGGAAAATAAGGTATTAGAATTACTGAACGAACAATACCCATTTGATTTTTTTAAAGTTGAATCCGTAACAAACGAAATGTATCGCTGTACTGCAAAGCAAGGTATTTTTTTTGCTAGAATAACGAACAATAAAACATATAATGAACAGTCAGAAGAAATAGGGTATACCAATTTTTTATATAATGAGGGTTTGGGTGTATCGCCGACAATACCCTCTTTGAAAGGTCAATTAGTAGAAAAGTTAGCACTAGATGAAGAAATGCTAACTGTTTTATATAAAGTAGCCCCTGGAGTACATTTACCAAAAAGTCAATGGAATGCTAGTGTACTTAAAGAATTGGGACGGCAGATTGGTAGATTACATCGTATTTCAAAAAGGTTTGAAGATATAAATCCAATTAGACATATTAACGATTGGTATGATAATGAGGAATATAATTTTCTAAAATATATCCCAGAAGAAGAAAACATTATTAGAGAAAAAGCCCAAAAGGTAGTATCAACTATAAAAAGCCTTTCAAAAAGTCAGGAGAATTATGGTTTGATTCATGGGGATTTATGGCTAGAAAACATATTAGTAGATAAAGATTTAAAATTGACCATGATCGATTTTCAAGACTGTGAGAAGCATTTCTATATATTCGATTTAGCTGTTCCGATTTATAGTGCACTGGAATATTCGTTTGTAGGAAATGGTAATATCGTTGACTATGGACGAGCTATCTATGAAGCGATAATCACAGGATATGAAGAAGAAAATGACATCTCTCTGGAAATGCTAGAGAAACTACCACTCTTCATTAAATTAAAGGAAATGTTCGAGTATAGCTTAATGCATATGTACTGGGATAAGGAAAAGTTAACAGAAGAGCAAATACGGATAATGAACCATTTCAGAATCCGAATAGAGTGTGATTATCCTATTTTTAAACTATAACTGTCTAGCCTAAAGGAGAGAGTTTTGATGAACATCCGACTTGCTGAAGAAAAAGATATTAAGCAGTTAATTAAAATGAGATGGGATTTCACAATTGAGCATGACGAGACGAAAAAAATAGAAAAGACATCATTTCATGATTTTGAAAATGAATGTCAAGCTTTTCTAGAAAATGTAATAAATGGCAGCCAATGGTTTATTTGGGTTGCAGAGGATAATGAAAAAATTCTATCACATATATACATAGAATTAATCCAAAAAGTGCCACGACCGGGCAGGATAACATATCCATTCGCTTATATGACGAATGTCTATACAATTCCAGAGTATAGAAATAAGGGGATTGGAAGTAAACTTCTATCGAATATAAATAGGTGGGCTAAAGAAAATAAGTATGAATTTTTAATTGTTTGGCCTAGTGATGATAGCATTCATTATTACAAGAAAAATGGCTATAGTCATTGTAAGGAACCTATGGAATATTTCCCCTCTTAAGGAAGGTATTTAAAGCAATTGGAGCTTGGAGAATAAATATGGACATACGAATTTTAGCTGAAGTATACAGATTAGGTCTTTCAACAGGATATTACACAGTTCGAGACGTCGTTACGTGGGCTGATTCTGTGATTGAGGAGCTTGATGAACCACCGTATGACATTATTGACCTATCATTATCAGGAAATGCAAAACCTGTTGATATAGCTTCAATATTAAAAGAGTTTTCAAAAGAAATTAGCAGTAGTGAACTTCCATGTATGATCATACTGGGATTATTGGCTAATTATAGCATAAAAACAGGGGATATCTCTACTGTCACTTCTATGTTGTATCGTCTATGTGAACACTTGCCTGAAACGTGTGACAGTATAAAAGTGGAAATACTATCCTTAACTGACGAGTTATACTTAGCAGAACAAAATATTTATGGGAATTTACAAGAAGTAATAAAAAGATTGCAAGAATTTCTAATGCAATACCGGAGTTATAGTAAATATTTTGTTGAGGATTTTCATTAACGGACGATGTTTCCGTTCAATAAAAAGCTGCAGTAAGATATCATTTTCAATCTATAAATCTAAAAAATTAATAGAAGAGTTTGGGGAATATGAAATTAAACAAGACGCATAGGAGGGAAGTATAGAATCAGGATGTGCCTAGTCTCCTAATGGTCTAAGAAGAATCGGTAACGGAATTATGCATAGAGCACGTACAAATTTGCGCTTCGCTTTCTACACAACTTATTGAATGCGAAGCGCTTAGTTGATTATAAGCCTCTCTTAGTAGTTTCGTTAGATTTTTGATTATCTATTATGCTTTTCCGCTGATTCTACTGTGTGTTGAAGTAATGTCGCGATCGTAACAGGTCCTACACCTCCAGGAACAGGAGTGATTGCACTCGCAACCTCGTAACAAGAGTCATAATCTATATCGCCAATATTACCTTCGTTGTAACCAGCATCTAAAATAATTGCCCCTTTTTTTAACCAATCACCTAGAATAAACTTAGGCTTGCCTACTGCAGCTACAACAATATCCGCTTGTTTTAAAATACTTGGTAAATTCAAAGTTTTTGAGTGACATGTAGTGATTGTAGCATTTTCATTTAGCAGTAAAGCTGATACGGGTTTTCCTAAAATTGGACTACGACCAATTACAACAGCATGTTTTCCTTCAATCGGTATTTGATAAAATTTTAAAATTTTTATTATGGCAGCTGGGGTACAAGAAGGGTATTTGCCAAATCCTAATGCAGTTTGACCGTATCCAGCACTCGTGACACCATCCACATCTTTTTTTACATCAATCGCTTCAAACGCCAAACGCTCATCAATGTGGGATGGTACTGGGTGTTGCAGAAGAATTCCATGAACAGCAGGGTCGTTATTTAGCTCATTAATTGTTTGGATTAAATCCGTTGTTTTTGTTTCTTCAGGTAAGTGAATACGTATAGACTTCATACCGATTTTTTCACAGGCGTTCCCTTTCATTCTTACATACGTTTTTGACGAAGAGTTATTGCCTACCAAGACCGTTGCGAGGCAAGGAACTATCCCATTTTCTTTTAATGACACAATTTTTTCTGCCAAGTTTTCTTTTATTTTCTGGGCCACAACTTTACCATCCAAAATAATCTTTTCCAAAAAAATCCCTCCTTAAAATGTAACAAAAAAGAGATAAGAACATTAAGTCCTTATCTCTGCCCAGACGACCCGACCATATAAAACACAGCTCCCTTGTGGTTATTTCCACAAATGTCGTCAGTTACTGTGTCTTTAACTTTAAATAAAGATTATCATATCTTAATTAAATGTCAATTTTTTCTGTTAATGTATGCTTTAATAAAAGGAAGATAAACTAGATCTCTTTGCAAGATCAATTGAAGGCTAAAAGTCATAGGAGGACACAATTTGACTATAAAAATTTTAAATTTTACCGAAAAAGTAATTAAATCTAACGATGTTATGAAACTATATAAGGATGCAGATTGGTGGGAGGAAAGATTAGAAGAGGATATTGAAGAGATGCTAAAAAAGGATCAGTCAGTTGGTGCTTGGAAAGCCGATACTTTGATTGGTTTTGCAAGAGCTGTTTCAGATGGGAAATTTAGAGCTTATATAGAAGACGTAGTTATACACAGTTCATATCGGCATGAGGGAATAGGAACAAAACTGATCTCAAAATTGATGGATGAGCTTTCGCATATCGATGTGATCAGTTTGTTTTGCGAGGAGGAATTAATCTCCTTCTATGAAAACAATGATTTTAAATTAAGCAAATCACAATTTGTTATGCATAAAAAATAATAGTTTAGCAAGTGCTTGTTTGACATTAATTGCACAACAATTGAAAGATCTAGCCTTCTCAACTAATTCAAGTAAACCGATTCAAGGTTGATGAGTATTAAAATAATCCCAAAGGGGGCATACATATGAAAGTTCGACTTACGAACTTTAGTGAGGATTGGTTTAAAATGTTTCAAATCGAGGCTCAATTTTTGGAAACAATATTTGGTGACGAGATCATTAGATTTGAACACTTTGGGAGTACGTCAGTTCAAGGTATGAAGGCAAAACCTGTAATCGACATGATGTGTATCGTGAAAGACATAGAGAAAGTTGATATGTTTAACGACAAAATGAATTCTCTTGGTTATGTTGTTGCAGGGGAGTGGGGTATTCAAGGGAGACGGTTGTTTCGCAAAGGTGGAGAAAACAGAACTCATCATATTCATTTCTATCAAATAGATCATCCCCAAATTGAACGGCATTTAGTATTTCGTGATTATTTGCAGTCTCATCCCAAAGAGGCAGAAAGGTATAGTCGCTATAAAGAAAAGCTAGCTCAGCAATTCGATCAAACAAGAGAATATAGTTTAGCAAAAAAATCATTTGTGAAGGAATTGGAGCAGAAGGCACTTCATTGGTATGCAGAAAAACTACGGAAATAGTATTAGAATAATTTATATAAGGGTAATATGTTGATAGAGTGAAAACAGATGGGGACTCACAAAAAATAGGGGGACAATCATTGTCTTATAATCCAAGAAAGATCAGTCTGGAAGAAGCGCGTTCATCTGGGGTGGATGTGAATTTTGAACGTATGGATAATGGTGAAAAACGATATAGACTAGTAAGTTCTGATGGTAGCTCATATTGCCGTACTGTTGGTTCGGAAAAAGGTGCATGGCAGAATAGTCATTACCACAAATATAATTCAGAGTTTTATGTTGTTCAATCTGGATGGATTGTTTATGCGAAAATGGAAAAAGGTGGAGAAATGGATATGCGTTTTCTTCGCGAAGGGGAAAGTGTATCAGTAAGGCCATTTGTTCATCATAATATTTTTTTATCATCTAATTCAGTAATCCATACGATTAAATATGCTGGTGGTGCTGAAACTGACTGGTTTTTTTCCAAAGAATTAGATGAATTAACGAAAAAACTTTCTGAGAAAGAGTTGCTTGCGTTGAGTAAAGGTAATAATTAGGAGCCTTGTAGCCAGGATATTCCTAGAACACCATACAAAAATGAAAGGAGAAAAACAGAATGAAAATCACTGTTACCAGTATATTCGTACAAGATCAAGATAAGGCACTAAAGTTTTATTCAGAAACACTGGGTTTTGTAAAAAAGCATGATGTCCCAGCAGGAGAATTTAGGTGGATAACGCTTGTTTCTCCTGAGGATCAAGAAGGTACCGAACTTTTGCTTGAACCTAATAACCATCCAGCTGCCAAAGAGTATCAAAAGAATATATTTGCTGATGGCATCCCAGCAACAATGTTTGCCGTTGCAGATGTTCGCAAAGAGTATGAGAGATTATTGAAACAAGGCGTGAAGTTTACTATGGAGCCGACAAAAATGGGAGAAATGACACTGGCTGTCTTTGACGATACATGCGGCAACCTTATTCAGATAATACAGCAGTAATATTTTACAATATCTGAGACAATAGATTAAAAAAATTATTCAATGGAAGTGAAGACAAAACTCAGGACTAGTTTCCCGCAATAAACCATATATAGTTCGCTATTCATTTCCAAAAGATGACCAACGTTTTATACTTAGAATTTTAAGCATCTCATCAACATCGGTAGCTAGGCAAGATATAGAAATATCTTACCTAGCTACTAGTTGAATGATAAAAACTCTACTTATCCTCGGTTTTTTTCCACTTGTATATCCCGCAAAACCCCTCGAGCAAATTGATAATAGGCTGTGTGAGGGTGTTTTCGTAGCAATCTTTCTACTTCTTCGGCTAATTCAAGGGCTTTATCCAAGTCATTAAGCTGCATATAGCAAAGGGCTTGATATGATTTACTGATTTCACGAATCCCTACGTCTATTGGGTGATACTCAATATGCTTTTGATCATCTCTTAACAGTTGGCGGAAGAGTGGTAAAGCTTTTTTCGGTTGTTTTAATTTTGTGTAGCATCTAGCTTTTAGCTCGGAAAGAGTATCATCGGATTTAGCCTTATTTTTTTCAACTATCTCAATCAAGCGCAACGACTCTTCTGGCTGATCCTCATAAAACTCCATATTATGAATAATGCTGAATTCTTTTTCGTTTTTCAAATAATCGCTATCGAACAGTTCAACCAATGTAGTCGTTTTTTGTGTGAATTCTCTCGCCTTGTCAAATTCTCCACATTGATAATAGAGTCCTTCTCCCATTCTGAACAACTCAAAAGCCCAGTTAAATAGCTGGTATGTATTCATTAATTGGATGTTTTCTTCAAGTAATTGCTTGCTCTCTTCGAATTCTCCTATCGCAAACAGCGAATAAAATTGAAGTTGCTTAAACTTCATTGCAACTTGAGCGGATTTACTATCGATCAGGTCGATCTTTTCAAGTGAATTCTTAACAATCTCCACTGTTTTTGAATAATTGCCATGAAGATAATCAATATTGGCTAACATTCTGTGGATATCCAAGACGCGATTTTCCATTTGTAGATCTTCATAAATTTCTGAGGCTAAGAGGGCATATTTATTCCAATCACCATCTTCAAGTTGGTCGTAATCTGCTTTGTAATGTTGGTAAAGTCCGAATAAGGTTGTGAAATACAGATCATAGATATCGGCTGATTCCACATTATTACCTAAATATGGAAATAATGTTTGGATATGTTTGATGGCTTTTTTAAATGATGCGGCTCCTGACTTTTTTATTATCTGTCTTAATTCCGATAATTCCCTTTTCAATTCACTTCTTGTCTTACCGACCATTAATTCATTAACGTCTACTTGTAATTGTTGTGCGATATGCTGTAAATTTTCCGCGGATGGCTTCGATTTTCCATTTTCAATTAAGCTGAGCATGGCTGGTGACATTTGATCTTTCGCAACTTCTGCCAATGTAAGTTTCTTCTCTTTTCGAAGTTTCTTGATTTTTACTCCAATCATACTCATCACAATTCCTCTTTCTAATTTTTATCTTATATTCATTTTACCATAATTTAAATTTATTTAAAAAATAAATAGTAATATTTAAAAATACTATTGAAATTTATTTTAAATATATTAAAATTAAAATTAATTAAGTTAAATAAATGGAGAGGTGAAGGAGGAATTAACATATTACATGCACAAAAAGGTTTTTCCATAGCTGATACGATCAAGATCCCGTTTCAATGTACACCAATCATGACGATAATTTTAGTATTGCAAACGCTATTATCTGGGATCATTCCGACGGTACAAATAATAGTTACTGCACGATTTATCGACACAGCTATATCCATCGTAAAATATAAGACAGATATAAACCAGATCTATCCTTCTCTATTTACTGTAGTCGCTTTAATTGCCTACCAATGGATCTCTTGGCAATTCACGTATCTTACCCATGTAAAAATGGAAAATGGTATCAGAGAAAAATTTCGTTCGGCTATTACAGAGAAAAAGGCAAAGCTTGCTTTCAAGCATATTGAAAATCATCATACTTGGGATTTGATTTCACGCGTTTCCAATAATCCCGAAAATCAAATTAAGTCAGGCTTTACAGATACATTATCCATTATATCCTTAGTACTCCGAGTTGTAGGGATCCTTGGATTACTCGTTGCACAAGTATGGTGGGCAGCTCTACTTATCATGGTCATATCCGTCCCCTTATTTGCTCTAGCAGTTAAGAGTGGAAAAGCAAATTATCAAGCGAATCGGGAAGTCTCAAAATATAAAAGAAAATATGGGTATCTTTCCGAAGTACTAACCGGTAGGGATACTGTGGATGAAAGATCCTTATTCGGTTATGGAGATTTAATTGGTGATAAATGGCATCAACAATATGAAACAGCAAGGAAAATAGAGTTTAGGACAGAATTAAAGTGGTTTATAAAAATGAAATCAGGGAGTGTAGTGTCGGCACTTATTTCGATCCTAATCATTCTAATACTAATTGGATCTGTACTTTCTGGTGCACTCACAGTTGGAATGTTCATATCGTTAGTTAGTGCGGTATTCGGGATTGTTGAGATGATGTCATGGAATCTTACGACTAATGTAGACCGATTAGCTAAACATAGGGAATACTTAAAAGACTTAACAGAATATGCAACATTAGATGAAACAATAGATGCCATTGCGCCAAAAGCGAATTCATCCAATGTTTTTAAATCTCTAGAATTTAAAGATGTCCGCTTTAAATACCCCGGAACGGATAAGGTGATATTAGATGGAATGTCTTTTCGAATTACAAAAGGGAAAAACTATGCCTTTGTCGGTGCTAACGGTACGGGAAAAACAACGATAACAAAGCTAATAACGGGGTTATACAATAATTATGAAGGTGAGATCTACCTAAATGACAGAAGTATTTCCGACTACAGTCAAAGCGAATTAAAATCATTTTTCGCTGTCGTATATCAAGATTTTGCAAAGTATTACATTTCAATGAAAGATAATGTCTCCATAGGAGATATCAACAGTATGAATGATAAAGATATAGATCATCGTGTTTATTACGCGATTGACCAACTGGGTCTAAATAACTTAGAGAATAAAATGCCAAAAGGAATTGATACCCCATTAGGAAAAATCAAAGATGGAGGACAGGATATTTCTGGAGGTGAATGGCAAAGGATTGCGATGGCCAGAGCTGTTTTGAATCCGGCACCATTAAGAGTACTAGATGAACCGACTGCAGCACTCGACCCACTAAGTGAAAGTAAATTGTATGAAGAGTTCGAGCAAATAAGCAAAGACAAAACTACCATTTTTATAAGTCATCGACTAGGCTCAACAACATTAGCAGATGAAATATTTGTTCTTGGAGACGGTCAAATCATTGAACATGGTAGCCATGATGAATTAATGAGTCTCGGTGGTTTGTATGCTGAAATGTACGAGAGCCAAAGGAGTTGGTATCAATGAAAATAGAAAATAAGGTAGCAACTGAACCAATGTCATTGATCACAATTTTATTAAAATTATTTCCGATTGTTCTTGCTTCAACACCTTTATTATTTCTTTTCACGAACCTAATAGGTATTCTTCATGGGGTATCTTTTGGTTTTAATACATTTGTAACGCAACACTTTTTCGATTCTGTCACTAGTGCAGTTACTGAACAGACGGGTCTAAAAAAAGTAATTTGGATGGCTCTCGCTTTAGGCGGAGTCGTTATCGGCTCACAAATACTTAATGGTTTACATAATTTTGTTGGTAAAACCTACATTTTAAAAATGACTGGGCTATTAACGAATCGAATTAATCAAAAAGCATCGCGAATTGATCCTATTTCCTATGAAACTCCCGAACTTCTAAATGACATTAACAAAGCCCATGAAGGTATGCAAAATAGCCTCGGTCTATTGTTCACTGTAGTAGGTATTGGAACTTTTTATCTACCTTACTTTTTATTTATGGGAGTTTATCTTTATACACTAAAGCCGATTCTTGCTATTTCATTACTACTTATATTTGTTCCCGTAGTCATTACCCAACTTATAAGGGTAGGTTTTTTCTCTAAACTGGAAGATCAAGTAGCTCCCATTCGTCGTGAATATGAATACCTTGAACGCTGTGTTGGTGATAAAGAATATTTTAAAGAAACCCGCATACTAGGAGCATTCAACTATTTTAAAAGCTTATATCAAGCTTCCTTAGATCTACTTGGGAAAAGGATATGGAGTGTAGAATTAAGAACAAGGCTATTAGAAATTGGAATGAAGATGATCACTTTAGCAGGATATTTTGGCGTCCTCTATTTATTGTTTCATACATTAATGATAGGAGAAATTAGTATTGGCTCCTTTGCAGCTGTATTTGCTTCAATTGGATTAATGTTTGGAATAATGGAAGAAGTCATTTCAAGTCAGATTGGTAGTGTTACTAAAAATCTTGGTACTGTTCGAAATTATATACGCTTCCTAGATTTACCTGAAAGGAGAGGAAAAGATTTACTTATTGATGCTAGCGATGGAGTTGTATTACATAATGTATCTTTTCGGTATCCGGGTGCTGAACACAATGCAATATCAGGAATATCATTTGAGTTAAAAAAAGGGGAAACCATTGCAATTGTCGGCGAGAATGGAGCAGGAAAAACGACGCTCGTAAAACTAATGACAGGATTATATCTCCCCACTGAAGGAAGTATACAAATTGGAGGAATGGATTCGAAGGAAGTGGCGGGAAAATCAATTTACAGTGGTATTTCCGCGGTATTTCAAAAATTTCAGCGATATAAAATGACGCTGGAGGATAATGTCAGAATAAGTAATATAGAGAATGATCGGGATCAACACAAACCCGTGATGGAAAATGCCATTGAAAAAGCAGATTTGCATATGGATCAAGATACTTTTCCAAAGGGCTATAATACTATGTTATCTCGTGAATTCGATGGTGTTGACTTATCAATTGGACAGTGGCAACGGGTTGCGATTGCACGCGGATTTTATCGGGCTCATGACATGATTGTCCTTGATGAACCAACTGCATCTATTGATCCCATTGAAGAAACGAAAATCTATAAAAAATTCATAGAGATATCCAAAGACAAAACATCCATTATTATCACCCATCGATTGGGTTCTGCTAAAATAGCGGACCGGATTGTCGTAATGGATCATGGGAAAATTATAGAAGTAGGTTCTCATGACGAACTTATACAAAAAGAAGGAAAGTACGCGGAGATGTTTTATGCTCAGTCCAAATGGTATGTGATAAATAGTTGAGTTTATTGGTTAGGATTTAGTCTTATTGCTCATTGTATATTTGTGGGAATTTTTTGTTTTAATCATAACGTTCTAGCGGACAAAAGAAATGATTTTTCCCTAATTCAGTCTGAGATTGGGGATCAGGGACAAAAGTCAGCGTCTTTCGGTGGAAAATGTCTTTGAGAAGGGGTATCAGGGACAAAAAGTCGAACACTTCCCGAATAATGTCTTTGAGAAGTGTTCAACCTGACTATAGTAAACGTCTTTTGATAATTTAGGTAGATGGAAGCGAACAAACGGATAAAAGAAATGATTTTTCGCAAATTTAGTCTGATTAAAAAGGAAAGGGAGGGCATACCTGTCAGATACCCTCCTATTTTCGATCCTCAACGTCCAACACGGCTCCATCTTTAAAGGTGATCTCCAAATCAAATTCAGTATAATTATCTGGTAGATTTAGACGCTCCAACACCGTTTGAATAACAGTTTCCTGAGGCGTGTTAGCGTCAATATCAGCGTCTTTTAATTGATTGTATAAAATGAGAAAAGCATCCATTCCCTTTACCGTTTTATTCTGATCATTAACAGTATCGCGTAACTCAGCTTCATAATCTCCATCATTACTCTTTTGTTCAAAGTCTAAGTCATACTCTTCTGTGTTCGCATATTGAACTTCTAAATCAAACTCTAAAAATCCAAGTTGATTCATTTTTTCAATTGCTTGTTCATCATCCGCTACTTGTCCACCAAGCGATTTATTGCCGCCATCACCTTTTTCGATATTATTGGGTGTTTTCCCTTGGCTATCTTCAGGGGGAACTACTTGCTCCTTAGGGTTGCTATCTACTGAGGGATCGTCTGAGCAAGCAGCAAGTCCTAAAATCAATGAAATTCCCAACACGGAACTCAGATACTTTTTCACGTTCCATTACCTCCATTTCGTGTTCTCATATGGAAAGTTTTCACTTAACTACTCTAAATTAAACATTCATAAATAAATATTGATTCATCGTCATCCGTCTGCTATAATTAATTTTTGTTAAAGGACTCATGATTGACATCACGAACATACTGTGATATATTCTTAAGGTGAATCGAATACTCGTTTATGGAAGAAGGAGCTACCCGCTTCTCGCCTGATCGACGCATTTTTGCAGTTGGCAGGTTTTGAAACGTTCAATTATCATCTCATGATGATTGCTAATGCGGGTTGCTTTGTACCCGTATTTTTTATTGCTTAATTTTAAGATTGAAACGTATATTGAACGTCTATGCTTTACTTTTTCCAAACATGTATTCCTTGAAAATACCTTGGAGGTGGCTAACTATTAGCAAAGATATGTTGGTAAATGACGGCATTCGTGCCCGTGAACTTCGTCTAATTGATCACGAGGGTAATCAGCTTGGTGTGAAATCTCGAAATGAAGCACTGGAAATTGCAACACGTGTAAACCTTGACCTTGTTCTAGTTGCACCTAACGCAAAACCTCCTGTAGCCCGTATTATGGACTACGGAAAATACCGTTTTGAACAACAGAAGAGAGATAAAGAAGCACGGAAGAACCAAAAAGTGATTAATATGAAGGAAGTTCGATTGAGTCCTACCATTGATGAGCATGATTTCAATACGAAACTTCGCAATGGTCGTAAGTTTTTAGAAAAAGGCGACAAAGTGAAGGCTTCCATTCGATTCAGAGGTCGTGCCATTACCCATAAGGAAATTGGACAACGTGTCTTAACACGCTTTGCTCAAGAGTGTAATGATCTAGCAATAATTGAATCGCATCCAAAAATGGATGGTCGTAGTATGTTCTTGGTATTAGCACCAAAAACAGAAAAGTAAAGTTTTTAAGGAGGAAAACCCTATGCCTAAAATGAAAACACACCGTGGTTCGGCAAAACGCTTCAAAAAAACAGGTTCTGGCAAATTGAAACGTTCCCATGCTTACACAAGCCACATGTTCGCTCATAAATCTCAAAAACAAAAACGTAAACTACGCAAGTCGGCGATTGTATCTAAAGGAGATTTCCGTCGTATTCGCCACATGCTAGACAATCTGAAATAATCCGGAACAATAGGAGGGAATCAATATGCCACGTGTAAAAGGCGGTACAGTTACTCGCAGACGTCGCAAGAAAGTTTTAAAATTAGCTAAAGGTTATTATGGTTCAAAACATAGATTATTTAAAGTTGCCAATCAACAGGTTATGAAATCATATATGTATGCTTACCGTGATCGCCGCAATAAAAAGCGCGACTTCCGTAAGCTTTGGATCACACGTATTAATGCAGCAGCTCGCATGAATGGTCTTTCTTATAGCCGTTTAATGCACGGTTTGAAATTAGCTGGTATTGAAGTGAACCGTAAAATGCTTGCTGATTTAGCTGTATCTGATGCACAAGCATTTGCTGAATTAGCTAGCAAAGCAAAAGCAGCACTATAATTTTAATTGAAACATAGCCATTCTCTTAATTGGGGATGGCTATTTCTGTTAGAAAGAAAGGTTGGAGCCTATGAAGCCGTTTATAATTGGTTATTTATTAATTATTAACCTTTACGGAATAATTATTATGGGTGTTGATAAAAGAAAAGCGCAAAAAAGGGAGTGGCGGATCCGAGAAAAGAACTTGTGGCTCGTAGCTTTAGTAGGAGGTGCGCCTGGTTCAACAATAGGAATGCTATTTTTTCGACATAAAACCCAGCACTTATCTTTTAAAATTGGTTTTCCATTATTAGCTATTTTGGAAATAGTTTTTTGTTATATACTGCTTGGTCCTATGTCATAACGACTTTCTTGACTCCATACAATAAAAGTAAGAAAGCGGGTGATCCTATGGATGAGCAATTATTGATCATGCTTGCCTTTGTACAGGGAACGGGTGCACTTGCTCCATTTATGTTTATCTTTTTCCATGTCTTACGCCAGTTTATGTTTATTCCTGTTGCTCTTGTTTGTATGGCTGGTGGGATTTTATTTGGAAGTGTATTGGGTACATTATATTCGATGGTTGGTTTGCTTTTATTGTCTGGCCTTTTTTATATTTGTATCCGAAGAATGCCCAATACTTATGAAAGATTAATAAAGATCAAATATAAATGGTTTGGCCGCTATTCTAAAATGACAATTGGGCAAATTGCGATACTTAGACTAATCCCGTTTTTTCATTATCATTTGCTTAATCTTTGCTTACTTGAAAGAAGACCAGATTTTAAAGGCTTCATGAAAGGTGCTTTTGCCACTAACTTGCCATTGGCATTCTTTTACACTGTTTTTGGAGAATTCATTACGCGTTTTACACCTGCGATGAGTGCGATGATCATTCTTGCACTTCTCATATTGTTTTATATCTTTCGCGAAAAAGTGGCTACCATCGCTTGGAATGAATTTTTTTCTCATAAAGAAGAGTCAAAAAATGCTTGCTAATTGAAATAGGGATGTTACAGAAATTCAGTATAGCTGATTTTCTGTAACATCCCTAAATGCATTTAGCTAATGGAAACCACGGAACTTATTTCTTCCATTAATGAGAGAAAGGAAAATAAAGAAGGCTAAGAAAAGCAGGGGAGATGTTACGAATATTGGGACCAGTTTCATAAGCCCGAGTATATTAAAGAGAAAACAGAAAATAATGAGAGCAATAAGCAGAGATTTGGTGATTGTTCGCACTGTCGAGTCTCCTTTTCCACATTTGATTTACTTATATGTTGTCTTTTAAAATATTATGAATCAAATGGGGGCTAAATCAATTAAAGTCTCTTAGTACTATGGTTCGGTTATTATGCGGTTTTAAAAAGTCAAAATAGAGCAGGTTTTACTAATATAATTAAAAATATAGCAAGTTGAAAAAATATTTTTCTCAACTTGCTATATTTTTTAGATTAACTATGAATCCGATGTTTATATACCTGTAAAATTATATTTCCAAAAAGTTCCGTGGCAAGTGTGGACTTTTTCAGCCTTTTGTTGGAGCTGTAACTTTTTCATAAACTTTTCGATCTGTTGAACAGGTAAATCATATATAATCGCTAAGTCATGAGCTGTATTAATGGGACTCTGAGCAAGAAAAAGTTCTAATGGCAGTTTTTCAGCCGGTTTAGGATAATCATGAAACATCTCGGTCAATATTTGCACATAAACTTCATAATTATATAAACCAGTAATTTTTATACCTTCATCCTCGATATTTTCATTAAAGAAAACCATCGATGGCATTTCATCTACTTCCATTTCAGATGAAATTTTCAAGTCGCATTGGAATGCTCTAGAAGCACTTTCTGAATAGACATCACGAATAAATTCTTCTAAATCTAGTCCAATATGTTTGGCGCACTTTTGTAGTATGTTGATATCCGAGATATCCTGATTTTCAATAAATAACATTTCCTGTAGTCGTTGGATAAATTTAATCCCTGCCCGTCTTCCTTGTAATTCAGCTGCTTTAATACTGATTGCCGCTAAGTGAGGCGGATCCTCAAATTCTTCAGTAGACTTCCTATTCTTAGAGATTAACTTTCCATTGTGATGTTTCCATCTCTTTTTACAGGGACTGTTTCTTTTGTTTAATGAAGAAAGTTTACCTGAAAGAATATACTTTAAAGAGAAATAATCACCATACTCCATTTGCAATCTCTTGAGAATAGGACTGACTGACCAACATTCTGAACAAAATGGATCAATGAAAAAGTAAATCTCCATGGGCTTTTTGTTTTTAAGTAGCATCTCTTTGTATGACATCAAGGCTGCTCACCCTGCAAAACTGCATGTGAATTTTTAGACGTGAATAGATTGAGGCTTAGTTCAGGGTGAAAATAAGAGTTAAACTTGAGCACTAATCGTTTCTTTTCTCCAACGGCGTCATACGGTGTCATATTTTTCTCAACCATATGATTCGCTCCTTTGTCTAAATGGTACATTTATTGTAGCAATCACCTATACAGAACTCAAATAAATCGCACTGTGTGAAATAGGATACAAACGAAAAGAGGATTGGTAACGACCTAAAATTTGGAATTATGCTTTTGATAAAGATGACCATAGAAAAAAGAGAAGCTCAAAAAGTTATTTTGAACTCCTCCAATTCCTAACTATAAAAAGTACTTGTCACTTTATTTACATAGTTTTGTGTTTCTTTAAAGGGTGGAATCCCACCGTATTTATCAACATTACCTGGCCCCGCATTATAGGCGGCGAGGGCGAGAGATACATTCCCATCATATTTATCAAGCATTTGTCGTAAATATTTACTTCCACCCATAACATTTTGCATTGGGTCGAAAATATCTTGAACGCCAAGGCCGCGGGCAGTTCCTGGCATAAGTTGCATAAGGCCAGATGCTCCTGCCTGACTGACAGCAGAAGAATTGAAATTTGATTCATGCTTAATAATTGATTTAATTAATTTGGCAGGCAATTGAAATTTCTCTGCTGCTGATTGAATAATAGCTTCTAAATTGTCTATTTTGGAATTATCTACGGTAATGGCTGATTCAACGTTTGTAGTTGATTTGACCCCTTGAAAATTCAATTGCTGTAAATTTAAATTATGAACTGTCCCTAAACTATTTAGCGATAGTGGCTGACTCGGTGAAGAAACAGCTGTATTAAGCGCCTGTTGGAGAAGATCACCGAAATCCACCATTGATTCTTGATTACTTAAACTTGTTTTGTTTGCTGAAAACCCTCTTAACATCTGTATATCTAGCAAGGTTTTAATTTGCCCCAATGAATTCACATTTCTTCATCCTTCTGTTTTTTCATCTTTGCTTTATACATTCTACCAATTTTAGTATCGGTCATTTTCACTTCAATTTTATATATTTCAAGGAATTGCCTAAATATGGTACTCCCTTCATTCCAATTAGCAGCTTCATACTCAACTTCGTAATCCTCTTGATCTAAATATAGGCTATGATCAAATACTAATTGGCCATTTTTATATTCCACTTCAGCACGGTGGGTTGTTAGAGAACCAAAGTAACCAAGTTCAATATCCTTCAGCCCAAGTTCATGAATGGCATTCTTGATTTCTCCGTCAGGAATATAAGGGTTTATCAAAATTGCATCTACTTCACTTTTTTCAAGTTGTTGATTAATTTCCAGAGAACCTCGATGACCAGCACGTTTCAAGGTCATTTCAAAACTATTTGGAAGTTCTCTTATTCGAAGGGCACTATTCATTTTTTTAAACTTAAAATCTTTTGTATCAAAATAATGATTCACTTGAGTAAAAAAATGATGAGACGAGACATTGAAGGTTCTAAGAAGAAGGTTGAATTCCTTTTTCGTTAAAAGGTTTTTAAATTCGATCTCAGTTGTTTTAGCCATTGGACTCTTCCTTTCTAGTCACTCCTATTATTCGCTATTTACATGTTTGAATCAAGATCAAATATAAAATTATTATGTACTAGTTGTTTATGCTAAAATAAGAAGGGCATCTTAACAAATTTCCACTCTTTTTGATTAAGAGGTGATTGGACAATGATACAATGGGAGCATTTTTTAGCACCATATAAACAAGCTGTAGATGAATTGAAAATAAAATTAAAAGGGATGAGGAGCCAGTTTGAATTAGAGCATGATCATTCACCAATTGAATTTGTGACAGGGAGGGTTAAACCGGTTGCAAGTATTTTGGATAAGGCTCAACAAAAAAAGATTCCACTCGATAGATTAGCGACAGAAATGCAAGATATAGCTGGATTAAGAATGATGTGTCAATTTGTCGATGATATTGAAACGGTTGTGGAACTGCTTCGATTACGGAATGATCTTCGCATTGTAGAAGAGAGAAACTACATATCACATAAGAAACCAAGTGGGTATCGTTCTTACCACGTTGTAATAGAGTATCCAGTACAAACTATACATGGTGAACAGAGAATTTTAGCTGAAATTCAAATTCGAACTTTAGCGATGAATTTTTGGGCGACAATCGAGCATTCCTTAAATTATAAATATAAAGGTCAATTTCCGGAAGAGATTAATAAAAGATTGCAAGGAGCAGCCGAAGCAGCATTTCGATTAGATGAAGAAATGTCTAAAATTAAAGATGAAATTCAAGAAGCACAAGTTTATTTTACAAAAAATAAAGAGACTTCTAAAAAGATGAAGAAAAAAGAGTAGGAAACCCTTTTGGGTATTTTGAGGTTTGTTTCATGTCATTATAGATGAGAGGATGAGAGGGTTGAAATTTGCGGTTACTTCTAAAGGTGATCCCGCTTCTAACGCTTTATCACAAAAAATACGAACCTATTTACAAGATTTTGAATTAGTATATGATGAAGGACGTCCAGATATTGTAGTTTCTGTCGGTGGTGACGGAACATTGCTTTATGCCTTTCATCGATATAGTTCAAGGTTGGATCAAACTGCCTTTGTTGGAGTACATACAGGACATTTAGGTTTTTATGCAGATTGGGTCCCCGACGAAATTGAGAAATTAGTGATTGCGATTGCGAAAACACCTTATCAAGTTGTGGAATATCCCTTACTTGAAGTAGTTATGCGTTATCGAAATGGCGGAAAAGAAATGCGCTACCTCGCATTAAATGAATCAACTGTTAAAGGGTTAATGGGGACGCTTGTTATGGATGTAGAAATTCGTGGTGACCATTTTGAACGTTTTAGAGGAGATGGACTTTGTATATCAACACCTTCCGGAAGCACGGCATATAATAAAGCATTAGGTGGCGCTATTATCCATCCATCTCTATCATCTATTCAACTTGCTGAAATGGCATCGATTAATAATCGGGTATTTCGAACTGTAGGATCGCCGCTTATTTTACCAAATCACCATACTTTAGTGCTCAAACCAGTAAACACATTTGATTTTCATGTGACGATTGATCATTTAACGATTATGCACCGGGATGTAAAATCTATTCAATTTAAAGTAGCAAAAGAGAAGGTTCGTTTTGCAAGATTTAGACCGTTTCCATTTTGGAGACGAGTTCATGATTCTTTTATATCAGATGGTCGGTAAGAAAATGGGTCGTTATGAGTTAGAATGGAGAATAGATCAGTGTGATGCTGGAAAAGAGATGAAGCTTTTTTTACGCGAACAGGGAGTTTCTAGAAAAGCCTTATCTGCTATTAAATTTTCTGGTGGCACAATAAATGTTAATGGTAAGGAAGAGACGGTTCGTTATATCCTGCAAAAGTCGGATAGCGTAAAGGTTATATTTCCAAGTGAGGAAATTAATGATCGATTAATTGGGGAGGACATCCCGCTCTCTATCCTATATGAGGATGATGATCTACTAATCATAGACAAACCTCCATATATGAGCACAATTCCTTCGCGAGACCATCCTTCGGGTAGTGTGGCGAATGCACTTAAATACTATTACGAGCAAATTGGGCTTAAATCATCCATCCATATTGTTACTAGGTTAGACCGTGATACTTCTGGACTTGTTCTTGTTGCGAAACATCGTCATTCTCATCATTTGCTCAGTTTAATGCAAAGGAGACATGAAATTCATCGGTTTTACGAGGGATTCGCAGAGGGGGATTTTGACCAAGAACAAGGGGTTATAGATGCCCCTATTGGCCGAAAGCCTGGAAGTATTATTGAACGTGAAGTGAGAGAGGATGGACAATTTGCTCTGACTAAATACCAAGTCTTGCATCAGTACCCAACGTTCGCGCATTTAAAATGGAAGTTGGAAACTGGAAGGACGCACCAGATCAGAGTTCATATGTCGAGTTTGGAACATCCACTTCTCGGTGACGACCTCTATGGTGGAAGAAGAGATAAAATCAAGCGTCAAGCATTGCATTGTCAACAAATTATGTTTAAGCATCCGCTATCTGGCCAAGATTTAAACTTTCAAATTGCTCTCCCTACAGACATGACAAACCTTTTTAATAGCCTATAATATGATTCGGGCACGACTATATTGTCAATGCCCGAATTTTTCTTGGATAAAAGGCATTTTGGAAGGTACAGATACGGTTTCCATTTCTGGGTATCGTAAAGCTGTTAATTGACCTCCAAATACACAACCAGTATCAATATTGATTGTATTTCTTATTTTTCGCGGGTGCGTAACCGGTGTGTGCCCGTAAATAATAAAAGATTCTCCATTATAATGCTCTGCCCAGTCTCTTCGGATAGGACGCCCATCGGGATAAGTTTTCCCAGTGATATCTCCATATAAGACAAATGTCTCCACCTTTTTATCGTATCTTCCGATGAATTCTGCTTTAATGCCAGCATGAGTTAAAATTAGTTGCTGACCATCGAGGATCTCATAAAGAGATGATTTCTCGTAAAGTTCCATAAACATCTTTTTAACATTTTTTTGCTCTTTATGGGAAATCGCTTGTAATTCCGCAACAGTCGTTTCGAGTCCGTGCTTAATTTGCACATTACGTCCGAGAAAATATCGATACAATTTGTTACAATGATTCCCAGGAACATAATATGCTCCATTATGTTTCCAAAGTTGCCAGACAAGTTCAACCATTTTCAGCGAATGAGGTCCACGATCCGTAATATCTCCAATAAAACCAAGAATCCGCTCCTCTTTATGAATAGGTAACCCAGTTCCCCAGGAGTAGCCCATTTTTTCAGTAAGCTCTTTAAATTCAGTGAAACATCCATGGATATCACCAATAACATCGATTTTCATTTTCATAACTCCTTTAAGATTGATTTGTACAAGGGTAAACGACTAAATTCAGTAAATAAAAGTAAAAAGATAAAATGTAGCGACAAAATGATAAAGATTTGTTAGGATAGTTAAGACTAATTTGAAAGGAGGGGTCATCATGGAAATAAACGAAGGTCAAGAAAAAATTGACAGTGCCTTACTGATCCAAACTATGGCTGAAGGTGACCTTGAATCCTTTCGAAAAGAATTTTTAAATCTTCATCCATATGATCAGGCACAGTTTTTTTTCCGAGTTGATGGGCAGACAAGAACAAGTATGTATTATTATCTTTCCCCGAAAGAAGTCGCTGATTTCTTTGAAATGCTTGAATTCGAAGATGACGACATTAAAGGTATTTTGGCGGAAATGGAACCGAAATATGCGGCTGATATGTTAGCTAGCATGTTTGCGGATAACGCGGTTGATTTATTAAATAAGTTAGATAAAGATCAAGCTGCAAGTTATTTGACCATTATGGACCGGGAAGCAGCCCAGGAAATTAAAGGTCTTCTTCATTATGAAGAGTATACAGCCGGAAGTATCATGACGACGGAGTATGTCGCCATTTCAGAAAATCAAACAGTTATGTCTGCTATGCGTATTTTGAAGAAACAAGCCCCAACAGCTGAAACGATTTATTACGTATACGTTATTGACGAGGATCAAAGACTTGTTGGAGTTATTTCGCTTCGGGATTTAATTATTAGCGATGATGATACGATGATTTCGAATATAATGTCCGATCGGGTCGTCGCCATTTCTGTTGGAGCCGATCAGGAAGAAGCTGCAAGACAAATGCGTGATTACGACTTATTAGCCTTGCCAGTTGTTGATTTTCAAAATCATTTACTGGGGATTATTACCGTTGATGACATTATTGACGTAATTGATGAGGAAGCCTCTGACGACTATTCGAAATTAGCGGGTATATCTGATGTTGATAAAATTGATAAAAACCCATTATCTGCAGCGAAAAAGAGGTTGCCATGGCTAGTTATTCTTTTATTTTTAGGGATGTTTACAGCCAGTTTAATTGGACGTTTTGAGAACACCCTTGCAGAGGTTCCTATGGTAGCCGCATTTATACCACTTATTGCAGGAATGGCTGGAAATACAGGAACTCAAGCTTTGGCAGTAGCCGTCCGAGGAATCGCCACTGGTGAATTAGAAGAAATGAATAAATTAAAATTAATCATGAAAGAAGCAGGTACCGGATTAATTACAGGCTCAACATGTGGTGTATTAGTTTCACTTGTTATCTTTATTTGGAAACATGACTTGTTTTTAGGTGTGCTTGTTGGGATCGCAATTGTTGCTTCCTTATTTGTAGCTACAATTGGAGGGTCTCTTGTCCCTTTAATTATGCATAAACTAAAAATTGATCCTGCTGTTGCTTCTGGACCTTTTATTACGACGATGAATGATATTACATCTATTTTAATTTATTTTGGTTTAGCTACGATGTTTATGAGTTATTTAATCCATTAGAATAGATTGGAGTACCAACATGGAAGAATCTTTACTATCACTTGTAATTGTTTTAATCATTGCGTTTATAACCCCGCTCGTTCTTGATCGTTTCCGTATCTCATTTATGCCGATTGTTATAGCCGAAATCATTATGGGGCTTATAATAGGTAAAAGTGGTTTCGATATTATTCAAGGAGGGTCTTGGCTAGAGACCCTTTCTACACTTGGATTCATCTTCCTAATGTTTCTAAGTGGTCTTGAAATTGATTTCTCGGCTTTTAAGAGTTCTGGCAAGAAAAAAGTATTACCTAACGGAAAACAAGAGCCTAACCGACTTTGGGTCTCTATAGTTATCTTTGCAGGGATATTCGTACTCTCCGTTGGGTTATCTTATTTATTTGTCATTATTGGTCTAATTGATAATGTTTTCCTAATGACTTTAATCATCTCTACTATATCCTTAGGGGTAGTTGTTCCTACGTTAAAAGAAGCTAATATAATGAAGACAGGAATTGGGCAAATTATTTTGTTAATTGCCGTAATTGCCGATCTAGTAACGATGATTTTATTAGCAGTCTTTGTATCACTGCAAGGTGATGAACAGGGAAATATGTGGCTGTTGTTGATTCTATTTGCAGCAGGGATTCTTTTATATTTCCTAGGAAGGCGTTTTAAAAATAAGACTTTTATAGAACGGCTTTCTGCTGGAACTGCTCAAATAGGAACACGCGCTATCTTTACCCTCATTATTGTACTTGTTGCCTTGTCAGAATCCTTAGGGGCCGAGAATATTTTAGGTGCATTTTTAGCAGGGACGCTAGTGTCTCTATTAAACCCTAAACCTGAGATGGTGAGACAACTAGATTCGTTTGGTTATGGTTTCCTTATTCCAATCTTCTTTGTAATGGTTGGTGTTGATATTGATCTATGGTCCTTGCTGAGTAACAAGGATATGTTGATCTTAATTCCTCTATTATTGATTGGATTACTGATTTCTAAGATTTTTCCCGTATTTATTTTACGGAAATGGTATGATACAAAGACTGTATTAGCCTCTGCATTTCTTTTGACATCGACATTGTCTTTAGTTATTGCAGCAGCTAAAATTGCTGAGCGGATTAATGTTATTACTACTGAGATGAGTGGTACGTTGATCTTAGTCGCTGTTATTTCATGTATTATTACACCGATTTTCTTTAAAAAGTGGTTTCCGAAAGAAAACGAACAAGAAAGAAAGCAGAAAGTTGCTTTTATCGGAGCAACTCAGTTTACACTTCCTGTTTCAAAAGAACTGGATAGTGAACTTTATGAACCACTAGTTTTCCATAAAAAAATGGATAAACTTGATTCATCTATGATGGATTCGGCCTTTCAAATAATGGAAGTTCATAATTATGGGGAAGAGGAATTAATTAAGGCAGGGGTTTATGATTGCGATATTCTTTTTATCTCAACAGGAGATGAGGAATTAAATACCACCTTAGCCATTGATGCTCGAGAAAAGGGAGTAGAAAGGGTAATCGCTAGGATTGAAAGTCCTGATCTTGGTAAGGCACTACAAGAACAAGGTGTTGAGCCGTTTTCAACGTTACTTTCAACAAAAGCATTAATAAAAGCATTAATAGAGTCACCGAATATTGCGGATATATTAACAAATCAAGAAACGGCTTTATTTGAAATTGAAATGCGGAATGCTCACTATAACAATATGAAACTACGAGAATTCCCATTTGTTGGCGACATTATTATTGTCAGGATTTTCCGAGGGAATGATTCAATAGTACCCCACGGTGATACAGAGCTGAAGGTAGACGATCGCTTAATCGTGACCGGGACAAAAGAATTTGTTGATGATTTAATGCGTGAGTTGCAATTTAATTCATAAGAGATATTCCGTTACTGTAAAGCACAAAAGATTTAATTCTTTTGTGCTTTCTCTTTACAATATAGAAACTAGTCGTGTATGCTTATTACTAGGTACTAGTAACATGTAATATCTACTGGTCACAGACTTTATGAGTGTTTGAAAAATATGTAGTTAAATTGAAATTTGGAGGGACGGATCAATATGAACCTTTCATTAGAAGGAAAATCTTTTGTAGTAATGGGAGTAGCAAATAAACGAAGTATAGCATGGGGAATTGCTCGCTCACTTCATCAGGCTGGTGCGAGATTGATTTTTACATATGCAGGCGAACGTCTGGAAAAAAATGTTCGGGAGCTTGCAGACTCATTAGAAGGAAATAAATCGCTTGTTCTACCATGTGATATTACGAATGATGAGGAAATTAAACAGTGCTTTACAAATATTAAAGAAGAAGTAGGAAATATTCATGGGATTGCCCACTGTATCGCATTCGCTAACAAGGAAGAGTTAGATGGAGAGTATATGAATGTGACCCGCGATGGGTTTCTATTAGCCCATAATATTAGCGCTTATTCTTTAACAGCTGTAGCGAAAACAGTTCAAGAGCTAAATAGTATGCCTGAAGGTGGTAGTATTATAACCTTAACTTATCTCGGTGGCGAGCGAGTTGTTTCTAATTATAATGTCATGGGTGTTGCTAAAGCTGCTCTAGATGCTAGTGTAAAATATTTGGCAAGCGATCTTGGAAAATACGGAATAAGAGTTAATTCCATTTCAGCTGGTCCAATTCGTACGCTTTCAGCAAAAGGAATAAGCGATTTTAACAGTGTTTTGAAGGATATTGAGGAAAGAGCACCACTAAAACGCACAACAACACCAGAAGAAGTGGGCGATACGGCTTTATTCTTGTTTAGTCACCTTTCTCGAGGAATTACTGGAGAAAATATCCATGTAGATTCCGGTTTTCATATTATGGCAATCTAATTATTTTGATAGCTGTCACAAACGTGGCAGCTATTTTCTTTTAGTTCGCCAATAGGAAACCTTGAGCCCATCTATGCATACAGTAATACGAAGTATGAAAAACGGAGGTGCTCCTTAATGGAAGAAAACGAGAAACAAAGGAAAGGGAATCCCCCTTTATTATATATCCACCAGCCAGAGTTCACTAATCCGGAAACTTCAATGCAAGAGTCTTATTCTTTGGTTGATGATGATGAAAAAAGTGAACAAAATTTACAACATCACGAACAAGAAAAAGGGAGAATCCCTCAGTTAAACCCATCCATAGAAAAAGAATTAAATGAAAGTGAAAAAAATGCAAATGATGGAAAGGATGCAGCAGTGGGAACGCCCCAACAAGTTTCAGCAGCAGATTACTTTCGGAAAGGGTCTAAAGCAAAAAAGAGTTGGAATTTAACACCAGTGAAATCTTTTAAAGACATGTCCATTCCAGAAAAACTCCAATATTTAGCACAGCTTCCATCAAGTCAGCCGCCTTTTCCATGTGAATTTATTACTCAAAATCAACGTGTAAAAGGGGTTCTAGACAAATGCATCGAAGGCGAAGAAAAATTTACTGTAATGAACTTTAAAGGAGAAATTAAGGAAATTGTAAAAGGTGATCTGAAATCAATTCGTATCATTTTTTAATTAAAGGAAATGGGGGATCCCCATTTCCTTTAATAGCAACTAATTAGTCGCAAAGTTGCAAATCATAGTCTGCAATACATTGAACAGCACAGAAGCAATGTAAGTCTACAGTAATACAGCTGTTTGTTTTGGCCCAGTTACGTACAGAGCAAAGAGTGTCAAAATTTAGTTTCCCATGGTGCATAATGTTTACTGGTTCCCTATTCTTATTTAAAGGAACAAGTACGCGTAATGTTGCACAGCAATTATCAAACACTTCTTCTACCCTGAAGTAGACGGAAGCGCAATTTCCTGCGTAGCCTTTAAATAGACCTTTGAACAATTCACCGTTTTTGTTTGTTAAAGTAAATACCCTAGTATCTACATTTGTTCTTGTAGGGAGTGCAAGATCACCAAGTGGTTCAATAAAACAGTTTGTTGGGCAATTTGGGCAATCTTCTTCAACAGCTTCATCTTGAATATCCTTAATTGCACGGATAACTTGACAAACACATCCACCTGTACATCCACCTGTGCATCCACCAAAATGGTTAGAACTTTCTACTGGTAATTCCATTGATTCCATTTCTTCATAGCTCATGGATTTAATTCCTCCTTATCATCTATTGATCCATATCCACTAATAACATATTAGATATATGTACAATGGGTAACGGACAAACGCCTTGATTTTAGAAAATAGGCGGGTTGGGAGCGGAATATTAATGAATTGGTTTTCATTTATTTTATTGAGTTTAGCTGTTTTTCGATTAACAAGGCTGATTGTGTATGATCAAATTACGAGCTTTTTAAGAAGTCCTTTCATGGAGGAAGTCGAGGAAACAAACGAAGAAGGTTTATCGGAAGTTTTCTTAATTCCAAGAGCGCATGGCTTTCGTGGTTGGATCGGTCAATTAATTAGTTGTTATTGGTGTACAGGGATATGGGCGTCGATTTTTCTTTTAGCTCTGAAATGGACAGTTCCTAATGTTGGTGATCCGCTAATTTTGTTATTTGCTGTTGCAGGTCTTGCAGCTATATTTGAAACCATTATACAGGCCATCAAATTAGATTAATGGGCTATTTGCCAAACACTTTTTTCTAGGGTACATAAACTATATTGAGCGCATAATTTAAAATCGGGATGTGAATATATATGCGGAGAAGGCCAGAGAAACTAAGACCGATTCAGGACAAAAGGAAGAAAAAGAGTGGTTGTGGGTGTGGAAAACCTTTAAGAAAACCAAAAAGAAATGGATTATAAAGGAGGGGGACATTGGTTCCTCCTTTTTTTATGTGATTCACTATCATAATTTAAGAATTGTGGTGAAAAATATGTAGAGAATAAAAATCAGATGATGTCGGTTTTGCGAATACGAGTCTTAATTGAATTTATTGAAAAGTAAGCTTGATGTCATACATAGGAGGTTTCAATGAGAACGAAACTTTTTTTGATCATCATTATTTCCAGTCAATTGTTATTTCTTGCAAGCTGCTCTAGCAAGGGTGATGGTAAAGACAGTCAATTATCCTTAATGAAGGCAACGCAACCAGAGCCAATCCTTATTAACTACGATAAAAATGAGGAGTCTGTAGCCCAACGGGTTCAGGAAGAAATAGAAGAAATTGATGAAATTTATGATGTAGCAGTTATTGAACGCGGAAAAAAAGTACTTGTTGCCTACAAGGTAAAACATTTACAGAGATTTCGAATGAAAAAAATTGAAAAGAACCTGACAAAACGGTTAAAAGATGAATTTCAAAACCATCAATTTACAGTGTCGAGTGATTATAAAATTTTCTTAGAGTCCATTCGCTTAAAAGAAAAGATTGAAACAAATAAGATATCGGATGAAGAAGCAGAAAAGAAATTTGAGAAAATTATAAAACTAAAAAAGGAAATGACTTAATATGGCAAGTAAAAATAAAACTAAAACACCTGAACAAATCCAATATGATTCTTTGCAAAAGAAACATGAGTTAAAACGTCCCATAATAAAGAATTGTATCCGTGCGTTTTTTATTGGAGGAACGATTTGTTTAATTGGCCAAGCTGTAACCTATGGTTATATATATTTCTTTGATTTTACGGAGCAGACGGCTAGTAATCCAACTGTCGCGACAATGGTTTTCTTTGCCATGCTTTTAACAGGTTTTGGGGTTTATGATCGCTTAGGACAATTTAGTGGTGCTGGTAGCGCAGTTCCAGTTACTGGGTTTGGAAATGCTGTCATTTCTTCTGCAATTGAACATAGGACGGAAGGATATGTGCTAGGGGTAGGAGGCAATATGTTTAAACTGGCAGGTTCTGTTATTGTATTTGGCGTTTTTTCAGCTTTCGTTATTGTTCTGATTAAAACTTTATTAGTTCAATGGGGGGGCTTTTAATGTTAAAGGGAGCCCAAACTTGGGTCTTTGATCAGAAACCAGTCATCTTATCCACTGGAGTTGTTGGCGGACCTTTTGAAAAAGAGTGTCGGCTATCTAATGACTTCGACAAATTCCATGATGATCTTTGGATGGGGAAGGATTCGTATGAGAAGGCGCAAAATGTTCTTTTAGAAGATGCAGTAGCCATTGCTATGAGAAAAAAGGGACTAACAGAGGATCATGTTCAATTTTTCCTCTCAGGAGATTTGATCAACCAAATTACTCCAACCAGCTTTGCGGCTAGAACAAATCAAATTCCTCATTTAGGGCTATTTAGTGCTTGCGCAACATCAACAGAAGGATTGGCTCTTGCAGCCATGATAATAAACAATGGTGGTGCTACTCGGATTTTAACTGGGGCAGCTAGTCATAATGCTGCTGCTGAAAAACAATTCCGTTATCCGACAGAGTATGGAGGTCAAAAGCCTCCTACAGCGCAATGGACAGCAACTGCGGCGGGAGTTGGATTAGTTGGGACAGATGAAGATATTGATAGCCCATATCCGCGAATTGTTTCGGCAACAATTGGAAAGGTCGTTGATCTCGGACTTTCTGATCCGTTAAATATGGGAGGAGCAATGGCACCAGCTGCTGTTGATACGATTCAGCGGCATCTATTTGACTTGCAAGTAGAACCGTCACATTATGATCTCATTATTACGGGTGATCTTGCTGAAATTGGAAGAAATACTGCAATGGAGATGTTTGAACAAAAGGGAGTCAAGATGAGTAAAGATCTTTTTCATGACTGTGGCTTATGGTTATATACCGACAAGCAGGAAGTTTTTGCTGGTGCCAGTGGTCCGGGCTGTTCCGCAGCTGTCATGTATGGACATTTACTTAATCAAATGAAAGAAGGTGTCTATAAAAGAATTCTTGTAGTCGCAACTGGTGCCTTACTTTCTCCGCTTTCTTTCCAGCAAAAAGAAACTATACCGTGTATAGCTCATGCAGTTGCAATTGAATACGAATAAATTGAGGAAGGAGATGGGGATATGCTAGCTATGTTTTTTTGGTCTTTTGTCATAGGAGGTTTAATTTGTGTAATTGGTCAGTTAATGATGGATGGCTTGAAGCTAACTCCAGGTCACACTTTAAGTATTCTTGTCGTCATCGGAGCCATTTTAGCGGGAGTAGGTTTATATGAGCCGCTAATTGATTTTGCAGGTGCTGGCGCTACAATCCCAATTACTAGTTTTGGCAATTCTCTTGTTCATGGAGCAATGTCGGAAGCTGAAAAACACGGACTTGTAGGGGTTATGACAGGTATGTTTGAAGTGACATCGTCAGGAATTTCCGCTGCTATCATATTTGGATTCATTGGATCCTTAGTGTTTAAACCAAAAGGCTAGGTTGTAGACTAAAATTTTTTTGGTCTATAGGCAAAGTTGTTTAGAGCGCCCATACGTTATATACGTTACTCACATAAATTATAATAGGCGATCAAAAGTGAGGTGAATGTATATGTATGGTTATGGATCTTGTGGAGCTCCTTATGGCGGATATGCTGGTGGTGCAGGTTTCGGAGGAAGCTTTGCGTTAATCGTTGTTTTGTTTATTCTTCTGATTATTGTTGGAGCTACTCTTTGTTTATAAGAAAAATGTTGCTAAGGATGGAATGACGATGGGTCATTCCATCTTTTTCATATAATTATTTCACTTATCGCGATTTCCTTCATAGTATAAAGGAGAAGAAGGGAGCGGTATAAATGGAGAATCATTTTTTTAAAAATGTTGAAAAGAAAACAGGTGTCAACATGAATGAAATATTGGCTTTGGCAAACTCACTACAAAGCGCGAATTTTAAGGATGAAAAAACGGTACGAAGTATTATTAAAAGAGTTTCTCAAATAGCGAATAAACCAGTGTCCAAAGAGATGGAAGATAAAATGGTGAAATCGATTATACAAGATGGCAATAACCTTGATATGGAAGCTATCTCAAAAATGATGAATAAGAGATAGCATAGGTGCCGTCCGAAAAAAGTGGGACGGCTTTCATATTTTATGTTTGGATATAGAGAAAGTGGGGTATATAGAGGTAACTTGTTTCCTGGGGGTGGTGGAATGGGGTACATTGGCAAACTCAACTATGAACCAAACCGGCAATATCATGAAAGAGTCGCTGAGAAGGGGAAAAAGCGTGATCCTTTTACAATTACAACAGTACAAAACGTACAATTAACATCACCGTTTCATAGTATTTTCAAAGAACAGGTTGAAAGTTCTTATGAAAAGCATAGGGAAGTAAAGCCTTCCTCACCTAAAAGAGAAGATCCCTCATCCAACGTATTGGCGCAAATATATGGTAAGGGGAGACTTTTTAACGAAAGTGTATGAAAATTAATACTTAAAGGTAAAAAACCCCCGAATTTTGTGTTTCCTATCCACAAAATTCGAGGGTTTTTCATATGACCGCTTTTGATTTCACGATGGTTTTAACCATTGCTTTATGAGGAATCCCAGCATCCAAAAATTCATCAGATACCACTTTATAACCTAATTTTTCGTAAAAGGGAATTGCATATGTTTGGGCATTAAGTTTTAATGTCTGGAGATTTTGTTTCATGGCAAACTTTTCAATGCTTTGCATAATCAATTTTCCAGAACCATTTCCCCGATGAGAGGATAAGATGCAAATCCGCTCCACTTTTCCGACCTGATCCAATATTCTAAAACGTCCTGCTCCAACTGGAGTTAGTCCATCGTAAAGGACAAAGTGAGTAGACTGATCTTCAAATTCATCAATTTCTAACTCAATGGGTACTTTTTGTTCTTCTACAAATACTGCTTTTCTTATTGAAAAAGCATCTTGAAGCTGGTCTTCTGTTGTTGTGCATATTACATTCATCCAGTAATTATTCCTTTCCTAACCGAAATGTTTCGTAGGTGGACCAAGAACCGTTTTCCAGTTGATAAACAAGGTGGAAGCGATCTACTACCTCCTCGTGATTAACACCAAGCATTCTGAGTGATCCAAACACATCAGAGTGTTCATCATTTGATAATTTTTGTCCAAGTGTTACATGAGGAACAAAAGGGTGTTCTGGTTCGCCGCCAGGGAGTGTCGTATAAAGGTCATCATGGATCTCTTGCAACTCATCTGTTTTTTCGATTTTAAAGTAAATTGTATTAGTAATTGGTTGAAACGAACTGACCTTTAGGAACTTCAAATAAAATGGTTGATATTTTTTAGCAACTGTTGTTAAAATATCAGTTATTTGTTTGGGGTCTTTTTCAAATTCAAAGGCTTCCTTCAACGTTATATGTGGAGGAATTAAAGCATAGTGTGGATCATACCGTTTTCTGTATGAATTGGCTAAATCTTGTAGCTTCTTGGATGGAAAAATAACAACTCCGTATTTCATAACTTTTACCTCCTTCAAATCCATTTTATTTTTTTAAAACAATGGTCAGTACGAGTCCGACTTATAGGCACTGACAAGGATGTTCATATGTTGCTTTAGTGCCCAGTGTTAGTAACTCTTTAACTTCCCTGCGATAAATAACATTAGTACGCTTTTCTTAATGCCCATTATAACATTCACTATAACTATAACAAATTTTCGAATGGCTTAATATCTGTTTATTCATAAGAAAACATTTTTTTCAAAGCCCGTTTTAAATCTGGTTGCCAATATTTCCAAGAATGGCCACCATCAAATTCATCATAAAAAAGTTGAAATTCTTTTTCCTTGAATATTCGCCGAAGTTTTCTATTTGGTGTTAAGAAATCCCGATTGTTGGAGATCTTAACAACAGATTCTTCTTTCCCGATAACTTGATAAATGTTTAAAGGATAGGGGGATTCAAAATCCATAACTTTAGTTATTACATCATCATCTACATAAGGAGAATGTAAAATCACCATGTTAAAAATATCTGGATGTTGTATAGCAGTTAGCAAGGAAACTGTCCCCGCAAGGCTATCTCCCATTATGGCACGATTTTGATTTATCGGATATTCCTGATCAATCCACGGCACTAATTCATTTGTTAAAAATCGAATAAAGGCCTCATTTTTTTCACCTTTAGGATGATATTTTGTTCGTCGGTCTTCGACGTTTTTGTAATGCGACCCTACGATTATTACTTCTTCCATCTTCTCCTCTGTCATCAATTCATCTGCAAAACGCGCCAATCGACCTAACTGAAAGTAATCTTTTGCATCTTGAACGATGATAAGTGAATACTTATTAGCTGGAGAATATTGGGCAGGTAAATAGACAAGTATGTCCATTATTTCTTTTAATTCATCGCTTTGAAATCGAATATCCTGAATGGTTCCTCGAGGTAAACTCATATTCATCACCTGAATTTAGGGAATTCTTATAATAGATGTTCATTTTATCACAATAATTTAGGAAATAGAAAAGAAAAGTCTTTCCGAGGAAATTGAGAAATTGATATTTTGGAATAATTCACTGATAACCATACTATAATCGCTTATGGGACAGGAAATATAAATCATATCCTTTGTTTGAATCATGTCTTTTGCTCACTAATAGGGAAAAAAGGAGGAATCAAGGTGAATAAGAAGCATCTTTTTCTAAGTGTTGTTTTTATTGTTTTGATAACTATGATATTAGCTGCTTGTGGCGGAGGCAAAAATACTGAGCCAGAAAAGGAAGAAGGCAATGGAGATAATGTTTCAAGCGGTAATGATGGAAACGAGGAAAAAAATTATGGTATTGAGTTTCTAAGTTTAGCAACAGGGGGAACTGGAGGTACTTATTATCCGCTAGGTGGCAGCATGGCTAGTATTATTCAAGATGCAACGGGCATTGATGCAAATGCTACAACATCCAATGCATCTGCAGAAAATATGACCCTACTTAAAAAGAAAGAAGTAGAAGTAGCTTTTACCCAAACAGACATTGCTACCTATGCAAATGAAGGGACAATGATGTTTGAAGGTGAAAAAATTGAGAATGTGAGAGGGTTAGGTACGCTTTATCCAGAGACGATACAAATCGTAACTATTGCCGATACAGGAATTAATTCTGTGGAGGATTTAAAGGGGAAGGCTGTGTCTATTGGGGAAGCAGGATCTGGTACTCGCGCAAATGCTGAACAAATCTTAGAAATGTATGGCATGACAGTGGACGATATTAAAGCCCGTAACTTGTCTTTTGATGATTCATCTACAGGGATTCAAGATGGTACGATCGATGCCGCCTTCATCACTGCGGGAACTCCAACAGGGGCAGTAGAAGGATTGGCTGCAACTAAAGATGTGAAAATTCTCCCGCTAGATAATGATAAGATTGAGGCGTTAATTGAGAAATATCCCTATTATGCAAAGGAAACGATTCCAGCTGGTACGTATAAAGCTGAAAACGATATAGAGACCGTTGCTGTGCAAGCGATGTTAGTCGTTCGTGAAGACCTGTCAGAAGATCTTGTTTATGATATAACGAAGGCAATTTTCGAAAATACAGACAAAATTGGTCACGCGAAAAGTGAATTAATTGATGCTGAAAAAGCACTAAATGGTATGGGAATTGAAATTCATCCAGGGGCTAAAAAATACTATGATGAAAAGGGAATTTCGAAGGAATAGGAAAACAAGGAGAATAGACCGCAATTTAAAACGGTCTATTCTTTTGACTTTATCACATATGAAGAAGGGTTTTTTACTATTATTATTGTTTAGCATTGGCCTAGCCTTTATTTATACCCCTTTTCAAAAATCACTAGTAGTGGAAGATGGTAAAACGAAGAAACTTATTGCTTTTATACCGATGTACAAAGATGATTATACATTTGGAATTCGCTATACCCATTCGATTCATTTATCTGATGTGGAGGAGACTTATTGCATATTAGCAGATGGGACAATTAGGCAATTTGAGTTAATGTACGAAGATACATCAGTTGGAATGCCATCTAATGCAGAGGATGGGGAAACATTTGTTATGGAAGATGGCAAGTTTTTTATCAAGAATATGAGAAGGGACTTTCAATCCATTTATATAAGGACAGCACAAGTTGTAGGTAGTCATAAATTAATGATTGGAAAGAATGATGTTGATTTTACCGCCTTTGTAGTACCAGGATCGTTGGTACAAGTGAAAATAAGGCGCTTAAGTTTATGGCAAATGTGGAAGGGAGTGGAGATTGATGGAGCATCAACATGAAACACTTTCAAATGAGAAGCAACAGGAATTATTAGAAAAGTACGATCCTGAATCTGCTACACGGAGTGTAAAAGGGGTATTGGGAGCCATTGTGTTTTTTGGCTTGTTAGCCTTTTCTATATTCCAACTTTATGCATCAATTATGCAAAGTCTTCCTAGACAAATGCTGTTATCTATTCACCTGGGGTTTGCTTTATCACTCATTTTCATTTTATTTCCTGCAAGAAAAAAATCCCCAAAAAAGGGGAAGGTGGCATGGTATGATTATATCTTATCCTTTTTATCTATTGGTGTTGGTGCGTACTGGCCACTTATGCTAGAGACGATCGCAAATAGAGTTGGATCTTTAACTACTCTTGATTTAATAGTCGGAACGATAGCCATTCTATTGACGTTGGAGGCAACAAGGCGGGCTGTAGGACTGCCTATTACAATCATTGCTTTAATCTTTATTGCCTACGCTTATTTTGGTCAATCTATGCCAGGTTTTTTTGCGCACCGTGGGGTAGAGTATGAAAGTCTTATTAATACGCTCTTCTTTACTGGTGAAGGAATTCTTGGTACTCCTTTATATGTTTCAGCAACATATATCTTTTTATTCCTATTATTCGGAGCCTTTTTAGTTAAAACGGGCGTGGGGCAATATTTTAATGATTTAGCATTATCCATTGCAGGAAAAAGGATTGGTGGTCCTGCTAAAGTTGCAATATTTTCAAGTGCTCTTCAAGGGACTATTAGTGGCAGTTCCGTTGCCAACGTTGTGACATCAGGTTCATTTACGATACCGATGATGAAAAAACTAGGTTACCGAAAGGAATTTGCTGGAGCGGTAGAGGCGGCAGCATCTACCGGGGGTCAGCTTATGCCACCTGTTATGGGCGCGGCCGCTTTCCTTATGCTTGAATTTATAGGTGGAATTAGTTATTGGGAAATCGCCAAAGCAGCAGCCATTCCTGCTGTACTGTATTTTTCGGGAATTTGGATTATGACGCACTTTGAGGCGAAACGGGTAGGTCTAAAAGGTCTGCCAAAAGAACAACTTCCTAATAAAAAGGAAGTACTAAAAAAAATATACTTACTGATCCCTATACTGGTTGTGATAGTTTTATTAATGACTGGGATGAGTGTTATGCGAGCTGCTCTTTGGTCTATTTTAAGTACGATTATTGTCAGTGCTCTTCGTAAAGATACAAGGATTGGGATGAAGAAAATCATTCTTGCGCTTGTTGATGGAGCACGCTCTGCTTTATCAGTAGCCGCAGCGACAGCAGCAGCCGGTATTATTGTAGGGGTTGTGACTAAAACTGGGCTTGGTCTAAAATTGGCAAACGGACTTGTTGATCTAGCCAATGGTCATCTACTATTAACGCTTTTTTTCACAATGTTGACCGCTATAGTCTTAGGGATGGGATCACCAACAACTGCTAATTATGTTATAACATCCACCATTGCAGCTCCAGCAATTATTACGATTCTCATGATAGATATGCCAGTAGGGGAGCCTATTCCGATCGTCATTGCACTATCGGCTCATCTTTTTGTTTTTTATTTTGGAATAGTAGCAGATATAACACCACCCGTGGCACTTGCAGCATTTGCCGCTTCTGGGGTATCAGGTGGGGAGCCGATAAGAACAGGGATTAATTCTGCAAAATTAGCTATTGCAGCATTTATTATTCCGTATATGTTTGTCCTCTCTCCAGAAATGCTGATGATAGATGCAACTATTCTGCAATTAATTTGGATCGTAGTAACAGCCATTTCGGGAATGATCGGAATTGGTGCAGGAGTAATTGGTTACTGGTATAGGAAATTATACTGGTTTGAAAGAATCATTGCGATTGTTGCTGGCCTGATGCTAATCTATCCAGAAAGCTTATCAGATGTCCTCGGTCTAGTTATATTCGTAGGTATGGTGATCAGTCAAATTTGGACAAAAGGAAAAGGGAAGGAAACATATAGAACGGCATAATAGGAATGATTTACGATGCTTTTTTTTAATAATAAGGGAAGTGTAGATTAGTGATTTTTGTGTCTACACTTCCTTTATTATGGAGTCTCTGGATTAAATACATGCGATGCAATCCATTTTGATTTCGGATTATTAGTGCATTCTCTATTTCGAGAGAGGAAATTAAGTAATTCTAAGTCAGATAATATAATGTTTTGTATAGAAGTGAGTTTTCGAATATGGTATAAAGATGGATTACATTCATATGAAAAATGATATAGTTCATGGAGAGTGTTAGTCATATTTGTGATTAAGCCTTGGGAAGGTAGTCGAATTCGTGTGAATTCCGTTAATTCATATCTATTTATTATTAAGTTTAAAAAGCATTGAATGGATTCAAGTGATTCAATAATTGCTTTTAATGTAATTTTATCTTGGATTCCTTTAATGTGCATGGATTTCCAAAGTACAAATAAAGATTTTTGGTATGTCGAGAGAGAATCCCATAAGCAATAAAGGGAGTCCCCTGTATCAATCCTCGTCATCGAAAATTTCAGCGAATTCATCATTATCACCTTGGCGACTAGATTCAATCACATTATTTTCCTCTTCGCTCATTTCTCCATTTAAAGAAAGGTCATCTTCAACGTTATTGGATTCTTCCAGATCTTCATTAAATGGTGTGGGGGGTGAAAGGGATGTTTGCTTCGAGTCGAAATCCACTACTTCTTCGAGCCGGCTTAACGCTAACCATTCCTTCATTACAGCCATTCTTAATAATCGCATCGACGAATTATTTAATGATATAATTTCTTCGTTAGAAGGGTGCGTAGGAAAATCAAAATCTTTACCTACAAAAGCATGGATTTTTGCTGCTTGGGCATTGAGTATATTGGCCAGAGCCAAATCCTCCTGGGCGATTGATTCTAATAAATGATCAATGACTAAATGTCGGGGGGAATGCTCCGGATTTATAGGCTCATTAGGCATGTTCATCTTTTCTTACCTCCTTAACACGCGTCATCTACATTATTTTATTGAATGGAAAGCATTACGTGTAAGTTAAACAAGCCCGTTTCTTTCACTTCTCCTACTGCTCAGTTAGCGACAAAAACTTGTAAATGCTCTTTTCAAACGAATCAATAAAAACTATTAAAAAACAGTGAAAATTAATATCTATTTGGTTTCTCCGTCAATCTTGCTGAAAATGAAAAAACGCTCAATCCCATGAGGGACAAGCGCGTTTTAATTAGTGATTCCGACTGGTCTCGAACCAGCGACCTCCACCCTGTCAAGGTGGCGCTCTCCCAGCTGAGCTACGGAATCAAGCTATTAAGTTACCAGACATTTACTAATATACATGGTAACAAGCTCTTCGTCAATCACTTTTAAAAAAATATATGGAAAATTAGTGCTGCAGTTAAGTTTTTTACTAAGTGAGAAATCCATCTATTGATAGTAGGACAGCAGAAGTCCTCCGTTAAAGTTTTCAATGATCGTGTTTGAAGAAACGTGTAATCTGATTTTATCCGAGGTATATAAGTTTAAAATATTAAGCCTCAGATAAATCTGATTGAACAAGATGAAATTGCGCGAAAAATATTGACACTGTAATCTTTCGCATGTCATAATAATTTTATATACTTTTTTCATATAATTTAAAAATGGTTATTTAAACATTAAAAATTATATCGCGGAGGTTTATGGTTATGACGACAAGTGCAGACCCTGGGAAACTCTCAGTAAATTCGACAATTTCGCTTAAAGGAATTGTGAAAGCTATTTTCAAAGATACCGTTCACGTTCAAATCGGCGGTAAAATTATCACTTTACCAATTTCAAAATTAACAAATAATTAAACATGAGCAGGAATTTGTTTATCAATACATTTTGGAGGAACCTATAAAAAGGTTCCTTTTTTTAAAATAAAGAGAAGTATACAATTTAGTCAGGGAGTTATGTCAAAATGGATATTTATATTATTACTGGAGCTTCAAAAGGAATTGGGGAAGCGTTAAGTCGGAAAGTACTCGATCCAGGTCATATTGTTTTCTGTATTGCCAGGACAAGAAATGAGGAATTACTGGAGCTTGCGAGAACCAAAAATGCTCCATGTACATTTTTAGAGCATGATTTATCAAAGACTGATTCATTAGAAAGCCTTTTGGACGGTATAATAACATCTTTCCCAACTGATGTTAATTCCGTAACGCTTATTAATAATGCTGGTGTTGTTGAACCAATAGGAAACTCTGAAAACAATACTCCTCAAGATATTGCAATAAGTGTTGCAATAAACTTAACAGCTCCCATGATCTTGACGTCTGTTTTTATCCGTAAATTGATGACATACAAAATTGCAAAAAGAGTAATGAATATTTCGTCTGGTGCTGGACGCAATGCTTACCCAGGGTGGAGTGCTTATTGTGCGGGAAAAGCAGGACTTGATCATTATTCTAGAACGATATTTGAAGAGCAAAAGAATATAAGCAACGGAGTTAAAGTCATTTCTATTGCGCCTGGTATTATTGATACGGGCATGCAGCAAACAATCCGTTCAACAAATGAGGAAGATTTTAAATTGGTTCAGCGCTTCATAAACTATAAAGAGAATGGATTATTAAGTTCGCCGGATGAAACAGCTCAAAAGCTTATCCAATTGCTTTATAAGGAAGATATATGGGAGAACAATCCAATTCTTGATTTGAGGAATCTATAGCGATAAGACAGCCAGTAAATATGAATAGTTAAGGCTTTTTGAACGATTAAAGGATTTTTTACTTTTTTGTCGAAATATCAAAGGATAAAATGTAAAATAGGGGAAGAGATATTTTTGATGTTACATCTGTTACATATTTTTAAAGATATTATTCTACCAGTCTTTATTTTAATTGCAATCGGTGTCATATTGCAAAGGAAATTCAGATTAGATTTATATACACTATCCAAAATAAGTATTTATTATTTAAGTCCTGCCCTAATTTTTATTAAATTGTATGAAAGTACTTTTTCTCCATCCATATTTTTTGGTGTGATTTTCTTTTCATTGTCCTTTATTGTTATTATGTATTTAGTCAGCTCTTTAACAGCAAAATTGTTAAAATTAAACAAGGCTAAAAAGCTCTCTTATACGAATAGTGTGATTTTTTATAATTCAGCGAACTTCGGTATTCCAGTCAATGATCTAGTTTTTAAACATGATCCTTTCGCAATGTCGATTCAGATTGTTGTAATGGCACTACAAAATACGTTAGTTTTTTCATACGGCGTCATTGCCATGAAATCGATAAAAGGAAGCAAACTGAAAGCTATATTAGACTATTTTAAAATGCCTTTATTTTACGCTATGATTTCTGGAATACTACTTAATGTATTTAATGTTTCATTACCAGACTTTTTATTAACGCCCATTACATATATTTCTAATTCATTAATTGCTGTTGTTTTGTTAACATTAGGTGCACAAATTGCCCATATTAAAATTTCATTTACTAATATTTCACTTTATTTAAGCATTATCTTAAGATTATTGGTAGGTCCTGGTATTGCTCTCGCTGGATTGTTAATAATGGGTATTGATGGAATTTTAGCTCAAGCGATACTCATTTCGACCGCAATGCCGACTGCTGTCAATAGCTCAATTATCGCTCAGGAATATCAAAATGAACCTGAATTTGCAGCCCAAACTGTTATTGCTTCAACTTTATTTAGTTCTTTAACTTTAACATTCATTATATTTGTTGCGCTAAACGTCTTTTAACTTTATTTTGGATGTATTGAAAGAGGGGAAATCGTTGAAAAGGCCACTTAGAGAAATATTGTCTGAAATGACCATGCAGGAAAAAGTTAATTATATTTGGGAGTATTATAAGTATTTTATTTTGGGATCCATTATCGTACTCATATTGATTATTTATACTGTTTACAGTGTAGTGAATAAAAAAGATGATATTTTAAATATTGTTTTAATGACTCAATACGCGGATCCAGAACAAGTAGAACTAATTAAAGACACGCTTTATCAGGAATTACTAACGGATGAGGAAAGAGATTCTTCCAATATCATTATCCAAACTATTAGGCCTAATAAAGATGGTAAAGACATTCAAGGTGGCATGGAAATGCAAAAGATGGTGGCAGAATTGTCTGCTGGGTATATTGACTTTTTCATTGCGGATCATGACTTTTTTGAACAAATGAATAAGGATCAACAGTTAATGGCTTATCAGAATTTGGAAGGGATCTCGACAATTCCATTTCCTGATGATCGACTCTTATACGGGGAAGAAGAAGCTATTACTGGGATTGATGTAACGACAGAACCATTGTTTCAAAATCTTTTTATTGAAGAAGGGCAAAAAATTATTTGTACCCCAAGCAATGCGAAAAATACAGCCTACATTTCTCGACTTATTCAATTTTTAGGGGAAAAGGAAAATAAATAAAGCATAAACTATGAGACAGGCTATAATAAAGCCTGTTTTTTAGTGTGGAAAGCTTAGCTATGATATTATATTTTTAGAGAATGTTGATGTTTGTTGGAAAGGAAATGGAATTATGACAAATAGTAAGGAAATCTTTACGTTAATTAAGGAATTAGTGTCCATTCCTAGTCCTTCTGGGAATACCGCAAGAGTAATTGATTTTTGTGAAAAACAACTAGGTGGTCTTGGATTTGAGATGCAGCGCAATAAAAAAGGGGGACTTTTGGTCACGATACCCGGGAAAAACGCGAATCAGCATCGAATGCTTACAGCTCATGTAGATACTTTAGGAGCGATGGTTAAAGAGATTAAACCGAATGGTCGATTGAAGCTTTCCATGATTGGTGGTTTTCGCTGGAATTCAGTTGAAGGTGAATATTGTGAAATTGAAACGGATTCTGGTGAGATTTTTACTGGTACTATTTTAATGAAACAAACTTCCGTACACGTCTATAAAGATGCTGGGGAAGCCAAGCGAAATGAGGATAATATCGAAGTCAGGATTGATGAAAGGACGACTTCCGCTGAAGAGACGAAGGCACTTGGAATCAATGTCGGTGATTTTGTATCATTTGATCCACGTGTTCAAATAACGAATAGCGGTTATATCAAATCCCGTCATCTGGATGATAAAGCCAGTACAGCTCTTTTGATGCTGCTAATAAAAGCCATTAAGGATGAAGGATTGGAGCTTCCTTATACTACTCATTTCCTAATATCAAATAATGAGGAAATTGGTTATGGAGGGAATGCGAGTATTTCTCCGGAAACGGTTGAATATTTAGCGGTTGATATGGGGGCGCTTGGTGAAGGGCAATCTTCTGACGAGTATACAGTTTCGATTTGCGCTAAGGATTCAAGCGGACCTTATCATTATGGTTTGAGAAAGCATTTAGTTCAATTAGCAAAAGATCATAATATTGACTATAAAGTTGATATTTATCCTTATTATGGATCAGATGCATCTGCAGCCATCAAATCTGGCTATGATATCGTTCATGGATTGGTTGGACCAGGCATTGAAGCTTCCCATGCCTTTGAAAGAACTCATGAGACTTCTTTGATAAATACAGAGAAATTACTGCGAGCTTATGTGATGTCGACGATTACGACTTACTAAGCTGTGAAATCCTCAACTTGGCTTGAGGATTTCTTTTTTCTCATTGAAATATTTCTATGAAGGGAATATTATAAAACAAGACTGTATTTGGAAGGAACATTATCATGTCAAAAACTTTAAAACAAGAAATTGAATCAAGAAAGACGTTTGCCATTATCTCTCACCCTGATGCTGGTAAAACAACGATGACTGAAAAATTATTGTATTTTGGTGGAGCTATACGAGCTGCTGGTACGGTAAAGGGGAAAAAGACAGGGAAATATGCAACTTCCGATTGGATGGAAATTGAAAAACAACGGGGAATTTCTGTTACCTCCTCTGTTATGCAATTTGATTACCACGGATTTCGCATTAATATTCTTGATACTCCTGGACACCAAGACTTTAGTGAAGACACATACCGAACGTTAATGGCTGTTGATAGTGCCGTCATGATTATCGATTCTGCTAAAGGGATTGAGGAACAAACGCTTAAACTATTTAAAGTTTGTAGAATGCGTGGCATCCCTATTTTTACATTTATAAATAAATTAGATCGTCAAGGTCGTCCACCTCTTGAGTTGCTTGCGGAGCTAGAAGAGGTCCTTGGTATTGAATCTTACCCAATGAATTGGCCGATCGGAATGGGGAAAGAATTTCAAGGTATTTATGATCGACACAACAATAGAATTGAACAATTTCGAGTTGAAGACGATAATAGATACTTGCCTTTAAATGAAGAAGGAGAAGTAATTGGAGATCATCCCATTAAACAATCCGGTTATTACGAACAGACATTGGAAGAAATTATGCTTCTTGATGAGGCTGGTAATGAATTTTCTCAGGAAAAAATTAAGAATGGTACACTTACGCCTGTTTTCTTTGGGAGTGCTTTAACAAATTTTGGAATACAAACCTTTCTTGAAACATACTTAGAATTTGCTCCTTCTCCGCAACCGCGAATGAGTAATGAAGGTGAGATTGATCCTCTATCTACTCAGTTTTCAGGATTTATATTTAAAATTCAAGCAAACATGAATCCGGCTCATCGGGATCGAATTGCTTTTGTTAGAATTTGTTCTGGACAATTCGAACGAGGGATGAATGTAACTCTTGCCAGAACAGGAAAGCCAATCAAGTTATCACAATCGACACAGTTTTTAGCCGATGACCGTAGTACCGTTAATGAAGCTGTAAGTGGCGATATTATCGGTTTGTATGATACGGGCACATACCAAATTGGGGATACTCTCTTTGAAGGAAAGCAATCAATCCATTATGAGAAACTGCCACAATTTACTCCTGAACTTTTCGTAAGAGTCACTCCGAAAAATGTTATGAAGCAAAAAAGTTATCATAAAGGAATCGAGCAACTTGTCCAGGAAGGCGCTATTCAGTTATATAAAACATATCGAACCGACGATTATATACTTGGGGCAGTTGGACAATTACAATTTGAAGTTTTTGAACATCGGATGAAAAATGAATACAATTCAGACGTTATTATGGAACCAATGGGATCCAAAATTGCCCGGTGGATTGAAAATGAAAAATTTGATGAATCTCTTTCAAGTCAAAGAAGCTTACTTGCGAAAGATCGCTTTGACCGCCCTTTATTTTTATTTGAAAATGAATTTGCTCTTCGCTGGTTTCAAGATAAGAATCCGGATATTATTCTTAGCAATCCGATGGAATAGAGAATTGAAACAACATTTAGTTGGGGTTTCCATCGACGAATAAATTTTATAGCTTAGTCAAGGTAAGATCGCAGTTAATATAAGTTAATTTGGCAAAATCCCTTTTTGAAAACATTTATTCAAAAAGGGATTTTTATTTTATCTGTAAAAAGTGGCAATGGTTACATAATAATCCATCTGTTAATGGAATAATAAAGATGTCTACTGTTCTATCCGAAAGGAGCAATTTCGTGAACATCAGTAATTTTTCTATTAAAAGACCTGTATTTACTATAGTCACCATGTTACTAGTCATAATTTTAGGTTTCGTTTCATTGTTGAAAATTCCATTAAAATTAATTCCTGATATTAATGCCCCTATTGCAGTAGTTGTAACCTCGTACCCTAGTGCAAGTCCAGCAGAAGTAGTTGAAAAAATATCAAAGCCATTGGAAGCAAGCTTAGCTACTTTACCAGGGATCAAAAATGTTCAGTCTATCTCACAAGAAGGATCTAGTTTAATTTTGCTTGAATTTACGTGGACAACGTCGATTGATGACGTTCAAAATGATGTTTTACAGAGGATAGATCAAACGCCGATTACATCGGATGCAAATAAACCGAGATTTTTAAAATTTGATCCTTCACAATTTCCAGTCATTCAACTTTCCTTGAAAACGAATAGGGATGAAAAGAACTTAAGGGTTCTTGCTGCTGATTTAACAAACGAACTGAAAAAAGTGGAAGGAGTAGCGAATGTCAATGTGTCAGGTACATTGATTGAAGAGGTTAGGGTGATCATAGATGAAGAAAAACTTAAGAATAATCATCTTGCTCAATCTGATCTTATTCAAGTTATTCAAGCTAATAATATTTCTATGCCAGGTGAAACAATTTTAATGGAAGGGAAGGAACTTACGACTAGAGTAATCAGCATGCTTCACACAACTGAGGATATTGCTAATCTGCCAATAACAGCTAACCCAATTAATGGAAAAAAGATTCGCATTAAAGACGTTGCAGAAGTGAGATTGCAGGAACAGCCATCGAAAAGTATAACACGGACTAATGAGCAGCCTTCAGTGTTATTAAGCGTTCTTCAGGAATCCAATGCGAACACAGCTGATGTTTCAAAAAACTTTCAAAATGCATTGGACAAGCTTTTAAGAAAAGAACAATATAAAGGAGTCGAATCGGCCGTACTATTTGATCAGGGGGATTATATTCGGATTGCAATCGGAAATATCGCTTCATCGTTATTAATTGGAGGAGCCCTTGCGATGCTAGTGCTGTTTTTGTTTTTACGGAGTTTCAAAAGCCCGATCATTATAGGAGTAGCAATCCCGTATTCGGTCATTGTTACATTTGTTCTCATGTATTTTGCGGATTTTGCAATGAATATAATGACGCTAGGGGCACTTGCTCTAGGAATTGGAATGCTTGTTGATAACGCCATTGTAGTGATTGAAAATATTTATCGTCATCTTTCAATGGGAAAAGCCCCTGAACAAGCGGCTCGTGATGGAGCAAAAGAAGTGGCGGGAGCTATTACAGCATCGACGTTTACAACTGTTGCAGTATTTCTTCCAGTAGTTTTTATAAGTGGTTTACTTGGACAATTATTTAAAGAATTTGCTTTTACGATTTCCTTCAGTTTATTCGCCTCACTATTTGTCGCTTTAACCGTTATTCCAATGCTTGCAAGTAAGTGGCTGAAAGCATCCAAAAACAATTTTGAAGCAAAAAGACGTCGATCGAAGTCAATGAATATGTTGGATCGCTCAATTCGTTGGTCATTACGCCATCGTCTCCTTATTTTAACAACGGCCGTAGTGTTATTTGTTGCTGGCCTGTTTGGGTTTGGTTCTGTTGGAACACAGTTTTTGCCACCGACAGACGAAGGTTTTTTTAGTATTGGCGTCCAGTTAGAAAATGGAGCTGCTTTAACAGAAACCGATAAAGTAGTAAATGTAATCGAAAAGCAGCTTAAAAAGAATAAAGATGTAGATGTGTATGTTAGTTTAGTCGGTTCAACCCAGGAGGAAGCATTCCAAGGCAAGGGCAAGGTGAATGCCGCTGAAATATATGTGCGACTTAATTCAAAGGAAGTTAGGAGAGAGTCCTTATTTAAAATTGTTGATCAACTTAAACCAACCATTATCGAACAGGTTAACAAAATAAATGATCAAGCCAAAGTGAAATTTGATGTTCAAGCAGCTTCAGGAATGGCGCCACAAACCCTAACATTTAATGTTAGTGATACTAATAAAGAGCGTTTGGAACAAAATGTAGAATTGATTTATCTAGCACTCAAAGATATTGCTGCTGTTACAGAATTATCTACAAACACAGCTAAAACAGTGGAAGAAGTACAAATTAGCGTGAATCGAGAAAAAGCTTTTGACGTAGGATTGGCTCCTGTGCAAATTGCTACGGTTGTTAACAATATAACAAAAGGCGTGCAGGCTTCACAGATTCTGGGCGAAAATTCGGAAGTATACGGAGTTTTTGTAGGATTCGATGAAGATGTAAGCAGAAATCTCGAGAAGTTAAAATCATTGTTAATTAGAAAATCAGATGGTTCTTACGTTAAATTAAGTGATGTTGCGGATATTACAACGGGTAAGGGACCTGTTTCTATTCAAAGACTTAATCAACGGGATGCTGTCCAATTTAAGTTAAAGTATGACTCGGAAACTAATCTAGGAGCAATTTCTAAGCAAGTAGATAAAAAAATTGCTGATTTAAAGCTCTCTGATCAAACGGAACTTACGTATAGTGGGGAGACAGAACTACTTGAAGATTCCATGAATGATATGATTATGGCTTTTATTTTAGCTATTCTTTTAATATATATTGTAATGGCTGCTCAATTTGAATCGTTTAAATATCCATTTGTTATTATGTTTACAGTGCCTTTAATGGTCATTGGCGTTGCGATAGCATTAGTTATAACTAGACTTCCGATCAGTATTCCAGCATTTATCGGACTAGTTATACTAGCTGGAATAGTTGTGAATAATGCCATAGTTCTTGTAGATTATGTTAATCAACGGAAGGATGCAGGTTTATCAAGTTATGAAGCTTTGGTGGAATCTGTAAAAGATCGTGTTCGCCCGATTCTTATGACGTCGTTAACAACTATTCTCGGACTTGTCCCGATTGCTCTTGGAATAGGGGAGGGAACGGAAATCAATCAACCAATGGGTGTGACAGTAATAGGAGGGTTAATTAGTAGCACTTTGTTAACTCTGTTTATCATCCCTATAGTCTATAGTCTATTTGATCCGGAAACACGCAGAATGAATAGTAAAAAGAAAAGGTTGCATTTAAAAAAATAAAAAATCGCATGTGAATCTCTGGGGTTCACATGCGATTATACTATAGAGGTTTGTCTAATCTCACCACTCGTCTAATACCGAATGTATTAGAATTTAGAATTGTGTTAATTTTTCCTATTGCTGATTTCCATTCAATTGGGCTTGTGCTTGTTTAACTAACCTTTTTGTAATTTCTCCTCCAACTGAACCATTGCCTCTCGAAACAGTGTCAGCTCCTAAGGTTACCCCAAACTCTTGGGCAATTTCGTATTTGACTTGATCTAAATATTGTTCGATTCCGGGAACAAGTAGTTTATTACTTTGTCTAGGCATTTAAATAACTCCTCTTCATTAAATTTATTTCGTATTCGTAGTATGGTTTAATAATTGATCATTCATGAATGGTAAAATGAGAGTTGATTGGATGAAATTTGTAAGAAGAGTAATATCGTGAAAATTCATCAATAATCAAGCTTTCAGCTAGGTATTATCGGATTAAAAGGTTATGGATATTTTTTTCTTTCCAATGAAGATGTTTTTCATTAATATAAAAGAATGGACTTCAATTTGGGGGATACATTAAAATGAAGCGAATTAAAAAATTAACCGTAACAAGGTTGACACCTTTTCGTATCCTTGTGACTTATTATTTCTTCACAGTAGCCATTTCAGCAGTACTACTAAGTTTACCATTTGCCCGAAAACCGGATGCTGAGTGGTCTTTTATGGATGCGATCTTTACTGCAGCAAGTGCTGTTAGTGTAACTGGATTGACAACGATTAAAATTGCTGATACTTTTACAACATCTGGTATCTTTTTACTCATGATCGTTCTGCAAATAGGTGGAATTGGTATTATGACGATCAGTACTTTTTTCTGGCTTATGTTAGGAAAAAGAGTTGGACTAAAGCATAGACAATTGATTAGAACAGATCAAAATCAACTTAATCTATCAGGATTAGTAGCCCTGTTGAAGGAAATTGTCTATATAATATTGTTCATTGAGTTAATAGGAGCAATTGTACTTGGTACATACTATTTAACGTATTATTCGACATGGCAAGAGGCCTACTTACAAGGGTTGTTTGCTTCGATTAGTGCAACTACAAACGCTGGTTTTGATATTACTGGCCAATCTTTGCTACCGTTTGCTAAAGATTATTTTGTCCAATTTGTCACAATGATACTGATTATTTTAGGTGCGATAGGATTTCCTGTGTGGATCGAGGTAAAGAAATTTTTACTACATAAAGATGAAAATATTCGTTTTCGTTTTAGTTTATTTACAAAAATAACAACTTTAACGTATGTTCTTTTATTAGTAGTAGGTGCAATTGTCATATTAGTTATTGAAGCTGGTCAATCATTTTCAGGGAAATCATGGCATGAATCTTTATTTTATGCTTTATTTCAGTCGACCTCTATGAGAAGTGCTGGATTGTTAACTATGGACGTAAACCAGCTATCCGTTTCAACGATCCTTTTTATGTCGGCATTAATGTTTATCGGGGCATCTCCTAGTTCAGTTGGTGGAGGTATTAGGACAACGACATTTGCTTTAAATCTTCTTTTCTTATTCCATTTTGCTCGTGGTCGATCAGCTATTAAGATATTCCAGCGTGAAATTCACCCACAAGACGTGCTAAAATCTTTAGTTGTACTTATGTTAGCAGTTATTTTAACAGGTACATCAATCTTTCTATTGTCGCTGACCGAAGATGCAAGTCTTATCGCTATTATTTTTGAAGTAGCATCGGCATTTGGAACATGTGGAGCCTCGATGGGAATCACTCCGGATTTAACGATTTTTGGAAAATCCTTGCTTATTTTATTAATGTTTATTGGTAGAATTGGAATACTATCCTTTTTGTTCATCATGGCTAACAATGAAAAGGAGCCAGATTTCCATTACCCGAAGGAAAGAGTCATCATAGGGTAAAATATTAGTACATTGGAGGTAATAATCATGGCAAACAAAATTAGAATTGGTATTGCGGGTTATGGGAATTTAGGTAGAGGTGTAGAAGCCGCTATCAAGTTAAATGCAGATATGGAGCTCGTAGGTGTATTTTCTAGAAGAGATCCTGCTAGCGTTAAAGTTCTAGACCCAAATGTAAAAGTTTTATCAATTACGAATGTAGAAGAATATAAAGATCAAATTGATGTACTTATTTTATGTGGTGGGTCTGCAACAGATTTACCTGAACAAGGTCCAGAATTGGCCGCTATGTTTAATACGATTGATAGCTTTGATACACATGCTAAAATTCCCGAGTATTTTGCTAAAATGGATGAGGTAGCAAAAAGGTCAGGAAAAACAAGTATTATTTCGGTTGGTTGGGATCCCGGTGTATTTTCGATGAATCGCTTGCTTGGGGAAGCGATACTTCCTGAAGGAGAAACGTATACATTCTGGGGGAAAGGTTTGAGCCAAGGACACTCTGATGCAGTTCGGAGAGTGGATGGTGTTAAAGCTGGAGTCCAATATACAATCCCTATTGAAAATGCCGTTAATCGTGTTAGGAATGGGGAAAACCCAACGCTAGCAACAAACGAAAAGCATCTACGTGAGTGTTATGTAGTTCCCGAAGAGGGAGCAGAGCTTAAAAAGATTGAAGAAGCGATTGTTACAATGCCTCACTACTTTGCTGACTATCATACAAAAGTTAATTTTATTAGCGAAGAAGAGTTTCAGGCTAATCACTCTAAAATGCCTCACGGTGGTTTTGTAATCAGAAGTGGAAAAACAGGTGATTCAAATTCACATATAATGGAATTTTCTTTGAAACTTGAAAGCAATCCTGAGTATACGGCAAGTGTATTGGTTGCATACGCTCGAGCGGCTTTTAAAATGAATCAACTTGATCAAACTGGAGCAAAAACAGTATTTGATGTACCAATGGGCTTACTTTCGCCGAAATCAGCTGAGGATTTACGGAAAGAATTACTATAGAAAATAGTAAAAAACCGGCTTTAAATGCCGGTTTTTTTACATTCAAATTGGAATTTTATCCCGCTTTAACTGATTGTAAGACCCACACTTCAGGAATTAGAGAAGAATCCGAGAATTTAAGTTGGGGAATGTTAAAGTCATGTTTATGCTCTTTTCGCGCTAGTCAAATTATCCTTCATATCTCCTAAAAATTGTTTCCATCTTGACCACTTCAGTTCAATAAAAGGCTGTGCTGCAACTGTGACAAATTTGCTTGATAAAATGGATGTGAGTCCTAATGCGATTATGAGAAGGATGATGACTGTTTGCGAATGGTCGATGAGCCCCTCAAAATCACTACCTCTAAACGTTCGTATAACAAATCCATGTAATAAGTAAACGTAAAGTGTGTTTCTGCCCCATTTTGTAAAAAATAGTTTTCTATTAGGTACAAATGCAAAGAAGCATCCTACCATGATAAAATTAATAAAGTAAACTCCCATCCTTTTTAATATGCCGATAGCTGTAACGGTCTCCAGATCACTATAAGGTTTAGATCCTAAAAGCCACTTTTCATCTAATCCAGGATAGAGAACGAAGATTAGTCCAATTACGATTACGATCGTCATGGCAAATAATTTTGATTTATGAGAAGCAACGCGTTGAAAATGCTCCCTTTTTAAATAAAATCCAACTAGAAAAAAAGGAAAAAATACAAAGGTTCTTGACAGACTTAGGTAATTGGAAATCCAATCTACATACCCGATTACTAGGCCAGTTGTTACAGCGATTGCTATAGCGTAGGATGGTTTTAACTTAGTAAATGCCAGCAACATTAGGTTCCAGTAGAATAAACTCAGTAAAAACCACAGAGACCATTGTGGATTAAGAAAATCGAATTGCAAAGTGTTTTTATCCAATAAGAAGTAATAGAAAATAGTGTAGATTATTTGGAAAATAAGGTATGGTAAGATTAACTTTTTCATTAGCTTTCCAACGTATCCATTTTGATAGATCCCTTTGGCAAAATATCCAGAAACGAGGATAAATGCAGGCATATGAAAAGAATAAATGAGTTTATAGACGTTTTCAATTATTGTATTAGTTTCTACATAGGATTGAATAAGGTGCCCAAATACAACTAGAAAAATCAAAATAAACTTTGCGTTATCAAAATAATAATCTCTTTTTTTCATCTATATCACCAACTTTATAGTTGTTGCTGATATATTACCCCTTTTCACCTGCTGATAATATTACCGTTTTATAAAGTTTGAGTGACAAAAAATTATTACTGCGAAATATATGTAAAGGAAGAGGCCAAATGCAAAAGTACTTTAAAGTAACAGATAGTTTGATAGGCGATCTTGTCATAATCGGAAATAAAGCTGCCATTACCGGTTTGTTTCTACAATACGATGAGTTCCAGAATGATAATGAAAAATGGGGAGTTATAGAAGCAAGTGATGATCCATTATTGATGGAGGCTGCTAATCAGCTCAATGAATATTTTCATAAGAAACGAAAGAAGTTCCAATTGCCACTCTTAGTCGAAGGAACTCCGTTTCAGAATGCGGTCTGGGAGGAATTAAACAATATACCATATGGAGAAACAAGAAGCTATGCGGATATTGCCAAAGCCATACATAATGAAAAGGCAGTGAGGGCGGTAGGACAAGCAAATAGAGTTAATCGAATCCCAATTATTATTCCTTGTCATCGTGTAATCGGGAAGAATCGACAGTTAACGGGTTATGCTGGCAATCAGATTGAAAAGAAAGAAATATTGTTAAAAATTGAAGGAGTTTTATAAGTAATATGTTCGTCAATTGTTAAGAAATGATGACAACTTGTAAAAAAAATGTCTACTTTTGCGAATCTATTTACAATTAAAATCTTTGTTGAGATAATGGCATAGTTGAGTTTTTAGGAAACTAATTGGAGGAGAACAGGATATGTGTTTTAGCGTCAATGATCAGAATAATTTTTTAGCAAAAATTCAAGAAAAGCGTAAAGAAATGTACTTATTTGGGGAGATGTATGGATTAAATGCAGAAAAAACAATTATTTGCAGTCAAGAACTTGATTCTTTGTTGAATGAATACTATCAAACGTTTCAAGCAACAAAAAGTTCTAAATCCATTATCATTCCTAGAAAGAATGTTGCAAATAGTTTCGTAAGACAACAAAGACTACTACAATTTGCAAAATAGACAAATTTTGACTAGGGAGACTAGAAGCTAAAAAGGAATCCATTTAGAATTCCATAATAATATAAAGAGCTAAGCACCCTTATACATATGTCTATTTTATGTTGATATGCTCACACAAATATAATAGTCAAACTGAAACAAAAGCAAATACAGAATCCACATCATTACATCCTGCTTCTCATCAAGGTCTAATTGTGATTATTTCTAACTCAATCAATTTGACTTATTAAAGAAAATTCAAACAATGGGGGTCTAACAGCTCTTAATTGCAGGTGTCAGTTCATAAACAACAAAAAAATAGAGAACATATTTGAGACCTCTTCTTTTAGGAGTAGAAAATCCCATTTGGGGTAAACTTTCCAAAAGGAGGGGTTTCATGGTAAATAATATGTCTTTGGAAAATAAAGTCGCAATCGTGACGGGGGCTGCTTCGGGGATTGGTGCAGCAGCAGCTATTCAATTAGCGAAAGCTGGTGCTATAATCGGACTTTTAGACTTAAAAGAAGAAAAGGCGGAGAAGGTAAAAAAGGAAATCGAAGAACAAGGTGGCAAAGCGATAATCGAAGATGTAGATTTATCTGATCCAGCTAGAGTAAATAAAGGAATTGATCAAGTTGTGAAGGAATTTGGTCGACTTGATATCGTTTTTGCGAATGCGGGAATCAATGGTGTTGTCACTCCTATTGAAGATTTTCCACCTGAAGAATGGGATCATACGATTTCAACCAATTTGAAAAGTACTTTTTTAACTGTCAAATATTCAATTCCACACTTAAAACAAGCTGGAGGAAGTATTATAATTACAAGTTCCATCAATGGTAATAGGAAGTTTTCAGGATTTGGCATGTCTGCCTATAGTAGCTCGAAGGCTGGTCAAATGGCTTTTGGAAAAATGGCAGCACTTGAACTTTCATCCTATAAGATTAGAGTTAATATAATCTGTCCTGGAGCCATTGAAACAAATATTGGCGAGAATACGCATCCTGAGCAGGAAAAGCTCGCAAAAGTAAAAATTCCGGTAGAATATCCAGAAGGCAGTCATCCTCTTGAAAATGCACCTGGACAGCCTGAGCAAGTAGCCAATTTAATTCACTTCTTAGCTTCAGATGCATCCAGCCATATTACTGGATCAGAAATCTATATTGATGGGGCTGAAACGTTACTGTAAAAGAGAATGGAATACTAAAAGAGATTGTCATTTGCGACAATCTCTTTTTTAATATTAAGTTTCTGAAACAATTGTGATGACATTATTATTTAAATGAGCTTTTAATATTTTCTTTTCTGGATAATCAAGTATATAGTCAGCAATTTTATTTTCAAGCTGTTCTTGGATTACCCTACGAAGGGGACGAGCACCGAATTCAGGATGATAGCCCAATTCTACTATTTTCTCTTTCACTTCGTTAGAAATTTCAAGCTTCATCCCTTGTTCAGAAATAGTTTGTTGTAATTCGTTCAAAAGTAGTTCAACAATTTCCAGTAAATGTTTTTTATCTAGTTTATTAAATTCGATAATGCTGTCGAAACGATTTAAGAATTCTGGCTTAAAGAATGATCCGAGAGAATCCAAAATACTTGTTTCTTTAATGGCATCGCTATTACCGAAGCCGACATGAATAGCTTTTGTGGTCACTCCCGCATTACTTGTCATAATGATGACAGTATCTTTGAAGCTAACCGTTCTTCCTTGACTGTCAGTTAAGCGGCTATCTTCTAAAATTTGTAAAAACATATGCTGAACATCAGGATGGGCTTTCTCAATTTCGTCTAACAGAATAATACTGTATGGGTTTCGACGCACCCTTTCAGTTAATTGGCCTGCTTCATCATGGCCTATATAACCTGGAGGAGAGCCGATTAATTTTGATACACTATGTTTCTCCATATACTCACTCATGTCTAAACGAATAAAGGCATCCTTCGTTCCGAATAATTCTTCAGCAAGTGTTTTCGTTATTTCTGTTTTACCAACACCTGTTGGTCCTACGAAGAGGAAGGAACCAATTGGTCGATTCTTCGCTTTTAAGCCAGCTCGGCTACGACGAATTGCTTTTGCTATTTTTTGTACAGCGTCATCTTGACCGATCACTTTTGTTGATAAATTCTTTTCAAGATTTTTCAATTTAAACTGTTCATCACCTTGTAGTTTTCCTACAGGGATTCCTGTTTTAGTTTCGATTATTTCTTGGATATCATCAACACTTACAACAAGTTTCGGACTAGATGATTCGTTATTTAATACCTTTTCTAAATCTGCTTCCTCATCCCGAAGCTTTGCAGCAAGTTCGTAATCTTCTCCGGAAAGCGCTACTTGTTTTTCCTTTTGAAGGTCCATAATCCTTTTATGCACGTCGTCTTTATCAGTGTTTTTTAAGGTCAAATTTAATTTTGAACCTGCTTCATCCATGAGATCAATTGCTTTATCTGGAAGATAACGATCTTGGATATAGCGAGCGGATAGCTCAACACATGCTTTTAACGCATCTTCGCTATAGTGAACTTGGTGAAAACTCTCATATTTTTCCTTTAATCCATATAAGATTTCTATAGATTTTTCTATGGAAGGTTCATTGACTTGAACAGGTTGAAAACGTCTTTCTAGCGCTGCATCTTTTTCAATTTGCCTATATTCTTTCAGTGTTGTTGCCCCAATAACTTGGAGTTCACCGCGGGCAAGTGCGGGTTTTAATATATTGCCAGCATCCATCGATCCTTCTGCTGAACCTGCTCCAACAAGTAAATGAATCTCATCAATAAATAATAGAACATTTTTCCGTTCTTGCAATTCGGAAATAAGCTGTTTCATACGCTCTTCAAATTGTCCTCGAACTCCTGTATTCGCTACTAGAGAGGCGACATCAAGTAAATAAACCTCTTTATTCTTTAATTTGGAAGGAACATCTTGTTGAACAATTTTTAAGGCGAGGCCTTCTGCTATAGCGGTTTTCCCAACACCAGGTTCCCCAATTAAAACGGGATTATTTTTATTTCTTCTATTTAAAATTTCAATTGTTCTTTTTATTTCATCATCACGGCCAATTACAGGGTCGATGAGTCCTGCTTTTGCCCCATTATTTAAATTACGACCAAATTGGTCAAGAAAACCATTATGTCTAGCTTTAGTTGATCTATTTTTTGTTGCTTGATCAAATGAATTTTGTCCTTGAGGAAAACTCATAAACAGATCTTCGAAACCATTAATTCCTGAATTTAAACTTGGATTAGAAACAGTAGATCCAAATTTATTTTTTTCTTTACTATAACACTCACTGCAAAAAGCTAATATTTGTTTTTGACCATTTACATTTAAGTGAAGATGAATATTAGCATTTTTCGCTTGGCATTTTGAACATAACATAAATATCAATCCTCCATACAGATAATAGAATATTGATTTTGACTAACCTTGACCATAGGGCGAAAAAATAAAATTGATTAAACTTGATCTACTCTAATTAACGCTATGCTTATGTCTATAATTTTTGACTAATTCTGACCTTATAGCAGTATTATACATTGACCTTTTTTGACTTTCAAGTGTTTCGATATGTTTTTTAGACTTTTTTTCAATCTTACACATAAGGATATAGTAGACGAAAAGTTAATGAAGTGGGGCGTGAGAGTGAAAAAGTGGACAGGGGCATTTCAAGTAGCAGCAGTATATGTTGGTACAGTAATTGGAGCTGGTTTCGCAACTGGAAAAGAAATAGTAGAATTTTTTACTCAATATTCGTTATACGGATTTTTCGGTATACTACTTGCTGGATTTCTGTTTATTATGATGGGAACAAAGATGATGTTAATGTCTATTGATATTCAGGCAAGCTCATTTAAAGAGTTTAATGAACATCTGTTTGGGAAGTTCTTTTCAAAGATTATGAATATCTTTATGACTATTATGCTTATTGGAGTTTGTGCAGTTATGCTCTCTGGGGCAGAAGCTTTATTTTTGGAACAATTGGGTATACCGAAAATTGTAGGATCAGTAGTGACAATTACTTTAAGTATTTTAGTTATGATTTTAGGTGTTAAAGGTTTATTCGCAGTAAATACTTTTGTCGTGCCAATTTTAATCGTTTTTAATTTAATGGTTATGTATTCAGCTTTTTATTATGATTTTTTTCCGGAATATTTGCTGATTACGCCTGAAATAAAGTCTGGGTGGAAGGCGGCGGGATCAGCTTTTTCCTATGCGGCCTTTAACTTGACGCTTGCTCAAGCTGTACTTGTACCAATAGCGACTGAAATAAATAATAAGGCAATCGTTAAATTAGGAGGAATTTTAGGAGGGTTTCTTTTAACAGTTATTTTAATTTCTAGTCATATTACTTTAGGAGCTTTGCCTAGTCTCTTAGACTACGATATACCAATGGCTGTTGTTGTGAGAAACACATTCGAAAATATTTACTTTATTTATCTGTTTATTATTTTCGGAGAAATCTTCACTTCCTTAATTGGAAACTTATACGGGATTGAACGACAGTTGAGGAAATATGTGGAAGTAAAAAGCATTTGGATTTTTATTGTAATTATGGTGTTCGTCTATTTAGTCGGCAGGGTTGATTATGGACAGTTGTTAGGGATTTTATACCCTTTATTTGGTTATATTAGTTTAGCTTTTCTTGTGCTCCTTTGGAGAAAATCTATACAGAAATAAAGTGAAGCTCAATAGGTAGATGTTGTTTGACTTTCAGAAAGTGGCGATGTAGGATCAAAGGGAAAGGGAACCCATTCAATTTTGGGCTCCCTTTTTATTTATTTGCTGTCAATAGTTTCTCCCATTTTTAATAGGGGATCACTATAATCAGTGTTTAGCTTTGTAAAAATCGTCAACTTTAAAATAAAATCCGTATTTTCTTTTATAATTCCAGTGACCAGATCTTCCTCGTTTTTGGATTGATACATATGACTATCTTTAAGCCAGCCATCATTATTCTCAATTTCAACTACATTATCGCTCACAGCGGTTAATTGCTCTTTCATAGTTGCGACGGCATCTTCAATAGAGATGTCTTTTGGCAATAGTTGAATCCTCATATTGTGGAAAGAATCCTCTTCAAGATAAAGGATATCACTATTTGGTTCTTCCCCTGTCAAAATATAGCCAGGTAAAACATAAACTGAATAATCTTGATTATCGCTTCGCTTTAAAAAGGCGGTTTCCTCAGCTGTTTTTCCATTTATCGCAAATGTTAAATTTTTTTCCATAAGTCGGATTTTCTCAGTCTCTGTATTATTTTCCTCGGCATTCTGAGAATCATTATGACTACCTGTTTTGTCTTCCTGTTCGTTTTGTTTTTGATTTTCTTCTGATTCTTTAGTTGACTTTTCCCCGGAGCTCCCTTTCGAATTCTCTACTTGATTTTGTTCGGGAGTACCACCACTCCCAGTTGTTTCTTCATTTTCGTTAAGAGACTGTCCACAAGCTGATAAAAGAAGTACAGCACCTATAATAAAAAGGATCTTTTTAAGTAACTTCAAATTATTTATCCCTCCTTGAATAAAATGTCTTCTTATTCAATTAGACGGAATAAGATAAATTTCGTTACACCCAGATTTTATTAAGAGAGAGGGAAAAATATGAGTAGGAGCAAATCAAATAATAAATGGGAAACGATTAACAGAGGTATACTACGTTTCCATACATACAGTAATCCCCAAAAAATCCCACTCACAAAAGCCATAATAATAAGTATTGGATAGTCAGTGAAAATAAATGCACCTGCATATAAAGCAGCTGAGGCGAAAATACTAGAAAATGTACCCATATTATTCATAAACCTTTTTTGAATGAATCCTCGCCAGAACAATTCTTCTCCTGGCGCGATGATAAATATTAAAGCTAAGTACTGCCAAAACCATTCTGGAGAAAACCGGTCATACAATGTTGCTACAATTTTATCAAAGTTACCTGGTAAAATCCCAAAAATCAAGTTACCAGCGGCGACAATAAGATATAAGCCTATCCCGGATATAACCCCAATTAACATATGCTTAGTATTAGCTGTTTTATCTTCAATTTTTTCATTCATAATCGTTATACTGATTAGCACTAACATAGTTGCTGTGTATAGATACCAAAATACTTGTTGCTTGTAATCAAAGGAAATAGAAATTAGTAAATAGGCTAATAATAGCCCCACTAAAACTTTCCAGTCTTTTAAGCTCCTAATCATTACAAAACCCTTTCTATAAAAATCGCTTTTATTCTTACTAGTTAAATATTAAAATTAAAAAAAGGCAAGCGATTCCGCTTGCTTTTAAATTTTCGATGTTTCTTTAATAATTTTATAATTTTTGTGGTTAACAACGGTTTTTTCTTCCAAATCATAATCTCGATAATTCTCCATATAGGTTAGATCTACAATGACGGAATTCTCATTAACCTTTTCAACAATTCCTTGAAGTCCATCTCTGAACTCTATGATATTCCCAACTTCAGCAATTTTCATTTACATTCTCTCCCTTGCTCTATATCCGGTCAGTGATTTTCGAGTTTGAACCTTTGTTATTGCACAAAAGTTTGAAAAAGAAGTATGGTCAACGATGAGTAGCAATTTTCACCCCAATGGTTTGGGTCTCGTTAACCAAATGGCCAGTAGGTAATTATTCGTAAATCCAGCTCAGACGGACAAGAATCTCTATTGTCATCAAAAGGATGACTTGATGTATTTAGTCTGTAATCGCTTTTCATAATATTTTGCACTATTTTATTAGAAAGTGCAAGAATATTATCGTCTAGGGGTAAGTTAAAGGATAAAGTAAAAAATTATTCGTATTTTACAGCGCAATGATTGACGAAATCAATAAAATTAGCTAATTTTGTATTGTGAGGTCTTTTAATTTATTTTAACGAAAAGGAGTCGGGATTAATGATCGAAAAACAATTTACTGTTGTTACTGATACTGGAATTCATGCAAGACCAGCAACGATGCTTGTTCAAACAGCGAGCAGGTATTCATCAGATATTCAATTAGAATATAAAGAGAAAAAGGTGAACTTGAAATCAATTATGGGTGTTATGTCACTCGGTATTGGTAAAAACGCTACTATTAGCATTAGCGCTGATGGAAATGATGAAGCAGAAGCTATCGCTGGAATTGAAGAATTGTTTGAAAAAGAAGGACTTGCAAAATAATGTCCACCATATTGAAAGGGATAGCAGCGTCTAGTGGAATTGCCATCGGAAAAGCATTTCGGCTTGTTGAACCGGACTTGTCTTTTGAGAAAATCGCTATCTCAGATGCTGATGAAGAGATTAATCGTCTTCATTCAGCATTAGATGCCGCCAAATCTGACCTTAAAACGATAAGGGATCATGCTATGGCAAACCTTGGGGAAGATAAGGCGGCCATCTTTGATGCTCACCTTTTAGTATTAAGTGATCCTGAGCTAATCGGAGAGATAGAAGGGAAAGTCAGAACTAATAAAGTAAATTCAGAAAGCGCTTTAAAAGAAACAACGGACCAATATGTTAGTATTTTTGAACAGATGGATAATGAGTATATGAAGGAAAGAGCCGCTGATATTAAAGATGTTTCAAAACGGATACTTGCTCATTTATTAGGAGTTCAAATTCAAAGTCCAAGTATGGTTGCTGAAGAAGTGATTATCGTCGCTGAAGATTTGACGCCATCAGATACAGCACAACTAAACAAACAATTTGTCCGTGGGTTTACGACCAATATCGGAGGACGCACCTCGCATTCTGCTATCATGGCAAGATCATTAGAAATTCCAGCTGTGGTAGGGACTAAAACGATTACAAGCTCTATTCAAGATGGGGACTTGCTTGTTGTTGATGGAATGAATGGAGAGGTCCATGTTAATCCTACCTCGGAGGCTGTTCAAAAATTTGAGGAAATGCAGAAGAATTATGAACAGCAAAAGGCAGAATGGGCACTATTGAAAAATGAGGCTACTGTAACAAGTGATGGTGTTCATTTAGAACTAGCAGCTAATATTGGTTCTCCAAACGATATAGAGGCTGTTCTCAAAAATGGTGGAGAGGCAGTAGGATTATATAGAACTGAATTTCTTTTTATGGAAAGGGATCAGTTGCCTTCCGAAGACGAACAGTTCGAAGCGTATAAAACTGTATTAGAAAAAATGGAGGGGAGATCTGTAGTTGTTCGAACACTTGATATCGGAGGAGATAAAAAACTCCCGTATCTTCAGTTGCCAGATGAGCTCAATCCATTTTTAGGAATTCGTGCTATTAGGCTCTGTTTAGAAGAACAAGATCTTTTTCGAACGCAACTTCGAGCTTTGTTACGAGCTAGCATCTATGGGAAATTGAGAATTATGTTCCCGATGATTGCCACTCTCGATGAATTTCAATCCGCTAAGAAAATTTTATTAGAAGAAAAACAAAACCTTCTCAATTCTGGCATCAAAGTATCAGATGACATTGAAATAGGGATTATGGTTGAAATTCCTTCGACAGCAGTATTAGCTGACCAACTTGCAAAAGAAGTTGATTTTTTCAGCATTGGAACGAATGATTTAATTCAGTATACAATGGCAGCTGATCGAATGAATGAGCGAGTTTCTTATTTGTATCAACCTTATAATCCAGCTATTTTACGGTTAGTTAAAATGGTTATTGATGGTGCCCACGCTCAAGGTAAATGGGCAGGAATGTGTGGAGAAATGGCAGGAGATGAGCTAGCTATTCCACTCTTAGTCGGTTTAGGACTAGATGAATTTTCTATGAGTGCATCTTCTATACTTAAAGCAAGGAATCAAATTAAGCATCTTGACCAGAAGGAAATGAAGGTATTAGCTGAAAAAGCTCTTTCCATGCAAACTGCTGGACAGGTTGTAGAACTAGTCAAAAAAGAAACAGAACTGTAACATAATTGTAAACAGTTTTAATGTGTATAGAATGATAAAAAGTGGTAAAGAATAGGGAACATGATTGATTTGACTTTTGTCATTTCATTCTCATTTTTCCCCCTTTTTCGCCGGATCGGATGACGATCCGGTGTTTTTTTTATGGGGAATGAAAATCTGACTTTATCCTAGAGTTTAGCTTAATAAAGGATTCAGTGTATAATGAAAAAAAGATATGATTTGGGAGGCGAGATGATGGACTTAGGTCTAAAAGGTAAGAATGTACTCGTTGTGGCATCGAGCCAAGGGATTGGAAAGGCAATTGCTCAAACATTAGTTCAAGAAGGATCAAACGTAATGCTAGCGAGCCGTAATGAGATAAAACTTAATCTAGTTAAAGAGGAACTTGAACTTTATGAGAGCGGTAAAGTAGATTGGGTCCAATGTGATCTAACGAAGCCGGAAGAAATCAAAGCAATGGTTGAAAAGACAGTAAATCGATTTGGCGGTCTAGATATTTTAGTCAATAATGCAGGTGGGCCACCAGCAGGCGGGTTTGAAGATATGGATGATGAGAAGTGGAATGCAGCTTTCGAGTTAAATTTACTTTCTTATATTCGTGTTATTCGAGCTGCCTTACCTCATTTGAAAGAAAATGGCGGTCGTATTATTAATATTGCGTCTTCTTCCATACGTGAACCAATCCCAGGTTTAATTCTTTCGAATACATTCAGAATGGGGATCGTTGGGCTTGCTAAAACATTAGCGGATGAATTTGCTCCATATAATATTTTGGTCAATACGGTAGCTCCCGGTAGAATTTTAACAGAGCGTATTAGCCAATTAGATGAGGTCAATGCCGTGAAAAGTGGCAAAACGCTTGATGAGGTTGCAAGAACGGCTGAGGATGCGATCCCCCTTAAGAGATCAGGAACTCCAGAAGAGTTTGCAAAAGTGGTTGCTTTTTTGGTTTCAGATGCAAATACATATATGACGGGGAGCAGTTTCTTCGTTGATGGCGGTAAATTAAGATCCGTTTAAGAATGTAAAAGAGCTAAGGGGATGGAAAAGTGGAAAAAACAATTGGTTTTATCGGTTTAGGTGTAATGGGGAAAAGTATGGCGCTAAACTTAATGGAAAAAGGTTATCGTCTAGATGTATACACACGTACGAAAGAAAAGGCAAGGGAGTTACTGGAAAAAGGGGCACGTTGGCAAAATACACCTAAAGAAATTGCAGAAAATGCCGAAATAATTATTACGATGGTTGGTTATCCAAAGGATGTTGAAGGTGTTTATTTTGGTCAAGACGGAATTTTCTCGGTAGCAAAAGAAGGAACGATTGTAATTGATATGACAACATCAACTCCAACGCTTGCAAAGAAAATTTATGAAGAGGGTAAAAAGAAACAAATTTTCGCACTGGATGCCCCAGTCTCAGGTGGGGATATTGGTGCTCAAAAAGGAACTTTGTCCATTATGGTTGGTGGGGATCGTCAAACATTTGAAGATTGTCAGTCAGTGTTTTCGACTTTAGGAGAAAATATTGTTTATCAAGGTGAAGCCGGAGCTGGTCAGCATACGAAAATGTGCAATCAAATTGCGATTGCTTCCAATATGATTGGAGTAATGGAAGCATTCATTTATGCGAACAAGGCAGGGCTAGATCCCGACAAAGTTTTACAATCTATAAGTGCAGGAGCTGCTGGTAGTTGGTCTATGTCCAATTTAATCCCTCGGGTTATTAAAAAAGACTATTCACCAGGTTTTTTCATTAAACATTTCATTAAAGATATGGGGATTGCATTAGAGGAAGCTGAAAAAATGAACTTGCATTTACCTGGCCTTGAACTTGCAAAAACAATGTATGATTCTCTAGCTATAAAAGGAGAGGAAAATAACGGCACCCAGGCTTTGATAAAATATTGGAATAATCCTTCGTAAATGTAAGCACTTGAAAGGCAGGAAAGGTATGGAAAAGGGAATTTTATTAGAGAGTGGAACAAACGAGTTAGAAATTATTGAGTTTAAAATACAGGATCATCGATTTGGTATTAATGTCTTAAAAGTAAGAGAAATTATTCACCCAATGCCGATCACTAAAATCCCCCATGCACATCATTACATATTGGGGATTATTCAGCTACGTGGTGAGGTGCTACCTGTCATTAGTTTGGAAAGAGCGTTAGACATAGATACATCTACTGAACGTGATAGCATGAACGATAAGTTTGTTGTTACTGAATTTAATCAACAGAAGGTTGTATTTCATATTCACAGTGTAAGTAAGATTATGCGTATTTCATGGGATCAAATAGAAAAGCCATCAGAAATTTATACCTTAGATTCTTCCAATATTATCGGAGTTATAAAAGATAAAGATAATATGATTTTATTGTTGGATTTTGAAAAGATAGTTGTTGATATTAACCCTGATGCAGGGATTAATACTTCAAAAATTAAAGAATTAGGACGAAGAGAAAGATCGGAGAAACAAATTTTAGTGGCCGAAGACTCTCCACTTTTAAGAAAGTTGTTGAAGGAGACATTATCAGCTGCTGGTTATGATCGTGTCGCATTTTTTGAAAACGGTCGAGAGGCACTAAGCTATATGGAGTCAATTATTCAAGAGGGCAAGGATGTTTATAGGGAAATTCAGCTAGTGATTACCGATATCGAAATGCCGCAGATGGACGGTCATCACTTTACAAGAAGAATTAAAGATAATCCTCTAATGTCCAAGCTTCCGGTTATTATTTTTTCATCTTTAATAACAGATGATATTTTCCATAAAGGTGAGATTGTCGGTGCCAATGCACAAATTACGAAACCACAAATTGGTGAACTAGTATTAAAAATTGATCACAATATATTGTAACGGAAAACAGGTGGAGAATAGCCTTCTCCACCTGTTCCATTTTAAATTCCAATAATTAGAAAACTTTCAGCCTCTTTAAAAAGCTCATATGTTCCTTTATTTATCAAAAAAGCGAAGTTTTGTCTCTGAGAACGCCTATCGGAGACAAATACTCCGATTCTAAGCTAGATTTGTCTCTGATCATGTGTATCAGCGACATTATTTATCAAAAAAGCGAAGTTTTGTCTCTGAGAACGCCTATCGGAGACAAATTATTCCAATTCTAAGCCAGATTTGTCTCTGATCATGTGCATCAGCGACATTATTTATCAAAAAAGCGAAGTTTTGTCTCTGAGTACGTCTATCGGAGACAAATTATCCAATTCTAAGCCAGATTTGTCTCTGATCATGTGCATCAGCGACATTATTTGTAAATGAAGGTGTTATGATTGATTTTTTGCCATTAATTCTTTAATGGGACTTTTCCAATCAATTTCACTGTCTGGATATCGAAGTTGGATCTCATTTTCAATAAACTTAAAATCTTCATAGGATAGTCCTTTTAACAGATCGGGATTATGAGGCCAAACAAAAATGGAAACAACTTCAAAGGAACGTTCAGTTGTACCCAGGTATTTTTCGCCTTCAAACATGACACCATTATAGGTAATTAGAAAATTTTTTCTAATATTATCCGGCACATCATAGAAAAAATACTTTTTTTGTTCATGAGCTGCTTCAAGTTTTCGCTTTGGGTCGAGGATAAACTTAATCATCCTATAAATGAGATAAATAATAAAGGCAATAATGACGATTCTCAATATGTGAATCATGGCAGGGGCCTCCAATTCGGTTAATCTACTTGGCTATACGAATCAGAATTCAAAAGGTTTCATTTATTTTTTGATATAATAAGTATGGAATTAAGGAGGGATTGAGATTGACAATGCAAGAATGGTTTGAAATGCAACGAAAATTGGACCAATATATTGAGGAAGAACACGGTTTACAAAGTCGGTCATTATTTGAAGAAAAAATTATGGCTCTGCTTGTTGAAATTGGTGAGCTTGCCAATGAAACAAGATGTTTTAAATTTTGGAGTAAAAAACCTGCCTCCAATAGTGATATTATTCTTGAAGAGTATGTCGATGGTATTCATTTTATTTTATCGCTTGGGTTGGAACTTGGCTTTTCCGAGCAATCCTTTACGATTGTCTCCTATGAAGGTAACGATGATTTAGTCAGATGCTTTTTAACTGTATACCACCTTGTTGATGAACTGCGCCAATCAAGATCTATTGAAGAGTATGAACAGTTACTTCGACAATACTTTATTTTAGGACAATCACTTGGTTTTACGATTGCCGATGTTCAAGAAGCTTATAAAGCTAAAAATGAAGTTAATTATAAAAGACAACAAGAGGGCTATTAGTAGCATTTCTCTTTTCAGATTTATTATAATATGGATAGACATTTCAAAGGAGGGGATCTAATTGACAAAGCTTGATGAAACGCTAGTCATGTTAAAAGATTTAACAGATGCTAAAGGAATTCCTGGTAATGAAAAAGAGCCAAGGGATGTAATGAAAAAGTACATATCACCATTTGCAACAGACGTTGAATCAGATGGACTTGGGAGTTTAATCGCAAAAAAAGTCGGAGAAGAGAATGGTCCGAAAATTATGATTGCCGGGCACTTAGATGAAGTCGGCTTCATGATCACTCAGATCGATGACAAAGGTTTTTTACGTTTTCAAACAGTTGGTGGTTGGTGGTCGCAAGTAATGCTTGCACAACGTGTTACAATCGTTACTTTTAAAGGTGATCTGACTGGAGTAATTGGTTCTAAGCCTCCTCACATATTATCTCCAGAAGCACGTAAGAAACCTGTAGATATTAAGGATATGTTTATTGATATAGGTGCATCCAGCCGTGAACAGGCTATGGAGTGGGGTGTACGACCTGGAGATATGGTAGTACCTTACTTTGAATTTACAGTCATGAATAATGAGAAAATGCTTTTAGCGAAGGCATGGGATAATCGAATCGGTTGTGCAATTGCTATTGATGTTTTGAAAAATTTAAAAGATGAAAATCATCCAAACGTCGTTTATGGTGTCGGTACAGTACAAGAAGAGGTCGGGCTTCGTGGTGCCAAAACAGCTGCCAATAAGATTCAACCAGATATTGCGATTGCTGTTGACGTTGGTATTGCTGGTGACACTCCAGGAATTACTGAAAAAGAAGCTCAAAGTAAAATGGGAAATGGTCCACAAATTATTTTATATGATGCCTCGATGGTTTCCCATAAAGGATTGCGTGACCTCATAACGACTGTAGCTGATGAATTGAATATACCTTATCAGTTTGATGCTATACCTGGTGGAGGAACAGATGCTGGTTCTATTCATTTAGCTGCTGAAGGAGCTCCTTCTATTGCTATGACTATTGCAACTCGGTATATTCACTCCCATGCGGGTATCCTTCATCGTGATGATTATGAAAATGCAGTTAAACTGATTACTGAGGTTTGTAAGCGGCTAGATCGTGAAACGGTGGATAAAATTACTTATGAATAAGCAGTAAATCTTAACCACCTGAATTGCCGGGTAGAGGAAACTAATTTCACAATATATTTTAAGTGATTTAAAAAAACCAGAAATCGATCATTACAAGATTTCTGGTTTTTTTTGTGTAAAACAAATGTAATCAGTGGGAGATTTTGAGGAATGGGAATCGAAATTCAATTGAGGAATTGAGTTTAACCTGTGATGAAGGAGATTCCTATTTTAGTAGTTTAATTTTCAAGCAGATCGGTAATCGGTTTCTGTATTTGTGTCTTAATAGTGTCTTAAAGTAGTTACTCCGTTGACAGCGCTTACAGAAACTGATTAATATGATTAGTAGTATTAATGTAAAAATTTGAAATTTTCAGTAGGGGGGATTTGATATTTTGTGTATGATTTTAATTTGTATCAATATTAGGGGGGAATTTCATTGAGAGTAAAAAAAGGTACTTTTGCAATATTTGTTGTTATGTTTTTGCTATTGTTTGCCATTTTGTCTGCCTGCTCTGGTGATCAAACTTCAGGTGAAAAAGAAAACGAAAAAAGTAATGAAACAAAGACTTCTGCAAATACACCGGAGGATAATCCGGAGACCCCTAAGGGTATGCCAGATAAATTTGATCCTGTTGTAGAACTATCGACTGTTAGTGCAAATGGCCCCTCAGTACAGCTGCCAGAAGGTGATACAGTTGATGACAATGCTTGGACACGCCATTTGGAAGGCGAATTTGGAATTAAAGTTAAGACACTTTGGAATGCTCCTGGTGAACAATATGACCAGAAAGTGAATTTAGCTATCACTTCAGGAGATATCCCTGACTTTTTCATTGTTAATCCTCAACAGTTTTCCCAATTGGCAGAAGCTGATTTAATAGAAGACCTAACTAAAGTTTATGAAAACTTTGCTCCAGAAAATGTTAAAACTGTAATGGATGAAGCTGGGGAAGCTGTTTTAAAGGCAGCAACAATTGATGGAAAACTTATGGCAATTCCATTTGCTGGGAAAGAACAAGAAAATGCTTCTATTTTATGGATTCGAAAAGATTGGATGGAAAAGCTTAATTTACCGGATCCGAAGAGTATGGATGATGTTTTGAAAATTGCAGAGGCGTTCACAACTCAAGATCCAGATGGCAATGGTAAGGATGATACGTACGGACTAGCTATAAATAAAGAAATTATGATGACTCGTGGCTTATTCAATGGCTTCCATGCTTATCATGATATTTGGATTAAAGATGAATCTGGAAACCTCGTTTATAGCAACATACAACCTGAATTTAAGGAAGCTCTTGCAGCGCTGCAAGGAATGTATAAAAAAGGACAAATTGATCCCGAATTTGGTGTTAAAGATTCAACTAAGGTTGCAGAGGATTATGGTAAAGGGAAAATTGGCATGGCATTTGCAGGTAGAAGTGCAGTGGCTTTCAAGTTACAAACACCGAATGCGGAATGGCAAGCCTATGCAGTTCCATCAGTTGACAGTACTCCAACCAAACTCCAGCATAACGTCAACATTGAAGGTAATCGATATTGGGTTGTTCGAAAAGGTGTTGAGCATCCAGAAGCAGTCCTAAAAATGATGGATCATTTCCTTCAAACATTTTATTTCAATACAGATGACGACATATTTAAAGAATTTGTAGATGATGGCGAGAATCAAAGCATTTGGCAATTTGCACCTGCGAAACTCTATACAACTTTTAATAATGTAAATATTTATAAAGCGATCTCCGAGGTTATAGAAAGTGGAGACGAGAATTTGGATGCATTGACACCGCATCAAAGGAATTTTTATGCAAGGATAAAGCTTTATCTCAATGGAGATATGGAATGGTGGGATCAATATCAAGGATTTGGTCCTGAAGGATCAGGCCCTGTATTAGAAAGCTATATTGAAAACGATCAATTTATCATGAATGAATTCTATTCATCACCAACAAAAACGATGGCAAGAAGAGGTGCCAATTTACAGAAGATAGAACTTGAAATGATGACAGAAATTATTAAAGGTGGATCATTGGATCTGTTTGATGAATACGTAGAGAATTGGAAGAAACTTGGAGGAGACGATATTACAAAAGAAGTAAATGAGTGGTATTCACAACAAGGAAATTAAGTTGTTTTCAAAAGGGGGGATCAACCACCCCCTTTATCTCTCAAACCGTAAGGGGGCGAATTCTTTTGAGTAGATTCATATTAGCGAAGAATAAATCTTTGGGTATTAACAATAAGAAAAGTCTGTCCATTAAACAACGGAAATTTTTAAAAAATTGGCCTTTGCATTTAATGTTATTGCCCGGAATCATAGTTGTCGTTATATACCAATATGGGCCAATGGCTGGTCTTTTAATGGCATTTCAAGATTATATTCCTACAAAAGGATTACTTGGATCTGAATGGATCGGACTTGAAAATTTTGAATACATTTTCAATTTGCCGGATATATGGCAGGTTGTATGGAATACATTTTTTATCGCGATTATGAAGATTATAGCTGGCTTAGTTGCGCCTATTGTAACTGCTCTTTTGTTAAACGAAGTAGGTAAGCAATTTTTCAAAAGAACGGTTCAGACATTCATTTATCTACCTCATTTTCTTTCTTGGGTCATCCTCGGGGGGATTTTGATAGATATTCTATCTCCAGGTGAAGGAATTGTAAATCGCATACTAACTGCAATTGGTGTCGAGCCTATCTATTTTTTAGGTAGTAATAATTGGTTCCCCTATACTATGGTTATTTCTGATACATGGAAAGAATTCGGTTACAGTACAATCGTCTATTTAGCTGCCTTGACGAGTATTAATCCTAACTTGTATGAAGCCGCTGCAATTGATGGGGCGGGACATTGGAAAATGACATGGCATATAACATTACCTGGGATGAGAATGATTATTGTTCTATTGGCGACTTTGAGTATTGGAAATATATTAAATGCTGGTTTCGAGCAAATCTTGATATTGTATAGCCCGCAAGTTTACCAGAGTGGAGACATAATTGATACAGTCGTATACCGAATGGGTTTACTGGATGCACAATATAGTATTTCAACTGCAGTAGGTCTCTTAAAATCTGTTGTATCACTAGTATTAATCTCAGTTTCTTATTGGGTTGCCTATCGATTTGCAAACTATCGCATTTTTTAAAGAAAGAAGGTACATAGATGGTTCAAGATACGTCTTTAAGTAGAAAACTATTTGTAGGATTTAACTATACTTTTCTAGCGTTAATGGCCTTTCTTTGCTTGTTTCCGATCATTCATATATTAGCTATTTCTTTTAGTTCTAATCAAGCTGTTGTCAAGGGACTTGTTACATTGTGGCCAGTCGAATTTACGACTGCATCTTATAAATATGCATTAAGCAAGGATGCATTTACTAGTTCAATAGGGGTATCTTTAAGGAGAATATTATTTGGAACATTAGTCCAAATGTTGATGATCGTTCATATTGCCTATCCGCTTTCTAAAGAAGCAACTCAATTTAAAATGCGAACTTTTTACGTATGGTTTTTTTTCATAACAATGCTAGTCAGTGGTGGATTGATACCAACTTATATGGTCATTCGTAATACAGGGTTGATTGATACTATTTGGGCATTGGTTATTCCAAGTGCAGTTCCAGTATTTAGTATTGTCTTATTATTAAATTTTTTCCGTGCTATTCCAAAAGAATTGGAAGAAGCTGCATTTATGGACGGAGCAGGTCATTTTAAATTGTTGTGGAAAATTTACATTCCTTTATCTACCCCAGCTCTTGCTACGCTTTTCCTATTTTCGATCGTATTTCATTGGAATTCGTGGTTTGATGGGCTTATTTATATGAATGATATTTCTCGTTATCCTTTGCAAACTTATTTACAAACAATCGTAACCGGCTTTGAAATGGACGTAGTATCGGAAGAGGATGCAGAATTATTGAAGGAATTATCTAACCGGACATTTCGTTCAGCTCAAGTGTTTTTAGGGGCCTTACCTGTCCTCTTAGTTTATCCTCTCCTACAAAGATATTTTATGAAAGGGATCGTTTTAGGTAGTGTGAAAGAGTAATTGGACTGAAATTATTAGATTAATCCAATTGTATAGCGGCTTATTGTTAATTGAATATGGAGAGAAGGACTTCCAATACTATTTTATTAGGAGCTGATAAAGTGCAGAATCATTTCAAAAAGCTGTTTATCACAGTCTTTTCGTTAACTCTAGTGATTGGCTTATTTCTGCCAAGGGAAGCAAGAGCATTGGGAGAGTATAATATTCCTATTGATAATCCGGGGTTTGAAGAACCGATAGGAGATGAAAATATACCTGGTTGGAAACAATCATTTGGTGTAGGAAAGTTGGAAGTTGTTGATACGAGGAGTTTTACTGGTGATTATAGCCTTTATATAGCAGATAATGATGAAAAAAGTTATGGTTTAGAAACCGATTATATCGAAATTGATGAAGGAGCTAGTTACACAGCAGAGGCAATGACTTATGTTGAGTCAGGTAAACCATCTATTTATCTACGTTTCTATAATAAGGACCATGTCAGGCTTGATCAGAAGGTTGCGAGTGGTGGTAGTGTTGGGGAATGGTCGAAGCTTACTATTTCTGCTACAGCTCCAACAGGTACTGCATATGCAACAATCATACTCTATTCTACAACAACTGGAATAGTGGAAGCCTACTTTGATGATGTTGTATTGCAGAGGAAAGCGCCAGAAAACGAGCTCATTTCAAAAATTGGCATTCCTATTCAATCCATAACTATTCCTGGAGCTTCCTATGGAAAAGGTCCAAATGGAGAAGATTGGATTTATGCAGTAGCTAACGGGAATCCGGCTGTTTTGAATGTTATTGATGCTCATACAGGTGAAAGAGTATATAGTTTTAATTTACCTGGAGCTCATAATTCATGGGGCTCAACGGTTTCACCTGATGGGACGTTATATTTGGCTTCTGGGCGAAACGGCAACTTGTATCGATGGGTTCCAGGAAGCGACGGTGTTGAAATTATTCAGACACCAGTAAAAGGTCAGAGTTATATTTGGCGTGTAATTACAGATGATGAAGGACGGGTATACGGTGGAACTTACCCTGAAGGTAAGATATTCCAATATGATCCTAAAACGAATAATGTTCGTGACTATGGTCAAATGGTAGATGGAGTTCAATATGCACGAAGCATAGCATATGGAAAAGGTAAAGTATATGCAGGTATTGGAACCCCTGCTTATTTAGTCGAACTGGATCCCGAAACCGGGGAAAAGGAAATGATTGACCTACCCGAAGAGTTTAAAGATCAATCATACGTTTATGATCTAACCTATGTAGGGAATCATCTATTTGCACGAATGTCACCAGGAAATGCCACATTAGTCTATGATGTAGTAAAAAACAAATGGGTAGATACGATTCATAATACAATTGGGTTTGATGTGTCTCAACGTGGGCCTAAAAATAAAGTTTACCTTAGAAGGGATACAGATTTATTTGAGTACGATCTACGAACTCATGAACTCACTACTACAGGTGTTCAATTTTTAAGCGGAAATGCTGCCTCCCGAGGTTTTGGCTGGATTACCCTAGGAGGAAAAGAATTTCCCGGACGTAGCCTTGTAAGTATTGATTCAAGAGGTAATATCTTTATTTATAATCCTTTATCTGGTAATCACAAAACAGTAAAGGGAGATGTAGAAGGTCAACCGAACGATATTCAGTCTCTTGCAACAGGGCCAGATGGGAACATTTATATTGGCGGTTATTTATCCCCCCAAGGAATGGGTATGTATGATCCAGACGCAGGAAAATTAGAAAGGTTGGATGGGATTGGTCAAATAGAAGGGATGGGTGTTCATCAATCGAAATTGTATATGGGAACTTATCCGGGTGCGCATATATTTGAATACGATCTTTCGAAACCGTGGGATTTTGGCAACAACCCAGTAAAAATATTTTCCTTAAGTGGAGAGCATAAACAAGATCGCCCATTTGCTTTTGTTTCTACTGGTGATAAGTTAGCAATAGGGACAGTTCCAGATTATGGAGAATTAGGCGGAGCCTTAACAATGTATGAACCTAATACTAGAAACTATGACGTTCATCGCAATGTAGTAGAGAATCAAAGTATTATCGAATTAGAATTTAAGGATGGTCTGATATATGGTGGCACTAGCATTTGGGGTGGATACGGAATCGACCCAACTGAGGAAGAAGCCAAAATGTTCATTTTAGACCCATCTACGAATAAGAAAATATGGGAAGGAATTCCGATCCCAGGCGAGGAGGCGGTATCAGCCCTTACTTTCGATGATGAAGGTTATTTATGGGGGTTAACAGCTGGTTACATATTTAAATTCGATCCTAAGACAAGAGAAGTGATTGCATCGAAAGAATTATTCCCATATAGCGGTGGTGGCATGTATTATCGCGGGCGTAATCTCATGTTTGATGAAAATGGAGATATCTATGGAACTACGTTAGGGAATGTCTTTAAATTAGATCCAGATACGTTCGAGTTGCAAATTATTACTCAAGGGGCATTTCTATTTGCAAAAGATCGTTATGATGACTTTTATTTTGCAAAGGGAGCAGAGTTATATAAGATTAACAAATGAGAATATAAAAAAACTAGGATATGTAGTTGATTCCTAGTTTTTTTAATATACGAGCCATTTCTTTTTACGTAAGTCATGAAATGATGGAATAGATGATCTCCTCGACTCGGGGAGATCTGTTCGATATAATGTTCGTATTAAAGATTACCTATATAATCAAGCAGGTGACATCCGATGAATAAATTAGCATTAAAAAATTTGGCAACAAGAGCAAGAAGAGAATTATTACAAAGAGTTGAAGCGCGGGCTTTGAAAATGGGAATTACAGCAGAAGCCCTTAATACAGCAGAAATAGAAAGCTCTGACGCTCTTTTTATTAATGGAAAGCAACTATCAAACGAAGAAAAAATTCAAAGAGATAAATTAATAGAGCGGGTTAAGCAAATTGGTTTTTATCAAGTAATCGATGAGGTTGCTTATACTTGGTTTAATCGTTTTACTGCTTTGCGGTTTATGGAGATTAATGACTATTTACCAACGAAAGTGAGAGTACTCTCCTCTTCATATTCAGATAGCACTGAACCGGATATGATGAAAGAGGTATTGTCACTGAACTTGGAGCTGGATAAAGAGTATGTCTATGAATTAAAAATGAAAAACGACTCGGAAGAGCTGTTCAAATATTTGATTATTAAGCATTGCAATGACCTTAATCGCTATATGCCATTTATGTTTGAAAAGATTAATGATTACTCGGAAATTCTCTTTCCAGAGGGATTACTCGCGACTGACTCATTCATTCGTGATATGACGAATACCGAATTAATTCCAGAAGAGAATTGGGAGAAAATCGAAGTCATCGGCTGGCTTTATCAATTTTATATTACGGATGAAAAAGATCGTGTTTTCCGAGAAAAAAAGAAGTACAAGGCAGAAGAAATCCCTTTTGCAACTCAGCTATTTACGCCTGAATGGATTGTACATTATATGGTGCAAAATTCACTTGGCCGTTATTGGGTTGAAGCTCATCCTGAACATCGCGATCTGCAAAGTGGTTGGGACTATTACTTGGAGCACGAACAGGAGGATTTTGAAGAAAAAATTATACCTTTTGTTTGTAAAGACCTAAATGTTGAGGATATTAAATGTTTTGACCCTGCGATGGGCAGCGGACATATCCTTGTATATATGTTTGATGTTCTTTATGAGATTTATAAGAAATGTGGTTATATGGAAAGAGAAATTCCACGATTGATTATCGAAAAAAATTTATATGGCCTTGATATTGATGATCGCGCTTATCAATTAGCTTGCTTCTCTGTTGTTATGAAGGCATTAAAGTATAATCGCAGGTTTTTGAGAAGTATTGAACGAGATGGATTAACTCTTAATTTAGCTTCTATTCAAGAAACGAATGGATGGACGGATGACGATATTTTGTATTTAGTTGGTGAAAATAGCGGTGAGAACTACGATATAATCGAAAGATTTGTTAGACAATATGTCGATGCTAAAACATTTGGCTCACTTATAAAAGTTACGGAAGAAAATATTGATTTTTTGAAAGAGCGGTTTAATGAGATTAAGTCTCGACCGATTGAAGATCTATTTAATATAGAAAAGCGAGAAAGAGTATTATCACTGCTTCCTAATTTAATCTCACAGACAAAAATAATGGGACAAACTTATGATGTTGTCATTTTAAATCCTCCATATATGGGTTCTGGAAGTATGAACAAAGAGTTAGCGAGCTTTTTAAAACAATACTACCCTGACTCAAAATCTGATCTTTTCGCTGCTTTTATGGAGATTGATCAATACTTGAAATTGTATGGCTTTTATGCTGCAGTAAACCAACATTCGTGGATGTTCTTATCAAGTTATGAGAAGTTAAGAGGAAAAATCATTAAGAATAAATTTATTGATACAATGCTACATTTAGGACCAAGAGCATTTGAAGAAATTGGCGGAGAGGTTGTTCAGACAACAGCGTTTGTCATGAGAAATCTTCAAATAACAGAATGTAATGGTACTTATTTACGTATGGTGGAAGAAAATACGGCTGAAGAAAAACGGAAAAGAGCTATTGAAGCAGTACAAAATCCAACTATCCCTTATCGTTATTCTTCCAATCAAACAGATTTTACTAAAATTCCTGGATGCTCATTAGCATATTGGGCTTCGCACCAGATAATTTCATTGTTTGATGAGCATAAAACAATTTCCGGCATTGCTAATCCTCGGCTAGGTATGGCAACAGCTAATAATAATAGATTTTTAAGACTCTGGCATGAAGTAAATTGGAATAATACGAACATCCGAGCGGCGAATAGAGAATCGGCACAAGCTAGTAAATGTAGATGGTTTCCATACAATAAAGGAGGGGAGTACAGGAAATGGTATGGCAATATCGACTATATAGTCGATTGGGAAAATGATGGTGAGAAAATTAGAAGTTTTGTTGATGATAAAGGGAAGGTACGGTCACATAACTATAATTTAGATTATATTTTTAAACCTAGTATTACCTGGTCAGCTCTAAGTTCAGGTTCATTTGGTTCAAGATTTTCTCCAAAAGGCTTTCTGTTTGATAATTCGGGCTCTTCCTTATTTACAAATGAGTTAGATGAGTTATATATTATTCTCGGTTATCTCTCTACAAATATTGTTCGATATATATTTCCATTAATTAATCCTACATTAAATTATCAACCAGGAACAGTTGGATCACTTCCTTTTCTATCAATAGAAGAGGAGAAGCGTAATGAAATAATACAAATAGTGAAAGAAAATATTATAATTTCCAAAAATGAATGGGATGCTTATGAAGTATCATGGGATTTTAAGAAACATCCATTATTATATAATCAATTTAAAACGATTGATTCTACTTTTAGGGAATGGGAACAGTTTACAGAAAATCAATTTAATCAGCTTAAATCGAATGAGGTTAAATTAAATGATATTTTTATTGAGCTTTTTAGCTTGCAGAATGCAATAAGCAGAGAGGTTCAAGACAAGGATATTACAATTCGAAAGGCCGATTTGGAACAAGATATTAAAAGTTTTATTTCCTATGCAATTGGATGTTCCTTTGGACGTTATTCGCTTGATGATGACGGACTGATTTTTGCAGGAGGGAAAATTAATTTTTCGCGATACAAAACTTTCCCGGTAGATGAAGATAATATTCTTCCGATTTCACCTTACTTCGATGATGATATTGTTATTAAATTTATTGATTTCATTGGGATCACATTCGGGAGAGAACAACTTAATGAAAATTTGAAATTTATAGCAAATGCGCTTGATCGGAAAAAAGATGAAACAGCTAGAGAAACACTTCGTCGCTATTTTTTAAATGATTTTTACAAAGACCATGTAAGGGTATATAAGAAACATCCAATTTATTGGTTATTTACATCAGGTAAAGAAAAAGCATTCAATTGCTTAATTTATATGCATCGTTATGACAAATCGACTCTTTCACGAATTCGTACAGATTATTTGCATGAGTGTCAAATTCGTTTAGATGCAGAAAAGAAGGATTTGCTCCATTTTATTGAAAGTGGGTCAAGGCCAAAGGAAATTAGCAATGCTAATAAGGAATTAAAACTTGTAAATAAGAAGATAGCCGAGTTAAAAGACTATGATGAACTTCTGCATTACATGGCCGATAAGCAAATAGAAATTGATTTGGACGATGGCGTTAAGGTGAATTACGAGAAATTTAAAGGATTGGTTCAAAAAATTTAGAAGAAGAGGCTGGGACATAACTAAAATTACTCCCTCTAAACGAGTAAATCCACAATATACAATATTGTTCGGATTCATCTTGGGGTAAAAAACTTTTGTCCCGCATTAACTGGCTGTAAGACCCCACTTCAAGAATTCGAGGATAATCCAAGAATTGTAAGTGGGGGATCAACAGCCATATCTAGCTTAAGCGCATATCGACTAGCAAACTTCTACGCTTCTTCCTACGATAAGTCAGCATCGGCTCATTCTTCGCCGTGTTTCCTTTATCTCGGACCAACAGGACGTTGGTCAGAACGGCGTTGCGCCAGGACGGCGCGTCCTTAGCCGTTCATCCTTATTAGGAAGCTTGTACGTCGGTGAGCAATGCGCTTGCGCCTTAAAGAGTAAAAGCCCGATTGGTTCGGGCCCGCAGGACGCGGGTCACAAAGGCGTTGCAACGGGATGTTGCGAATTTAGCCTTTGTTCCTCTAACAATCAGTGGGGGATGAAAAAAACCCCCACTGATTGAAGTTTCACTTTATCCCAACCTCATAATTTTAATAAATTGCCCCGATATGAAGTGTTCAACTTTCTTATTGTGGAATAAAACCATGAAAATGATATTGCATCATAAATGTCATTTCTCCGGATTGCCCTCCGATAAACTGTTCGAATTTATTCACGTTTTCAGAATCAGGTTGTTCTGCCTCACGGGTAGTTAAATCATCTGTTTGTTCAGACATATCCCATCATCTCCTAGAAGGTAATTCATTAAAGTTTGCCCTTTAAAAGGTAGAATAATCAAAAGCTTCACAGGATGAAAAGGGAAGCATCAAAGTTTTCGAATTTTTTACTTGAAGAGAGCTTAGATTAATAAGGATCTGCTTCCTTTCCCTTATTCTGTGCCTCTTGAACAGCTTTATCCGCGGAAACTGTACTCGTATGATCCTTATTAGTTTTTTTATTCTTTACGTTTTGCAGCCCATCTCGAACTCTGCGGCCATATTCTTCGTCAGCTTTTGTAAAATGCTCAATCATTTTCTCTTGGATATGCGGTTTACAAACGCTTAATGCATCAGTTAAGTTGGAAATCAACTCATCTTTTTCCCAATCTTCGAAACTGCGATAAGTTTCACCAGCTTGACCATAATTATTTTCTCGGTCAATACTTTCTCTTGTTAGTTTTGCATTATAGTGTGGCTCATGTTCAACGCCAGATTGGGTTGCTTCTTTAAAACCTCCTAGCGTGGAAGGTTCGTAATTAACATGAGGATTATTACTTTTAGAATAATTGGTATTAAAGCTCATTTGACCGCCATGCTGATTCGAACCTACGTGTTTATTTGGCGAGTTAATTGGTAATTGTAAATAGTTTGTCCCAACCCGATGTCTTTGTGTATCAGAATAAGAGAAAGTCCTTCCTTGCAACATTTTATCATCGGAAAAATCAAGACCGTCAACGAGAACCCCAGTTCCAAATGCAGCTTGTTCAACTTCATCGAAATAGTTTTCAGGATTTCTGTTTAGTACCATTTTTCCGACTGGAAGAAATGGAAATTTATCTTTAGGCCACAGTTTTGTGTCATCAAGAGGATCAAAATCAAGTTCTGGATGTTCACCATCGCTCATAATTTGGACGTTCAATTCCCACTCAGGATAATTTCCACTTTCAATGGATTCATATAAGTCTTGAGTTGCATGGCTAACATTTTTAGCTTGTATTTCTTCTGCTTCTTTTTGAGTAAGGTTTTTAATTTCATTATTTAAAGGTTCCCAGTGATATTTTACTAAAACGGCCTCACCTTGCTGATTTACCCATTTATACGTATTTACACCAGACCCTTGCATTTGACGATAATTGGCAGGTATCCCCCAGGGGGAAAAAATAAAAGTGATCATGTGGATTGCCTCAGGTGATTCAGAAATAAAATCAAACATCCGCTCAGGATCCGGTAAATTTGTAACAGGGTCGGGTTTAAATGAATGAATCATATCAGGGAACTTAATGGCGTCACGAATAAAGAAGATCTTTATATTGTTTCCGACCAAATCCCAGTTTCCATCTTCCGTATAAAATTTGACGGCAAAACCCCTTGGGTCGCGAGCTGTCTCGGGTGATTCTATTCCACCAATAACAGTAGAAAAACGGACAAAAACAGGTGTCTTTTTTCCAGCACTTTGGAAAACTTTTGCACGTGTGTATTTGGCAATATCTTCATCTCCGGCCTTACCGTATGTCTCAAAATAACCATGTGCTCCAGCCCCTCGAGCATGGACGACTCTTTCTGGAACACGTTCACGATCAAAATGAGAAATCTTTTCAATGAAATCATAATTTTCGAGAGTAGCTGGTCCTCTATTTCCGACAGTTCTTATATTTTGATTATTTGTAATAGGATGGCCTTGTCTTGTTGTTAACATGTCTTCGTTCATTTCGGAACTTGCACGTTCTTGATTATCGTTCTCCATTGATATATCTCCTTTATGTAAAGTCAAAGTATAGGATGAGCTTTTGTCATGAAAAATAATCTACAAATAAAATACTTATTTCACTTGCCAATTAAGTCTTTAAAATGTCTTAAAATAATAATTAATTGACGAACTTTACAGAAATTAATTAACATTAGAAGAAGGTTCATTTGACTGACAATAATTTGCTGTAGACTCCACTTCAAAATCCAGTAATAGGAGATGGGAGAACATCACTGACTAAAATTGCACTGCAAAAGGTCGGCGCTTTTTAAATAAGTAAATAGAATAGGAGTTTTAGGGATGAGAAAAATTGTATTATTGCAAAGTTCTAAAACGACAGCCCAAATCTTTACGAAAGAACAATTGCTCTATCTTGAAAAATTTGGAGAAGTAATAATTAACCAGGACGAAGAAGGTGTACAAGCAACAACGGTTAAAAATTTATTGAAAGATGCGGATATTGCGGTTACATCTTGGGGATGTCCTATGTTAGATCAGAATATTTTGGAGTCGGCCCCTAAATTGAAAGCGGTTTTACATGCTGCAGGGACAGTGAAAGGTATTGTTTCTCCCGAATTATGGGAAAGAGGGATTCGGGTAAGTAGCGCGGCAGATGCATTAGGTAAAGGAGTTGCGGAAACCGCACTTGGTCTTATGATCATGTCGTTAAAGAACGTTTGGAAATTAACGAAAAATACTCGAGAAGGGGAATGGAATAAAGATAAAGACAAAATCAAAGAAGTTTTTGGAATCACGGTTGGGGTAGTGGGAGCAGGGCGAGCAGGCCGCCATTTTATCCGACTTTTACAAGCTTTTGATGTCAATATTGTAGTTTTTGACCCAACAGTCTCCGAGGATGAAGCGAAAACAATCGGGGTGACAAAGCTTGAATTGGAGGATCTGCTTACACAATCAGATGTCGTTTCCATCCATGCTCCATCCATACCAGAAACCGAAAACATGTTCAATAAAAGGCGTTTACAATTGATAAAAGATGACGCAATTTTAATAAATACAGCTAGAGGTTCTATTATTGATGAAGCTGCACTTATTTCAGAACTAGAGAAGGGAAGACTTTTGGTTTGTCTTGATGTAACCAATCCTGAACCTCCTGCTGTTGATCATCCGTTTCGATCATTGCCGAATGTTGTTTTGACACCACATATAGCTGGTGCTGTTAATAATGGACTCCAAAGGCTTGGGCAATATGTTGTTGAAGATATTGAACGATTTCTTGCAGGTAACAAAATGGCAGGTGAAGTTGAGTATGCTGAATTGAATCAGTTGGCGTGAAAATAAACCTATAAGGCAAAATAAAAAGCAGTGAAAATTGAGCTACGCCCCAATAGTACACAAAAACAGTTAAGGGTGCGGCTCATTTTCCTGCTTACATAATAGCGATATATATTTCAATTTCTCCATTAGGATTGTATTTTTCGTAGTCGAAAGTATATGCCCGATTTAATTCTCCATGTTCCTCTAATTCCCATATCTTTTTCCATGTTTTTATTATTCCTTGTTCATCACTAATATCGACATCGAAAACTTTATAGGATGTCGACTCGGGAATTTCGATCATAGAAGTTCCTTCGTCATCAATAGCAACCGCCAATGAATAATCCCCTTTAAAGTCATTTTCATAGTCAAAATACACTCCATACGTTGTTCCACGATAGTTTGTCAACGTGTGAGAAGCCTTTTCCCACATAGATTTAATTTTATCCATCATTTGCTCATCATGAAAATTATTTGTTCGAATTGTCTTGATTAAACTTAATTTCATTTTATTCACCCTTAAAAATTATAAATTTAATAGCTCATCAGCAATAAAACTCAACTGATAGATCCGCCTTGGTCGGCCTTTATGGGATACCTTTTCTTCTCCGACAATATTAACTAGATCGGCATCCATCCACTTTAATAAAATACGGTGGGCACTTCTTGTTGTAATTTTCAAAGTATCTGCGAGTTCTTGCGCTGTATATTCAATCTTTTTGTGGCGAGCAACCCTTGCCATCAACATCGTCATATAAGTAGCAGACATCCCTGCTTTTTCGGCCTTGTCTAATAAATGGGGATCTGTAATGGCCAATTCATATCTTTCATATTGCGTATAAGTGGTTACATCTACAGGGCCTAGAACACTACGGTCTTCGCGAACTATATAGCATACGTTTCCACCTAATTCTTTAGACTGTCTTAATGCTAATCGGGCATGGCTCCCAGCTTCAGCAGCTGTTTGTCCAAAACCAACACCTAAACTTATTGTAATATCTAATTGGTTTTTCATATCTTGAAGTAGGGGAATGTACTTATAACCGCGAGTTTCACGTTCGAAAATTCCACGTGTTGTAATAAATGAGTATTCTTCTCCACCTAAATTGATAAAATGTCCATCAAGCTGCTTTGTGTAATCTAATAACATTTGTTGAATTTTTAATTTTAATAGTTGAACATCGTGTTCGGAGGAGTATTTCTCTGCTTTTCTTCTGAATTGATCGATATTTATTAACCCAAAAACGATTTGTGACTCCTTATTTTGGCGGGTTCGAGTTGAAAGTAAAGCGCGCTCTAATGTGACAATCATATCTTGTTGAGTTGGTGTGACTAATTGATGGGGGACCTTTAACATTGTCAGTCGATCAGAAACCTCTTGAATCCCAGATAAGGCAACGCTTTCATGTCTTTGATAGTTTTCTAAATGAAATGAAACAATCTCATCCACCTCATTGAAACTACTATTATATGGAATGAGTTCACATTTGGATTCACCTAGTTCAACGAGAATTTGTTCTACGTATTTTTTTTCTATTGTATCAATGGATAGTCGCTTTAGTTCAGAGCGTGCTTTTATGAGAAACAGAGTTCTGTACAGACCTGTTCCCATTAAAGGAACGTAATGGACAGGAATTGAAAAAGAAAGTTTTTGTTTCGCTATTTTGTACATCTGAAATTCTGTGAACAATAACACTTCGACAATGTTCATAATCTCTGTGACAATTTCAGGCAAATGATCGGAAGATTCAATGATGCGGAAGATAGGATTAAAGTTAGGAAATGACTTTAGTGTGTCACTAGTCTGGTCTACAAGAGCTTTCGGACCAATAATTCCAATTTGAATCCCGGAGTTATTTATTTTGGACATATGCTTCCCCTCATGAAAAAAGTTATTTGAATTATTTATATTTTTTATTCTAATGATACAGATGAAAGGGGATTCTGTCAAAATGACTTATAGTCGGGAGCGGTTAAATGATTGCGAATTGCTGGACGTGCAAGTGATACTCTAAATGAGATAATCCTTGTAGTAAAAAAGAAAAAGCGGCAATTTTTAGCCGCTTTCCCTTACTTTAGTCCTTGTTCGAGGTTTTCTAGCATCATAATTTTTTCTTGATCATCAGCATTCGTCCAAATGAGTTCAAATAGCACACCTAATCCAGGTAAATATTTCTCTTCTCCCATTTGGATGGCTTCAACTATTGTGTCTCTCAATTGAGCTTGATCATTATCAGCGACGTTATGAATAACCGCTTTTCGCAAATTTAAATCCATTATCATAACTCCTTTATGTAAATATATTTAAAGATAGTTTTTCGCAAATCGATGGGAATATGTATAATGAAAGAAGAATGTTTGGAAGGAATGGAAATGATGGAGCACATACAGTCAACAAAAAATGAAAGAGTCAAATTATGGAAAAAATTATTAACGAAGAAATATCGTGATCTAACAGATAAATATCTTATTGAAGGCGAACATTTAGTTTCTGAAGCATTGAAAACGAATGACGTACTGGAATTGGTGATAGAGGAAGAACGATCAATACATGAAGACTGGTCTCAGCACCCTATTACAACCATCACCCAGGAAATTAGTAAACAAATTTCGGATACAAAAACACCCCAAGGAATTTTTGCCGTATGTAGAAAGAGAGAGAGTTCTATTGATTTTAACGAACATTCGCGATTTCTTCTTCTGGACGGTGTGCAAGATCCTGGAAATATCGGAACAATTATCCGGACAGCGGATGCGGCAGGGATTGATGGTGTCATCCTTGGTGAAGGAACTGGAGATCTGTACAACCCGAAAGTGATTCGATCTGCGCAAGGAAGTCATTTTCATTTGGTAATAGAGTCTGGAGATCTTTACACCTGGATGGGAAAATTAAAAGAGGCAAATATCTCTATATTTGGAACAGCCCTTGAGGGAGCAGTTGATTATAAGGAAGTACGACCAACGGATTCATTCGCGCTGATTGTTGGGAATGAAGGTGCAGGAGTTTCTCCTGAAATTCTTGAAAAAACCGATCAAAACTTGTATATCCCTATCTATGGACAGAGTGAATCGTTGAATGTTTCAATTGCAACAGGGATATTACTGTACCACTTACGAAAATAGGTTTGAAATCGGTTAAGAAAAAGTCTATAATGTGAATATCTAAATAATCGAAAGACGTCGACGGAGAAGAGTAATTTGGCGGAAGTATCTAGGGAGAAATGCCTTGACTGGAAGCATTTCTACGAAAACCGAATGAAGTTCACCTCCCGAGTCGGCATCAGGACCGTATTTTTACGTAAAGATGCACCGGACATGTGCCGTTATCTAAATGAAGTGAACATGGAATCCATGTTTATAAGGGTGGTACCGCGACGATAAGCCTCGTCCCTTTTAGGGATGGGGCTTTTTATTTTTCGAAAAATGGGTTAAGGAGGATTTGTAGTGAAAGAACGATTACAGGAGTTAAAAGAAGAAGCTCTAAAGAAAATTAAAGACTCTTCTAATTTGAAAGATTTAAATGATCTTCGTGTATCTTATTTAGGCAAAAAAGGCCCGATTACTGAGGTTTTGCGTGGTATGGGGAAGTTAACTGCTGAGGAAAGACCGAAAATTGGTGCTTTAGCCAATACGATTCGAGAGCATATTGCTGACTTAATTACTGAAAAACGCGAAGAATTAGAAGCGGCTGAAGTGAATCAAAAATTAGAAGCCGAAAAAATTGATGTCACACTTCCGGGCAGACCAGTGAAAACAGGTAGCCGTCATCCATTAACGAAAATCGTTGAGGAAATTGAAGATTTGTTTATCGGAATGGGTTATCAAGTAGCAGAAGGTCCAGAAGTGGAAAAGGATTATTATAACTTTGAAGCGCTGAATTTGCCAAAAGGTCATCCGGCTCGTGATATGCAAGATTCGTTTTATATTACGGAAGAGTTGTTAATGAGAACACAGACATCACCTGTTCAAGCGCGAACTATGGAAAAACACGAAGGGAAAGGTCCAATCAAAATTATTTGTCCTGGTAAAGTGTATCGTCGAGATAATGATGACGCGACTCATTCCCATCAGTTTACCCAAATTGAAGGGCTTGTTGTGGATGAGAATATTACGATGGCAGACTTGAAGGGAACTTTGGATGTTTTTGCCAAGAAGATGTTTGGAGAGGATCGTGAAATACGTCTTCGCCCTAGTTTCTTTCCTTTCACAGAACCATCAGTAGAAATGGATATTTCTTGTAAAATTTGTGCTGGTTCAGGGTGTCGTATTTGTAAGCAAACAGGTTGGATTGAAATATTAGGGGCAGGAATGGTTCATCCGAATGTTCTCCAAATGTCTGGTTTCGATCCGAAGAAATATACTGGTTTTGCTTTTGGGATGGGTCCAGAGCGAATTGCTATGTTGAAATATGGAATTGATGATATTCGTCATTTTTATACGAATGATATTCGTTTCTTACAACAATTTTCGGTGCAAGAGTAAGGATAGGAGGGTAATCAATGCTAGTTTCTTATAAATGGCTGCAAGACTATGTTGATCTTGCAGGGGTATCCGCGACTGAACTTGCGGAAAGAATTACGAGAAGTGGAATTGAAGTTGATGATGTAGAACAAAAAAGTGCAGGAGTCAAAAATGTTGTAGTAGGACATGTGCTCCAATGCGAAAAACATCCAGAGGCAGATAAATTAAATAAATGTCTCGTCAATGTTGGCGAGGAAGAACCTGTACAAATTATTTGTGGTGCTCCGAACGTGGCTAAAGGTCAAAAGGTAGCTGTCGCTAAAGTTGGAGCAGTTCTTCCTGGCAACTTTAAAATTAAGAAAGCGAAGTTGCGTGGCGAAGTATCTCAAGGAATGATCTGCTCACTTCAAGAATTGGGTATCGAAGGTAAACTTGTAGCAAAGGAATTTTCTGAAGGCATTTTTGTTTTTCCTGAAGATACAGAAGTAGGTGCCGATGCGCTTGAGCTTTTAAATTTTAATGATGAAGTATTGGAACTTGATCTAACTCCAAACCGTGCCGATGCTTTAAGTATGCTAGGGGTCGCTTATGAGACGGCTGCAATTCTTGATCAAGAAGTGAAATTGCCAGAAACAGCTATCCAAGCTTCACAAGAAAAAGCATCTGACTATATCTCAGTTAAAGTCGATGCCAAAGAGGATAGCCCACTTTACACAGCAAAAATCATTAAAAACGTTAAAGTTGGCCCATCTCCGCTTTGGTTGCAAACACGCCTCATGTCAGCAGGGATTCGCCCACACAATAATGTTGTTGATATTACGAACTATATTTTACTTGAATATGGGCAACCACTACATGCTTTTGACTACGATAAATTTGGTTCAAAGGAAGTTGTTGTCCGTCATGCCCACGAGGGAGAAAAAGTTGTTACTCTTGACGATACAGAACGAACATTGACTTCGGATCAACTCGTTATTACAAATGGTACAGTTCCTGTTGCTTTAGCTGGAGTTATGGGTGGTGCCGACTCTGAAGTAAGTGCTGAAACGACAACGATTTTATTGGAATCTGCTTATTTTGCAGGCGCTTCTATTCGCTCAACATCTAAATACCATGGGTTGCGTAGTGAAGCGAGTAGCAGATATGAAAAAGGTGTTGATCCGGCTCGTGTTCGACCAGCAGCTGAACGTGCTGCAAAATTGATGGCAGAACTTGCAGGCGGAGAAGTATTAGAAGGTCGGGTCGAGGCAGATTTACTGGCGATCGAACCAGCTGTTTTATCGATTACACTTGAAAAAATTAATCGTGTACTAGGAACAGACATTACTGCAAACGAGGTTGTCGACATTTTTAATCGACTCCAATTTAATGTTTCAGTCGAAAAAGATATTTTCACAGTGATCGTTCCAACACGACGTGGTGATATTACGATTGAAGAAGATTTAATTGAGGAAGTGGCGCGATTATATGGTTATGACAATCTGCCGAAAACATTGCCTACAGGAGCTGCGACTTCAGGTGGCTTAACTAAAGTACAGGCAAAACGTCGAGCAGCAAGAAATTATCTTGAAGGGGCTGGCCTCTATCAAGCCATTACCTATTCTCTAACTTCCGAAGAAAGAGCATCCCAATTTGCACTTGAAAAACGGGAGCCTGTGAAGTTGGCTATGCCTATGAGTGAAGAACATAGTTGTTTACGAATGAGCATCATTCCGCAATTATTGAACTCTTTATCGTATAATTTAGCTCGCCAACAGGAATTTATCGCTGTTTATGAAATTGGTTCGATCTTTTTAAATGAAGGAGCTAATAGCCAGCCTGATGAACGTGAACACATTGCTGGCGCGGTAACAGGTTTGTGGGTGGAAAATGATTGGCAAGGCGAAAAGAAACCTGTCGATTTTTATGTGGTCAAAGGGATTTTGGAAGGCCTCCTCGAAAAGCTAGGTGTTGCTGGTAATGTAGAGTGGTGCGCGGCGCAGCGTGAAGGAATGCATCCGGGCAGAACGGCCGAAATACATTTGAATGGTGAAAGTCTTGGATTTGTTGGTGAGCTTCACCCAACTGTAGAAAAAGCATGGGATCTCAAGCCGACTTATGTGTTTGAACTGAAAGCAGAACCTATATTCAATGCTGAACTTCCAGAGCTGAAATATGTTCCGATTCCAAAGTTTCCATCGATTTCAAGAGATATTGCACTTGTAGTTGATACTGAAGTGACCGCTGGAAAGTTAGAAGCGATCATACATGAAGCTGGTGGAAAACTCCTGAAAGCAACTCGAGTATTTGATTTATATGATGGTGAACATATGAAAAAAGGGAAAAAATCAATTGCTTTTTCCTTAACCTATGCGGACCCAGAAAAAACCTTAACAGATGAAGAAGTGTTGAAAGCACATGACCGAGTATTGTCAGCTGTAAAAGAAAAAGCTGGAGCAGAATTAAGAGGATAATGGATTAATGAAAAAACGCGGGGGAATCCCCCGCGTTTTTTCTCTATCCAAGAGTATTTTTCTCTATCCAAGAGTATTTTTCTCTATCCAAGAGTATTTTTCTCTATCCAAGAGTATTTTTCTCTATCCAAGAGTATTTTTCTCTATCCAAGAGTATTTTTCTCTATCCAAGAGTATTTTTCTCTATCCAAGAGTATTTTTCTCTATCCGAGAGTATTTTTCTCTNTTTCTCTATCCAAGAGTATTTTTCTCTATCCAAGAGTATTTTTCTCTATCCAAGAGTATTTTTCTCTATCCAAGAGTATTTTTCTCTATCCAAGAGTATTTTTCTCTATCCAAGAGTATTTTTCTCTATCCAAGAGTATTTTTCTCTATCCAAGAGTATTTTTCTCTATCCAAGAGTATTTTTCTCTATCCAAGAGTATTTTTCTCTATCCAAGAGTATTTTTCTCTATCCAAGAGTATTTTTCTCTATCCAAGAGTATTTTTCTCTATCCAAGAGTATTTTTCTCTATCCAAGAGTATTTTTCTCTATCCAAGAGTATTTTTCTCTATCCAAGAGTATTTTTCTCTATCCAAGAGTATTTTTCTCTATCCAAGAGTATTTTTCTCTATCCAAGAGTATTTTTCTCTATCCAAGAGTATTTTTCTCTATCCAAGAGTATTTTTCTCTATCCAAGAGTATTTTTCTCTATCCAAGAGTATTTTTCTCTATCCAAGAGTATTTTTCTCTATCCAAGAGTATTTTTCTCTATCCAAGAGTATTTTTCTCTATCCAAGAGTATTTTTCTCTATCCAAGAGTATTTTTCTCTATCCAAGAGTATTTTTCTCTATCCAAGAGTATTTTTCTCTATCCAAGAGTATTTTTCTCTATCCAAGAGTATTTTTCTCTATCCAAGAGTATTTTTCTCTATCCAAGAGTATTTTTCTCTATCCAAGAGTATTTTTCTCTATCCAAGAGTATTTTTCTCTATCCAAGAGTATTTTTCTCTATCCAAGAGTATTTTTCTCTATCCAAGAGTATTTTTCTCTATCCAAGAGTATTTTTCTCTATCCAAGAGTATTTTTCTCTATCCAAGAGTATTTTTCTCTATCCAAGAGTATTTTTCTCTATCCAAGAGTATTTTTCTCTATCCAAGAGTATTTTTCTCTATCCAAGAGTATTTTTCTCTATCCAAGAGTATTTTTCTCTATCCAAGAGTATTTTTCTCTATCCAAGAGTATTTTTCTCTATCCAAGAGTATTTTTCTCTATCCAAGAGTATTTTTCTCTATCCAAGAGTATTTTTCTCTATCCAAGAGTATTTTTCTCTATCCAAGAGTATTTTTCTCTATCCAAGAGTATTTTTCTCTATCCAAGAGTATTTTTCTCTATCCAAGAGTATTTTTCTCTATCCAAGAGTATTTTTCTCTATCCAAGAGTATTTTTCTCTATCCAAGAGTATTTTTCTCTATCCAAGAGTATTTTTCTCTATCCAAGAGTATTTTTCTCTATCCAAGAGTATTTTTCTCTATCCAAGAGTATTTTTCTCTATCCAAGAGTATTTTTCTCTATCCAAGAGTATTTTTCTCTATCCAAGAGTATTTTTCTCTATCCAAGAGTATTTTTCTCTATCCAAGAGTATTTTTCTCTATCCAAGAGTATTTTTCTCTATCCAAGAGTATTTTTCTCTATCCAAGAGTATTTTTCTCTATCCAAGAGTATTTTTCTCTATCCAAGAGTATTTTTCTCTATCCAAGAGTATTTTTCTCTATCCAAGAGTATTTTTCTCTATCCAAGAGTATTTTTCTCTATCCAAGAGTATTTTTCTCTATCCAAGAGTATTTTTCTCTATCCAAGAGTATTTTTCTCTATCCAAGAGTATTTTTCTCTATCCAAGAGTATTTTTCTCTATCCAAGAGTATTTTTCTCTATCCAAGAGTATTTTTCTCTATCCAAGAGTATTTTTCTCTATCCAAGAGTATTTTTCTCTATCCAAGAGTATTTTTCTCTATCCAAGAGTATTTTTCTCTATCCAAGAGTATTTTTCTCTATCCAAGAGTATTTTTCTCTATCCAAGAGTATTTTTCTCTATCCAAGAGTATTTTTCTCTATCCAAGAGTATTTTTCTCTATCCAAGAGTATTTTTCTCTATCCAAGAGTATTTTTCTCTATCCAAGAGTATTTTTCTCTATCCAAGAGTATTTTTCTCTATCCAAGAGTATTTTTCTCTATCCAAGAGTATTTTTCTCTATCCAAGAGTATTTTTCTCTATCCAAGAGTATTTTTCTCTATCCAAGAGTATTTTTCTCTATCCAAGAGTATTTTTCTCTATCCAAGAGTATTTTTCTCTATCCAAGAGTATTTTTCTCTATCCAAGAGTATTTTTCTCTATCCAAGAGTATTTTTCTCTATCCAAGAGTATTTTTCTCTATCCAAGAGTATTTTTCTCTATCCAAGAGTATTTTTCTCTATCCAAGAGTATTTTTCTCTATCCAAGAGTATTTTTCTCTATCCAAGAGTATTTTTCTCTATCCAAGAGTATTTTTCTCTATCCAAGAGTATTTTTCTCTATCCAAGAGTATTTTTCTCTATCCAAGAGTATTTTTCTCTATCCAAGAGTATTTTTCTCTATCCAAGAGTATTTTTCTCTATCCAAGAGTATTTTTCTCTATCCAAGAGTATTTTTCTCTATCCAAGAGTATTTTTCTCTATCCAAGAGTATTTTTCTCTATCCAAGAGTATTTTTCTCTATCCAAGAGTATTTTTCTCTATCCAAGAGTATTTTTCTCTATCCAAGAGTATTTTTCTCTATCCAAGAGTATTTTTCTCTATCCAAGAGTATTTTTCTCTATCCAAGAGTATTTTTCTCTATCCAAGAGTATTTTTCTCTATCCAAGAGTATTTTTCTCTATCCAAGAGTATTTTTCTCTATCCAAGAGTATTTTTCTCTATCCAAGAGTATTTTTCTCTATCCAAGAGTATTTTTCTCTATCCAAGAGTATTTTTCTCTATCCAAGAGTATTTTTCTCTATCCAAGAGTATTTTTCTCTATCCAAGAGTATTTTTCTCTATCCAAGAGTATTTTTCTCTATCCAAGAGTATTTTTCTCTATCCAAGAGTATTTTTCTCTATCCAAGAGTATTTTTCTCTATCCAAGAGTATTTTTCTCTATCCAAGAGTATTTTTCTCTATCCAAGAGTATTTTTCTCTATCCAAGAGTATTTTTCTCTATCCAAGAGTATTTTTCTCTATCCAAGAGTATTTTTCTCTATCCAAGAGTATTTTTCTCTATCCAAGAGTATTTTTCTCTATCCAAGAGTATTTTTCTCTATCCAAGAGTATTTTTCTCTATCCAAGAGTATTTTTCTCTATCCAAGAGTATTTTTCTCTATCCAAGAGTATTTTTCTCTATCCAAGAGTATTTTTCTCTATCCAAGAGTATTTTTCTCTATCCAAGAGTATTTTTCTCTATCCAAGAGTATTTTTCTCTATCCAAGAGTATTTTTCTCTATCCAAGAGTATTTTTCTCTATCCAAGAGTATTTTTCTCTATCCAAGAGTATTTTTCTCTATCCAAGAGTATTTTTCTCTATCCAAGAGTATTTTTCTCTATCCAAGAGTATTTTTCTCTATCCGAGAGTATTTTTCTCTATCCGAGAGTATTTTTCTCTATCCGAGAGTATTTTTCTCTCTGGTCACACACATTTATTGAATTCCGGCTAGTTTCTGCGCTTTCCCAGTATTTGCAAAATGTAATTTTGTAAATTCATTCAATGCATCTATCCCTTTTGCTTTAATCAGTCTTGCAGCATCTTGATCAACCTTAAATCCAGCCCCTTTAGTTAGTTTGAATCCAGCTTTATCACTTAGCTGATCAAAAGCTTTTAGAAATCCGTATCTCGCAATAATTGATGCTGCTGCAACCGAAAGATGGATACTTTCTGCCTTTGTACTAAAGTAAATATTATCGCGAATAATATTTTTCTGTCCTTGGAGATGACGATAATAAACGGGTGCTTCTGCAAATTGATCTACTAGGATAGCTTCTGGTTTTTCGGGGGATAATTTGTTCAACAAATGTCCGAGAGCTTGATTATGCAGTATGGCTGTCATTTTGCCTTGAGTCATACCCCGTGCCTGAAGTTGATTATATTTTTCGTTTGCTAATGTTAAACGACTGTAGGGTAAAAAGGTCAGTAAATCCTTGGCGATTTTAATAATTTGTTTGTCGGAAAGATTTTTTGAGTCCTGAACGCCTAATTCCTTCACAAGTTGTATTTGATCGTTACGAACGTAAGTTGCAACTACGACCAATGGGCCAAAATAATCTCCTTTACCGACCTCGTCAGAGCCCATACAAGATAGTAAAGAAATATCTGCAGGTAAAGGAGCACCTGATGACTTTACTTTAGACGGCTTTATTGGTGAATCAAGTGGTGCAACTCCCCAAATTTTAGACTCAGCTTCATTGCCGGGTCCTTGAAATAGTACTTTTCCTGAACGATAAGCGGTAATACTGCATCCATTTTTTTTTGCTGCAAATACACTTCCGGGAGCGTTGTTCTCCTTCAAAAATGGTTTATAATAGGCTTTCATTTTTTCAATATCTATTTGAGTTACTTTAATGACGGTATTCGCCAAGTCGTCACGTCCTTTTGATTACTAGTATATTTTAGAGTTTATCATATATAATGATGTTTATTAATTACATTAGTTGAATGATGACAAAGGAAGGACTATAGGGAGAGATATTATGAACAATCAACTTAAGTTAGAATTGTTAAATCATGAATACTGGTGGGGAGGAGCGGTATCAGATGGAGTTTCCATGCCATATGGAAATTCGGAGTTTGCTAGGCAATTAAATCCCGCATATACACCAAACCAGGCAAATCCGCTATTAATATCGAATAAGGGTAGATACATATGGTCTGATAAGCCTTATAATTTTGAATTCAGAGATGGTTTTTTAAACATCTTCGATTGTGATGGAGAAATTAACAAAGGAGAAGGCTTTGAAAATTTGCGGGCCGTTTATAGCGCTGTTCAAGAAAGATATTTCCCTGCAAAAGGACAGATGTTGGAGCCATTAATGTTCACTGCACCACAATATAATACATGGATTGAATTAATGTATGATCAAAAGGAAGACAAAATCCTCGAGTATGCAGAAGCTATTATTAATAATGGTATGCCGCCTGGAATTTTGATGATTGACGATAATTGGCAGGAAGATTATGGAGTGTGGGAATTTCATCCGGGCCGGTTTCAAAAGCCGAAAAAGATGATTGAAAGATTGCATGAACTTGGTTTTAAAGTGATGCTATGGACGTGTCCTTTCGTTAGCCCCGATAGTGCAACTTATCGATTGTTAGCAGATAAAGATTATTTAATTAAAAATAAAAATGGAAGCATTGCCATAAGAGAGTGGTGGAATGGGTATAGTGCTGTTCTCGATTTGACAAATCCTCATGCCGTAGCTTGGTATAAATCCAAACTTGATTATTTAGTTAATGAGTATGGGGTTGATGGTTTTAAATTTGATGCTGGGGATCCGATGTACTATCGTAATGACGATCAGTGTGAAATATCAATACATGCGAATGAGCATGCTGAGTATTTTGCGAAATTTGGTATGCAGTTTACTTTAAATGAATTCCGGGCTTGTTGGAAAATGGCAGGCGAACCGATTGGGCAAAGATTGTGTGATAAATTACATAGTTGGGATACAAATGGACTCGGGTCGTTAATTCCTAATGGGCTTGCTCAAGGGTTAATGGGTTATGCATTTACATGTCCAGACATGATTGGTGGAGGCGAGTATCAAAATTTCATTGCTAATTCGGAGCGGTTAGATCAAGAGTTATTTGTACGTTATGCGCAATGTTCGGCTCTTTTCCCAATGATGCAGTTTTCAGCCGCACCATGGAGAATTCTCGATCAAGAACATTTCCAGTATTGTCTTGCTGCGGCTAATCTTCATCAGCAATTTGGAGAAGAGATTTTGGCGTTAGCTCATCATGCGGCGGATTCTGGAGAACCGATTATTCGACATATGGCATTTAGTTTTCCGGATGAAGAGTTTGCTAGAGTGAATGATCAATTTATGCTTGGGGATCATATTTTAGTTGCTCCTGTTGTAGAAAAAGGGGCAATAGAAAGAATCATTCATTTTCCAGTAGGTACATGGCAAGGGGACGATGGAAGCATTATAGAAGGACCGTGTAAGCTTAATGTTCATGCGCCGTTATCAAGATTACCATGGTATAGAAAACAATCGTAAGTTCGTTATTAAGGAACCAGTTTTAGCTCCTGGTTTCTTTTTTTCATTTAGACTTTATATTTCCATCTTTAGTCATTCATGATATGATAAATTGTAGGATTTTATCGAAATGAGGGAAATTGTTTGGCAGATAAAGAGAAAGTTCGAGTATCGGTCATGATCTATGGAAAACAATATACAATTTCAGGTACCGAGCCTGCCGAGCATGTAATGAAAGTGGCGGGAACCGTCGACAAGAAGATGCGTGAAATTTACTCGGTGAATCCAAATCTTAATACGGAGTCATTAGCTGTATTAACGGCTGTTAACTCTATCCATGATTATATGAAACTACAAGAAGAATATCACCTTCTTCTGAAAGAATTTAATCGTTTAAAGGACTGAAATAGTTATGGTGGACTTGGCGATAGTTATTATTCTAATTATCGGTTTTATTGTAGGACTTAAAAGGGGTTTCATTTTACAACTGCTCCATATGATTGGTTTTATTGGATCATTTATCGTAGCATATCTTTATTATGATGAACTGGCACCGAAGCTAAAGCTTTGGATCCCTTATCCTGATGTTGGTTCGGGGGAGACCTTTAAAATGATATTGGATGGTGCGAATTTCGATGAGGCTTTTTATAGAGCAATTGCCTTTGTAATCATCTTTATTGCAGCTCGGATTGTACTAGGTATTATTGGCTCTGCATTAGATATTGTAGCCAGTTTACCAGTAATTAAAATATTAAATATTTGGGCTGGAGGTATATTAGGCTTAGTTGAAATGTATTTATTCCTATTTATACTTTTATATATTAGCGCACTTTTACCAGTTGAAATAGTTCAAAATGCTCTACAAGATTCTGCACTTGCTGATACGATCTTGAAGAAAACGCCTTATTTTTCGGCCGAATTACAAAAATTATGGATCGATTTTGTAAAATAACTAGGAAACTTCTCTTTTTAAAAGAGAAGTTTTTCTTTTAAGGGATGGTTTTGGTAGAATGTTAACAGGAGAATGAGGAACGGCTGGTGAATTATATGAAAGTCAATAAAAAAGATATTGTACGCTTGCTGGAGCAGATTGCTATTTATATGGAGTTAAAAGGAGAAAATCCTTTTAAAGTCGGGGCATTTCGGAAGGCGGCGAATGCACTAGAGGTAGATGATCGTAGTCTTTCAGAAATAGAGCATTTTACTGAAATATCTGGAATTGGAAAAGGGACAGAAGCAGTAATCGAGGAGTATTTACAAGAAGGTAAATCGAATGTTTTGGAAAACTTGCGTAATGAGGTGCCAAAAGGATTGATTCCTCTACTGCAACTTCCAGGGCTTGGCGGAAAAAAGATATCCAAACTCTATCAGGAGTTAGATGTCATCGACATAGATACTTTAAAAGAAGCGTGTGAAGCGGATCATGTTGCTCACTTAAAAGGGTTTGGCAAGAAGACGCAGGAAAATATATTAGCATCGATCGCACAGTTAGGTTCACAACCGGATCGTTTGCCAATAGCTTATATGTTGAAAATTGCCGAGCAAATCGAGGAACAATTAAAGGAAATTAAAGAGATTAGTCAATTTTCGAGGGCAGGCAGTTTACGGAGAGTGAGAGAGACAAGTAAAGATCTCGATTTTATAGTTGCAACAGATTCCCAAGCTTTAGTAAAGGAGAAACTGCTACAATTAACTGGGATGTCACAAGTAAGTGCTAGTGGAGATACAAAGGTAACCGTTATTTTTACAGGGAAATATGACGTATCAGTAGATTTTCGAATCGTCGCACCTGAAGAATTTGCATCTGCACTTCACCATTTTACTGGTTCAAAGGACCATAACATCCGAATGCGCCAATTTGCAAAAGAGCGTGGCGAGAAAATTAGTGAATATGGTGTAGAAGTGATAGAAACTGGTGAAGTCTTAACGTTTGAACATGAGTCTGAATTGTATCACCATTTTAATCTGCCTTACATTCCTCCTGAAATTAGGGAAGATGGGAAAGAAGTAGATGATTTTAATGTTAGTACACAGCTGATTACACTGGAAGAGATAAAAGGCGACCTTCATATGCATACTACATGGTCGGATGGAGCTTATTCTTTAGAAGAAATGGTTAATGCTTGCAGAAAAAAAGGCTATCGCTATATGGCAATTACTGATCACTCCGAATTTTTAAAAGTGGCAAATGGGCTTACACGAGATCGACTTAGAATGCAAATTGAGGAAATTCATCATCTAAATGAAAAATATAATGATATTACAATTTTAACTGGTATCGAGATGGACATTTTACCAGATGGCAGCTTGAATTTTGAAGATGATCTTCTCGCCGAACTCGATCTTGTCATTGCCTCGATTCATTCTAGTTTTTCGCAGCCGAGATCCAAAATAATGGAGCGATTAAAAAATGCATTAGAAAATCCACATATCGATATTATCGCACATCCAACGGGACGATTGATTGGCAGACGCGATGGTTATGATGTAGATGTTGATCAGTTAATAGAGTGGGCAATGCAAACGAATACGGCTCTCGAGCTAAATGCCAATCCAGAGAGGTTGGATTTATCAGCTGTTTATTTACGTAAAGCTCAGGAAGCTGGTGTGAAAATCGTGATTAACACAGATGCTCATAATATTAGAAATCTTGATTTTATGTCTCTTGGAGTATCTACCGCCAAGAAAGGCTGGATTGAGTCTCAATCTGTGATCAATGCGATGAGTTTGGAAGAGTTAAATCAATTTTTGAAAAGAAATGACTGAGTACGGGATATTAAGAGGGGGCAAGTAAACTCCATGAATGAAAAAACTTTAAGAACATTAGAGTTCCATAAAATATTGATCCGGATGGAAAATCATGCTTCATCTGCGTTAGGTGTGGAAAAGGTAAGAAATTTGCGACCTATGAGTTCTATAGAAGATGTTGTAAGAGGACAGGAAGAAACAGATGAAGCTTCCCACGTCCTAAGGTTAAAGGGGCATGCTCCATTGGACGGCATTCATAATATTAAACAGCATGTAAAACGGTCAGTGATCGGTGGGATGCTCAATCCGATTGAATTGACCCAGATAGCAAGCACTATACATGCAAGTCGCTCAATGAAACGATTTATTGATGATTTAGTGGAAAACGAAGTCGATATTTCTCTTTTAGCTGAAAAGGCTAATGAGATTATTCCTTTGCCAGAATTGGAAAAGGAAATCAGAAATGCTGTTGATGAAAGCGGAGAAATACTTGATTCAGCAAGTGTGACATTAAGGTCAATTCGCCAACAAACAAGAAGAGCGGAAAGTATGATTCGCGAGCGGCTTGAGAGTTTAACTAGAAACCGAAATGCTCAAAAAATGCTTTCAGATGCGATAGTAACGATTCGTAATGATCGTTATGTAATCCCTGTAAAACAGGAATATCGTTCTCATTATGGCGGCATTGTTCATGATCAATCATCGTCTGGTCAAACGCTATTTATTGAACCGCAGGCGGTTGTTGATTTAAATAATTCCTTAAGGGAACTGCAAATGAAAGAATCCCAAGAAATTGAGCGCATTCTTGCTGGGTTATCTGCCGCAGTAGCTGAGGTCGAGGAAGAATTATATCATTTAGTAGATGTTATGGGCGAACTTGATTTTATTTTTGCAAAAGCACGCTTCGGAAAAGAAATGAAAGCAACGAAACCTGCCATGAACGAAAAAGGATTTATCGATATTCGAAAAGCTTGGCATCCTCTTTTACCAATGGAAGAGGCGGTTCAAAATGATATTTTACTAGGCCAAGATTACACAACAATGGTTATTACCGGGCCAAACACTGGCGGGAAGACGATTACTTTAAAAACAGTAGGGTTATTAACACTTATGGCGCAGGCGGGACTTTTTATACCAGCTTCCGAAGGCTCTGAAATGGCTATTTTTAAAGAGGTATTTGCAGATATTGGGGATGAGCAGTCGATTGAGCAAAGTCTTAGTACTTTTTCTTCCCATATGGTCAACATCGTTGAAATTTTGAAAAAGGTTGATCATGAAAGTTTAGTGCTATTTGATGAATTAGGAGCTGGGACAGATCCGCAAGAGGGAGCAGCACTAGCAATTTCGATTCTTGATGAGGTGTATCAGCGAGGTGCACATGTGATTGCAACAACACATTATCCAGAGTTGAAGGCTTATGGTTTTAACCGACCGAGTGTCATTAACGCTAGTGTTGAATTCGATGTTGAAACATTGCGCCCGACGTATCGACTATTAATTGGAGTTCCAGGGCGAAGTAATGCTTTTGAAATATCGAGACGTTTAGGTCTTTCCAATAGCATCATTGAAAGTGCAAAGGGAATGATTGATACAGAAAGTAATGAAGTAGAAAATATGATTGCTTCTCTCGAAAAAAGCCGTCATGCTGCAGAAGAAGACTATCAGGAGGCGCATAATTATTTAAAAAATGCCGAACAACTTCATAAAGAGCTTCAGAAACAAATGATCGAGTATTATGACCGAAAGCAAGAGTTGTATGATCGAGCTGAGCGAAAAGCAGCTGAAGTTATTGAAAAAGCTAAAGCAGAAGCTGAAGAAGTCATGCGTGAACTGCGGCAAATGCGACTTGAAAGTAGTACTAATGTGAAAGAACATGAACTTATTGAAGCGAGAAGGAGACTTGAGGCGGCAGTTCCTGAATTTGATAAAGGATCCGCAAAATCGCCAAATAAAAAGCAAAAGCAAGAATTTAATCCAGGTGATGAAGTTAAGGTTACTAGCTTTGGTCAAAAAGGACATTTAATAGATAAAGTGACCGATTACGAATGGAATGTTCAAATCGGTATTATGAAAATGAAGGTTCATGAACGCGATTTAGAATATATTAAATCGGAGCAGAATAAAGAAACAAAACCGATGGCAACAGTGAAGGGAAGAGACTTTCATGTTAGTTTGGAGCTCGATCTTCGTGGTGAACGATTAGAAGATGCGTTACTGAAAGTCGAAAAATATATTGATGATGCTCTTCTAGCCAACTATCCGCGTGTTTCGATTATTCATGGTAAGGGCACAGGTGCATTGCGGTCAGGAGTTACGGAATATTTGAAACAACATCGAGCTGTGAAACGTATAAGACTTGGGGAAGCAGGAGAAGGAGGAAGTGGTGTAACAGTTGTCGAATTTAAATAACTAACTACTTCTAAGCTAGCAAAGGGGAGGATGGCAGTTATGGGATCTTTTTGGGCGAACCCTTATGTTGAAACGGCGGGATATTACACGGTAACGATCCTATGTATGCTTGTCTTTTTGTTTATTTTTGAACTTGTAACGAAGTATAATAATTGGGAAGAAATACAAAAAGGAAATATGGCTGTTGCGATGGCTACTGGAGGAAAGATATTCGGCATAGCTAATGTCTTTAGGCACTCCATTCTCCATCATGACTCGTTATTTGTAATGATTGGCTGGGGAATGTTCGGATTTTTCTTGCTACTGACAGGATACTTTATTTTTGAATTTTTAACACCGAAATTTCAAGTTGATAAAGAAATTGCAAACGACAATCGTGCCGTAGGCTTTATTTCCATGATCATTTCAGTTGGTTTATCTTATGTGATTGGTGCCAACATACAATAAGAAGGATGGGGAAGATTAGGTGGAAAAACTAGCAAAAATCCTGCTTGTTGTTTGTGCTCTATTTTTCTTAGCAGGAGTTATTTATTTAATCAGTACATGAATAAGGGTTGCCACTTTTGAGTGGCAACCCTTATTTAAACCCGTTCGCGGGAAAGTTATCCTTGTCATTAAACATTCAAAGAAGAATTAACCTTTTTATTCTGAAACTTTGATAACAAGAAAACAGCCCCCACTAATAGCACTACCGTCAAAATCACTGTAAAAGCACTTCCAGTTATTCCTGCAACAACAAATCCGATTAAAGCAATGAATGCGTTCAATAAAGCGTAAGGGACCTGAGTTTTTACATGGTCGATGTGATCGGCTCCTGCACCTGTCGACGATAGAATAGTCGTATCTGAAATTGGCGAACAATGGTCACCAAAAATCCCCCCTGATAATACGGCTCCAATACAGACCAATAAAGGCGCATCAAGTCCAACTGCCATTGGTATAGCAATTGGAAGCATAATCGCAAAAGTACCCCAAGATGTACCTGATGCAATCGACATGCCACAACCAACTAAAAATAAAATTGCAGGAATAATGAATCCAGGTACATTCCCCTTCAGTAATTCCACAATATAAGCAGCAGTTCCCATTTCTCCGATAACTTTGCCTAGCGCCCAAGCCAAAACAAGTGTAGTAGAAACATAGACCATTTTTTGCATACCGGATGTATAAATATCCATTACTTCCCCGAATTTCTTCACTTTAAAACCAATCATAAGCAAACCTAATGTTAAAGCCGCAAATAAGTAAGCGGTGCTTAATGCAATTCTGAAATCTCCACCAGCTACCGGCTCCACAGGAAATCCAAAAGAAATCAATAAACCGAATAACGTTACGAATAACACCAAAAGCGGTAACCAAACCATGATGGCACGACTATTTTTTGTTTCAGTTGACTGCTCCGCTCTTCTCAATGGGCTGGATGTTGACCAGTAAAGTTCTCCTGTCGTTTGCACCCTTTGTTCCGCTTTTGCCATTGGTCCGAAGTCTAGTTTTGTGAATGCAACTAACGGCACCATTAAAACAGCTAAGATAGCATAGAATTGAAACGGAATGACTTGAACAAACGCACTGAATTCAGAAGTAGTAATATTCAATGCATCAAATTCAGTTTTCATTAATCCCATAATATAAACTCCCCAACCGATAAATGGAATTAAAACGGCGACTGGTGATGAAGTTGAGTCAATAATCCATGCTAATTTTTCGCGAGAAACCTTTAATTTATCAAAAACTTTCTCAAACACAGGACCAACAATTAAGGGAGTTCCTAAGTCGGAGAAAAAGATAATAATTCCCCCAATCCATGCTGAAAGTTGTGCCTTTGCACGGCTATTGATAAGTTTGGTAGATTTTTCAGCAAGTGCCATGCCACCACCGGATTTTTCCATGAGTGCAACGAAGCCGCCGATGAAAAAGAGTAGGACAAGGACGGCTGCATTATAACTATCTGTCAATTGTGGAAATAAAAAATCTCCGATGGTTGTCATTGTTGCTTCAAGTGGTTTTCCTCCAACAAGCATTAATACTCCAATATAAACACCGGAAAATAAAGAAATAATAACATTTCTAGTTGCTATGGCTAATACCACCGCTAAAATGGGTGGTATTAATGACAAAAATCCCATATGTTCCATCAAGTTTTCCCCCTAAATTTCTCTAATAAGGATTATGTATATTTATCCATAAATGTATTATATTTAAACAATAACATTCCGTCAATACTTAATACTCTGAAAGTATGAGTGAATATTTATAACATCATAAGATACTACGCATATTAACTACGATAATTTTTGTTTATAATTTAATTTTCCTAAATATATTTGTACCGGTTGTGACAATATAATATAATAGAAGGAGTAATTTTAATTTTCTAACTGTTTTCTATGATAATAATGAGGGGGAATTGTATGGAAAATAAGCCTTGGTTGAAAATGTATCCCGATTCCATACCTACGACTTTAAAGTATGAAACAAGAACAGTTCAGTCATATTTAACAGAAGCTGCCAAAAAACAACCAAATAAAGCAGCAATTCACTTTATGGGAAACGAAATAACATATCGTGAATTATCCGATCAGGTTATGAGGATGGCTAACTATTTACAAGGTCTAGGTGTTAAAAAAGGTGATTGTGTTGCGATCATGTTGCCCAACTCTTCCCAAGGTGTTATAAGCTATTTTGCCATACTCCATACCGGTGCGATTGTTGTTCAAACAAACCCGCTTTATACAGAACGTGAATTAGAGTACCAAATGAAAGATTCCAATGCTAAAGTCATCATCGGACTAGATATTTTATACCCTCGAATTTCTAAAGTTATAGAGAATACAAATATAGAACATGTCATTGTAACCGCTATCAAAGACTATTTACCATTCCCAAAAAACATTATTTATCCGTTTATACAAAAAAAACAAACTGGTCTTGTCATTAACTTAAAGCATGAAGGAAATATTCATCTCTTCACAAAAGCACTTGCACTCGCCAAACCGTCACCTAAGGAAATTGATTTTGATTTTGAAAATGATTTAGCACTTTTACAGTATACAGGTGGAACAACAGGCTATCCGAAAGGAGTCATGCTTACTCATAAAAATTTAATTGCAAATGCAACAGCTTGTGCAGCGTGGATGTACGAAGCAACTCCGGGTGAGGAAAAAATACTAGGAGTCTTACCATTTTTCCATGTTTATGGCATGACAACAGTCATGATTTTATCAATCATGCAAGGGTATAAAATGATTCTTCTCCCAAAATTTGATGTTAAAACAACCCTAAAAACAATTCATAAGGAGCGCCCAACTCTTTTTCCAGGAGCTCCAACTATTTATATCGGTCTGCTAAACCATCCTGAATTGCATAAATATGATCTTTCCTCTATAGAGGCCTGTATAAGTGGTTCTGCTCCATTGCCAGTAGATGTCCAGCAAAAATTTGAGGATATTACTGGTGGAAAGCTTGTTGAGGGGTATGGATTAACAGAATCTTCTCCTGTTACTCATGCAAATTTTATTTGGGGGCAAAAGCGTGTTAAGGGAAGTATTGGTGTCCCATGGCCAGATACGGAGGCGATGATTGTCTCGGCAGAAACTGGAAAAGAAGCTCCGCCTGGTCAAATCGGAGAAATAGCTGTCAAAGGGCCGCAAGTTATGAAAGGCTATTGGAATCGTCCAGAAGATACTGCAGAAACGCTGAAGGATGGTTGGCTAATGACTGGGGATATGGGGTATATGGACGAGGAAGGTTTTTTCTATGTTGTTGATCGAAAAAAAGATGTAATTATTGCGGGTGGATATAATATTTATCCGCGTGAAGTCGAGGAAGTATTTTATGAGCACCCTGCAATTCAAGAGTTAGTAGTTGTCGGTGTTCCTGATGCTTATCGCGGAGAAACGGTAAAAGCCTATCTTGTCCTTAAAGAAGGGGCTAATGTAACGGAAGAAGAATTAGACCAATTTGCAAGGGAGAATTTGGCAGCATATAAAATTCCCCGAATTTATGAATTTCGTAAAGAGCTTCCGAAAACAGCTGTTGGGAAAATTTTACGGAGAACCTTGGTTGATGAAGAAAGAAAGAAGATGGAAAGTGAGGAAAAAACTACTTAGTGAATTATTGACATTTCCGAGCCAACTATGGCTCGCTTTTTTTAGTTCTTGCTTGACATAAGTACATGCGATTATTATCATAATATTATGAATGAATAGTCATTCACCTATTGAGTTGCTTAAAGGAGTTATATCATTGAAAAGAAACAAACCTAAATATAAACAAATTGTCGATGCAGCTGTGGTTGTAATTGCTGAAAATGGCTATCACCAATCGCAAGTTTCAAAAATAGCGAAACAAGCCGGTGTAGCTGACGGGACAATTTATCTTTACTTTGAAAATAAAGAGGATATTTTAATATCAGTATTTCGAGAGAAAATGGGATTATTCGTAGACCAGATAAAAGAAGTGATCAACTCGAAACAAACGGCTTCAGAAAAATTGTTAGTCATGATTGAAAATCATTTTAACATTTTATCGGAGGATCGCCATTTAGCCATTGTAACGCAATTAGAACTTAGACAATCGAATCATGAATTACGTAAAAAAATAAATGAAATTTTGAAAGACTATCTTATACTGATTGATCATATTTTACGATATGGGCAAGAACAAGGAGAATTTGCTGCACACTTGGATCTGCGGCTCGCAAGACAAATGATCTTTGGAACTATGGATGAAACAGTGACCTCATGGGTTATGAATGATCAGAAGTATGACTTGATTGCGCTTGCTCCAGCAGTGCATGATTTGATCTTAAATGGTTGTATTTCTAAAGATCACTTATCTTAACAAACTTTAAAATGGAGGCAATATAATTTAATCAGTGTACTATTTCAACACTAGATAAAGTCGCTATTCGCAGCAGAACTGTTGATGATAAGTGATACTTTGACTGGGAAAGACGCTGTAAAATGGGGTCTAGCCGACTCTTCTTATCCTGAAGAAGAGCTGCTTGATAGAGGAAAAGATTTAGCCCATAAAATTGCTAAGAAAAGCCCGGTTGTTCTGAATGCAGCGATTGCTCAATTGCAATACAGCAGAACGGATAAATTTAATAGATGAATTGAGAAGAAGCCCGACACTTTGGCAAGCTGTTTGTTTCCGAAGCAGCTAAAGAGGGGATTCAAGCGTTTGTTGAAAAACGTGAAACTAAATTTTATTTTTTTAAGAAGATGCTTATTCGCCACTGTCATCATGTTAAATTCAGCTCGGTAGAAAGTACGTCGCTATTCTTACAAAAATGTGATTATAGGAGGTTATCGTTCGAATGAATATCTATGTGCTGTTAAAAAGAACATTTGACACTGAAGAGCGAATTACCATCTCAGGGGGTCAGATCGATCAAGATGGTGCGGAATTCATTATCAATCCTTATGATGAGTATGCTGTTGAGGAAGCCATTCGTATTAGGGATAAACATGGTGGAGAAGTGACAGTTCTTTCTGTTGGTGAAGAGGATACTGAGAAGCAACTGAGAACGGCCCTTGCAATGGGAGCTGATAAAGCAGCTTTAATTAACATTGAAGACGATGTTGAGGAGACGGACGAATTCTCAATCGCAATGATTATCGGAGAATTTTTAAAGGATAAAGAAGCAGATTTAATATTAGCTGGAAATGTGGCCGTTGATGGAGGATCTGGACAAATAGGTCCACGTATCGCCGACATTTTAGGAATTCCCCATGTTACTACAATAACAAAAATAGAAATTTCGGGAGAGCAAGTTACAGTAACAAGAGATGTGGAAGGGGATTCAGAAGTTATTGAATCGACTTTACCACTACTTGTTACCACTCAACAAGGTTTAAATGACCCGAGGTATCCATCACTCCCCGGGATTATGAAGGCGAAGAAAAAACCGTTAGAAGAACTGGAATTAGATGATCTGGATCTTGATGAAGATGATGTTGAACCGAAAACAAAGACAATAGAGGTTTTTCTTCCATTGGAAAAATCAGCGGGACGAATATTGGAAGGAGAATTACAAGAACAAGTGAAGGAATTAGCTAACCTGTTAAGTAAACAGCTTTAACCAATCCATTGATAAAATCTATGAAAATAGGATTTAAAGTAGGACGGGGAGGTTCTAAAATTGGCAAATAAAGTATTAATACTTGCTGAATTGCGAGACCAACAAGTTCGAAATGTTTCATTTGAGGCTATTGCTGCTGGAAAGAAACTGGCTGCTGGTGGAGAGGTTGTAGCTCTCTTAATGGGTGATTCTGTTAAAAGCCAATGTGAAAAAATGTTTCAGTATGGTGCTGATCGAGTTGTGATTATTGAAGATGAAAAATTGGAAAATTATACTCCTGATGGATACTCACAAGCTTTTCTAGCTGTTTATGATAAAGAAAAACCACATGCTATTGTATTTGGTCACACTGCACTTGGGAAGGATTTTTCCCCGAAGGTTGCGAATAAATTGAAGTTAGGCTTAATCTCGGATGTTATTGCAATTGAAGAGGAAAACAGAGAGTTTGTCTACACTAGGCCTATTTATTCAGGAAAGGCTTTTGAGAAAAAAGTGGTTAAAGAAGGAATTCCTTTTATTACGATTCGTCCTAACAATATTGAAGCATTATCAAAAGATGAATCACGAACGGGAGAAATTACACCAATTACAGTAGAAATTAATAATCTTCGTACGACTATTAAAGAAATTGTTCGAAAAGCAAGTGATGGAGTAGATCTTTCCGAAGCAAATGTCATTGTAGCTGGAGGCAGGGGAGTAAAAAGTGCGGAAGGCTTTAAACCACTTCATGAACTTGCGAATGTTCTTGGTGGAGCCGTTGGTGCTTCTAGAGGAGCTTGTGATGCAGACTACTGTGATTATTCGTTACAGATTGGTCAAACTGGAAAAGTTGTCACACCCGATATCTATATTGCTTGTGGCATCTCAGGAGCGATTCAACATTTAGCCGGAATGTCTAACTCCAAAATTATTGTAGCGATTAATAAGGACCCAGAAGCAAATATCTTTAATATTGCAGATTACGGGATTGTCGGAGATTTATTTGAAGTAGTTCCTCTTTTGACGGAAGAATTTCGCAAATTGAAAGCAATATCATCTTGATTTTAGGGGAGAATAGAGGAAAGCAGATTATTAGCATGTATATAACGTAGATGATATACTGTCTTTAGTTTCTCAATGTATATTAGGAGGGTTACAAACATGGCAATTTCACATGCTACTGACCAAAGCTTTGCCTCTGAAATTAGCGAAGGGGTAGTGTTGGTTGACTTTTGGGCTACTTGGTGCGGCCCATGTAAAATGATTGCTCCAGTCTTGGAAGAACTTGATTCCGATTTGAATGGAAAGGCAAAAATCGTTAAACTAGACGTTGATGAAAACCCAGATACAGCTGCAAAATATGGTGTTATGAGTATTCCAACGTTAATTCTTTTTAAAGACGGGGAACAAGTTGATAAAACAGTTGGTTTTCAGCCAAAAGAATCTTTGGCAGAACTAGTAAATAAACATTTGTAATATGAAAAGACAAATGATCCGGGCTGAGTCCCGGATTTTTTAATAAAGAAATTTTCACCAGGTGGGTGAATGGACATGAATATTCAAATAAAAAACAAACTAGAAATCCTTCCAGACCAACCAGGGTGTTATTTAATGAAGGATCGGCAAGGAACTATTATTTATGTTGGAAAAGCGAAAATTTTAAAAAACCGCGTGCGATCGTATTTTTCAGGTACGCATGATACGAAAACTCAAAGACTTGTTAGTGAAATTGAAGATTTTGAGTATATTGTCACTTCTTCGAATATCGAAGCACTTATCTTAGAAATGAACTTAATTAAAAAACATGATCCTAAATACAATATCATGTTAAAAGATGATAAAAGCTACCCATATATTAAAATTACGAACGAACGTCATCCCCGACTTATTATTACGCGGAAAGTGAAAAAGGATAAGGGGAAATATTTTGGTCCGTATCCAAATGTGTATGCAGCCACGGAAACAAAAAAACTCCTCGACCGTCTCTATCCTCTGAGAAAATGTAAAACAATGTGTGACCGTATTTGTCTCTATTATCAGCTGGGTCAATGCCTTGCTCCAAGTGTGAATGATGTATCACTAGAGACGTATAAAAAAATAACTGATGAGATTAGCCGGTTTTTACATGGTGGCTATTTAGATATAAAAAAAGAGCTTCAAAGTAAAATGGAGGAAGCTGCTGAAAAACTTGAGTTTGAAAGAGCGAAAGAATATCGAGATAAAATTGCCCACATTGAAATAACAATGGAAAAACAAAAGATGATGACCGCTGATTTTGTTGATCGTGATGTATTTGGTTATGCGATTGATAAGGGGTGGATGTGTGTCCAAGTGTTTTTCGTAAGGCAAGGAAAATTAATAGAACGTGACGTTTCAATTTTTCCTGTCTATGGTGAGCAGGAAGAAGAATTCCTAACTTTTCTTGGGCAATTTTATTCACAGCCTAACCATTTTAAACCGAAGGAAATTTTAATTCCAGAAACGGTAGACCAACTATTAGCTGAACAGCTCTTAGATATAAAAGTGTTCCAACCGAAAAAAGGACAAAAGCGAGATTTAGTAATACTTGCTGAAAAGAATGCTCAAATTGCTTTAAAGGAAAAATTTTCATTGATTGAAAAAGATGAAAAACGAACTGTTCTCGCAGTTGAGAAATTAGGGGAAGCAATGGGCATCTATCCTCCATATAGGATTGAGGCCTTTGATAACTCTAATCTTCAAGGTACTGATCCTGTATCAGCATTAGTTGTTTTCACGAATGGAAAGCCAGATAAAAAAGAATATCGTAAATATAAAATTAAAACCGTAAAGGGCCCAGATGATTATGAATCTATGCGAGAAGTTATTAGAAGGAGATATACTAGAGTTCTTCGTTCAAAGTTGCCGCTACCCGATTTGATTTTAATCGATGGCGGCAAGGGACAGATTGAAGCAGCAAGAGAAATCTTAGAAGATGAATTGAATCTTGATATTCCAATCGCAGGATTAGCTAAAGATGAAAAGCATCGTACATCACAACTCCTGTTTGGGAGTCCTCTTGAGATAGTTCCCCTTAGTCGAAAAGCTCAAGAATTTTACTTGCTGCAAAGAATTCAAGATGAAGTTCATCGGTTTGCTATAACGTTCCATCGCCAATTGCGTGGGAAAACAGCCTTCCAATCCACTCTTGATGATATAGAAGGGATTGGACCGGCTCGGAAAAAAGCATTACTCCGTCATTTCGGATCGTTAAAAAAAATGAAAGAAGCAAGTGTAGATGATTTTATAAACATTGGGATTCCGAGCAAGATTGCTACAAAGTTGAAAGAACATTTAAAAGAATAGGGTTGTAAAGTAATAAAGCAAGTGCTATAATGAATTCAATTTCATAAAAATGATAGAGGCGCAAATCTTTAAGAGTAGAAACCAGGAGAAGTACGGGCTTCCTTGATAGGTTTTGAAAGGGAAGGTTTGCCGAAGTGGAAGAATGCCCATAACATTGTTCTGCTGGTTCTGCGTTTAAGAAATGTAGAATTGTCAAAGTGGAAAATATCACTTTGGAGAGCTATCTCATGTTGTGATCTATAAACAATAACTAGTACATTTCACAAGCAATGAGAAGAAACTCTCATTGCTTTTTTATGTTGTGATGGATCACGAATTTACTTCGGAAGGGTAGGCATGATAATGGAAACGATCGTGATTAAATTCGGTGGCTCATCATTAAGCACCACTGATAAAATTAAGACTGTAGCAAAACGGATATTGGATGTAAAAAAACAAGGTAATCAAGTAGTAGTTGTTGTTTCTGCCATGGGAAAAACAACAGACCAACTTCTAAATTTGGCAGGACAATTAACAGAACATCCAGCTAAAAGAGAGATGGATATGCTCCTTTCCACTGGAGAACAAGTATCCATCTCACTGCTAACAATGGCACTTACTGAAATGGGAGAAGAGGCGATTTCATTTACTGGTTGGCAAGCAGGAATTATCACCGAAAGTGTTCATTCTAAAGCACGTATAGTAGATATTAAAGTCGAAAAAATGAAAAAGCATTTAAGTACTGGAAAAATTATTGTTGTAGCAGGTTTCCAAGGGGTTACAGAGGATGGAGAGATTACAACACTTGGAAGAGGTGGATCTGACACGACAGCAGTTGCAATAGCAGCAGCTCTTGAAGCAAAACGCTGCTTAATTTGTACCGACGTTACAGGAGTATTTACATCAGATCCAAGATATGTTTCTGATGCTCGGAAACTACCGTCTATCTCTTATGGAGAAATGTTAGAATTGGCCAATCTTGGAGCCGGAGTTCTACACCCGAGAGCAGTTGAATTTGCAAAAAATTATCAAGTTGATCTTGAGGTAAGATCTAGTACCGAAAATGAAGAAGGAACAGTCATTGAGGAGGAAGCATCTATGGAATCTAACTTAGTAGTAAGAGGGGTAGCATTTGAAAAAGGTATTACAAGATTAACAGTGTTTGGATTGAAAAATGAATGGAATGGATTATCTGCTATCTTTTCTGCCTTAGCTCAAAATCAAATTGACGTCGATATTATTATTCAAAGCCAAACAGATGCAAAAATGAATTTATCATTTTCAATTAAGAGTAAGGACTTAGAAGATGCTGTGCAAGTTTTGGAACATCAAAAAGAAGTGATTGGTTTTGAAAGTATTGAATATGAAGCCAATTTGGCTAAAGTATCGATTGTAGGATCAGGAATGGTTTCAAATCCAGGTGTTGCTGCACAAATGTTTACAGCTTTAGCAAATGATGAAATCCAAGTGAAGATGGTCAGCACATCTGAAATTAAAATCTCCGTAGTTGTTGGCGAAGAAAAAATGCAGAAAGCTGCACAAATTCTTCATGGGGAATTTAAATTAAATGAGGTTACTCAAACGATCAATTAATATTTATTTTACATTTAATGGTGTAAGACAGCGTTTAAGAATGGTAAGTGGGGGACAAACAAGTATTTTTAATCCATGCGTTAGATAGTCTGTACGTTCGTTAAAAAAGGGCATTCTCACTTGAATAATCAGTGAGGAAAGCCCTGAATAACGGTTTAGCCATGTATTGGGTCTTTTTTGTCCCAACGAACTGTAATTAAAACTTTATTTTTCTTTTTCAATATTTCATCATATGCTTCAGAGGTAAAATTCTTTTTGGACTGAATTTGCTCTGCAATAAAACCGGCCTCAAGTCGGAAACTTGGATCCTGCTGCATTTCGATTCGTCTTTCGATGATGCCGCCGGTTAATTCAAACTTCATTTCTTGTTTGCTTTCTTCAATAAGCTCAAGATTGCCCCAAGCGGCTTCGAGAAAGAAAGAAACGATTTCATCAGTAGAAAGAAGCGGGAATTTGCGAGCAAGATTTTTTCCGGCCCAATATGAAATTTCCTCTGTATCTTTACCTAACAGGTCAGGAATTAAAATATCCCGTAATAATTCATAAGCAAAAGTTGAAATTGTGAGTTGATTTTTGGATTCTTGGTCAAGATTTTGGTTTAATGTATCTTTCACTATGATCCCCCTTTTTGGAATAAAACAACAAGGGAAGCAGCTCAGCTTATTAGCATTGCTATCGTTACCTTGGGAATAAGACTATTATATAATATAACTATTATATACGAATATAATAGAAATGAAAAAATATATTCTTATTTAAAACATGTATAATCAAGAAATAATCAATGTGAAACCGTTACCTTGACGCTTTGTAAAGGTAAGAGTAAAATGAAATGTGTCCACAAAATTGAAAAAAATATTAGTGTTGTTGGATCGTGTTATAAAATTGCTGCGGTTTTTTCCACAACACAGACGTTAACGACTAAGGGGGGTAAATTGTGGCGGGGAAAAATGAATTTTATTGGCGCAGGCTGCATTCTTTATTAGGGGTAATACCTGTTGGTCTTTTTTTAGTGCAGCATCTTGTGATCAATCACTTTGCTACACAAGGAGAAGAGGCATTTAATAAGGCTTCAGGTTTCATGGGAAATCTACCATTTGTCATCTTCCTAGAATTCGGAGTTATTTACATACCGCTATTGTTTCATGCTATTTTAGGGATTTATATTGCTTTTACTGCAAACAACAATCCAATTAGATTAGGATGGTTCCGAAACTGGATGTTTACCATTCAACGAATTTCCGGAATTATATTGTTGGCATTTATCGCATGGCATGTTTGGGAAACACGTATTCAGAAAGCGTTTTTTGGTGTAGAAGTGAATTTTAAAATGATGGAAGAGATTTTGTCGAATCCAGTCGTTTTAATTCTATACATTATCGGAATTCTCTCAGCTACCTTTCATCTATCAAATGGTCTATGGTCATTTCTTGTTAGGTGGGGGATTACGCAATCACCTAAATCCCAGCGAATTTCATCTTGGGTAATGGGCATTGTGTTTGTCGTGCTTACTATCATTGGGGTGCGTGCAGCATTAGCGTTTGTCTATCCGGATCTATTCGTTGGATAAATTGAAAAGTGTAACCACCTGGTGTAACAACAGCTAAAGATACGCTCTCAAGTTGGCCTGATATAAAGGGAACACGGTGAGACGATGGTGACTTATTGTAGAAAAAAGTCGCTGCTCGCAGGAGCTAGTCAATAGAAACTTGTAAGCGCCCGCTTAGGGACGCATGAACTTTTAAGGTAAGGAAACACGATGGTTATGTTGCTTAGAGCAACTAGACAATTTGAATTACGGTTAAAAAAGGAGTGAGTCACACGATGAGTAATGGGAAAATCATCGTGGTCGGTGGCGGATTAGCCGGCTTGATGGCAACAATCAAAATTGCAGAAGAAGGGAAGCAAGTGGATCTTTTTTCACTTGTTCCAGTTAAACGTTCTCATTCCGTCTGTGCGCAAGGCGGAATTAATGGAGCAGTTAATACAAAAGGTGAAGGGGATTCTCCTTGGATCCACTTTGATGATACCGTTTATGGTGGCGATTTTTTAGCGAACCAGCCACCAGTTAAAGCAATGTGTGAAGCAGCACCAGGAATTATCAATCTATTAGATCGGATGGGGGTTATGTTCAATAGGACCCCTGAAGGTTTACTTGATTTCCGCCGATTTGGTGGAACACAACATCATCGGACGGCTTTTGCCGGCGCAACAACTGGACAACAGTTGTTATATGCTTTGGACGAACAGGTGCGCCGTCATGAGGTAGCGGGCTTAGTCTCCAAATTTGAAGGCTGGGATTTCCTAGGGATTATTCAAGATGATGCTGGGGTTTGCCGTGGAGTTGTTGCTCAAAATATGACAACGATGGAAATTCAATCATTTCCAGCTGATGCGGTCATTTTAGCAACAGGTGGACCGGGAATTATCTTCGGAAAATCAACTAACTCTGTTATTAATACAGGTTCTGCTGCTTCTATTGTTTACCAACAGGGAGCAACCTATGCAAATGGTGAATTTATTCAAATACATCCAACAGCTATACCTGGTGATGATAAATTAAGACTTATGAGTGAATCAGCTCGTGGAGAAGGCGGTCGTATCTGGACGTATAAAGATGGGAAACCATGGTATTTCCTTGAAGAAAAATACCCAGCCTATGGAAACCTTGTTCCTCGTGATATAGCTACACGTGAAATATTCCATGTATGTGTGGATGAGAAGCTCGGCATTAACGGAGAAAACATGGTTTATCTTGATCTTTCTCATAAAGATCCGCATGAATTAGATGTTAAACTTGGTGGAATTATAGAAATCTATGAGAAATTTACTGGTGAGGATCCACGTAAAGTTCCTATGAAAATCTTCCCAGCTGTCCACTATTCAATGGGCGGTCTCTGGGTCGATTATCAACAACATACGAATATTGAGGGCTTGTTTGCTGCTGGGGAGTGCGATTATTCTCAGCATGGTGCGAATCGTCTTGGTGCTAACTCCTTACTATCTGCTATATACGGCGGGATGGTTGCAGGTCCAGAAGCTGTCAAATACATTAATGGCCTAGAAAAGAGTCACGACTCCCTTCCTTCTTCTTTATATGATTCTGCTGTTAAAAAGGAAGAAGAAAAGTGGGCAAATATCATGTCAATGAGTGGGGAAGAAAACGCCTATGTTCTGCATAAAGAACTTGGGGAATGGATGACAGATAACGTAACAGTTGTCCGCTATAATGACAAATTAAAAGCAACAGATGATAAGATCCTTGAATTGATGGACCGCTGGAAAAACATCAATATTAATGATACATCTAGCTGGAGTAATCAAGGTGCAATGTTTACAAGACAGCTGTGGCATATGCTACAACTAGCTCGAGTGATTACAATTGGCGCGTTAAATCGAAATGAAAGTAGAGGCGCCCATTACAAACCAGATTTCCCTGAGCGAAATGATGCAGAATGGCTGAAAACGACAAAAGCAGATTATAATGCTAGTAAAAATACACCTGAATTCAGTTATGAAGATGTGGATGTTTCACTTATTAAACCTCGAGAACGCAACTATGCTAAGAAGAAAGAGGTGAAATAAAGATGAGTACAAATAAAAAGGTAACCTTTATTATTACTCGTCAGGATAAAGCAGACTCAAAGCCATATGAAGAAAGATTCGAGTTGGATTACCGTCCAAATATGAATGTGATTTCCGCCTTGATGGAAATTCGAAGAAATCCTGTAACGGCAGAAGGTAAAAAAACTACACCAGTTGCTTGGGATATGAACTGTCTTGAGGAAGTATGCGGTGCGTGCTCTATGGTCATTAATGGCAAGCCACAGCAATCTTGTACAGCTCTTATAGACAAGCTTGAACAGCCGATACGACTAGCTCCTATGGCAACCTTCCCAGTAGTTCGGGACTTAGTTGTTGATAGAAGTAGAATGTTTGATTCATTGAAAAGAATTAAAGCTTGGATTCCAATTGATGGAACTTATGATTTGGGTCCAGGTCCACGTATGCCTGAAAGAAGACGTCAATGGGCGTATGAGCTTTCTAAATGTATGACCTGTGGTGTCTGTCTTGAAGCATGTCCAAATGTAAATAGTAAATCTAATTTTATTGGTCCGGCGTTTTTATCGCTTGTTCGTCTTTACAATGCCCATCCAACAGGTGCAATGAACAAGGATGAGCGTTTGGAAGCCTTAATGGATGAAGGTGGAATTCAAGATTGTGGTAATTCACAAAACTGTGTGCAAGTCTGCCCGAAAGGAATTCCTCTTACAACATCGATTGCGGCTATGAACCGTGCGACTAACGTCCAAATGTTTAAAAATTTCTTTGGAAGCGACCGTATGGTAGATTAATCAAATTAATCACATATTACGAAACAAGCGGCTTATAGTAGCCGCTTGTTTTTTATTTTTCAAGGTTAATTCCTTCTAGTAAAAAGAGCAATTCACAAATAGGTCTTTAGTATTGCGATCTATTGAAATTTACCATGCGATTAACATCCAAAGGTCTAATTGAGAAAAGAGAGGCTATTACCTATTTCTTATATTTTTAAAAATTCACAAAATTGGTTGTTTTTATTTACCCATTTGTTAAGCTTTTAGTGAACTTTAAGGCAGTTATTATAGAATAATTTGTCCCAGTTCTAATACATATGAGGGGGGAAATGTGTTAGTTTTTAATGATTATTGACAAAAGGGGAGGTATATTATTTGCGCAAAAAGACAAAAATTTGTTTTTTTAGAACTTTCGCTGCAATCGTTCTTATTGCTGGATTATTCAATCCAGTTGTAGCAGCAGCTGAAAATTCAGATGGAAATGTTACACTAGAGAATTCAAAAGTCGATACTTCAAATAATGTTGAAAATGTAGAAGATGATGTTTTAGGCGAAGGGGAGACTGAAAATACAAAAAACTCTGAAGCCAAAATTCCTGATCAAGAATCTGAGAAAGAGAATACTACTATCGAGGATACTAAAAATAATGAAAACTTAGAATCCGTAAATGAAGATGAAGGCCCAAAAGGTAAAGAATCTTCAGAGGGTGAAGGAACAGAGGGAGCTGAAAGTTCAGAGGAAGAATCTTCAAATGAAGAATCTCTAAATGATAGTGAAGTACCAGCAGAAGATCCAGAAACTGAGACTGAAGAAACTAATAGTGATGGTGCAAATGAAGTAGAAGAACCAGAAAAAGATACGTCATCTAGAACCGAAGAAACTAAAAAAGAAGATTCCCCTGAAGTAGAAGAATCTGAAGCAGATGTATCATCTGAAGTTGAAGAAGAAGTATCATCGGATGATGAAGATCTAAATGATAATTCTACATTTAATACTAGTGAAGAGAATCCTTCTTCTATTTTCGAATATGGCGAGTTCGTTGGAAATATGATCTCACCAAATGGGGATGGAAAACATGATAATTCATCCTTAAAATTTAAGTTAAATCAAGATGCAGAGTTTGGACTTTATGTGCATGATGCAATGAATCCAAGGTCTGGTCCATATGGTAATGGTATTATTGGGGAAATAAAAGGAGTCGCTTCCTATACAGGAGGAATAGAACATTCTGTACCTATAGATGGTACATTTACACCGTTTTCTGGTAGTAAGAAAACATTAGACGACAGTGTTTACCTAGCTGTAGCGGTTGGAGACGAAGGATCATATGGAGAAATTGGTCCGCTTATCGTTAAATCATCTGCACCAGAAGTTGTCTTTGATTCAATTGACGATGTGATTAATGCTTCAAAAATAGATATCAAAGGTAAAATTAATGATAAATTTATTGACTATTTATCCGTAATTGATTTTCGCCTTGATCAAGCGTTAGAGGCAAACTGGGAATTAGTAAATGAAAATAACGAAGTAGTTGATAAGGGAAATCTTTGGATTTTTGATGTTGAGGATACTGAGTTTGAAATTAATTTAAAGGAATTGACGACGGGTAACTACACATTAAAAGTAAAAGTTCAAGATGCATTAGGAAATGCTACTGAGGAAACTTTACCCATTACTATTGCATTTGACTTACCAGATGATATATCAGAAATTGTGACTGAGGCATATCTGGCTAACAATGTAGTAAGTTCTTCAAATCGTTATACGTATTTACATGTAAACCTAACGGAAGAAGTAAAATTAATGGGAATCGTATGGGATGCGTTGAATCCTACTGGTGGTCCTTTAGGGGATGGTACTTTAGGTGCTATGCTTGATGAAGATTTCCAACATTGGAATTTATTCAAATATGGTCCTGAAGAAGATAAATTGTTTACCAGTACACGTTATTGTCCGTATGATTGGGGCTGGATGCCATGTGCGTGGGACTTAGCTGATGGGGTATATACAATTCAACTCTCTGCTATATTAGATGATATGTTCATAGATGGAGAGATTGAAGTTGGACCGTATTTCGTTAAGGAGTCTTCTGCAACAATTGACTTTGATCCGATCAATGGTCCAATCGAGCATACTTCTCTGACAGGGAATATTTCGGATAAGTTTATTGAGTGGGCGCCTACTGTTAGGGAAGTATATGATCCAAATTATGATGTTAATGAACATTTATTTGCATCTTATAAAGTAATGGATAAGCAAAATCAAATCGTTAAAGAGGGGCCATTAAGACTTAATCAAGATGGAACATTCACTGTGCCTGTTGGTGGTTTAACTGCTGGGAAATATACGGTTACAGTGAAAACAGGAGATGCTGGCAATAATGAGCCAACAGAAAAAAGTGTTACTTTTGAAGTAGGTAATGACGGTACACCTACTGATCCTGAAGAACCTGAAGAATTCGATATTAATTTGACTCCTTCAACAACTGAAGAAACAGATGGAGTGGTCACTGTATCCATTGATACGAATAGTGATACAGAAATTACTTCAATAAAATGGTTAAAGGGTAATAAAACTGTTGAAGATTTTACGGAAGCAGGAAACGTAATTAATGTAAACAACCCTACATTCCAAGTTGAAGAAAATGGAACATATACAATTTTTGCTCGGAATATTGACGGAATAACAGCTGTTAGTACTATTTCCATTAACAATATTGTTGAACCTGGAGAACCCGGTGAACCTGGAGAACCTGGAGAACCTGGAGAACCCGGAGAACCTGGAGAACCCGGAGAACCTGGAGAACCTGGAGAACCTGGAGAACCTGGAGAACCCGGAGAACCTGGAGAACCTGGAGAACCTGGAGAACCTGGAGAACCTGGAGAACCTGGAGAACCTGGAGAACCTGGAGAACCTGGAGAACCTGGAGAACCTGGAGAACCTGGAGAACCTGGAGAACCTGGAGAACCTGGAGAACCTGGAGAACCTGGAGAACCTGGAGAACCTGGAGAACCTGGAGAACCTGGAGAACCTGGAGAACCTGGAGAACCTGGAGAACCTGGAGAACCTGGAGAACCTGGAGAACCTGGAGAACCTGGAGAACCTGGAGAACCTGGAGAACCTGGAGAACCTGGAGAACCTGGAGAACCTGGAGAACCTGGAGAACCTGGAGAACCTGGAGAACCTGGAGAACCTGGAGAACCTGGAGAACCTGGAGAACCTGGAGAACCTGGAGAACCTGGAGAACCTGGAGAACCTGGAGAACCTGGAGAACCTGGAGAACCTGGAGAACCTGGAGAACCTGGAGAACCTGGAGAACCTGGAGAACCTGGAGAACCTGGAGAACCTGGAGAACCTGGAGAACCTGGAGAACCTGGAGAACCTGGAGAACCTGGAGAACCTGGAGAACCTGGAGAACCTGGAGAACCTGGAGAACCTGGAGAACCTGGAGAACCTGGAGAACCTGGAGAACCTGGAGAACCTGGAGAACCTGGAGAACCTGGAGAACCTGGAGAACCTGGAGAACCTGGAGAACCTGGAGAACCTGGAGAACCTGGAGAACCTGGAGAACCTGGAGAACCTGGAGAACCTGGAGAACCTGGAGAACCTGGAGAACCTGGAGAACCTGGAGAACCTGGAGAACCTGGAGAACCTGGAGAACCTGGAGAACCTGGAGAACCTGGAGAACCTGGAGAACCTGGAGAACCTGGAGAACCTGGAGAACCTGGAGAACCTGGAGAACCTGGAGAACCTGGAGAACCTGGAGAACCTGGAGAACCTGGAGAACCTGGAGAACCTGGAGAACCTGGAGAACCTGGAGAACCTGGAGAACCTGGAGAACCTGGAGAACCTGGAGAACCTGGAGAACCTGGAGAACCTGGAGAACCTGGAGAACCTGGAGAACCTGGAGAACCTGGAGAACCTGGAGAACCTGGAGAACCTGGAGAACCTGGAGAACCTGGAGAACCTGGAGAACCTGGAGAACCTGGAGAACCTGGAGAACCTGGAGAACCTGGAGAACCTGGAGAACCTGGAGAACCTGGAGAACCTGGAGAACCTGGAGAACCTGGAGAACCTGGAGAACCTGGAGAACCTGGAGAACCTGGAGAACCTGGAGAACCTGGAGAACCTGGAGAACCTGGAGAACCTGGAGAACCTGGAGAACCTGGAGAACCTGGAGAACCTGGAGAACCTGGAGAACCTGGAGAACCTGGAGAACCTGGAGAACCTGGAGAACCTGGAGAACCTGGAGAACCTGGAGAACCTGGAGAACCTGGAGAACCTGGAGAACCTGGAGAACCTGGAGAACCTGGAGAACCTGGAGAACCTGGAGAACCTGGAGAACCTGGAGAACCTGGAGAACCTGGAGAACCTGGAGAACCTGGAGAACCTGGAGAACCTGGAGAACCTGGAGAACCTGGAGAACCTGGAGAACCTGGAGAACCTGGAGAACCTGGAGAACCTGGAGAACCTGGAGAACCTGGAGAACCTGGAGAACCTGGAGAACCTGGAGAACCTGGAGAACCTGGAGAACCTGGAGAACCTGGAGAACCTGGAGAACCTGGAGAACCTGGAGAACCTGGAGAACCTGGAGAACCTGGAGAACCTGGAGAACCTGGAGAACCTGGAGAACCTGGAGAACCCGGTGAACCTGGAGAACCTGGAGAACCTGGAGAACCTGGAGAACCCGGTGAACCTGGAGAACCTGGAGAACCTGGAGAACCTGGAGAACCTGGAGAACCTGGAGAACCCGGTGAACCTGGAGAACCCGGTGAACCTGGAGAACCTGGAGAACCCGGTGAACCTGGAGAACCTGGAGAACCTGGAGAACCTGGAGAACCCGGAAAACCTGGGGAACCTGGAGAACCCGGAAAACCTGGGGAGCCTGGAGAACCTGGGGAGCCCGGAAAACCTGGAAAGCCAGAACAATCAGGTGATCCAAAAGACCCTGGAAAATCCAATAATAATGGTTCTAATAAAAACACATCAAAAACCGATACTGATGGGAAACAACTGCCAAACACAGCTACCCAAACATTTAATTTACTCGCAATTGGAGTAGCATTACTTATGATTGGTGGTCTCCTCTCTTTTATCGCTTATAGACGAAGACAAGACACAATGTAATTTCTTTAATTTAGTGAAGCTCATTAAGCATATCTATGCTTGATGGGCTTTTCTAAATGTATGAAGTCAAATGACGAACGGGCAACAGCTTAAATTTCGCCTATTTAGTGATTACTTGCCTTTTGTATGTCACTCAGTATCATTTTTCCACATATGATAACGTGACAACCAAAAAAATACCCATCCCCACGGTTTAAAGCTGGCGAAGGCAAGGAGGGTTATCATAGTTGAAGGAGAATGAGTTCACACACAAACCACTGCTGACAAAAAGAGAAAGAGAAGTATTCGAACTGTTAGTACAAGATAAAACAACGAAAGAAATAGCGCAAGAGCTTTTTATAAGTGAAAAGACAGTTCGGAACCACATATCCAACGCCATGCAAAAATTGGGAGTTAAAGGTCGATCCCAGGCTGTCGTGGAGCTCTTGCGCATGGGGGAATTAAAGCTATAAGAGAGGGCGAAAGCAACTTTCTTATATCTAAAACAAAACCGGCTACCTATTGGAAGCCGGTTTTGATGTTAACTTCTTTATTTTTTGCATTTATTCATTATTAAGATGGTTTCAGAATAAACATAGATGAAGGTTGTCCTTCATAGACAATTTATTATAAGACAAGGATGAGGGCGATGAAACCATTCATAATAAAAAATGGACTAGTTATGACCGGAGGCATTACCCAAGGGTTAGGGATGGGTTTATTTTTATTTCCTCATTCAATTCCATCTGGAGGAGCTGGAGGTATAGCTGTTCTTTTGAATCATTTTTTTAATATTCATATGGGACTTGCTCTATGGATGGTTAATCTTTCCATGCTAGGACTAGCCCTAAAATATTTAGGAAAAAAAACAGTTATATGGATTATAATCGGGATCACGATCACTTCATTATCGATTTATTTTTTTGAAGAAACTATTGCCATTGTAAATCGTAATTTATATTATGATCTAATTATTGGCTCTGTTTTCCTTGGTACAGGCATTGGGATCCTAATGCGACAAGGAGTGTCCAACGGTGGAGTAGGTGTAATAGCCTTTATTATTTCCAATGGCAGAAATATCCTCCCAGGCAAGCCACTTTTTGTTATGAACTGTTGTATATTTGTAATTACTGCAGCGATTATCAATTGGAAAATTATTGTACTTGCTCTCGTCAGCCAATGGATATCAACAAAGTTGGTTGATCTTATTTGCAGTTTTGAATTTTATCAATCGTATACGTTGGGGTGGCGTAAAAAACCTTAAATATATTTATAGCGGATAGTCGTTTTTTTGGGATTTTTTCCGTCTAATCCTTTTACGTGTATTAATATTAAGGTGAGTAAACCAACGATTAAACAAAGGGCTGCAATCGTTAGAAACATTCCACTCCTTGACCAATCCATTAACCTTGCAAAAATAGGGGGCCCAATTGCAACGCCGATAAAACGGACTGATCCATATAAGGAAGAAACAAAACCGCGTCTTTCTTTTCCGACCGCACCCGTAATAAAACTATTAACGCACGGCAAAATGAGCCCAGCTCCAACACTACTTAATGCAAGTACACTGAGAAAAAGGATAAGTTTTTCAAAAAGAGCAAGTAAACCAAAAGAAATAGTCATCAATGCAAACCCAATTAACATGAATTTCTTCATCTTTTCTAAGTTCTTCCCTATTCTACTCCCTGTTAAATAATTGGTGGTCACCATAACTAATAGCGGAATCGCTAAGATTAGCCCCTTAACAACTCCATCAATCTTGTGTTTTTCTTCCAAAGTATCTGATAAAAAGAAAAGAATCCCAAATAAAGTAAATAGACAGGTGAACCCCGCAAGATAGGTCGTAAAAAGCCATCTACCTTCATGTTTAAAAACGCTAAATAACCCTCGAACATATTTGCGAAAAGGAGGTGGAGCTTCTCGACTTGCTTTTTCTTTTATAAAAAACCATGTTAATAAAATAGAGATTAAACAGATAATCGGAAAGGCAAAAAAGACGGAATACCATACTATCAATCCTAAAAGTGAACCGAGAATGGGGGACAGTACTTTCCCCAACCCATTCGATGCTTCGAAGATCCCCAAGATCTTGCTCTGTTCGCTTCCTTTAAATAAATCACCAATTAACGCCATCGCTATCGGCGCTGTTCCCGCTGCTCCTATTCCTTGCAGTGTCCTTCCGACAATAATCCATGTAAATGCCTGTGAAAATGAAGTAGCGGCAAAGCCAGCCAACAATCCGCCAATCCCATAGAGTATTAGGGATGGAAGAATGACCACTTTTCGAGAAAAACGATCCGAAAGATAGCCAAAAATTGGAATGAATATGGCAGCAGCAATCGAGAATACCGTAATTGTTAAACTTACCTGCATTTGAGATATTTTTAAGGAGGATTTCATTGCAGGGAAAATAGGAATTAACATGGAATTTCCGAGCGTCATAATAAGCGGAATTGAACCAACCGCTATAACAGACAATCCCTTGTTTTTAGCCATGTAACGCTCAGCTCCTTCTTGCCAATTTATTTGATGTTGATTGGTGGAGGAACTAACCAACCTTTGTCTTTTGTTATCTTCAAAAGTTTTTCCTCATAATCTGCCTTAAGCGAATGAAATTCCCCGAACATTTCTCTAATATCTCCCCGATGAGAAACCCCCATTATGAAGCTGGTTAGAACTTTTCCTGTAAGAAATTCTTTTTGAACTAAACCAGCAATTTCCGCATCATTAAACCGGGCTCCGGCAGGGATATCTTGAAGTTCTACATTTGGGCGATCAGGAGGAGCTGGTGGTAAACGGATCCCTGTTTCTTTTAAGATCGCTTCAACTTGTTTTTCCTCATCTGTAAAGACATTTTCTAAAAGATCTTCTAAATATAATTTTAAATCTTGGTCTCCCGTATGATTAATTAAAACTTGCATAAATACTAAACAGTTTTTTGTTCCATATAAGTAAGACCAAAGATGGAAAACCTCTCCAGAATGTAAAGGTTCCTCTTGTTGTTTAGGACACATGAGATAACCCCCTAGTAATTTTAGTCAAGTTAGTTTTAGCCGGAAAGGGCATTAATATGTTTTCGTAATCAATTCTTTCGGGACAGGAACCTAGTTTTTATTTATACATAATCTAAACCAGATGTTCATTTTCAACAAAAAAGGATGGTTTAGGGGTATGAAAAAAAAGCTATTGATGGGTGTTACATGCCTATTATTATTAGGATTCATTTTCTTAACAGGATGTGAATTAGAAGTAACCTCATCTGTGGGGAAAAGCAAGGAGCAAGTTGTAAAAATCGGTTACCAAAAAAATGGCCCACTTGTCATTTTAAAATCCTTAGGAACATTGGAAGAACGGCTTGAGCTAGAGGGGTATACAGTGGAATGGAAGGAATTTCAAGCAGGCCCTGCATTAATGGAGGCATTGAATGCTGGAAGTATTGATTTTGGAAGAACTGGAAATTCACCAGTCATCTTTGCCCAGGCTGCAAATACGCCATTTACAATTGTTGCAGCAGGAAAGTCAAAGTTTGAAGGAAGTGGAATTCTCGTACCAGAAGAATCTCCAATCCAATCTGTAGCGGATTTAAAGGGAAAAAAAGTCAGTTTTTCAAAAGGATCAAGTTCACATTATTTAATTGTTAAAGCATTAGAACAAGCAGGCTTACAATATTCCGATATAACCCCTGCGTTTTTATCACCTGGAGATGCAAGAGTAGCATTCGAACAAGGAAATATTGATGCAATGGTCGTATGGGATCCATTTGTTGCATCAACAGAAATTAATTCTAATGGAAAATTACTCATTAATGGAGAAGGAATTACAACTGATCGAGATTTTTTTGTAGCAAATAAAGATTTTGCGAAAGAGCATAAGGAAATAGCCAATGTAATCATTGAAGAAGTTGAAAGGTCTTCCGACTGGGCCAATAAAAATCATAGTGAATTAATTGCTATGTTAGCTCCAATTTTAAATATAGATGAGGCTTCGATTGAAATGGCGGTAAATCGGCGTATTTACGGAATCGATAAGATTAGCAAGGAGATTATCGAAGAACAGCAAGAAATAGCAGATACCTTTTATAATTTAGATATTATACCGAAGGAAATTGATGTAAATGATGTGATGAACGTCACTGCGGATTAATCAATTCAAGGAGGATTGGACTGTTGAATCCTACTATAAAAAGATCGTTAATGAAAGTGTTACCGTGGACTTTTCCAGTATTAGTGCTTATTTTCTGGCAAATTCTATCTTGGATGGGCACCATTCCAGAAAGAATATTGCCAGCACCTACAGCTGTTTTTCACGCTGCTATTGCGCTTTTTACTACTGGGGAGCTAGTTAACCATATTTCCGTTAGTTTAGGCAGAGCATTGGTAGGATTTTTAATTGGGGGAATAATTGGCTTTTTGTTCGGGCTGTTTAATGGTGTCTCTCGATTTTCTGATTTGCTCTTTGATACCTCCATCCAAATGCTAAGGAATATTCCACATTTGGCTTTAATTCCTCTTGTCATACTATGGTTCGGAATCGATGAAACATCTAAGATATTTTTAGTTGCTTTAGGAGTATTATTTCCTGTCTATATCAATACATATCACGGTATAAAGTCCGTTGATAGGGGATTAATTGAGATGGGGAGGGCATATGGGTTGAGGGGGAAAACGCTATTCTTTACAGTTATTTTACCAGGGGCATTATCCTCGATCCTCGTCGGAGTAAGATTTTCTCTAGGAGTCATGTGGTTAACGTTAATCGTTGCTGAAACAATCTCCGCACACGCTGGGATAGGTTATATGGCAATGAATGCACGGGAGTTTATGCAAATGGATGTCATTGTTTTAAGTATTGTTCTCTATGCATTATTTGGGAAATTATCAGATGTTATTGCGAAATATTTAGAGGGGCGATTATTGAAGTGGAACGCTTAGTTGGTATTGTAAAAAGTTCTATGAAAACTAAAGCCTAATTTTAGTGATTCATCCCGAAACGGAGTGGAAACCCGTCGCAATCGCTCTTGACAAACACGCCAATGGTTTGAATTCAGAGTAACAAGGGCGAAGGGGACAAAAGAAGGCAGGCCAAATAAGCCCTTGGTTTTTCCAATTTTAAACCATTGGCAAGTTCGGTTTGTCAAGAGTTCGCTACGCCGATTGCTGAACAGATCCAAAAACACAAGGGCTCAGCTAAACAAAAAGTTAGGCTAACCGCTGTTGAACAATCCAATGCTGAGCTAAATCGATCAATTTTGTCCACCGTGCTGGCATGGTAGGAAGACCCGATAACGCTGTGTTCACAACAGGTACCTTTCCTTCTAAAGAGGCATGTGGCCGCAGAAAATTAAAATAAGCGACAAACAAAGTGACATAGGAAACAGAACCATGTTCTGAACCAAAGCCATGCGTGGAACGATAGTTCCCCTTGAAAGTACGATTCAATCTCTCGATGATTTGTTTTAGCGGTCTGTATTCAGTTGAAATAGGATCCTCATTGGTAAGCCCAATCACTTGTTTCACATCAAATTTGATGTCGTTCTGGGCAAAAAAGTGTTGAGCTAAAAGATAGATGGGATTTCCATCCACTACGAAGGTAAGATCTTTAGGGATATCTTGCATTTTAACTAACACTTCATCAATGGCACGAATAGCCGTTACCGTGTCGCGATTTGGAGACACTGGATAAGAGAGAATGATCTTCTTTACTGCATCAAAAAAGAAAAATAAATAGTGCCACTTTCCATTGACTCGGATATAGGTTTCATCGCCACAGAATTGATCAGAAAGCTCATAGGGATAATGATCCACATACGGTTTAAGCAATAGAGCCACACTGTTTTCGTAATTCAAAATGGTTTGGTGGGAAATTGCAACACCATGGACATCTTGCATAATGGCTGCTGTCTTACGGGCTGAAAGCCCATAATTCACATGATAGGTTAAGATCAGACCCAAAACGTGTGGCGAAGCATAAATCCTAGATAAATCGACTTTTGGTAACTCGAATGATCTCTTAGATAAAGGTCTAAAATCAATGTGAAACTGACGAAAGATATACCTCAATTTAAATGCTTGAGGATCTTTCTTAAACCGCTTTTTCTCTTTTTTAGACATGGTCTTCAGTTTCTTTCGATAATAAGAACAGTCATTATTTCTACATTTGTAGACAGAGAAATCTTTTCTTTCTTTAATCTTATCAAGGGTCTTTGCACAGTGAGGGCACTTAAGAATGGCCTCTTTAGAAAAGCGATTCTTATCACTGAAAAGGCAAGAACAAACCTTGCATTGAAACTGCCCTTTATCACCATTATTGGCGTACAGATAATCTGATGGAGCTCCACACTGTGGACAGTTCATTGTTTTTGGTACAGTGGCCTTTGCGTTAGAACGTNAGAGTGGATCAAAAAAACTTCGGATCGAAATTGTTTGACTCGGTTAATATTATCATCTTGATTGTCATTGCTTTTGCGATGATCTTCCCTTTTTTCTATATTTTCGCCGTGTCTTTTTCTTCTATAAGTGATTTCTTAAATAATGATTTTTTACTCTGGCCCAAAAAGTGGGTAACGGATGCCTATTCTTATATTTTGAGTTCGGATCGATTTATTCGCTCTATTCTTGTAACGATTTATATTACAGTAGTGGGAACATTAGTGAATTTATTTTTTACAGCGACGATGGCTTATTCGCTATCAAGAGCGATGATTGGTCAGCGCGCGATTCTACTGTTGGTCTTATTCACAATGTTATTTTCTGCGGGAATGATTCCAACTTATATGGTAGTGAAAGAAACAGGACTCATTAATAGTATATGGGCTTTAATTATTCCGGTTGCAGTTAGTCCCTTCAATTTGATTATATTACGGCAATTTTTCTTAGGGATACCGGATGATCTAAAGGAGGCGGCATTAATCGATGGAGCGCAGGAGCTGCAAATCTTTTGGAAGATTATTTTGCCACTGTCGAAACCAGCGCTAGCCGCATTTGGCCTCTTCTATGCTGTGGGTCATTGGAATAGTTATTTTTCGGGAGTTTTGTATTTAAGTAGTCCGGAAAAGTGGCCGATCCAAGTCATCTTGCGCCAAATTGTCATTGTCAACGAACCGAATGCTGCACTTGGTGCCAATGAAATGGTGATGGAAGCCTTGCCGCCACCTGAAACAGTGCAAATGGCCGCCATCTTACTGGCTACGCTTCCTATTTTAGTAGTCTATCCATTCTTACAAAAACATTTTGCTAAAGGGGTGATGCTCGGGTCTGTTAAAGGGTGAAATGGTGTGTTCTCTAGTCAAAGGCAATCGAAAAGGTATTGTAAAAAGTTCTATGAAAACTAAAGCCTAATTTTAGTGATTCATCCCGAAACGGAGTGGAAACCCGTCGCAATCGCTCTTGACAAACACGCCAATGGTTTGAATTCAGAGTAACAAGGGCGAAGGGGACAAAAGAAGGCAGGCCAAATAAGCCCTTGGTTTTTCCAATTTTAAACCATTGGCAAGTTCGGTTTGTCAAGAGTTCGCTACGCCGATTGCTGAACAGATCCAAAAACACAAGGGCTCAGCTAAACAAAAAGTTAGGCTAACCGCTGTTGAACAATCCAATGCTGAGCTAAATCGATCAATTTCGTCCACCGTGCTGGCATGGTAGGAAGACCCGATAACGCTGTGTTCACAACAGGTACCTTTCCTTCTAAAGAGGCATGTGGCCGCAGAAAATTAAAATAAGCGACAAACAAAGTGACATAGGAAACAGAACCATGTTCTGAACCAAAGCCATGCGTGGAACGATAGTTCCCCTTGAAAGTACGATTCAATCTCTCGATGATTTGTTTTAGCGGTCTGTATTCAGTTGAAATAGGATCCTCATTGGTAAGCCCAATCACTTGTTTCACATCAAATTTGATGTCGTTCTGGGCAAAAAAGTGTTGAGCTAAAAGATAGATGGGATTTCCATCCACTACGAAGGTAAGATCTTTAGGGATATCTTGCATTTTAACTAACACTTCATCAATGGCACGAATAGCCGTTACCGTGTCGCGATTTGGAGACACTGGATAAGAGAGAATGATCTTCTTTACTGCATCAAAAAAGAAAAATAAATAGTGCCACTTTCCATTGACTCGGATATAGGTTTCATCGCCACAGAATTGATCAGAAAGCTCATAGGGATAATGATCCACATACGGTTTAAGCAATAGAGCCACACTGTTTTCGTAATTCAAAATGGTTTGGTGGGAAATTGCAACACCATGGACATCTTGCATAATGGCTGCTGTCTTACGGGCTGAAAGCCCATAATTCACATGATAGGTTAAGATCAGACCCAAAACGTGTGGCGAAGCATAAATCCTAGATAAATCGACTTTTGGTAACTCGAATGATCTCTTAGATAAAGGTCTAAAATCAATGTGAAACTGACGAAAGATATACCTCAATTTAAATGCTTGAGGATCTTTCTTAAACCGCTTTTTCTCTTTTTTAGACATGGTCTTCAGTTTCTTTCGATAATAAGAACAGTCATTATTTCTACATTTGTAGACAGAGAAATCTTTTCTTTCTTTAATCTTATCAAGGGTCTTTGCACAGTGAGGGCACTTAAGAATGGCCTCTTTAGAAAAGCGATTCTTATCACTGAAAAGGCAAGAACAAACCTTGCATTGAAACTGCCCTTTATCACCATTATTGGCGTACAGATAATCTGATGGAGCTCCACACTGTGGACAGTTCATTGTTTTTGGTACAGTGGCCTTTGCGTTAGAACGTCTTTGAACAGGTTTGAGGACCTTTCCATGTTCCTCAAGATACTCGTTTAAAAGTAATTTGTAATCAAATTTTTTTACGGTTTCGATGATCGGAAGGTCATCTACCTGCAGTTTTCGATAAGGCTTATTAACTGGCTCTTCTAAAGGTTTCTCAAACATGTTTTTACCAATGAGAAGAGTTTGTAAAGTACGGATCATTTGATCTTGGTACTTGATAAATTGAAGTAAATAGGTTAATAATTGAGGGTACAACTTGTCACTTCCTAATCTTGGTTGTTGGTGGTCTGGTAACCTCAATTATCCAAAGATTTTAGGGGGTGGCAAGTTTTTTGTCTATAAACCCTTTTAAATCAAGGAATTATTAACTTTTTACTATAGATGTTTTGACAATACGGCTTAGTTGAAGGGGGGATATAAATTGAGAACAGATTATCCGAAGGAAAAATGCCATGTATTGCTTGAAAATGTTCAGAAAACCTATTTGGAAAGACCAGTGCTACAAGGAATAAATTTAAGCATTCCAAAAGGAGAATTTATTGCTATTGTGGGAAAAAGCGGATGTGGAAAAAGTACCTTGCTTCGGTTAATAGCAGGGCTCGAAAGTTATGACAAAGGGTTCATTTACATGAATAATCAACCTCTCACTGAATTAAATAAACAAGCGCGGATCATGTTTCAAGACGGAAGATTATTGCCTTGGAAACGAGTCATTGATAATGTATGTGTTGGTCTTTTAAACGAAAAAAAGGAAAAGGCATTAGAAGCCCTCCGTAATGTAGGGTTGGAAGAACGGCAGAATGATTGGCCTCAAAAACTTTCTGGCGGTCAAAGGCAGCGAGTAGCATTAGCACGAGCATTAGTTCATGACCCTGATCTTTTATTATTGGATGAACCACTAGGTGCGCTGGATGCCTTGACTCGAATAGAGATGCAAGACTTAATAGAATCACTTTGGAAAAAAAGAAAATTTACATCTATTCTTGTGACTCATGATGTGGAGGAAGCAGTTGCAATTGCAGACCGGGTTATTTTAATAGAGGACGGGAAAATTTCTCTAAATCAAGAAATAAATTTGCCTAGGCCACGACAAAGATCTCATCCAGCGTTTGCGATCTACAGTGAAGAAATCTTAGATCGTATTATGGGTCGAAAAGAAAAAACGCCGCTACGCCTTGTTTTAAAAGGTGCAACAACCTCCACTCCTTGATGAATCATTAAAGATAACGTTAATATTAACTTTTGACACCATAGACAATGAAACCGAACCCAATAAAGATCCAAATAAACTTTGCTAGTGAAATTTTATCGGCAATTCCAATAAGTCCTACCGTTGTAGCAAGCATAAATACGATAGGTCCAACAAGAGCAAGAGAACTATTAAGGATAAGTGCTTTTTCAATATCATTGAATCTAAGCATTAGAAATGCTGCAATTATATCGATACTTCCCGATAAAATTCTTAATAGAGCCATAGCAATGATTGCCTTTTCTAAGAAAATAAACATGGTTTCCTCCTGATTAGTTATTTTACTTTTCCATTATATGCACGGTGTGGACAGTTAAGGACAAGGTACATTAAGTTTTTAAAAATAGGCAATTTGTTATTACGATTGAAACCAGCTTCCGATATGTGGGCTGGTTTTATTTTGAGTATGATCTATCCTATTTTCAGATTAAATATAATTTTCCGCGTATTGTTTGTTATAATTTGATTATAGATGAATTAGTGATGGAGGGAGTATTTTGTCAATCTTAACTCATAGTAAGGGACATATTTTCTTGGATTTTTTAAAAATAGCGGAAAAAGATATGTTTAAAAATACAGTTGATGCTCCGTTAACTCATGCATTAGTAGTAGCGAGATATCAAGGGAAATACCTTTTAATGTTTAATAACTGGAGGCAGCATTGGGAATTACCAGGAGGAATTATTGATCCAGGAGAAACGGCTCGAGAATGTGCGGAACGAGAATTAATGGAGGAAACAAATCAAACGGTTCCAGCTCTCACATTCAAAGGGTTAATGAAATTTCGATTGAAGCCAGATGACCGACTGGAATATGGTGCATTATATAGTGGAGAATTAACGAATTTACAACTATTTAGTAAAAATGATGAAGCTGAGCAGATTATTTTATGGGACACAAAAACAAATATTGGTTACATTGATGAAATAGACGAAAAACTCATAGAGTATTATTAAGGTGAGCCACTCATGAAGCTTCAATACTTGCTGCTGATCTGTGTTTTATTTATTAGCGGATGTGGTGCTGAATAAATAAATGAGAAACAACTTAAAAGGGAATTTGAGGTTGAAGGGATTATATTAGAGAAAATAGATAGTCACGATTCTGTATTCAATCAAAGATTAAAGAAGAAGCAACCCAAAGTGTATGAGTTTTATGAAGACATTTATTATTTTTATTTTTTTAATGACGAAGAGAATGTGGAAGAGGCAAGAACGGAATTCAGGAATAGAACAGCTAATTTTAACGTTGTTAGCTATCAGTTTTATTCGCTAAAAAACGTTCTTATTCTTCATCATTATCCTGGGGAGCTAAGATCTAAGTCTGATCCTCTTATCGAAAAGATCATGTCGAAATTCGATTAGTTAAAAGAGTTAGTTCTTAATCATATTTTACTTTCAAACCGAATAATTCAATAAAACTGAGAGCCTGTTCAGGGGCAATGATTGCTCCGCGAAGATCCCTTTCATCAGCATGGATGTAATCAAACTGACAAAGACTCAAATCAATATTCCTTAAAGAGGTGCCCGTAAATTGAACATCTTGGATATTGGAATTATGAAACTGTACGTTATTGAAGTGAGCATCAATAAAGTTGGCCCCTTTTAATAGGGAGGCATTAAAAAGAACATCTTGAACTTCGGCTAAATTAAATAAAGCATAGGGTGCTTCACAATGAGAAAATTGTACATCGCGCATCATTGCTTGATCGAAATTGGTTCCTGCCAGTTTGCATTTTCTAAATTCAACCCGTGTGAATTGGGCTTTTTTTAAATCAATATTTGAGAGATCACAATTTTCAAAGATAACATCTACCCACGAGGAAAAGGGGAGTTGGCATTGTTCAAATGAAACTCCATTGAAGTGTATTTCGATAAAATGGACATGTTCCGCATGGACAGGGCCGATGTTTGATTCTATTTTTCCAAACTCATGGGAGCTTCTGTCTGTTACTTCGTCTAATAATCGTATTTTCATGTTTTCAGAAAGATCTGGGCGATGAATTTCTCGCATTTTCTTTTTCAAAATAATACACCTCTGCTCATATACTTGGATTCATTATATCTAATTACGTATTGGATAAATAGCTTTTAGGCTTGAGGTGGATATAAAGTGAAAAATAAAAAAACAGGGAATTCATCTCCCTGTTTTATTCGTTAATCAAACCTTGTTCTTTATAATACTTTTTGGCACCTTCATGTAATGGAATACCAGCAAGGTCAGTTACAGCTTCTTCAAGTTTCATTTGTTTTACGATAGGGTGGGATTTTTCAAGTTCTGGTAAGTTTTCCCAAAACACTTTCGTCATTTCATAAATGACTTCATCATCCACTGAAGCATCAGCCATTAACATCATTTTAATTGCAAGTGTTTCGACATCTTCATCTTGCCCATCATATGTGCCAGCTGGAATCACCATTTCAGAATACCAAGGATATTCTTCTTTTAATTGTTTACGTATTTCTGGTTCAATGCCAATCAGTTGCCCATCTGCTGTTGCAGTCATTTCTGAAACAGCTGCTGTTGGCAGACCAGCTTGGATTAAGGCACCGTCAATTTGCTTATTTCTCATTAAATCAATGGCCTCTGTAAAACCGACATAGTTTGTTTTTATATCATCTGGGTAATTGATTCCGTAGGCTGGGAGAATGATCTGGGATTCAACTTCAGGCGTACTACCTGTAGTACCAGGAGCAAATTTTTTCCCTTTAATATCGGCGATTGATTCAATTCCTGCATCTTGCCTAACAACTACTTGATTTGGATTTAAGTAAAGACCAGCAACTATGCGAACATTATCATATTTACGATCTTTAAAACCTCTTTCTCCATTATAAGCTTCCCATATAATTCCTGCAGTCGCAAAAGAAATATGAGCTTCGCCTTCTTTCATGAGATTTAAGTTCTCGACGCCACCTTTGGATGCTTGAGCATTCACACGTAAATCATCAATTTCATTATTCCAAAGGTTCGCCATTGCAGAACCTAAAGGATAAATCGTTCCAGTATTGGAAGCCGTCGGGAAATTCAAGTTATTCCCTTGGTCATTCCCGCAAGCACTTAAAACGAGAATGAAAGATAATAAACTAGTAAAGATTAGACCTTTTGATATTTTTTTCATTTTGTAATCCTTTCTAAAACTAATTTTATACTAACGGATAACTTCCGAAGTATCCACCTGTTTTCTATTGGCTACTTGTAGGACAAACATTCCTACTAATAATCCGATACCGATAATATCTGTTATATGATCAGGAGAAATCATCAATAAACCGACTGCGATTAAAATTAATCTATGAAACCATGAAGCTCTTCCAAAAAACCATCCTTGAAGTCCTGCAGCAAGTGAAACAACACCAACAGACGCAGTCAATGTAGGAAGAATACTGGATGAGAAATCAGCTCCACCTATCAGTAGTGCTGGTTCGTAGATAAAAAAGAAAGGTAAAATAAACCCAGTTATTCCTAATTTCACAGCAGTCATTGACACTTGATGTTGATTTGTATTAGCAATTCCTGCGGCGACAAACGATGAAAGTGCCACAGGTGGTGTTATATTGGATAAACATGCATAAATCAATACAAACATATGAGCTGCAAGAGGGGTAATCCCTAAATCGATCAACACAGGAGCACCTACTGTTGCAACAATAATATAGGCAGCCACACCAGGTACACCCATCCCTAAAATAATACTCATTAGCATGACAAGGAAGGCAGCAATGAATATACTATCGTTTGTATAATTCATGACACTATAACCAAAATTCAAACCAAGGCCTGTTAAAGAAACAGTTCCTATAATGAAACCGATAACCGCACAGGCAACTGCTACACCTATTGCTCCTTTTGCACCTTCTTCAAGGGCACCGATTATATCTTTTAATCCCATTCGTGTTTCTTTTCTAAACCAACTTGCGATTACACAGGCTAGAATAGAAAAAACAGCAGCATATAAAGGTGTATAACCCATAAACATAAGACCCATTAAAACAATTAGAGGCAAAGAAAGATGACCTTGTTTTTTTAATACTTCCCAAGCTTTCGGAATGTTTTCTTTCGAAAGTCCTTTTAAACCTAAACGCTTTGCTTCAAAATGAACAACCATGATAAGTGCTAGATAATATAGAAAAGCAGGTATAATCGCAGCAATCATTACAACGGTATAGGAGACTCCTAAATATTCCGCCATGACAAAACCAGCAGCTCCCATGATAGGTGGAGCGAATTGACCACCTGTAGAAGCAACTGCCTCAACTGCTGCTGCAAATCGTGCTTTATAGCCATTTTTTTTCATTAATGGGATCGTTAATGTACCGGTTGTTGCCACATTAGCAATGGCACTTCCATTAATCATTCCCATTAAGGCACTGGCGATGACTGCTACCTTTGCTGGGCCACCAGGAGAACGACCAGCGATTGTTAAAGCTAAATCATTGATAAATTGGCTAAAACCACTACGATTTAAAAAAGCACCAAATAAAATAAATAAAAATACAAACGTTGCTGAGACTCCTATAGCGATGCCGAAAATGCCTTCGCTTCCCCAAAACATATAATCAATAATCCGTTTCACAGTGAACCCATTATGACCAAATATCCCTGGTATATAAGAACCGAGGAAGTTATATAACAAGAAAATAAGAGCTAAAATTGCTAGATTTCCGACAACTCTACGGGCTGCTTCGAAAATAAGAAGTAGACCAATCGCTCCAAATATGTAATCTGGGGTAAGTAAGAAACCTCCCCGAAGGACAACGGTATCATATTTAAGTAATAAGTATCCTACGGAAATAATGGACAGTAATATACAAATGATATCTATCACATGCGGAAACTTAACGTGTCGTTTGCTCTTTTTTGAAATGGGATACATTAAAAATGTCATAATTAATAGAAATAATAAATGCCAAGCCCTTAAAGTAATAGCATCAAAAATTCCAGAGCCTGCTGAAAAAATTTGAAATACTGACCAAACTACAGCTACACCTGTGACAAATTTGGCAGATTTGCCAATATAGGTTTTAACCCTAGATTCACTATCGACCTTTTCTATTAAATCTTTTGCATTTTCGATTTGATTCTCCAATAAACAGTCACTCCCTTTCATTGATGGGTATAAAGATTTTTAATATTATAAGAAATTATAATAGTATAGGAAATTCTTTCTGTCAATATTGCTCCTTATTTGAAACTTTACGCAAGTTTCTTATGTTGAAGTCTAAGATTATTTGGGTTGTATTGCTAGTTTCCGACACAATCTATTATATTACCATTATACTTCACTACAAAAAAGCATAAAAGCGTTAAAATACAAAAGCAATCTTTAATAATAGTTCTAATGTTGCTCCCACGAAAAAACAATATCTTGACGAAAAAAGTTGGTCGTGTATGATTGTCATTAGTTAAAAATCTGTTAGTCTGGAAAATAGAATGGGAGTTACATGTATGCAACAGGCACAAAAACTTAGTTTTTTCCAAAAATATTTACCGGCATCGTATTTAGTAATTTTTGTTGGTTTTTTAATATTTGGTTTTTCTGAAAATATAAAAGGACCTGCAATTCCAAGAATTCAGTCTGATTTTGGTGCGACTGAACTTCAAGTTGGGACTTTGCTAGCTTATAATTCAATTGGTTATTTGTTAGCTTGTACGTTTACTGGAATTGTCACTTCGAAACTAGGAGTAAAAATATCCTCTTTAATAGCCTTCGGAGCAATGGCTTTATCAGGGGTATTTATCTATATATCTAGTACTTATTTTACATTTTCATTGTCCTACTTTTTTATGTATGTAGGTAATGGGATGTTGGAGATTGTTTTAGCCATTTTTGCGGCAAAAATCTTCATCCGCAACACGGGATTTATGATGAATTTATCACACTTTTTCTATGGATTAAGTTCAACTGTAGCCCCAATCATTGCAGCTAGTATGATGAAATGGTACGTATTTGGAGCGGAGTTAGGCTGGCAAGGCATGTATTTGATTATGTTATTATTATCGATCATTCCGATGATTCCAACTGTCTTTGCTAAAGTTCCTAAAAACGAAGTTGCCATTGAGGATCGTATATCTATAAAGGTATTTATAAAGGATCCGGCTGCATGGATGATTGTTTCTATTCTATCCTTTGGAGTCATTGCAGAAATGGCATTTGGTGGTTGGCTTGTAAACTTTCTTGAAAAAGCCTATGATTGGTCAACAGCATCAGCGTCAACAATGTTGTCCGTTTTTTTCTTGTGTTTTATGTTAGCGAGATTACTGTTAGGTCCCGTTACTGACCGAATCGGCTTTATCAAATCTTTAATTATTTTTTCAGGATTAGCAGGGATTAGTACATTATTAGCTGTTTTCTTTGGAGCACCAGGTGTATTTCTGTTTGCTTTTGCGGGAATAGGTGTAGCTCCAATTTATCCAACAGTCATGGCTCTACTTGCAAAGCGTTATCCCAATGGGACTGAAACAGCCATTACGTTCACTGTGACACTCATGGGAATTGCACTCGTAATGGGGAATTTTTTAATAGGGATCATTATCGACCTATTCAAACAATGGTTTAGTCAAATAAATGGCTCCGAAATAGGGTTGATTAGGGGATTGCAATCCGGGTTTATATTTGTAGGGCTCTGTGCAATTATTTGTTCCTTATCAGGTATAGTTCTGTATCGCTATTTACATAAAAAGCAAGAGATTATGTGAAAATTCTACATTTCTATTGAATGCCAAGTTGGATATTATCACTAAAATGAGTATGTCCGCAAAATATCGGATCATACTCATTTTTTTATTCTTAAAATAATAGTATAATAGGATAGGAATGGAAGCGGTTTACTATCCACTAACTTACTTAAAAAGGAGCGTCCTATGGAAAAAGCTATTATTGGTATCGATATAGGTGGAACAAATACTGTTATTGGAATTTTTGACAGAGATTTAGCATTACTTGAAAAGGTTAGTATTCCAACATTAAAACCAAACTTTCCCGCTATAACTAATAATCCAAAGGAATATTTTGATTTATTGACTTATGAAATTACGAAACTAGCGGATAAAAATGGCTATCAAGATCGTATTCAGTGCGTGGGGATTGGTGTTCCTGGGAAAATTAATCCTAAGAAAGGAATTGCGATAAGAGCAGTTAACCTCGGTTATAGGGATGTCCCGTTTGCTGACGAGATGAAGAACAGGCTACAAGTTCCGGTTTTCATAGATAATGATGTTCGTACATATACACGTGGCGAAGCTCAGGCTGGAGCAGGTAAAGGATATAACAATTTGATTAGTATAACTATTGGGACTGGAATGGCAGCATCCGTTATGATAGATGGAAATATGGTAGTAGGTTCGGATTTCTTTGCTGGTGAAATTGGCCACGATCCCGTTCAAGGCGTTGAAACCCTTTGTAATTGCGGAAAAAAAGGCTGCTTAGAAACAATTGCTTCTGCAACAGGGATTAGCAGGTTGGCAACTGAAGCAATTCAAACAAATCAGTCTACCATTTTAAAAGAGATTGAACGCCCTATTACTTCAAAAGATGTATACGAAGCGGCCTTGAAAGGGGACAAGGTTGCACTTGAAGTTTTTGATTATGTTGGAAAAACATTAGGCTATAAGTTATTATCGGCAATTTATCTTGTCAATCCAGATGTGATTATTATTGGTGGAGGTGGAGCTCAAGCTGGTAAATTAATAACTAATCCAGTTGAGGAGATTATTAAAGAAAATTATCTTAATGACAAGCTTCCACAGGTAAAGATAGGGCAGTTAGGGGATTCAGCAGGGTTAATAGGAGCTGCTTCTTTGGCCATCGCCAATAAGTAGAGGAAGGCGGAGAATAATTGTGGAAGCAGACAAGTTGTTTGTTGTAAACGCGCAAATTTTCACTCCGGAAAAAATAATTATGAATGGCTGGCTAATAATCGATCAGACTGGCAAAATAGAATCAATTGGAGAAGGGTCTCTAGATGATTGTTCGAATGGAAGAGTCTACGATGCCGGTGGCTGCATGCTTCTTCCAGGTCTCATCGATATACATATTCATGGTGGAGCAGGCTATAGTGTTATGGATGCTACATATGAATCGCTAGCTGAAATTAGTAAATTTCATGTTGCTCATGGTACTACCTCATTTCTAGCGACAACAAACACACAATCGAAAGAGCGGATTGTTAGTACATTGAAAAGTGCGTCAAAAGCGATGGAACTTGGGGTGCCAGGCTCTGATTTAATAGGTATTCACCTTGAAGGTCCTTTTATTGATGAGGAAAAAAGGGGGGCGCAAAGTAGAGAGCATATTCGCGTACCAAATTCAATGGATATCGATGAGTTTCTCAAAGCAGCTAACAATCAAATTAAATTAGTAACGCTTGCCCCAGAAGTTAAGAATGGCCTTGCAGCAGTAAGACAATTTAAAGAGCAAAACGTGACTGTGTCCATTGGCCATTCCAATGCGACATTACAAGATGTAAAAGAAGCGATAAAAGCTGGTGCTAATCATACTACTCATCATTTTAATGGAATGAGTGCTTTCCACCATCGAGAGCCTGGAGTGGCAGGAGCCGGATTAATTTTTCCTGAATTAACGGTGGAGATTATTGCGGATGGTTTTCATGTTCATCCAGAATTAGTGAAATGGCTTTTTGATGTGAAGGGTGTGTGGAAGATATGTGCCATTACGGATGCTGTTTTCTGTGCAGGGCTTCCGGATGGTGAGTATCATGGAGTATTCGTTGAAAATGGACAAGTGTTTTTAAAAGATGGGCATAATCTTGCAGGCAGCACATTAACTATGATTCAGGCGTTCAAAAATGTGTTGAATTTTACAGGTTGTACCATTGAACAAATATTGCCAGCCTTTACATTGGTTCCTGCTCAAGAAATTAAAATAGATCACTTGAAAGGTTCATTAGAAATAGGGAAAGACGCCGATTTCTTAATCGTGGATAAAGAACTATCCATTATTTCCACTTTCGTAAGAGGTAAAGAGGTATATAAAGCAACTTCTAAACAAGATCTTTAAAATTTATATTTTAGGAGGACTTATAATGAAACAAATACCAGTGGCTCTTCAAATGTATACACTAAGAGAGGAAAGTGCACTTGATTTTGCTGGGACTCTGAAAAAAGTAGCGGAGCTCGGGTTTAATGGAGTTGAATTTGCTGGCTATGGCGGCTTGCCTGTTAGTGAGGTAAGGGAATTATTAGACGGACTCGGATTAAAGGCAGCTTCAAGTCATGTGCCAATTGAGGAACTGCAAAATAATTTAGAAAAGGTAATAGAAGAACAAAAAATACTTGGTTCAAAGTTCATCGTCTGCCCATATCTTATGCCTGATCAAAGAACAGAAGAAAGTTTTAAAACATTAATTCCCTTTTTAAACGAGGTTGGCAAAAGGTGCAAAGAGGAAGGAATAATGCTTTGCTATCATAACCATGATTTTGAATTGGAACGCTTATCAGATGGGAGAACAGCATTAGAGACTATTTTTACTGATGTAGATCCGGATAACTTGGAAACGGAACTTGATATTTATTGGCTGACTAAGGCTGGAGAGAACCCCGTTGAATGGATCAAGCAATATAAAGGTAGAACTCCGCTTGTTCATTTGAAAGATATGACAACAGATGAAGAACAATTTTTTGCGGAACTGGGAACTGGTGGAGTAAATATAGAGGAAGTACTTCATTTAGGTGAAGAAGCTGATATCAAATGGTGGATTGTTGAGCAGGATGTATCGCGTAAAACACCTTTGGAAAGTATTGAAATCAGTATAAACTATCTGAAGAAAAAACTGCCTTACTTAGCAAATTAGATATAACTGCCGGACCGCATCAAGACTATCCATTACCATAATTGGTATGTTAATAGAGAGTGGATGATAGTCTCTTTCTTGACATTAGGAATTTTGATGCTGAAATTATTTTGTTGGAGGGGTATGAATGATTAAGGGATTGAGTTCAGCAGGCCTTGGTAAAGTGAAAAACTTAGAAGAACTAGTTTTACTTGCGTCTAAAAATGGTTTTGAGGCAGTAGAAACTTCAGGGAAAGACTTGCGAGATCTTATTGAAGCTAAGGGTGTACAAGGGGCAAAGGATTTTCTAAATGAACATAATATAAAAGTTGGTTCGATTGGGTTGCCGGTAGAATGGAGAAGTTCAGAAGAACAGTTTCAAAACGGCTTAACAACCCTTATCGTAGATGCAAAAGTAGCAGCCGAATTTAATTGTACAAGCTGTTGCACCTATGTACTTCCTTCTACTGACTATAATGCGGCCCATTTTATGGCTCTAGCAACGAAACGGCTTCGATTGTGTGCTCAAATTTTAAAGGAATATGGTATTAATCTTGGTTTAGAATTCGTAGGTCCTCACCATCTTAGAACAGCATGGAAAAATCCATTTATATGGACAATAGAAGAAACACTCGATTGGATTGATGCTATTGGTGAACCAAATGTTGGCTTGTTACTAGATTGTTATCATTGGTATACTACCGAGGGAACAATTGATGACATACTTTCTTTACAGCCAAGTCAAATTACTCATGTTCATCTAAATGATGCAAAGGATGTTCCAGTTGCGGAAGCCCTTGATAATGATCGTGTTTACCCAGGTGAAGGCGTCATTGATTTGGTAGGTTTTTTAAAGGCTTTAAATCAGATCGGATACAAGGGCGTTGTGGCACAGGAAATATTAACGATAGAATCGCCCCTTGAATCTACTGATGAGTTGGCCCAAAGATCCGGGGATGCATTTAAAAAGGTATTTAGTGAAATTTAGAAAATATTAATAAAGACAAAAGCAGGAGGGAGACTTCTTGCTTTTTTGATTTGCGAAATTACCCACCCATTGAAAATTGAGCGGTTCTATTTTCCTTTACGTGGTACTATAGGGATAGGTGCAAAGCAGAGGAGGTCGCATATTGGAGCTTAGACAATTATATTATTTCAAGGAAGTGGCGAAGTACCAGAGTATTACGAGGGCAGCAGAGCAACTCCATATATCTCAGCCGGCTTTGAGTAAGTCCATTATGGCATTGGAGGAGGAGCTAGGGACAAAATTGCTAATTCGGACGAATAAGACAACCCATATTACGGATGCCGGCGACGTGGTGAAGGATTACGCACAAAAAATGCTAGGCTTGGTAGATGATATGAGAATGAAGCTGAGTGATTTAACGAATCTTTCGGTGGGACAGTTGTATATAGGCCTTCCACCTATTATTGGGAGTTTATTTTTCCCGAGCGTCATGGCGAAATTTCATCACGCTTATCCGAATATCAAGCTAGATATAACGGAGTATGGCGGGGCACGGGTTGTCAAAAGTGTGGAGGAGGGTGAGTTTGAGCTTGGGGTGGCGGTATTGCCTGTCAATGAAGAAGTATTGAACGTTTATCCGATTGTAGAGGAGGAGATGATGCTTCTTGTCCATAAAAGTCATCCACTGGCAGATCGAAAAGAAGTAGATATAAAGGATTTGAAGGATGAGGAGTTTATTTTTTATCATGAGGAATTTGCATTAAATAAGATCATCCGCAACCACTTTTTTATTACGGCTGGTTTTGAGCCGAAGATTTTGTTTAAAAGCTCGCAGTGGGATTTAATGTCTGAGATGGTTGCAACTAATTTAGGATTATCGATTTTACCTCAGTCTATTTGTAACCGTCTCTTTACGAATGATATTGAAATAATCAAACTTAGACCAACTATTATGTGGAGATTGGCCGTTATTACAAAAAAAGGCCGTTATATCTCAAATGCTGGTAGAACCTTCATTGATTTTATTTTAAAGGCCCATCATAACCAAAAGTTATGAAAACTATTATAAATATGTATTTTACGAATGACGATAAAAAACGTATTATGACTCTTAGTGCATGACACTAACATACAAAGGAAGTTTTTAATGTGAAAAAACTAGGAGTCATTTTACTGCAAATCTTATTTTTGCATGTGTTTCTATTTTTAGGCATGGCATTGAAGCAGATCGTTCCGCTGCCAATCCCTAGTTCAATGATTGGACTAGGCTTACTGTTTCTCGCACTTTGTTTACGCCTCATTAAACTCGAATGGGTAGAGCAAGGTTCGGGTTGGTTAATGGCAGAACTGTTGCTATTTTTTGTACCGTCCGCAGTCGGAATTGTAAATTATGAGCAGATCATTAGTATCCAAGGCTTACAAATTGTATTACTGATTACGATCAGTACGATAATCGTAATGGGGATGACGGCACTAACCGCGGATAAAATAGCCGCTAGGAGAAGGAGTGAATCACAGTGATGATGGTTGTATTTACAGTTGCTACTTATTTTATCTACATCTTCTCAAAAAAAGTGTATGGGAAAGTAAACATTCCATTTTTCCATCCATTATTGCTTGCCCCACTTTTATTAATTATCCTCATTTCATTGTCGCATGTATCTGCGAATGAGTATATGCAAGATTCCAAGTTGCTTTCACATATGTTGGGACCTGCGACTGTTGCATTTGCAGTGCCGATTTATAAGAACTTTTCCCTTGTTAAAAAGTATATAGGGACGATCATGATCAGCATCACAACAGGAACACTCGTAGCGATATTTTCAACTTTAGCATTATCTAAACTTATTCATTTAAATTATGATTTTATTATTTCAATTTTGCCGCGATCGATTACTACTCCGATTGCTATTGAAGTATCTAAAGAAATTGGCGGTCTGCCTACATTAACGACTGTGTTTGTCATTATCACAGGAGTTGCCGGCGGTGTTGTCGGACCGAGTGTACTCAAATGGCTGTCGATTAAAACACCAATTGCCAAAGGCCTTGCTCTAGGAATGGGTGCACACGGAGTTGGCACAAATAAGGCGATCGAATATGGAAAACAAGAGGCTGCATTTTCCTCGTTGGCGATGATTTTTGCCGCTTTAATAACGCTTGTTTGGAGCGTTCTGCTTATTCCGTATTTAATGAATATCTAGTGTTGAGAGTAGGGCTTAGCTACGCTTAGTGTTCTTCTACCAACTTCACTTATTAAAAATACTCAATCCCTCATGATTAAAAGGGCTACAGAACTAGCCGCTTTTGCAGAATTTATCGTTCGGTGTCAAAAGGATTATAAAATTATCCGAGGTTTCCTCTTAGAAATGAATTTTTTATCAAATCATAGCGGGACATAAGACCTAATGCTGAAAAAATAAAAGGAGGAGTAGCCTTTATAGGCGAATTATAGTATAAAGTAAAATAGATAGTGGGAATTTTTAGAAAGTGGGGGCGATGATTAAGATGAAGAACTATAACCGAAAAAGCGTATTTGTAACTTTATTAATTTCATTTATTATCATTTTACTATTTCCGATTACAGTAGAAATTTTACTATACAATAAAATGGAATCAATCATTAAAGATAACGCCAATCGCTCCAATGTAGCTATGCTTAGACAAGCAAGTGATGCAATTGATAATGAAATATATCGAGTCAATCATCTATCTGCCCAAATTTCATTTAATCCCCGATTACATTTCATTTTGAGCCAAAAAAATGAGAATGAGAAGTTTATTAACTATTATAACTTTATGAAGGATATAAAAAATTATAATATATCTAATTCCTTTATTTACGATTATTACATTTATTTCCCAAAAGAAGATGTAATTATTACCCCAGCGATTAAAACAAATTCTAACTTTTTTTATCAACATTATTATAATTATGAAAATATGAATTACGAAGACTGGAAAGATAAGATGCTCCAAACAAACAGTATGAATACATATATTCCTTCTACAACGGTTTATGAGGGGATTTCAAAAAGTCCTTTGAGAATGATTACATTTTTGCAACCGCTTCCTTATCAGGAAATTAAAAATCCTAAGGCATATCTTGCGATCTTAATAAATGAACGCAAAATTAAGTCTATACTTCAAAATTTGGAATGGGCGAATCAAGGAGATATTTACATTCTCGATCAACAGGATAATAAAATTATGACGACTGCAAACGATGAGCAACTTTTCAAAAATATTGATTTGAATTTAGAAGATCAAAATGGAGTATTTGAAGTTAAAGTAAATAATGAGAAGATGATCGTTTCTTATGTTATTTCCAAACAGTCAAATTGGAAGTATATTTCTATCGTCCCAAAATCGACTGTTATGGCGAAAGTAAAAACAGTTAAAGGTCTAGCTCTATCATCATTAATTTTTTGCTTAGTAGGAGGTTTCATAGCTTCTTATTATCTAGCCTATCGTCATTATGTACCTGTTAAAGAGTTAGTCGGTTCAATAGTAAAAAGAGTAAACAGAAACGGTCAATTTCAATTTAATGAATATCACATTATAAAAGAAACTCTAAATAAGAGCTGGGAGGAAGGGCTAGAATTAAGAAATAAATTAACGGAACATGCCCCCCAGATAAAGGCAAATTTTCTAACAAGATTGATCAATGGTTTTGTAGATGAATCGACTATCACTATGGAATCTCTATCATTTATGAATTTGTCATTTTCGAATGACCATTATATTGTATTAGTTATTGATGCGGAAGAACGTGGACATCTCATCTATGAGGACTCCGAGAAACAATGGGCGATTATCAGATTTATTATCGGTAACATTTCCGAGGAATTAATGAATGAAGATCATCATGGATATATTGTAGAACTTGACCAAAGGCGGGTAGGCGTTATATTGAATGTTGAAGAAAAACGTCCAAAGTCTATTGAGCATTTGGCCTATCGTCTAAAGGAAATTATGAATGACCGCTTTGATGTCGTCATTTCGATTGGAATTGGACAAGTTCATACTGGAATGAGAAATATTGTAACGACTTATAGAGAAGCCCTTCAAGCGCTGAATTATCGGATGATCAAGGGGAATGGCAAAATTATTCATTATCGAGATACAAAAGAAGCGGAAGACCATTACTATTATCCAGAGGGCATTGAATCACAGTTAATGAATGTTATAAAAATAGCAGACTTTGAGAATGCAGAAAAAATTCTTGAGGCAATATATGAAGAGAACTTTAAATCACGTAATATCTCTTTTCAAATTGGGAAATGCCTATTTTTTAACATTATGAACACCCATTTGAAAATACTCAATGATATAAACATTAAGTATGATAGTATTTTTTCATCAGAAGAAAATCCAGTTAAGTTATTACTTGAATGCGAGACGGCCGAAGAAATGCATAATAAAATAAAAAGTATCTATAAGAGACTCTGCGACTATATTAATGAAAATCGGAATAATCAGAGTGATCGATTAATCAGTGCAACTATGAATTTTATACAAAACAATTATTCGAATAATATGTTAAGTTTGACGTTGATAGCAGAAGAAATGAAGATAACACCTCAATATCTCTCTTCAGTCTTTAAAAAACAAACTGGCGAGAACATTACTGATTATATAGCTAAATTAAGATTGGAACGTGCAAAAGAATTGCTAATTAAAGAAGAACTAACTATTTTAGAAATTGCTAAACAAATTGGTTATTCGAATGATGTGGGCTTGATTCGATTATTTAAAAAGTATGAAAAGATTACACCGGGTAGTTACAGAGCTAGTTTCAAAGATGGAAAGGTTTCTAACGAATAAACGTTGGTATCAATAGTCTGACTATCTTGAAGGTTTAAAAATGTAAGTCAATATTAATTAAAGATAGTCACTTATTTTAAAAATGGATAGTGGATTTTAAAGATAGATTATACTCAGATTTCATAGTATATGCCATTATGAATGCTAAGACCTTAGGGTCATCCTGTAAATTGTAAAAGGGAGGGAAGATCGTTAGCATTTATGTTTGGCATTTATTATGAAATTAATAAGGGAGGTCAACTAAATTGAGACAGAAGGCTTTTAGAAAAACATCAGTATTTCTATTATTACTAATTTTAGTAATTGTAACCGCTTTATCAGGGTGTAAAAGTTCTGATGAAACAAATCAATCAGGGCAGCAGGGGAATGAAGGCAATGAGGAGGCAGCTCCACTTAAGGAACTATCCTATTGGGTTTCAAATAACCGGCCTGATACACTGAAAGATTATAACGAGATGGGTGCCTATAAAAAGTTAGAGGAAATTACTGACGTTCATGTTAAGTTTGATCACCCAGCATCTGGTGAAGCTGACCAACAATTCAACTTAATGATGGCATCTGGTGAACTGCCAGATGTAATCGAGCGTATTTGGACATCTGTTCCTGGTGGACCGGAAAAATATATTAAAGATAATAAGATTGTTAAATTGAATGACTATATTGATGAACATGCTCCAAACTTTAAAAGAGTTTTAGACGAGCATCCAGAATGGAGAAAAATGATTTCTACAGATGATGGTAGTATTTATTCTTTTCCGTTCTTAAGGCAAGATGAATTAAACCTGACTTTCTATGGACCTGTCTTGCGTAAAGACTGGTTAGAAAAACTGAATTTGGATGTGCCTGAAACACTTGATGAGTGGCACACTGTTTTGAAAGCGTTTAAGGAAAAGGATCCAAACGGTAATGGGGAAGCAGATGAAATTCCTTTATTAATCGGTACAGACGGATTAACTGGTAATGCATTCGTAGGCGCATTCGGTATTACCAACGGCTTTTACCAAGTGGACGGTAAGGTGAACTATGGACCTATCCAACCGGAGTATAAGCAATTTTTGCAACTCTTCCAGGACTGGTATAAAGAGGGCTTAATTGATCCGGAATATGTTGCAACAGATGATGCATTGAAAGATGCAAAAGTAACAAATGACCAACTTGGATCCTTAATGGGTTACTCGGGTAGTAGTATCTTGCGTTATATGCAACTTAAGGATGATGATCCTGATTTCTATCTAACGGGTGCTCCATATCCGGTTATCAATAAAGGCGATGTTCCCAATTTCAACCTAGGTGAAAACAACTATAATGGTGTTGGTGCTGCTATTACAACTTCTAATAAAAATATTGTGGAAACAGTGAAATGGCTTGATTATAAGTATGGTGAAGATGGATTTAAGCTGTTTAACTTTGGGATTGAAGGCGAAAGCTATGAAATGATTGATGGCTATCCAACGTATACAGAGGTTATTACGAATAATCCGGATGGTAAATCGATGTCAGAAGGATTGGCTATGTTTGTTCCGGCTGGTTGGAGTGGACCTTTTGTCCAAGCAAAGGAATATGCTGAACAGTATACATCCATGCCTGCACAGCAAGAAGCTCTTGAACAATGGAAAAAAGGATCTAATGAGCGGATTATGCCAATGGTGACTCCTACTCAAGATGAGAGTTCCAAATATGCATCGATCATGAGTGATATCAACACATACCGTTCTGAAATGATTAACAAATTTATCATGGGAGAAGTATCTCTTGATAAATTTGACGAATTTACAGAAACAATTAAGTCTATGGGAATAGACGAAGCGATTGAAATTCAACAAGCAGCTCTGGAGCGTTATAATAATCGCTAAATATTAACGATAAGCGCTTACGTCATTTTTGACGAGGCGCTTATCATTTCAATATATTTAATATTTTCCCTGACTGGTTACATAAATTGTTTGAAGTGAGGTATCAAAATATGGAGACAGTTAGACCGCAGACGAATAATCTGAATAGTCCTCCCATAATCGGGAAAAAGGAAGGGTTCTGGAAGAGATTAGGTAAAGACCTCAATCGAAATAAATATATTTACATTATGGTTTTACCAGTAGTTCTCTATTATTTAATTTTCCATTATGGTCCGATGTATGGGGTGCAAATTGCCTTTAAAGATTACAATATTTCAGAAGGTATATGGAATAGTGACTGGATTGGCTTTGCCCATTTTGCTGAGTTTTTTCAGAGCTTTCATTTTTGGCGTTTAATTCGTAACACCTTTTTAATCAATTTTTATGAATTGTTGTTTGCCTTTCCGGCACCAATTCTTTTAGCGTTATTATTAAACGAGCTTAGAAAAATGTGGTTTAAACGTGTTGTTCAAACAGTTAGTTATTTACCCCATTTTATATCTGTCGTTATTGTTGTAGGTATGTTAGTAGACTTCACCTCACTAAACGGCCTAGTTAACCAGTTTCTTGGTTTATTTGGAATAGAACCTATTGGTTTCCTACAAAAATCAAGCTGGTTTCGAACACTCTATGTTGGGTCTGGTATTTGGCAAGGAATTGGGTGGGGCTCCATTATTTACCTGGCTGCTATGTCCAATATTAATCCTGAACTTTATGAAGCTGCAAAAATCGATGGTGCAAGTCGTTTCAAACAAGCTCTATATGTAACGATTCCTGGAATTGCTCCAATCATTATTATCCTGCTGATTCTCCAAATAGGTTCCATGATGAGTGTTGGTTTTGAAAAAATTATCTTGATGTATAATCCCTTAACATATGAAACAGCGGATGTTATTTCTACCTATGTTTATCGAAAAGGTATTTTGGAAGCAAGTTTTAGTTTCAGTGCAGCAGTCGGTTTGTTTAATGCTATTATCAACCTGACATTACTCGTGTTGGCGAATCGAATTAGTGCAAAGGTTAGTGAAACCAGTCTCTGGTAAGGAGTGTGATACTTATGAAAATTAAACAAAGCCTAGGTGAAAGATTATTCGATTTCTGTAATGTGTTATTCATGATTGTTTTAATTCTTGTTACTTTATATCCTTTTTTATATGTATTATTTTCTTCAATCAGTGATCCAGGTCTTTTAGCCCAAAACACTGGCATTCTTTATAAGCCTTTAGGTTTTACATTTAAAGCTTATAAATTAGTCTTTGAAAATCCGATGATTATGATTGGATATATGAACACGATCTTTTATGTTGTTGTAGGAACAGCTGTCAATATATTACTTACGAGTATCGGGGCCTATGCACTCTCACGTAAAAATGTAATGTTAGCGAAACCAATAATGATGATGATCGTTTTCACAATGTTTTTCAGTGGAGGATTGATCCCTACTTATCTATTGATAAATGAACTTGGGATGATGAATACAAGATGGTCGCTGATTATTCCGAATGCAATCAGTGTATGGAATTTGATCATTATGAGAACATCCTTTAAAGGAATACCCGAGAGTTTGGAAGAATCGGCTAGAATCGATGGAGCCAATGATTTTACAATTCTATTTAAAATTATTTTACCGCTTTCATTACCAGTTATAGCGGTTATGATTCTCTTTTATGGTGTAGGACATTGGAATTCCTATTTTAGTGCAATGATTTATTTACGCGATAATAGTTTATGGCCATTGCAACTTGTTTTGCGTGAAATCCTCATTACGAACAGTACGGATGGCTTTATTACCGGGGTTGGTGGTGGAGATCGATATCCAATCGGGGAAACCGTTAAATATGCTACGATTATTGTGGCAACGTTACCTATTCTCTTTATGTACCCATTCCTGCAAAAGTACTTTGTGAAAGGTGTTATGATCGGTTCGATAAAAGAATAGTAGTTGCAAATACATGAGGGGGGATAGAGTGAAGCTCGCATTTACTACATTAGGTTGTCCCAATTGGAATATGGAAACCATTATTTCTAAGGCTGTTGAGTGCGGTTATGACGGTGTGGACTTTCGGGGCTATTTAGGGGAAATGGAAATATATAAATTACCCGAATTTTCTTCTGAACTCGAAAAAACGAAAAAGCAATTTGAAGAAGCATCGCTTGAAATTCCGTGTTTTTCAAGTTCTGTACGATTGTTTACAAATTCGGAGGCTGAACTTGATAATTACTTGGCTGAATTAAGAGAGTACGGAAGATTGTGTAGAGAGTTTAATACTCCTTACGTTCGTGTTTTTGGCGGGGGGATTGGCGAGACTTCCCGTGAGGAAGCAATTCAAATTGTAAAGCATAATTTGAATCAGCTACTTAAAGTGGCAGAGGAATATAATGTCACATTACTGTTGGAAACCCATGATAGTTGGACAAATTGTGAATATGTTCGTGATGTATTACATCTAACGGATTCAAACTATCTTCAAGTGTTGTGGGATGTTCATCATCCCTATCGTATGGTGGGGGAGAATCCGGAAACGACATGGAATGTTCTAGGTGAGCGGATTAAATATACTCATTGGAAGGATTCTTATCTAAAAGAGGGAACCCCGCGCGGCTACCAGCTTTGCTTGACGGGTGAAGGAGATATCCCTTTAAAGCAAATCTATCAGTTATTAGAAGAAAAGAAATATGATGGATATTATACACTAGAATGGGAGAAAGTCTGGTGGCCAAATATTGAGGAACCTGAAATTGCCATTCCGCAGTATGCAGACTATATGAGAACCCTTGTTGAGTCCAATTCTGTTTAAGTATAGAGGCTGCCATTATTAGGCAGCCTTTCGTCTACGGATTATTCATATTGCGATATTGATTTGGAGACATGTTCAATGTATTTTTGAACGCTCGATAAAAAGTTGAAATCGTCTCATAGCCAACTTCAAAACAGATTGTGATTATTTCTTTATCCGTATCTAATAATAGTTTTTTTGCTTTTTCAATACGAACTTCTGTTAAATATTGCATAGGAGTCTTATGGTAATTGTCTTTGAAAATAGTATTGATATAACGGGAACTAATCCCGAGTTTTACAGCAATATCCTTTGATGTTAATGGTTCGTAATAATGGGTATCAATATAGTTTTTTATCTTTTCCGTCCGCAAACTGTTCGCATCCTGGACTTGAGTTCTTTCTGCCAGCCGGGTCATTGTAAGTAAAACATGAAGCAAGTGGATTTTTAAAGCCCATTTTGAAAAGGGATTTTCACTAGATTGTTCGTAAAGCATTTTTCTCAAATGCTGTCGCAATTCACTGCTGGCGATTACATCTGGTTGGAAAAATTGTGATTGCTGAAAAAATGGATTCTTCAACTCATTTCCATCGAAGAACTCTAATGTTTCTATGTCAAACGCAAGGACGAGCAATGTAAGACTAGAATGAGAGTAAATAGAATGTTGAGAATGAGGGGCAATAAAGGCAACCTCGTCTTGAGATATGTCATATTCACGCCCATCAATCGATATTTTCCCCACACCTTCAATTGCATATAGGATTTGATGAATGGAGTGGTGGTGAATATGAATGACATCATCTTCTTTATGCCTGCTTTCATATAAAAAAGCACCATATAAAGGTAGTTGTATATTCTTAAGTGTCATCTTTTTCTCTCCTGTAACAATCGCTTCATATACATAGAGTTTATCAGAAATAAAAACGAGTTCCAATATTGAGAATAGAATTCTAATATTCGTAAGACTGAAGTTTTATTAACTTATAAAATACTAGTAACGACAGATGAAGAAAGAGGGGTTTAGAATGAAACATAGAGTTGGCATAATTATGAATGGTGTAACAGGTAGAATGGGGACAAATCAACATCTTATTCGTTCAATTGTAGCTATTAGAGAACAAGGTGGAGTGCAACTCGCTAATGGCGATACAATTTGGCCTGATCCCATTTTAGTAGGACGAAACGCGGAAAAATTACAAGCTTTAGCAAATGCTCACAATATTGAGCGCTGGAGTACAAATTTAGAAGAGTGTTTAGCAAATCCAGATGATGAAGTATACTTTGATGCACAAACGACAGTTCGCCGTGCCGAAAGTATTAAGAAGGCAATTGCGGCTGGAAAGCATATTTATTGTGAAAAACCGACAGCAACTGGTCTAGAAGAATCATTGGAATTAGCTAAGTTAGCAAAAGATGCTGGAGTGAAAAACGGCGTTGTTCAAGACAAATTATTTTTACCTGGTCTATTGAAATTAAAAAGATTAATAGATTCCGGCTTTTTTGGAAAGATTTTATCGATTCGTATGGAATTTGGCTATTGGGTATTTGAAGGCGATTGGCAAGAAGCACAACGTCCTTCATGGAACTATCGAAAAGAAGATGGCGGCGGTATGATTGTTGATATGTTTGCTCATTGGCGCTATGTTTTGGATAATCTTTTCGGTGAAGTGAAAGCGGTATCGTGTTTGGCTACAACACATATTCCAAAACGAGTCGACGAGCAAGGAAATGAATACGAATGTACAGCAGATGATGCTGCTTACGCAACTTTTGAATTAGAAGGAGGAATTATCGCTCAAGTCAACTCATCATGGGCGGTTAGAGTGAATCGTGATGATTTGTTGACTGTACAAGTTGACGGTACGGAAGGAAGTGCTGTTGCAGGCTTACGTGATTGCAAAGTTCAACATCGTGTTAATACGCCAAAGCCAGTCTGGAATCCAGACATTGAGAACCCATTTAATTTTACAGAACAATGGTCGGAAGTACCGAATAATCAAGTGTTTGAAAATGCCTTTAAAATCCAATGGGAGTACTTTCTGAAACATTTAGTAGCAGATGAGCCGTTCCCTTGGGATTTACTAGAAGGAGCCAAAGGAACTCAGTTATCTGACCTGGGAATTCAATCTGCAGCAGAACGACGTTGGATTGAAGTGCCAGATTTAACGATTTAAGGAGGAGAAGAAAATGGTTTCTATAAATTTACCGAGAGCGGACCGTTCTCTTTTCGCTTACGAGTTAAGCTCAGCTCCTACCTTTGAGTTGTCAAAAGCACCCTTCAAAAGTAGAGTAGCGTTTTCGGCAGCTCATGTAGTTGCCGATCCGTTGGCTAACACGGATCCCCTTTCGTCCGCTCAAATCGACTGGGAAGACACTTTGGCTTACAGAAGACATCTCTGGTCTCTAGGGATGTCTGTTGCAGAAGCAATGGATACGGCCCAAAGAGGTATGGGCTTAAGTTGGGAAACGGCGAAAGAGCTAATTTTAAGATCAGTTGCAGAAGCAAGAGCTGTTGGTGGTAAAATTGCGTGTGGAGCGGGTACTGACCATTTATTACCTGGAAAAGACGTGACAATTGAAGATGTAATAGCTGCTTATGAGGAACAATGTGAATTTGTTGAGTCTGCGGGTGGTCAAATTATTTTAATGGCGAGTAGGGCACTTGCAGCTGTTGCGCAGGGGCCAGAAGATTATGAACGAGTTTATGGACATATATTACAGAGCGTATCACGACCGGTGATTTTACATTGGCTAGGGTGTATGTTTGATCCTGCTTTAACAGGATATTGGGGTCATCAGGATTTAGACAAGGCGATGGATGTTTGTCTTCGCATTATCGAAAACAATGCGGATAAAATTGATGGTATAAAAATCTCTCTCTTAGATGCGCAGAAAGAAATAGCGATGCGCAGGAAATTACCTGAGGGCGTTCGAATGTATACAGGTGATGATTTTAACTATGCAGAACTGATCCAAGGTGATGAATACGGCTATAGTGATGCACTGCTTGGAATATTTGATGCGATTGCACCTGCAGCATCAACTGCTCTTCATGCACTTGATAAAGGAAATTTCGAAAAATATCATTCTATTTTGGAAAAGACTGTTCCTCTCTCTCGGCATATTTTCCAGGCTCCAACTTATTCCTATAAAACAGGGATTGTCTTTATGGCTTATTTAAACGGCCATCAATCCCATTTCCGAATGATTGGGGGGGCAGAAGGTTCGCGTTCATTGATTCATCTGTCCGAACTATTCGTATTGGCTGATGAGGCCGGATTATTAGTAGATCCGGAACTTGCTGCAAAAAGAATGAAGCTTGTTACGGAACTATCTGGAATCGTTTAGGGGGAAAGAATGTTGAGTCAATTACAAACAATTAATCGATTAAGTTTGAATCAAATTACAACAGATAAATGGAGTTTAAAAGAAGCTGTTGATGGGTGTCTTCGGGCTGAAGTACCTGGGATTGCTATTTGGCGCCATAAAATTGAAGAAATTGGTTTGAAAGAGAGTAAAAGGATTGTTCAAGATGCCGGCATTAAGGTTTCGAGTATCTGTCGTGGAGGGATGTTTCCGGCTGCCACAGAATTGGAACGCCAAAAACGTATAGATGATAACCGTAGGGCTGTTGATGAGGCAGCAGAACTTGGTGCAGATGTTTTAGTTTTGGTATGCGGTCCGGCGCCTGACAAAGATTTAGTAGCTGCCAGAAAAATGGTAGCGGATGGCATTGAACAACTTGTTCCGTATGCGAAAGAACGCGGAGTGAAATTGGGAATTGAACCTCTACATCCGATGTATGCCGCAGAAAGATCTGTGATTGTTTCTTTGGCTCATGCGAATGATCTTGCTGAACAATATGCACCAGATGAAGTGGGAGTTATCGTTGATGTTTTCCATGTTTGGTGGGACCCAGATTTATTCCGACAAATTTCGCGTGCAACAGGTCGAATCCTCGGCTATCATGTATCGGACTGGATTGTGCCAACTCCTAATCTATTAATGGGACGCGGAATGATGGGAGATGGGGTTATTAATCTACGTCCGATCCGCTTGGCTGTAGAAGAAGCTGGTTACAACGGCCCGATCGAGGTTGAAATTTTCAACCAAAAGATTTGGGATACTCCCGGTGACGAAGTTCTCAGTTTAATGAAAGAACGTTATCTTGAACATGTATAATGAGGTGGGAGAGGAATCATTCCTTCTCCCTTATTTCCATTCATCAAAAAGGAGGGATTCAGAATGCTGCAAGGCTTATATATTTTAGATGATTTTGAACTGATTTATGGAAGTACATATGAGGAAATCGGAAAGTTAGTTAATATATACGCTCCTCCGCAAACGAGGCAAACAATCAGAGAGAACTTAGATTTGTTAGAAAATGCTGATGTTATTTTTACTAGTTGGGGAGGACCAAAATTCGACAAAGACCTATTAGATGCTGCTCCCAATTTAAAAGCTGTTTTTTATGGGGCGGGAACCATTAAATACATCGTTACGGATGAATTTTGGGATCGCCAGATTAAAATTACAAGTGCTTACGCTGCTAATGCTGAGCCTGTGGTGGAATTCACCCTCTCGCAAATTTTATTTTCATTAAAACGTGGCTGGTATTACGTTGTTCAATCGAAGACACAAGAGAAGTACATTCAAAAGGTAGATGTTCCAGGCGCATATGGTTCAACAGTTGGCATCGTCTCTCTTGGAATGATTGGGAGAAGAGTTTGCGAATTATTGAAGCAATTTGATGTTCGAGTTATTGCGTATGACCCTTTTGTTTCGCAGGAAGAGGCGGACAAACTGAATGTGGAATTATGTTCCCTTGAGGAAGTTTTCAGCAGATCAGATGTTGTTTCGCTACATACGCCATGGCTAAAAGAAACAGAAGGTCTTGTTACTGGGCAGCATTTCTCTTCTATGAAGAAAAATGCAACGTTTATTAACACATCAAGAGGTGCGATTGTGAATGAAGCAGAAATGATCGAAGTGCTTAAGGTTAGGCCTGATCTCTTTGCTGTCCTAGATGTTACATACCCAGAGCCACCGCTGGAAGGGTCGCCTCTCTACTCATTAGAAAATGTGATTTTAACACCACATATTGCGGGATCCTTATCTGGTGAATGTCAACGGATGGGGGCGTATATGTTAGAGGAATTGAAGCGCTTTGTTACTGGGCAAGAGTTAAAATGGGAGATTACAAAAGAAAAAGCAATAATTATGGCTTAAGTCTTTTTTAAAGGGTGGTTAACGATGACGAAGGCAAAAACTGATCGTGAGTATTGGCTTCAAACAATGTGTAAAATTGCCGATCCTGTTCTACGATCCCTTGCTAACCGAGAATTAAAACAAAAAATGCTGATAGAAGGAAAGCTTTTAGACCGAGACCAGTATAGTCATTTGGAGGCATTTGCTAGATTGTTATGTGGAATGGCACCGTGGTTGGAGACGGGTCCTGAAGGCGGAGAGGAAGGTCAATTACGTACTCAATATGCGAAACTTGCGAGAGAAGGATTAGACGCAGCTACGGATCCTAATTCGCCAGATTACATGAATTTTTCCGAAGGCCATCAACCAATTGTTGATACAGCCTTTCTGGCACATGCCATTTTGAGAGCTCCGAATGAGTTATATGAAAAGTTGGATGCTAGAATTCAACAAAACGTAATAACGGCACTGAGGGCTACAAGGACTCGAAAGCCATATTTTAATAATTGGTTGCTTTTCTCCGCCATGATCGAAACAGCTTTATATAAAATGGGAGAAACGTGGGACCCAATGAGAATCGATTTTGCTTTAAAACAACATGAACAATGGTATGTTGGTGACGGCATTTATGGAGATGGACCACAGTTCCATGCAGATTACTATAATAGCTATGTCATTCAGCCCATGTTAGTGGATATCATTGAAACTGTTTGTAAGCAATCCCCAGATTGGCAAGCGATGAAAGAAAGGATTATGGAAAGAGCGAAAAGGTTTGCGGTTCTTCAAGAGAGAAGCATTTCTCCTGAAGGAACATTCCCAGTCATAGGGAGATCGATTGCCTATCGTTTTGGAGCTTTTCAACATCTTGCGCAAATGGCATTGCAACAAAGGCTTGGGAGTAATCTTGAACCAGCACAAGTAAGGTGTGCACTAACAGCAGTCATTCGCAGAGTAATCGAAATGCCTGAAACATTTGATGAAGATGGATGGCTCCAAATCGGGCTTTGCGGTCATCAACCTGAATTGGGGGAAGGTTATATTTCCACGGGCAGTCTTTATCTCTGCTCAACTGTATTCCTTCCGCTTGGCCTATCATACGAAGATGCGTTTTGGCAAGGAGAAGCAGAATGGACGGCAAAAAAAGTATGGTCAGGTGGAACCATTCCGATTGACTATTCGTATACCGAATCATAAAATGGCTCTATTTAATAAGACCTTTTTTTTGTAAGTAAAAACACTTGGATTTTCATACGAATCCAAGTGTTTTTACTAATTCTTTTAACCTCGCAATTCTACTTACCTATATACTGCTGCCTAAATTCACTAGGTGAAAGCCCAGCTCTCTTCTTGAAAAATCTACAAAAATATGCAGTTTGCAAAAAACCACAATTTTCAGCGACTTTTTCAATGCTCATATTTGTTGAAACTAATTGAATTTTTGCTTGTTCCAATCGTATGCCATTTAGATAATCAATCGGTGAACAGCCGAATGTATTCATCATGCAACGTGCAATATGATTAGGATGATATCGTAATACCTTTCCAAGCTCTTTATAGGTTACCTTTCGAAAATAATGTTTCCTCAAGTAGGCCGCAGCCCGTTCTGCTATTGCAAGCGAAGGTAAATGATGTTCCAACTGAGCAGTATTAGCAATTTCTTGTAACAATTGATGAAATAGAATCTGCCTTTTCCATTCCCATGAGTTGGTAGATTCATGTTCACTTGAAAGAATTTGTTTACAGAGGAGTTCAGCAGTATTCCAATTCTGGATTTCACAAAGTTTCGGAAGCCGTATTGAAAATGGATGTTCAATGAACGGATTTTGATTATCGCTCATCTCATATTCTTGCGCCCGTTTCTGCAATGGCTCCTTTAATTCTATCCATGAATTTGCCGTTGTAAAATGGAACCAATAAAAATGGGTTGTAGCTGTGCAAGGATTCAAAGTGAAATGGTGGCGATCCGGATAAAGAATGAAAGCGCATTTTTCCTGTATCTGATATTCTTGTTGATTTTCACCCATTGTTAAACAACCTCGGGTAACTATTAGCAAATCAAAAACGCCAATCTGATTACGATCTGGATGTGATTGACCGGTATTGTATGTATCTTCACCTGCTCCTAATAGTGTAGGTAAAGGTGGAGCGGTTAATTGTAGCATAAACATTACCTCCGATGGATGTTACGATAATGCAATTTATTGTTCACTTCATGTATTATCTCCCTTTTATAATAACAATATAATAGATTCGTAGAAGTAAATATAGTGATAATTTTGAAGAAAGGATGTGTGTTTATGGCAAATGGTAAAAAATTAAAATTGACAGAAACTGAATTTTATCCTCTGCCACTTGGAAGTATTAAGCCTAGAGGATGGCTTAGAGATCAATTACAAATTCAAGCAAATGGTTTTACAGGACACTTGGATGAGCAATGGGAAGATCTTGGTCCCAATAGTGGTTGGTTAGGAGGAACGGGGGAAAGCTGGGAGAGAGGGCCTTATTATTTAGATGGATTGCTCCCGTTGGCTTACCTATTGGATGATAAACATTTGATAGAAAAAGTCATACCTTGGATAGAATGGACCCTTTCTAGTCAACGTGACGATGGATCATTTGGTCCGACCGATTCAGCATCAGCTAAGAAGCCAGGAGTGGATGAGCAGGAATGGTGGCAAGACTTCATTATGTTAAAAGTACTTACACAATATCAGGAAGTGACAAATGATCAAAGAGTGATCCCTTTTATGGAGAAGTATTTGATATATTTGAAGAAATTTCTTCCAGACTTCCCGTTGCGTGAATGGCATCAAGCCCGTGGAGCCGATTTACTGTTATCGATTCATTGGCTTTATGAAAGGAGGGGAAACATTGAACTCCTTGAACTTGCAGAGATTGTTCGGAAACAAACGATTGAATGGAGTAATATTTTTGACGAATTTCCGTATCGGCGAAAACAAACAGAATGGAATCATCGTATTCATGTTGTCAATGTGGCAATGGGAATTAAAGCACCGGCTGTTTTCTATCGTCAAACGGGGAATGAATGGGAGAAAGAAGCTGTTTATAAGGGGATTGAGCAATTAATGACTTATCATGGTCAAGCTCATGGAATGTTCTCTGGAGACGAATGGCTTTCAGGGACGCATCCAAGCCAAGGTGTTGAATTATGTGCTGTCGTGGAATATATGTTTAGTATGGAAAATCTTATTCGAATTCTGGGCGATGGCATGTTCGGAGATATTCTTGAAAAAGTTGCTTTCAATGCACTTCCCGCTACTATTTCACCAGAATGGGATTCTCATCAGTATGATCAACAGGTGAATCAAGTCGTTTGCAATCTTGCCAAACGGCCATGGTCAAACGGACCAGAAGCTAATATGTTTGGCTTGGAGCCGCATTTTGGTTGTTGTACGTCGAATATGCATCAAGGGTGGCCGAAATTGACATCAAGCTTATGGATGGCTACACGTGATGGAGGATTAACGGCGGTTTCCTATGCGCCCTGTCATGTGAAAACGAGCGTTTCAGAGAATGTAGAAGTAGAATTGGCAGTCGAAAGTCATTATCCATTCCGTGAACAAGTAATGATTCATATAAATATTTCTGAAAAGGCAACCTTCCCTATTTTATTGCGTATTCCTGAGTGGTGTAGCAATCCGCAAATTACCGTAAATGGGGCGTCTCACAAGTTTCATGTTGAAAAAGGGTTTGCCCGATTTGAGCGAGAATGGGAAAACGATGATCAGATTGAATTGGTTTTTCCGATGGAAGTAAAATTGGAAGAACGTAATAATAATGCGGTAAGTGTCAATCGCGGCCCACTTGTGTATGTATTGCCAATTGGTGAAAATTGGATTTGTGTCCATGAACGTGAGCAATTTCATGATTGGGAAGTCTACCCGACAACAGCATGGCGGTATGCCTTAGTTAATAATCCGGAATTTGAAGTTGAATTAGGTGAATGCTCTCAGCAACCATACCAGCAAAATACTGCTCCAATAAAGTTAAAGACAAAAGGAAAAGCTTTATCGAACTGGGTAATGAAGCAAAATTCAGCAGCGGCACCACCCCTCAATCCGAAGACATATCCAAATACACCAATAGAAACTATTGAGCTTGTTCCTTACGGTTGTGCGCGATTACGAATCGGAGAAATTCCCGTTTTGGGGAAGTAAAGTAGTTCTGTTAATCACAAAAAACACTTAGATAAGCTAAAAACTTATCTAAGTGTTTTTTTAGGCTTATCAGCAAATTTATAAGGGGGAGTTATATAGTTTCTGGTGCCTTCTTTGTCGATTAGGATTAGTCGACAAATCGCTTTCTCTATTTTAAAACTAGTACTCCATCACTTTTTTATTTCTTCATCAAACCTTAACAAACGATGTTCAAAATAAAATGAGGACAGTTTTGGGAGGTTATGCTTTTTGCAATTTATCCAATTTGGCGCGTTGACGCTTCCACTTCAATGGCTATTAGCGCTTATATCACTTGTTGGAGGATGGGTGACTATCCGTATTTTCAAAAGAATTCATCCAGAATTGAAGGAGAGTCTAGACATTACTGTCAATAGTCTCTTTATTTGGGGAGGGGTTTGGAAGTTCAGTGTCATCATTTTTGATTTTCCGACTGTGAAAAGTCAGTTATTGGCTATTGTTTATTTTTCTGGCGGAACTAAGGGTTTTTTTCTAGGAATGATAATATCCGTTATTTACTTAATTATAAAAGCGAAAAAGAAAGATCTTTGGACCCCGCTGAGTGAAGTGATTTTACTTTGGGGGACTGTAGGAAATGGATTATATGTATTGCTAAACGGATATGTGAACGAAGAAAATATTCTTACGCTGATTGCATATGCTTTTGTTCTTATACTTTTTCTGATCTGGCTGTGGGAAAAAAATACGGAGAACTTACAAACAAAAGCCGGTAGCATATTGATTGTATATGCTTTCGTATTCCAAATCCCTAACAATTTTAACTTTAACGATTTGGTACTTCTTTTATTATTTCCTTTACTCTCCATTGTTTTTAATATGACTGCTATAAAGAAGGAGCAGCTATAAATGAAAGAAAAAATATTATATTTGTTGCTAGTTTTCTCGATAGGCGTCTTTTTCCTAGACCAATATGTCATTGGTAAAGAAAGATCTAATGTAACTACTAATCAAGTGGATGTTGGGGTTCAATCTGGTCAAAAGGCTGTAGATTTTCAACTTGAAACGCGAAATGGAGCAAAAATCTCTTTATCGGATTATCGTAAAAAAATTGTTTTTATTAACTTCTGGGCAAGTTGGTGTCCACCATGTCGTGCTGAAATGCCGCATATTCAGGAATTCTACGAGGAATATCAGGATAAAGATTTCGAAGTTTTGTCTGTTAATTTAACTAATCTTGAAAGAAGTGTGGACCATGTTGAAAAATTTATCGACCAATACGATATGACATTCCCAGTTATTTATGACCTTGAGGGTGAAGTGGATGAGATTTATAAGATACAGACAATCCCTACAAGCATTATCGTTGATAAAGATGGAATAATTCGTTATCGACTAGTTGGTCCAGTGAGTAAAGAAAGATTAATGCAAATAATTACAAGTTTAGAATAACCAACTTAGTAAATAACAGATTTCATGAGAATACCGTTCTTAATAAAACTTTAACAAAACTTGATCACACTATATGTAATATCTGTTTTTAATATAAAAAGAGGAGGCTTGAAAATGGAGATATCATTTTTGCTTGCATTAGGAGCGGGCTTGCTGTCATTTTTCTCTCCATGCATTTTTCCTGTATTACCGGCTTATTTATCTCATTTAACAGGAGGAAGAATTCAGAATCAAAAATTACAAGTAGATCAACATTTACTATTTCAACGATCTGTTGCTTTTGTCTTAGGTTTTAGTTTGGTATTTATAGTAATGGGTGCATCAGCCACTTTAGTAGGTCAACTTTTCCAAGCGAATAGAAAATTAATTGAACATATAAGTGGAATTTTTATTGTTGTGTTTGGTCTGCAAATGTTAGGAGTTTTTAAGTTTTCTTTTTTAATGAAGGATAAAAAATGGGAGCATAAGTTGGATAAACCGAAAAACTGGTTTTCTTCGCTGTTGATTGGGATTGCGTTCGGCAGCGGTTGGACTCCGTGTGTTGGTTTGACTTTGTCGTCGATTCTTCTGCTTGCAAGTGCAAGTACGACATTCACCCAGGGAATCTTGCTGTTAGGTGTTTATTCACTAGGAATGGCTATACCATTTTTATTGATTTCTTTCATGATGACAAAATCGCTTCGCATTATTCGCTTAATTAATCGTTACTTAGGAAAGTTTTCAATAGTCAACGGTTCAATCATGATTATACTGGGATTATTGATTTTTTCAGGTCAATTGACGAGGATTAGTGCCTATTTTGCTGGATTTACCATTTTTGACATATAGTACGAGGGGGGATAAACTGTGAAATGGAAAGTGACTCTTTTAATTGGTATTGCGGTTTTTATAGGAGTTTTTTTGTATAAGGAATACAACAAAGAAGCTGCTTACCCATTGCCTGATGAAGATCAGCTGAATAGTTTAATCAATTATGATAATATCGTTTTGAATGATAACGGGGACAACCAAGGTGAGGTCGGACTTAATAAGGGACAAATACCACCCGATATCCAACTGCAAACATTGAGTGGTGATCTGTTCGATCTGAGAGAATATAAGGGGAAAACAGTTATTTTAAATTTTTGGGCGACGTGGTGTCCTCCATGTCGGGCAGAAATGCCAGATATGCAAAAACTTAACGAACGTTACAAAGATGATGTAGCAGTTGTTGCAGTTAATCTAACGTCTGCAGAGAAAAATAAAGATAATATTCAAAAATTTATTGATGAATTTAAAATTGATTTCACCATTCCATTAGATGAAAACGGCCAGGTCGGGAATTCATTCGGAGCGTACGCGATCCCAACGAGCTATATTATCGATAAAGACGGCATTATCCAACAAAAGATAATTGGTCCAATGACATACGAATGGATGGAAAATGAAGTAAATAAACTCCGCTAAAAGGTGAATATAGATGTCAAAGACAATTCTAGTCATTGAAGATGATCAAATGTTGCAAAACTTAATGGCGATATACTTGAAAAAAGCTGGTTTCCACGTAGTAACAGCATCTACCGGTAAACAAGCAATAGATAATTTTCATAAATTCTCTCCGTGCTTTATCATATTAGATTTAATGATTCCTGAAATAACGGGGGAAGAGGTGTGCGGATACATTAGAAATACATGCAAAAGTGATGTTCCTATCATTATGGTTACTGCAAAAATCAATGAACAAGAGCGGATTAAAGGATTAAAGATGGGTGCGGATGATTATGTCACAAAACCATTTAGTCCGGAGGAACTTGTAACACGAATAAATACAGTGTTAAGACGAGCTAGCCATCATTGTCAGAAAATCCAGCGGGGAAACTTGACTCTTAAACCAAAAAAACATGAGATTTGGCAAGGTACAAATAGGCTTCACTTAACTCCTTCTGAATTTGCTATTTTAAAAGAATTTATGTACCATCCTAACCAAGTTCTTACACGGGATCAGCTTTTACAAACCTTATATCCTTTGCATGAAAAGGATATATTTGAAAGAACGATTGACGTGCATGTAAAAAATATACGTGAGAAAATTAGAAACGAGATTGATTCCCCCATAATGATTCAAACTATTAGAGGGGTGGGGTATAAGTTTGTCATCGAAAATGAGCCAACTTAAACATATATCGCGCACGAAGATTTTTTGGGAGTTAACGATCATTAATTTAGTAGTAATTGCACTTGTTATTATTATAGCAGGTGTTTCCGTTAAGGAGTTCGCCTGTTTTTTAGCGGAGGAACTAGATGATTCAGGATCCTTTAAACAAGCTAATTTCGATAGTACTATGGATTACTATTTAATTCGAGTAAGTTTGATAGCTTTCTTTGTCGCGGTTATCGTGCATTACCAATGGATAAAAAGGATTATCGTTCCTGTACAGCGCTTATCTGATTTGACAAAAAGAATTAGTGAAGGGGAAGAAATGCAATATGTTCCCGTTGGAGCGAACAATGAGATTGGTGAACTTACAACAAATTTTAATCAACTTATGGATAAGCTAAAACGGAGTGAGGATCTTCGCAATCAAATGACAGCTGACCTAGCTCATGAAGTTAGAACTCCTCTCTCCAATCTAACTGGGTATTTAGAGGCTCTAAAAAATGGGGTAATCGATGCAGATCCAAAGACAATTTCATCTCTGCATGGAGAAGCAGATAGATTAAAAGTATTAATTGAGCAATTATATCATCTTTCTGAGCATGAATGGCAGAAGCGGATGACTGTTCACACGGATAAGAACACGGCTATTCACTTTCTTGTTGAACAACTTGTTGCTATATATAAAGTTAAACTAAAAGAACAAGATCTTACCCTCCATACTTCAATTGAAAAAGCTACTCTACCAATTTCTGAGCATGTTATAAAGCAAATTCTTGGAAATCTGATTGATAATGCGATCGTATATGCAGTAGAGGACACGATCATAACTATATCTGGATACGTAAAAGTAGATCACTATGTACTAGCAGTCTCAGGTAAAGGGCAAATTATTCCAGAAGAAGCGAGGAATCAGCTATTTGAGCGCTTTTACCGTGTTGATCAATCAAGAAATAGACAATATGGAGGCAGTGGGTTAGGGCTAGCGATAGTTAAAGAGTTGGTCGAGTTACAAGGTGGAAAGGTCTGGCTTGAAACAGATAGCAGAAATCATAGATTTTTATTAGAGCTCCCTTTAAATTCAAAATAAAATTTTAGATGGATATATAGAACGTATTGCTTGGAACATAATTGATTCAAGCTTTTTCTGTGATTAAGCTGAAAACATCCCTGGACTTCAGCCCGCGGAGATTCATGAATAGTACAAATGCTTCAAAAGCGTTTAGGGTTGGTGACAAGGACTGTTTGAGAAACTGCTTGATATTTCACTGAAAAAAAGAGACAATTAATTAAAAGGATAGAGGGAGTTGCTATTCATGACGATAGATGATAGACTCCAACAGCACGATGAAGATGTAGTTGCGGGGTTGGAAAGACACCTTCGATATATTTCTGGGATTATAAAACAGAAGGGTCGCGTTATATTAACTGATTTTTCAATTACTCCTCCTCAATTTATTGCGTTACAATGGTTGTCAGAAAGTGGGGACATGACAATTGGGGAGTTATCGAATAAAATGTTTTTAGCATGCAGTACAACAACCGATTTGATTGATCGTATGGAGAAAAAAGAACTGGTTATGCGTGTCAGGGATCCTAATGATCGACGAGTTGTAAGGATTCATTTATTGGAAAAAGGAAAGAAAATTATTGGTGAAGTTATACGCCAGCGGAGAGCATATCTTAATGATGTTCTTACAGGCTTTTCGCCTGACGAGGTGATAAAACTCAGTGGGCATTTGGCAAAACTTCATCAAGATATGAAAAAAAATTAGAAAATAGTATGCTTCAATCGAGTTGATAAAGTCTAAAGCGATATAAGCAGCTAGATCCTATGTTAGACAAGAGGCGGGGAAATTTGGAACAAGCAATAGGAGTCATAGATTCGGGAGTTGGCGGATTAACAGTCGCAAAAGAAATTATGAGGCAAATGCCTAATGAGATTATTTACTATGTAGGGGACACAGCCCGATGCCCATATGGACCGAGGCCAAAACATGAAGTGAGAAAGTTCACTTTACAAATGGCTGGATTTTTAATCAAGCAAAATATAAAAATGCTCGTAATAGCGTGTAATACGGCTACTGCAGTTGTCCTGGAGGAACTTCAGGAGCTGCTTGATATTCCGGTTGTAGGCGTTATTGCTCCTGGTTCAAGAGCGGCTTTAAAAGTAACAAAGGGTGGGAAAATTGGAATCTTAGGAACGATCGGGACGATTAAGAGCGAGGCCTACATTCGTGAGTTAAAATTAATCAACCATCAAGTAGATGTTATCCAACTTGCATGTCCTAAGTTTGTTCCTATTGTGGAAAGCTTTGAATACCAAAGTAGTGTTGCAAGAAAAGTGGTTGCTGAAACTTTAGTACCAATAAAAGGAAGTAAAATTGATACGCTCGTTTTAGGTTGTACCCACTACCCATTGCTTGGACCAATTATTCAAGATGAAATGGGACCTGATGTTACAGTGATTAGTTCGGGAGAAGAAACGGCCCAAGAGGTTAGCACCATCCTCGATTATAAGGATAAGTTAAATTCTTCCATCACTAAACCACAACATCGTTTCTTTACAACAGGTTCAAGAGCTATTTTTAAAAGAATTGCTTCTGATTGGTTAAAAATCGAAAATCCAGAAATTGAATTTGCCCGTTTGTCGAACCAAGAAAAACGGTTATATTGAAATGAAAAAACAGCTCACTAATGGAGCTGTTTTTTTATAACTAAAATTAAATCCTTTTTTAATCTTTCGACACTATGTGAAGAAAAAATAGCATTTGTGTATCCACGAAGACTGGTCTTTTGGTAAATTGAACGGGCCTTTTTATTCGTATGAAATTGTTTTCCTTCCTAAACTGATTGAAGTTTGGCTGTACTATACGAATCCGATTAAGAATGAGACGCCGTGCTAATTCTGACTGAACGTTGAAAGGCTATATATTTAACTAATCCCCTTTCACAAAGCGTCATAGTCGTGTTTGGATATTTCAACACTGATTTTTTTCAGAAAAACTTTTGTTAAAGACGGTCTATTCTATAATGGAGGCTCGTATACATGTAGTACAAACTGTCTTAGGAGGGGTACGAACATGTCAAAACAGGCAAAATTAGCCTTGACACTAGCTGGAGTACTAACAGCAAGTATGTTTCTTACGGGCTGCGGTTTATTCGGCAAAGATAAAGAAAGTCTTGATCCGCCAGGAGAAGTAACGCATTTAAAAGAAGGGGAAAACCTTGAAACTTCTCCTGAAACAGAAACTACCGCTGAGGAAAATACGGACACAGTCATGAGAGATATTTACCTAATTGACAAAAATGGTTACGTGGTTGCGCAATCTTTGCCATTACCACAAATTAAAGGTATCGCTAAAGAAGCTTTGATGCACCTAGTATCAGATGGACCGATATCTGATATGCTTCCAAATGGATTTAGAACTGCGATCCCAGCAGGGACTGAAGTAGATGTTGATATTCAAGATGGTGTTGCAACAGTTGACTTTTCTGAAGAATTCACTTCCTATGAAGAGAAGGATGAACAAAATATTCTTGAGTCTATCACTTGGACGTTAACACAGTTTGATTCAGTTAATTCTGTTGTATTAAAAGTTAACGGGTATCCATTAACTGAAATGCCAAAAGGAGGAACCCCGATCAGTGATAAAGGACTTAGTCGTGCAGATGGAATAAATATAGACTACGCAGATGTGGGAGATATTACGAACACTAGACCTGTTACTGTTTATTATTTAGGACAATCAGATGAAAAGCCTTATTATGTGCCTGTCACTAGAAGGGTTTCCAATAGTGAAAAGAATGATATTACGGCAGTCATCAATCAATTAGTTGAAGGGCCTGGTTTGCAAACTGAATTAGCGAGTGCTCTTCATAATGATGTACAATTGATTGAAGAACCTTCAATCGGAGAAGGGAATGTTACCCTGAATTTTAACGAGTTTATACTTGGAAATAGTAATGAAGAAAAAATAATCTCCAATGAAACCCTAGAGTCCATTGTTCTTTCTTTAACTGAGCAAGAAGGCATTGAAAGTGTGTCAATTGCTGTTGATGGTGCTGAAGAAATTGTTAACGAACAAGGTGAACCTTTAACAGCTCCAGTCACTCGCCCGGAAAAAGTGAATACAGGTAGTTTTTAAAACGTAGAGTTTGTTATACTATATAAATAAGTGAAAGAGGCTGGCATAACGCAGCCTCTTATATTTTGTTTATAGTTAAGTTAAATTCCCAAGGTTTATATAAAACCTTCAAAATAGCAACTACACTTTTGGGATAAACTATACACAAATGCACATATTTAAAGGAGGAAATTTATTTGCGTCCTGATGGAAGAAATCCAGATAATTTAAGAACTGTACATATTGAAAAGAATTACCTTACACATCCTGAGGGGTCTGTTTTAATTACAGTTGGTGATACAAAGGTAATTTGTGCGGCCAGCATAGAAGACCGTGTTCCTCCATTTATGCGTGGCGAAGGAAAAGGATGGATTACTGCAGAATATGCCATGTTACCAAGGGCAACTGAGACAAGAAATATCCGCGAATCGTCAAAAGGTAAAGTCTCTGGTAGAACGATGGAAATTCAAAGATTAATCGGAAGATCTCTACGGTCAATTGTAAATCTTGAGGCGATAGGTGAGAAGACTGTCTGGGTAGATTGTGATGTAATCCAGGCTGATGGAGGAACGAGAACAGCTTCCATTACAGGTGCCTTTGTAGCGGTTGCACTAGCGTTATCCAAACTTTATGAGGAAAAAAGAATAAACACTTTTCCTATTATCGATTTTCTTGCTGCGACAAGTGTCGGTATTAACCAAAATCAGGAAGTTATTTTAGATTTGAATTATGTAGAGGATAGCACTGCAGCTGTTGATATGAATATTGTAATGACAGGAAATGGGGAGTTTGTTGAAATCCAAGGCACTGGGGAGGAAGCAACTTTTTCTGCTTCACAACTTCAAGAAATGCTTGCAACTGCGGAAGTAGGATTAAAACAATTAATGAGTATTCAAAGAGAAGTACTCGGGGATGTTGCGAATTTAATTGATGAGCAAGTGGAGAGAAAAAAAGGATGAAAAAGATTATTATCGCTACAAAAAACAAGGGGAAAGCAGCGGAATTTAAAACCTTATTTTCTGAGTATGGAGTAGAAGTGTTGACTTTGTTAGACATTGAAAATGCTCCAGATATCGAAGAAACGGGAAATAGTTTCGAGGAAAATGCGGCTCTTAAAGCAGAAGGAATTTCTAATTTGACCGATACAATCGTTATTGCCGATGATTCAGGTCTGATTGTAGATGAATTAGATGGGATGCCCGGAATTTATTCTGCCAGATACGCGGGGTTAGAAAAAAATGATGAGGATAATATTAATAAGCTTCTATTCGAAATGAGAGAAGTTCCAGAAAATAAAAGAACTGCTCGTTTCTATTGTTCACTTGCTGTCGCGATTCCGGGAGAAAAAACGATTGTCGTTTCGGGTAAATGTGAAGGATTTATATTAAAAGAGAGACGAGGTCATAATGGATTTGGTTATGATCCCGTATTTTTTGTAACAGTGTCAGGTAAATCAATGGCTGAACTTTCTAATGAAGAGAAAAATAGGATTAGTCATCGTGCAGAAGCCCTGCAGAACTTAGTGCCTGTGCTAAAAGAGTTATTTAAGAGAAGGTAAGATGTGTCGAGTCTTACCTTCTATTTTTTTTATCACATTAAATAACTATTAGGCATTATTAAAAGTAGTGATGAAGTGTTCTAGTATTCACAGTAGCTGCTAGTTTTACAGTAACGAGAAGACTAACGACAAAATAATTCAAATTTGCGAAAAAGGTTGACAATAATGTAAGCGTTCATATAAATTTAAGATAGTTAGTTAAATTAATTATCTTTTAGATTTTACTAGTTAAGAGGGGAGGAGCTATTTAAAACTCAAACACTATCGATAATTTAGGGGAATGTATGCGCTTTAATACTTAAAAAGACTAGGGGGTATACTTTATGAAGAGTAAAATTTTATTAGTATTATTTTCTTTAGTTCTAATCTTTATGACAGCCTGCAGTGCAAAGAAGGAAGTAGAAGGACCAAATGATGGGGAGAAGGAGTTTTTAAACAAAACTGGTTTTCCAATTGTCAATGAGGAAATCAATCTAGAAATTTTTGCCGGACAAGCTCCAGCAACGAATCCAGATTGGAATGATGTTATGATATTCAATGAGTATGAAAAGATGACTAATATGAATATTAAATGGAAAATGGTTCCTCATGCAGGACTTGCGGAACAACGAAATCTTGCTCTTGGTAGCGGTAATTTACCAGACGCATTTCATAGTGCGTCCATGCCTGTATCTGATATTATGCGTTATGGAGAGCAAGGTGTATTCATACCACTAAATGATTTAATTGATGAGTATGCACCTAACTTTAAAGCCTTGATGGAAAAATATCCTGAAATAAAAGCAGGAGTAACGATGCCAGACGGAAATATTTATGGCTTTCCACAAATGGCTGATCCAGAATTCCTTTCATATCGTATGGGGCCTAAACCATTTGTTCGAAAAGACTGGCTTGAAGTCCTTAACATGGATATTCCCGAAACAACAGATGAGTATTATCAATATTTGAAAGCGGTTAAAGAGGATAGTCCCAGTGGTGGTAAAGTAGAGGAAATTCCATTTGGAGCTCCATATATTGACCCGTTATTTGCGTATTTGAGGGGCTCTTTTGGTTTAGCTAACAAAGGATCTGGTGGTGGATATTTGGACTTGGATCCAGAAACAGGTGATTATCGTTTTTGGCCAATTTCAGAACGATACAAAGAGCTGCTTGAATATATGCATAAATTGTATAGTGAAGGATTAATTGAACAAAATCTTTACTCAATTGAGCATACGCAATACTTAGCAAATCAAGATGAAGGAAAGTATGGTAGTATTATTTGGTATAGTCCTATGCAGATTATTAAAGATTATGGAACCCAGTATATTGGTTTGCCACAGCTTGCAGGACCACATGGGGATAAAATATGGACAACACTTTATGATGCTGTATTAAACCCTGGAGCATTTCTAATTACGAGCGAAAATAAATATCCTGAAGCTACTGTTAGATGGATTGATCATTTCTATGGCGATGAAGGATTAGAGTTATTCTTCATGGGAATAGAAGGCGAAACCTATGAGATAGATGAAAATGGTAAAGCCGTATACATGGATCATATTGTAAATAGTAAAGATGGATTGACAATAGAAAAAGAGTGGGCAAAATATTTGACATTCCCTGGTGGCGGCTTCCCATCGATGACAACACTAGATTATTTCCAAGGCGCAGAAAGTAAGCCAGATGAAATGGCAACTGCAGAGTTATTAGCACCGAATTTAGTAGAAGAACCATGGCTGTCTATAAGACATACAAATGAGGAAACTAATCAATTACAAGGTGTCGGTACGGATATCGAAAAGTATGTTGTTGAAATGAGGGATAAATTTATTGTTGGAACTGAACCACTCTTGAATTTTGACGATTATGTTAAAACACTTGAGCGCATGGGCCTAGAAGAATATATGAATCTAAAAATTAAGGCGATTGAGAGGAAAAAATAGTAATTTGGTAAGCTTTCAACCTTTAATTAAAGATTGAAGAGGATTAAGAGTAGGCAATTTTTAATCCTCTTTATTTCTAATTCTGGTTATCGTTGATGAAATTGAAAGGAGACCTTTTCCCTTGAAGAAACCAAATATTCTATTAATCACGAGTGATCAACAGCACTGGGATACGATAGGGGCTTTTAATAAGGAAATTTCAACCCCAAACCTAGATCGTCTTGTTAAAGAGGGGACAACCTTTAATCGGGCCTATTGTCCTAATCCAACATGTACTCCATCAAGAGCTTCAATTATAACTGGAATGTACCCAAGTCAACATGGTGCTTATAGTATTGGAACGAAGTTATCAGAGGAAAAAACGACGATTGGTGAACTACTGCAAAAAAATGATTATAAAACAGCATTAGTTGGAAAAGCACATTTTCAACCGCTTGCTTCGACTGAGGAGTATCCGTCTTTGGAAGCTTATCCTCTATTACAGGATCTCGAATTTTGGAAACACTTTGATGAAGAATTCTATGGATTTCAAGATGTTGATTTAGCGCGCAATCATACGAACGAAGCCCATGTTGGTCAGCATTATGCGCTCTGGTTAGAAGAAAATGGCTGTGATAATTGGCGTGATTATTATTTGCCGCCAACAGGAACAATGGATCGTTCAGAAAAATACAACTGGAAAATTCCAGAAAAATATCATTATAATACTTGGATAGCAGAGCGCACAAATGCTAGGATGACAGAGTACAGTGAAAAGGATGAACCATTTTTCGTCTGGGCAAGCTTTTTTGACCCACATCCGCCATATCTCGTACCGGAACCTTGGGATACAATGTATGATCCAGAAAAACTAACACTTCCGACACTTGTTCCTGGTGAACATGCGAAGAATCCACCACATTTTCAATTGTCACAAGAAAAAAATCCTGACTTTTCTTCATATATGGAGACGAATATAGGAAATATTGGTTTTCATTCGCACGCACATGTAACTGAAGAAGAAGCTAGGAAAAATATGGCGGTTTACTATGGCATGATCAGTATGATGGACAAGTATATCGGGAAAATCCTCGATCGTTTAGATGAACTCGGTATTGCAGATGAAACAATTGTTGTCTTTACGACAGATCACGGTCACTTTTTTGGGCAGCATGGCTTACATGATAAAGGTGGCTTTCATTACGAGGATGTGTTGAAATTACCATTTTTAGTTCGTTATCCTAATCATGTAGCCTCAGGACAGATGTCTACTGCTATGCAATCTCTTGTTGATTTAGCTCCGACATTACTAAGTTTTTCAGGTGGAAATATTCCTTCAACAATGACCGGAGTAGATCAGAGGGAAGTGTGGTGTGGTAAAAAGGAGAGTGCGAGAGACCATGTTATATGTGAGTACCGCACTCAGCCGACAGCTGTTCATATGAAAACATTTATTGACGAGCGCTATAAACTCACCATTTATTATAATCGTGAATTTGGCGAAATATTTGACTTGCAAGAAGATCCACAAGAACTAAATAATCTGTGGGATGATCCTTCCTGTCTAGAATTAAAAGCAAGATTACTACTAAAATATGCTTGGGCAGAATTGGGGAAAGAACCATTAGTAATGCCAAGGATTTCGGGAGCGTAATATCTTTATCTCGTAATGCTCTTACTGAAATAAATATCACTTCTGTGACCGTTTGAGATTAATGTTCTATCCTAATCCAGAATATAAACACTTTAAACACTGAGGTATTTTATTAGCTTTTATAGTTAATAAAATATCTCTTTTTTTCTATCAGAGCTAAATACGATCCAATATTAAGTCCTATTTCCAATATACTAATTATTTAGTTAAGTTTTAATATTTAATCAAATAGGATTGACATATCTATTATGTTTATTTATTATTGTTTTAAGTATAGAGACCGATTACTATTCATACTATTTAATAACAATGGATATAAGAAATACCGAAGCATCAGTAAATTTTTGATACGTTTGGTGTAGGGAAATATTGGGAAAGAAGCTCGAATGCCAAAAATATGTAAATCATTTAAGCAATATGAATAAACTCTTCTGCTGAATTAACTAAACATTCTGATATATCTGCGAGCCATTTATTGTTTGATCTAGATTATTCTTTTTGTTTACTATTTTAGTAATCGTTTACTACCTAGTGAAGAACTATCTATTAAGTATAAAGGAGTTGGAGGAATTGGTTAAAAGGCGTTTTGGAGTAGCCATTATTGGTTGTGGCATTATTTCGTTAGAACATGTTAAAGCTTATCAAGCGTTTAGTGAACAATGTGAAATAAAGGCAGTATGTGATCTTTTACCAGAAAAGGCTAGTAAACTAGCTAACTTTATTGGGGGAAATGTAAGGGTATATACAGATTTTAAGGAAGTTATTTCCCGTGAAGATATCGATATTGTATCTATATGCACTCCACCTTTTGCTCATAAAGAGGCTGTAATTGCTGCGTTTACAGCTGGTAAACATGTACTTTGCGAAAAACCACTTGCTGCATCTTTAGCAGATTGCGATGAAATGATTGAAGTCGCTACGAAGAATAATAGAAAGTTAGCGGTTAGTTTTCAATATCGTTATCGCCAAGATTTTAACAAGATGAAACACATTTTAAATAGAGGAAGTTTGGAACGAGTTACTTTTGGCCAATTAAATGGCCTATATTGGCGTGGAAAATCTTACTATGAAGTTGACTGGCGGGGGAAATGGAATACCGAGTGTGGCGGAGTCACTATTAATCACGAAATACATATGTTAGATATCTTTTTATGGTTAATGGGTGAAGTTGAATCTGTTTCAGCCGAAATAGAAACTGTCCTACATGACATTGAAGTGGAAGATGTTTCAATGGCAGTCTTAAGATTCTCCAATGGGGCGATTGGACAGGTAAACGGAACTGTAAGCTCAGTGATTGGTGATGTTTCAATGAGTATATCTGGTGAAAATAAAGGGGTTAGTTTCCCGCTCAAATACCATGCTCTTATTGAAAATGATGGTGGATTCCCAATTCAGGATCAACAAGGAATAGAGGAACTGGAAAAGGTCGCGAATGAAATCGAAGTAGGAACATCCGATCATAGAGGACCGGTTGGGGATTTATTACAAGCCATTATAAGTGATGAGGATCCAATAGTGAATGGAATAGAAGCTCGTAAAGTAATTGAGGTAATCACAGCAATCTATAAATCTGCAACACAAGGGAAACGAGTCTATTTACCAATCGATAAAAATGATCCTTGGTATTCAACAACTGGGTTACAAAGGCTAGTAAAAAAGGGAAAGCAAAACAGTCTCCCCACAGAACAGTCCGGGTAAATAATGAACTGTAAAAATCAACTTATTTTTTATCTCAGAGGATTTTTCTGTAAGGCCTTTAATGGTAGCAGCTTTATGTTAATGAATTTTAGAATACTAAACGAAAGGGATACTTTATGAAAATTGTAAAGGTTGAGATATTCCCACTACTCATCCCATATAAAAGTAATTTTAGTATTGCTCGTGGAAAAGTAGGGGGAGGTGACATGAAACGAACAGTTATGATGGTAAAACTAACAGATGAAGATGGATTTGTAGGATGGGGTGAAGGATCACCAAGTTATTTATGGTCATCCGAAACAATCGAAACCGTAATTGCCACGCTGGAAAACTATTTTATTCCATCAATCATTGATGCTGATATCTACGATATTGATGAGTTTCATTCGCGAATGGAAAAAGCTATTGGACCTGCTTTTTCTACAAGTCATCCTATAGCAAAGTGTGCATTAGATACGGCAATTCATGATTTAAAAGCGCATAGGTTAGGTGTAAATATCTCTGAGATGTGGGGATTATGTCGAAACAAAGAGGTGACATTAAGCTGGACAGTTTCTGCTGATAATCTTCAGCAAGCAAAATTGATTGTTGAGGAAGGTTTAAGTCAAGGCTATCAAAATTTTAATGTCAAACTGGGAGCTGATCCAATACTCGATGTTCAACTATGTCATTACATAAAAAAAATGGTTCCTAATGGTTTTCTCTGGGGTGATGCTAATGGTGGGTACACATTTAATGAAGCAACTAAGTATATATCGTCTTTAGAAGATGCAGGTTTAGATTTATTGGAGCAACCCTTTTCTTCTAATGATTGGAGTAACTGGAAAAGGTTCAAGAATTTTGCGAGTATTCCCATTGCAGTTGATGAAGCAATCGTTTCACCTAAAGACTTAATGGAATGGATTAAACAAGATTTAATTACTGCTTTTACTACAAAAGTAACGAGAAATGGAGGGTTATATCCTTCGTTTCAATGTGCGATTATTGCGCAACAGGCAAATTTGCTTATTCTCTCAAGCGGACTTACAGAAACTGGTTTGGGATTAGCAACCAATCTTCATCTTGCGTGTGCATTTGGAATAGATTTACCGTGCGCTTGGAACGGACCACAATTTTTGGGTGACGATATTCTTACAAAACCATTAAATATAGAAGCGGGACGAATTCAGTTACCGAGTGGACCAGGTATCGGAGTAGAAGTAGATGAAGAAAAAGTAAGGTTTTTATCAAGAGATTTTTGGGATAATGGGAGGTAAGTATATGAGTAGTTTTCAAAAAGTTGAAACGAATATGGAAGCGCTTCCTGTAACTAAGAGGAAAAACCCTTTTTTAAAAAGATTAAATGACAGTAAGTATCTATTGATTTTATTTGCTCCTTGTTTAATCTATTATCTGCTTTTTCACTATGCACCAATGTTTGGGATTATTATTTCTTTTAAAGATTATAATTTGTTCAAAGGATTATTAGAAAGTGATTGGGTTGGACTAAAATATTACAAAATGTTTGTAGAAAGTCCTGACTTTTTCATATTACTGCGAAACACATTCTTATTAGGGTTATATAAATTTATCTTTGGGTTTCCAATTCCAATCATATTCGCTCTATTGTTAAATGAAGTGAAAAATATGTACTTTAAACGTTTTGTCCAAACAGTCAGTTACCTCCCGCACTTTATTTCCAACGTAATTGTCGCTAGCATGATCGTCATGTTCCTATCGCCCGATGGGATCGTGAATCGACTAATTGGCTTCTTAGGTGTTGAGCCATTGAACTGGATGATTATGCCAGAAATGTTTCGTACCATCTTCGTTTCTTCTGAAATATGGCAGCATATGGGATGGGAAACGATCATATTCTTAGCTGCTCTAACAGGAATTGACCCCCAACTTTATGAAGCTGCAGAAATTGATGGAGCCGGTCGTTTCGCGAAACTGATTCATATTACGATTCCGGGTATTTTACCAGCAATCTTTATTGTTGGAATTCTCAATATTGGTAAGATTTTGGAGATTGGCTTTGAAAAGGTTTTCTTACTCTATAATCCAGTAACCTATGAGACTGCAGATATTATTTCTACATATGTTTATAGGGTAGGTCTTGTACAGGGGAACTATAGTTATGCTACAGCAATTGGGATCTTTCTTGGAATAATCAGTTTTATTTTCTTATTTGCAGCCAATTATTTTGCTAAAAAGTCTGGGCAAGAAAGCCTATGGTAAGGAGGAAATGCTGATGTGGAGAAGGAAGATAACCCCTTTTACTATTGTTAATACTATTATTTTGCTAATTGTAGCCTTTGTTACAGTTTATCCATTTGTATATATGATAGCGGTTTCTTTAAGCTCAGATATTTATGTTATGAAGGGACAGGTGAATTTCTGGCCAAAAGAATTCACTCTTAAAAACTATGAACATGTATTAAGTGATTCCCGTATTGGAAGAGGATACCTTAACACTTTGCTCTATGTTTCTCTTGGAACATTCGTATCTTTGCTCGTAACAGCAATGGGAGCCTATGCTCTCTCAAAAAGTAGATTAATATTTCGTAAAGCTTTCATGCTATTAATAGTCTTCACGATTCTTTTCAGTGGCGGTATGATCCCGACCTTTTTAGTTGTTAAAAATTTGGGATTAGTTGACACTATTTGGGCAATGATTCTACCAACAGCAGTAAGTACATGGAATTTAATTATTATGAGAACATTTTTTTCTAGTATTCCAACAGAGTTAGAGGAAGCCGGGAAAATGGATGGTCTTAATGATATTGGGATATTTACTCGAATTGTGTTACCCCTTTCAAAACCTGTTCTAGCTACTATTGGTTTATTTTACGCAGTGGGGATTTGGAATAACTTTATGTCGCCATTGCTCTACCTAAGGAATGATGCTCTTTACCCATTGCAGGTTGTTTTAAGGAATATGGTTCTCGTGGAACAGATGGCGGATGTTTCATCAGGTGACGCTATTATTGTAGCAGAATCATTAAAATACGCTACGATCATGGCCTCAACGATCCCGATTTTACTGCTTTATCCGTTCCTTCAAAAATACTTTGTTAAGGGGGTGATGATTGGATCGATGAAGGGATAGTTGAAGCAGATAATCATTATAGAAAAATATGAAAGGGGTTATGGAATGAAAAAGCTCATTTTTAACTTATTCATGACGATGCTCGTATTAACTGTAATTGTTGGTTGCTCCAATGGAACATCATCACCAAATAATTCAACTCCTGACGATACAACATCAAGTAATTCTAAGGGGAAAGAACAAGCTGAAACGAATGGTGACAGACCAACAATAGTATTTTATACAAATGAACATCCTAGTTGGCCTACGAACAAAGAATGGCTCGTGTGGGATCTTATGGAAGAGGGAGGAAACATTAACCTTGACATTAAAATTGCACCAGATCCTTGGGCAGAATCATTGAACCTTACAATAGCTTCCGGAGATCTCCCTGATTTATTGCGCATGACATATCAACTTGGAAATAAATATGGGCAAGATGGTGCATTAATCAATCTTTTGGATCATATTGATCAAATGCCCAACTTAAAAGCATGGATGGAAGAATATCCTCTTGATGCTAGAAGGGCCATTTCTCATGATGGGAAAATGTATACATCCCCTAACGTAGGAATAGGTGAAACGAATCGAATGCTCTGGCTTTATCGGAAGGATATTTTTGATAAACACGGATTGGAAGCACCGAAAAATTGGGATGAATTATATACTGTATTAACTGAACTTAAAAAGCAGTATCCTGAGTCATATCCATTTGGGTTTCGAAACGGAACAGATAAATTAGTTAACTTTGCGCCGAATTTTGAAACGAGTTGGAATTATTACTATGACTATGATAAAGATGAATGGCGTTATGGTCCAATTGAAGATAATTATCGAGTAATGATTGAGTATATGAATAAATTTTACGAAGAGAAATTAATTCCGCCAGACTTTCTATCAACAGATACGGAACAATGGCAGCAGCTTATGTCAACGGACACGTCTTTTATAACTCAAGATTATATTGGTCGAATCGATATGTTCAATGCACCAAATCGTGAGACAAATCCTGATTATACTATTATTAATATGCCTCCTCCAGCAGGTTTTACGAATGGGAAACAACTAGATTACTATGCACATATAAATGATGCTGGTTATTCCGTTGCTGTTACTACTAAAAACTTGGAAGCAGTACTAGGATTTATTGATTGGACATTCTCTGAGGAAGGAAGAGACACTTTAAGTTGGGGTGTTGAAGGGGAAACATATGAGGTAGAAAACGGCGAGAAAAAATGGATTCAGGAATATCCAAGTCCGTCCGAACTTCGTACCGATACAGGGTTATCCTTATTTGGTACTTATTCATGGTTTGATTATGATGCTCATATGGCTTTATTTAGTGATGAGGTAAAGAAGGCGTATGAAGATGATCCCCAATATGATGCTCCAGTAGTCCCAGTGCCTGCTTTTACGGACGAGGAGCAAGAGATTATTGCGATTAAAGGTGAAGCGATTGCAAAACATAGAGATGAAGAGATTGCTAAATTTATTATTGGCAAGCGAGATTTCAGTGAGTGGGATGCCTATGTTGAAGAGATTAAGAAGTTAGGTATTGATGAAATGCTTGAGATTCATACAAAAGCCTATAAGCGAATGCTGGAAGTAGAATTAAATTAGCATTATAGAGGTGCTTCTAGTTTATTAAGAAGCACCTCAAATATTAATATCGGGAAATGGGGTTTCTTCTATGAAGTTTGGCGTTTGTGCAGGAATTGATAAGGCCCACATTGCTTACCGAGCAGGATATGATTTTATGGAATGCCAGATAGGTCATCTTGCTCCAGAGAAAAGTGATAAAGAAGTGAAAGAAATCATGAAGCAGATGATAGAAAGTCCTATTCCGATAGATGCTTTTAATATATTTTTGCCAGCAGAATTAAAAGTGACAGGTGCAAATGTTGATTATCATCGAATTCATCGATATATTGAAAAAGCTCTTCATAGAGTTAAACAAGTTGGAGGTAAAATTATCGTATTCGGAAGTGGCGGTTCTAGAAGTATTCCTGATGGATACTCGAAGAAGAAGGGACAAGAGCAGATCGTTTATTTCCTTAACCTAGTTGCAGATTATGCTGATAAACAAGGTTTAACTATTGTGATTGAGCCTTTATATAAAAAGGCATCAAATATAATTCATACAATTCCAGAAGCTGTAGAAATTTGTAGGAAGGTTAATAGGAGTTCTATAAAAGTTTTAGCAGATATTTTTCATATGATGGAAGAAAACGATTCGTTTGAGAATATTGTAAATTTTAGCGACTGTATTCGTCATATTCATATTTCGGATAATTATTCTCCACCAGGAACTGGAAACTACCCATTTGAGTTATTTGTAAATAATCTGCAAAAAACTCGTTATGATGGCAGGGTTTCTATTGAATGTATATGGGATGATTTTGATGAACAAGTTAATGAGGCTCTGAAATTTACAAAGAAATATTTTAAGGAATCATCACAATCTAATTAGATCAATAACGAAAAAAACGCCAAATGCTGATTATTATCAGATGGCGTTTTTTTATTTAAATGAATGTCGCAATTTTACAGATTGATATAATAACAGTGTGTTTACGAATGAAATCGTTCTGATATAATTACTTAATATAAGCGGTTAAAACTTCCAATAGATTAATTACAAATGATACCGTTCTCAAATATTCTACCATCACTAAAGAAATGTCTATGCCTGTTTACAGGTGACAGACACAATAAAAAAGGATAGGTGATATAATTGGGCGAAATTAAACAACCGAACATTATTTTTATTATGAGTGATGACCATGCGGCACATGCTATTAGTGCGTACGGAAGCCGCATTAATGAAACACCAAATCTTGATAGGATTGCTAACGAGGGAATGAGATTGGATAATTGCTTCTGTACCAATTCTATTTGTGCGCCAAGTCGTGCTTCTATTTTGACTGGTAAGTATAACCATATCAACGGTGTTAAAACACTTTATCAAGATTTTGATGCCCGTCAACAGCATGTAGGTAAGATATTGCAAGTGAATGGCTATCAAACAGCCATGATTGGAAAATGGCATTTAGGTCATGGAGGAAACAGTGATCCAACTGGCTTTGATTATTGGAATATTTTCCCTGGACAAGGTGCCTATCATGATCCGGAAATGATTGAGATGGGGGAAAAGAAGAAAATCCCGGGGTACGCAACAGATATAACAATAGATTTATGCTTGGATTGGCTTGAAAAAAGAGATGAAGAACAGCCATTCTTCCTAATGTGTCACCATAAAGCACCACATCGTCCGTGGGATCCAGATGAAAAACATCAGCATTTATATGAAGATATTGATATTCCCGAGCCAGAAACTTTCAATGATGATTACGACACTCGTACATATGCTGCTTTTGAAGCTGAAATGAGGATTGACCGCGATTTACGGAAGCGCGATGTGAAAGGGGAACCGCCAGAAGGCCTATCTGCCTCTGAATTGAAAAGTTGGTATTATCAGAGGTATATTAAAGATTATTTAAGGTGTATAGCTTCTATCGATGATAATGTGGGGAGATTGCTAGATTACTTGGATGAAAAAGGACTCACTGACGATACAATGATTATTTACACTTCAGATCAAGGCTTTTTCCTCGGTGACCATGGGTGGTATGATAAGCGCTTTATGTATGAGGAATCTTTAAGAATGCCATTTTTAATTCGCTATCCTCGTTCAATTAAAGCAGGCAGTGCAACGGATGCATTTGCATTAAATGTGGATTTTGCTCAAACTTTCCTCGATTATGCGGGAATTCAGTCTCCAGAAGATATGCAAGGGACTAGCTTAAGACCAATATTTGAAGGGGCAACGCCTAATGATTGGCAAAGTTCTATGTATTATCGTTATTGGGAACATCTAGATCCAGAACATAATGTTGCGGCTCATTATGGAATTAGAACACATAGATATAAATTAATTTGCTACTATGGTGAAGGATTTGGCTTGCCCGGTACAAGTGATAAGAAATTAGAACCGGTATGGGAACTTTTTGACCTTGAACAAGATCCACATGAACTAAAAAATGTTTATGATCATCCAAATTATCAAGATGCAGTTAAGGAGTTAAAAGAGCAATTATATGGTTTAAAAGAAAAAGTAAAAGACTTTGATTAAGTAGATCAATCTTAATGTCATTAAAAAAGATCGTTGCACTTAAGCAATAGATTTTCTTTTATCCCTTCAAATTTGTTAAAATAAAAAAAGTTCTCCAAATTATTAGTATGGGGGTGCAACGATTTGAAATTACTTATTGTCAGTGATAGCCATGGAGATAGAGTGATATTAAAAGAACTACGAGAAAAATACCAATACGATGTAGATTTGATGATTCATTGTGGCGATTCTGAACTTCGCGCTGTGGATCCGGCTCTAAAGGGATATTCCATTGTTAAAGGTAATTGTGATTATGATGAAAAATTCTCAAATGAACTTTTGTTAGGTGTGAAAGGGAATAAAATATATGTTACGCATGGCCATTTATTCCAAATAAAATCATCTCTATTAAAGATGTCATATCGTGCTAAAGAGCTTGAGGCTGACTTTGTATTTTTTGGTCACTCCCATTTGTTAAAGGCCGAAATGATAGAAGGCACTTTGTTTCTAAACCCAGGAAGTATTTTACTTCCGAGAGGCGGGAATGAAAAAACTTATGCTATTGTCGAAAAAGAAAAACTTGTCTGCACCGTTCGTTTTTATAATGAAAAACATGAAGAACTTACGGAGTTAGGAGTTGTATATAGCTAGTAGAGGGAAAGAGATATAATTGGAAAGCTTATTATCTCTTTACTATACGTTTAAATCAACAACAAGAATCTCGATATAAATGGGATTCTTGATTATTTATAATAATGGGGTTTTATATAATGGAAGAAACACAGAGGAAATCATGTTGTACAACTAGTCGTCCTAACGGTAATAAATCTGCTTTAGCAAAGGAACAACTAATATTTGCCAAAGATGATTTGAAAACTGGGATGATTGAAATCCCCGGTGGTGAATTTATTATGGGAACTTCTAGTAAAGAAGGGTTTCCCGCAGACGGAGAAGGGCCTGCACGAAAAATTAAAGTTGACTCATTTTTAATGGATTCGACAACTGTTACGAATGCCCAATTTTCTGAGTTTGTTAAGGAGACAGGGTATAAAACAGAAGCTGAACAATTTGGCTGGTCTTTTGTTTTTTACAGTTTATTGTCTCCAAACATGATTAGAAAGGTTAGACAAGTTGTCCGTGAAACTCCGTGGTGGTACACAGTTGAGGGAGCGTATTGGTATCAACCAGAGGGGCCGGACTCTAATATAGAAAGTCGAATGGATCACCCTGTTATTCATGTTTCCTGGAATGATGCTAATGCCTATTGCCAATGGGCAGGAAAAAGATTACCAACGGAAGCAGAGTGGGAATACGCCGCCCGAGGTGGTTTGGAGCAATTGAGGTATCCATGGGGCGATGAGCTAATGATGAACGATCAGCATAATTGTAATATTTGGCAAGGAGTTTTCCCGAAACATAATACTAAGGAAGATGGATATGAAGGGACAGCACCTGCTAAGTCCTTTCCGCCGAATGGATATGGGTTATATAATGTATCCGGAAATGTGTGGGAGTGGTGCTCCGACTGGTTTACAAGAAGTATTCACAATCGAGGGGGCCGGGAAAATCCGAAAGGTCCTGACTCTGGAAAAGCAAAGGTGATGCGAGGCGGATCCTATCTTTGTCATGAGTCTTATTGCAATCGCTATCGGGTAGCAGCACGGAGTTCGAATACTCTAGATAGTTCTTCAGGTAATATCGGATTTCGATGTGTAGCAGATATTTAGATCAAAAAAGTCACCCTATGATCAAAGGGTGACTTTGCTATTTGCAATTAGAGAAGAAGTTCTTTGGATTAATCCTAATGGTGCACAACATGGATTCGTTCATGATTTATTATTCAGTTAATGCACAGTCGATTATAAAGTTAATAAGAGCGCCAAGCGGAAGCGCTCTTAGCAAGAGTGATGAAAGTATCGACATTTCGGATACAGCTTATATAAGTGGCGGAGGATAAAAAATAATTAAAGAATCGTAGCCCCTATGATAATTAGCAGAATGAAAAGAACAACAATTAAAGCGAAGCCACTACCAAAGCCACGACCACCATAGCTTTCGCCAGCATAACCTCCGCCGTATCCACCGAAACAACTCACTTAGTTCACCACCTTTCTAATTCAATTTAGTCTATGTCAGTTGTATTCGATTGAACTAGTGATAAGCGGAATTAATGGAAAACAGGCGATTACTCGACAGGAACGAATTAATAGCGTTGAAAGGAGTGGATATAAAATGGTAGAAAAAAGTGTTGTGGTTAGTGGGTTGTGCATCCCATCGAAGTGATGTACTTAATGAGAGGTTTGTGGTCACACTACTCAATCTGTTGCAGAGTGGTCTCAGCCCAGTCCGAAAATGAGCCGGTGCCGTTGCAACTAAGACATGTCGGATCGATAAATGCTTCCGTGGCAAAAAAACCTCTGCCGGAACAGTCGGGGCACGTACCCTTGCGGCGGTTGATATTTATTTTCTTTTTAGTTTGAATAGCGCTCCATTCAGATATTCTGTTATTTATTTTGTTAAAAATCTCCATATTAATTCACCTCAGAATTTATTATGAGGAATTCTAAGGTATATTATTCATCTGTGAGTGTTCAGGTTCAATAAGACAATCAGATCAACTTTGGCTTTAAAACAGTAGGTATGCGATCGTGGATGTCCTTTACAAGCTCATTGGGTTATCCTTACATGAGTGGGTTTCCAAGTTTCCCATAATCCAGGCATAGCAAAGCTTGATCCGAATAGGAGTTTTGGATCAACTGATTTAGGAATCCAACACCATATGCTGATAAGCTTTATTACGATATATTGAAATTTGTATAAAAAAAGCGCCAAACCCTTGTATAACACTAGGTTTGGCGCTACTTTATTAACGTCCCAGGAGGGATTCGAACCCCCGACCCACAGCTTAGAAGGCTGTTGCTCTATCCTGCTGAGCTACTGGGACACGTCATCGAACGACATTTTTAATTATAGATGCGGTTTGTAGAAAAGTCAACACTCTTTTTTAAAAAAACTTGAAAAAAATTCCATTCAATTAAATTTAATCTATACTCTTATTTAATATGAGTGTATAGGACTTTGCAAGTAAATCGATTTTTTAGTGAGTTCTATTTGTCATCTATAATCTCTTTTGGTACACTATTTTTTAAACTTGAACGATGGGCGGTTCTAATTATGGGAAGAGAGCATGGAGAGCGGGTGACCGGTAAAATCATACCTTTTCCAAAATTGAAACAAAGGTATTTTGAAAAGGGCTTAGCTTGTATGGATGAACATAATTTTAAAGAGGCAGTTATGTTATTAAAATCTGCTAGAGACTTGGATCCACAAGATCCGCAAATAGTAGCTGCTTATTTGGCAGCCTTATATGAGAATGGAGATTATGATGAGTCCAAACAAGTTGCTGAAGAACTACTTTATTCTGGAACTGGGCATTACTATGATATTCTTGATATTTATTTAATGATTTTGATTCAATTAAATGAATTTGATCAAGTTGTGAATACGTTGGAACCATTATTTGAAGAAAATGAAGTTCCACCAGAAAAGGCAGAGCATTTTTTAACTCTCCTGCAGTTAAGTAAAAAAGCTACGGCTAATCGAACGACGATTGATGAGTCAAAAATTGATTACGTGTTTGACAAAAAGCTAGGGCTTCATGAACAATTGTTGCAGCTTGGTACACTTACCGATAAAAACATTCGTCCATATTTACATTCGTTAATAGACTTGCTTTCTGACGATCATCTCCATCCAATATTAAAAACTGTTATTCTAAATGTCATGCGTGAAAATCAAATAGAGCAACAAATAGTAGTAAAGAAGTTAAACAGACAAGGAACATTCACGCCCGCCAATCTTTTATTAGTACAGGACATGCCACTTTTTAAAGATATGATGAATATATTGGAGAAGGATTTAGGAGATCATAATCCAACTTTATTTAATCAAATTAGTGAAATGACGAACCGGCATGCATTTATTTTATATCCATTCGAAGCTTCTCCGGAAATTCCCAATGTTTGGGCAGCAGCATATCGGGGAATGGGATATGAAATGTATGGAGAAGATTGGGAAAAAGAAGCTGTTGCGGAAAATTATGGAATTACTATGGATGAATTGGAAATAGCATTGGCTTTTATTGTACAATTGGAGCAAATTTCATCAACTATTGTATAGTTTCAATAGTTGAAAGGTAAGTAACCTGTGTTATAATGTAATGGTTATGCAAGGATTTTGTATCCGAAGTGTATATTACATACTTGAGCAAAAAAACCGCTCAATCTATAGCGGGAAACTGAAGTATATATAGTTGGAGGTATTAGTTATGTCAGCAAAATGGGAAAAACTAGAGGGAAATCAAGGTGTCCTGACAGTAGAAGTAAATGTTGAAACTGTTAATGAAGGATTAAATAAAGCCTTTCAAAAGGTTTCAAAACAAGTGAATATTCCTGGTTTCCGTAAAGGGAAAATCCCTCGTCCATTGTTTGAAAAACGTTTTGGAGTAGAAAGCTTATTCCAAGAGGCTCTTGATTTCATTCTGCCAGATGCCTATGCAAAAGCAGTTGATGAAGCAGGAATCGTTCCTGTAGATCGTCCTGAAATTGATATTGAGCAAATGGAAAAAGGGAAAGAATTGATCTTTAAAGCAACTGTTACAGTGAAGCCAGAAGTGAAACTTGGTGAATACAAAGGTCTTGAAGTTGAAAAGCTAGATGATACTGTTACAGACGAAGATGTTAATGAAGAAATAAAAACTCTTCAAGAACGACAAGCAGAACTAGTTGTCAAAGAAGATGGCGAAGTTGAAAATGGCGATACTGTTGTCATTGATTTCGAAGGATTTGTTGATGGTGAAGCATTTGAAGGTGGAAAATCGGAGAACTATTCACTTGAAATTGGATCGAATTCCTTCATTCCAGGATTTGAGGAACAATTAATCGGTGCGAAATCTGGTGAAGAGAAAGACATCGAAGTTGCATTCCCAGATGAATATCATGCTGAGGAATTGGCAGGAAAACCAGCTGTTTTCAAAGTGAAAATTCATGAAATTAAAGCAAAAGAACTTCCAGAATTAGATGATGAATTTGCTAAAGATGTTGATGATAAAGTTGAAACTCTTGAAGAATTAAAAACATCTATTAAAGATCGTTTAACAGAGAGTAAAAAGAATGAAGCAGACCAAAAACTAAGAAATGACCTTGTTGAAAAAGCAGCTGCAAATGCAGAAATCGATCTTCCAGAAATTATGGTTGACAATGAAATAGATCGTATGATGCAAGAATTTGAGCAACGCTTGCAAATGCAAGGAATGAACTTAGAACTATACTTCCAATTCTCTGGTCAAGATGAAGCTGCACTTCGTGAACAAATGAAAACTGACGGTGAACAGCGCGTTAGAACATCCCTTACTCTTGAAGCTATTGCAAAAGCTGAAAATTTAGAAGCAGATGAAGAAGCTGTTGATGAAGAAATTAAAAAAATGGCTGAAATGTATAAAATGGATGTTGAAGAAGTGAAAAACATTATGGCAGCAAATATGGATGGATTAAAAGCTGATTTAAAACTTCAAAAAGCAGTTGAATTTCTTGTTGAAAACAGCAAAACTGGTGCATAATAAGTAACAACACTCACATAAGATATAAGACTCAAGTTAAAACAAGGCACGGTTACTTCGTGCCTTGTTTTATCCAAATGAATACATAATAGTGACACCGAGATTAAAAAATGGTTATTGCTTTCTCAAGTATGTTACAATGCAATACATAGTTATTGCGCATTGTTATTGATGCTCTTCTAGCTTATTAAAGGGGTGAACATAATGTTTAAATTTAACGAGGAAAAGGGGCAACTCAAATGTTCTTTTTGTGGGAAAACACAAGAACAAGTTCGTAAGTTAGTTGCTGGTCCTGGTGTATATATATGTGATGAATGTATAGAGCTTTGTACAGAAATTGTTGAAGAAGAACTTGGTACTGAAGAAGAAGTAGAATTTAAGGATGTACCAAAGCCAAAAGAAATACGGGAAATTCTTGATGAGTACGTTATTGGTCAAGACCAAGCGAAAAAGTCACTTGCTGTAGCAGTGTACAATCATTACAAGCGAATTAATACAAACAGTAAAATTGACGATGTAGAATTAGCAAAAAGTAACATTTGTCTAATTGGTCCTACAGGAAGTGGAAAAACCCTACTTGCACAGACGTTAGCTAGAATTTTAAATGTTCCATTTGCGATTGCTGACGCAACATCTTTAACTGAGGCAGGTTATGTAGGGGAAGATGTAGAAAATATTTTGCTTAAACTGATTCAATCTGCTGATTATGATGTGGAGAAAGCCGAACGTGGCATCATTTATATTGATGAAATAGATAAAATTGCCAGAAAGTCGGAAAACCCTTCCATTACAAGAGATGTATCAGGAGAAGGGGTCCAACAAGCCTTGCTTAAAATTTTAGAAGGCTCTGTAGCAAGTGTCCCTCCTCAAGGTGGACGTAAACATCCACATCAGGAATTTATTCAGATTGATACAACAAACATCCTGTTTATTTGTGGCGGTGCTTTTGATGGAGTAGAGCAAATCATTAAGCGCCGATTGGGTCAAAAAGTAATCGGATTTGGTTCTGATGTAAAACCAGAAGAAATTGAAGATAAGGGATTACTAACGAAAGTTCTTCCTGAAGATTTGCTTCGTTTTGGTCTTATTCCAGAATTTATCGGTCGATTGCCGGTCATTGCAAGTCTTGAGCAACTTGACGAAGATGCTTTGATTGAAATTTTGACCAAACCAAAAAATGCTTTAGTCAAACAATATACAAAAATGTTAGAAATCGATGATGTCGAATTAGAATTTGAAGAAGATGCACTTCACGAAATTGCTAAGAAAGCGATCGAGAGAAAAACAGGTGCACGCGGACTCCGTTCGATTATTGAAACGATTATGCTTGATGTTATGTTTGATTTGCCGTCCCGTGAAGATATTAAAAAATGTATCATTACGAAAGAAGCTGTTCTTTACGATAACCCACCAAAACTTGTACTAGAAGACGGTACTATTATTAAGGGGACAGAAAGAACATCTGCTTAATAAGAAAAGCGAAAGCGCCCGTTTAGCGACGTAGAAACTTTAAGGGAAGGATGAATGGCTAAAGACGCGCCGTCCTGGCGCAACGCCATTCTGACCAACGTCCTGTTGGCCTGAGATAAAGGAAACACGAAGAGTCCGGCAGGACGAATCGATGTTGACTTATCGTAGGAAGGAGCGTAGAAGTTTCCTAGTCGCTGGGCGCTGTAGCTAGACAAAGAAAAGCGAAAGCGCCCGTTCAGTGACGTAGAAACTTTAAGGTAAGGATGAATGGCTAAAGACGCGCCGTCCTGGCGCAACGCCATTCTGACAGGAAATTTGTGAGTAGTCGCACGGCTTGCATAAAAAGGCTAGGTTTTCCTTTTGGGGATCCTAGTCTTTTTTTGTTTCAATAATAATATATAAGAGACACAAAAATGGTGGTTTATTACCTTTCAGTGACGGAGATACTATGATTAGCGAACGAAGGTCTTCGGGAGGGGTAATTAATTATGAATTGGACAGTAATAGCATTAATGATTCAACTATTTTTTGGTATTGTCATTGGACTTTATTTTTTTAATCTATTAATGAATCAACGTTCTCAGAAAGTAACCATTGACAAAGAATCAAAAAAAGAAATGGAACAGCTTCGGAAAATGAGAGGGATTCGCTTAACGGAGCCATTAGCTGAAAGGGTAAGACCTGCGAGCTTTTCCGACATTGTTGGTCAGGAAGATGGAATTAAAGCTTTAAAGGCGGCGCTTTGTGGTCCTAATCCACAGCATGTGATCATATATGGACCACCGGGAGTTGGAAAAACAGCTGCAGCAAGGTTAGTTCTTGAAGAAGCGAAAAGAAATCAACGCTCCCCATTCCAGTCTGATTCTGTTTTTGTGGAATTAGATGCAACGACAGCAAGATTTGATGAAAGGGGAATTGCTGATCCGCTTATAGGATCTGTTCATGACCCTATTTATCAAGGTGCTGGTGCGATGGGGCAAGCTGGAATTCCTCAACCAAAACCAGGTGCTGTTTCTAATGCACACGGTGGTGTACTTTTCATTGATGAAATTGGGGAATTACACCCGATTCAAATGAATAAATTATTAAAAGTTTTAGAAGATCGTAAAGTATTTTTTGAGAGTGCTTATTATAGCTCGGAAAACTCACAAATTCCGGCTCATATTCACGATATTTTCAAACGTGGTTTACCTGCGGATTTTCGAATGATTGGTGCAACAACAAGGACACCGAATGAGATTCCGCCTGCGATCCGTTCTCGCTGTCTAGAAGTATTTTTTAAGGAATTAGAGAAAGATGAAATTGAAATAGTGGGTAAAAAAGCAGTTGATAAAATCCAGTTTTCTATCAGTGATAACGGTCTATCGATTTTATCTTCCTATGCAAGAAATGGCCGTGAAGCGGTTAATATGATTCAAACTGCCGCTGGTCTAGCTATTACAGAAAACAGAAGCTATGTTGAAGATAATGATATTGAATGGGTTATTAGGTCAAGCCAACTTGTTCCACGGCACGAAAAAATGATTCATGATAAATCAAAGCCAGGAGTTGTAAATGGATTAGCAGTAACTGGACCGAATAGTGGGATGCTATTAGATATTGAAGTGATAGTTCTCCCAGCAGACAAGGGCTCAATCCAAATCACAGGTATCATTGAGGAAGAAAGCATTAATGGTCAAGGGAAATCGGTGAAAAGGAAAAGTATGGCGAAAGGGTCTGCGGAGAACGTCATTACAGTATTAAAAACAATGGGCGTTCCAGCCAGCCAATATGATATTCATGTCAATTTTCCAGGTGGAATTCCAGCCGATGGTCCTTCAGCTGGAGTAGCAGTGGCCGTAGGGATTTATTCTGCTATTTATAAAATACCTATTTATCATACTGTAGCAATGACAGGAGAAATTGGTATTCATGGTGATGTTAAGCCTGTCGGAGGTGTATACACTAAAGTAAAAGCTGCAAGAAATGCAGGAGCAAAAACGGTTCTTATACCTAGTGAGAACATGCAATCGAATTTAAAAGAGATTGAAGATATACAGGTCATTCCAATTAAGCGTTTAGAAGAGGCGCTAGAGGTAGCCCTCGTGAGAAGTCAGAGTCATGATATTATACTCCCTGGATTTCCAGAACAAAGTAAAAAAAGTGTTTAGACTATTTTTTAAGATAAGTCCTGTTTCTCGACAGCCTCTATTAAGTAAGATAAAATGAAAAAAGTTAATAATAAGCAACATGTTTTATTTAGTTAGCGCCCCAATAAGGCGCTTTCGCTTTTCATTGTCTAACTACGGTAATTAGAAGCAGTGGCCAAATTCGCTTTATGTAACTATGTCGTAGTTAACGTCAAATGGAGGTAGGAATTTTATGAAGAAAAAAACAGAGCCATTGGTACCATTATTACCACTTAGGGGGATGCTCGTTTTCCCAACAATGGTGCTTCATTTAGATGTCGGTAGGGAGCGCTCCATACAAGCATTGGAACAGGCGATGATGAATGATCATTTAGTATTTCTAACAACACAAAAAGATGTTTCCGTTGAAATGCCTAGTGAAAATGATCTCTATGAAATGGGGACTTTAACTAAGGTTAATCAAATGCTGAAACTTCCTAATGGTACAATTCGAGTACTTGTTGAAGGAATAAGTCGAGCAAAGATGAAAAGCTTTGTTGACCAGGGGTTATATTTCGCCACAAGCCTTGAAATATTTGAAGACGATATCGAGCAAGACGTTGAAATTGAGGCGTTAATGCGCACGATGCTAGAATACTTTGAGCAGTATATTAAGCTCTCAAAGAAAATATCTGCTGAGACTTTTGCTACAGTTGCCGATATTGAAGAGCCAGGCAGAATGGCTGATCTAATAGTGTCTCATTTGCCGATGAAAATACAAGATAAACAGGCCATTCTCGAATTGGTAGATGTTAAAGCACGCCTTGGCAAGGTCATTAAAATTATTCATAACGAAAGAGAAGTGCTTAATCTAGAGCGTAAAATTGGTCAAAGAGTTAAACAGTCAATGGATCGTACTCAAAAAGAATATTTCTTACGGGAACAAATGAAGGCTATTCAAAAGGAATTGGGCGACAGTGAAGGCAAGACAGGGGAAGTTTCTGACCTAGCGCAAAAAATTGAGGATGCGCAAATGCCAGATCATGTTAAAAAAGCTGCATTTAAGGAATTAAATCGTTATGAAAAAGTACCTTCTACATCTGCAGAAAGTTCGGTTATCCGAAGTTATATTGATTGGCTTATATCACTACCTTGGAAAAAGTCAACGAAAGATGATTTGAACATTCATAAAGCAGAGAAAATATTAGAGCGGGATCATTATGCACTTGATAAAGTAAAAGAGCGCGTGCTTGAGTATTTAGCAGTTCAGCAGCTTACGAAATCATTACGGAGCCCGATCCTATGTCTTGTTGGACCACCAGGAGTTGGAAAGACCAGCCTTGCTAGGTCAATCGCAACATCAATGGGAAGAAATTTTGTTCGTATTTCTCTTGGGGGTGTAAGAGACGAGTCAGAAATCCGAGGACACCGCAGGACCTACGTAGGGGCAATGCCTGGGAGAATTATTCAAGGAATGAAAAAAGCAGGAACGATTAATCCTGTATTTTTACTTGATGAGATCGATAAGATGTCCAATGATTTCCGTGGGGACCCATCATCAGCAATGCTAGAAGTATTAGATCCTGCACAAAACAGTTCGTTTAGTGATCATTATATTGAAGAGACTTACGATCTTTCGAAGGTTATGTTTTTAGCGACGGCAAATGATTTAGCATCTATTCCAGGGCCATTACGGGATCGTATGGAGATTATAACGATTGCAGGCTATACGGAAATAGAAAAAATTCATATTGCGAAGGATCATTTACTACCAAGGCAAATTATTGAACATGGCTTGACGAAAAGCCAATTACAAATGAGAGATGAAGCCATTAAGATGCTTGTTCGCTATTATACTCGTGAAGCGGGTGTGCGCGAGTTGGAAAGACAATTGGCGTCAATTTGTCGAAAGGCAGCAAAAATTATAGTTTCTGGTGAAAGAAAAAGGGTCGTTGTAACCGAAAGCTACTTAGAAGACCTAATTGGAAAGAAAAAGTATAGCTATGGACAGGCCGAATTAGAAGATCAAGTCGGAGTGGCAACCGGATTAGCTTATACAACGGTCGGCGGGGATACTTTGCAAATAGAGGTTTCTTTATCACCTGGAAGTGGAAAACTCATTTTAACAGGTAAATTGGGAGATGTGATGAAGGAATCGGCTCAGGCTGCTTTTAGTTATGTCCGCTCGAAAGCAGAGGAACTTCAACTAGATAAAAACTTCCATGAATCATGTGACATTCATATTCATGTTCCTGAAGGAGCTGTACCGAAGGATGGCCCATCAGCAGGGATTACTATAGCAACGGCTCTAGTATCTGCATTAACAGGACGTGCCATCCGAAAAGAGGTCGGAATGACTGGAGAAATTACATTACGAGGTCGAGTTTTAGCTATTGGGGGCTTAAAGGAAAAATCATTAAGTGCTCACCGCGCAGGACTAACGACAATTATTTTACCAAAAGAAAATGAAAAGGATATTGAAGATATCCCTGAAAGTGTTCGTCAAGATCTAACATTTGTACCGGTTTCCCATATGGACAAAGTTCTTGCAACTGCACTTGTGGAGGAATCAAAATGAAAGTAAATAATGCTGAACTAGTTATTAGTGCTGTAAAACCAGAGCAATACCCGAGTGAAAATCTCCCGGAGTTTGCATTAGCAGGAAGATCCAATGTTGGAAAATCATCATTTATTAATAAAATGATTAATAGAAAAAGTTTAGCCAGAACTTCTTCTAAGCCGGGAAAAACTCAAACTTTAAACTTCTATAAAATTGAGGAATCATTATATTTTGTTGATGTCCCAGGATATGGGTTTGCAAAAGTTTCCAAAAAGGAACGTGAAGCATGGGGGAATATGATCGAAACTTATTTTACGACTCGAAAAGAGCTCTGTGCTGTTCTGTTAATTGTCGATCTTCGCCACCCCCCAACTAAAGACGATGTCTTAATGTATGACTTTTTGAAAGCTTATCAATTACGTTGCCTTGTCGTCGCCACAAAAGCTGATAAAATTCCTAAAGGAAAATGGGAAAGACATCGACAAATAGCGATTCAAACACTTGACTTAGAACAAAATGATGATTTAATTGTCTTTTCATCGGAAACTGGTGAGGGAAAAGATAAAATGTGGAAAATATTAAGTAGTTGGATGTAAAAAGAGGCTTCCGTATTCTTCGGAAGCCTCTTCCGTAATTAGACTCTTATTTTCTTTTTGCAATAAGTAGGTATACCCCCGCGACAATTAGCAAATAGGGCCATCCCTTTTCTATTATGGAAAGGTTATTTATGTAATGGGCAGACCAACTTTGTATTTTATCTAAAAATAACAATAGGATGGATGACACTAGGAAAAGGATTCCTTGAAATAGACCATTTCCGGTTTTGATATTTTTAAGTAATAGGCCGACAGCGATTAATAATAAAAAAATACCAATATAATTCGGCCACACTTCTAAACGATTAGCAACGTGGAAATGAAATCCTATTCCTGTTAAAATAACTCCTGGCAGTATCATTTCATATTCTTTGCCTAAATATCCATTTATTAAAAAGCCCAATCCAATAATGACTAGCAAGGTCGGCCATGTGTAAAAGTTGTCAAATGGGGAAAGCTGATATTGTTGTAAAAGAAAATAGCCACCAAATCCTAAAGCAACAGTTCCTGAAAAATAAGATGTTTTATTCAAGAGAGTATACACCTACCACGTTTTTAAAGTTCTACATATAAATCATCGGAATTTATTCTTATTTACTAAATATAGCACAGGTTTCAACATCTGTTCACATCTTATTAGAATTCTTCTAATTTAGAGTGGTATAATGGATAAGAGCAATTAATTCTGGAGGTGCCCTTTTAAAATGCACATCATAGTTGTCGGATTAAATTACAAGACGGCTCCAGTAGAGATTAGGGAACGCTTGGCCTTTGCAGAAGATACTTTACCCTCTGCAATGGTAACCTTAAATCATAAAAAGAGTATTCTTGAAAATGTTATTGTATCGACATGTAATCGAACAGAAGTTTATGCAGTTGTTGATCAAGTGCATACAGGTCGTTATTATATAAAGGAATTTTTATCTGAATGGTTTCAAATGGATCCGTCGGAGTTTGCAAACCACTTGTATATTCACGAAAAAGAGGCTGCGACTCAACATCTTTTTCAAGTGACATGTGGTTTGAATTCCATGGTTCTTGGAGAAACGCAAATTTTGGGACAAGTAAGAACTAGCTTTTTACTTGCACAAGAAAATGGTACAACAGGTACTGTTTTTAATTATTTGATGAAACAAGCTATAACATTGGCAAAACGAGCTCATTCAGAAACGGATATAGGTGCAAATGCGGTGTCTGTTAGTTATGCGGCAGTGGAATTAGCTAAGAAAATATTTGGGCAGTTAAATGACAAGCGTATTCTCGTTATCGGTGCGGGAAAAATGGGTGAGCTTGCCATTAAAAATCTTTATGCAAATGGAGCTAACAAAGTTACGGTTATTAATCGGACTCTGGAAAAAGCACAGTCTCTTGCAAATCAATTTCAAGGATCTGCTAAATCGCTAGCAGAGCTCCAATGTGCCATAATGGATTCAGATATTGTGATTAGTTCAACAGGTTCACGTGGTTACGTGATTGAGAAAGATATGTTAAGCGATATGGGGAAAATGCGTAGGGGAAAACCGTTGTTTCTATTAGATATTGCTGTCCCAAGAGACCTTGATCCTGCTATAGCAAATTTAGACAATGCCTTTTTATATGATATTGATGATCTAGAAGGTATTGTTGAAGCTAACATGGCTGAGCGAAAGTTGGCTGCTGATCGGATTATGGAAATGATTGGTGAGGAACTCGTAACCTTTAGAGAGTGGCTTAATACTCTTGGAGTTGTCCCAGTTATTACAGCTTTAAGAGAAAAAGCTCTTACGGTACAAGCGGAAACAATGAAAAGTATTGAACGAAAGTTACCGAATCTGTCTGATAGAGAGAAAAAGGTTTTAAATAAGCATACGAAGAGCATTATTAATCAACTATTAAAAGAACCCATTCTTCAAGTGAAAGATATGGCTAGTGAGCCGCATGCTGCAGAAAAGATCGCCCTTTTTAAAAAAATATTTGATTTGGAAGAAGGAGATTTTGAAAAAAGCGGATTTACAATAGCTGAAAAAGAAATGCCCAAACAATCCTCACCGCTTTTTCAATCTTAAGAGGATAAAAATATGTTGGATATGCTAATGGTGAGATTGCCGGAATTAATTATTGTCATTTATGCGATCTCGATCTTATGCTATTTTATTGATTTTATTGGTGAAAATCGGAAGGTTAATCGGCTTGCCTTCCGACTACTTTCAATTGTTTGGGTACTTCAAACAATTTTTTTGTTTTTCTATATGTATAAAACAGGAAGGTTTCCGATCTTAACGTTATTTGAGGGCTTATATTTTTATTCTTGGGTGTTAATCTCTCTATCCCTTGCGATCCATAAGATTTTAAACGTTGATTTCACTATATTTTTTACCAATTTGATAGGTTTTACCATAATGGCTATTCATGCCTTTGCACCGGGACAAGTTCCTGCTATGGCCGATCAGTTAATTTCGGAATTACTATTTATTCATATTACGATGGCAATCCTATCGTATGGAGCATTTTCATTGTCATTTGTTTTTTCAAGTCTATATTTATTACAATATAGACTATTAAAAGAAAAAAAATGGCAGAAAAATGTTTGGCGTTTAAGTGATTTAGCGAAACTTGAAAAGCTATCATTTATATTAAACACTATTGGTGTCCCGATGTTATTGTTAAGTTTGATTCTTGGTCTACAATGGGCATTTATCAAACTCCCATTCTTTCACTGGAATGATCCCAAAATTATTGGATCTTTTCTTTTGATTATTATTTATAGCTTAATTCTTTTTATGCGAATCAAAAAGGGATTATATGGAAAACAATTGGCTATCTGGAATTCAGCCGCATTTTTAATATTATTAATTAATTTCTTTTTGACTAGCCGTTTATCTACTTTTCACATTTGGTTTGAATAAAACTTTTTCAGGAGGCGTGAAATTGAGGAAAATTATCATTGGTTCAAGAAGAAGTAAGTTAGCATTAACACAAACAAATTGGGTGAAAGAACAACTTGAAAAACTAGGCACACCTTTTGAATTTGAAATTAAAGAAATTGTTACGAAAGGCGATCGTATTCTCGATGTAACACTATCTAAAGTAGGCGGAAAAGGGTTGTTTGTAAAAGAAATCGAACAGGCATTACTGGACAAGGAAATAGATATGGCTGTTCATAGTATGAAAGATATGCCTGCAGAACTACCAGAAGGACTTATGATAGGAAGCATTCCAGAGAGAGAAGATTACCGGGATGTCTTAATTTCAAAAGATAATGTTCCATTAAAAGAGTTACCAGCGGGCGCTATTATTGGAACGAGTAGTCTAAGAAGAAGTGCACAAATTCTTGCACAAAGACCTGATCTTGAAATAAAGTGGATACGCGGCAATATTGAAACGCGGTTAAACAAATTAAAAAATGAAGAGTACGATGCTATTATTTTAGCGGCAGCAGGTATAAAAAGGATGGGCTGGGAAGAATCCATTGTTACAGAGTATTTAGAGCCAGATGCCTGCTTGCCAGCGATTGGTCAAGGTGCGCTAGGGATCGAATGTAGAACAGATGATTTGGAGTTACTAGAGCATTTAGCTAATTTGACATCAGAAAAATCAGCCCGAGCTGTTGAGGCGGAGAGGGTCTTTTTAAATAAAATGGAAGGCAGTTGCCAAGTTCCGATTGCAGGATTAGCTAAAATTACGGATGGTAATCAAATTCAATTAACGGCACTTGTTGCTTCACCTGATGGAAAAATAATCTACAAAGAGACAATAACTGGGGGCGAACCATCCGCAGTAGGTGAAGAGGCTTCTCAAAAATTAAGTGCAATGGGGGCCAAAGCGTTAATTGATCAAGTAAGGGAAGAATTGAATCAATGAATCCGTTAAGGCCATTAGAGGGCCGTCATGTTTTAATAACTAGAGGAGGAGATCAGGGGAACAAATTCTGCCTTGATGTCGCATCAAGAGGAGGCATTCCTCATATCGTTCCTTTAATTGATTTTCGTGCACATATTGATTCAAATGCTGATTATTTTATCCACAACATAAGCCAGTATGATTGGATTGTTTTTACGAGTAAAAATGGTGTTCACTATTTTTTTGAACAAATAAACAATCGAATTGATCGAAATGACTTATTAAATGTGCAATATGCTGTAGTGGGGGAAAAAACTAGGGAAGCTCTTAATGGATATCAAATTTCTTCTAAATTCATGCCCAATGTTTATACAGCAGAAGAATTTGCTAATGAGTTTTTTGAACATGACTTCTCTCCAAAGAAAGTGTTAATCCCAAAAGGAAATTTAGCGAGTACAACCGTCGCTGATAGCTTTCGTAAAAGAAGTATAATTGCTGATGAGTGGATTGTGTATGAGACTTTTTATCCGGAAAATGAGAGGAATCGGCTTGTCCAATTATTGAGGGAAGACATACTTGATGTAGTCGCTTTTACTAGTCCATCAACTTTTCATCACTTTATGCAAATTGTACACGAGTATCAACTATCTGAGCATTCACAGAAACTGATGTATGCGTCAATCGGTACAGTTACAAAAAGGGCTATTGAAAAGGAAAGCTACAATGTAAAAATTTGCCCGCGGAATTTTACTTTAGATGACCTTTTTCAAGAGATCTGTCATTATTTTCTAAAGCTGCAAAAGGAAAGGAAAGAAAAAATATGAATTCCATCCATTTTAAGCGCCACCGTCGACTACGAAGCTCTGCTAATTTAAGGGCGATGGTGCGGGAAACTCATCTTCGACCCGAAGATTTTATTTATCCTTTATTCATTGTAGAGGGCGAAAAACAAAAAAATGAAGTAGCATCAATGCCTGGGGTATTTCATCTTTCATTGGATCTTTTAAAGGCAGAATTAGATGAAATTGTAGCTCTTGGAATCAAATCCATCATTCTTTTTGGCGTGCCAAATGAAAAGGATGCATGCGGAACAGGTGCATACCATGATCACGGAATTGTTCAAGAAGCTACCCGTGAAGTGAAAAAGCATTATCCTGAATTACTAGTTGTTGCAGATACTTGTTTGTGTGAATATACGGATCATGGTCATTGTGGCTTAGTTGAAAATGAGAAAGTATTAAATGACGAGAGTTTGGAATTGCTAGTGAAAACTGCGGTGAGTCAGGCTAAGGCAGGTGCAGATATTATTGCACCATCTAATATGATGGATGGATTCGTAACAGCGATTCGCAAAGGCCTTGATGAAGCTGGATTTGAAGAAATTCCAATCATGTCGTATGCAGTTAAATATTCATCTGCTTTTTATGGACCGTTCCGTGATGCGGCAAATAGCGCTCCCCAATTTGGGGATAGAAAGACATACCAGATGGATCCTGCGAATCGTCTAGAGGCTCTCCGTGAAGCTGAGTCTGATTTGGAAGAAGGTGCGGACTTTCTAATAGTTAAACCCGCGCTCTCCTATTTGGATATTATTAGAGACGTGAAAAATCAATATAATGTACCCATTGTGGCTTACAATGTAAGTGGTGAATATTCCTTAATAAAAGCGGCTGCTCTTAATGGCTGGGTAGATGAACGGGCTATTACGATGGAAATGTTAACAAGTATAAAGCGAGCAGGTGCAGATATTATTATTACCTATTTTGCTAAAGATGTATCCCGATGGTTAAAAGAGTCGAATATTTAATAAGGGTGGTCAGTTGAATGCGTACTTATGAAAAATCGAAGCAAGCATTTGAAAAAGCTGTTCAATTAATGCCTGGTGGTGTAAATAGTCCAGTTCGTGCCTTTAAATCTGTTGATATGGATCCTATTTTTATGGCTAAAGGGAAAGGCTCCAAAATTCAAGATATTGATGGTAATGAATATATTGATTATGTTTTGTCATGGGGCCCGTTAATTCTAGGTCATGCTAATGAGCGAGTAGTGGAAGCTATAAAAGAGGCAACCGAATCTGGTACAAGTTTTGGTGCTCCTACGCTTATGGAAAATAAACTAGCCGAACTTGTGATTGACCGTGTTCCCTCCATTGAGATTGTGAGAATGGTATCTTCAGGTACAGAGGCGACAATGAGTGCACTTAGACTTGCTCGAGGCTATACAGGGCGTAATAAAATTTTAAAATTTGAAGGATGCTACCATGGACATGGCGATTCGCTGTTAATTAAGGCAGGTTCTGGTGTAGCTACACTTGGTCTTCCAGACAGTCCTGGAGTTCCAGAAGGGATAGCTAAAAACACGATTACAGTCCCATATAATGATTTGGACGGTGTTCGCTATGCTTTTGAAAGGTTTGGAGAGGATATCGCAGGCGTGATTGTTGAACCTGTTGCGGGAAACATGGGTGTCGTTCCTCCACGTAATGGATTCTTAGAAGGATTAAGAGAGATTACAACTGAGTATGGTGCTCTGCTTATTTTCGATGAAGTAATGACTGGTTTTCGGGTAGGCTATAACTGTGCGCAAGGGTATTTCGGTGTTACTCCCGACTTAACATGCCTTGGGAAAGTCATTGGTGGAGGTTTACCTGTAGGCGCTTATGGCGGAAAGGCTGAAATTATGGAGCGAATTGCTCCTAGTGGCCCTATTTATCAAGCGGGTACTCTATCTGGAAATCCTCTTGCCATGACAGCTGGTTATGAAACATTAAGTCAATTAACACCTGAGACTTATGACGAGTTTATTAGGAAAGCTGATTTACTAGAAGTTGGACTTGAGGAAGCTGCTAAAAAATATAATATTCCGCATACGATTAATCGAGCTGGCTCGATGATTGGAATTTTCTTTACGAATGAAGATGTTTATAATTATGATAAAGCTAGAACTTCTGATCTGAAATTGTTTGGCTCTTATTATAAAGAGATGGCAAATCGCGGTGTATTTTTGCCTCCTTCTCAGTTTGAAGGATTATTTTTGTCCACAGCTCATACCGAAGAGGATATTGAAAGAACTATTCAAGCTGCAACCGAAACATTTAAGATGATAAAAAGTTAATAAAAAATGTCCGATGCGAGAAGTAGTTTAATTAGAACTACTTCTCTTTTTTTTTTCATAAATATAACAATAAGCTCATACGCTGTAATTGACCGACATTTTTTCATTGGAACGAAAGGAGGAAATCATCTTGCCCGAACGCCGACAAACATCGCTTAAATTCCCTTTGGAGGAGACAATCTGGTTTGAAAACGGACAGGAAGTAGGGGATCTAGTTTCTATTTCTTTGGATCCCGAGATTTCCATATTAGATGAAGATGAGTTTGTTGTTTTAAAAGGAACTCTTGATTTACGCGGGGAATATTATCAATCTTCAGAGAGCGATACGGTTGAAGATGCTCTAAGCGGAACGCCTGTACAAGGTGTGGAACCGAGAGCTGATGGAATTAGCGAGTTTTCTCATCGGTTTCCCGTTGATATTACAATTCCGAAAAGGAGAATCGAGACTACGGATGAAATAGAAATAGAAATTCATTCATTTGATTATGTTTTAACCGAAAATAACAGATTACAAGTACTTGCAGAGGTAAGTATTCACGGAATTTATGAAGAGTTTGAAGATGCTGAAATGGAGATTCCGGAGAATGATATTGATCTCGGTAAAGAAGAAGTAGACCGCACGGACAACGTGCATAATGAAGAATCGTATGAAGAAGAAACGATTGTACGTGATGATGCGTTAGAGCTAAATGTGGAAGAAGATCCTGATGATAGAGAAGAAGTGAAGATTGCTTTATTTGAACAAAAGGATCTAAGTATTGTGGAACAGGAATCTGAAGATGAAACAGTAGAGGAAGATTTATTTGAACCGTTTCATGTGGAGGCAAGAGCTCTCCCAGAAGAGGAAAAAGAAGAGAATGAAACACAGGGACAATCATTTGCATTTATCCCACAACTTCCGAAAGTCACGATGGAACCAGAAAGACTTGAACAAGATGAACCAAATTATAAAAGTGTTGAATCATCTTCCTATATGGAAATGTATAATGATGAATCCTCCTCACTTCAATATGAATCAAGTAGTAGTCTGGTGAAAATGGAGGAAGAACCAAAAAAGAAGAAAAAGAAAGACAAATATGAATCGATTTCTTTTGCTGACTTCTTTGCTCGAAAGGAAGAAGAGACAACAAGCAAGATGCGAATTTGCTTAGTCCAGCAAGGGGATTCAATTCAATCATTGGCAGATAAGTATGAGTTAAGCGTACAACAAATTCTCCGCGCAAATCGATTAGATGCTAGTCATGAAGTCTACGAAGGGCAGGTTTTGTACATTCCTGCTAAACCAGTGAGAGTCCTAAGGAAAGAATAAGTGTTTTTATTCAACTAGGAGTCTCTTATGAACGGGTGATTAGGAATGGAGGGTTCGCTTCATAAAGAAGTTGATCAGTTGGCGGGACTGTATGGATTAAGTTTAGAGTATTTGGAAAAACATGGAAGAGTATATAAACTGTATACAAATAAGGGAGAATATGCACTAAAAAGAATGCCTGCTAAAAATGGTTTAGACTTTCTTCAGTACGTTCAACAGTTATACCAGCAAGGATATAATCGGATAGTGCCTATTTTCCCGACAATAGATGGCCGTTACGGTATTTTAGAAGGGCAATACCTTTATTATTTAATGCCTTGGCTGGAAAATAGAGAAAGAGAAGACCATATTCAAAGGCACCTTGATTTATTTCGCGAATTAGCACGCCTGCATACGTTGACTGTCCGCGATGTACCTGTAGATAAAGAAGAAAGAAAGGAGCATTATGATCAAACAACTTCTCGCTGGGAAACTGAACAAGAAACATTAGAGGAATTTGTCTCTAGATGTGAGAGGCAGGTATATATGTCTCCTTTCCAACTCTTTTTTTGTACGATTTACAGTGAAATATCAGGCAGTCATCGGTACGCTTTAAATAAATTGAAAGACTGGCATGAAGTAACGGAAGAGGATACAAAAGCACGTAGTGTTATCATTCATGGGAAATTATCCAATGAACATTTTCTATATGACGAAAAAGGCTTTGGTTATTTTACAAATTTTGAAGGAACTGGTTTTGCTTCGCCAATCCATGATTTACTTCCCTTTTTGGACCGAACATTTCTCACACATCCGAAGCAATTTGATCAAACCCTTGAATGGCTTGATGCTTATTTTCGCCATTTTCCATTCAAGGAAGAAGAAATGCACTTGTTTTTAAGTTATCTTGCTCATCCTGGGCCAATATATCGGATCGCGGAGAATTATTTCTCCGCTGGTACGGACAAAAGCGAAATCCAAATGGTTGGTCAATTGCAACGTCAATATTGGAGGATGAAAAATACAGAATATGTCGTGATGAAGCTTGAAGAAAGAGAGAGATTGAAGAAGGAGCAAAGTAATTCATCCCCTTCAGAATAATTACTGAAAGGGGATTATTTATCTAACTACAGTCGGCAGCGACTAGCGAACTTTCAGCTTCTTCCTACGTTAAGTCAACATCGGCTCGTCCCTCGCCGTGTTTCCTTTATCTCAGGCCAACAGGACTTTGGTCAGAACGGCGTTGCGCCAGGACGGCGCGTCTTTAGCCGTTCATCCTTAATCCAGAAAGTTTGTACGTCGCTAAACGGGCTCTTCAGCTTTTCATTGTCTAGCTTCAACGCCCAGCGACTATCAAACTTTCAGCTTCTTCCTACGATAAGTCAACATTGGCTCGTCCCTCGCCGTGTTTCCTTTATCTCGTCAGAAGCTTAGAAAGTTTGTACGTCGCTAAACGGGCTCTTCAGCTTTTCTATATCCACTCATAATGAAATCCAAGGGCAATTGCAATGAAAATGGCAAGTAATAATACATCGATTGTAGTAGGAAAAATAAAAGTTCGAATTGCTTGGAAAATACAAAAAGGGATGATTAGTTGTTTACATACGCCTTTAAAATTCCGTTTCCAATTTTGAAAGGTATGTTGATTAAATTTTCTTTTCATGTTCGACCCTCCATTTGTCATTGTCCTCTCGTATAAAATATGTGAAATTGGGCTAATCTGTGCCTATATTGATTCTTTAATTAAAATGATTGACATTAAGGTTGTTTATTCGCTACTATAAATAATAATAAAGACATGTTTAAATGCATTGACAGGGAAAGTACATTAGAAAATTGCTTTAAAGAGAGGGAAATCATTGGTGGGAGGTTTCCTAAGCAGAGCTAATGGAAAGTCACCCTTGAGCAGCTTTCGTGAAAATATTCAGTAGCGAAAAGCCGGTTTGAAGCCGTTATGAAGTTAAGTGCCGAACTCTACTATTGATTTGAATGTAGGTTCGTGTAAAAAGGTGGTACCGCGAATCAACTCCCTTCGTCCTTTTGACGGAGGGATTTTTTTATTTTTAGAAAACGGAGGGATTTTTAATGGAACACAATGAGACAACAATGTCCACCAAATACGATCCTCAAAGTATTGAACAGGGTAGATATGAATGGTGGCTTTCTGGGAAGTTTTTTGAAGCTGAAGGTAGCCCTAATAAAGAACCATATACGATCGTAATTCCGCCCCCAAATGTTACAGGTAAGCTTCATTTAGGTCATGCTTGGGATACGACATTACAAGATATTTTAACAAGAATGAAGAGAATGCAAGGCTTTGATGTTCTGTGGCTACCTGGAATGGACCATGCCGGGATTGCTACACAGGCGAAGGTAGAAGAAAAACTTCGTGAAGAAGGAAAAACCCGCTATAGTCTAGGTCGTGATAAATTCCTTGAAGAGACATGGAAATGGAAAGAGGAATATGCCACTTTTATCCGCAAGCAATGGGCTAAATTGGGACTTGGTTTAGATTACACGAAAGAACGATTTACTTTAGATGAAGGTTTGTCGAAAGCGGTTCGCGAGGTTTTTGTAACTTTGTATAATGAGGGGCTAATCTATCGTGGTGAGTATATCATTAACTGGGATCCTGCTACTAAAACAGCCTTATCAGATATCGAAGTAATCCATAAAGATGTTCAAGGTGCCTTTTATCATATGAATTATCCACTTTCAGATGGATCAGGATCTATAGAAATTGCTACGACAAGACCTGAGACTATGCTCGGCGATACAGCTGTTGCTGTCCATCCTGAAGATGAACGCTATCAACATTTGATTGGAAAAACAGTTATTTTACCTATCGTTGGACGGGAAATCCCAATTGTAGCCGATGATTACGTTGATATGGAATTTGGCTCAGGTGCTGTGAAAATTACACCAGCTCATGATCCAAATGACTTTGAAATTGGAAATCGCCATAATCTTGCACGAGTTCTTGTTATGAATGAAGATGGAACAATGAATGAAAACGCAGGAAAATATAAAGGTATGGATCGGTTTGATTGTCGTAAACAAATTGTGAAAGATTTGCAAGCAGAGGGGATCCTCTTTGAAATCGAAGATCACCTTCACTCAGTAGGACATTCTGAGCGGAGTGGCGCGGTAGTTGAACCTTATTTATCAACACAGTGGTTTGTAAAGATGAAACCACTTGCTGAAAAAGCAATTGAACTGCAAAAAGGTGAAGAGAAAGTTCATTTTGTCCCAGAGCGTTTTGAAAAAACGTATATGCATTGGATGGAAAATATTCATGATTGGTGTATATCGCGGCAATTATGGTGGGGCCATCGAATTCCAGCGTGGTACCATAAAGAAACAGGCGAGGTGTATGTTGGTCACGATGCCCCAACTGATCTTGAAAATTGGGAACAAGATCAAGATGTTCTTGATACTTGGTTTAGCTCTGCTTTATGGCCATTTTCGACAATGGGGTGGCCAGATGTAGAAGCTGAAGATTTCAAACGCTATTACCCAACTGATTGCTTAGTAACAGGGTATGATATTATATCTTTCTGGGTATCCAGAATGATTTTTCAAGCGAAAAAGTTTACCGATCAAAGACCATTTAAAGATGTTTTGATTCACGGATTAATAAGAGCAGAAGATGGACGGAAAATGAGTAAATCGCTTGGAAATGGGATCGATCCAATGGACGTGATTGACCAATATGGTGCAGATACACTCCGTTACTTCTTAGCAACTGGAAGTTCTCCAGGGCAGGACCTTCGTTTTAGTATGGAAAAAATCGAATCGGTTTGGAATTTTGCCAATAAAATTTGGAACGCATCTCGCTTTGCTTTAATGAATATGGATGGACTCACATATGAGGAAATTGATTTAAGCGGTGAAAAGTCTGTTGCGGATAAATGGATTTTAACTCGTTTAAATGAGACAATCGAGACTGTTACAAAGCTTGCTGAAAAGTATGAATTTGGTGAAGTGGGCAGGGCACTATATAACTTTATTTGGGATGATTTTTGTGACTGGTATATCGAAATGTCCAAACTTCCTTTATATGGTGATGATGAAAAAGCTAAAAAGACAACTCGTTCGATTTTGGCTTACGTATTGGATCAGACATTACGATTACTTCATCCATTTATGCCATTCATTACAGAAGAAATTTGGCAGCATCTTCCTCACGAAGGAGAATCCATTACCATTGCATCTTGGCCAAATGTAAATGAGCTATGGACCGATAATGAGGCGGCGAATGAGATGAAGCTCCTGACCGAAATTATTCGCTCGGTACGTACGATTAGAGCTGAAGTAAATACACCTATGAGTAAAAAGATAAAATTAATCTTAAAAGCAAAAGATGATCATGTACTAACCATTTTGCATAATAATCAACACTTTATTGAACGCTTCTGTAACCCTGAAGAATTGCACATGGCAACAGAGATTGAGACCCCTGAAAAGGCTATGTCAGCTGTTGTAACCGGAGTGGAACTGTTCCTGCCACTTGCTGATCTTATCAATATAGAAGAAGAGATAGCTCGGTTAGAAAAAGAATGGGAAAAGTGGAATAAAGAAGTAGAACGTGTTCAGAAAAAATTATCTAATGAACGTTTTGTTCAAAAAGCGCCTCAGGCTGTTGTTGATGAGGAAAGGTCTAAAGAACAGGATTATTTAGAAAAAAGACAAACTGTCGAAGAGCGAATGAAAGAATTAAAATCATATTAATCCATATGTCTGCCTAATAAGTTCAATTACTTATTAGGCAGGTAATGTTTTAATTGGATGGAGGGACAAACGTTGTTGCGTACATATGATGAGGCAATTGATTGGATCCATTCCCGTCTCAGGTTAGGAGTAAAACCAGGTTTAAAAAGGATGGAGTGGCTTCTATCGAAATTAGATAATCCTGAGCGACGATTAAAATCTATTCATGTCGGTGGAACGAATGGGAAAGGTTCTACTGTTACTTATCTGCGTTCTGTTCTTAATGCAGCTGGTTATCAGGTCGGTACGTTTACTTCTCCGTATATTGAGGAGTTTAACGAGAGAATAAGCATTAATGGAAAGCCGATTGATAACGAGGAGATTCTTTCTCTAGTAAATGTCATTAAACCCCTTTCGGATGAATTAGAAGGGACTGAGTTAGGGGCACCGACAGAATTTGAAGTCATTACAGCAATGGCTTTTTATTATTTTGGTGCTGTTCGTCACGTTGATTTTACAATATTTGAAGTTGGTCTTGGCGGAAGATTTGATTCGACTAACTGTATCACACCGCTCGCTTCCATAATTACCAATGTAGGTATGGATCATGTCCAAATTTTAGGATCTACGATTAAAGAGATTGCCTACCAAAAAGCCGGAATTATAAAAAAGGAAATTCCGATTTTTACAACATCGCAAAATGATGATGCTCTAACTGTTCTTCATGCTGAGGCGAACTTGCAAAATGCCCCTTTATACCGGTTAGGAAAGGACTTTTTTATTTCAGACTACCAACCGTTGACAGCAGGGGAACAATTCACATTTAGATTCGATGCAAGATTTCTAAAGAATTTACAAATTTCATTATTAGGAAAGCATCAAACTGAAAATGCCGCTGGTGCACTGGCTGTATTGTTGTATTTACAAGAAAAGGGTTTAATTCAACTAGAAGAAGATCAAATCTATTCAGGTTTAAAAGCTGCTTATTGGCCGGGTAGATTTGAATGTTTAAACAAGAATCCATTTATATTTATTGACGGTGCTCATAATGTTGAAGGTATGCAGGCATTTAAAACTGCAATGCAAACACATTTTCCGAATATGAAAATTACTATTGTCTTCGCTGCATTGAAAGACAAAGATTTGACTGAAATGTTCACGGTCTTAAACGAAATGAATGCTAATATATATTTAACTGAATTTGATTTTCCTAGAGCTGCAACAGCAACTGAATTGAAAGAAAAAAGTGGGAATAAAACGGTAGTAGCCGAGAGTAATTGGAAAAAATTAATGGAGCACTTAATTGTTTCTCAATTAAAAGAAGAAATTTTAGCCGTAACAGGGTCACTTTATTTTATATCTGAAGTAAAACCATATTTAATCAAACTCATTGACGAACAACAGGAGAATTCAACAAATGGATCAGATTAAAACAAGATGGGGAAAAGGCGGTCACTCTTTATAAGATGAAAATTATTATTTTCCTTTATGCGCTTTTATTCGGTTCATTCTATAATGTAGTTGGTCTTAGGGTACCAGAAAAAAAATCAATCGTAAAACCACGTTCATCCTGTCCAAGTTGCGGTCGCACTCTTACCATAATTGAATTAATTCCCGTTTTTTCTTATTTATTCCAGTTAGGTAAATGTAAAAACTGCAAAAAAAGCATAGCGCCGTTATATCCGATTATGGAGCTTTTGACAGCTTGTTTATTTGTTTTTGCCTATGCTTATTCAGGGTGGAGTTTTGAAACAGTTATTGCTTGGACACTGATTTCTCTTCTTGTCATCATTTCAATATCTGATATCGTCTATATGTTAATACCAAACAAAATTCTGCTTTTTTTTACTGCATTTTTTTTAATTGAACGTATCATCCAACCACTTAATCCTTGGTGGGATTCGCTAGTCGGTTCTTTAGTGGCGTTTATCTTACTGATGGCCATTGCTGTTATTTCGAAAGGTGGAATGGGAGGAGGAGATGTTAAATTATACGCAGTTCTTGGATTTGTCCTTGGTACGAAATTGGTCCTGCTCTCTTTCTTTATAGCCAATTTGATTGGAGCAATCATCGGTTTGCTTGGGATAGCTGTAGGAATCTTTACTAGAAAAAAACCGATTCCTTTTGGACCTTTTATTGCAATTGGAGCTCTTATAGCCTATTTCTTTCATGAATCTATTTTCTCTTGGTACCTCTCTTTCTTGAGATAATTTATATAAAAAATTTGACGAAAACCTTTTTGCGCTAGACGACAAAAGTTTCGTCTTTTTTTTTTTCTCGTATGGTAGCATAGAACAAACTCAAGTGGGCGGGAGGTATTTTTAGATTGGAAGAACAAAAAAGTAGCCAAAATCCAGCAATCAAAATCACATTAAATGGAAAAGAACGCCCTTTTACGGAAGAAACCGTCATTCGAGATTGGAAAGCAGCATCTGAGCAAGCCTCTGCAACAGCGTCTGAGGATCAAACAGAGGATGATGATTTTGATTGGATCTTACCAAAAGAAGAACATAGAGAAGTTCCGGAGTTTAAGCTAATTCACACTGAAGCTCCAAAGAAAAAACGACCAAATCGAAATTGGAAGTTCAAATCTAGTATGTTACACCCAAACATGAAAGGGTTTATTATCTCCTTTTGTTTGGCTGTCGTAATCGGTGTCGGAATGGGAATTTTCATATTAAAAATTTCTAAGACAGAAAATACAGCACCTGTAGTAGGTACGGAAACTACACCTCCAAGCGGACAAACTGAGGAAGAGGGGAATCAGATAGTAGAGCACCCTGTAAAATTTCCCGCTTGGAAGATAGCTGTTATTCAAGGCGGAGTTTTCTCTGCACAAGAAAAAGCAGATGCAACAGCAAAAGAACTCAAAAACGAAGGATATGCGAGTATCGTTATACCAATCGATAATATGTATTATCTATTTTTTGGTGTAGCAGGACAATTGCAAACAGCTAAAACATGGGAAGTAAGTTTGAAAGAACAAGGTGTAAATAACGGTGAAGTTTACGCAAAGGAACTGGATATAGGACAAAAAGAAATAATATTTTCTTCAGAAGAAGAAGGTAACCAGTTTTCAAAAGTGATAAACAATTTTTCATTAATCGCGGACGAAGCTGTTAATATACAAACGAGCGGAAAGACAAATGAAAGTGTAATTAAGGATGCACTGGCATTACTAGAAAAAGAAGCTGATAAAACTTATGCAAGTTCAGAAGCAAATGAACTAAGTAGTAAGTTAACAATTGCCACTAATAGTTTAATGCAATATACTAGTTCTGCAAATAAAGAGGAACTATTTAAAGCGCAACAAGCACTACTTGATTATATTAAAATATACTTTGGGATAAGCGCATGAATGAAGCTTGTCCCTTTTTCTATTGTTTCTTTACCCTTCCTTTGGTACGATAGATACATGTATCTCCCAATCTTAATAAAGGCAGGGCATCCACATGCAGGATCTCGTACTAGCTTCAACTTCACCCCGTAGAAAAGAATTACTCCAGAAATTAAACATTCCATTTATCACCTTTGCGCCTAATGTAAATGAATCCATAAGCTTAGATCGTTCTCCCCAAGATATTGTTATGACTCTATCTTTGCGAAAAGCGAATGCAGCGCTAAATACCTATCCGGATTCTATCATCATCGGTTCAGATACGATCGTTGTATCTGGAGGTAAAGTTCTTGGAAAACCCGATAATGAAGAGGATGCAAAACAGATGCTTAAACAGCTTTCTGGCCAAGTTCATTCAGTCTATACAGGTGTAACAATTATCGACAGTACTGAGTGCATCAGCTTTTTTGAAAAGACAGATGTAGAGTTTTGGACTCTTGAGGATGTAGAAATTGAACAATATGTTGAAAGCGGGGAACCGCTCGATAAAGCTGGAGCTTATGGAATCCAAGGTTTGGGTGCACTTCTTGTAAAGTCAATTCAGGGGGATTATTACTCAGTCGTTGGTTTGCCAATTTCTCGTTTGGCCCGTTCTTTGAGAAGAAAGGGATTCTTTTTTCAAAGTAAACGATGATCAAAGGAGGAATATCTTGAAAAATAATGAAACGTTAATGATTCGCGATTTTCCTGTCGATGAACGACCACGAGAGCGACTTATAAAAAATGGCCCGGAAAGTTTATCTAATCATGAACTTCTTGCCATATTACTAAGAACAGGTTCCAAATCTGAATCAGTTATACAATTAGCCAATCGGTTACTAACTCATTTCGATGGTTTGACGGGTTTGAAAGATGCTGTAGTGGAGGAACTAACGAGTATTAAAGGAATTGGGCAAGCAAAGGCGGTACAAATTGTTGCTTCCGTGGAATTGGGAAGGCGGATTAGCAACCTTACTTTTAATAACCGCTTCATTATTAGAAGTCCCGAAGATGGTGCCAATTATGTCATGAATGATATGCGTTTCCTCAGCCAAGAGCATTTTGTATGTCTTTATCTGAACACCAAAAATCAAGTTATTCATCGGCAAACTGTCTTCATCGGTAGCCTCAATGCCAGTATTGTCCATCCAAGAGAGGTTTTTAAGGAAGCTTTTCGCCGTTCAGCCGCCTCAATTATTTGTTTTCATAATCATCCCTCCGGAAATCCGACTCCATCCAGAGAAGATATTGAAGTAACACAACGACTCGTAGAATGTGGAAAAATGTTGGGAATTGAAGTATTAGACCATTTGATAATTGGTGACAAAAAATACGTCAGTATGAAAGAAAAAGGGTACATGTAACACTATTATTTTGAATGTGGTTAAGATATAATAATACTTGCGTTTTGTATTAGTGAGTGAGATTATTCATTAAAATTCCGGTGAAAATTCAGGGAAATTGGCAAAAAACGTAAAAATTTACTGTTATACGTACTATAATAATAACATTCGCCATAAGAAAGGGAGATACATACATGTTCGGATTCGGTACTAAAGATTTGGGTATCGATTTAGGTACTGCAAATACTCTAGTCTTTGTGAAAGGTAAAGGAATTGTACTTAGAGAACCATCTGTTGTGGCTCTACAAACCGATACCAAAAAAATAGTAGCTGTTGGAAATGATGCGAAAAACATGATCGGACGCACACCGGGTAATATTGTTGCACTTAGACCGATGAAAGATGGAGTCATCGCTGATTATGAGACAACTGCTTCTATGATGAAATATTACATAAAACAAGCTATTAAAGGAAAAGGAATAGGAGGCAAGCCTTACGTAATGGTTTGCGTTCCATCGGGAATTACTGCAGTAGAACAAAGAGCTGTTCTAGATGCAACTCGCGAGGCAGGTGCACGTGAAGCTTATCCGATAGAGGAACCATTTGCAGCGGCAATTGGCGCAAATTTACCTGTTTGGGAACCAACTGGAAGTATGGTCGTTGATATCGGTGGGGGTACTACAGAAGTGGCTGTTATTTCTCTTGGAGGAATAGTGACAAGTATGTCCATTCGTACGGCAGGAGACAATTTTGATGAATCGATCATCGCTTATATTAGAAAAAAATATAATTTGTTAATTGGTGATCGTACTGCAGAAGCTATTAAGGTCGAAATCGGTTCTGCTGGAGAAACAGAAGGCTTTGCTCCTATGGAAATTCGCGGACGAGATTTACTTACTGGCTTACCAAAAACAATAGAAATTACAGCTGAAGAAATTTCAGGTGCCTTAAGTGATACAGTAAATGCTATTATTGATGCTGTGAAAAACACGCTTGAAAAAACTCCACCAGAATTAGCAGCCGATATTATGGATCGAGGTATTGTGCTTACAGGTGGGGGAGCCTTATTACACAATATGGATAAAGTAATGAGTAAAGAGACGGAAATGCCTGTTTTAATTGCTGATGAGCCACTAGATTGTGTAGCCATTGGTACAGGGATGGCTCTTGATCATATCGATATCTTTAAGAATAAAGCGAAGGATTCTCGCTAAAACATTTGAATTTGAAGAATTCCAGTTTGTTTTTAGTTAAGAAAGTAATAAATTTTGCTAGTGCTGGATCAAGCTCCAGCGACTAGCAGACTTTCGAGTTTTTCGAAAGTAAAAACAGACACTTCCTACAGGATCCATTTTTACTTTATATCGTTATAGAACTAAAAAGTTTGTACGTCGCACTTGCACTTTTCTTAACGGTAATCAGAAAATAGAGGTGTAATGAATGCCCCAATTTTTTCTAAATAAACGTCTGATTATCCTTCTTATCAGCATAATTATTCTTGTCTCACTAATCGGCTTTTCTTTGCAGGAAAAAGAAAATATCTCACGGCCGGAGCAGATTATAAAAGATGTAGTCGGGTTCGGTCATTCTTTAATTTCTAGACCTGCCCAAGGAATAGCAGGATTTTTTGAAAATATGCAAGATGTTAAAAATACTTATACTGAAAATCAAAAGCTAAAGGCTCGTTTGGAAGGCCTGGCAAAGCTTGAAAAGGAAATATCAGATTTAAAAAAAGATAATGAAGAGTTGAGAGATGTATTAAAAAAAACCGACAACCTGCGTGATTATCGAGCCATCCAAGCTACGGTTCTTACAAGGGATCCCGAACGATGGGACGAAAAAATCATCGTAAACAAAGGGGAAATGAGCGGGGTAAAACCGGATATGGCTGTCATTACTGGTAAGGGCTTGATTGGAAAAGTGATCAGTACTTCCGAAATGACTGCAACCATTGAGTTATTAAGTTCAGAGAATACAAAAAACAGAGTATCTGCTGAAATTCAGGGTAAAGAAAAAGAAGGTATTTTTGGATTAATTAGTGGGTATGATCGTGAAAAAAAATTATTATTGTTAAAAGACATTCCTGTTGATAAGAAAATCGAAGCGGGACAAAATGTTGTCACATCTGGTCTTGGTGGTGTATTCCCAAAATTACTAGATGTTGGTAAAGTGAAAGAAGTAGAAATGGACCGGTATGGTTTAACTCAAATTGCCTATATTGAACCTTCTGCCGATTTTTATGATTTTGAACATGTCATAATTATCGAACGTTTAACAGGGAAAAATCAAGGTGAAGGTAAGGTGGAAGAATGATGAAAAGACTAATTCTTCCTCTTCTTTTATTAATTGGTTTTTATTTAGAAGGTATATTCGTAGAACTTGTACGAAATGGTTCATTTGGTTTAAATGTAATTCTAGTCCCCCGCTTTTTAACTGTACTTTTTGCAGTTATGGGTATTTACTACGTACGTAACTATTCCTTAATTTATGCGGCTGTATTCGGTTTATTATTTGATGTGTACTATACGGAAATTATTGGCATTTATTTGTTTTTGTTTCCAATCATCGTTTATATAGCTTCTAAAATTACGAAACTTCTGCAAGCGAACATTCTAACCACTTTTTTTGTAGTATTACTAAGTGTTGCATTAGTAGAGTTTGTTGTTTATGGGTTCAATGTATTTGTTTTACAAAAGGAAATGGAACTAGAAGAATTTGCTAAAAGCAGATTATGGTCAACATTAGGATTGAATCAACTCTTCTTGCTTCTTATTTATTATCCTTTTAAAAAATTACTGTTCTATCGAAAGAAAGATGAACTTCATGAATAAATTTTTTCACTTTAATTTCGTTGTTTGTCAAATGAAGAAGATGACGATTGATGAAATATAAGCTAAAATGTAGATAATGGACTGCTGAAAGGAGATAAAGGGCACAGTTAGTTATTGGAGTCTCCTTTGCCCGTACCATATGAAAAATAGACAGAATGTAATGATAAAAGGTACAAAAAACGGTCTTTCATTACAATTAAATGATCAATGCTCGTATGAAGCATTACTTTTAGAGTTAAAGGATAAACTTTCAGAATTGCAAGGGGTAGACGTTGACAGTCCTCTTATTTCGGTGCGAATCCTTACTGGGAATCGTTTTTTAACAAACGAGCAACAAGAGCAACTTAAAGAAAGCATCCGAAATATGAAAAATCTAGTAGTTGATGAGATTGTGAGTAACGTAATTCCAAAAGAAGAAGCTCAGCGTTTAATTGATGAGCAGGAAGTAACTTCGATTGCAACCATTGTTCGGTCTGGACAAATTTTGGAAGTACCAGGGGATCTATTGCTTGTCGGTGATGTTAATCCCGGCGGAACAGTAAGAGCGGTTGGTAACATCTTTATTATGGGTGCACTTAAAGGAATTGCTCATGCTGGTTTTAGTGGGAGAAGTGATGCGGTAATTGTCGCATCTTTTATGACTCCATCACAACTTCGGATAGCCGATTCCATTAGCCGAGCTCCTGATCATTATGATCAGGAAGGACAGCACCAAATGGAATGTGCATACATAGATGAAACACAACAAATCATAATTGACCGCTTACAGGTTTTGAAACAGATCAGACCAAATATTACGAGATTCAAAGGGGGACAATAGTATGGGTGAGGCGATTGTAATTACATCGGGTAAAGGAGGAGTTGGTAAGACTACTACTTCCGCAAACCTGGGGACAGCTCTTGCCCTGCAAGGGAAAAAAGTTTGTCTTATTGATACGGATATTGGTCTAAGAAATCTTGATGTTGTATTAGGACTTGAAAATCGGATCATATATGACCTCGTGGACGTTGTGCAAGGAAAATGCAAGCCCCATCAGGCATTAGTTAAAGATAAGCGTTTTGAGGACAAGTTATTTTTACTGCCAGCTGCTCAGACAAGTGATAAAACGGCTGTTTCGCCTGAGCAAATGAAACAGCTAGTTAATGAGATTAAGCAAGACTATGATTATATTTTAATTGATTGTCCTGCTGGTATTGAGCAAGGTTATAAAAATGCAATTGCAGGTGCTGATCGCGCTATTGTCGTAACAACACCAGAAATTTCCGCAGTTCGTGATGCGGATCGGATTATTGGACTGCTTGAAAAAGAAGAAAAAATTGAGCCTCCCAAATTGATTATTAATCGGATTCGTAGTCAAATGATGAAAGATGGAGACGTACTAGATGTAAATGAAATTGCTCAACATTTGTCGATTGATTTACTTGGGATTGTTCAAGATGATACTGATGTTATAAAAGCTTCTAATCAGGGAGAACCTATTGCATTAAATCCTAATAGCAAGGCTTCAATTGCTTATCGAAACATTGCAAGAAGAATACTTGGTGAATCCGTACCGCTTCAATCTTTGGATGATGAAAAAACTGGCATTTTTGCAAAGCTGAAGAAGCTTTTTGTTCATTCTTAAATCCTATCTTTCTTTTAAGGCTGCTTAAGAGTCAAGTTTACTGACTTTTAAGCAGCCTTTTATTAATTAAGTCGCTACTATTATTTGACTTGTTACTCAGTAAATTTGGTCATAAATGAAGGGGACGAGTCATAGTGTAGTAGAAAATGGCTAAGGGGATGGGGATTTGAGCAGGAGGATTGATGAAGTAAGAAGGCAAATAAGCCGGAAAAGAAAACAATATGGAGTGATTCGAGATAAAAAAATAGAAGAGGACTTTTTTCAAGAGAGTGAGTTGCACCCTTCCGTTTATGAACCAGATCGAAGTAATACATTCCACCCTTTATGGAATAAAGAAGTCTTTTTAATGAAAATTCTTGCGGCAGCTATTCTTTTTTTCGCCATGGCTATTATTTTTCAATCACCATCTCCAAAATTGGAGAAGGCAAAGTTAGGGATAAAAGAGGCTATGGGAAAGGAATTTCAATTTGCAGTTGTAGCTGATTGGTACGAAGATACATTCGGGAAACCACTTGCTCTCTTTCCTACATTGCCTGCTGGAAATGAAACTGATAATAATGAAGTACCTGACCACTATGCTTCACCGGTAACCGGAAAGGTATTGGAGCCTTTTTCAGATGAAAATCAAGGAATTCTGATTGAAACAGGGACGGGGGCAGAAGTAGAGGCAATGTCGGCAGGAACAGTTGTTTTCGCTGGTAAGCGAGAAGATCTCGGTAATACAGTTATAATTCAACATGCTGATTATACTGAATCTTGGTATGGAAAGTTAGATCATATTTCTGTAAAACCTAGGGAAAAAGTTAATGTCGGAAAGGTCGTAGGCACTGTTTCGGCGGGAAAAGAAAATGAAACAGGTGAATTCTATTTCGCTATTAAGCAACAAGATACTTTCATAGATCCTATTCAGGTGATGAAAATTGAATAAATTTTGGCGGTTGTTTAGCAAAATAAGAATTCATCCGCTCCTATGGGTTATTATCGGACTCGGAATTGCTACCGGGTTCTTTTGGGAGTTACTTATTTTATTTACAATCGTTTTTATTCATGAACTAGGTCATGCTGCAATGGCTCAACATTTTAACTGGAAAATAAAGCAAATCGTTATTTTGCCTTTCGGTGGATTTTGTGATGTTGATGAGCATGGTAATCGAAGTATGAAAGAAGATCTATTCGTTATTTTGGCTGGACCAGCTCAACATATAATAATTGCCTGCCTCGTTCCTCTTTTTCAAATGACTGGAATCCTTTCAAATGAGTATGGTGAGATCATAACACGATATAACTTAATGATTTTATTTTTTAACCTTCTACCAATACGTCCACTTGATGGCGGGAAAATAATTCATCTCTTGCTCTCTGTCTATAAACCTTATTTACAATCATTTCAATTATCTCTAATTAGTTCTAGTCTTATCCTAGTGATATTCCATATTTTGATCCTTGTTCTGTCACCTTTAAATTTGAATATATGGCTTATATTATTATATCTAGATATTTGCTTATGGTCTGAATGGAAACAGCAAAGGTATATATTTATGAGGTTTCTTCTGGAACGTTACTACGGTCGAAATGAGGATTTTTCTCAGTTGAAAACACTTAATGCAAGCGGAGAAGATTATCTATATCAAGTATTGATAAGGTTCAACCGTGGGTGTAAACATCTAATTGATATTGGAGGAGAATTTGGGCAAGCGAAATTAGATGAGAATGAAATTTTGCATGCTTATTTTACTGAAAAAAGGGTACGTGCTCAATTAAAAGACCTCGTATATGACCAAGAATAAGTTCTTTCATATGGATTGTTATTGACACAAAAGCTGCTATGTGTTAATATTTTCATGTTAGTTTGTAGCACCCGTGCTACAACCGCACATACCAGGTTGAAAAGCTCCAATAACTGGACACCTGTCTATGGCGAGTCTGAGTCTAATAAGGAGGTGCAAGTCATGTACGCAATTATTGAAACTGGTGGTAAACAAGTTAAGGTAGAAGAAGGACAAGTTCTTTACGTTGAGAAATTGGATGTAACTGAAGGAGAATCTTTCACATTCGATAAAGTCCTTTTTGTAGGTGGTGACAACGTAAAAGTTGGTACTCCTTTTGTTGAAGGAGCTACTGTATCGGCAAAAGTTGAAAAACAAGGCCGTCAAAAGAAAGTTGTTGTCTTCAAATACAAAGCTAAGAAAAACTACCATAAAAAGCAAGGTCATCGTCAACCATACACAAAACTTATCGTTGAGAAAATCAACGCTTAAGAGTATAAATTCCGATGATACGAATTCTAATTGAACGAACAAATAATATGATCAGTTCCTTTACAATGGAAGGGCATGCTGATTTTGCTGAAAAAGGTCAAGATATCGTGTGTGCCGGTGTTTCGGCTGTTGCCTTCGGTAGTGTAAATGCTGTTATGGCACTAACTGGAGTGGAACCCGAAATCGAGCAGACGGAAAGTGGATTTCTTAAATGTTCGATACCAGAACAATTAGAGAAAGAAACGTCAAGTCAGGTACAATTACTTCTCGATGGAATGGTTGTTTCGCTGCAAACGATCGAAAGAGAATATGGCGAATATCTAAAATTGACATATAAAAAATAGGAGGTGGAATTCATGCTAAGATTAGATCTTCAATTTTTTGCTTCCAAAAAAGGGGTAGGTTCTACTAGAAACGGCCGTGATTCAGAGGCAAAACGTCTTGGTGCTAAGCGTGCTGATGGACAATTAGTTACTGGTGGTTCTATTCTTTATCGTCAACGTGGTACAAAAATTCACCCAGGTGAGAACGTAGGCCGTGGAAGCGATGATACACTTTTCGCAAAAGTTGACGGTATTGTGCGTTTCGAACGCGTTGGTCGTGACAAGAAAAGAGTAAGTGTATATCCTGTTGCCCAATAAGATAACCGAATCTAAACGAAAGCTCTAGCCATTGAAGGTTAGAGCTTTTCTTATTTTTATCTACTCCATCAAACGAGCGTCTTCCGCTTTTCGTTGTCCAGCTCAAGCCGCCCAGCGACTAGCAAACTTTCAGCTTCTTCCTACGATAAGTCAACATCGGTTCGTCCTGTCGGCCTCACCGTGTTTCCTTTATCTCAGGCCAACAGGACGTTGGTCAGAACGGTGTTGCGCCAGGACGGCGCGTCTTTAGCCGTTCATCCTTATTGTAAAGTTTGTACGTCGCTAAACGGGCGTCTTCCACTTTCTGTATGATATACTAAAGAGACGATTGAAGTTTGATGGAAAGGACATAATGATGAATAGTGAAAGCAAAAAGATTCTAGATACACTACAGTATGCACGGCATGATTGGCTTAATAAAGTTCAATTAATTAAAGGTTATCTAGGGCTCGGAAAAATAGATCAAATCGAAAGAATTATTGATCAAATTGTAATCGAATCTCAGCACGAATCCCGGCTTACCAAATTAAGATTGCCTGAATTTGCGGTTCTATTAATGACCCACAATTGGGGAGGACTTTCGTTTCAATTAGATTTTGAAATGGTTAGTGATTATAGAGTTGAAAAGATCAATGAAACTCAATTAATGGAATGGATGAATGCTTTTTTTATCCAGTTAAATAATGCTGTTCATCCCCTTCATGAAAATCATCTGCAAATTCTAATTGAGCCACAAACAAATCAGCTTGATTTAGCGTTTCACTACGAAGGGATGTTGAAAGACGATCAAGTATTGCAACAATGGTTACATAATCAAGCTAACATACAAGAGTACTTGTATTTAGAAAAAATAACAAAAACTGAATTCAACCTAAAAGTTACGTTTCAAGCGCATAGATCGGAGTGAAAAAAATGTTTGTCGATCAGGTAAAAATTTATGTTAAAGGCGGAGATGGCGGGAACGGCATGGTCGCTTTCCGAAGGGAAAAGTACGTTTCAATGGGAGGACCTGCTGGTGGCGACGGAGGTAGAGGTGGAGATGTAATTTTCCAAGTAGATGAAGGTTTACGCACCTTAATGGATTTCCGTTACTCTAGGCATTTTAAAGCTGCACGGGGCGAACATGGAATGTCAAAAAGTAAACACGGTCGTGGTGCTGAAGACTTAATCGTAAAAGTGCCGCCCGGTACAGTGGTGACAGATGCAAATACAAAAGATATTATAGCAGATCTTGTCGAGCATGGTCAGCAAGCGATAATTGCTAAGGGAGGTAGAGGCGGCAGAGGAAACATTCGATTTGCGACTCCAGCGAATCCTGCTCCAGAAATTGCAGAGAATGGTGAACCTGGCCAGGAAAGAGACGTTACACTAGAACTAAAAGTTTTGGCTGATGTTGGTCTCGTCGGATTTCCAAGTGTTGGAAAATCAACCCTTCTTTCAGTTGTTTCCGCAGCTAAACCGAAAATTGCTGAATATCATTTTACAACAATCGTTCCTAACCTTGGAGTTGTGGAAACAGATGATGGCAGGAGTTTTGTGATGGCTGACTTACCTGGATTGATTGAAGGTGCTCATCAAGGAGTTGGACTAGGCCATCAATTTTTGCGCCATATTGAGAGAACGAGAGTTATTGTCCATGTTATTGATATGTCGGGTACTGAAGGTCGTAATCCATACGAGGATTTTGTTACGATTAACAAGGAATTAGAAAAGTACAATTTGCGATTACTTGAGCGACCGCAAATTATTGTAGCTAATAAAATGGATATGCCTGAATCTGAAGAAAATTTACAAGCATTTAAAGATGAACTTAATGAAGAGCATCCGATATACCCAATTTCTGCGATTACAAGACAGGGAGTTCGTGATTTATTATTTAGGATTGCTGATCAACTGGAAACAACTCCTGAATTCCCGCTCTTTGAAGAGGCTTCAGAAGAGCAAGAGATCAATCGAGTTATCTATCGTCATGAAAAGAATCCTGATGAGTTTTCTATTTCAAGAGATCCCGATGGTAGTTTTATTCTAACTGGTGAGAAAATTGAGCGGTTATTTAAAATGACGGATTTCTCAAGGGATGAATCCGTTCGGCGCTTCGCAAGACAAATGCGAGGAATGGGAATTGATGATGCGTTACGAGAACGCGGTGCAAAAGATGGAGATACAATTCGAATATTAGAATTTGAATTTGAATTTGTCGAATAGCTTTAAATATGCAAAGATAGAACCTGGGGAGTACTGATTTTTTAACAGCCACATAGTGGAGTAATGGATAGAAAAAGCAGTTGAAAAGTACATTGCTAAATTTATCCTGTAAGAAAAGCTTACACTATTCTAATGGGGGAGAGGGTATGGCTAAAAAAGAGTACCATCAAAAATTTTATTTAGTCAGGGAAGATGTACTTCCTGAAGCCATGAAAAAAACTTTAGAGGCAAAAGAATTAATCGATAGAGGGAGATCAGTGTCCGTATGGGATGCCGTTCAACAGGTGGATTTAAGTCGAAGCGCTTTTTACAAATATCGTGACACGGTATTACCTTTCCATCGAGTTGTTAAAGAGAAAATTATTTCACTATTTTTTTATCTCGAGGATAAGCCAGGAGCACTTTCAAAACTTTTAGGGGTTGTAGCGAATAACGCTTGCAATGTGCTAACGATTCACCAAACGATTCCATTACAAGGCAGAGCCAACGTAACCCTTTCTCTCGATATAGCAAGTATGAATGTTGAAATTGATGAACTGTTATCAGAGTTAAATAGGCTTGAATTTGTAGATAAAGTAGATGTATTAAGTTCTGGAGGGTAAGTAAATATTTAAAGAAAAAGCCGTGTCTGCTGAAATATGCAGTTCCTGGCTTTTTTATTTATCTTCAGAGAAAGGGATAGCGTTGTTCCTCATTAATTTCACTTGATTAGTTTTCTTCCAATAAGATACCAGCTTTTTTTAATTCCTGTTCTACTTTCTCAATAGCTTCTTTGGTTGAAGCTAGCAATGTATGTAAATGAATGCCTGATGTAAGATCAGCTAGAAGGGAGGCTTTCGTTTTACTGACTTTATGTAAAAACTCTCGAACTTCTTTACGATTTGAGACCATAAGCGAAGCGGTTAACTCTCCATATATGGGATGTTCCACCGTAACATTTTTCACTGTAACCCCATGATCAACAATAATGTTTAATTCCTCTTCGGCTTGAAATCGATCGTGTAAACAAACGATGGTTTTTTCAATTTGGTTGTTTTCCTGAGGTAATTTCATGTACAGATAGCCTTGGCTTGTTGCTATTATCGGTTCATTGCGTGCTTTCAATAAATTAATATCCCCTACAATGACTTGCCTACTGACATGCGCTTTTTGAGCAAGGGCACTCCCGGTAATCGGCACTTCACTTTCTTTTAACAGGTTGAGCAATATTTCTCTTCTTTCTTCCCCAAAAAGCTTTCTTTTCTCTGACATTATGGCAATCCTCCGTTTCTTTCTGATGTATTGATTTTAACATAAATGCAGTGAACCTTCTTCCCTTCAAACTTTGGAATAATCTTTATAGAAATATCATAAGTTTTGATGAAGATTATTAGCAAATTGCCTATTTATTCATACACTATATGGACTTATGCCTGAGGAGGGGAAGTATGTGAAGATCCATATCGTACAAAAAGGAGAAACGCTATGGAATATCGCCAAGAAGTATGGCGTGAATTTTGATGAATTAAAAAAGATGAATGCCCAGTTATCTAACCCAGAAATGATTATGCCGGGAATGAAAATCAAAGTTCCGGGTTCTGGGATGAATGTGAAAAAGGAGATGCCTAAACATTTTGGTGGGGTAAAGGAAGCTCCTAAGGCAGAGCATCCATTTCTACCTAAAAAGGAAGCGCCTTTACCAGTTGCAAAACCTCCAAAAGAAAAACCTAAGGAGGTACCTTATCAAATTTATCAACCAGTTATGCCAGAAGTACAGCCCTTGCCAGAAATTGATATTAATAACTACTACATGGTGAATATGAAACAACAGCAGGTGCAACAGCAAGTACAACATGAACATCATGAACATCATGAACATCATGAACATCATGAAGAATCACCAGTGACGCAAGAAATGCCAGTTCAAGAGGAAGTAGCACAACCAATGTACTATTATCCTCCAATGGCGATGCCTTGCTTTGATCCTTGTTATAATCCTTGCTATAACCCTTGCTTTGATCCATGTTACCCACATATGCAACCATTTAACAATCAAATGATGCCAATGCATCAAGTACAAGGGATGATGTCAGCACCATATCCAATGATGCAACCCCAGGTGATGCCATCAATGCTCCCAGGGATGCCAATAGCAGGATATGACACGATGCCACAACAATTTGATGTGGAATCATCAAGCCACCATCACCATATGCATCATGATCAAATGGAAAGCTCAGATGCTTGGCAATACAGTGGAGGAGCACCAGTAATGCCGGCAATGGAGCAAGCACCATTTTATGGTAATGTACCGATGATGGGACATCAGCAAATGCCTCAACAGGCCTTCGCACCTACAGGGAATTGTGGTTGCGGAGGAAATTCTTTTCTTCCACCACAGCCTTATGGGTGGCAAGGTCAACCAATGCCAATGAATCCTGTCCCGAATTATGGGTTCGGAGGCTATCCTGTAGGTACTGCAATGCCTGCCACATATGCGATGCCTGTTAGACATGATGAAGGCAACGACGATGAATAAGCCATTTTTATATGGGAGAGACGGATGGAATCGCCGTCTCCTTTCTTTTGTAAAAGAACAATCTGGGTTGCCATTCCATCATATTCAAAGGTTAAAACAAGGAGTATGGCTGTTATCAACAAAAAAGCAACAATGGATTTTGAAGGAATTCTTTACAGTTGCCAAATTCAATGTTCAAGCATTATTCACGAAGGAATTAAGGGCACGCGGATTTATGCAAACATATAAAATCTATCCGAAGGCATTGATTTTAGATAATCGAGTATTTGCCCTTATTCAGTATATAGAACCCAATTCGCCTGGAACATTTCAATATAATCAAAACGAAAATGTTGTCGATGCTATAAAATTACTAGTCGATTTTCATCAATTGACGGCAGAGTTAGTTCCAACATTTCAAAATAAAATTTCTCGCTTTTACCAATTAAATAAATGGGAAAAAAGACTGGGACACTTTGAGCAGTCACTAAAACTACATACAATCAACCCTATAGTGTCACATTTGAAGAATTTTTCAAGTTATGGCAATTGGGCGATGAAAAAGATGAAGAAAGAGACCAATTTTTTCACATTGGAACCACTCTGTATAATTCACGGTGATGTAGCAAGTCATAATTTTATTAGAGGCATAGATAAAAAACTATATTTAATCGATTTTGATTTAATTGGAATCGCACCGGCACATATTGACTACTTACAGATGGCTAATCGCATTTTGCCATTTTTGAACTGGAGTGATAGAAAGTTATTTTCTTATTCTACGTTTAAATACTTTGAGAATTCCTATCCTTTTCTTACAGCACTTGCTTACCCTGCAGACATTTTTAGAGAATGGTTGCATTTTGTAAAGGAAAATCCCCGTGAACAGAAGAGGAAATGGCCGATGATAGAGCGAATGATACTGAACCAATATAAACAACGCATTTCATTCTACGAAAGAATTAGGGAGAGGATAGAGGCGTTATAAATAATAACGATAAAATGAAGTGCTAAAAAACTTTTATGGAAGAATCAGCTATGTTTTGGATATTCATGTTATTTTTTGGGCAATCTATAGTCTGAAGATGGAAATTATTTTTTAGGCTATCAGAGGTGATCCGCATGAGTTTTAAGGCAAAAGTGCTGATTTCATTTTTAGTGTTGTTTGCTATTAGTCATCTGCAATATTTTACGGAAGAATTTACTTATAGTAATAAAGGTTTGGTGAACGCGAAGAATGAAGAAGAGCATGTGGTCATTCCGGATACTCCCCTTATACTGGATGTTACTTTGAAAAGAAGATATTTAGATGGAGAAGTAAGCGAAGAAAGAGTTCAGGAAACGATTTGGGCATTAGAAGATTTTTGGGCGAAATATGAATCATGGCAATTAGTCGATATAGACGAAGAAAATATCGTTTTTGAACAATCTGTGGACGATATCTCGCCACTATTAAAAGTTAACGGTTTTTTTGGCATTACAGATGATGGAACATTGTCAATTTTTAATGGGGATCCCGGACAATCAGAAATTATCCAGTCTTTTTTCCAAATTGATATAAAAAAATTAGAAGGAAAAAAACGGATGGAATTAAAAAGGGGTATTCCAGTTCAATCTAAAGAGGTGTATACAGAGGTTCTTGAGGCAATGAGACAATATTCGATTGAATCTGACTCTGAGAATACAAAAAAGACTAGCCCGGCCATCTGAAAGCCGGGCTAGCAGTATTTAAATGACAGGTCTTTCTTCGTCACTGCCATCTTCTACAAGTACGAGGATTTTTCCATTTTCTACATCGTTAGCATATGTTTTAGCATCCTCTTCTGCGACGCCTAATTTTACTAGGAAATTAGAGTATGGCGATGCATTCACTTCTTTTTTTGAAAATAATGACCGCCAAAATCCCTTCTTGTTCTCCTCAAGCCTAAAGCTATCATCGGCAGCTACCCCTGATTTTTCCTCAATGAATTTTTGATCATAATTATCCTGGGTGATAATCAAAATGTGATTTTTATCAACTCCCTTTTCTTTTAAGGAGTTGATGGCCCTTAAAGCTTCAAAAGTGGATGAAAATGACCCAACAACGTTCTTATTCATACATAAATTCCTCCTTAATTTGAATTCATAGAATAATAGCTGCCGGAAACATTAGATGAAGTTATTTTTGATGTTGAATAATCATTACCCTTTATAAATAGTTTATAAACATTTTCGTGAATAAAGAACTAAAAATGATGAAAGAACGTACGTTTTTCAATACAGTATGCAAGCCTTTTTTATGGTACAATGAAAGATACCAAGAAATAGGGGAGAAAAACGTGTACGATTATATTAAAGGAATGATCCATCATATTGACCCAGAGTATGTGGTCATTGATAATAATGGGATTGGGTATCACATTCTCACTCCAAATCCCTATGTATTTTCAGATAAAAAGGAAAAGGAAACAATCATTTATACATACCAGCATGTTCGGGAAGATATGATTGCTCTTTATGGTTTTGAAACTTTTGAAGAAAAACGCATGTTTAAAAAACTCATTCAAGTTTCTGGAATTGGCCCAAAAGGTGCTTTAGCTATTCTTGCTTATGGAAGACCGAATGAAGTGATTTCAGCTATTGAGTTTGAAGATGAAAAATTTTTAGTGAAATTTCCTGGAGTCGGAAAGAAAACGGCTAGGCAAATGATCCTTGATTTAAAAGGAAAATTAGATGATGTTATTCCAGCCCTTGAGTTAGTTACTGATGTGAAAAAAGAACCATCTTCGAACGTTGAGATAGAAGAAACATTGGGAGAAGCCTTTTTAGCTTTGGTTGCTCTTGGGTATTCAGAGCGTGAATTGAAAAAAATTGAACCGAAACTTAAAGGTAGAAATCTCACGACAGACCAGTATGTGAAAGAGGCACTACAATTGTTAATATCGTGATGAAAGGATGTTGAAGAATGGAAGAAAGGGTTTTATCAGGGGAAGCCATGATTAATGATCTCTCTTTCGAACAAAGTCTTCGTCCGGAGACCTTATCACAATATATTGGACAAGATAAGGTAAAAGACAATCTTGCCATCTTTATTGAAGCAGCGAAAATGAGAAAAGAAACACTTGATCATGTTCTGTTGTATGGTCCACCTGGGCTTGGGAAAACTACTTTAGCTGTTGTTATTGCTAATGAAATGGGCGTGAATGTTCGGACAACATCAGGTCCTGCTATTGAAAGACCAGGTGATCTTGCTGCGATTCTAACCTCCCTTCAACCAGGTGAGGTTCTATTTATTGATGAAATTCATCGCCTTCCTCGAGCTATCGAAGAAGTTTTATATCCTGCTATGGAAGACTATTGTCTCGATATTGTCATTGGTAAGGGGTCGGAATCTAGATCAGTTCGTTTAGATTTACCGCCTTTTACCCTCGTTGGTGCAACAACAAGGGCAGGTGCTGTTTCTGCACCATTACGAGATCGATTTGGTGTTATGTGCCGGTTAGAATATTATAGTGAAGAACAATTAACAGATATCGTTATGAGAACAGCCAAAATACTAGATACGCAAATCGATTGGAACGGAGGAGTTGAAATAGCTCGTCGTTCTCGAGGAACGCCAAGAATTGCTAATCGTTTACTCCGAAGGGTTCGAGATTTTGCTCAAGTTAAAGGAGATGGTATTATAACTTTAAAACTTGCGGAAGAAGCTTTGGAATTATTGCAGGTTGACCGTCTAGGACTTGATAATATAGATCATAAATTGTTAAAGGGAATTATCGAGAAATTCCGAGGTGGCCCTGTTGGAGTTGAAACAATTGCTGCAAGTATTGGAGAGGAAGCTACAACTATAGAAGATGTATATGAACCATACTTGATGCAAATTGGCTTTTTGCAAAGGACACCACGCGGAAGAATGGTTACCGAGCTAGTTTACGAACACTTTAATATAAAGGATCTTCATAAATGAATGGAATATCAAAGGTTTTGATGATCGTTGGTGGAATCATATTTCTCATCGGATTTATTTCTCAGTTTATCAAAATTGGGAAATTACCTGGAGACATTATTGTGAAAAAGGAAAATTTCACTGTTTATTTCCCAATTATGACATCTATCCTTTTAAGTGTATTGTTAACAACTATTTTTTATTTAATTGGGAGGTATAAATAGATTGTGAAACTAGATAGCTTTGATTTTGAATTGCCAGAAGAATTAATAGCCCAAGTACCATTAGAGAATCGTACATCGAGTAGATTAATGATCTTGAATAAAAAGACTGGAGAAATTCTTCACGAAAGTTTTAATCATATACTAGATTACTTACAAGAAGGCGACTGTATTGTATTAAATGATACAAAAGTGCTTCCCGCACGGTTATTTGGAATAAAAGTCGATACTGGTGCTAAGGTTGAAATTTTACTGTTAAAACAACTAAACGAAGATGCTTCATGGGAGACGCTAGTTAAACCGGCAAAGAGAATTAAAATAGGAACAAAAATATCTTTTGGAAATGGTGAATTAACAGCTGTTTGCACAAAAGAAATGGATCATGGCGGTCGCGTTTTTGAGTTTCATTATGAGGGGATTTTTTATGAAGTACTTGATAGACTTGGGAAAATGCCTCTACCTCCATACATAAAAACTCAACTGGAGGATCAGGATCGCTATCAAACTGTTTACGCAAAAGAACCGGGATCAGCGGCAGCCCCAACAGCAGGCCTTCATTTTACTGAAGAATTATTACATGAAATTGAAAGTAAAGGTATTCACATTGCCTATATTACGCTTCATGTAGGTCTTGGAACCTTTAGGCCAGTAAATGTGGAGGATATTGAAACACATGAAATGCATTCGGAATTTTATAGAATGACGGAAGATACGGCAGTTTTACTTAACGAAGTAAAACATCGAGGTGGAAGAATTATTTCTGTTGGAACTACTTCGACAAGAACGTTAGAAACGATTGCTTCTCAGAATGACGGGCAATTTCGTTCGGGAAGCGGCTGGACCGATATATTTATTTATCCTGGCTATGAATTCAAGGCGATAAATGGAATGATTACAAATTTTCATCTTCCAAAGTCTACATTGATCATGTTAGTTAGTGCATTAGCCGGTCGAGAACATGTTCTCCAAGCTTATAATGAAGCTGTTCAGCAACGCTATCGTTTTTTTAGTTTTGGAGATGCAATGTTGATTATTTGAGTAGAAAGAAAGGAATGGATGTTTTGACTGCCATACGATATGAGCTTATAAAAACGTGTAAACAGACTGGAGCACGGTTAGGGATACTGCATACTCCCCATGGATCTTATGAAACACCGATGTTCATGCCAGTAGGTACACTAGCAACTGTAAAAACAATGTCACCAGAAGAATTGAAAGAGATGGGTGCTGGCGTTATTTTAAGTAATACCTATCATCTTTGGTTACGGCCTGGTCATGAAATTATCAAGGAAGCAGGCGGTTTGCATTCTTTTATGAATTGGGATCAAGCTATTTTGACGGATTCTGGTGGATTCCAAGTATTTTCACTAAGTGATTTTCGTAAAATTGAAGAAGAAGGAGTCCATTTTCGAAACCATTTAAATGGAGACAAGTTATTTTTGTCACCTGAGAAAGCAGTGGAGATCCAAAATGCTCTTGGATCGGATATTATGATGGCCTTTGATGAATGCCCTCCATATCCAGCAACTTATGAATACATGAAAAAATCAGTTGAGCGCACCTCTCGTTGGGCAGAACGATGTTTAAAGGCGCATAACCGACCTCAGGACCAAGGTCTTTTTGGTATAGTGCAAGGTGGAGAGTTTGAAGAGCTACGAAAATTAAGTGCCAATGATCTTGTATCACTCGATTTTCCTGGTTATGCTGTTGGTGGTCTTTCAGTAGGTGAGCCAAAGGATGTTATGAATCGAGTCTTAGAGTTCACTACTCCTTTATTACCTACAAACAAACCACGCTATTTAATGGGTGTAGGCTCTCCTGATTCCTTGATAGATGGGAGTATTCGTGGCATTGACATGTTTGACTGTGTACTTCCAACTAGGATTGCCCGCAATGGTACTGTCATGACTTCCCATGGAAGACTAGTCGTGAAAAATGCGAAGTTTGCAAAGGATTTTCGACCACTTGATGAAGATTGTGACTGTTACACTTGCAGGAATTACACAAGGGCTTATATCCGTCATTTAATAAAATGTGATGAAACTTTTGGAATTAGACTTACGACTTACCATAACTTGCATTTTCTGTTAAAATTGATGGAGCAAGTCCGAAAAGCGATTAAAGAAGATCGTCTTGGAGACTTCAAAGAAGAATTTTTTGAGCGTTATGGATTTAATTCTAAAGACGCGAAAAATTTCTAATAAAAGCCTAGAGTAAAGGAGGGAACCTATATGAATATGGAAACATTAATAGGGATATCACCATTTATTATTATGATCGTGTTATTCTATTTTCTATTAATTAGACCGAATCAAAAACGACAAAAAGCTGTTCAAACAATGCAAAGCAGCTTGCAAAAAGGGGATAAGATCGTTACCATTGGTGGATTACACGGTATGATCGATGCCATTGATGAAGGGAAAATCGTCATCAAATGTGGGGATGGAAGCAGACTTACATATGATCGAAATGCGATTCGCGAAGTATTGGAATCAACGAACAAGGGCTAAAATTTTTTCAAATTGAAAAAGAAGCAGGTCAAAGGACAGATTGACAGCTTCTTTTTTTTATTTACTTAGTATTTGGAGATCCACTAACAATATTAACTCCGAGAATTCCTCCCATCATTGCGGTTATGATATAGCAAATATGATAAATAAATTGTTCAACTGAAAAAAAAGAACTGTGCCCTAAATAGTGATAGGACAATACGACGAGAGTATATAGAATTCCAGTTGCTCCTCCAATCATCCAGCCCTTTTGTTTACATTTTCCCCCACTAATGAACCCTCCAGCGAATACGGCAAAGAAAGAAATAATTGTGACGAGTAAACTGATTGATTTCTCCTGAGTTTCAGTAAAATAAAGAATAAGTGAAAAAATGAGGCTTGAAAATATAGCAAAAAGCAATATAACCATGACCCCATAAAATACAGATACAGCAAAATTTTTAGCTTCGATATCCTTTTGCCTCCCTTCAGCTAACCATTAGAAATCTACCTTAGTAAATGGTTATGCATGTACACCAAATTTAGAATCGTTTCTTTTAAAATTAAAAATCTCTATTTGGGTTATAGTAATTATAAGTAGCATTAAACAGGAGGGTATTTAAGTGAGTGCTTTTTTTATTATAGCGGGACGTACGCTTATTTTTTATGTCCTCATATTGGTCATCTTCAGGATAATGGGAAAAAGGGAAATAGGAGAACTAAGCGTTTTGGATCTTGTTGTTTTCATTATGATGGGTGAAATGGCTGTTACCGCAATTGAGCAGCATAAAGATCCTATGTGGCATTCTATTGTCCCGATGCTACTACTTTTAGCAATTCAGCTAGTAATGGCCATTACTTCTTTAAAGATTCGGAAAGTTAGAGCGCTGATCGATGGTGAACCCTCTTTCATCATAAAAAATGGGAAAATAGATGAGAAAGTCATGAAAAAAACACGTTATAATTTTGACGACCTACTTATGCAACTTCGTATTAAAGATATCTCCAATATTTCTGATGTAGAGTTCGCTATATTAGAAACATCAGGTGATCTTTCAGTGATTAAAAAAGATAAAAAAACCAAAACAGCTTCGTACACAATTCCCCTCATTTTGATGGGGGAAATCCAACTTGAAGGATTGAATGAAATTCAAAAAGATAAGAAATGGTTGCTAAAAGAGCTTGAACAACGAGGTCATCATGATATTAAGAAAATCTCTTTTTGTAGTTTTCAAGACGGAAAATTTTTTATTGATTATGATGACCTATAGTATAATTATGATCTTATAAATCGGTTAATCCACGGTATTCTAATTAAATCGTTTTTTTGCAGTAGCTTGAATGCAGTAACGAAAAGTAAATAAGTTAATGAAACAATGATGATTCCTAGAAGTAAATAAGGAAGACCTGGATAATTAATTAAAATATGTTTGTAATATAATGTGCCTACAATTCCTGTTAAAAGAGTAGCGATTATAAATTTTCCATATACGTTCAAGTAAATCGTAAAGTTAATCTTTTTTAGTACAGTAGCAAAATGAAGAATGGTTACTAATACCATCCCAACTACAATTGCAAGTGCAACACCGTTGATTCCATATTGTGGCTGGGAGGCAAAAATAAAAATAGTAGATATTTTAATGATAGAGCCGATTAAACTATTTATCATTGCAGATTTTGCCAAGTCTAATGCTTGTAACATCGCTTGTAGAGGCCCTTGACAATAACTAAAAATGCAAAAGGGTGCCATAAATTGAATGAATTCATATCCCTGCGGTGATCCATAAAGGAATGTCATTAATGGTTTAGCAAACACATAAAGTACGACTACAGATAGGCCTCCGGTTATTAGAACAAACCTCATAGCTTGCTGAAGTCGATGCTCAACCATAGCCATATTTTTATTAGCGTTTGCCTCGCTAATAGCAGGTACAAGTGAGGTAGAGAGAGAATGAGTAATAAAGGATGGTAGCATTAATAACGGCAGGGCATACCCAGTGAGTAAACCGTATTGCTCTGTTGCCATACCAGCAGCTATTCCGGCTAAAAGGAGACTGTGGGAGACGACAATAGGTTCTAAAAACCAAGAAATTGAACCAATCATTCGACCCCCAGTTGTGGGTATTGCAACTTTCATCAGCTCTTTTAATGTAGTCCTTCCACCTTTAACTGCGCCGAAAAAGTTCCTCCTAATCGGAAATTTTTTCTTGGCCTTAAACATGAGAAACAAATAAATAAGAGACGCCAGCTCACCGATAACAGCAGAACCCATTGCCGCAGCAGCTGCGTATTCAATTCCGTATGGTAAAAAATATTTAATACAAAAAGCGATCAAACCAATCCGTACGATTTGTTCTAACACTTGAGAAATCGCTGATGGCTTCATATTCTGTTTCCCTAGAAAGTAACCTCTAATAACAGAAGAGATGGCTACAACAGGGATAATAGGTGTAATAGCTAATAGCGGATAAAAAGTTCTTGGATCAGTGAATAATGTTTGCGATAAAAATGAAGAAGATAGCATAAGTGTTGGTGTGAAAATGAATGATAGTATGCCGGTGACCGTTAAAGAAACAGCTAATATCTTTTTTGTCTTTTTTCTATCACCTTGAGCTTCTGCTTCTGCTACAGCTTTAGAAATCGCCACTGGTAAGCCTAGTTGAGTAATGGTAATAACTAAAGTAAGTGTTGGAAATGACATCATATATAGCCCAACACCTTCTGCACCGATCACACGAGCAATAACAATTCTATTGATAAATCCAAGTAGTCGGGTGACAAGACCTGCTGCCATTAAGATCATGGTTCCTCTTAGAAACTTTGACATATTTGTCCCTGCCTTCTCAAAAGTACTCCTTTAGATTACAATGAAGTATATGCAATAAGGTGGACAAAGCATGACAACTTTAATTAACTGGAGGATTTGATGATGGAGACGAAAAACCATCCGTACGATTCATACTACCATCTGCTCGAACCTGTTCTTGAAAGTAAAGCTGAAGAATTTACAGTTTTAGGTTATGGGAAAATTAGCAAACAAAATCTATGGGAGTACTTAACGAGAAAAAAGTGGCGAAAGCATAGAGAAGGAATCCGAGTTTATGAGCTTGTATCTGATATTCTTTCTGTTAAAGTTGGCGAGTATATGAACTATGCAACGGTAGAGGCTTATAAATCCCCTAATTGGTTTACTGAGCTAGATAGTGAAGAATTACAGGAACTATTAGAACCTAAAAAATGAAACGCAGATAGAAGAAATCGATAAAATGGATACATACATTGTGACATATGATTCATTGATTAATTGACAGCTTTTTTTAACTGATTCATAATAATTATGTTGATATTTACTTCAGGTGAGATAGGTTGTTCGACCGATTGAACAGTAATTAATCAATACATTTATTTTCGCAAGTGCTTTGACTTACAAGGGGGACATATAAAATGGTCAAAAGAAGCAGAATTGTTGCTTTCCTGCTAATTGTCATTCTGTTAGCTGGCTTAGGCGGAACGACAACAAATAAGATTATTAAGGATATAAAATTAGGGTTAGATCTGCAAGGGGGCTTTGAAGTTCTCTATGAAGTAGAGGCTGTTAATCCAGATCAAAAAATTGATAGAGAAACGCTCGTACATACGACTGAAGCTTTAAATAAGCGGATTAATGTACTCGGTGTAAGTGAGCCTAATATTCAAATTGAGGGTGACGATCGAATTCGGGTTCAATTAGCGGGTATTGAGGATCAAGATCAGGCTCGAGAAATATTAGGGACACAGGCGACATTAACATTTAGAGATGTTGATAACAATGTTATGTTGGACGGTACAGATCTTGTAGAAGGAGCAGCTCAGCAGTCTTTTAAAGCAAATACAAACGAGCCAATTGTCTCAGTTGAATTAAAAGACCGAAAAAAATTTAGAGATGTAACTGAAAAAATTGTTAACATGGCTCCGAATAATATTTTGACGATTTGGCTTGATTTTGAAGAGGGTGTCGATTCGTTTGAATCTGCGCAAGCAAATGGGAATCCGAAACTACTTTCTGCACCCTATGTGAGACAAGTATTTAACGATACAGGTGTAACCATTGAAGGGAATTTCACTATTCAAGAAGCCGAAAACTTAGCTAATCTACTAAATGCGGGTGCATTACCTGTTAAATTAAAAGAAGTTTATTCCACATCTGTAGGTGCTCAGTTCGGAGAGCAAGCGATGGATAAAACTGTTACAGCTGGAATTATAGGTATTTTAATTATTTTCTTATTTATGATCGTCTATTATCGTTTACCTGGAATTGTAGCAACCGTTACACTTTCAGTGTACATTTATTTAATTTTGCTTGTCTTTAATTTAATGAATGCAGTGTTAACTCTGCCAGGAATCGCTGCTCTGATCCTTGGAGTTGGTATGGCGGTAGATGCAAACATTATTACCTATGAACGCATCAAGGAAGAACTAAAAGTTGGAAGATCATTAACGTCAGCCTTTAAGGAAGGCAGTAAATCATCTTTTATGGCGATATTCGATGCGAATATAACAACTTTACTAGCGGCAGCCGTCTTATTTTATTTCGGGACAAGCTCTGTTAAAGGTTTTGCAACGATGTTGATCGTTAGTATTTTAATGAGTTTTCTCACAGCGGTGTATGGGTCAAGGCTATTACTAGGGCTTTTAATTAATAGCGGGTATTTTAAAGACAAACCAGGATGGTTCAGCGTTAAGCGCTCTTCTATCCACAGCCTCACTGAAAATAAAACAACACATGATTTGGCAACGCCATTTGATCGATTCGATTTCGTAAAGCATCGGAAGAAATTTTATGTAATTTCTACAGCTTTAATCGTATGTGGTGTCATAGCGCTAGGTGTTTTTCGATTAAATTTAGGAATTGACTTCTCCAGTGGTACGAGGGTTGAAATTGACGCTGGAAAATCGTTAACAGCAGAAGAAGTTCAATCTGAATTGGAATCTATCGGATTCCCAACCGAGGATATTGTTTTATCTGGCGCCAAAAATGAAATTGGTGTTGCAAGATATAAAGATCCTTTGAATAAGGATGAAGTTGCTCAGTTGAAAAACCACTTTAAAGAGCAATACGGGTCAGAACCAAATGTGATTACCGTTTCACCAGTGGTCGGTAAGGAAATAGCTAAAAAAGCAGTTTATGCATTATTAATAGCCGCTCTGGGAATTATTATTTATGTATCGCTAAGATTTGAGTTTGCTATGGGCTTTACGGCTGTTATGGCCCTTTTACATGATGCTTTCTTCATCGTTGCTTTGTTTAGCATTACTCGGCTTGAAGTGGATTTGACATTTATTGCTGCAGTCTTAACCATTGTAGGTTATTCGATTAATGATACGATTGTAACTTTTGATCGAATTAGAGAAAATATGACTGCAAAGCGCCGGTTGAAATCTGAAGAAGACATTGCCGATGTAGTGAATCAGGGATTAAGGCAAACATTAACACGTTCGATAAATACGGTTCTAACTGTTGTTGTTACAGTAATTGCTTTATTACTATTTGGTAGTGAAGCGATTAGAAACTTCTCACTTGCATTACTGGTCGGTCTAATTGCTGGAGCTTATTCGTCCATCTTTATTTCTGCACAATGGTGGTATGATTTAAAGGTGAAAGAACTTAAAAGAAAAGGTCCAATTGATACAGTGAAAGAGAAGAAAAAATGGACGGATGAACCTCAAGTGTGAAACCGCAGATATCTGCGGTTTTCCTTTTCTAAGTAATTAATTCAGTTGAGGAAGTTCAACCATAGAGGAGTACGCATGATGAATGAAACTGATCGTTTTAAACAAGCGGAATTTGCAGCATGGCTAGGAATAGGCGTTAATATTCTTTTAACTGTACTTAAAGGTATTGCAGGCGTAATGGCTCATAGTAAGGCATTAATTGCAGATGCTGTTCACTCAGCGTCAGATATTGCTGGATCATTAGCTGTATTCATCGGACTACGGGCTGCAAAGAGACCGCCTGATGAAGATCACCCTTATGGACACGGAAAAGCGGAATCTATCGCTGCCATTATTGTTGCTGTTGTTCTTTTTTTAGCTGGAATCCAAATTGGAAAGTCTTCTATTGAGTCATTCTTCGCGCCGTTAGAGACACCTAAAAGCATAGCTGTTTATGTTGTCATTTTTTCTATCATCGTCAAAGAGGCACTTTTTCAATATAAATTTCGGTTAGGAAAAAAGCTTAAAAGTGATGCGTTAATTGTTAATGCCTACGAACACCGATCAGATGTATATTCATCTTTAGCAGCCCTAGTTGGAATTCTTGCCTCGATTATTGGCAGAAAAAGTAATATAGCTTGGCTTGAGTACGGCGATCCCTTTGCAGGAGTAGTTGTTTCCATTCTTGTGTTAATTATGGCATGGAGTCTAGGAGCAAAATCCATTCATAACGCATTAGATCATGTCCTTCATAAGGAAGATACCGTCGTTTTTCGAGAGATTGTTTCTTCTGTACCTGAAGTAAGAGCAATAGGGGAATTACTTGCAAGAGAACATGGATATTATGTCATTATTGACTTGAAAATTTCTGTTGACCCTTATATTACAGTTGAGGAAGGGCATAAAATTGGAAAAAAGGTAAAAGAAAAATTAATAGCCCATCCTGATGTTCATGATGTTTTTGTTCATATAAATCCCGCTGATATTCAAAAGCCTGACGATTGAAACGAAATAGGCGCTTATGTATAATAAGTTAGTCTAAAGAGGTGATCAGATGTTATTTCCAAAAAAACGCTGGATTGTTCAAGAATCTAGTAAAGAGGCCGCAAGTCATTTAGCTGACAGCCTGAAAATTGACCCGCTCGTCGCAATTTTATTACTTAATCGTGGTATTCATACGGTTGACCAAGCGTATGAATTTTTGTATACAGAAAAAATGGATGTCCATAATCCTTTTTTATTTAATGATATGGAAAAAACAGTGAATAGAATTAGAACTGCAATCGATCATCAGGAATCGATACTAGTCTTTGGTGATTATGATGCAGACGGTGTAACAAGTACGTCAGTCATAATGGAAACACTGCGTGGGCTTGGAGCTAATGTAGAGTATTACATACCAAACCGCTTTACAGAAGGATATGGGCCGAATGAGGGGGCTTTTCGAAAGGCGAAATTAGAAGGAATTCAGCTAATTATTACAGTAGATACAGGAATTTCTGCGATTTCTGAAGCTAAACTTGCTAAAGAACTTGAGATCGATTTAATTATTACGGATCATCATGAAGCAGGGGCAGAACTACCTGATGCATTTTCAATCATTCATCCGAAAATCCCAGGCTCTACTTATCCTTTTTCAGACTTAGCAGGGGTTGGCGTGGCATTTAAACTTGCACACGCATTAAATGGTGATTTACCGGAACACTTACTTGATTTAGTCGCAGTCGGAACCATCGCTGATCTAGTCCCACTCCAAGGTGAAAACCGACTTCTTGTAAAAAAAGGACTAAATCAGCTTGTGAAAACTACTCGTCCTGGACTGCTAGAACTATGTAAAATTGCCTCTATTAAGCTTTCGGAAATTAATGAAGAAACAGTTGGATTCGCAATTGCACCTAGATTAAATGCTGTTGGCAGATTAGACCATGCTGGTCCTGCTGCTGACTTATTAATGACACATGATCCAGAGGAAGCAATGATGCTTGCTGAAGAAATTGATTCGTTAAATAAGCAGAGGCAGCAAATTGTGGCAGAAATAGCAAATGAAGCAATTGACGTGGTGGAAAAGGATTACTCAATAAATGATTCTCATGTAATTGTTATTGGTAAGGAAGGGTGGAACCCAGGAGTAATCGGAATTGTAGCCTCACGATTAGTCGAAAAGTTTTACCGCCCCACTATAGTTCTAAGTTATGATCCACAGACAGGATTAGCGAAAGGATCAGCGAGAAGTATAGCAGGTTTTGATTTATTTAAAAATCTATCAACTTGTCGGGATATTTTACCGCATTTTGGTGGACATACAATGGCTGCAGGGATGACGTTGTCGATAGAGAATGTTGATGAACTACGTAATCGATTAAATGAAGCTGCATCTCAACAATTAAGCAGTGAAGATTTTATTCCGATAACAGAATTAGATGCTTCTATTAATATTGAAGATATTGACATTGACTCGATTAGTCAATTAAACATGCTAGCTCCCTATGGTATGAATAATCCAAAACCAACAATTTTAATAGAGAATGCAATAACAACTGATATAAAAAAAATTGGAGCAAACAAAAATCATCTTAAGATATTATTTGAGGGACAAGGACATTTTTTAGATGGTGTCGGATTTAATCTGGGGAATTTAGCAGACGATCTCTCCCCAGGATCTAAGGCAGCAGTCATTGGTGAATTAGCTATTAATGAGTGGAATAATCGTCAAAAACCACAAATTTTTATTAGGGACATGGCTGTAAAAGAGTGGCAACTTTTTGATTTGCGAGGAAATCGTCAGATTGATCAGTGGATACAGGAAATATCAAAAAAGGACACTTTATTCATCTTTTTTTCCGAAAAGCATTATAATGAATTCGGAAGGAAGTTAGAAAGCAACCTTATAACTGATCTGACGAGTGCTGAGAAATTTCCCATTGATAGAAAAAATATTGTACTTTTTGATATACCACCTAGTCTTGAATGGTTAGGAAAACTAGTAGGTAATAAATTTCCTTCAAGAATTTACGCCCATTTCTTTCATACTGAGGATCATTTCTTCTCTACTATTCCGACAAGAGATCATTTCAAATGGTACTATGCCTTTTTATTAAAAAGACAGAGCTTCGATCTTAAAAGATATGGTTTAGAACTTGCGAAACATCGTGGATGGTCAAAAGAAACAATTCAGTTTATGTCTCAAGTGTTTTTTGAACTAGACTTTGTTACAATGGAAGACGGTTTGATTCGAATGAATCAACAGAAATTAAAAAAGGATTTGGGAGATTCTCCTACTTACCAAAGAAAACAGCAGCAAATAATGTTAGAAAAAGAACTTTTGTATTCATCTTATACTCAATTAAAACAATGGTTTCATGAACGACTTGCACTAGGTAAGCCGTATGAGGAGGAAGTAAGAGCATGGATTTAAAACAATTTATAACTATCGTCCCAGATTGGCCAAATGAAGGTGTGCTTTTTAAAGATATTACGACCTTAATGGATAACGGTGAAGCCTATCGGTATGCCACCGATCAAATCGTGAAGTATGCGGAAGAGAAGCAAATAGACCTTGTTGTAGGTCCTGAAGCTCGAGGATTTATTATCGGTTGTCCTGTTTCCTATGCGTTAGGGGTTGGTTTTGCGCCAGTTAGAAAAGAAGGTAAACTACCAAGAGAAACAATCAAAGCCAGTTATGGGAAAGAGTACGGGCAAGATGCTTTAACGATTCATAAAGATGCAATAAAACCAGGTCAAAGGGTCTTAATTACGGACGATTTACTTGCAACTGGCGGTACCATTCTTGCAACGATAGAACTTGTAGAAAAATTAGGTGGCGTTGTTGCAGGAATTGCATTTCTGATTGAATTGTCTTATCTCGATGGTAAAGAGAAGCTTGGAGGTTATGACACTCTATCTTTGATGAAGTTTTAATTACAATTGGAGGCTGTCCTAATTCTGCAAACTGTGCAGAATTAGGACAGCTTTGCTGTTATTCGTGACTGCGTAAGATCAGCGCTTAGCAACCTTTTTTGATAACTCAACTTCACGTGCTTCCTATACCTAGAAGCTTAAAAGTCTTGTACAACGCTAAACAGTTGCCACTGATTTTCTTATAAGTTTGACATTTTTAGATAAAAAAATTATCTAAACCTTTACAAGTTTGTCATCATTCTCGATAATAGATATTAATACTATGTTTCGAAATTTTTTTTTAAAAGGTGATCCTCATGGCGAAAGATCAAATTATTACATCAGATGAAATAATCAAGAAGACAAGTGAATATTTAAATGGAGAAAATGTTGCAATAGTCAGGAAAGCATATGAGTTTGCAGCGTATGCTCATAAGGATCAATACAGAAAATCAGGGGAGCCCTATATTATCCATCCGATTCAGGTCGCTGGTATTCTGACAGATTTGCAAATGGATCCGTCGACAATTGCTGCAGGTTTTCTTCATGATGTTGTGGAGGATACTCCAGTTACTCTTCTTGATATTTCAAGGGAGTTTGGCAGTGAGGTGGCCATGTTAGTCGATGGTGTGACAAAGCTCGGAAAGATAAAATATAAATCCCATGAGGAACAACAGGCAGAAAATCATCGTAAAATGTTTGTAGCCATGGCCCAAGATATAAGAGTCATTCTTATAAAACTAGCAGATAGGCTACATAATATGAGAACTCTTAAGCATTTACCTCCAGAGAAACAAAGGAGAATTGCTAATGAGACGCTTGAAATTTTTGCCCCGCTTGCACACCGCCTCGGGATTTCCAAAATTAAGTGGGAACTGGAAGATACCGCCCTGCGTTATTTAAATCCGCAACAATATTATCGTATCGTTAACTTAATGAATCGGAAACGGAAAGAACGTGAGCAATATCTAGAAGATGTCATGGGTGATGTTAAGGATCAACTCAATGATATGGAAATTAAATCTGAAGTGTATGGGCGTCCAAAACACATCTATTCCATTTATCGTAAAATGGTTCTTCAACATAAACAATTTAATGAGATCTATGATTTGTTGGCGGTTAGAATTATTGTAAATAGTATAAAAGATTGTTATGCAGTCCTTGGAATTATCCACACTTGTTGGAAGCCAATGCCTGGCCGTTTTAAAGACTATATTGCTATGCCTAAACCAAATATGTATCAGTCCCTCCATACAACTGTAATCGGTCCAAAAGGAGAGCCACTAGAGGTACAAATTAGAACAAGGGATATGCATCGGATTTCTGAATATGGGGTTGCGGCACATTGGGCTTACAAAGAAGGAAAAGTGAATGATCTTCGTGATTCTTTGGATAAGAAGTTGTCTTGGTTCAGGGAAATACTAGAGTTTCAAGATGAATCGGAAAACGCTGAAGAGTTTATGGAGTCATTAAAAATTGATTTGTTTTCTGATATGGTTTTTGTGTTTACTCCAAAAGGGGACGTCATTGAGCTTCCTGCCGGATCTGTTCCAATTGATTTTGCTTATAGAATTCACTCTGAAATCGGCAATAAAACAATTGGGGCTAAGATAAATGGAAAAATCGTAACGTTGGATTATAAATTGAAGACCGGTGATATTATTGAAATATTAACGTCCAAACATTCTTATGGCCCAAGTCAGGATTGGTTGAAACTTGCCCAAACAAGTCAGGCTAAAAACAAGATTAGACAGTTTTTTAAACGACAGCGTAAAGAGGAAAATATTATTAAGGGACGAGAACTGGTTGAAAAAGAAATAAAAGAAATGGAATTCGAAGTAAAAAAAGTCATGACCAGTGAAAATCTCAAAAAGGTTTCAACTAAGTTTAATTTTTCTAATGAGGACGATATGTTTGCCAGTGTTGGGTATAACGGAATATCCCCGCTGCAAGTTGCAAATCGTCTCACAGAGAAATTGAGAAAGCAGCGGGACGAAGAGGAGAAGGTTGAAGAAATCATTTCAGAGACGAAAAGAGAGCAGCATCCAAAACGTTATGAAGCTGGAGTGCAAGTAAAGGGCGCTGACAATTTGCTTGTCCGCCTGTCACGTTGTTGTAACCCCGTTCCCGGTGATGAAGTAATAGGGTTCATAACAAAAGGACGAGGGGTCTCTGTTCACAGATCTGATTGCCCTAATATTATTCAAGAAGATATGCAAAATCGGCTTATTGAGGTAGAGTGGGAATCAGCAGTTAATAATCGAAAAGAATACAATGTTGATATTGAAATATCTGGATATGATAGAAGTGGATTATTAAATGAAGTTCTCCAAACAGTTAGCGGTACGAAAACGAATATAACTGCAGTGACTGGTAGAGCTGATCGTAACAAGATGGCAACAATTATGATGTCGATTTCGATTCAAAATATTAGCCATCTTCATAAAGTAGTCGATAAAATTAAGCAGATTCCAGATATATATGCTGTTCGAAGAATTACGAATTAAGGGGTTTAGGAATGAAAGTAGTTTTGCAAAGAAGCAAGGAAGCAAATGTAAAAGTTAATGATAAGATTGTTGGTAAGATCGATCATGGATTTGTCTTGCTTGTCGGCTTTACTCATGGTGATACGACGGATGCTTGTGATTGGTTGAGTGATAAGATAGTAAATTTGCGTATATTTGAAGATGAGAATGAGAAAATGAATCACTCTTTATTGGATAAAGGTGGTTCGATATTGTCGATTTCACAGTTCACTCTTTACGGAGATTGTCGAAAAGGCCGACGCCCAAATTTTATGGATGCGGCCAAACCTGACGAGGCAGAGCGATTATATGACTATTTTAATCAATCCCTTAGGGAAAAAGGGGTTCATGTGGAGACAGGAATTTTTGGTGCGATGATGGATGTATCATTAGTAAATGATGGACCTGTTACGTTAATGTTAGAAAGATAATAAAAAACCTGGTGATAACTTAAATCACCAGGTTTTTTATTTATTTGTTAAGCGTACTATAAAATTGGATGCTTTGTATAAGTTATAACGTTATGCGTACTCATCCAGCTCCAGCGTATATCGACTTGCAAACCTCTAAGCTTCTTCCTACGATAAGTCATCATCGGCTCATACTTCCTTTATCTCAGGCCAACAGGATGTTGGTCAGAACGGCGCGTTTTTAGCCGTTCATCTTTAATATAGAAGTTTGTATGTCGATGGGCAATGCGCTTGCGCTTTTGTTTTTTAATTACCAAAGTATTGATTAATTCCTTCTAAAATCGCATTCGCTACTTTTTCCTGGTATTGAACAGACTTTATGATTTCTTCTTCATGCGGGTTACTTAAATAGCCTAGTTCGAGTAGGACAGATGGTTGAGTATTTTCTCGCAGAACATAATAATCTCCAAATCGAACCCCGCGATCAGAGATCATAACAGCATCTGTAATGTTGTTATGGACTGCTTCTGCTAGCTTTTGGTCCCGGTCATGATAATAGTAGGATGTATGTCCTTCCACCTCATTATTATCAATGCTATCGTAGTGTAAACTTATGAAAGCATCTGCTCCGCTTATTTGAGCTTGTTTGGTTCTTTCCTCTAAACTAATATATTCTTCTGTAGATCGCGTTAAAATGACATTATAACCAGCTTTGTTTAGTTTTTTAGCTAATGTATTACCGATCCTTAATGTTAAATCCTTTTCAAGCACTCCGCTTGTACCGGTTGCACCTTGATCACGCCCACCATGGCCCGGATCAATGACGATTGTTTTGGCACCATCATACTCTTTAAAATTATTTATTTGTCCAGCCTGATTCGCTGAAACGATCCAGCTAGCAACATATCCAGTTTTTCCAGGGGAGTATTCAATTTTAAACCAATCTCCATCTTTTTCTAGTACGGTGAAGATATCCCCAGATGAAGCTTGTTTAACAATTTTTGATTTTAATGTCGGTTTTTTTCGGATATTTGTCGCATCATATAAAATATTAATTTGATTAGGTGAAGAGACTACTGATGACACAGGTTCTGAATTCGAAGTTTCGATATATTGGCTACTTACCCAAGCTACATTTCCATTAAATTCAATTTGGCTCCACCCATTGTTATCATCTAGTATTTTAACCCGTTCTCCTTTTTCTAGTGTACCTACTTTTGAACTTGTCGAACTTGGCTCTGAACGGACATTTAAAGAACTAGCAGATACTGTTCCGCTAGTGGTTGAGCTAGAAGTAATTGTTTGTTTGTCCACAAGCCAACCAGCTACCCAGCCTTCTTGACCAGAAGGTAATTTAATTTGATACCATCCATTTTCTACACTTACTACTGGATAGGTTTCGCCTTTTCGAACTTGGGTAACTATGGAATAAGAAGTATCGGGTTTTTCCCTAACATTGACAATTTCACCTGTTACAATAACTGATTCTGAATCAGCAGAAGTATTTGGTGAGTAGTAAATAATCATTGTAAGTAATAATGTTATGACTGCAAACAGGATAAAACGTTTTTTCACTGCAAAGAAACCGCCTTTCTATTACTTAAGAATCCATTGTATCAATACATTCGAGAGATAATCAATCTACATATTCGTCAAAATGAAGAAAAATCCTTTTTTTAAATAGAATTTTTAATAAAAGGGAAAGATATGAACAAAACATTTTACTAAAGGAGACTACTTGATGCGAACTAACGAGCAGAATCAAACAGCTAATTGCAGTTCAATCCAATTAACTCATATGAATTTGCAAAATAGTCCAGATAATAGCTATATGATGAATATTGATCATTTGGGGGAGTTTGGGACAACCTCTTCAGAAATTAAGTCAATAAAAAAAAGATTACTTCGTTCATAAACTATTGACAAAGTTTTCCGTTATCCTTATGATATAATAACTAAAATAACTATATTTAGCCAATGATGGAAAAAGTAATTGAGTGCTGAGTGTAAAGAGAGGAAATGCCGCGGCTGAAAGCATTTCTACATTGAAGTTCAATGAAAGACATTCCGTAGGCTTCCACCTCGAACAAATACGTTTTTAGTAGGGGTTGGACGTAATCAGGCGATAACTGTCTAAGTGAAAGTTGTTTTACAACTTTAAAAAGGGTGGCACCGCGGGAAATAACTCTCGTCCCTTGTTTTTCGGAACAAGGGACGGGAGTTTTTTTATTTTGATTAAAAGGAGGATTATAGATGGCTGTTCAAATACCACGTGGAACACAGGATATTCTTCCTGGGGAAGTAGAAAAATGGCAATTAATCGAAGAAACAGCGAAAAAAATGTGTCAGTTGTATCAATATCATGAAATTAGGACGCCTATTTTTGAACATACAGAGCTATTTCAAAGAGGTGTAGGTGATACAACCGATATCGTTCAAAAAGAAATGTATTCTTTTCAGGATCGGGGAGGTAGGGAGTTAACACTGCGACCTGAAGGAACTGCAGCGGTTGTTCGTTCCTTTGCAGAAAATAAAATGTTTGGAAATGCTACTCAACCTGTTAAGCTCTATTATCTAGGACCGATGTTCCGCTATGAAAGACCGCAGGCAGGCAGATATCGGCAGTTTGTTCAATTCGGGGTTGAAGCATTGGGAAGTATGGATCCTGCAATTGACGCAGAAGTAATATCATTAGCGATGGGTATATATCGACAATTGGGATTGAAAAAACTAAGGCTTGTTATTAATAGTCTTGGGGATAAAGAAAGTAGAGTAGCTCATAGAAACGCATTAATCAATCATTTTCAACCGAGAATTCAAGAGTTTTGTAAAGACTGTCAAAGCAGATTGGAAAAAAATCCGCTTAGAATTCTTGATTGTAAAAAGGATCATGATCATGAATTAATGGGATCAGCACCTTCCATACTTGATTATTTAAACGAAGAGTCTGCCCAATATTTTAATAAAGTTAAGGAATACTTAAAGGCAATGAAGATCGATTTCCAAGTTGACTCTACTCTTGTTCGAGGGCTAGATTATTATAATCATACCGCTTTTGAAATTATGAGTGAAGCAGAAGGATTTGGCGCGATTACAACATTATGCGGTGGTGGTCGTTACAACGGACTTGTGAAAGAGATGGGTGGTCCAGATACCCCTGGAATTGGTTTTGCTTTTAGTATCGAAAGATTAATCAGCGCTATGGAAACCGAAGAGGTACAGTTTGAAAGAGAAAATGGTATAGATGCTTACATTATCTCGCTAGGTGAAGAGGCAAAAGATTATTCTGTTACTTTACTTGAAGACATGCGCAGGGCAGGATTTTCTGTAGAACGCGATTATATGGATAAAAAGTTAAAAGCACAATTTAAAGCTGCAGAAAGACTGGGTGCAACGCATTCGATCATAATCGGTGAAGATGAATTGAAAAATGGAATCGTTACAGTCAAAAATATGACAACTGGAGAGCAACAGGAATGCTCTTTACAGAATTTTGTTGAAGAATATAGCAAATTAAGTTGATAAAGGGGGAAGTCCTATGTTTGGTAGAACCTATTATTGTGGAGAGATAACAGAACAAGCAGTAGGTGAGTCGGTTAATTTAAAGGGATGGGTGCAAAGACGGCGCGATTTGGGCGGACTTATTTTTATTGATCTTCGTGACAGAACTGGAATAGTCCAAATCGTTTTTAATCCAGAAGAATCAAAGGCAGCCCTTGAGATTGCAGAAAAGGTACGCACAGAATACGTTTTGGATGTTCATGGAATCATTGTGAAGCGGAACGAAGGAACAGTGAATCCTAATTTAAAGACCGGAAAAATCGAAGTGATAGTATCTGAGGTTACAATTATCAATGAAGCGAAAACCCCTCCGTTTATGATCGAGGATCATACGGATGCTTCAGAAGATATTCGGTTGAAATATCGTTACTTAGATTTACGAAGACAGGAAATGTTTAATGTCTTTAAACTTAGATCTGACATTACAAAAACGATCCGTAATTTTCTGGATGGAGAAGGGTTTCTTGATATTGAAACTCCGATCTTAACTAAGAGTACTCCAGAAGGTGCAAGAGATTATCTTGTTCCAAGCCGAATCCATGAGGGAGAATTTTATGCACTTCCCCAATCACCTCAACTTTTCAAACAATTATTGATGGTTAGCGGCTTTGATAAATATTACCAAGTGGCTCGCTGTTTCCGTGATGAAGATTTAAGGGCGGATCGTCAACCAGAGTTTACACAAATTGATATTGAAGCTAGCTTCATGAGTCAAGATGACATTCGAGTTATGATGGAAAGAATGATGAAACAGATTATGCAAGATACGAAGGGCGTTGAAATTAAAACTCCATTTCCAGTCATGACTTACGATGATGCGATGGCAAGATACGGTTCTGATAAACCAGACACTAGGTTTGAAATGGAGTTAAAAGATATATCCGAACTCGTTGCATCCAGTGATTTCAAAGTGTTTTCAGGTGCCGTTGCTAACGGAGGACAAGTGAAAGCTATCGTGGTTAAGAATTCAGCCAATAATTACTCTCGCAAAGAGATTGATGCTCTTGGAGAATTTGTTTCAGTTTATGGAGCAAAAGGGTTAGCTTGGATGAAAGTTGAGGAAGAAGGTCTCAAAGGACCGATCGCTAAATTCTTTACAGACGATAATCAGGTAAAACTACGAGCGGAACTCGGGGCCGAACAAGGGGACCTACTTCTTTTTGTTGCAGATACTAAAAAAATAGTAGCTGAATCATTAGGTGCTCTCCGCTTAAAACTTGCCAAGGAACTTGGGTTAATTGATCAATCAAAATTTAACTTTCTTTGGGTCGTTGATTGGCCGCTTCTTGAGTATGATGAGGAGGAAAAACGTTATTTCGCTGCACACCACCCATTTACAATGCCTGCGCGCGAAGATTTGTACAAACTGGAAACAGATCCAGCAAATGTTCGAGCTCAAGCTTACGATCTTGTATTAAATGGATATGAACTTGGTGGAGGATCTTTGCGGATATTTGAAAGAGATATTCAAGAAAGAATGTTTAAAGTGCTTGGATTTACTGAAGAAGAAGCAAAAGAAAAATTTGGCTTTCTTCTAGAAGCATTTGATTACGGAACGCCTCCGCATGGGGGAATTGCACTTGGATTAGATCGTATGGTAATGCTGCTTGCTGGTCGCAATAGTCTTCGCGATACGATTGCCTTTCCAAAGACAGCTAGCGCCGGTGATTTATTAATGAAGGCACCGGATGAAGTAAGCGAAAGTCAGTTAAAGGAACTGCATTTATCTATAGAGAGATCGAAGGTTTAATCTGGTAGAAAATGTAAAAACAAGCCTATTTTCCCATTTGGTTTTGTTTGAAAAAAACGTTTTCTTATGTTAGTATTTAAACAACAGGATAAGTCCTGATGTGTTCGTTCTAATACCTTTTCGTTTTGACCGACAAGACATAACTTTGGGAGTCTGGAGTTTTCAGACTAAGTGTAAGCCTCCGGTTGAGAGGACACATAAGGCCTGAAGCAAGACACCCACCTGCCAAGAGCGGGATCAAAACAAAGGATAAACAGACGGCACGATCGGGACTTATCCTATCTTCGTTAAAAAAACAACCCAATAGGTTGTTTTTTTTATTGTATAGAAAAATATAAATTTGGCGACTGTGGAACTTGCTACAATGGATAGGGCTTCGCGTCTTAAGGAGGCTAGCACATAGCGACAATCAAACTTCTCCGCTTTTTTTCTATGATAAGTAATTAGCTTGGAAGTTTGTTCGACGATGTGCAAGGCCTGCACATTTGTTCTTTTACATATAAAATCATTGCTTTTTATCGTTTACTTGTTTATTCTGATTCAGGGAAGACGTACTTTAAATGTGGAGTTGAACTTATGTTACATCAATTTTCTCGTAATGAATTAGCAATTGGAAAAAAAGGTTTGGATTTATTAAAAAATAGTTCAGTAGCTGTTCTAGGTGTTGGTGGAGTCGGAACGTTTGCTGCTGAAGCGTTAGCTCGTTCAGGAGTAGGAAAAATAATTCTTGTCGATAAAGATGATGTCGATATTACGAATGTGAACCGACAATTGATTGCTCTTTTGTCGACAGTAGGACAACCGAAAGTCGATTTAATGAAAGAGCGGATTAAAGATATTAATCCCGATTGTGAAGTTGTTGCTATGAAAATGTTTTTTACAGAAGAAACGTTAGAGCTGTTTTTTGAACAAAAACCAGATTTTATTGTGGATGCTTCAGATACGATATCGTATAAAATTTTATTAATTAAAGAATGTTTAAAAAGGAATATTCCAATGATTTCTTCAATGGGTGCAGCTAATAAAATGGACCCAACGAGACTCATGATTAAAGATATTTTTCAGACCCACACTGATCCAATTGCTAAGGTGATAAGAACGCAATTAAGAAAAGAAGGGATTAAAAAAGGTGTGCCTGTTGTCTTTTCTGATGAAAGTCCAATTGTTATTCGGGAAGATGTTAGAAAAGTGGTAGGGAAAGATGGATCAGAAATTAGGAAAGCGCAAATGCCTCCCGCATCAAATGCCTTTGTTCCGTCTACTGCTGGGTTGATTATGGCAAGTTATGTTGTAAGAGAAATTATTAAAGAAATTCCTATTCATCGCGTTAATGATGGAAGTAAATAATAAACGACACAATCCTCTTTAGGTTGTGTCGTTTTCCATTATCGATTATTGATAATTTTTTCGTAAACTGTTGCAAGCGCCTGTTCAAACTTACCAGTTTTTTTCGGGTGAAAGTATTGTTTGTTTTTAATTTTTTCCGGCAAATATTGTTGCTTTACCCAACCAGTTGGATAGTCATGAGGATATTTGTAGCCTATACCTCTACCAAGCTCAGATGCTCCTTTATAATGGGCATCTTTTAAATGGTTTGGTACTTCTCCGCTATTTCCTGCGCGAATATCTTTAAGAGCTTCATCAATTGCACAGATAGCAGAATTTGATTTTGGTGATAAACATAATTCGATTACAGCATTGGCAAGCGGTATTCGCGCTTCTGGAAAGCCAATTTTTTCAGCTGTTTGAATAGCTGCTAGGGTTCTCGACCCTGCTTGAGGATTAGCTAGTCCGATATCCTCGTAGGCAATCACAAGTAGACGGCGAGAAATGCTAGGTAAGTCTCCGGCTTCAATTAAGCGACCCAAGTAATGAAGAGCTGCATTTACATCACTACCTCTTATCGACTTTTGAAACCCGCTTAACACATCATAATGGGCATCACCATCTTTATCGTGGACAAAGCTTTTTTTCTGTAAACATTCTTCTGCAGTTGAAGCTGATATATGGACTTTTCCTTCAACATCGCTGTCTGTAGAGAGAACCGCTAATTCTAATGCATTTAAAGCACTTCGGACATCTCCAGCAGTTGATGAGGCAAAATGCTGCAAAGCTTGATCATCAATAGTAACCGAATGGGTACCAAGCCCTCTTTCTTGGTCTGCGAGTGCGCGGAGCAAAGCTTCTTTAATATCCTCATTTGATAGTGGATGAAGCTCAAAGATTTGACAACGACTCCTAATCGCTGGATTAATGGCATGATAAGGGTTACTCGTTGTTGCACCGATTAAAATAATCGTTCCATTTTCTAAATGGGGTAATAGAAAATCCTGCTTCGCTTTATCTAATCGATGGACTTCATCTAATAGTAAAATGACTTTGCCACTCATTTTTCCTTCCGCAGCTACGATCTCTAGATCTTTTTTATTATTTGTTACAGCATTTAACATTCTAAAGGCATATTGTGTGCTACCAGCAATCGCGCTGGCAATCGATGTTTTCCCAATCCCTGGAGGACCATACAAAATCATTGATGCTAATTGTTTAGCCTTCACCATTCTCGCGATGATTTTTCCTTCACCAACTAAATGTTGCTGACCGACCACTTCTTCAATCGTTCTCGGGCGCATTCTAAATGCTAATGGTTGATTTTTCAATTTCATCTCTCCAAACCCACGTTCTCGTACCACCTTCTTTCTATCATACCAAAACGGTCAGATATATGCATATAACAAAATTAATGTGCTATAATGAAGCAATGCAGAGGGGTACAACAATATGAGTCAAAAAGATAATTTAGTAAGAAGACTTCTCATCTTTACAGTTGGATTGCTTATTATGTCGTTTGGCATTGTTTTAATGATTAAATCCGACTTTGGTGTTGCACCATGGGATGTTTTACATGTCGGGCTCTTTTATCAATTAGGTTTGACAATTGGAACATGGTCCATTCTAGTAGGTTTTACAGTATTAGGGTTATCGTCCATAATGATAAAAAAATGGCCACAGTTTGGGGCCTATTTGAATATGATCCTTGTAGGCTTGTTTATTGATATGTATATGCAGATACCTTTCTTAGTTGAGCCAGATACTATGCTCGGCAAATCACTTTTATTTTTGTTAGGTATGATTATTAATGCTTATGGAATGGGTATTTATCTTTCAGCTGAGTTAGGAGCAGGACCAAGAGATAGTTTAATGTTGGCGATACAAATAAAGACTGGTTGGAAAATTGCGACTGCCAGACGATTAATGGAAGTAATGGTCCTTATTTTTGGATGGATGCTAGGAGGGCCTGTATTTCTTGGGACAGTTATATTCAGTGTAGCAATTGGTAGTTTTATTGGATTTGCGATGCCACAATGTCAATTTCTCGCTGATAAAATATTAAAAAAACAAATTCAAAAAAATCCAGAGAATCAAATTGAACGAGGTGCAAGGTTATGAAAATTTCAACTAAAGGCAGATATGGATTAACCATTATGATTGAGCTTGGGAAACGATATGGTGAAGGGCCTATATCACTTAAATCGATAGCAAGCACGTATAATTTGTCTGAGCATTATTTGGAACAACTAGCCGGGCCGTTGCGAAATGCTGGTCTAGTAAAAAGCGTTAGAGGAGCGTATGGTGGATATATTTTAGCATCAGAACCTTCAAAAATAACAGCTGGAGATATTATCCGAGTGTTGGAAGGCCCTATTAGTCCTGTAGAGGGGATCGAGGATGAAGAACCTGTAAAACGAAAACTATGGGAAAAAATTCGTGATGCCGTTAAAGATGTATTAGATAGCACAACGATTGAAGATTTAGCTAATTATGAAGACGACGGGGATGACACTCCCTATATGTTTTATATTTAAACTAAAAATAGGTGGAAAGATATTATATGGACAGAATTTATTTAGATCATGCAGCAACTTCTCCGCTTCATCCTTCGGTTACGGAAACAATCGTTTCCGTTATGCAATCGTCATTTGGAAATCCTTCCAGTATCCATTCCTATGGAAGAGATGCTAGAAAAATATTGGATGAATCTCGTATGGCTTTAGCTGACAGTATAGGAGCCGATTTCTCTGAAATGGTCTTTACTAGCGGGGGAACCGAAGCAGATAATTTAGCGATTATCGGTATAGCTAGAGCTAACCGTCAAAAAGGGCAGCATATTATTACATCGCAAATTGAACACCACGCTGTTCTTCATACATGTCAATTTCTTGAAAAAGATGGTTTTGATGTCACGTATTTAACGCCAGACGATACGGGACGAATCACTGTCCAATCCGTTAAGGAAGCCTTGCGACCAGATACTATTCTCGTCACCATTATGTATGGGAATAATGAAGTAGGGACAATCCAGCCTGTAAAAGAAATTGGAGAATTATTAAAATCACACCAAGCTTATTTTCATACAGATGCTGTCCAAGCTTATGGCACAATTAGAATGAATGTGAAGGAACTTGGCGTCAACCTTTTGTCCGTCTCAGGACATAAAATTAATGGTCCAAAAGGTGTAGGTTTCCTCTATATAAAATCAGGTACTACTATCACGCCGAACGTATTTGGAGGAGAACAAGAACTAAAGAGGAGAGCAGGTACGGAGAATCTGGCAGCAATAGCTGGTTTTGCAAAAGCAGCTACGTTATCGATAAATTCAATAGATGAAAAAAAGGAACTGTACTATTGTTTGAGAAACACTTTTATTGAAACATTAAAGGCCGAAGAAATTGATTTTCAAATAAATGGATCGACTGAATATTTTCTGCCACATGTTCTTAATATTAGTTTTCCTAATACAGATGTAGAACCAATGTTAGTCAATTTAGACATGGCGGGAATTGCTGCTTCAAGTGGCTCAGCATGCACAGCGGGTTCCTTAGAACCTTCACATGTTCTCGTTGCTATGTATGGCCATGATTCACAGCGGATAAAGAATTCGATCCGCTTTAGTTTTGGTCTTGGAAACACGAAGGAAGATATCATTACCGCCGCAAAGGAAACAGCCAAAATAGTTAAGAGGCTTCAAAACTGAAAGGAAGATGTAAGATGGAGAAAGCAGCAAAAGACACACGTGTAATTGTCGGTATGTCCGGTGGAGTTGATTCTTCCGTTGCTGCACTATTACTGAAAGAACAAGGGTATGATGTCATCGGAATTTTTATGAAAAATTGGGATGACACGGATGAAAATGGTGTTTGTACAGCGACCGAAGATTATAATGATGTGATCCGTGTTTGTAACCAAATTGGAATTCCGTACTATGCCGTCAATTTTGAAAAAGAATATTGGGATAAGGTGTTTACGTACTTCCTTGATGAATATAAAGCAGGTCGGACGCCTAACCCCGATGTGATGTGTAATAAGGAAATTAAGTTTAAAGCTTTTCTAGATCACGCCATGAAACTTGGAGCTGATTATTTGGCTACAGGACATTATGCTCGTGTGGAGACTAGTAACGGTGAAGTGAAAATGCTCCGCGGCATCGATAACAATAAGGATCAAACTTATTTTTTAAATCAACTTAGTCAGAGCCAACTTGAAAAAGTTTTATTTCCACTTGGTGCAATGGATAAAAAAGAAGTGCGTGAAATTGCTAAGAAGGCTGGTCTCGCCACTGCTACGAAAAAAGATAGCACAGGAATTTGTTTTATTGGTGAGCGCAACTTTAAGGAATTTCTAAGCCAATACTTACCTGCGCAAAATGGGCGAATGGAAACATTGGATGGACAATATATGGGTAAACACGAGGGACTCATGTATTATACAATAGGTCAACGCCATGGACTTGGAATTGGTGGATCAGGGGAACCTTGGTTTGTTGTAGGGAAAGATTTAGAAAGAAATATATTATATGTAGAACAAGGATTCGATCACCCAACACTTTACTCTGATTCTATCAAAGCGATTCAAGTAAATTGGATTTCAAATAAAGAAATGCCAAAAGAATTTACATGTACAGCCAAGTTTCGTTACCGTCAGCCAGATGTTCCTGTTACAGTCCAAATTCTGCCGAACAGTGAAGTGAATGTTATTTTTGCTGAGCCTGTCAGAGCTGTAACACCTGGCCAAGCAGTCGTTTTCTATCAAGAGGATGAATGTCTTGGTGGCGGAACGATTGATCAAATTTACAAAAACGATAAACGTCTAACTTATGTAGGTTAATAAGAATAACAAAAGTCAGTTACTATCTGGAAGCCACTGAAAAAGTTTAATATTTAATAAGCAATTAGAGCTAGCCCAAAAGTTAATGAATTAACTTTTGGAGGCTCTATTTTTATTGGGGAATCCATGAAAAAGGGGATGTTGATTTCATAGTGATAGACAGTTCAAAGGTAATCGACAGTGAGAAACTAAGCTATAGGGTGCCATGCTTCAAGAAGGGAGGTGGCAGTAACTGAGCTTGGCACGGAGAAATTAAAATTATCAGAATCTTAATGTGCTTCATGATCCTTTTGGTTATAATAATATTTGGAGAATATACTCCCAATAAAATTAGAGGAGCTGAAATAAATGCAATTTATTCCGTATTTACAGTTGAACGGAAATGCAAGAGAAGCAATTGAATTTTACGAAAAAGTATTTCGTGCAGAAAATTTAGGAGTTATTACATTTGGTGAAATGCCTACTACCCCAGATTCTCCTTTCCCTGAGGATGCAAAAGACCTTGTTTCACACGCTATGATAAGGGTTGGAGAGTCAGTAATTATGTTTTCAGATACTTTCCCAGGTCAACCAGCCCAAGAAGGAAACCTGGTGACCATTTGTGTCACGTTTGACAACGCAGACAAAGCCCGCCTAATTTTTGAAGCCTTACAGGTTGGCGGACAAGTTGAAATGCCACTATCAGAAACGAGTTTTAGTCCTGCTTACGGGGTGATTAAAGATCAATTCGGTGTAACCTTCCAATTTTACACTGAGGGATTTCAAGGGTAGTACATATGATAATAGTAGAAAAACGGCTTTGTACGAATGACAAAGTCGTTTTTCAATACCTCCTTTTTCTCACTAAATTGACTGCAAACTATTAGAAAAAGGAAGGGAGAGGTATAGCAAGAGAGTTTCGCCTACCCGAGCATATCTGTCACATTGAAGAGTTGCATTAGTATTCTTTCGATAAATGATGCCAGCCCCCCGATGAGTAAAAGTGTTACCGAACTGAGGGACTGGTACCAAAATTATTATTTTAGGAATTGTCATTAAACAGATGCAGTCGTTCAGTAAGAAACAGAGCCGTAGTACAATAACGATCTTTAATTTTCCGTTTGTTTTATGAGAGACACATTTCATTATAAAAAAAAACAATAGATTTCGGTAACGAAGTATATTTTTCATTTATATAATCAGAGAAAAAACGAACATCAATTAATTCATTATTACTACACACAAATATATCACCTGCATAGGAACTATATTTTATCTTTTCTTCAAATATTGATACATTTTCATTCTGTTTTTTTAATTCAAATACTTCCGCTTTATTATTTGCTATTTTGTAGGGGATACTTTTAGTTTCCGAAAAGTATCTTTCAACCATGTCTCTTAAGGAGCTATTTAGCTTGGAATTAGTACAAATATCCCTCAATTCGTCTTCAATTGTTTGATCAATTAAAGAGAGATAGTCATCAATATTAGTCCCGGTAAGATCATTATTAATAACTCGATACAGGGGAGTTGCATTTGAATATATTCCTTCTTGTATAAATTCTTCAAAAATGTCTTTTAAAAGAAAATCCTTACCTACAACAAAGGGATTTCCAAAACCTTGTTTATATAGTGACTCTTTGATTTTTATCATTTTTTCAATTTCAGCTATTCCAGAGTTATTAATAACTATTTTATTTTCAACAATTTCGAGAGCTGAAAGTAAAGTTTTTAAATTTAGAGGACTTGTATTGATTAATGAATGGTGTAAATCTCTGTTCCAAAAATCCAATTGATCTACTGATAAAGCCCCAAATAATAACTCCTCGATAATTGGAAATTTTGCTTTTCCTTCTAAAACATTTAGTACGTCCTCATGGAGTAGGGGTATTCTTGAAAGAATGCCAACAATTTCCTCGTTTTCCCTAACAATTCGTACTGACCAATCACCGTGATCCTGTCCAGTTATGTTTTGGAAACAATGGGAATAGGGTCCGTGACCAATATCGTGAAGTAAAGCAGCGACTAATCCTACCTTTTTCTCATGATCCGATAGTAAAATTTGATTTTTATACGTCAAGCTTTGAACAGCCCTTCTAAACAATTCATAAACACCTATTGAATGATCGTATCTTGAATGAATTGCATCTGGTTGAAGAAAGTAGGTATTACCCTGCTGTTTGATATTTAAAAGTCTAGTAAAAGTTTTTGTACCAATAAGATCAATAATATCTGGGTCATTAATTACTATTTCCCCATGTACAGGATCGTTTAGTTTCATTTTATTCTCCTTTTCTAAATACTTTTGAAATATTACTTTATTCTTAAATAAGTAACTAAACTGGTTTACCCTTTGAAAAAAGCGAAAATTAAAAGTGTTTATTTAACTATCGCTAAATTTCAAAAGATAAACGAGTTGATTGGAGTGGAAGGCGGCGACTCCTGGGGGATAAGCGTGACAGGTGAGACCCCGCAAGGCGCGAAGCGACTGAGGAGGCTCACCGCACGCCCCCCGGAAAGCGTCCGCCTGAAACGGAAATCAACGGTGTATAGGTTCTCACGTTATGTTTACAAGCTTTATTACAATTTATATTGAACAGGATGCTTTTTTTACAAAAAGGAATTATGGAATTGATTCTAGTTAGAAACTAAAAATGATGAAAAGAATTCCTTCTATATTAAACTTAAACTAAGCTATCCTTTAACATAAATCCCTATGAAGCACTACAAAAATTCAAATAATTTGGTATTTAAACTAGTATACACCTAAAGTTAGTCACTTAGCATTTTTTTGATTTGAATAATATTACAAAAATTTAATTGTTAATTCGTAGTTAGGAGTGCTAATTGAATATTTCTACCCCAAGACGAACATGTTGTACTCCTTATAATCGCAAATTTTTATAACGATGATAAAATCAACCCTATAATTAATAGGTTTTTCCTTTTGAAAAGCTCAAAAAGCGATGGAGAATATGCAGGGTCTGGTAGGGCTAAAGGGAATATAGTATTAAGTAGTATGATACAGACACGGGTATGATATGACTATACGCAGATCTATTCGGTATGGAGATTCAAGGAGCCACTGCGATATTCGCAGTAAATCTAAAGCGAATACTAATACTCCTGGATAAAAAGGTGTAAAGGCCGGCTAAAAAATGGCAATTTGCTATCCGAAAACAGGTAGAAAATTTCCTTTTTTGAATCGTGATTAGTTATCTCATTTTGAGAGGTCTATGGATTAAAGTTCAATAATGCCAAGTATTTTACCGTATTGCCTTTAAATGTTAAGAAATAAGGTTTATTTTCATCGTCAAACACCATTAAAAATGGATTTTCTTGATCTGTAAAAATAATTGTTACCTCATCTACAAGGTCATCAAACCATTGATTTCTGACCATAATATTAGGTTTTAAAGGAATTCTAATCATAAATCCTTTATTTGGAATAGGATTGTTTTTAACATATACACCTGTTATACCTTCAAGAAATTTCCCTGCTTCTTGTTGTAAATCTGTGTTTATTTGTACATATTTTATAACCTTACCTTGATTTATATCGAATATTTGTATTTGTGGATTAACTTGAGCAATAACATTTGGTGAAATTAGTTGAAACATAAAGATATATACCAAAACCTTTTTTATCATTTGAACCACCTCAATGCTATTGTTCCCAATAAATAAGGTGGCATTTAAGGTATATTGATTGGAGCGGAAAAGTTTGGTGCGTAAATCAACAACCTTGTTTAAGGGAATTCTGCATTAATGGTTTTTTTTCAGTGCCCTTACTCTATATAGTTGCTTTTTTTATGCTATAATTTGCTTAACTTATTGTTCGGAGTGTGAAGTATGGATAAAAATAAACAAGGAATTGAGTTTTTACAACAAGGCAAGATTGAGAAAGCTCTTGAATTATTTACTGAAGCAATTGAAGAAAATCCACAGGATGCGATTGGATACGTTAATTTTGCTAATGTTTTAGTCTCTGTAGGTGAAAATGAGCGTGCTGAAACTTTTTTAAAAAGAGCTATTCAATTAGATGATAAAGCGGCAGCTGCTTATTATAGTTACGGAAATTTATTATTTAACAAAGAAAAATATAATCAAGCAGCTAGTTTTTTCGAAAAAGCAATTCAAAACGGAATGAATTCAAATGATGGCTATTATATGCTCGGAATGTGTTTTGTTCATTTAGGGAGAAATGAGCTTGCTTTACCATATCTAATGCGAAGTGTAGAACTTGATGAAACTGATAATGAAGCAAGATTTCAATATGCCCTTGCTTTGGCACAATCTGAAGCGTATTCGGAAGCAATCAGTCACCTAGAGAAAGTTGTTAAGCTTGATCCTCAACATGCAGATGCCCTTTACAACTTAAGTGTTGCTTATGCAATGACTGATGAGCAGCCTCATAAAGTTCTTCAACTATTAAATAAAGCATTGGAAATTCAACCAGATCATCTTTTAGCATTAAATGTGAAAAAAGTAATTGAACAGGAGTTCCAAAAATAGTAAGGTTAACGGCTCAAGTTTTAAGGAGAGAATGAGATATGGAAGTACGCCAAGATTCTTTAAATTTATTTTCCGAAAATGAAAAATATATAAAAGGTCGCCATCTCGTAACGATCTTCCATAATGAGCAAAATTTTTATTCCGTTGTACGAATTAGAGTGGATGAAACGAATGAGGAGTATAAAGAGAAAGAAGCTGTTATAACAGGCTATTTTCCAAAACTCCATGAGCAGGAGCCTTATATATTTTATGGTCATATGAAAGAACATCCACGGTTTGGCCTCCAATTTAATGTGAGCCATTTTAAGAAAGAACTCCCACAGTCTAAGCAAGGAATGATTACATACTTATCTAGTGATCTTTTCAATGGTGTAGGAAAAAAAACTGCAGAACGAATTGTAGAAACTCTCGGAGACCATGCGATCACGCGTATTCTTGAAAATCCCTCTGTACTCGATTCTGTACCAAAATTAAATGCAGAAACTGCAAAATCACTTTACGACACTTTGCTTGAAAATCAAGGGCTTGAACGTATTATGATCGGTTTAAGTCAATATGGGTTTGGTCCGCAAATTTCAATGAAAATTTATCAAGTGTACAAAGATGAAACATTATCGATATTGGAAAAGAATCCTTTTCAATTGATTGAGGATGTAGAAGGAATTGGTTTTGGACGAGCTGATGAATTAGGTTCACAATTGGGAATAACAGGCAATCATCCAGATCGAATTAAAGCTGGTTGTCTTTATGTTTTGGAAAACGAGTGTCTTAAAGATGGTCATGTTTATTTAGATGCAGCTGAGCTTCTTGAAAAGGTAAAGACATTACTTGAGGGAAGCCAAAATATTGAAATTCCATTCGATAGTATCACTCAAGAGCTATTGAAACTTGAAGAAGAAGAAAAGGTGGTAGGCGAAGGTAAACGTGTTTATTTACCATCTCTTTACTTTTCCGAAAAGGGAATCGTTACGAATATTGGAAGAATCATGGAGCAAACAGAATATAAGGACCAATTTCCTGAGTCCGAATTTTTACTTGCCTTGGGTGATTTAGAAGAGCGACTTCAAGTCCAATACGCGACTTCCCAAAGAGAAGCAATCCAAACAGCTTTAACAAATCCAATGATGATTTTAACGGGAGGGCCAGGTACGGGGAAAACTACTGTTATTAAGGGAATTGTTGAATTGTATGCGGAGCTCCACGGTTGTTCGCTAGATCCCCACAGCTATAAAGATGATCCATTTCCGATTCTTTTAACTGCACCAACGGGAAGAGCTGCTAAAAGGATGGCAGAATCAACGGGACTTCCAGCTATGACGATTCACAGACTACTTGGTATGACTGGACAAGAAAACCTTGATTTAGATGAAGAACGGCAAATTGAAGGAAAGCTTGTCATTGTTGATGAAATGTCCATGGTCGACACTTGGCTTGCACATCAGTTGCTAAAGGCATTACCGAATCATATTCAAGTTATATTTGTAGGGGATGAAGATCAATTGCCATCTGTAGGACCAGGACAGGTCCTAAAAGATTTACTTCGGTCAACAGTCATTCCCGTCGTTCAATTGATTGATATTTATCGACAAGAAGAAGGTTCTTCGATTATTGAACTTGCACATGAAATAAAAAATGGAAATACACCTAAAGAGCTTACGAAAACCCAGAAAGACCGTTCGTTTATAAAATGTCAGACAGAACAAATTCCCGATGTTATTGAAAAAATTGTTCAAAGTGCTAAGCGGAAAGGGTACTCAGCAATGGATGTTCAAGTTCTTGCTCCTATGTATAGAGGGCCGGCGGGAATAGATGCATTAAACAAAAGTTTACAGGAGATTTTCAACCCGAATGAAGCCGGAAAAAGAAAAGAGATTCTATTTGGAGAGATAAAGTACAGAATCGGTGATAAAGTACTTCAACTCGTTAACCAACCTGAACAAAACGTATTTAATGGAGATATGGGGGAAATCATTTCGATTTTGTATGCAAAAGAAAACCTTGAAAAACAAGATTTAGTCATTGTTTCATTTGAGGGGACAGAAGTAACTTATACGAGAGCAGATTTAAATCAAATTACTCACGCTTATTGTTGCTCCATTCATAAATCGCAAGGTAGCGAATTCCCTATTGTTATTATGCCTGTCGTTAGAAGTTACTATAGAATGCTTAGAAGAAATTTATTGTACACAGGTATCACCCGAAGTAAACAATCCCTTGTACTATGCGGTGAAGAAAGTGCATTCCGTATGGGCGTCGAAAGAGAGGATGATCAAAAAAGAAAGACAACACTTTATGAAAAATTGATTGCTGTTTATCAAATGGATACAAATTCCAATAAGCACATATCTACGCAAAATGAAATGCTCACTGAAGAATCCATCATGATGATTGATCCGATGATTGGTATGGAAAATGTTTCACCTTATGATTTTATGAATTAAGAGAGAAAATAAAAATGTTCGGAAAGAAAGGAGAGATTCTTTGCGGACTTTTTCTCTTTTAAAGGATATGCCTGTTCATGATGGCGATGGAAGGTTACTTGGTGTAATTTCGGACATATGCATTAATGAAAACGGTATAGTCTCTCATTATTTGCTCCACGGTAAAGGGTTGGTTGGGAAAAAATATATGTTGCCAATTAAAGATGTCTTTTTTGGCGAAAATGCAATCACGATTAAAGATCGAAATATTCTCATTCCGTATAAAGGAAATGATCAAGTTTATACGATGACCCATGGAAAACCGCTGGAGAAGATAAAATCTTTTTCTCAAAATGGGGAGATGCTTGGTTTATTGGACGATGTATATTTTATGGAAGAGGTGGGCACAATCGTAGGGTATGAGCTGACAGATGGTTTCTTTTCGGATATATCTAAGGGAAAACGAGTAATTCGGACCCCACATCCACCAAAAATAGGAAAAGAGAACATCATCATGTCGGTCAATAAGCTACGAGGTGGTCATTCCCATGATGAAATGTCCGAATTGCCAAAGCAAGGACCTAGGTAAGATCGGTGTCAACCAATATTATTGTTGGAACTGCTTTATAGAGTTGTCTATTGGTAACCAAACAATTCACACCCACCAAGTTGAAGAGGATGGGTCATTAAGTTCATTGGACGATTTATTTGATGAACAATTAAGGAAGCTTAGTTAAAAGAGGGGATCCGAACAGTGGAGTCCCCTTTTTTCTATTTCTATAAGACTAAAAAATCCCAAGTAAGGAAAACTAAAAGAAAGGGGGAAAGCCTTTGAAACAAAATCATCTGCAAATTGTTTATAAGCTTATTATTATTTTAATGATTTTTTTAATCCTTTATTGTTTTTTACTTATAAAACCACTGTGGAAGCCAATATTAACTGCTGTATTTATTGGTTTAGTACCATTTTTAATTAGTGGTTTCATTGCTTTTTTACTTCATCCACTAGTCGTGAAATTAGAAAAAGTTGGACTAAACCGGACTTTATCAATTTTATTAATTTATATTTTGTTTTTTGCTGGATTAGGTTATGGATTATATATTGGTATCCCCCTTCTTATTAAACAGATGAGGGAATTTTCGGAACAACTCCCGCATTTAATTGGGCATTACCGAGATTTGATACACAATTTAGAAGCCTCAACTTCCCGTTTTCCAATTGGAATTCAAGAGCAAGTAGACGAAAGGATAGAGGACTTAGAAAAATGGTTTAATCAACTTATTGCTAAAAGTTCGGATCTTTTCGTAAAGTTAATTGACTTTATTGTTGTTATAGTAGTTATTCCATTTATCTCTTTTTATATGTTAAAGGATGTTGAATTGATAAAACGTGCAACTTGGTACATAACTCCAAAGAAATGGCGAGAAAATGGTTTACTCTTTTTAGAAGCAGTTAATCTTTCTTTAGGCGGATATTTTCGTGGGCAATTTTTAGTATGTTCGATAGTGGCTGTTTTGGCATCTATTATACTAGGCTTATTGGGGGTACAATACCCAGTGTTTCTAGGATTAATTATTGGAATTACAAACATTATTCCTTATTTTGGACCATTAATTGGTGCTTTTCCAGCTGTTGCTATTGCTATGATGACTTCTGTAAAACTCGCCATTTTTACATTCGCTGCTTTGTTAATTCTACAATTTTTGGAAGGTAATGTATTATCCCCATTTATTGTTGGAAAGTCCTTGCATATGCACCCGCTCTTTATTATCGGTGCTTTAATTATTGGTGGCGAACTTTTTGGAGTTGCTGGAATGATACTTGCCGTTCCAGTATTTGCGATTATAAAAATCGCGATCATTCATTCAAGAGATTATTTTATTCAAATTAGGCAGTCTTAAGATTGACAAAAGTGGATAGTATTTCTATAATTCCAATAGACCATTATTTACAAGCTAAATTGAAGACGGATCTAGTTGTTGTGACTAATCGCGTATGAAATGCAGAGAGGATTCTCCTAGGCTGAAAGAGATTCCAGACGCAATCATAACAATATGCCAATCCTGAGAGCAGCTAATCCCTGCCGTATACCGCGTTAAGGTTTCTGAGATTATTAAGGGTGACAATCATTTGAGTGAATTGTGCCTTTGATAGAATCAGGGTGGTACCGTGAATAAAGCTTTCGCCCCTGTAGAGGTGAAGGCTTTTTTATTTTGAGCTAGGAGGGAAAAATATGAAAAAATTAACGGGTGCTGAAATTAGACAAATGTATTTAGATTTCTTTCAGGAAAAGGGCCATAAGGTTGAACCGAGTGCATCGCTAGTACCACATGATGATCCAACCTTATTATGGATTAATAGTGGGGTTGCGACGTTAAAAAAATATTTTGACGGAAGAGTAAAACCTGAAAACCCAAGAATCGTTAACGCTCAGAAATCGATACGAACAAATGACATCGAAAATGTTGGAAAGACTGCGAGGCATCATACATTTTTTGAGATGCTTGGAAATTTCTCAATCGGTGACTATTTTAAGGAAGAAGCAATCGAATGGGCATGGGAGTTTTTGACAAGTCCAAAATGGATTGGATTTGAACAAGAAAAATTATCTGTCACGATTCATCCAGAGGATGAGGAAGCTTTTGAACTATGGAATCAAAGAATCGGTTTACCAGAGGAAAGAATTATCCGTTTGGAAGGCAACTTCTGGGATATAGGTGAAGGTCCAAGCGGTCCTAATACAGAAATATTCTATGATCGGGGTCCAGAATATGGAGATGACCCTAATGATCCTGAATTATTTCCCGGTGGAGAAAATGAACGTTATTTAGAAATTTGGAACTTAGTCTTCTCGCAATTCAACCATAATCCTGATGGAACGTATACACCTCTTCCAAAGAAGAATATTGATACGGGGATGGGATTAGAAAGAATGGCTTCGGTCATTCAAAATGTTCCAACCAACTTTGACACTGATCTTTTCATGCCGATTATTAAAGCGACGGAAGGTCTATCTGGAATTCCATATGGCTCTAATGATGAGGCAGATACTGCATTTAAAGTGATTGCTGACCATATTCGAACAGTTACATTTGCAATAGCTGATGGTGCTCTTCCATCTAATGAAGGAAGAGGTTATGTACTGCGTAGATTATTAAGAAGAGCTGTTCGTTTTGCCAAACAATTAAATATTGAAAAACCATTTATGTACGACCTTGTTCCGGTCGTTGGCGATATTATGAAGGACTATTATCCAAATGTTCCTGAAAAAGCCTCCTTCGTTCAAAATGTTATCAAGAGTGAAGAGGAACGTTTCCATGAAACATTGCACGATGGTCTAGAAATTTTAGCAGCGATGATGCAAAAGGCAAAGTCAGAAGGAAAAAAAGTAATTAGCGGTTCAGATGTGTTCAAACTATATGATACTTACGGTTTTCCAGTTGAACTTACTGAGGAGTATGCTGAAGAAGAAAAAATGGAGATCGATCACGAAGGTTTTGAAGTAGCAATGGAGGCACAACGTGAGCGTGCAAGATCTGCTCGTGAAGAGACTGAATCGATGCATGTTCAAGGAGGTATTCTTGGTGATTTGCAAGTAGAGAGTACTTTTGTCGGTTATGATACATTGCAAACGACTACTAAAGTGCAAGTGATTATTAAAGATGGAGAACAGGTTCAGGAAGCTCATGTTGGTGAGAAAATTGAATTAATTCTTGCGGAAACACCATTTTATGCCGAAAGTGGCGGACAAATTGCGGATAAGGGTTATTTAAAAGCAGATGACCTAGTTGTTCACATTACTGAAGTTCAAAAAGCACCCAATGGCCAAAATCTCCATTCAGCAATTGTAGAGAATGGAACTATCAAAATGGATATGGCTGTTCTGGCAGAAGTAGATGAATTAAAACGGAGAAAAACGGAGAAAAACCATACAGCCACCCATTTACTACACCAGGCTTTAAAAGATGTGCTTGGAACTCATGTAAATCAAGCAGGATCTTATGTCGGACCAGATCGACTTCGTTTTGATTTCTCTCATTTTGGCCAGGTGAAGCCAGATGAACTTGAGAGAATCGAAAAAATTGTAAATGAACAAATTTGGAAAAGTATCGCGGTTAAAATTGAAAATATGGACATAGAAGCTGCTAAAGCAAGGGGAGCTATGGCACTTTTCGGAGAGAAGTATGGGAAAATCGTACGCGTCGTTTCAATTGGTGACTATAGCCTCGAGCTTTGCGGAGGATGCCATGTTTCAAATAGTTCTGCTATTGGATTATTTAAAATTATCTCTGAAGGTGGAATTGGTGCAGGAACTCGACGAATTGAAGCTGTAACAAGTGAAGCTGCTTTTGAATCAATGAGTGAAGAAATTAAACAATTTCATCATGTAGCCGAAATCTTCAAAACAAAACCAAGTGATCTCGTTCATAGAACCGAAGTTGTTCTTGCCGAGCTAAAAGAACTTCATCGTGAAAATGAGTCTCTAAAAGCTAAGCTAGCACATATCGAAGCAGGAAATATGCTTGATCAACTTGTAAATGTCAATGGAATAAATGTGTTAGTTCAGAAGGTTTCAGGAGTTGATATGAATACGTTGAGAACGACAGTCGATGATTTGAAACAAAAGATTAGTTCAGGAATCATTGTTCTTGGATCCGCACAGAATGACAAAGTAAACATCATTGCTGCTGTAACAAAAGACTTAACAAATAAATATCATGCTGGTAAATTAGTTAAAGAAGTAGCTTCCCGTTGTGGCGGTGGCGGTGGCGGACGTCCAGATATGGCTCAAGCTGGGGGGAAAAATCCGGAAAAATTGGACTCTGCACTAGAATATGTGCAAGAATGGGTGAAATCTGTTTAATTGTAGTATAGAAGGTTAGTGTACGTTGAATAACTATACAACGGGCGGGTTTTATGAACTCTAGTGCCCATAGACTAGTGAATTTTCTTATTTCTTACTTAGATTAGTGACATAAAGGTTATCGCTCATCTAATTTTTAAAGTGTCTCTGAAATTTGTACTAGTTAACGGGTACTAGCGCTTTTGTTTTAAACGGAAATCATGTACAATGAAGGTAATGTTTGACAATTGGGCCTATCTGTAAATGGTATGTCTTAAGAGAGGTGTTATGTATGAGCTCTTTTGATAAAACGATGCGTTTTAATTTTCAAGAAGATCCTATGGAGCAAGATGTCAAAGAAGTTTTGCTTCATGTGTATGGGGCTCTTCAAGAAAAAGGCTATCATCCAATCAACCAAATAGTTGGTTATTTACTTTCTGGTGACCCGGCCTATATTCCCAGACATCAGGATGCACGCAATACGATGAGAAAATTGGAACGCGACGAGATCATTGAGGAATTGGTCAAATCGTATTTAAAACAGCACCGTGAGGAATAATAAATGAGAATCATGGGATTGGATGTAGGCTCAAAAACCGTTGGAGTTGCTATTAGCGATGAAATGGGTTGGACGGCACAAGGGATTGAAACAATCCGTATTAATGAGGATAAAAACAACTTCGGATTTGAAAGAATTGGACAAATTATTAAAGATTTTAAAGTCGAAAAGATCGTTGTAGGATATCCGAAAAATATGAATAATACGATTGGCCCGCGTGGAGAAGCTTCAGAGTCCTATGCAGAAAAGTTGAAAGAATTATTTTCGTTGCCAGTTCAACTTTGGGACGAGCGACTAACAACAATGGCAGCTGAACGTGTGTTGCTAGAAGCGGATATCAGCAGAAAAAAGCGAAAAAAAGTGATTGATAAAATGGCAGCCGCTATGATTTTGCAAGGATATTTAGATAGTCAACAATAGAGAGGTGAGAAAATGGATCACAATGAAGAATTTATTACAGTAATCGACGAAGAAGGTAATGAGCAACTTTATGAAATTTTGTTTACCTTTGACTCTGAAGAATTTAACAAATCATACGTTCTTTATTTCCCAGCAGGTGCTGATGATGATGAAAACGAAGATGTGGAAATCCATGCATCTGCTTATCTTCAAAGCGCAGAGGGAGAAGAAGGCAGTCTTCAACCAATCGAAACAGATGAAGAATGGGATATGATTGAAGAAATGCTAAATACTTTTTTAGCTGAAGAAGAAGAATAACTTTTACGAATATAGATGAATATCGTCTAGGGAAAGCTGATCTGAACTTTTTAGATCAGCTTTTCTCTATCTATTCGATCTTGAAAGGGAATCTTTGTTTTCTTTTCGTGCAAATTCACCACTTTTCCAATCAAAATGACAAAATTTATAGTATAATGGACAAGGTAAAATAGAATAGTTATACTTTGTGCCGGAAGGGGGAATTGCCGATATGACAAAGAAAGAAAGTCGAGAGAAAAAAAAGCCGACCAAAAAAATGACGATAAGAAATAATTTGTTTGAGAGGGGAATTGAAGCAAGAATTGTTAGGAGAATAGTGGCTATCATTACATTAATCCTCGTTCTAGCTGCTGCGGGAACAATTCTAGGAGGATATTTTTATATAAAATCTGCATTAAACCCACTTGATCCAGATAATAATAAACAAACTGAAGTTGAAGTCCCGATCGGCTCTTCTACAACAGCTATTGGAAATTTATTAGAAGAAAAAGGCATCATCAAAAATAGTACAATTTTTAAATATTATGTGAAGTTCAATAATATTGCAGGATTTCAGGCTGGGAATTATCAATTTTCTCCATCCATGACATTGAATGAAATTACGGAAACTTTACAAACGGGAAAATTAGTACGTGAAGCTATCTTTAAAATTACTGTACCTGAGGGCTATCAATTAGATCAAATTGCCAAGCTGATCTCCGATAAGACTAATTATTCAAAAGAGGAAATTTTGAAGAAACTTGATGACCCAAAGACAATTGAAGAACTCACAAAAAAACATCCGGAAATATTAACGGAAGATCTGAAAAAAGAGGAAATTAAGCATCCTTTAGAAGGGTATTTATTCCCAGCTACCTATTCTTTTTATGAAGAAAACCCATCATTAGATTCGATCATTGACACGATGCTAAAACAAACAAAAATTGCTTTAGCTCCATATAGGGAGATAATAGCAGAAAAGGAAATGACTGTACATGAAGTTTTAACCATGGCATCATTGATAGAAAAGGAAGCGACTGAAAAAGCGGATCGTAAAACCATTTCCAGTGTCTTTTATAATCGGATGGCGATAGATATGCCATTACAAACCGATCCTACGATTGCTTATGCAATGGGAGAGCATTTAGAGCGGACACTTTATGAACACCTCGATGTGGATTCACCTTATAATACGTATATACATAAGGGGCTCACACCTGGTCCAATCGCAAATGCTGGAGTCTCATCGATTGAAGCTGCTCTAGCTCCAAGTGAGACTGAGTTTTTATTCTTTTTAGCGGAATATGGAACGGGTGAGGTTCATTATTCGAAAACATTGGAAGAACATAATGCTTTAACAAAGAAATATATTACGGACAAAAGGAAGGAATCTGAAGAGTGATTAATGATTCTGTAAAACAATATCTCGAAGCATTCTTACCTAAAAGAAACGCCATTTTTCAAGAAATGGAGCTGTTGGCAAAAACAGAACGGATTCCAATTATGGAACCAGCAGGAATAGAAGTAATGCTGCAGATCTTAAAAATCCAAAGACCTAAAAAAGTTTTAGAAATTGGAATGGCGATAGGTTACTCCACACTTAGAATAGCCGAAGCTCTTCCCAATTCTACAATTATCACGGCTGAAATCGATGTAGAAAGAATCGCTCAAGCGGAAAAATTCATTCGGCAAGCAAATATGGAAGAGCAGATTATTATTCTTGAAGGAGATGCTTTGGAATTAGTGGAAAGGGCTTCTACATATGGCCCTTTCGATGCTATTTTTATTGATGCAGCTAAAGGACAATACAAAAAATTTTTCGAGCTTTATAGCGAGCTGTTATCAAGCGATGGTTGTATTTATGTGGACAATGTATTGTTCAGAGGTCTCGTAGCTGATGAAAATTTAAGAACCAATAAACGGTTAGCAAAAATCGCGGAAAAACTTGATACATTCAATCAATGGCTTATAAATCATAAAGGCTTTGACACAGTTATTCTTCCAGTTGGAGACGGATTAGCAATAAGTAAAAAGAAGTAAAGGTTTTACTAAACACTCCAATCTAATGAGAACTTGTCTTGAACAAAAGTCTTTTTTGTAATAATATAGCATAGATACTATTATATGTACTCGTATGAAAAAGTGGCGCGCCTATAAGAGAGGCGCGTTGTCATGTATTACATACAAAATGTACATGGAAACAAAAGAAAGGTTTCCACCATATAACATTGAAGGAATGAACATATTTAGAAAAACGGTGTTAGCGATGCCAATATGGACTTAAATCCGGGTAGTTAACTCCACATATTCCTTCATAAGAAATAAAATTTAAAGGAAACTATTAGATAAGGAGTGAAGGGAATGGCTAGTGAAAAGGTTTTTCCTATGACAGAAGCTGGAAAAGAGAAGCTTGAACAGGAACTAGAGTATTTAAAATCGGTAAAACGAAAAGAAGTAGTAGAGCGTATTAAAATTGCTCGTAGTTTTGGAGATCTCTCTGAAAACTCGGAATACGATTCCGCAAAAGAGGAGCAAGCTTTTGTAGAAGGTCGTATTACAACATTAGAAAATATGATCAGAAATGCAAAGATTATTAAAGATGACGATCTCAATTCAGATACGGTGACACTAGGTAAAACTGTAACATTTATTGAGCTTCCTGATGGCGACGAAGAAACATATACGATTGTTGGAAGTGCAGAAGCCGATCCATTTGAAGGGAAAATCTCCAACGATTCACCTATTGCAAAAAGCTTGATTGGCCATAAAATTGAGGAAGAAGTTAATGTTCAAACTCCTGGTGGAGATATGCGAGTACGCATTATTTCTATAAAATAAAAAAAGCCAAAGGCACAGCAGTCCCTGAGACTTGCTGTGTTTTTTGTTTCTAAAATATTGTCATTTCATTACACTTCTCAAACCGTTTGCTTACGCTGATAGTGAACGATACTCCCAAAATAATGGCCCTTTATCATGTTTTAAGCTAGAAAAGCTGTACGTCAATAGGAAACCCCAATTACACTTTTGTTCTATAAAGGGTTTAGCCATACCTAATAAACGGTAACAATGATCCTGAGGTGGTTGTTATGAGCCAACGGCGTGTCCGTTTATTTTCAGTAGGTATTTTACTTATAATCGTTTTATTATTTGTTAGATTAATGCAAATTCAATTATTTCAGTCGGAAGAGTTTTCAAAGCATAAAGTAAATCTTTTAGAGGATAGTGTAAAACAACGTACGCAACAAATTTTAATTGATGACGGAAGAGGACTTTTTCTTGATTCAAAAGGGCTCCCTCTTTCACATGAAGAGAAAATGGTTTTAATATTATTTCCTTTTTTAAAAACAATGGATTGGGATAGTCAGCAATTGGCAAATATTATTGGAGTTTCTAAATATACTTTAGAAGAAAAAGTCAGAGAAGCTAAACAACCTTTTATTTATGGTGAAGTTACGGAAAGCCAATCAGAATCAATTGCAAATTTAAATATTCCCGGTGTAATCTCAGTAAAAGGAAAATGGATACCGAATACCTTTCCTGCAGCTCAATTAATAGGTCTTACTGGAGAGAATAGTGAAGAATATAAAAAAAGATATCCTGATAAGCAAGGCTATGATATTAAAATAGGTGTATCGGGTTTACAAAAACAATTCGATGAGTTCTTAATCGCTGAGGCACCATCTAAATTAGTTTTTCATGTAGATGCATTAGGTAGTCCTCTTTTCGGTATTGATGTGAAGTACACAGGTCAAAACAATCCGTACTACCCCCTCAACGTTAGAACAACGATTGATAGTGAGCTTCAGGAAAATTTGGAGAGTATTTTAGATAAACATGAGGTGCAGAAGGGTGGGGCCATTTTACTGGATGTTGAAACAGGCAATATTGCTGCCTTAGCATCCCGTCCCTCTATAAACTGGAATGACCCATATTCAGATGAAGGAACGAAAAATATGATGTTTGAGCAACATATCCCTGGGTCTGTATTTAAAACAGTTGTTGCTGCAGCAGCGCTTGATGAAGGGATTGTCGATCGAAACGACAGCTTTAATTGTAATCTAAATATTCGAGGGGAACCTGCATCAAGAGAATTGGGCGAATTAATGTTAGACGAAAGTTTTTCTAGAAGTTGTAACCGCACTTTTGCTGAATTGGCTATTGCATTGCAAAAGGAAAATCCTAATAACTTGGAAGAGTACGCTAGGAAATTAGGGTTAATCGGGTCTCTGGGCTGGCAAGGTGACGTATTTTATTTAAAAGATTTTCAGCAGTTCAAAAGCTCAATAGGGAGAATTTTTTTGGATAATGACCATAAAAACGACGTTAATTTTATTTCACAGACGGGAATTGGACAGCATGAAGTCCGTGTTTCACCTTTAGGTGTAGCTAATATGATGGCAACAATCTCAAGAGGTGGAAATTTAAAATCCATTCGAGTTGCTACTGAAATTCAATATGCAGACGGTGGAGCGCTGTTCAAATTCCCCGAGCAAGCAAATGACGATGATTCTGTTTCACCGGCAACTGCACAAAGATTACAACAATTACTTCGTAAAGTTGTTACAGATCAAGAGGGAACAGGCGCTTATTTCCAAAACTTACCTTATGAAGTAGCAGGAAAAAGTGGTACCGCCCAAACGGGTATTGAGATCGAGAATCAGCAATTATACAACAAATGGTTTGCTGGTTATTTTCCATTCCAAAATCCAAAATATTCTCTTGTTACTGTGAACCTAGACGTTCTTGAGAATGAAGGGTCAACAAGTGAACTTTTTTCTGATATCGTCAAAATGGTGCACGACATAGAAGAATCATCCTCTTAAAGTGTACATTCAGTTAATACGAGATGATATTTTTCAATTCACCTTTTCTATAGACGTATGATATGATAATGGCTATAGAAATGGAGGGGATTTTGGTGCCCACTAATTTTAATGGAATGGGTTCGCGGTATGAACAACGAACAAAGCGTAGGAAAACAAATATTATATTAAATTCGCTAATTGCTATCGTCATCATTCTTATTCTTATTGTTGGCGGGAACATTTTCCTTAAGGATAATAAAACCGAACAATTGAATAAAGAACAGGAAAAAATAATAAAACAAGAAACAGCCGATCAAAAAGAAAAGGTTAACGAATCAGAAACTAATAAAAATGATACACCTACCGAGAAAGAAGAAGAGCTGGATGAGGTAATAGAAAAGAATGGCGAAGAACCAAATGTGGAAAAGGTCATCATTGATCCTTCGTGGCAACCTATTGGAACTGAGCAAACATCTGGACATCAACCTTCTCGTGAAATGGGAAGTTTAGATTGGCAAGAAAAAGAGAAAGCAGCTGCATATGCCATTAATATCTCAGTAGAAAATATGACTAATTGGTGGACGGAACGAGGGGATGATCCCGACAAGGAAGCAATTCTTACTGTTTCCGAAAAGGGCAGTTCAGATACTTATAGAGTGCATATTGAGTGGGTAGATGGAGCGGGATGGAAGCCTACAGAGGTAAAAAAATTAATAACAAACGACAAAAAATAATGATATTAAGGGATAGGGGTTTTAATGTTGAAAATAGCAATCATTGGAGCAATGGAAGAAGAAGTTTCATTACTACGAAATCAAATTGAGAATGCACAGACAGAGATCATCGCTCACAGTGAATATACAAGTGGACAAATTGGCCAGAAGGAAGTAGTACTATTGAAATCTGGCATAGGAAAAGTAAATGCTGCCATGTCTACAACTATTCTCTTACAAAAATACAAGCCTGATGTCGTTATTAACACTGGCTCAGCAGGTGGCTATAATCCCGATTTAGCAGTAGGAGATGTTGTTATATCTACTGAAGTTCGTCATCATGATGTAGATGCTACTATTTTCGGTTATGAATATGGGCAAGTTCCCCAAATGCCTGCAGCTTTTAACGCTGATTCATCGTTAATAAAAGTTGCAGAAACAGCTGCAAAAACAATTAATGGTATTCAAACTGTAAAAGGATTAATTGCAACAGGGGACTCTTTCATGAATGATCCAGTTAGAGTGGAGTTTGTCCGAAATCAATTTACTGAACTGCAAGCTGTAGAAATGGAAGCAGCGGCAATTGCTCAAGTAGCGTGGCAATTTGAAATCCCGTTTGTGATTATTCGTTCTTTATCAGATATCGCAGGAAAGGAATCCCACCTTTCCTTTGATCAGTTCCTTGAAACAGCAGCTATAAATTCCGCAAATTTAGTACTTGAAATAATAAAAAGAGTATAAAACGACAGAAGGAGCTTCCTAAATCGGTTGGGAAGCTCCTTCTGCTTTATTCTAACTATCCTTTTTAGTGTTGTTCAATTTTTCTCTTTCTGCTCTATAAAATTCATGAAACATTTTCATAAGCGCACGCTTTTCGATCCTTGATACATAGCTACGTGAAATACCTAATTCTTTTGCAATCTCTCTTTGTGTTCTTTCCTTTTTCAAATTAAGACCGAAGCGACCGACGATAACTTCTTTTTCTCGCTCATCTAATACGTCAATGTATTCTCTTACTCGCTCTAGTTCCATATTTAATTGAATTGTATCGAACACATCTTCTAAATCTGATTTTAATACATCAATTAGAGATATTTCATTACCCTCCTTGTCATGCCCAATTGGATCATGCAGAGATACATCTTTTTTTGTTTTTTTCAATGCTCGTAAATGCATCAAAATTTCATTCTCAATACATCTCGCCGCATATGTTGCTAATTTTGTTCCTTTTCCGAAAGAGTAACTCTCGATCCCCTTAATTAATCCAATTGTTCCAATTGATATTAAATCCTCTGAATCTTCTCCGGTACTTTCAAATTTTTTTACAATATGGGCTACAAGCCGTAAATTATGTTCAATCAAAATGTCGCGAGCCTGCTCATCTCCATCAGCCATCTTTTGTAAGTAATGCTTTTCTTCCTCTGCAGTTAACGGTTGAGGAAAGGCATTATTTTTTACATATGAAACAAGGAAAATTAATTCTTTAAACAAGTAACTAAGGGCCGCCAAAATTCCGGACAAATCCTCACCTCCAACTGAGCTTAGGCTGTATTTTAATGTATATGAGTTAAATGTGGGACTTTTGCTTGTCTTATAAAAAAACTTCCGTAACCTTAAGAATTGTTAAAAACGAGAATAGTCTTTTATAATGAGAACATGGTGAAAAAGAAGCGACACTCGTATTTTTTATACATGTTCCATGTTGATTTGGCAAAGAAGGAATGCGGGGAGGATATGTGAAACCATTGGAATAAAAATGATCAATGACGACAATGAACACAAAAAAAGGTACTAAACGAGGAGCCTTCGTGATGAATTCAGCTAATACAGAAAAGCTGGTTTCGCAAAATATACGAAACCAGCTTAGCTTACACTTTTTTGAATGTAAATGTACTGATCATCATAATGGATAGGATTAAAATAATAAATAAAAATGAGTACGAAGGAAGATATGGGATTGCAAGATAGCCAAGAGTCAGAATACAGCCTGCTGCAGTTATAGGAAGACCAGTGAAGAAACCGTTACTTTCTGTAATATTAAATCTAGCAAGTCTAAATGCTCCGCAACCAATGTAAAATATAGTGAAGAATATGCCAGGGAAGCCGTACATATGAAGAATTCCTTGATATAATAACAATGCGGGTGCAACGCCAAATGAGACAATATCACTCATTGAATCAAGCTGTTTTCCCAGTTCAGATTCAATCTGAAACTTACGTGCCGTCATTCCATCGAATCGATCACAAAGAGCGGCGATAAATATAAGGATAAGACTTAAATGCAATTGGCCGTTAATTCCTGCAATAATTGCAAAACCACCTAACCCCAAATTAATAAGTGTTAATACATTAGCAACTTGCGATTTAAGTTTTCGAATGGTTTGATCTAAAACATTGGCGAAAAACAATTAAAACCCTCCTTCCCTAAAGAAGTTTTCATTATTATCAATTATAAACCGTTTATTAAAAAAAGTTAACTACAAAATTAATGGAGGGACGAACAAATTGAAGCAAAGGTTTTATCGGTCATTAATTGAACTAACAAATGGTGTAGTTTTATCAAAAATTCTTCAAACGTTTGCACAATCACGTTTTAGTAGGCTTTTTATAAAGTCTTATGCTAGAATGTACCATATCAATCTAGAAGAAGTGCTTGACGATCCTAAAACATATAAAAGTTTACATGAATTTTTCACAAGAAAGTTACATCCTGATATTCGACCTATTGATCAAGAAGAAAATACAGTTACAAGTCCAGTAGATGGAGTATTAGAGGAACATGGCGAAATTGAGTTAGCTAGTTCGATAACAATAAAAGGAAAAGTTTACTCTATCTCTGAAATGCTCGGTGGAATTGAAGAAGCTGCTAAGTATGAAGGTGGTCATTTCTTAATTATTTATTTAAGCCCAGCTCATTATCATAGAATTCATAGCCCAATAACTGGACAAGTTACAAATCAATATGAATTAGGAAGAAAATCGTATCCTGTCAATCGTTTAGGATTGAAATACGGGGATCAAGTTTTGTCAAAAAATTTTCGTATTATTTCAGAATTAACACATGGGGAATCGCGGATGGCGATGGTGAAGGTTGGTGCAATGTTCATTAATTCGATTGTAATTGTTCAGCCCAAAAAGGAATGGGAAAAGGGAGAGGAAGTAGCCTATTTTTCTTTCGGTTCAACAGTAGTTCTCTTATTTGAAAAAGGAACCTTTCAATCTGAAAAGAGAAATGAATTGCCCGTAGAGGTCAAAATGGGGGAAAAGTTGGGCAAGTTTTTAGTATAAATAAAGCTGGGAAATAATTTAAGCGGTATAATAAAAAAGTGCCTTATATAAGAGGCACTTTTAAAATGGTAATTAAGGATTGGCGAGTTCTGGATCTAGTCTAAACGAAGGGTGTCTGTAAGCTCTGCTTAACTGTCCTTCTTAGCTTGTAATTACAGTCATTTTTTTTGTGTATTTTCCTAACGATCGCCGGTGGAGTTCTAATTCAATTAGCTGAATAAATTCTGAATTCAAATTGAGTTTTTTCGCTTTAAAATAAGATTCAATCAACAGTTCATCTGATAGCTTATTCATCAGCTTCACCTCCAGCAATACTAGTACTAAAACAGAATATAAAGGAATAAGATAGTAGGTTATTTCTTCCTTTCATATTCTCACTTTAGCAGAAGAAATGAATTGGAACAAGCGTTCTTTTATCCACAAACTTAAGTGGATAACTTGTGGGCAACTTGTGAATAGTCAAATAAACGCTTGGTATATATACTTTTAATCAGTGTATAAAGTTATCCACAATTTGTGAAAATGGTGGTTTTTGTCGAAAACTCTTTTAGTTATAGAAAACAAAGTAGAAAGTTATAAAGAAAAAGATGCGATTATGTCAAAAATTAGATAAGATTGAAATACATAATTTTTAGCAGATGAGGTGCAAAGTGTTGTTGGATAAGTTTTTACCTAGCGAATATGTTAAAAGCATATACGATATTAACCCTGAAGAATTGAAAAAAAGAGGAATTAGAGGAATTATTACAGATCTTGACAATACTTTAGTTGAATGGGATCGACCCCATGCGACAGAAAAATTAATCGCATGGTTTGCAGAGATGAAACGTGCAAACATGAAAATCATGATTGTGTCAAACAATAACGAAGAAAGAGTAAGAATTTTTTCCGAGCCATTAAACATTCCTTTTATTCATAAGGCACGAAAGCCAATTGGCTCAGCTTTTCGTAAAGCGATGAAAATTATGGGTCTTACGAAAGAAGAGACGGTTATGATTGGTGATCAATTATTAACTGATATATTTGGTGGGAATCGCGCGGGGATATATACGATACTTGTTGTTCCTGTTGCTAAATCAGATGGATTTTTCACTAAATTTAATCGTAAAGTGGAAAGGGGAATAATGGCTAATTTTAAACGAAGAGGTTTGATTAATTGGGAGGAATCAAATTGAAAACAGATGAAAATACTTGTTATGGATGTGGAATTATCATCCAGACAGAAGATCCGGAAAAAATTGGGTACGCCCCCACCTCCTCCCTCAATAAGGAAGAGGTTATTTGTCAGCGCTGTTTTCGCCTAAGACATTACAATGAAGTTCAAGATGTATCATTGACAGATCAGGATTTCCTAAATATTTTAAATCAATTAGGAAAAACGGACAGCCTTATAGTTAAAATAATTGATATATTTGATTTTAACGGGAGTTGGCTTCCAGGATTACATCGCTTCGTAGGGAATAACCCTATACTATTAATTGGAAATAAAGCAGATATTCTGCCGAAGTCGGTTAAAAAAAATAAATTAATACATTGGATGAAAAATGAAGCAAATGAGCTCGGTCTAAGACCAGTTGATGTCTTATTAACAAGTGCAAAAAAAGGATTTCATATAAAAGAAGTTCTAGAAAAAATAGATCTATACAGACAAGGAAAAGACGTCTACGTAGTGGGATGTACGAATGTTGGGAAATCAACCTTAATTAACCGCATTATAAAAGAAGCATCTGGTAGTAGTGATGTTATTACAACTTCACATTTTCCTGGAACTACTTTAGATCGGATTGAAATTCCTTTAGAAGATGGGAAAGCACTAATCGACACGCCTGGAATTATTAATCATCATCAAATGGCCCATTTTGTTGGGAAAAAGGATTTTAAGGTTATTATGCCTAATAAGGAAATAAAACCGAGAGTTTTCCAGTTAAATGAACAACAAACACTCTTTTTTGGTGGATTGGCAAGGCTAGATTATGAACGAGGTGGCCGTCGTTCACTCGTATGTCATATGGCTAATGATCTGTCTATACACAGAACCAAATTGGAAAATGCTGATGAATTGTACAGAAACCATGTGGGGGAAATGTTACACCCACCACGAAAAAATGAACTTGATCAATTCCCTGAGTTAATTCGTCAAGAATTTACGATTAAAGAAGGAAAAACAGATATTGTATTTTCTGGCTTAGGATGGGTGACGGTGAATGAACCAGGTGCGAAAGTATCAGCGTACGTTCCGAAGGGTGTTAGTGTGATGTTAAGACGTTCGCTAATATAGAAATAGGGAGTTGTGAGGGGGAGGATTGATTGATGAAATTGTATGGTGTTATTGGCGATCCTATTGCACAATCTATGTCACCAGTCATGCAAGGACAAGAATTTCAGCAGCTAGGTATTCACGCACACTATCAGCCATTTCATATAAAACCGAAAGATCTAGAGGATGCGGTGAAAGGGATGAAAGCTATTGGGGTGGAAGGGTTTAATATAACGAGTCCACATAAGACAGCTATCATACCATTGATTGATAAAATAGATCCACTAGCAGAAGCGATTGGAGCCGTTAATACAGTCGTTAGAGAAGATGATCAATTTATTGGCTATAATACGGACGGAGAAGGTTTTATTAAAGCATTGCAGGCAGATTGGAAAGAACACTTTGATAATGAGAGAGTTTTAATTATCGGTGCAGGAGGGGCAGCAAAAGCGATATTTTATACCCTTCTGTCAAAAGGCATCGTCAATATTGATATTTGCAATCGCTCGGTAGAACGGGCTGAGAAATTAATTTTAGACTGTCCATATCAGGGGAACTCGACCTCATTGTCACTTTCTTCAGCAGAAGCAGAATTAGGAAATTATGATTTGATTATTCAAACAACTTCTATTGGAATGTATCCTGATCTTTCAAGCAGCCCTATTTCATTGGATGCATTAAGGAGTGATACATTTGTTTCGGATATTATTTATAATCCATTCGAAACGGCTATATTGACTGGGGCCAAGCAAAAAGGAGCACAGATACAAAATGGGTTGGGTATGTTTGTCTATCAGGGAGCTTTAGCTTTTGAAAGATGGACAGGGATCATGCCAGATGTAGAAAGAATGGCAAATACTGTAAAGAAACAATTAGGAGGAAAAATATGCTAACAGGAAAGCAAAAGCGTTATTTAAGATCAAAAGCACATCATCTTTCACCTATTTTCCAAGTGGGAAAAGGCGGCGTGAATGACAATATGATAAAGCAAGTTAATGAGGCCTTGGAAGCAAGGGAATTAATGAAAGTAAGTATTCTTCAAAATTGTGATGAAGATCGAGAAAGTGTTGCTGATAGTCTTGTGAAGGGAACAAAAGCTGAGCTTGTTCAAATCATTGGAAATATTATTATCATTTATAAAGAATCTCGAGAAAATAAACAAATTGTCTTACCATAAGGAGATTGGATGAATTGAAAAAAAGAGTAGGTATATTGGGGGGGACTTTTGATCCGCCGCATATTGGCCATTTGATTATTGCCAATGAAGTTCTCCACCGTCTTAATCTACATCAAGTGGAATTCATGCCTAATCAGGAACCCCCACACAAAAACAGAACAAGTGGAACCACTCTAAACAATCGTTTGGAAATGCTTGAACTGGCGATTGAGGGGCAACCTGCTTTTTCCATCGAAAAAATCGAGCTTGAGAGACAAGGAAGATCTTTCACAATCGATACGATAAATATCTTGCAGCAACTATATCCAGAGAAGGAATATTATTTTATCATTGGAGCAGATATGGTGGAGTATTTACCAAAATGGCATAAGATTGAGGAACTTGTAAAGAAACTTCACTTTATCGGCGTCAACAGACCTAATTATCAACTGATAAGTCCATACCCTGTTACCTCTGTTGAGGTTCCCCAAATTGATATTTCGTCTAGTTTGATTAGAGATAGGCGAAAGATGGGTGAATCAATTAAATACTTATTGCCTGACAAAGTAATCAGTTATATAGAGGAGAATTACTTATATGAATCGTGATCAAGCATTAACTATTGTCAAGAAACAACTTGGTGAGGGGCCAAGATATCAGCATACTTTAAGGGTAACAGAATGTGCGATAAAACTTGCAGAAAAGTATGGGGCTGATATAGAGCAGACGGAATTAGCTGCCATATTTCATGACTATGCAAAACTGATGCCGATTGACGAATTAAAGAGAAGGATCGAATTAACAAATGAAGATTCGCGTCTTTTAGTATACCCTCCCGAACTTTGGCATGGACCAGTAGCAGCGAGAATAATCTGTGAGCAATTTGGAATAGCTAATCCTGATGTAATAGCTGCTATTCGTTATCATACAACAGGACGTGCAGGAATGTCCCTGCTGGAAAAAGTGATTTACTTAGCAGATTATATAGAACCTGGTAGAAGTTTTCCGGGAATAGAAGAGACAAGGGAACTAGCAGAAATCAGCCTTGATCAAGCCGTATTAAAGGCATTAAGTAATACTATTTTGTTTTTACTTAAAAAAAATGCCTCTATTTTTCCGGATACCTTTGAGGCATATAATAGTTTAATCATAAAGGGAGGAAAACGCTTTTGAACACAAGTGAACTTTTAAAATCAATTGTTAAAGCAGCAGATGATAAAAGGGCTGAAGATATTGTAGCTCTTAATATGCAAGGTGTATCATTAATAGCAGATTATTTTATCATTTGCCATGGGAATTCTGATAAACAGGTGCAAGCCATAGCTAAGGAAATGAGAGATGTAGTCGAAGAAACTGGAACCTTCGTAAAGAAAATGGAAGGCTTTGACGAAGCGAAATGGATTCTTCTTGATTTTGGTGACGTTGTTGCCCATGTATTCCATCGAGATGAACGAAGTTACTATAATTTGGAAAAACTATGGGGAGATGCACCGATTGAAAATATAGGAGAACTGCAACAGTGACCTATGAAAGATTTGCTTCGGTCTATGATGTATTAATGAAGGATGTCCCATATCCCGAATGGGTGCAATTTCTTGAGCGAAAACTAACTAGTGCAGCAATAGAAGGGAAACGGGTTTTAGATTTGGGTTGCGGAACAGGAGAGTTATCTGTTATGCTCGCAAAAACTGGTTATGATGTTACGGGCGTAGATTTATCTTCAGATATGTTAATGATTGCACAACAGAAAGCCGAAATAGCGAATGTTGAGATCTCTTTGTTTGAACAAGATATGTCGAAGTTAGAGGATTTAGGTGTTTTTGATATTGTAACGATTTTTTGTGATTCTTTAAATTATTTATCAACGCCAGAACAGGTTAGAGATACGTTTAAGGGTGTAAATCAACATTTAAAGCGGGATGGATTATTTTTATTTGATGTCCATTCACTATATAAAATTGAACAAATTTTTATGAATGCTACTTTCGCTCTTGCTGAAGAAGAAATAGCTTATATATGGGATTGTTTTCCTGGTGAACACGAATATTCTGTTGAACATGAGCTTACCTTTTTTCTTCAAAAAAATAGTTCGGAAATGTACGAACGATTTGAAGAATTACATAAACAGCGAACTTTCCCTGTACAAGTTTACACAAAATGGCTTTTAGAAGCTGGTTTTTCAGTTTTATCTATAACGGCGGACTTTTCAGGGAATTCTCCTGCCGAAAAATCAGAGCGGATTTTCTTTGCTTGCCAAAAAAAATAAACAAAAGCTGTCCTTTTCCGCGGAGTAATTTCGAACGTCGGAATGCTCCGCTATTTAGGTCAGCTTATTTTCTTGCAGAATATTAATATTTAAGCTAATATATTGTATTAAGTATGGAAATCATTTTCTATTTCAACCATTTCAGTAAAATATTTTTGATGGGTTGCATAGAACACTTTTTCAAAAACACCTTCTAGATTTTTCTCCAAAACTGAGATACCCTCACCAGTAATTCCGCCTTTGACTGTCACTTTTTCTTCCAATTCAGGTAATGAATAATATCCCTTTTTCAGTATATCTCCAAGTCCGATTAACATTTGTTCAAATAATTTCACAGCAGTTTTTTCGTCGATGGCAGTTTCAGTTACGGCTGCTTCGATAAATTTCCTTGTAATATAACTATAAAAAGCGGGTCCGCAGCTGACGATATCTGAAGAGACACGTGTAATCTCATCATCTATTATAACTGGTTCTGAGACATTGGATAGCATTGTTATTAGTGTCTTTTTCCAATCATCCTTACATTGCTCTCCGAATGAGAAAAGCGTGGCTCCAGACAGTGCACGATTCGTGATACTTGGTATTATCCTTACACACGAACAAGGGACTATCTTTTCAAGCCATTGCGGTTTAATTGGACTTGTTATCGATACAAGGCATTGATTATTCTTAAAATATTCTTTGTTTTCTTCAAGCAAGGAGTAAAAATCCTTTGGTTTTACACATAAAAACATAAGATCTGTTCCAAGGATAACTTCTTTAATACTGCTAGCTACACTAATGTCATTATATTTATCTTTAAGCTTCATAGCTTTGGATATCGTTCGGTTGACGAGAATTAAGTCTGAAGGAGATATTGCACGACCAGTGATTAATGCTTCAGAAAGAATTGTACCCATATTCCCAGTTCCGATGATTCCGACTTTCATTCTTCTCCCTCCTTCATCCATTACTCCTAACAAATGTATGCTAATGATAAAAGAATATTCATACAAAAGTGAGGTGTTTTAAAAATTGTTAATTTGGCTTCAGAAGTACAAATCATTAGTTGTCGGAGGACTATGCTTTATTATTGTTGGTTTTCTTTTTCTTTACAAACAAAGTGGGGAAAAGGCAGAAATTGAGACTCATTCTCCAATATGGTTAGAAGAAGTCCAAGAAAACATTCCTGAAACTGAACCAATATTAGAGAAGTATTATGTTGATTTAAAAGGTGCTGTTAAACAACCCGGACTATATGAAGTATCTGTGGAAGATCGAGTCTTTGATGTTATTGAGCGTTCAGGAGGATTATTAGAATCTGCAGATGAAAGTCAGGTTAATTTTGCGTTGAAGGTTCATGACGAAATGGTAATCTATATACCAAAAATCGGTGAAGTCAATGAAGCGGCACTTTCTTCTGGAGAATCTACATCAAAAAACTCAAAGATCAATATTAATAAAGCGAGTTCTGCAGAATTAGAAACACTTCCTGGCATTGGGCCTGGAAAAGCAGCAGCGATAATTGAATATCGTGAGGAAAATGGGAAGTTTCATGAAATTGAAGATATGATGAAAATATCTGGAATAGGAGAGAAGACATTTGAAAAACTAAAAGATTCCATTACTGTCAAATAATATGAAAAAAGTATATGCATTTTAAAACTGGGGTTTTCCTAGTTAGAAAAATAATATAAACTAAAAGAAAAAGAAGAGGTAGAAGAAGATGGATAGAATACCGTGGAATCAATATTTTATGGCACAAAGTCACCTATTATCATTCCGAAGTACGTGCACACGACTTGCTGTAGGAGCAACTATTGTCAGAGACAAACGAATGATAGCTGGTGGCTACAATGGATCGATTGCGGGAGGAGTTCACTGTATTGATGAAGGATGCTATGTTATTGATAATCATTGCGTCCGGACGATTCACGCTGAGATGAACGCCATTCTGCAATGTGCTAAATTTGGTGTTGCAACAGAAGGTGCTGAAATTTATGTTACACATTTTCCATGTTTGCAATGCTCTAAAGCAATCATACAAGCTGGGATTAAAGCTGTTTATTATGCAAAGGATTATAAAAATCATCCCTATGCGTTAGAAATATTTGAACAGGCTGGTGTTAAAATAGAAAAAGTTTCTTTAAATAAGGATATATTCTTGACTTTAGCTAATGACCTTTAAAATGATTAGAAGAGGCAACTAAAGAAATATTAGTGCCTCTCGACCAAATAATAGAGGGGATGTTATGTTAAGAGGAAGATGGGTTTTTCTTGCACTCGCAGCACTCTCAGGTGTTTTGTTTGTTCTTGAGTTCCATTATCTTTCGCTGTTATTTTCTACAATCATTTTTTTTAGAATCTTGTTAGAAAAACAATCGAAGCTGATGATTATTTTTTGTTTTATGTTTGTTTCTTTTGTCCTTTCAGCATTTGTAAGCGAACGGAATCATCACACAATTTATGATGAAGGTAAGGTTCAATTATCGATCACTTTCGATGATGTCCCCCAAATTGACGGTAACCAATTAAGAGCCGTTGTTTCCTCAAAACAAGAAAAGTTTCTCCTCACTCATAAAATTCTAAGTGAAGCAAAAAAATATCAATTTGAAACTAGAATACGTTCAGGCACTGCATGTACGCTGAGCGGAGAATTAGTTCAGCCATCTCGAAGCAGAAATGAGAATGCTTTTGATTATGCAATGTATCTTAATAAGCAAAATATTCATTGGATGTTAAAAGTGAGTGAATTTACTGTAGAGGATTGCAAACAAACAACCTCATTTCTATCTGTATTAAGGAATGGGCGCAATAATGGGATAAAATCCGTTGAGGAAAATTTCCCGAGTAAACTTATTCCGTATGCAAATGCACTTATTTTTGGTGATCGTTCAGCCTTTTCAGATGATACCTTCGAGAGTTATCAAAGATTAGGTGTAGTTCATTTACTTGCCATATCGGGATTACATGTTGGGCTAATTTCTGGTTTTTTTTATTTTCTCTTTATTCGTATTGGTTTTACTAAAGAAACAGTCTACTGGATTTTAGTTTTTTTCCTCCCACTTTATGCAGTCATAAGTGGAGGTAATCCCCCTGTTATTCGAGCGATTATTATGACCCTCCTCTTATTATCTTCGCAGAGATGGCGTTTTCCTTTAACTACTCTTGATACACTCTCTTTAAGTTTTATCGTATTTTTATTATTTGATCCCTACGTTGTATATAATGTTGGCTTTCAATTATCTTTTACTGTTACGTTTGCATTAATCATAACTTCCAAAAAGACTTTGAAAGGTTCAGTGTTCATTAAACTGTTGAATGTATCCTTAACCTCCATGTTTGCTTCCTTGCCAATTCTTACTTACCACTTTTATGAATTTTCCATACTAAGCATCTTAGCTAATATCATATTTGTCCCTTTTTACACCATTATTGTTTTGCCGGCGATGTTATTTTTATGGTCTATTCAAACTATCCCCTATCTATTTTCTCTGTTTGCAGAACCAATTACAGAAATTATAGCTTTTTCAGAATGGGCTGCTACTTTTGTTTCTTCGTGGAAGTATGCAGTGATCGTAACGGGAAAACCTAATATGCTTAGTCTGTTTCTTATGATATTAGGGGTTTTAGCTTATTTTTTAATTACCGAGCATAAAAAGAAACAGATTGTTGCTTTCTTACCGTTGACAATGATCTTGGTCGGTCATTTATTATTCGTTCAATACTCGCCCACTGGAGAGGTTGTTTTTATTGATGTTGGTCAAGGTGATTCCATTTTAATCAAATTACCTTATAATCGAGGAACTTATTTAATCGATACTGGGGGAACGGTCAATTTTACTGAAGAAGAATGGCAACGAAGAAAAAAGCCGTATAAAGTAGGCAAAGCTATTTTATTGCCTCTTTTAAAAAGTAAAGGGATTCATAAACTAGACAAACTCATCTTGACTCATGCTGATATAGATCATATTGGAGCTGGAGAGGATTTGATCGAAAATATCTCGATCGAAGAAATTTACATTTCACCAAATTCATGGGTAAAACCAGTTATGAAAGACATCGTTATTTCAGCGAGGAAAAAGGGGATTCATATAAAAGAAGGCAGAGCTGGAATTTCGTGGAATAACTTGTCGGGTGATTTTTATTTCATTTATCCCTTTGATGAAAATTATGAAGGTAATAATGATTCACTTGTTTTATTAGCAAATTTCGGCGGCTTAAATTGGCTTTTTATGGGGGACATTGAAAAAGAAGGGGAGTGGGAATTAATTAGATCATATAAGCAACTGAAAGCAGATGTATTAAAAATCGGACATCATGGGAGTCGAACTTCAACTACAGAGGATTTTCTCAAGAAGGTTAATCCACAATATGCGATTATTTCAGCTGGGGAAAATAATCGATTTGGGCATCCTCATGAAGAGGTAGTCGAGCTCCTTGAAGACTATAATGTGCATATCTTTCGAACAGATCAACAAGGGGCAGTTCATTATGTTTTTTCAAATCGGATAGGAACCTTTAAGACTGTTTTGCAATAAGATGTAACAAATGATAAAACAACAATGTTTTTGGCGCTATCTATCCGTTCTTCCTCACCAATAAAAAAAGAAGTCTGTATAACAAACTTCTCTCTTCACGAATTTGACTTGTTGATATTTATTTACCAATGATTTCAATAACCGTCCCAATCACAAAGATTGCTGTAAAGAATACAAATGAAACAACAAAGCCGATGCCGGAGTCGATAAGGTCGTTCCGCTTAGATTGGACATTTTTCTCAAATTCATTCATTCGAACTATCCCTCCTATTTACCACTATAGTATAGACGAATACTGAAAATAAATCCACATTTTCCTTTACCACTGTTGTCAAGAGTTGACACCTATACTTTTTACGATGAAGGCTACAATAAAGATACAAGAAGGAGTTCACCACATCTTCTTATTGACTTCTCGAGAAGTATACAACGGCGCCCTTTAAATCCGTTTCAGATTAAGTATCCTAGGCCTTTCTCTGAAACGTTCACTATAGATTGGGGACAAATGATGGGATTTGTCCCCTAATTCTACTTGTCAAATGCTCTCTACTTTCATACGATAGTATAAGGATCACGTATGAGAGAAGGTCAACGGTATGGAAATTTGGAATAAAATAGAAAAAAGGCATTTTGCACCACTCTACTTATTATATGGAACCGAGAGCTATATAATCAATGAGACGAAGCAAAAATTAGTGGCAAATGTGTTAACAAATGAAGAAATGGATTTTAATTTATCAGTTTATGATTTAGAAGAAACATCGATCGAACAAGCTCTTGAAGATGCTGAAACATTTCCTTTTTTTGGTGAGAAAAAATTAGTGTTTTTACATAATCCGGTATTTTTAACCGCGGAAAAGTCGAAGGATAAAGTCGAACATAACTTAAAAAAATTAGAAGAATATATTCTCGAACCGGCACCCTATACGATCTTAGTATTTGCGGGGCCTTACGAAAAGTTAGATGAACGGAAGAAACTTACGAAACTACTTAAGAAAAATGCTGAAGTCATTGAGGCAAAAAAACTTAATGAAAAGGAGATAATTATTTGGGTTAAACAGCAAGTAAAAACGAGTGGGGTGGAAATAAGCGATCAAGCGTCAGAGCTTTTGCTTACCCTCGTTGGATCAGATTTAATGCGCTTGTACTCAGAAATTCAAAAATTGGCACTATATGGTAGGGGGGAAGCTCGGGTTATTGATGTTGAAATGGTTGAAAAGCTAGCATCTAGATCATTAGAACAAAATATTTTTGATTTAATTGAGAAAGTCGTTCAACGAAAAATGGAGGACGCTTTTAGAATATATTATGATTTACGTAAACAAAATGAGGAACCAATTAAAGTGCTAGCACTAATAGCTAGTCAATTTCGCTTGATTTATCAAGTTAAGGAGTTAATTAAGCGGGGGTACGGTCAGCAGCAAATAGCAAGTATGTTAAAAGTTCATCCGTATCGAGTTAAGCTTGCTTCTGGGCAGGCACGATCTTTTACGGAATTGGAGTTAGCCGAAATTATGGATTTACTAGCTAAAACAGACGAACAATTGAAAACCGGAGGATCAGGCAGAGAAGTGTCCCTGGAATTATTTTTACTGAAGCTAAGTACATTAAGTAGTAAGTAAATAAAAAAACGTCCCGTTAACTGGGGCGTTTTTTTTAGTATATCTAGTTCCAGCGCATAGCGTTGTCTCCGTTTTATCGAACTAAAGGCAAGCAAATGCGCATGGCTTTTATTAAGATGTTTGGCTCAATTTTTTAGAAAGGCGAGCTTTTTGACGGTTAGCTGTGTTTTTGTGGATTAGACCTTTTGTTGCAGCTTTATCCAAATGCTTAACGGCATTTTTATAAAGTTCTTTTGTATCTTCCGCGTTAGCGTCAACAGCAACTTCGAATTTTTTAACTGCAGTACGCATAGCAGATTTTACTGCTGTGTTTTGTGCATTTTTTGATTCGTTAATATTAACACGTTTAATAGCTGATTTAATGTTTGGCACTTACTTTCACCTCCTGAATAGCATCGAGATCTATATTACTCGACTATCACCATTTAACTATATAAGAACAAAGGATATTTTATCAAACGAAATGAAGGATTGCAATACTTCTGAATGAAAAATGAATGGAAAGGAAAAGATGAAAGAAAGAAAGAAAGAATAGATGGGAGGGTTTTCCTTGGCTGGAAATGAACTGGATTTACAAAAATATTCGATCAGAACTGACCTTGCTAAAGAGGCGTTTGAGATGGCATTAGGTCAAGCTGATGTAGAAAAAAAAGAAAAGACAAAAAAGAGGGAAATTGAAGGGGTTATTGTTAAGGATAAGACCGAAGACGGTGTGAAAATTTCATTAGTAACGATTACTCCCGAGGGTGAAGAAAAGCTAGGGAGAAAGCAGGGTCATTATCTAACATTAGAAATGCAAGGAATTCGATCCCAAGATAGTGATATTCAACAAAGAGTGCAAAAAGTGTTCACAAAGGAATTTAGTGCGTTTTTATCAATGTTAAATCTGCCAAAAAACGCAAGTTGTCTTGTTGTAGGATTGGGGAATTGGAATGTTACACCTGATTCACTTGGTCCGGCTGTTTGTGAGAATTTAATCATTACAAGGCATTTATTTCAACTTGAATCTCATCAAGTTGAAGAAGGATATAGGCCAGTTAGTTCGATTACACCAGGAGTAATGGGACTAACGGGAATAGAAACAAGCGATATTATTTTTGGTGTTGTTGAAAAATCACAACCTGACTTCGTTATTGCTATTGATGCACTTGCGTCCCGTTCAATCGAAAGAGTAAATGCTACGATTCAAATATCAGATACAGGAATTCATCCGGGATCTGGCGTGGGCAATAAGCGTAAAGAATTAAGTAAAGAAACTCTTGGTGTACCTGTTATTTCTATTGGAGTTCCAACAGTCGTTGATGCTGTGACGATTACGAGTGATGCTATCGACTTTATCTTAAAACATTTTGGTAAGGAATTAAGGGATTCTAGCAAAGCTTCTAGATCACTTACACCAGCAGGAATGACATTTGGAGAAAAACGTAAATTAACTGATGAAGATATGCCTAGTGAAAGTGAGAGAAAAACCTTTTTAGGGATGCTTGGAGTATTAGAGGAAGATGAAAAGAGACATCTCATTCACGAAGTATTATCACCACTTGGACATAATTTAATGGTTACACCAAAAGAAGTTGATGTTTTTATTGAAGATATGGCGAATCTTTTGTCAACAGGTTTGAATGCTGCCTTACACTCAGCTGTAGACCAAGGGAATACAGGGTTTAAAACAAGGTAAGGGTACTCTTTTTTCCTTAACCAGTTCTAGCATTTGTCCTATCGACATAGCCTTTAATAGAGTAAATGATAGAAAGGTGTTGGAAAGATGAAAAAATTTATATTAAAAACCTTTTTACTTATCCTTACCTTATTTGTAGGTATATTAATTGGAATGAATAAAGCAAATCAAGGCATGATGGATATGAAGGGATATAATGATCAGTCTTTCCAAACACCTGTCACTGTACAAAAAACACCGGAAGGCGAAGTTCAAGCTGCCGTTTTAGGTAATGATTTACCACCGTTTAGTTTGGACGATAAAAAGGAAAAAATAGAAAAAGCAAAAGCCTTTAACTTTTTTTCGGAAGCAGGAAAGTTGTTAGCGGAGATCGTCACAACCATTTTTCAAACAATTATAGATTTTATTGCAAGCTTAATTCCATAATCAAGTAACCTAGGTGCTCTGTGCAGAGTGCCTTTTCTTATCACTTAAAAAGTCGTACGTCACTAAACGCCGCTTTCCGCTTTTCATTGTCTAGCTCCAAGCGGCAGTGACTAGCGAACTTTCCACTTCTTCCTACGATAAGTCAACATCGATTCGCCTTATCAGGCTCATCGTGTTTCCTATATCTCGGGCCGACAGGATGTTGGTCAGAACGGCGTTGCGCCAGGACGGCGCGTCTTTAGCTGTTCATCCTTATTATAATAAAAGTTCGTACGTCACTAAACGCCGCTTTCCGCTTTTCTATTTCCCTTTTGGTACCACTGCTGTTATAATTTACCCTAGCAACATGCGCCGATTAACAGGAGTTGAGAAAAAGAAATGAATCGTCAAGAAAGAATAAATAGGCAAGAGAAGATCCGTAATTTCTCTATTATTGCTCACATCGATCACGGAAAATCTACACTTGCGGATAGAATTTTAGAAAAAACTAAAGCTCTTACTGCTAGAGAAATGAAATCGCAATTGCTAGATTCGATGGATTTAGAGAGAGAACGCGGAATAACGATTAAATTAAATGCTGTTCAGTTGAAATACCATGCTAAAAATGGTGAGGATTATATTTTTCATCTTATTGATACACCAGGGCACGTCGATTTCACATACGAAGTATCTAGAAGCCTTGCAGCTTGTGAAGGAGCAATTTTAGTAGTTGATGCTGCGCAGGGAATTGAAGCTCAAACGCTAGCTAATGTCTACTTAGCTTTAGATAATGACTTGGAAATACTGCCTGTGATTAACAAAATTGATCTGCCGGCCGCTGACCCAGAACGGGTTAGACAAGAAGTTGAAGATGTGATTGGGCTTGATGCATCTGAAGCCGTACTGGCATCTGCTAAAGCCGGAATTGGCATCGAGGATATACTTGAGCAAATTGTCGAGAAGGTGCCAGCTCCAAAAGGTGATCCGGATGCACCTTTAAAAGCGCTGATTTTCGATTCAATTTATGATGCTTATCGAGGAGTAATCGCTTCTATTCGTATTGTTGATGGAACAGTCAAAGCCGGAGATAAAATTAAAATGATGGCGACAGGTAAAGAGTTTGAAGTGGTTGAAGTAGGAGTTCATGCTCCTAAGCCAGTCTTAGTTGATGAACTAACTGTTGGGGATGTTGGATTTTTGACCGCCTCCATAAAAAATGTTGGAGATACACGTGTAGGGGATACCATTACAAATGCGGAATTTCCTGCTAAAGAGCCGCTTCCAGGTTATAGAAAGCTAAATCCTATGGTGTTTTGTGGTCTTTACCCAATTGACTCCAATAAATTTAATGATCTACGCGAAGCCCTTGAAAAACTGGAATTAAATGACTCATCTCTTCAATATGAACCGGAAACATCCCAGGCCCTAGGCTTTGGTTTCCGTTGTGGATTTCTCGGATTACTTCATATGGAAATAATTCAAGAGCGAATAGAGAGAGAATTTAAAATTGATTTAATTACTACTGCGCCGAGTGTAGTCTACAAAGTTGAAATGACGGACGGTGCAGTTCTCAATGTCGATAACCCATCTAATATGCCAGACCCGCAAAAAATTGATCATGTTGAGGAACCGTATGTGAGGGCGTCAATGATGGTTCCCAATGACTATGTTGGTGCGGTAATGGAACTTTCCCAAGGTAAGAGAGGGAATTTCATTGATATGAAGTATTTAGATGACATTCGGGTCAATGTCATTTACGAAATCCCGCTCGCTGAAATTGTTTATGATTTTTTTGATCAATTAAAATCAAATACAAAGGGATATGCTTCTTTTGACTATGAGATGATTGGTTACAAGCCTTCTAAATTGGTGAAAATGGATATTTTGCTAAATGGAGAAAAGGTAGATGCTTTAAGTTTTATCGTCCACCGTGATTTCGCATACGAAAGAGGCAAATCCATTGTTGAAAAGTTGAAAGAACTTATTCCACGACAACAATTTGAAGTTCCAGTCCAAGCGGCGATAGGTCAAAAAATAGTCGCGCGCTCAACTATCAAATCAATGGGGAAAAATGTTTTAGCTAAATGCTATGGTGGAGATATCTCCAGAAAACGTAAACTATTGGAAAAACAAAAAGAAGGTAAAAAAAGAATGAAGCAAGTTGGATCGGTTGAGGTTCCTCAAGAAGCTTTTATGGCTGTCTTAAAAAGGGACGAATCAGGAAAATAAATGGATCGTAAAAGAAGGGGGAGGCCGAGGCCAGGTATGGACTTGCGCTAAGCTTCCTTTTTCTATGTAGATTAGAAGGTGTAATTATGAAAGCAGCATATATCCACATTCCGTTCTGTGAACATATTTGTTATTATTGTGATTTTAATAAATTTTTTCTAAAGGGTCAGCCAGTTGATGAGTATATTACATCACTGATTACGGAGTTTGAAATAGTACATGATCAATTGTCTTTAGAAGAACTAGAGACGATATTTGTCGGTGGAGGGACGCCCACAGCTTTGAACGAAAAACAGCTGGATGTTCTCTGTCGGGGAATAAGAGAACATTTGCCTTTCAATCAAGGAGAATTTACATTCGAAGCAAACCCAGGGGACCTAACGGAAGAAAAATTGAGTATCCTTGCTAACTATGGAGTGAATAGACTAAGTTTCGGTGTTCAATCTTTTAATAATGAACTTCTCGCTAAAATTGGCCGGTCACATCGTGTGCAAGATGTATATCGCTCCATAGAAACAGCACAGAAACTAGGCTTTAATAATATTAGTATTGATTTAATTTATGCCTTACCTGGACAAACAATCGGTGATTTTCAAGATACGCTTAAAAAGGCACTTGCTATGGATCTACCACATTACTCGGGATACTCATTAATTGTAGAACCGAAGACAGTTTTTTATAATTTAATGAGAAAAGGGAAATTAATACTGCCAGGACAAGATGCTGAGGCGAAAATGTATGAAGTATTAATGGAAACAATGGAGAATCACGGCTTGGCACAATATGAAATTAGTAATTTTTCAAAATCAGGATATGAAAGTCGTCATAATCTTGTTTATTGGAATAACGAGGAATATTTCGGATTTGGTGCAGGTGCCCATGGATATGTTAATGGTACAAGATACTCGAATGCCGGTCCTTTAAAAAAATATATAGAGCCTTTATTGACTGGGGAAAGACCGATCTTTGAAACAAATGAATTAACTAAGAAGGAAAAAATGGAAGAAGAAATGTTTCTTGGCTTAAGAAAAACAAAAGGTGTATCCATTAATCAATTTCAAGAAAAGTTCTTAATAAGTCCGCTGACTCTTTTTGAAGAATCGATTGGGGAAATGAAGGATAGAGGCTTATTATGTATTGATGGTGAAAATATTCGATTAACAAAAGCTGGACGATTTCTTGGGAATGAAGTTTTTCAATCATTTTTACTTTCATAAACAACTTAAATTGAAGTGAAAAACGTTGACATCATCTAATCATTTTGATACTTTTATTAATAGATTTAGCACTCAGTTGAACGGAGTGCTAACAGAGGTGATATGTGGTGTTATCAGATCGTCAACTACTTATATTACAGGTTATTATTGATGATTTTATTCGATCAGCACAACCCGTCGGCTCAAGAACATTATCAAAAAGGATTCCAATTTCGCTTAGCTCGGCAACGATCAGAAATGAAATGGCCGATCTAGAGGAGTGGGGGTTTATTGAGAAAACTCACTCATCGTCTGGTAGAGTACCTTCTGAAAAAGGATATCGATACTATGTGGATCATTTACTATCCCCTGAAGAGCTTAATATAAACGATATTAATAAGATTCATTCGATATTCAACGAAAGAATGTATGAGCTTGAAAATATAGCGCAAAAATCTGCCAAAATTCTTTCAGAACTGACTAACTATACGGCCATTTTGTTAGGTCCTGCTGTGAAAGAGAATCGCCTAAAGAGACTACAAATTGTACCTTTAAATGAAGATACGGCTGTTGCGATCATTATTACCGATACGGGTCATGTGGAGAACCGAATCTTTACTTTGCCTGATACGATTGCTTCAGGGGAAATAGAAAAATTAGTAAATATTTTAAATGACAAGCTGTCAGGTGTTCCAATTGCTGATTTGAAAAGTACTATCGATAAAGAAGTGGCATACCTACTTCAACGTAATATTGAACATTACGATTATCTATTTAGAATTTTATTAGATACAGTTGAGATTCCAGCAGGAGATCGATTGTTCTTCGGCGGTAAGATGAATATGCTTAACCATGCCGAATTTAATGATCTTAAAAAAGTTCGCTCTTTAATAGATATGATTGAAGCAGAAGATGGATTGTATGAGTTGTTTAAACATACACCACGAGGAATAAATGTCAAAATTGGAAAAGAAAATAAAAATTTAATGATGGAGGATTGTAGCCTCATTACTGCTACATACTCCATAGGTAGTGACGATGTTGGAACAATCGCTATATTGGGCCCTACAAGAATGGAATATTCTAGAGTGATCAGCCTGCTAGATGTTATTAGTAAAGACATTAGTTTAGTTTTAACGAATCTGTATCGTTAAATCGATAAAGGGCAATATTGAAGAAATCAGCCAATTTTCCGATTCGTTTTATTAATTGTTTATTAGTCGCTATCGCTTTTATTTAGCGCTCTAGCGACTAGTGAACTTTCCACATATCTACAACGATGAGTCAACATCAGTTCGCTTTGTACGTCGCGTACGCTTTTATTTTAAGGAGGTGAATGGTAATAATGAACGAAGAAATGAAAAAACATACTGAAGGTAATGAACAGACAGAAGAAGCGGTTGAAACCATTATTAGTGATGAGCTGGAAGTTGAAACCCAAGCAGATGCTCAGGGAACTGACAATCAGGAAGAAAATAAACCATCTGAACAATTGGATGAATTAAAGGCAAAATTAGATGAAGCTGAAAACCGTTATCTCCGTCTATATGCTGATTTTGAAAATTTCCGTCGACGTGCCCGATTAGATCAAGAGGCAGGCGAAAAATATAGAGCACAAAGTTTAATGACTAATCTATTGCCAGCGATTGATAATTTAGAACGTGCCATCGCGATAGAGCCTGAAAATGAGCAAACTAAGGCACTTCTTGAAGGGGTGAAAATGGTCTACCGTGCGGTGATCGACGCCCTCAAACAAGAAGGTGCAGAACAAATTGAGGCGGTTGGGGTGGAATTTGACCCGAATTTCCATCAGGCTGTTATGCAAATAGAAGACGAACAATACGGTTCGAACATTGTTATTGAAGAATTTCAAAAAGGATATAAATTGAAAGATCGTGTAATTCGACCATCTATGGTTAAAGTAAACCGTTAAACCTACATACTTTTAGGAGGTAAAGTGTTATGAGTAAAATTATTGGAATTGACCTTGGAACGACAAACTCATGTGTGTCAGTTCTTGAAGGTGGGGAACCAAAAGTTGTCCCAAATCCTGAGGGAAATAGAACAACACCTTCTGTCATCGCATTTAAAAATGGTGAGCGTCAAGTTGGAGAAGTAGCGAAGCGTCAGGCAATTACTAACCCGAATACTGTCATTTCAATTAAGCGTCATATGGGATCTGATTTTAAGGAAGAAGTTGAAGGGAAAGATTATACCCCTCAAGAATTATCAGCTATTATCCTTCAATATCTAAAATCATATGCTGAGGATTATCTTGGAGAAAAAGTAGATAAGGCTGTTATTACAGTACCTGCATATTTTAATGATGCTCAACGTCAAGCAACAAAGGATGCAGGGCTAATTGCTGGTTTAGAAGTAGAAAGAATTATTAACGAGCCTACTGCTGCGGCACTCGCATATGGTTTAGATAAAACTGACGAAGACCAAACTATTTTAGTTTATGACCTTGGTGGTGGAACATTTGATGTTTCCGTCATGGAACTAGGTGATGGCGTATTTGAAGTTTTAGCCACTGCTGGTGATAACCGTCTTGGTGGAGATGACTTTGACCAAGTTATTATTGATCATCTTGTAGAAGAATTTAAAAAAGAAAACGGCATTGACCTATCTAAAGATAAAATGGCGTTGCAACGTTTGAAAGATGCTGCTGAAAAAGCTAAAAAAGATCTTTCTGGTGTGACTTCTACACAAATTTCATTACCATTTATTACGGCTGGAGAAGCTGGGCCGTTGCATATGGAATTAACATTAACTAGAGCTAAATTTGAAGATTTATCTTCCGGCCTAGTCGAAAGAACAATGGGGCCAACTCGCCAAGCATTAAAAGATGCTGGGAAATCTCCGTCTGAAATAGATAAAGTTATTCTTGTTGGAGGTTCTACTAGAATTCCAGCAGTACAAGAAGCTATTCGTAAAGAGACTGGGAAAGAGCCACATAAAGGAGTAAATCCTGACGAAGTAGTAGCGATGGGTGCTGCCATTCAAGGTGGTGTATTAACTGGTGATGTTAAGGATGTTGTACTTCTTGACGTTACACCATTATCGCTCGGAATCGAAACGATGGGCGGCGTATTCACTAAGTTAATTGATCGTAATACTACTATTCCGACAGCAAAGTCTCAGGTGTTCTCAACAGCTGCAGATAACCAAACAGCTGTTGATATTCATGTTTTACAAGGTGAAAGACCAATGGCAGCTGATAATAAAACATTGGGTCGTTTCCAATTGTCGGATATTCCACCGGCTCCTCGTGGAATCCCACAAATTGAAGTTAAATTTGACATTGATAAAAACGGTATTGTGAACGTTAGTGCAAAAGATCTTGGTACTGGAAAAGAACAAAATATTACGATTAAGTCTTCTTCAGGATTATCTGATGATGAAGTTGATCGGATGGTTAGAGAAGCCGAAGAAAATGCAGAGGCAGATAAAAAGCGTAAGGAAGAAGTCGAAGTTAGAAATGAAGCAGATCAGTTGATCTTTACTACAGAAAAGACTCTCAAGGATCTTGAAGGTAAAGTTGATGAATCTGAAGTGAAAAAAGCAGAAGAAGCAAAAGATGCTTTAAAAGCTGCGATCGAGAAAAACGAATTTGAGGAAATTCGTGAGAAAAAGGATGCTTTACAAGAGATTGTTCAAAATTTGTCAGTTAAACTATACGAAGAAGCTGCGAAACAAGCACAGGCTCAGCAAGAAAATGGTGGCGCCGACGCAAACGATGACAATATTGTAGATGCGGAATATGAAGAAGTCAAAGATGAAGAAGACAAAAAATAATTGTTTTTTCTAAAAAAGTGCCAAAGCCTATTCTCCCGGCTTTGGCATTTTCCTTCTTGCGGTTCAATCTATATTTAATTTATGGTAAAATAAACGTTATGTGAAAAGATTCGGGAGTGTGTTTATATGAGTAAACGAGATTATTATGAAGTGCTGGGAGTAGAGAAAGATGCTTCCAAAGATGAAATAAAAAAAGCGTATCGTCGATTGTCAAAGAAATACCACCCTGACATAAACAAGGAAGCTGGAGCAGATGAGAAATTTAAAGAAATAACTGAAGCATATGAAATACTTAGTGATGATCAAAAAAGAGCTCAGTTCGACCAATTTGGCCATGAAGGACCACAAGGCTTTGGTGGTGGCGGTGGCGGCTTTGGCGGCGCAGACTTTGGCTTCGGAGGCTTTGAAGACATATTCAATACCTTTTTTGGTGGTGGCGGACGCCGAGATCCGAATGCGCCAAGACAAGGTGCCGATCTTCAATATACAATGAATTTATCTTTTGAAGATGCTGTTTTTGGCAAAGAAACGATTATTGAAATTCCACGGGAAGAAACATGTGATACTTGTAATGGAAATGGTGCTAAACCTGGTACTACACCTGAAACATGCCCTCATTGTAAAGGTAGCGGGCAGATGAATGTTGAACAAAACACTCCTTTTGGACGCATTGTAAACCGACGAGTTTGTCATCATTGTCATGGTACAGGTAAATTGATTAAAGAAAAATGCTCCACATGTGGTGGAGATGGTCAAGTGAAAAAACGGAAAAAGATCAAAATAAATATTCCAAAAGGTGTGGATGATGGACAGCAAATGCGCGTGTCTGGAGAAGGTGAACCTGGAGTCAATGGTGGTCCTTCTGGAGATTTATATGTCGTGTTTCAAGTTAAGGACCATGAATTCTTTGAACGTGATGGTGATGACATATATTGCGAAATGCCTCTTACCTTTGTTCAAGCTTCACTTGGTGATGAAATTGAAGTACCTACCTTATACGGTAAGGTTAAGTTAAAGATTCCGGCTGGAACTCAAACCGGTACAAAATTCCGTTTGCGCGGAAAAGGTGTGCAAAATGTACGGGGATATGGTATTGGAGATCAGCATGTTCTAGTGAAAATTATTACTCCAACGAAATTGTCCGAGCAACAAAAACAACTTCTCAGAGATTTTGCGGAAATTAGCGGTAAAGTTCCTGATGAACACCAAGAAAGTTTTTTTGATAAAGTTAAACGAGCGTTTAAAAGTTAAATAGAAGAACGAGGCGGTCTGCTATGAATTGGCTAGAAATAAGTATACACACATCTAATGAGGCTGTTGAGGCCATTGCTAATATCCTTCACGAATCTGGCGCAAGCGGTGTTGTGATTGAAGATCCGGCAGAACTAACAAAAGAACGGGAAAATCGCTTTGGAGAAATCGTTGAGCTGAATCCAGCTGACTTTCCTGAAGAAGGCGTAATAATCAAAGCGTATTTACCTGTTAATAGCTTTATTGGTGAAACAGTTGCATCGTTAAAACAAGAAATTACTGATCTTGTGAACTTTGGCATCGATATTGGTAAGAATAATGTAACGACCACAGAGGTGAAAGAAGAAGATTGGGCGACCGCTTGGAAGCAATATTATCATCCTGTCAAAATTTCAGACCGTTTTACGATTGTACCTACCTGGGAAAACTATAAACGCATTACAAGTGAAGAATTAATTATAGAATTGGATCCAGGTATGGCATTTGGGACTGGTACGCACCCAACTACTGTTATGTGTATTCAAGCGCTTGAAAGAACTGTTAGGGAAGACGATACAGTAGTAGATGTTGGAACGGGATCAGGCGTATTAAGTATAGCAAGTGCCTTAGTTGGTGCTCACAAAGTAATTGCGCTTGATTTAGATGAGGTAGCTGTAGAATCGGCAAAGGAAAATGTGCAAATTAATCAAGTAAATCATATTGTCGATGTTCGCCAAGGTGATTTGTTACATGGTATTAAGGGCAAAGCCGACGTAGTAGTCGCAAACATTTTGGCCGATGTGATTGTCGGTTTCACAGATGATGCAGCAACTGTTGTGAAGCAAGGAGGCTATTTTATTACATCAGGAATCATCCAACAAAAAAAGTTTGAGGTTAAAGATGCACTAGAGTCAGCAGGGTTTGAAATAGTAGAAACATTAGTGATGGAAGATTGGATAGCTTTTATCGCAAGAAGATTATAATGGGGTGTACCGATGCAGCGCTACTTTATAAATGAAAAATACAGCGGTCAAGAAAAAGTTATAATTTCTGGGGAAGATTATCACCATATCCTTCGAGTCATGAGAATGACAGAAGGAGATGAATTTTGGAGTGTATTTCTAAATTCGGAAACAGCATTAGTGAAAATAACTCAGATTACAGATTCTTCTGTTGAAGCAGAAATTATAAAGTGGGAAACTGTTGAAAAAGAACTTCCTGTTTTTGTAGCTGTAGCGAGCGGATTGCCTAAAGGAGATAAATTGGAGTGGATTATTCAAAAAGGAACCGAGCTAGGTGCATCTCAATTTATTCCCTTTAACGCTAAACGCTCCGTAGTGAAATGGGATCAAAAAAAGGCTGAGAAGAAAGTACTTCGATGGGAGAAAATTGCCAAAGAAGCAGCAGAACAAGCACACCGTCAAAAGACCCCTATTATCCAATCTCCTATTGAATTTAAGGAGTTAATTCAATTAGGTGAAAACTTTAATTGGAAAATTCTTGCTTATGAGGAAGCAGCAAAAACAGGAGAAGTTGGTAATTTCTCGAAAATTCTTCAAAGAGTCCAACCTTCCGAAAAAATATTATTTGTGTTTGGTCCAGAAGGCGGGATTAGTGACCATGAAAAGGGCTTATTAGAAGAACATGGCTTTCAAATATGCGGACTTGGACCTAGAATTTTAAGAACGGAAACAGCACCTCTTTATGCACTTGCTGCTGTTTCCTACCATTTTGAATTAATGAGGTGAATTGTGATGTCAAGTGTTGCTTTCCATACATTAGGATGTAAAGTAAACCATTATGAAACAGAAGCTATATGGCAATTATTTAAAAATAAAGGATATGACCGAGTCGATTTTGAAAGTATCGCGGATGTCTATGTCATTAATACATGTACAGTTACAAACACTGGGGATAAAAAAAGCCGCCAGGTTATTCGTCGAGCTGTTCGAAAAAATCCAGATGCGGTTATTTGTGTAACAGGTTGTTATGCACAAACCTCTCCTGCTGAAATTATGGCCATTCCAGGGGTAGATGTAGTTGTAGGTACGCAGGATAGGGTAAAAATGTTGGACTACATTGAACAATATAAGCAAGAGAGACAACCGATCAATGGAGTCGGCAATATAATGAAAAATCGCGTGTATGAAGAATTAGATGTTCCTGCTTTCACAGACCGGACTCGGGCCTCCTTAAAAATTCAAGAAGGCTGTAATAACTTTTGTACGTTTTGTATTATTCCATGGGCACGTGGTTTGATGCGTTCTCGTGATCCAAAGGAAGTTATTCGTCAAGCTCAGCAACTTGTTGATGCAGGATATAAGGAAATAGTTTTAACAGGAATTCATACTGGCGGATATGGCGAGGATTTGAAAGACTATAATCTAGCCGCTCTATTACGTGATCTTGAAGCCCAAGTTAAGGGACTTAAAAGAATTCGTATATCATCTATAGAAGCTAGCCAGTTAACGGATGAAGTGATTGATGTGATTGAGAATTCGAAATTAGTTGTCCGTCATTTACATATTCCAATTCAATCAGGCTCCAATACTGTCCTAAAAAGAATGCGTAGAAAGTATACAATGGAATTCTTTGCTGAACGGATAATAAAACTTAAAAAAGCTTTACCAGGTTTAGCGATAACATCTGATGTCATTGTGGGGTTCCCTGGAGAAACAGAAGAAGAATTTATGGAGACTTATAATTTTATTAAAGAACATAAATTCTCTGAGTTACACGTATTTCCTTATTCTAAGCGAACTGGTACACCTGCAGCGAGAATGACAGATCAAATTGATGAAGATATAAAGAACGATCGTGTCCATCGCTTAATTTCATTATCAGACCAACTTGCTAAAGAGTATGCATCGCAATTTGAAGATGAGATCCTTGAAGTGATTCCGGAAGAGGCATACAAGGAAAATCCAAATTCTGGTTTATATGAAGGATTTACGGATAATTATTTAAAAGTTGTTTTTCCGGCAACTGAAGACATGGTTGGAAAGTTGGTAAAAGTAAAAATATCGCAAGCAGGCTATCCGTATAATGAGGGGAAATTTGTTCGTGTAATGGATAATGTAGAAGAAACTAATTCGATGGCTATGTGATTGTGGAAAGCTATCTCGCTTTTGAGGTAGCTTTTTTTATCCGGAATCAAACATCTTGTTGCAACCCTTTTGTGACCCACCAATTTCACTTAATAATATATTTGAAAGGAGAAAGGCCATGATAGCAAACATGATCGATCATACATTGTTAAAACCAGATGCAAATAAAGATGAAATAAAGGAATTATGTGAAGAAGCTAAGAAATACGGATTCGCATCAGTATGTGTCAATCCAACCTGGGTTAGTTATGCAAGTATATTACTGAAGAGCTCAGACGTTAAAGTCTGTACTGTAGTCGGATTTCCTCTTGGTGCAAGCACGGCCGAAACGAAAGCTTTTGAAACTGATAATGCAATTAAAGCAGGCGCTACAGAAATAGATATGGTGTTGAATATTGGTGCGCTGAAAAGTAATGACTATGAATATGTAGAGCAGGACATAAGTGCTGTTTGCACAGCGGCAAAAGGAAGAGCCATTGTTAAGGTAATCATTGAGACAAGTCTTCTAACAAATGATGAAAAACAGAAAGCCTGTGAGTTAGCTAAAAAAGCAGGTGCAGATTATGTGAAGACATCTACAGGCTTTTCAGGTGGCGGTGCAACTGTTGAAGATATTAAACTAATGCGGTATACGGTCGGTCCAGAACTCGGTGTTAAAGCATCTGGTGGTGTTAAAAGTAGGATTGACGCAGAAAATTTGATTGAAGCTGGTGCTACCAGAATTGGGACGAGTTCAGGTGTTGCAATTATTAATTAATCAATGAGTTTTTAATTAATAATTTTTTTTACCATGCATCCAAATTACGAATTTGCCGAACTGTTGGGCAATTGGTAAAACCAAAATAGAACAAATGACATTATATATAACACTCGCATGTGCTAGCTGGGTTTCAGGAGAATAGGTCAGTGTCATGCTCACATTGGCCAATACATTAATTAAAGGCAAAAATAGCAAGGCTCCAGCTAAGTTTAACCAAATATGTGCAAAAGCTGTCAGTCTTGCCTCGTTTCCTGCTCCGATGCTGGCAAAAAGGGCGGTTGCACATGTTCCAAGGTTAGCCCCCAACATGATAGCTAAACCTGTCTCTAACGGAAAAGTTCCCGTTGCTAAAAAGCTCATTGATATTCCTGTTACAACTGTGCTCGATTGAATAAGTGCAGTTAGTAAAGTTCCAGCAAGAAAGGAAAAGATAGTGCTATTCCCCATTAAACTAATTAGATTATCAATAGCCGAAACATTTTCCAAGGAGCTAGCTAGCCACTCGAAGCCGTTCATTGATGTGAAAATAATCCCAATTCCTAATAGAATAAAGCCAGCGCTTTTTACTTTGGCATTCTTTAGAAATTGAAAGATTAGTCCTATGGCTAGTACCGGCAGAATGATTTTCGATAAATCGAATGTGAAGAATTCTAATGTAATGGTCGTTCCAATATTAGTACCTAAAATAATGCCAATTGTTTGTGGGAACGTCAGAATACGTGCTGAAACGAGCCCTACAGCAATAACAGTTACTGCAGAGCTACTTTGGAGGACAGCTGTCATAGCAATTCCTGCTAACATTCCCTTAAAAGGTGAGTTTGTCACTTTTTTCAGCCAATCTTCCATCGCACTTCCAGAAAGATTAAATAGCCCGATTCTCATCCAAGTCATACCGAGTAAAAATAAAAGTGCCAGAATAATGAAAATAGCAACGTGAAGCATGTCCATCCTCCTTTTTACATCTTATGGTCGAAGATTTGCTGACATGCCAGAAAGTTCGAATTGTATTAGATAGACTCTCGGAATATAGAGGCGTAAATTTGCTGAGTTTCCAAAAGATTACTGGGAAATGAGCATTATTGAAGATTTGGTATTTGTTTTCAAAACCTTTTCAAAAAAAGACATGCCAAAGAAGCGTCTCATATTTATTTATTTTTTTAATAGGTTGTTTTTGTAAACATTGTTGCTTACCAGGACAGTGCTTGGTTGATTTCCGCTACAGTTGCTCGCTTTCCGCGGGGCGGGCGGTGAGCCTCCTCGGCGTAAACGCCTGTGGGG
>NZ_LN831197.1:442631-475458 GCF_001375535.1 Bacillus niameyensis
AGAGGCGTAAATTTGCTGAGTTTCCAAAAGATTACTGGGAAATGAGCATTATTGAAGATTTGGTATTTGTTTTCAAAACCTTTTCAAAAAAAGACATGCCAAAGAAGCGTCACATATTTATTTATTTTTTTAATAGGTTGTTTTTGTAAACATTGTTGCTTACCAGGACAGTGCTTGGTTGATTTCCGCTACAGTTGCTCGCTTTCCGCGGGGCGGGCGGTGAGCCTCCTCGGCGTAAACGCCTGTGGGGTCTCACCTGTCCCGCTGATCCCGCGACGGACAGGACGTCCTAGTGTCGGCGTTGGCCACAGGACGTGGCCGTCTTTAGCCGACCAGGAGTCTCGCACTTTCGCTACAATCAACCTTCAACGGATTTTGTTTTAAAATCAACAAACCCTTGGATAAGGTCCTTTAAAAAGATTTGGCTATTGAAGATAAAATATGACCGTTAAGGAAGGATAGCGCATCTTTTTGATGGGCATACCAGGCATCAATGTGTTGACACATCATAATGGCGTAAGTCCGTATATACCACATCTTTGTAGGCCGATGCCGACCAGATTCTAAGTGATAATCGACTTTTTCTCGTTTGTTTGAACGTTCTACCGATGTTCTTCTTTTATAAACGATCTTCCATTTTTCGGATGTTCTAGGAGTCTTAGTAAAAAGTCGAAGATTGTCTTTCCCAAAAGTATGGAATGTTCTTCCGTATTTGGCTGTAGAACAAGGGCTTTTACACGTATTTTTTGTACCACAAGCTAATGGACAACGCCATTTTTGCCTATTTTGCGATTTGTCATATCCGTTTGGTTTCATTTTAAGTTTTGCTGGTGAATGACAAACTTAAGTATATGTGCAAAAGAATAACTTAGTTGATTGAAGTGGAAGGCGGCGACTCCTGGGGGATTAGCGTGACAGGTGAGATCCCGCAGGAGCGTAGCGACGAGGAAGCTCACCGCACGCCCCCCGGAAAGCGTCCGCCTGGAACGGAAATCAACGGTGGCGAGCTCTCGCGTAGTATGTAGATTATTCATCTCGTTCAATAGAGAATGAGCAATTTTACTAACAAAAAAATGAAATATCCCCCTATTAATAGTAGGAGGAGAAATAAAAAATTGGTATAAGAAAACCTTGTACCATCTTACTCGGTGAATGCCGAGAGTCTATTTAGACCTATGGAGGGAGCAGCGTGTTCGCAAACTATTGGTTTTCCTTACGATAGGTTAATATCGATTCGCCTTAATCGGATTATTGTGTATCATTTTATCTTGTCAGAATCTAGGAGTTTGTACGTCACTATGCGTTTCCTTACGCTATTCTAATGTTTTTGAAAATAAAGATTGTTGACCTGATAATTACGTTATTATATAATTGCAGGGTACATGGGTAACCATGAGTGAACATGTTATTGTTATGTTCGGAGGGAGGGAAAGAGAAATGTCAAAAACAGTTGTTCGTAAAAACGAATCGCTTGAAGATGCTCTTCGCCGCTTTAAACGTACTGTTTCTAAAACAGGTACTTTGCAAGAATATAGAAAGCGCGAATTTTATGAAAAACCAAGCGTAAGACGCAAGAAAAAATCAGAAGCTGCTAGAAAACGTAAGTTTTAAAAGAGGGTGCAATCATGAGTCTTCATGACCAATTAAATGAAGATATGAAACAAGCGATGAAAAACAAAGAAAAAGACAGACTATCTGTCGTTCGTCTGCTAAAAGCAGCCATTCAAAATGAAGCTATAAAGCTCGGCAAGAAAGAGTTAACTGAAGATGAAGAATTGACAGTTCTTTCTCGTGAAGTTAAGCAACGCAAGGACTCCCTCCAAGAATTTGAAAAAGCGGGTCGAGAAGACCTTGTTGAGAAAACCCGAAATGAACTAGTTTTTGTACAAGATTATATGCCGGCTCAACTCGATGAAGAAGAATTGGAGAAAATTGTCCGCGAGGCAATTGCCGAAACTGGTGCTTCTTCAAAAGCTGAGATGGGTAAAGTGATGGGTGCGCTGATGCCGAAAGTGAAGGGAAAAGCAGACGGTTCACTCGTCAGTCAACTTGTTCAACGGCATTTATCATAGTGAAATAAAATGCATAAATCGCCCTTACAGGCTAACAGTCCTGTATAATAAGATCTAATTAGTGTTCCGCTAAGGGCACACCTAAAAAAAGCTGATAAGCCAAAGCTTGTCAGCTTTTTTTTCATACATATGATTAAATAATGATTTTAATGAAAGGAAGCTACATCTTTTTTGAATCCTTTTCATACTTATTTCGTATTAATAGTATTAACTGCTTTGGAGAGGAGGGGGAATTATGAAAAGAATTGCGATTGCTTTCTTCGTTCTTACTACTGCTATACTCTCCATGTTGCCGGCGGAGGCTAGCAATCAAGATATGAATGTGTATGTAATCCCTATCAAAGAAGATATATCAAGCGGTTTATATGTCTATCTAAACCGAGCTATTCACGAGGCAGAAGAAAATGGCGCAGAAGTAATCATATTTGAAATGGATACGAATGGTGGAGCCGTTAATGCAGCAATTGATATTGGTAACCGTATTTTGAAAATAGATAAAGATATAAAAACGGTCACACTTATTCATTCACGTTCCATTTCAGCAGGTGCATATATTGCTCTTCATACTGATGAAATTTATATGACACCGAATGCAACTATGGGCGCTGCAGCAATTATTGATCAATCAGGTAACACTGCAGGTGAAAAAGCTGATAGTATGTGGATAGCTGCGATGGAAGGGGCTGCTAAACAACATAATAGGGATCCTGAAGTTTCTAAAGCGATGGCTACGGGGACAGTTGATTTACCTGAACTGAAGGAAAACGGGAAATTATTGACCTTAAATGCTGACAGTGCTTTAAAAGTAGGTTATTCTGAAGGTACGCTTCAAGATATTGACGAGCTGCTTGCTCATTTTGGATATGAGGGGGACGGGTATAAGACAGTACCAAAAACATTTGCAAACTCATTGGCGCAGTTCGTGACCAATCCAGTTGTAGTTCCAATTCTTTTGTCAATTGCAAGTCTAGGATTAGTTTTAGAGCTTTATTCCCCAGGTTTTGGCTTTCCAGGTGGCATGGGAATTGGCGCGTTACTTCTGTTCTTTTACGGCCATTATATTGCAGGTTTAGCAGGTTATGAATCCCTTATCCTTTTAATCCTTGGAATTGGGCTAATTGTAGCAGAGTTTTTTCTACCCGGTGGTATTGCAGGAATTCTAGGGATAGTGGCTGTAATAGGCAGTATTATTATAGCAGGTCAAAATGTATTGCAAATGGCGACCTCTGTTATTATTGCTTTATTCCTTGCAGGAGTAGCCTTCATTATTTTGATAAAGGTGTTTGGTAAAAAGATGAAATTCTTTAAAAAGTTTATTTTAACTGATTCCACAAATACAGAAAGCGGCTACGTATCTAATGTAAATCGTCTAGATTTAATCGGGCGTGAGGGGATAACAATGACTGATTTAAGGCCATCCGGAACTGTAAAAGTCGATGATGAGCGATTAGACGTTGTTGCCGAAGGAAGCTTTATAGAAAAGAATACGAGAGTTAAAATTATTAAGGCGGAAGGTTCGCGCATTGTTGTGCGGGAATTGTAATACAATTTTTAAAAGAGAGAAGGAGGAAACAGAATGCCATTTGGTCCTGAAACTATTTTTGCATTAGTAGCCGTTGTAATCGGCATTATCATTCTATTAGTATTATTTACCTTTGTTCCAGTAGGACTCTGGATTTCCGCCCTTGCGGCAGGAGTTAGAATTGGAATTGTGACCCTTATAGGGATGAGACTACGAAGGGTTATACCAGGAAGGGTAGTAAACCCACTAATCAAGGCTCATAAAGCAGGTATAAAAGTAACAACAAATCAATTGGAAAGTCACTATCTAGCAGGTGGTAATGTTGATCGTGTAGTTAACGCCTTAATTGCCGCTCAGCGTGCCAATATCGAATTAACCTTCGAACGTGCTGCAGCCATTGATCTTGCGGGTCGTAATGTATTGGAAGCTGTTCAAATGAGTGTTAACCCAAAAGTAATTGAGACTCCATTTATTGCAGGTGTTGCGATGGATGGGATTGAAGTGAAAGCAAAAGCAAGAATTACAGTTCGTGCTAATATTGACCGTCTAGTTGGGGGTGCCGGTGAAGAAACGGTTATTGCCCGTGTTGGTGAAGGGGTTGTATCTACAATTGGTTCAAGCGACAACCATAAGAAGGTGCTAGAGAACCCTGATATGATCTCTAAAACAGTTCTATCAAAGGGTTTAGATTCAGGTACAGCTTTCGAAATCCTCTCAATTGACATTGCGGATGTGGATATCGGTAAAAACATCGGTGCTCATCTTCAAACTGATCAAGCTGAAGCAGATAAGAAAATTGCTCAGGCCAAAGCGGAAGAAAGAAGAGCAATGGCTGTTGCAAATGAGCAAGAGATGAAGGCTCGTGTTGAAGAGATGAGAGCGAAAGTTGTTGAAGCGGAGGCCGAAGTACCACTTGCTATGGCAGAAGCGTTGAAATCTGGCAAGCTTGGAGTTATGGATTATTATTCTCTTAAGAATATAGATGCTGATACTGATATGCGCGATTCTATTGGAAAAATGACTAATCAAAAAAATGATAATAGACAAGAATAAGTTTAGGTGATTTATTCAAAAGAAAGGGGGTAACTCCTTTGGAACAATTCTTGCTTTTTATTATCGTAGCAATCGTTAGTTTACTTTTTAACAGAAGTAAAATGAATTCTCAAAAGCAATCAGATCAGCGTCCCAATACTAGACGTGATATATCTGAGAGTCAACCGGAAGAGCAGGAATTTGACTTTGAAAGTGTTAGAGAAGCAAAAACTTTACAAGAGGCGGCAGAGATTCTTATTTTCAAAGATAAACCATCTAAACCATCTAAACCGTCTATTGATGAGAAAAAAGTAGAACTAGAAAGAAAGTTAGAGGAATTAAAGAGAAAAGAAGAGAGACAGCGGGAAAAAGTGTCTGCCGTTAAGCAGCAAGTCGCGAGTAAAGATAAGGAACAGACAGTTACCTTTCAACTTAGCTCAAATGATGTAGTGAACGGTATAATTATGTCGGAAATCCTAGGGGCTCCGCGATCTAGAAAACCATATAGAAAAGATAGATATACAAATTAAAAATAATTGTATTGAAACCCTCTTTTCGCTCATACACATGAGTGGAAAGGGGGTTCTTTGTTATGGCTAAAAAGTGGTCAAAGAAAATAAAAAAATGGATGACAACTAAAATGGAACTACCCGCTGATATTATGATGGATCTTCCGAGAGTTACAATGGTCGGCCAATTACATATTTATATTGAAAACCACAGGGGATTACTCGTATTTACTGATAACGAATTGCGCTTACTTTTAAAACAAGGGCAGTTGCTTATAAAGGGAAAATCCTTTGTCCTAAAGACAATGCTACCTGAGGAGATATTACTGGAAGGGACAATCGAGGAAGTTCACTATTTAAATGAGTAGGGGGTGACATACTTGAAAAATCAATGGATTACATTTTTTTCAGGTAGAGTGTTAGTAAAAGTCAATGGGAAAGGAATTGAACGATTTTTAAACAGAATGGCTCACTCTGGCCTTAGTATATGGACTGTAAAGAGAAACAAAAAGGGGGAAGTTTTCTTCTATATTGCTTTTCCGGATCTAAATAAATTAAGGTTCGCGGCAAGAAAATCTGACTGCTCGGTTTATTTGATTAAGGGGGAAGGCTTGCCCTTTCTTTGGAAGAGAACGATCAAAAATAGCGGTTTCCTTTTTGGACTAGTTATTTTCTTTTTAATTATTCTATTTCTGTCTAATGTTACGTGGGGAATACAGATTAAAGGAGCCGATCCGGCAACGGAACATAAGATTAAAGAAGAATTAAAGGAACTAGGTATAGTGGTCGGATCTATGCATTTATTTGCAGAGAAGCCGGATATTATTCAGCGTAAATTGACTGATCAAATTGACAATATTACATGGGTTGGTGTGGAGTTAAAGGGGACAACCTATCATTTTCAAGTAGTACAAAAAAATGAACCCGAAAAGTCAAAACCAGAAGGCTCGAGACATTTAATTGCCAGTAAGAAGGCTGTCATCGCTAATATGTTTGTGGAAAAGGGTAAAACTGTAGTGAAAGTCAATCAATATGTAGAGAAAGGTCAGCTGCTCGTTTCGGGAACTATTGGTAACGATGAAAACCCACAAAATGTAATCGCTAAAGGGAAAATCTGGGGACTAACATGGTATAATACTAAAGTGGAGTTCCCGCTTGATTCAGAATTCGAAGTATTAAGCGGGGAAGAAAAGAGAAAATATTCATTAAAAATAGGAAAAATCTCCATTCCGATTTGGGGTTTCGCTAAGGCTGATTATCAACAATATGAAACGGAAACGGAGGATAATGATATTTTCTTTTTAGGAAAAAGACTTCCTGTTAAATTTTCCGAAAAGACAATTCGTGAAAAAGAAGTAATGAACCGTAACTTAAGTAAAAAAGAAGCGATTGACGCTGCAAAGTTACTTGCTAGGAGAGACTTGGAAATGAAGATCCCGTCAGATGCACGGCTTGATAAAGAAATAATTTTGCAAGAGGCTGTAGAGAATGGTAAAGTTAAGTTATCAATAAATTTCCAAGTGATTGAAAATATTGCAGTCGAAAAACCAATCATTCAAGGAGACTAACGAATTGACTGAAGAAAAAATCACAGCAAAAATCGAATTAGAAAATTTGGAAGAAACATATACATTATTCGGAACTGCAGATTCCCATTTGAAAATACTCGAAAGCAATTTAAATGTATCTATTGTTACACGCGGAGAATTAGTCAATATTTCAGGATCAGCTCCCAATGTTGAAAAAGCCAAAGAAACGATCCATCAATTGTTAACTGTCATACGAAAAGGGATTCGTGTAGGGGAGCAAGATGTAGCTTATGCTGCGAAAATGGCGTTAGAAGGGAAGATTGAGTATTTCTCAGAACTATTTGATGAGGAAATTGCCCGCAATACAAAAGGAAAATCGATTCGAGTTAAGACTTTGGGACAGCGCCAATACATTGATGCAATTAGAAAGAATGACTTAATATTTGGCATTGGCCCTGCTGGAACGGGTAAAACGTATCTCGCCGTCGTAATGGCAGTGAATGCATTGAAAAATAATCGTGTAAGCAAAATTATCCTTACTAGACCTGCAATTGAAGCTGGAGAGTCCCTAGGCTTTTTGCCTGGTGATTTAAAAGAAAAGGTCGATCCGTATTTACGACCACTATATGATGCTTTAAATGATATCCTAGGGGCTGAACACACCCAACGGCTGATTGATCGAGAAACAATTGAGATTGCTCCACTTGCCTATATGCGCGGAAGAACTTTAGATGATGCATTTGTTATTTTAGATGAAGCGCAAAATACCACCTTAGCGCAAATGAAAATGTTTCTTACGCGATTAGGCTTTGGTTCCAAAATGGTGATCACGGGAGACTCTAGCCAAGTGGATTTACCTAGAGGTGTAAAGTCTGGATTGATGGCAGCAGAAATTATTTTGAAAAATGTATCAGGTATTTCATTTATCCATTTAACTCAAGGAGATGTTGTTCGTCATCCGCTTGTAGGACGGATCATTGAGGCTTACGAACGGAATGATCTTCTTCCAGGTTAAATGAATGACAAAATCCGAGCGTATTGCTAAATTTGGCAAAACGACCGGATTTTTTTCAAATTCTGTAAAACAGGGTGTTTTTAACTTTAAAAAACTGCTATCATTTTATTAAGCTGAATGTACCATCAGCAATTACGGGGTATGGAGGCCAATATGAATTTTCATAAATATATTAGTAAAATTCGCTCGTTTTTAAGTTATAAGGTGTTTACAGGTTTAATTTTTTGTATACTAGCGCTTGTTCTTTTAATTATCTTATATCATAATATGAAACCTGAAACATATGATATGGAACTATTTTCAGTAGCTGACACAACTATCCGCTCTCCCAAAACAATTGAAGATGAATTAAAGACAAAAGAGGAGCAGGAAAAAGCAGCGAGTGAGGTTGAAAAAGTATACGTATTTAAGAAAGAAATCGCGCAAAACCGTGTATCCCTAATTAGTTCCATTTTTGATTTTGTATCTGAAACAAATCATGAGTCAGTAAAGGTACAGGATAACTCAGATTCAGACGAAAAAGATGAAGCGAAAGAAGAATTGTTACCGCTTCAAGAGCGTTTGAAAGTATTGAAAGCAAAATTAACTAAAAACGTATCTGAGGATATAACGAATTCCATCGCTGATTCAATTTTAATATCATTACTACAGACTAATCCTGAAGATTTACAATCAACCAAAAATACTGTGATTTACAATGTAGAAACTGTAATGAACTCGAAAATACGGGAAGAAGAGCTGAACGAGGCAAAAAACCAAATTGCTGATAAAATTAAAGGTGCTAGCTTACCTGGCTCTTTGGAAGACTCAGCGGTGGAATTAAGTAAATATGCCATTGTTCCAAACGATATATATGATCCTGAATTAACGGAAGAAAGAAAAAAACAGGTAATGACTGAAGTGGAACCAGTAAAAATTTTACAAGGTCAACTAATTGTTCAAGAAGGTCAATTAATAGACCGAGATACTTATCGACAATTAGAGCTGCTTGGCTTACTGAAAAGTAATCCAACAATTAAACCGTTAATTGGGCTTGGGATATTTGTCATACTTGTCATCGGAGCGATATATATTTATTTTTCCCGTTTAGTTTTACCTGAAGACAAAAAACAAAATTATTTAATTTTGTCTAGCTTGATATTCATTTGTTCCTTAATTGTAATGAAAATTATTGGCTTGATGGAAGCAGCGAATTTACAAGAAATTGCGTATCTGTTTCCAGCGGCGATGGCCCCAATGCTAATTAAAATATTAATGAATGAACGGTTTGCGCTCATTATGACAACCATTCTTGCAGTTTGCGGTAGTATTGTTTTTCACGAAGGCATCTCTAACCCGCTTAATATTGAAATTGCTATCTATATATTATTCAGTGGTTTGGCTGGAGTGCTGTTTCTTTCCGGAAGAAATGAAAGAAACCATATTTTGCGTGCAGGTATTTTCGTATCATGTATTAACTTACTTATTATCACTTTTCTAGTACTAGGAGGAAGTGGACAATTTGTAGCGACAGAGTATTTTTATTATGTTATATTTGCAGTTAGTTCTGGTCTGCTCTCATCCGTATTTACAATTGGACTTTTACCTTTCTTTGAAGCAGGGTTTGGGATTTTGTCGACAATGCGTTTAATTGAACTATCAAATCCGAACCACCCATTACTTAAAAAGTTATTAACCGAGACTCCTGGCACTTATCATCATAGTGTAATGGTTGCCAATCTTGCAGAATCTGCATGTGAAGCCATTGGAGCGAACGGTTTATTGGCAAGAGTTGGTTGTTATTATCATGATATCGGGAAGACAAAACGCCCGCCATTTTTTATTGAAAATCAGTTAAACATTGAGAATCCTCATAATCAACTCCCGCCAGAGACTAGTAGGGATATAATCATTGCTCATACTACAGATGGAGCGGAAGAATTAAGAAAGCATAAAATGCCAAAAGAGATTGTCGACATTGCTGAACAACATCATGGCACAAGTTTATTAAAATTTTTCTATTTTAAAGCAAAAGAAAAGGATAAAGATTTACAAGAAAAGGACTATCGATATCCAGGCCCAAAACCACAAACGAAAGAAGCAGCTGTCATTAGCATGGCTGATAGTGTTGAAGCGGCTGTTAGATCAAAGTCACATCCAACTCCTGAACAAATTCGCTCTCTTGTTCATAGTATCGCGCAAGACAAACTACTTGATGGTCAGTTTAGTGAATGTGACATTACATTAAAGGAAATTGAAATAGTAAAATCCGCATTTTGTGAAACATTAAATGGAATATTCCATTCTCGTATCGAGTATCCTGACATAAAACAGCAGAAGGTGATAGATCGTGGCATTACAAATTGATGTTATGGATGAAACAGGTAAGCTATCAGAAGAGGAACTAAAACTGGTTGAAAGTATTTTAACTTATGCATCCGAGCAAGAAAAAGTGGAAAATGAAGCGGAGGTCTCCGTCACATTTGTTTCTGATAAGGAAATACAAGAGATCAACAAGGAATATCGTGGAAAAGACCAGCCAACTGATGTTATTTCTTTTGCTTTGGAAGAAGAAGGTGATGGTGAGATTCCGGTAACAGGAGTCGGCCTTCCTCGAGTTCTTGGAGATATTATCATTTCCTTAGATAGAGCTAAGGAACAGGCAAAGGATTATGGTCATTCGCTTCAGAGGGAAATTGGTTTTCTTACAGTTCATGGTTTTCTCCATTTGCTTGGATATGATCACATGAATGAAAATGATGAAAAGAAAATGTTTAGCAGACAGAATGATATTTTGGCAGGTTATGGTCTTGAAAGGTGAGCGGAAGTTTTCAGCAAAACGTCTAACGTCAGCTTTTAAATATGCGTTTCAAGGCATTCGCTATGCTGCAAGTTCCGAAAAGAATTTTCGAATACACATTGTTTCAGCTCTTATCGTCATCATTGTTTCAACTTTGCTAAAAATTAACCAGGTTGAATGGTTGTTTATCCTTATTTCAATTTTTGGCGTGATGGCCTTGGAGTTAGTTAATTCTGCACTTGAACGAGCTGTGGATTTGGCTACGCAAGAAATACAACCACTAGCAAAACAAGCAAAAGATTTGGCTGCTGCCGCAGTCCTCGTATATGCGGCAATGGCCGTAATAATTGGAATTGTGATCTTAGGTCCAAAGCTCATTAATTTATTTATAACAAATTAACTGACTGTTACTTCGGAAGCAGTGGGATGAAAATAACCCATTGTTTGTGTTGTAATCTGCTTTACCCTGTTCATCAAAGATGGCAGGTTTTTTCTTAACTTAAATTGTACACAAATTTGAAAGTAGAAGTTTTGTGAGTTAAAATAAGTAAAGATAAACCTTTCTGATTCAAAAATGTAAATTATCAAAAAATTAATGAAGAAAAGATAACTTTTTTCTTCAGAATGTAGTAAAATAAAAATATGATTGCGGAGGAGACCAAATGGAATTGGAAAAAATGATCAAAGCAGCAGAATTGGCAAGAGAAAACGCATATACTCCCTATTCCAAATTTCCAGTGGGTTCTGCCCTCTTAACAACTAACGGAAAAGTTTATCATGGTTGCAATATCGAAAATGCATCATATGGTGTAACTAACTGTGCTGAACGTACTGCTATGTTTAATGCTATATCATCTGGGGAAAGAGATTTTCAAATGCTAACAGTAATTGCGGATACTGATGAGCCAGTTTCGCCTTGTGGTGCATGCCGACAAGTAATTGCTGAATTGTGCCCTAAAGATATGGTAGTCGTTTTAGCAAATCTAAGTGGGAAAACTAAAATAGTAACAGTAGAAGAATTATTACCTTTTGCTTTTTCATCGGAGGATTTACATGAGTAATCAACATCTAGATAATGAAAAATTTAAATCAGGATTTATATCTATTATTGGAAGACCGAATGTAGGAAAATCAACATTTCTCAATCGGGTTATTGGTCAGAAAATCGCGATTATGAGCGATAAACCACAAACTACAAGAAATAAAGTTCAAGGTGTTTTAACAACGAATGATTCACAAATGATCTTTATTGACACTCCTGGAATTCATAAGCCTAAACATAAACTTGGCGATTTTATGATGAAAATTGCAATGAACTCATTAAAAGAAATTGATATGATTCTATTTATGATCAATGCTGAAGAAGGATACGGTCGTGGTGATGAATTTATTTTAGAAAAATTACATGGGGTTACAACACCTGTCATTCTTGTGATCAATAAGATAGACCTTATACAACCCGATACTCTTTTAACCATTATTGATCAGTATCGTGAAAAATATAACTTTGCGGAAATTATTCCAATTTCAGCGCTTGAAGGAAATAATGTGGACCGTTTACTTGAAACATTGAAATCCTATTTGCCTGCAGGGCCGCAATATTATCCAGCCGACCAGGTTACTGATCATCCCGAAAGGTTTATTGTATCGGAATTGATCCGGGAGAAAGCGCTTCATTTAACGAGAGAAGAAATTCCGCACTCTATTGCAGTAGTGATTGAAAAGATGAGTCGGCGTAAAGATCAAGACATTATCGATATAATGGCTGCCATCGTTGTTGAACGTGATTCTCAAAAAGGAATTGTCATTGGGAAACAAGGGAGTATGCTGAAGGAAATTGGGAAACGGTCTAGAGTAGATATTGAAAATTTGCTTGGATCTAAAGTTTATTTGGAACTATGGGTAAAAGTGCAAAAAGATTGGCGTAATAAGGCCTTTCATTTACGTGATTTTGGTTTTACCGAAGATGATTACTAAAACCAACTTGAGCATTTTACAAATTTTATAAAGTATGACCTTAAAAAAGATAGTTAAAATAAAGCTATATCGTTTTAAAGCATAATGAAAATGAAACAAATCGCAAGCTAATATTCCAAAACTTTGGAAAGGCGGGATTGTAATGTATGAATTCACATGGAAAGTTTTCAAAGAGACAGGTAGTCTAGATACGTATCTGCTTCTAAAGGAACTTGAAAAGGATGAGCATTTGAACATTCTGCCACATGGTGACAATTGTGATGAAATAGACTGCACGAAGTTAACGTAGGTTTGTGATTGTTTTATCCCATTTGCTGTAATAGCAGTGAAGGGAGACTTAGCATATATGTTGCAAAAATATGAAGGTATTGTGATAAGAACTTCGGATTATGGTGAGTCCAACAAAATAGTAGTTATTTATAGCCGTGAAGCTGGGAAGATTGCTGGTGTGGCAAGAGGTGCAAAAAAGCCGAATAACCGCCTCGCTGGTGTATCCCAGCCCTTTACATATGGATATTTTTTAATGAGCGGGAATCGAGGTTTAGGGACAATTCAACAGGCTGAGGTCATCTCATCACTTCGGGGAGTAAGAGAAGATATTTTTAAAACAGCCTATTCGTCTTATGTTGTAGACTTACTTGATAAAGGAACTGGTGAAAGAGAAAGCAATCCATTTTTATTTGAGTTACTTTACCAAATTTTGCATTATATTGATGAGGGCTATGATCCGGACATTATAACAAATATATTTGAAATGAAAATGTTAAATGTTTTTGGACTATATCCTGAAATGAATAGCTGTGTAATGTGTGGAAATACAGAAGGAAAGTTTGGATTCACAATAAAGGAAAATGGATTGATTTGCCATGAATGCTTTGACAAGGATCCTCATTTATTCCCCCTTAGTCAGACAACAATAAAATTATTACGGCTATTTTATTATTTCGATATTCATCGTCTTGGATCTATCTCTGTAAAAGAAAATACAAAAAAAGAACTAAAATCACTAATTTCGGCCTATTATGATGAATACTCGGGTTTGCACTTAAAAACTAAACGTTTTTTAGACCAATTGGAGAAATTAAAAACGGATTAATACTAATATATGCTGGATAATAAAGAATTAGAGTATAAAGATTGACAAATGAATGTATTTCAGATATTTTCATTATATAAAAGAAACTGTATATCGTGTTGAAGGAAATAAGTAGCTGATAAGAAGCCGTGTAAAGCGAATCTGGGATGGTGAAAGCCGGATAATGGGTTTATCAGTGAATGGCGTTCTGGAGCGGAATAAAGAAAGTGGGCTGCATAGCGCAGCAAATAGGGTGGAACCGCGGGTTAACTCTCGTCCCTATGCTTATCAAAAGCATAGGGACGAGAGTTTTTATTGTTAGTAATAGCAAGAAATAAATCAACAAAACTTTTTCTATGACTAACTTCAGGTGGCAGCCCCTAAAGAACTTTCGGCTTCCGTAACATTATTTTCAGCTCATCGTGTTTCTTTATCTTATGAGGCTATACGATGCTAACCAACGCCTCATGCTTTTCTTATGATCGATTGGAGGAAAGAGAAAATGAATATTCAACAAATGATTTTAACTTTACAGAAACATTGGTCTGATTATGGCTGTATTTTAATGCAAGCTTATGATGTTGAAAAAGGAGCCGGAACGATGAGCCCGTATACATTTTTAAGGGCTATTGGACCAGAACCTTGGAATGTTGCTTACGTAGAACCATCAAGGCGTCCTGCTGACGGCCGTTACGGTGAGAATCCTAATAGACTATATCAGCACCATCAATTTCAAGTCATTATGAAGCCATCACCAGATAATATTCAAGAAATGTATTTAGATTCTTTAAAGGCACTAGGAATCGACCCATTAGAACATGATATTCGCTTTGTTGAGGACAATTGGGAGAATCCTTCTCTTGGATGTGCGGGATTAGGTTGGGAAGTATGGCTTGATGGTATGGAAGTCACTCAATTTACTTATTTTCAACAAGTAGGCGGGCTAGAATGTAAACCTGTTTCCGTTGAATTAACGTACGGAATTGAAAGACTTGCTTCGTACATTCAAGATAAAGAAAATGTTTTTGATCTGGAATGGACGGAAGGATTTACGATTCGCGATATTTTTTACCAGCCTGAATATGAACATTCCAAATATGCTTTCGAAACGTCTAATCAAGAAATGTTGTTAAATTTGTTTAATACTTATGAGACTGAAGCAAAGAAGCAAATGGAGTATGGGCTTGTTCATCCTGCTTATGACTATATATTAAAATGTTCACATGTATTTAATCTTTTAGATGCAAAAGGTGCTGTATCTGTTACAGAGAGAACGGCTTATATTGGTCGAATGAGAAATATGGCGAGACAGGTGGCTAAAACATTTTATGAAGAGAGAGAAAAATTAGGCTTTCCAATTCTAGCTCAAAAGGAGGGTGGCATTGAAAATGCATAAACGTGATTTGTTATTGGAAATTGGATTGGAAGAAATTCCTGCAAGGTTTGTATTAGATTCAGTTGAACAATTAGCAAAGAAAATTACTGATTGGCTTCAAGAAAGAACCATAGGTTTTAGTGAGGTGAAATTATATTCTACACCAAGAAGGTTAGCCGTTCTGATAGAAGGTGTAGATGAAGCGCAGCAAGATGTTGAGCAAGAAGCAAAGGGACCGGCAAAAAAAATTGCTCTTGATCAGGAGAACAAGTGGACGAAAGCAGCAATAGGGTTTGCTAAATCACAAGGTCTAAGTACGGACGATATTTATTTCAAAGAAATAAAAGGAACAGAGTACGCGCACGTGACAAAATTCCAAAAAGGTGAAAAAACGTTCGACATTCTCTCAGGACTTGATGATATTATAGAGTCATTGCATTTTCCAAATAATATGCGATGGGGTAGTCAGAATTTAAAATATATCCGTCCGATAAGATGGATCGTTGCTTTATACGGTCATGATATTATTCAAATTTCTGTAGCTGGTGTTCAGGCAAGTAATCAAACTTACGGACATCGTTTTTTGGGTAAAAATATTCAATTAATAGACCCAGCAGAATATGAAGACAAATTAATGAGTCAGTATGTAATAGCAAGTTATGAGAAAAGAAGAGCTGTTATTCAAGAGCAGATTTCTAAGTTAAGCGCTGAGAACGAATGGGTTATTCCAACCGACAAAGACTTACTAGAAGAAGTAACTAACCTAGTTGAGTATCCAACAGCTTTTTTTGGCGCATTTAATGAAAACTTTTTAGAATTGCCGGAAGAAGTATTAATTACATCGATGAAGGAACATCAGCGATATTTCCCTGTTAAAAATACAGATGGTAAGTTACTTCCTTATTTTATCGGTGTTAGAAATGGTAATCAGCATAATTTAGAAATCGTGCGTAGGGGTAATGAAAAGGTACTAAGAGCTAGATTATCAGATGCAGACTTCTTTTTTGATGAAGATAAGAAATTGTCAATTGATGTTGCTTTAAAGAAATTGGAAAATATTATATATCATGAAAAACTTGGGACATTATCAGAGAAGGTTAGCAGGATTACAAAGACGGCAGACCTTTTGTCGGAGTTACTTTCACTTCCTAATGACCAAAGAACCTCAATTAGGAGAGCGAGTCAAATATGCAAATTTGATCTTGTTACTAATATGGTGGGAGAATTTCCAGAATTACAAGGTATTATGGGGGAAAAATACGCCTTAATTCATGGGGAAACAACTGAAATTGCCCAAGCAATTCGTGAGCATTATCAACCTGTTCATGTTGATGATTCTGCTCCAACATCGACTGTAGGAGCAGTTGTCAGTATTGCAGATAAACTAGATTCTATAATTTCAAGTTTCTCAATTGGCTTAATTCCTACTGGTTCTCAAGACCCCTATGCGTTAAGAAGACAAGCTACAGGGATTGTTAAAATTCTGCTAGACAAAGAATGGGAAATTCCAATGGATATTCTTTTAAAGCAGGCTATCCTTATCTCAGGAAACGATCAACAAGCTAATCAACAAGAGTTATATCTTCAGTTGGTAAAGTTCTTCAAACAAAGATTTCATTATTTATTGGAAGAAAAAGGTATTCGCTATGACATTATTGAAGCTGTTTTAAATAGTGAATGGAAAAGTGCTCCAGATATTATAAATAGGGCAGAAATCTTGAATGACAATAAAGAAAAAGCAGAATTTAAAGAAGTAATAGAATCACTTTCCAGAGTGCTAAATATTGCTGAGAAGTCTGAGCAAGATAGCGATGCTGACCCGTCTCTATTTGAAAATGACGTTGAAAAGCAACTATTTGAACATTGGAAAAGCGCCAAAAGTTCTTTTGATTCCAATCAATCAGCTGATGAACGCTTTAAAGCATTATCGTCCTTACAGCCGATCATTTCCGATTATTTTGATCACACAATGGTTATGGCAAAAAATGAACAATTGAAAGTAAATCGCTTATCGCAAATGAAGCAATTGGCTAAGTTAATCGGTAGCTTTGCTGCAATGAATAAAATTATAGTTAAATAATACAAATGGTTTCTTATTAGGAGCTGGGATGCCAGCTCCCTTATAAGTAAGCCTAAAAAGGGTGAAAATTATGCCAGAACCCATCATTTATGTCGTGTCGGACTCTGTTGGGGAGACAGCCGAACTTGTTACGAAAGCTGCATTAAGACAATTTAATGGCTCGAACGCCTTGATTAAACGCTTCCCTTTTATTGAATTAACATCACATATTGATAAAATTATTGAAATGGTTAACAAAGACAATGGCATGATTATTTATACGTTAGTAAAACCAGAAATCAGAGAATATATGAAGCAAATGACGAAAACTTATTCAATTACTGGAATTGATATAATGGGGCCACTAATGGATACATTTGAACAAAAGTTTGAAAGGGCGCCACTGAACGAACCGGGATTAGTTCGGAAATTAGATGAAGATTATTTTAAACGAATTGAAGCGATTGAATTTGCAGTTAAGTATGATGATGGGCGTGATCCAAGAGGCTTGCTAATGGCGGATATTATTTTAATCGGTGTATCCAGAACATCTAAGACACCACTTTCGCAACATCTAGCCCTAAAAAGTTATAAAGTTGCTAATGTGCCAGTTATTCCAGAGGTGGATCCACCGTTAGAGTTGTTTCAAGTGGATCATAGACGTTGTATTGGATTGAAAATAAGTCCTGAAAAACTGAATCATATCCGGCGGGAGAGGTTAATTTCGCTTGGATTAGATGATAATGCTAGCTATGCAAATATCGAAAGAATTAAAAAAGAACTTAAGTATTTTGATATGATTTCAGAGAGATTAGGTTGTACTGTAATTGATGTCACCAATAAAGCTGTGGAAGAAACAGCAAATTTTATTATTAGACATATGAACAAAAAAGATTAAGGATGCTAAACACAGCAAAACGTTGTGTTTTTTGCTATTAATTGGTCATTTTGAAAGAAATAAGCTATAATATTAATTTGTGTTTGAAAAAATACCAATAAAAGGTTTAGAGCTGATCTTTCGGGAATAAACTAAAGACTATAGGGCTAATTGCTGGATACCGGATAATACGACATGTTTCCTTAATGTTTTTTCGACAAAAGAAGGAATCATGGGAGTGATGTAGAATTATAGTTAATACACATATAAATTCCGATATATATGTTGATGCAGACGCATGTCCAGTTAAAAAGGAAATTTCTCAGATTGCGAAAAAGTTTAATTGGAATGTTTATTTTGTTGCGTCTTATGACCACAAGCCGAAAGAACTACAAGAAAATGGTGAATGGATATTTATTGATGCTGGGAAAGATTCGGTTGACCTATTTATTTTGAATCGTATTCATGCAACCAATGTCCTTGTTACACAAGACATTGGTCTTGCTAGTCTTGCCTTAGCAAAAGGTGTTCATGTTATTTCTCCGCGGGGAAAAGTTTACAATGAGGAATCGATTCAAATAGCTCTTGATTTTCGCTACTTATCTGCAAAAGAAAGAAGGCAGGGACGTTATGGAAAAGGTCCCAAACCGTTTACATCTAAAGATCGTAACAACTTTTTTCAGACGTTAAGTGGAATGTTGTCGGAAATTGCAGGAGATTAAATGTTAATGTCGAATAATAAGAAAAGCGAAAGTGGTTCCTAGCGAAATGGACAAACTTTTTAAAGGACTAGCTTGAATTCCTTTTCGCCGGTAAAAAGCTGAAATGCGGTCCATCTTGCTATAACCCAATGTAAGGTCTATAGCAAGCTAAATATACATTTTCTTATCCTAAAACAGATGCAATATCATTTACCTTTGTTTTATACATCCTTGAATAACTTTTGTGGATGGAGATGTTTATGTGACAACAAAAGGAATACCAGAAGCAAAAATTGCTGAGTTAAAACAAGCAGTTGATATTGTTGATGTTGTCAGCGAATACGTCCAACTTAAAAAGCAAGGGCGTAATTTTGTTGGTTTATGCCCTTTCCATGGAGAAAATACTCCATCCTTTTCTGTCTCCCCAGAGAAACAAATTTTTCACTGTTTTGGTTGTGGGGTTGGAGGAAATGTTTTTACGTTTTTAATGGAAATAGATGATCTGCCTTTTCGACAAGCAGTTGAAAAAATTGCAGCTAAAACAAATGTGGAACTCAATTTAGAAAATTATAGCCAAGACTATAAGGTAAAAAAACTCACAGCTGATCAAGCGCAAATGATTGAAGCACATGAATTGTTAGCGAAATTTTATCATCATGTCCTGCTTAATACAAATGAAGGTGCTGAGGCACTGGAATATTTATTAAAAAGAGGATTTACAGAAAAAGGAATACAAAAATTTCAAATTGGGTATTCTCTACCTGAATGGGATTTTGCTGTCAAGTTTTTAGAAAAACGTGGATTCCCTCCTGAAGTAATGGAACAAGCTGGATTAATTGTGAAACGTGAAAAAGAGGATTTGTATTTCGACCGTTTTCGAAATCGAATTATGTTTCCACTTCATGATGACAAGGGCAATTTCATAGCATTTTCTGCTAGGTCTTTAGCAACTGAAGACCAACCAAAATATCTAAACACACCCGAAACGGTAATTTTTAATAAAAGTACACTTTTATATAATTACCATCAAGCAAGGTCACATATTCGTAAGCTTGGTTACGCAGTATTATTTGAGGGCTTTGCTGATGTCATTGCTGCAGACAATGCGGGTGTTCCAAACGGAGTTGCCGTAATGGGAACTTCTTTGACGGAGAAACATATACGTTCTTTGAAAAGACTTACAGATTCAGTCATTTTATGTTTGGATTCTGATGATGCGGGAATAAAAGCCGCATATAGATCGGGAGTCTTATTAGAAAACCAAGCTATGACTGTAACGGTAGCCCTGATGCCTCAGGGATTAGATCCCGATGACTACATTCGTCAGAACGGTCCAGATAAATTCCGAGAGGATGTAATAGGGAACTCGCTAACATGGATGGCCTTTAAACTCTTATTCCTTCGAAGAGGAAAAAATCTTCAAAATGAAGGAGAAATGCTTGATTATATAGAAAAGGCTATGAATGAAATAGTCAAACTTAATAACGCCGTAGAGCGTGACCTCTATATACGTCAACTGTCGGAAGAGTTTTCCTTATCGTTCGATGCGTTAATGCAACAATTTCAACAAATAGATAATAGCACTCAGAATCAGAAAACTAAATTTCAGCAGAAAAAGATAGAAAATGCCATCCCGGTAGCACAAACTCCCTCTTTGCCCGCTAATGCGGTAGCGGAAAGGCGTTTAATTGGAAGAATGTTACAAGATGAAGAATTAGTCTATCGAATCATGGATATGCTGGGGGATACCCCCTTTCATTATGACGACCATCAGGCGATATTAACTTATCTAATCCGCTATTATGAAGAAGCCAATAGCCCAGACTCTGGCTTGTTTCTTCAATATTTACCAGATTCAAAATTGCGAAGAATTGTTTCTGAAATAGAAATGTTAAGCATTAATGATGAATATAGTGAAAAAGAATTAAATGATTATGTTAGCCATGTGTTGAAACATCCTAAGATGTTAATGATAAAAGAAAAGCAGGCAGAACAAAAAGCTGCTGAAAGAAAAAAGGATTATGCCAAGGCATTAGAACTAGCTAGAGAAATAATTGAACTTCGTAAATCCCTTTAGAAATAGTGTCTCAATGTGGAAATGATTGGAAGGAGGAGAACGCATGGCTGAAAAATCAGCACGTTCTAACGAAACAGATCTTGAAATCACCTTAGATCAAGCTAAAGAACAATTATTAGAGCAAGGTAAAAAAAAGGGTAGTCTAACATACGAAAATATTGGTGAGAAGTTGGGCCATTTCGATTTGGACTCAGATCAATTGGATGAATTTTATGAACATTTAACTGATCAAGGGGTTCAACTAAATGAGGAATCAGATGATGAGGATCCTAACATAAATGAAATCCAAAAAGAGAGTGAGGAAGAATTTGACTTAAACGATTTAAGCGTCCCTCCTGGAGTAAAAATAAATGATCCAGTTAGAATGTATCTAAAAGAAATAGGAAGAGTTGACCTACTATCTGCCGAAGAAGAAATTGAACTTGCAAAACGTATCGAGCAAGGTGATGAAGAAGCAAAAAAACGACTTGCTGAAGCGAACTTACGTCTAGTTGTTAGTATTGCGAAACGATATGTTGGCCGTGGAATGCTGTTTTTAGATTTAATTCAAGAAGGAAACATGGGCCTTATAAAAGCTGTTGAAAAATTCGACTACGATAAAGGGTTTAAATTCAGCACATATGCAACTTGGTGGATTCGTCAAGCGATTACTAGAGCAATTGCAGATCAGGCAAGAACGATTCGGATCCCAGTTCATATGGTTGAAACAATTAACAAGCTTATTAGGGTACAACGACAATTGCTTCAGGATTTAGGGCGAGAACCATCACCTGAAGAAATTGCTGAAGAAATGGATTTAACTCCAGAAAAAGTTCGTGAAATTCTTAAAATCGCTCAAGAGCCGGTTTCCCTTGAAACTCCGATTGGAGAGGAAGACGATTCGCATCTTGGAGATTTTATTGAAGATCAAGAAGCAACATCCCCATCTGATCATGCAGCATATGAGCTACTTAAGGAACAATTAGAAGACGTTTTAGATACTTTAACAGATCGAGAAGAAAACGTACTTCGTCTCCGATTTGGTCTTGATGATGGACGCACTCGAACTCTTGAAGAAGTTGGAAAAGTCTTCGGCGTTACAAGAGAAAGAATTAGACAAATTGAAGCCAAGGCGTTAAGAAAACTTAGACATCCAAGCAGAAGCAAACGTCTTAAGGATTTTCTAGAATAAACAAAGAAAATAAATAGTTTACTTCTGTGAATCCAGAAGTAAGCTTTTTCTTTTTTAAAACTGTTTGAGCACTGTCTGAGGGACATGTGCTCTTCTTACCAAATAGTTCTCAAGAAGGAACGATTCCTATGAAAGATGATAAAAAATCAATTATATTAAACGAAATACACTTTTGGAAAAGTAATAGAATGTTGCCTGAACATTACTGTGACTACCTAATCGCCCTTTATTCTGAAGGGGAAGAGGTGCAGGAAGTAAAGAAAAATAAGAAAAAAATTGTAAGTAAGGAAACTATATTTAGTTTGTTATTTTTGACAATAATAATATTGATGATTGTAATTACATATATTACCGCTATTTCATTTGGAATGCAAACGCTTTTTCTGTCACTTTTTGTCATCATTTTGCTTGCTTCATTGTATTATTTTAAAAAGAAAGAGCTCAACCCAATGGTCATATATATTACCGCTGCTTTTTTAATGCTTCTGTACTCTGTTCAAATCCATAATGCTTTTTTTGATAAAGGAACAATTAGTTTGTATATCTTATTATTAATCAATTCCTTCTTCTGGATTATCGGTGGTATTTGGGGGAAAAGACTATTTTTTATTATTTCTGGTTCTATCGCAATGTTATTGTTATTATTTTTAATATTTAGGCCGTAGGAACATTGAGTCAGTTTCACATTAATTATAAATTTGATGCAAATCTAACGAATTAATGAAAAATGAGTGAATTTTTTCCATAATCCTTCCCCTTCTCACTCTTTTCGAGTAAAATAGAGTTGTTTGTAGCATAATTTATATTATATACATAATGATTGACACAAGGAGGGCTTTGCTTTGAGACGGAATCCGCTCGTTCCCTATTTTTTAATTTTCGCATTGGGACTCGTATTAGTATTTTTTCTAGGCATAAAAGGAATTGGCGATGCGAAAGAAATTGCCAAGGGTGATGAAGGTGGCGAGGAAGCTGTCGCTTTTGAACCTGAAGAATTTGCAAGTAAATCATGTATCACTTGTCATGGTGAAAATTTAGAAGGGAAAAATAATGCACCTTCTTTACACGGAACAGGTTTATCACAAGATGAAATTGCTGATATCCTAACTAATGGTACTGACGGTGGTATGCCAGGTGGTCTTGTAAAACCTGAAAATATAGATCAAATGGCAGAATGGATAGCGAATTTAAAATAATAAACAGGGCCTGTAAGGATAATTATCTTGGACAGACCTGTTTATAATAGTTGTACTGGAATAGGAAGGGGTTCTTTGCATTTTGCAAGGAACTCTTTTATCTTTATTAATAGGTGATAACATGAATATAGACAAATTATCAAAACGACTTGAAACAGTTGCTTCCTTCATTAAGCCGGATATGAGAATAGCTGATATTGGCTCAGATCATGCCTATTTACCATGCTACGCAGTAAATCAGGGGCTAGCTAAAGCTGCAATAGCGGGTGAAGTTGTCGAAGGGCCCTATCAGTCAGCATATAATCAGGTTAAAGAAGCAGAGCTTTCAGATCGAATAGCTGTTCGTAAAGGGAATGGTTTAGCTGTAGTGAATCAAGGAGAAGTAGATTGTATTATCATTGCTGGAATGGGCGGAGCCTTAATTACTGATATTTTAGAGAACGGCAAACAAAAATTAGTAGAGGTTCAACGATTAATACTCCAGCCCAATGTAGCTGCCGAAAAGGTTAGAAAATGGCTTCTAGACAATAATTGGCAACTCTCTGATGAACGTTTAATAGAAGAAGATGGGAAATATTATGAAATATTAGTGGCTGATCGAGATAAAAACAAAATACAATATACTAATTTGAAGAAAGAGCTTCTATTAGGTCCCTATTTATTAAATTCGAAGGATGAGGTCTTTCATCGCAAATGGCGTTCTGAACTCAATCAATGGAAGATTATATTAAATGAGCTTGATAAAGCCGAAAGCAATGAAAAGACAGCCATAAAAAAACGTGATCTTATTGAAAAAATAAGTATTGTCGAGGAGGCTTTGTCATGAGGAGAATCAATGGTTATCAAATGATTCAATTATTTGAAGAGTTTTCACCTAAACAATATGCATTTGAAGGGGATCCAATTGGTTTACAGGTAGGAGCATTAAATAAACCAATTAAAAATGTAATGATTGCACTCGATGTTTTAGAAAACGTAGTAGATGAAGCAATTATGAAACAGGTTGATTTAATCATTGCTCATCACCCAATGATTTTTAGACCATTAAAAAAGCTTAATATGGATGATGTTCAGGGGAGAACAATTGAAAAATTAATAAAGAATGATATTACGGTTTATGCAGCGCATACCAATTTAGATGTGGCCAAGGGGGGAGTGAACGATATGCTCGCAGGCGCACTTGGTTTAGAAAATACTTCCGTTCTTGTACCTACATTTGAAGATAAGCTTAAAAAACTTGTAGTATACGTGCCTTTTGAAAATGCGGATCAAATGAGAGAAGCTCTTGGAAAGGCTGGTGCAGGGGCAATTGGAGAGTATAGTCACTGTTCCTTTACATCGGAAGGTATAGGTAGGTTTTTACCTGGGGATCGTTCAAACCCTTATATCGGAGAGAAAGGAAAAATAGAGCAGGTTGAAGAAGTTAAAATCGAGATGATATACCCTGAAAGCATTGAGAAAAAGATCGTTACAGCAATGCTTAAAGCCCATCCTTATGAAGAACCAGCATATGATTTATATGATCTCGTTCTAAAGGGAGAGGAGCTTGGTTTAGGAAGGCTTGGCGAGTTAAAAGAAGAAATGTCTTTGCAGGAGTTTGCTTTATTTGTTAAAGAAGCCCTTCATTCTCCAGGTGTCCGTGTTGTTGGAAATCTTCAGGACAAAGTGAAGAAAGTAGCTGTTTTAGGTGGAGACGGCAATAAGTATTATACACACGCTAAGTTTAAAGGTGCAGATGTTTATGTAACTGGTGATTTTTATTATCATACAGCACATGATGCCATGAACTTGGGCTTGAATATCGTCGACCCTGGGCACACAGTGGAAAAGATTATGAAAAATGGATTAACGGATGTATTGAAAGAATTCTCTGCAGACAAAGGATATGATGTAAATATCTTCCCATCTGAGAGTGACACAAATCCGTTTATATTTTTATAAGGTACAAAAACGCATATCCATTGCCTATCTTGTCAGAAGTTTCTAGCCTCTGACGAGATAATAAGGCTACATTGAAGTTGGATTTGTACTTGTCAGCTTAATTCGCGATATCCTGTCCGTCCAAGCTGGATAGGGATGTACAGTGTACTTCAATTTTATAATTTCCAAAACAAAGAAAGAGGCTGTCCAAAAAGCGGAAGATCACTTCCCTTTTTGGCTTTCCCTTTTAGTTGTTTTAAACGAGGGTGTTGATTTCCGCAGAAGGCGCTCGCTTTCCGCGGGCATGGCTTGAGCCTCCTCAGTCGCTGTGCGACTTGCGGGGTCTCAAGGCTCATGTTATTCCCGCAGGAGTCTCGCGCCTTCTGCTCCAATCAACGTGCTTAAAATGAAACGATTATTTTTAACATATCTAAAAAAGGTGCACAAAAAAATCGTCCTATCTAGTAAAATGAAGTTACCACACAACATTCATAGGGAGGACGATTTTTATGTGCAATCCGAAGATTACTACTGATCACTATAACACACAACTTACGCTATCAACAGATGAAACAAGAGAAAATGACATTCCTAAACGCCAATTAGCCCCCACATTCAAACCCTACAATATCCATCAAAGCTTTGCCATCTTCGATGTTCAGGAGTTCATTTCGGAAAAACATATTGCGCGTGTGGTGGATGAAATGGTGGAGGCGATTCCCGATGCACAACTCTTTGCGTATTAGACGGGTGGCGGNGGAAAAACTTCCCTCTGCATCAAGTACTTCGTATTTACGCGGTGATTTGAAAACTGTATTTCCTTCTGTTTCATGCCAAATTTCCGCGGAACGGACACTTTGCATTAATAACATATTCTCTTTTGAATGTTTCATTTTAATTTTTTTTAAAAATGGATAGGTTCCTGAAGTAATATAAATATACATACTCCCACCTCTTTTTATTTTTTTGAACTTTCATAGCTTATATCTAAGGATAACGAATTATGGATAAAATATGTATAAAAGAGCCTTCAAAAGGGACAAATTTATGACAAGAAGATCACTATACTGTAATTTAACTTGAAAAAATAATATATTTAAATAGGAAAACAGATAGTAAAGATACTATTCAATATAGTTTAGCGTTAAATAGTACAGAATATGCGTCAAAATGAAAGGCGGGTATGTTCGTTCGTGAAAAAAATAATCAATGATACATTTCTACAAGCAGCTAAAAGTAAAAAGACAAAGCATGTTCCAGTTTGGTATATGCGTCAAGCTGGACGGTCCCAAGCAGAATATCGAAAGCTGAAAGAAAAATATTCTCTTTTTGAGATTACCCATCAGCCAGAGATATGTGCCTATGTTACAAAGTTACCTGTTGATATGTACGATGTGGATGCTGCCATACTTTACAAAGATATTATGACTCCACTTCCAGCTATCGGAGTAGGAGTTGAAATTAAGAGTGGTATTGGGCCAGTTATTGATCAGCCGATCCGTTCTAAAGTTGATGTGGAAAAACTAGGGGAATTAAATCCAGAAGAGGATATTCCTTATGTTCTTGATACAATCAAACTATTAACAGAAGAGCAATTGGATGTTCCGCTAATCGGTTTTGCAGGAGCTCCTTTCACATTAGCGAGTTATATGATTGAGGGGGGACCTTCGAAAAATTATCATAAAACAAAAGCCTTCATGTATTCAGAACCTGAATCATGGTTTTTACTAATGGACAAGCTAGCGAATATGACCGTTCGATACTTAAAAGCTCAGGTACAAGCTGGAGCAAGTGCTTTACAAATATTTGATTCATGGGTCGGTGCTTTAAGTAGGGCTGATTATCAGCACTATATCAAACCTGTAATGTCTAAAATCTTCTTAGAGATGCAAGAAGCCGATGTCCCGCTAATCATGCATGGGGTAGGGGCTAGCCATCTTGTTTTAGAGTGGAATGAACTTCCGCTTGACGTAGTAGGACTCGACTGGAGACTTCCGATTTCGGAGGCAAGAAAACTTGGAGTCACTAGGGCGGTACAAGGGAATTTGGATCCTGCTGTTTTAATTGCAGATTGGAATACGATTGAACAACGTGCTCGAGAAATTATTGATCAAGGTATAGAACAGCCTGGATTTATATTTAATCTTGGCCATGGCGTTTTCCCTGAAGTGAACCCAGAGGTATTAAAGCGTCTTACCGCATTTGTTCATGAATATAGCGCAGAGAAATTAAAAGAATTGTAAACAACTAGGAGTGAAAAAATGACACGGAAGAAGTTAGGTTTATTAGTCATGGCCTACGGTACCCCTTATAATGAGGAGGATATCGAACGTTATTATACTCATATTCGCCATGGAAGAACTCCGTCAAAGGAAGCATTAGATGATTTAACGAATCGATATAGAGCAATTGGCGGAATTTCACCATTAGCTAAAATTACGGAAGATCAGGCCTACGGGCTTCAAGATCGTTTGAATGCAGTGCAGGATGATATTGAGTTCAAAGCCTATATTGGATTAAAACATATTGAACCTTTTATTGAGGATGCTGTGGAACAAATGCATAATGATGGGATTCAGGAAGCTGTTTCCATCGTGCTTGCACCGCATTTTTCAACATTTAGTGTAAAGTCTTATAATGAACGGGCGAAGGAAACCGCTAAAAAATTAGGCGGACCTGTAATTACGTCAGTTGAAAGCTGGTATCAAGAGCCAAAATTCATTCAATTTTGGGTGGATGAAGTGAAGAAAGTGTACGAAGAGATGGAGGAAGAGGAGCGTAATGCTGCTTGTCTAATTGTTTCGGCACACAGCCTTCCTGAAAAAATATTAGAATATGGTGACCCTTATCCAAATCAATTGCATGAAACAGCGGATATGATTGCCCGGGAAGCTGGTATTACAAATTATGAAGTAGGTTGGCAGAGCGAAGGGAACACACCGGATCCATGGCTTGGACCAGATGTTCAGGATTTAACACGTAATCTTCATCGTCAAAAAGGCTATAAAGCTTTCGTATATATTCCTGTCGGTTTTGTTTCTACCCATTTAGAAGTTTTATATGATAATGATGTTGAATGTAAAGCCGTGACTGATGAAGTGGGGGCTGCTTATCATCGTCCGCCAATGCCTGACGCACAGCCTGCTTTTATAGATGCTATGGCAACGGTTGTTTTAAGACATCTAGGGAAAATATAAGGCTGGATTAAAGTAGGCGATCAAATATTGAATCAAAAAAGGAAAAAAGTGGTTGTAGTTGGTGCTGGCATCACCGGCTTGTCAGCCGCTTTTTATTTAAATAAAACAGTAAAAACTCATAATTTGCCAGTAGATATCACACTAGTAGAGGCAAGTCCAAGATTGGGTGGGAAAATTCAAACCGAATATCGCAATGGATTTGTCATTGAAAAGGGCCCAGACTCTTTCCTTGAACGCAAGATCAGCGCAACAGAATTAATTCATGATGTTGGATTAGAATCAAATTTAGTCAAAAATGCGTCTGATAAAGTATATGTGTTAGTGAAGGACAGGATGCATGAGATGCCTGAAGGTGCAATCATGGGGATTCCAACGCAATTGGGTTCGTTTATGAAAACGGGACTATTTTCCGTTCAAGGAAAGCTGAGAGCAACATGCGATTTTATTATACCGCGCTCTAAAGATGCTGGAGATCAATCTGTTGGGCATTTTATTCGTAGAAGATTAGGAGATGAAGTGGCGGAAAATTTAGTAGAGCCGCTTTTATCGGGTATTTTCATTGGTGATATTGACCAATTAAGTTTAATGTCCACTTTTCCGCAATTTTATCATGCGGAATGTGAGCATCGTAGTATTATTCGAGGACTGAAAAAGCTAACAAAATCTCACTCGAAAAATCAACTAACAAGCAAAAACCAAGGGGTCTTTCTCACTTTGAAAGAGGGCTTACAGTCACTAGTAGATGCGATTGAAGAAAAGTTAAAGTCCATTTCGATTGTAACTGGGACGATGGTTACAGAGATCAATGAGATTGCTGGTCAATATGAGTTAAGTTTAAACAATAATGAAGTGATGCAGGCAGATAGTATCGTCCTTGCGTTACCACACCTTGCATTAACAGGATTATTTCCTGAAAAGGAATATATTAAAGAATTTAAGCAGGTTCCTGCCACTACAGTTGCAACTGTAGTACTAGCGTTTGATGAGGATGAGGTGCGGAATATAGATAACGGAGCTGGATTTGTTGTTTCTAGACATAGTGATTATACAATTACTGCATGTACATGGACACATAAAAAATGGCCACACACAGCACCGCCTGGTAAGGCTTTGCTCCGCTGCTATGTTGGAAGAACCGGTGAAGAGACCGTTGTTGATTTGTCTGACGCCGAGATAGAAGAAATCGTGCTAGCTGATTTAAAAGCAACATTGAATATAGAGGCCAAGCCAGATTTTGCGATTGTAACTCGTTGGATTGAAGCCTTCCCGCAATATACCGTTGGGCACCAAGCACGTTTAGAAAACTTTCGGGCACAGTTAGGTCAAGATCTACCAGGTGTATTTGTTGCAGGAAGTTCTTTTGATGGTATCGGTCTTCCCGATTGCATTACACACGGTCGGAAAGTCGCTGACCAAGTATTGGACTATTTTAAGTATAAATAAACAAGGGGCTATCCAAAAAGTGGAAGATCACTTCCCTTTTTGGCTGCCCTTTTTTTAGTTGTTTTAAACGAGGGTGTTGATTTCCGCAGAAGGCGCTCGCTTTCCGCGGGCATGGCTTGAGCCTCCTCAGTCGCTGTGCGACTTGCGGGGTCTCAAGGCTCATGTTATTCCCGCAGGAGTCTCGCGCCTTCTGCTCCAATCAACGTGCTTAAAATGAAACGATTATTTTTAACATATCTAAAAAAGGTGCACAAAAAAATCGTCCTATCTAGTAAAATGAAGTTACCACACAACATTCATAGGGAGGACGATTTTTATGTGCAATCCGAAGATTACTACTGATCACTATAACACACAACTTACGCTATCAACAGATGAAACAAGAGAAAATGACATTCCTAAACGCCAATTAGCCCCCACATTCAAACCCTACAATATCCATCAAAGCTTTGCCATCTTCGATGTTCAGGAGTTCATTTCGGAAAAACATATTGCGCGTGTGGTGGATGAAATGGTGGAGGCGATTCCCGATGCACAACTCTTTGCGTATTAGACGGGTGGCGGTCGTAGTTCCTATCATCCAAAAATGATGCTGAAAGTCATTCCGTAGATTTTTACTACGGGGTCTTGAAAAAAGGTCCACACTGAATTCGGAATTGTGGCCTTGGCTCACAATCTCCTGAAAATAGCCAGCATTCGCCAGCTATTTTCAGGTAATAAGCAAAAAAACACAAAAACAGGAGGAGAAAAAAGTGTCATTTTTCTCCTCCTGTTTTATTCGAGGGACTTATAGGACAGCCCCTTCATCTTGAAGTTAATGTTGATTTTACAACTCTAGGTAGAATTTTATTTAATGGTACCTTGTGTTCACGGACCCAAGTCGACTCTTCAGTTGGGTCGAATTTTTCAAGGAATGTCATAACCTCTCGTACAATCGGAGTTGGAGTAGATGCCCCTGCGGTTACAGCCACTGTTTGTGCATCCATAATCCAATCAAGCTCAATTTCTGATACATCCGAAACCCGGTACGCAGGTGTTCCAGCTATCTCAATTGATACTTGTGCCAAACGGTTGGAATTATTACTTTTAGGATCTCCTACAACTATAAGGACATCAGCGGAACCAGCTTGCTGAGCAACAGCTTCTTGTCTAACTTGGGTCGCCATACAGATTTCATTATGTCTTTCAACATGAGGATATTTCTCTTTTACTTGATCCATGATCGCTTCGACATCCCACTGACTCATCGTAGTTTGGTTAGTTACGATAATTTTGTCGTTATGCAGATCTAATTCCTCAACATCTCCCAACGTTTCAACGAGGTGGACGATATTCGGCGCAACACCGACCGCCCCTTCAGGTTCAGGATGACCTTTTTTTCCTATATAAATAATATCGTAGCCTTCTTTTTCCTTCTCCCTGATTAAATCATGTGTACTTGTCACATCAGGGCATGTCGCATCAATAGCGGTAAGTCCTTTTTGCTTCGCAAGTTCTACTACCTCAGGTGAAACACCGTGAGCAGTAAAAATAACGGTTCCGCTATCAACCTTTTCTAATATTTCTTTTCTATTTGGCCCATCTAACGTAATGATTCCATCTTCTTCAAAAGCATCAGTTACGTGCTTATTATGAACAATCATACCTAAAATATAGATGGGGCGGGGCAAAGTTTTATCTAATGCAGCATTTCGTGCGATAACCATGGCATCGACTACACCATAACAATACCCGCGTGGGGTAATCTTGATAACCTTCATCCATATCCTCCTGACTAGAGGCTTATGCCTACAATCTATTGAAATATAATTCTATTATATAGGACATTTGTTAAAAAGCCAAACGGAGGTATTGTAAAAAGTTCTATGAAAACTAAAGCCTAATTTTAGTGATTCATCCCGAAACGGAGTGGAAACCCGTCGCAATCGCTCTTGACAAACACGCCAATGGTTTGAATTCAGAGTAACAAGGGCGAAGGGGACAAAAGAAGGCAGGCCAAATAAGCCCTTGGTTTTTCCAATTTTAAACCATTGGCAAGTTCGGTTTGTCAAGAGTTCGCTACGCCGATTGCTGAACAGATCCAAAAACACAAGGGCTCAGCTAAACAAAAAGTTAGGCTAACCGCTGTTGAACAATCCAATGCTGAGCTAAATCGATCAATTTTGTCCACCGTGCTGGCATGGTAGGAAGACCCGATAACGCTGTGTTCACAACAGGTACCTTTCCTTCTAAAGAGGCATGTGGCCGCAGAAAATTAAAATAAGCGACAAACAAAGTGACATAGGAAACAGAACCATGTTCTGAACCAAAGCCATGCGTGGAACGATAGTTCCCCTTGAAAGTACGATTCAATCTCTCGATGATTTGTTTTAGCGGTCTGTATTCAGTTGAAATAGGATCCTCATTGGTAAGCCCAATCACTTGTTTCACATCAAATTTGATGTCGTTCTGGGCAAAAAAGTGTTGAGCTAAAAGATAGATGGGATTTCCATCCACTACGAAGGTAAGATCTTTAGGGATATCTTGCATTTTAACTAACACTTCATCAATGGCACGAATAGCCGTTACCGTGTCGCGATTTGGAGACACTGGATAAGAGAGAATGATCTTCTTTACTGCATCAAAAAAGAAAAATAAATAGTGCCACTTTCCATTGACTCGGATATAGGTTTCATCGCCACAGAATTGATCAGAAAGCTCATAGGGATAATGATCCACATACGGTTTAAGCAATAGAGCCACACTGTTTTCGTAATTCAAAATGGTTTGGTGGGAAATTGCAACACCATGGACATCTTGCATAATGGCTGCTGTCTTACGGGCTGAAAGCCCATAATTCACATGATAGGTTAAGATCAGACCCAAAACGTGTGGCGAAGCATAAATCCTAGATAAATCGACTTTTGGTAACTCGAATGATCTCTTAGATAAAGGTCTAAAATCAATGTGAAACTGACGAAAGATATACCTCAATTTAAATGCTTGAGGATCTTTCTTAAACCGCTTTTTCTCTTTTTTAGACATGGTCTTCAGTTTCTTTCGATAATAAGAACAGTCATTATTTCTACATTTGTAGACAGAGAAATCTTTTCTTTCTTTAATCTTATCAAGGGTCTTTGCACAGTGAGGGCACTTAAGAATGGCCTCTTTAGAAAAGCGATTCTTATCACTGAAAAGGCAAGAACAAACCTTGCATTGAAACTGCCCTTTATCACCATTATTGGCGTACAGATAATCTGATGGAGCTCCACACTGTGGACAGTTCATTGTTTTTGGTACAGTGGCCTTTGCGTTAGAACGT
>NZ_LN831197.1:477384-564622 GCF_001375535.1 Bacillus niameyensis
AGGTATTGTAAAAAGTTCTATGAAAACTAAAGCCTAATTTTAGTGATTCATCCCGAAACGGAGTGGAAACCCGTCGCAATCGCTCTTGACAAACACGCCAATGGTTTGAATTCAGAGTAACAAGGGCGAAGGGGACAAAAGAAGGCAGGCCAAATAAGCCCTTGGTTTTTCCAATTTTAAACCATTGGCAAGTTCGGTTTGTCAAGAGTTCGCTACGCCGATTGCTGAACAGATCCAAAAACACAAGGGCTCAGCTAAACAAAAAGTTAGGCTAACCGCTGTTGAACAATCCAATGCTGAGCTAAATCGATCAATTTTGTCCACCGTGCTGGCATGGTAGGAAGACCCGATAACGCTGTGTTCACAACAGGTACCTTTCCTTCTAAAGAGGCATGTGGCCGCAGAAAATTAAAATAAGCGACAAACAAAGTGACATAGGAAACAGAACCATGTTCTGAACCAAAGCCATGCGTGGAACGATAGTTCCCCTTGAAAGTACGATTCAATCTCTCGATGATTTGTTTTAGCGGTCTGTATTCAGTTGAAATAGGATCCTCATTGGTAAGCCCAATCACTTGTTTCACATCAAATTTGATGTCGTTCTGGGCAAAAAAGTGTTGAGCTAAAAGATAGATGGGATTTCCATCCACTACGAAGGTAAGATCTTTAGGGATATCTTGCATTTTAACTAACACTTCATCAATGGCACGAATAGCCGTTACCGTGTCGCGATTTGGAGACACTGGATAAGAGAGAATGATCTTCTTTACTGCATCAAAAAAGAAAAATAAATAGTGCCACTTTCCATTGACTCGGATATAGGTTTCATCGCCACAGAATTGATCAGAAAGCTCATAGGGATAATGATCCACATACGGTTTAAGCAATAGAGCCACACTGTTTTCGTAATTCAAAATGGTTTGGTGGGAAATTGCAACACCATGGACATCTTGCATAATGGCTGCTGTCTTACGGGCTGAAAGCCCATAATTCACATGATAGGTTAAGATCAGACCCAAAACGTGTGGCGAAGCATAAATCCTAGATAAATCGACTTTTGGTAACTCGAATGATCTCTTAGATAAAGGTCTAAAATCAATGTGAAACTGACGAAAGATATACCTCAATTTAAATGCTTGAGGATCTTTCTTAAACCGCTTTTTCTCTTTTTTAGACATGGTCTTCAGTTTCTTTCGATAATAAGAACAGTCATTATTTCTACATTTGTAGACAGAGAAATCTTTTCTTTCTTTAATCTTATCAAGGGTCTTTGCACAGTGAGGGCACTTAAGAATGGCCTCTTTAGAAAAGCGATTCTTATCACTGAAAAGGCAAGAACAAACCTTGCATTGAAACTGCCCTTTATCACCATTATTGGCGTACAGATAATCTGATGGAGCTCCACACTGTGGACAGTTCATTGTTTTTGGTACAGTGGCCTTTGCGTTAGAACGTCTTTGAACAGGTTTGAGGACCTTTCCATGTTCCTCAAGATACTCGTTTAAAAGTAATTTGTAATCAAATTTTTTTACGGTTTCGATGATCGGAAGGTCATCTACCTGCAGTTTTCGATAAGGCTTATTAACTGGCTCTTCTAAAGGTTTCTCAAACATGTTTTTACCAATGAGAAGAGTTTGTAAAGTACGGATCATTTGATCTTGGTACTTGATAAATTGAAGTAAATAGGTTAATAATTGAGGGTACAACTTGTCACTTCCTAATCTTGGTTGTTGGTGGTCTGGTAACCTCAATTATCCAAAGATTTTAGGGGGTGGCAAGTTTTTTGTCTATAAACCCTTTTAAATCAAGGAATTATTAACCTTTTACTATAGATGTTTTGACAATACGCAAACGGAGGAAGGGAGTGTAATATGAGTTAATAATTCACCATATAACCCCAATTCACAAATGCCAACGCATCTTGTTCTTAACAGAGTGACAAAGTGATACTTTAATCAGTAGGTGTTACACTTAGTTAATGCAGGAGAAGATTAATTAATATACAATTTAGGAACGGATTCACCAGTCTTCTTCTTTTTTGAAGATCTCACTTGTTTAGATTGCGTACTTTTCTTTTTTTCTACCCTCGGTGACGAATTGTTATTTTTACTTTCCTCTTCAGAACTCGTTTCCTCTTTCATTGAAGTCTCTTCAACCTTTGGTTCGTTATCTTGTTCCTCATTATCCGGACTTGATTGTAATCCTTGATAAATTCGCCACATTGCGGGTAAATTTCTTACTAATGGTCCATACTGTTGAATCAATGGACCAATTTGTTGCGCCGTGTTTAGAAAGTTTTGTGTCTTTCCTAAAAAACTAGTAATCGTTTGTGGATTCGTTAATCCTTGTAAAAGAGAAGTTTCGGTTCCGGCTCCAGCTGCACGCGAAAACATCGATGCTGCTCCCTGTGTCGCTCCAGAGCGTTGAAATAATTGAGACAATAAGCCTCTGCTAGCTGGTACTCTTGGTGGACCGGCAAATGGTGATACTCCTCTTGCTCCTTGACCGAATAAACCTGGATTTCCAACGTTTCGAGGAAAGAACCCCATTCTCGGTGGAGTAGGCGGTCGCATTGCCATGGATGAACCTCCTTTCGATAAGCTAGGAAATTTTTTTAACTTCTTGATTAAACAACATCTTTTTTTTCGTCTATAATCAATTTATGCTGTAGTTGCAAAAAAGTTTGGATATATGCCGTCACATAGACGTAAATTATTGTGATTGATGCATTAATAGTTTATAATAAACACTTTGAAGTGATCCTTTTTAAAGGAGTGAAATGAATGTCGGACAACTTCAGACAATTTCAGTTTAAGTCGTTTATTTATAAAGCAATAGAGGAATCTGGGTTTCATCAACCAACTGAAATTCAAAGTAAAATGATTCCATTAATTTTGAATGGGGAAAGTGCGATCGGACAATCCCAAACAGGTACTGGTAAGACCCATGCCTATTTATTACCTATTGTGAATCTAATTAATCCTGAAATAAAACAGGTACAAGCAGTGATAACGGTTCCCACTAGGGAATTGGCCGATCAGATCTATCAAGAGATTCAGAAGATAGTGCGGTTTGATGAAAACCGCCAGATTACCGCTAAACGTTTAATAGGTGGAACGGATAAGCAAAGAGATATTGATAAATTAAGGGAACAGCCTCATATTGTTGTTGGTACTCCAGGTCGGATCAATAATATGATTGAGGAACAAGTATTGTCTCTTTATAAAACTAAAACTTTGGTAGTTGATGAAGCCGATCTAATGCTCGATATGGGCTTTCTTCATGATGTTGATCAAATAGCAGGAAGAATGCCTAAGGAATTAGAAATATTCGTATTTTCTGCTACAATTCCAGAAAAATTAAAACCCTTTTTAAAGAAATATATGGAAAATCCAAAGTATGAACACGTTGATCCTGACCAGCTTGCTGCAAAAAATATTGAACATATTTTGATTCCGCTTAAAAGCAGGAATAAACTTGAACTATTAAATGAAATACTTCTTTCCTATAATCCATACTTAGCAATCGTTTTTGTCAACACAAAACAAATGGCAGATGAGGTTGCGGACAAATTGATCGAACTTGGGTTAAAGGTTGGAAGGATCCATGGAGATATTAGTCCGCGGGAACGAAAGAGAGTTATGAAACAAATCCGTAATCTTGATTTTCAATATATAGTGGCTACTGACTTAGCTGCTAGAGGTATTGATATTGAGGGTGTTAGTCACATAATTAATTTTGAGTTGCCGAAAGATCTTGACTTTTATATTCATCGGGCAGGACGTACAGCACGAGCAGGGAATAAAGGAATTGCTACTACGATTTACCAACCTTCCGATGAAGATTCGCTTGTACAATTAGAAAAGATGGGTATACCATTTCGATATTTCGATCTTAAACATGGTGAATGGGTTGAATCTGCGGAACGAAATCGACGTAAGAATCGAAAGAAAACTATTTCTGAAGAACAAGTAAAAGCAAATAAAATAGTCCAAAAGCCGAAAAAGGTAAAACCTGGTTATAAAAAGAAAATGCAAAAGCAAAAAGATCAAATCATTAAAAGAGAAAGAAAAGTACTAAGGAATAAAAATTCCTAAAAACTATGGGGGAGGAGCAAAGGAAATGATAGAAAATCGATCCCAACCATCAGAGAATAGTAAAAGGGTGTTAAAAATTGGATCCCACGTGTCCATGAGTGGTAAAAAAATGTTGCTTGCTTCAAGTGAAGAGGCAGTTTCCTATGGTGCTAATACTTTTATGATTTATACAGGCGCTCCGCAAAATACAAGAAGGAAAAAAATAGAGGAACTTAATATCGAAGCAGGTGCTCTCCACATGAAGGAGAATGGTATTGAGGAAATCGTTGTGCATGCTCCTTATATTATTAATATCGGCAATAGTGTAAATCCTGCCACATTTGAGTTAGGTGTTGATTTTCTTCGAAAGGAAATAGAAAGAACACAAGCTATTGGTGCAAGACAAATTGTTCTTCATCCTGGAGCACATGTCGGAGAAGGTGCGGAAAAAGGAATATCCAAAATTATCGAAGGACTTAATGAGGTTTTGACTGCTGATCAAGAAGTACAAATTGCACTTGAGACAATGGCAGGTAAAGGTTCTGAATGTGGTCGGAATTTTGAGGAACTTGCAGAGATCATTAATGGAGTAAAGTATAATGAGAAATTATCTGTTTGTTTTGATACATGTCATACACATGATGCTGGGTACGATATTGTCCAAAATTTCGATGGAGTCCTTGATGAATTCGATCGATTAATAGGAGTCGATCGTATTAAAGTACTTCATATTAATGATAGTAAAAATGAACGTGGTGCAAGAAAAGACCGTCATGAAAACATAGGGTTTGGTCACATAGGATTTGACGCGCTTCATTATATAATTCATCATCCACAATTAACTGATATACCAAAGATTCTCGAAACTCCTTTCGTTGGTACTGATAAAAAGAATAAAAAAGCACCATATAAGCACGAAATCGAAATGATTAAAAGTGGACATTTTAATGAGCATTTAGTGGAAATGATCACGGGAGAATTGGTCTTGTAATTGAAATAAGAAGATCTAAAAACGAGGCTTTCCCACTCCATAGTATGGGAAAGCCTCGTTTTAGAAAAAAGGTGTTCTTCTGTAGGCTATTTAGTAAATTGGATGAATAACTTGTTTAATTCCTTTGCTGTTTTTGGACCTGAGATTTTGGCAACTTCTCTAATGATACGCGAACGAGTTGCGTCATCAAAAATATCCATATTTTTCCCCCTTAAAAATGCTGCGACTTTTTCTGCTTCGTCCTTCGTTATTTGGAAGTTAAATTGTTTTGCATACTTCAATAACTCGTCTCCCGTAATCATATTCACTTTAAAATTCACCATATTTTTAATCATTTTCACGATTATCACTCCCAATAAAAATGTATGCCCAAGAAGTTGAAAACGTGATAAATATTTTCTGTTCAAAGAAAATGGACAAACTAGATGTTTTACAAAAGCTATTGAATGTTATATAATTTTGTAGTTGGTAAATCGTAATCATTCTTATTAATGTGGAATCTATTGATACAGGTTAGGGATCTAATGAGGTATCGTATACAACAAGTAAACATAGTAAGAAGCAACTTAATGTTTTTGAGAGGTAAAGCTAGATAGTGAGGTGTTTTTAATGGGTGAGCCCATTATTGAGATAAAAGCGGTTAGTTACCGCTATGATCGGGAAAACGTTTTAGAGAATATTAATATGGAGGTTCAAAAAGGAGCTTTTATAGGAGTGGTAGGTCCTAATGGGTCGGGAAAATCGACATTAATCAAACTTATTTTAGGATTGTTAAAACCACAAAAAGGAACTGTTTCTTTATTTGGTCAAACTAAATTTAAGGAATGGGACCGAATTGGATTTGTATCGCAAAAAGCTAATTCATTTAATAGTGGTTTCCCAGCAACGGTATTTGAGGTTGTACAGAGTGGTTTGGTCGGGAAATTAGGATTATTCCATTTTATGAAAAATCATCATAAACAAGAGGTAATGAAGGCGATAAAATCCGTAGGTATGGAGAACTTTACGAAAAGAAATATCGGTGAATTATCGGGAGGACAACAACAACGTGTCTTCATCGCTAGAGCAATTGTTTCCAACCCTGATATTTTAATTCTTGATGAACCGACAGTCGGTGTAGATGAAATGAATGTTCAATCCTTTTACGATATGCTAGAAAAATTGAATAAAGATCGAGGAATTACTTTATTATTGGTTACGCATGATATTGGAACGATTACGAATAAAGTGTCTCATGTAGCTTGTTTAAACAAAACATTACACTTCCATGGAGAAGTGGAAGAATTTGAAAAATTGGATACCGATGATTTATCAGGGATGTATAATCACGATGTTCATCTGCTATCTCATGAGCATAGTTCAAGGGGAGAAGGTGAGCAGTTGTGATAACGGCAATTTTTCAATATGAGTTTTTACAAAATACATTCTTAACTGGAATCTTGATTGGGCTAATTGCCCCTTTGTTAGGTACATTTATCGTTGTTCGCAGACTGTCCCTCATTGCAGATGCCTTAAGTCATGTGACTCTTGCTGGTATTGCAGCAAGTCTATTTATAAGTAAAAAGTTCATTTTATTTTCTGGTTTAAGCCCGCTTTATATGGGCATGGGCTTTTCTGTTCTTGGCTCAGTATTAATTGAAAGGTTGAGAATGGTCTATAAACATTATCAAGAACTCGCGATTCCAATCATTTTATCCGGTGGGATTGGAGTGAGTGTTATTTTTATTTCACTTGCTGAAGGATTCAACACGGATTTATTTAGCTATTTGTTTGGAAGCGTTAGTGCTGTTTCAAGAACGGATCTATATGTTATACTAGGGATTACGGTATTTGTATCTATTATGATAGTAATTCTATATAAAGAACTATTTGTACTATCTTTTGACGAAGAACATGCTAAAGTTTCTGGTATTCCCGCTAAGAGTATCCACTTTATTTTTATGATAATGATTGCACTTGTCATTGCTGCATCTATGCAAATTGTCGGTATTCTGCTCGTATCAGCATTGATGACACTTCCAGTAGCTAGCAGTATGCGAATAGCACACGGCTTCAAACAGACAATAGGCCTATCTATACTTTTTGGAGAAATAGCCGTAGTCGGCGGTTTAATAAGTGCGTATTATTTAGATTTGGCTCCTGGTGGTACTATTGTACTCATTTCAATTGCTATTTTGCTTATTGTTATATTCTGGAAGCATATGCATGGAAAACGACCAATCAAAATACAGCGAGGTGAAAACTCGTGAATATAAATGAAGCTATCGAAACTGTGAAGAGCAAGGGTTATAAGGTGACGGATAAACGAGAACAGATGTTGGAAATCTTTGCTCAAAGTAATAAATATCTTACAGCGAGAGAAGTACTTGAGCACATGCAAGTAAATTACCCAAACTTAAGTTTCGATACGATTTATCGGAATCTATCATTATTTAATGACCTTGAAATTTTGGAATCAACAGAATTGGCTGGTGAAAAACATTTCCGGTATGTTTGTACAGCTGTTGATCATCATCACCACCATTTTATTTGTTTAACATGTGGTAGTACGAAGGCAATTGAGATGTGTCCTATGGAATTAGTTACTGGAGACTTGAAAGGGTATTTTGTAGCAGACCATAAATTTGAAATTTATGGAAAATGTCCTGCATGTAGTAAATAATAAAAGGTTAAACAATATTCCTTAGGGAAACTACTGTTGAAAGAAATAAAAGAAAATGGCTGTCCATTAGGACAGCCATTTCTTTTACCTTAGTTGTAATTCATTTGCTTCTGTTTTTAACCATTGGTCTACCCAGTCTCTTGCTTCAAGCCAATTATGGACCCGAATAACATTTAAAGGTGCAGGTTTTCGATTGTAGGGAGTGTCAAAAAGGATAACAGGAATCTGCAATTCTTCAGATAAGCTAACAGCATTATCATGTTTATCCTCAAAAAATATGTCAATACCCATTTTTTTAGCTGTACTTACTTTATCATGACTGCCAACTAACTCGATATGGTGATAGTTAATTTGATGGTTGGTAAACCAAGTTTTAGTGACATCCATAAGTGTATGTTCTCTTGCGCTGATAAAAAAGAGTTCATGGTTATTAAACCATTGTGCTAGGATAGATTTTGCATCCCTTGCCAGCGGAGATTCCGCATAAATAGTGGGTTCAGCTTGTTTAAACCATCTATAGAAGGATTCTTCAGAGATATTTAAACAATCCGTTATTTCATATTCGGTTAAATCATCCAGTGTTATATTTAAATCGAAAGCTTTATTAATGTGGGGAACTAACGATGTTGGACAAGTTACGGTCCCATCGATATCGATGCCAAATTTTTTAATAATAATAATTTCCTCCCTTTATAAGTTAGCTCATGATGGGCGGGGGTATAACGGAAAAAGGCTGCCGTTAGACACCCTCATTTACCTCAGCTGCAATTCTTTCTTCTTCTTGTTTTTGATAATATTCCTCAGCCATTTTATCAATTTCCTTCTTTAATTCCTCGACCATAGTGGCTTCCGGAACCTTTCTAACAGTTTTTCCCTTTTTAAAAAGAAGTCCTTCGCCACGAGCACCTGCAATCCCGATATCTGCCTCTTTAGCTTCACCAGGGCCATTTACGGCACAGCCTAACACAGACACTTTAATTGGTGCTTTAATCGTTTGGAGATACTCTTCCACTTCATTGGCAATTTTGATTAGATCGATTTCAATTCTTCCACAGGTAGGGCAGGAGACCAGAGTTGCGGCATTGGAAAGTAGTCCATATGACTTTAATAACTCTCTTGCAACCTTTATTTCCTCTACGGGATCGGCACTTAAAGAAATTCTCATTGTATTGCCTATTCCTTTACTAAGGATCGCCCCTAAGCCAGCTGCACTTTTAACTGTTCCTGCAAAGAGAGTTCCGCTCTCGGTAATTCCAAGATGAAGAGGGTAATCAAATGCCTTTGCGGCTTTTTCATAAGCTTCAATAGCAAGTGGAACATCGGATGCTTTCATGGAAACGATTATATCGTGAAAATCCAAATCTTCTAAGATTTTAATATGATGTAGAGCACTTTCGACCATCCCGTCGGCTGTTGGATAACCATATTTATTTAGAATGTTTCTTTCAAGGCTACCAGCATTAACACCAATTCGAATCGGGATCCCTTTTGCCTTAGCCGCTTTAACGACTTCTTCGACTCTTTCTCGCTTTCCAATATTACCAGGATTGATCCTTATTTTATCTGCTCCGCCTTCGATAGCTTTTAGCGCAAGTCGATAGTCGAAATGAATATCGACAACTAATGGAATGTTAATTCTCTTTTTTATATCAGCAATAGCATTGGCTGCTCGTTCATCTGGACAGGCAACCCTTACGATTTGACATCCTGCTTCTTCCAAACGCTGAATTTGTTGAACAGTAGCTTCGACATCATGTGTTTTAGTTGTTGTCATACTCTGTATGATAACTTGGTCAGCTCCACCAATTGTTAAATTTCCGACTTTAACAGGGCGTGTTTTCGTACGATGTGTAATTTCACCCAAGGACATGTCTCTCCTTTTTATAACAATAAAATTATTCTCATTTCATCTCAATTGCATGCGACAGACCGTCTTTTCTTTAGCCGTCATCCTTATTTAAAAAAGTTTGTACGTCGCAATACGAGACGCTTTCGCTTTTTTATTCCACATTCATATTGTATCAATCTTTTAGGTGGTTTTACAACAGATTGGATATATTTAGTGATTGTCTTATTGATAGATTGGAAATTTATAGCTTTTTCCTATCTGAATTTGTTCAGGTTTTGTACCGTTATTTAATCTTTCAAAGTCTTTGACTAATTGACTAATTGGGATCGGTAAGGGACCTGCTAGTCTTTCTTCCATAATTGAAATGACTGTATCGCCACTAGCTATTTCTAACTCAATAAAGGGATCTAGAGCTGTTTTTTGCTCCTCCAAATTGGTTTGAACAATGGCTGAACTTGCCGGAATTGTCCCTGCTGTTAAATCGTGATATACGCTATATATAACAACTAAACTAACAATTGAAATGATTAATCTTTTCATAATAAAAAACCCTTTCTATCATGTTAATTCATCAATATGATAGAAAGGGAGTAATTATGATAATTGTTTTCTTTTTTGAACAGGCATTTTTTTGATTCCGAAGAAAATATATATTAGCGCAATGAACACATCTAACAAAGCTGCGTATGGGATAGTCACGTTCAATAACGGTATTAACCCGAATAGAATTGTGGGTAAGGTTATACTAAAAGCAACTAATCGCCAACTATTTCGATATGGTAGAGACTGATTAGTACTTTTTGCAATTAGTTGGGCAAGCCATGCTAAAAATGAAATTTTTATAAAAATAATACCCGCATACAAAATATACATGCCTATTATATAGAAAGGTAAAATAATAACAAGGCTTCCTCCATCAAATGTTGATGTTAAGTCGGAATACTTTTTATCCATTACTAACATCTTTATGACAGTTGGCAGAAAATAAATAAGTATTAGAAAAAATACATACTTGAAAGTTTTTCCAATATCCATAAACCTAAATTTGGCAATATCTTTAAAAGAATAGCAACTTTTATATAATAGAGTAAATATTGATAGACTTCTCATCTTTCCACTTCCATTTCAAAATACTTATCCACTTTAGTTTAGGTGGGGCAGGTAACTATTATCAAGTAAAATGATAGGTAAAAATGAAAGTTTTCTTTTAATCGCCGAGTAAAGCAAATAAATTGAATCCAATAGCTAATTTTGGTAATCTTAAATTGTAAACGGTTGAATCGTTGAACGATTCAAAATAATTACATAGGGAGGAAATACCAATGGCTTACGAATTACCAAAATTACCTTATGCATATGAGGCATTAGAACCTCATATTGACAAGGAAACAATGAACATCCATCACACAAAGCATCATAACACTTATGTGACTAATTTAAATAATGCTCTTAATGGACATGAGGAATTGGCTAGCAAATCAGTAGAAGATTTGATTGCGAATCTAGATGCTGTTCCTGAGTCTATTCGTACCGCTGTAAGAAACAATGGTGGGGGACATGCAAACCATTCATTGTTCTGGACATTATTGTCTCCTAACGGGGGCGGCGAACCAACAGGATCTGTTAAAGAAGCGATCGATAATAAATTTGGCAGCTTCGATAAATTCAAAGAGGAATTTCAAGCTGCTGGAGCAGGGCGCTTCGGTTCTGGTTGGGCTTGGCTAGTAGTTGATAATGGAGAGCTAGAAATTACAAGCACTCCTAACCAAGATAGTCCTTTAATGGAAGGTAAGACTCCTATTCTTGGCCTTGATGTATGGGAGCACGCTTACTATTTGAACTACCAAAACCGTCGTCCAGACTATATGGCAGCATTCTGGAACGTAGTTAATTGGGATGAAGTTCAAAAGCAATATGATGCTGCAAAATAAGATACATTAAAAAATAAAACGAATTGCGTTGATCGCAGTTCGTTTTATTTTTTATTCGTATAATTCTCCCTTCTTCACTAAAGATAAAGAGAAGGAAAAGGGGAGTTTGTATATGCTTAAATTTAAAAAACTTTACGATGGAATTGATGTTACAAAGGATCTTGTCCTTTTATTGTCTATAGGTGGGCTTTACTCACTTAGCATTTCATTATCCAATACGTTTGTAAATGTATATCTTTGGAAACAATCACAAAGTTTTACTGACCTTGCCATTTTTAACCTCGCAATTGTGATCTTACAGCCACTTACATTTATTTTAGCGGGAAGATGGGCGAAAAAAATTGATCGTGTTATTGTTTTAAGAATCGGTGTTATAACTTTAGCTTTATTTTTCATAGCAGTACTCTATTTTGGAGAGAAGTCTTCACATTATTTGGTAGTTTTAGGAGCTTTACTTGGAATTGGCTATGGATTTTATTGGCTGGCGTTTAATGTTCTAACATTTGAAATTACCGAACCGGAAACGAGAGATTTTTTTAATGGCTTTATGGGAGCATTGTCTTCATCTGGTGGCTTAATTGGTCCCATCACAGCCGGTTTCATTATTACAAGATTTGAATCTAATATTGGCTATTCTGTCATTTTTGGTATTTCACTTGCCTTGTTTGCCACTGCGGTTATTACAAGTTTTTTTCTCCGCAGACGCCCCTCTAATGGTCGATATTTATTTCCGCGTATCTATCAAGAAAGAAAGTCTAATGCAAATTGGCGTTACGTGACAAATGCTCATTTTCTACAAGGAACCCGTGAAGGAATATTCGTTTTTGTCATTTCCGTGTACATCTTTATTACAACAGAAAATGAACTATCTTTAGGTACATACGGGCTTGTGCATGCGGGAACAGCTTTTATCATTTACACGCTTGCGACTAAATTAATCAAGAAAGAAAAAAGGAAAAAAGCAATGATTATTGGAGGAACGATCCTCTTTGCTGCTATTTTCCTGATCATATTTAAACCAACATTTCCTCTTTTGCTTACATACGGTGTCATTATTGGAATCGCTTATCCACTCATGCTCGTCCCATATTCTTCTATGACTTTGGATGTGATCGGGAAAAGTTGGAAAGCTGGAGAAATGCGGATTGAGTATATTGTTGTTAAGGAGTTATTTTTAAATGCGGGTAGGATTTTTTCGATTATAGTTTTTATTGCAGCAATTAAAATTTATAATCCGTCCATTGTGATCCCCATTTTATTAGTAATTTTTGGGCTAGGTCATTTTCTTGCCTCCTTATTACTATTAAAACTTAAAGTTGAATAAGGCAATTTCTAACTAAGAAATTTTTCACTGGTCTTGAGCTATGTTTTCTTCTACAATAGAAGATAGGAGTAGAGAAGAAAGGGCTGGATCAGTTGAGAAAGAATAATAAAAAGAAGAAAAAAACGCATGTTCCATTGCGAATGAATATATTGTTTTTCGTTGTTTTTGCTCTCTTTTCCGTGTTAATTTTGCGCTTAGGCTATGTTCAAATTGTTCACGGGGAAGACGCGAAGAGGGAATTAGACAGAACGGAAGATGTCACCGTCAGAACAACCGTGCCAAGAGGTTTAATTTATGACCGCAACTTCAATCCTGTCGTTGAAAATGAAGCGGAACGGGCGATTATTTATACAGCACCTAAGTCGCCGAACCAAAAAGAGACGCTTGAAACTGCGGAGAAATTAGCGGAAATTATCGATCAAAATACCGATAAAATTACTCAACGAGATAAAGTTGATTTTTGGATTTTGAAGAATCCGGAAAAAGCAAAGGCTAAATTGACTGAAAAAGAGTGGGAAAAATATCAAGGGAAAGATTCTGAAGCCTATAAACTGCAAAGAGAGCGAATAACAGATGAAGACTTAGCTTCACTAACAGAAGAAGATTTAGAAGTTTTGGCTGTGTATCGTGAGTTTATTAGTGGCTACGCTCTCGACCCGCAATATGTAAAAAACAAAAATGTAACACTTGATGAAATGGCGATAGTAAGTGAAAACCTATCAGATCTTCCGGGTGTAGACACTACAACAGACTGGGAGAGAACATATCCTTATGGAGATACTTTACGCTCGATATTAGGGAATGTGAATCAGGGACTTCCTGCTGAGAAATTAGACTATTATTTGTCCAAAGGATATAGCCGAAACGACCGTGTGGGAAAAAGCTATCTTGAGCTTCAATACGAAGATGTGCTTAGAGGTCAAAAGGAAAAAATCAAAAATGTTACAAAATCCGGTAATATACTTGAAACAGAAATTGTTCATGAAGGTGAACGTGGGAAAGACTTAATTTTGACAGTCGACATGGAATTGCAACAAATCGTAGATAAAATTATTGAAGAGGAAATTATAAAAACAAAAAGAAAAGCGGGAACCGGTTTATTAGATCGGGCCTTTGTTACGTTAATGGATCCACATACAGGTGAAATATTAGCAATGTCAGGTAAGCAATATACCTATGATGAGGAAGAAGGAAAGTACACCTTTAAAGACTTCGCCGCCGGTAATTTTACAACTGCGTATGTACCTGGGTCTGCTGTAAAAGGTGCGACGGTTTTGACTGGCTTTATGACTGGGGTTAACAAACCGGGGGATCACCTTTTAGATGAACCGTTGTACTTTAAAGGAACTACTCGGCCAAAAAGTTCCTGGTTTGGCAGAGGAGGATTTATGGATGAACAACAAGCTTTAGCACGCTCCTCTAACGTGTATATGTTTCGAACAGCTATGAAAATTGGTGGCCTAAATAATTTTACCCAGGGTGGCTATTTGAGTATTGATAAGGATAAGGCATTTACAGATATGCGCTATTATTTTAGTCAATTTGGACTTGGGACAATGACGGGAATCGATTTGCCTGGAGAGATGAGCGGATATAAGGGAGATTATAAAAATGACCAAGCAGGTAAAGCACTTGACTTTGCGATTGGTCAGTATGATACGTTTACCCCGCTGCAACTCGCTCAGTACGTTTCAACGATTGCCAATGGCGGCTATCGAATGCAGCCCCATATTGTCAAGGAAATTCGCAATCCAGGCGATGGAAAAGGCAATTTAGGACCTATAGCTCAAGAAATTCAACCTAAGGCATTAAATCGGATTGATGCATCAGATTATGAAATTGGAAAAATCCAGAGCGGTTTTTGGAAAGTGTTTCACCAATCTAATGCTACAGGGACAGCATTTGAAAAGTTTGATGCAGCTGGAAAAACTGGTACTGCTGAAACTTTTGATCAAGGACAAAGTGTCTGGAATTTGTCACTCGTAGCTTATGCCCCATATGAAAATCCAGAAATAGCAATGGCTGTGCTTGTTCCGTCAGCTTATTTGAACAAGAATAACTATTCTAATAGTATTAACTCGGATATTGGTACACGCGTATTGAAAGCCTATTTCGATCTCAAAGCGGAACGTGCAAATATCGGGAATAAGAATAATGAGGAAAAATAAAAAAGCAGGTGCGCCTGCTTTTTTATTTTTCCTTTGCGATAATTTCTGCAATTTCCTTATATGTCATGCCTGTCTTTAATTCAAAACTGCCTATTTGTAAATATCTCTGCAAATCTTGATCTGCTAAATAGTCATTAAAATTTTCAGCATCTTCAATCAAACCAGCTTCTTCCAATTCATTACTTATTTCCTTTGACGTCATCCCTTCGGAAATAGTTAATTGAAATGATTCCTGTATTGTTTTTTCATCTGATGCACTATCTGCTTTTTTCGCTGTCTTTTTTTCACTAGCCAACTTTTCGTACTTAGTCTGCCATTCTTTAGTTTCGCTTTTTATTTGCTCATATTCTTTTTTTGTTATTTCTACATATCCGACTCTTGATGGCTCAGATTTTTCAGTACTGGAGGGCTTAGACAGAGAATTATGGCCAATTAAAAATAAAGAAGCGAGTAGTAGACCTGAAGCGAATGCTCTCGTTGTTCTTTTGTCCATAATGTTATTACCCCCTCACTCGTTTTTGGTTATTCACAATCGATCGGATCGTTTGGATCGGTAAGGAAGATTGTTTAGAAATTTGCTTTAAATCGAGACCTTGATTATACAGGGCAATGACATGATTTTTTAAAATTTCATTTGGTTCAGAAGTTGCTTGAGGTTTTGAAATATTATTTAAAGCACTTTCTTCCAAAAGTAATTCCTCTTCAAGAACTTTTACTCTCTTTTTCAAAAGATAATTTTCTTGAAGAATTTTCATTGATAATTGTTCCATATCCTTTTCAATTGTTTTTGTTTTGTCAGGTTGAAAAAAAGAGAGAATAAATAAGAGAATTGATAAAGATAATAAAATGATAATTAACGTACTCATAGTTCACCTCTTAAGGAATATTCCTTCTATTTATATCATAATTCGACACATTCCTCTATGTTCACGTTTATACGATATTCGAAAAAAATGAACTGGAATTTCCTTTGGAATAGTGCTATTATAGAAAAGTCGCATAGATTGTTAAGAATGTATTGAAGTTTGGAGGGAAAGACATGCGCGTTAATATTACATTAGCTTGTACAGAATGCAATGAACGTAACTATATTTCAACAAAAAACAAACGTACAAATCCAGATCGTCTTGAGTTGAAAAAATATTGCCCCCGAGAGAAACGTGTTACTTTACACAAAGAAACGAAGTAATCGATCGCAAAAACGTCAGAACCATTGGTTATCCAGTGTTCCTGGCGTTTTTTAGTATATCGATAAGGAGACAATAATGGATAAAACCTCTATTAGAAACGAAATGAAGATTAAATTAAATGCGATAGATAAAATTACATATGAACATCAATCTTATCATATAGCTAAGCAGCTCTTTCATACTAATGAATGGAAAAATGCTTCTGTCATCGGAATTACTGTATCACGGTTTCCAGAAGTGGACACGTGGCAAGTGATTCGTGAGGGATGGGCTGAAGGAAAAGCGATAGTTATTCCTAAATGTTATCCTTCAACGAAAAATATGAAGTTTTTTCAAATTCATGAATTTAATCAAATGGAAAGTGTCTATTATGAATTATTTGAGCCAAAGGAAGATCATGCAACAGAGGTAAAAAGTGGCGATATCGATTTACTCATTGTTCCAGGTCTCGCTTTTACAAAAGAAGGTTATAGAATTGGCTTTGGCGGTGGCTATTATGATCGCTATTTAATGCGTTTTCAAGGTACCAAGCTTTCGCTAGCATTTTCAGAACAAATTAAAGAGGAACTACCTATCGAACAATATGATCTTCCAATTACCCAAATCATTACCGAACAGGGAATTATTAATTGCAAGAAGAATACATAATTTTTAGCTTTAATTGTCATTCTAAGACTAGGAGGGATTAGTTATGAAAACAATAATAAAATGGGTCATGGCATTGACCGCTTTATCCCTAGTCTTTCGTTTTAGGTACAGATTGTTAAATCTTCTTCTCGGCAACAAACAGATCAGAAGTTTCGGGATCAATACAATTATGCGAATTCCAGGTATGGAAGATCGATTTTTAAAAAGTGCTTTCGGTTCAAATAATTAAAGTGATAGCTGGCATTTTTTTGCCAGCTATATTAGTGAAAAAAATTGAATCTCTTGCTAATTATTTGATATAGTATGATTAGCTTAATGAAATTAAATTTAGACAATTAAAACTGTGGTGAAAAACGTGAAGTTTGTTTATGATGTTCAGCAAATGCTAAAGAGATTCGGAATTTTCACCTATATGGGTGAAAGATTGCTAGATATCGAATTAATGGAAATGGAAGTAAAGGAATTATTTTTCTCTAATCTAATTAGTAAAGAAGAAATGCAGCGAGCTTTAACTATTTTAAAAAAAGAAATGGAAAATGAAAATAAAAAGAGAAAAGGGGATAAAAATGAGTAATCAAAAGGTGTTAGCTGGTATTGATATAGGAGGGACTACTGTAAAACTGGCTCTTTTTACAGTAAAAGGAGAAATTCTCGCAAAATGGGAAATTCCAACTGATAAAACAGACTACGGAAAAAAAATTATGGAAGATGTTAAAGTTGCGGTAACAAATAAGCTTGCAGAATTAAACATCCCATATGAATCTTTGAAAGCTGCAGGGGTCGGTGCTCCTGGTCCAGTTGATACTGAGAACGGTATTCTTCAAGGAGCTGTTAATATTGGTTGGAAAGATAATTTCCCGCTTCGCGATTTAATGCAATCAGCTTTAAATGTTCCTGTTGCCATTGAAAATGATGCAAACGCTGCAGCTCTCGGTGAAATGTGGAAGGGTGCTGGTTCAGGTGCAAAAGATTTAATCTGTATTACTCTCGGTACTGGAGTTGGCGGTGGCGTTATCGTAAATGGTGACATTGTCCACGGAAGCAATGGTGCTGCAGGTGAGATTGGACACCTTACGTCTGTACCGCGTGACGGGTATTTGTGTAATTGTGGAAAGAGAGGCTGTTTAGAAACCGTTGCGTCTGCTACAGGAATCGTTCGCACTGCTACTGACAAATTAGCTACTTTTGAAGGAAACTCCGTTTTAAAGGATCTCTTGCAGCAAAATGGTAAAATCTCTGCAAAAGATATCTTTGACGCTGCAAAATCTGGCGATCAACTTGCTTTGGAAACAGTATTGTCGCTTGCTGATCATTTAGGACTTGCGCTGGCCAACATTGGAAGTGTCTTTAATCCTGAAAGAATCGTAGTAGGTGGCGGCGTGTCGAAGGCTGGCGACTTCTTACTCGACAAGATCAGACAAGCGTTTGACCAGTATTCCTTTAAAGCAGTAGCGGAATCGACAGAAATCGTTTTGGCTAAACTAGGTAATGATGCTGGAATCGTTGGTGCTGGGTGGCTTGCAGCAAATAAAATATAAGAGTAAAATTCTTTTATGTAAATAATTCTAAAAAAGTATTAATCTATTATGACAATTTCATGACTATTATTAAAAGTAAATGAAAGGGCGAGAAAAATCCATTCTTGCCCTTTCATTTTTCCCTTCTATGTATATATATAATTGTGTCTAAAGTATGAAAAACAAAAAAGGTGGACAAATAGTGAAACTTTTTTGATGTTTATGCGTCTATAGATAGGGAATAGAGAATACAATTGTTTGGGATGAAAAAGGAAGTTGGTGAATATTCTTTCAATTGATTTTAAACAAGAAAGATATTATCATATTCGATAATGTAAAAAACACTTCATAAATATTGGTATTTATTTAAGTTTTAATAGCTCAGGGAGGTAAACTGTAGTGGGTAAACTAAAAAGAGCCAATATCGTTCTTCCGGTAATCGCTGTTTTTCTGCTCTGGATCAAAACGTATATTGTCTACAAAACAAGTTTTACCATCACCATTGAAAATTTCATGCAGGAGCTTATTTTATTTATAAACCCGATAAGCTTTTTGTTATTTATTTTTGGTATTTCGCTTTTCTTAAAAACAGAGAAATCTAAAATGAGGTATATATTCGGAACTAGCTTGTTATTAAGTTTAATTCTTTACGGAAACATTGTCTTCTATCGCTTTTTTACTGATTTCTTAACATTGCCAGTTTTATTTCAAACTACGAATTTCGGCGATTTAGGCGACAGTGCCCTAACAGAGATTCATTGGTATGATTTCCTTTACTTTGTTGATGTAGCGATCCTTTATTTCGTTATTCGCTTTTTTCGTAAGAATGTTGAGTTTGTACCAATTAAGAAGGTTCAGCGCAGAGCGTACTTTCTGTTGGCGGCTGCCATGTTGTTTTTCAATACTGGTTTAGCAGAAGCTGAACGCCCTCAACTATTAACTAGAACTTTTGACAGAGAAATACTAGTTAAGAATCTTGGAACCTATAACTATCACTTGTATGATATTTTCCTACAATCAAAGTCTTCTGCACAGCGTGCTATGGCTGATGGCAGTGAGCTTGTTGATATTGATAACTATGTAAGAGCTAAATTTGTTAAGCCGGATCCAAATATGTTTGGCGTAGCAGAAGGAAAAAACTTGATTGTTGTTAGCTTGGAATCTTTACAAAGCTTTGTCATTAATAATGATGTTTATGGTGAAGAAGTAACTCCTTTTTTAAATGAGTTAATCAATGACAGTTACTATTTTGAGAACTTTTATCACCAGACAGGGCAAGGGAAAACATCTGATTCGGAATTCTTGCTCGAAAATTCATTATACCCATTAAGTCGGGGTGCGGTTTTCTTTACTCATGCAGGTAATGAACTTGATGCAATGGCAGAGAAACTTGGTGAAAAGGGTTATTTTACATCAACGATGCATGCAAACAATAAAAGTTTCTGGAACCGGGATATTATGTATCAAGCGATCGGTTATGATTACTTTTACTCTGCAACTGATTACAACATAACTCCAGAAATATCGGTAGGTTGGGGAATGAAAGACAGTCCTTTCTTTGACCAATCTGTTGAACTTATGAAATCGATGGAGAAACCATTTTATACAAAAATGATTACGTTGACGAATCACCATCCTTTCCGACTAGACGAAGAAGATAAATATATTGATGAATATGATTCGAAAAGCGGGACTTTAAATCGATATTTTCAAACAGTACGGTACATGGACGAAGCTTTGAAAGAGTTCTTCCAAAAATTAAAAGATGAAGGTTTATATGAGAACTCTATAATTGTCATGTATGGAGATCATTACGGAATATCCGAAAACCATAATGAGGCAATGGAGCAATATTTAGGCAAAGAAGTAACTCCATTTGTTAGTGCGCAATTACAGCGAGTCCCATTATTTGTTCATATTCCAGGTGTAACTAATAATGGTAGAGGAGAGGTCATATCTAAAGTCGGTGGACAAATCGATTTGAAACCTACACTCTTGCATTTAATGGGTGTCAATACGAAAAACGATATTCAATTTGGCGAGGATTTGTTCTCGCCGGATCATCGCGAATTCATTGTATTTCGTGATGGAAGCTTTATTACTCGTGAATATGTTTATACTAGAGATACTTGTTACTCTAAGGAAACTGAAGAACCGATTGAGGACTCCTATTGTGAGCCGTATAAAGAAAAAGTACAAAAAGAACTGGGTTACTCAGACAAAATTATTAATGGTGACTTATTAAGGTTTTATGAAGACTGAAGAAATTTAAATAATTGACTCCCCAACATATGTTGCGGGAGTTTTTTTACAGGAGCGTTATTTTTAATATGGGGATGATTATAATGGGGGGGAAAATAAATTCATGGATAATAGTAATTGTGAGCAGCTTATTTCTGCTTGCTAGTTGTGTAAGTATAGACAAAGAAAAGCCAAACTTAGATGAGCCGGTTGGAGAAGGTAAACAAGAAACTGCAAAACCTGAACAAAAGCCAGATTTGGTCCCTGTTGAGATTAAACAAGCAAATGTGGATAAGATATACGGTTGGCTTGATGATCAAACAATTTTATACTCCTATGTTCAAGAAGGCAGTTATATAATAGCTTCTTATGAACTTTTTAATGGTAGTTCACGCATTATTTTCACTTCAGAACATCCGATTAATAACGTTAAGATTCACCAAAGTGGCCAAATGCTTTTTGTTCACACTTCCAAAAGCTCTTATGCTGCTACAGTTTATTTTATAGATCCCCGAGGAAACACTTTTTACTCAACTGAAATTGAGTCGCACGAATTAACTTATAAATGGAATGAGCAAGATCCAAATTTAATGTTAGTAACGGCTTTTTATGAAGATTGGTCCTATGAGACAATGTATATCCATGTAGAAGACCGAACTATCAATAAAGTTGAAGGATTACAACCTTTTATGAAGTGGATTGGAGAGAATGGGATTCTTGAGCAAGAGTGGAATAGGGAAGAACAGGAATTTTTTGCACCTATTATTAAGAAATCGCTCGATAATATGGAGGCAGGGCAACGCCTCATAGAGCAGGTATATCGATTTGATGTACTTGGAAACAAGCTCATGACTATAAACGTTCCTACAAACCGTCCAGACATAATGGAGTACCATTTTTATGATCAAAATTTAGAACAATACTCAACGATTGTTACGCCTAATTTAACTCAATATACAGATTGGCTAATTCCATTTTATGATTATATGGACAGTAATCATGTTTTTTTATCTTTTGTGCCTAAAAAACATGAAAGCGCAGATAGTTATAAAGAAGGATTCCAATTGATAAGTTTTAACTTACAGGAAAACACAAAAAAGGTCATAATTGATCAATTAGACAATAAACCAATTTCGTGTGCACCGAATGGAAAATACTGTTTGTATGGTCACCTATTTGAACAGTTGTTAGATCTAGATTCAGCTAAAATCTTTAATCTTATAATAAAATAAAAAAGAGGCAGCTCTGTTAACTGCCTCTTCCTTAGCTTTGTCTAGCTTCATGCGCAATGCTTGCTCATTTTTATTTAGGTAGAGAATCGGGAAGATGGATTAGTGTTGCAATCGCAAAAAAGCCGAATACAAGCATAGTTCCTCCGCCAAATAAAATCCCAAGGATATTTTTGTTTTTTAAAGCACTAAAAGTACCAAAAACAGCAAGTAATGCAACTAAAAGAAAAATAATAGAGATACCCATTATGAAAATGCTCCTTTCACAATATAATCAATCGTACAACTATGTATATAATTTACCTTTATACTCCTTCATATTTTAATGCTTTTTCTTCAGTTTGTCGAGTTGTAAAAGTGACACTTCTTTGAAAGCTAGTGAAAAATAGACGTTTACATATAAACAGGCGGATCTTTTACTTAGTATATGGCTATATAAAATTGTCATTCGTTCAATTTTCTAATAGGGAATGATAATATTAAATCATAAAGGGAGGGAAAAATATGAAATGGCTACAAATCCCGCTTGGTCCGATGCAAACTAATTGTTATTTATTATTTAATTCTAAAAAAGAATGTATCGTATTTGATCCAGGTGAGCAAGGTCAGGAATTAAACACTTACTTAAAAAAAGAAGGGTATCAACCGTTAGCTATTTTACTTACGCATGCACATTTTGACCATATTGGTGCAATAGATGTAGTTAGAGAGCAGTGGAATATTCCTGTGTACGTACATGAAATGGAAGCAGAATGGTTAACAAATCCTTTATTGAATGGATCAAAGCGATTCGGCACGGAAATAACTATTAAACCTGCTGATCAGCTAATTCATGAAGAAGGTGAATTAAAAATCGGTAATTTTTCATTTGAACTTTTCCATACACCTGGACATTCTCCAGGAAGTATTTCTTATTATGTAAAAGAATCAGCGATTGTATTTGCGGGTGATACTTTATTTGCATCAAGTATTGGGCGAACGGATTTAACTGGGGGAAGTTATAGCGAATTAATGGAAAGTATTCATACAAAATTGTTAGTATTGCCTGATCATACACACGTATTGTCAGGGCATGGTCCTATGACGACCGTTATAAAAGAGAAAAATGAAAATCCGTTTCTCAAATAATAAAAAATGTAAAAAAGACTGCATGCGCAGTCTTTTTTAACCTAATCCGCCACCTGGAGGCATTAAGAACAATGTATAGTATGTAAATCCAGCCATAAATACAGTACAATAGGCAGCGAACACATACATATACATCCGCTCGGATAATCTTAAATAACTAAGAAGAACAAAGAATCCAGTTTGCCCTAAAAATAATAAGGCTGTTTTATCCATGCCGCCAAGATACAACATAATAGCAAAAATACCTGTCCAAAAACCCAATACTCTATACATACGATCCATATGTATCCCCTCCTTTGCAGCGAGTAATCCATCAATACCTTATTATAAAGGAATAGTATTGAAAAAGTAAATACAAGAGCGAGTAACTTTGTGACATTTGCGTGATACTATTCTCATGTATATTTTATTATATAAGTATACCTCATAATCCGGAAAATTATTTTTTAAAATTTTTTATTTATTAGCAGGAATATTGAAAAGCTTGTCGAATAATGAATTTAACAAGAAAATAAAAAAAGGTGGTGTTTCATGAGCAATGAGCATTGAAAAAATTGCAAATGCCCTCATTTCTCAAGCTTTATACTATGATGCTACAGACGTGCACATAGCTCCTCGATCTAAAACCTATCTCATCGAATTTCGAATTAACGGCAGCTTATCATCGCACAAAAAAATTTCACATCAATTGGGGGAGAGACTTATTTCTCATTTTAAGTTTATGGCCTCCATGGACATTGGTGAAAAACGAAAACCGCAAAGCGGCTCACTGCAGTCCCATTTCTTCGGAACCTTTACTTCACTAAGAATTTCCACTTTACCAACCGCCAAGTCACAAGAAAGTATTGTTATTCGCATACTCCACCAGCATCAATCCCTATCCCTTGAAAAATTATCTTTATTCCCATCGAGTATAAAAATCTTGCAATCATTTATGTTTCAAGCACATGGACTTATTTTGTTCACGGGGCCAACCGGTAGTGGAAAATCTACAACTATGTTTTCGCTAGCTGAATATTGTTCCATTCATCTACATCGTCGTGTCATTACCCTTGAAGACCCTGTAGAAAAACAAAATGATTATTTTTTGCAAGTACAAGTAAATGAAAAGGCTGGTATTGGTTTTCAAAGTGGGCTAAAGGCGATATTGCGCCACGATCCTGATGTAATTATGATTGGTGAAATTCGTGATGCTGAAACCGCGATGATCGCTGTGCGAGCAGCAATGACGGGTCATCTTGTTTTATCAAGTATACATACAAGGAATGCCGTAGGTGCGCTCTATCGATTACTTGAATTTGGGATTAAAGAATATGAAATTGAACAAACATTGCTAGCTGTTACTGGTCAGAGATTAGTTTCAATAAAATGCCCTTTCTGCGGTTTCAACTGCTCAAAGTATTGTATAAGACCCAATCATTTAAAAAGAACAGGTATTTATGAAATGTTACACGGTTATGTTCTTACTCAAGCAATGAACGACCTTCGGAAAGGGGGTGATCCGTTCGCATATAACAAGTTACAAAAATTAATTGCAAAGGGGGTTGCACTTGGATACATCTCTCAAGAAGAGTATCGAAGATGGATCGTTCATGAAGAAAATGAAATTGAAAGAACAAAGTCAATTTTTTATTAGAGGAAGTGACCTACTGGAAAATGGTTTTACGCTGTTGGAAGTATTACAATTTCTTGCCAATTTACAAGTAGACCAGCATCAACGATTTCAATCCATCATCCAAGAGCTTCAAGCCGGAGCTCCAATCCATGAAGTGTTACTTAAACATGATTTTGATCGTCACGCATGTGCGACTATTTATTTCGCTGAAAGGCATGGTTTTTTAGCAACTTCGTTCAAAGAATGTGGAAAGTATTTACTGCAAAAGGATCAGGACCAAAAGAAATGGTTCAAATTATTACAGTATCCAACTGTTTTGTTTTGTGTCCTCGTATTCGTTTCCATTCTCCTTCACACCTTATTACTGCCACGTTTTCAAGTATTGTATGGAACAATGGGCTACCAGCCTAGTGGAATAACCCAATTCATACTTTATGTTCTCGAAAATTTCCCTTATCTATTATTTTTTTCCTTCATCCTTCTCACCATAGTCATTCTATTCTTCAGAAGGACTCTGAATAAAAAAACAGTACTTCAAAGAGCCGATTTTTTGGCCTCCATTCCCTTTTTCAAAACCTTTTACAAGTTATATCAAACAATATTTCTGTCAAGAGAGTGGAGTTTTCTGTTGAAGAGCGGCTTTTCATTAAACGATATTATTCACATTATGGAAACCCAAGCGTTTCTTCCGCTAATGAGAGAGACAGGTAAGGTCATAAAAAGAGAACTTTTAATAGGCTATTCGTTTTCGGAGGCCATCACCAATATAAGTTTTATAGAAAGCGAAATGGTCTTAATGGTAGCTCATGGGGAAAAAAATGGGCGTTTGGATAAGGAACTTCTTTATTATAGTCGTATTTGTGCACAGAAGTTAGAAGAAATGATGATGAGATTTATGATGATTATTCAACCAATTATTTTTTCAGTGATTGGACTAATAGTTGCAATCATTTATATCTCTATCTTCTTCCCGATGTTTCAAATGATTGATTCTTTTTAAGGAGAGGAAATAATGAAAAAATATATTCAAAATCAAAAAGCCTTTACATTAATCGAAATGTTAATCGTATTGTTAATCATTTCCGTAATTTTGTTAGTTGCTCTACCAAATGTTACAAAGCATAGTGAAACAATAAATAAAAAAGGTTGTGAAGCATTGATCCAAATGGTTCAGGGACAAGTTCAAGCTTATCATATGGAAAAGCAAGAATATCCAACGAATTTTCGCGATCTAGAGGATGCTGGTTATATAAAATCTGCTGATTTACAGTGTCCAGATGGGTCTAACCTAGTTATAGCTAATGGGGTTGTGAAAGAGGCGTCTAAACAAGAAACGCCATGAGAGCTAATCAGTCAGAAAAAGGGTTTACACTCATTGAGATGATGATTGTGCTCGCTGTTATTTCTATTATTTTGTCCTTTAGTATACTGACACTAAAATCTTTTTCAGAAATGATCCAAAAAAAAATGTTCGTTACACAACTAGAATCTGATTTATATTACGCTCACTCATATGCCTTAAATAGAAGAGAGACAGTCGTATTCAGTTTTTCAATTTTATCAAATGAATATAATGCGGTCACTGCGACTGGGGAGGTAATTTTTGTAAGAAAGCTCCCTCACTCAATTTATATTGAAAAAACGAATCTCCATTCTTTTTCAATTACTCCGCGAGGGACTGTATCTAATTTTGGCACTGTTAACTTTCGACACAATCAGAAAACTTTTAAAATGACGGTCTATATTGGAAGGGGGCGCTTTTCAATTGAAAAATGAGCATGGGTTTACTTTTTTGGAAAGTTTGCTTTCTCTTTCTTTCATTCTTCTGTTGTGTGGAACGCTATTTCCGATCATGTTTGGGATGATGAATAAATTAAAAGACGAAAAAAAAGAAATGACTAGTTATCGAATTTTGTTTGAATATGTCGAGGGATATCCCGATATGGAATTACCCTTTAAGACTAAAAGAATAAATCGAGGAATTGAATATGAAATATTAATTGAAAACGGGAGAGCCTGTATTGAATATGAAAGAAATCAAAAATGTGTTGAATAAGCAATCTGGTTTTACATTACTTGAAGCGATCATGAACATATTCATCCTGTCGCTTATCATGCTGTTTCTGCCTTTAATTTTTCAGTCTGTAAATGCGATCGATAAAGTAATGGAAGTAGAAGATGACTTTGAATGGAATTTATTTCTTATTGGTCTTCGAAATGAATTAAAAGAGGCTGATCATGTTGCGGTTGTAAAACCATATCTTTTTATTGAGAAAGGGGCATTGAAAATTCAGTATGTACAGTATGGCTTAGTAGTAAGAAGGCAAGTTGATGGGTCAGGTCATGAAATTGTTTTACAAAACATTAAAAGTCTACAATTTTTAAAAGAAGATAATCATTTGCATGTTCAAACTGAATTTTTAAGTGGCGTTGAGGATGAGGCTTCATTTTTATTACCTTTGAGCAGGGAGGAGTAGAGCCATTAATAAAGAAAGTGGGGCAGTTTATCCAATTGTATTATTAATTTGTTCTATTGCGTTAATCATTCTCTTTGAAGCTACACTTATTTATCTTTCAGAATTAGGGTTTGTTAGGGAGATGAAGGAATTTTATTTAAATGAAATTAGAGAACGGTTGATCCAATAAGGATAAAAAATGATAAGATAATAGAGTGTGTCATTGGGGAGGAGATGAGGCAAATGCCAATAAATGAGTCATTATACTTGATTGGCTTTATGGGGGCTGGAAAAACTTCTGTTGGACGAGCATTAGCGTTAAAAACCGGTAATCCAGTTATGGATCTTGATGATCGAGTAGAAGAAGAAGCGAATATGAGTATTCGAGATATCTTCGAACAATATGGTGAAAGCTATTTCAGAGAGTTGGAATCAAAAATATTACGAGATTCAATTCATAAGAAAGCGATCATTACAACTGGAGGCGGAGTTGTTCTGAACAGAGAGAATCGTGAATTTCTTCAAAAGACGAAGCGTGTCATATTTCTGAAGTGCGATCCAGAGGTGACTTTTTCGAGAATTGGAGATGACCCTCTAAGACCACTTATAAAAAATAAAACAGCAAAAGAAATCGGTGAGATGTATAAAGAGAGGCTTCCTTATTATATGGAATGTGCGGCATTATCAATTGACACGACTCATCTCTCCATTGATGAAATAGCCAAGGAAATTCAAAAAGAAATGAATCTTTAATTTATAGATTGGCTATACTTTTTAATATGTTAGATACATGTTAAAAAGGGGTGAGTCAACTGTCCTTTAATGATTATGTGAAATTTATGACAGAATCATTTGTTAAGCACTTTGAATTGCCAAAGTCTGAACGAATTCAATTAAAACAAGAACGAAAGGAAGCAAAGCCACCGATGATTTATCAATGGTTTGGACTTTTGCCCTTTTCCATCCGAATGCTATTTAAGAAAAATGGCTGACTCCAAACTCTGCATGAGTATAAGGAGATCAGCCTCTTTTCTTTGTAAGCTTCAGTATTTTGCGCTAGGATATGGCAACATAGTTTGCTTTTTCTGCTCGGTAACTAGACAGGAGTTCCGCTTTTCTTATAAAGCTTTTAAATAAAAAATACCACCATTAATAATCTCGATGTTTACAATCGGTTCATATTGATCTTGCAAAGCTTGTTTCTCAATTCCATATGTTTCGGGCTTCTCATCATGTTCCTCATAAAAGTGATCTAAAAGTTGTAAATCTCTTTGCCACCTTGCTCGTGCCTCTTCAGCCCAACTATGGTTCTCCGCGGTAATTGTATTTGTTAAGTAGGATTCAATTCTACTTAAACCGCTTTGAGGTTTAATTATGGGTGAAACGGTAAAACAATAGTCAGGAATTTTCGGTTGCAATCGTCTGTTTTGGATTTCATGAAAAAATTGATCTACTAACGTTCCGTTAATTAAATTTAATCCTAAAGACCGTATAACATCTTTCTTTCGATCACATTGATAAGAGGTTTTAACGTTTAGCATTAACCACGGATGTAAGGCAGTTTGCTGGTGATTTTCAACTACATTTGGCACTTCAAACAGGCGAATATATTTAGCAAGCTCTTTTGTCGTCGCAAATAATTGGTGAAGACGTGGCGCACCAAAATGAATCGCTTCTCCTTTAAGATCTTCTGGCACTTGTTTTTGATCTGTAATAAAGGTTATTTTCATTGGATTTGGAGTACCGCCAGTTTTTTCGAGATACGTCCAATAAAAGGGTCGATTCATCAAAGCTTTATCCATATCAACCGTAAGTTGAATGGTCATGTATCCATTTTTATCTTCTTCGATGTCACAGTTATTTTCAGTAAAAAAAGTTTTAAGAAATTGATGTATTTCTGTTTGCAGCAATAGATACATCCTCCTTTCTCATAGAGTCAGCAAATTGGATTAATGATGATAAATTTTCCATTTTTATTTTCATTTCTCCTTCGGATTTGGATTGATGGAAAATATCATTCAAATATTCCTCCATATTCGTACCGTCAAATCTTGTTAAAATTTCGTCTAATTCTCCAACTACTCTTTCAAATAAATCAATTTTTTCGTATAGAAGCTTCAAGATATGTTCTTCAATCGTATTTTTTACAGTAAAATTATATATTTTCACATTGTTCTCTTGTCCAAGTCGATGAATTCTTCCGATTCTTTGTTCCAAGCGCATCGGATTCCAAGGTAGATCAAAATTAATGATATGGGAACAAAATTGGAGGTTTATTCCCTCACCACCAGCTTCTGTTGCAATTAAAACTTGAGCGTGATTTTTGAAAAGTTCACGCATCCAGTCTTTTTTACTTCTCTTAAATCCGCCCCTGAAAGGTACAGAACGAATCCCATTTTGTTGGAGGAACCATTGTAAATACATTTGTGTTGCTCGATATTCGGTAAAGATAATAACCTTATCATTAATAGTTTGAATTAGCTCTAATGCTTTCTCAGCTTTGGAATTATGGCTAACGGCATCAATCTTAGTTTTAATCCATTGACATTTTTCCATAAAAGCTTTTGTTGGATTTTCCATTTTACTTAACATATTTTTTAAAGTTAGAAATACGGCTTCTCGGCTACTACAGGCTTCCCTTTTTAAAGTCATTAACGAAAACCCATGAGCAGAATATCCAGAATCCTTCTCCTTTAATACATCAATGGCTTGATATAACTCCTTCTCATCTTCAGAAAAAGAGATATAGACACTTTCAATTTCACGTTCAGGCCACTCTACACCTGTATCGTTTCTTCTGTTTCGAATCATCACTTTATTAACTAGCTCTTTTAAAAATGCATCCTCTTTCATTGATGCTTTATTGCTATTTTTATATTTGTCCAAAAACCCACTTTCACTGCCTAAATGTCCAGGCTTAAGCAGGGAGACAAGATGGAAAATTTCCTCAATTTTATTTTGGATAGGTGTTGCTGTTAATAGTAAACAAAATTTCTTTTTGAGCGATTGAACAAATTGATAGTTTTGTGTTTTTGGGTTTTTTAGTTTGTGTGCCTCATCAATAATAATTAGATCATAGTCCTGTTCTGCAATAATTTCTTTATGTGGGCTCCGTTTAGCCGTGTCAATTGAAGAAACAACACAAGAATATTGTTCCCAGACATAGCTTTTTCGCTGGGCTACCGCAGGAATGTGAAATTTTGAGTTTAATTCTTGTACCCATTGTGATACAAGGGATGCGGGCACAAGAATTAGCACTTTATTGACTAGTCCGCGAATCATATATTCTTTTAATATGAGTCCAGCTTCAATCGTTTTTCCAAGTCCCACTTCGTCAGCTAAAATCGCTTTACCGTTCATATTTTCTACGACTTGTTGAGCCGTTTCTAGCTGATGCGGCAGAGGAGTTAAATTAGGTAAATATTTTGGGGCAACTAATCCTTCAAATGAAGGAACCGTTAGATGTTTTTCTGACTCAAATGCTAATTTAAATAGTTCATAGTTAGCCCACGGACCATCTTTTTCAAGCCGATCCATAAAGTCACTTTTCCATGTTTGGTCGAATTGAATCCTTATAGACATAACACGCCTCCTAATAATAAGGAAAAAGATTGATGAAACCATCAATTGATGGTACGATGATGTTGATTTGGAAACCGTAACAATTATTTAAAGTAATTATAGTATGTCCAAAAAATTTAATAAATATTGGCGAATGAGAGCAAGGGGAGAGACCGCAAATCGCGGCGCCGAAGGAGCAAGCAATGAGATTGTGAATCTCTCAGGCAAAAAGACCCTTGTTTGACGCAACTCTGGAGAGTGTTCTAATTAGAAAAGCGAAAGCGCCCCGTTTAGCGACGTAGAAACTTCCTAGCTTCTGACGAGATAAAGGAAACACGATAAGTCCGACAGGACGAATCGATGTTGACTTATCGTAGGAAGAAGCGTAGAAGATTCCTAGTCGCTGGGCGCTGGAGCTAGACAAAGAAAAGCGAAAGCGCCCCGTTTAGCGACGTAGAAGTTTCCTAGTCGCTGGGCACTGTAGCTGGACCTAAACTAATTAAGGACCACCAAAGGGGTAAGCCGTGAAGGTCAAACTCTCAGGTGAAAGGACAGGGAAATCCGTATGAAGGGATTTTTCTGTCCTTTTTTCGTTCCACGGAATAGTTTTGATTTAGAATTAATGAGTTGAAAGGAGTGCGCGTGATGACAACTTTAAAAAGAACGCCGTTGGATCCGCTTTATGAAGAGATGGGAGCAAAAACGATTGATTTTGGGGGGTGGGCGCTTCCCGTCCAATTTTCCAGTATTAAAGACGAACATCATGCGGTTAGAACTAAAGCTGGATTGTTTGATGTATCTCATATGGGAGAAGTGATTGTCAAGGGCAAAGACAGCTTAAAATTTTTACAAAAGATGCTAACCAATGATCTAGCAAAACTAAAAGCAGGTGAAGTTCTTTATACGGCTATGTGTTATGACGACGGTGGTACAGTAGATGACCTACTAGTTTATCAATTGGCAGAAATGGAATACTTGTTAGTTGTGAATGCAGCCAATACAGAAAAGGATTTTGAGTGGCTAACGGAACATATCGAGGGAGAAGTCACGATCGAGAACGTTTCGAATGAATATGCCTTACTAGCCATCCAAGGACCAGCCTCCTGCGATATTCTTCAAAGTGTTGTAAATGTAGATATGCAAGGGCTTAAATTTTTTAATTTTTGGCAAAATGTACAAATCAATGGTGCGAATACATTGTTATCACGGACAGGATATACGGGTGAAGATGGTTTTGAAATTTATTGTAATCCAAAAGACGCTACAATGCTTTGGAAGCTCCTCCTAGAAACTGGCGAAAAGCAAGGTCTTCTTCCATGTGGTTTAGGTGCAAGAGATACTCTTCGTTTTGAGGCATGTTTACCATTATATGGCCAAGAACTAAGTAAAAATATTACTCCTCTAGAAGCTGGGATTGGTTTTGCTGTTAAATTAAATAAAAGCGTCAGTTTTATTGGTCAAAAATCCCTCCAAAAGCAAAAAGAAGATGGGATCTCCCGAAAAAATGTTGGGATTGAGATGATTGATCGGGGAATTCCAAGACAAGGATACAAAGTTTACGACGATCATAATGAAATTGGTGAAGTAACGTCTGGAACTCAATCACCAACATTGAAAAAGAATGTTGGATTAGCATTAATTGATATAGAGCAGTGTGAAATTGGTCGTGAAGTCTTTGTGGATATCCGTGGGAAACGATTGAAAGCGAAAATTATATCCAAACCTTTTTATGCAAGACAAAAAAATAAATAGGGGGCTAAGAGTATGGGAGAACATCGTTATCTGCCGATGACTGAGCAAGATAAAAAAGAAATGCTCGAAGCAATTGGTGTCAACACGATTGATGAGCTTTTTTCCGATATACCTGAAAAAGTTAGATTTAAAGGCGAATATAAAATTAAAAAAGCAAAGTCTGAACCGGAATTGCTCAGAGAATTGACTAGATTAGCAGCCAAAAATGCGGATATGAAACAATATGTATCGTTTTTAGGTGCGGGTGTTTATGACCATTACATCCCAACAATTGTTGATCATGTAATTTCGAGGTCAGAATTTTATACAGCGTATACACCTTATCAACCAGAAATTTCCCAAGGAGAGCTTCAGGCAATCTTTCAATTTCAAACAATGATTTGTGAGCTTACGGGTATGGCTGTGGCAAATTCATCGATGTATGACGGAGGCACAGCGCTTGCAGAAGCAGCTATGCTAAGCGCTGCTCAAACTAGACGGAAAAAAATCTTAGTTTCTAAAACAGTCCATCCCGAATCCAGAGAAGTGTTAAAAACATATGCAATGGGCCAAAATATTGAAATTGTAGAAATTCCTTATAAAAATGGTGTAACGGATGTAGATTCACTTGTAGATGAACTTAGTCAGGATGTAGCTGGATTAATTGTTCAATATCCGAATTTTTTTGGTCAAATTGAGCCATTAAAGGAAATAGAACGATTAATCCATGAACAAAAAGGATTGATGATCGTTTCTAGTAATCCGCTTTCATTAGGGATTTTAACTCCTCCTGGGGACTTAGGGGCTGATATAGTTGTCGGTGATGCACAAGTATTTGGCATTCCTGCTTCTTTTGGAGGACCACATTGCGGTTATTTTGCTGTTACAGAAAAATTAATGAGAAAGGTTCCTGGGCGCCTTGTCGGTCAAACCGTTGATGAGAATGGAAAAAGAGGGTTTGTTTTAACTTTACAAGCACGTGAACAGCATATCCGTCGCGATAAAGCAACATCTAACATTTGCTCCAATCAGGCACTAAATGCTCTGGCTGCTTCAGTAGCAATGACAGCTCTTGGAAAAAAAGGGGTTCGTCAAATGGCTATTCAAAATATGCAGAAGACTCATTATGCAATGAAACTTTTTAAAGAAAAAGGCTTTGACATCCCGTTTACTGGGCACCATTTTAATGAATTTGTTATACGATTAAATACATCAATACAGGGTTTAAATAAAAAACTTTTAAATAAGGGAATTATTGGTGGTTACGATCTTGGGCGTGATTACCCTGAACTTGAAGGGCACATACTTATTTGTGTTACTGAATTAAGAACGAAAGACGAAATAAATGCATTAGTGCAGGAAATGGGGGAAAACGATGAGTAACTTAAAGCTTATTTTTGAACTATCTAAGCCGGGACGAATTGGATATAGTTTACCTGAACTGGATGTTCCAGAAACTGATTTAAGTGAGTGTATACCTGAAGAATACATTCGAAAAGAAGAACCAGATCTTCCAGAAGTATCTGAACTAGACATAATGCGTCATTTTACCGAACTATCTACCCATAACCATGGTGTAGATTCAGGTTTTTATCCACTTGGATCTTGTACGATGAAATATAATCCAAAGATCAACGAACAAGTGGCTCGATTCCCGGGCTTTGCTCATATTCACCCTTATCAACCAGAATCCTCTGTACAAGGTGCACTTGAATTAATGTATGATCTTCAAGAACATTTGAAAGAGATAACGGGTATGGATGAAGTTACCCTACAACCAGCAGCGGGAGCCCATGGTGAATGGGCCGGATTGATGCTAATTCGAGCATATCATGAGGCAAATGGGGACACAGCAAGGACAAAGGTAATTATTCCCGATTCTGCCCATGGTACGAACCCAGCTTCTGCTTCTGTTGCTGGGTTTGAAACAGTCACAGTTAAATCAGGCCCAGATGGACTTGTCGATATTGAGCATTTGAAGGAAATCGTTGGTCCCGATACAGCAGCCCTTATGTTAACAAACCCTAATACCCTTGGCTTATTTGAAGAGGGAATTTTGGAATTGGCTGAGATTGTCCATGGGGTTGGTGGAAAGCTTTATTATGATGGGGCGAATCTAAATGCCGTTATGTCCAAGGCGCGTCCTGGTGATATGGGATTTGACGTCGTCCACTTAAATCTTCATAAAACGTTCACTGGTCCACATGGTGGTGGCGGACCTGGATCGGGACCAGTCGGGGTAAAAGCAGATTTAGTTCCATTTTTACCGAAACCCGTGATCACGAAGAATGGTGACAACTATCTGATCGATTATGACCGTCCACAAGCTATCGGTCGCGTGAAACCATTTTACGGAAACTTTGGCATTAATGTGAGGGCCTACACGTATATTCGCTCAATGGGCCCAGATGGTTTGAAGGCTGTAACTGAATATGCTGTGTTAAATGCCAATTATATGATGAGAAGGCTTGCTCCATATTTCGATCTTCCCTATGATCGCCACTGTAAACATGAATTTGTTTTGAGCGGCAAGCGACAAAAGACACTAGGTGTCCGTACTTTAGACATTGCAAAGCGACTATTAGATTTTGGCTTTCATCCACCGACTGTTTATTTTCCACTCATTGTTGAAGAGTGTATGATGTTAGAACCGACTGAAACAGAGTCGAAAGAAACGCTGGATGCCTTTATCGACACGATGATTCAAATTGCGCAAGAAGTAGAGGAGAACCCAGAGATTGTTCAAGAAGCCCCACATACTACGCTTGTAAAACGTTTGGATGAAACATTGGCTGCTCGAAAACCAATATTGCGTTATCAGGAAGCAGATTAAGAATAATAGCAAGCGTATTACCTATCAACGCTTCTGGCTACAGGATAAAAGTTGCTCCAAAGGGGAATATTTCATCCTTTTGGAGCAACTTTTATGTAAAGTGTCTTAAAAAAGATTGGGGAGATGCTAAAAAGCTTTCCATTACTTGGACATGTTCAATATCTTCATAATCAATTAATACAGGCGGATGATGATCGAAACTAAAAATTTCAGCTTCTGGGATGGCCATAATCATCGGTGAATGAGTAATAATAATAAATTGACATCCTTCTTTAATTGCATCCATGATGATACTTATTAAACTTAATTGTCGCATCGGAGATAAGGGAGTTTCAGGCTCGTCTATAAGATAAAGTCCATTCGGCTGTATTCTCATTTTAAAGAAATCTAAGAAACTTTCCCCGTGCGATCTAGTTTCAAGGCCCTCGTTATAAAAATGTTTTAAATCTTCCAGTGTTCTTAAATGAGGCATAGAAGCTAGACCTTTGGCATAGGATGATTTGTTTTTATACTCTATTTCAATTAAATTGAGCTCTTTTTCTGCATCTTGTTTCATCTGTTTAATTCTTTTCACAAAAGAAATGAAATCTTCCGCTCTTAAAAAAAATCCACGTGATTGGCGTTTTCTCCAATTGAGTCTCATCATTCCTGATAATGTTTGTGCATGCATCAAGTCTTGATCATTAGCAATTTCCATCGCCCCAGCAGTCGGTAGATTTGCAGAAGCTGCAATTCCTTCGAGAATCGTTGATTTTCCAGTTCCATTTTCGCCAACGAAAATTGTGACAGGTTTGTTAAATTCAATTGATTCCATTGTTTGTAAAACCGGAAGAATAAATGGAAAAGCCTCTCTTTTTAGATTCCGCTGATCGAAAGTTAAAGAAGTTAAAATAATGTCGACTCACTCCCAAGTTTGAAAATAACCCACAGATCAGTTCTGTGGGTTAATTAAAAGTAATGACTGTAATAAAATTCATGTGGAAATTTAAAGAAGGATTTGCGCCTTTCTTTGTCATTGATAAGCATGCGTCTTCCACTTCTCTTATTACTTTTTAGATTTTATTTTCCCAGTCCATTTTTTAAATCCACCTTGTAACTGATAAAGTTCACGACAGCCCTTTTTATAAAGCATTTGTGCTGCTCTTCCGCTACGCATTCCACTTTGGCAGTAAAGGTATACAGGTTTATCTGTACGGATTTCCTTCATTCGATTTTTTAACTGAGACATCGGGATGTTTCGTGCTCCTAAAATATGTCCGCCGTCAAACTCATTAGGCTCTCGAACATCGATAAGTTGTGCTTTTCGGTAACCAACTCTGAATTCGTCTTCTGTCAGAGTTTTTAAGATTTTCTTTTGGTGAAAGTAATTATATAGGGAAAATACAATAATGATTCCCAAGATAATAAGTATGATGTACAAAGCTAGCAATTTTTTTCTTCCCCCTTCTGGTAATTGAACCTATTTTTTATTATATTATTCAAAGTGGCCCGAATCAAAATTTTTATTTGCAAAACGGTTAAAAAAGAAAAGATAGCTAGTTTTTGGCATATTATCTTAAAAATTAAAAAGGCAAGCGCAAACTTTGTCCAAAATCAGGGGATTCTGCTGTTTTTTCATATGAAAATTATATTTTTCTCGTGTATTCTCCCATTTTCAAATTTGACAAATCTATCTTTTGTTAATTCGTTAAACAAGATGTTGTATGATGTTGTTCAATTCAAGTACAATATATTGTGTTTAAAGATTGATTTCAGCTACGGACATGTGTTACCTTTATTTGTGAGAGTAGAGAGGAGTTGTGGCAATGGCTACAGTTTTTACTGAGAATTCGAAGCTAAATGTCGAAAGGTTAAATAAAGATATTCGACAATTTTCGCAAGTACATCCAATTACATCTGAGATGAAAATTACCCATAAAGGGGTTTCCCGATTAGTAATGATTGATCGCTATGCTTTCAAGGATACAGAAAAGATTACTTTGACTGCTGGTGATTTTGTCGTTCTTACGATCAAAGAGGATCCGAAATTTCCGGCAAGAGGGCTAGGCTTTATTCAATCGATCGATTGGGAAGCTAACACTGCGGAAGTATTAGTAGAAGAAGAATATCGAAATGCTTTAGATGATGCGGAAGAAAGAAAAACAGGCTTGATTGTTCGTCCGCTTGATATTATCGAAAAACCATTGGAAGTATTTTATGAGCAAATCGCCAAGCGAAACGCGACAGGGCTTGCTGCTGTTGAGACAACAGAAGAAAAGCGTCAAGAATGGTTTGAAAAGTTTTATCAGGAACTATCAAGCCTTAACTTTATTCCAGCTGGTCGTGTTCTATATGGAGCTGGATCTGGTACAGATGTAACGTATTTTAATTGTTACGTCATGCCATTTGTACCTGATTCACGGGAAGGGATTTCTGAACACCGTAAACAAGTTATGGAAATCATGAGCCGCGGTGGTGGAGTAGGGACAAACGGATCGACGTTAAGACCACGAAATACGCTAGCACGTGGAGTGAATGGAAAATCGTCTGGGTCTGTATCTTGGTTAGATGATATTGCGAAACTAACTCATCTCGTGGAGCAAGGTGGCTCAAGACGTGGTGCGCAAATGATTATGTTATCGGATTGGCATCCTGATATTGCAGAATTCATCATTTCAAAAATGCAAAATCCAAGGATTTTAAGATTTTTAATTGAAAATACATCCGATCCTGTCATTAAGAAACACGCGAAGGATAAATTGAAATTTACCCCGCTCAATCCAACAGAAGAAGCAATGTACCAAGGAGTACTTAATTATAGAAATATGCCTGGTCATGGCGGGTTTGATGAAACGATCTTCCGTGAGGCTGAAGAAAAATTATCTGAGGGTGGAACTTATTCCGTCCATAATTCGGAATTTTTGACTGGAGCTAACATCTCGGTCTGCTTGACGAAAGAATTTATGGATGCAGTTGATCGTGACGATGATTATGAACTTCGTTTTCCTGATGTTGAGAATTATGATCAGGAAGCGATGAAAATATATAATGAAGAATGGCATACAGTTGGTGATGTTCGCGAATGGGAAAAGCTTGGACACAAGGTTCGCACATACAGGAAGATCAAGGCGAAGGAACTCTGGAATTTGATCAATATTTGTGCGACATATTCAGCTGAACCAGGTATTTTCTTTATTGATAATGCGAATGACATGACAAATGCAAAAGCCTATGGACAAAAGGTAGTTGCGACTAATCCATGTGGGGAGCAGCCGCTCGCTCCATATTCAGTATGTAATTTAGCAGCTGTCAATTTGGGCAATATGGCTGACAAAACAAAGAAAACAGTCGATTTTGATAAGCTAAAACAAACAGTGAAAATTGGCGTGAGAATGCAAGATAATGTCATAAATGCGACTCCATATTTCTTAGAAGATAATAAAAAACAGGCTCTTGGTGAAAGACGTGTGGGGCTTGGAGTTATGGGACTAGCCGATTTACTCATTTATTGTGAGAAAGAATATGGATCACCTGAAGGAAATGAACTTGTTGATCAAGTTTTCGAAACAATTGCTATTACGGCTTATAAAGAATCAGTAGAAATTTCTAAAGAAAAGGGAAGCTTCCCATTCCTCGTAGGTAATACAGAAGAGGAAACAAATCGGTTAAGGGAAGCATTTATTAACACAGGTTATATGAAGAAAATGCCAGAAGATGTTCGAAAATCCATTTTGGAATTCGGAATTCGGAATTCACATCTTTTAACTGTGGCTCCAACGGGGAGCACTGGAACCATGGTTGGCGTTTCAACAGGTTTAGAACCTTATTTCTCATTCACATACTATCGCAGCGGTCGCCTTGGTAAATTTATTGAGGTGAAAGCTGATATTGTCCAAGAATATCTCGATCAAAATCCAAATGCGAACCCAGATGACCTTCCAGATTGGTTCGTTACAGCAATGACGCTTTCTCCAGAAGCACATGCTGATGTTCAATGTGTGATTCAACGTTGGATTGACAGTTCGATTTCAAAAACTGTGAATGCACCAAAAGGGTATGCAGTGGAACAAGTCGAGAAAGTATATGAACGTCTATACAGAGGTGGAGCAAAAGGAGGAACGGTTTATGTGGATGGAAGCCGTGATTCTCAAGTTCTAACATTAAAAGCAGAAGATAACAAAATGGAGACGAGTGAACAATTGGAATTTAGTGAACCTGTCGTTCTAATTGAGACTATTCAAGATCTCCGTTCTACTAGTGTCACCGTCGGTTCTGAGATCGGCAATACTTGTCCAGTTTGTAGAAAAGGGACGGTTAAAGAAATTGGTGGATGTAATACATGCGACAACTGTAACGCTCAGTTAAAATGCGGTCTATAATTTAATCAGAACATCTTAATTCAACCCGAATGGTCATCCATTCGGGTTTTTTAATATGCCCATGATAAAAAGGTGGCATTATGTTCTAATTATGATTACTTCCTCTACAATAATAACAGGACTTCTTGGGAGGGTCGCATATGGAAATTGATGGTGTGTTTTCTGGAGGAGGCATGAAGGGATTTGCCTTTATTGGTGTCTATGAAACCCTAGAGGAGAAGGGGTATAGTTTTAAACGATTAGCCGGAACTAGTGCTGGTGCTCTAATGGCTGCTTTTATTGCTGCTGGCTATTCAAGTCGAGACATTTTAAGGTTGTTTGAAGAAACAGAGCTGACCGAATTCTTAGATAGGAGGAAGACTTTTTTGCCATTTCCTTTATCGAAATGGTTACTTTTATATTGGAGAATGGGTTTATATCAAGGTCATGTGTTTGAAGAATGGGTCGCAAAAAAGTTAGCTCAAAGAGGGATATATACGTTTTCGGATCTTCCTAAAGATAAATTACGCTTAATAGCATCTGATCTTACAACTGGAAGATTATTAGTTTTACCAGATGATTTAGATAAATATGGAATTCCCAAAGAAACCTTCCCAGTGTCAAAGGCGATTAGGATGAGCGCTGGTCTGCCTTTTTTCTTTGAACCAGTAAAATTAAAGTCATTATCTGGAAAAAATATTATTATTGACGGTGGAGTTTTAAGTAATTTTCCTATTTGGTTATTTGACCCGGAGCATCATAAAAAGTTGCGGCCAATTATCGGCGTGAAACTAAGTCATAGCCTAGAGGAACAACCAAAAAGAGAAATAAAAAATGCACTATCTTTATTCGAGGCCCTATTCGCAACGATGAAAGATGTGCATGATGCAAGATATGTCTCAAGAAAACATGAAAAAAATATAATTTTTATTCCTATGGAAGAAGGGTTAACTTCCGAGTTTTCATTACCTAAAGAAAAAAAGGACGCCCTAATAGAAAAAGGACGTGTAAGGGCAAAGCAATTTTTAAAACAGTGGACGTACTAGTGAAACACCTTTAAAAAATAGCACGATCCTTTTTCTTGTTTTTTTTGCCTTCAATAACAGTTAAATGGGCAGTAGATCTTTTCCTTAGCGGTTTTTTAAGAGCAGCTTTATTGGTGCTGACACTCTTTGGGGATTGTCGGTAGCGTTTTTGGGAAAACTTTGCTGCTTTAATGTACGAACGATTTTCACTATGATTCTGCCTCTTTCCGATAGTAAATCGAAAGACAAGATAAATAAAAACTGCAATCAATCCCATGAACAGAAGTTGCATGAGGAGTCTTGATGGATTACGAAATAGCAAAGATCCAAGTCCGATTATAGATGTAACGATAATTCCACCAACTAGCCAATTCCGAAAATTCAAGAATGCCACCTCCTTGGGAATAATCAACATTATTACCATAAAATGATTCTTTATACAAAATAAGAGTTTTTATTAATTCATAGTCACTCGAACGCTTGGACATTATTTTGTTGTATGGGTTTCTAATTTCTTATTATATCAATCATACTAAAAAATGGCTTTTTTCACCAGACTTTAATTTTCATGCAAAATAGTACGGTCGTCTGGGCATGATAAATTTAAAGAGGTGAAAAGTAGTGGATAAAGAAAAACATGGTGGCCAATATTATATGTCCTTGCCCAAGTTAGCGATGGTTACAGGATTTGTTGCTGGTCTGTTCGGGGCTTTATTAGGATATGCGGCCCATTACTTAAATTTTACGGAAGTTAATCCATCTCTCATTTTAGATATTTTTAGGGGCAACTGGAAAGATGGATGGCTAGGGGGCTTTATTGCTTGCTTATTATACGGTCTCATATCAATGGGAGCGGCCGTCATTTATTTAGGATTACTCAAGAAAAAAAAATCAATCGTATGGGGAGCCGTATATGGTTTACTTATTTTCGCATTAGTTTTCTTAGTTTTATATCCGATTTTCCCGCGCCTTGATCGTATAGATGCTTATAATTTCACAACTATAATTACTGAAATTTGCTGTTTTATTTTGTACGGTATTTTTATTGGTTTTTCCATATCATATGAATATAATGAACAGCAATATTGGAAGAAAATTAATTCATCTAGATAAAATAGTTTCAGTAGGCCTGTTTTGGCTTTTTATGGTAGAATGTTCTTGGCAAACATTCATGTGTAGGGTGTGAAATAGTATGAAAGTACTTGTGTTAAATGGGCCAAATTTAAACAGGTTAGGAATTCGCGAGCCAGATATTTACGGAAGTGAAACGCTTGAACAATTAGAAAAAAAATTACTAATTGTTGGTAAAAGTCTAGAAATGGAAGTTGTTTGCTATCAATCTAATCACGAAGGAGCTTTATTGGACCAAATCCACGATGCAGAGTTTAATGGTTTTTCGGGAATAATTATGAACCCAGGTGCGTTTACCCATTATAGCATCGCTCTAAGAGATGGAATTTCTTCCATAAACTTGCCTGTTATTGAAGTACATATTTCAAATGTTCATAGCAGGGAAGAGTTCAGAAAAATATCGGTTACTGCACCGGTTTCTATCGGTCAAATAACTGGATTTGGAATGTATGGCTATGAAATGGCTTTGAATGCAATGAAGAAATACATAGAGGGGAGAGAAGGGAATGGACAAGTTACAAAAAATTAGAGAAGAATTTGGAGCATTTGGGATCGACGGATTGCTCATTACAAGCCCTTATAATCGGCGATATTTAACAAATTTCACGGGAACAGCTGGTATCGCCTTGATTACTCAGAATAAGGCTTTTTTCATTACTGACTTTCGCTATACTGAGCAAGCAGCGAAACAGGTTGAAGGATATGAAATTATTCAATACAGCCAGGGAATGATTGCTGAAGTAGCCGATCAAGTAAAAGCGCTTGGAGTCAAAAAAATAGGTTTTGAACAGGATCACCTTTCTTACTCCACGTGGAAAGCGTATGAAGGAGCAATCGCTGCAGAATTAGTTCCTGTTTCAAATCTTGTTGAAAAAATGCGTCTCATAAAAACTTCTCAGGAAGTTGCCATTATTAAAGAAGCAGCTGATATTGCAGATTTAGCTTTCAAACATATTCTTGACTATATAAAGCCAGGGTTAACAGAATTAGAAGTTGCTAATGAACTTGAATTTTTTATGAGAAAATGCGGAGCAACTTCTTCTTCATTTGACACTATTGTAGCTTCAGGATGGAGATCTGCACTTCCACACGGGGTAGCCAGTGAAAAAGTCATTGAAAAAGGGGATTTTGTGACCTTAGATTATGGTGCCCTTTATAAAGGGTATGTGTCTGATATTACGCGGACAATCGCTGTCGGAGAGCCATCTGAGCAATTGAAGGAAATTTATGATATCACTCTGGAAGCTCAACTTCGAGCAATGGAACAGATTAAGTCAGGAATGACAGGCATTGAGGCAGATGCTATTGCTAGAGACTATATAACAGCCAAAGGATACGGGGATAATTTTGGCCATTCATTAGGGCATGGAATTGGCTTGGAAGTTCATGAAGGTCCCGGACTTTCGATCCGATCAGAACAAAAGCTTGAGCCAGGGATGGTTGTCACCGTTGAACCTGGTATATATGTACCCAAACTTGGGGGAGTTCGGATCGAAGATGACATACTTATTACCGAAACTGGTAATGAAGCACTTACGCATTCGACTAAAGATTTAATCATACTATAATTGGAGGAACACAAATGATTTCAGTAAACGAATTTCGAACAGGTTTAACGATTGAAACAGATGGAGGGATTTGGCGTGTAATGGATTTCCAACACGTTAAGCCAGGAAAGGGCGCAGCTTTTGTTCGCTCTAAACTGCGTAATCTTCGTACCGGAGCCGTTCAAGAAAAAACATTTAGAGCCGGTGAAAAGGTTGAAAGAGCACAAATCGATAATAAAACAATGCAATATCTTTATGCAAATGGAGATATGCATGTATTTATGGATAACGCGACTTACGAACAAATTGAGTTACCTAGTGCTCAAATTGAATATGAATTACAATTCTTAAAAGAAAATATGGAAGTTCATATAATTATGTATCAAGGGGAAACTCTTGGTGTAGATTTGCCAAATACAGTTGAATTGGAAGTTGTTGAAACTGAACCTGGTATTAAAGGAGATACAGCTTCAGGTGGATCAAAACCAGCTAAACTGGAAACAGGCCTAACCGTTCAAGTTCCGTTTTTTGTTAATACTGGTGATCGCTTAATCATTAATACAGGCGATAGTACTTATGTGTCAAGAGCATAACATGTATGCATTCTAATTAAAAAGAAGCACACCTTTTAAAGCGAGGAATTTATCCTCGTTTTTTTTATTTCTTTTTTCTATTAGAAATTTCATATTTAAAGACAAGCTGAATACATATTAGATAGAGAATGATAGAAGGGGAGGATAATTTTGGAAGTTATATTACGAATGTTGCCCAGTCGTATCAGTGATTTAATTAAACGTCTTCCTTCCACCCTGCTGACAGAGATTGAGGAAATTAGATTACGGGTTGGCCGTCAAATTGAAATAGCTTCTAACGGTATTCCCCGCTTTCTACCTTATATTTTTACGAATCAAGATGTGGAACAATTTATTGGGAAACTCGCCAATCATTCTTTCTATACACTGGATGAAGAATTAAAGAAAGGATACGTCACGATTGAAGGAGGACATCGTATTGGATTGGCAGGGAAAGTTATTCTTGATAATGGCTCTGTCAAGGCAATTCGCCATTTAGCTTCCTTCAATATCAGGGTTGCAAGGGAAAAAATAGGTGTGGCTGAAACGTTTATTCCACAACTATTTAAAGATTATTGGAAAAACACAATGATTATCGGACCTCCACAAACAGGGAAGACAACATTATTAAGGGATATAGCTAGAATAGTATCGAGCGGATCTAAAGAACATAGCATTCCTGCTCTTAAAGTTGGAATCGTTGATGAACGTTCAGAAATCGCAGGATGTGTTCATGGCACTCCGCAATTACAGTTTGGTCAAAGAGTAGATGTACTGGATGCCTGTCCAAAGGCGGAAGGCATGATGATGCTCATTCGATCAATGAGTCCTGATGTGCTGATTGTGGATGAGATTGGCAGGGAAGAAGACCGGATCGCTATTATGGAAGCAGTGAATGCAGGAATTACATTAATGATGACAACACATGGTTATTCATATGATGAGGTAAGAAAACGGCCGATGCTGAATCAAATTATGAATGAACAGGTTTTTGATCGATATATAGAATTATCAAGAAGTAATGGCCCCGGCACGGTCGCAGCTATAAAAGACTCTGAGGGGAAATCAATCTATTATAAAGGATTACATGCTCATGTTTAAACTTTTTGGTGCTCTATTCATATTGATAGCGACTACAATGATTGGCTTTGAAGCAGCTAAACGTTTGAGTAGAAGACCGAAGCATCTCAAATTATTTCAAAATTCTTTAGAAACGTTAGAAGCTGAGATTATGTATGGTCATACACCTCTTGGGGAAGCGGCGATTAAAATTTCTGAACAGCTCCCTGAACCAGTTTCAAGTCATTATCGAATCTTTGCTAACTATCTTAAAAAAGATGAAACGACAGTTATTATTGCTTGGGAAGAAGCCTTAAAAGAAACTTGGAGACATACAGCTCTAAAACAAAATGAGTATGAAATACTTTTACAATTTGGTGCTAATTTAGGGAAACATGACCGAGATTCACAACAAAAGCAGATCATTTTGACTTTAACTCATTTGGAAAGAGAAGAAGAAGAAGCGAGAGAAGTACAAAAAAGGTATGAAAAAATGATGCAAAGTTTCGGTGTTTTATCAGGGCTACTAATCATTATCTTGTTGCTCTAAATATTTATAAAAATTACGAAGTGTGGGTAAGCGATGCGCTAGTCTGAGTATAGCTTCAGGCACCAGTCGGTTGGCAGCTAATCAGCATTCAATCTGCAGAAAGTCAGCAACTGCTCATTCCACACAGTGTTTCTTTTATCTCGTCAGAAGCTAGGAAGTTTGTACAGCGCTAAACAGGCACTTACGCTTTTCTAATTAGGAGGTTGTTGGTATGGGCATAGAAGTCGACGTTATTTTTAAAATAGCTGGTGTTGGGATCGTTGTGGCTTTTTTACACACAATCCTTGATCAGGTAGGAAAGAAAGAATATGCCCAATGGGTTACGCTTTTCGGCTTCATTTATATTTTATTTATGGTAGTGTCCATCGTAGATGGCCTATTTCAAAAAATTAAATCTGTCTTCTTATTTCAATGATAGGGGGAATCCATCATTGTTATTTTACAAATTGCAGGGATTGCCCTAATAACAACTTTTTTAGCTGTAGTGATTAAAGAGCAGAAACCTGGATTTGCATTCTTATTGATTTTATTTACTGGGACAGGCATTTTTCTTTTTCTAGTTGATCAAATTCAAAAAATAATTCAGATGATAGAAAACCTTGCAGCAAGCGCAAATGTAAATTCTCTCTATGTCAGAACGATCTTGAAGATCATTGGAATTGCATATATCGCAGAATTTACTTCACATATTAGCAAGGATGCGGGACAGAGTTCGCTTGCAGCAAAAGTAGAACTAGCCGGCAAAATATTAATACTGGCAATGGCTGTCCCAATTTTAACCGTATTAATTGAAACAATTCTAGCAATGATGCCTGTGTAGAAAGAAAAGCGTAAACGCCCGTTTAGCGACGTACAAACTTTTTAAGCTTCTGACGAGATAAAGGAAACACAGCGAGGGACGAGCTGATGTTGACTTATCGTAGGAAGAAGCTGAAAGTTTGCTAGTCGCTGGGCGTTGAAGCTGGACAAAGAAAAGCGTAAACGCCCGTTTAGCGACGTACAAACTTTAATAATAAGGATGAACGGCTAAAGTCGCGCCGTCCTGGCGCAACGCCGTTCTGACCAACGTCGTGTTGGCCCGAGATAAAGGAAACACAGCGAGGGACGAGCTGATGTTGACTTATCGTAGGAAGAAGCTGAAAGTTTGCTAGTCGTTGGGCGTTGAAGCTGGACAAAGAAAAGCGTAAACGCCCGTTTAGCGACGTACAAACTTTAATAATAAGGATGAACGGCTAAAGTCGCGCCGTCCTGGCGCAACGCCGTTCTGACCAACGTCGTGTTGGCCCGAGATAAAGGAAACACAGCGAGGGACGAGCTGATGTTGACTTATCGTAGGAAGAAGCTGAAAGTTTGCTAGTCGTTGGGCGTTGAAGCTGGACAAAGAAAAGCGTAAACGCCCGTTTAGCGACGTACAAACTTTAATAATAAGGATGAACGGCTAAAGTCGCGCCGTCCTGGCGCAACGCCGTTCTGACCAACGTCGTGTTGGCCCGAGATAAAGGAAACACAGCGAGGGACGAGCTGATGTTGACTTATCGTAGGAAGAAGCTGAAAGTTTGCTAGTCGTTGGGCGTTGAAGCTGGACAAAGAAAAGCGTAAACGCCCGTTTAGCGACGTACAAACTTTAATAATAAGGATGAACGGCTAAAGTCGCGCCGTCCTGGCGCAACGCCGTTCTGACCAACGTCGTGTTGGCCCGAGATAAAGGAAACACAGCGAGGGACGAGCTGATGTTGACTTATCGTAGGAAGAAGCTGAAAGTTTGCTAGTCGTTGGGCGTTGAAGCTGGACAAAGAAAAGCGTAAACGCCCGTTTAGCGACGTACAAACTTTAATAATAAGGATGAACGGCTAAAGTCGCGCCGTCCTGGCGCAACGCCGTTCTGACCAACGTCGTGTTGGCCCGAGATAAAGGAAACACAGCGAGGGACGAGCTGATGTTGACTTATCGTAGGAAGAAGCTGAAAGTTTGCTAGTCGTTGGGCGTTGAAGCTGGACAAAGAAAAGCGTAAACGCCCGTTTAGCGACGTACAAACTTTAATAATAAGGATGAACGGCTAAAGTCGCGCCGTCCTGGCGCAACGCCGTTCTGACCAACGTCGTGTTGGCCCGAGATAAAGGAAACACAGCGAGGGACGAGCTGATGTTGACTTATCGTAGGAAGAAGCTGAAAGTTTGCTAGTCGTTGGGCGTTGAAGCTGGACAAAGAAAAGCGTAAACGCCCGTTTAGCGACGTACAAACTTTAATAATAAGGATGAACGGCTAAAGTCGCGCCGTCCTGGCGCAACGCCGTTCTGACCAACGTCGTGTTGGCCCGAGATAAAGGAAACACAGCGAGGGACGAGCTGATGTTGACTTATCGTAGGAAGAAGCTGAAAGTTTGCTAGTCGTTGGGCGTTGAAGCTGGACAAAGAAAAGCGTAAACGCCCGTTTAGCGACGTACAAACTTTAATAATAAGGATGAACGGCTAAAGTCGCGCCGTCCTGGCGCAACGCCGTTCTGACCAACGTCGTGTTGGCCCGAGATAAAGGAAACACAGCGAGGGACGAGCTGATGTTGACTTATCGTAGGAAGAAGCTGAAAGTTTGCTAGTCGTTGGGCGTTGAAGCTGGACAAAGAAAAGCGTAAACGCCCGTTTAGCGACGTACAAACTTTAATAATAAGGATGAACGGCTAAAGTCGCGCCGTCCTGGCGCAACGCCGTTCTGACCAACGTCGTGTTGGCCCGAGATAAAGGAAACACAGCGAGGGACGAGCTGATGTTGACTTATCGTAGGAAGAAGCTGAAAGTTTGCTAGTCGTTGGGCGTTGAAGCTGGACAAAGAAAAGCGTAAACGCCCGTTTAGCGACGTACAAACTTTAATAATAAGGATGAACGGCTAAAGTCGCGCCGTCCTGGCGCAACGCCGTTCTGACCAACGTCGTGTTGGCCCGAGATAAAGGAAACACAGCGAGGGACGAGCTGATGTTGACTTATCGTAGGAAGAAGCTGAAAGTTTGCTAGTCGTTGGGCGTTGAAACTGGACAAAGAAAAGCGTAAACGCCATACAGGCTGGAATCGCGAAGTCTGTACGTCGAAATTAGATCAATAAAAGGAAACGGAGTGGCGTACATGCAAATTTTGCATCGGATCCTAATATTATGTTTCCTGTTTTTGTTTGCAACGGTACAGGCTGAAGCAATGGAACAATCGCCCGAGGGTGATGAGTTAGAGGGAACATTAGGTCGCTACATGAATGATTTAGGGTTGGACGAACTATCGGATCATTGGGAAATGATTATGGACAAGTATGGGAATTATTTACCGGAAAGTAAACGGGGCAGTCTCATTGATTTTATGAATGGGGACAAGTCGTTTTCGATTACAGGTTGGTTGAATGGAATCATTGCCTTTATCGTGCAAGAAATTTCCTTGAATGTGAAGTTATTAGGCTCCTTAATGTTGCTGACGATCTTTAGTATGTTTCTTCAAACCCTTCACAATGCATTTGAAAAGGGGGCAGTAAGCAAGGTCGCCTATTCTATCATTTTCATGGTTATAATAATCATTGCGCTTAATAGCTTTAGAGTAGCAAGTGAATACGCGATTGAAGCAATTAATTCTATGAGTCAATTTATACTTGCTTTGCTCCCGCTTTTACTTGCATTAATCGCTTCATCGGGAGGGATTACATCTGCGGGCTTTTTTCATCCTGTCCTTGTATTCCTAGTTAATATTAGTAGCCTAATTATTAAAAATGCGGTACTCCCTTTTTTATTTCTATCCACATTGTTAAGTGTCGCTAATACTCTAAATACAGAATTAAAAGTTTCTCAGCTAGCAGGATTATTGAAAAAAACAAGTATCGGCATTTTGGGCGTGTTTATAACAATTTTGCTTGGGGTTATCTCCGTTCAAGGGACAGCCACAGCTGTTGCAGATGGTGTGGCTATTAAAACGGCAAAATTTGTAACAGGTAACTTTGTACCAGTTGTCGGGAAAATGTTTACAGATGCAGCAGATACTGTTTTATCAGCATCTGTCCTATTGAAAAACACGTTAGGGATTGCAGGAGTAGTTATTGTCCTATTACTTGCGGCTTTTCCAGCTATCAAAATTTTAGTTATTTCATTTATTTACAAGTTATCAGCGGCACTTTTGCAACCGCTTGGCGATGGACCTGTAATTTCATGTTTAAATATTATAAGTAACAGCATGATCTATATATTCGCCTCTCTCGCCATCGTCTCTTTTATGTTTTTTATTAGTTTGACGATTATCATCACGTCAGGAAACATTACGATGATGATTAGATGAGGAGGGGCAAACTTGGATTATATTACAAACTGGATTTTCAACATTATTATTTTTTTACTTCTAGCAATGATTATTGACATGATTTTACCAGAAAGCGATATGCGGAAATATGCCAAGCTTGTTACAGGACTGCTTCTGATCTCAATTATCGTTACACCTTTATTTAAAATTTTTACATTTGATTTTGAAAAACTACTTACATCAATTACGACAAATGCTGAAAAAAGCGAACAATCCACAGGAATTTTAATTGAAAGAAAAAAAAGAGAGATACAAGCCTCTCAGCATGCATATACATTAGAGCAGATGGCTGTCCAAATGAAAAAGCAAGTAGAAAAGGAGTTGATCGACCATCATCAGGCTGTGATTAAAACTATACAAATATCCGCTGATTCAAATCTTGAACCACCATACGACCAATTGAAAAAGGTAATCGTTCATATTTCTTCATCAGATGAAAAGACAGAAAAAATTCAGCCAGTCACGATTAACATTAAGGACGATCTCCCTTTGGAAGAGCAAAAAAATGAATATGGTGAAATTAAAAAATGGTTGTCTGCACAGTGGGAAATTCCTGAAAAAATAATTGAAATAGTTTCCGGGGAGGAACCGAAGTAAAATGTCGAACCAAAATAATCCTTTTGATTGGATAAAGGAGAAAATCGCAGCTTTTAAAACAAGTCCTTCACCCGATAAAAAAGGAGGAAAGTCTAGTTACCTCCTAATCCTTCTCGTATTAGGAGCATTCTTAATGATATTAGGGAGTATTTGGAAGGAACCACCTAAAGATGCAACTGTAGTTTCAAGCACTTCTGATGAGAGTTCCGAAACATTTGGAACAAAAAATACAGACACGAATAGTGAAATGAAGATTTTTGAAGAGCAATATGAAAACCAACTAAAGGATGCGCTGGAACAAATAGTCGGCGTTCATAGCGTGTCTGTGATCGTCAACGTAGAAGCGACAGAGCGAAAGGTATTAGAAAAAAATGCAGTTTTAAGAAGTCAGACTACCCGTGAAGAAGATCAAGAAGGTGGAGTAAGACAAATTGAGGATCAATCGAAAGAAGACGAAGTCGTTATTATTCAAAATGGCGATAAAGAAGAACCTATTATTTTAGAAACTAAAAAGCCGGAAATTAAAGGTGTACTTGTCGTTGCGGGAGGTGCAGAAAATATCCAAGTTGAGAAATGGATTATCCAAGCAGTCACAAGGGTGTTAGATGTGCCAAGCCATAGGGTTGCCGTTATTCCAAAAAAATCTAAGGGGGATTCATAAATGCTCTTAAAAAAGCAAACAGTTTGGTTATTAACGATGCTCAGTCTAGTTGTTGTACTTTCTGTTTATTATGTTACATTTGATCCAGCTAGTAATGATTTAGCAACAGGGGGAAAGGAAGAAACAGAGAGCGCTGGTAAGCAAATGAGTGATGATGATATGAAAATCATAACAGAAGCTTCCGGAGATGAAGTGTATGAAGCAATTCGCTTAGATATTGAAGAAAAACGCGGTAAAATGGTAGAAGAACTTACTTCTAAAGTGGCAGCTACTGAATCTACAGATGAACAAAATAAACTTTATGATGAGATGCAAACAATCAATGAACTTAGTATGAAAGAAAGAACGATTGAAAATACAATTAAAGGTTTGGGGTATAGTGATGCATTAGTTAAAATTGAAGATAATGTAGTTAATATAACGGTTAAACAAAAAGAAGAAGAGCATACTGCGGCAGAAGCAACTACAATTATTCAAGCTGTAAGAGATGATATAAGCACTCAATACATCCCTGAAATTACGTTTGATGACAAAAAATAATTTGACGGTGGGTTCACCCATCCGTCATTTTTTTTGTAAAGATTTTCAGTTATTTAGTAGAATGAAATAAAAAGATAAAAAATCTAAATGAGTCAGCCATTGAATTTTTATAAGGTATTATATTATGATATTAGCAGCTACTCATAAATTTTAAGGAGTGTCATTATGTTAAAGATCCAAGATATACATGAAATTATTAAAATGATTGATAAATCCTCTATCGATGAGTTTGTTTATGAGCATGAGGGTTTCAAAATTAAATTAAAAAAAAGCTCTACTGTTCAATTTAGTAACGATGTACAACAAGGAGTTTCTGTCCAACCTGTAGTAGTGCAACAGCCTACACAACCGGAAGTTCATGTGCAAAATGTGACAGCTAATCATGAAACGATGTCGCAGCCTCAAGCAAATGATTCTTCCTCAGAGGAATATTTGAAGATTACCTCACCAATGGTCGGGACATTTTATCATGCATCGTCTCCAGATGTGCCAGCATATGTTGAAGTTGGTTCCAAAGTGAAACCAGATACAATTGTGTGTATTGTAGAGGCAATGAAATTATTTAATGAAATTGAAGCCGAGGTTGAAGGAGAAATTGTGGAAGTTCTCGTTAACAATGGCCAATTGGTTGAATATGGACAGCCACTATTTTTAGTTAAGCCGAAGAAGTAAGGAGCGTCGTTGATGATTAAAAAACTATTAATTGCAAATCGAGGAGAAATTGCTGTTCGAATCATTCGAGCTTGCAAAGAATTAGATATAGAGACTGTTGCAGTTTATTCGGAGGCTGATCAGGAAGCACTGCATGTTCAGTTAGCAGATGAAGCCTATTGTATTGGCCCGAATGCTTCGAAGGACAGTTACTTAAATACTGCAAACGTAATCGGCATTGCTAAATTAACTGGTTGTGATGCTATACATCCAGGTTACGGATTTTTAGCAGAAAACGCTGATTTTGCTGAGCTTTGCCGTGTCTGTAATATAATATTTGTTGGCCCAAGCCCTGATGCCATATCAAAAATGGGAACAAAGGATGTAGCACGTGAGACAATGAAAGCAGCTGGGGTCCCTATTGTTCCAGGTTCGCGCGGAATTATTAACGAGATTGAGGAAGCGATTGAGCTTGCAAAGGAAATTGGTTATCCAGTTATTATTAAAGCGACTGCAGGTGGTGGTGGCCGAGGAATCCGGGTAGCTAGAAATGAAGAAGAATTAATCAAAGGGATTAACATTACGAGACAAGAAGCTATGACAGCTTTTGGCAATTCAGGTGTCTACATAGAAAAATTTATTGAGGACTTCCGCCATGTTGAAATTCAAGTGATGGCGGATCAATTTGGAAATGTCATTCATCTTGGAGAAAGAGATTGTTCTATTCAAAGAAGACTACAAAAATTACTTGAGGAAACTCCATCGCCTGCGATAGATTCAGAAACCCGTGAAAGAATGGGACATGCCGCTATTCAAGCTGCAAAAGCTGTTGAATACACAGGTGCGGGTACAATAGAATTTATCTATGATCGTAAAAGTCGAGAGTTTTACTTTATGGAAATGAATACAAGAATCCAAGTTGAGCATCCTGTCACCGAAATGGTTACAGGTGTGGATCTCATAAAAGAGCAAATTTACGTTGCATCTGGAAAGCAGTTAAGCCTCACTCAAGATCAGGTTGAGTTCAATGGTTGGGCGATAGAATGTCGGATTAATGCCGAAAATCCAGAGAAAAATTTTATGCCATCTGCTGGACGCATCGACATGTATTTACCACCAGGTGGTCTAGGCGTAAGGATAGATTCTGGAGTTTATCCTGGCTATACAATCCCGCCATACTATGATTCAATGGTAGCAAAGGTAATTTCATATGGGGCGACACGTGAGGAAGCAATCGCAAAAATGAAACGGGCTCTTGAAGAATTTGTTATTGAAGGGGTCAAAACTACCATACCGTTCCATTTGAATTTGCTTAAGCATGAAACATTCGTAAATGGAGACTTTAATACAAAGTTTCTTGAAATCTACGATGTAATGGGTCAAAAATAAGCGGAGGTGTTTCAATTGGAAGAAAGTTTAAATATGCTAGAAATGATCCAAGATGAAGGTCAAAGTCACGGAAAAATTGAAATTGCACCAGAAGTCATTGAAGTTATTGCTGGTATCGCTGCATCAGAAGTAGAAGGTGTCGCTCAGATGCGTGGAAACTTTGCGACTGGAGTAGCAGAGAGGCTTGGCAAGAAAACTCATGGAAAAGGGATTAGAGTTGAATTAACAGAAGAAGGCATCAAAGTAGATGTTTATTGCTTAATGAAATTTGGTATATCCATTCCAACCATTGCCCAAGAGGTGCAAGATAATATTCGCCAAACCCTTTATAACATGACAGCACTTGAAGCAAAAGAAGTAAATATTCATATTGTTGGGGTTACATTTGACACCCAGAAGGAAGGCGACGAAGATTTTGTAGAGTGAGATCAGAAGTAAAGCCAGAGGGGGACCTTTGGCTTTTTCACTCGTATCTTTCTTGGAGGATTCAATCATCGTATAGATCTACTTAAAGGAGAATTTCATAATATGAAAAGAAGAGTTGCGCGTGAAAAAGCATTACAAACGTTATTTCAATACGGTGTGAACGATATTGAACCTAGAGAAGCGCTTGAAAACGTATTAGATGGAGCGGAAATGGACGAGTTTTTACTAAAGCTGGTTGATGGAACATTAGAACATATGTCGGAAATTGACCAGATCATTAATAACAACCTAGAAAACTGGTCCATTAATAGATTAGCCAAAGTAGATTTGACTATTTTACGATTAGGAATAAACGAACTGCTGTACAACGACGAGATACCAGATAATGTTGCGATAAATGAAGCGATTGAAATTGCCAAAAAGTTTGGTGATGAGCATTCAAGTAAGTTTGTAAATGGAATTCTATCGAAAGTGAAAGAACAAAAAAAGAATAGCTAGCATATGGGAGGATATGAAATGCCAGCCAAGTTGATTGATGGAAAGAAAATATCTGCAGATATACGAAAAAATCTTCAAAAAGAAGTACAGGAATTAACAGAAGCAGGAATGAAACCCGGACTTACTGTTATTTTAGTTGGGAATAATCCTGCTTCGAGGACATACGTGGCAAACAAGCAAAAAAGTTGCCAGGCCATAGGCGTAGAATCTACCTTAATTGAACTCCCAGAAAATGTTGAAGAAAAGCAATTGTTAAAACAAATAAAGGATTTAAACAAAGATGAGACTGTCCACGGAATATTAGTTCAATTACCACTTCCCTCTCATATTTCAGAAACAAAAGTCATTGAGACTATTTCTCCTGAAAAAGATGTAGATGGATTCCATCCCATTAATATTGGAAAAATGATGACTGGGCAAGATACATTCTTACCTTGTACACCATATGGCATTTTACAGATGTTACATCATGAAGAAATCCCAATTGAAGGAAAACATGTAGTTATCGTTGGAAGAAGTAATATTGTAGGGAAACCAGCTGGTCAAATATTATTGAATGAAAATGCTACTGTTACATATTGTCATTCTAAAACAACAGATCTGGCTTCCTATACAAAGCAGGCTGATATTTTAATTGCTGCAGTAGGTAAGGCTAAAATGATTACTGCTAATTATGTAAAGGAAGACGCAGTTGTTATTGATGTCGGTATGAACCGTGATGAGGACGGAAAATTATGCGGTGATGTTGATTTTGAAGATGTAAAGAATAAAGCTGGATGGATTACACCTGTTCCGGGCGGAGTTGGACCAACAACGATTACTATGCTTCTTCATAATACGGTTAAATCAGCGAGAGATAAATTAGTACTTCGTAATTAAGAGTAAATAGAGTAAAATAAGGGAAGAAGCTGTCATTCAAAGTGGAATACAGCTTTTCTTTTATCCTACATAACAGAGAGTACAATCTCGATCTCAAGAATTGTCAATAGGGATCAAAAGTAATGGGAGTTCGCTTGGTGCGACGATCCATCAACTGGGAATTTCCCAATTGTGTAAGTTTTACTTTTAAAGGACGTGAGGCGATGACAAATCCGTCATATTTAACTGTTCATGCGTTAACAAAATATATTAAACGAAAGTTCGATGTTGACTCACATTTAATGAACGTTTTTGTTAAAGGCGAAATATCAAATTTTAAGAGACATACAAGCGGACATCTATATTTTACGTTAAAAGATGAGAAAGCGCGGATTATGTCAGTTATGTTTTCAAAAGCAGCTGCTTCCATGAAATTTATCCCGGAAAATGGAATGAAGGTTTTAATTAAAGGGTATATATCTGTTTATGAACAAAGTGGTCAGTATCAAATTTATGTCCAAGAAATGTTGCCAGATGGGATTGGTGAGTTATTTCTTGCGTTTGAACAACTTAAGGTGCGACTTGAAAGTGAAGGTCTATTTCGACCAGATATTAAAAAGACTATCCCGAAATATCCAAAAAGAATTGGAATTATTACTTCTCCTACAGGTGCCGCTATTCGTGATATTATAACTACAGTAAAGAGAAGGTACCCAATTGGAGAAATGATCATTATTCCTGTGCTTGTTCAAGGAAAGCAGGCAGCCCATTCAATTGCGGAAGCAATAGTGAAAGCAAATGATCAATCTGTAGCGGATGTGTTAATTGTTGGAAGAGGTGGAGGTTCTATTGAAGAACTTTGGGCTTTTAATGAAGAACCAGTTGCACGAGCCATTTTTCATTCGCAAATACCGATTATCTCTGCAGTTGGTCATGAAACGGACTTTACTATTGCCGATTTTGTGGCTGATCTTCGTGCTCCTACTCCGACTGGAGCCGCAGAACTTGCAGTACCGCATTTGGAAGAACTAATGGAACGTCTGCTAAATTTAAAAAATAGATTATTTCGAGGGATGGCAGAAAAAACAAGGGAGAAGCGATCCAAATTAAACTATTTGGAACAGGCTTATATCTTTCGTAATCCACATAAGATTTATGAACAAAAATGGGAATCTGTAGATAAGAACGTTGATAAATTGCGAAGAGCTTTCGAAAGAAATTTGCAACAAAAAATGGATAAACTTCAAATGGTACAAAAATCGCTTGATTCCCACCATCCATTAATGAAAATTAAGTTGAGTAAGGAAAAACATCGTCTTCTTAAACAGAAATTGATTCATCACATGCAATTTGTATTAAAAAATAAAACAAATTATTTCACAAATAAAGTTGCACAGCTAGAAGCTTATAGTCCGTTAAATACATTGCAACGAGGCTTTAGTGTAGCTTATATGGAAGACGGAACTCTTATGAAAAATACGGAGACAACAAATATTGGTGATAAAGTGATCGTTCAAGTTACAGATGGGCGATTACACTGCATAGTCAATCAAATTGAAAAAGGGGAAGAAGATGGAGGAAAAACTAACATTTGAACAGGCGATGGAAAAATTAGAAAAGATTGTTGGGCGGCTTGAAGAAGGGGATATCCCCCTCGAAGAAGCTTTAGAAATTTATAAAAAAGGAATGGAGTATTCCAAATTTTGCCATGATCAGTTGAAAACAGCTGAAAATCAACTAACAAAAGTATTAACGGATCATGGGGAGGAGGATTTTCATCTCCAAGAGGAGGAGTAAGTTTGAAGGATCATTATGAAGAATTTCTGAGTAAATATAAAAAAGTATTAGAACATGAGTTGGCGCAATCAATAGATAGATTGAATGCTCCGCTAGTCTTAAAGGAGGCTATGGATTATTCCCTATCAGCTGGAGGAAAAAGGATTCGCCCCTTGCTTTTATTTGCAACTATTAACGCGTTTGGGAGGAATCCAGATTTAGGATTAGCTACGGCCTGCGCTCTAGAAATGGTTCATACATATTCACTTATCCACGATGATTTACCAAGCATGGATGATGATGATTTAAGAAGAGGAAAACCTACGAATCATAAGGTATATGGTGAAGCTATCGCTATTTTAGCTGGTGATGGTTTACTAACCTACAGTTTCGAGATGATCACAAAAGATAAAAATTTAAGTGATTCAGACAAAATATGGTTAATTCAACAATTTGCACAGAATGCTGGACCAGAGGGGATGGTTGCTGGTCAAGTAGCTGATATCCAAGCTGAGAAAAAAGATCTTAGCTTAAAAGAATTAGAATATGTACATCAGCATAAAACGGGAAAACTTTTAGCCTTTAGTGTGATGGCTGGAGCAAAAATTGGCGGAGGCAGTGAGGAAGAAATTCTTTATTTTCAGGAATTTTCCTATCATTTAGGCCTAGCATTCCAAATTAGTGATGATATCCTTGATGTTATTGGTGATGAAAGTATTATCGGCAAACCGGTTGGAAGTGATGACGGGAAATTCAAAAGTACATACCCTGCAATACTTACACTTCAAGGTGCTAAGGATCAATTAGCTTATCATACTGAACAAGCAAAAAACACGTTGCATAAAATAAATAAAGACACAGGGTTGCTTTTATATTTAACTGATCAAATTGCCGGAAGGAATTACTGATCATTGCCTATAAACAGCCAATTGAAGGAAAAGTACAGATATGATATAATTTTATCCATATTGTTGGATGGTGCAGTATTCTAGTCAATCTACCGGTTCTGAAGGTGGGCCTAAAAATTCACTAAAGGGCATATCGATGAAGTTCCTTGTTCCGGCTTGAGGAGCCCAGCCTTGGGTCGGAGCTGGGAGTAAAGGTGTAAGGGCGATCCACAATGGCATGTGGGCGTAGACCCTTTACCGCGGAGGCTTCGTTCATTCAGCTAGGCAAGTGCTAGTTGAGTTGCGGAGTATAGACCTGCAATGTGATAAGGGTATCACTAGCAGCGTAGCCTGCCTTGAGTGAAGTTCGAGGGGATTATGGTTATAAGATACAAGAACGGTTGGCCATCGTCTTGTTTTCTTCAGCCCATATGAAATCGGCTTTGCAAAAGAGGCTAGGAACATGGTTAAAGATTGTTGAGGAAATCTCCTAGACTGTTCTCATGACATAAAAAGAGGATTATAGTGCGGACTAAGTGGTAATCCAGTCCGGCAGATGGTGACACTGTCGAGGTAGATTTAAAGGGAAACCGCCGGTATGGCGACATCTGGTATTTACTTGGGAAAACCTACTGGACCTAAGCCGTAATTTTTACTCTTTTTATGACCATCCAACACTTCCAAACGAAAGATGGAATAATGAAATTATGAAAGACATTATTTATAAATCGATGAAATGGAGCATCAGTATAGCCGTTATCACATTTGTGCTGGCGGCTATTTTTTCAATCGTGTCCACCGGAATTTTACACGGGGTGTCATGGACCCTAGGTCTAGTCGTTGTATTGTTTATAGCTCTCATTGGTATAGTATTTGATATGATAGGAATTGCGGCAACTGCTGCTGACGAAGTTCCTTTTCATTCCATGGCGGCTAGAAAAGTATACGGAGCAAAATACTCTATCCGAATTGTACGGAATGCCGATCGATTTGCTAGCTTCTGCAATGATGTTATCGGTGATATATCTGGAATTATTAGTGGCACGGCAACTGCATTAGTTGTTATCCAGCTTGTTCAAAGCTTTGAAATGGCTAATAATTCACCTCTTGAATATGGTGTCAATGTTGTCTTTACAAGTCTTATTGCAGCGATTACTGTTGGAGGTAAAGCAATTGGTAAATCATTTGCTATTACCTATTCAAAAGATATTATCTTTCACGTTGGAAAAGTGTTGCAATTTCTTGAAGAGAAAATACATATATCTATACTAAAAGACACTAAAAGGAAAAAAATGAAGCAAAAACCCAAGAAACGAAAGTGAGTGGTCCTGTTGGATCTTTTAACGATTAAAGACCCATCTTTTTTAAAAACTATGAATATAGAGGATCTCCAAAATTTAAGCGCGGACATCCGAAATTTTCTAATTGAAAAGCTTTCAATTACAGGTGGGCATATCGGACCTAATTTAGGAGTAGTCGAGCTGACGATAGCTCTTCATAAATGTTTTAATAGTCCTGATGACAAAATTATTTGGGATGTAGGTCACCAATCTTATGTCCATAAAATCCTAACAGGAAGAGCAAATCAATTTGATAGTTTAAGGCAGTATAAAGGACTTTGCGGTTTTCCGAAAATGTCGGAAAGTGTTCATGATGTATGGGAAACTGGTCATAGTTCAACATCTTTATCTGCAGCGATGGGAATGGCCATTGCTCGAGATATAAAAGGTGATTCGACCTTTGTTGTTCCAGTCATAGGAGATGGTGCTCTTACGGGTGGGATGGCATTAGAGGCCTTAAATCATATTGGTGACAGTCAAAAGAACATTATTGTTATTTTAAACGACAACGAAATGTCGATCGCACCGAACGTTGGTGCACTTAATAATGTACTTGCAAAACTGAGGACAGCTGGTAAGTATCAATGGGTAAAAGATGAACTGGAATATTTATTAAAAAAAATACCAGCTGTTGGTGGGAAACTTGCATCTACTGCTGAGCGAGTTAAAGATAGTCTTAAATATCTGCTTGTATCAGGGATGTTTTTTGAAGAGATGGGGTTTACTTATTTAGGTCCTGTAGATGGTCATGATTTTGAAGATTTGCTAGAAAATCTTCAATACGCAAAAAAGATAGATGGACCAGTTCTTTTGCATACTATTACTAAAAAGGGAAAAGGCTATAGTCCTGCTGAAGATGATAAGGTTGGAACATGGCATGGTACAGGGCAATATAAAATTGAAACCGGTGATTTAATTAAGCCGGTGAATACGGCTCCTGCATGGAGTGCCTTAGTAAGTGAAACAGTCCTGAAGTTAGCGCGTACAGATAAACGCATTGTCGCCATTACTCCAGCAATGCCAGTTGGCTCCAAGCTTGAAGATTTTGCAAAAGAATTTCCAGATCGAATGTTTGATGTTGGAATAGCGGAGCAGCATGCAGCTACTATGGCTGCTGGTCTTGCTACTCAAAAAATGAAACCATTTTTGGCGATTTATTCTACTTTTTTGCAAAGGGCATATGATCAGGTGTTGCATGATATAAGCAGGCAAAATCTTAATGTCTTCATTGGAATTGATCGTGCGGGGTTAGTGGGTGCCGATGGAGAAACACACCAGGGTGTTTTCGATATTGCCTTTTTAAGATCACTACCTAATATCGTATTAATGATGCCTAAAGACGAAAATGAAGGCCAACATATGGTGAATACTGCAATCAACTATAACAATGGTCCAATTGCAATGCGCTTCCCTCGTGGAAATGGTTATGGAGTTCCAATGGATCAACAATTAAAAGAAATCCCTATTGGCACGTGGGAAATTCTTAAAAAAGGTAGTGCAGCTACCATTTTAACTTTTGGGACTACAATTCCAATGGCATTAGAAGCAGCTAATAGATTAGAAAAACAAGGCGTATCAGTTGAAGTTATTAATGCACGATTTATTAAACCGTTAGATGAGAACATGCTTCAGAAAATCTTTAATTCGAATAGACCAATACTTACTATTGAAGAAGCAGTATTACAAGGCGGTTTTGGAAGTGCAGTTATTGAATATGCACATGATCATGATTTTCAACACGTTACAATTGATCGAATGGGAATACCTGATCATTTTATTGAACATGGAAGTGTTAAGGAATTATTGAATGAAATTGGTTTGACAGCAGACAATGTTGTTACTAGGCTTAAAGCAATAATTCCAGCCAAGATAAAAAGGGCGTAATAGTATGAAAGTAAATAAACAGAGGTTAGATATTTTACTTGTTGAAAGAGGATTATGTGAGACACGTGAAAAGGCGAAACGTGCCATCATGGCAGGAATTGTTTTTTCTAATGAAACTAGGCTTGATAAGCCAGGTGAAAAAGTCAGTGAAGATCTCCCGTTACAAGTAAAAGGGAATCCATTACCTTACGTAAGTCGTGGTGGATTAAAATTAGAAAAAGCTTTGCAGGAGTTTGATCTTTCTGTAAAGGATAAAATCATGCTAGATATTGGTGCTTCTACCGGTGGCTTCAGCGATTGTGCACTGCAAAATGGTGCAAAAATGATCTATGCTCTAGACGTTGGATATAATCAATTAGCTTGGAAGTTAAGAAATGACGAACGTGTCGTTGTTATGGAAAGAACGAATTTTCGTTATGTTCAATCCACCGATTTTCAAAAAGGGATTCCTAGCTTTGCATCGATCGACGTATCGTTCATTTCTTTGACCTTAATTTTACCAGTTTTGAGGGAAGTACTAGCAGTTGGAAGTGACATTGTTGCTTTGATTAAACCCCAATTTGAGGCTGGGAAAGACGAAGTAGGAAAAAAAGGTATTGTGAGAGAACCAAACATCCATAAAAAAGTAATAGAGAAAATTATTGCTTTTTCGGTAGAGCAAGGATACGATATTCTTGACCTCTCCTTTTCCCCAATCACAGGTGGAGAAGGTAATATTGAGTTTTTAATTCATTTAAATTGGCCAGGTCTAAAAGGGCAGACCGGTGAAAATAAGATGAGAGATTCAGTCACAGCTGTTATTGAGAGTGCACATGAAAATCTGAAAAAAAGGTAAATCCATTAGGATTACCTTTTTTGTTTTTCATTACAATATGAATTGTCCCTGCGCTTTTGTTCTGGGGTGAATTTAATGTATAATATAGTATAAAAATACACGTATAAGTTTAAAGGTGGTCAAAGTATGACAAAAGGTCAAAGGCATATTAAAATTCGCGAATTAATTGGCACTAAGGATATTGAGACACAGGACGATTTAGTAGATCAATTAAAAAATGCAGGCTTTGATGTGACGCAGGCAACGGTTTCCCGTGATATAAAAGAACTTCATCTTGTTAAAGTTCCTTTACCAGATGGTCGTTACAAATATAGTTTGCCAGCTGATCAGCGTTTTAACCCACTTCAAAAGCTAAGAAGGTCACTATCTGATTCTTTTGTTGGAATTGACTATTCACAGAATCTAATTGTAATGAAGACACTCCCTGGAAATGCTCAGGCTGTAGGGGCGCTGATTGATAAATTGGACTGGAATGAAATCATGGGGAGTATTTGTGGTGATGACACATGCTTAATTATATGTAGAACAAATGAAGATGCGATCTCTGTTAACCAAAAATTTATTGACATGCTATAGGAAGAGGAGAATACAATGCTTCATGAACTATCGATCAAAAATTTTGCCATTATTGACTCCATATTTATTTCTTTCGAAAAAGGCTTAACAGTACTTACAGGGGAAACGGGTGCGGGGAAATCAATCATTATTGATGCACTTCATCTGCTTGTTGGTGGCCGCGGTTCAGCGGAGTTTGTTCGCCATGGAGAGAAAAAGGCAGAAATTGAAGGGCTTTTTTACTTAAATGTTGATCACCCTGTTCATAAAAGATTAGCAGAATTTGGTATCGAAATTGAAGAAGAGATGCTTATCCTTCGAAGAGAAATTTCGCAGAACGGAAAAAGTGTTTGTCGAGTTAATGGAAAACTTGTTACGATTTCAACTTTAAGAGAAATTGGCAGTACACTAATAGACATCCATGGACAGCATGAGCATCAAGAACTTATGGATGACTCTAATCATTTATCTTTATTAGATCAATACGGTTATGAGCAAATTGGTAGCTCCTTCGAGAATTATCAAGAAATATATATGGAATATAATCAAACAGTAAAAAAAGTGAAAGATTTGAAATTAAATGAGCAACAAATTGCGCATCGGTTAGACTTACTCCAATATCAATTACATGAAATTCAAAAAGCGGATTTGAAGATGGATGAAGATGAGTTATTATTAGCTGAAAAAAGACAATTAGGTAATTTTGAAAAAATTTTCGGATCACTACAAGCAGGTTATGAAGGGCTGCAAGGAGAGAACCGAGGATTAGACTTTTTAACAAATGTAATGGGGCATTTGGAAACAGCTGCTGAATTAGATGACGAATATGTTCAAGCATATGAAACTGTGTCCAACAGTTTTTACTTACTAGAGGATGTTGCAACAACTTTAAGAGATCGCTTAGAAAACCTTGAATTTGATCCTAAACGGTTAAACGAAATAGAAAGCCGCCTCCATGAAATAAATCAATTAAAAAGAAAATATGGTTCATCTGTTCTGGAAATTCTTGAATATGGCGCACGAATTGAAGAAGAGATTGAAAACTTAATAAATAGGGAAGAAAGAATCGAACAGCTAAAGACAAAGTTATCCTCGTTGGAGGAGGATTTGACTCTTGAGGGTAGACAACTAAGTCAATTGAGGAAACAGTGGGCAGAAAAGTTGTCTATTGCAATTCATCAAGAGTTACAAGAACTATACATGGATAAAACTATTTTTAAACCTGTATTCATTTCGGATTCAGAAAACTTTAAGGAATTTCGTAAAGATGGGCTCGATGACGTCTGTTTTTATTTATCCACTAATCCTGGAGAACCTTTAAAGCCACTATCCAAAATAGCTTCAGGGGGGGAACTTTCACGAATTATGCTTGCGTTGAAAACCATATTTTCTAGACATCAAGGAATTACTTCCATTATTTTTGATGAAGTAGACACAGGTGTTAGTGGAAGGGTTGCTCAAGCAATAGCAGAGAAAATCCAACAAATCTCAGTTGATTCTCAAGTGCTTTGTATTTCTCACCTTCCACAAGTAGCAGCAATGGCAGATACCCATTTATTTATTTCCAAAGCCTTAAAGTCGGGTAGAACGAAAACGACACTAACATATTTAAATGATCAGCAAAAAACAAATGAAATTGCCAGAATGATCTCTGGAGCAGAAATTACGGAATTAACAAAACAACACGCGAAAGAATTACTGGAAATTGCGGAAACAATAAGGAAGTCGAAAACCTTATCGAGCTAGAGCTCTGCTTTCTATGCCTTATGCGAACCAAATTTTATTAATAACTTGAAAAGCTATCCTTCATTGGAGAGCTTTTTTAGTTTATTCCACTTATAAATGAAGGGGAAGCAGGCTAAATTAAAGATGTGGGCTAGAAAGCGAGGAGAGTGATGAAGAACATGCGTGAAGTTTTAAGAAAATGTATAGGTGGAATTCTCCTTGTTTCACTTTTATTGCTTTGTTTTTACAAACCCTTTCAACAATTTATAGAAATACCAGCAAGTATTACTTTGTTTGAGGGACAGGAACAATCTTTTGTCAAAGCAGGTGCTGTGACAGTCACTAATAATAATGTTAGTGAAAATATTGAAATGCAAGAAAGCAGACAGGCCATTTCCTTACAAGGAAAAACACCTGGTAAAGATAAATTAATTCTCGAACTAGCAGGCTTTCCGGTTAAAAAAGTTGATGTTAATGTTTTAAAGGATTTAAAAGTTTACCCTGGTGGTCAATCGATTGGTGTAAAATTAAATACGCTTGGTGTACTTGTTGTTGGTCACCATTTAGTATCGACTAAAGGCGAAAAGTTATCTCCAGGCGAAGAATCTGGGATAGAAGTTGGTGACATTATTACCAAAATTAATGGACAAAAAATTAATAATATGGCTGATGTCGCTCCATTTGTAAATGAAGCGGGAAAAAATGATAAAACATTAAATGTATCCATTCAACGGGGAAAAGAAAAATTTGATACGACACTGCGACCATTAATGGACGAAAAAGAAAAGATATACAAACTGGGCTTGTATATCCGTGATTCTGCTGCAGGAATAGGTACATTAACTTTCTATGAGCCAAATTCTAAAAAATATGGTGCTCTAGGACATGTTATTTCAGATATGGATACTAAAAAACCAATTGTTGTAGATAATGGTCAAATTGTCGAGTCAACTGTTACTTCAATAGAAAAAGGAAAAAACGGAGCTCCAGGAGAAAAACTGGCGAGATTTTCTAAAAATCGAGATGTCATTGGAAATATCACGAATAATAGTCCTTTTGGAATTTTTGGTGCACTTAACAAGGGACTTGATAATGGTATTTCTAAGCAACCACTACCAATTGCACTTTCCCATCAAGTTAAGGAAGGACCAGCAAAAATTTTAACAGTTACAAATGGGGATAAAGTCGAAGAATTCGATATTGAAGTTGTTAGCACAATACCACAAAAATTTCCCGCTACTAAAGGGATGGTCATTAAAGTAGTCGATCAAAAGTTATTAAATAGAACTGGTGGAATCGTTCAGGGAATGAGCGGAAGTCCAATTATCCAAGATGGAAAACTAATTGGAGCAGTTACGCATGTTTTTGTCAACGATCCTACAAGCGGATATGGAGTACACATCGAATGGATGTTGAATGAAGCCGGCATTGACATTTATGAACAAGAACAAAAAGTAAGCTGAGGGTTGTAAAGCCCTCTTTTTTTTATTTCGCACATATTCATGATAAAATAAAAATAAAGAAAATTCGACAAATCCGCTTTTTAAGTCGAAAACAGGCGAATTCGTGAGTATTTAAAAGAAAATGAAAGATTTTATAAAAAAATGAATAAATTTAAAGGAATTTCCCCCTCTTTGGCGTATTTATCTAATAGTGTAAAAATTAGGTAATTAAGGATTTGAGGAGGAAACCGATTGTGAAGAAGATAAAAGTTTGTATTGTAGATGATAACCGTGAGTTAGTAGGATTATTGGATGAATATATTTCATCTCAAGAAGATATGGAAGTTGTGGGAACAGCTCATAATGGACAAGATTGCTTGTCATTACTAGAGGAAATTGAACCAGATGTATTGGTTTTGGATATAATAATGCCACATTTAGATGGACTTGGGGTTTTAGAGAAATTACGTGGGACTAACAGAAGCCATTTTCCAAATGTTATTATGCTGACAGCTTTTGGTCAGGAGGATGTGACGACTAAGGCGGTTGAATTAGGTGCCTCATATTTTATACTAAAACCATTTGATATGGCTCATTTATCAAATCATATTCGCCAAGTAAGTGGAAAAACGAGTGAGCTTAAAAGAAATACAGCATTTCCTGTGAAAAGTCAGCACGAACCTAAACAAGAAAGAAATTTGGAAGCTAATATTACATCTGTTATCCACGAAATCGGAGTCCCTGCTCATATTAAAGGGTATCTTTACTTAAGAGAAGCGATATCAATGGTTTATAATGATATTGAATTACTAGGCTCTATTACGAAAGTGTTGTATCCTGATATTGCCAAAAAGTTCAATACTACGGCAAGCAGAGTTGAAAGGGCTATCAGACATGCTATTGAAGTTGCTTGGAGCAGAGGTAATATTGACTCGATTTCAGCATTATTCGGGTACACCGTAAGCATGTCTAAAGCTAAACCGACAAATTCGGAATTTATTGCGATGGTCGCTGATAAATTAAGACTGGAACATAGAGCATCATAACTGCTTGTAGTATAATAACCCGGCGAAATTTTGCCGGGTTTACTTTTTTTACTTATGAAAGTAGATTTCGTTAGGTAAGTGGGTAATATACCTGCAATTTTGTCACAATTATAGACTATTTCCCCATTCCAACTGTAATGATAGGATTATACCATGGTAATAAATAAAAGGTGGTGGAATAATGACGATCATTTTAGCACATAGGGGAGCTTCCGGGACTCATCCTGAAAACACGATGGAGGCCTTTATTGCTGCGGAAAAGTTTGGAGCAGATGGTATTGAGTTAGATGTTCAATTAACGGCTGATGGGGAGATAGTAGTGATCCATGACATTACTGTAGACCGTACTACAAATGGAAGTGGTCATATTAAGGATTTGACATTAAATGAATTGAAAAATTTGAAAGCGAATTTCCATTATAAACATTTCTTTAAAAAAGCTGCTCGTATCCCTACTCTTCGGGAAGTTTTTGACTGGATGAGTGAAAATGATCTGATATGCAATATTGAATTAAAAAACAATTCTATTCCTTACGAAGGACTCGAGGAAAAAGTAATCGCTATAACGAAGGAATTCGCTTTTGAAAAGCGTATTATTATATCTTCCTTTAACCATTACTCCCTCGTTTACGTAAAAAAGATTTGTTCAGATATTGAAACTGCCCCTTTATACAAGGATTTGTTATATAAGCCTTGGGAATATGCCTCGTCCATCTTATCTAATGGTATTCATCCAAAATTAAAAGCTGTATCAGATTCAATTATTAAAGCTACTATGGAGCAGGGAATTGCAGTTAGACCGTATACGATTAATAAGGAACGCGACATCAACCGACTACTAAGCTTAAATTGTTCAGCGATCATAACAGATTACCCTGAAAAAGCGATAAGACTACGAGAAAAGATAAAAAAATCGAAAAGGATTTAAAAAAGACCTTGGCTCATATATAAGCCAAGGTACTTTTCATTGAGTTTTTTCTTTGTCAAAACGCTTCTGCACTTTATTTCTTTTTCGGTCACGATGTAATATAAAGCCTCCAATAAACCCTAAACCAAGGATTAATAAAAATAGGCCTGTAATAAATTGTGTCCAAAGAAAAGGAAATGGTTTTTGTAAAATGCCGAAGAGCATATCGCGCATAAGTTTAATGCCATAGCCAGCTATAACGCCAGGAATCAATAAGATAATAAGTGCTACTATTCTGCCCATATGATAAATTTACTCCTTAATCTCTATATTTGAATCATATTACATGATAAAGATTTGTCAAGGGACTGGCTTTTCGTTACAATAAAATAGTATAGATTATGATTAGGTATCAAGATTAGGTCATAATTGCCAGGAGGCTCTCTAATGAAAATATTTGATTATATGGTAAAACATGATTATGAACAATTGTTATTTTGTCAAGATGAACAATCCGGCTTAAAAGCGATTATAGCAATCCATGATACAACTCTCGGTCCTGCTCTTGGTGGAACGCGAATGTGGACTTATGATTCCGAAGAAGCAGCAATTGAAGATGCTTTACGTTTAGCGAGAGGCATGACATACAAAAATGCCGCAGCAGGGTTAAATCTTGGTGGCGGCAAAACGGTTATTATAGGTGATCCAAGAAAAGATAAAAATGAAGAAATGTTTCGTGCCTTTGGACGTTTTATTCAAGGATTAAATGGTCGCTATATTACTGCAGAAGACGTAGGTACAACAGTTGAGGATATGGATATTATCCACGAGGAAACTAATTTTGTAACAGGTATTTCTCCTGCTTTCGGGTCGTCGGGGAATCCGTCACCTGTAACAGCGTATGGCTGTTTTGTCGGCATGAAGGCAGCCGCAAAAGAGGCCTTTGGCACTGATTCTCTTGAAGGTAGAACCATTGCCATCCAAGGGGTTGGGAATGTTGCATTTGAACTTTGTCGATATCTTCATAAAGAAGGGGCACAATTGATTGTCACGGATATTAATAAAGAAGCTGTCAATCGTGCGATTGAAGAATTTAATGCAAAAGCAGTTGACCCTAACGATATATATGCTCAAGAAGCTGATATTTTTTCACCATGTGCGCTTGGTGCGATTATAAATAATCAAACAATCCCCCAATTGAAAGTAAAAGTGATAGCTGGATCTGCTAATAACCAGTTAAAAGAGCCTGAACACGGTGATCTTATTCATGAAATGGGAATTGTTTATGCTCCTGATTATGTTATTAACGCAGGTGGTGTCATTAATGTCGCCGATGAACTATATGGATATAATCGTGAAAGAGCTTTGAAAAAGGTTGAAGGAATTTACCAAAATGTTGCAAAGGTAATTGAGATTTCAAAACGTGATCATATTCCAACCTATGTTGCGGCAGACCGTATGGCAGAGGAGCGGATTGAAAAAATGAGAAAATCACGCAGTCAATTTCTGCTAAATAATAAACATATTTTAGCTAATCGCATCTAATTCTTCTAAAAAAAGTGGTTGTCTCATGAGCAACCGATTAAAATTTGCTGGTAAAAAAAGTAGGACAACCTCCTTTTTTCAAAATATGGACAGTTGTTAAGATATAGCAAGATGGAGGGATTATTATGGCACTTGATTATGATTTGGTTGTTTTAGGAGGTGGGACAGGCGGTTATGTTGCTGCAATTCGCGCTTCCCAGCTTGGCCTCAAAACAGCTATTGTTGAAAGTAAGAAGCTCGGAGGAACATGCCTTCATAAGGGATGTATCCCAAGTAAAGCTTTATTGCGGAGTGCAGAGGTTTTTTCCTTAGCGAAAAGAAGCGAAGAATTTGGAATCTTACATTCTAATCTTCAACTAGCTTTTGAAAAAGTTCAACTTCGAAAAAATAGTATTGTGACCCAACTTTATAACGGCGTACAATCTTTAATAAAAAAGGGTAAAATTGATGTTTATCATGGGTTCGGAAGATTGCTTGGGCCATCGATCTTTTCGCCTCTCCCAGGAACTATTTCAGTCGAAATGGAAAGTGGAAACGAAATGTTGGTTCCTAAGAATGTCATTATTGCTACTGGATCAAGTCCTCGCACATTGCCAGGATTAGAAATTGACGGAAAAGCTATCCTAACCTCTGATGAAGCTTTGGAAATGGAAAATTTACCGGAGTCTATACTAATCGTTGGTGGCGGAGTGATAGGAATTGAATGGGCTTCTATGCTTTCCGACTTTGGAGTACAGGTTACAATCCTTGAAAATGCAGATCGTATTATTCCGAATGAGGATGCAGAAATTTCCAAGGAATTGGAAAAGGTATTAATGGCAAAAGGAATCAATATTGTAACTCAAGCAAAGGTCTTACCGCAAACATATGAGAAGAGACCTGGTGAAATCAATATTAAAGTTGAAATCGCCGGTGAAGAAAAAAATTACTCAGCGGAAAAAATGCTTATATCTGTTGGAAGAAAAGCAAATATAGACGAAATTGGTCTTCAGAATACGGAAATTGAAGTAAAGAATGGATTTATCTCTGTAAATTCTAATATGCAAACAAAAGAATCCCATATATATGCTATTGGCGATGTCATTGGTGGGTATCAACTGGCACACGTTGCCTCTCATGAGGGAATTCATGCAGTTGAGCATATTGCAGGCACCATCCCTGAACCTTTAGCATATCAAACTGTACCAAGATGCATTTATAGCCATCCTGAAGTAGCTAGTGTTGGTTTTACCGAACAAGAGGCTAAAGAACAAGGTTATCAGCTTAAAGTTGGTAAATTCCCTTTTATGGCTAATGGTAAAGCACTCGTTTTTGGTGAGACTACTGGATTTGTTAAAGTTATAGCTGACAAAAAATCCAATGATATTTTGGGCGTACATATGATTGGACCGAATGTGACCGATTTGATTTCGGAAGCGGGGTTAGCCAGAGTATTGGATGCCACTCCGTGGGAAGTAGGGACAATGATTCACCCTCATCCATCATTAAGCGAGACGATTGGTGAAGCAGCATTAGCTGTTGATGGGATAGCAATTCATATATAAATAAAGTGGGAGGGATAAGAATGGTGACTACACGCCATGCAGAACTTGGGCTTAGCGATCAAGATGTTTTGGATATGTACGAAACGATGCTTATGGCAAGACGCTTAGACGAACGAATGTGGCTCTTAAATCGTGCAGGGAAAATACCATTTGTTGTGTCTTGTCAAGGACAGGAAGCTGCACAAGTTGGAGCTGCTTTTGCGCTCAATCGCCAGAAAGATTATGTTTTACCATATTATCGAGATTTAGGTGTTGTTTTAGCTTTTGGAATGACACCAAGAGATATTATGCTTTCTGGATTTGGAAAAGCAGAAGATCCTAATTCAGCTGGACGTCAGATGCCAGGGCATTTTGGCCAAAAGAAAAATCGAATTGTAACAGGATCATCACCTGTAACAACTCAAGTTCCTCATGCAGCTGGGATCGCCCTAGCTGCGAAGATGGAAAGTAATGATCTAGTTACATTTGTTACTTTTGGAGAAGGATCATCCAATCAAGGAGATTTTCATGAAGGAGCTAATTTTGCAGGGGTTCATAAATTACCAGTAATCTTCATGTGTGAGAATAATCAGTATGCAATTTCTGTTCCGATCGAAAAACAAATAGCATGTGAACGAGTGTCAGATCGTGCCGTAGGCTATGGGATGCCCGGTTTTACCATTGATGGTAAAGATCCTTTAGCTGTCTTCCAAGTTGTTAAAGAAGCTGCAGATCGGGCTCGGAATGGGGATGGTCCGACACTTATTGAAGCAATGACTCATAGAATTACCTCCCATTCATCAGATGATGATCAACGGCGGTATCGTCCAGAAGAGGAATTGGCCAAATTACAGGAAGAAGATCCAATCCTTTTATTTAAGCAGTATTTGTATGAAAATAACTTGCTTACTAGCGAAATGGAAAGTGAAATTGAAAAAAGCATCATGAAGCAAGTCAATGATGCAACTGAATATGCGGAACATGCAGCTTATCCAGATCCGGAAACGTTGTTTCAATTCGTTTATGCGCCGGAGAAACAGGGGGAATAGATAATGGCAGTGATGTCTTATATAGAAGCTATTACAATGGCGATGCGAGAGGAAATGGAGCGCGATGAAAAAGTCTTTATTCTTGGTGAGGACGTTGGTAAAAAAGGCGGTGTTTTTAAAGCCACCCAGGGGCTATATGAACAGTTTGGCGAGCAAAGGGTAATAGATACCCCATTAGCTGAATCTGCCATAGCAGGTGTTGGAATCGGTGCTGCTATGTATGGATATAAACCAATTGCGGAAATGCAGTTTGCTGATTTTATTATGCCAGCTGTCAATCAAATTATTTCTGAAGCAGCGAGAATTCGTTATCGTTCTAATAATGATTGGAGTTGTCCAATTGTTATTCGGGCACCCTATGGAGGAGGAGTTGGCGGAGCCTTATACCATTCCCAATCTGTTGAAGCCATTTTTGCGAATCAACCTGGATTGAAAATTGTCATGCCTTCGACTCCTTATGATGTCAAAGGATTGTTAAAGGCTGCTATTCGTGATAAAGATCCTGTCCTTTTTTTCGAGCATAAAAGAGCTTACAGAATGATAAAAGGTGAAGTTCCCACAGATGATTATGTATTGCCGATCGGAAAAGCAGATATCAAACGTGAAGGTGACGACATAACGGTCATAACGTATGGCCTATGTGTTCATTTTGCTTTACAAGCGGCAGAGCGTCTGGCTGAAGAAGGGATTAACGTTCATATCCTTGATTTAAGGACTGTCTATCCACTAGATCAACAAGCCATTATAGAAGCTGCATCAAAAACTGGAAAAGTGTTACTTTTAACAGAAGACAATAAAGAGGGAAGCATAATGAGTGAAGTTGCTGCGATTATTGCAGAACATTGCTTATTTGAACTGGATGCTCCAGTTATGAGGCTCGCGGGGCCTGACGTCCCAGCTATGCCGTTCGCTCCGACTTTGGAGAAGCATTTCTTGATTAATTCTGATAAAGTCGAAAAAGCGATGCGTGAGTTAGCGGAATTTTAACCTATAAGGGAGGGGTAACATCATGGCGATTGAAAACATCACTATGCCCAAGCTTGGAGAAAGCGTAACAGAAGGAACGATTAGCCGATGGCTTGTGAAGCCCGGAGATTATGTAGAAAAATATGATCCAATCGCAGAGGTAATGACAGATAAAGTAAATGCAGAAATTCCCTCCTCTTATATGGGAACTATTGCTGAAATAATAGTGGAAGAAGGGGAAACTTTAGCAGTTGGAGAAACAATCTGTACGATTAATACAGAAAACACACTCGAACAACCAGAAACGACCGTTAATCCAAGTGTGGGACGGGAGAATGAAATGGTTATAAATAATCAAGTTCAGGAAGGAAGTAAATTAAGATTTTCACCCGCCGTCTTGAAGATGTCCCAAGAACACGGTATTGATTTAGCAAAAGTAAATGGGACTGGGCGGGGTGGACGTATTACAAGAAAAGATCTACAAACTTTGATTGATACTGGAATGACGGCCCAGTCTGAAGTGTCACCACCACCGACTGAAGTGCAAAAGGAAAAAACAACTCCAACTAAATCATCTTTTGTCCAAGCTGGTTTCGGAGATATTGAAATTCCAGTATCAAATGTTCGAAAAGCGATTGCTACAAAAATGGTCCGAAGTAAAGCGGAAATCCCACATGCTTGGATGATGATCGAAGTAGATGTCACGAACCTTGTGAAATATCGAGATTCATTAAAAACAGAATTTAAACAACGGGAAGGTTTCAACTTAACGTACTTCGCTTTCTTTATCAAAGCAATTGCCCAAGCCCTTAAAGAGTATCCGATGATCAACTCGATGTGGGCAGGGGATAAAATTATTCAAAAGAAAGACATTAATATCTCAATTGCAGTTGCTGCGGAAAATGAATTGTTTGTCCCAGTAATTCGACATGCAGATGAAAAGTCCATTAAAGGAATTGCCAGGGATGTTGCGGATCTTGCTAAAAGAGCAAGAACTGGAAATTTGACCAATGAAGATATGCAAGGGGGAACTTTTACAATTAATAACACGGGCTCCTTTGGATCTGTCCAGTCTATCGGAATTATTAATTATCCCCAAGCGGCGATTTTACAAGTTGAATCTATCATTAAACGACCTGTTGTCCTAAATGATGGAATAGCTATCCGAAGCATGGTCAATCTTTGCTTATCTTTAGATCATCGGATATTAGATGGACTTATTTGCGGTCATTTTATGCAGCGAATTAAAGAAATCTTGGAAAATATCCCGAAAGAAAATACTTCTGTTTATTAAAGACGAAAAGGATTCAATCTGTTGGATTGATCCTTTTCAATTTCTTTTTTAGTGCTGTCTATTAAGATTCACACAACTAAAAAAGGACAGCAGAATCGCTGTCCAAAACATCTAGGGAGTTTAGGGGTATGGATCTAGATGTATTATAAGCTTACCCAATCTCTTATTAAATAAACATCTATTTTAAAATAAACCGATTATTTGCTTAAAATACTTAAAAACTGCTATGATAACATTGAAACAAGCTTGCTAAGGAGTGGAATATAAATGGGCATGGATTTTAATCTTTATATGAACGACATTGTTGCTCAAGCACGTGAAGATATGGTAAGAGCCGGATATGACCAGCTAACTACGCCTGAGGATGTTGAAAAAGCGTTAGAACGTAAAGGAACGACCCTAGTAATGGTTAATTCAGTTTGTGGCTGTGCAGGTGGTATTGCACGTCCAGCAGCGGCACATTCATTGCATTATGATAAACGTCCGGATCATCTTGTAACAGTTTTTGCAGGACAAGATAAAGAAGCTACTGCGAAAGCTCGCAGCTATTTTACTGATTATCCACCATCCTCTCCATCATTTGCCTTGCTAAAAGATGGAAAGATTTGTAAGATGGTTGAACGTCATGAAATTGAAGGACATGACCCAATGTCGGTTGTCAACAAACTACAGCAATATTTCGATGAATATTGTGAAGAGGTATAAATAACCGAATAAACATGGACGCCCTAAAATGCCCATTCATTTTAGGGTTTTTCTTTTTTAAGGTAAACATGAAAATGTCGTATTCAGCACACAATAATGAAAAAGGTGCTGATGAAATGAGAATATTACTTGCGATCTTCTTGTTTATAAATACGCCATTTTGGCCATTCGATTCCCCAATTCTACCCGGGGATTCATTAATTATAATCAATAAACGAACAAATGAACTTGCATGGATCAATCAAGGGAAAATACAACTGGAAACGAAAGTAGCAACTGGGAAAACAAATACGTTAACGCCTGAAGGGCTATTTACTATTACCGTAAAAGCAATAAATCCTTATTATCGTAAAAAAAATATTCCTGGCGGGAACCCACGGAATCCACTCGGTTCCAGGTGGATAGGGTTTGATGCGGATGGTACAGATGGACGGGTTTATGGAATTCACGGGACGAATCAGCCCTTTACCATTGGCTATTATGTTTCACAAGGATGTATTAGAATGGAGAAAGAACCCCTGGAATTTCTTTATGAGCAAATACCTATAGGGACCAACGTATTAATCATCCATTCAACCCTTGAGTTTGAAGAACTCGCTCGAGAACATGGGGCTATTTAGGTGAGGCCTTTCAACCACCTCACCTTTTCAGGTCCTATAAAAATGATAAACCTGTAATAATGGTCATGGCAATCATGGAAAAGAGCATAATATAGACAACAATTTTTTGCAGTTTTTTATTAGACATTTGGCAAAGCACCCCTACCTATTATAATTACTATTATTTTATCTAGAATTCTAGTTTAAGACAAGTCTATCGCAGTGGTTAATGTTTCCGTTCAAACAGGAAAAAATGTTAAAATCAATATAATGGAATCTACATACTCGAAATAGAAACGAAAATGGAGGAATGAAACATGATAAATAACGAACGTATTATAAATGAATTTCTAGAATTGGTACAAATTGATTCCGAAACTAAAAATGAAGCTGAAATAGCTAAAGTGTTAAAGAAAAAATTTATTGATCTAGGAGTCGAAGTATATGAAGATGATACGATGGATCAAACTGGTCATGGAGCTGGAAATTTGATTTGTACTTTAAAAGGATCTAAACAAGCTGTTGATCCAATTTATTTTACTTGTCATATGGATACGGTTGTGCCTGGAAATGGAGTGAAACCTTCGATCCAAGATGATTATGTAGTAACAGACGGAACGACTATTCTTGGAGCAGATGATAAAGCAGGTATTTCAGCTATATTTGAGGCGATTCGCGTACTTAAAGAACAAAAAGTGGAACATGGTGATGTTCAATTCATCATTACAGTTGGTGAGGAATCCGGATTAGTGGGTGCGAAAGCTCTTGACCCTAAGAGAATTACGGCTAAATATGGTTTTGCGCTCGATAGTGACGGAAAAGTAGGTAATATCATTGTTGCAGCTCCAACTCAGGCGAAGGTTACAGCGCATATTTATGGAAAAACTGCTCATGCGGGTGTAGCGCCAGAAAAAGGGGTTTCAGCTATAACGATTGCAGCCAAAGCAATAGCAAAAATGCCACTTGGACGTATTGATGAAGAAACTACAGCAAATATCGGGCGGTTTGAAGGAGGAAAAGCTACAAATATTGTAGCAGATGAAGTCTATATTTTAGCTGAAGCACGTTCTCTTGTTCCAGAAAAAATGGAAAAACAAGTTGAAGCAATGCGGGTAGCATTTGAAGAGACAGCTCAAAAAATGGGCGGGTCAGCCGATATAAATATTGAAATTATGTATCCCGGATTTAAATTTGCTGATGGTGATGAGGTTGTAGAAGTTGCTAAGAAAGCAGCAGAACGAATTGGAAGAGCCTCCAAACTGCTTACAAGCGGTGGTGGAAGTGATGCAAACGTAATAGCTGGATTTGATATCCCGACAGTTAATTTAGCTGTTGGTTATGAAGAAATTCATACAACAAATGAACGGATGCCGATTGAAGAGCTTTGTAAATTAGCTGAAATGACTGTAGCTATTGTTGAAGAGGTTTCTACAAGAGCATGATTGGTTTTGGAAGGCAGGTTTTACCTGCTTTCCGCATTAATATGAATGAAGGTTGTGAGGATATGAATTTAACATCAGTAGTGTTTAATGCGGGCAGGGAAGAGTATGCAATACCAGTTGAAAATGTCGTTTCTATTGAGAAGGTTGAAAAAACAAATCCTGTCCCGCATTTACCCTCTTATATGAAAGGTGTTGTCAAATCAAGAGGGGAGTTAATCCCGTTGCTTGATCTAGCCAATATATTGTACGAGACAAATATTATTATAGACGACAAGGCACGGATGATAGTTATACATACGGAAGAACTTTCATTCGGACTTCTAGTACAAGAAGCGAAAGAAATATTGGAAATTCCACGTGAAGCACTTCAACAAATAGGGCTAGTTGCGTATCATAAAACTAAATATTTCTCATCTATTGCAAATCTTGATGATCGCATTATAACGATGATCAATCCAGAAAGTTTATTAGAAGTATTGGATGGAGTGAAAGAAATTAAAGAATACTTAGTGGAACAGCGTCAGGAAGTGTAAGTTTTTTTCTATAGAAGGTGATTAAAATGAAGCAGTTCTATCCTAAAAATGGACGAGTCATTTTACATGTAGACATGAATAGTTTCTTTGCATCTGTTGAAATGGCCTATGATCCCTCTTTAAAAGGTAAACCGCTTGCAATTGCTGGCGATGAGAACAAAAGAAGGGGGATCGTAGTTACTAGTAGTTATGAAGCACGTAAATACGGTGTCCGGACAACAATGCCACTTTGGGAAGCTAAAAAATTGTGTCCGAATTTAATTGTTCGACAACCAAATTTTGAACGGTATCGAACAGCTTCTCAAGCGATGTTTAATGTGTTGCAGCAATTTTCGCATTTAGTTGAGCCTGTTTCTATTGACGAAGGGTATGTTGATATTACGGAATGCCAAGAATTGGGAACTCCTATGGAAATTGCTAAAACTATCCAAAGGAATTTATTAGAAGAACTTGATCTTCCTTGCAGCATTGGAATTGCACCGAATAAATTTCTAGCCAAAATGGCCTCAGATATGAAAAAACCACTTGGAATATCTATTTTACGAAAAAGAGATATTCAAAAGGTTCTTTGGCCTTTACCTGTTATTGAGATGCACGGTGTAGGTGAAAAAACAGCCGAAAAGCTATCCAAATTGGATATTCGAACAATAGGAGAATTGGCACTGGCAAGTGAGTTAATACTTAGAGCGAACTTTGGTATTCGTGGTCTTAAATTAAGAGAACGTGCCAATGGAGTGGATGGACGTCCCGTTGATCCACTTGCATATTCCGAAAATAAAAGCGTTGGCAGTTCAGTTACTTTACCAAAGGATATGACTAATCAGTCTGATCTTTTCGATGTTCTTGAGAATTTAGCAAAGAGTGTTTCGGACAGAATGCAGCGAAAAGGATATATGACGATGAACATATCTGTGACTATTCGCTACAAAGATAGGAAGACAATTTCTAGAGGGAAGAAATTGAATAATCCCATTAAGAATAGTCAAGAGATTTTTCAAGCTGCCAAGCCATTATTTGTGGAAAACTGGAATGGTGATCCAGTGAGACTTCTCGGCATAACTGGACAGGATTTAGTAGATGAAGATCAGGCTTACGAACAGCTGGACTTATTTACATATGAAAAAGCGGCCCAACAGGAGCCGCTCTACCGAGTGATGGATAAAATTCATGATAAATTTGGTAAACACAGTCTTCAAAAAGGACGGGACTTAAAAAATAAACAAAGAAAACCTGGTCTATAGTTATTTCTTTAAAAATCCAACTAACCCTGAAAGAATCCCATTTTTTTTCTTAGGAACCTGTTCTGGTTCTTTCTTTTGAATATAGATCTCGTCCTTATCAATCGCATAATCATAAGTTAGTACAAGGCCAATGTTCGTTTCATGAGTTCTGTCAGTCACTATGGAAAAAGCTATATTATGTTTCGTTGCAGTTGCTATATAATCTGACAAATAGCTGTAATCCAAATCGCCATTTAACAACAAGGTTGCCTTCGGATTTTCTTTCATAAATTGTTCGACTTCGGGATAAACTCCTTTTTCCATGACTTGGCCATTTGTTAGCGTAACCACGATTCTTTCGCGTAAAGTCCCAAGGTATTTCTTACGTTCTTCCGGTTTTGTCTGTTTAGCCCCATAAATTCCTTTTTGTAAGTATTCATCAACATTAGACTTTTCCACGGAAAATACACCTCCGCGATAATATATTCGTTACAGACTTAGGTGGTTCACTTTGAGAACGGTAACCCGGTGATAATATATCACCGGGAAAAACTGTATAAATGTTCTAGCCTAATTAGTTACTGGCCACCAGAAAAAGCCGTCTTGTTCAAGTAACTGATCTGCTTCCTTTGGCCCCATCGAGCCTGCTTCATAATTAGGGAAGGAGGCTTTATGCGATTCCCACACTTGACTTACTTTATCAACAAATTGCCATGAGAGGGCAACTTCATCCCAATGTGTAAAGTTGGTCGCATCACCACGCAAGCAATCGTGTAAAAGTTTCTCATAAGCCTCAGGAGTATTGTAACCAGCAATATCATTAGTTGAAAAGCTAAGTTTAACTGGTGTTGTCTCCATCGTTTGTCCTGTATTTTTTGCATTTAGGTGAAGGGTAATACCTTCCTCAGGCTGGATATGAATGACAAGCAAGTTTGGAGCCAACTTTTCGTCCGAATTATAATATAAATTCATTGGAACATCTTTGAATTGGATGATGATTTTTGTTGATTTGGCAGTCATTCTTTTACCAGTTCGAATATAGAATGGAACTCCAGCCCAACGGAAATTATCAATCATTAGTTTTCCGGCCACATACGTATCCGTATTTGAATCAGGATTGACGTTTAATTCTTCGCGATAACCTGAGATTCTTTTTCCGTCAATCTCCGCAGGTCCATATTGTCCTCTTACAAAATAATTTGGAACTTCTGTATCTTTAATCGGTCTTAGTGCTCGAAGCACTTTTACCTTTTCACTGCGAATTTCTTTAGGATTTAGCTTGATTGGAGGCTCCATCGCGAGTAAGGCAACCATCTGAAGTAGATGGTTTTGTACCATGTCTCTTAAAGCTCCACTTTTTTCATAGTATCCACCACGCTCTTCAACACCTAGCATTTCACTTGATGTGATTTGAATATTAGAGATAAATCGATTGTTCCAAAGTGGTTCAAAGATAGCGTTGGCAAACCGAATAACTTCGATATTTTGTACCATTTCTTTCCCAAGGTAATGGTCAATTCGATATACATCATTTTCGGAAAACACGTTGCGAATTTGCTTGTTTAATTCGATTGCAGATTCAAGGTCATGACCGAATGGTTTTTCAATAACCAATCTATGAAAACCTTCAGTATCCGTTAAGCCATCCTTTTTAAGATGTTCCGCAATTGTTCCGAAAAATTCTGGAGCCATCGCTAGATAAAAAACTCGGTTACCTTGAAGCGAATAATTCTGATCCAACTTTGTAGCAAGATTTTTCAGTTCTATGTATGATGCCGAGTCTGCTACATCATGAGCTTGATAATAAAAATGAGAAATAAACTCATCGATACGCTCCGCATCTGGGATTGATGTAAGGACAGAATCCTTCACATGGTTTCTTAATATTTCATCGGACCACGGTCGTCTCGCTACGCCGATTACCGCAAAATGTTTGGCAAGTTTCTTTCTTTGGAAAAGATGATAAAGAGACGGGTATAGTTTTCTTTTTGCCAAATCTCCCGTTGCTCCAAAAATCATAATCAAGGATGCAGGTGTCTCAGATTGAATCATTTTGTAAACCTCTCTTTTCTTGTGTAAATCACATTATTGTACTAGCTACATTTTACCAATTATGATAGAAAAAGACGAATTATGAGATAGCTATTTAAGGATTATATCATTATTTTTTAGGTAAATATGGTAAAATAGACAAAAATATAAGGGGGTTAAGAATGAAACTATTATTCCTTGGGACAGGAGCTGGAATGCCGGCTAAACAACGTAATGTGTCTTCCCTCGCATTAATGCTCCAACAAGAACGAAATGCCGTTTGGCTTTTTGATTGTGGCGAAGCAACTCAACACCAAATATTGCATACATCTTTAAAACCCAGTAAGATTGAAAAAATCTTTATCACCCATTTGCATGGAGACCATATTTTTGGATTGCCAGGACTTTTGGGAAGTAGATCTTTTCAGGGTGGTATCACAGAATTAACTTTATATGGACCAAAAGGAATTAGAGATTTTGTTGAAACAGCACTCAAAGTTAGTCAAACTCATTTGAAATATTCTCTCACGATCGAAGAAATCGATGAAAGTATCATATTTGAGGATGATCAATTTCTTGTTGAAGCTATGCTTCTTGATCATGGTTTGCCTAGTTTTGGATATCGAATAACCGAAAAAGATAAACCCGGAAAGTTGGACGCAGAACGACTTGCCGCGGATGGTATTCACCCCGGCCCCATTTATAAAAGCTTAAAAAACGGTGAAACCGTTATGCTTGATAATGGTAAAGTTATTCAGGGAAAGGATTATCTTGGGCCTAGCCAAAAAGGCAGGGTCATTACAATTCTTGGAGATACCCGTCCGTGCAGGAATGCTTTTAACCTTGCTAAAGATGCAGATGTACTCGTTCATGAAGCGACATTTGCTGCTGGTAGTGAAGAAATGGCAAGTGAATATTTTCATTCGACAACTGCTCAGGCAGCAACACTTGCTCAAAATGCTGAGGTCCAGCAATTAGTATTGAATCATATTAGCTCAAGGTATTTAAAGGAAGATTGGGACGGACTAACCAATGAAGCAAAAGTAACTTTTCCTAATACGAAAATGGCCTATGATTTCTTTGAAATAGCGATTGCCCCACCTAAAAGATGATGGAGGCGGGCAATCGTTATGTTCGATTATTAGTTCCAACCGCGCTCATATTGTTTCGGAGGTTGTAATTTGAAACCAAGTTCCTTTGCCGCAACTTGTGGCCAATAAGGATCACGCAGAAGCGCGCGAGCAAGGAAAATAAGATCGGCGCATTGCTTTTGCAAGATTTCTTCAGCTTGGTTTCCACTTGTGATAAGACCAACTGCACCTGTTGGTATAGCTGCGTCCTTACGGATGATTTCCGAAAATGGTACTTGATAACCTGGATAAGCTTTTATGTTTGCAGGCACTACTGCTCCAGAACTAACATCAATCAAATCAACTTTTTGAGCTTTCATCCACTTTGCCATTGTTACGTAATCAATTGCCTTAAGGCCTTCTTCATGATAATCATTCGCTGATATGCGAACGAAAAGTGGGCCATTCCAAAAACGTTTTACTTCGTCAATAATCTCTTTTAAGAAACGATAACGATTTTCCTGTGAACCGCCATATTGATCAGTTCGTTTGTTCGTGAGCGGTGATAAAAATTCATTGATTAGATAACCATGAGCAGCATGGATTTCTAAACAATCAAATCCAGCTTTTTTTGCTCTTTCCGCCGCTTTCCCGAACGCTTGGACGGTGTTTTTAATTTCCTCGGTAGTCATTTCTTTCGGAATCTTCATGTTTTCATTAAAGGGAAGGGCACTAGGAGCAAGAATCTCTCCTTCTAGCACTGCTTTTCTCCCAGCATGAGCAATCTGAATGCCCGCTGCTGCCCCATGAGCCTTGATCATTTTCGTTAATTTTTGTAAACCTTCGATATGATCATCACTCCAAATCCCCAAGTCTTGTGGACTGATTCTACCTTGAGGTGTAACAGCTGTAGCTTCGACGATAATCAATCCTACTTGTCCCACTGCTCTGCTACTATAGTGAGTATAGTGCCAGTCGTTAGCCATGCCGTCTTGATTTTCGCAAGAATACATACACATAGGTGACATGACAATACGATTTTTCAATGTTAGATCTTTAATTGTATATGGTTCAAAGAGCTTATTTGTCATTACTTACTCCCCTTTAATGTAGCTTTACCAAATATTATAGCAATAGAGGGAATTTAACGACAGTTACATGCTTGTTAATAGCTTGCCCCACTAGTCTTGGAAAGTAAACATTTCTCCTAATTTCTTGGAATGGTCAGTAGCTGCTTTTATGCAATCTGTGAAAGCTGAATCAACATTCCGATCTTTAAGGATTTGTATACCTGCTTCTGTCGTACCACCTGGACTTGTTACTTTTTTTCTAAGTTCCTGAGCTTCCATGCCACTCGTCTGCAACATTTCTGCTGCACCCGCAATGGTTTGGATAATCAATTCTCTTGCAGTGGTTTGTTCAATTCCTAGTTCTTGGGCGGTTTTTTCCATTACTTCTACAATGTAGTAAAAGTAGGCTGGACCACTACCTGCTAACCCAGTTACAATATCTAGTTGTTTTTCCTCTACTTCTGTCGTTATGCCTACTGATTCAAAGACTATATTCGCTAATTGTTTTTGTTTATCAGAAACGAAGGGGTTAAAGCTAATAGCTGTTGCTGATTTGCCTACACTTGCTGAAGTATTCGGCATCGCTCTAGCAACAGCGCAATCTTTGTTCAATGTGTTATTGATTATGTTCATTGAAACCCCAGCCATGACGGAAACGATAAAAGTGTGTTCATTTGTATAGGGAGCTAATTTTTTTAAAATTTGTACGGCATCCTTCGGTTTAACAGCCATGATGATCATATCAGGATTATGAGAAATCTTCTGCAAATCATATGTTGTTTGAATCCCATATTTATTTTTTAATTCTGATAATCTAGATTGCGACATGCGATTGGTTACAAAAATATTGTCATTCGCACAAATCTGTTTTTGGAGCATTCCAGAAATAATCGCCTCGGCAATTGATCCAGCTCCTATAAATGAAATCTTCATTTTTTTCCTTCTTTCAATTTGAAAAATAAAAAACCCATTCTCCACTTAAAGAGAATGATTCCTTCTGTGAATGAATAAAATTGTATCTTTGATTATGCAAATCAATAGAATGATTGTCAAGACAATTGCGTACATTTTTCCGACTGGTTTGAAGAATATATCTTTTATTGGTGATGTTGCTCTATTATAATGATGGGTATTAATAATCGGATAAAGGAATAGATGACTTGATGAAAAATAAGGATTTAGAAGGAAAGACAGTCGTTATTACAGGGGCTTCCGGCGGGTTAGGAGAATATATCGCATACAAATGCGCTGAAAATAAAGCCCGTCTTTTTTTACTCGCTCGAAATGAAGATCGGCTTAATCGGGTTGCAAATCGTATACGAGAGGAGCATGGTATCGATTGTACGGTCATGGCTTTGGATGTTTCTGATTTGAGAAAAATCCCGTCAATTTTCGAAAGAATTTATGAAGAAGTTGAAGCTATTGATGTATTAATCAACAATGCTGGCTACGGTATTTTTGCTGAAGCAGAGGATTTGAAATTAACCGATCTTGAGAGGATGTTTTCTATCAATGTGTTAGGCTTGATTTCTTGCACAAAAGCAGTTATTCCATCTATGCGTAAAAGACAATTTGGCCATATTATTAATATTGCTTCTCAGGCAGGAAAACTTGCTACTCCCAAATCCAGTGCTTACGCTGCTACAAAGCATGCTGTACTCGGGTTTACAAACAGCTTGCGTATGGAAATGGTTAGATTCGGTGTTTATGTCACTGCTGTTAATCCAGGTCCTATTCGTACGGAATTTTTCCGGTATACCGATCCAGAAGGAGCTTATTTAGAAAATCTTGGCCGTGTTGTTTTAGAGCCAGAAAAGGTAGCTGAGAAAATTGTTCAAGTGATCTTTACAAAAAAGCGTGAAATTAATTTGCCTTGGTGGATGAACTGGACAAGTATACTCCACACTTTAATGCCCAACACTGTAGAACGCTTGGGGAGAAAAGCTTTCTTTAAAAAGTAAATTAAGGAGGAGCACAAATGAAAATTAGGGAATTAAATATAAATGAGGAGCCTCCAATCGATTTATTATTAATGGCTGACCCATCCGAGAGATTGATAGAGGAATATTTGAAACGTGGGAAATGTTATATAGCTGAAAATTATCAAGCAATAATCGGAGTATATGTTTTACTTCCTACAAGACCAGATACAGTTGAGTTAGTTAATATTGCTGTTACTGAGAATGAACAAGGAAAAGGTATTGGAAGGCAGTTGCTTTTGGATGCGATTCAAAAAGCAAAAGCAAGAAACTATAAAACTATTGAGATCGGAACAGGTAATTCAAGTATTGGGCAATTAGTGTTGTATCAAAAATGTGGATTTCGCATTACAAGTGTGGATCGTGATTTTTTTATACGCCATTACGAGGATGACATTTTTGAAAACGGAATCTGGTGTAGAGATATGATACGCCTATCCCAAGATGTAAACTGATTAGTTATGTTGATTAAAAGAAAGAGGATGTCCATTTGTTTATTTGGACATCCTCTTTCATGTCCGTTTAAATACCCTCTTCTGATCAGCTGATTAAGAGATGTATTGCCCCGACCAATCTCGAATAAAAGTGTGGAAGGGGACATGAGAAGGCAAACCTATAGAAAGCCCCAAAAATGTATATTCAGGCACATTGAACTAGTTGAAAGGTCATTTTGCTATATCCAATATTTGGAAATGCAATTTTATTGATCAAAAAGGCATACTTTTGTATTATAATGCATAGTATAGGAACGTATGTTTCTCCTTGGAGGGTGGCGGTATAATGGATATTGATTACGGTACACTTCCACATAAAAAAATACTATGCATTGATATGAAGAGTTTTTATGCAAGCTGTTCGGCGGTGATGAAAGGACTTGATCCTTTAAAATGTCATCTCGCTGTCATCGGAAATTTAAGTCAGCCAGGTAGTATCGTGCTTGCGGCAACCCCTCCTATGAAAAAGGACTTCGGTATTAAAACGGGGTCACGCCTTTTCGAAATACCAAACGACAGTCGAATTATACTTGATGAGGCAAAGATGAGTACGTATTTACGTATTTCTACTGAAATTATTCGCCTATTCAATCGCTATGTCCCGAAAGATGCCATCCATGTATACAGTGTAGATGAAAGTTTCATTCAAATTGATGGAACAAGCGAATTGTGGGGAGAGGCTCATACCGTTGCTAAAAAAATTAAAGATGAATTATTACGGGAATTTCAACTTACTTGCGCAATTGGGATCGGACCCAACATGCTTCTTTCTAAATTGTGTCTTGACCTTGATGCTAAACATGATGGAATTGTTGAATGGACATATGAGGATGTTCCGCAAAAATTGTGGAAAGTATCTCCGCTTAGGAAGATGTGGGGAATTGGTAAAAGACTGGAAAAGTCACTGAATAATATGGGGATTTTCACTGTAAAGCAATTGGCTCATTATGACAGAAGTTTACTTGAGAAAAAATTCGGTATTATGGGGAATCAACTTTATTATCACGCATGGGGTGTTGATTTGTCTGAATTGGGTGCGCCGATTATGGAAGGACAAATTAGTTTTGGTAAAAGTCAAATTTTGCTGCGAGATTATAAGGAGAGATCCGAAATCCATTGTGTAATGTTGGAAATGTGTGAAGAGGTGGCAAGGCGAGCACGCGAACAAAAAAAGGCGGGGAGAACGATTAGTCTCGGTATTAGCTACAGTGAAAGGGAGTGGGGAGGTGGGTTCTTACGTTCCTGTTCCATTGAGGAGCCAACTAACACAACGATGGATATTTATCGGGTTTGTTTAAAATTGTTTAATACTTATGACACAGGACAGGCAGTACGGCAAATTTCAATTACTTTGGCTAATATCGCAAATGACGATCATTTCCAACTCAGTTTGTTCGAGCCTGAGAAAGTACGTGAAAAGGAGCTTGGCTATACAGTTGATCATATTCGGCGAACGTATGGAACAGCTTCTCTCTTGCGTGCTGTTTCTTATACGGATGCAGGGACAACTAGAAAACGCTCTGTTCTTGTGGGAGGTCATAAAGCTTAAATAGATTCTCTCGGAAATCATCAGTGTCCCAAAACTTATTGCCAAAATTGTCCCAACGGTGAATGCCGAAAGTTTATTTAAATAGACTCTCGGAATATAGAGGCATAAATTTGCTGAGTTTCCAAAAGATTACTGGGAAATGAGCATTATTGAAGATTTGGTATTTGTTTTCAAAACCTTTTCAAAAAAAGACATGCCAAAGAAGCGTCACATATTTATTTATTTTTTTTATAGGTTGTTTTTGTAAACATTGTTGCTTACCAGGACAGTGCTTGGTTGATTTCCGCTACAGTTGCTCGCTTTCCGCGGGGCGGGCGGTGAGCCTCCTCGGCGTAAACGCCTGTGGGGTCTCACCTGTCCCGCAGATCCCGCGACGGACAGGACGTCCTAGTGTCGGCGTTGGCCACAGGACGTGGCCGTCTTTAGCCGACCAGGAGTCTCGCACTTTCGCTACAATCAACC
>NZ_LN831197.1:567199-1138033 GCF_001375535.1 Bacillus niameyensis
AGAGGCGTAAATTTGCTGAGTTTCCAAAAGATTACTGGGAAATGAGCATTATTGAAGATTTGGTATTTGTTTTCAAAACCTTTTCAAAAAAAGACATGCCAAAGAAGCGTCACATATTTATTTATTTTTTTAATAGGTTGTTTTTGTAAACATTGTTGCTTACCAGGACAGTGCTTGGTTGATTTCCGCTACAGTTGCTCGCTTTCCGCGGGGCGGGCGGTGAGCCTCCTCGGCGTAAACGCCTGTGGGGTCTCACCTGTCCCGCTGATCCCGCGACGGACAGGACGTCCTAGTGTCGGCGTTGGCCACAGGACGTGGCCGTCTTTAGCCGACCAGGAGTCTCGCACTTTCGCTACAATCAACCTTCAACGGATTTTGTTTTAAAATCAACAAACCCTTGGATAAGGTCCTTTAAAAAGATTTGGCTATTGAAGATAAAATATGACCGTTAAGGAAGGATAGCGCATCTTTTTGATGGGCATACCAGGCATCAATGTGTTGACACATCATAATGGCGTAAGTCCGTATATACCACATCTTTGTAGGCCGATGCCGACCAGATTCTAAGTGATAATCGACTTTTTCTCGTTTGTTTGAACGTTCTACCGATGTTCTTCTTTTATAAACGATCTTCCATTTTTCGGATGTTCTAGGAGTCTTAGTAAAAAGTCGAAGATTGTCTTTCCCAAAAGTATGGAATGTTCTTCCGTATTTGGCTGTAGAACAAGGGCTTTTACACGTATTTTTTGTACCACAAGCTAATGGACAACGCCATTTTTGCCTATTTTGCGATTTGTCATATCCGTTTGGTTTCATTTTAAGTTTTGCTGGTGAATGACAAACTTAAGTATATGTGCAAAAGAATAACTTAGTTGATTGAAGTGGAAGGCGGCGACTCCTGGGGGATTAGCGTGACAGGTGAGATCCCGCAGGAGCGTAGCGACGAGGAAGCTCACCGCACGCCCCCCGGAAAGCGTCCGCCTGGAACGGAAATCAACGGTGGCGAGCTCTCGCGTAGTATGTAGATTATTCATCTCGTTCAATAGAGAATGAGCAATTTTACTAACAAAAAAATGAAATATCCCCCTATTAATAGTAGGAGGAGAAATAAAAAATTGGTATAAGAAAACCTTGTACCATCTTACTCGGTGAATGCCGAGAGTCTATTTATAGAAAAGGAGGGAGAGAGATGATTCGGGATCGTGGTGTAATCAAATGGAATTCACTTATGCTCCCTGAACATGTAGCAATGCTCAGGGAGTGGGCTAGCGAGGACCAGCAAGAGGTTCGCAAACCATTGGATGAACAAAAACTTGAATTATTGAACGAAATTGTGATAGAAGCGATGAGATTGGAAAAGGAGGTAATGTTTACCTATTTTCGTAATCATCGTTTTGAACAGGTAATCGGAAAAATTCATTCTTATAATATATTGGAAAAAGATTTTCGAGTAGTCGAGCGTGAAGGAAAGCGAATAAAGATTTTTATTGAGGATATCCAGGAATTAGTTATCGTCGAAGATTAGAATACCTTGCTAAGGCTTTGGTTCGGCACTAATGCATTCATATATTAGTTATCATAAATGAATAACACCCGAAGACCTTCCCAATAATCTTCGGGTATCACAGTGCAGCCTAGTTTATTATTCTAATGCCTTTTCAGCACGGACACAGGACTCGAAGTTACCTTTATGAGTGCCATCACAAAACGGTTTACGCTTAGATAGTCCACATCGGCATAACGAAAATACTTTCTTTGTTTCGAAAACATTGCCTTCAGCATCAATTAATTCTACGTCTCCTGTTACTCGATAGGAGCCATTATCATTCACTTTAATTTGTACTCTTTCTTTTTCCACTGAAAATCCCCCTTTATATACGCTATCTAATATAGTAGTAGGAAATCTTTAGAAAAGCAACCAAGTCAAGGTATATGCACACTAAGGCGAAATAGATTAATTATTTGCGCCAAAATGGTAAAATAATATAACGGGAAAAGGGAAGGGGAATGATTATAATGAAGCTAACTATTACTCCGGCAGCAGAAGAACAGTTAAGGCGACGAACGTTAGGAAAAGACCTTTTAGTCAAACTAAAATATGAAATAGACGGATGCGGTTGTGCAGTTAGTGGGGTTCCGATTTTACAATTAATCAATCCGCACGAATTTGACGAAGCTCATGATATGAAAATCCCGACGAATGCGATGGATGTGTACATGGAAAAATCGAAAACAGTATTTTTCGATGAAGAGATGAAAATTGATTTTTTGCAAGAAAATCAAAATTTTCGATTGACTAGCCCCAGCCAAATATTAAATGGGCGGATGAATTGTGTAGTCAAGGCAAACTAAAAACCGGACAATTTTGTCCGGTTTTTTATTAAGTAAGTTTGAGTAGTTTTTCTTTCAGTTCACTTTCCATTGCAACTAGTTCCTGCTCAGCTTGAGCACGTTTTTCACGACCTTCTTGTTGAATCTTGATCGTTTCTTCGAGAGTGCTTATCAAATTGGATTGTGTCTTTTTCAGAGTTTCTATGTCAACTAATCCGCGTTCATTTTCACGAGCTGTTTCAATTGTATTTGTTTTTAACATTTCTGCATTTTTTAGCAGCAACTCATTTGTTGTTTTAGAGACTTGCTTTTGGGCTTCAACAGCTTGCCGTTGACGAATCAATGTGAGGGCGATCGCAATTTGATTTTTCCAAAGTGGGATGGCCGTCATAATCGAAGTTTGAATTTTTTCAGCTAAAGCTTGATTGGTGTTTTGAATCATACGAATTTGTGGAGCACTTTGTATTGTAATTTGTCTGCTCAATTTCAAATCATAAAGCCGTTTTTCCAATCGGTCAGCAAACTGCACCATATCGTTTACTTCTTGATAAGTCATTTGGTCACCAGAGGCTTCCGCTTTTTTCTTCAATTCAGGAATTGATTTCGTTCGTAACTCTTCAATTTTCAACTCGCCGGCAGCAATAAAAATATTCAAGGCGTGAAAATAATCTTTATTTTTCTCATATAATTGTTCCAACGTCTTTAGATCTTCAACCAAAGTTTGTTTCGATTGGTTTAATTTAACTGTAATACGATCAATTTGCGCGCCAGTTTTTTGATACTTAGACATTACCTCCTGTACAGAATTCGAAACTTTCCCGAACATTTTCGAAAGGAAATTTTTCTTTTCCGGTGTTAGCTCATCAGGATTAATATCACGAAGTTTACCCATCAACTCACCTAAAATATCACCAATCGGACCGATATCTTTATTTTGAACATGATCAAGCATAGAACTTGAAAAATTTAGCAATTGGGATTGGGCTTGAGTACCATAAGCAATAATGGCTTGAAGATTAGATGGATCAATTTGTTTTGCAAGCTCAAGTGCTCGTTTTCTGTTTTCTTCAGGAAGACTATCGACTAATCGAACAGGTTTCGCCTCCTGCACTTCCGATTGTTTAACAGGGCTAACAAGTTCCTCTTCCCCAAATGGATTAGCTAAGAGGTCATCCAAACCATCAAATTGTAATGCTGTATCAGATTTTTGTTCACTCATTGTTTCGTACTCCTTTCATCGACATCAACTGGATTATATTCTAGTTTTTTTAGCGAATGTTTAGCAACATCCAGTTCAAAATTCAGGTCATCAATATCACTCGATAATACATGATAAATATCCTTTTTTACAGATTTACTTAAATCATCAAGAGTATTCTGAGTTTCTTTAAGCGAAATATATAATTTTTCACTTTTAACAGGTTGAGAAGCAAGCATAGCATAGCGCTCAGAAAGTTCTACAACCGAATCTAGATGATAGAAGAAAAAACGTTCGGATTGATAAAACCGTCGAGGGTCTTTATCAACAATTTGGTACATCTTTTTGGCTAGTCTATTAAGCTCATACAATTGCTTAAAAGCCCCCATAGATCTTACAGAGAAGAACGCTTTTTGTAGTCTAGCCATTTTTCCTTTAGCTTCTCTCAAGTTTCTTTGAATATAGGCATACTCTTTTCTAGTTAATCTATGTTTTTTCAAAAGCTTATGATTGAAAAAGAATTTTACTCCGAAAAAAGTTAAAGCGCCCACTGCAAGAGAACTTAGTGAGGCAGTCCCAAATGGTAAATCGAAACCGAGGAGTAAAATAATCCATATCATAAAGGTTTCAGCCGCTGTGAACATTCCAAGAAAAAAAGAAAAAATGGGTTTCAAGGCCGCATCGACTCCTATTCATACTTTCCTATACATAAAATACGATTTGCATATTAAAAGGTTTCATTGACTTTATTATAAGGAAAAATGCGTCGTATTGAAAGTGTGAGAAGACAATAAGCTGGATAAGTTCTATTTCTTATTCCGTGGTTGGGAAGTTTTGGTATTTTAAAACGATAAGAAATATTAAGATAACTAAAGGAGATAGGAGAAAATTAGCGTTTTTCAAGGGAAAATGACTAAATTTGAGGTTTTTCAATTTAGGTATTTTCGCTTATATTCAATTTAGTTCTTTATTAAGAACTAACGAACTATATAAAGAACTACATGATCAACCAACATAGATAAAAACATGGCAAAAATAGATGATAGGGAGAATCTGGGGGGAGAAAGATCAAATCAATCATACAGAAAACGGATCAGGAATGGAAATTGCTTATTCTAGAAGCGAAAAAAATGGGATTGAAAAAAGAGCAGATTAGAGCTTTTCTTACAAAGAATAAGTAATGGAAAACGTTCAGTAACGAGCGTCACTGAACGTTTTGATTCATTGTTTACGTTTAACTTGTTTGATAGTAACGAAAGTTGTAAGTCGATGAGCAACGGCTCTGCACTTTTGTTTCTCACTTTTACTTAATTATTTATGCTGGATTTTCCATTTGTTAAATTCAAGGAATTCTCGAAATTCTTGTTTGGAAACACCTGAAGCCATTGCTTCACGAACAAGTTCTTCCCAGTCTTCATCAAGATACTCATTATCTGAACGGTTCGATTCCCCGTGCAACAGTAGATGAACTGATATATCTAAAACTGAAGCAATTTTCTCTAAAAAATGAATAGAGGGGTTGGATTGGATATTTCGTTCAATCGAACTTAAATAAGATTTAGCTACCCCGGCTTTTTCAGCTAATTCTGACAGGGACATGTTCTTTAGCTTGCGGTATTCCTTTATGCGTTCACCAATCACGTATGTATTCACCTTCCTTACAGTGATAGTATACCATATAACGAAGGATCGTTTTATATTTAGAACAACAATTTTAATTTTTTTTTCGAATATTTTCAAGTGAACCTTCATCTTTGTACGATTTGAAAAACTCTCTGATTGATTCTAATGTCATGCCAGCTTCTAATGCTTTCAGAATTAAATCCGCCCATTCATCATCCCATTGTTTTTTATTTAACATTATTTTAACCTCCTTGAAATACTAGACCCCTTATAGTTTCAGTTGAAATAAAGAACTGTAAGAAAGCGATTTGTCTGAAAATACACATAGCTCGATAGTCTTAGTATATATATCACTAACACGACAGTCTTGAGAAAAATGTCGATGTCGAATGAATATTTAGAACAGTTAAAATTATGATGAACTCCTCTCTATATGCCGAAAAAGAGGGATATGGTGATGATTAAGTCGAATGGACTTAAGTTTTAATAAAATAAAATGTAGAATGCTGATAAAAAACCTCAAAAAAACATGAAAGATTATCGATGGGTAGTATATATGTTTTCTTTAGTGATCATTTTCAAAAACGCTAATTCTTCTTTTTCAAAAGGCGCCGCTTGAGCGGCACGGATATTTTCATTAAGTTGTTCTACAGAGCTTGAACCAATAACAACAGCACGTACAGCATTATGAGCCAAATTAAATTGCAAGGCAACTTCATTCAGTGTTCTTTTGTCATATAGTAATTTAGATTTAATGTTTTCAATGAGCTCCGTTAACTCAGATGCTGAATAATGGAGGTAATCATCTTGAATACCTTCATTTAGAAACTTATCGCTCAATATTCCTTTTGCCACTGATCCTCTTGTAACAATGCTAATATTGTGTTTTTCAAGTACCGGCATTAACTCTTCAGGTCTGCGATCTAAAAGGCTATATTGCATCATATTGCTTATAACAGCAGATTTTTCGGCAAATGCTTTAATAACATTTGGACGAATAGAGGATAAGCCATAATACCGAATGAGACCTTCTGCCTTTAACTCTTCAAATGCTTCAATTATTTCATCAATGGGATCCTCTATCGTGCCGCCATGAAGTTGATATAAATCAATATAGTCAGTTCTTAATCTCCTAAGGCTCTCCTTAACGGCGGATTTTATATGCTTTTTGGAAGGATCCCATCTCCACCCATCTTTTTGTTCATTCCAGCGGTTTCCAACTTTTGTTGCAATAATAACTTCGTCTCGCCTTGAGGATAATACTTTTCCAACTATTTTTTCATTAACACCGTAGTCATATAAATCTGCCGTATCAAAATAGTTAATGCCACCGTCCAATGCCGCTTCAATAATTTTAGTTGCCTTATTTAAATCTGTACCTAGTGACATACAACCAAGCCCTATTTTAGATACTAATAAATCAGAATTGCCAAGTTGCCTTTTTTCCAATTTTATCCCACCTTCCTCAATTCCATTTTAACGGAAATAATGAAAGGAAAACAAAATTAATGAACCATTTCTTATTGTGTTATGATGGAAGAAGCCGAAAGTTTGCAAGTCGCTGGGCGCTAGAGCTAGACAAAGAAAGCGGAAGCGCCTATTAAGCGACGACCTGTCCATTGTAGTTGGACAAATTAATGTTGTTATTAATAAAATCAAATGGACTTTACACAATCTTTACTATATAAAGGAGAGTCTTCTATGAAGAAATTTGAAGAAAAAACGATTAATACAAAAGAATTATTTAATGGAAAAGTGATCAAAGTACATATAGATGATGTTGAACTGCCAAACGGAGAAATGGCAAAAAGGGAAATCGTCAAACATCCTGGTGCCGTTGGAGTGATCCCAATAACAAGTGAAGGGAAAGTGGTGATGGTAGAACAATATCGGAAACCATTAGAGCGTTCTATATTGGAAATACCGGCTGGAAAATTAGAATTGGGTGAACTTCCAGAACTTACAGCTGCTCGAGAACTAGAGGAAGAAACAGGCTATGCAGCAGATAATATGGAGCACCTCACTTCTTTTTATACTTCACCAGGCTTTTCTGATGAAATAATTCATTTGTATGTAGCGACTGATTTAAGAAAAGTTGAAAATCCACTTGCTGGTGATGAAGATGAATTTGTTGAACTTCACGAATTAACATTAGAGGACGCTTTAAAGGCTGTAGAAGATCAATGGATTTATGATGCGAAAACAGCCTATGCAGTGCTGTATTTACAATCTAAAAAAGGATGATGAAAGCGAGATGAACGAATTTTTCGCAGATTTACATATTCATATCGGCCGAACCTATACAGGAAAACCAGTTAAAATTACAGCGAGCCGGAATCTCACGTTAACGAATATTTTAAAAGCAGCAAAATACCCGAAAGGATTGGATATTGTCGGTGTTATCGATTGCCAATCCCCTGAGGTAATCGAAGAATTGGAACAATTAATCCTGTCGGGAAAACTTCTTGAAATGCAGGAGGGAGGTTTTCGGTATGAAGATGAGGTAACGCTTATACCAGGATCAGAAATCGAGGTCTATGACGAACACTGTCACGGCCCTATACATGTACTCGTTTTTTTCCCGGATTTAGTGTCGTTAAAAACATTCTCTATTTGGTTAAAGGAAAGAGTGACTAATATCCAACTTAGTACACAGCGGATCTATGAGGATGCGGTAGTTTTACAAGAAAAGGCCAAAGCTTTAGGAGGTTTATTCATTCCTGCCCATATTTTTACTCCTTTTAAAAGTTTATATGGTAAAGGTGTAGAAAAATCACTAACGGAAATATTAAATCCAACCCTTATTGATGCGGTAGAATTGGGCTTAAGTTCTGATACTGAGATGGCTGATCAAATTAGTGAACTCCATTCCTATACTTTTTTAACAAATTCTGATGCTCATTCCTTACCAAAGATTGCAAGAGAGTACCAAAAGTTTTTTTTAGAAGCTCCGACTTTTGCAGCTATTGAGAAGGCACTGAAAAATGAAGGTTCCAATAAAATTTTATCCAATTATGGCCTTAATCCAAGACTAGGAAAGTATCATCAAACAACATGCTCTGAATGTTCTACGCCTATGCAATCCTCGACTTGTCCGAACTGTGGATCAAGTAAAATTACTTTAGGTGTATCCGAGCGAATCAACCAATTGGCTGATGCTCTAGAAAAGCCTATGAGACCAAAGTATGTCCATCAAGTACCCTTAGAATTTATTCCGGGATTGGGACCAAAAACAATGCAATATTTGCTTGACCATTTTGGCACAGAAATGGATATTTTACATCGCGTAAAAGCGCAAAATCTAAAAGAAGTTATTAAACCCCAACTAGCGGATTTAATTATAGCTGCGCGAGAGGGGAAATTAGCAATTTCAGCAGGCGGTGGAGGAAAATACGGTAGAATTAAAAAATAAGAAAGTGAATGAGTCAGCTCTAGTCCCTTCATGATTGCTGTCATATCGAAAGCCTGTCCATCATATGATGTAACAATCGTAGGACAGGAGGAAACATTATATGCGCTATCGTCTCTCTTCAAATCTAATTACTAGACATTTCCAAGAACATTCATCGCTTTATACCTTTATGGCTGTTTTGTTTTTGATGGGGGTTATATTCGGGGCAATTATGGTGAATAGTTTGTCAGGACATCAAAAAGAAGATCTTTTCTATTATTTAAATCAGTTTTTTGGACAAGTAGGCGAGGGAGAAATGGTCCCCTCCGAAGAATTGTTAAAATTAAGCTTTTTTCATAATGTGAAAATGGCTGGGCTTATATGGGTATTAGGTATTTCAATTATTGGATTTCCGCTTGTTTTTTTATTAATTTTTTTAAAGGGAATCGTTGTTGGCTTTTCAATAGGCTTTCTTGTTAGTCAAATGGGGTGGAACGGGCTGCTTTTATCTTTCGTTTCCTTACTTCCGCAAAATTTGATTATGATTCCTGTACTGATCTTTATGTCAGTCAGTTCGATCGCTTTTTCAATCAAGTTAATTAGAAAAATTTTCATTCGGCAAACTGTTCATTTTCAATTTATACCTGTATTTGCTAAATATGCTATGGCGTATATCGGTGTAATAGCCTTCGTAACAATTGCAGCTAGTATAGAGGCATACATTTCCCCTGGACTCATGAAAGCGGTCATTACATCGATCGGAAAATAATGTGAAACCTTAATTAGTGGTCTATTCAATGAGGGACATAGACGGTACAACAAATAGCAGTGTGAGAAATCGCACTGCTATTATTCGTTCGGTCCAGCTTCAGGAACCGATAAGCGGGCGCCTTCCGCTTTTTGTTCTAGTCCAGCTCCGGCGCATATCGACTAGCAAACTTCTACGCTTCTTCCTCGATAAGTCAACATCGGCTCATTCTTCGCCGTGTTTCCTTTATCTCAGGCCAACAGGATGTTGGTCAGAACAGCGTTGCGCCAGGACGGCGCGTCTTTAGCTGTTCATCCTTATTATAAGGAAGTTTGTACGTCGATGGGCAATGCGCTTCCGCTTTTGTTCTTATTTGTAATAATTTTAGTTTGAATATGGAAGTTAATCTGATATAATGAAATGGATAGTCCTGAGGGAGGATTTTAGGGTATGGAAAGTCGGATCAATCGGATAAAGAAACAATTGCATTCCGCAAGCTACAAGCTTACTCCCCAGCGTGAAGCCACGGTTCGGGTGCTGCTTGAACATGAAGAAGATCATTTAAGCGCGGAAGACGTTTATCTTCTAGTCAAAGAAAAATCGCCTGAAATCGGGCTTGCGACCGTTTATCGAACATTAGAATTATTAACGGAATTAAAAGTTGTTGATAAAATTAATTTTGGTGATGGCGTTTCTCGTTACGATCTTCGACAAGAAGGAGCTGCTCATTTTCATCATCATTTAGTTTGTCTTGAATGTGGTGCGGTTGATGAGATTCAGGATGATTTACTTGAAGATGTTGAAAAAATCGTAGAACGCGATTGGCGGTTTAAAATTAAAGATCATCGACTCATCTTTCACGGGGTGTGCTGGCGCTGTCAGAAAAAGTCAGAGGATCATGAACACGAATAAAAGAACCTTTTCCTTTTAAATTGGAAAAGGTTCTTTTATTTTATGTATATCTTGTCTAAATCTTTCCATTCTTTTCTGAACAAATGAATAAATGTATCCAAGCTTGGCATAAGATTGTAACAGAAAAAGGAAGATATATGTGCGAAGGAAGGAAAGAGGATGAAAAATATATTGAAATTATTTTTTGGAACAATTCGGTTGTTAATTTTGCTAGTGGGGTGCACCATTCTCTTTTATTATGGTATTATGTGGATAAATCAGGAGTACGAAAACTATCGGCGCTACGATGAGCCGGACGGTACTGCAGTGAAAGCTTTCCAGCCTATAAATAATGAACAAGGTAGTTGGTTTTCACGTCTGATGCTTTTTTATCAGAATGGAGAGTAATGCCAAGTGCAGGATCAATTGCAAGATTTTATCCACTTTATGACAGTAGAAAAAGGTTTAGCTCAAAACACGATTATTTCTTATGAACGGGATTTAAAACGTTATATTCAATGTCTACAAGAGAATGAAAAAATCGAAGACTTTCATCAAGTTTCCCGTATACATATATTGCAATTTATATCCCTTTTAAAAAAAGAGGGGAAGTCTTCGAAAACTACTGCACGCCATCTTGCTTCGATAAGAGCCTTTCATCAATTTCTTTTGCGAGAAAAGGTAGCAGATCATGATCCATCTGTTCATGTAGAAACACCACAAATGGAAAAAACCCTGCCGAAAGTACTTAGTTTTAAAGAGGTCGAAAGATTACTTGAGACTCCAGAAAAGACAACTATATTTGGTATTAGAGATAAGGCAATGCTCGAGTTGCTATATGCAACAGGTATTCGGGTAAGTGAATTAGTAAATCTGGATATGGAAAGTGTCCACTTGACGATGGGGTTTGTCCGTTGTATCGGAAAGGGAAATAAAGAGAGAATAATCCCGCTTGGAAACATTGCTTCTCAGGCTATAGAACATTATTTGCTTGAGTCCCGGCCAAAGTTAAGAAGTACAAAATACAAAACGGACGCGCTGTTCCTAAATCATCACGGAAATCGTCTAACACGGCAAGGTTTTTGGAAGATTATTAAGAAATTGGCGACCGAGGCCAATATTGAAAGGGACCTAACTCCTCATACACTGAGACACTCATTTGCTACTCATTTATTGGAAAATGGGGCGGATTTAAGGGCCGTTCAGGAAATGCTCGGGCATGTAGATATTTCTACTACGCAAATTTATACTCATGTTACTAAAACAAGATTGAAAGATGTCTATACTAAATATCATCCAAGAGCTTGATGGGAAAAGCATCTAGATTTTTCAAAAAACCGCAAATAGCGGTTTTTTTCCCTGCTATAGGAGGGTATGATACCTATATGATTATTATTAGGGGGCTGAAAATTGGATTATAAAATATTTAAACGAATACATTTAATTGTTATGGACTCGGTTGGAATAGGTGAAGCACCAGATGCAAAATTGTTTGATGATGAAGGAGCGGACACTCTTGGTCATATAGCCGAAACGATGAATGGACTAAACCTACCGAATCTAGGGAAATTAGGAATAGCTAATATTAAAAAAATTAAAGGGGTAAATGAAGAAAAAAAACCTCTCGGCTATTATACAAAAATGCAAGAAGCTTCTCGAGGAAAAGATACAATGACAGGGCATTGGGAACTGATGGGTCTTATTACAAATAAGCCGTTTAAAGTCTTTCCAAATGGTTTCCCAGAAAAACTGATCGCTAAGCTTGAACATCTTTCCGGAAGAAGTATTATTGGGAATGTCCCTGCTAGTGGTACGGAAATAATGGAACGTCTAGGGAAAGAGCATATGGAAACGGGTGCTCTTATTGTCTATACTTCGGCAGATTCCGTTTTACAAATTGCAGCACATGAAGAAATTGTACCTTTGGAAGAACTTTATCAAATATGTAAAGATGTCAGAGAGTTAACTTTAGAAGATGAATTTAAAGTAGGACGTGTAATTGCTCGTCCATTTATAGGAACACCAGGTCAATTTAAACGGACAGCAAATAGACATGATTATGCTTTAAAACCATTTAGTAAAACGGTTATGAATGAGCTAAAGGATGCTGGTTTTGATGTGCTAGCTATTGGTAAAATTAATGACATATATGATGGAGAAGGGGTAACAGAGGCGGTAAGAACCGTTTCGAATATGGATGGTGTTGATAAATTTCTAACTATGATGGACAAGGACTTTACAGGAATTAACTTTGTTAATTTAGTTGATTTTGATGCATTATACGGACATAGGAGAGACCCAGTAGGTTATGGAAAAGCTTTGGAGGAATTCGATGCGCGGATTCCTGAAATAATGGACAAAATGCATGATCATGATTTATTGATAATTACAGCTGACCATGGAAATGATCCTGTGCACCATGGTACCGATCATACTAGAGAGTTTGTCCCTTTATTAGTATACTCTAATCGCTTTAATGAGGGTGGAGAACTTCCGCTTCGAAAAACTTTTGCAGATCTTGGAGCAACGGTTGCCGAAAACTTTGGAGTTGACTGGAATGGAGAAGGAACTAGTTTTTTAGCCAATTTAAAAGTACATTAATGAATTTAAAAGTCGGAGAGCTTTTCTTCGGCTTTTTCTTATGCCTCATTTGTATAAATAATTTGATACTGGGAAAGAATGGTATGGAAAACATTTCCGTTTAGGATGGCGACAAAGATGGAGGGATTGCTGTGAAAAGGATTGCGATAATATTATTTGCATTTGGGATGATTCTTTCATTATTTTCTGGAGCTGCTTTCGCAGAAGAAAAGAAGGTGGAGCTTGCAGAGGATTCGAAATCAGCTATTTTAATTGAACGAGATACAGGGACTATTTTGTATGAGAAAAATATGCATGAAAAATTATCACCTGCCTCTATGACGAAAATAATGACGATGCTTCTTATTATGGAAGCATTAGATGCAGGAAAAATTACTATGGATGAAAAGGTAATGACAAGCGAACATGCAGCCTCGATGGGTGGCTCACAAATATTTTTAGAGCCAGGGGAAGAGATGACAGTTAAGCAGCTTTTACTTGCTGTAGCGATTGGCTCTGCTAATGATGCGTCTGTCGCTTTGGCTGAAAAAATTGCGGGCAGTGAAGAGGCTTTTATCGAAATGATGAATAAGCGGGCACAAGAATTAGGTTTGAAAAATACTCACTTCCAAAACACAACAGGTCTCCCCGCCAAAGATCACTACAGTACAGCATACGATATGGCTATGCTCTCTAAAGAATTATTAAAACATGAGGAAATAACGGATTTTACAAAAATGTATGAATCCTATTTAAGAGAAGATACAGACAAAGAATTTTGGCTTGTAAATACGAATAAATTAGTAAAATTCTATCCTGGAGTAGATGGGTTAAAGACTGGTTTTACAAGAGAAGCAATGTATTGTTTAACAGCTACCGCGAAAAAAGATGATATGAGGGTGATTGCCGTTGTCTTTGGCGCACCAAGCCCAAAAAGCAGGAACGCTCAAATAACTAAAATGCTTGATTATTCCTTCTCTCAGTATACAACCCATCCACTTCATAAAAAAGGAGAATCTTTAGGCAAGGTGAAGGTTAGCAAGGGAGATAAGAAACATATTGAGGCTGTAACAGGAGAAACGGTATCTGTTTTAACGAAAAAGGGTGAGAAGACAGATAACATTACGGAAGAAGTTAAGTTACATACAGATATTAAAGCTCCTGTAAAGAAAGGGAACGAAATTGGGGAATTAATCATTAAAAAAGATGGAAAAGAAGTAGCGAAGGTTCCTTTAGTAGCTAAAGAAAATGTCAAAAAGGCATCGTGGTGGAACTTATATAAGAAATCCTTCGGAATGTTCACGAAATCCGATTGAAAAAAATGACGAATCTCTTCTAGTTTTGTCTTGTAGAAGGAATTGATGGGATCGAAATAGAATTGACTCACTATAGTCTAAATGCAAGGGGGATATAGTGAAGTGAGTTTAACGATCGAGTTAGATGTTAAGCAGGATGTATTATGTATTCGACTTTCAGGTGAATTAGATCACCATACTGCTGAAGAATTAAGAAATATGGTGAACGAAACGATTGAAAGGGATCAGATCAATCATATTATTCTGAATTTGGAGAAACTAGCGTTTATGGACAGTTCTGGTCTAGGAGTTATTCTTGGTAGGTATAAGCAAATTAAATTAAAGAACGGAGAAATGGTAGTCTGTGCTATTTCTGCCCCTGTTAAAAGGCTATTTGAAATGTCAGGGCTATTTAAAATTATTAACTTAGAAACGTCTGAACAAATGGCTCTCGAAAGATTGGGGGTAGCCTAAACAATGAGAAATGAAATGCAAATTAAGTTTAGTGCACTTAGTCAAAACGAATCATTTGCAAGAGTAACAGTAGCTGCTTTTATTGCCCAGCTTGATCCTACTTTAGATGAGCTGACAGAAATCAAAACAGTTGTTTCAGAAGCAGTTACAAATGCTATTATCCATGGTTATGAACAAAATCCAGCAGGTGTGGTTTATATATCCGCTGCAATTGAAGATGATATGATTGATCTTGTTATTAGGGATAATGGCATAGGAATAGAGGATATTGAGGAAGCAAGACAACCACTATTTACAACAAAACCAGAACTAGAAAGATCAGGAATGGGTTTTACGATAATGGAAAACTTTATGGATAAGATTGAAATAGAATCGCAACCAGGTTCAGGCACCACGGTACGTTTAACTAAATATGTAACTAAAAACAAAGCGTTATGCAATTAAGGAGCCGTGCCTATGGATGTGGAATTGAAAAAAGAGGCGAAAAAGGGCTTTTTGAGCGATTCAGAGGTAAAAGATTATATACGAAGAAGTCAAGCTGGTGATCAAGAAGCAAGAGATACATTAGTTGAGAAAAATGTACGACTAGTGTGGTCAGTTGTCCAACGTTTTCTTAATCGTGGTTACGATCCTGATGATTTATTTCAAATTGGTAGTATAGGATTGTTAAAGTCCGTTGACAAGTTTGATCTTTCATATGATGTTAAATTTTCTACTTATGCTGTTCCTATGATTATTGGCGAAATTCAGCGATTCATTCGAGATGACGGTGCTGTTAAGGTAAGTCGATCATTGAAAGAATTGGGCAATAAGATACGAAGAGCTAGGGATGAACTTGCTAAAAGGGACGGAAAAATCCCCACTATTTCCGATTTAGCTGAGTATTTAGAAGTCCCTCAGGAAGAGATTTTAATGGCACAAGACGCTGGTAGATCACCAGCTTCGATCCATGAAACAGTTTATGAAAATGATGGTGATCCTATTATTCTTATCGATCAAATTTCCGATGAAGATGATAACAGATGGTTTGATAAAATTGCACTCGAGGAAGCCATTCGTGAATTGGATGAACGTGAGCGCTTAATTGTCTATCTTCGTTACTATAAGGATCAGACGCAATCGGAAGTTGCGGTAAGGTTAGGAATATCTCAAGTGCAGGTTTCACGTCTCGAAAAAAAAATATTGGAACAAATTAAAGAACACATGGATATATGACATGTGTTCTTTTTCTTTGCGTTAAATAAGAGTTGCAAATTATGTATTCAAAAAATTATGATCCCTTTACAGTTGAATGAAATAGAATAACTTTTCCCATACTAAATGATAGCAACCATGTTTTTAGGAAGTGATTGAATGGAAAATACGATTTATTTAAGAATGCATCCTCGCTTAAGGGTAAACCGAGGAAACGTCATTCAATTAGCCCATATTGCACAATTTGTAGGCGACCCTTTTCATTTTTCAAAGTTAAAAGAAATAGTAGTATACAAAATCAGTGAAGAAGACCAACAAATTGTTGTGCTTGATGTGATGAATGTAATTAAACAGATTCGTAAATACTATCCTGACTCTGATATCCAAACAATTGGCCCATCACAAACAATCATTGAAATACCTACAAAAAAAAGAAAATTTTCCATTCCCTTTTTTATTCTAGTATGGATTTTACTCTTCATCGGATCTGGCCTCGCCATATTAAACTTTCATGAGGAGACAGGCATGCAGGCTGTACATCAAAGACTTTATTGGATGGTTACTGGTAAAGAAAATGATAAACCACTTATTTTACAGGTCCCCTATTCACTAGGAATCGGACTTGGAATGGTGTTGTTTTTTAACCATATTTTCAAGAAGAAATTTAATGAAGAGCCAAGTCCATTAGAAATTGAAATGTTTAATTATCAAGAAGATATCGATCGTTATATGACAGCGAAACATAATGAAAATGTCAGGTCTTCTCGTGATTGAAAATTTTATTCTGATTATATTGGGATTAGCAGGGGGCCTTGCGGTAGGTGCTGGTTATGTTGCATTTTTAACTGTACTAAATATAATCCCGAGACTTACTCAATTAACTAAAACACGTAAGTTGCTAAAGTCTTATGAACTAGCTGTCATCCTTGGAGCGTTATGGAGTGGTTGGAGCGGTCTTCGCGATTATTCATTTAACTTTTCAGATTGGTCAACCCTTCCCATAGGGCTATTCTCTGGAATTTTTATAGGAATGTTAGCTGCTGCATTAACAGAAGTGTTAAATGTCATCCCGGTTCTTACAAAACGAGTGGGAATGAATGACAAACTAATGCTGTTTATGCTCGCTATTATTTTTGGGAAAATGCTTGGCTCATTGTTTCAATGGTTGTATTTCGTAATTGGTTAAGTAGTGAATGGAGGGATACTGTGAACAAACCAAAAAAAGAATACATGACGGAAATTTATCGAAATCCAGATCAAGTTGATAAGTTTCTTGAAGACAGAGTAGGGCTGGGAACAAGTTTTGATCTGGGTGTCCGAAAGTTGGTTATCTTAAATAAAAAAATCCATTTTTATTATGTTAATGGTTTAACAGATACTTTGTATATCATTGAAATTTTAAAGGAATTACAACGATTAAATGATACAGAAAAACCAACTTCAAAAATATATGATTTAATTGAAAACAGAATTAGTCATGAATCTGTCGAGACTGTCAAAACAATGGATGAATTGGTTGACCAAGTCTTATCGGGTTTATTAGGTATAGTAGTCGAAGGTGCTGATTCGGCATTTATCATAGATGTCCGAAATTATCCTGGGAGACAACCAGAAGAACCAGATACGGAAAAGGTGGTTCGCGGGTCAAGAGATGGGTATGTAGAAAATATAATTATTAATACTGCCTTGACAAGGAGAAGAATTCGAGATGAACGATTGAGATTTGAAATATTCAAAGTTGGAGAACGTTCCAAAACAGATATTGCAATTGGTTATATAAAAGGTGTTGCGAACCCGCGTCTTGTTGATACGATACGGAAAGAAATAGAAAGTATTGATATTGATGGAATTACGATGGCTGATAAAACAATAGAAGAATATTTAATGAAACAGGGCTATAATCCATATCCGCTTGTTAGATATACAGAACGAGCCGATGTGGGGTCTATCCATTTACTCGAGGGACATGTCCTTATTTACATTGACACTTCGCCAAGTATTATGATTACACCGACAACATTTTTTCATCACGTGCAACATGCAGAGGAATATCGGCAATCACCGGCCGTTGGAACTTTTGTACGTTGGACTCGATTTCTTGGAATTTGGGCATCTATTTTTCTTTTGCCATTATGGTATTTATTTGCATTAAATCCCTCGCTTTTACCAGATAGCTTAGCTTTTATAGGGCCGAATGAGCAATCCCATATCCCTTTAATTCTCCAACTTTTAATTGCGGATCTTGGAGTGGAGTTTTTGAGAATTGCAGCTATTCATACACCGACCCCTTTATCAACAGCGATGGGATTGATCGCCGCCGTTTTAATCGGACAAATTGCAGTGGATGTTGGATTATTTCAATCAGAAGTAATACTGTATGTTTCAATTGTAGCAGTAGGTACTTTTTCAACACCAAGTTATGAATTAAGCGTTGCAAATAAAATGATCAGGATGTTTCTGCTCCTTATCGTTGCCTTATTTAAAGGTCCAGGCCTTATAATAGGAAGCACCGTTTACATTATCTTTTTAGCCCAAAGCCGCCCTTTAAATTCACCGTACCTATGGCCACTACTGCCATTTAATCCAGCGGCACTTACTCATATTCTATTCAGAAGACCAGTTCCAGGGTCACTATTACGTCCTAGCATTGTTCGCCCACGTGACCGTTTTCGCCAACCTCCAAAACCATAGTTGGTTCCCATTGCATAATTATTTGAATTATGTTAAAGTTTATCCTACTTAATAGGATAGAACAGAACTAAAGACACATGAATGCTTTCAAAGTGCCATATTCCAATTGAAAATTTGCATGGACGAAGATCGCATTTCTATCCTAGGGGCGTTGGATTTTTAAAGTGAGGGAGAGTAATGATGCAACTACACGGAACAGCTACAATTAATCAAAATGGGCATCTAGAGATTGGGGGAGTTGATACTGTAGAATTAGCCGAAAAATACGGTACCCCTTTATATATTTACGATATTGCCTTAATTAGAAAACGTGCGCGCGCTTTTAAGAAAACTTTTGAGGAACTAGGAGTAAAGGCTCAAGTAGCGTATGCCAGCAAAGCATTTTCAACAGTGGCAATGCTTCAGATTGCCGATAAGGAAGGTCTCTCTCTTGACGTTGTATCAGGTGGTGAATTATATACAGCGATTAAAGCTGAATTTCCAAGTGAAAAAATTCATTTCCATGGTAATAATAAAAGTGAAGCAGAGTTAATTATGGCATTAGATAATAAAATCGGCTGTATTGTTGTAGATAATTTTCACGAACTATATATGCTTCATGAATTATGTAAGAAGAGAGAACAAAAAATCAATATATTAATTCGTGTTACCCCCGGTATCGAAGCCCATACACATGATTATATATTAACGGGTCAAGAGGACTCCAAATTTGGTTTTGATTTAATGAACGGTCAAGCAGAATCCGCTTTGACTTTTGCGATTGAAAGTGACTATCTAAATATTTTAGGACTTCATTGTCATATTGGCTCGCAAATTTTTGAAACTACTGGTTTTATCTTAGCTGCGAAAAAAATACTTGAAAAATTAGCAGAGTGGCAAACTTTACATGGTTACCAACCGACTGTCTTGAATTTGGGAGGCGGGTTTGGAATTAGATATACAGAAGAAGATGCTCCACTTCCTCCAGAGTCGTATGTAGCGGAAATCATCGATGAGGTGAAAAAAGCATCAGAGCGCCTTGATTTACCAATGCCTGAAATATGGATAGAACCAGGTAGATCACTTGTTGGAGACGCTGGAACAACACTGTATTCGATTGGCTCAACTAAGGATGTGCCCAATATAAGAAAATATGTTGCGGTTGATGGTGGAATGACCGATAATTTAAGACCAGCTCTTTATGATGCAAAATACGAAGCGATTTTAGCCAATCAAGCCACTGCAACTCCAGAAGAAGTTGTTTCGATTGCTGGGAAATGTTGTGAATCAGGGGATATGCTAATCTGGGATTTACCATTACCTCGTGTTGAAGTTAATGATATTCTTGCTGTGTTTTGTACAGGAGCATATGGATATTCTATGTCCAATAATTATAACCGAATTCCAAGACCAGCCGTTGTTTTTGTAGAGGATGGGCATGATCAATTAGTAGTTCAACGTGAAACATATGACGACTTACTGAGATTCGACCTACCGTTTATAGAAAAAACGCACATTTAAACCCGCGATTGCGGGTTTATTGCAGTTCATAGTGAAACTTTTTTTGTTGCATTTCGTCTAAATATATGAATGAGGATAAACGGCGATTACGACTTTTAGTGCCGGAGTATGACAATTTGATTAATAATTAGGGAATTATTTGCTAATTTTAGGAATTCCCGATACAATATTGTCTATGCAAGGTAACCGAATGTTTTTAGTGTTTATGAGTGGATTGAAAGGTGTGCATTTTTTTGCGCAACAAAAACATAGTTTTATCCGTATTGATTATCCTCATAGCCTTATTATGGGGGATAGGGTATTGGGTATTCATAGCGCCAAATCGTTAATCGTCCCAAGTGATTCATTGATGGGAAGTATAGATTTTCCCGGAATTTTATAAGGTGCTGAATAAGGATAGCATCCTCTAGGAAATAAGAAAAACGAGGGATCCATTATGTTAATTCGATATAAGAAAGCCTATGAAAAAATTGCAATGGGGCTTCTTTCCTTCATGCCAAACGAGAAGGATTTAAAGAAACTCCAAAATACAATGAAAACTTACGAAGCAGCTGACAACTGGCAACTTTATTTATGGAAAGATGAAGATATAACAGGATTAATCGGTATTGTTCAAGAAGATGAAATTGTCAAAGTTCAACATATATCAGTGAATCCATCTCATCGCCATGAGGGAATCGGGACTAATATGTTAAATTCACTTAAACAAATCTACCAAGATAAAAAAATAATTCCAACAGACTATACGGTTAGTTTTTTTGAAAAATGTGGTTTTATCCCGCATTAACTGGCTGTAAGACCCCGCTTTAAGAATTCGAGCGGGGGATGAAGAAAAACCCCACTGATTGAAGTTTCACTTTATCAATGGAGAAAGCTCGGATTTGTAAATAAACCGGGCTTTTTACTATTTGTAAATAGTTTTTATTGGCTTCTAGTTATTTTTTTCTTCATTTTCAATTTTTCTTGTTATATGATTAAGAGTAGAGCTCAGAAAAATTGCATGAACTGGTGATAAAATGGAATATCAAGTCAAAATAGAGGCTTTTGAAGGCCCGCTCGATTTACTTCTTCATTTAATTAATCATTTAGAAATTGATATATACGATATTCCAATGGCAGAAATATCGGAGCAGTATTTGATATATGTACACACAATGCAAGAACTAGAATTAGATGATGCAAGTGAGTATTTAGTGATGGCAGCTACATTACTGGCTATAAAAAGCAAGATGCTTTTACCCACTTATGATGAAACTGAGGAATATACTTTTGAAGAAGAGGATCCTCGAGAAGAACTCGTTGAACAATTAATAGAATATAAAAAGTTTAAGGAAGCGGCATTTCAGTTAAAAGAGAAGGAATCAGAACGGAGTTTAATGTATTCAAAACCTCCAAGTGATCTTTCAACATATACTGGAGATAACTCACGAGAGACTAGTTGGGAATTTTCTTTACACGATATGCTAGGTGCCTACCATAAACTATTACGAAGGAAAAAACTACAAAAGCCATTAGTGACAAAAATTACAAATCGAGAAGTATCGATTGAAGTTCGAATGGATGAAATAGTAAATTTGCTTTTGGAAAATAAAACGAGCCTTAGTTTTTTTGAGTTTTTTCCGCATGCAGATAGGCAACATATTGTTGTTACGTTTTTGGCTATGCTGGAATTAATGAAACGAAATGAAATTGTAGTGGAACAAAGCGATATATTTGGTGAGATTTTCTTATCTTTAAGAAAGGAGATAAGAGAAGTTGTTGGAAAGTAAACAATTAGGAATTGTAGAATGCTTATTATTTGCAGCAGGTGATGAAGGTCTATCTTTAAAACAAATTTGTTCAGCGATGGAACTGGAGGAAGATCAAGTAATCCTCCTTATAGAAAATCTTAAAGAAAGACTTGATCAAGATCCAACTAGAGGTATAACAGTTGTTGCTCTTGCAGAGGCTTACCAATTTGCAACGAAAAAAGAGTATGCAGATTACTTAAAGAAGCTTGTGGAAAGTCCAGGTGCTTCGACACTTTCTCAAGCAAGTCTGGAAACTCTCGCAATCGTCGCTTATAAACAACCGATCACGAGAGTTGAAATTGAAGAAATTCGTGGTGTCAAAACAGAGCGTCCTTTACAGACATTGATTTCCAGAGGGTTAATTAAAGAAGTCGGAAGAGCGGAAGGATCGGGTAGAGCGAAATTATATGGTACAACAAGTGAATTTCTTGATTATTTTGGGCTGAAAGATCTTAAAGATCTTCCAGATTTGCCGAACCAAATGAACGATATTGAACAAGAAGAAGAAGCGGAGTTATTTTTCTCGTCCTTTAAAGAAGATTGATAGTATAAAAAACGCTGGAAAGTCTCAGAAATAATTCAAACAAGTTGTTGAGTGGCGCTCCAATCAATGAAAACTGCTAATCTAGATATATTAAGTCCTTAGTGTGTAATTGGAAATAATTCCATTACACACTTTTTCTTTTTTACAAGGAAGACTGAGTTTTTTTATTCATATCAAAGGGCTCCCAGCATAAACTTGTATAAACATTATAGATAGACAAGTATTAAATCAAATGGGGAGCGAGCGGATGAGAGTAGAAAAAATTATCGCGATCATCATTTTAACAGTTATAAGTATACAGATGCTTCCGAACCGTACTCAAGCTATGTCCGTGAGTGCTTCGGGGGCAATCTTGATGGAACAAAACTCTGGCAGGGTGCTTTATGAACAAAACGCACATGAGGTCCATCGAATTGCTTCAATCACAAAAGTAATGACTGCTATTGTGGCAATTGAATCGGGGAAACTCGATGAAAAAGTCACGATTAGTAAAAGAGCTGTATATACGGAAGGGTCTTCCATTTATCTAGAGATAGGGGAAGAAATGAAATTGGAAGATCTCGTATATGGTTTAATGCTTCGGTCTGGGAATGACGCAGCAACAGCTATTGCGGAACATGTAGGCGGCAGTGTGGAAGGTTTTGTTTTTTTAATGAATCGAAAGGCAGAGGAAATAGGTATGAAGGATACAGTATTTTCGAATCCTCATGGGTTGGACGATCATGAAGAACATTATTCAACAGCCTATGATATGGCATTGATGACACGATACGCAATGATGAATGAAAAATTTCGTGAAATTTCTGGTACGAAATTATATAAATTTGAAAGAGGATCAGGTCCACAAGGTTGGAAAAACAAAAATCGCCTACTGACTGAAAAATATAAATATACGACAGGCGGGAAAACAGGTTTTACAAAACGGGCGGGAAGAACACTTATCACAACAGCAACTAAGAAAAACGAAGATCTTATTGCTGTCACTTTAAATGCTCCTGATGATTGGAATGATCATATTTCCATGTATGAGTATGGCTTTAAAACTTATTCCGATCAGTCCATTATAAATAAAGGGCGATTAGAGATTGATGCGGAAGGTCTTGAAAAAAAAGAATTATTTATACAAAATCCAATTATTTATCCGTTGGCGGAGGATGAATCCGAAGAAATTCGAATGGAATATAAACTGTTACAGCCAGAAAAATTGAAAAAGTTAGACGAGGGTAAAGCAGGCATAGCAATCCTGTACTTTCAAGGTGAACCGGTGAAGCAAGAGTATATTTATATTAGGGAAGTGGAAGAGCAGAAAGATTCAGATTGGTGGCAGTATATTAAAAATCTTTTATTTAATCGTGATGATGCCGCATGATTAACTATATTTGGATTGTTATGACGCTCATCGGTTTACTATTTGCGGCAATTAATGGCAGAATGAAAGAAGTGAATGAAGCCATCTTTCAATCTGCCAATGAAGCCGTGACAATATGTATAGGGCTCATTAGTGTTTTAGTATTTTGGTTGGGGATGATGAGAATTGCTCAAGAAACTGGATTATTGAATAAGTTATCTGCGCTTTTTAAACCAATCGTCTTAAAGCTTTTTCCAGAAGTTCCTGCTGATCATCCGGCAATCGGCTACATTCTGTCTAATATGATTGCCAACATGCTTGGCCTTGGTAATGCAGCAACACCCCTTGGAATTAAGGCGATGGAACAGTTGAAAGATCTAAATGGTGGGAGCTCAAGCGCAAGCAGATCAATGATAACATTTCTTGCTATCAATACTTCAGGATTAACGCTAATTCCAACTACAGTCATTTCCATAAGAATGAACTATAAGTCTTTATCGCCAACGGAGATCGTTGGACCAACATTACTAGCTACTTGTTGTGCAACGATTGCAGCTATTTTAATTGATCGATATTTTCATAGACGCCGTACTAAGAAGGGCGTGAAGTGATCATGCAAGTAATTTCTATCATTTCCTTATGGATTATCCCAGTTATCATTGCCATTATACTCATATATAGTTTATGGAAAAGGCAACCTGCCTACGAATATTTTGTTGAGGGTGGAAAAGAAGGTATAAAAATTGCTATTTCCATTATTCCGTTTTTAATTGGGATGTTAGTCGCCATAACAATCTTTCGTGCATCAGGTGCCCTAGATTTTGTTATTCAACTAATCAGACCAGTGCTTAATGCTTTAGGAGTTCCTGCGGAGATAGTACCACTAGCCTTTATTAGACCTATCTCAGGAAATGCTGCGTTAGGGCTTATGAGTGATATAATTTCTGTTCACGGACCAGATTCTTTTATCGGTAGAATGGCTTCAGTTATACAAGGTAGTACAGATACTACTTTCTATGTGTTAACAGTCTATTTTGGAGCAGTAGGAATCAAAAAAATGGGAGATGCTCTTAAGGTAGGTTTGCTAGCGGATCTAGTAGGAATATCAGCTGCTATTATTATCACTACTATTATGTTTAGTTAATCAAAGTATTAGCATATGCCTGTTGCAACTGGCGAACTACCTTTTCGAAAGACATATGCCGCGAAACAAAGCTCGACTTTTCGATCATGTTCATAAACTGGACATGATTTTTCTTTTTTTATTGACAGTAATAGGTATCTTTCTTTGATTTTCGCGCTATATATGTAATAATTCATACAGTAAAAGCCCGTAATGAGGTGAAAGTGATGGAACGATTGCAAAAGGTAATAGCACATGCTGGGATTGCATCCAGAAGAAAAGCTGAAGAATTGATTTTAGAAGGTAAGGTAACGGTAAATGGCAAAATTGTAAAGGAACTTGGAACAAAGGTTTCTTCTACAGATAAAATCGAAGTGAATCAGATTCCTATCGTACAAGAAGAAAAAAGATATTATTTATTCTATAAGCCTCGAGGTGTGATCTCGGCTGTAAAAGATGATAAGGGACGTAAAGTCGTAACAGACTTCTTTAATTTTGTGGAAGAGCGAATCTATCCAGTTGGACGCCTTGATTATGATACTTCTGGATTGTTAATTATTACCAATGATGGAGAATTTGCCAATTTACTTACGCATCCTAAATATGAAATTCAAAAAACATACATAGCGAAAGTAAAAGGGATTCCTACTAAAGAAGCTTTAAGAAAACTAGAGCGTGGAATCCAATTAGAAGATGGAAAAACAGCACCTGCTAAAGTGAAATTAAAATCCATGGATAAACGCAAGCAAACTGGTATTGTAGAGATAACAATTCACGAAGGAAGAAATAGGCAAGTGAGAAGAATGATGGAGGCGATCGGCCATCCTGTGCAAAAGCTTAAAAGAGAACAATACGGTTCTTTGAGCTTGCTTGGACTTAATGCCGGTCAATTCAGGGAATTGACACCGCATGAGGTAAAACAGTTACGCACATCGGCACAAACGGGGGAAAAAGGCTGAGTAAGATTCACACAACCTTCAAACCCGAAAAAAAATCAACAGGAACATAATGGTATAATAATGAGAATTATTAAATGGCTGGGGGGTAAGAGGTGGCATGTCAAACAAGAAAAATAAGCGTCTTTTGATGCGAACCGTCATTTTGTCTGTTCTCTTGGCTGCGGTTGTTTATACATTATATGCTAGCTTGACGAAAGATAAGGCAAAAATCGCTGTGGGGGAAAAAGCGCCTGATTTCGTGTTAACAGATATGGAAGGCAATAAACATCAACTGTCAGACTATAAAGGTAAAGGTGTTTTCATTAATTTTTGGGCAACGTACTGTGGCCCGTGTGAAAAGGAAATGCCTGATATTAACAGCCAGTATAATATATATAAGGATCAAGGTGTAGTTGTTCTAGCAGTTAATATCGGGGAACCTCAATTAATGATAAGCAATTTTTTGAAAAAGCATCAGTTAGATTTTCCTATATTGCAGGATAAAAGTAAGGATGTTTCGAGAACTTCTTATGATATATATAATTTACCAGCAACAATTTTAATTAATCCCGAAGGAGAGATTGTCGAGATTATTGAAGGGCAATTACCAGAGGGAAGAATTAAAAATATGATGGAACGGATTAAACCGTAATAAGGGAGTTTATCGTATGAAAGAAATAAAATGTGAATGCGGTCATGTTAACCCGATTGGTACGGTATTATGTGAGTCATGCGGACGTGCTCTGACGGAGAAAGCAAAGAAAGAAAAATTGCATGATATGCGCTATGAAGGAAGCGCACGCAGATCACAAACCTATAATAGAAAAATCATAGATAAAGTTTGGAACTTTTTCTCATCTGTAAAAGTCGGTGTATGGCTCATCGTTATTACACTTATTGTATCTTCGCTTGGTACCTTTTTACCGCAAGTGATGTACATACCGAAAAATGTAGACCCAGGAACATATTACACCGAAAAATATGGCATTTTTGGTACTCTATATTATATATTTGGACTTTATGATTTATATAGCTCATGGTGGTATTTATTGCTGATTGCATCGATTGGTGTATCACTCGTAATTTGTAGTATCGATAGAGTAGTACCGTTATATAGAGCTTTGAAAAATCAACGTGTAAGTCGTCATGAAAGTTTTTTAAAAAGACAAAGACTATATAATCGGAAAGAAACTACTAGTAGTACAGATCAAGACTTTGAATTAATTAAAAAGAAAATGAGTGAAAAAAGATACAAGCTGCGGATCGAGAATGGAAATATATTAGCTGAGAAAGGACGTTTTTCCCGGTGGGGTCCATATGTGAATCATATAGGTCTAATAATATTCTTAATTGGTGGGATGCTTAGATTCGTTCCTGGCATGTATGTAGACGAGCTTTTATGGTTACGTGAAGGGGAAAAGATGATTATCCCTGGTACCCATAACGAGTATGTCTTAGAAAATAAGAAATTCACACTAGAACTATATGATAAAGATACAGACAAAGAAGTATATAGTGCAGCTCTTGAAAGGGCTGGAAATGTTGTTAAAAATTTCCAATCAGATGTTATTTTATATAAAAGAGATCCCGACAGTATTATTGGTGATGATCAAAATTTAATAAAAGAGGCTGAAACGGAAATCCGTGTAAACAAACCTCTGAAGTTTGATCATTACGCGCTTTATCAAACAGATTACAAATTAAATGAATTAGCAACAATGACTTTTAACTTTATTGATAAAGAAACAGAAGGGATCAAAGGAGAAATAACGATTGATTTAAATAATCCCGAGAAAGAATATGAAATCGGGGATGGTTATAAAGTAGAATTGATCGGCTATTATCCGGACTTTTCTGGTTTTGCAGATGATGGAGAACCCCAGACAGATTCAGCTCTTCCGAATAATCCAGCATTTTTGTTTAATTTAATTTCTCCTGAACATCCTGATGGAGAAGTCAGTTTTACTGCGATTAAACAAACGGTTGAACCGCTTGGTGAAACAGATTATAAAATGGCTTTTAAAGAGATCTCTACGCGGAACACTACAGTGCTTACCGTTAGAAAAGATTTGACATTGTGGATATTGGCTCTTGGTGGAGCTATTTTCATGATTGGAGTTATTCAAGGGTCATATTGGAATCACCGACGCATTTGGTTACAACGATTAAATGGGGATATTTTAATAGCAGGACACACAAATAAAAACTGGTACGGTTTAAAGCGGGAAATTGCAGCTATCGTAGATGGTACATCAATCCCGGAACCAATTGATCAACAAGAAGATAAGAATAATTTGAAAGAAAGTGGGAATACGAATGGCGACTCTAGTCCAGACGAGCGGTAATCTCTTATTTGCCGCCTTTATTCTATATTTAATTGGAGTCTTTTTCTTCGGTGGTGCGATCCGTGATAAGAGAGGCCGGGAAAAACAAATCGGCACAAATCGCTGGTCTAAAATAGGTATCACGCTTACAATCGCCGGATTTATCGCTCAAATTGGTTATTTTATTACACGCTGGCTAGCAGGTGGGCATATTCCACTCAGTAATATGTTTGAATTCACGACATTCTTCGGCATGATGCTGGTAGGTGCATTTATCCTTATTTATTTTATATATAAACTAAATGTAATAGGGTTGTTTGCCCTTCCAGTTGCGATGCTTTTGATCGCGTATGCAAGCATGTTTCCGTCAGATATTAGCCCGCTTATTCCTGCTTTGCAAAGTAAATGGCTAATTATACATGTTTCTACAGCAGCAGCTGGACAGGCTATTTTAGCTATTAGTTTTGTAGCAGGTTTAGTTTACTTATTAAAAGTGGTCGATACAAAGAAAACTAGTTTAAGTTCTTTTTCATTAGAAGCGATTATGTATTTTTTAGTTGTAACTTTAGGATTTATAATTATTACAACCTCTTTTGCGCTTGCTGACTATGAAACACAATTTAGCTGGGTTAATAAAGAAGGTAAAGAGAGTGTTGCAACCTATCATTTGCCAGCAATTGTTGGACCACATGAAGGTGTGAAAATCTCTGAGACTGGATTTGAGCCACTAGTATCTATGCCTGCTATTGTGAATGCGCAAAAACTAAACACAGTTATTTGGAGTCTATTAGTAGGCACTGTTTTATATTTACTAGTTAGGCTAATTGTAAGAAAACGAATTAGCACTTTATTAAAACCATTAGTAAAAAAAGCAAATCTTGATTTAGTAGATGAAGTTGGTTATCGCTCTGTATTAATTGGTTTCCCAGTATTCAGTCTTGGGGGGTTAGTCTTTGCCATGATTTGGGCACAGATTGCCTGGACTCGTTTCTGGGGATGGGATCCGAAGGAAGTATGGGCATTAATTACATTCTTATTTTATGCAGCTTTCCTTCATTTACGCCTTTCAAGAGGATGGCATGGTGAAAAATCAGCTTGGCTTGCGGTGATAGGATTTGCGATTATACTATTTAACCTTATAGCTGTAAACTTAATTCTCGCAGGATTACACTCTTACGCAGCTTCATAAATAATTAGTAAACGAAAATCTTGCGGCTTTCCTTTTTAAACCTTAAAATTATAGTTAAACAAAGTGCTCACACTTAAAGGTGCGAGCCTTTTTCCTATAAAAGCCTAGCTTTCAATCAAAAGCTTACGCAGCTTGACGGCGAATACTGCTCGTTTATATGGATAAAAGTATTTTAATTATGAATCTAGGAGGCAGGAAAATGGAACAACAAGTTAACATTCTCATTGTAGATGATGAAGACCGTATTAGAAGATTACTTAGAATGTATTTAGAACGTGAGAATTATGTAATAGACGAAGCTGAAAATGGAGTAGAAGCTTTGGAAATGGCCTTGAATAATGATTATAATTGCATTTTGCTTGATTTAATGATGCCTGGTAAAGATGGGATAGAAGTATGTAATGAGTTACGGGAGCATAAAAATACCCCTGTCATTATGCTAACAGCTAAAGGTGAAGAATCAAATAGAGTTCAAGGATTTGAAGTGGGAACAGATGATTATATTGTCAAGCCATTTAGCCCGCGAGAAGTGGTGTTAAGGGTAAAAGCGTTACTTCGACGCTCATCACAATCAGACTTTCCTCGACCCGGAACATCGGCAAGGGATATTATCGTTTATCCACATCTCTCAATAGACCACGATGCCCATCGGGTGACAGCTAATGGTCAAGAAGTAAATTTAACACCAAAGGAATATGAGTTGTTACATTTCCTTGCAAAATCACCTGATAAAGTATTTGATCGCGAACAACTATTGAAAGAAGTCTGGCAGTACGAATTTTTTGGAGATTTGAGAACTGTAGATACACATGTTAAGAGATTACGTGAAAAATTAAATCGAGTATCCGAAAAAGCAGCTGGAATGATTGTGACTGTTTGGGGAGTCGGTTACAAATTTGAGGCAGGTAATGAATGAGACTATGGCGTAGTGTAGTAGGAAAGCTTTGGGGTACAATCCTCCTACTCGTTTCTTTTGTTTTGATTTTATTAACAATGTTACAGCTTGAATTTTTTGAAAAATATCATGTCGGTCAAATTGAACAGGGATTGCAGGATCAGGCAAACAAAATATCAAGGATTATTGAAGCTCATGCAGATGATAATCTTGGTGAAGAAATTGCTTTTGAAATAATCGATGATCCAGTTGAGCTCGTTATCGCATATAATAAAAATGATATTCTATTTTCGCCGAATCGATCCGATAAGGGCTTAATCCCAGATGAAATGTTATTAGAAGACCCTGATCTATCTAAAGTGTTCGCGGAAAAAAAGAAAGTGACAAAAGAGCTGTCTTTATCTGATATGGATAAAAAAGGGAACAGATATGATAATTTAGTTGTTGCTGCTGTTCCATTTACAATCGATAATCAGGATGGAGCTATATTCATTTATCAATCTCTTGCAGTTATGAAGGATACAACAGAGCAAACAACGAGACTCATATTGCTGGCTGCTGGAATTGCGATTGTATTAACAACATTTTTTGCTTTTTTCTTATCTACACGCATTACCTCACCTTTGAGGAAAATGAAGGAAGCTGCTTTTCAAGTATCAAAAGGAGAATTTGATACGAAAGTACCCTTTTTAAGCCACGATGAAATTGGAGAATTGGCGATTGCTTTTAACCAAATGGCCAAAAGGTTAAAAATTAATATGAATGTCTTAAGTCAGGAAAAAGAGCAGCTAAAAAGTATTTTAAGTAGCATGGCTGACGGTGTTATGACATTTAGTAAAGGTGGGTCTATTTTAATTACGAATCCACCCGCGGAACATTTCTTGCAACAATGGCATTATGAATCCGAAAACAGCTCAAACATTCCACCAGAGCTTGCTGAACTTTTAGAACAAGCTATTTCAACGGAAACCGAGCAAACAGGTGAATTGAAGTTACAAGGCCGCTATTACGTTGTGATCGTAAGTCCTTTATACACGCAAAATCAGGAAAGTGTTAGGGGAGTTGTTGCGGTTATTCGTGATATGACAGAGGAGCGTCGCCTTGACAAATTGCGCACAGATTTTGTATCCAATGTTTCACATGAATTAAGAACACCGATTTCCATGCTTCAAGGCTACAGTGAAGCGATTATTGATGATATTGCTGAATCTGAAGAGGAAAAGAAAGAGCTGGCAAAAATCATTTATGATGAATCGCTAAGGATTGGCCGTTTAGTTAATGAGTTATTAGATATCGCTAGAATGGAAGCGGGCCACATTTCACTTAACTATGATGATGTCCATATAGGTTCCTTTATAAAACGGATTATGAATAAGTTTGGCGGTGTAGCGAAGGAAAACAATGTGAATATTGAGAGTCAGTTGCAAACAAGCGAGCAAACTTTTTTTATGGATGAAGATCGGATGGAACAAGTATTAACAAATCTAATTGATAATGCGATTAGGCATATGAGTGAAAATGGGACTATTATGATCACTCAGACGAGAAATAGTAAAGGAATAACTATTTCAGTAAAAGACACTGGATCAGGTATTCCTGAAGAAGATTTGCCTTTTGTATTCGAGCGTTTTTATAAAGCAGATAAAGCGAGAACAAGAGGAAGTTCTGGTACTGGATTGGGGCTAGCTATTGCCAAAAATATTATCGATGCTCATAACGGTTATATTACGGTTCAAAGTAAATTAGGAGTTGGAACGACCTTTACTATCTTTTTGCCAGAAATATGTTGAAAACTGCCAATTAATCTTGTTCCATGGGAAACAGAAACATTCCATTGAAAACCAGACAGACGGATTGAATAACTGAAATGGGTTGTTCAATCCGTTTTTTTATAATAAAAAAGCTATAAGTGTAACATTTTTCTCGAATTTACGACTAACTATATAACGGGGGAGGGGAATAAATGGACTCCGTGTTCGATGAATTATATAACAAATACCACCAAGACCTTTTTCAATTTTTGTTCTACATGGTTAGAAATCGCGAGGAAGCAGAAGATATGGTTCAGGAAGTTTATATAAGGGTTATGAAATCATACGATCGTTTTAAAGGGCAAAGTTCGGAAAAGACATGGCTATTCTCGATCGCAAAAAATGTAGCGATCGATCATTTTAGAAAACAGCGAGGCTGGAAAGAACGTCTATACGATAAATTTGATTGGGATCATTGGCAAATAAAAGACGATACTCCTTTACCGGAAGAAATGGCAATTAACAAGGAAGATCTCCATCACTTACTACAATGTCTTACTACTTGTAATACGAATCATCGAATGGTTTTGATTATGCGATATTTGAACGAATTTTCAATTGCTGAAACAGCAGCAACTTTAAAATGGTCTGAAAGTAAAGTGAAGACAACTCAACACCGAGCGTTAAAATCATTAAAGGAGAAAATGGAAGCTTATAAAGGGAAGGAGGATAACCATGGCACAATCTGAACAAAACGATGAAAAAATAATACAGCTACTAAATCAGCTTCCAAAAGTGACAGATCAACGGCCGAAAGAAGAAATATATAGGAATATTAAAAAGCAAATGAGTAAGACAAAGCCGAAAAGAACTATTTTCATTCCTGCAATATCAACATTTGCTGGCTTATTAGTTGTTCTTTTGTTATTTCCTGTTATATTTCAAAAATCTCCTACTGATTTGCTAATGAAAAAGGAGATAAAGGAATCAGCCGAATCTCATGATGCCAATATTAGTCTCTACTCAGCAAAAGAAAGAGCAAAGACGGATATGGAAAATGAAGAAGAGAAAATGAACGCGGCACAGAATTTCGATGTAGCTGACCTAAAGACAGCGGCATATGAGGAAGATGGATTTAAAGTCTATACTTACGGTGTTTTAACAGCTGATTATGCGGAGGCCATTCCTGTCAGCGTAATCGATCCTGTCTCTAATGAAGACTGGTTAACACGAATGAAGGATGTTTCTAAGACGTTAGATGACCCTCGTTACGGGTTGCAAAATATGGATCCTTTTATCAACTCTATAAGAATTGACGATCCTGCGACTGCTCGGATTATAATTGATTCATCGAACAGATATCTTCTAGATAATGGAAATGTATTAAAAAAGTTAGTTCAATACACATTTAAAAACACAAATATCAAAACTGTTCATTTTACAGATGAAGATGGCAATAAGGTAGAAGATGGACATTATGGGGAAATTCCAGATGAAGCTATTTCCGAGACATCACAAAAAGCTTATTTCCTTTATAAAGGAGACGCTGAGATTTCTTACATTGTTCCCGATAACTCAGATGTAAACACCTTGCAAGACGCCATTGAAAAAATGGATGAGGCACAAAGTGATTATTTATTGCCGCTAATTCCTGAAAATGTTCAACTAGAAGTTCAAACAGGAGAAAGTAAAGTAGCTACGATTCGTTTTAAAAATTCATTTGAATTATTGGAAGGCGACCAAGAAGAAAATATGCGAATGATTGAAGGACTTCTTTTAACTGCAAAAGAATTTGGCTTTGAGTTCGTCCAATTTGAAAATCTTTCGCAAGAGGAATGGCAAGGCTTTAATTTCAGCCAACCGATTAAAGTTCCTATTGCTCCTAATGTATTAAATTAAAAAGCATATCCTTTCCATTTTGTCTAAAATAGTGTATAATAAATTTGAAAATATAATATGATTCATCTTCGGGGCGCGGTGAAATTCCCGACCGGCGGTGATGAAGCAGTAATGCTTCTAAGCCCGCGAGCTTCTATTGAAGCAGGATTTGGTGTGATTCCAAAGCCGACAGTATAGTCTGGATGGGAGAAGATGAAGGTAGCCAAGTATTCAATTTTTAATATTGAGTACTATTTGAAGCATGCCTGATATTCTCCCTCAAAGAAATTTCTTTGAGGGTTTTTATTTGGATGTGATCTGTTCGGCTTACCTTTCTTCGGTCTAGAGGTGAATCTCTAAGGAGAGAGGATTATGAAAAATTTTAGTGTCAGATCTTTTGTACTGATTGGAATGTTAAGCAGTTTATCTTTTATTTTAATGATGATTAAATTTCCAATCCCCATTTTCCCATCATTTTTAAAGGTTGACTTTAGCGATATTCCAGCACTTATTGCTGCATTCACACTTGGTCCAGTAGCCGCGATTCTAGTGGAATTATTTAAAAACGTGTTAGACTATATCGCATCAAGCAGTGAAACTGGAATTCCGATTGGGCACTTATCTAATTTTGCTTCTGGTATATTATTTGTTCTACCTACGTATTGGATATTTAATCGCTTTAAAGCCAAATGGGGCCTAGTTGTTTCACTTATTTCCGCTACATTGTTTATGTCGATTATTATGAGCCTTTTAAATTATTTCGCTATTTTACCAGCTTATATTAAATTACTTAACTGGCCAGCCATGAGTACTTCAGAACTGCGTGTAATGGTCGTAGGGGGAATCTTGCCCTTCAATATTGTAAAAGGTTTAATCGTTACTGTTGTTTTTGTCCTGTTGTACAGCCGTCTGCAACACTGGTTGAATAAACAGATCACATATAAAAATTCGTAAAAAATGGAGATGTCGTAAAAGACATCTCCATTTTTTATTCGTATTTAAATGGGTCACCATCAAATGGTTCGTCCGCAATTTTAATGGAATCTGTCGGACAGCCTTCAAACGCATCCATCAAATCATCCTCTAAAATTTCTAGAACTTCTGCAGTACCGTTATTATCATCTAAGATGACATAAGCTAACCCTTCATCATCATAATCATATATATCAGGTGCGGATGCACCGCATGCACCACAAGCAATACATGTGTCTTGATCTACGATAGTATACTTTGGCATAGGTAAAAAACCTCCAATTACTAACCAAGAAAGCAAAAGTTATATTTTAAAATCATACTATAATTATATTTTATTGTTCAGTGCTTTTCAATCATAATGGCTGCTCTTAGGTAGGAGTTGTCGATTTTAATCTAAATATAGATAGAATAGTCGAAACGATGTTTTCATGGTAAAATGAAAGAAGTAAAACATAAGGGATGATGCTGGTGACATTATTGCATGCGCTAATATTGAAATGTCTGCATACAATTAATGGAGAGAGAACTATCTATTCCGTTTATCATTTACTTTCAGGTAAGAAATCATCGCAAACTATCCAAGATGCCCATCTTTATCGCCTTTCAAATTTATTTAAAACTCTGCCAGGATGGTCACGTCAACAATTTGAACAAAATATAAATGAATTATCTCAAAAAGACCTAATCGTTTCTTTAAATGAAGATTCAAAATGGACCGTAACGGATCAAGGCATTACAGCTTATACTGATTTTTTTAAGGAGAATGCTTTCCCGAAATATATCCATGGTTTAAAGTATCAGGATGTATCGATATTGATGTGGAAAAGATTGACTTTACTTGTACAAGCTATATCCTACTTAAGCCACGGGCAAAATCGTTATATTCCCATAGTTAGGGATCCGGATATACGGGATTGGGTTAAAAATACCATTATTCAATATCCGAATAGTCGTTCAAATTTAGCATCCTGTTTATTTGATGAACTATACTCAATATTGAATTCGCCATTCCCTGAAAATCCAGATATAGTTGTTATGCGTCTAAGTGGATTTCAGTCGATTGGCATGACAGCGACTCAAATAGCTGAATTTCTAGAGATAGAATTGTCGGAATCTCACTTTCGCTTTATGAATGCACAGCATTATATGATCCAAGTGTTAATTAAAGATCATCATAAATATAATATTTTGTCTAGTCTATTAAAAGACATTTACCAAAAAGTACCGTATACAAAGACAGCTCTTCGTACATATAAGTTACTTAAGCAAAACTTAACTATAGAAGAAATTGCTAAATTGCGAAATTTAAAAGCTAGTACGGTAGAAGACCATATTATCGAAATAGCATTAAATAATAAACAATTTTCGATTACACCTTATGTGGATCAAGAATCGATCGAAAAAATAAGTACAATTGCGAATTCCTTAGGTGTAAGAAAACTCAAACCTATTAAAGAAAAACTAAGTGATATTTCTTATTTCCAAATCCGGCTTGTATTGTCCAGATTGGGAGTGAAAAAATGATGAAATTCCAAGTTTTGCAAGAAAGATTCGGTTATTCTTCCTTTAGAAATGGCCAAGAAGCAATTATCGATGCAGTTTTAAAGCAACAAGATGTACTAGCTATGCTTCCAACAGGAACGGGAAAATCACTCTGTTATCAGTTACCAGGCTATCTTATTAAAGGAACGGTTTTAATCATATCACCATTGATTTCATTAATGCAGGATCAAGTTGAGCAGCTAGCTTTAATAGGTGAACGCAAAGCAATTGCGTTAAATTCCTTTTTGAATTCCCGAGCGAGAGCAAAGGCATTACAAAATTTGAATCAATATCGATTTATCTATATCTCGCCAGAAATGTTACGAATGGAAGGTATGATCGATAGACTTAAAAATGTTTCAATATCATTATTTGTTATTGATGAGGCGCATTGTATTTCACAATGGGGACATGATTTTCGACCAGATTATTTGAGTTTAGGGGAGATAAGAGAATGTTTGGGGGCACCTCCAGCACTAGCTCTTACGGCGACAGCTCAAAAAGAGGTACGAGATGATATTAAGCATTATCTAAAGCTTAAGAACCCTAATGAATTTATCTATTCAGTGGATCGGCCCAATATAGCGATTATGATTGAAAGAGTACAAACTGCAAACGAAAAAAAACAAAGACTGTTGGAACTGGTACGACAATTAAAAAAACCTGGAATTATATATTTTTCTAGTAAACGTGTTGCAGAGGAAATGGTTGAGCATCTTAAATTAAATGGAGTCAAAGCGGTAGCTGCATATCACGGAGGAATGGATCAAGAACAACGCATATTGATTCAACAGCAATTTCTAAACGATCAGCTAAATGTAATCTGTGCAACGAGTGCATTTGGCATGGGAGTCAATAAAAATAATATTCGATTTGTTATTCATTTTCACATGCCAGGTCAAGTAGAGTCATATTTGCAAGAAATCGGCAGGGCTGGAAGGGATGGGCAAGAAAGTGTCGCAATTTTAATGTATAGCCCTGGCGATGAGGAATTACCATTGAGACTGAGCGAGTATGAACTTCCGGAAAAATGGCAAATTGATGCTTATTTCAACACTTGTCAATTAAAAAATGAAACTGATCTCGTTGCAGAATTACGGTTGTCAGAAACTCAATTACGTTTTCTTAAACATTACTATCTTCTAAACTCTCAAGATATTGAGCAGCAAATTAATAAAGTAAAGACGATTAGAATGAAACGTTTAAATTATAAAGTAAACAAAGTATGGCAAATGTATCGTTGGATTCAATCGACAGATTGTCGCAGAAAGCAAATTATAACTATTTTTGGAGAAAACGACTATTCAAAACCAGCTGATTGTTGTGACATTTGCACGTTTGATTTAAGTAACTACTACGAAGAATTAACACATATAGAAAACTTATCGTCCAATTCTTGGGTGAAACGACTTCAGCAATTATTAAAACAAGAAGTGAATCCATTATGAAATTAAATAGACAAGCGGAGTTAGCAAAGCAGTTAACAGGAAAGGAATTACTATTAAGTGTTTTTTTGACACAGGCAGTTTTATTAATCCTAGCTGTTATATTAAGCTTTGTAGTTTACCGTCATTTACAATCATTTTTTTCACTGTTTCGCTGGGACCCTAAGTGGCTTTTTGTTGCAATTATTTGTGGTGTCCTCGTTGTAAGCCTTGATGTACTTTTGATGAAGCTGTTACCGAATCACTTTTACAGTGATGGTGGAATCAATGAAAAGTTGTTTTCTAATTTATCAATATTTCAGATTACTATTTTAGTGTTAGTCATTGCGATTGTAGAGGAGTGGCTCTTTCGAGGCGTCGTACAAGTAAAACTAGGGTTAATCCCATCTTGTATCATCTTTGCCCTCGTTCATTTTCGCTATTGGGCACATTGGTACTTAATCATAAATGTAGTAATTCTAAGTTTTTTGTTTGGTATTATATTTGAATTATCAGGGCAACAACTATTACCTGTAATCGTAATGCACTTTATTATTGATTTTTTATTAGGACTATATATAAAGAGATCAAGCCAAATCCCAAGCTTAAAGGAGGGGGATAAAAATGTCTGAAATGCTGGATCCAAAAAATTCATCAAATCATGAAAAATTGCCATCAAGAGCGGAATTGCATGGAAAGGAAAAAAATAAAAAGAAAGAAAAGAAAAATTCAAAGAAGGAGGAAAAGAAATTCAAACTTTCCATTCCACTTATTTTGTTAGTAATTATGTTGCTACTCCCACTATCTGTCATTATTTATTTAAATAAAGACAATTTGCCAACTGTTAAATCAGCAGGAAGCAGTGCGGGAGAAGTGATCTCATTTGACGATCACGAACTTCCAGATGACTCTAAAAAACAGGAGGAAGATGAAATAAAGGATACTCCGAAGAATATCGAAAAGAAAGAAGAAAACAAAGATGCTGTAAAAGAAGAAGAGAATAAAGCAGATCGTGAAGAAAATCCAAAAGAGAATTCCACAACAAAGAATAATCAACAGGTAACAAATAAAGAGGACACGACTGAAAAAACAAAAGAGGAAACAAAACCTACTCCGCAAAATGAAAACGGGGAAACAATTTATCATACTGTTCAAAAAGGGGAGACTCTTTATCGTATTTCAATGCATTATTATAAAAGTCAGGAAGGAATAGAAAGAATCCAAAGTGCTAATGGATTAGTAGGTAATGATATTAGTGTCGGTCAAAAATTAAAAATACCTTTACCATAAGGACATAGTGCGGCTCCATGTAACATAAAAATGTAGTGAATAATGAAACTACTGGGAGTTGATTGCATGGAGCCGTTTCTAGTTGCATTTGGAGAAGATATGGACCAGACGACAAAGCAAGTATTACAAAATCTAATAAATAGAAAATTAAAGTATAACAGATATAAAAATATGCACTTTACATTTTTAACGATAGCAATACTTTTTTGCTTTCTTTCTTTTTATTTTATATATAAAACAGCAATAGAACCCTATAATTATTCGGTACTCGATATGGTTTCAGTCTTTACCGGGAAAAGTTATTTTTTATTACTTATTTTTATAGGTTTTACGTTACTCGGCTCGGTGAAAATTTTTTTTGAAAAAAAGGAAAAAAGTGAGAAAGAATATAATGATCTTAGATGTGAAGTTATTGATAAATGCGGAGACTTATTACCTGGAAATCTATGGAACGAGAGACATAAAATATTTGAGTATATGAAAAAGAAATATAATATAAACCTTTACCATCAGAGCAAGTGAGCGTTGACCACTTGTTTTTTGTTTTTTATGAAACTATAAAATCGGTCGGTATGGATAAGTTATGTCGGTGTGTTGTTTACGTTGTTCAGCTCCGACTGACAGGACATCTCCTCTTAAGGAAGCGGGCGCATGTCGTCTAGCAAAATTATTGACATTTTGAAATCGCTTTCGTATAGTAGGTATATGACCCAGATATGATCCAGGATTTGTTTTATTGAATTTATTTAACCAAAATATTTTATTAAATCGAAAAGAAATTAACTGTCGGGGAGAGTGAAACTTTTGAAATCAATAGTTGCCAATGATAAGAGGGTAGAAATAATAACAGAAGAAATTCCAGAACTTAAAGATTCTTACCTACTAGTTAAAACCTTATATTCTGTGATCAGTCCCGGGACAGAAACGTCAATGATTAATAATAGTGAAGGCAGACAAATTAATATTGGCTATAGTGCTGCTGGTGTTATTGTTCGTTGTGGTGATAATACGGAAGAGTTTAAAGATGGGGATATTGTTGCGGTATATGGTGCACCGTATGTGAAACATTCTCAGTATTTACTTGTTCCAAAAACATTGTGTAGTCTAGTGCCGGATAATGTAAGTCCGAAAGAAGCAGCATTAGCTGGAATAGGTGCAATTGCAATTCATGGTTTGCGAATTGCAAATCTCAATTTTGGTGAAAAGATTATTGTGGCAGGTTTAGGAATTATCGGCCAATTAATCACTCAAATTGCTGATGCCTCAGCTTATCAAGTATATGCATATGATCTATCTGCACAGCGAACGACGCTTTTGAGTTGGAACAAAAATATTAAACTATTTACTGACCAAGAAAATTTAGAAGAGAAAATAATTTCGGGGGATAGGTATAAAGGGGCAGATGCTGTATTACTATGCGCTGGGGGTAAAAAATCTCCATTAACAGCACAAAGCTTAAATTGGATTAGAGATAAAGGAAAAGTTGTCATTGTTGGGGATATAGAGCCTGATTTCCCAAGGGACAAAATGTTTGGTAAGGAGGCAAGTATTCTGATTTCCCGAGCAGGTGGGCCAGGGCGATACGATCCAATCTTTGAAAGGGATGCAATTGATTATCATTATGGATTCATCCGTTGGACTGAAGGTCGAAATATGGATGAATATTTAAGATTAGTTAGTGAAAATAGAATTAAAGTAAATAAATATTTATTAGAAGAAGTATATTTCGAGGATGCCCCAGATGCTTATGAAACTTTACAAAATAAGGAAACTTCTGTTCTAACAAAAGTAATAAAATGGTAAAAAATAGGATAACGTTTAAATAAGCTATCCAAAAAGTTTAATATAATGCCTTTTTGGAGGCTTTTTTCCTTTAACAAAAGGATGTATCTTTGCAAAAGGTTGAGGGGGAGTTTTCCTTCCACAGTGTATCTGACACATCAAATGCAGCAGAAGTTTTTACACAATCTCCCCATTATGATTACTGGTAGCTATGTGGCAACCAGGTTTTCATGGAAACTATTTGAAGGGTGATTGATGATTTCAACATAGTTTTACGACGATGAGATGTGACATATTCCTCATTAACTGGCTTTCCACTTACAAATTGATCCAAATACAACCTGCTTATTCAAAAATGGGCTACCATTTTAACCCCATGTTTAATGTGCAACATCCTACATCTTTCTCAGCATTACTTAAGCTAATTTTAATACCATCAGGATTAAAACTTGTTTGGACATTAATCGTAATTCCAGTAGATCGGATTAATTCTTCCACTCTCTTTTTATTCGAACTTTGGGCTGCTTCCATCAAATCACGAGCAAATTTAGGTGATGTTTTCACTTTATTAATTAACAAATGGGCTTGATTCATAAGCAATTGGAAGTTTTCAGCTGATTGAAAAAGGGTATTTGTTTTAACGGCCGGATATATAGGTTTAGACTCACGATTGAAATGTGGAAGCGAATAAAGCTGATAGGGGGAGTACCACGGTATGAATAAGTTCTTGTGTCGATTATAACAAGAACATGTATGGTGATTCTGTTGAAGACAATAATACAAAGCGATGAACTCCTTTCCCGAAATCATTAGTTGTATATTCTATGAGAGATTTAAAGTAGCGGTTACGATGAAATTTTGCTTTTGAAAAGTTCTGAATGTCGAATTTAAACATAAGCATAAAAATGGGGGAGTTGAACAGTGGGATGCGTGATGACACTAAGATAAGCCCTCAGCAAGAAATACCATTGGTCTAAGGTCCGGCGTTATATTCCTGTAATAAGGAGATAGCTCTTATTGCTATCTCTTTTCCTGTTAAAAGAGATAAAAAAAATGTTATGATTTGTTTATTCCACACTCAAGGCGTAATAGACGGGTTCTATCATCTAACAATCAGTGAAGATGAAAAAAAGATTGAAGTTTCACTTTATCCTCCAGTGAAGGCGAGTGTTTTAATGATGTTTATATTAACGATAATTATATTATGTATACTAGCGTTGCTTTTTTATATGATTAGTAATGCATTCGGTAACTTGGTTAAGGAGGAAGAGTTACAGTTTTCGAACTTCCCGTTGGAGTTAGATTCATTTACAATTTTTTTTATTTCCGATATCCATCGTCGAACTATTACCGATGCAATTATAAATAACATTAAGAATAAAGCTGATATTGTTGTGATTGGTGGAGATTTAGCAGAAAAAGATGTTCCATTTGCAAGGATTAGCGAAAACTTAGAAAAATTAACTACCATTGCTCCTGTATTTTTTATCTGGGGAAATAATGATTATGAGGTTGATTTACAACACTTACAGGACGTTTTTTCAAAATACGGTATCACGGAGTTAAAAAACGATGTTTATTTTATGGAAAATGATCATATTGCCTTGATCGGTGTCGATGATCTTACACAAGAATTGCCCCCCTTAGAGTTAGTTTTTGATATTGCTGGCGAAAACATTTTTCGAATTTTGTTAAGCCACAATCCGGATATTAACAATAGGCTACCCGAAAATAATCGAATTTCACTAATCTTAAGCGGTCATACTCATGGAGGACAAATACGTATATTCGGTTTCGGTCCATATGAAATTGGACAAATAAAAAAGGAAAATGGTATAACACACCTTATTAGTAATGGTTATGGAACCTCTTTATTACCACTAAGATTAGGAGCGAAAGCCGAGACGCATTTAATCACTTTAAAAAGAAAAAGGAGTTAATGAAACAAACTGGCAATATGAACCATCCTTTAGAACTTACATAGTATGGGAGGTAAGGAGAACTTCAGGGGGCGGTTTCATGGAGCTTGAGCGATTATCTTCAAATAAAATAAAATACTCCATTTCGTTTGAAGAATTGACTTTCAAAGGGTTTACTGAGGATGAAATGCTAAAGGAATCAGAAATATGGGATGATTTATTCGATGAAATGTTGGATGAGGCAAGTCGTGTATATGCATTGGAACCTTGTGAGGCCGTGGCAATTGAGATTTATTCTATGACATCTAAAGAATTGGTTCTCATTTTAACTTTGGATGAAGACGATTTTAATGATTCGGCAATGGAAAGGCCACCTTCCTTAATCGATAATAATTTTATAATAGTAGTATTTGAAAATATTGATGATTGTATTTCTTTTGCAAAAAAGTTGAATACCGTTAATCGTTTTCATTCGATTAGTTCACTTTACTCATTCAATTCACATTATTATTTTGTAATTGCACAAGACGGGTTCAAGCAGGAAACGCTACTCGCTTTGAGTGAAGAATATGGAAGATTATCCAGTATATCCTTAATATATTTAGAAGAATATGGAAAACGACTTATTGATAAAACAGCTATACAAACTTTTCACTCGTTCTTTTAAACATATTCATTGCACTCATTTTTAGAATCTCCTATCATATATAGATGGGAGATTTTTAGATAGGAGAGTAATTTAATGCAAAAGGAAGAATGTATTATTGTTGGTGGCGGACCATGTGGTTTGTCAGCTGCGATTGCTTTGAAAGAAATTGGTAAAAACCCCTTGATTATTGAAAAGGGGAATATCGCCAATGCGTTATATCATTATCCAACTCATCAAACTTTTTTCAGTTCAAGTGAAAAATTAGCTATTGGCGGTGTGCCATTTATCACCGTGGAACGTAAGCCAAAAAGAAACCAAGCACTTACATATTATCGAGAAGTTGTTAAAGAAAAAGAATTAAGAATTAATCGGTTTGAAACGGTTATTAGTGTACGCAAGGAAGACTCTTTGTTTTATATTGAAACGAGTAAAGGAAAATATGAAGCACGATATGTTATTATCGCAACAGGGTATTATGATCATCCGAATTATATGGGAATTCCTGGCGAAAATTTAGACAAGGTTTTTCATTATTTTAAAGAAGGCCATCCTTACTTTGATACAGAAGTAGCCGTAATTGGTGGCAAAAACTCGGCGGTAGACGCAGCCCTTGAGCTGCATAAAGCTGGAGCTCGTGTCACTTGCCTTTACCGAGGCAGTGATTATTCTGCAAGTGTTAAACCTTGGATTTTGCCAGAATTTCAAGCTCTCGTAAGAAGCGAAGAAATAAAGATGGAGTTTAATGCGAATATCATGGAAATTACTCCGCAAAGTTTGAAATATGAAGTCGGAGGACAAGTTTCAGAAATTCCAAATGACTTTGTTTTTGCTATGGTGGGTTATCACCCGGATCATGTTTTTATTGGCAAGATGGGTGTAAATATTGATAAGGAAACAGGCAGACCTACTTTTAATCATGAAACAATGGAAACAAACGTTGAGAATCTATTTATTGCAGGTGTTATTGCAGCCGGAAATGATGCAAATGAGATTTTTATTGAGAACGGACGTTTCCATGGAGACCTAATTGCTGCCTATATTCAAAAAGAAGAAAAAATATAAAATAAAAGCATCCTTCAATATGGGATGCTTTTACCTATACGTCTAGCTCCAAAGGACAGGACAGGACGGGGCGTTCATCTTTAATATAGAAGGTTTCCAATACGCCGGCGCTTTTGTTCTTTAAGCTATAGAAAAAATATCATTGAGTTGTTTAAAATCATTCGTATGGGTTAAGGCAACAAGTAATTTAATCCTTGCTTTTTGTCCATTTAATCCATTGCAAAAAATAACACCCATTTCTTTCAGTTGCCTACCTCCACCATCATAATCATAAACATCTTGAGCAATTCCATTAAAACATCGGGAGACGAGAACGATTGGTATGTTGGAACTTATTATCTTTTTGATTCCACTCATACAATAAGGCGGAAGATTTCCTTGACCAAGCGCTTCAATGACAACCCCGTCATATTGTAAATCGTGGATGGCATCAAATAAATCTGCCTCCATTCCAGCATATGTTTTTACTAAAGTCACTCTTTTTGTAATGTTATTCAGTGTGTATTTTTCAGAGAATAGTGACTTATGGTGAAAGACGATTTCTCTCTTTGTCACAATCCCAATAGGTCCATATTGCGGGCTTTGAAAAGTCGAGACATTGCTAGTATGTGTCTTCGTTACATTCGCAGCTGTATGGATTTCGTCATTCAAAACGACAAGCACACCTTTTCCTCTAGCCTCTTGCGTACAAGCAACACGTACAGATGAAATAAAATTGTAAAGTCCGTCAGAGCCAACTTCATTAATAGATCGCATTGCACCCGTAACAATGATTGGAATATCTGTTTGTAATGTTAAATCTAGAAAATATGCTGTTTCCTCCAATGTATCTGTTCCATGAGTAATTACGACACCATCTATAGACTTTTTGCGAGTCTCTTGTTCAATTAATATTTTTAATTCCAACATATTTGAAACAGTAATATGTGGTGAGGGAAGATGAAAAGGTTGTTTAGTAATTAAATTTGCCAATTTGTCAAGCTGCCTAGCATAACTTAATAATGGATTTTCGATAGTTGGAGAAACAGAACCTGTTTGTTCATTCTCCTGCATTGAAATAGTACCACCGGTATGTAAAACAAGAATATTCTTCATTTATTTCCGCCTTTTGCTTTAATATTACTTAAAGATCATTTTCAATCATTCTGTTCCATGATAGGATAAAAGAAATAGAAAGAAAAGAGTGCTGTTTTATGTTTGGCATATTATCTGCTGGGATCGCTCCCGGTCTAGCATTGATTAGCTATTTTTATTTACGGGATCAATATCAACAAGAACCTATTCTTAATGTTTTTAAGGTGTTCATGTTTGGCGCTATTTTAACATTTCCAGTAATGTTTATGCAATATGTGATTATTGAGGAAGATTTTATAAATAATGGATTTCTAAATTCATTTATCTCAGCAGCATTTTTAGAAGAGTTTTTCAAATGGTTTATTTTGTTTTTAGCTATATACAAGCATGCCGATTTTGATGAACCTTATGATGGTATAGTATACGGAGCGGCTATTTCGTTAGGGTTTGCGACAATGGAAAATATATTATACTTAGTCTCATATGGTATTAAATTTGCTTTTGGGCGTGCATTACTTCCTGTGTCCAGCCATGCCTTATTTGGAGTCCTAATGGGATATTATTTAGGAAAAGCAAAATTTAATATTGGAGGTAAAAATATAATTTGGCTCGTTTCTTCCTTTTTCGTCCCCTTTATTTTGCATGGGTTTTATGATTCCATTCTTGTACTCGGAAAAAGATGGTTATTTTATATGGTTCCCTTTATGTTATGCCTTTGGTATATCAGTCTTAGAAAGGTAAAACATGCACATATTTTAACTAGAAAACACAATGAAGAAGGCACTGCATTTTGAGTTTAAAAAATGCAGTGTTTTTTTTCATGCATAAAAAACCAATTCTTCTAGGACAATACTATGTAGGAAAACTTTTTTTGGAGGCTAAGAAAATGAGATTTAGCAAAACTGCAAAGCTAATATCCGTTTTATTATTGTGTAGTTTGATGGTTACGACTTCACCAATGGACAAAACAAGAGCCTTTACGAATCAGGTGATTCAACAAGGGGCAGTCGGAGATGATGTTATTGAATTGCAGGCCAGACTCCAATATTTAGGCTTCTACAACGGGAAAATTGACGGAGTCTTTGGCTGGGGGACGTATTGGGCACTTAGAAATTTTCAATATGAATTTGGGCTCCCTATTGATGGTCTCGCAGGAGAAAAGACGAAGGCCAAGTTGGTTAATGCATCTAAATATAACGAGCAATATGTTAAGGAACAAATCAATAAAGGGAATAAATTTACTCATTATGGCGGTACTGATTTAGGCAAACAATCAACTTCTAATAATAATACTTCGGGTAATACAGGCAATCAAGGCGGCAACCCAGCTCCCAAACCAACTGCAGCAAACACCCCTGCAGGATTCTCACAAAACGATATCCAATTAATGGCTAATGCAGTCCATGGGGAAGCACGGGGAGAGCCCTATGAAGGTCAAGTTGCAGTAGCGGCTGTTATCTTAAATCGGGTAAATAGTGCATCCTTTCCGAACACTGTGTCAGGAGTCATATTTGAACCTGGAGCTTTCACAGCTGTAGCAGATGGACAAATATGGTTAACACCAAACGAGACATCGAAAAGAGCTGTGTTAGATGCAATTAATGGGTGGGATCCTACGAATAGTGCTTTATATTACTTTAATCCAGATACAGCAACGAGCGCATGGATTTGGACGAGGCCACAAATTAAGCGGATAGGTAAACATATCTTTTGTATGTAGTTCGACATGAAACTAAGGGAATCCGAATGATTATTGTTCGAAGCTTGAAGATAATTTGAATAGAGGTGGTTTCTAATGATTCGATCAATTTTAATTGCAGTTTTAGCGATAGGGGTTGCTGGAACAGCCTATTGGGGTTATCAGGAGCATCAAGAAAAAAATGCGATACTGATTAATGCTGAAAATAATTATCAAAGTGCTTTTCACGATTTAAGTTATCAAATGGATGTGCTGCATGACAAGATAGGCACAACTCTTGCTATGAACACAAAGAACTCGCTTTCACCGGCACTTGCAGATGTATGGCGAATTACTTCTGAAGCCCGTACTCGTGTTGGTCAGTTACCTTTAACACTTTTGCCGTTTAATAAAACGGAGGAATTTTTGGCGAATATCGGTAACTTTAGTTATCGTACTGCGGTGCGGGATTTAGATAAATCACCACTTACAGAAGAAGAATATGCCACATTAAAAAAACTTTACAATCAAAGTGATGATATTCGTTCCGAACTGAGGCAAGTCCAACATTTAGTATTAAAGAATAATTTAAGGTGGATGGACGTTGAGATGGCGCTAGCTTCTGGAAAAGAAGCAGCGGATAATACGATCATCGACGGATTTAAAACAGTAGAAAAGCAAGCGAAAGGATTTGGAGAAGAGCATTTACAAGATTCAACAATGGTAACATTTCAAAAGAAAGATGAAAATTTTGCACATTTAAAAGGTAAGTCGATTTCAAAAGAGGAAGCGGTCGAACTTGCTAAAAAGTATTCTGGTATTAAAAATGTTAATGAAGTTAAAGTTGTAGATAATGGTAAGGGGGCTGCCTTCGACTTCTTCAGCGTGAATCTCGATAATGGAAATGGAGATGGGGCAAGCATTGATATTACTAAAAAAGGTGGTTATCCAGTTTGGCTAATGAATCACCGTGAAATTGGGGAACAAAAAGTCAGCTTAAATGATGCCGCAAATAAGGCTAATGATTATCTTCAGAAACACGGATATAAAGATCTTAAACTAGCCGAAAGCGTTCAATATGATACCCAGGGGTTATTTACATTTACAACTGTGCAAGATGGTGTGAGAATTTATCCTGAGTCAATCAAGGTCAAAGTAGCGCTCGATAACGGGAAAATCATTGGTTTTGCTGCAACTGATTATTTAAAAGGCCACCATGAACGTAAAATTCAAAGTCCAAAAATAACAGAAAAAGAAGCACAAGAACATATAAATAAAAATGTTAAATTGATGGAAAATAATTTGGCCGTCATTGTTAACGAACTAGGACAAGAAGTTCTATGTTATGAATTTTTAGGTACATTGGATCAGGACACATATCGAATTTATATTAATGCTGGAAATGGTATGGAAGAAAAGGTTGAGAAACTGCAAAATGCGGAACCGATGTATAACGATGTTTTATAAGTTAAATCAACTTACAGTGAAACGATATGAGTCACTGTAAGTTGATTTTTTTTAATATAAAATTTACTAGCAAAGTGATGTTTTTCATGAGATAATACTAAATAATCAGTCAAAAAGTAATAAGGTGTGACATTATGTTTAAAGTAGGAATGGAGCTAATACTTGAGTTAAGTCATAATGACCAAACGGAGCAACTTCGGTCGAAGGTATCAGACTTTACAGATAATATGTTATTAATTTCTTATCCAGTGAGTATCGAATCGAATCGAATCGTATATTTACCTAACGGTGAACACTTATTTGCAAGTTTTTCGGATAAGAACACAGGGGCTACCTATTTATTTAAAACGAAAATAATAAATCGATTCAATAAACAAATTCCAATGCTCGCACTTGCCCTACCAAATGAGCAGGATTTAATGAAAATTCAGCGCAGGCAATTTGTAAGAGTAAAAACGGCGATTGATATTTCTCTTGATTTTCCCGAGCGTAACACTCAATTACCTACAATTACAGACGATTTAAGTGGTGGCGGGTGTGCGGTCGTAATTCCAGAACATTCCCCTATAGTGAGGGGAGATTTTGGAAGGGCTTGCATTGTTTTGCCGTTTCAAGATCATCATTACAAATATTTAAATTTGGATTGTAGAATTACTAGACGATTCGAAAGAAATAAAATTCATTTATTATCAGTTCAGTTTTTAAATTTGACGAATACAGAGCAGCAACAGTTAATTCGCTACACATTCGATAAACAATTACAATATCGAAAAAAAGGAATATTAGTTGAATAAAATTGGGGAAAATTACAAATGATAAGGAAAAACGGAGTTAACAATATGAGAACTTTAGACCGGATATTATTAAAACTCGTTCTCGTGCACCTAGTCTTCCTTATCGTTGTTCAACTCTCTTTCCATCATGTGAGTTTGTTTGAATATACGAATAAATTAATCCAATATGAAGGTGTTTCAGGGATTGAGGAACAACCAAAGCAAGATGTCTTTCGAATGAAGGAGAATGAATGAAAAGGCTACTCTTTATTTTAAGGGTAGCTTTTTCAATTCTTCTAATTTTTATATCCTATTCAAATTTATTTTTTAAGGATTACGACTTGTTCTATGGTAAAATAAGAACAACAATTAATTTACAATTTAAGCAGGTGAGGGATTTGGAAGATAAAAAGATAAGCATCGCTATTGATGGACCTGCAGGAGCAGGGAAAAGTACAGTCGCAAAAATTGTTGCAGAAAAATTAGGATATATATATGTTGACACAGGAGCGATGTATAGAGCACTAACATACAAAGCGGTTCAAAGTAATATTAATGTTACTAATGAGCAAGAATTATCAGAACTGTTAGCTGAGACAGCGATTGAATTGAAACCATCAGAAAATGGTCAACTTGTTTTTGTAGATGGGTTAGATGTATCTAATGAAATTCGCACAGAAGCTGTAACAACCAAAGTTTCTACAGTTGCTGCACATGGTCAAATTAGGGAAAACATGGTATCCCGTCAGAAAAAAATGGGCGAGAATGGTGGCATCATTATGGATGGTCGCGATATTGGGACCGAAGTATTGCCCCATGCAGAATTGAAAATATTTTTAGTTGCGAGCGTGGAAATTAGAGCAGAAAGAAGACATTTGGAAAACAAACAAAAAGGATTTCCTTCGAACTTAGAAAAGTTAAAGAGCGAAATTAAATTACGTGATCAGCAAGATTCAGAACGTAAAATTTCTCCATTAAGAAAAGCGGAAGATGCAGTTGAAATTGATACTTCTGCACTTTCAATTGGTGAGGTTGCTGAACGGATATACGACCTTGCTTGTGAAAGGATGGAAGAACAGTGAGTTTTTACGGATTTGCTAGGGCGGTTGTAAAAGGAATTTTAAAACCGCTTTATAGAATTGAAATTAAGGGTCGTGAAAAGTTCCCTAAAGAAGGCGGCGTGTTACTTTGCTCCAATCATATTAGTAACTTAGATCCGCCTGTCGTTGGCAGTTGTGCACCTAGACCTGTACATTTTATGGCAAAAGCAGAACTATTTCAAAATGCTGGAAGCAGAAAACTAATGGAGGCGATTAATGCTTTTCCCGTTAAAAGGGGAATGAGTGATCGTGAAGCATTGAGAACAGGTTTAAAATTGTTAAAAGAGGATAATGTTGTCGGTCTTTTTCCTGAAGGGACTAGAAGTAAGACGGGAGAACTAGGAAAGGGTTTAGCTGGAGCGGGCTTTTTTGCTTTGAGATCGACGGCACACATTGTACCTTGTGCTATTATCGGCCCTTATAAACCTTTTAAAAAGCAAGTTGTCATTTTCGGAGAACCGATAGATTTTACTGAACAGCGTCAAAATAAGGTATCTGCGGATGTAGCAACTGAACTTATTATGCTAGAAATCCAAAAACTTATAGATGGTCACAAGATTAATTGAATATTTGGAAATTATGCAGTAGGAATTACTTGACAAAAGAATTCATTTATAAGAAGTTAGTAACAGGACAATTTGTAATTTTTAGTAAGGAAGGGATTTCATTTTTTAATCCTTGTATTTTTTAAAGTTGGATAGGAGGAGTACATATGCCCGAGGATATGAATGATATTGAAGTGAAGAATTTCTCTGAGGGAGATCAAGTGAAAGGAACCGTCACTAAAATTGAAGAAAAACAAGTCCTTGTCGATATCGAAGGAAGCAAATTGGATGGAATAATTCCTATTAGTGAGCTTTCTAGCCTTCATATAGAAAAGGCATCTGATGTTGTCAACGAGGGAGATATCCTTGATCTAATTGTAACGAAAGTGGAAGAGGAGCTACTTGTTCTTTCTAAACGTAGAGTAGACGCTGAGAATGCGTGGGCAACATTAGAACAACGGTTCCAAAACAATGAAGTATTTGACGCTGAAGTGAATGAAATTGTAAAAGGTGGTCTCGTTGTCGATTTAGGTGTTCGCGGGTTTGTCCCAGCATCGATGGTTGAAGATCATTATGTTGAAGATTTTTCTGAATATCAAGGAAAAACGCTTTCTTTTAAAATTGTTGAACTAGATAAAGAAAAAAATCGACTAATTTTATCACATCGAATTGTCGTGGAAGAAGAAAAAGAAAACGAGAAAAAAGCTGCTCTAGACAAACTGGAAGCAGGACAAGTTATAGAAGGTACAGTTCAAAGATTAACCGATTTTGGTGCTTTTGTTGATATTGGTGGGGTTGATGGACTTGTTCATATCTCCCAATTGTCACATCAACATGTCGATAAGCCAGCAGAAGTTGTAAGTGAAGGGGATAAAGTTCAGGTGAAGATCCTTTCTGTCGATCGAGATAATGAACGCATATCGCTTTCTATTAAGGAGACGTTACCAGGGCCATGGCAAAATATTTCTGAAAAGGCTCCAGTGGGCTCTGTATTAGAAGGGATTGTTAAGCGTCTTGTATCTTTCGGTGCGTTTGTTGAAGTTTTCCCTGGTGTAGAAGGGCTTGTTCATATCTCTCAAATTTCCCATAAACATATTGGTACCCCTCACGAAGTTTTAGAAGAGGGTGAAAAGGTTAAGGTTAAAGTACTTGATGTCAATGAAAGTGATCAACGCTTATCACTTAGTATTAAGGAACTTGAGGAACAGTTTAACCAACCGAAAGATTATGACTTACCTGAGGAATCTAAAGGTTTCCAGCTCAGTGATATGATTGGTGATAAATTAAAAGATTTCAATAAGTAAAATAAATGCCTTCCGATATATATTTCGGAAGGCATTTTTGATTAAATCTCTCGCTCATTCCCCATAATGAAAGAGAGGTGATTCTATGGCTGGGAATTTATTCTTTTTATTTATGTGGTGTCTATGGATTTATTTTACTTTTATGATGAATAAAAATAATAACATTCGATGGAAGGCAGCAGCATCTATTCTTATAATAATAATTTTTGTGCCTGTTAAAATGGATGTTGGACCATTAACTTTAAGTGGCCCTGCTTTATTTTTGCTTTTTGCTTGTTATTATATGGCAGCAAAATTTACTTTGAAGAAACAAATATATTTACTTTTTTCAGTGATCGCGCTAATGCTCGGGTATACTGGTTTTTTACTAATGGAACTATATGATCCTATTTGGGTGATAATAGACAGAAGAATAATATTATCATTTGTATTATTTGTGGTCGGCTATTTTATATATCCCACCTCTATCCGCTTGCGATTACTTTTTATCCTTCTTGGGGTTATACAAGGAGAGATCGTTTTTGCTATTATTTTGTCTAAATGGCAAATATCTTATATAATTGGAGCTCTCGAATCCTTTGATTTCCTTGCCATAGTAACTTTTTCAAATATAGTTCAACAGTTTTTTGCAAGTTTCCAATCACATATTAAATTACAGAAGGGGAAAAAGGCATTATATTAACCCTTCTAATCTAACATACCTTTTTCTGGAATAGTATGTTACGATTTCTTACAGAAGAAGGTATGAAATTTAGCTAGTATTGAATCCATCTCTGTGAATTGACACCAAGCTTTACTTAAGAAAAATTGAAATATCTTCCGTAAGTAAAATCAGTAGAATTTAGTTAGTAAAGTGAGTGATGAAAAATGAGTAAACCGACAGTTGCTATTGTAGGGCGCCCGAATGTTGGGAAATCAACAATTTTTAATCGAATTATCGGAGAGCGCATATCAATTGTTGAGGACACGCCAGGAGTAACGCGTGATCGAATATATGGAACAGGAGATTGGCTGACTCATGAATTTCATGTAATTGATACGGGCGGTATTGAGATTGGTGATGCGCCATTTTTAGAAGAAATCCGTGAGCAAGCAGAATTAGCTATTACAGAGTCCGATGTAATTATCTTTATTGCCAGCAGCCGAGAAGGAGTAACATCAGCTGATGAAGAAGTCGGGAAAATATTATTTCGCTCTAAAAAACCAGTTGTATTAGCTGTTAATAAAGTTGATAATCCAGAAATGAGATCGGATATTTATGAATTTTATTCATTAGGATTTGGAGAGCCATTTCCCATTTCTGGTTCACATGGCCTTGGACTAGGAGATTTATTGGATGAAGTAGTTAAGCATTTTCCGAAAGATGTTGAAGAAAATGAGGATGCTGATACTATCAAATTTAGTTTAATTGGCAGGCCAAATGTTGGGAAATCTTCACTTGTTAACTCTCTTCTTGGTGAGGAAAGAGTGATCGTTAGTGACATTGCCGGGACTACTAGGGATGCCATTGATTCCTTTTATGAATATGAAGACCAAAAGTTTATGATTATCGATACAGCAGGGATGCGCAAAAGAGGAAAGGTATATGAAAAAACCGAAAAGTATAGTGTGTTAAGGGCGTTAAAAGCGATTGATCGTTCTGATGTTGTTCTTGTCGTTTTAAACGGTGAAGAAGGTATACAAGAACAAGATAAGAAAATTGCAGGTTATGCACATGAAGCTGGTAGAGGGATTGTCATCGTTGTTAATAAATGGGATGCCATTGAAAAAGATGACAAGACGATGAAGAAGTTTGAGGAGAAAATCAGAGCTCACTTCCAATTTCTAGATTATGCACCGATCGTTTTTGTTTCGGCTAAAACTCGTCAAAGACTAACCACTCTTCCTCCTGTAATTAAGATGGTTAGTGAAAACCATTCACTGCGTGTGCAATCGAGCGTCCTGAATGAGGTGATTGCGGACGCTATCGCTATGAATCCAGCACCTTCCGATAAAGGGCGTCGATTAAAGATCTTATACACAACACAGGTTGGTGTAAAGCCTCCTACATTCGTTATATTTGTGAATGATCCTGAAATCATGCATTTCTCCTATGAAAGATTTTTAGAAAACCGAATCCGAGATGCTTTTGGGTTTGAAGGAACACCGATTAAAATTATTTCAAGAGAGAGAAAGTAGGGAAGAAATTGCAAAACAAGAAAGAAACAATTGCAATTATTGGGGCAGGAAGTTGGGGAACCGCACTTGCCTCAGTATTGGCAGATAATGAACATACTGTTCATCTTTGGACTCGTAATGAAGAACAGAAAAACGAAATAAACTCTGAACACACAAACCAAAAGTATCTACCTGGTACAAATTTATCGGAGAATATTATCGCTTACTCTTCACTTCAGCAGGCTCTTGAGGAGATTCGTACTGTTGTCATAGCTGTTCCTACGAAAGCAGTTAGGGAAGTTCTTAAAGATATAGTGAAGTTTCAAGAAAGTCCACTAACTTTTGTCCATGTTTCTAAAGGAATTGAGCCAGATACATTGCTTCGAATTTCTGAAATGATTGAACAGGAGATACCCGAAAAACTTCTTGAGGATCTTGTTGTATTATCAGGTCCTAGTCATGCCGAAGAGGTTATTTTACGACATCCTACAACTGTAACAGTTTCTTCTAAAAATATAAAGGCGGCTGAAAGGATTCAGGACTTATTTATGAATCTTTACTTCCGAGTTTACACAAATCCCGATATAATCGGTGTTGAAATCGGTGGGGCATTAAAAAACATTATTGCACTTGCTGCGGGGATTTCTGATGGGCTTGGGTTTGGTGATAATGCGAAAGCTGCCTTAATAACAAGAGGACTCGCGGAAATATCTCGTTTGGGAACAAAAATGGGTGCAAATCCTTTAACTTTTTCCGGACTTACTGGCATTGGTGATCTGATTGTTACTTGTACAAGCGTCCATTCACGAAATTGGCGAGCAGGTAATATGCTAGGTAAAGGGCAGAAATTAGAGGATGTTTTGGAGAATATGGGAATGGTTGTAGAAGGTGTTAGAACAACTAAAGCCGCTCATCAATTAGCACAAAAATACAACTGTAAAATGCCGATAACCGAAGCTCTTTATAAAACTTTATTCGAAGGCATTCATGCAAAAGATGCTGTTGAAACCTTAATGGGCAGATTAAAAACAAATGAGATGGAAGATCTTGTCGATATTTTAAGCGAACAAATGGAGCAACGATAGGCCATCGAGGATGCGATATCATTTTAAATGCATATAATGCTTTGAAGTAATAGCTTTAGCTTGTGGTGTGGGTATGGTTTATTGTCGACCATAATGCAATGATTTTTATTGCATTATGGTTTTTTTCTTTAAAAACGACATTTTAAATTTTGATTTTCGAAAAACTGCAACTTTTCAAAGGGATTTTCTTGTAATTTGTCATTTGTTAGATGGTATAATATCATTTAAATGAATTTGAGCATGCAATGGAGGAAAATAAATGTCAGTTTCAATGCAAAAAATGTGGATATCTATAATCGGCATGGGTTTATTCTTAGTTGCCATGTTTGCTATTTATATAACACGTTACAAACTTAAAAATAAATTTTTAAAGATTGTAACATCTATAGTAGCGTGGCTAAGTTTGATTGTAGGTGGAATAATCATGCTTTATATTGTGTTAGCAGGCCCCACCTATTGATTATGGGTTAGTTTGAAAGGATGAAACGATTAGTGAAGATTAAATCAATTTTTTCGCTCTGCTTCGTAGTTGTTTTTCTACTTACTGGTTGTATGTATCCTCAGGAAAGAAAAGTAGAAAACCAAATTCCTTACGAAGAACAACTTGAGTCTGTGCAAAATGCTGTTAACCGCTTTCAAGAGGCACAAGGTGGGATTTTGCCTATTAAAACTCGGGATCAAGACACACCGATATACATAAAATATCCAATTGACTTTTCAAGCTTAGTCCCTGGATACTTAGCTTCAGCTCCGGGAAACTCTTTTGAAAATGGAGGTATTTTCCAATACGTACTTATTGATGTTGAGGAGAATCCTACTGTAAAACTAGTTGATCTACGTATTGCTGAAAAAATAAGGGAGATAAAAATAAGAATACGTTCCCAAGGTTACCCGCCTTTTAAAGGATCGATTGCTGACAATGTCTTCGAATTGGATTTTTCAAAGCTTGGATATAAAAGTGAGCCTTATATCACATCACCGTATACACATAATAAGTTGTACTTTATCATAGATGGTAAAGGTGAGATCTATGTGGACTATATTAGTGATTTATATCTTAAACTAAAAGAGAGCAAGCATTCATTTAAACAAGGAGAAAATATAATTAGTATTCTTGAAGAAAATTCTCCGATCGTTCCTGCTTATTCTATGCCTTATACGATCGATGAAAACAATGAACCGATTTATATGAATAATTAGGAATAATCCTTCTTTCGCTCAATATAATGTGGAAGAAGGATTTTTAATTTGTATTTTATTATCGTCTATTAGAATCGGACAGACTCGAATTCTTTAGTTTGTCCCTTGGAACCTAATGATAGGAGGGAACCTCTTGGAAAAGGTGGATATTTTTAAAGACATTGCTGAAAGAACGGGCGGAGATATTTATTTGGGAGTAGTTGGAGCCGTTCGTACTGGTAAATCCACATTTATCAAAAAGTTTATGGAACTTGCTGTCTTGCCCCATATTAAAAACGAGGCAGACCGGATGCGGGCTCAAGATGAACTACCTCAGAGTGCTGCAGGACGGACCATTATGACAACTGAGCCAAAATTTGTACCTAACCAAGCAGTGACTGTTCAAGTTGAAGAGGGCCTGGAGGTCAATGTAAGGTTGGTTGATTGTGTAGGCTATACAGTGCCTGGAGCAAAAGGATACGAAGATGAAAACGGACCAAGAATGATTCACACACCTTGGTACGAAGAACCAATCTCATTCCACGAAGCAGCTGAAATAGGAACAAGAAAGGTTATTCAAGAGCATTCTGTTTTAGGCGTTGTTATTACGACAGATGGAACAATTGGTGAAATTCCTCGTTCCGATTATATTGAAGCTGAAGAACGTGTCATTGACGAATTAAAAGAAGTTGGTAAACCTTTTATTATGGTTATTAACTCTTCGAGGCCACATCATGCTGATACAGAAGCATTACGTAAAGAGCTTGAAGGAAAATATGACATCCCAGTCCTTGCTATGTCTGTGGAAAGTATGAGAGAAACAGATGTTATGAGTGTACTTCGAGAAGCTTTATATGAATTCCCCGTTCTTGAAGTCAACGTTAATTTACCTAGTTGGGTGATGGTCCTTCGAGATGAGCATTGGCTACGTACAAATTATCAAGAAGCTGTGAAAGAAACGGTGAAAGATATTAAACGTCTGCGTGACGTTGACAGGGTAGTTCAACAATTCTATGAATATGATTTTATTGATAATGCGGGACTTGCAGGAGTTGATATGGGGCAAGGTGTAGCAGAGATAGATTTGTTTGCTCCAGATGAACTTTATGACAATGTTTTAAAAGAAATTGTTGGAGTTGAGGTGCGGGGGAAAGATCATTTACTAGAGTTAATGCAGGATTTTGCAGACGCTAAGAGAGAATATGATCAAGTTTCTGATGCCTTAACGATGGTTAAGCAAACCGGATATGGTATTGCTGCCCCAACATTATCTGATATGAGTTTAGATGAACCAGAAATAATTAGACAGGGATCAAGATTTGGCGTTCGATTAAAGGCTGTGGCACCTTCTATTCATATGATCAAGGTAGATGTAGAGTCTGAATTTTCTCCGATTATAGGAACCGAAAAACAAAGCGAAGAGCTTGTACGATATTTAATGCAAGATTTTGAGGATGACCCATTATCAATTTGGAATTCCGATATTTTTGGTAGAAGTCTAAGTTCTTTAGTTAGGGAAGGTATTCAAGGTAAAATTGCTATGATGCCTGAAAATGCCCGATATAAATTAAAAGAAACTCTTGAAAGAATCATCAATGAAGGATCTGGCGGCTTAATAGCCATAATATTATAAGATTTAACCGTAAAGGATGCTGAATTGACGAAATTCGGCATCCTTTCCATTTTTCTCCTTAATAATTCTTGCTAAGATAAAATTAATATGTTAATCTTTTAAGCAGAATTGCTGATTTATCCCTTACACATCAGTGATTTACAGGATTTCTTTCAATGTATGTTTAGAAATCCTAAATTTTGTTCACAAATGTAATAGCACAGTTGCGGAACAAGATCTCTCTATTTTCGGAGGAGGTGAATGGTATGAACAAAACTGAACTTATTAATTCTGTTGCTGAAGCGGCTGAGCTTTCCAAAAAAGATGCAACTAAAGCAGTTGATGCTGTATTTCAAGCTATTCAAGATACACTAGCGAATGGTGATAAAGTAGCTTTGATTGGTTTTGGAAACTTTGAAGTGCGTGAACGTGCTGCTCGTAAAGGACGCAATCCACAAACGGGTGAAGAAATAGAAATTGCGGCAAGCAAAGTTCCGGCATTCAAACCAGGAAAAGCGCTTAAAGACGCTGTCAAATAATTACATACATTCATTTGAAAGTATGGAAAAGGAACTGTCTATTAGACAGTTCCTTTTTATTTAAAATTCAAATTATGTTACTATAAACAGATAAGAATTCTATACATCATCAGTCTAGTATGTTGATTAGTTATCAAGAAAAGTTTTTCGTCAATCATCTAAATGAATGAGGGGAAAATAATGAATAATGGGAATACACAATCTGACTTTATTATTATTAAGGCACAGCAAGATGGAGTGAACGTGATTGGTTTAACAAGAGGATCAGATACAAGATTTCACCATTCAGAAAAACTTGATGAAGGAGAGGTCATGATTGCACAGTTTACAGAACATACTTCTGCTATTAAAGTTAGAGGTAACGCTAAGATCATGACCTCTTTTGGTGAGATTGAAAGCGAAAAAACAAAATGACCTGGTACATGGGGATAACACTAACAAATAGGACGCCGAATATATTTGCTAGATGCAATAATTAACAACTAGCACATTTTTAGGCTTTTCCTACGTAGGTCACTAATTGACCCTAATTCTACTAGTTACAGGCGTATAATGTTTGATCTTTTACTTAAAAGACTTAGTCTCTCCCTAGATTTGAAACATTAGTTAATAGCTACTGAGCAACCTCTTTGCGTTTTCTTATCATCAATCACTATTATGTAAAACATTGTGTTATAATAAATTTTGTGCGTACAGCACCGATTTCATTAATTGTGAAAGAAATGAGGATTTCTGTTATGGCGGTTTGTATATATGAGCAACAACTAGATTATCTGAAAAATATATTAAAAAAAAGCAGTTTTCACCCGTATTTTAGTCAATATCTAAAACCGCCAGTTATTGATGAAGATAGAATACTGCTTTTAGCCTATACACTTCACGATGCCAGTCTGCCAAAGGATGAATATGAAACATATATTTCGGCTGCTATGCTCGCTCATTTTGCATTGGATATGCATGAAAGTGTAACGATGAGTGATACGACGTTAAAAGAAAAACAGCTCGGGATTTTGGCGGGTGACTATTATAGTGGGCAGTATTACAAATTGCTAGCCGGTTACAAAAATATTGAACTAATTAAAGTACTTGCAGAAGCAATAAAGTCAATAAATGAGCAGAAAATCTATCTATATGAGAATAAAGAAAAAAATATTGATTCCTTCATGAGTAGTGTTAAAGAGGTAGAGGCCTCTCTTTTAGCAAATTTCAGTCTATTTTTTACTCAATCATCGCTATACAGTGAATTTATAGAGGAATTTTTGTTTGTAAAAAAACTTGTCTTTGAAATGGAGAATTTGCTCATAGGGAAGCAAACTATTTTTACACATAACATTCGACAATGTACCTCATTGGAAAACTCCGAACTTTACGATGAGTGTCATAAATATTTGAATCAATCAAAAACAAAGCTTGATGAAATGATGATGTCCTTATCTTCCTTGCCTTCAATCGTCAAGGTGCGTTTGAATAACCTGACCAATCATTTTAAATAAATGTCAAGCTGATAGGTGGAGGAATTGTAAATATGCAATCCAAAGAAGAACGAGTTCATGGAGTATTTGAAAATATATATCAAAACTATGATAAAATGAATTCCATTATTAGTTTCCAACAACATAAAAAGTGGCGTAGAGAAACAATGAAAAAAATGGATGTTCGACTAGGACAAAGTGCTTTAGACCTTTGTTGTGGGACTGGCGACTGGACAATTTCTCTAGCTCAAACTGTTGGAGAGACTGGGCGCGTGGTTGGCCTTGATTTTAGCCAAAACATGTTAAAAGTCGCCAAAGAAAAAATAGCACAAGAACAATTGTCAAATGTTGAGCTTATTCAAGGAAATGCAATGGAATTACCTTTTGAAGATGATCAATTTGACTATGTAACGATTGGATTTGGGTTACGTAATGTACCTGATTATTTACAAGTTTTAAAAGAAATGCAGCGTGTTTTGAAACCAGGTGGAATGGCGGTCTGTCTTGAAACTTCGCAGCCAGTTATTCCAATATACCGAGAGCTTTATTATTTTTATTTCCGCTATATGATGCCACTTATGGGGAAGTATTTTGCTAAGAGCTTCAAGGAATATTCATGGCTTCAAGAATCTGCCCGAGATTTTCCGGGAATGGAAAAGTTAGCCCAAATGTTTTGGCAAGTAGGATTTGTGAACGTTATATACAAACCCTTTAGTGGTGGAGTCGCAGCAGCACATATTGGAATTAAAGAGAAATAAAGTCTAGGTGGAAAAAATGAAACTTAATCTACGAAATTCACCCTTAAAAGCTGATTTAGAATTAATTGAAAGAGAACTTGAAAAATCCATTCAGTCAGAGATGGGATTGCTGCAAGAAGCTTCAATTCAACTCCTAAAAGCTGGCGGAAAGAGAATCCGGCCTGCTTTTGTGCTTGTTTGTGCAAAGTTCGGTACATATGATATCCATTTTATAAAAAATACGGCTATTGCTTTGGAGCTTATCCATATGGCTTCGCTTGTCCATGATGACGTAATTGATAATGCTGACTTAAGAAGAGGTAAACCAACGATCAATTATAAATGGGATGACCGGATTGCTATGTATACAGGCGATTACATTTTAGCAAGATCTTTAGATTATATGACAAACATCCAAACTCCAGTTGCTCATCGTATTCTTGCAAAAGCAATTATCGAAGTTTGTCAGGGGGAAATAGAGCAAATTAAAGATAAATATCGTTTTGACCAAAATTTAAGAAATTATTTAAGAAGAATTAAAAGAAAAACGGCTTTATTAATTGCTGTAAGTTGTGAACTTGGAGCTGTTTCCGCTGGTGTAGATGAAAAGATATACCGTAAGTTGTACAGATTTGGTTACTATATTGGAATGTCCTATCAAATTACAGATGATATTTTAGATTTCACCGGTACGGAAGAATCGCTTGGTAAACCTGCAGGAGAAGATTTACGTCAAGGTAACATTACATTGCCTGCTTTATTTGCGATGAAGGACCAACACCTTAAATCAAAAATTATTGAAGTAGATGAACGGACTAGTAAGGAAGACATGCAGAAACTTATTTCAGCAATTACGCAATCAGGTGCCATAGAAAGATCCTACAAATTAAGTCAAAAGTATTTGGATAAAGCCACTTCCATTCTAACTGAATTGCCTTCTATACCTGCAAGAAAAATGTTGCAAGATATCGCAAAGTATATTGGAAAGAGAAAATATTAAATTCTAAAAAAAGAGAGTATTACATATACATATTTGCCATAATTTAGAAACAATGCTATTATTTTCATGTATTTAACATGTTAATCTGATATATTTTGCAGGAGTGTGGGGAATGGAAAAGACTTTTCTAATGGTGAAGCCCGATGGTGTACAAAGAGGTCTAGTTGGTGATATTGTCTCCCGTTTTGAAAAAAAGGGTTTCCAACTAGTCGGAGCAAAATTGATGGCGATTTCAAAGGAAAAAGCAGAAGAACATTACGGAGAACACAAAGATCGTCCTTTTTTTGGTGAACTTGTTGAATTTATTACATCCAGCCCTGTGTTTGCTATGGTATGGCAAGGAGAAAATGTAATACATACTGCAAGACAAATGATGGGAACAACAAATCCCGCAGAGGCCAACCCTGGAACGATTCGTGGGGATTACGGATTAAATGTGGGGAAAAATATCATTCACGGATCAGATTCCGCACAAAGTGCTGAAAGAGAAATTAAACTTTTCTTTCAAGAAGAAGAACTTGTTGAATATTCCAAGTTGATCAATAATTGGATATATTGATACAACAATGCCGCCTGCATAGAACAGGTGGCTTTTTGGTTACAATGCCGAAATTATTCAATCGTTAGGAGTATTAAGATGAGTGCCGATTATTTGCAATTTGTTAATCTACTTAAGCAAAAAACAGGGATTGATTTGTCATTATATAAAGAAGCACAGATGAAGAGAAGACTAACTTCTCTATATCAAAAAAGAGGGTTTCAATCTTTCCTCGAGTATTTTTCAGTTATAAAGGATGACAAGGCTTTATTAGACGAGTTTTTAGATAAAATGACGATTAATGTAACTGAGTTTTATCGAAATAAAAGCAGATGGGAAGTATTGGAAAATAAAATTGTACCTCGCCTTTTATCGGAAAATCAAACATTGAAGACATGGAGTGCAGCTTCTTCTACAGGAGAGGAACCCTATACCATCGCAATGATCTTATCTCAGTTTATTCCTCTTAATCAAATTTCCATCCTAGCAACTGATATAGATGAAAAAGCCCTCGAAACAGCAAGACGCGGTCTTTATACAGAACGCTCCTTTGCAGAGATGCCAAGTGAGATGATTACTAAGTTTTTTCAAAAAGATGGATCTGTTTACAGTATAAATAAAGAACTTCAAAAAACAGTTGAATTTCGAAAACAAAACTTACTTTTAGACCCGTTTAGATCAGGGTTTCATCTAATCGTTTGTCGCAATGTATTAATTTACTTTACTGAAGAGGCTAAAGAGCAATTATATAAAAAGTTTTCCCAAGCATTGGCACCGGGCGGAGTTCTATTTGTAGGCAGTACGGAACAAATTTTCAATCCCCATCAATATGATTTAGAAGTTGAAGATACTTTCTTTTATCGAAAAAAGAGATGATAGTTAATGAGGAGAAAACTGAAAGAGGGGAAAAATATGCAAGTAAACGTTCAAACTACTTCAAAAAGTTATCCAGTATTTATAGGTGAAGAAGCATTAGTACAACTATCGGAATTTGTACAGACGAGTGACTATACAAAAATCCTTATCATAACGGATGAAATAGTTGCAAAACATCATTTAAAAGAATTGAAAGCCATTCTCCCTGCCACAATTCAAAACTTTGTACTTGAAGTACCCTTCGGTGAAAATGCAAAACAATTTTCTGTCTATGAATCAACATTAACTTTTGCTTTAGAAAATAGACTAGATAGAAAATCGTGTATTATAGCATTTGGCGGAGGAGCCGTTGGAGATCTTGCTGGCTTTGTTGCTGCTACTTTTATGCGTGGAATTAGCTTTTTACAAGTACCAACAACTATATTAGCTCATGATAGTGCTGTCGGCGGGAAAACAGGGATAAATCATCCATTAGGTAAGAATCTTGTAGGGGCCTTCCATCAACCGGATGCAGTTTTTTACTATACCGACTTTTTAAGAACCTTGCCTATATCAGAAATTCGTTCTGGATTTGCTGAGGTTGCCAAGCATGCCTTAATAGCAGATCCTAAGCTTCTTCAGTATCTTCAAAAGAATATAACAAATTTAGAGTCAATACCAAAAGAAAGTTTGGACTATATTTTAAAAAGGGGCATTGAAATAAAAGCATCTGTCGTTGCGAAAGATGAACGCGAATCAGGAATTCGGGCTATTTTGAATTTTGGTCATACACTTGGTCATACAATTGAAGCCTCATTAGGATATGGTAAGGTGACGCATGGAGAAGCTGTTATGACTGGAATGCTTTATGCACTTAATTTAAGCAAGGAATCTGTAGGGCTAAGTGATGATATAACATTATTTGAAAAATGGGTTAAAGATCTAGGGTATTTCTTTGAAATCCCCAATTCATTTGATTTCAATGAGGCACTACTGACTATGAAAAGAGATAAAAAGTCAGTCGGGAATCATTTAAGGTTTGTCTTACTTCAACAGTTTGGAAAGCCAGTAATAGAGACGCTAAATGAAGATTTATTAAAACAAGTTTATAATAAATTCATTTCGTCTACTAGATTACCAAGAAGATCTTGAATAAAATGACGCATGTTTCCTTCCTCGTAAGCATAATTTTGGATAAGGTTTTTATTTTATATCTATCCGAAAGAGAGGAAAGAGGGAGGAATATATGCGGTATTTAATGGAAAATATTATCCTGTTGGAAGATGGAGTAAAGAAAAAAGTATCTGTTCTTGTCAAAAAAGGAAAAATTCATTATCTCGGATCTCCCTTGCCAAGACTAAACGTCATGAAAATAGAAGTACAAGCTTATACACTTACGCCTTCATTCGTCTTTTTCTCGCCCAATATTCCTTGCTTTTCTTTTGATCAATTTAAATCTTTTTTATCACAACAGTTTTTATTAAAAGGTTGCGGAACGTTCATTTCATTTTTTTCAATCGATTATCATTCTGAATTTGATGAATCTGTTAGTAAAAAAAGATTGGGCTTTATAAATAGCCCGATTGATTTTATTCTAGGTTTGAAAATTCATGCGCTCAAACTAACCCCATCTATAATAACAAAATGTAATTCTGCTGGAATCCCAATTATTTTTGTTGAATTTTCTATGTTTAATGAATTAAACTCAATTCCCTGGGGATGGATTAAAACAGCTTCTTTTCCTCAAAATCCAATTCTCGTTCCTTATTTCGAGAAAAATATTCGTCCGTTGCAGCAAAGAAGACTTTTGAAAAAGTGGACAGAACTTTTACGGAATGAAAAAATTCATCATCTTCCGCAGCCTTTACCTGTTAACGAACCTTTGAAATTGGATGTGATTAAAAAAATCGGGTTATATCCGAAAAAAGGAGTTTTGAAACAAGGTGGCGAAATAAATTATAACCTCTTTTTAAATAAGCAATTATCCGGAACTCCTTTTCAAAAAAACATCGAGCCAGACATTTCCGTAAATAAGGGGAAATTTAGTAATATAAATAGGCAGCCCATTTTTCGGCCTGGATTTGGGGAAGAACTAATGATTCGTCAAACAGCTCTTTTTAGGTAGGAGCTTTTATGCGAAATAGAAAGGAATTAAATACTTTGAATGCAGCTGAGATAATGATAAAGCTTATCGAAGAACAAAAATTTTCGGAAGCAAAAATACAATTTAATAAAGTTATAGCAAGTGGATCTGATGAAGAAAGATTTTTCCTTGCTGAAGAACTTGCAAGATATGGTTATTTGGAAGAAGCGAAAAGTCTGTACGAAATATTATTAGAAAGTTATCCCGATGAAGGAGAATTAAAACTTGGACTTGCAGAACTTTTAATCGAAATGGATCTTGATGATCAAGCATATCCATACTTACAATCGATTACACCTGATGACCCAAATTACCCAGCTGCTCTCTTGCTAGAAGCAGATTTGTATGAGATGCAGGGACTATATGAAGTAAGTGAGAACAAGCTATTACATGCAAAAGAAATTGTACCTGACGAACCAATTGTTGACTTTGCGCTTGGGGAATTGTATATGACTCAAGGTCGTTTTTTAGAAGCAACGAGATGCTTTAGTTCCTTACTTCATGCAAATAAAAATGAATTAGCAAATATAGATATTAATAGTCGGATGGCAGAAGCTCTTAGTGCAGGTGGAGCTTTTGAAGAGGCTCTTCCTTATTATGAAAAGTCATTGAAAAACAAACTTGACTCAAACACTCTGTTTGGATTTGGTTTAACTTCTTACCAAGCGGGACAATATCAAAAATCGATCCAGGCTTTTAAACAATTAAGAGAAATGGATCCTGACTATCACTCACTTTACTTATATTTAGCTAAAAGTTATGAACATGAAGAAAAACTTGCCGAAGCGTTAGAAGCAGTGACTGCTGGTATGACGTTAGATGATTTTAATAAAGAGTTGCAGTTTTATGGCGGAAAATTGGCACTGAAATTAGGCGATGAAGAGAAGGCAGAACTTTTCTTTCGACAAGCTCTCGCCTTAGATCCAGAATATGTAGAAGCAGCCTTGACATTAAATAAATTGTTTCTTCATCAAGAAAAGTATGAAGATGTGATAGATATATCGCAGCCATTTATCCAAGGTGCCCCCGATCCCCAATTTTATTGGGACTCTGCTATAAGTCTCGAGAAAATGGAAAATTTTGAAGAGGCATTAAAACAATATCAACTTGCATATAATGATTTTAAAAATAACCAAGATTTTTTAGTTGATTACGGATACTTTTTATTGGAAGAAGGAAGAAGAGAAGAAGCAATCCAAATTTTTAAGGGGTTAGTGCAATTAAACCCTAACAACGAAGAATGGATTTCTGTTTTAGATAGGCTATTAGACGAATAGCTAAACTGCAGAGGAGGGAAAACATATGGAAACCCCTGTATCTGTCAACGAGAAAAAAGAATTCATCCGATGGTTCCTTAACCGCTATCAATTAAAGAGGAGAGAGTCAGTCTGGATTCTTAATTACTTGATGAGTCATGATAAATTGCTGGAGAGAGTCCATTTTGTCGAGGATGCTCAGTTCTGTCCAAGAGGTCTAATTATGTCTACGCATTGTACGAGGGATGTTCCATTCAGATTTTACAAGGAAAACATTATGACGACAGACGCTGAGAAATCATTTCACGATATTAGACTAAATCGTGATGAAGAGATTTATATCCAAATTAATTTCCGTTCTTCCCACCTATCCCATCAGTATGCCGCAGTGTTGGAAGATAATCCGTATGTAAAACATAAACTACTGCTAACAGAAAAAGATAAAAGTTACGCAGAACAATTTCTAGAGTATAGTTTAAAAAACTATCAAGAGGAAAAAGTGTTAAATGCAATTGATGAAGCTCTCGATCATCAAGACGAAAATCGCTTTAATGAGCTCGTTTCCCAATTAAATAAGATTCGGAAAGGATAGACCCATCCCATGTTTAGGGAAAGGGTTTTTTCTTTTGATAATTAGTTGTATGCTTCTTAAAAGAAAACTGCATTGCAATTGAGGGATATTGTATTTTTACTTATATAGAGATTGTTGTAATAAGTGCATACAAGAAAGATGAATGATAAGATAATCTATAGACCATATTAGAAAAGAGGTTCTTTTTCGTGAATTGGAATGCTAAAGATATTGAAATGTTTTTAAAAGAAAAAGAGTACATTGATACAGCGATAATATCATTAATGCCTGTCACATTTGACACAAATATGAAACGTGCAGCAGAGCAAGGGGAATTTATTAATCTTTTCTCCATGCATGTTGAAAAGCAATTTAAAGGTCGAGTTGTCGTCTTACCATCGTTTACGTATGTAAATATGCCGGAAGACGAAGTAGAACGATTAGAAAGTTGGATCGAAAAAGCTTTGAATGGCGGTTTCTCACATGTTTTTTGTTTAACTTCGGACAATCATTGGCAGGCAATCACTGAAAAATTGGAGGGATTATATTTTATACCTTCGGTCCCGTTAGAACATTTGGAAGAACAATATAAACATTCTGTTATGGAAGAACAATTGAAAACGTTTATTCCAAAACTGATTAAAGGGTGGCAATAAATTAAAAAGATTCCCGAATTTGCCACATTGTTGACAATGTTTACCTTCCTATATGATTGACCTCTTGCTTTTATTGATATATCATAATGTTGTCCTAGTTTGAATCATGTGCATATTATGTCCGTTGGACTTACCTTACTGACAGAGGGGGGAAAAGGATGAGCAAGAATCCTGTTACAAGACGCCAATTTTTAAGTTATACACTTACTGGAGTAGGTGGATTTATGGCAGCTGGAATGTTAATGCCAATGTTGCGATTTGCAATTGATCCTGTTTTACAGGCTAAGGCTTCTGGAGATTTCAAAATGACCGATAAAAAAATTGCTGATATTACAGATGTACCAGTACGGGTTGACTTTCAATACGACCAAGTAGATGCATGGTATGAATCTAAAGTTACGAATTCAGCTTGGGTCTATAAGAATGAAGAAGGTAAAATCGTTGCACTATCGCCAGTTTGTAAGCATTTGGGCTGTACAGTTAACTGGGAAGGAAGTAAAGACCATCCCGATATGTTTTATTGCCCTTGCCATGGCGGTCTGTATGAGAAAAGTGGAAAAAACGTTCCAGGGACTCCACCAAGAGGTCCGCTGGATGCTTATCCAACACAAGAAAAAGATGGCTTTTTAATGCTGGGTTCACCAGTTGAGAATCCATTCGTCAGAAAATAGTAAAGGAGGCTAGAGTCTTGCTGAACAAAGTGTACGACTGGATTGACGAGCGTATGGATATTACGCCGATATGGAGAGACATCGCAGATCATGAAGTGCCTGAACACGTAAACCCGGCACATCATTTCTCTGCATTTGTTTACTGTTTTGGCGGACTGACATTCTTTATAACCGTAATACAAATTCTTTCGGGTATGTTCTTAACAATGTACTATGTACCCGATATTAAAAACGCTTGGGAATCCGTTTATTATTTGCAAAATCAAGTGGCATTCGGTCAAATTGTCCGTGGGATGCACCACTGGGGTGCTAGTCTCGTAATCGTAATGATGTTCTTACATACGTTGCGTGTTTTCTTCCAAGGAGCCTATAAAAAACCTCGTGAGCTCAACTGGGTTGTCGGAGTACTTATCTTTTTTGTTATGTTAGCGCTCGGTTTGACAGGTTATCTACTTCCATGGGATATGAAAGCTTTATTCGCAACAAAAGTTACACTTGATATTGTTGAGTCTGTTCCGCTTGTTGGGGTGCAGTTGAAAACATTAATTGCGGGTGATCCGACAATTGTGGGAGCACAAACATTAACTCGTTTCTTTGCTATTCATGTTTTCTTCTTACCTGCAGCGTTAATTGGTTTACTTGCAGCTCACTTTATTATGATTCGAAGACAAGGTATTTCAGGTCCACTATAAAATGAAATGAATCGTTTTAAACTTGGATAAAGGAGGGGACACGATGCATCGTGGAAAAGGAATGAAGTTTGTTGGCGACTCGCGAATATCCGCTGAACGAAAATCCAATGTTCCGAAAGATTATTCTGAATATCCAGGTAAAACTGAAGCATTCTGGCCAGATTTTCTTCTAAAAGAATGGCTGGTTGGAGCAGTTTTTCTGGTTGGGTTTTTATGTTTAACAGTGGCTCATCCGAGTCCTCTTGAAAGAATAGCTGATCCCACGGATACAGGATATATTCCAATGCCGGACTGGTACTTCTTATTTCTGTACCAATTAATTAAATATACTTATGCTTCCGGGCCTTATAATGTAATCGGTACGTTAGTAATCCCAGGACTTGCTTTTGGTGCTCTTATGCTTGCTCCGTTTATTGATAGAGGGCCTGAACGTCGTCCGTCTAAGCGTCCGTTTGCAACAGGTTTTATGTTGCTAGCGTTTGCAGGTGTATTTTTCCTTACTTGGGAAGCAGCACACCATCATGACTGGGAAGCAGCAAAAGCTCAAGGAGCTATTCAGGAGAAAGTTGATGTTGAAGTTGATAAAGAGGCAGAAGGATACAAAGTTTATGCAAGCCAAAGCTGTATCACCTGCCATGGAGATAATTTGGAGGGCGGACCAGCCGCACCACCATTAGTTAACCTTGATCACACACCAGAAGAAATTATTGATATAGCTCATAATGGTTATAAATCTATGCCAGCTAATCAATATACCGGATCGGACGAAGATTTAGAAAAACTTGCTGAATTTATTGCGGGTTTGAAAAGTGAAGAATAAATAAACTGTAAAAGCCACTTATAAATATCGTGAAGCATAATTTTTTGCTAGCACGATTAGATGGCGGTCGCTAAACTATAATGAAAGAGCCGGTGAAATAACCGGCTCTTGTTTTGCAAATTTTCATCTATTTATTAGTTTTAGGAGGAAAAATGCTCTAATGAATTTCCTTTACACAATTTTAGCAAACCGTATGATATTATGGTTACTTTTCATTATAAACGTCGCGGGCACAGTTTATGGATATATTTGGTATGAGAGTCAGTTGACAGTAACACCTACTATTTTCATCCCCTTTGTTCCAGATAGTCCAACTGCCAGCCTATTTTTTTCATTTGTTCTATTAGCCTTTATCCTAAAAAAGAATTGGCCAATATTTGAAGCGCTTGCGATAATAACATTGGTCAAGTATGGAGTTTGGGCAGTTGTCATGAATGTATTAACTTTAAAAGTTACTGGTGATCTTTCTTGGCAAGGTTATATGCTAATTGGTTCACACGGGGCGATGGCTCTTCAAGGTGTCCTATATGCGGTGTTTTACAAGATGCAGTGGAAGCATGTTATAATAGCAGCCATTTGGACATTACATAATGATGTTATTGATTATGTATTCATGCAATACCCTAAATATCCAGGCTTGGAAACTTATGTAAACGAAATTGGCTATTTTACTTTTTGGCTTAGTATTGTTTGCATAGGAATAGCAGCGTTTTATACTACTCGCTTTAAAAACGGAAACTCTCTTTCAATTAATTGATTTCGAAGGTCTATTCTTGTCCTTTTTCTCATACAGTTTATCAGTAGTATGAGGAGGGACAAGTATGAAATCTAAGGTCATAATCCTTCTGTTCGTTTCATTATTCCTTATGGGACAGACAATTTTGGCGAAATCACAAACATCTATGACTGAATTGAACAAGCTTGCTGATGAAGCATTGCAATTAACAAAGTTTGGCCGTTTCGAAGATGCAAAAAACTATATGGTGCAATACGGAGAAAAGTTCTCTGAAAATGGGATTGTATCAAAGTCACTTACGATCGATGAAATGAGAGTTTTAACGACTGCTTATCACGAAGCTTTGAAAGCACTTAATAGTGTAACTCTTAGTCAGCAAGAAAGAATAAACAAAGTAACAGCATTTCGCCTCGCAACAGATGCTGTTATATCAAAGCATCAGCCATTATGGTCTGGGATGGAAAGTTCTGTATTAGATGCACTTCAGAATGTAAAAAATGCAGCACTTGAAGGAGATTCAGAATTATACAATCGAGAAGTAAATAAATTTCTTAGTATTTACTCGATTATTCAACCTAGCATTAAGATCGATTTACCTGTAGAAGAAGTCCAAAAACTAGATTCTAAAATGACCTATATTGACCGAAATCGTTCTAGCTTTGCCGAAGAGAAATGGTTAAAGGAACTTGAACAACTTGAAGTTGATCTGAAAAATATGTTTACAAACGTTCAAAAAGATGACACAGATCCGTCAATTTGGTGGGTGATCATGATGACAGGTGGAATCATTATTACAACATTATCTTATGTTAGTTGGAGAAAATACAAAGGGCAAAAGTTACAAAAGAAACGAAAGGATTTAAATGATTGACCATTTTTGTCCTATGAAATACAATATAATTAGACATAATGATAATGGAGGATTTAAATGGGCGGGTATTTAATTTACTTGGGTATTATTATACTCATTCCAATCTGGGCACAATTTAAAGTGAAAAGCGCATATGCAAAATATTCCAAAATACCGACTTCTGCTGGAATGAGTGGTGCGGCTGTAGCTAGAAGAATTTTAGATGAAAATGGGTTATCGAATGTTGCTGTTGTAGAAACTAGGGGAGTATTAAGTGATCATTACAATCCTATGACAAAAACAGTGCACCTCTCATCTACTAACTATCACGAACATTCTATCGCTGGTGCAGCTGTAGCGGCACATGAAGTTGGACATGCTATCCAAGACCAACAAGGCTATGCAGCTTTAAGGTTTCGTCACGCGCTTGTTCCAGTAGCTAATATAAGTTCTAATATGGCATGGGTATTTATCTTAATTGGGATGTTTTTTTCAACCACGAGACTTGGAACACTTATGCTTGTTGGCATTGTTCTAATGGCAGTTGGTGTATTATTTCAAATCGTCACTTTACCAGTTGAATTCAATGCTTCATCTAGAGCAATGGATCAAGTAGTCACCCTCGGAATAATTAGTAATGAAGAGGAGAGGGACGCCAAAAAAGTATTAAATGCAGCCGCTATGACTTATGTTGCTGCAGCTGCTGTGGCGGTGCTTGAATTATTAAGACTTGTCTTAATTTACACTGGTATGAATAGAGATGATTGATTTTAACCCGGGATATCCGGGTTTTTATTTTTTCTGTAATATGCTAAAATGGCAAATAAATAAAATAGGGGAGCCTCTTGATGTTGAATGATCATTTAACTTTTTCAGAAGAATTTAGAACAGAAAATAAAGATCGGGCACGACTTTTAATTCAATGTCCTGATCAACCAGGGATTGTAGCAGCAGTTTCGGGGTTTTTACAAGAAAATGGTGCAAATATTATTGACTCCAATCAATATTCACAAAATCCTGAAGGTGGACAATTTTTTATTAGGATGGAATTTGAATGTCCAGGTTTAATGGAAAAACGAGAAAAAATAGAGACTTCTTTTTCAGAAATTTCCACTAAGTTTCATATGCATCATGAATTTCGATATGTCAGCTCATTGAAAAAGACGGCTATTTTTGTATCTAAAGAAACTCATTGTTTAATGGAACTTCTATGGGAATGGAAAAATGGGGACTTAATTATGGATATTGAATGCGTCATAAGTAATTATGATGATTCGAGAGATTTAGTTGAGTCATTTGGCATTCCGTTCTATCATATACCAGCTAACAAGGATATACGTAAAGATGCTGAGGAGCAACAACTTAAGATTTTAAAACAGCATGGAATAGAATTGATTATTCTTGCTAGATACATGCAAATCTTAACTCCTGATTTCGTCTCTAATTATCCAGAGCAAATCATTAATATTCATCATTCTTTTTTACCAGCATTCATAGGGGCTAGACCTTATGAAAGAGCATATGCTCGTGGAGTAAAATTAATAGGCGCGACATCACATTATGTGACAGATGACTTGGATGAGGGACCGATCATTGAGCAAGGTGTTGAGCGCGTAGATCATCGAGATAATGTTGCTGAAATGAAAAAAATCGGCCGAAAAATTGAGCGGAGCGTTTTATCTAGAGCAGTTAAGTGGCATTTACAAGACCGAGTGATTATCACTGGTAATAAAACGGTTATCTTTTCTTAAAATAAAATTTGAAAAAGCCTTTTCCAGTTTATTTATGGAGAAAGGCTTTTATTATTATTTTAAATATCGATTGGTCGTTTATTTTCATCTAAAGTAAAACCTTCGCCCATTACATCATGAACAACTGTCACAGAAACAAAAGCTTGAGGATCGATCGACTCGACAATCTTTTTTAAATGGACAATTTCATTACGGGCAACAACACAATAAAGGATTTCTTTGTTCTGTTTAGTGAATGAGCCATAGCCTCTCAACACTGTAACACCCCGGCCCATTCGCAACAATATGCCATTGGCAATTTCATCATGATGAGCTTCTGATATGATCATTGCTCCTCTAGCTGCATAAGATCCCTCTTGAATAAAGTCGATCACTCTCGCAGCTACGAAGACAGCCACAAGTGTGTACATCGCCTGAATATGATCCAGATAAGTTAGAAATGAAATAGTAATAACAACAGCATCGAAGATAAACATGGTTTTACCCATACTAATTCCTTTGTATTTTAGTAGAAGCCTTGCAATAATATCAGATCCTCCTGTAGTGCCCCCAAACCGAAACGTAATACCAAGGCCTACTCCAATAAAAACACCAGCGAATAAAGCAGCCAAAAAAAGATCATTATTCAGCGGAATATTGAAATTGATTTTTTGAAAAATGAATAGGAAAAGTGAAACAGCCACTGTTCCGATAATCGTATAAATGAAAGTCCTTTTTCCTAATAGTTTCCATCCAATAAAAAAGATAGGAATGTTTAAAGCAAGATTGGAAATGGATGGATCAATACTAAAAACAAAATAAAATAATAATGTTATTCCTGTAAATCCACCTTCTGCCAAATTATTTTGCATGTTAAAATAAACTAGTCCGAACGAAAAAATGGCTGCGCCCAATAAAATAAATAACACATTTTTGACTTTTATCCCATAAACCATTTTCCCCCTCCATTCCTATTACCACAATATTTCGAGAGGTAATATTTGTATTCAAAAAAAGAATTAGATAACATATGTGTGAAAGGCTGGTCGATATGAGTATACATAAAACAATTCCAGAAATACAAGAAGAAGTCGATAATTACATAAGCCAGTTTAAAGAAGGATATTTTAGTCCTTTGGCTATGGTTGCAAGACTAACAGAAGAATTAGGAGAACTAGCAAGAGAAGTCAATCATTATTATGGGGAAAAGCCGAAAAAAGATACAGAAGAAGAAAAGACGGTAGAAGAAGAACTCGGCGATCTGTTATTTGTTGTTATTTGTTTAGCAAATTCTTTAAATATTGATCTACAAACTGCTCATGATCGAGTAATGAATAAATTTACCACAAGAGATAAGGACAGATGGACAAAAAAGTGAGGAGATCGTTATGAAAAATCCAATTAAAATAGTAATTGCTGGACCACGTGGAAGAATGGGACGAGAAGCTGTTAAGTTAGTTGATCATACAGCGGAATTTCAACTGGTTGGAGTTGTTGACAGAAAACAGGATGATCAGGTGCTATCTGAAATTGCTAGCTTAGTTCGCGACTCTGTCCATATTTACACAAACATGGAGGAATGTTTCCAGAAGGAAAATCCGGATGTATTAATCGATTTGACAACGCCTGAAACAGGTTATATACATACAAAAACTGCGTTAACATATGGAGTACGCCCAGTTGTTGGAACTACAGGATTTACGAAGGAACAACTAGAAGAGCTAAAAGGATTAGCAGAAGAAAAAGAAATTGGCTGTATTATTGCACCTAATTTTGCTATCGGTGCAATTCTAATGATGAAATTTTCACAACAGGCTGCGAAATATTTTGCAAATGTAGAAATTATTGAAATGCATCATGATCAAAAACTTGATGCTCCTTCTGGTACGGCAGTTAAAACAGCCGAAATGATTGCAGAAAATAGAAGAAAGCAAAGCCAAGGTCATCCGGATGAAAAAGAAATAATACAAGGGGCAAGAGGTGCAGATTACGATGGAATGCACATTCATAGTGTAAGGCTGCCAGGACTAGTGGCTCACCAACAAGTATTATTCGGTTCCGAGGGACAAACTTTAACGATTCGTCATGATTCTTATAATCGAGCTTCTTTTATGTCAGGAGTAAAATTATCTGTTGAAACAGTTATGTCATTAAGTACTCTTGTCTATGGGCTTGAGCATATTTTAGAATAGAACGAATTGAACGAAAAGTGGGTGAGCGAATGACTCAGACGTTTACCAACAATAAAGGGGAAATTGCAATGGGACATGGAATAGATATTCTCGCATTTGGAGCCCATCCTGATGATGTTGAAATCGGGATGGCTGGTTCTCTAGCGAAATGGGCTACTGCTGGAAAACAAATAGTAATTTGTGATTTAACAGAAGCAGAATTATCATCAAATGGTGATGTAGAAACTAGAAGAAGAGAATCTAATGCTTCGGCAGAAATACTAGGCATTGCTGAACGCGTTAATTTAAATATACCCGACAGAGGATTGTTTAAGTCAGACGATAATATACGTAAAATTGTTAATATTATTCGAAAATATCAGCCGACTGTGATTTTTGCTCCTTATCAAAAAGATCGTCACCCTGATCATGGGAATTGTTCAGAACTTGTAAGAGAGGCCTTCTTTTCAGCAGGCATAAGAAAATATAAAGGGATTGAAGAATTTCCGGCACACAAAGCAAAAGGCTTTTACCATTACCTCATTAATGGGTTTACGAACCCAAATTTTATGGTCGATATATCCAATTATATTGATTATAAAATTAAGGCTCTGGAAGCCTATCAATCACAGTTTTATTCGGGAAAAGAAGGAATTTCTACTCCACTAACTGAAGGTTATATAGAAACTGTAGTAGCGAGAGAGAAACTTTTTGGTAAAGAAGTAGATGTGGCCTATGCGGAAGGTTTTATATCGGGAAAACCATTATTGATTAATCATGATTTATTTGGTGAAGTGGTATGAACTTGAAAATCGGTATAACTTGTTACCCAACTGTCGGAGGATCAGGCGTAATAGCCACAGAATTAGGCCAGTTACTCGCAGAAAAGGGACATCAAATTCATTTCATTACGTCTAATGTGCCATTCAGATTGAATGTTTTACACCATAACATTTTTTTTCATCAAGTTTCCGTTAACCAATATTCTGTTTTTCAATATCCACCTTATGATATTGCATTGGCAAGTAAGATGGCAGAGGTTATTCGAAGAGAAAAGTTAGATATATTACATGTACATTATGCAATACCTCATGCTGTATGCGCCATTCTTGCTAAGCAAATGGCAGATACTAACGTCAAAATCGTTACGACTTTACACGGTACCGATATTTCCGTATTAGGCTATGACCCTACATTGGCTGAGGCAATTAAGTTCGGTATTGAGAAATCTGATGCTGTCTCGGCAGTTTCTTACGCATTAAAGGAGCAAACAGTTAACGTTTTGGCACCTGATAAAGAGATTAATGTTATCCATAATTTCATAGATGAGAGAATTTATCGAAAAGTAGATGCACGTAATTTAAAAGCTGCGTATGGAATTGACCAAGATGAGAAAGTACTTATACACGTTTCTAATTTCCGTAAAGTAAAAAGAGTAAATGATGTTATTAGGGCTTTTTCGAAAATTACTCAGCAAATCGATGCTAAGCTTCTTTTAGTAGGCGATGGCCCTGAAAGAACGCGTTTATGTGATTTAGTAAAAAAACTAGGGATTGAAGAAAGAGTATTATTTCTTGGTAAACAAGATCATTTAGAGGAGTTATATTCTATAAGCGACCTCATGTTACTATTGTCTGAAAAAGAAAGCTTTGGGCTTGTTGCACTAGAAGCAATGGCCTGCGGCGTCCCTTGTATCGGAACTAATATAGGTGGTATTCCTGAAGTAATTATAGATGGTCAAAACGGCTTTCTTTGCAATTTGGGTGATCTTGATGAAATTAGTCGTAAAGCTCTTCTTCTTTTAACAAATAAAGAGAAGCATAACGAGTTTTCGCTTCATGCACTTGAGACTCCCAATAAGTATTTTCAATCGAAGTTAATAGTAGAGAAATATGAGAACTTATATAACTCTTTATTAGATAAAGTTGAGCAAGGGTGATGGCCATGAATCCGATCTTTCTTTCTGCGCTTCCAATTATCCGTAAAATCGAAGAAGCTGGATTCGAAGCATATTTTGTAGGCGGAGCTGTAAGGGATTTTTTGCTTGGTAGAGAAATTCATGATATTGATATTGCTACTTCGGCCACACCAAAAGAACTGAAAGCCATTTTCTCTACAACGGTAGATGTAGGCATTGAGCACGGGACGATTTTAGTTATCGAAAATGGTCAAGGTTATGAAGTTACCACATTCCGATCAGAATCTGATTACATAGACTTTCGCAGACCTGAAACGGTCACTTTTATTAGGTCTCTCAGGGAGGATTTACAGCGCAGGGATTTTACTATAAATGCCATTGCAATGAACGCTGATGGAGAAATAATCGACCCATTTCAAGGGCAAGAAGCTATTGCAAATAAGGTTATCGAAACAGTAGGTAACCCTGCAGACCGTTTTATGGAAGATGGACTAAGGCTAATGAGGGCAATACGCTTTGTCAGCCAGCTTGGTTTTCGATTAGACAACAATACGGAAAGAGAATTGGCTCATCATGCTTCGATCCTGGCTCATATTGCTGTTGAAAGAGTATCAGCAGAAATGACAAAACTACTGGACGGAAACTTCAAAGAACAGGCGCTTATTATGACACTCAATACGAAGTTGTATAACTTTATGCCGGGAATCTTTAATCAAGCTGAAGTGATTCTTTCCTGCGTTAAATTATCTATTGAGAAATTAAATGAATTTGAGATGTGGGTGTTGGGATTATATTTTTCGAGACCTTCTAACCCTACTAGTGAGTTGCGAAAATGGAAGCTTCCAGCGAAAAAGATAAAGTCTATTGTTCGTTCATATGAATTGTTAGACTGGCGAATTAAGAATCAATGGACAGCTTTTCAGCTTTATCGAGCTGGGATCGAAACAGCGGATCTCGTAGAAAAGGTCTATCGTGTAATTGAAAAAAATGAACAATTAACGACAAACATTCATGAACAGTATAATAAAATCCCGATTACATCTCGTTCACAATTAGCGGTTTCAGGGAAAGATCTTCTAGAATGGACAAATAAGCCAGCTGGGCCATGGATGAAAGAGCTATTTGACAACTTAGAAAAGGCCGTCATTAATCAGGATATTCCTAATGAGCGGAATGCAATTAGAAGGTGGGTTGAAATTGTCAAGGACTATTAGAAAACAAATGATTGAAGCCCTCTCTAGAGCAGATGGAACATTTATTTCTGGACAAGCTCTTGCTGATGTAATCGGTTGTTCAAGAACTGCAATTTGGAAGCATATTGAAGATTTAAGAAAATCAGGTGTTGAAATCGAGGCAGTAAGAAAAAAAGGCTATAGACTGATTAAAATGCCTGATGTTCTTATTGAAGGTCAAATTTTACTTGGGCTCGAAACAAAAACAATCGGTCATAAAGTGGTCCATTTTGATAGCGTTGAATCGACGCAACAGATCGCCCATCAACTTGCTGTAGAAGGTACTCCAGATGGTACAGTTATTATTGCTGAAGAACAAACTGGTGGTAGAGGTAGAATGGCACGCCCGTGGTATTCACCAAAACAAAAAGGTATTTGGATGAGTCTAATTGTTAGACCACTATTACCATTAGAAAAAGCGCCTCAATTTACACTAATAGCTGCTATTGCAGTAGCACGCGCGATTGAGGAAGTAACAAAACTCGATGTGAAGATTAAATGGCCAAATGATATTTTGCATAAGGGGCGAAAAGTAACTGGTATTTTAACTGAGGTACAAGGAGAGGCAGACCAAATAAATTATTTAGTCATTGGTGTTGGAGTTAACGTTAATCAGACTAGGACGGATTTTCCTGATCAACTTAGGGATACAGCTACATCTTTGTTGATTGAAAAGGGAGAGCTCATCTCCAGGAAAAAACTTGTACAATCGATTCTAAAGTTTTTCGAGAAATATTATACACTTTATTTAGAGAAAGGCTTTGTTCCATTAAAGATAATTTGGGAATCATACGCTGATCGAATTGGAGAAATAGTCACAGCTAGAACAATCAATGGTGATGTAGTAGGAATTGCTCTAGGAATTACTGATGAAGGCGTACTCATCATTCAAGATCACATGGGTAAAAAACACCATATTTACTCAGCTGACATAGAATTCAACCATAGTAATACAAATGAAACTTTGTTATAATTTACCTGGGCAGTATCACTCTGAACTGCACCAATATAACACTTTATTTTATATTTTTGATCTGCCTTGATCCATGAAGGACTGGGACAGAGGACTTGGATGCACGAGTGAAATGGAAGATGAAGTCCTTCTGCCTATTTGGGAAGGACTTTTTTTGTTCACTTAAGCAGTTAGTATCCTCTGAACAATAAGAGGAGGAAAAAGAATGAAACAAACGACAGATTTTAAACAAATGAAAAATGGCAGAGAGAAAATTGCCATGGTCACAGCGTACGATTATCCACAGGCAAAATTAGCTGAGCAGGCCGAAGTAGACATTATACTTGTTGGGGATTCTTTAGGTATGGTGGTACTTGGTTATGATTCTACAGTTCCAGTTACATTGGATGATATGATCCACCATACAAAAGCTGTTCGAAGAGGGGCAAAAGATACATTTATAGTTGCCGATTTACCTTTTATGACTTTTCATATTAGTAAAGTGGAAGCATTAAGATCTGCGGCTAGACTAATGCAAGAAGGTGGAGCACATGCTGTTAAGGTTGAAGGTGGAGGCGATGTAATCGACACGATCATGGCCTTGACTGCTGCTGGTGTACCGGTAATGGCTCATCTAGGTTTAACCCCGCAGTCTGCTGGTGTATTAGGTGGATATAAAGTGCAAGGAAAGACAGCGGAAGCAGCTGCTTTACTTGTAGAGGAAGCTAAAAAATGTGAAGAAGCTGGTGCATTTGCTCTTGTTTTAGAGTGTATTCCAAAGCAATTGGCACAGCTTGTAACGGAAAGCATTAACATTCCGACAATTGGTATCGGTGCGGGAATTGAAACCGATGGGCAAGTATTAGTTTTCCACGATATGGTCACCTTTGGAGTGAATCGTGTACCTAAATTTGTGAAACAATATGGCGATGTAAATCAAGTAATCAAAAATAGTATTGAACAGTATGTAAAAGAAGTAAGAGACGGGATGTTTCCTGATAATCATCACGCTTTCACTATGAAAGAAGATGAACTCAAGCTGTTGTATGGGGGAAAATAGGATGGAAATTATTAAAACAAAGGCTGAGATGCAAAAACGAGCAAAAGAACTTCGTAAATCTGGAAATTCAGTCGGATTTGTTCCAACTATGGGATTTTTACACGAAGGTCATTTGCAATTAGCCCATCGTTCTATACAAGAAAACGAAATAACCGTCATGAGTATATTTGTAAACCCTTTACAATTTGGTCCTGAAGAAGATTTTGAAGCGTATCCGCGAGATTCTGAAAGAGATCAGCTACTTGCGGAGAATGCAGGTGTTGATATACTTTTTATGCCTGATCACTCTAACATTTACAATCAGGAAGCTTCATTTGAAATAAAAGTAAACAAAAGGACAGATGTGCTTTGTGGAAAAAGCAGACCTGGTCATTTTGATGGTGTTTCAACAATTCTAATAAAACTATTTAACATTATTATTCCTGATAAAGTCTATATGGGGTTAAAAGATGCTCAACAAGTAGCTGTTGTTGATTCTTTAATCCATTACTTTGATTTCCCAATTGAGTTAATCACTGTAGAAACAGTGCGCGAAACAGATGGGTTGGCACGGAGCTCACGGAATGTATATCTCTCAGATGAGGAAAGGAAAGAAGCCCGACAACTTTATCAAGCTTTAAAATTGGGAGAAACGTTAATTCAAAATGGCGAGCGAAATCCACAAATAATTATTGCGAAAGTCAGTGAATATATTAAAAAGAATATCACTGGTACAATCGATTATGTTGAAATTTTCAGTTTTCCTGATCTCACAGTATTGAAATCGATCGAAAGGCGAATTATTCTGGCCCTCGCTGTCAAGTTTTCCAAAGCTCGTTTGATAGATAACATCCTGATTGAGGTAGAGAAATAGGGGGGAAAAGTATGTTTCGTACTTTGATGAATGGAAAAATTCATAGAGCTACTGTTACAGAGGCCAATCTTAATTATGTAGGGAGCATTACGATTGATAGCGAAATCCTCGAGGCAGTTGGCATGGTAGCAAATGAAAAGGTCCAAATCGTTAACAATAACAATGGTGCTCGCTTTGAGACTTATATAATCGAAGGTGAAAAGGGAACTGGAGTGATCTGTATTAATGGAGCAGCTGCCAGGTTAGTTCAACCAGGCGATATCGTGATAATTATTTCCTATGCGCTAGTGCCCGAAGAAAAAGTGAAAACCCACCAACCAAAAGTAGCGATAATGTCTTCAGAAAATCATATTAAAGAGATCATTCATTATGAACCCGAAACAACGATACTTTAATTATACAAATTTAACCAGCTTCTTAGAAATATAAGAGGCTGGTTTTTCATGGTAATAGAACTTATGATACAATGATTGAAGTATTATTTTAGTTTTTTAAAAAGAAAAGAAAGCGTAATATATTCCCTAGTGTTTGATCTAGCCTTCGTTGACAGTGCGTCAAGTAATTAATCAGTAAGGGGCGCTTGCGCTTTTCTTAATTAAAGGTGAGAATGACATGTTACAAAAATATGTTGTGGTTGATTTAGAGACAACCGGTAATACTCAAGGACAGGGAGATCGTATTATACAAATTTCTGCTGTTGTGATAGAAAACTTAAAAATTATTGACCAATATACATCATTTATAAATCCGGAAGTTCCTATACCTCCTTTTATTGAAGAATTAACTGGAATTAATGATGATATGGTGAAAAATGCACCATTGTTTGCTGAAATTGCACATGATATTCATAATTTTCTCTCAAATTCTGTGTTCGTTGCGCATAATGTCTCGTTTGATCTTAAATTTTTGCAAAAAGAATTTCAAGAATCAGGATTTGATCATGTATTTTCGGAAACAGTTGATACAGTTGAACTTGCAAAAATCTTGATGCCGGAAGCACCAAGTTATAAATTATCCGAACTGTCGGGTCAGTTGGATTTTGAGCATGACCATCCACATCAAGCCGATAGTGATGCTTTAGCAACTGCTGAATTACTTTTAATGCTTATCGACAAAACCAAGCAATTACCAATCGTAACGTTGGAAAAGTTGGTGGAGCTGGCTTTTTTCTTGAAAAGTGATATTGGAACATTGTTTCAAACTGTTTTAGCGGAACAACAAAAAAAGTTAGGGAATCTCCCTAGCCACCTTGAAGTTTTTAGAGGTATCGCTATTAAGAGAAAAGTAATAAAAGAAAAAGATAAATATGTTATTGACTATGATTTTCCAAAAACACCAGAGCAGAAGTCTCAATTGTTAAAAGGCTTTAAAAAGAGAGAGAGTCAGTTCGATATGATGGACACGATCTATCATTCTTTAATAGAAAAGAAGCATGCTGTCATCGAAGCGGGAACTGGAACTGGAAAATCGATTGCGTATTTACTCCCTGCTGCTTATTTTGCTTTAGGACATCATAATCCTGTCGTTATTAGTACATATACAAATCAAATGCAAGAACAGATATTAAATAATGAATTGAATAAGCTATCCAAACTTATCTCCTTTCCCATACAAGCAACTATTTTAAAGGGAAGAAATCACTACATTAATTTGTTTAAATTTGAACAGACTTTAAAAGAACAGGAAAATCATTATGATACCGTATTAACAAAAATGCAGCTCCTCGTCTGGCTTGTTTATACTGATACAGGTGATCTTGATGAACTAAATTTTTCTGGTGGCGGTCTATTGTTTAAACAGCGGATTAAACATGATGGCTGGTTTATAAATAAGGAAAAAGACCCGTGGCTATCAAGGGATTTTTATTTATTTGCCCGTAAACTTGCGGCTTGTTCAGATCTAATTATTACAAACCACTCGATGTTACTGGCCGATACGGAGAAAAATATGGAGATATTACCTGAGTATCACTATATTATTGTGGATGAGGCACACCACTTAGAAAGGGCAGCTAGAAAAAGTTTCGGAAAAAAATTAGAGTATACCTTGATGAAATATTGGTTAGGTAGAGTAGGTTCTTTAGAAAAAGGGCTGCTTTTTTCTAAACTGGAATTTCTAATAAATAAGAAAAAACTTGTACCAGCTATTCTTTCTGAAAAGATAGAACAGGCTATTATAAATTTAGACGACGAAATCGATGATTTATATACACAACTAAGTAGACAACTTCTTATATCAACGAAAGACAAATTAGAAAAAATGAAAAGAGAAACAATGCGAATTACAGAAGCTGTTACTGCTAAAAGTAATTGGTTATCGATCATAGTTTGTGCTGAGCGTGTGTATGACTTTCATCAATTAATAAAGCGTGGAATAGAAGAACGTCTTTCGTTACTGAAGCAAAAAGCAAGTGAGCTTTCTACGGAAGAACAAGCATTTTTAGAAGAAGCGAACAGCTTTATTTTAGACTGGACTTCAATAGGAACTAATGTTAAAGATTTACTTATAAGACCATCTGAAACAGATATTATTTGGCTAGAGGGCGATATTAGAATTCTTCCTAATGGTTTAACTATTAAACAAGAACCTCGTCATATTGGATCATTATTATTTGAACACCTCTATAATAAGAAAACAGTCATTATGACTTCGGCTACTCTAACTGTTAACCATTCCTTTCGATATTTTTTAAATGAAATGGGCATTCCTGAAAATAATGTTGTACAAAAAATATATAAATCTCCGTTCGAGTATAAAAAAATGGCTAAATTAATGATACCTACAGACATTCCGGATATTCGCGGGAAGGTTACAGATGATTATATTGAAGCTATTGCAGGTCATATTATTGCTATTTCTGAAGCAACAAATGGGCGATTATTAACACTCTTTACGTCATACGATATGTTGACAAAGACTTATCATTTAATAAAAGAATCGGGGAGTTTGGAGGACTTTGTTATTCTTGCTCAAGGAATAACGGTTGGAAGTAGAACACGATTGACTAAAAGCTTTCAGCAATTTAATAAGGCGATTCTCTTCGGAACAAGCAGTTTTTGGGAAGGCGTCGATATTCCTGGGAAGGATTTGTCATGCCTCATTATTGTGAGACTCCCGTTTTCTCCACCAAAAGAACCTGTAACAGAGGCCAAATATGAGGAAGTAAAGAGACAAGGATTGAACCCATTTACAGAATCCGCTCTTCCTGAGGCAGTCCTTCGTTTTAAACAGGGGTTCGGACGTTTAATAAGGGGAGAATCTGATCGGGGAGTAGTTATTGTCTTTGATAGAAGATTAGATACAACTAGTTACGGGAATGTTTTTCTTGAATCTCTACCAAATATATCGGTAAAAAGAGGTTCGCTAAATGAAATTATAAATGATATTGAAGACTGGCTTTAGAAGGGCGTGGCCATTATAGGCCACTGCCCCTTGGGTGTGGGCTAAAATATTTTAAAAACGCAAAATACATCATCTTTCTTCAAAACCTGCTATAATAAATGATGATGTCACCCGCGCTGTTAATACATATTATGGCCAATATCAAAATTCATATTTGTGACAAAGTTTGACAGCCTAAGAAGGAAACAATCTTAAATAAGGGGAAGATCAAGCTTGACTTGCAGTAAATTTATTATAGTGAGAGTGACCTGATGAAAAAGTGGATCATCTTATCATTATTGTTTGTTGTTTCATTATCGTTAACAGCCTTTATCTATATATACGGGACGGCAAGAGGTCCTTTGGTCGATATAGAAAAGTATGCTGAGAATAGGGCAAGGAAAGAAGCGAAAATTGAAAAAGTTGATGACATTTACCTTTATAATGGCTCCGAAACGTATTATGTAGTTGTTGGGGATGATAGTGATGGTACTAAAATCGTCGTCTGGATTTCTGAAAAAGAAGATCAAAAGGTAGAAATAAAAAAACTTTCTGATGGTATATCAAAAGAGGCTGCTATTTCAAAATTATATGAAGAAGAAAATCCGCAAAAGCTCCTCGGTGTGCGCCTTGGAAAAGAAAAAGATTTGGCAGTTTGGGAATTGTCTTATCTTGATGACAATTCTAATTTAAATTATTATTATATTCACTTTGATTCTGGAAAATGGTGGAGAAAAATTGAAAATTTATAGAGAAAGAGGAAACGATATCAATGGAGATTAAGTTGGCAAATCGAGTACAATCACTTACCCCATCAACCACCTTGGCAATTACAGCTAAAGCTAAAGAATTAAAGGCCCAAGGACTCGATGTAATCGGTCTTGGGGCAGGGGAACCTGATTTTAACACACCTGAAAATATTATTGAAGCTGCTTATTTATCTTTAAAAGGCGGGTTTACTAAATACACGCCAGCTGGGGGATTGCCTGAATTAAAAAAGGCGATTATTGAGAAGTTTCGCCAGGATCAAAACCTTGAGTATGAAAACACCGAAATTATTGTTGGAAGCGGAGCAAAACACGTTTTATATACACTTTTTCAAGTGTTATTGAATGAAGGAGACGAAGTAATCATTCCTACTCCTTATTGGGTCAGCTATCCAGAACAAGTTAAACTAGCTGGTGGAGAACCGATTTATGTTGAAGGAAAAGAGGAACAAGATTTCAAAATCACACCTGAACAATTAGTGTTAGCTATAACGTCTAAAACAAAAGCACTTATTATCAATTCGCCGAGTAATCCAACAGGTATGATCTATACAAAAGAGGAACTAACTGAAATTGGTAATATTTGCTTGCAACATAATATTCTGATCATTTCCGATGAAATTTATGAAAAGTTAGTTTATGGCTCAAACGAGCATGTATCTATTGCACAAATTTCACCAGAGTTGAAAAAATTAACTATTTTAATCAATGGTGTTTCCAAATCTCACTCAATGACTGGATGGAGAATTGGGTATGCAGCGGGAAATAGATCATTAATCGCTGCGATGACGGATTTAGCTAGTCATTCTACTTCTAATCCGACAACAACTTCTCAATATGGTGCTATTGAAGCTTATAATGGTCCTCAAGATGCCGTTGAAAAAATGCGAAATGCATTTGAAGAACGATTAAATATTATTTATAATCAATTAGTACAAATTCCAGGATTAAAGTGTAAAAAGCCACAGGGGGCATTTTATCTGTTTCCAAATGTAAAGGAAACAGCTGCTTTATCTGGATACGAATCTGTTGACCATTTTGTCGAGGCTCTTCTTGAAGAAGCTTTAGTAGCTGTTGTTCCAGGGTCTGGTTTTGGTTCACCAGACAATATTCGATTGTCCTACGCAACTTCCCTAAATAACTTGGAAGAGGCTGTTAAACGAATTCATTCATTTGTAAATAAAAAAACAAACAAAGCTTAAATCGACTTTTTAGTTTTAATTGAAGGGAATGCTTAAATTTGAAAGTTACAATCTCAGAAGTAAATCAACATGTCGGGAAAGAAATTACAATCGGTGCATGGCTTGCTAATAAACGTTCTAGTGGAAAAATTGCTTTTCTTCAACTTCGTGATGGTACAGGGTTTATTCAAGCCGTTGTTGTAAAAAGCGATGTAGCAGAAGATGTTTTCCAAACAGCCAAGTCTATTACACAAGAAACATCGCTATTTGTAACAGGGGAAGTTCAGGAAGATAGTCGTTCACCGTTTGGATATGAACTTTTAGTTACAAGTATAAAAATTATCCATGAATCCGTTGATTATCCGATTACTCCTAAAAATCATGGTACTGAATTTTTAATGGATCATCGTCATTTATGGTTGCGTTCACGTCGTCAACATGCCGTAATGAAAATCAGGAATGAAATTATTAGAGCCACCTATGAGTTTTTCAATAAAAATGGTTTTGTCAAAGTTGATCCTCCAATCTTAACAGGAAGTGCACCAGAAGGAACAACTGAACTTTTTCACACGAAATATTTTGATGAAGATGCTTATCTTTCCCAAAGTGGGCAGTTGTACATGGAAGCTGCAGCAATGGCACTCGGTAAAGTCTTTTCATTTGGTCCCACATTTAGGGCTGAAAAATCTAAAACAAGAAGACATCTTATTGAATTTTGGATGATTGAACCTGAAATGGCTTTTTATGAACATGAAGATAGCCTTGAGGTTCAGGAACAATATGTTGCATACATCGTTCAATCAGTGTTAAAAAATTGTTCACTTGAATTAAATAGACTAGAGAGAGATACATCAAAACTAGAAAAAATTGTTGCTCCATTTCCTAGAATCACATATGATGATGCGATTAAACTACTGCATGAAAAAGGATTTGATGATATTCAATGGGGTGAGGATTTTGGTGCACCGCATGAGACAGCCATTGCGGATCATTATGATAAGCCTGTTTTTATTACTCATTATCCAACCAAAATAAAACCATTTTATATGCAGCCTCATCCAGATAGAGATGACGTAGTCCTTTGCGCAGATTTGATTGCACCTGAAGGTTATGGTGAAATTATTGGTGGATCTGAAAGAATTCATGATTTTGAGTTAATGAAAAAACGAATAGTGGAACACCAGTTGCCGCTTGATGCCTATGAATGGTACTTGGATATTTCTAGATATGGTTCTGTCCCTCACTCCGGTTTTGGTCTAGGGTTGGAACGAACTGTAGCTTGGATATCAGGTGTAGAGCATGTTAGAGAAACCATTCCATTCCCACGGTTACTCAATCGTATTTATCCATAGGATCTCGAGACTGGCCCAAAATAGAGGGTAGAGCCCTTCAAACTTTCGAATGAAACGAGAAGGGATAAACACTTTATTTATGGTCAGTCTCTTTTCTATCAGTTCGGGTTTTTAAAGGAGGTGTAAGACGGTGAGTGGGAACGAAGACTTAATGGTATCATGGCTTGAAGCCGGCTCTATCCAGATTCCTTATCTGTTAATGGAGAAATATCGATTATTAGGGCTCGATGAAAAAGAGTTAGTCTTAATTCAACACATTCTTTCGTTTGCTGAAAAAGGGAATGAATTTCCAACTCCTGAACAAATAGCGCAAAGAATGTCAATTACAAATGATGAATGTTCTTCGATATTACGAAAACTTGTACAGCATGAGTTTATAAAAATTGAAGATAGGAAGGTTGAGGAAGTTCGGTTCGAGAAATATTCCCTGACACCTTTATGGTACAAGCTTGCAAATGAACTCATGAAGGAAAAAAATCAGGTTAATGTAGAAAAGGTTTTTACTGAAAGTAAAGATCTATATACTATTTTCGAAAACGAATTTGGACGACCACTTTCTCCAATGGAATGCGAGTCAATGGCAATGTGGATCGATCAAGACGCTCTAGATCCTTCACTTATTAAGGCTGCATTAAGAGAAGCCGTTATTTCTGGAACATTAAATTTTCGTTATATTGACCGCATATTATTTGAATGGAAGAAAAATGGCATCCAAACAGTAGATCAAGCTAAGGAACATAGTCAACGATTTCGGAAAAGAACTACAAAGCAAACTTATTCACCCCAACAAAAAGCTAATCCAGTGCCGTTTTATAACTGGCTTGAACAATAAAATCAAGCCTTGAAGGTGATAATGTGTTAAATAAAAAACAAATACGATTTTGTCTTGATGAGATGGGAAAAATGTTTCCTGATGCTCATTGCGAATTAGTTCACTCCAATCCATTTGAACTTGTTATTGCAGTAGCTTTATCGGCCCAATGTACAGATGTTCTTGTCAATAAAGTAACAGCCAGTTTATTTGAAAAATATAAAACCCCTGAAGATTATTTATCTGTACCTTTAGAAGAATTGCAATTAGATATACGATCGATTGGTTTGTACAGAAACAAAGCGAAAAATATCCAAAAGTTATGTAGAATGTTACTTGACGAGTATGATGGGATAGTTCCCCGAACACGTGATGAATTAGTTAAGCTTCCGGGAGTGGGGAGAAAAACAGCTAATGTAGTCATGTCAGTTGCATACGGGGTACCTGCTATAGCAGTTGATACTCATGTAGAAAGAGTTAGTAAGCGTCTAGCCTTCTGCAAATGGAAAGATAGTGTGCTTGAAGTAGAAAAAACATTAATGCGTAAAATTCCTGAAGATGAATGGTCTGTTACACACCATCGAATGATATTTTTTGGACGATACCACTGTAAAGCTCAAAATCCACAATGCCCTGATTGTCCACTTAATGAAATCTGCCGGGAAGGCAAAAAGCGATTGAAAAAAATGGAAGTTATTAAAAATGATTGAGAAAAAGCAAGTGGAGATTGTCTCCACTTGCTTTTTCTTTAAGCGTAATTCACAGTTTGTCAATATTACTCACTTTGATCATCATTCGGTGATTGATCAGTGCTTGTTTCGTCGGTGTTATCTTCTTCATTTTGGTCAGCCTCACCGGAATCCTCATTGTCCTCAGGTCTATTCGCATTTTCACCTGGTGGATTTGGTTGCCCAGGATTGTTTCCGTTATCGGGTTTCGGTTTATTATTATTCTGGCCGCCATTATCATTATTATGTTGATCTTGACCATCTTGGTTTTGATCCTTATCTGGTTCTTTATTATTCTCATCACCTGGATCAGGCTTTTCCTCTTCAGCTTCTTCTTTTTTAGGAACTGTTACGCTTGCTGTACCGGCTGAGCTCTTTTGATTCCCTGAAACCGCAACTACTTCAATCGTATACGTAATTTCAGGCTCAACATTTTGAAGTGTATAACTTAACTCATTTACTTGACCTAATGCTTCGTTCTTGCCGTTACTCATCTTAATAGTTACATCAAATTTAAGTTCTTTTTCATCCAATTCAGGGTGCTCCCAAGAAAATTGGATTTGATTTTCCGCTTCTTTGTATTCACCATTTACTGATGGTGCTTCTAATTTATCATAGTTTGTGGAAACCTCTTTTGGTTCTGTCCCAACTACGAACAACTCTCGGACAATGTGACTGTCAGGAGTGTATTTACTTGGCTTTTTAGCAGGATTCGATCCTTTTTCAACTTCTGCTCGAACTACACTTTTAGGCATCTGAAAATCTGGTGTTTCAATGCCCTCCGAAACGTGAGCCATAAGATTTTTATATAATTCTTTAGCGATTTGCTGATCATTTGTTCCAGCTCTTAATGGAATGCTCCGTTTTTCGTATCCCGTCCAAACGGCAATCGTATAGTTCGTTGTATATCCAGCAAACCAAGCATCAGGGACGTCGTTCTTACTTACACCATAGTCTTGCATATCTTTCGGTGTGTAGTTTGTTGTTCCCGTTTTGGCTGCAGCAGGCAATCCAGGAATAATAGCAGTTCTACCTGTTGCTCCAGCTTTATTGGATAATACATCTTTTAACATATCCGTAACCATATAGGCTGTTGATTCTTTCATTGCGATTTCAGGAGAAATTTTATTAACGATTTCTGTTTCCTCATCGCGTAAAATAATCTTTTTAACAGTGTGTGGTTTATTGTAAATGCCGTTATTTCCAAATGTTGCGTAAGCACCAGCTAATTTTAGTGGAGAGATATTTTCCAAACCGCCGATAGAGGCTGCTTCATTTTCCACTTGATCATGATCTATACCAAGCTTCGCAGCAAACTCACGTACTTTGTCTTTTCCGGCAGCTTGGTAGGCTTTTAATGCTGGTATATTTCTTGACCGATAAAGGGCTTCGCGAATTGACATTTGCCCTAGATAGCCTTGATCAAAGTTATTAATCGATTGTCCTGTATTATATTTATACGGCTCATCGACAACTTGTTCATAGGTTGACCAGTTTAAATATTCAATGGCAGGACCGTAGTCAAAGATTGGTTTCACTGTTGAACCTGGCTGTCTATCAGATAACTGGGTTGCGAAGTTTCTGCCGCGCTTAATATCTTTATAGCGATTTCCGCCAATGGCACGTATTTCACCAGTTTTAGTATCCGTAAGTACTAGCCCGGCTTGCATTTCATCATTTGGAAATTGTACTATTTCATCTGTAAAAAACATTTTTTCTGTATATTCCTGCGCATTCGGATCTAAGGTTGTATAAATTTTTAATCCATCCGTATATACATTGTATTCTTCTCCCATTGACTCTACTTCACGAATAACCTGATCAACGAAAGAGTCATATTTATAGGAACTTTTGTTATTTTCTTCTTCTGGAATTAACGTTTCAGATACAGAGATCTCTTTTGCACTTTCCATTTCCTCTTTGCTAATTTTACCATGCTGGTACATTAGGGATAGTACAATATTTTTTCGTTTATCTGCTTTATCAAGATATTTATATGGGTCATAGTTATTTGGAGATTGGGGCATTCCTGCTAAAAAAGCTCTTTCTTGAAGTTCAAGTTCATCCAAATTTTTGTCAAAGTAAAATTTGGATGCCGTTTCAATTCCATGAATTCCATTGCCATAATAGATTTTGTTAATATAAATTTCAAAAATCTGTTTCTTTGTATATTCTTGCTCGAGTTTCATTGCTAACCATGCTTCTTGTGCTTTTCTCTTTAATGTTTTTTCTTTTGAGAGATACGATAATTTAACGACTTGCTGTGTAAGGGTAGAGGCTCCTTCTGAACCAAAGCCACGAGTAACGTTTGCTAAAACAGCTCCCGCAAGTCTTCTTAAATCAATGCCACTATGTTTGAAAAAGCGTACATCTTCTGTCGCAAGAACAGCGTCAACAACTTCTTCTGGAATTTTATCGTATTCTACATATTCGCGTTTTTCTTCACCTAGTATAGCATAAACATCCCCGTTCATATCAAATAGCTGGGACGCGACTGGGTCGATTAATAGAACGTCATCCAATGGTGGCGCATCTTTCGCATAAATGGCAAAAGTTGTTACACCAGTTATCATCCCTACAAGACCGATAATAAGGAAAGTCAAAAATATCGTTTTAATTATTTTTCGTGCTTTACTTTTCGGCTTTTGTTTCGCTTTCGTTTTCGTTTGTTGCTTCATTCGTTCAGTTCTCGTTTTATATTTTTCTGCCATACGCAGTATTCCTCACTTTCAACAAATTACAGAAGATTTAAAGACATTAGGGTTTTTAAGTAATCAATTCTTGGATGCCATCCATACTGGACCCGGTGCCCAATTTTTTCAACTTCTTCTTTTTTTATCGATTTTCTGCCTCCAGTTAACATGCGTTCCCAATAGCGGAATAGATCTTTACCTTCTAATAGGTAAAGTTCATCGACTGAAGCAAAGCGTAAAATAACAAAAACTATTCCACCTAATTTATCAACGTTTTTCATATGTTCAATTTGGTGTTCGTGAAAGTTTTTTAATGGGAAGGATGTTACACTTCGTGTTTCTTTTGCTTCAAAATCAATGTATTTACCATTGCACACTCCATTATAATCTGTCGTAGAAGCTTGACGAAAATAAGCCTCCTTAATGACAGCTTTACTCCTTGACTTGTAATCAACATTAACAATTTGAACGGGAGTTGGTTTTTTATGAATCACGGCTATACCATTGGAAAGGTAATATGAATTGGTTTCATTTAAATCTTCTTCAAGAGTCATGCCCCGGTTACTATAAGAACTCTTTTTTGCATTGTTTTGTGCTACTTTGGAAATAACGGGATCCTGATATTTCCTGCCATTCGGATAATGAACCTCCATATTAGCTTCACCTCACTTGCCAATTATACCACAGCCAATCATACAGAAAGGATATATATTCCTGAACAATTTTTCAATAGGATGACAAGCTATGCATGATCATAATAAAAATGGATATGTTATAGGTGACATAATTATTTTCAAGGAGGTTTGTTAAATGGCCAAAAATCGAAACAGAAAACAAGAGAAAAAGGAAAACCAACCTAGAAAAGCCGGGGAAGGCAATCCGAAGCTTACTGGACCAAATCGACCTTCTACGTAAAAACAGATGCATATGTCGAAATGATAATTTATTCGTACGAAAACCACTTTGTTTGACGAATCACTTCTAGTTTTGTCAACCATGCAGGGAACATAAAAAAAATAGAGAATTAGTGTAGCAAAAGGTGTAGATGGAGGTTGCCGTATGACTAAAACTGAACTATTGATGAGACTAGAGGCGATAAGTTGTCAAATGGATGAGTTAGAACAAATGATTGCGGAAAAATCGATCCAAAATCAGATTGCTTTGAATAACATAATGAAGGCGAAAGAACGAAAGATGAAGCATTCCCTTTCAAAGTTGGAAAGAGAATACGAATTTAAGAAAACAAAGTTGCAGCAAAGCTTTGCAATAGCACGTTAAGGATAACTTGATAAATTGATTTAAACATAGTAAGATGTGGAAAAAAGTAGCCATAAAAAGCTACTTTTTTCTTTGGAGATGAGAAGTTTGGATCAAGTAAGACTAATGGAATTAACAACTCGCTTGTATGAATATAATCAAAAAGCAAATGAAAGCTTCTTAAAATGTCGTGATAGTGGTCAAGAAGGTGATTTTTTTCAAGAAGTTAAACCTTTTGCGGACAAGGTAAAAGAATGTGCTGACGAATGGGAACCAGCGGCAGTCAATTGGGTTTTAACAGAAAAACCAAAAAATCTTCATCCTATGCAAGTTCGGAATACAGCAGAAAATATTCAAATGGTCTCTATTCGTGCCTTTTTTCCGAAAACAAGTTTAAAACGATTCAACAGTCATATTCAGTCTATTGATTTTATTTTGCAAAGAATGATGGAGGAGTTAGAAAAAAGAAATGGATTGTGACATTTTACTTCTGTGGGCATATGGTGTAATAGAAAATAATCCAGGGGGATTGTATGATGTTACGCCCATATAGAAATATCCAATCACAACCATATCAATTTCAGATACCGCCACCTCAACAACAGCCATATGCTCCTTACTTCAACCAAATGGGACATATGAACGGGTATAATGCTTACTCACCATACGGACCATTTCCTTATAACGAGTATAGTCCGTATCAATATCATTCAGTTCCGTCACAAAAAGGACAGCAGAAAAAAACAGGTTACTTATTTCAAAATCCACTACAACCAGAAGAGGGATATATGTATGAAAGCTATCCCAAAAAAACGTATCAGCAAGATCAGCAAAAAATGTCATATATCCCAAAGCCATCCCCTATTGGTTCAGTCATGAACTCATTTAAATCACAGGATGGTTCTCTTGATTTCAACAAAATGATTAACACGGCAGGTCAATTAGTCAATGCTTTTAACCAGGTTTCTGGTATGGCTAAAGGTATTGGTGGCTTATTTAAACTTTAAAAGGAATCGATTTTTTTCGATTCCTTTTTTTCATAGGAATTTATAAAGTTGAACAGATCTAAGTTCATAGAAGCTATCAAGTTTGTATGATCTTTATTATGTGTTTGCGTTTAATCGATATTAATTTTCCTTCCTTTTTCTTTAGGAATTTTAATCGTAAGCATCCCATTTTCATAATGAGCATTTGCTCGATTGTGTATCACTGGTTTGGAAAGCGGAATGGTTCTTGACATTTTCCTCGATAATCCCTTTTGATGAAAAATAGAGTTGTGATGATCTTCTTTCCTAATTGATTCTTCTTGTTTTACAGAAATGGAGACATATTGGGGTAATACTTCGATTGCAATTTGTTCTTTTTTCACACCAGGAAGCTCTGCTTGAACGATGTATTCGTTATCTTGTTCTTTTAAGTTAACAGGAAAACCTCCAAATGGCTTGGACTGAGTAAAGAAATCATCCATACTTTGCAATAATCCCCTATTTGGAGGCTCAGCAAATAGCCGATCCATTGTACTCATAAAATGGCGAAAGGAATCCTCGAGTTGCCTGTTATTACTATTGAGAGGTCGCTTTTCCTCCATGTTTACACCTCCTTTTCAAGTCAATGTATATTATGTTGTTTTTATTAAAAGAGTTCTTTTTTTTAAGTGATACTTCATCAATATACTAGGAAAACGAACACTTATTCACTAGAATAAGAGATAGAGGTGATTTAGTTGAAATGGATGAATAGTTTTGAAGATATACTGAACAATTTAAAAAATAATCCTTTATATAAAGATCAAATTGTTACATGGTTTACTTTAGAGGAAGAATCAGCTAAAACTTTGCCTTTCCCAAGTAATTTAAACAATGATCTGCTTAAGGCTATAAAATCTCGGGGAATTAATGAATTATATATACACCAGAAACAAGCATATGATGCTGTCATGTCAGGTGAAAGTATAACAGCTATTACTCCAACTGCTTCTGGAAAAACGCTTTGTTATAACTTGCCCATTCTCCAAACAATTTTGGAGGATAGAACAAGCCGAGCCTTATATATATTTCCTACTAAGGCTTTAGCTCAAGATCAAAAGAGTGAACTTAATGAACTTATTGATGCAGTCCATCTACCAATTAATCACTATACTTATGATGGTGACACTCCTGCTAATATTCGACAAAAAGTGCGTAAAGCTGGCAACATTGTTATGTCAAATCCCGATATGCTTCATTCAGCGATTTTACCCCACCATACAAAATGGGTAGCTTTTTTTGAGAATTTGAAGTTCGTTGTTCTAGATGAATTACATATTTATCGAGGTGTATTTGGGAGTCATGTCGCAAATGTTTTAAGAAGATTAAAGAGAATTTGCCAATATTACGGTTCTGATCCTCTGTTTATTTGCACGTCAGCAACGATTGCAAATCCAAAAGAGCTAGGGGAGACGTTAACTGGGGAGACAATGACTCTTATAGATCAAAATGGAGCGCCACGTGGGAAGAAACATTTTATTTTTTATAATCCACCAGTCATTAATCAGCAGTTAAATATACGCAGAAGTGCAACACTTGAAGTTCGACGCCTCGCAAGCGAATTTTTGAAAAATAAAATTCAAACGATAGTGTTTGCCCGCAGTCGTGTTCGTGTTGAAATTATTTTAACTTATTTACATGAACTCATTAGCAAAAAGATTGGGTCTAAAGCAATTAGAGGATATCGTGGCGGTTACTTGCCATCACAGCGTCGTGAGATTGAACAAGGACTTCGCAATGGAACGATTTATGGTGTCGTTAGTACAAATGCTTTGGAATTAGGTGTAGATATTGGTCAACTTGAAGTTTGTATTATGACAGGCTATCCGGGAACGATTGCCAGCACTTGGCAACAAGCGGGTAGGGCAGGTAGAAGAATGAAAGAATCTCTCGTCATCATGGTAGCTAGTTCTTCTCCTTTGGATCAATATATTATAGAACATCCCGAGTACTTTTTTGAACAGAATCCAGAAACAGCTCGTTTGAATCCGGACAACTTAATTATCTTATCTGATCATATTAAATGTGCAGCATATGAGCTTCCTTTTGGAGAGAATGAGTTATTTGGAGAGGTAGAAATTCAAGATATATTAGAATTTTTGGCAGAAGAGAGGATCCTCCATAAAAACGGTAAGAAGTGGTATTGGATGAACGATTCTTTTCCAGCTCATAATATCAGTCTCCGCTCAGCTTCTCAGGAAAATGTTGTGATTATTGATCAAACAGATCGTGCAAACGTAAAAGTGATAGGCGAGATGGATATTTTTAGTGCTATGACACTTTTACATGATGAGGCGATTTATTTGCATCAAGGGATTCAATACCAAGTTGAACATCTTGATTGGGAAGAGAAAAAATCCTATATCTCTGAAGTAGAGGTGGATTATTACACGGATGCCAATCTCGCAGTTCAGTTAAAAGTATTAGAAGAGGATCAAAGGGTTGAAAAAGCATGTGCGGAAATAGCCTATGGGGATGTAACGGTGAATGCAATGGCAACAATCTTTAAAAAAATTAAGTTTGAAACACATGAAAACATTGGATCTGGGCCGATTCATCTCCCAGAAATGGAGTTACACACAAATGCTACTTGGTTTTCCTTTAACCAAGAATTAAGAGAACTGGAACTAAAAGATTTAGAATTTGGATTAATTGGCTTATCACACACACTGAAAGCAATTATCCCGCTATTTGCGATGTGTGATCCGAGTGATTTCCAAGTTATTCCGCAAATAAAAGCAGCCCATAATGAGAAGCCTACTATTTTTATTTATGATCGTTATCCAGGTGGGATTGGAATTAGCGAGAAGATCTTTCAGCAAATGATTGATGTTTTATTAGAAGCTAAATCACTTGTAGAAAATTGTGCTTGCAGGTCCGGCTGCCCTTCATGTATAGGAATTGAAACCGAATTTGGAAAATCAAAAAAAATAACGATTGACTTATTAACTGAATTTATCGATGCGGTTTACTAAGAAAAAAAGAAGTCAATATCTTGACATTGTTGTAGAAGGGGGGAGATGACAATATCGATAAAAGGGAAATTAAACCGTTTGAAGAAACATGTAGTTCGTAAAGAAGAACTAGAACTGCCTAAACCCGACGTAAAAACAGCATTAAGTGCAACACAAAGTATTCCATTTTTACAAGATTGGGAAAGGGCAGGGGCAAAACCTTATTATTTTGAAGAACAGTTTTGCCTCGTTAGAGAAGTCCGTTACCCGTTAAGTCATTTACATGGCCATTATCCGTTTAGTGACTTGTTGAGAGCTGTAGAACTGTGGCAATCATTTTCTGGTAATCATCCTTTATCGGCCAAGGGATTAAGTCCAACAAATTTATTCTTCTTCGACACGGAAACAACGGGACTAAATGGTGGCGCTGGGAACACGATATTTTTACTTGGCCATGCTCAACTGGTGGATGATGAAATTGTCCTTAAGCAACACTTCTTGCCAGAACCAGGATTTGAAGTTGCTCTTTATAAAAGTTTTTTAGAATCGGTCGATTATACAACCCTTGTTACATACAATGGAAAGGCATTTGATTGGCCACAAGTTCAAACACAGCATACTCTTGTTAAAGAGCATGTCCCAAAACTACCAGCATTCGGTCATTTTGATCTCTATCATGCTTCAAGAAGACTTTGGAAAGAGAGAATAGAATCCGTCAAGCTTGTGAATGTCGAAGCAGAAATATTGGGCATCAAGAGAGAAAACGACATCCCCGGTTTTTTAGCGCCAATGATTTACTTTGATTTTGTCGAACGAAAAGATCCGGAGGCCATTTTAAAAGTTCTGCAACATAATGAAGTTGATATTTTATCGTTGATCACTCTATTTATTCATTTAACTATTCAAATACTTTCTGAGGATCCACAACAATCGGCAACAGAAAAAACGTTAGTTGGGAAATGGTTTCAATATTTAGGTGAAAAAGAAGTAGCGGCCACTTCTTTTATATCTGCTGCGAAGGAAGGGGATGTTGTTGCCAAACACTATCTTGCATTCCATCGGAAACGTGAAAAGAAATTTGATGAAGCAAAGAATTTGTGGATGGAAGTATCTGGACAACCAATACTAACTATTCAAAAAGAAGCCTGTATTGAGCTTGCGAAGTTAATGGAACACCAATACAAAGATTATAGTCAAGCTGTTTTTTTTACAGAAAAGGCACTAGCTGTTCACACAGATTCGAATAGGAGCGATCAAGGAGACACTTTTGCTGTGCAGGCAAAAAAAAGGTTATATCGTTTGTTTAGGAAATTAAACACGTAAAATTTCCCGGGCAAGCGCAGTTTTCGACTTGTTATATTAGAATTTTCAATTTATTAGGAATTATAATGGGGAAATTAGACGACTTTTGACAGTGAAGTGACTCGAATAATTATGAGATCGTTAGGAAATATGGGTATTATGATTAGTACATGTATTGGTGAAGTGTCATAGTCTATAAATGAAAAGAGATTAATGACAAGAAAGGAGCTTTTTTATGTTTAATAACTGCACAAAGGTACTTCCAGCTGTTGTTCATCCGACCAAATGCTGTGTTAATCATACCCAACAGAATTTTATCGTCCCAGAAATTCATCCTTCTCACACAACAACGGTCAATCATCAAAATTTTGTACATCAACATTATTTCCCACATACGCAATCGGTTGTGAACGAGGTAACCAATCAGCAGGTCGTTATGCCAGGACCAGGACCTGTTCCGGGGCAAGGATTCGGACCAGGTTTTGGACCAGGACCACGACCAGGATTTGGCCCAAGACCCAATTTTCCTTTCTAATTTCTGATAAGGGATAAATATTACTCAAGGCACTGACATTGTCAGTGCCTATTTCTGCTCACCTTCTATACATAGAAAAAACAGTAAAAAACGACTTCAATAATTTGTGACAATTTTAATCTTTTGAAACAGGGTATTAATACCTAATGCAAAGTATCCAAAAAACTATGCGTAGAATATAGTTAGAGGAAAATGAGCTATAGAATAGGGGTCACAAAGGCGTTACGATAGGATGGTGCGAACTTAGTTTTCATTTAACTATTAATAAATCGGGGATGAAAGAAACCTCACTTTTCTTTATAGTAGTATGAGATATTTGTAAAGATTGCGAGCAAATAATTTAGTGCTATTGGAAATTGACAAAATGGCTGTATTTTGAAAGAATAATGGTAATGTAGTGGAATTTGAAGGTGGTGTTTAGAGTGAACAAATTGAATTTAACAGCTAAAGAAATTTTGGAAAAGGAATTTAAAACAAAATTTCGTGGGTATAAACAAGATGAAGTGGATCAATTCCTAGATTTGATCATTAAAGATTATGAATCAATTAAACAAATAGTAGATGACTTACAACAAGAAAATGCAAGATTAAAAAAACAAGTGGAAGATCAATCAAGACGTCAGTCAGTTCAACCGGCTGGTACAACGAATTTTGATATTTTAAAACGACTTTCTAATTTAGAAAAGCATGTTTTCGGAAGCAAATTAGACGAATAAATATGCAGTACTAATATTTCCCACTTGCAATCCAGTAAAAATAATAATACAATTGTATCTTGTCATGACCCATAACATTCGGGTAATCGCTGCTATTCTAAATAGCAGAGGAAAGTCCATGCTCGCACGGTGCTGAGATGCACGTAGTGATCACGCCTGGCGAAAAGATAAGCCAGGGCAGTTCGGTTAATACTGAATTGACGGCAGGGAAAATGCCTAAGTCTTGTATAAGATATGGCTTGAATACCTTTAAAGTGCCACAGTGACGAAGCTTTGCTGGAAACAGCAGAGGTGGAACGAGGTAAACCCCGTGAGCGAGAAACCCAAATTTTGGTAGGGGCACTCTTTTGAAGAAAATGAACGGAGAAAGAGGCATGTTTGCAAAGATATGCAGATAGATGATTACCACCGGAGTACGAGGCTTAACCTGAGCCATTTGTAGTACGATGGAACAGAACATGGCTTACAGAATGTTATGGTAGGTTTTCAGTCTAAAACAAGCGGACTACTCAGAAATTAACTTCTGAATAGTCTTTTTTAGTTTATTAATAAAAACTTCAAGAAGAATAAATTCCCTGTGTCTTGAATATACTTTACGTATAGAAAAAGATAGGGGTGAGATCGATGGCTGTAAAATTGGATGAGTTTGAAACAATTTCAAGGGCTATTCAATCAACATACAATAAGCTTAAGGAAGAAGAACAGTATTCAATGATGGCTGTTGAAAGCCTAAGGGAAGCTGAGGAATCTTTAAATAAAGCGATAGAACATTCTTTGTCGCAAAATGGAAATGCTGGTTTTATGAGGTAACTATATAAGTACATAGGATTTGGTTATAACCAAAAAAACAGTCCACTATAAAATGGACTGTTTTTTAGTCTTCATTAAACAATGCGCTTCAGCTTTTAATCATCCTACAGGAGCTTTTTGGACTACACTTGCAAAAGCTTTTACTTCTGCCATAAATTTGTTGAATTCTTCAATATCCATTTGCTGTGCAGAGTCAGAGAGTGCAACAGCAGGATCAGGATGAACTTCTGCCATAATCGCATCGGCCCCAATAGCTAAAGCTGCTTTAGCTGTCGGTAGAAGTAAGTCTTTTCTACCAGTAGAGTGGGTGACATCGACTACTACAGGTAAGTGAGTTTCTTTTTTCAGAATAGGAACAGCAGAAATATCTAAAGTATTTCTCGTCGCCCGCTCATAAGTTCTAATTCCTCTTTCACAAAGGATAATTTGACTATTGCCTTGTGAAATAATATATTCAGCAGCGTACATAAATTCCTCAATTGTTGCTGCTAATCCACGTTTTAATAGTACTGGCTTTTGAACAGAACCTACTAATTTCAACAATTCAAAGTTCTGCATATTACGGGCACCAATTTGGATAACATCGACATAATCCAAAGCAGCTTCAACATCTCTAGTATCTAATATTTCACTAATTATCGATAAACCTTCCTCATCAGCAACGCGTCTAAGGATTTTTAATCCTTCGAGTCCAAGACCTTGGAAATCATATGGTGATGAACGTGGTTTAAATGCTCCGCCACGCATTAGGTTTAATCCTTGTTTTTTCATTGCCTGAGCAACAAGTTTTACTTGATCATAGCTTTCTACTGCACATGGTCCCATAATGAAATGCTGGGTCCCATCTCCAATTTTCGTATCATTGATCGTGACAACCGTATTTTCCGGTTTTTTCTTCCTAGAAACAAGCAATGCTTTTCGATTATCATCTTTTTGCAATTCTAAACTTGCCTTAAGAATTTGCTTGAAAATATGTTGAAGTGTGGATGTTTCAAAAGGTCCTTTGTTATGATCAGCAACCATGTCAAGGATTTTTCTCTCTTGGACAGGATCAAAGCGGTTAACACCTTGCATTTCTTTTAATTTGCCAATTTCTTGCGCAATTTCCGCCCGCTCATTTAATAATTCCAAAATTTGCAGGGTCTTCTTTTCGATTTTTGAACGTAAAATTTCGAGTTCTGACAATGTAAACCCTCCCTATATGTCTTTAAATATAATAACACATTTTCTTCATTGCTTCAACGCTGTGAAGCGTGTATGAATTTATTTTGTTGATAGCTCAATACCATAGACTGGATTGATAAAATTGTCAATAGAAAAAACAAAAAGATTTTTCGCTATTTGATTGATTACAATTGTATGTCATAAATAGAAAATTGACAAATGGAAACGTAGACAAAAATTAGCTTTTTTTATAGTAAGCGCTACCATTTTTTTATTTTAGAAAATATCAAAATTTTGCTTTACAAGTTCGCAACAATGTGATAAAAATTGAATTTAATAAAACAAATGCTTTGATGGGGCAAAGTAGCTTCATGATACTGTAGTGTTAGAGAGCTAATGGTTGGTGAAAATTAGCACAATCATGAATGTGAATTACTCCCTTGAGCTTCCTTTCTGAACATTTGACTTCTCAAATTAGTAAAAAAGGACGGTAATAGCCGTTAACTTACTGAGAGGCGGATTTTTCCGCAATTAGGGTGGTACCGCGATAATCAATCGTCCCTGCTATATGCAGGGACGATTTTGTATTTTTTAACAAAAAATGGGGGTATTGAGATTGAGATATTTAACAGCTGGTGAATCACATGGTCCACAATTAACAACCATTATTGAAGGAGTGCCTTCTGGGCTAGAATTAACAGCCGAAACAATCAACACTGAACTTGGAAGAAGGCAGAAAGGATACGGCCGTGGCCGAAGAATGCAAATTGAGAAAGACCAGGCTCTAATCACGAGTGGTGTTCGTCACGGTTACACGATTGGGGCACCTATAGCGCTAGTAGTTGAAAATAATGATTTTAAACATTGGAGAAAAATTATGGGTGCTGAACCGATCAGTGCAGAAGAACAAGAAGATGTAAAAAGAAAAATTACGCGACCTCGTCCTGGTCACGCTGATTTAAATGGTGCGATAAAATATGGACATCGGGACATTAGAAATGTTTTAGAAAGATCTTCGGCAAGAGAAACGACAGTTAGAGTGGCAGCAGGAGCTGTAGCCAAGTCCATTCTTTCCGAAGTTGGCATTAAAGTCGGCGGTCATGTTTTGGAAATTGGTGGCATCCGTGCTGAAAACATACAGTACAATTCTATTGAAGAATTGCAAACTATTAGTGAAGATTCTCCAGTACGCTGCCTCGATCCAGAAGCTGCTGAGAAAATGATGAGAGCAATTGATGATGCTAAAAAGCAAGGAGATTCTATTGGAGGCATTGTTGAAGTTATCGTCGAAGGTATGCCGATAGGGGTCGGAAGTCATGTTCAATACGATCGCAAATTGGAAGCAAAACTTGCAGCTGCTGTTATGAGTATCAATGCATTTAAAGGTGTGGAAATTGGTATTGGTTTTGAAGCAGCTCATCTTCCAGGAAGTCAAGTACATGATGAAATTGCTTGGGATAAAGACAATGGTTATACAAGGAGAACAAATAATGCAGGTGGATTTGAAGGTGGAATGACAACAGGGATGCCTATTGTCATAAGAGGTGTTATGAAACCTATTCCGACTTTGTATAAACCACTTGAAAGTGTTGATATCGATACGAAAGAACCGTTTAAAGCAAGTATCGAGCGCTCCGACAGTTGTGCAGTACCTGCAGCAAGCGTCGTAGCTGAAGCAGTCGTTGCTTGGGAATTGGCAGCCGCTATTGTTGAGCAGTTCGGTCACGATCGGATGGATACCATCAAAGAAAATATTGAAAAGCACCGGGAATACTCTAAGAATTTCTAATAAAGGACGGGAAGAAAAATGAATGTGAAGGAACAGCTTTTTTCTCTAAAAGCCTATACACCAGGTAAAACAATCGATGAGGTAAAAAAAGCCTATAATTTAGATAAGATTGTCAAATTAGCATCGAATGAAAATCCATATGGTTGTTCACCACGTGTGCTTGAGGCTATTACAAAGTCTCCTAGTTTTGCCGTTTATCCTGACGGTGCTGCCATTCAACTTAAAGATGCTGTGGCAGAACATCTTGGTGTTAAAGAAGAACAACTAATCTTTTCTAGCGGCTTAGATGAGTTAATTCAGATTGTAGCAAGAGCAATGCTTTCAGAAGGATCTAATACCGTAATGGCAAACGAGACATTCTCGCAGTATCGGCATCATGCGATTATTGAGAATGCGGAAGTGCGAGAAATTCCGTTAATCGAAGGCTGTCATGACTTAAAAGGCATGGCTGAAGCGATTGATGGTAATACAAAAGTTGTCTGGATCTGCAATCCCAATAATCCAACAGGTACTTATATAGCGAAAGATGAACTGTTGTCATTTTTACAAAAAGTCCCGAGTGATGTATTGATTGTTATAGACGAAGCCTATTATGAATATGTAACTGCAAACGATTATCCACAAACAATCACTTTGCTTGAACAGTTTGAAAATATCCTTATAATGAGGACTTTTTCTAAAGCATATGGTTTAGCAGCTTTTCGAGTTGGATACGGTATTGGATCACCAGAGCTAATCAAATTACTGGATGTCGTTCGTCTTCCATTTAACACATCAGCATTAGCTCAAACAGCTGCAATTGCTGCACTAGATGATCCTGAATTTATTGAAGAATGCATAATACGGAATACTAATGGGTTGGAGAAATACTATGAGTTCTTCGATCAACAACATATTCCTTATTATCGATCTCAAGCAAATTTTGTATTTATTAACGTACATGGAACTGAAACTCAAGAAATTTTCCAACGTTTACTCGAAAAAGGCTGGATTGTCCGTGCATTTCCGAACGGCATTAGGATTACCATTGGAAAAGAACAAGATAATGAAAATTTAATGAAGGAATTAAAAGAAATAATTCCGATTAAACAATAGATTGGATAAGGCTGTGTAGAGATGACAACAGAGAAAAAAAGGGTGTTTTTAATCGGTGTCGGGTTAATTGGTGGGTCTGTAGCTCTAGCGATCAAAAAAGAACACGATGTTTCAGTTGTTGCTTTTGATATAAAATTAGATAATTGTCGATTAGCCAAAAAACTAAAAATAATTGACGATTATACGGAAAAGTTTGAAGAAGAAGCTATGAAAGCAGATCTTATTATACTTGCCTGCCCGGTAGAAAGAGCTGAGGATTTCCTTGAATTATTAGCGGAACTACCTCTTAAAAATAATGTCATTATTACTGATGTAGGGAGTACGAAAAGCAGGATCATGAAAAAGGCTGAACTCCTTTTTGATCCAAAAGTGACTACTTTTATCGGAGGACATCCGATGGCCGGTTCCCATAAAGGTGGGCCGGGCAGTGCAAAATCCCATTTATTTGAAAATGCGTTTTATGTTTTAACGCCTGCCGAAGGTACAAACGGAAAGGTTGAGGAGCTAAAAAATTGGCTTCACGGTACAAATGCCCATTTCATTATAATGAATCCTGATGAGCATGATCATGTAACTGGGGTTGTTAGCCATTTTCCCCATATTGTTGCTGCAAGCTTAGTTCGCCATGTTGAAGGCTATGCGGAGGAAAATGACCATATACAATTTCTAGCTGCAGGCGGTTTTCGAGATATTACCCGAATTGCTTCTAGCAGTCCCGAAATGTGGCGCGATATTGTAAGACATAATCAGAACATTCTTATCTCATTACTTGATGAGTGGCTTGTTGAAATGAATTATGTTAAAGAATTACTTGTTGAAGGCGACAGCCATTCCATTTTTGATTATTTTTACGGTGCAAAGAAGTATCGTGATTCTCTACCAGTCCGTGCAAAAGGAGCCATAACTGCTTTTTACGATTTGTTTGTTGATGTACTCGATAAACCGGGAGTCATTTCTGATATTACTACACTATTAGCAAAAGAAAATATCAGTATAACAAATATTAGAATTATTGAGGCACGTGAAGATATGTATGGGGTGTTAAGATTAAGTTTTCAAACAGAAATGGATATGGAAGCTGCTAGAACATTTCTAGAACAGAATGACTATAACACATATATCAGTATGTAGGGGTGAAACATATGAGTGAACTAACTAAACATATCGTTCCACTCAAAGGAACAATGAAAATTCCTGGGGATAAGTCCATTTCTCATCGTGCCATTATGCTTGGATCCATCGCCCATGGGAAAACGAAGATCAATGGACTATTAACGGGCGAGGATTGCTTGAATACAATTGAATGTTTCAAAAAACTAGGGGTTAATATCGACCGTAATGGAGATTATGTTGAGATAGAAGGAAAGGGTCTTACTGGTTTAATAGAGCCTTCTGAAGTTTTAGATGTTGGTAATTCCGGAACGACGATTCGGTTAATGTTAGGTATTTTAGCAAGCTTACCCTTTCATACCGTTATTATCGGAGACGACTCCATTGCGAAGAGACCAATGGATAGGGTAACCATTCCACTGAAACAAATGAAAGCAAGTATTCAAGGTCGAGAAAATGGAAAATTCACACCACTCGCTGTTCATGGTGGAGGGCTAAATGGGATCAAATATCAGTCACCTGTTGCTAGTGCCCAAGTCAAGTCCGCTATTTTACTAGCTGGTCTTTTCGCAAATAAGGAAACGACAGTGATTGAACCAGAATCTTCCCGAGATCATACGGAACGAATGATTCAAGCATTTGGCGGGAAAGTTACTGTAGATGGATTGAAAATCTCGGTTCCAGGAGAACAAAAGCTTACGGGGGCAACTATAAATGTTCCAGGAGATATTTCATCAGCGGCATTTTTTCTAGTTGCTGGATCAATAGTGCCTAACAGTGAAATTACGATAAAAAATGTCGGATTAAATCCTACTAGAACTGGAATATTGGACATACTAAAAGCAATGGGTGCAGATATTACCATTCAAAATCTACAAAACGATGTTATGGAGCCATATGCAGATATTACTGTCAGAGCCTCTACCTTGAAAGGGGTAGAAATTGCTGGTGATATTATACCGAGATTAATCGACGAAATTCCAATACTTGCCTTAGCAGCAACCCAAGCTGAGGGCGATACAGTTATTAAAGACGCGGCTGAATTAAAAGTAAAAGAAACCAATCGTATTGATACTGTTGTTCATGAACTCAAACAGTTGGGTGCTAACATTGAAGCGACTGATGACGGAATGATCATACATGGTAAATCGTCTCTTAAAGGAGCGGTCGTTAATAGTCACGGGGATCATCGAATTGGTATGATGCTCGCAATCGCTAGTTGCATTGCTGAAGGTAAAACTGAGATTAAAAATAATCAAGCTATTACTATTTCATATCCCGGTTTTCTCGAACAATTAGAAAGTCTAAAACAATAAGCAAACATGGATTGGCTCCGTAAAATCTGTATCCCAAATTGTAAATAGAAGCAGAGAGGAGCAAATCCATGCCACAAATTCTTTCGGTCGGAACAGCAGTTCCACAATTCGAGGTAACTCAGGACAAAACAATGGAAATAGCGAAACAGCTATTCTCAGGAGTAGTAAATGATCTGGATCACTTACTTAAAGTCTTTCTTAATGGTGAAATCAAGCAACGTTATTTTGCGAAAGAAATTGAATGGTATCTTGAGAATCATTCTTTTTCGGAAAAAAACAATGTTTTTCTTGAGGAAGGTGTAAAGCTTTGTATTGCTTCAATACAAAGCTGTTTACATGCTGCAAAAATAAGGAAAGAAATACAGTATAGTGACATTGATGCCATTTTTTTAATTAATTCAACTGGGCTTACTACTCCAAGTCTGGATGCTCGAATTATGAACAGACTTCCCTTCTCTTCCCATCTAAAAAGAGTTCCCATTTGGGGATTAGGCTGTGGTGGGGGAGTCGCTGGCCTTTCACGTGCTTACGAGTACTGTCTAGCCTATCCAAACGCAAAAGTTCTTGTAGTAGCTGTTGAGTTGTGTAGTCTAACTTTTCAAAAAGAGGATTTCCGAAAAAGTAATATAGTAGGTACATCTCTATTCGCAGATGGTGCTGCAACCGTTTTAGTCGTTGGAGATGATGTCAATTATCAGGAATACATAACTGGAAGTGTGCCATCAATAGTCACTACTCAATCTACTTTAATGCAAGACTCCCTTGATGTTATGGGATGGGATATAAGAGATAATGGGCTATATGTCATATTTTCAAAAGAAATACCGTCATTGGTTCAAGATTGGTTAGAACCTGTTGTTGGACAATTTCTTAATAATAATGGGTTATCTCTACGTGAAATCGATCATTTTATTGCCCATCCTGGTGGTAAAAAGGTGATAAAAGCTTTTGAAAACGCTTGGAAACTCGATAAAGAAAAAACAGCTAATTCCCTCGAAATTCTTAAGGAATATGGAAATATGTCATCTGTCACTATATTTTTTGTTCTGGAAAAATTTCTGGGTCAAAACATAAATCCCGGAGAATATGGGATCATGGTGGCATTGGGGCCAGGTTTTAGCTCTGAATTGGCTCTTGTAAGGTGGATATAAATGCTCTTTATTATAATGTTCACCTTCATAATCATCCAAAGAATGATTGAACTTTGGATTGCCAAGAAAAATGAAAAATGGATACTCCGTAATGGGGGAGTAGAGTACGGACAAAACCATTATAAAATTATGGTTTTCATCCATATATTATTTTTTCTTTCTCTATTGCTGGAGGTTATTGTCTTCGAGCGAATTTTAAGCGAACTCTGGCCATTGCTCTTATCCTTATTTGCATTGCTTCAAATTGCCAGAATTTGGGTCATTTTCACTCTAGGGAAATATTGGAACACGAAAATTATAGTTCTCCCAGGAGCCGCTATTGTTTCGAAAGGTCCCTTTCGTTTCCTTAAGCACCCTAACTACATAATCGTTACTTTGGAGTTATTGATTCTTCCACTTATGTTTAACGCCTATATAACAGCAATTGTATTTTTCTTTTTGAATCAATGGATTCTCTCGATAAGAATTCCTCTTGAAGAAAAAGCACTTAAAGAAAACACAGATTACACAAAATATTTAGAGGCAAAGGTCAGGCGCTAATGTTTATAATGTGTCTGACCACTTTTTTGTCTTATTTATTATTTAAAGATTTTAGTGTAAAATAAATAAAACTTTTATCAATCTTTTTTGAACCTTTTCGCAAATAAGTAAAAGAGGAGTTTACTAGCAGAATGGATCAAGTTGTATTATCTTCCATAAAAGAACAATATCTTTTCAAAGCACTTACTTTATTAGAGCGTTTCCAACAACATCAGGATAATGTTCGAGTTAATAAATCAAAAAAATTAATAAAGAAAATATATAATAATGACTGTATTATCGCTTTTAGCGGTCATTTTTCTGCAGGAAAATCTACAATGATAAATACATTAATTGGTGATACAATTTTGCCGACTAGCCCGATTCCAACAAGTGCCAATCTAGTAAGAATTAGAAGTGCAAATCAGGATTACGCCAAAATTTATCAAAATTCCAAAAAACCGCTACTTTTGAACGCATCATATGATTTCAACGTGATTAAAGAATTATGTAAACAGGAAGAGGTTTTGGAAGTTGAAATCGGTCGTGAGGATCTGGAACTCCCAGAAAATGTCTGGATTATGGATACACCAGGTATTGATTCTACTGATGATGCTCATCGTCTTTCTACTGAATCTGCCTTGCATTTAGCTGATCTTGTTTTTTATGTTATGGATTACAATCATGTTCAATCCGAACTGAATTTCACGTACACTAAAAATATGCTGGAACATGGAGTGAAACTGTACTTAATTATTAACCAAATTGATAAGCATAATGAATCAGAGCTATCTTTTCATGCGTTTAAAGAGTCTGTAGCTGGATCGTTTGCGTCATGGGGAGTTGAACCTGCAGGTATTTTTTTTACTACGTTAAGGAATTCAGATCATATCGAAAACGAATTGGAAACAGTAAAAATGTTAATCAAAGATGTTTTTTCTCATCAAAATCAATGGATAGAGCCTTCGATAGAATCCGCCTTTTACCAGTTGAGTGAAGAACATGACCATTGGTTAAAGGAACAAGTTGAGAGAGAATCAATCCCCTATAAAGAGGTATTAAGTGACTATTCAGAGGCTGAAATACTTAATTTAGTTAAGCGAGAAGAGTCATTAAAGATAGACAAAAACAATCTCTGCGACAAAAGCGAGGAGTGGGGACGACATTTTGAAAATGAATGTGAGAGACTTCTCAAAAATGCTTATTTAATGCCCTATGAAACTAGAGAATTAGCAGAATTATTCCTACAAAGTATCCAACCAGAATTTAAAGTTGGGATTTTTTTCAGTAAACAAAAAACAGAGGAAGAAAGGCAAAATCGACTTAATGCGTTTTTAGATAATGTAAAAAAACAAGTAGAATCTCAATTAAACTGGCATATTAGGCAGTGGCTTAGTTCTTTATTATCCGACCTAGACACAATGGACGAAAATCTGCAGCTGCAAGCGCAGAATGTAGACATTCATATTGAAGCCGATTTATTGTTAGACACGGTAAAAAGAGGGGCTGGCGTAAACGGGCAATCAGTATTAAACTACTGTGAAGATGTCTCGAGAGAAATTAAAAAAATAGCTCGTTCAACATTATCGCCATTCAAAGAACAAATAATAGCTCAAATGGAAAAAAGCATAGCGCTAGAAATAGCCGATTTCAATGCTCAAATTTTGCAAATATCTGAAGCAGTGGAAGCGATGGAAAATCTTGATTGCATACAGCAGCAATATGATAAAAGACGGGAAGAGCTATTATTGCCAACAGGGGGCGAAGAGGCAATTTTATCTTCCTTACTTTTAGAATGGGAACAATCGGAACTACTGGAGATCAGTAGTGACTTAATATGTGAAGTACAAAAAGAAAAAGTAATTGTAGATAAACCTCTGCAACACTCATCTATTGAAAAACGAGTGGAGACGGAAATAGACGGTGTTATTGATAAAGTGGAGAAGGCGATTTTTTATCTACAAAAAGATAAACATTTTAAGCGCTTAACATTGCAATTGGAAGAAAAAGTAGCTCGATTAAAAAATCGCCATTATACAATTGCTTTATTCGGTGCATTTAGTGCAGGCAAATCATCGTTTGCTAATGCCTTGCTAGGGCAAGGCGTCTTACCCGTTTCACCTAATCCGACAACAGCTGCAATTAATCGAATATGTCCAATTTCTGAAGTAAACCCACACGGATCTGCAGTTATTCATTTTAAAGGCGAAAAAGAAATGCTGTCTGATCTAAATAATGCTTTACTCGCTTTCGATCGAAAATGTTTATCACTGGAGGATGGCTTCCGACAAATCCCTAGTCTTTTGACAAGCGAGAAGGGGAAAGAGAGAGAAAAGGTTCAATTATCGTTTTTAAACGCTTTTTCAAAGGGGTATCCGAACCTTAAAACGTTGGTAGGACAGTCGATAAATACTACTTTAGAAGGCTTTAAACAATATGTTGGAGATGAAGTGCAATCTTGTTTTGTGGAGTCCATTGATCTTTATTATGACTGCTCCTTAACAAGACAAGGAATTACCCTAGTTGATACTCCAGGCGCGGATTCCATTAACGCTCGTCACACAGGGGTGGCATTTGATTACATTAAAAATGCGGATGCAATTATTTTTGTCACTTACTATAATCATGCATTTTCTCGAGCGGATAGAGAATTTCTCATTCAGTTAGGGCGTGTGAAAGACACATTTGAGTTGGATAAAATGTTTTTTATAGTAAATGCAATCGATTTAGCCAGTTCTGAAAATGAAATAACGGAAGTACTTGATTATGTAGAGGAAGAACTCGGTAAAAACGGGATTACAAAACCAAAATTGTTTGGTTTATCTAGTAAACTTGCCTTAACAAAAAATCAACAAGATAGTTCAAAAATTGGGCAATTCCATAATGAATTCCAACAATTCCTGAGATTTGATCTCTCAAAGCTTACAATTCAAGCTGTCGAAGCAGAATATGATCGAGCTCTCTTAATGTTAGAGCAGTTGATTGAATCGGCAAGTGGTGATAAGGAACTCAGGGCTAATCGTAGAGGAATTTTGGTAGAATCGAAAGATATTGTAATAAAATCACTTTCTAAAATAGTCCCAGATCTATTAGTGAAACAGCTAGTCCAGGAGGCAGAGGAACTAACATTTTATGTTAAACAACGTGTATTTTATCGCTTCTCAGATTTTTTTAAGGAATCCTTTAATCCAGCTGTTTTAAAAGGGAATCATCGGGAACAGTTAAAAGCTTGTCTAACAGAATTAATAGATGCACTAAGCTATGACTTGGGACAAGAATTGAGAGCCACATCACTTAGGTTAGAAAAATATAGTAGAAAACAGTTAATTAGCTATCATTCACAAATAGAAAAAGACATGCAAAGAATGAAGGCGGAAATCAAGTTTTCGCATTTTGAAAATTCTTCTTTTCAAGTACCAACTATTTCTAAAGCTTTTGAAAAAATAAATCGGAAACCATTTGAAAACCAATTTAAATATTTTAGAAATCCACGAGCATTTTTTGAACTAGACGAAAAGAAGAAGATGGAAGAAGCATACAGAAATTTACTCTCTCCATTAGTAGACGAATACTTAATGGCAGAACATTCAAAGGTGAGTAAATACTATCAAGAGATGTTAGAGACAGAATTCGAAAGAATGAAAGATCAGATTGAAAAAGACTTGGAAGAACAATATGATGCCTGGATTTCATCCTTATCAGATGATCATAAATTACCCGAATGGATTCAGCTTCAATCTATTCTTCGTACATTTTAAGAAAAATTGGAAACAGAGCAATCACCGGCTCTGTTTCTTTATGTGCTATAATTTAGTTATTAATTTATATTGAGGTGGAATTATTTGAAACAACATTTATTATTGGTCGATGGGATGGCTTTATTGTTTCGTGCCTTTTACGCCACAGCTATTCGAAAAAACTTTATGGTTAATTCGAGCGGCATTCCAACAAATGCCGTACAAGGGTATCTGAAACATTTGCTAACCGCAGCCGGGACGATTGAACCTACTCATCTCGCTGTTTGTTGGGATATGGGCAGTGTCACTTTTAGAAATGATCTCTTTTCTGGGTATAAAGCTAATAGAGAAGCTCCTCCAGTGGAAATGATTCCACAGTTTGATCTTGCTCAGCAAGTGACTACGGAGTTAGGAATTCCAAATATCGGAATAAAGGGCTATGAGGCTGATGACTGTATCGGTACTATTTGTAAACAATATTCCAATCCAAAGTTTAAAGTAACAGTTCTTACTGGTGACCGTGATTTGTTACAAATAGTAGATGATCATGTCGATGTTTTAATTATGCAAAAGGGAATAGGAAATTATAAGCAATATTCTAAAGACGAGTTTAAAGATGAGTTCGAGATTCTTCCAAAGGAATTTATCGATGTTAAAGCTTTAATGGGAGATCCAAGCGATGGCTATCCAGGCGTTAAAGGCATTGGAGAAAAAACAGCATTAAAATTAATAAAAGAGCACCATTCCATAGAAGAAATATTAGATAATCTGCACAAATTGGCTCCATCTGTAAAAAAGAAAATTGAAAATGATCTTGATTTCCTACATTTGTCTAGAAAACTAGCGGCAATACATTGTGAAGTACCGCTCACTTTTTTATTAAATGATTCAGTTTGGAAGGTTGAATTAACCGAAGCTATGTTGGTAATCGACCGTTATGAGTTGAAAAGTGTACGGAATTTACTAATTCAAACAGTTAAATTAGGCGAAGCTGATACACTTAGTATAAATGCCTAAAATGAAACTACTATAATGATGTAGGAATTCGAGAATATAATAGTGGGATACCTGCTACAGGACAAGGCGATTTAAGTCACAACATAGTACCTTAACTGATAATTAGACCTTTTTTTAGATCATTTTTGGTTCGTATTCGTAAATAAGGGCCCGGCCAGTTATTGCGGTTAAAAAGGGGTAAGTATAATTGACTGAAAGAGAGACATATAATTTGGGGAATTATCTTCTGCAACTTGAAGAGAAAGGGTTCAAGTTCGGAGAGGATGCTATTTCATTTATTTACTTTGGGAAACAATTCACAAAATCTTCTGATCACATTGTTACAGTTTGTATCGAATTAACTTTAAAATTTCAAAAATCCTTTGATGCGAGTTTTTATCTATCCTTATTAGAAACAATGAAAACCCACGATGTTCAGACAAGAAAACGGGCGTATGAGCTTGCGGAACAATTAGGCTTTTTAGGGGCTAAAGGATAAAGTAAAACTTCAATCATTAGAGTTTTTCTTATAGTACAGAATATGGCGTTCAATAGCACTATCAGCTATTTAATGTAAAATCTAGATGAACAATCGGTAGTAAAAGACCCTTCCTAAGCTTTTTCTATAATTCTAAAGCTTCTGGTGAGGGTCTTTTAATCATTGGGATCTGGAGTTATTTAAACGAATAGCTCTTCTAGCAAGCTGATCAGCCTGCTTATTTTCTTTTGACGAGATCCATTTAATAAAGAACAGGTCAAAATTCGAAATTAACATTAGTGCTTGATCTAAAAATGGTCGATAAATATCATTTTTGACAAATCTTTTTTCGATCGCTTCCACTACAAGTGAGGAATCGGATCTTACAGAAACGATTTGAAATTTAGATTCTAGGCATATTTCAAGACTCTTTACTAAAGCTGAAAATTCCGCTTCATGATTACTCATCATACCTAGAGGGATAGAATAATTATCTGTATTATGATGGCTTTTTATAAAAATACCGGCACCGCTTAATCCAGGATTGCCAGCACTAGCCCCATCAATATATACTTCGATCATAATCAAAATCCTTTCAGTTGTTAATAATAGACCTACAGAAAATCATAATGAATAAGGATGTTATTAAAAATGAAATATAAATTAAAAATGATTTATAAAGGTGCTAAAACAATCCACCTTCCTCTGGAGTCAGAGTGGATTGATGAACGGAATATCGATGCTTTAATAATCGATTTTCAAAAGACAGGGCGAATTACTGATATCGCTATTATGGATGAAATGGGCAGAGAATGGAACAGAAAAGAATTTGCAAAGTTACAGAAAAAATTGGAGGATGAACCAACTAATCCGATTCTTTACTTTGATGGAGGGTTTGATCTCCAATCTAAAGAAGCGGGAATAGGGATAGTCATTTATTATCAAAAAGGAGTAAATCATTTTCGGTATCGTGCTAATGCAAAGTTGGAGGCATTGGAAAGCAATAATGAGGCAGAGTATGCCGCACTATATAATGCACTTTTATTTTTACAAGAGCAAAGTTTTAATAATCTCCCGATCGTAATCCGAGGTGATTCTCAGGGGGTGTTAAAGCAACTGGAAGGTGAATGGCCATGTTATGAAAAATCATTAAATGCATGGCTAGATAAAATTGAGGAAAAAATAAAAGAACTTGGGCTTCATCCAAATTTTGAAGTTATTTCTCGAAAAGAGAATAAAGAGGCTGATGCACTTGCAACCCAAGCGCTTCAAAATACAATAATCCATAGTCATTTAAAAATGGAGTAGTTCGGGAGTTGATCTTATGAATCGCGGGGATATTTTTAAAGAAATTGATGAGTTAATGAACTTATTGTAACTGCTAAACTAGACTCAACAGTTTTCCACAAATAAGGGTAAACAGATTTCTACAAATAAGATTAAACAGTTTACTAGTTTATTATTCCTTTCGGTATACTTATGCAGAGTATGTCGAAAGGGAGAGAACAGGAAGTGGAAAAGTGGATGGTTTACCAAGAAATACATCGTTTGAAGAATATGGGGTTCTCAAACAGTAAAATTGCAAGAAGGTTAAAAATATCTAGAAATAGAGTAATTGAATATTTAGGGATGACTCCGGAGGAATTTGCTGGGTTTATTGATTCGTTACAAACACGATCAAAGAAACTAGATCCCTACCAAGATGACATATTGGCATGGTTAAAGGAACATCCAGACTTAACAAGTGCTCAAATTTATGATTGGTTACAAGAGAAATATAATATAAAATCAGTTGCTGAAAATACGGTACGAAACTATGTAAATGACTTAAGAGACAAGTATCAAATTCCTAAAGAAACAATAGAACGAATGTATGGCACAGTTGAAGAACTTCCGATGGGAAAGCAAATGCAGGTTGATTTTGGAGAAACCTTTGTTTACACAGAGACAGGGCAGAAAAAGAAATTATATGTGGCCGGATTTATCTTATCCCACTCAAGATTCAAATATGTAGAGTGGATGGATCGGCCTCTTCGAACAACTGACTTGATTAGAATGCAGGAAAATGCATTTAGATACTTTGGAGGAATGACAGAGGAGATAGTGTATGACCAAGATCGTTTATTGGCGGTTAGCGAGAATGCAGGAGATTTAATCCTTACGGAATCCTTTACTAAATATCATCAAACTAGAAAATTTAAGATTTATCTGTGCAGAAAAAGCGATCCAGAGTCGAAAGGAAAAATTGAGCAAGTAATAAAATTTGTGAAGAATAATTTTACGAAACATCGCATTTTCAAGGACTTAGGCACATGGCAACATTCATCTTTGAAATGGTTAAAAAGAACAGGTAATTATAAAGTTCATCATAATACAAAGAAAAGACCTTTCGAAGTGCACGCCCTCGAAAAGCAGCATCTTCAAAAGGTCAATGGTGAATATATTTTCGAAAATATCTCATCTATAAATATAACAAGAACAATCCATAAAGACAATATTATTCGTTTTGATGGGAATCGGTATAGTGTTCCGTTAGGAACCTTTCAAAATGGTAAGGAGAACATCGCTTATGTCTCTGTTAAGGGAGAAATATTAAGCATTGCCCTCGAGCGAAACGGTAGTCCAATTGCATTACACACATTATCGAAAGAAAAAGGAGAAGTTATAACAGATCCCAAACATCGACAACGGTCACAATCAAAGAGAGATAAGCTGGCGGAACAAGTCACTAAACAACTAGCTGATACAGAAATATCCACTTGGCTTATCAAAACTTTACAAGAGCACTATCCAAGGCATTCTATTGAACAATTTAAAGTGGTCCTTAAAGCCGCAGAGCAATATCCGCGTCATATCAAAAATGCGGTAAAAGAAATGAAAAGGTTAGAATTAACCAGCGCAAATGATTTAAGAGATATTGCGATTTCAATGGAGATTCAGGAAAGTAGAGATTTACCAAAAAAAGAACTGATCAATGAGAAATATGAGGAGCTAATAGCTCCTGAACGAACTCAGGATATCTATCTCCACGTGCTCCAAGGAGGTAGATAAGATGACAAATTCCTATAATGAGATCCAACAGAAATGCAGAACACTTAGATTAGCAGAAACGGCAAAAGAACTACCGAATATGCTTAGGGAAGCAGAGTCAAAAGGTTGGACCTACTATGAATTTATAGATCAGGTACTCGGATATGAATTAAATTGTCGCGAAGAAAAGAATCGTGCCAAGTTAATGAAATGGGCAGAGTTTCCGCAAGAATTAACATTAGATCAATTTAACTTAGAAGAGCAATCTGCGATTGGTGAGAAGCAACTGAATGTACTCAAAGAACTGTCTTGGATTGAAGAACGTTTCACACTAATTATGATGGGACCACCTGGAGTGGGGAAAACGCATCTCTCAACTGGACTGGGCATTCATGCGGTTAACCAAGGATATCAAGTTTCCTTTATCTCAATGGATCGCCTTATTTATATACTTAAGACCAGAGAGTATATCAATAAATCTAGAACAAGGTACAAACGAATTACTTTATCGGATTTGATTATCATTGACGACATCATGTATATGGCTTATGAAACACAGGATGCGCAGCTCTTCTTTCAGTTTATTTATGATATGTATGACAAAACAGCATTCATATTAACGTCTAATAAGGGACCAGGTGAATGGGGGAAATTCTTGGGAGATACTACATTAACAACGGCGATCTTAGATCGCCTCCTCCATAGAAGCGAAGTCATTACATTTGATGAACACCAAGATAGCATCAGAATGAAATATAGACAGGCCTTATTTATAGAAACAGGTGTTGAATCTTAATTTCGGTTAACTGTTGAGTCTTAATTGGGGAAAACTGTTTAATTGTACTTGACGGTTACANAAATGAAAAGGTTAGAATTAACCAGCGCAAATGATTTAAGAGATATTGCGATTTCAATGGAGATTCAGGAAAGTAGAGATTTACCAAAAAAAGAACTGATCAATGAGAAATATGAGGAGCTAATAGCTCCTGAACGAACTCAGGATATCTATCTCCACGTGCTCCAAGGAGGTAGATAAGATGACAAATTCCTATAATGAGATCCAACAGAAATGCAGAACACTTAGATTAGCAGAAACGGCAAAAGAACTACCGAATATGCTTAGGGAAGCAGAGTCAAAAGGTTGGACCTACTATGAATTTATAGATCAGGTACTCGGATATGAATTAAATTGTCGCGAAGAAAAGAATCGTGCCAAGTTAATGAAATGGGCAGAGTTTCCGCAAGAATTAACATTAGATCAATTTAACTTAGAAGAGCAATCTGCGATTGGTGAGAAGCAACTGAATGTACTCAAAGAACTGTCTTGGATTGAAGAACGTTTCACACTAATTATGATGGGACCACCTGGAGTGGGGAAAACGCATCTCTCAACTGGACTGGGCATTCATGCGGTTAACCAAGGATATCAAGTTTCCTTTATCTCAATGGATCGCCTTATTTATATACTTAAGACCAGAGAGTATATCAATAAATCTAGAACAAGGTACAAACGAATTACTTTATCGGATTTGATTATCATTGACGACATCATGTATATGGCTTATGAAACACAGGATGCGCAGCTCTTCTTTCAGTTTATTTATGATATGTATGACAAAACAGCATTCATATTAACGTCTAATAAGGGACCAGGTGAATGGGGGAAATTCTTGGGAGATACTACATTAACAACGGCGATCTTAGATCGCCTCCTCCATAGAAGCGAAGTCATTACATTTGATGAACACCAAGATAGCATCAGAATGAAATATAGACAGGCCTTATTTATAGAAACAGGTGTTGAATCTTAATTTCGGTTAACTGTTGAGTCTTAATTGGGGAAAACTGTTTAATTGTACTTGACGGTTACAACTTATACTGTGAAGACTGTTTTTTGCATGAACATTTAAAAAAAGAATATAGCAAAACATATGCCCATCGCTTTTGTATAAAACAATGCACTGTCGGTCAAGAATTAAAGGCAATGGGTGAAGGTTTGTTAATTTCTAAAAATTAATCATGAAAATGTATACAAAAAAAGACTGGATTAGTAACCCAGTCTTGAGTGATTTATATTAGGATTGCTTAACTACGTTAGCAGCTTGTGGTCCACGGTTTCCTTCTACAATTTCAAAAGAAACAGCTTGCCCTTCCTCCAATGTTTTGAAGCCTTCACCTTGGATAGCTGTAAAGTGTACAAAGATATCTTCTCCACCTTCAACTTCGATGAAACCGTAGCCTTTTTCATTGTTAAACCATTTAACTTTACCGTTTTGCATGTACCTTTTTCCTCCTAGACATTCAGCACTAAAAGTGCTTTAAAAAAATATTATCACCAAACAAATGATACAATGATAAATGTTTAATGATACATAAACTATACACTATCAGCCTGTTGATCGTCAAGGAAACTAAGAAAAAAGTTACAACAAATCAATAAATTCGCTAAATTCAGTATAATTTTATTCCGAGCTTGTTAAAATTTTGCCATTATAGTAAAATTTTATACGAAAGATTGGATAGGAGGAATACGATTGCCAACTCCAAGTATGGAAGATTATATAGAACAAATTTTTCTATTGATTGAGAATAAAGGGTATGCACGCGTTTCCGATATCGCAGAGGCATTGGAAGTCCACCCTTCTTCAGTTACTAAAATGGTTCAAAAATTAGATCGTGGTGATTATCTAGTATATGAAAAATATCGAGGACTCATCTTAACGACTAAAGGAAAAAAAATCGGTAAACGACTAGTAGAACGCCATGATTTACTAGAAGAGTTTTTGAAAATTATCGGAGTGAAGGAAGAAAATATATATCAGGACGTAGAGGGCATCGAACATCATCTAAGCTGGAATTCCATTGATAGAATTGGTGACCTTGTTCAATATTTTGAAGAAAACCCCGATCGTGTCGAAGAGTTGAAAATGTTACAAAGAACTAACGAAGATGAAAACGAGCAAGAAAAAGAAGATAATGCAGAAGAAATAGTAGAAGACAATGAACAAGAAGAAAAAGAACCCATTTAAATTGGTTCTTTTTTCATTGTTAAGAAAATTATAAAATTTTAGCGTGTGGATAAGTTCTAACAGGAAGGTTTGTCGTCCAGCTCCAGCGCCTAGCGACTAGAAAATTTACGTCTTCTTCCTACGATAAGTCAACATCGGCTCATGCTTCGCCGTGTTTCCTTTATCTTAGGCCAACAGGATGTTGGTCAGAACGGCGTTGCGCCAAGACGGCGCGTTTTTAGCCGTTCATCCTTATTATTAAAATTTTTACGTCACTAAACAGGCGCTTGCGCTTTTGTTCTTGTTATAAGGAGTTTAGAGCTATACAGTGTATATTAGTTGAATCGATATGTTAATTCCGTTTAAACATCGACAGATATGATGTTGCTTTAGGCGACAAGTGATTAGAAACCTTCTACGCTTCAAGACTCGCCTTTTGTGGAAGATGAGCAATACGTTCGTCCTTTAAATCAAATAGAAATGGAATGGTTTAATTGAAGATTTTCTCAGCAGAAAATATTACTAAGGGATATGGGGAAAAACAGTTGTTTGATAAGATTACCTTCCATATCGCAGAGAATGATAAAATTGGAATTATTGGAGTAAATGGAACTGGAAAGTCAAGCTTGCTTAAAATACTAGCTGGAGAGGAGCAACCTGATGCTGGCATTCTTACCCATCCAAAAGATTATACGATCGCTTATCTTTCTCAAGAACCAGAATTGGACGAGTCGCTGACAGTACTTGATCAAGTATTTAAAAGTAAAGCCGCGGAAATTCAATTGATGAATGCCTATGAAAATGCGCTTTTAAATCTTGAAGAGGATCCTGAAAATGAGTTTTATCAGAAAAGGTTATTTGATTTGCAAAAAAGAATGGATGCAGAAGACGGTTGGGACGCAAGTACAAATGCTAAAACAATTTTATCGAAACTAGGGATTGAAAATCTTTCACAAAAAATTGGTCAACTTTCAGGTGGTCAAAAAAAACGTGTCGCTTTAGCTCAAGTTTTAATTGAGAAACCAGATCTGCTTTTATTAGACGAACCTACAAACCATTTGGACTATGACTCCATCAAATGGTTGGAAGGATATTTAAACAGATATTCAAAAGCTGCTGTGACTGTTACACACGATCGGTATTTTCTTGATCAAATTACAAACAAAATCATTGAACTTTTTAATGGGAATTTATATTCTTATCAGGGAAATTATGAAGCGTATCTTGAAAGTAGAGCTATTAGAGCTGAGCAGGAAATTCAAGCAGGAGAGAAGAGGAAAAACCTGTATAAGCAAGAACTTGCCTGGATGAAACGTGGTGCCAAGGCGAGATCGACAAAACAAAAAGCTAGAATTCAAAGATTTGAACAACTAGAAAGTGAATATTTACAAACTCAGCCTGAGACAAGTATGGATATTGCCCTTGAGGGAAATCGATTAGGGAAACAAGTGATTGAGTTAAAAAATGCGACATTATCCTTTGACAATAAAATGATTTTAGATAATTTTCAATTGCTAATTCCCCGTCAAGCTCGTATAGGCATTGTTGGAAATAATGGAAGCGGAAAATCAACGCTGTTAAATATTATTTCTGGAAAAATTTGTTTAGATCAAGGCGAGTTAACAATCGGCCAAACAGTAAAAATTGCTTATTATACTCAAGAAACGGAACAACTAGATGAAGATAAGCGAATGATTGCCTATATTCGTGAAGCTGGAGAAGTAATAGAAACTACGAGCGGTGAAACGATCTCTGCTGCACAAATGTTAGAAAAATTTCTTTTCCCAATGCATACACATGGGACAATGATCAGTAGATTATCGGGAGGAGAAAGGCGTCGTTTATATTTGCTTAAATTGCTGATGGGCAAACCAAATGTTTTATTGTTGGATGAACCTACGAATGATCTGGATACGGAAACACTTACTGTCCTAGAAAATTATATTGAAGACTTCCCTGGAGTAGTTATTTCAGTTTCTCATGACCGCTATTTTCTTGATAAAACAGCTAAGCAATTACTTATATTTCAGGGGAATGGGCGAATCGAATCCTTTTTAGGCACCTATTCTGAATATCTGGAAACGTCTGTTCAAAATGAGATAGAGAAAAAAGTTGCAGAAAAAAAAGAAGACAAACCATCGCCTCAAAGAAACAAACAAGCTATTAAAAAAATGACTTACAAGGAAAAAATTGAATGGGAAACGATTGAGGACAAAATTAATGAGGCAGAGTCTCGCTTAGACCTACTTAACGAAAATTTAAATAACGTTGGCAGTGATTACGAAAAAGCTCAGGAGTTAACTGATCAGATTAATCAGCAGAATCAGCTATTAGAAGACTTAATTTCTAGATGGACTTACCTTTCAGAACTCAACGAATAAAGTAAAAATTTATGTGCTAAAGCTAGATAAAGCAAAGCAGTATCCCTTATTTGATGATTCGATAGCTTTGAGGTTGGAGACACTGCTGATATTGAGGGCTAAAAAGCCTTGTATTAGAGTCAGTATGATCTATATGATACAATATTTCTATTATCATATAACTTTCGAGTGTTAGGGAGGGGGAATCATTTTGAAGATCAAAACGATCGAACCAACACCAAGTCCGAATACGATGAAGATTATTTTAAATGAGGAATTACCTGCAGGTAGCAGTAATAACTATAAGAAGGAGCAAGCAGAAGGTGCTCCGACTATCATTAAAGACATTCTTCTTATTGAAGGTGTGAAAGGCGTCTATCATGTAGCGGATTTTTTGGCGGTGGAGCGGAATGGTAAATATAGCTGGGAAGAGATATTGCCACAAGTAAGAGAAGCATTTGGGGAAGAAAACGTAGAACAATCATTACAGAATGTACAAGTTGATGAGCATTTTGGCGAAGTACATGTTCAAATCCAAACATTTAAAGAAATTCCTTTACAAATCAAATTAATCTCGGGAAATGAAGAAAAGAGATTCGGCCTTCCAGAACGTTTTTTAGATGCAATGAAAGCTTCTCAAAAAGATGACGATAATTATATTATGTTAAGAAGATGGAAAGACTATGGAATCCGTTATGGGGATTTCGAGCAATTGGGCATGCAAATAGCTGATGAACTAGGAGCAGCTTATCCAGATGATCGACTTAATACTTTAGTAGAGCGTGCGCTAAAACCACAGGCAGATATATCAAAGAAAAAGTTAATCAAGTTAACACCAGAAATGCTTGATGAGCCCGATTGGAAAAAGCGCTATCAGCTACTCGAACAAATGGAGGACCCTACTATTGATGATTTTCCTGTCTTGGAGAAAGCTTTAGTAGATGAGAAGTCTTCAATCAGAAGACTCGCCGTTGTATATCTTGGTATGGTAGAGGACAAAAAAGTACTGCCACTCCTATACAAAGGACTTCATGATAAAACAGTTCCTGTTCGTAGAACCGCGGGTGATTGTTTATCTGATCTTGGATTTCCAGAAGCTATGGTGGAAATGAGCCATGCACTACAAGATAAAAGTAAGATTGTTCGCTGGAGAGCAGCGATGTTCCTCTATGAAGTAGGCGATGCAAGTGTATTACCGGCTTTAAAAGCTGCAGAAAATGATCCTGAGTTTGAAGTGCAATTACAAATAAAGATGGCAATTGAAAGAATTGAAGGCGGAGAAGAAGCAAAAGGTTCTATCTGGAAGCAAATGACAGAGGCGAGAAAAAAATCTAACGATTGAAAAGGAGAGACTATTCGTGTCGATGGCCTATGAAGAATATATGAAACAAATTGTAAAACCAATGAGGGAAGAATTAACAAATGCCAATTTTCAAGAATTGATAACAGCTGAAGAAGTTGAAAATTTCATGGAAAGTGTTGAAGGCACAACTTTGGTTGTAATAAATTCCGTTTGTGGTTGCGCAGCAGGGCTAGCAAGACCGGCAGCAACTACTGCTGTGGCGAATAGTTCAAAAAAGCCGGATCATCTTATTACCGTTTTTGCGGGGCAAGATAAAGAAGCTACAAATAAGATGCGTGAATATATAGGAGAAGACTATGAGCCGTCTTCCCCTTCAATGGCCTTATTTAATGGGAAAAATGTCCTTCATTTTATTCCGAGAGAAGATATTGAGGATCATGACGTTGAAACGATCGTTCAAAATTTAGTAAAAGCTTTTGATAAATTAGAGGGGTAAGAAAAGCAAAGCATCACTATAGGGATAAAAAGTGGATTTCTTTTAATATCGCTCCATCAAAAATTAAAGCTTTGGGCCCGAGCCCAAAGCTTTAATCAGCTATTGCTAGATAAACGAAATAACCAATCATTATAAATATCCCAATGCTTACCAAAGTTGTTGTCATAATTACAGCCTCCCTACTTATATCCAATAACCATATTATAACGTATATTTATTATTTTACCATATTCACTATTTTTGCAAATTTTCTATCGCCATTCCTATATAAATAGTATAAACTATTTATATAAAGATTATAGGAAGGGATTGCCTTGTTATGAAAGTTTGGATTCGTAAAACGGTAATTGTTCTTGTTTCAATCTTGACCTTTGGATTGGTTACCCCTTCCCATGCCATTTGGTCACAGAATCAAGAGATGCCGAAAACAACAATGCAGCGTGGTCAAAACTCGACAACGGTATCTCAAAATCGTTCATCTGAAAATGATTATTATGTTCCTGAAACTCAACTAGATCAACAACTGTTTACTCAAAAGATGGCTTTAATAGCAGAGCAACAAGCAATGATTAAATTCGGTCCTAAAATTTCACCTGTGATTGAAAAAGAATTCCAAGAAATTATTCTACCAAACATCATTGCTGCCATTGATATGACTGCTGCCCAATATCCCGAAGAAGAACTTTCCAATTTAGCCATCACCGAAAAACCTGGCGGCGGTGTTAGTGAAAAAATCTTCAATATTTACAATCAACAGACTGGTCAGGACATCATTTTATTTCACGTGCGAAGGGAAAAGCCTCCATTAGAGGGCTATCGATTTAATTTTCATTACCATACTTACCATGATCAATTCCAAACTCATCATTCGATTGGGACTATTAATTGGAGCAAGAATACGCCACCACAATGGCAAAGCGTTTAAGAAAGCAAGTTTGCGCCATAGGCAAACTTGCTTTCTTCCATTTTTTTGCTCTCCTAACTATCTTATTTTCTATTACCAAAAATGATATAATAAGATACAGTTAGATTGTTAGGGGAAGTAGGGGGTTAAGGTGCGTAAATGGCTGATTTTTCCACTTTTAATGGTTCTAATATTTTACATATCAGATAAAACAAGTGCCCATTACTCTGGTGTTTTATTAAAGCAAAGCGATTTGTACGGTAGTCTAAATCTAACATCTGGTGTTTTATTAAGAGATGTGATCATTCTTCCAGAGAGTTCATATGATCGAACGGAAGTAAGTAAGATTATTCAAAGAATCGATCAGCTTCCAGTATCAATTTTAAAAAAGGCAAATGAGCAGGGAATCAAACTTGTCTTATTTAATGGGAAATTAACTGATAATAAAACGGCTTCTCATTTAAAAGGGGAATATCCAAGAGGCTATTCAAAGTCAGTAGTATGGGATGACCTCCCTGGAATTGGTGGATCAAAATTTGTGTTAGTAAAAATAGGAAGTAGCGAAAGGGGAAACGGACATGGTTCTGTTAATTTAGAGTACCATGAACTAGCCCATTCTTTATATAATTTAGTTTATAATGATAAAGAATCTATTACCTTTATTGATTCCTCATGGAAGAATGAAGCCACCAGTATTTTTCCAGGAATATCTTATTTTACGCACTATAAAGAAGAGTATTTTGCAGAATGCTTTGCCCTACATTTTTATTCTCCAGATACAAGAACATTATTAAAGAAAAAAGCTCCCGAAATGTATCAATTCTTACAGGGACTTTAGTACAAGGACGTGGACATTATGGAACAATATTTACAATTATGTAAGCGAGTATTGGAAAACGGTGTTAAGAAGGAAGACAGAACAGGAACAGGAACAATCAGCATATTCGGGCACCAAATGAGATTTGATTTACAAAAGGGTTTTCCTTTACTTACAACAAAAAAAGTACACACAAAATCCATCATTCATGAGTTACTATGGTTTTTATCAGGAGATACGAATATCGGTTATTTAAAGGAAAACGGCGTTAGAATCTGGAATGAATGGGCGGATGAACAGGGGAATTTGGGACCCGTTTACGGCAAACAATGGCGTTCATGGGAGACATCTGACGGCAAAACAATTGATCAAATTAAAGAAGTCCTTCGGCAAATCCAAACAACTCCTGATTCACGTCGAATGATTGTAAATGCTTGGAATGTAGGAGATATTGAAAAAATGGCTCTTCCTCCATGCCATCTGCTGTTCCAGTTCTATGTCGCGGATGGTAAGCTATCCTGTCAGCTTTATCAAAGATCCGCGGACATATTCCTTGGTGTTCCGTTTAATATCGCCTCGTATGCTTTATTAACGATGATGATGGCACAAGTAAGTGGACTCGAGCCAGGCGAATTTGTTCACACTCTTGGTGATGCCCATATTTATTTAAACCATCTAGATCAAGTTAATCTTCAATTAGAACGTGCTCCTAAGGCACTTCCGAAAATGAAGATCAATCCAGATATTAAAGACCTTTTCCAATTTAAATATGAGGACTTTTCCCTCGAAGGATATGACCCACACCCTCCTATAAAAGGAGTGGTAAGTGTATGATCTCTTTTTTATGGGCAGAGGATGAAAAGGGATTGATCGGAAAGGACAATCAACTACCATGGCGCTTACCTGCTGATTTGAAGCATTTTAAAGACACTACATTAGGGCATCCAGTTGTAATGGGCAGAAAAACGTACGAATCTATTGGCAATCCACTGCCAGGACGGACAAACATCGTTTTGACCCGTGACCAAGCATTTAAAGCGGAGGGATGTCTAGCTTTTCACTCCAAAGACCAACTGTTAGAATGGATTCAAAATCAGGATTCAGAGGTATTCATCATAGGTGGGTCAGAAATCTATCGACTTTTTCTTGAAGAAGCCGATCGCTTATATGTAACAAAGATAGCCCATACTTTCGATGGTAATATTTATTTTCCTAAAATTAATTGGGAAAATTGGGTATTGATCTCAGAAAAACCAGGGATTAAAAATGATAAAAATCCATATAATTATCTATTTAAAGTTTATGAGCGTAAATAAAAACGAATCCACTGTGGATTCGTTTTTGCTTGTCCTTAGTACTCCGCTTTTATTGTCTAGCTCCAGGTGGCAGTGACTAGCAAACTTTCGGCTTCTTCTTTCGATAAGTCAACATCGACTCGTGCCTCGTCGTGTTATCCAGCTACAGGCGCCATCGGCTCGAGGTCAAATAACCTGAGTCAATGAAAGGCAAAAAAGCGCCTTTCGTTGACTCAGAACATTTGCTTGTCGCCGATAAACGAGCGCCTTCCGCTTTTACTTTTCCTTTATCTCGTCAGAAGCCTAAAAAGTTTGTACGTCACTAAACGCCATCTTCTGCTTTTCGTATTATACATAAAACAATACACAGAAATACATAAAAGCACTACCCGCAATGACAAATAGATGCCAAATTGCATGGGAATAAGGGAGATTTCTCCATATATAGAATATTGCACCGACCGAATAAAAAAGTCCGCCCGTTAATAATAAGGCAAAACCTGTTCCACTTAGACTTGCATACAATGGTTGAATAGCAATAATAATAAGCCATCCCATTATAAGATAAAAAACAGTGGATAAAATTCTAAATTTATTTACCATAAAGCATTTAAAGGCGATCCCTGCTATCGCGAGTCCCCATATAATCCCAAACAACGTCCAACCCAAAGCACCATTTAAGGAAACTAGTGCAAGAGGTGTATAAGTTCCAGCAATCAAAACATAAATAGCCGAGTGATCAAGAATGGCAAATATATTTTTGATCTTTGAAGGCTTAACACTATGAAGCATAGTCGAAAAAAGGTAAAGCAGTATCATTGATACACCAAAAATAGTAAAACTGACGACATGCATTGCTCCACCATTTTGAACTGCGGAAACAATTAAAATGACAAGCGCTGGAATACTTAATAAAAATCCAATTCCATGAGTAATGGCGTTGGCTATTTCTTCTTTCCAGTTAAATGTTTGTCCGTCAGTATAATATGAAGTTGATTCCAAATTAACTCCTCCATTCTCTTTTCATCTTAGAACTACTCGAGCCTAATAGCAAACTATATTTTATTTTTTTCAAAAGGCAATTTTTTATTCTATCGTTTCTGTCATTATACCTGTATAATTAATATAAATCTTTTTGGGATGTGAAAAGTTGAAAAAAATCAAAATAGTAACCGATTCGACCTCAGAATTAAATCTTGACGAAGTGAATCATTTAAATATTCATGTAATCCCTTTATCCATTTCAATGAAAAATGAAACATTTTTGGACGGGGTTGATATTACTCCAGAAACATTTATGAAAAAAATGAAAATGATATCTGAACTTCCAAAGAGCTCTCAGCCTGCTGTCGGGGAGTTTTTAAAACTTTATGATGAATTGGGTAAAGACGGTAGTGAGATTCTTTCTATCCACATGACTGGAAAGATGAGTGGTACTGTAGAATCGGCCCGATCTGCTGCTAAAATGTCAAACTCAAAAGTAACAGTTATAGACTCCAAATTTATTTCTAAAGCACTTGCATTCCAAGTGCGAGAAGCAGCAAAGCTATCCAAATTAGGCCATAGCATTGAAGAAATTCTTGACAAAATTAAACAAATCCGTGATAAAACAAAACTATTCGTTGTAGTAGATACACTCGAAAATTTAGTTAAAGGCGGAAGAATCGGAAAAGGAAAAGCATTGATTGGCTCATTGCTAAACATAAAGCCGATTGCGAGTTTAGATGGAGGGGAATATACTCCAGTTACAAAAGTTCGTAGTAAGCCACAAGCAGTTAATTATTTGATTAAACAATTCATGAATGATATAAATGGAAAAACAATCAAATGCATTGGAATTTCACATGCAGAGGGACTAGAATTTGCTTTAAATATAAAATCCAAAATTGAAGAACTGACAGGTTTTAGCAATATTGAAATTGATTATACTACTCCTGTAATCAGTACTCATACAGGACCTGGAGCGATTGGATTTATGTACTACGCAGATTAATTTATTTAGAACGGTCTGTTTCAGATCGTTTTTTTTATTTTCCAGCTTTCGAGTTCAACATCGAATAGGATGTCTTAATATAGGAGATATGGCATATTGTCTATCTTATTAACCCTATATGTTTGATTGCACACCTAACAGTCATGTTATAATAATATTACTTTATGTTTGAGGGTGAAACCTGACCATGAAAAAAGTTTTCAGTTTATGTTTTTGCTTAGTGCTAATTTTAACAGGCTGCTCAGCTACATATAATGAACAAGTGATGAACTCCTTCACTCGAATGGAGAAGCAAACACCACCAGCCGATTTTATTCCGAAAAATGTATCTGTTGCCTCTGTAGGCGATTCCTTAACTGAAGGTGTAGGAGATTTAAATAAACAGGGTGGGTATATTCAATACTTGAAAGAATTAATGGAAAGCCGCAAAGAAATTCAGACAGCAAACTTTCTTAATTTTGGGGTCAAAGGTAATCGGACGGATCAATTACTACAGCGACTAAAACAGGAAGAAGTTAAAGAAGGTATTGAAAATGCTGATTTAGTTATTATTACAATTGGCGGCAATGATGTAATGCAAGTATTTAAGGAGAATTTAACCGGGTTACAAATAAATCAGTTTTTAGAAGCAGAAAAAGGGTATAAACAAAGATTAACAGAGATAATGCAATTAATTTCCACATATAACAGTACGGCAGAAATTGTTCTAGTGGGCATTTATAATCCGTTTATCAAGTGGTTTGCAGATATTACAGAGGTGGAACAAATTATAACTAGTTGGAATCAAACTAGTTTAAATGTTATTTCCGAGTTTAACCATACAAGTTTTGTAATGGTGGATGACATCTTTAAAAACGCAGAGGAGGACCTGCTTTATACAGATTATTTCCACCCAAATAACAAGGGTTATGAATTAATGGCTAATCGAATATATTCCTCTATGGAACAACGCGGAATTCTGCAAAGCATTCTTGAATAACAACGGATCCAAGGGAAGAGATAAAATGAATAAGAAAAATATTTGGAAAATCATGTTTCTCGCATTATTAGCAATGAATGTACTAATCTTAGTTAGTGTTGGGCTGCTTCTATTTCTTGCTGGAGGAGACCAGCCTGAAATGGAACTTACCGAATCAACGGAAAAAAACATGTCCGAATTTTTGATTAAGACAGATAAAAATGATTTAAACCAATTAATTAACCATTATATCGAAAAAGAAGAATTAAATGGGCCGATTCACTATTCCGTATTATTGTCAGATGAAGTTGTACTATTTGGAGAAGTAGAAGTCTTCTCGCAAACATTACAATTAAAAATGACCTTTGATTCTGAGGCATTAGATAATGGAGATTTATTATTGAAACAAAACTCCCTTTCACTTGGAGGGGTCAAGCTACCTGTATCTTATATTTTAAAATTTATTAGAGATGCTTATAAATTGCCAGAATGGGTTATGATTCAACCGAACGACAAACAAATTTATGTAGCCTTACAAAACATGAGATTAAATAACGGTATTCAGGTAAGGGCTCAGAAATTCGATATAGCCAATAATGAAATTGAAATGAAAATGCTTGTTCCAGTGGAATAGAAGCAATATCAGAGAGGAGATGTGACATGAAACAAGAATTAGCAACATTTGCTGGCGGATGCTTTTGGTGTATGGTAAAGCCATTTGATCAACATCCGGGAATCGAAAAAGTCATATCAGGCTACACTGGGGGAAACACCGAAAATCCTACCTACGAAGAAGTTTGTTCAGGCACTACTGGTCATACGGAAGCCGTTCAAATTTCTTTTAATCCCGAGATTATTTCGTATAAAGACTTATTAGCTATTTATTGGACGCAAATTGATCCTACTGATGCAGAGGGACAATTTTACGATAGGGGAATCTCTTATCGACCAGCCATCTTTTATCACTCGGACGAGCAAAGAGTTTTAGCCGAACAGAGTAAAAAAGATTTAGATAAAAGTGGCCGATTTTCTAAACCAATAGCCGTTTCAATAGAATCCGCTAAATCTTTTTATCCTGCTGAAACTTATCACCAAGGCTTTTACAGGAAGAATCCAGAACACTACCAAGCATACCAAAGAGGGTCTGGCAGGGCGGACTTCATTACGAAACATTGGGGGAATCATAATGGATAAAAATGAACTTAGACAAAAGCTAACTGAAATCCAGTATCATGTAACACAAGAAAATGGAACTGAACCCCCTTTTGCCAATGAGTATTGGAATAATCAGGAAGAGGGCATCTATGTAGATATTATATCTGGGAAACCTCTATTCACATCGAAAGAACAATTTGATGCTGGGTGTGGTTGGCCAAGCTTTACGAAGCCCATTGATATAACAGATATAGAGGAAAAGCGAGATTTAAGCCATAGAATGATCCGAACAGAGGTGAGGAGCAAGGAAGCTAATTCGCATCTTGGCCATGTCTTTCCAGATGGACCTGGTCCAACTGGATTAAGATATTGTATTAATTCTGCAGCTCTTAAGTTTATACCGAAATCTGAGCTAGCAGAAAAAGGATATGGAGAATTTGAAAAATTATTTAAAAAGTAAATTCGCATAAAAAGAAGCATCCTTCCGCCGGTAGGATGCTTCTTTTTACCTTAATACACACTCACTTTTAAAAATAATGGGCAAACACACAAACCGCCCATCCAGTCCATACATATGCTATAAACGAAAGCACAATCAATGGAGGAGTGAGGTATTAATGTATTACGGTGGATATGGCTACGATGATTGCTGCCCTAGTTATGGTTACAGCTATGGTGGATGTGGATATGCGGCTCCTGCTAGAAACGGTTTCGCGTTAATCGTTGTATTGTTTATTTTGTTAATCATTATCGGAGCATGCTGGGCATTCCCTAGGTAAATTAACAGTTTGCTAATCACAGCTACACTTTATAGAAAACATTTAAAGCGGGGCCGATGTTGGCCCCTTATTTTGCATGAACGATATCCTTTTGCATACATATATAATAATCATTTTGATTCAAAACATTTTTTAGGTACAACAAATTTCCTTTTAAAATTATATTCGCGAACAAAACAATCCGCTATACTGAAGAATGAACAAAGATAGAAAGGCGGTTGTTTTAATTTGAATAAATCTTTTTATCATTTTTTAATGAAATATCGACAACCAAAGGCAAATGAAGAGATCAGCAAATTTGCCAGTGAAGCATACAGAGATCATGCTTTTCCAAAACACTCGAAGGACTATCATGAAATAAGTAGTTACTTAGAATTAAATGGGGGGTACTTGCCCACGATGTCATTATTTGATCACATTTGGGATCTCTATGTGGAATCAGAAACTAAAAATTAATTTAAAGGCCAAGGTGGAAATTTCAGAGAGGGAGATGAAGGGCTATGGGTGAAATGGAGGTTTTCATTGATACAGAAGAAATTGCTGAATATTTCTATCATGAGCTGATTAAACGGGGGTTTTCCCCAACTGAACTTGAAGTTGCAGAATTAGCTGACATAACATTTGATTACTTAATTGCCAAAAGTATTATTGATGAGGAATGGGAAGATTAATAGTGTACTGCCTCCTTATAATTTGCATGGTCAGATTGAAAACATTAAAATGAAAAGACAGATAGAGATAAGGAGGATAAAGGATGAGTATTCATATCGGAGCTTCGAAAGGTGATATAGCGGAAACAGTATTGCTACCAGGAGACCCGCTACGTGCAAAATATATAGCCGAAACATTTCTTGAAGATGTAATTTGTTACAACGAAGTGCGGAATATGTTTGGATTTACAGGTACATACAAAGGAAATAGAATATCCGTACAAGGTACGGGTATGGGCGTGCCATCTATTTCCATATATATTAATGAATTGATGCAAGATTATAATGTTCAAAATTTAATTAGAGTCGGAACTTGTGGTGCCATTCAAAAGGATGTAAAGATCCGAGATGTCATTTTAGCTATGAGTGCTTCGACAGATTCCCAAATGAACCGCATCATATTTGGTGGGGTAGATTATGCACCGAGTGCTTCCTTTGAGCTTCTAAAAAATGCATATGATACAGCTTCAGCTAAAGGTCTAAGTTTGAAAGTAGGAAATGTGTTTACAGCGGATATGTTTTACAACGATCATGCAGAACACGAAAAGTGGGCACAATATGGGATTTTAGCTGTAGAAATGGAAACAGCTGCTCTATATACGCTAGCTGCGAAATTCGGAAGAAACGCTCTATCCATTTTAACAGTAAGTGACCATATTCTAACTGGAGAAGTGACGTCCTCAGAAGAACGACAAACAACTTTTAATGAAATGATTGAAGTAGCGTTAAATACAGCTACACGACAAGAAAAGTGAAATCGTACTAACAGAAAAATAAAGGCTGTAAGAGCCGATTCAAAAGATAGTATCGGGAGGAAAAAACTCTCTATAGTCTCAATTTAGTTTTTCACTTTATACTTTGTTTCTTTATAAAAAAAGCTAGGTCCTTCCTAGAAGGAAGTTGCCTAGCTTTTCCTATTTAAAGGATGAAACTTTCTATATCTTTCATAATCAATAGAAAACTGTTAAAATAAAGAAGCTGTTATATTTTTGTTAAAGGATAGTGCACATAAAAGTTTCTAGCACGAAAGTGGTGAAAAAATTGGAAGAAAATCAGAATCAAGATAATTCTTCGGAGACTAATGATTATTTCCGCATGAAAAAATTTAAATTTATTATGCTTATCTTTGTATTGGTTTTTTCAACAGCGGGTGTAACAATTGCTGCTCTTTCATTAGGTGGGGACAAACCTGCAAATGTAGTTATTCAGGAACGAAGAGAGTTCAACAAATTATATCAGGCTTATGATGAATTAGAAAGAAAATACTATAAAGAAATTAATCCGGATGATTTAATTAATGGTGCTATTGATGGTATGGTTAATGCGCTTGGTGACCCTTATTCAGATTATATGACAAAGGAAGAAAACGATCAATTCCAAGAGAGTATTTCGGCATCTTTTGAAGGAATTGGAGCGGAAATCCAAGAAAAAGATGGTTACATAGTTGTCGTTTCTCCAATTAAAGAATCACCTGCTGAAAAAGCAGGAATACTTCCCAACGATAAAATTATTACTGTAGATGATCAAAATATCCAAGGAATGAGTTCTAATGAAGCTGTGCTTTTAATCCGTGGAGAGAAGGGGACAAAAGTTACATTAGGTATTTTGCGAGGGGAAAGTAACAAGGAAATTAAAATTACGATTAAGAGAGACGAAATTCCGATTAATACTGTTTATAGTGAAATGCTTGATAATCATATAGGTAAAATTCAAATAACAAGTTTTTCAGAACATACTGATAAAGAATTATCAGAGGCTTTGAAGGAATTACAAGATAAAGGAATGGAGTCGTTAATTCTTGACTTAAGAAGAAATCCAGGTGGGTTGTTAAATCAAGCAATTGCATTATCTGAACTATTCGTTCCTAAAGGAGAAAAAATTCTTCAAGTTGAAAATCGTAATGGGGCTATTGAGGAGTACATTGCGAAAAGTGATAATAAAATTAATGTACCAACAGTTATGTTGATAGATGGTGGAAGTGCAAGTGCTTCAGAAATATTAGCTGCTGCGGCTAGTGAAACAGCCAATATTCCCTTAATTGGAGAAAAATCGTTTGGTAAAGGAACCGTACAAACAGCCAGAAACTTTTCAGATGGATCGAATGTGAAATATACAATGGCCAAATGGTTAACACCGAAGGGGAATTGGGTGCATGAAAACGGAATTGAACCTGATTATAAGGTCGGTCTTCCTGAATATGCAAATCTTCCTTATATCAGTCCAGATAATGAATGGAAGAAATCAGCCATGTCTGATGATATAAAAGCCGCTGAAGAAATGCTAAAAGTTCTTGGATATGATCCTGGAAAAATTGATGGATACTTTGATGACAAGACAGAGGAAGCCATTAAAAAACTTCAAAAAGATGAGAACTTAAAGGTCACAGGTATACTATCGGGCGATACATCCTTAAAGCTGATGACCAAATTAAGTAACCACCTAATTGAAAATGATCCGCAAGTCAATAAAGCAGTCGAGGTGCTAATGAAAGAACTGGAAGAAAAGGCATCCTAATTGATCGCAAATAAAAAACAGGGGCCACCTAAAGGTAAATAACTTTCCTTTAGGTGGCCCCCTGTTTTAGTTAGTTAGCCTTAATCGCTGCTAGCTACTTACACGGGGCTAGGTCCATCAAGGATTGTAAATGCCTTTCTCTGCAACACACGAAGGAAATGTGTTACACTTCGGCCTTTTGTTGTCTAAATAAATCGCCGCGTCTAGTTAAATGAGGTGACTCTATCACATTTACGGGGAGGACGATTTTTATGGAAGTCCATTTTCTTTTTCTTCACTATATATTATTTTATTTTTCACCAAACTTAATAAAGGTTCTTTCTTCTTCTATTAACCCACAAACTCCACATTGAATTCTTTTATCAGGTCCATTATATTGCGTATGAAAAGGTCCTGGGCTTAATCCATCAAAAGCTTCGATAATTTCTCCTGTTTGTGGATCCAATCGAACCGGTTGAGCAACTTGTTCGATAATATTAAAACGGGAACGATTTGTACGACAATTAGGACAACAATAGGGAGTTCCCATAAAAAACCTCCTCAATTATGTTTACCTATAGATTAACCATTGTTGGGAGAATTATGTTAAGCCACATAGATAGATTTTCATGTCTCGCTAAATTCATCTTTGACATTTTTCTGTAATAAATGTTAAAAAACGAGCTTCCAAAAAAGTTGTCAATAGTAAAAGTCGGCCAAAATGTGGAAATTTGATGGGGAAACTGGAAAATAGGGAATGGTAACCATTTTATCTAAAACTATTAAAAATGGTAAGAATAAAAGATTTTGAGAAGTAGAGTTTATGAAAACTGATCAGATAGTTCGATTTCGTAATCAAATGGAATAAGCTGCCAAAATTATTACATAAATTCATATGTTATTATACTCTTGCAAGCAGAAAACGAGATTGTGAGAGGAGAAAAAGAAATGAAAAAAGATATTAAGAAGATAGTACTTTCAACAGTTGCCGCAGCTGCTTTACTTGCTGTCCCATTTGCCGGAAAAGCAGATGCAGCCGAATTACAACCTAATCAAACAAAGGTAGTTTACTATAAAGTAAATGTTTCAGATGATAGCAATTGGTGCAAAAATTTAATTAACCAATACAAAGTTTACTTTAATTGGTCAAATGTGAGCAAAAACAATAATGTAAATCAGCAGAAACCGCAACAAACAGAAAAGCCCGTTCAGAAAGAAGAAAAGCCAGCTGAACAAAAGCCGGTAGAAAAACCAGTACAAAAGCCAGCTGAAAAACCAGCGCAAAAGCCGGCTGAAAAACCAGCTCAATCACAAGAACAAACATCAACAGATCAAGGGACTGTTCAACAATTAAGCCAATTTGAACAGCAAGTAGTAGATTTGACAAATCAAGAAAGAGCGAAAAATGGTTTAGCTGCACTAAAGGTTGATGTCACTTTAAGTAAAATGGCTCGAGAAAAATCCAAAGATATGTCCTCTAATAATTATTTTAGCCATACAAGCCCAACTTATGGATCACCATTTGATATGATGAAACAATGGGGAATTTCATACAAAGCAGCTGGTGAAAATATTGCAATGGGACAACGTACTCCACAAGAAGTAGTCAATGCTTGGATGAACAGTGAAGGCCATCGTGCAAACATTCTAAGCAATAAATACACTCACATTGGTGTTGGCTATGTTGAAAATGGTAACTATTGGACACAAGAATTTATTGGTAAATAAGTGAAATAAGCGAACAAGTTTTTATACTTGTTCGCTTATTTTTATTGGAGGATCATTTACCGCATTGATAACGAGAAGCAAGTAAAATTAACAAAAAAGCGAGTGGCAAGTCCATACCCAAATTAAATACTATTACCGTTATAAAAGTATCATTATAAAAAACACAGATGGCAATGTAACCATCTGTGTTTTTTATAAGTGGGAACATGAAAGAAACTCCACTTTATGCTTCTAACTGCTGTAATACTTCAGTTGCTTCTGCGACTCTTTTATAATTCATAAGAAATAAATCTTTAGGAACCTCATATAAATCATAGATATGTTCGATAGGATTTAATTGTCGAAATACTGCAGGTCGTGTTTCATTGGCTTTAACGACGTATGGAAGTTTTTCTGCAGCTTTTTTAGAACGAATATTTAATTGCTTAATGCGCATATACACAGTTAAAACTTCTTTTTCAAAAAATAATTCTTTGAAAAATTGATCTTTAGCTAAAGAATTATAACCTTTCCCATGGTAGGACTTCCCGATCCAAGTGCCTAGAAATCCAGCTTGGTCTTGCATATCATATAAATTAATTGTTCCGATTGGGTTTTCCCATTCATCCAAGATAGTCCGTGATATAAGTTCTCCACGTTCTTCCGCTTCAATCGTCTGCTTTGTTAAAAATAAAAATTCTTCATAGGAATATGCTTTTTGACGCACAAAAGGGAAGACATCCTGGTGCGTCATTAATTCAAATAAAACTTGACACTCTTGCCCGTCTAACTCACGTTTTTTGAGCAATGTGAACCCCTCCTAGCCGGGGCAGAGCTGTAGTGTTCGATCCTGCCCCACGAAATTTTTTAAAGTTGCATAAAAAATTTCGGGGTGGGAATCGAACCCACTAGAACCAGTCAAAACTGGTGGCGCACCATTTGCCTTCCCTCAATTATGAGCATATGAAATTTTCAATGATTGTAATGACATTCTACAAGAAAAAAATCGTTTTGCATATAGATAATCATATTAAAATAATAATTTTTTTAACGCGAAAAATGCTAAAAGTCACATTTTTTAAATAGGGGGTGAAAAAAGATGAAACTTATAATATAGTTATAACGTAGAATAATAAACTATATATAATGGAGGGTAGATATATGGAAACGAATATGGAGAACAAAAGAGTGGAAAATGACAATAACGATAGAGTGCTTGCTGCAGTTATTTACATTGTTAGTTTTTTCTCATCATTTATTGGGCCTTTAATTATTTGGTTAGTTAAAAAGGATGAATCATCCTTTATTGATTTTCACGGTAAAGAGTATATGAACTTTTTTATTTCTTACACGATTTATGCGATTGTATCAGGAATCCTATGTATCGTTCTAATTGGTTTTTTACTTTTGCCAATCGTGGGGGTCGCTTGGACGGTCTTTACCATTATGGGTGCAGTTAAGGCTTATGACGGCCAGGCATACAAAATTCCATTGATTATCCGTTTTATTAAATAAACTTATAGAAAAGGAGATGTCATTATGATGGCATCTTTTTTTATTGCACTTAGAATATGCTTGTCCTATTGATCATATAATGATCATACATCGTGAAAATAGGGTGAGTCTTATGAATATTAAAGAGTATTATGAAAGTATGTCACGACTATATCTTCATCAAATTATTCTTTGCGTTTTCGTGTTGATTTGCATTATTCTACCATGTTTACATATAACAAAAATACTTCCTGCCAGTACAGCAGCTATTTTTCTTGCAATCTTAATTTTATATTATTTTCTTCGTCATTTATATTTCGTTTATAGATGTTCCCACCTGCCAAGCCCTTATCAAACAAATTGGCAAGGCGAAACGTTATTATTGATGGCACCTTCAGCTGTTTCAGCTTATAGCTGGAAATTATTTACAAGTGATGGTTTTTGTCATTTCTCCATAAAGGAGGAAAAAAAATTCAATAAAGATGAATCACATAATAAAAACTTATCCCTTACTTGTTTAGATCATCCAACTAACAATTATTGGACAGTTCTTAGCGAAAGGGAGGTTGTACAAGTTTTGAAAGCAGATGATCGCCCCATCTTTAAAGCAATCAGTATCGATAAACGAGAATATCGTTCTGATGATCGGAAAGATGTTTATCGTATCTTTAAAGGGGGATATTCCTATTCAATTCATAAAAATGGACGAGTCCTCATGACTATTTCACGAGGACTCATGCCCATTAGTCTTCAAAGGTTATTTTCTGCTAGTACTCCTATCATTAAATTTGATCGGCATATTAAGGAACATGAACGTTTTTTTTGTTTAGCCCTGTTTTTTCTAAAATAAGCTATTATCTCCTTCTAAGAGCATATTTAAAATTTTTTGAAACGGTTGTTTCTTTTTACTATTAAAGTACTGGTTAAACGGATCACCAAGCAAGTTCACTCTCTCTAAAACATGCTTCATTGTAAATTCATCTGGATTCAGATTGTCGGTTATTTCTTCCCAATATAACGGAGATGCCGCTAGCCCTTGCGATTTTAGCCTCGGTGAGTAAGGAGATATAATCGTTTTTCCTTCAGCATGTTGGAGAAAGTCGACATAAAGTTTACCGTGTCTATTTTTCTTTAATCGCTCAATTGTAAAGGAGGCAGGGTCATAATTAACTAAGAAGTTGGCTAAAAATTCTGTGAAAACACGTGTGTCCTTCCAAGTAAATTTATTTTCTGGCAAGGGTATATAAACTTGCATTCCTTTATTACCGGAAAACTTAACAAAGCCTATTAATGAAAAGGAATCCAAAACTTTTTTAATAATCTTTACTGCATGGATTGCCAAACTGAAGTGATCCCGGGAAGGGGGATCTAAATCAAAGACAATTTCACTGACATACTGACTATTCGTAATATGAAAAGGAATGTGATACTCAATAGCCAACTGATTTCCCAACCATATCAATGTTGTTACGTCATTGCATATAATCATATCATTTTCATCATGCACCATCGATTGAATAAATTCAGGAGCAGAGTTTGGTTTATTTTTTTGATAAAAGAATTCACCAAATTCTCCATGTGGAGCTCGGATGACTGTTAATAATCGATTTTCTAAAAAAGGAAGCATGAAACAAGAAACTTTTCGAATATAACGTAAAAAGTCGATTTTTTTTACGTCGTTTTGATTCCACAATGTTTTATTAGGATGAGAAATCTCGACCACACTTGGAAAAGCAGCATCCGATATTAAAAAGATTTCATATGTACAATTTTCTGGAGAAAGATCAAGGCGTAAACATTTGAAAAATGGTTCCCTGAACTGATCAGCATTCCATTCTAAATAATAAAGATCGAGGCAAATGGCTGGATGGATGGAATGGAATGCCTTTATTTTTTGAGTCGAATTATTTAGTACTGCTGTTCGCAAAGCTTGTTTCGTGTTTGGATCTAATCCATTTATAAAGTTTCCTAAAGAAAGGATGTCCCCGTCTTTATATACACCAACACGATAAAGACCATTATCTTCATCATATCCCGTAATGAAGCATGAAACGATTTTCCAATTTTTTATTTTCACCCAGGAAGTTGTTCTCTTTCCTTCCTGCCATACACTACTTGCTTGTTTTGCTACTATACCTTCACTGTTAAAATCCTTCATATTCTTTTCAATCACTTTGTATTTGAGCTCGTAAGGGACATATTGAATTAATTCTATATTCAGTGATGGAGATAAGGGAAATCCTAATTCTTGACAAAATGCACGCAAGGATTTCTTTCTATCTTTAAAACGTAATTGTGTAACAGTTTCTCCTCGAACGGACAATAAATCAAAGGCAAGAAATCGGCAAGGTCTTTCTAAAGCGGACGCAATGATTTTCTCCCGCGATTTTAGACGGCCTCTTACTTGGATTTGTTGAAAATTTGCTTTATAGTTATTTTCTAATATAACAATTTCTCCATCCAAAGTAAGGGGTAACCAAGAAGCTACTTTCTCTTGGTTTTCCTTAAGAAACTTTATTAGCTCTGGAAACTTTGGTAATAGATCTTTTCCATTTCTACTCCACAAAAAAAATCCATCTTCTCTCCAATCAAGTATTCCCCGAAAACCATCATATTTAATTTCATAGATCCATTCGCCTTGAGCAGGTGGCTCAAAGACCAATGTAGGGAGCATTGGTTTCAAATTAAAACACACCTTAACCTATTTTTTTGGTGAAAAAGCTTTAAATTATCTTCGCGATTTTCTATCGTCTTAACTTAAGTATGTCCATTTGCCTTATTTTTTTCCATTAGTTGTAGCGAATGCGACAGTAGTTCATCGTTAAAACTAAAAAAAACAAAAAAGAGGTGAAATTGTGCATACAATGTGGAAAGGCAGTATCAGCTTTGGACTTGTCAATATCCCGATAAAGCTCCATGCCGCAACAGAAGATAAGGATATTAAATTTCGCTCACTTCATAAAAAATGCCATACTCCGATCAAATACCAAAAAATTTGCCCTTCTTGCGAAGAAGAAGTAAATGTAGATGATATAGTTAAAGGATATGAAGTAACAAAAGGAAAATTTATTGAAATAGAAGAAGAGGAACTAAAACAACTAGAGGCAGAAAAAGGGGAGAAGGCCGTCGAAATTATTGATTTTATCCAATTGAGTGAAATCGACCCTATCTATTTTAACAGAAGCTATTATATGTCACCTGATGGGGGTGGCTCAAAGGCATATGGGCTTCTTAGGAAAGCTTTGACGGAATCTCAGAAAGCCGGTATCGCTAAAATCATTATTCGGTCAAAAGAACAATTAGCCGTAATAAGAGTGTTTGAGGAGACATTATTAATGGAGACCATTCATTTCCCTGACGAAGTGAGGAAAGCTTCTGAGGTTCCCAATGTTCCTGCATCTAATGAAGTTTCAAAAAAAGAAATTGATACAGCCATTCTATTAATTGATCAATTAACAACCCCGTTTGAACCAGAGAAGTATCAGGATGAATACCGCTCCAAAATATTAGAGCTCATTGAACAAAAGCAGAATGGACAAGACTTGGTGACCGCCAAAACTGTAAAGCCTACTGAAAAAATGACAGATTTGATGGCAGCTTTACAAGCATCCATTGATAGAAGTAAGCCAGAAAAGAAAGTTACAAAACGAAAGAAAACAACAAAGAAAACAGCAGAAGCAAAATAGGAAGGTAGGGGAGAATCTTCAGAACGTGCAGTTTTTTTAGTAGCATGTGAAAAGATTTTCTCCAATTTCTTGCATTTACCAAGCTTCTCATGTATGATAAAGGTGCATAATAAGTAATAGCTTAATATTCAGATAAAATGTTACACCCTATGTATTTCATGTATGGAGTTCAATTCACATGTTATAATGAATATCTACTCCAAAAAGTGGGTATTGATTATAATATGTGATTTTTTATTTACTTCGTAAATATGAAGAACATATTAAAAATTTTTTGGAGGTATTACCAAATGGCAACAGGTACAGTAAAATGGTTTAACAGTGAAAAAGGCTTCGGCTTTATTGAAGTTGAAGGCGGAAATGATGTATTCGTTCATTACAGTGCAATTAAAGAAGAAGGATTCAAAACTCTAGACGAAGGTCAACAAGTTCAATTTGATATCGTAGAAGGACAACGTGGCCCTCAAGCTGAAAACGTTACAAAAATATAAAAGACAACAAACTGCCCCAATTGTATAGGGGCAGTTTTTATTTTACATAGTAGGGGATCGCGCCGGTTATTCAGAGAAAACGATTCACAGACTGTATGAGCGAGACCTTTCACTTATAGTTCATCAAAACCGTTTAAATCACTTGTTTTTGTATATTGACGAGATTTTTGTTCGAAGAAATCTGTTTTTGTGTCATCGAAATTATCAACATAAGCCCGAATCCATTTCATTGGATTTTCGGTTGAGTCCATATATATTTCATTTAATCCTAATAACCGCAGCATCTTGTTTGCGCGATATTTGATATAACCTTCCATTTCTATTAAATCAATTCCTTCAATATCAGAAAGGACGTACTGGCTCCACTTTGTCTCTTGTTCAACCGAGTGTTTAAATTGGTCATATACCCATGTAATAAATTCTTCCGTATTATATTCAGGATGTTCAGCAAGTGTTGCTCTAAATAGTTCACTAATGAACCGGCCATGCTGTAATTCATCGCGATTAATATAAGATATCATCGTGGAGGTTCCAACCATTTTTTGATCTCGGGCTAGATTGTAAAAGAAAGCAAAACCTGAATAGAAGAAGAGACCTTCTAATAAGGATGTATATACAATCGTTTTTAATATATTTAAAATAGTAGGATTTTCTGCGAATGCATTATATACTTCCATAATCCGCTTATTTCGTTCAAGTAGTACAGCATCTGTTCTGCCTGTCTCAAATGATTGGTTTTGTTTATCAAGCGTTGTTACAGAAGAGAGAACATATGCGTAACTATGGTTATGTTCACTTTCTTGATCCGCAATCGTTGCCATGACTGATTTTACTGATGGATCAGTTGAGTAATGAGAAATTCTTGTCGCGATATCAGTCTGGGGACCGTCCAATGTTGCGAGTAAACCGATAATCTTTAAAAAAGCTGATTGTTCGGCTTCTGTTAAATTGGGAAATTGTTTAATGTCATGGGTCATATCAACTTCGCTGGCACGCCAAAATAATGCCCTGATTTGTTCACGATGTTTATAAAAATGTGGATACTTTAAATCATTCCAATTTAAAATTCCGCTTGCTTCTCCGCCAAAGAGGGCAGTTGATTTGTTAGGATGTATAGGATCCAATACCTTTACTTTATTAAGCAATGTAGACACTGCTCTATCACTCCTTCTGTCCAGTCTATTACCCTTACTTCTTGAGAACCTCTTGGGCTTTGTTCAATTTTTAATGGTTTGTAACGTGAATTGTAAAACTTTGCAATTTTTTCAGCTGCCCTACAAAACAATAGATCTCCACCGAATTGGGTATCACCCGTTCCAAATACAAAGACATTAGGGGGCTTATAACCAATTTCGTACACAAAATCTTTTACTTCTTCAGGGGTGGAGCCCTTATCCCAAGTATAGGTACCAACTATCATTGCATCATATTGAGAAGGATCCGGGATCATTCCAGAATCAATTCTGTATAACTCGATTTGAAAATGCTCCCGAACTAATCTGCTTTGAATCATTTCAGCTACTTCTTTCGTATTTCCACTCAAACTAGCGTAACATATTAAGATTCGCACCATTCACATTCCTCAATATCCGATGCAGTGGAACGGACATAATAAGTGGTTTTCAAACCTGAATCCCATGCTTGTAAATGTAAATCAAGCAGAACCCTTGCTTTAATATTGTTTGGTACATAGAAGTTAAAAGAAATAGACTGATCTATATGACGCTGTCTTGCTGCATTTTGTTGAACGGACCAACGTTGATCTACGATATAAGCTGATCGGCGATATATATCATAAGTGTGGTGATCCAAATCAGGAGCAACAACCGGTAATTTAAAGTCTTTCTTTTCCTCATAATAAAACGGTTTGAAAATCGGATCAATGCTTGCTGTGGATCCAGCAATAACAGATGTACTTGAGTTAGGAGCTATGGCCATTAAATATCCATTTCGGATTCCGTATTCTTTTACCTCGGTCATAACTTCTGCCCATTCTTCAGATTTGTCCCCATCTAAATAGCCGCGTACTTTGAAATATTCACCTGTTTGCCAATCACTACCTTCAAATAATGGATAAGCACCTTTTTCTTTCGCTAATGCCACACTCGCTTGGATGGTTAGTTGGGATATAAACTCATACAGATTGTCAGCCAAATCAACAGCCTCTTTTGACTCCCATCTAATCCCTTTTTTCGCTAAGAGGTGATGCCAGCCAAAAGTGCCTAGTCCAATAGCGCGATATTTTTTGTTCGTAATAGTTGCTTGTTTCACATCAATCGTATTTAAATCAATAACATTATCGAGCATTCTAGTTTGAATTGGAATTAATCTTTTTAATATATACTGATCATTACTAGATGTATCAATTGCTCTACCTAAGTTAATAGATGATAAATTACAAACAACAAAATCACCGGATTTTTTATAGGTAATGATTGTATCTCCATCAATAATTTCTTCGTACTGAAGAGTAGGGGACATGTTTTGCATAATTTCAGTGCAGAGATTACTGCTATAAATCATGCCTTGATGTTTATTCGGATTTTTTCTGTTGACTTCATCACGATAAAACATGAATGGCGTTCCAGTTTCAAGCTGTGATTTCATAATCCTAGCCATAATTTGAATAGCCGGTACTTGCGTCTTTTTCAAGTTTGGATTTTGAACACACTCTTCATATCGCTGTCTAAAAGAACCTTTTCCTCTTTGTTCGTCAAAGAAGTTTTCTAGGGAATATCCCATTACTTCTCTAACTTCATGAGGGTCAAACAAATGCCAATCACCACGGTTCTCCACCTGTTCCATAAATAAATCTGGTAAGCAAACTCCTGTAAAAATATCATGGGCTCGTTGTCTTTCATCACCATTATTTAGTTTGAGATCAAGAAAAGGGAGAATATCGGCATGCCATACATCGAGGTATACAGCGACTGCCCCTTTACGGCGGCCAAGCTGATCTACACTTACTGCTGTGTTATTTAATTGTTTAATCCAAGGTAAAACACCTGAGGAGGCACCTTTAAATCCTTTAATGGAAGAACCACGACTTCTTACCTTCCCCATGTACACGCCAATTCCACCGCCGTCTTTAGAAAGTCGTGCAATATCTGTATTACTGTTATAGATTCCGATTAATGAATCTTCAACGGTATCGATGAAACAACTTGATAATTGTCCATGGGCAAGCCCTGCATTTGCTAAAGTAGGAGTTGCTACAGTCATATAAAGATTGGATAGTGCCCAATAAGCTTCCTTTACTAGCTCAAAACGTTTTTCCTTAGGCTCATCTTGCATTAAATACATGGCAATGATTAACCAGCGTTCTTGAGGTAATTCGTACGTATTTTTATAGTGATCTGTAGCAAGATATCTCGTGGCTAATGTATGTAAGCCAACATAATCCAAAAGGAAATCGTTATTGGGATTTATTAGTTTCGCTAATGCCGCAACTTCAATCCGACTATACTTTTCTAAAATCTTAGGAGAGTAGATTCCTTTATCTGTTAAGGTGTTCAATAGGTGATATAAATCACCATACTTTTCACTTGAATTATAACCACGGTTATAGCTTGCTTTTTTATAAAGATCATTCAGATAAAGTTTCGCTGCCTCAAACGTCCATTGGGTATTAGCCTCGTCCACATTTTCTAATGCAGTTTTAATCAGAATAGAAGTTATTTCATCTGCTTTAAGCTCAGATTTTGATTCTATTATTCTTGCAACCTTATCATTGTATTCTGGCGAACTAATGGTTGTTACTCTCTTAATAAATGAATCAAGTCGATTCCTATCAAAACTAGCTGATTTCTCGACTAGATCTTTTATAATGACCGTTGTCAAAGTACTTCATCCTTCCCATATTATAAAAATAAAAAAACCGCTCTAGGAAAGGAGCGGATCAAACGATAGAAAAAAATGACAATTTTTTCTATCGTTTCATCTCCTCAATCCCCGAAGAATTGAAACTCAGACAAGAAAGGGCAGGTCTCCTGACTTATGCATTTTCCTACTTGGGCCTTCCCGGTTATATTAATCAACCAGTGGCTTTTTCCGTTCGTACGCATTTACAGTTGCGGGGACAGTTCCGGATTTTCACCGGATTCCCTATTAAACCCAAAAGGGTACCTTCGCTTGTTGTTATTCAATATATAGTATCTAATTTTCAATACACATACAAAATGTTGTGTTGATATTGATCTTAACATGAGTGATAAAGATTGGCAATATCTAACTTTTTCTGTAGGAGAAAAACCCACATGATAAATAGTGTATAGAAAGGGAAGAAATCATTCAACAAAAAGATTCGAGATTTGCCATAAGTTTTTTAGAATTTGATTTTCTATCTTTTATTTTACTTCGCTTGCCATCGGGAGTATGATATTTAGGGGATCGAAGTAAAGGGGATGGAGGATTGGACTAATGGCCTGGGCATCTGGTTGGGTAAGCAAATGGAAATCATACTCAGACAATATTAGAAACATTTTTTACGGTAATATTTTGACCCAAATTGGATTGGGTGTCTTTATGGTTATTTATAATTTTTATATTCGCGAACTCGGGTTTCAGGATCAGATGAATGGACAAGTTATTTCGATGACTTCTTTAGCCACAGCTATTATTTTGATTCCTGCGGGGATATTAAGTGATCGAGCTGGCAGAAAGAAAATGATTTTATTTGGAATTCTATTGACAGGTTGTTCCTTATTTTTAAGAAGTGTCATTGAACCTCAAACCTTATTACTATCGGCAGCTTTTCTCACAGGACTTTTTCAAGCATTTATGCAAGTTTCGCTTATCCCATTGTTATCTGAAAACTCAAGGCCAGAAGAACGAGTCCGCTTATTTGCACTCCACTTTGGGATCATGACCGCTTCTAATGTTATTGGAAATTTACTCGGTGGGATTCTCACAGACACTTTTGGACTTTATTATTCATCGTTAGTAAGTATTCGGATTACATTATTAATCGGATCATTAATTTTCATAACAGGTTTTATTCCCATAATGAAAATTGTTGAGAATCGGGAAGCGACTACACATATTCAACAAACAAACGTGAATATGTTACGCACAATTAAACTTCAAAAATATAGTGTCAAAATGATCTTTTTATTTGCAGTAGCACAATTGTTCATTGGCTTTGGAGCAGGACTTGTCATACCATATTTAAATCTTTATTTTCAAGATCGCTTCGAAGCTTCAAACTCTTTAATAGGCTTGATTATTTCCCTCGGCCAAGCAGCAACTGCTGTTGCAATGTTCATTGGACCTATCGTAGTAAAGAGAATAGGGGAGGTAAGAGCGGTCGTTTTTCTCCAATTAGCTTCCTTGCCATTTTTGCTATTAACAGGGTTTACTAATAGTTTACTATTAGCGACGATTGGATTTTTATTTCGACAAGCTCTAATGAATGCTGGAAATCCGATTCAGATGTCCTTAATGATGTCAAAGGTAGATGATTCCGTAAAAGGATTTGCCAACTCAGTTAATCAAATGGTATTTAATTTGGGATGGGCGTTGATGGGACCAGTATCAATGGGGATCGTCACCAATAACGGGGCTTACAAAGGGTATGCACTTGTCTTTTCAATAACATGTGTTCTCTACTTAGTTGGTTCAACCTATTTTTTTATTGCTTTTAAATCAATCGAGAAAAATGAAAAGAAAATGGTAACTTCATAGAATTCTAAATAAATGGGGGTATACCGCAAAAAAAGAGCTAGTGCAATACCGCAATACATAGCGAAAGGCCCAGAAAATTTACTATCAGCAAAATTTTCTGGGCTTCTAGTTTTGATTTAATCATAAATATTCAGAACTTCAATTAATTCTAATATATCCTCATCATCACCTGGGTCAATGGACACTAGCTTTGTATTTTCAATAAGCTCTGTATACAACTCTTCACCTGCAGGGGACTCGGAATCCCAGCGCAAAGGCACGTTATACACATTAACCGTCCCATCTCCATTACTACTATAAGTTACTGACCCATCTACTAAGCGCGAACCAGCTAATTGGATAACATTTTCCGGATAGTTAGCACTGGTAGCGTCATTAGGATTTAGTTGTTCGCCGGCTGAAATATGCCTAACATTCAATTCATCTAACTCTTGATTTGGCCCAAGTTGCAGCCAAACTCGAGCGTATTCAATTTCTTCACTAGAATATTCGGATAACTCCTCTTTACTTTCCTTATCATCTCCAATTAAACTACTATTTTCATTCGTGGTTTGGTCAGTCTCAGCATTCGAATCTTTTTTATTGTCCTCTTGTTTTGTATTTTCGTGCATTTGGGTGGAATTTGAATCGTCACCGTTAGATGAATCAATTTGTTTAGGGATGCCCTTCTCCTGCGATTGATTATTAGCAGTTGAATCAGAAACTTCTTTGGACGAATCACAAGCAGAAAATACGACTAACAAACAGGCGAATAAAGAAGCAACAATAAAAAATCTCTTCACTATTACAACTCCAATCTTTTTAAAGCGTGATACTCTATCATTCTAACATATCAAAATTAACGTTATCGAAAAAATTTTTATTATTTTGGCAGTCAGTTTATTTTTATAACACCTTAAAAGATCTCCTATTATTTTGCGATTAATTTAATCAAATAAGAATGTTCCTCTGTCGGGGAACTACTTCCACCTTTTGGTTCTATACTCATTAAAATATAATCAACACGTTCTACCGGTTGTTTCTTTAAGTATATTTGACCTTTACCATTTTCAAGAGTCAAAATCCCGACATCTTGAAATCCATTATGCGTTTTTATCCATGCTTGATAATCCTTATTCACGATTGGTAAAAGACCATCAACCGTTAAATAAAATTCTTCAGTACGATTATTAACCATGACATACCCACTTGTATGAATGTTGGGCGACGAGACGATTTCGTATACAGAAGTATCTTCCTCATGCATAGCTAACTCTGGATTTACGTCCACGTTTTGGAAGAACGTAAGCGATAAGGCTAACACTACTATCGCTACTCCCATCAATTTCCACGCCAAAGAGGGTGCGAATATCCTTTTTTTGCGAAGTGACTTTTTATAGTTTTTCATAACACGCGCTTTTAATATTGAGGATGGTTGTATCGAGATTTCCTCTGGCATGGTCTTTCTCCAATCCAAATATTGAGATCGGCAATGATCACAGTTCTCAATACATTCACGAATATTTGTCGCTTGTTGAATATCTAATTTACCTAAAATAAGATCAATCATTACCTCATCCGTCCAGTGGTTACACGTCATTTTTTTCATCCCCTTTTAAAAAATTGAGGCTTTTAGATCGAACAAGCTGTTTCCGTAAGTTTTTCAATCCGTAGCGAACAAGAGATTTAACAGTACCAAGTGGAAGCTTCAGTCGTTCAGCAATCTCTCTATGCGTAAAATTCTCGTAGAAATTTCCATAAACAGCTGTTCGCTGGGAATCAGGCAATTTTTTTAAAGCTTTAACTATAAGCTGGCGATCTAGATGAAGCATCACAGTTTCTTCAATTAAATTTTGAGAAGTAGAATAAGATTGTTCATGATCTTCATCTGTTGGGATTTCTTTTTTCTTTCTCAAAAGATCTACACATCTGCTCCTCGTTCGAATAGCGAGCCAAGATTCAACACTACCTCTTTCTGGGTTGTAAGTTGCAGCCTTTTTACTGATTTCTAAAAAAATATCGTGGGTAATATCTTCAGCTTCCTGCTTATCTTTTAAAATATTTATAGCAATCGAATAAACAAAAGCATGATAATGGTCGTAAAACATTTCAAATGCCTCAACAGAACTGGCTGCAATTCCTTCCAACAGACTTTTTCCGTCTATTAAATCATTCTCCACGTTGCCACCACCTTTAAGATAATATTACTTTTATTTTACAAAATCTATTTATTTTGAAAACCCTAAAAAATTATAAAAAAAAATAAATCCAAAATGAATTTACCTGCGTATCGATTATAAAAGCAAAAAATTGGGGGGAACATTATGTTCAAAAAGATTACGAGTTTCATTTGCTTATTTGGTTTGTTTATATTCTTTTCCACTCCGTTAGCTTCTGTGAAGGCAGCAGACGGGATTGAGCTTTTTACACCATACAGCGGTATTTCAGTCACACCTGGAGAAACAATTCATTATACTTTTAATTTACTAAATCATACTTCTAACGTTCAACAAGTTGGGATTTCTTTGAACGACATTCCTAAGGAGTGGAACTATTCGATTACTTCAGGGGGATTTGATCTCCAAGAATTATCCGTAATGCCAGGGGAGACAGGTGAATTCACTGTTGAACTGACTGTACCACTACAGGTTGATAAAGGAACTCATCGATTTAAAGCTGTTGCAACAACTACCAATGACCAAAAAACAGAACTTCCCATTTCTATCATTGTCAGTGAGAAGGGAACATTTAAAACAGAACTTACAACCGACCAACCAAATTTAGAAGGCCATTCTGATTCGTCATTTGATTATAAAGCTGAACTTAGAAATCGTACGGCTGAGGAACAAACTTATGCTTTAATGGCTTCAGCACCAAATGGCTGGATTGTTGATTTTAAAGTTGATGGAAACAGCGTCTCTTCTGTAACTGTAGAATCCAACACTACAAAGGAAATAAATGTTAGTGTTACTCCTGCAAAAGAAGTTAAAGCTGATACTTATAAAATACCAATTAGAGCGGTAAATGATCATACAGATGCAGAACTTCAATTTGAAGCAGTTATTACAGGAACATACGGGATTGAATTAACAACTCCGAGTGGGAAATTAAGTGAGGAGATCACAGCAGGGCAAGAAAAAACAATCGATATAGTTGTAAGAAATACAGGAACATCTTCTTTAAATGATATTTCACTAACTGCTAACCACCCTGAAGGATGGAATGTAACGTTTGAACCAACGAAAATTGCTGAACTTGAGCCGAACCAATCTGAAACGATTAAAGTAAGGATGGAAGCTAGCAAAAATGCCCTTTCGGGAGATTATGTCGTGGAATTAAAGGCAAGTGCACCTGAAGCAAGTTCCAATCCACAATTTAGAATGACTGTCAAAACATCGGTGTTTTGGGGATGGATTGGAGTCTTGATCATCATCGGAGTAATCGGGGGGATTTTTTATCTTATCCGCAAATATGGGAGGAGATAAAATGGAAAGGATAATCAAAATTGAAGGTTTAACGAAAAAATATGATGAGAAGATTGCTGTTGATCAATTAAATCTTTCAATTAATAGAGGAGAAGTATTTGGATTGCTGGGACCAAATGGTGCCGGAAAATCGACAACAATATTAATGATGCTAGGACTTTCTGAACCAGACAGTGGAATTGTGTGTGTTGCAGGATATGATTCTACGAAAGAGCCGTTAAAAGTAAAAAGAAGTGTAGGGTATCTTCCTGATCAGGTTGGATTTTACGAAAACCGAACAGGGATGGAAAATCTTCTCTTGACAGCTTCCCTAAACGGAATTTCTCGTAAAGAAGGAGAGAAGAAGGCTAGAGAGTTATTAGAACAAGTAGGACTAACATATGCTGCTCATCAAAAAACAGGTACTTATTCTAGGGGAATGAAGCAGCGACTTGGTCTAGCAGATGTTTTAATTAAAGAACCCGAAATTATAATTTTAGATGAGCCAACACTTGGAATTGATCCAAAGGGGGTTCATGAGTTACTGCGGCTCATCAGGCTTTTAAGTAAAGACTACGGAATAACGGTCATGTTATCATCTCACCATCTACATCAAGTCCAGCAAATATGTGACCGTGTCGGTCTCTTCGTTAATGGCAAACTTTTAGCGGAAGGAACAGTAGAATCTTTGGCAAAACAATTGTTTGGGGAAGAAGGGCGGATCATTAAAGCGGAATTTTCGCCTTTCTCAGAATCGATTTTAAACAAAATTCGTGAATTAAAAGATGTTCAAAAAATCCAAGTATCAGATCAAGAGTTAACCATTTGGATTAAAGAGATTACTGCATTACAGTGCATTGTCGACACGATTGTGGCAAACGGTTCCCATTTGACAGCGTTAACACAAGAAAAAGTAGGGTTAGATGAAATTTATCAACGGTATTTTGAAGGAGGTGGAATTGTTGAAAATTAGTCAATCCTTAAAAAGGTGGACGTCAAAAGAATCTAGAACAGTTCAAAATTCCTTTTGGATATTAGTTCAAAAAGAAGTTTCTGATCATATATCCAGTTGGCGTGTCAATATTATAGTTTTGTTGCTAACATTAACTTGTTTAGGATCTCTTTATACTGCATTGTCGGGATTAAAAGATGTAGCTGTTGACATCAAAACAGAAGATGCATTCTTATTTTTAAAGTTGTTTACAATATCTGACGGTACGATTCCACCCTTTTTTGTATTTGTCAGTTTTATTGGTCCACTTCTCGGAATAGCATTAGGGTTTGATGCGGTAAACTCGGAATTTAATAAGGGGACATTAAGCCGGCTTGTTTCACAACCTATTCCACGTGATTATATTATCAATGCTAAATTTGCAGCCTCGATGTTAATCATTAGCGTTTTGCTATTCGCTCTCGGTTTTCTAGTCGCTGCACTCGGGATCATTACAACTGGTATTCCGCCAACACCACAAGAGTTTTGGCGAGTTATTGCCTTTCTCATTTTAAGTATCCTTTATATTGGCTTCTGGCTCAATTTATCGATTCTTTTTTCAATTCGCTTCAAACAAACTGCAACATCAGCTTTAAGTAGCATAGCGATATGGATATTTTTTAGTGTCTTTTATTCAATGATAATCAATATAATCGCCAAGTCTTCACAGAGTGAAGTGTTTATTCAAAACATAATGAGACTTTCACCCAGTCAATTGTACAGTGAAGCAACTATGACTCTGCTTACTCCTACAATCCGAGCTTTAGGTCCTTTAACTATGGAGCAAGTCGTTGGTGCCATTCCTAGTGCTTTACCTTTAAGCCAAAGCCTGTTATTAATAACACCGCAGTTAATTGGTTTAATTGCTGCGACAATCGCTTGCTTTGGCATTTCATACGCTTTATTTATGAGAAAAGAGATCAGACACTAAAGAACATGGGGCTGTCCGGCCCCTATTTTGCTTTTTAAAACAAGAGTGATGATTTTTTCAGAAAGTAATAGCTTCCATGTTTTGCAAATACTCTTCCATCAAAATTATCAACTTTTTGGGCATAATAATTTTTAATATGAATAAACGGAGTTGTTCATCATGCATGATTTTTGTCCGAAAATTTGGCAGGAGGATCCTGCCCCAGAAACTGAAAGAAATTGTCAAGATTGTGGTCTTTATAAGCATGGATCAAGAGTAATTTGGGGTGAGGGTAATCCAAAAGCTCCGATTTTAGTCATCCTTGATAATCCTGGAGCTCGGGAAGACCGTGATGGCAACACGATCATTTGCGGAACTAGGCAAACATTACAAAGAGCAATAAATCAAGTAGGATTAACTCAAGAAGATATTTATGTATCTTATATTTTAAAAAGAAGACCTGTACGCGCTTACGACAAAGACAAAACGAGGAATATATGTATACATCATTTATATGACCAAATGCATGAGCAAAATCCTCGACTAATTCTATGTCTTGGAAACGTTGCGGTTCAGTCCTTTTTTCAAGACAAAAATGTAGATGTTAAGTATTTACGCGGCGCTTGGCATATGATTAGTGGAAAGAAAGTAACTGTAGCTTATCACCCGTTAGCTGTAAGACGAAGACCCAATTTATGGGAGTCTTTTTTAGAAGACTGGCAGTTAGTTTCGGATTTGTATAACAAATTATAGGGTGCGACCAGAATGCTGAATTATAGCCTCACGTGATTTATGTTCTGCTAATTAGAACGATTATAAAAATAAATAAAGCTCAGATGACACATACTGAGCTCAACAAAAGTTCTGTTTTTCTCATATTTATAATTGTCTTTGCCAATGGCGATGCCCCGCGATTGCTTTGACAAACTCAGTAACAAACCGTTGCGGTTCATTATCCAAAACTACACCTTTACCTTGACCCATTTCATCTGTCTCCAACCATTTTTTTCCTTCATGGGTTGCACCTATTGGTTTATAATGAGAAAATGCCTCGTAAACAAATAACCCTGCATCCTTATTAAACCTTTTATTTACACTACTTCCTCTTACAATATAAACAGCATCAAATAAAACAGAATGAGTCGTCAGAAAAGTATGGTCAACCTTAAGTTGAGTGCCGTCAGATCCTTTGATTGTACCAAGATTTTCACTAATGACTTCAGGTTGCACTCCTGTTTTCTTTAAGGAATCGAGGATAAACCTTATATCTGGTCCATTAAAACCATTTGTAATAATTACAGCTACCTTACGGGTATCCGGTTTTTTCTTTGTATTTTCCTGACTGAGTGCAGGAGATGACTTTGTAATGTTAGATCCTCCACTTTTAGGAGATATTGCCCCAATCGATTTTGCAAATGTTTTTGCTAGCTCTAAACTAACATTCGCAAACATATCAACAATTTGCTGTTTTACTGATTGGCTTTTCACTTTACCTAATTCGAAACTGAAAGCCTCAATAATATGCTTTTTCTCAGCTTTACTCATACTATTCCAAAAAAGAGTAGCCTGAGAAAAATGATCTTTAAAGCTCTCACTTCTCGCACGGATTTTTTTGCCTTCCACTTTTTCTTGATAATGAACATATCCTCCTTCTGCCACGCTTGCGGGTCTCGGGGTATTTCCAGCCAAAGAGTTTTTATGATAACTTACTTTTCCGACGTTAATAGTCTGCCTGTGATAGCCGTCTCTTTGATTGTTATGAAAAGGGCATATTGGACGGTTGATCGGTATTTCATGAAAGTTTGGTCCTCCTAAACGAATAAGTTGCGTGTCCGTATACGAAAATAGTCTTCCTTGTAGAAGTGGGTCATTTGTAAAGTCAATTCCTGGAACTACATGACCGGGATGGAAGGCAACTTGCTCCGTTTCAGCAAAAACATTGTCGACATTTCGATTTAACGTCAACTTTCCAATGAGGGTTACAGGGACTACTTCCTCAGGCCAAAGTTTCGTAGCATCTAAAATATCAAAATCATATTTAAATTCATCTTCGTCATCGATTATTTGGACACCTAATTCAAACTCTGGGTAATTTCCCTTTTCTATGTTTTCCCATAAATCTCGACGGTGAAAATCAGGATCTTTTCCTGATATTTTTTGCGCCTCATCCCATACGAGTGAGTGAACCCCCAACGCAGGTTTCCAATGAAATTTTACAAAATAGGCCCTGCCTGCACTATTTACAAAGCGGAATGTATTTACACCAAATCCTTCCATCATTCGAAAACTTCTCGGTATGGCTCGATCTGACATAAGCCACATGGTCATATGTGCTGATTCCTGGTTATTGGCAACAAAATCCCAATACGTATCATGGGCAGATGATGCTTGCGGCATTTCGTTATCCGGCTCAGGTTTAATCGCATGAACAATATCCGGAAACTTAATGCCATCCTGTATAAAAAAGACAGGCATATTATTAGCAACTAAATCAAAAACACCTTCTTCAGTATAAAACTTAGTAGCAAATCCTCTGACATCTCTCACCGTCTCGGCAGAACCACGGGAACCAACTACTGTCGAGAAACGGACAAAAACAGGAGTCGTCGCAGTTGGATTTTGTAAAAACTTTGCCATTGTATATTTTTGCATACTTTCATACACTTGGAATACCCCATGGGCAGCAAAGCCACGTGCATGGACAACCCTTTCTGGAATTCGCTCGTGATCAAAGTGCGTTACTTTTTCACGAAAATGAAAATCCTCCATTAAAGTCGGGCCACGCTCGCCCGCTTTTAAAGAAAATTCATCTTCGGCCATCTTAAGACCTTGATTTGTAGTTAACTTTTTTCCTTTATCATCGACTCTAAATAGATCCAATTGCTCATTTTTGCTGATTTCATTAATCTTCCGCTCATCACTCAATGTCGAACCCTCCTTTTCGTTAAATAATATGAAAATACGCATCATTTTATCCCACTCATAGGTTAAAGTGGCTTTTAAGAATGTTTTTTCAATATTATTACGATCTTAGAATACAGAAAATCACCTGACTCTTTTTCAGTTTAGGAAAGGTCGTGATAATTAACCCAAGTATATTTGGATACATATGGTAAAGTATATGAGTAAAGTGAAACTTTTAATTAGGAGAAGATCAACGACAAGTGTAGAAGGCAACACAAAATCATCGTCTACCAATGATATTAAATTGAAGGAATAAGCTCGTTCTCCATCAATTCTTGAAACGGTGGTATTATAGTAAGTAAATGCAAAGTGATAATCAACAATGGGGAAGATAACAGTGAAAACAAATAAAATTTTAATCATTGAGGATGAAGAAAAAATAGCACGCGTACTCGAACTAGAGCTTACGTTTGAAGGGTATGAAGCTCAGAAAGCATTGGACGGTTTGAGTGGATTACAAATGTTTCGTGAAGAAGATTGGGATCTCGTTTTACTTGATGTTATGCTGCCTGGATTAAGTGGTATAGAAGTATTACGCAGAATTCGAACTAATGATGAAAACACTCCAGTCATTTTATTAACTGCAAAAGCCTCTGTTGAAGATAAAGTATCCGGGCTTGATTTAGGGGCCAACGACTATATAACGAAACCATTTCAGATTGAAGAACTACTGGCAAGAATCCGTGCTGCATTAAGGTTGACGAAGCATCAAGTAAAACCGCCTATTGATGAAAACTGGCTCCAAGTTGGAGAATTAAAGCTAAATGAAACAACTAGAGAGGTTTACAGAAAAGAAAACTCAATTGATTTAACTCCGAGAGAATTTGATCTACTAGCCTATATGCTCAAAAATGTCAAAATTGTACTTAATAGAGAACAAATATTGAATGAAGTATGGGGCTATGATTATTTTGGTGACACAAATGTTGTAGATGTTTATATTCGCTACTTACGTAATAAAATTGATAAACCATACGATTATTCACTCATTCACACAGTTCGTGGCGTAGGCTATGTGCTAAAGGATATGCCATGAAGCTAAGAAGTAAAATCAACTTTTATACAACTGTTCTATTTATTGGTTTATTAGTTCTAATTAATAGTGCTGTATACTTTTCTTTTAGCCATATGATTTTAAAAGGCGAGTTGGAGAAGACTACACTTCAAGCTATGAATATTGTAAAAGGAATGAATCGAGCCAACGAAAACATTACTGCAAGCGAAGTGCTTCGAGCCTACGCACCAGTCAACAGTATGATCCGGATTGTTAAGGAAGATAATACCTTCGAATCTGGTATTACGGCTCCTGAACAAGATCAATTGATTGATTTGCCAGTCGTCTACTATGGATATGAACAACATAACGTCGTTAAACACGACAATACTCTATATGCTTTTATCTCCATTCCAATTATTTGGGGACCAACAGGTGAAGTTGCTGAAATGCAGCTGACAGAAAATTACTCCACAACAAAAAATATATTAGAAATTTTAAAATTAGTTTTGGTCGCTGTAACGCTTCTAGCAGCAATTCCTGCTTTTTTATCATCTCGTTTTCTCGGCAACTTTATTACCCGACCTATTTCTACAATGATTTTAACTATGCACGAGATTCAAGAAAGTGGGAATTACAAACGGATCGAATTACCGAAACAATCGAACGATGAACTATATCAAATGGGAAAAACGTTTAATGAAATGATGAAAAGACTTAAGCAGAATTATGAAAGACAAGAAGAATTTGTTTCCAATGCATCTCATGAATTAAAAACTCCTCTAACTGTAATTGAATCATACAGTAGTCTATTAAAGCGCCATGGCAAAGAGCGACCTGAAGTGTTTGATGAATCGGTAGAAGCTATTCACTCAGAAGCGATCAGAATGAAAGAACTGACTGAACAATTACTCATGCTTGCTAAACAAGGAGAAAAATGGAATGTCGAAATTACTAAAGTATCTCTTGAAGCAGTGACACGCGAATCAGTTCGATCTTTTCAAACAGCATTTAAGCGTAAAATAAATCTCGACATAGAAGAACTCGTATTTGTCCAGGCCGATTTTCAAAAATTAAAACAAATATTATACATTTTGTTGGATAATGCTTTCAAATATAGCGAAGAAGAAATTCGAGTAAATGTGACCAAAATAGATAGTAAAGGGATCATCGAAATCATTGACTCTGGAATCGGCATCCCTGCCACGGAAATATCCAATATATTTGATCGTTTTTATCGGGTAGACAAAGCAAGATCAAGGGTAACAGGAGGTTTCGGTCTTGGATTGCCATTAGCAATGGAAATAGCAGATGCTATGGGGACCGAGCTTAATGTTGAAAGTACAGAAGGCCGGGGTACAAAAGTAAAAATTATACTGAATGTTAGCTGAATGGAGTGCAAAAAATGAGGGGAAAGGGACTAAGAAAATCAGTCTTGATCATTGTCATTGTAATCGTACTGTCGATTATTACATGGCAATTACTTCAACATCAAACTTCTGCGGAACCTTTGAATGAAGAGGCTGTAAAAAAAATAGTCAATGATCTTTATCAAGGTGAAATCCAGGAAGTTAATCTTAAAGAACAAGTTTATAACGTATCGATCAAAACCGAAACTGGAAGCTATGATATTATGATTGACCGTAATTCTAGTAAGATACTCAATATTCTTCAAACCCAGGTCGTAGAATTAAAGAATAAAGATCCTCTAAAAGAAAAAGGCACGGCACATACGATTATTACAAAAGAAGAAGCAAGAACCATCGCTTTAGAAAAGGTGAAGGGAAATGTAGAGGATATTGACTTTGAAGAAGAGGATGATGGTCCGAGTTATTATACAGTCGAAGTTGAACGAACTGATGGTATGGAAGCTACTATTCAAATTAATGCAATTACAGGAGAAATCATTACGATATCTTGGGACGAGTGAATATCGTCTTACTATTTTCTCATCAAATTCTCATTTAATTATCTAAGTCTCCTCATTTTGTTTCGATATGATAGAAGACAAATGAAGGAGGTAATTCACATGAAAAAAAAGCTAATCATTACAGGTATAACAGCAGCACTATTGTTTGGAGGGGCTATGGGAGTAGGAGCAATGTCTAACTCCACACCTGACACTAAACCAAGCAAAGTAGAAAAATCCGAGTTAATCTCTGCTGAAAAAGCAATTGAAATTGCAATTAATGAAACTGGCGGTACATTCAAAAACATCGAGTTAGATGAAGAAGATGGACGTCTAATTTATGAAACAGAAGTAGAGAAAGAGGGCTTTGAGGACATCGACTTAGACATAGATGCCAAAACTGGTGAAATTATTAAAGTAGATTATGACAAATATGATGATGATTATGTAAAATTTGACAATCACAAAACATACTCCAAAAAACATGTTAATATTTCATTAGAAGATGCTATCACTATTGCAACAAAAGATACACCAGGAAAAGTCGTGGATGCAGAATTTGGATCTGAAGGGTATTACTATGATGTTGAAATATATAGTGACAAAAATACTGAGGTTGAAATAAAGGTTCATGCTTATAGTGGTAAAATTATAAAAAAAGAAATAGAACATCAAGACGATTAATAACAATCACGAATCTACTTTAAATTCACCCAACAAAAAAGCGACTCTAAATTCAATTTAGGAATTTAGAGTCGCTTTTTATGTTGTGAGCTATTCATTAATTCATTTTAAAGTTCTTTTAAACGTTACGATGCTTTTCAAGTCTAATAAACCCGTGAAGTATGCACATTATATCCGCACTGCCTAAAAAGCTCCCAGTTTTAAAATTGCTTTCATTATTATTATGAGAACTCTTAGAGGGAGAATAAGAACTGATTCTACTTTATGGGGACGGAGCAACAGTCTAGTACTTATTCTAAAACAGGCTGAATTTTCGGGACTTGCTTTTCTTCCTCGGGCTTGATTGCTTTGAAAGCGAGCCATGCAGCAATAACACTTAAAACTCCTAAAAGTATAACCATATCTAAAATTTCCCCCTTCATCAAAAGTGCAATAACGGGAGGACCGGCTGCAACACCAAGAAATCGCATGGAACTAAAGATAGATGTAATCGTTCCTCGCATTTCTTTTTCAATACTTTGAGTTAATATCGAATCCAAACAAGGAAGTGCTGCTCCTATTCCAATTCCACAAACAAGAAACACAGCAATTAAATAAATGAATTTATCAGAAAAGACGGTTGCACCAACAGAAATACCAGTAAGCAGAATGCCACCGAATGTAATCCATTTCATCCTTTTTAAACTATCTTTAATTATTTTCCCAGAAGTAAAAGAAGCAACACATAAAGCTGCGAGGGGAATCGCCAGTAAGAATCCCTTTTTTACACCATCATACTTGTATTTGTCTTCTAAAATGGAGGATAAATAAAAAAGTAAGCCAAAAAGAATAAACATGAGAATGGCTCCAATGATAAAAACTGCTACAAGCCACTTCCAATGTTGTCTAAAAATCTCTTTTGTATTCTTACTAAACCTTCCAAATGATAATTCATGGTCATCGCCTTTGGGCTTTTTTACAAAGAACACTATAAGCAACAAGGAAATTAGCCCCAGAATAGGGATGGCAAAAAAGGGCAGAAACCAAACTATTCCGGCTATTAACGAACCGAGAATAGGGCTTAACACTTTTCCGAATGTATTTGCTGTCTCAATTATTCCTAATGATGCGCTTGTTTCTTCCTCCTCTTTGCAAATATCTCCAACTAGTGGCAATACAATTGGAAATGCCCCTGAGGCACCTACACCTTGTAACACCCTTCCTACAATAACCCATGTAAACGCAGAATCAAGTTGCCATGAAGCCCATCCAGCTATTATTCCCCCAACTCCTGTTAAAATCAATGAAGGGATAATAACGATTTTTCTACCAAATTTATCGGAAAGAAAACCAGCAATTGGAATTAGGAATATTGATACAATTGAATAAACTGTAATTATTAAACTTGATTGAAATTTGGAAATATGTAGTTCCTTTTCCATTAATGGTAAAATTGGAATTAACATTGAATTACCAAGTGTAATGATAATCGGAATGGAGGCAATTGAAGCAATAGCCATCTTCTTACCTGGAGTTTCTTGCTCAGATTTTAATTCAAACTTTTGTTCCATGGCGATTTCCTTTCGTGCATAGTACCTATAATATTAGTCATTAAAGATTTTTTATCCTACGCGCTATGTTAAGAATTTTTTGTAAAGAATGGATTAATTTTTGTAAAGAAAGAATTTTTTCCAAAAACAATAAACAAAATCATTGATTTTTTGCACATTCATAGTAAGATTGATATGGTTGAACTCGATATTTTTGTCTTAGAAAAATCCGACTAATTTTGCAAACATCAACCATAAAAAGACATTTGGTCTTTATATTGTCGGAATACAGTGATAAAATAGTGTTTGATAGCGTTTTTATTAAATTGATTTTTTGCTTAACTATTTCAAAATTACTATGGTTGTAATGGTGGAGGCGTATTACAAATGAGTAAACAGGCTTCATATTATGGATCGCCCTGGGAAAACTTCACGGGTCCGAATCTTGGTTATGTCATTGAAGTTTATGAGCATTATCTAAATGATCCTGATAGTATTGATCAGGAATTAAGACACCTTTTTGATCAATGGGGAGCTCCTCAAGGGTCGCTTAGCGAAGAATCAACAAAAGGACAAGCTGATATTTCATTCCAACTTCCTTCTAAACCAGACATGTATAGCAAGGTTGTTGCAGCAGTTAAACTTGCTGATAATATTCGTACATACGGGCATCTTGCTGCCGATATTAGACCTTTTAATTTAAGCAAATCAAGCGTTAGAAGAATTGAACCATCTGAATTTAATTTATCGGATGAAGATCTGAAAAATATTCCAGCATCATTTATTTCTCCTAATGCACCATCTAATCTAAAAGACGGGTTAGAAGCCATTGCTCACTTAAAAAAGGTATATACTAAGCGTTTGGCATTTGAGTACCATCAAGTTCATGAATTAGATGAAAAGAATTGGCTTCAAGAACAAATAGAGTCCGAAAGTTTTTATCCTTCTTTAACTAAGGAGGAAAAGGTTAATTTATTGAAACGCCTAGCCGAAGTTGAAGGTTTTGAATCATTTATTCACAGGACCTTTGTCGGTCAAAAAAGGTTTTCGATCGAGGGGCTTGACACACTTGTACCACTTATGGACAGCATTATTAGTTCAACAGTAAAAACTGGAACAAGAACGATTAACATTGGGATGGCCCACCGTGGTAGATTGAACGTTTTGGCCCATATTCTAGAAAAACCATATAGCCTAATCTTTTCAGAATTTCAACATGCTCCTAATAAGGACTTAATCCCATCTGAAGGTTCGATTGGAATTACTTACGGTTGGACTGGAGATGTTAAATATCACCTTGGAGCGGATAGAAGATTAAAGCGTGGCAATACTGCTTCGACAAGAATAACTTTAGCAAATAACCCGAGCCATTTAGAAGTCGTTGGTCCTGTAGTAGATGGCTATACTCGAGCTGCACAAGAAAATCGAGAAAAAGCAGGGTATCCGGACCAAGATATGGCAAGTGCATTAGCCATTTCTGTACATGGGGATGCAGCTTTTCCTGGGGAAGGCATTGTACAGGAAACGCTTAATATGGGACGTTTAAATGGATACAATACTGGCGGAACTATTCATATTATTGCTAATAATATGATTGGCTTTACAACCGAAAGTTCGGATTCTAGATCCACACATTATGCGAGTGATGTCGCTAAAGGTTTTGAGATACCAATCGTTCATGTTAATGCTGATGACCCAGAAGCAGTTGTTGCAGCAGGTATTTTAGCTTATAAATATCGTGAGAAGTTTCATAAAGATTTTATGATTGATTTAATTGGCTATAGAAGGTACGGTCATAATGAAACAGACGAGCCAATGGTTACGAATCCATTAATGTATAACATTATTAAAAATCACCCTACCGTTAAACAAATCTATGCTCAGTTGCTTATAAATAAAGGTGTGATTGCTGAAAAAGAAGTTCAAGAAATCGATGAAAATATTTTTAAACAGCTCCAGTCAGAATATGATTTAGTAACAAAAAATAAAGAGGTTCGGGACTCAGCAATGAACCCACCTGAATATATCATGAAAGGCCATCAAAATGCTGAAACAAAAGTCTCAGCTGAAGAATTAAATATGATCAATACAGCCTTACTCGATTGGCCTGAACAATTTAATGTTCTTCAAAAATTAAGTCGAATTTTAAAAAGACGAGAAACAGCTTTCGAAGGTAACGGTAAAATCGACTGGGCTCACGCCGAATCTCTTGCCTTTGGTTCAATCTTAAGAGAGGGAACTCCAATCCGATTTACTGGACAAGATTCACAAAGGGGCACCTTTGCACAACGTCATCTAGTCCTACATGACGAAAAGACAGGTGAAGAGTTAGTCCCTATGCATCATATCCCAGATGTTAACGCTTCTTTCGTAGTGCATAACAGTCCGCTAACTGAAGCTGCAGTAGTTGGCTTTGAGTATGGGTACAATGTGTTTGCACCTGAAACTCTCGTCATTTGGGAAGCCCAATTCGGTGATTTTGCTAATATGGCTCAAGTATATTTTGATCAATTTATTTCCTCCGGAAGAGCAAAATGGGGGCAAAAATCAGGACTTGTTCTCCTACTACCACACGGATATGAAGGTCAAGGCCCAGAACATTCTAGTGGTAGAGTGGAAAGATTCCTACAAAGTGCTGCTGAAAACAATTGGACTGTTGCTAATTTATCTAGTGCCGCACAATATTTTCATCTTTTAAGAAGACAAGCAGCTTCTCTTGGAAAAGATGGGGTTAAACCTTTAGTGATCATGACGCCAAAATATTTACTAAGACATCCGCTAGCCTCTGCTGATCTAAAAGACCTTTCTGAAGGTGTTTTTCATCCAGTAGCCGAACAAAAAGGGTTAGGTGAAAACAAAGAAGCTGTTGAAAGAATCATTCTGTGCAGTGGTAAAATTGCGATTGATCTTGAGGAACACTTACAAAATGAAAAAGATACAGACTGGCTTCATATCCTAAGGGTTGAAGAATTATATCCATTCCCGAGTGAAGAAGTTAAAGATATATTAGTAAATTATCATAATCTAAAGGAACTTGTTTGGGTACAAGAGGAGCCGAAAAATATGGGCGGATGGACTCATGTTGATCCTTATTTACGAAAGCTTGCTCCTACTGGTGTTGAAGTAAAATATACAGGCCGTAGAAGACGATCAAGCCCATCAGAAGGAGATCCTACGATTCATAAAAAAGAGCAGAATCGTATTCTAATTGAAGCTTTTACAAAGTGATAAAATGGTAGAATGGCAAAAACACCTGTATATTGACTAACTAACAATAGAAGTTAATAGTTGGTTAGTTGGTATATGGCGGCCAGATAAAGAGGGACGAGACTTGTTCTTTGGAGCTATATCTTACTAAAAAAATTATTGAGTGGGTTTAATCAGAGGAGGACTACAAAGTGGCTGAAATAAAAGTACCTGAATTAGCAGAATCGATTACGGAAGGTACGATTGCACAATGGTTGAAACAACCCGGTGATCATGTAGAAAAAGGCGAATATATCGTCGAACTAGAAACGGATAAAGTGAATCTAGAAGTTATTTCTGAAGAATCTGGAATTGTAAAGGAATTAAAAGCTGCGGAGGGTGATACGGTTCAAGTTGGAGAAGTGATCGCCATTGTGGAAGCTGGTGATGGTGCACCTGCAGTTGAAGCAGAAACGGTGAATAAAGTCGACGAACATGCTGTCAAACAAGAAGACAGTGCAGAAACAACTTCTGATGCTAATGAGGATAAGCTTGATCGTACAATTGCTTCACCTGCAGCACGTAAACTCGCGAGGGAAAAAGGGATCGATTTATCTGAAGTACCAACTGTTGACCCTCTTGGCCGTGTAAGGAAGCAAGATGTTGCATCTTATTCTAATCAACCTAAACAGGAAACTGTTTCAGCTCCAGCTGCGCAAGTGCAAAAATCGGTCCCTACACCTGAAAATGGCAAACCAGTTGAACGGGTTCGGTTATCAAGACGCCGTCAAACAATTGCAAAAAGGCTAGTGGAAGTTCAACAAAATGCTGCTATGTTAACAACGTTTAACGAAATTGATATGACAGCAGTAATGAATCTTCGCAAACGTAAAAAGGATAAATTCTTTGAAGAACATGATGTTCGCCTTGGATTTATGTCATTTTTCACTAAAGCAGTTGTAGCAGCTTTGAGGAAATTTCCTGCTGTAAATTCAGAACTGCAAGGTGACGAATTAGTATTGAAAAAATTCTATGACATCGGCGTGGCTGTTTCAACAGATGAAGGTTTAGTCGTTCCTGTAATCCGCGATTGCGATCGCAAAAACTTTGCCGAGATCGAATCAGATATCCTTGCAGTTGCTAAAAAAGCAAGAGATAATAAATTATCCCTCAATGATTTGCAAGGTGGAACATTTACTATAACCAACGGAGGAGTATTTGGCTCCTTATTGTCTACCCCAATACTGAATGGTACACAGGTTGGTATTTTAGGAATGCACACTATTCAAACAAGACCTGTTGCAATTGATGCTGAAAGAATGGAAAATCGTCCAATGATGTATGTTGCTTTGTCTTACGACCATCGGGTTATTGATGGTAAAGAAGCTGTTGGTTTCCTTGTTACAGTTAAAAAATTGCTTGAGAATCCGGAAGATCTTTTATTAGAAGGTTGATAAGAAGATTTTTCACTAAATGTGACCACTTCCTTTAAAGTGGTCACATTTTTTTGAATCGAAAAAACGTACTCTCACATAAAGAGTACGCTTTCTTCTCGTATACTATTAAGTTTAATCCTACAGTTTCAAGCCCCGTTTTCTAATTTCCAATTTTAATAATTCAATCCACTCACGCTCATGATTATTTTTTTTCGCGTCACGATAGGCAGCAACCAGCATTTCATTACTCATAATCTTCATAGCTAGTAAAAACCTCCTCATGAAAGTTGGATTAATTTTTATCTATAATTATTCTACAGGTTTAAAAAGAAAAAAGAAAGCATTAAAATGGATTTACACATTATTTTAAACGTTCCTTTTAATAAATGAATTCTGAATATCATTGTTTATAATAAGCAATTAAAGAGCAGCAACTGTATTGAATGAATGTATAAATAATTTGAAGTGGACTAGAATCAGCATGTAACGTCAGTCCTTAGCCAAGCTGCAGAGCAAGCAGCTGCTATTGCGATTCAAAATAAAATAATCGTTCAGAATGTTGATTATGAAGTTTTAAAGCAGCAACTGTTAAAAGATAACTGAGTACTAAGCTGAAAATACTCATTAACAGAAATTTAACTGTCTACTTTTGACCGCAAAGGAGACTGTTTTTTTATATAAATTGCAATAATTTTAAAAAGAAATTATTATACGAAAAAGGTGCTTGCCTTTTACTATATTTAAATTCATAATAGTGTATAATCACTAATTATTTGACAAACTTTGCTAGATTTGTTAAAGAGGTTGTTGGAAGGAGGGAGTATCGGTGTTTAATGAGAGAATGGCGTTGAAAATGAGGTTAGAGGATTTAAAGGGTGCGGAGGAAAAAATACTAGCAGAAATTCGAGCGGAACGATCCTTTGTTATTAATAGATTAAGAGAACTGGATGAACAAGAAAAATATGAAAAGTCACGAGATTTTAAAACTAAAAATACAGATGCACTTGATTGCTCGATCCATATCCCTACTCCTCCTCGAACTAGGAAAGGTCGTCCATCAAGACGAAGTAAGACTTCTAAGATGAGAGAAACTACGATTAATATTTTAAAAGAACAAACGACACCAATTCGTGCAAAAGATTTACAAAAGGAAATAGAAGACAGTACTGGTTTTCAAATAGCGAATATGACTACTTTTATGAATACTATTCAAAAAACAGATGAATATATTATAAAAGTAGGCCGTGGATTATATATTTATCAGCACCAACAAGCAAATATTCTGACTGAAAAATAAGTTGGATTTCAAACTAGGGCGGACTCATCTTTCGTTTTCTGTTTCCTCATATTAAAGTAACGGGAGAGACTATTTGTTCATTAATAGAATAATTTTTTGATTCCTTAGCTTGCTTAATAGCAAGCTTTTTATTTTTATCCCGCATTAACTGGCTGTAAGACCCCCACTTAAAGAATTCGAGGAGAATCCAAGAATTGTAGTGGGGGATCAACAGCCAGTAAAAGCCCGATTGGTTCAACTAACAATCAGTGGGGGATGAGGAAAACCCCCACTGATTGAAGTTTCACTTTATAAGAAGTTTTGTTAAAATAGTATTTATGCACATTAGATTAGAGAGGAATTCAGTCATGAATAATCCAGTTTTACCGAAAGAAATTATAAAAATTATCGAAGATAGACGTTCGTTGTTTTCAACCAACCATGAATTCATGAAGCAGGGAGGATTTTTAGCTGCTGACGATCAACTATTACAAGATGCGTTAATCGCTTTGGCTCTTGGAAAAAATCTCTTGCTTAAAGGTCCAACTGGATCAGGTAAAACAAAACTAGCTGAAACATTAGCACATTTTTTTGGACAACCTATGCATAGCATAAATTGCTCGGTTGATATCGATTCGGAAGCTTTATTAGGATTCAAGACAATTGGTTATGAAGATGGTATGAATCAAATTGAGTTCATACCAGGGCCAGTAGTGAATGCGATGAACAAGGGGCACCTATTATATATAGATGAAATTAATATGGCTAAACCCGAAACATTACCAATTTTAAACAGTGTTTTAGATTATAGAAGGACAGTTTTCAATCCATTTACTGGAAATGTTGAGACAGCAGTACATGGTTTTGGTGTCATAGCAGCCATAAACGAAGGATATGTAGGAACTGTTCCTTTAAATGAGGCATTAAAAAATCGCTTTGTTGTGATGGAAGTTCCGTATGTCCAAGGTGATGTATTAAGAAGGGTATTAGAAAATGAAAGTATTTTAAAGGACGAAAGATTGATTGATAAATTTGTTACTTTATCTGCTGATTTACTAACTCAAGTAAGAAATGGACAGATTCCTGAGGAGGCTGCATCTATCCGTGCCTTAATTGATACGTGTGATTTGGCATCATTCATTCCTCCATTAAGAGCTATCCAAAGAGGGATCACAGATAAGCTTGAAGAGGAAAGAGAAAAGGCAGCTATTATGAATATTGCTGCAACCTTATTTGAATGAGGTGTAAATAATGTATCGATTCATCGATTTCAATGATGAAAAAATTGATTCACTGCTTGTAATGGAATTATCCGATTTAACGAAAACATTGACAAAAAATCCAGAAATTGATACAGAAGTACGTGTTCATTCCTATATAAGTAGGACCGAAAAGAAACTTTATGTAAGCCACTTTTGGAATCATCGTGAAGAAGATATTACTCGTGCTGGGATGAAAAGCGATGTTTATCTTAGAGCACTAGGTAATGTTAGTTATACGAATTACGAAGAGGTAGAACAATATGCTCGTTGGGCAGAAAAATCTCAAATCCCTCGTTTTGCGAAACAGTTATTCGTGCTAGCAGAAGACTTAAGAATAGAGGAGCTTTGCAAAAAAGCCAGGCCTGGAATGAAAAAAGAATTTCAGGTTAGAAGAAATGTCTACTACCAATTTTTTCAGACACAATTAAAAGTTAATTTGGAAAAGAGCTTATTCACGGATTGCTTTTATAATTTAGCCTATTTGATCATGAATGCTCAAACACCTTTATATGATTTACCAGAAATTCATACTCAATTTGAGATGACCACACCCCGTTTCCAAACTAATTTGGAAGCCATTTTTGAAGCGAAAAATACGAGGGACATTGTAACTGTATGTAAATCTATTGTTTTACTTTTAGAGAATGAGGTAAAAAGGGATATGGTCAATGATTACTTTCACTTTCACAATGATCAAGTGACTTATTCCTACAATGGTGAAAAGTACCAGGATTTATTAAGAAAAGACCCTCTTGCTAACGATGATGAATTTAGTGAAGATCCTAATGGAGATGAAGAGTTTTTTAAGGAAGAAATGAAAACTTGGCATCGAGAAACTAGTGAGATGGGCAAAACATTTTTACAATTTGATCTTGATCAAGGAACAAAAAGTAAATTTTTAGCAAATGATGCCAGGGAAGGGGAACCAGGAGATCAATCACTTGCGATTGTTAAGGGATCTGCAGGTAAAAGTAGTTACAAAGATTATTCACCCTTAGATGAAATAGGCGAAAAAAATAAAGGCAGTGCAAAAGGGAACGAGCCGTACGGTAAGGAAAACCAATTTGCAGAAGCTCTTTTCTTAAAAAATGATCAAGTCGATTTGGAACAAAGAACCAAATATCAAAATTATAAAAATGATGTTATTCTCTATCAAAAGAAATTAAAAAAGATGATAGATCTTACTCTTGAACATAAAAAGCAAACAACCCGCTCCAATCTACCATTTGGACGACTAGATAAAAGATTAGTTCGATTTTTTACTGATGAACAGCCTAGGTTATTTTATAAAAAGAATGAGGATTCAAAGGAAATTGATGCAGTATTTAGCATGTTAGTAGATTGTTCAGCTTCCATGCAAGAAATTATGGAAGAAACTAAAAAGGGAATTATTTTATTTCATGAAGCATTGAAATCTGTCCGTGTCCCTCATGAAATAACAGGGTTTTGGGAAGATGCAAACGATGCAACTGAAGATAGTCAGCCTAATTATTTTCGCCAAGTCGTCACTTTTGCTACTTCTTTAAATCGGGAAGTGGGACCGGAAATTATGCAATTAAAGGCCGAAGAAGATAATCGGGATGGTTTTGCAATTCGTGTTATTGGGGAAAGATTATTTACAAGAACAGAAAAACAAAAATATTTAATTGTCTTTTCCGACGGAGAACCCGCCGCATTTGGATATGATCAAAATGGAATATTAGATACTCATTTAGCCGTAGTAGAAGCTCGTAAGAAAGGGATAGAAGTTATTAATATATTTCTAGCAAAAGATGGGGTGGGGGAAGAACAAAGAAAGGTTTTTACAAATATCTATGGACCTTATAGTTTAATTGCTCCTTCCATCGAAGTTTTACCGGACATATTGTTTCCTTTGCTCAAAAAATTATTATTTAAATCGATTCATATGTAATAGGCTGCATAATGCAGCCTACACATCCTATTAGGCGTGGAGCCTTTTTCACCAACTTCTCCCCGCACCTCCACCGCCAGCAGAACCTCCACCGCCACTGCGCGGGCCACCGTTTCCACTGCCACGGAAGCGTAATAACGTACCAAGCACTCGTAGTAAAGAAAGAGAAAGGGCACCACCCAAAAACCTAAAATCAAGAAAAATTACACTTAGCAAAACAAAGGTAATGATAAGAATAGTTAAAAGTGACGGCCCTCCGCGTTCATAACCATATTCATACCCCTTTGCATCGACTTGCTTTTTCAATTGATATTCATTCGCTACTTCATTAAATAACTGTTTATATGTATTCGTAATCGCCCCAGCAAGATCATCTTTTTCTAAATAAGGAAGAGCGTATGTATCTAATATTCTTCCGACTTTTCCATCTGGAAGCTGACCTTCAAGCCCGTATCCAACCTCGATATAGATTTTGCGATCCTGTAGGGCAAGCAATAACAATACTCCGTTATTTTTTTTCTTATCGCCAAGTTCATATTTACGAAATGCATCAACGGCATACTCCTCTACTGGAATACCTTCAAGAGAGGGGATAGTTAAAAGCGCAATTTGTGCTCCGACTTGATCGTCAAGATAAGTAGCAATTTCTACCAATTCTTGTTTTTCATTCTGTGACAAAATTCCAGAAAAATCTTGCACATATATTGAACCAGTAGGATCAGGCACTTCTGCAGCGTTTACCTGATTAAAAGACAACGGTGAAATCAGTATCACAATGAAAAACAGTAGAAATTGCAATTTTTTCATCCATTTCCATTCCCTTCAAAATCAACCTTCGGGGCTTCTCCTGCTTTTGGGTCTGCCTGAAAGTATTCTTTCTCATCAAATCCAAAGATACCTGCAGTAATTCTGCCCGGAAACCGTTTAACCTTTTTATTATAATTCTGTACTTCTTCGTTGTAATCCTTCCTTGCAATCGCAATCCGATTTTCAGTTCCAGATAATTCATCCATTAATTGCGTGAATTGCTGATCCGCTTTTAAGTCTGGATAATTCTCGGAAATGACAAGCAGCCTACTTAATGCGCTTGATAACTCAGCATCCGCATCAGCAAGTTCCTCTGGTGAACGAGCACCGATTAAACGTGATCTTGCATTAGCAATATCTTCCATTATATCTTTTTCATGACTCGCATACCCTTTAACCGTATTTACTAAATTAGGAATTAAATCCATTCTCCGTTGTAGCTGGTTTTCAATTTGTGCATATTGTTGATTTACATTTTCTTCAGCGCTAACAAAGCCATTATAACTACCAATCAATGGAAAGAGAATGATTACGATGATAGCTATGATAATGCTAATTAATACACCTTTCTTTTTCACGTTAATCACTCCTAAATTTTGACAAAATCCGATTTCAAGTCATACTGTCATATTAGAATATTTTCTAGACAGGGGCAAAGATTTACTTCCATTTCTCTATCTTTCCTCATTTTTCGAAAATAATGATACACTAAGAGATGAATGAACGAAGAAGGAGGTTATACAATGGTAGATCGGAGAAAACCTATTTGGGTAAAAGATGCTATTGATCAGATTATGACATACAAAAAGCGCGGGTTAGTAGAACAAATACCAATTGACAACTGTGATGACCGATTTCTAGGAGAACCCCTAAAAGCTGATCACGATGTACCGCCATTCGATCGCTCACCTTATGATGGTTTTGCTTTAAGAGCAGAAGATACAAAATCAGCTTCAAGAGAGACCCCACTTACCTTCCAAGTTATCGATGAGATTGGTGCTGGATCTGTAAGTAAACATAAAGTTGGCTCAATGGAAACGATTCGAATCATGACAGGGGCCCAAATACCGGATGGTGCAGATAGTGTAATTATGCTTGAGCTAGTTCAGGAAGAGGATAGTAAAGATAGTACATATATAACTATAAAGCGCCCATTATCTACTGGAGATAATATATCTTTTCAAGGAGAAGATGCAAAAAAAGGCACACCATTAATTGATAGAGGTGCTCGCATCAATCCAGGTATTAAGGCTTTACTTGCGACATTCGGCTATAGTCAAGTTAGCTGTTCAAAACCGCCACTAATAGGTGTAATAGCTACAGGCAGTGAACTATTAAACCCTGAAGACAAACTTGTACCAGGTAAAATTCGCAACAGTAATGGCTATATGATTGAATCGCAAATAAGGAGAGCTGGAGGAGAATATAAACGTTACGGTGCCGTTTCGGATCGCCTAGAAGACCTACTTCAGATTGTGCAAAAGGCAATGGATGAATGTGATATAGTGATCACAACAGGCGGAGTGTCTGTCGGTGATTTTGATTATCTTCCAGAAATCTATAAACGTATTGGAGCCAAACTACTATTTAATAAAATCGCTATGAGACCTGGAAGTGTAACTAGCTGTGCTGCAAAAGATGACAAACTTTTATTTGGTTTATCAGGAAACCCATCAGCCTGTTACGTAGGCTTTGAGTTATTCGTTCGCCCCTATGTCCGATATTGGCTTTATTCAGATAAACCTTTTATAAAACATATAAAAGGGAACTTAAAACAGGATTTTTCAAAACCTAATCCATTTACAAGATTTATTCGCAGTCAATTGATTTATGATGATGGAAAGGTATATGCTAAACCAGTTGGCCTTGATAAATCAGGAGTAGTTACTTCACTTGCATGGGCTAATTGCTTAATTGTCCTTCCGGGGGGAACTAGAGGATATAAGATGGATGATCCCATTGATATTTTATTACTAGAAGATCAGCTAGGAAGTGATGTGCCATGGATGGAATCAAAGTTTTCCAAGTTGTAGGTTATCAAAATAGTGGTAAAACTACACTAATGGAAAAACTGATTGCATACGGCACGAGTAAAAGTTTTCGCATCGGCACGATCAAACACCATGGTCATGGGGGAGCCCCCGATAAAAATCGGGTCGCTAAAGATAGTGACCGCCATAGGGAAGCCGGAGCAAAGTTTGCATGTGTAGAAGGTGGAGGGATCCTACATTTAGAAGCACAACAGGGTTCCTGGAGTCTAGATGAAATTATAAGCTTGTACAAGCAGTTCGAGCTGGACCTTGTGCTAGTAGAGGGATATAAACAAGCACAATATCCGAAAATCATTATGATCCGTGAACCCGAAGATCTAGAATTAGTCCGTGAATTAACAAATATTCATTCCATAATTTCCTGGTTTCCAATCGAACAACCCGATAATTATCAAACATTTTCTATTGATGAGCTAGATCGATTTGTTGAGGAATTTTTTACATAAAAAAGCTCAAGCGATGTCCTAACATATTCGAGATAAGCCAGGAATTTTGCTTCTTGGGCTTATCTCGAATACATTTCCTGAATGTCTTTGTAATAATGCAATTTTTCCACATGATTTAATAGATAATTAGCAAAAATTCCAATCGCAATTCCGGATAATAGACCAATAAAAGATAAGACAGGTAGGTAAAGCATAACTGTAAAAGTCTGGGCAATCCAACTAGCTACTAATAATTGACCAACGTTATGAAGGATAGCACCCGTAACACTAACTCCAATTAAACTAATCCTTTTAGGTCCGAGTTTTTTCACACTCCACATGCCTATAAAACTAATAATAGCACCAGAGGCACTATACATAAAAGTCGATATTGTACCACCTAATAATGTTGCTAAAACTAGTCGGATAGTAATAACTTTAACGGTATCTTTTGTTGAAAGAGTATATAACGCCATGCAAGTAATAATATTGGCTAAGCCTAATTTTGCACCTGGTGCGATAGCAAAGGGAAAGGGGATTGCTCTTTCCAGTAAACTAATAATAACAGCCTGAGCAGCTAATAAAGCGATATAAACAAGACGTTGGTTTTTTGTCATTTTCATCCCTACTTCCGGTTTATATCATGAGCTAATAATGATATCATCCGTTGACGACTCATCGATTGTCTTTATTTCGATCACTAACTTATGTGGTAAACAAACAATAGTCTGCCCTGGTTTCGATATAGCACGTGTTCTAACACAAACTTGATCTTGGCAATTTGCACTCTTAATGTGAATCTGTTCATCAACTACTTCAAGAGTGTTTATATCTGGGTCGTGCTCAGATATATCAAAAACTTGAGTTCCTATATTTCCAGTTAAAACAATTTCTTTAACGACTTTATTATCTACTGTAATTACAGCAACTTTGACAGAATTAGGGCTAGCTTTCAAAGATTGTTGGTAGCTAAAAAAAGCTAAAGGAAAAAAGGAGAGGAGAATAAGAATAACGATCACAAATATATCCCACCGCTTAATTAATCTAAAAAATTCTTTCATTTTAGTTCCTCCCATTTTGTTCCTTTATAAAAGAAAGCGAAGGGAAGAGACTTCCTATCGCTTTCTTTCATTAAAATAAAGTGATACTTTGATTCCAGTCTATTTATCTTTGTAAACGGACTGTTCCTTACCATACCACCAATGACCTAATTTGTTTTGGATATAAGGCACAACCCAGTAATCTAAACCAAGAGTACGACCAGATCCATTCATTAGTGCGATTGAAGCTGGTAGAGCCCAAAACTTATCCCAGCCTAGCATTGCACTAAATGTAAACATTAAAAGGAAACCTGCACTTGCAAAGTTAGCTAACCAAGTGAATAATCCAAAAATAATTGCAAGACCAATCGCAAGTTCAATGAAAACCATCATCTTTTGCATGAATATCGCCATATCTGGAGTTGGCAACATAATCTTCATGATCCATTCGAACCATCCAGGCATATGACTTAAAATCGGTGTTGCCCAATCACCACTCGCTGCTTCACTTGCACCACTTGTAGCAGTTTGTAGCCATTCGAACGGCATGTTAACAGATGTACCTTTTAACCATGAATCATCACCAATGCCTTTAAATAATTTAGACAAAGAAGAGAAACTAGAGGTTGCTTCTGCCCATGTTTCTTCTCCCCAAAGCTTTGCACATGCTTCCTCAATCCAAAACCAACCAACGATTAAGCGTAGAGGAAAGCTCCAAAGAACATTACCATACCTTGTTGACGTATTCCTAAATATATTCCTTTTATCTTTAGTATGGAAAAATTCATGATTAATATATTGGAACATATAATAGCCGCTTCTAATACCGAAGAAATAATACAAATTGACCATATGCTTCATAAAGTTAGCAAACCAACCACTTAACCTAATTCCACTTAAGTTCGCGACACCATATCTGGCACCAATTGAAACCATATTCCCATGGTATTTACCTTTATAAGGTTCTTTTTCCCCGCCATTTATTTCAGAAATTATACTTTTAGCCGCTGTCATTGCTGTCTGCTCAGCAGCTTCAACAATTTGAGGAGTTGGTTTTCCTTCATTTTCTTCGAAGTAGGCTAAATCGCCAACAACATAAACATCTTTTAACCCTTCAGCTTCCATATACTTATTAACCTTTAAACGCCCTGCATGGCCAGTAGACATGCCATAATCTTTCGTTTCGGAATTGGCTTGTACTCCAGCTGTCCAGATAAGTGTATGAGTTAAAATTTCTTCTCCTGATTTAAGTTTGATAGATTCAGCTTTCACCTCAGTAATGGGGGAACTTTTAAGAATCTTTACACCCTTTTTCGTTAAATAGTTCTCAGCTTTATCTGCACTTTTACGATCAATCGTATTTAATATGGTAGGGGCAGCTTCAATGACGTACAAAGTTATTTCATCTTCATCTAATTTATTCACCTTAGCTAGTCGCTGTTTCCATTCCACTAACTCGCCAACCATTTCAATTCCTGTAAAACCCGATCCGCAAACGGTGAATGTGAGCATCGCTCTACGAGTAGATTCATCTCGGATCGTTGCAGCCTTTTGAACGGTTTTTTCAATATGTTCTCGTAATTTAACAGCATCTTCCCAGGACCATAGTGTAAATGCATGGTCTTTCACACCAGGTGTACCAAAATCATTCGGTTCGGCACCCATTCCAAGAATAAGATAATCATACGGATAAGAACCGTGTTTCGTTGTTACGAGTTTAGCTTCATGATCTACGTAAGTCACATCATCCGTAACTAGATTAATCTTTGTTCGGTTAAACAAACGTCGTAAATCATATTGGATGGCATCTGGCTCAACACGATGGGCAGCAACCTCATGTAATTCTGTCATCATTGTATGGTAAGAGTGCCGATCAATAAGAGTGATGCTTACAGAATCGACTTTTTTATATTGTTTTGCCAATTTCTTTGCCGCATGAACACCAGCATAACCAGCACCAATAATGACAATATTCTTTTTATCCATGTTATTCACTCCTTTAGCTCACATTGTGAAATGGTGAGCATTTTTAATTAGTAAGTATGTGAAGCTTTTAACTTTCGGTTCCATTGTATAGCTATTTTGTTTTTTTGTCTACATATTTTTGTGAAATAAATCACAATATTTTTGTAGACAGTTTTTATAGACGATGCTACAATGTGAATGTATACAAGTGAATTAATTCACAAACTTTAAGAAGAGGGTGGAAAAATTGAAAATCAACAGAACCACAAAAATCTTGACCGTAGTAGCTTCACTTTCCCTATTACTTGGTGCGTGTGGAAACAGTGATAACAACGACGGCAACAACAATGATAACGGCGGAAAAGGAGCAACTGAAAATACACAACAAACAGAAGTGAAAATTACTGCCGGTGCCGAGATGCAGGATGGGACTTATACATTAAACGAAAAAGATTTTGATGATAATGGTTGGAAAACTACATTCGAAATGATCGTCAAAGACGGCAAAATAACTGAATCAAACTATAATTACGTGAATGAAGATGGAAATTTAAAGTCTGAGGATGAAGGATATCAAAAAGCAATGTCCGATAAAGTGGGGACTGGTCCAAAAGATTTTATTCCACAATTAAATGATGGCTTAGTTGCCTCACAAAATGCAGATCAAGTTGAAGTAGTTAGTGGCGCTAGTCATTCTTCTGAAGCATTTAAAAACTATGCACAGCAATTAATCCAGGCTGCTCAGAAAGGGGACACTACTACAATCGAAATCGATAATATGGCTCCTTTAAAAGACGGTGTTTATTCTCTAGAAGAAAAAAATATTGGGTCAACTGGTTGGAAAACATTTATCAATATGACTGTTGCAGGTGGTAAGATTACAACAGTTGACTACAACTATTTAAATGCCGATGGTGATCTAAAAACAGAAGATGAAGGCTATCAAGAAACAATGAAAGAAAAATCTGGAGTAGGCCCTCAAGACTTTGTTCCTGCTTTAAGTGCGGCACTAATTGAAAAACAAAATCCAGCTGATGTTGAAGTTGTAAGTGGTGCAACTCATTCTAGTCATACATTCAAACTATATACAGCTCAACTAGTTAATGCAGCACAAAAAGGGGATACAAGTAAGATTATCATTGATAATTTTGTTTATGAAGACTAAATAACTGAGTTTTTGTGCTTGGGGCCGTTCCATTTATCCTTCACTTTTAATATATCGATACTCTCATAATGACATGATATCGGTAGGGCTTAGTGAACTTGGATGGAATTGCCCCATTTCTTATAAGAAAGGTTGAATAGTATGAAAAAAGTTAGTACACCTTTTCTTTTATTATGCATTTTAGTTTTACTTACAGGCTGTTGGAAGTCTGGAGAACCTAAAGCGTCTTCTAATCTAGCAACGAGTCCTTACAAAAGAACAGAATTTCTGATGGGAACCGTAGTAACCGTAAAGATATATGATAAAGACAAAGAAAGTGTTTTAACTCCAGTATTCGAACGGATCCAAATACTAGCAAATCAAATAACTGTAAATGAAAAGGATTCAGTTATTGCTGATGTGAATGCGAATGCTGGCGTACGTCCTGTTGCAGTATCAGAAGATATATTCGAACTAATCAAGGCAGGTCAATCCTATAGTGGCTTAACGAAAGGTGCATTTGATATTTCTGTTGGACCATTAACTTCCCTGTGGCACATTGGGTTTCCTGATGCAAGGAAACCGGAACAAGCGGAAATTGATGCTGCCTTAGAAAAAATAGACTATAAGCAAGTGGAGTTAAACGATAAAAATCATACTATTTTTCTTAAACAAAAAGGAATGCAATTAGACTTAGGGGCTATTGCTAAAGGATTTATTACTGATGAAGTAGTGAAAGTTTTGAAAGCACATAACGTACAATCGGCCATTGTTGACTTAGGTGGGAATATTTTCGTTCTTGGGAAAAATCCAACAAATGAAAACTGGACTGTAGGCATTCAAAATCCATTTTTACCGCGAGGAGAAATAATTGGAAAATTACCAGAATCGAATCATTCAATTGTTACTTCTGGAATTTATGAACGTTATTTAGAAGTGGGGCAAATCAAATATCACCATCTTTTAAACCCTAAGGATGGCTATCCATTTAATAATGACATTGCCGGTGTGTCAGTTATTTCAAAGAAATCTATTGATGGAGATGCTTTATCTACATCAATATTTTCCAAGGGAATTAAGGAAGGATTAGATTTTGTCGAGGAGTTAGATAATGTTGAAGCAATTTTTATTAGTACGGATAAAAAAGTATTCATCACATCTGGCCTAAAAAACAGCTTCGAATTAACTAGTACCGATTTTGAATCAGCTAACTTTTAACGTCCGCCAAGAAGGAGGAGTGGGTTATGTCACTTCGTACATTTTTTAAACTAGTAGAAATTCAAACAAAAATCGCCAGTGTTTTTCCCTTTATGGTTGGTATTTTATTTGTAATATATAAATTTGGGACTTTTAAACCTATCAATACAGTCATCTTTTTTTGCTCCATGTTAATTTTTGATTTAACTACAACAGCCATCAATAATTATATGGATTATCGAAAAGCCACCACTGAAACATACAGAAAAAAGAAAAATATTATTGGGCAAAAGGAAATACCAGAGAAATTAGTCATCTCACTGATTTTCGCTCTATTAATCATCGCTTCATCTTTGGGAATTATACTCGTTATTAAGACAAATATAATCGTTTTATTTATCGGCATTCTTTGTTTTGCCATTGGTATCTTTTATACTTTCGGCCCTTTGCCTATTTCAAGGCTCCCTTTAGGTGAAGTGTTTTCCGGAGTTACGATGGGATTTGGAATTATCTTTTTAACTGTTTATGTAAATGCATTTGACAAGGGCATCATAGATATTTTTTGGACCGGACAACTAATTGAGCTACACGCAAATTATTATGTATTACTTGAAATATTATGGGTGTCCTTACCATGTGTGTTTACAATTGCTAACGTTATGCTAGCCAATAATATCTGTGATCTAGAAGAAGATATTTCCAATCATCGCTATACATTGCCCTATTATATAGGAAGAAAAAAGGCTATTAAACTATTTGATATTCTCTATGCAGCAACATTTCTCGCGATCATCACAGCGGTGATATACAATGTTTTGCCTATCATTATATTACTCTCACTATTTGTCATGATTCCAGTTTACAAACATTGTCGTCAATTTAATGGAAAGCAAGTCAAATCTGAAACATTTGTATTATCCGTTAAAAATTTAATCCTAGTAAACGGCTCGATTGTCACTATGTTTGTCATTTCTCTTCTAATTTTATAGAAAGGTAAAGTGCCATGATAAAGCCTATTTTAGCAATAAATAACTTATCCTTTCAATATGATAAGCGGTCTAATCATAAGAACATAGATAATATTTCATTGGCTGTTGCTGAGGGCCAATGGATAGCCGTCATTGGGCAAAATGGTTCTGGAAAATCGACTCTAGCCAGAATAATAGTAGGTTTGTTAGAACCTCAGACAGGACAGATATTCGTAGAGGGTATCGAAATAAATGAAGCAACCAAATGGAAACTTCGTCAAAAAATAGGGATTGTTTTTCAAAATCCTGATAACCAATTTATAGGTACAACTGTTCAAGATGACATTGCATTTAGTTTAGAAAATATAAATATGCCTTATAAAGAGATGGTAAAAAGAGTAGATTGGGCATTGGAATTAACTGGAATGGGCCCATTTCGACACCATGATCCTTCTCGTTTATCTGGTGGACAAAAACAACGAGTCGCGATAGCTAGTATATTAGCTTTGAAACCATCTATTATTGTATTAGATGAAGCATTTGTCATGCTTGATCCCAAAAGCAGAGAATCATTAATTTCTACATTATTATCTCTCAGAAAAACGGAGAATATTTCTATTATTTCCATTACACATGATATGAATGAAGCAACTGCAGCTGATCATATATTACGAATGAAAAATGGGCGAATTATTAAAAGTGGGACCCCGAAAGAGATTTTACAAGAGGATGATGAGCTAGCCGCTCCTATTGGAGAACAACTTAGAAGAACCTTAAAAAAACGAGGATATCAAGTACCGGATTCCTACATGACGGAAGATGGGATGGTGAAGTGGTTATGGAAATAGCCTTTCAAAACGTGTCCGCTGATTATCAGTTAGGACCGATCAGAAGCTCGTTAGTACTTAACTCAGTTGATTTAGAAATAATGACCGGTTCATTTACAGCTATAGTTGGTCATACAGGGGCAGGGAAATCCAGTCTATTAAGAGCTATGAATGGCTTACTAGTTCCACGTGAAGGTAAAGTGAAGATTGGGGAGTTTTTGATTGAGCCATTGATTAATAAATTCACTTTAACCAATGTTAGAAAACGTGTAGGTATGGTCTTTCAATTCCCTGAAGCACAACTATTTGCTGAAACAGTTGAAAAAGATATTTGCTTTGGGCCACTTAATTTCGGGTTAACTATTGACGAAGCGAAACAAAGAGCCTTTCAAGTCCTTAAGCAAGTTGGATTGGAGCCTGACATTCTACAAAAATCTCCGTTTTCTTTATCAGGCGGACAAAAAAGGCGAGTAGCGATTGCTGGGGTTTTAGCTATGGAGCCGGATGTTTTAGTTTTAGATGAACCTGGTGCTGGTCTAGACTCGACTGGAAAAAGGGAAATTTTGAGCTTAATTGCTTCTTGGAATAAGGAACGCAATCTAACAACCGTATTAGTGACACATGATATGGATGATGTAGCACTTTATGCAGACAAGGTAATCGTAATGGAAAAGGGTAAAGTTGTCATGCATGAAGAAACGAGAAAATTATTCGGGAATACAGAACAACTGGAGAAATGGCATCTAAATGTTCCAGAAGCACGTAGACTTCAATTAAAAATTGAAAAAAAGACTGGAGTGCTGCTGCCTCAAATATGTTTGACAGTTGATGAACTAGCAGATGCTTTAATAAAGGTTGGATTAATATGAATAAACTCATTTTAGGACGCTATTTCCCCGGTGATTCTTGTTTACATCGGCTTGATCCAAGATCTAAATTGCTTGCGGGTATATCCTTTATTTTCATCCTTTTTCTTGGGAATAATTGGATGACTTATGCGTTACTATGGATATTTACTTTTTTCGTTATATATATATCACAAGTCAAGCTTCGTGTATATGTTCGTGGAGTAAGACCATTAATATGGCTCATTTTATTTACTGTTTTCTTACAAATTTTATTTACTGCAGGAGGAACGATTTATTTTGAATGGGGACTGATTACGATTTCACAATTTGGTCTAGTCAATGGGGGATATATTTTTTGTCGATTCGTCATGATTATTTTTATATCTACAGTGATCACTTTAACAACGAAACCAATTGATTTAACCGATGGATTAAATTCACTTATGCGTCCTTTGCGGTTCTTTAAAATACCAGTAGATGAAATATCACTTATGCTGTCAATCTCTCTTCGCTTTATACCGAATTTACTCGATGAAACTCAGAAAGTGATGGATGCACAACGAGCAAGAGGCACCGAGTTTGGAAAAGGCTCACTGTTTCAACAAATGAAAACATTAGTTCCAATTTTTCTTCCTTTATTTGTTAGTTCCTTAAATCGAGCCGAAGAGATGGCAGATGTTATGGAAGTTCGCGGTTACGATTCTAGAGCAGCAAGATCCAGCTTCCGTAAGTTAAAATGGCAATTGTCTGATACTATGGCCATAATAGTGATGATTCTTTTAACGATCGGATTGTATTTATTAAGATCAAATAGCTAAATAAAGCGAACTGTCAATTAGTCAAGTATTATCGCAAGTGTTACCACTGCAAGGAATGCTGAAGGATTGTACATTGTAAATGAAGAGTAGACTTTCAAGCCAGTTAACTTTGCTAATATAATAGAAATACCAGCATCTAATATATTATTAGGAAATAAAAAATTTCTAATGACATAGTCATCAACACCGCGTAGCGAGGATTGTTCTCCAAAGAATTTCCCTTTTGGTTAACTGTCGATTGTCAAAACTTTAAATATATGAAAGAAAAAATCGATTTTTATTTGGAAAAAGATGATGAATACGCCTTTACTTACCATTTACGGATATAGTAAGTGCTTGCTTTTTTACTTAGCTATCGTTAAAATAACTTCTTGTAAGAGTAAAGTGTATATACATTCGGATAACCGAATCTAATCCTCCTAAACACGTTTATATCTTGCAAATATAAGACGATAGGTGGTATTTTTCATGTGTAAAAATCCAAAATATCAAGTACTATTGTACTACCAGTATGTAGAAATTGATGATCCCGAAACATTTGCTAAAAGACATTTGAAATTTTGTAAAAGCCTTGATTTAAAAGGGCGGATCCTTGTTGCGAATGAAGGCATCAATGGAACAGTTTCGGGTACTCATGAACAAACAGAAACTTACATGAATGAAATGAAGAAAGATCCCCGTTTTGAAACGATGGTGTTTAAAATTGATGAGGCTGACAAACACTCCTTCAAAAAAATGCATGTACGCCATCGGCAAGAACTTGTCACACTTCGACTTGAAGATGATGTTAATCCAAATGAATTAACTGGAAAACATCTAAGTCCAAAAGAGTTTTATCAAGCTTTACGAGATGAAAATACTGTAGTACTAGATGCTCGGAATGATTATGAGTATGACCTTGGACATTTCAGAGGAGCCATTCGTCCAGATATTCAGGCCTTTCGTGATTTACCTGATTGGGTTCGAGAAAATAAGGATAAATTAGCTGGGAAGAAAATTTTAACTTATTGTACAGGTGGAATCCGGTGCGAGAAATTCTCAGGTTGGCTTTTAAAAGAAGGATTTGAAGATGTTAGTCAATTGCATGGCGGTATTGTCACATACGGAAAAGATCCACAAGTTCAAGGCGAATTATGGGATGGGCAGTGTTACGTGTTTGACGAAAGAATAGCAGTTCCTGTAAACAGAAAGGAACATGTTATCGTTGGTCGCGATTATTTTGATGGTACTCCATGTGAACGTTATGTGAATTGTGCAAACCCTGAATGTAATAAACAAATACTTTGTTCAGAGGAAAATGAGCATAAATTTATGAGAAGTTGTACAGATGAATGTCGCGTTCATCCTAGAAATCTTTATGTTAAAGAGCAAAATCTTACTGAAGAAGATGTACAAGCGCGCATAGCAAAGCTTGAAGAAGAATTTGCTCACCAATAAAATTCTAAGCCAGTATCCTTAAAAGGTACTGGCTTTATTTATTCCACGATATCTCCTCAAAATTCCTTAACCTACTATCCATTTTTTTCTACTTATAAAACATAATTTATATCACAAAATAGAAACGTTCTTACGAGAACAAATAGGAGGAGGTTGTTAATTTTGACTGTGATCACAAAAGTTCAACAAACACTTACAGGATTAAAGACAGCACAGGCTAGTTTTGAAGGGTTCGCCCTTGATACTGATAACCAACAAGCTAAACAGCTATACAAGACCTGCGCTCAACAAACTCAAGCGATCATAGATCAGCTTCAACCCCGAGTTCAAGAAATAATGCAAGAAGAACCTCAATATAACCAATAAAATTTCTGTTAGTAAAAAGGAAAGCGGAGTGGTGAGTTTTTGCTGCTCTGCTCCTCTTAAATATTTGGAGGTTATGATGACTGTTTATTCAAAGGTAAAGGGTACATTGGCTACTACTAAAACGATTCAAGCAGAATTCAGCCGTTTTGCTCAATTGGCAACAGATCAAGAAACGCAAAAAATTTTTCACGAGTGTATGGAAGAGATGGATGCTATTATTCAGGATTTACATCGCCGAGTAGAATTTATGAAAGCGGAAGAGCAGCAATATAAAAATTCATAAAAGGAGGAACTTTGTGGATGGATATTCCTAATTGGCTTGAAGTCATTCTTCGTTCCATCATGATGGTCGTTGCATTATTTTTTATGACGAAATTATTAGGGAAAAAACAATTAGCACATTTGTCCTTCTATGAATATGTTGCTGGAATTACCATTGGTAGTATTGCTGCTGAAGTTTCAACAGGAGTAGAAAGTAGTTTTATAAACGGGATATATAGCCTGCTAATTTGGACAGCAATTCCTTTTGTGATAGGGCTCATAGGACTTAAAAATAAAAAAATACGGGACTTTGTTGAGGGTACATCGACAGTGATCATTAAGGACGGAAAAATTCAAGAAGAAAACTTAATGAAAGAGCAATATTCAATTGATGAATTATTACAAATGCTTAGAAAGAAAAATGCTTTTCAAGTAGCGGATGTTGAATTCGCATTGTTAGAACCGAATGGAGAATTAAATGTCTTATTAAAAAAAGATAAACAACCAATTACACCATCCGACCTAACAATGGAAGTTGCCCCAGATAAAGTCCCTGAAACTGTTATTATGGAAGGTAAGATAATTGATAAAGGCTTGGCTAATAGCGGATTATCAAGAGCTTGGCTAGATGCTGAATTAGAAAAATTAAATATTGCACTTGATAATGTTTTTTTAGGACAAGTGAACTCTTTTGGAGAACTAACTGTCGATATTTACGACGACAAGATTCAAATGCCTAGCGCCAAACCACGACAAAGTGTACTTACCGCGTTAAAAAAATGTCAGGCAGATTTGGAATCGTATTCACTTGATACTGATTCAGCAGAAGCAAAACAGATGTATAAGAAAAATGCCGAAAAACTTTTATCCATAATAAAAAAATCGGAACATTTACTAACTCAAAAATATCCCTGAGCCAATCGAGGTATTTTATTCTCCGTACATACTTATATTTGAATTTTGCTAACTTTCACATGGGCATTTGGTTTATTTCACTTATTAGCGTATAATAGAATTAACTATAAGAAAGGGGATCTTGCCATGGCATATAGAAGAGGACCAAGAGAACCAGTTCCAGAAAAAGAAACGGTTGTTTGGTCATGTACGAATGAGGAATGTTCGTGTTGGATGAGGGATGCCTTTTCTTCAGAAGAAAAAACAATTTGTCCGATCTGTAAATCGGAAATGGAAAAAGAAATAAGGGTTTTACCAGTTATTAGTTAGTAAATGGAGACTGTCGCTCATAGACAGTCTCCATTTTTTATATTTGTTATTTACAAAGGTGAATGCTTTGAAGCCAAGTTGGGAATATCAACTAATAGATAAGAAAAGCGAAAGGCGACCAGCAACTAGCAAATTTTATAGATTCTTATCTTTTAACTAATGGGAGGGATTGATATGAGTCAGAATAGAACTAGCGAGGTTATATTTCCTCCGTCCTGGTGGATCCAATCATTAGAAATGCCAACTTTTCCCGCTCTAGATCACGATATGAATGTTGATGTGGCGATTATAGGTGCTGGAATCACAGGTATATCTATTGCGTATCTTTTGGCAAAGGAAGGAATGCAAACGGCTATTTTTGAAGCAAGTAAAGTTTTAAATGGTACTACTGGCCATACTACTGCGAAAGTTACATCACAACATGGAGTTATTTTCAACGAGTTAATTAGTCATTTCGGTGAAGATGGAGCCAGACTTTATTATGAAGCTAATCACAAGGCGATAGAACAAATCGAAAAAATGGTTAACGATCATAATATAGATTGCTCTTTCCAAAAGGAAGATGCTTATATTTATACGAATGATGAAAACTATATAGAGAAATTGAAGTTAGAAGCTGATGCCTATAAACGTTTAGGTATTGATGGAGAGTATAGTAATGACATTCCTATTAATATTCCTTATAAAGCTGCAGTTGTGATGAGAAACCAGGCTCATTTTCATCCACTTCGCTATTTAGTAAATGTATTGGAGCTTTTTAAGAAAGAGGGCGGTCAAGTATTTGAAAATTCAGTAGCAACTCATATGGAAGATGGAGATCCACCTATTGTCTCTTTCCGCAATGGTAATAAAGTAAAAGCTAAATATGTTATTTCCGCCTCCCATTTTCCGTTTCATGACAGTCAAGGATATTTTGCTAGGCTATCCCCAAATCGATCATATGTTATAGCTGGAAAACCTATGAAATCGTTTCAAGGTGGTATGTATATAAATGCTGAACAGCCAACTAGATCAATCAGACCAGTTACCATAAATAATGAGGAAATGCTCTTATTTAGCGGAGAAAATCATAAAGCTGGGCAAGGCGAGCCTGAGAAAGATCATTATGAGGCACTTAAAAAATTTGCAACTGAACATTTTGGTGTTAAAGAAATCCTTTACCAATGGTCAGCTCAGGATTTAATAACTCCGGATAAGCTCCCTTATATTGGACGTTTATCTACTTATAAAAATCTTTTTGTCGCTACAGGATTCCGTAAATGGGGGATGACGACCAGCCATGTTGCAGCAAATCTTATAAAAGATTTGATTATAGGAAATGCAAACCCTTATGAACAGCTTTTTTCTCCCTCTCGTTTTAAGGCTGATCCAGGCATTAAAAAAATGATAAAAGAAAATCTTAATGTGGCTACACATCTAATCAGTGGAAAATTCGACCGGCCTGATAAAGAATTAAAAGATATTCACAACGGTGAGGGGGCAGTCATCACTATTAAAGGGAAGCGTGCTGGAGCGTATAAAACAAACGAAGGCAAGCTATATGTCGTTGATACGACATGTACTCATATGGGCTGTGAAGTAAATTGGAATAGCGGGGATCAAACTTGGGATTGCCCTTGTCATGGTTCACGTTTTTCCTTTGAGGGAGAGGTCATTGAAGGTCCTGCTGAAAAACCGTTAAAAACTATTGACCCTGATGAAATCGATTATACAACTTCATGACCTTGACGATTTACCACTTCATTATTAATCTTTACGATGTTCGCCATATAATTTTGAGAAAAGATTCGACAGAAATTTCGTCGAATCTTTTCTCAAATACAAACTATATTTATCACTGCTTAGCCCAATAAGTTGCAATAAACTCATCGCGCCCCGATTTTTCCCTATCTTCCGTGTATTCCTCTTCATTCTTTTTATAAAAGTCTTGATGGTACTCTTCTGCACGATAAAAAGGTTCCGCTTGTTTTATTTCAGTCACAATCGGTTTATTGAATTTTCCGCTAACAGCAAGATCTGCTTTTGATCGTTCTGCAGCAGCTCGTTGTTGATCATTATGATAAAAAATAGCTGTTCGATACGAAGTCCCTCTATCTTGAAATTGCCCACCTGCATCTGTAGGGTCAATTTGTTGCCAATATATATCTAGCAACTGTCGATAAGGAAAAACATCAGGATTAAACGTAATTTGTACAACTTCATAATGTCCGGAATGCCCCGATTTCACATCTTCATAAGTAGGGTTCTCTACATGTCCACCCATATAACCTGATATGACACTGTGAATGCCATCCCATTGATCAAACGGTTTTACCATGCACCAAAAACAACCGCCAGCGAAAGTCGCTTTTTCAAGATTTTCTGTCATCTATAAGATCCTTTCCAATCCAATATTTTAATATTTTTGCCAAACCAAGTGTGGAAAACAAATTAATGAAAAAAGCTTCACTAGGCTTAATTAAACCATAAATCGGCCAAATACATCAAATGAATAAAACAAATCTTTCTATACGTGATTAATGAAAGTTATGAAAAGTCCATACAATTCACATGACAAATTTATCATTTTATCTTAAGATAAAGAGAAATAAATATTTAGCTACACGAATGATCTGGGGGAATGCAACATGGGGAAAGTTATTTCATATTTAAAGCCCTATCGCTGGGCCATGGTTTTTGCATGGATGCTCATGTTAATTGAGTTGACAGTGGAATTATGGCATCCCATCTTTATGGCAAAAATTATTGATGAAGGGATATTGAAGGAAGATTTACACGCTGTCATTCTATGGGGAGGCATCATGGTCGGGATGTCACTGCTAGGATTTGCTGCTGGGATCATCAATTCTTTTTATTCTTCCCACGCTAGTCAAGGTTTTGGTTTTGATGTTCGTGCGGCAGTGTTCAAAAAAGTGCAATCGTTTTCTTTTAATAATTTAGCTCAATTCCAAACATCGTCACTCATCACGAGATTAACAAATGATATTACTCAGATTCAAAACACCGTCTTTATGAGTTTACGGATTGCTTTAAGGTCTCCTTTATTAATAATCGGTGGAGTTACAATGGCATTTTTTGTAAACATGAAACTAGCTCTTATACTTATTGCTCCTATTCCAATTTTAGTTGTTCTTCTCGTTTGGATGATGAAATTAAGCGGCAAGTTATTTCGACTAGTACAAGATAAATTGGATAAAGTCAATAATGTCATGCAAGAAAATTTAACAGCCATGAGATTAATAAAAGCTTTTATTCGAAGAAAATTTGAAGAAAACCGATTCGGCAAGGCGAATGAAGATTTACGAAATCAAACTGTTAAAACACTAAGACTTGTTGAATTACTAGGTCCCATTCTTTTGTTTGTCATGAATCTAGCCATATTATTCATTCTTTGGTTTGGTGCCGTTGATGTCCATCAAGCAAGAATTAATGTCGGAGAGGTTGTTGCTATCGTTAACTATGGTTTTCGAATTACTATGGCACTATCTATGTTATCTTGGATTATAATGGCTTTTTCCCGAGGAAGAGCTTCTTCTCAACGAATTAATGAGGTGCTTGAGACAACAGTTGACCTCGAAGACAATGCTTCAAGCTACTCCATTCCAAAGATTAAAAAAGGGAAAGTAGAGTTTGAAAATGTTAGTTTTCAATACCCTGGCACAAACCACCTAGTATTAGCTAATATTTCTTTTACAGCGAATCCTGGAGAGACGATTGCCTTGATGGGTGCGACTGGAGCTGGAAAATCAGCGTTATTCCAGTTAGTTCCAAGGTTATACGATATTACAAGTGGTGCTATTAAAATTGATGGAATCGATATTAGGGATATGACCTTAGATTCTCTGCGAAAACAAATTGGTTTTGTTCCTCAAGAATCCATTTTATTTACTGGTTCCGTTGAAAGCAATCTTGAATGGGGAAAAGAAGATGCTACTTTACAAGAAATTATCGAAAGTACAACAGACGCTCAAATTCATGGAACGATTACAAAACTGCCCGAACAATATGAAACGAAAATTGGACAAAAAGGCGTCAATCTATCCGGGGGACAAAAGCAAAGACTTTCTATCGCTAGAGCGCTAATTAGAAAACCAAAACTATTGTTTTTAGATGACAGTACAAGTGCACTTGATATGAAAACAGAAGCAAAATTATTGAATGCTTTGGAAAAATATGACTGTACTACATTCATCATTACTCAAAAAATAACAACAGCGATGAAAGCCGATCAAATTTTGTTATTGGATGATGGTGAGTTAACAGCCAGTGGTAGTCACGAGAAACTAATGAAGACTTCTCCGCTCTATCAAGAAATATATAAGTCCCAATTTATAAAGGAGGGACTCGCAGATGTCCAATAGAGGCAGGCATGGGCAACCAGTAAAAGTTGAAAAAGCAAGAAATTGGAGAAACACATTGCTCCGAATATGGAAATATCTTGATGTTTATCGAGGGCAACTATCTTTAGTTCTTTTAATGGTTTTAGTTAGCTCTGGACTTGGTCTTTTAGGTCCTTTCCTAATTGGTAAAACAATAGATTCATATATTGCTCAAAACAGTGGTACTGCATTATTCACGATACTGATTATAATTGGCTGTGTGTACCTATTGTTTTCAGTATCTAGTTTTATGCAAAATTTTTGGATGGTTGGGATTGGGCAAAAAACGGTTTTCACTATGAGGAATCAACTGTTTACTCAATTGCAAAATTTGCCCATTAAGTTTTTTGATAAACGTCAACACGGAGAACTAATGAGCAGGCTAACAAATGATATCGATAATGTTAGCCAAACCTTAAACACATCTGTGATTCAATTATTTTCCAGTGTTTTAACCCTTATAGGAACAATAACAGTAATGTTGCTATTAAGTCCAATACTTACATTAATTACAATGATTGTCGTACCATTAATGTATTTTGGAATGAGATGGATTACAAATCGCACAGGAAAGCTGTTTAAAGAACAGCAAAGACATTTAGGTGATTTAAATGGATTCATTCAAGAAACGATCGCTGGGCAGACAATTGTAAAAACCTTTTCTCAAGAAGAGAAGATCACTGCAGAATTCATGGAAAAAAATGAACAATTAAGAAAAGCTGGTTATTGGGCACAAACATATTCCGGCTTTATCCCAAAACTAATGAATATGCTCAATAATTTGAATTTCGCCATCATTGCCGGAGCTGGAGGGGTATTAGCATTAAATGGACATGTCAGTATTGGAACGATCGTTGTTTTTACTGAATACTCGCGCCAATTCACCCGACCGCTTAATGATTTAGCAAACCAATTTAATACATTGTTATCCGCTGTTGCTGGTGCCGAAAGAGTCTTTGAAATTTTAGACGAAGAAAAAGAAAAAGATGAGGCTTCGAGCCGCTCGATCGATTATGTTGCTGGTGCCATTGAATTTCGAGATGTTTCTTTTTCATATGATGATGGGGATCAAACGATTGAGGATTTCTCCTTTCATGCAAATCCAGGTGAAACAATAGCACTAGTTGGACCAACAGGAGCTGGAAAGACGACTATTATAAACTTACTAGCTCGCTTTTATGAACCTAATGACGGTAAAATTTTAATTGATGGTATTGATGTCACGACGATTAAAAGAGATAGTCTTAGAAGTAAAATGGGTTTTGTTTTACAAGATGCGTATTTATTTCAGGGGACAATTAAAGAAAACATACGATATGGAAAACTGAATGCAACAGATGATGAGGTTGTTGATGCGGCAAAAATGGCCAATGCCCACTCGTTTATTATGAAACTGCCTAATGGGTATGATACTGTGTTAAAGCAAGATGGAGGCGGGATTAGTCAAGGACAGCGTCAATTGTTGTCAATTGCGAGAGCAATGTTATCAGATCCATCCTTACTTATTTTGGATGAAGCTACAAGTAATATTGATACGATTACTGAAATGAAAATCCAAGAAGCACTGTATCGATTAATGAAAGACAGAACTAGCATAGTGATTGCGCATCGGTTAAATACTATTCAAAATGCTGATCAAATTCTTGTTCTCGATCAAGGAAAATTAATCGAAAAAGGGAACCATAAATCTTTATTGGAACATCATGGGTTTTATTACAGTTTATTCCATAGCCAAATCAAACAAGAAGCCATTTCCTAAAATAATCATTTAATAAAAAATCCGCTGCTCACTTTTAGAACAGCGGATTTTTTATTTACTTAAGCAGCGTTGTTATATTTTTTATCGAAGTTCTCATCGCTTGTTGCGATATATACGATTCCCTCAATAAAACCAATAATACTTGGAATTCCAGTCCAGCAGAATAAAATATAAACAATGCCTAGACCAATTTTCCCTAGATAGAATTTGTGAATTCCAAAACCACCTAGAAAAATTCCAAGTAATCCGGCTACGAGTTTGTTTTTCATGAAACTCTATACCTCCAATAAAAAAGAATAAATTAGTACATTGCTATTATATCTATTTCTATACAAAAAGGAAATATTTTTGACAATTTCAATAAATCGGTAATATAAGGGGATTAATTTAAGATTTATCAATCGAGCTTGCTCAAAGAGGAAATCCTATATATAATTGATTTTATCAGTATTTTTTAAATAGCGGAAAAGATAGTCAACTAATTGTGTAAAACACTAGTTTTTTTTACAGCAAGGAGGTTTTTAAATGCCTATTAATATACCTAAGAAAATGCCGGCGAGAGAAATTTTGGAAGTAGAAAAAATATTTGTGATGGACGAGGAACGAGCTATTGCGCAGGATATACGTCCTCTCAATATCTTAATCTTAAATTTGATGCCTGAAAAACAAAAAACCGAAGTGCAGCTACTACGACTTTTAGGAAATACACCACTACAAGTAAATGTTTCATTTTTACATATGGCTACACATCAATCTAAAACAGTTAGCAAATCTCATCTTGATCAATTTTACACGACGTTTTCTGAAGTGAAAAATCAATATTTTGATGGAATGATTATTACTGGTGCACCTATTGAGCATCTACCATTTCACGAAGTGACTTATTGGGAAGAATTAAAGGAAATTTTAGAATGGACAAAAACACGAGTGACTTCGACAATGCATATTTGTTGGGGTGCACAAGCCGCACTATTTTATCATTATGGAATAGATAAGTATGACCTTCCCGAAAAATGTTCTGGAGTATTTCAGCATCAGATTTCCGACCCGAAAATTAAACTAGTTCGTGGGTTTGACGATCTTTTTTTTGCCCCACATTCGCGAAATACAAGTGTTAGTGAAGATGAAATTATCCAGCATCCAGATTTATTGTTATTGTCCAATGGGGAAGCAGGACCTTTCATGATCATCTCTAAAGATGAAAAGAATATTATGCTAACTGGCCATTTAGAATATGACACAACTACTTTGGAAGAAGAGTATGAAAGAGATTTAAATAAAGGGATCGATATTCAACCACCTGAAAATTACTTTCCAAATGACGACAATACTCGAAAACCACTCAACACTTGGAGGTCTCATAGCCACCTGCTATTCTCTAATTGGTTAAACTACTATGTTTACCAAGAAACACCATATGAATGGAAATAAAGCAGAGAGAGCTGTCGGATAAGTGACAGCTCTTTTTTATGCCCCCAAAAGTTTGATCTTTTTCATGACGGTTAGGAGCCTAGTATGGCCCAATTGAAAATATAAGTTTACTGGAAATGACAAATAGGTTGTTTCCTTTTAAAAACCTAAGTATTATAATAACTACATTGCAATTTTTGAAATGAGGGTATCAAACGTGAAACAATCAATTTATGGGTTAACGATAGATCAATTAACAGAATGGCTTTTGGAACACGGTGAAAAAAAATACAGAGCACAACAACTTTGGGACTGGTTGTATCAAAAGCGGGTTGAGAATTTTGATGAAATGACCAACCTTAGTAAAGAATGTCGGACATTATTAGAAGACAATTTTTGTATTCAACCGTTAGAACAAGTTATTAAGCAAGAATCCTCGGACGGCACGATTAAGTTTCTATTTCGCTTGGAAGATGGAAATCTAATTGAAACTGTATTGATGAGTTTCCCATATGGTTTATCTGTCTGTGTAACTACTCAAGTTGGCTGTAATATTGGATGTAGTTTTTGTGCGAGTGGACTATTGAGAAAAAGCCGGGATTTAACTAGTGGGGAAATTGTTGGCCAAATCATGAAAGTGCAACAGCTTCTAGATTCAAGAGAAAAAGACCAACGTGTAAGTCATATCGTCGTTATGGGAATCGGTGAACCTTTCGACAATTACAAAAACCTAATGAATTTTCTCCGAGTTGTGAATGATCCAAAGGGATTAGCTATTGGAGCAAGACATATTACTGTTTCTACAAGCGGACTGGCTCATAAGATTCGTGATTTTGCTGATGAGGAACTTCAAGTAAATTTAGCTTTATCACTTCATGCTCCAAACGATGAACTTAGAGGGCAAATTATGAAAATTAATCGCGCCTTCCCAATTGCCAAACTAATGGAGGCACTTGATTATTATTTGGAAAGGAATAATCGTCGCGTGACGATCGAATATATACTGCTAAAAGATGTCAATGATCATGTAGAAGAGGCTTTACAACTAGCTAAGCTACTTGAAAACAGGCGTCATCTTACTTATGTAAATCTAATTCCTTATAATCCAGTTAACGAGCACATTCAATATGAACGAAGTGAACAAAAAAGTATCATGGCTTTCTTTGACACATTAAAGAAAAAAGGGATCCACTGTGGTGTTCGACTAGAGCAGGGAGCAGATATTGATGCTGCTTGTGGACAGTTGAGAAGTAAGCAAATTAACAAAAAAGCCATGTGAAATATTTAAATGAACAGAAAGGATCGGTTCCTAGAAACCGATCCTTTTTCAATAACGAAATCGATTGCTTGTTTGAAAAACTGAAAAGTGTACAATAAAATTAGTTCATTAAAAGGGGAAAAAGCTATGAAACTAGTATCATGGAATGTTAATGGAATTAGAGCCTGTGTGAAAAAGGGATTTCTGGATTATTTTACTGAAGAGAATGCTGATATTTTTTGTATTCAGGAAACTAAACTACAAGATGGTCAAATTCAATTAGATTTGGAAAATTACAATCAATATTGGAATTACGCTATTAAAAAAGGCTATTCTGGGACCGCTATTTTTACACGAATCAAACCGCTTTCTGTGAAATATGGAGTTGGAACTGATGAAACTGAGGATGAAGGCCGTATAATAACATTGGAATTTGAAGAATTTTTCCTTATTAATGTCTATACTCCAAATTCTCAGCGAGATCTTGCACGATTAAGTTATCGTTTAACTTGGGAAGATCGAATTCTTACTTACATAAAAGAATTGGATCAAAGCAAGCCTGTTATTCTTTGCGGTGATTTAAACGTTGCGCATAATGAAATAGATTTGCGAAATCCGAAACCGAATATGGGAAATTCGGGTTTTACTAATGAAGAACGTGGGAAATTTACTACTCTGCTGGATAATGGATTTATCGATACATACCGATACTTTTATCCTAATAAAGAGGGGGCTTATACGTGGTGGTCCTATATGAATAAAGTTAGAGAAAGAAATATCGGGTGGCGAATTGATTATTTTGTCGTTTCTGAACGATTAAAAGATACCTTACTAGATGCCCAGATCCATTGTGACATTATGGGAAGTGACCATTGTCCAATTATGTTGGAGATTGATCTATGATTGGAAAAACAATATTAATTACTGGAGCTTCAAGCGGGTTCGGTTTAATAACAACAATCGAGCTTTGTCGTAGAGGATTTGAAGTAATCGCAACGATGCGAGATTTAACTAATAAAGATACCATAATAAAGTTATGTCAACAAAATGAAGTAGCTAGTCCGACCTATTTTCTGCAATTAGATGTTACCAATTCAAACTCTATAGAAAATCTGGCAGTTAACTTAGAAGCACTACCACCAATTGACATTTTAATTAATAATGCGGGATTTGCTCTTGGAGGTTTTGCAGAAGAGGTAAGCCTACAAGAATATAAAGAACAATTCGAAACTAATCTATTCGGAGTCATATCAGTCACTCATGCTGTACTACCCAATATGAGAGAACGAGGCGAAGGAAAAATCATCAATGTCAGCAGTATATCTGGAATAATCGCCTTTCCAGGTTTATCTGCCTATGTAGCTTCAAAACACGCATTGGAAGGATGGACCGAATGTTTACGGCTTGAAGTTAAACCATTTGGTATCGATGTTGCACTTATTGAACCTGGTTCTTTTCAAACAAATATATGGACAAAGGGAAAAAGAATAGCGAAAAGCTCACTATTAAAGTCATCACCTTACCGTTCCTATATGAGAGCCATTGAGAATGAAATGGAAAAGGGGAGAAGTAGCTACGGCGAACCGCAAATAGTAGCACTGCTAATAACAGAACTTTGTTTGCGAAAACAAATAAAGAAACTTCGTTATCCGATTGGAAAAGGTGTAAGAACAATAATCTTTTTGAAACATTTCCTTCCTTGGTTATTTTGGGAACAGATTGTTCTTAAAAAACTAAAACAATAAAACTGTATGTGCATTGCTACATCCAAACGTCCATATTTATTTAGTAAAACACATTATGTTTTTGAACTAGTCATAGAAATTCTACAAACATCATTTGGTAGAATAATAAAAAACAATGTAAAAATAAGGGAGGGCCAATTATGTGTATTAATTTTAAAAAACACACTGAATCATTTTCTTTTTATGACGGAAAAGGAAATTTGATTGAGAGAGAGACTGAAGTTCGATTTGATCCATTAACTGGGGGAACATCCCGAATCATTTTTGATTCGGGTTTAAAGCTGACACCACCTGATTATTCAGTAGCCGCAGAAAAAACAAGCGGGAAAAATTGTCCGTTTTGTTCAGAAAATATTTTGCAAATGACACCATTATTCCCAAAAGAAATTGCTGAAAACGGTCGCATTTTTCAGGGAGAAGCCATTTCATTTCCAAACTTATTCCCTTATAGCAAGCATAACGGTGTAGTTGTTTTTTCTGGCCAGCATTATGTAAAACTTGAGGAATTCACTCCAACACTAATAAGAAATGCTTTTATGACTGCACAAACATATATTAAAAAAGTAACTAAATCCGATCCCGAAACAAAATATGCATCGATTAATTGGAATTATTTACCTCATTCAGGAGGTAGTATTCTTCATCCACATTTACATGTTATTGTATCTGATTCACCAACTAATTATCAGGCCAATGTCCATCAAAGTGGTCAAATGTTTTATAACGACAAAGGGAAAGAGTATTTTACAGAGCTTTACAATATCGAGAAGGAAAATAGAGAAAGATGGATCGGGGAAAAGGGAAGGGTTGCATGGATGCATGCTTATGCCCCGAAAGGACATAATGATTTTCTAGGAATCTTTAATAATGTAAACAACCTTTACGAAATCACCGAACAAGATTGGTCTGACTTTGCTGATGGTCTCATTTGTCTTTTCAAAACATTAAAAAGTCAGGACTTTTCAAGCTTTAATTTATTATTCCAGCTTTCTATCGATCCAAATATGAAACAACCAGCTCACGTTCGATTAATACCACGATTTACATTGGGTGCACTGGATACAAGTGATATAAATTATTTCCAAGCTCTACACCAAGAACCATTAAGTTATAAAAAGCCTGAAGAAGTAGCAGCAAAAGCAAGAGAATTTTTTGATGAATAATTAATTATCAATTTTGAGTCGTAAACAATTGGGTCACCATCCAATATGATGAAAGTGAAGGAATCTTTGGAGGTGGCAGTATGCCTGTAGTTAAAGCAAGAGAATCGGATATAGATTTATTGGCAAGATTACTGAGAGCCGAAGCTGAAGGGGAAGGAATACAAGGAATGATGATGGTTGGTAATGTCGGCATCAATAGAATCAGGGCAGATTGTTCCGATTTTAAGGGAATAAGAACAATCCCACAGATGATTTATCAGCCGCATGCATTTGAAGCCGTGACCCACGGGTATTTTTACCAAAGAGCAAGAGAGAGTGAAAGAAGGCTAGCAAAGCGGGCGATCAATGGGGAAAGAGTATGGCCGGCGAAATATAGCCTCTGGTATTTTAGACCTGAAGGAGATTGTCCTGCAACATGGTACAACCAGCCACTTGTTGCTCGCTATAAATTACATTGTTTCTACGAACCGACAGCTACTGAGTGTGAAAATGTTTATAATACCTTTTAGCAAAAACAAGCATCAGATTGATGCTTGTTTTTATTATAACTTCCGGTATTAACACCTGGTATTAATAGTTATTTGAATAATTAGCACCAGGTACTAATTCTCGCTATTTTAAGGGGCTATTTAAATATATCAACCTCACTCATTTGTTATTTTAATATAATTCTGCATTCAATCTTTTTTTACATATTATACGGGGTATACGCATATACCTAGGCGGGTGTATTTGAACAAATTGGTATAAATAGTATCTTCGGATTGTAAGATGGTAAAAAGATCCCTTATGTTAAGGAGGAAGAACGTGGAAGTCTGGATATTAGATATAATGGAGAAGTTTGGTTATTTAGGAGTTCTTATCTTAATCGCGATTGAGAATATTTTTCCTCCTATTCCGTCCGAAGTCATTTTAACCTTTGGGGGATTTATGACGACTTATACGGGACTATCTGTTGCTGGAGTTATTTGGTATGCAACACTAGGTTCCGTTATTGGCGCTATTATTCTTTACGGTATTGGTTATCTATTAAATGCGGACAGGTTAGAAATTATAGTACATCGTTTTGGTCCTTTTCTTCGCTTGAAAATGACCGATATTCATAGAGCAGAAGCATGGTTTAATCGGTCGGGAAAGTGGACAGTCTTTTTTTGTAGATTCATTCCTCTTATTCGCAGTCTTATTTCAATACCTGCCGGAATGGCACGCATGAATTTTATCGTGTTTTTCGTATTTACATTATTAGGAACATTGCTTTGGAATGTCATTTTAGTTAATATTGGAGCCGCTGTAGGTGAATCATGGGAAGATATTGTTAAAATGATGGACGTTTACTCGAATATCGTCTATATTGGATTAGCCATTCTGCTTATCGTATTAATAGGTTTATGGATAAAAAAAAGACAAAAGTGAAAGTGGGAATTGTGAATGGAAATCGTCGGACATGAAGTTGAACAGTTGCATGATCCAACTGGCATCCTACAAGGAGAACGTTATGAGTTTTTTCTGCAATTTGATGTTCCAGAAGAAGATGATTTATTTTCGGAACATGGCTTATTACTAAGGGTCATTTTCTCTGTCACAGAAAGCGAAAAAAGGATTTTGCACTACGAAATTATCGAAAAGAGTTCAAACAAAGTTTTGGATTTTGCATTAGAACCTGAGGAAGAAGAATTAATCCTTAGCTACTGTATTGAACATTATAAATAGCATCTTGAATCTCTTGACATTTCAGAAAAATATCGCCATAATATTATAAAATCCATTGAACGTTGAAGAAGGATTAGTATACGAATTTTGTTGTGACAGAGAGCGAAATTTAAGAGCTGGAAGATTTCGCCACTAACAAACCGTAGAACCTACCTTTTGAGTCCTGTGACAAAAACACAGGCGTGTACCTACGTTATAGGAAAAGCGGGATGTTTCTTGACATCCAATTATGGTGGTACCGCGGAAGCTAAGTCCTTTCGTCCTTAAAATCGAGGATGATGGGGCTTTTTATTTTTTAAAATTTAGGTGATACTGATGAAAAAACAACGAGTTGTAGTCAAAATTGGGAGCAGTTCTTTAACGAATGAAAAAGGCGAAATTGATCTAGAAAAATTTAATGATCATGTTTGTGCAGTTGCGGAATTACGAAAAGCAAGGCATGAAGTAATTCTCGTTTCTTCCGGGGCAGTTGCAGCAGGATTTAAACGTCTTGGATATCCTTCCCGCCCCGTAACAGTTAAAGGGAAGCAAGCTGCTGCAGCTGTTGGACAAAGCCTGCTTATTCAGTCTTATATAGATAAATTTAACGAGTTTGATATTGTTCCCGCTCAAATTTTATTAACTAGAACCGATTTTTCCAATCGAGAACGATATCGAAATGCGTTTGCAACGATGACGGAACTTTTAGATCGGGGAATATTACCAATCATCAACGAGAATGATACTGTTTCCATTGAAGAATTAACATTTGGCGACAATGACATGCTCTCTGCTCTTGTTAGTGGTTTTATTCATGCAGATCAACTCATCATTTTGACAGATATTAATGGGATATATGATTCTAATCCCCGAGCCAATCCACATGCTAAAAAATTAGAATACTTGGAATCCATTTCTGAAGAATTAATAAAGAAAATGGATGGAGCAGGTTCAAAAATCGGTACAGGTGGGATGAAATCAAAATTATTAGCAGCAAAAACTGCCCATTCCCTTGGCATCCCAATTTTTATAGGTAACGGAGTGGGCAAAGACAAATTCATAGAAATATTGAAAGGTAATGGGAATGGCACATACATTTCTAATTCAAAAATTACTGCTATCAATACAAGTAGGCAATGGATAGCTATTCACTCAGAATTGTCTGGTCGCTTATATGTAGACCAAGGAGCAGAAGAGGCTATTTTGTTTAATGGGAAGAGCTTATTGCCAGCTGGTGTATTTAAAGTCCAAGGTACCTTCCAAAGAGGGGATGTTGTGGAAGTGTTTGGTGTGAATGGCCTTTTAGGTAAAGGGGAAGTCAGTTATACCTCTGATGATTTAAAGAGAATAATAGATCAACGAGATAAAGAAAAAAAGCTGGAAACTCCAACAAGCCGGCACGAAGTTATCCATCGGGATCGGTGGGTCCAAATCTGATAAGGGAGAGAGCGTAAATGAGTGAAGTAAAAACGAAGGGACACTTGGCAAAACAAGCCAGTTATTCTCTTGTTAATGTTTCAACCGAAGAAAAAAATATCGCGTTGGAACTTATTGCTCAAAAGCTGCTAGAAAACCAAGACATTATCCTTCAGGAAAATGAAAAGGACTTGCAAGAAGGTAAAATGAAGGGACTATCTGATGCCGTTCTTGATCGCATTATGCTAAATGAAAAACGCATCGAGGATATGGCTAGTGCTATTAGACTTTTAATCAAACTGAAAGACCCGATTGGTGAAACCCTCGAAACAATCGAAAAAGAAAATGGATTAAAAATCTATAAAAAGCGCGTCCCAATTGGTGTAATTGGCATGATTTATGAAGCACGTCCTAATGTTACAATCGATGCGGCAACACTTGCTATTAAAACAGGAAATGCCGTTATATTAAGGGGAAGTTCTTCTGCCAAACACTCAAATATAGTACTAGTACACACGATTCACCAAGCATTAGAGAACAGCGAAGTAGCGATAGACTCTATTCAATTATTAGAAGATACAAGCAGAGAGACAGCTAAAGAACTTTTCCGATTAAATGAGTATCTTGATGTATTAATTCCTCGTGGAGGGAAAAATTTAATCGAGACCGTAGTAAGAGAATCTACTGTTCCAGTTATTGAAACAGGCGCGGGTAATTGCCACATTTTTATTGATGAATCAGCTGATGATCAAATGACTACAGAAATCATTTTGAACGCTAAATTACAACGTCCTTCTGTATGTAACGCTATTGAGTCTATACTAATTCATGAAAAATGGCTAAAACAAAGTGGTAAAGCTTTAATCGACCTTCTTCAAAGAAGTGGAGTGGAAATTTTCGGAGATGAAATCATTGCAAACGAATGTCATAATATAAGAAAGGCTACCGAAGAAGATTGGTCTACTGAATACCTTGGATTAACTGTTAGTATTAAAGCAGTATCCAGCCTTGAAGAAGCCATTGATCATATTAACCGCTTTGGTACAAAACACTCGGAAGCAATTATTACGAATGACGATAATCATGCAAAAATCTTTTTAACTAATGTTGATGCTGCAGCGGTTTATCATAATGCGTCAACCAGATTTACCGATGGCTTCGAATTTGGATATGGAGCAGAAATTGGTATTAGCACACAGAAACTTCATTCCCGAGGTCCAATGGGTCTTGAAGCACTTACATCAAGCAAGTTCTTCATTTATGGGGATGGACAAATTAGAAATTAGTAAATAGGTGAGGAGAGGCATCATGACAGAAATTAAAATTCAATTAAGCACTAATAAAAAAACTAAGCCAGAACAAGAACAACTTCCATTCGGCAGAATTTTTACGGATCATATGTTTATTATGGATTATTCCAGTGCTCAAGGCTGGCATGATCCAAGAATTGTTCCTTATCAACCGATTACGCTAGATCCAGCTGCTATCATTTTCCACTATGGGCAAACTGTATTTGAAGGGTTAAAAGCTTATTTAAACGACAAGGGAGAAGTATTACTGTTTAGACCGCTCGAAAACATGAAAAGATTAAATCGGTCTAATCATCGACTTTGTATCCCTGAAATCGATGAGAAGTTCGCTCTCAAAGCACTGAAAAAACTAATTTCGATTGATAAAGATTGGATTCCCAATAAAGAGGGTACTTCTCTTTATATACGTCCATTTATTTTTGCGACCGAGCCTTATTTAGGTGTTGCACCGTCAACAAATTATCAATTTATCATCATCTTATCACCAGTGGGCGCTTACTATAAAGAAGGAATTAATCCTGTGAGAATCGCAGTGGAAAGTGAGTATGTCAGGGCTGTAAAAGGTGGTACTGGCAATGCTAAAACAGCTGGAAATTATGCCGGTTCTCTAAAAGCTCAAGAGGTAGCAGAGGCGGAAGGTTATTCACAAGTACTGTGGCTAGACGGAAAAGAAAATAAGTATATTGAAGAAGTTGGAAGCATGAACGTATTCTTTAAAATTGACGGAAAAGTGATAACTCCAGAATTAAATGGAAGCATCTTGGAGGGAATCACTAGAAAATCAGTTATTGAGCTTTTAAACCATTGGGACATACCAGTCATCGAACGAAGAATATCAATTGAAGAACTTTATCATGCTCATCAAACTGGAACTCTCGAAGAAGCATTCGGTACTGGAACTGCTGCTGTCATCTCTCCAATAGGTGAGCTTGCATGGAAAGAGCATCATATGGAAATTAATAATAGCGAGACAGGGCCATTAGCGAAAAATATTTATGATACTATGACAGGTATACAGACAGGAAAAAAAGAAGACTTGTTCGGTTGGCGAATAAAAGTAGAATAAATTAAGAATATATTAAAAGTAACTAAGCAGAAGTAACTGTTCTTAGTTACTTTTTCATATCTAAAAATTCTTATTGAAATAAAGGTGATCAATGATGGCTTCCCAAAACGACAACAAGATTTTTTGTTCAAGCGAATATGATCCTCTCAATAAGGTGATTATGTGTGAACCACAATATATGGAAATACGAGAAGTAATCAACGAGACCCAGAAATATTATACTCAAAACAACATTGATCAAGATCTTGCTATGAATCAGCATAGAAAATTCACTAGTTCTTTAAGGGCGAATGGTGTTGAGGTTCTGCTTCTGCCACCAGATAATACCTTTCCTGAACAAGTTTTTACTCGTGACATTGGCTTTACAATAGGGAATCAAGTCTTCGTAGCACAAATGGCAAGCAGTATTCGCAAGGGAGAAGAAAAAGCATTACAGAAAAGATTGAATTTCCGAGGTTCCCCTTTTATCGAAATGACTAAAGGGATAATTGAAGGTGGAGATGTTATGATCAATCAACATACAGTGTATGTTGGTATTAGCAGCCGAACGAATAAAAGAGCAGTTGCAATTCTCCAAGAAGCCTTACCTGATTTCAAAATCATCCCCATTCCTTTTCACGAAGAATATTTACATCTTGATTGTGTTTTTAACATTTTATCACGTGACGAAGCTCTTTATTTTCCCGCTGCCTTATCAGATGAAACAATTATGATGTTAAAGAAACAGTTTCGACTAATTGAAGTTACAGAAGAAGAACAGTTTACTCTCGGCACGAATGTCCTTTCCATTGGGAATAAGAAAGTGTACAGCCTTCCAAGTAATCAAATTGTGAACGAGAAGTTGCGTGAACGAGGCTATGATGTAATAGAAATAGATTTATCCGAAATCATTAAATCAGGAGGCTCTTTTCGCTGTTGTACAATGCCGATTTTAAGGAAAGAGGAGGGGGTTATAGTATGAAGCCAGTCCAAGACCATCTTAAAGAAGGATTATCTATTCTTTTTGTTGGGTTTAATCCAAGTATTCGCTCAAGCGAAACTGGACATCACTACGCCAACCCCACTAACCGATTTTGGAACGTTTTATTTGAAAGTGGCTTAACAAGTAGAAAATTTCTCCCTTCTGAAGGGGATGAAGTTTTTTTTAATGGATTTGGGTTTACAAATATTGTACCACGGCCAACTAGAAGTGCTGATGAAATTACAAATAACGAATATATTGAAGGCAAAAAAGTTTTAAAAGAAAAAATCGCTCATTTTAAGCCGAAAATCGTTTGTTTTGTCGGAAAGGGCGTCTATTTAAAATATACCGGAAAGCGCCAAGCTAACTGGGGATTACAATCTGATCAAACTGTTTCAGGCGTGCTTGATTTTGTTGCACCTTCGACTAGTGGACTCGTTAGAATGAAGACTAAAGAGATGGTCGAAATATATAAAGAACTTAAAAATCTGATAGTTGATTTATAATGTAAATATTGATATAAAATGAGAACCGAAAACTGGGCGAACGAATATGTTGTTATAGATATGCAGTATTCCATATAGGTGTTTTTGAGTAATTTCTCTATAGATCGTTGCTATTCAGGTGTTTTTATTTTAATATCAATGTAGACTTTCTTGAAAATAAAACATAAGAGGCATAAAAATGAAAGATAATTTATTAGTTATGAAAGATTTACAGAATAAGCTTCCTAATCTGTCCATTTTACTATCAGAACCTTTATCCAAACATACATTTATTAAAACTGGAGGGAATGGAGATATCTTTATTAAACCGAAAGATATCCATGAACTTCAAACGATCGTAAAATATGTCCACACTAACGAAATACCTCTAACTGTGTTAGGAAAAGGAACAAATGTCATTATTAAAGATACAGGGATAAGAGGAGTAATTGTAAGTCTAGAAAAATTCAATCACATTTCTGTCAATGGTCGAGAAATTCATAGTGGGAGTGGTGCGAATATTATCGATGTTTCTCGTACAGCTCTCTCTTTTGGATTAACTGGGCTTGAATTTGCTTGTGGCATTCCGGGCACGGTTGGTGGAGCTTTAATTATGAATGCTGGAGCATATGGTGGAGAAATCTCGGAAGTCTTGATTTCTTCAACTATTATAAACGGTTCTGGAGAAATCATCACCCTCCGAGAAGGCGAATTTCAGTTTGGCTACAGAAATAGCGTGTTCGCTAAAGAGAATTATATTATTGTAGATGCGGTTTTCCGACTGGAAGAAGGAGATCCTGAAGCGATTAAGGCAAAAATGGACGAAAATACTTTTTTACGTGAATCGAAGCAACCATTGGAATATCCATCGTGTGGTAGTGTATTCAAACGCCCTCCAAACTATTTTGCTGGAAAACTAATTCAAGATAGTGGATTACAAGGTACTAGAATTGGCGGTGCAGAAGTCTCGACGAAACATGCTGGCTTTATCGTCAACGTAGATAATGCTACCTCTTCGGATTACTTGAAATTAATTAAGCACGTTCAAAAAACAGTAAAAGAAAAATTCGGTGTAGACTTAGAAACCGAAGTAAAGATCATTGGGGATGAATAGAAGCAAAGATGACTTGTTAGTTACGTAACATGATAGGCCTAATACGGTGAACTGAAGGGAAGAAATCGAGTACAAATTGTACTCGATTTTTTATTTTTACATATGATTCATAAGAATAGAAAGCTAGCTCCTATGGACATTTATCCCATTGAGAATTTCTAACGTAGTTCTAAAGTTTCCCTAGGATAACCCTTTATTACTAGAATGTATTTAGAAGAAGATTTTTTCCCTAAATGCAGTAATTTAATGGTAAAATAATCGTTATGAGAATTTAAATGGAGGATGACACATTGGATAGTAAATTTAATACTCCTAAAGGATTTGGGAAAATACTTGATCACACTTTTAGTTTAAGTAAAAACAAATTCGCCGAATTTTTTACGATTTTCCTTATTTTTATAGGCCCCATTTATTTACTTCAGGCCCTATTGAGACTCATTACAGGTACAGCCTTTTTCAGGGAAGCCGGTGATGGAGAGTTTTGGTTCGAGCGAACACTTATGAGTTTTGATGAAACTTCATCTAATATTTTTGCTGATTTAGGAATCATCTTCGTTAGCTTCATCGGCCTATTTTTATATCCTATGGCACAGGGAGCAATCATGTTAGCGATCAATCATATTCGAAAAAATGAAGAATATACGATTGGTCAAGTACTCAAAGAAACTTTATCACGTTACGGCTATTTATTAGCAAGTAGTTTCCTCTTTAGCATGATTGGATTTGGTACTATGTTTGTACCAATTTTCCTCATTGTGATGATTGGTATGGTTCTTGCACTGATTCATCCAGCAATTGGGATATTACTGGGGATACTCTTATTTATTGGACTTCTTATTGGCGGCGGATTTCTATTAACAAAATGGAGTTTCTACTTCGGTATCGTTGCGATTGGGGAGGATCAGCTTGGTTTCTCTAAAAGTTGGAAATTAACCCGCAACCGTACATGGGGATTAATGGGACTTTATTTCGTTTTCTTTTTAATCATTTCGACTATAACATATGCAGTCGAGATTTCATTCGGATTATTATTAGGAAATAGCGTGTTATTAACACTTTTAACAGGGATTACAACATTATTTACAACGATGTTATTCTCGGTTGGCTACGCTATTATGTTCTTTGATTTAAAATTGCGCAACGATGCCGATGATTTAAAAGATATGATCGGTGAATATAATGCTAGGTGATTATAACGACCTGATAGGTTGGGTGATAAAATATGATAGATCCAAATGATGCAAGAGAAGAATTAACCAAGATTTTAAGTAAAAAGGAATACCAGATTTATTACAATGAAAATGTTATTCAAGCTTGGTGGCGAAAGGCGAAAGATTGGCTTGGTGAGCAATTAGCGAAACTGTTTCCTTCGATGGAAACGGCTGATAAAGCTGCAGGCCCGCTGCTTATCGCAATTATTATTATAATTATAATGCTTGTCATTTTAACAGTTACATTAATTATTCGTAATCGCATGCGCAATACAAAATATCGTGATCGGCAAGTTCTACACAATGCGAAAGAAATGGAATGGTCCTATCAACGACATTTGTCCGAAGCTGAAAAGAGGGAAGACCACGGTGAATATGCCGAAGCGACACGCCATATGTTTCTCGCCTTGCTTCTTTATTTTCATGAGAAAGGGTGGCTTGAAGCACGAATTTGGAAAACAAACTGGGAATATTATGATGAATTAAGAAAAGTAAATCAAACATGGGCTGATCGTTTTTTCAATCTTGCTAACTATTTTGATGAAGTTACTTACGGAGAATATACTGTACAAAAACAAGAATATGAACAATTTAAAACTGAAGTAATGAAATGGCTGCAGATAAAGACAGAAGCCATGGGTGATTAGGAAGAAAGGGGGTATCAAGAAATTGCAAAAACATGGAACAAATAAAAGAACTTGGACATTATTAATCATTCTTCTTCTCGTCTTTATCATTATCGGTTATTTCCTTTCGTCTCCGAACCGAAAAGAATATTTGGACTATATTTCCGAATCCCCTTCTCCTACGGGGGTAAAAGCATTTTATACATATTTGAAGGAAGAAAAAAAGTCTGTTAAACGATGGACAGATTACCCAGAGAATCTGACTAGTATCAATAATAGTGATCAAACATTGATCATGATCGAACCTTTTTTCATTCCGGACAGTGAAGAAATGGCGATGTATCAGCGTTTTATGGAGAATGGGAATACGATTCTATTATTCTCGAACAATCCTCATGGTATGTTCGATTTGAAAACAGACTCCATGTATGGATTGGAAATTGATGAAGAAGGCCAGGAGATTTCTCACAAAAATAGAGATGTATTCAATGCTTTAACTAGTCCTACAGCACGATTACAAACAGACGATAATGATGAAATACTTCTCTATGATGGACTCGGTACAATTGCCTTTAAAAGGTTTTTTGGAGAAGGGCAACTAATCGTGGCGAATTCACCACACTGGTTAACTAATGATCATATTCTCGATTTTGATCATATACCGCTTATCGCATCTTTAATGAATGAAACAAATAGTGACACAATCTACTTTGACGAATATTTACATGGAATTCAAAACGCTGCAACTGTATTTAAAACTTATCCGGTCTGGTTTCTCTTATTATTTATTCAAGGAGCTATTTGTCTAATTCTTTGGCTATGGTATAAAGGAAAACGATTTGGCCCTATTTTTATTCCTAGGGAGGATACAGTTCGATTTAGTGATGAGGGAATAAAAGCTTTAGCTTCTTGGTATTTAAAGGGAAAGTTATACCACGATTCACTAGTAATCCAAGCTGATTATATAAAACAGCTCTTACAGGAACGTTGGGGAATCCCTTCGAGTAAAGAATGGTCTGAGATGACGGAAGATTTTAATCGTAGTAATTTAGGGATGTCAGAAACTAAATCCCAAACTTTTTTAGTGGAGTTAACAAATGTATTAAGAAAAAAGAACGTGAGTAAACAGGAATTCTTATTATGGTCGAAAAAATTAGATCGTTTACGGAAAGAGGTGGAGCAAGGATGAACACAGAATTAACATCCTTACTGGAAAAATATGAAGAACGGATATTGGGCCAAAGCACTAATCTTAGACTTTTATTATCTTCGATTCTCGCCGGAGGTCATGTACTGTTAGAAGGTGTACCTGGTACAGGAAAAACAAAAACAGTTAGAACACTTGCTGATCTTTTAAACGGTAATTTCAATCGCATTCAGTTTACGCCAGATTTACTTCCAAGTGATATTACTGGAAGCACTATCTATAATCTGCAGCAAGGGAACTTCGAGACGATAAAAGGGCCGATCTTTACAAATATTCTTCTAGCGGATGAAATTAACCGTACACCTGCGAAAACACAGGCAGCGCTATTAGAAGCAATGGAAGAGAAACAAGTAACGATTCAAGGAGAAACATACTCTTTACCAGATGTGTTCTTTGTTGTAGCTACTCAAAATCCAATTGAATTTGAAGGTACATATCCACTTCCAGAAGCACAACAAGACCGTTTTTTATTTAAACTTTATATTGAATTTCCATCGTTCGATGAAGAAAAGAATGTGTTACAACAAGTAATCGAAAATATTCATACATCGAACTCATCGGTTATGGATTTAGAAACCTTTTTAAAGATTAGAAGAGAAATAGAAAATGTAACAATTGGGGACAGTGTTTTAGATTATATAATGAAGATCGTTCGCAAAACACGCGAAGTGGAAACAATTCGTTTTGGGGCGAGTACACGGGCAGCTATTGCGATTGCAAAAACAAGTAAGGCATGGGCTTATTTAATCGGGCGTGATTATGTAACACCAGATGACGTGAAAATGGTTGCCAAGCCCGCGCTTCGTCATCGTATTCAACTATCCCCACATATAGAATTGGAGGGAGCCTCCGTTGACCAAATCATCGAAGAATTGGTGGGGTCGATTCCTGTTCCAAGATAGGGGATTTTTACCATCTAAACGCTTGCTTATTCTTTTTATTGGTTTATTACTTATTCTATTACTCTTAAGTGTTTGGGGGATCTCTTGGCAATACGTCATCTTTATAAATATAGTGATTTTCTTAGCCAGTTTCCTAGACTTTTTATTTATCCCAAGAAAAAAGGAAATTCAATTTCGACGGAATATACCCGAGGAATTAGAAAGAGGCCTTGATTATACTGTAACAATCGAAATTAACAATCTGTCAGATCATGCCATCTCATTCTCTTTAGTGGACGGTATTCCGCAAACATTTAGTCGCCCCTTTCCTTTGAAAGGTTCCGTTAAAGCGGGAAGCGAAACACAAATTTCCTATGAAACCATTGCACCAGTAAGAGGGAAATATGAAATCAACCATTTATACTTCCGATATAGAAGTTTCTTAGGATTATGGGAAAAACAAATGCTCGTTGATTTGAAAAAAACAGTTAAAGTGATCCCTGATCTAACAGATACGAAATCATTTTTAGGGGATGCTCAGAAGTTTTTACTTTATGAAGGTGCTAAAATTCGAAAATATCATAGTGGCATGGGAAATTTTGCTCAAATAAGAAACTATGTTATTGGGGATGACCCTCGTAAAATTAACTGGCGACAAACAGCAAAGCTACATACTTTAATGACGAATGAATATGAACCTGAACATGGTAAATATATTACAATCCTTATAGATTGCGGCCGTATGATGGGAGCAGAACTTGTTAAAGGAAACCGTTTGGAAAGGGCACTAGAAGCAGCCATGACAGTTGCAGTTGCAGCTCTAAAGAAAGGTGACTATGTTGCAGTATTAGCTTTTTCAAAAGAAGTTAAAGTATTTGTACCGCATGCGAAAGGGATGGAGCATTTACAAACGATCCTAAAGTCGATTTATGATTTAAAAGTAGATGCAGTGGAAGCTAATTACGGAGCCGTTTTTTCCTTTTTAGACACAATGCAAAAAAAACGGAGCCTATTACTACTTTTTAGTGATGTCCGGACATTTTTGCATGAGGAGAATACTCTCCTTTATCTACAAAGACTTAGACGCAGGCATCTATTTCTTATGATTGGAATTGAGGATAAAACACTTCTTGAAAAGGTAAAGGAAATACCTATAAATGCCGAAAATACAGTTGTAAAAAGTATTGCACAACAGCAAATGCTGTTTAAAAAACGGGAAAAGAATAAGTGGGAAAGACTCGGATTACAAATGGTAGAAGCTCAAGAGGAAAATTTAGCCACTGCAGCTGTGTCTCATTATATTGATATTATGAATAGACATCTTTTATAAAGTCAAAAAGAGAAAGCTGACTATTTCCTGTTAGCAGGAACTTCAGCTTTCTCGAGACTTAATTATACATTTCCATTCTATTTGAAGATCTATTAATCAGTTGCTTGCCAATTAGAACGTACATAACCAGTCCTACAACAGTAAGAAGAGCAACAAAGTATTTAGCTTCTAGCGATATCGCGGCTGGAGTAATAAATCCTTCAATGATCCCTGCAATTATAAATAATGGAATTGTACCGAGCAGCAATTGAACCGAGCGTTTTGCTTGCCTTTTTAACTGGTAACCTCGTGAAAATGGACCAGGCACAAAAAGTTTATAACCCATTAACAAGCCAGAACCACCTGCGATAAAAATAGCTGTTAATTCGATCATACCATGAGGAACAATGTAAGCCCAAAAATCATAGGTTTTACCAGCATGCCAGAATAGCCCAGCTAATGCTCCAACGATAACACCGTTATAAATCATTACATAAACAGTTAATAATCCGAGAGTTACACCTCCAGCAAAAGCAAGGAAGGCAACTTGAATATTATTCGTCATAATTTGAGTAGACATAAGAGGGGAATTAACCATCCCGTCGCTACTACCTAATTGAGCCGGATCCACAGCTTTGGCCATATCACTAGGTAAAACGGTATATAGATTGAGCGGATCATGCAAAATTGAAAAAAAGCCACCCAACATACCAAGTGTAAATAAAGCCATCGCGACAAAAACGGCCTTCCATTGTTCTAAAAATAAACGAATAAAAGTCCTAGTAAAGAAATGCTTGAATTGACCAAGACTTGTTGTTTGGTCTTTGTATAAAAGATTATGTGCCTTTGAAACTAGGCTGTTCAAATACCCTGTCACTTCTTCATTAGGATAATAGGTTTGACTATACGATAGATTTTGAGCGGCTTTTTGATAAAGTTCATGAAAATGATTAATATTAGCTGCAGTTATACTACTGCCTTTTTTATGTATAGTTGCAACAGCTTTTTCTAGCTCACTCCATTCTTGACGATGTCGCTGAACAAATTGCTTTACATTCATGAATACACCTACTTGCAATTGTAATAAGGTTCAATACCTTTTATTATTATAATAATTATATAGATAAATAGAAACACTTTGGAAGAAAATGAGTATATAGTGGGAGGTAAAGTTTTGGATAAAGAACAAGTGGGAATTAAAACACCAGAATATATATCCTTACAATTTCAATTAGCAGGACTTGGAAGTCGAGCGGTTGCTTATATCATCGATAACCTAATTATGACCTTTATAAATATGTTTCTTATCATTATTGCAGTTCTACTTTTCGTTGCATCTCCCGAACTGGAGGCAATGCTTGAAGCTAACTCTTATATTATTGCTATATTACTTATCGGATTGTTCCTAATCAATTGGGGTTATTTTTTTGTTCTTGAATTTTATTGGGGCGGGAAAACAATTGGCAAAAAGATCATGGGGATTAGGGTTATCCAAGAAAATGGTCATAGTATAACACTTCTCTCAAGTCTCATTCGTAATCTTCTTCGCATCATTGACCAGTTACCTGCTTATAATTTACTTGGGATTATTATGATTTACTTTAATTCTAAGAAGAAGCGAGTTGGTGATCTTCTAGCAGGGACGATTGTTGTATATGACGAAAGACCAAAAGGAAATAAAAAACTTTCACCAATTGAAAAAGAAATTCAAGCTCGGGGGCTCTCTAAAGATAATCTTCAATTAGAACAATGGACTTTAAAAGCGATTGATACTAAAGATTGGAATCTTGTTCGTACATACAGTAATCGCTATTTACAAATGGCACAAAATGAAAAAGACGAACTGACAAAGCAAGTTGCGGATATTATCTTTCCAAAATTAGGATTGGAAATAGAAAACAAAAATGTAAATGAACTAGAAAATCTGCTGTTTGTTATCTATTTGCATCTTAAAGAGGAATGGGAGTACGAACTGTAGCGCATATTAGTAATGTTAGGGATATAGTTTTTATGCTATATCCCTTTTTATATCACTTTTATGTTCATCTTAAGCCATTTGTGATATAGTATGATAGTTATTTAGAGTCACTAAATAATCTTAGTGATCATGTACGGCATTCATGCAATTCAGCAAACAGCCCTTGAATCATTATAGGGAAGGAGAGATTATATGGATTCACAGCAACTAGCAAAACAAGAGTTAAAATCTGATAAAATTTGGACAAGTGATTTTGTCTTAATATGTCTAGCTAACTTTTTTATATTTTTAGGATTTCAAATGACATTGCCGACACTTCCGTTATTTGTAAAAGAACTAGGCGGTAGTGATCAAATGATTGGGATTATCGTCGGGATTTTTACATTTTCAGCATTATTGCTTCGACCATATGCAGGTCATGCACTAGAATCTAAGGGTAGGCGTTTCGTCTACATGTTAGGACTATGTATTTTCGTCTTATCAGTAGGAGCTTATTCATTCATCGCAAGCATCTCTCTACTAATCATCATGCGCATAGTCCAAGGGGTTGGTTGGGGATTCTCAACAACAGCAAGCGGGACGATAGCAACTGATTTAATCCCACCAAAACGACGAGGCGAAGGGATGGGCTATTTCGGTTTATCCGGCAATCTTGCACTCGCATTCGGTCCTTCACTTGGTTTAACTTTGGCAGGGGTTATCTCGTTTTCTCAACTATTTTTTATTTGTGGTGCCCTTGGACTCGTTGCTCTTTTACTTTCAACGAAAATTCGATATAAGAAAGTAGAGGAATCACCAAACAAAGCTGCTGTTCCTCGATTTGATATATTTGAAAAATCCGCTATCAAACCGTCATTACTACTATTTTTTATTACCGTTACATTCGGTGGAATTGCTTCGTTTCTTCCGCTCTATGCAGCCGAAAAGCATATATGGGGAATAGAGGTATACTTTCTTGTTTATGCTCTATTCTTAATGCTATCAAGAACATTTGCTGGAAAAATTTATGATCAAAAAGGTCATATATATGTATTTTTGCCTGGAACCATACTAGTTTTTATCGCGATGATCTTACTGTCCTGGCTTCCAAATACGACAGTTCTACTGATTGCCGCTGCACTTTATGGCTTGGGTTTTGGTAGTGTACAACCAGCATTACAAGCATGGGCAGTCGACCAGTCACCAAGTAATCGAAAAGGGATGGCAAACGCCACATTTTTCTCTTTCTTTGATTTAGGTGTTGGACTTGGAGCCATGACGTTTGGTCAACTTGCTTCGATGTTTAACTATGGGGTTATTTATATAACATCTGCAGGGTCGGTATTGATGTCAATATTTTTGTACATTTTTCTTTTGATGAAAGCCAGGAAAATGGTATAAAAAGTTGTTCTAACAGGGAAATTTAATAAACGCTTATTCACCCACAAATGTTGATATATCAATATTTGTGGGTGTCTTTTATTTTTAAAGAACTTGGGGAAATTGATAAAAAAAGAAAGTTGCCTGTGCCCATTCTACTAAACCTTTAGCAGAATGGGCACAGGCATGATTTTTAGATTCAGGCGTTGACCTCAGTGCTATGACATTTGGACAACTCGCTTCAATGTTTAACTATGGGGTAATATATATCATAACAGGGAATATAATGATTTCGATGTTATTGAACATTTTTCTTTTAATGAGAGAGAGAAAAACAGTATATAAAGTCTTTTAAAGGAGCACGTTCTCTCAGCTCTCCATTTTTATCAAAGAAAATTGCTCTTGCCAGAGAGTTTATTTCTTCTCTTATACAATGACCTGCTGTAATCGAGCGCTTATCCGTAAGGTAAGTGTCTTTTGTATATGCGATCATTTAATAAAGTAAAAAATCTTAAGCTAAATTGAACTATTAATCTGTTGGGAATATGATAGGTAATTCAAGAAATGAGTTAATTGCTTACTGTGAAAAGACTAGAAAGTTCCACAAATAATGGGGAAGGTAACAAGATATAAGTTAGGTTATGGTAGGATGAAATTAGAAGTACAACTACTAATAGTGGGGGAAGATAAATTGTTTTATGGGCAAATATCCTTAATAGACACCATTATAAAGATCAGCAAAAACAAAGATTCATTAACTCAATATTTCAATGATTTCTATAAGCGTTATTCTGAGATTGAACCTCAAATAAAGGCTTTTATCCCAGAAAAAGGTTTTAAAGAACGCATTGAGATTGAGGCCACAAACTTATTGGAAAAGTGCTCTGACCAAGACCAAAGATCTATATTTTTGGGTATTCCATTTGCAGTTAAGGATATAATACACGTTGATGGTTTTCAAACCTGTGCCGGGTCTAAACTCCCTCCTAATGTTTTAACAAAGAATGAAGGTTCCTTCATAAAAAAAGTTCGTTCGATGGGAGGGGTTATAGCTGGAAAAACCGTTACAGAAGAATTTGCTTATCATAGTGTAATCCCTACTAGAAATCCACATAACATTAAGCATACAGCTGGTGGTTCCAGTGCAGGATCGGCAGCTTCGGTAGCCGCTGGAATATGTCCAATAGCTGTTGGTACTCAGACGCTTCGTTCGGTGATTGCACCTGCTTCATTTTGTGGAATTGTTGGATTTAAACCAAGTTATGGTCGTGTTCCTTTAGATGGATTTATATTACTTTCTCCCTCTTTTGACACAATTGGTTTTTTCACAAAGGACATTGAAAGTTTGCAATTCGCAAGTTCTCATTTAGTTCCTGACTGGAGGTGCTTTAAATCTGATAAGAAACCTGTATTAGGTGTACCAAATGGCATATATATGGAATTCATGTTTGATGATGTAAAACGTGCTTTTGAAAAGCAACTTATAATGTTGGAGAAAGCCGGGTACATAATTCGTAATGTTGAAATGCCGTGGGATGATGCTTTCATTGCTGGAGATGCAATGATAAGAATGGTTCAAGGTGAAATGGCACAAGTTCACTCAAATTGGTTTAATCAATACGAGCATTTATATGGCTCTTCCGTAAAAGATGCGATAAATCATGGTCAAAATGTTCCTCAAGAAGAATTAGAACAATATCGTATTGGACAAAAAATATTAAGAAATGATTTAAAACAAGCTACAATAATAAATGGAATAGATTTATGGATATCACCAGCTCAGGGAGGGGTGGCACCAAAAGGATATGAAAAGACTGGCTGGTCAGGGATGACCGCAATATGGTCTTACGCTGGGCTTCCTACTATTAGCATACCCGCAATAAAAATAAATGATATGCCATTAGGATTCCAGTGTATAGGGGAATATGGTAAGGATGAAGCTCTTTTATTTTGGGCAAAGGAAATTGAACATAGTTTAATAGCTGGAGGTTTGAAATAAAGTTTGAGAAAAGGTTAACCATTTATAAAAAGCTTATTTCAGGCCAAGCCTTGCTTGATAACCCTGAGCTAAAGCATACTCAAAAACAGACTAAACTCATTCTTCAATCTTGAAAAATTCTTCTCCACTTAGATAGGGCTAAAACTAGACCGTCTAATAACGGTGGAGTTAGACCACGCATTTGGAAATTAAAATAAGTCTTCAAATTTGTCAGGGGAAAATAATATTACTAATAGGAAATAGCATACCAAAAAGTGGATAGTAATTGGTATGCTATTTTTGCAGGAACAGAACAAGGCATATTATAGCCGAAAAATCTGTGCTGTGATAAGTGAGGTTTTCAAAGATCTAATAATTTAACTTTAGACGATTTAAGGGGGATTGCGTGATGTATTAACAGAAGGATTTTCTTCAATAAGATATGGGATGAGGATGAAACAGGGGATTTTCAATTCCACAATGAAATACATACAGAACAATACAAATTCGTTACAATACAGAATTATTGATTTTATAATTGTCTAGAAATTTATACAACAATGTAGAAAAGTATAATGAAATAGAACTTACGAGGAGAACTTATATGGAAACAATAAAAGCTATTGTACTAGATTTGGACGGAACTTTATTAAATTCAAAAAAGCTGGTTTCTTCTCGGAACTTGGAAGCTATTCTAAAATGCTACTCTAAAGATATTAACATCATTATAGCTACTGCTCGCCCTCCTAGATCTGTGAAAAGTTTACTACCACACGAGTTACTACGGCTCGGCTACATTATTTGCTACAACGGTGCATTAATTGTTAATGAATCAACTGGATTACTTGAACATTGTCCAGTTCCCAATAAAATCGCAAATGAAATATATGAGTTCGTTTCCTCTAGGGATAACCGTATTTATCTATGTTTTGAAATAAAAAATGAGATTTTTAGCGACAGGCGTTTAGAGAAGGCTCAGCTTAATGTGTTTGGAATACCCGATAATGCACCAATACCATCAGTGTTATCTAAGGAAGAAATAAGCAATCTTTCTGTCTCTAAAATTTTGATACCAAATATTAATAATATATACTTGGAGTTTAATACTATATTTCAGCAGAAAGTAAATATCGTAAATACTGATGGAAAAGAACTGATACAAATCATGAATAAATCGGTTTCTAAAGAGAATGCACTGCAAAAAGTTTTGAAATTACTTTGTATATCACCGCGGGATACTATGGTTTTTGGAGATGACTTTAATGACTTAGGTCTTTTTGATATATGTGGTTATCCAATTGCAATGGGAAATGCAGTGGACGAATTAAAAAGTAGGGCAATGATAATAACAGAGACCAATGATGAAGATGGTGTAGCAGAAATTTTGGAAAGAATACTTCGAACTCAGTAATATTTTGTACTTGTAGCCATTAATAGGAAAGATGTTTATTCCTTAGACTAGAATATCAGCAATAATACGAAAGCGTTTGTATATATTAGTTCAGATATTTATATTTTAAAATAATATAATATTTTAAATAGAAACGCCTTTTTAAGGATTTACAATAAAGGCAATTGACAATCAATCATTAGAATGATAGGATACTATCCTCTGACTATTCATATTTAAAGAGGAGGGATATGATTGATCTCAATTAATGGACTAAGTAAATCATTTAAAGTCGCGAAACGCTCTAGTGGATTACATAATTCATTGAAAGCGTTGTTTTTTCGTGAGCATGAAGTGGTACAAGCATTAAAAAACATTTCGTTTACTATTGAACCAGGGGAAATTGTTGGGTATATCGGACCAAACGGAGCGGGAAAATCGACAACGATTAAAATTATGAGCGGCATTTTGGTCCCTGACAGTGGAGAATGCAACATCATGGGCTATACTCCCTGGAAAGAGCGCGTTCGGTATGTGAAAAACATTGGTGTTGTCTTTGGACAAAGATCGCAGTTATGGTGGGATGTTCCAGTCATTGACTCTTTTGAGCTTCTTCGAGACATCTACAAAATACCTCAAGCAGAATACAAAGCCAATGTTGATTTATTAGTAGAGACGTTAGATTTACAGAATTTAATCTCAACTCCAGTTCGGCAATTAAGCCTTGGACAAAGAATGCGTTGTGAAATTGCTGCTTCATTGTTACATAGTCCAAGCATTTTATTTTTAGATGAGCCTACAATAGGATTAGATGCACAATCAAAAATAGCCGTACGAAATTTTATCAAAACGATTAATAAGGAAAAGGGAGTCACAGTTATCCTTACTACACATGATATGAATGATATTGAGGCTTTAGCCGATCGAGTCATTTTAATTGGTAAAGGGACGATATTATATGATGGCAAGATGAAAGAACTAAGGAACAAGTACGGTGGGCAAAAAATAATAAAAATCGATTACCAGGAAACCTCTCAACCTATCAATATATTCGGAACTACTGTACTTTCACAAACGGCTGGCAAAGCGGTTATGAGTGTGGATACGGAAACGATCGCTATACCAGATGTAATCACTCAATTATCGAGTATCGTTCGTTTACATGATGTAACAGTTGAAGCTCAACCGATTGAGGAGTTGATCATCCAGTTGTATAAGGAGTACCAAATATGAATGCCTATATTTCAGTATTAAGATTGAGACTCCTTAATGGGTTGCAGTATCGTACTGCCGCTTTCGCTGGAGTGGCTACCCAATTTTTCTGGGGATTTATGTACATTATGATTTTTGAAGCTTTCTATGAACATGCAGTCCAATCGCCGCCAATGACATTGTCTGAACTTGTTACTTATCTTTGGCTTCAACAGTCCTTCCTTGCTTTCATTATGTTATGGTTTCGCGACAATGAATTGTTTGATCTTATTATAAGCGGAAATATTGCTTACGAATTATGTAGACCATGTGATATTTACGGTTTTTGGTATGCAAAATTATTAGCTCAACGGCTATCGAGCGCGATTCTTCGCTGTTTTCCAATCCTCCTTGTTGCGTTTATATTGCCACAACCATATAGAATGACGATACCGCCAAATCTATTAACCTTCTTTTTATTTGTAGCATCTATGATTTTAGGATTACTCGTACTCGTTTCAATATCAATGTTTATCTATATTTCAGTCTTCTACACAATGTCACCAGTTGGCTCATTATTAATGTTTGGGATTGTTGGTGAGTTTTTTGCTGGTTTAACAATACCCATTCCTTTAATGCCCGAATGGCTTCAAAAAATTGCTTATTTACTTCCATTTCGTTTGACGGCAGATTTTCCTTTCCGCGTTTACTCTGGCCATATTCCACAACAAGAAGCAATCGAAGGCATAATCATCCAGATTATTTGGTTATTTGTTCTTATATTATTTGGGAAGTTGGCATTTAAACAGTCATTGAAAAGAGTAGTCGTTCAAGGGGGATGAGTCGTTTGAGTCTTTATTTTAAGTACTTAAAAATTTTATTCAAATCACAAATGCAATATCGTACATCTTTTTGGTTGTTATCACTCGGACAATTCTTTGTTCCGTTTTCCGTTTTCGCAGGACTGTATTTTTTATTCGAGCGGTTTGGGCAGATTAAAGGATGGAGTTTTTACGAAGTAGCCCTTTGTTTTGCAGTAATCCATATGGCATTCGCCATTAGCGAATGCTTCGCGCGAGGATTTGATTCATTCTCTAGTCTTGTTCGGGATGGAAATTTCGACCGCCTTCTCGTTCGCCCTAGGGGGACAATCATGCAAGTGATCGGTTCGAAGTTCGAGTTTACAAGAGTTGGCAGACTGATTCAAAGTGTGGTTGTTCTAATTTGGGCTGTTAGTAATCTTCCAATTGAATGGACTATCGCAAAAGTTTGTACACTTTTGTTCATGGTTGTAAGCGGAGTCTTTATTTTCACTGGCATATTCATACTTGCTGCAACATTATGTTTCTGGACGATTCAAGGTTTAGAAGTAGCGAATATATTTACGGATGGTGGAAGGGAGATGGCGCAATATCCACTTAACATTTATCATAAATGGGTTTCTAAATTCTTTACATTTGTGATTCCATTTGGTTGTGTGAATTATTTACCTTTATTATATTTGTTAGATAGAAACGAGGGAAGTGGGCTAATGCATATGTTAGCTCCTGTTGCTGGAATCCTTTTTATTATCCCATGTGTATTGGTATGGAGTATTGGAGTTAAACATTATCGTTCTACAGGGTCATAAAATATCAAATTACAAAGAAGAGAAGAGGGGATTCACTCGAGTTTAGTGAGTCCCTCTCTTTATTAGCCTCTCGTATTTCTTCTCTTAAAGAACATATAGATGACCAACACTATGACAAGGAACAGCATAATCACCGGCAAATTTCCTATAAGAAATACAACTAGACCCGATCCTGCAGCAAGAAGAAAGTTTGTACTAGCTGCAAATTGCTTTTTCACTTTTTCCCAAGTGTTCAAATTTTTGCTGTCAATTTCTGGTATACGATCTTCGTAGAGAACAATTGTGATCGTCGAAAAGGAAGTTTGATTCTCTAAATACTTCATTTTCCCAACAATCACTTCAATTTCTTCTTGAACTTTCGATAAATCATTGGATATTTTCAATAAATCTTCTGTTTTTTTCGCACTGTCCATAAAATCAAGCAAGCGTTCTTCAACTTTGCGCTTTGATTTTAATCTTGATTCTAAATCAACGTATTGTTCAGTTACATCTTGCCCTGTCACATTCCGTTCCAGAACATTCGCTGCCTCTGCTTCAGTATCATTCAAAAATACTTGGAAATGATTTTCCGGTATCCTAATAACAAGTTCCCCGGTTCTGCTCGATTCGTGATTCCGATAAACATTGGATTCAACGATATAGCCGCCATATTCCTTTACCTTTTTTTCTATATTGAGCTGGGTTTGATCCAAGTCTTTCACGTTTATCTGTAATTGCGCTTGATGAATAATCATTCGGTCTGATGTTAGTTCATCTGTCTGTTCCAATGCTTTTTCTTCTACAGCATCATTTTCAACTGCATTATCCATATTCATTTCTGATTCATGTACCATTGCTCCTGAACGTTGATCTTCTGCTTTTTCATTAGAGATATCAGTTGAATTATTTGAGCAAGCGGTTAAGAAAATAGCTATAGACAATAAAATAATAAAATGAACAGCACTATTCATAAAACCCCCCCTTTATAGCTATGACGATATTTATTAAAAAAGGTTACAGAGTAGAACAGATACTAACTTAATATTGGACTAAATTTGAGCTATCAATGATGCTAAGTAGGAATTTTTTTAAATAACCTTTATAAAAATGAATCTTTTTGTGATTCCAAACAGTATATATATTATTATAGTAAGTAGGAGGGTGCATTTTATGAGTATATTGAAGAGATTTAAAGACATTATGGCAAGTAATATTAATGCCTTATTAGACAAAGCAGAAAACCCGGAGAAAATGATTGACCAATACATGAGGAATTTAAGCAGCGACTTAGGGAAAGTCAAAGCGGAAACTGCCTCTGTTATGGCTGAAGAGCAAAGATCCAAAAGAGCATTAAATGAATGTACAGCTGATATTGAAAAAATGCAGAATTACGCCATCAAAGCTGTCGAGGGTGGAAACGATGAGGATGCAAGGAAGTTTTTAGAAAAAAAAGCCTCACTAACAGCAAAGCAGGCTGAGCTACAAGAAGCCTATAGTTTAGCTGCTTCCAACGCCGTTCGCATGAGAGAAATGCATGACAAACTTGTTTCTGATATTGGCGAACTAGAAGCTCGCAGAACAATGATTAAGAGCAAAATGGCAGTTGCAAAAACACAAGAAAGATTAAATAAAATTGCCTCTTCTGTTACCGGTGCTAATGACAACCTCTCAGCATTTGGTAGAATGGAAGAAAAAGTGAATAAAGCTTTAGATACAGCGAATGCGATGGCTGAATTAAATGCCAATCCAAAAGATGACATTGATGACTTAATGTCAAAATACAATACTACTTCCAGCCCTGCGGTTGATGATGAATTAGCAGCTCTAAAAGAGCAATTAAGAAATAAAGACGAATAAAGTCTTAAAAATAAGCTGTAGCTATTATAGCTACAGCTTTATTAATGAAGAGTCGCATAAGTGAGGTGGATCATCATTGGTTATTCAATATAAATGTCCTAATTGTGGGGATGATATGGTCTTTGACAGTGAATCAGGAACACTTTCCTGCGGAAGCTGTGGTCGGCAAGATACAATTGAAAATTTCCCTGATCAACATATTACTACTACATTCTCAGAGGATGAAGCAAAAGAGTATCATTGTAAAAACTGTGGTGCGGTTATTCTGACAGACGCTGATACAACTGCGACAACTTGCAGTTTTTGCGGAGCGGGTGTCGTCCTTGCTGATCGCTTATCAGGAATATTAGCACCGGCAAAGGTTATTCCTTTTACCATTAGTAAGGAAGAAGCAAGGCAGGCTTTCCGTACTTGGTGTAAAAAAGGCCTTCTAACACCGAAGAAATTTATGGAGGCTAACCGAATTAAAGGTATAACAGGAATGTACGTTCCGTTTTGGCTTTATGATTTAAATAGTAAAGTTCAAGTACATGCTACTGGAACAAAAGTGAGAGAATATACTAGGGGCGACTATATATATACAGAAACGAAATATTACGACGTCTATAGAAATATTAACCTCGACTATCATAAAGTCCCTGTTGATGCTTCGGAAAAAATGAATGACAAAATCATGGATCGATTGGAACCATACAATTACGCTGAATTAAAAGATTTTAAAACTCCATATTTAGCAGGATATATTGCTGAAAAGTATAATTATGACGATAAAGAACTTCTACCACGCGTTAAATCTAAGGTTAGTGGGTTTGTTGAATCTTATATTAGTTCCACTATGGGCGGATATTCCTCTGTTAGTTATCAATCCAAACAGATCGATACGAAAAAGAAGCACAGTGATTATGTTCTCTTTCCAATTTGGATGTTTTACTATGATTACAACAAAGAGGAACATATTTTCGCAATGAATGGTCAAACAGGAAAAATCGTTGGCAAACCTCCGCTAAGTTATGCAAAGGCAGCGGGATGGTTTAGTGGAATTGCAGGGTCTACTTTCATAACTCTTAAAATTATTTCGTTCATAATGGGAGGCGGTTTTTGGTGAGAAGAAATCATTTAATAAAACTAACGATCGCCATTATAACCGTACTCTTCGTTTTTCCTATTTTCTTTATCAATAATGTAAATGCTTCTGCAACTTCCAAACAAAGAATCTATGATTATGCTGGTTTATTAAATCAAAATGAAATCGATCAACTTGAGGCAATGGCAGAGGAGTATAGTATTAAAAGAGAAACAGACTTTATATTTTTAACTACAAAGAATGAAGAAAAACAAGATGTTAAAAAGATTATGGGTGATTTCTATGATGAGCAAGGTCTTGGATATGACAAGAATCATGGAAATACAGCGATATTAACGGTTGATATGTATAACAGAGAGATCCAATTAGGTGGTTTTTACAAAGCTGAGACTTATTTAGATGACCATCGGCTTGATTTAATTCGAGAAAAAATCACTCCTGATATGTCTGCAGGAAATTATGCGAAAGCTTTCGAATCGTTTATAAAAACAGCAGATGAATATATGGATATTAGACCCGGGGTTGACCCTAATAATATTCTTTTTCAATTTTGGTTTCAGCTAGCAGCATCCGTTGGTTTAGGTGGGATCGTTGTTTTGATAATGGCCTATAATTCCGGGGGAAAAGTAACGATCAATAATAAAACATATGAAAATCTTGAAACTTCTAAAGTTCTCCAAAGAAAAGACCAGTACATCCGGACCACAACAACGAAACGGAAAAAACCTCAGAGTAATAGTGGTGGAGGTTCTGGTGGTGGAGGTGGTGGCCGAACAGGTGGCGGTCATTCTTTTAGTGGAAGTCGAGGGAAATTTTAAATATTTACTAACATTTGAAAAGGATGAGATTCTATGAGTTTCTTTAGAAATCAATTTGCCAATGTAATCGAATGGGAAGAATTCCGTGACGATATGATTTTCTGGAAATGGAACAACACAGAAATAAAGAAAGGAAGCAGATTAATTATCCGTCCGGGGCAAGATGCTGTTTTTTTCAATAATGGAAAAATTGAAGGGATTTTTGAAGATGAAGGAGATTATAATATTGAATCGCAAATTATTCCCTTTTTATCAACATTAAAAGGCTTTAAATTCGGTTTTAACAGTGGGTTGCGGGTTGAAGTGCTGTTTGTGAACACGAAAGAGTTTACAGTAAAATGGGGAACAAGGAATGCTATCAATATCCCCACACAACAATTACCCGGCGGAATGCCAATTAGAGCAAATGGTACATTCCAGTTTAAAGTAAATGATTATATTGCGCTAATTGATAAAATAGTGGGAGTAAAGAATAGTTACTTAGTTGAAGACGTTAAAATCCGCATCACTGCGGTTCTCGATCAATTGTTAATGAAGTGGATTACAAGAGAAGGTAAAGATATGTTTAATCTCCAAGCAAATGCTTTTGAAATTGCTAAGGGGATAAAAGAAGACCTTGATATGCAAATTATTGATAGCGGGATGACGATTACAGGTTTTCAAATTATGAGCTTCAATTATCCGCAAGAAATTCAAGATATGATTACGAAAACAGCATCTCACGGAATGATCGGTGATTTGGGCCGTTATCAGCAAGTTTCGATGACGGATGGGATTTCTTCTGGAAAGGTAAAAGGTGGCGGAGCTGCATCTGATATGGCTAGTATGATGATGGGAATGGGAGTAGCGAAAGAAATGATGAAAAATATGAGTGAGAGCCAAGATAAGCCAGTACCTCCCAGTTCCGGAAACACATCTGCAAACGAGAAAGCTAAGCCGAACTTTTGTCCAAATTGTGGAACGAAAACGAGCGGGGGCAACTTCTGTTCTAACTGTGGTCAGAAATTAGTTTAAGATCTTCGCAATAGGCTTTCATTTCATCTTGAACGATGGATTGAAAGCTTATTTTTGTAAATCCACTCCGTTTGAAACAATTAATGATTCTCATTCAGTCAAGACTAGTTTATTATAGTAATATGTGTTGTAAACGATTAGAAAAATTTGTTACGATGAGTCCTAATAAAGGGGTATACAAATGTCTGAGGAAAATATTACGCGAATAGTTGAAAATGGGAAAGAATACATATTGATTGGCACTGCCCACGTTTCACGTAGCAGTGCAGAACTAGTGAAAGAAGTGATTGATCAGGAAAAGCCTGATACCGTTTGTGTTGAATTGGATGAAGCTCGTTATAAATCCATTACAGAAGGCAGTAAATGGAAAGATATGGATATTTTCCAAGTGATTAAAGAAAAGAAGGCCTCCTTACTATTAATGAATTTAGCGATCTCTTCATTTCAAAAGAGAATGGCAGAACAATTTAATATTAAACCTGGCCAAGAAATGATCCAAGGCATTGAATCAGCTAAAGAAATAGATGCTAATTTAGTTCTTGCAGATCGTAATATCCAAGTAACGTTTTCAAGAATTTGGGGGAATTTGGGGCTTAAAGGGAAATCAATGTTACTGACCCAAGTCATTTTTGGTATCTTTAGTCGAGAAACTATTTCCGAAGAAGAACTGGAAAAAATGAAATCACAGGACATGATTGACTCCATGCTTCAGGAATTTACAGAAAGCTTTCCAAAATTGAAAACGCCTTTAATTGATGAACGTGATCAGTACCTTGCACAAAAAATAAAAGATGCTCCGGGTAAAAAAATTGTCGCTGTATTAGGCGCTGCTCATGTCCCAGGGATTACAAATGAAATCAAAAAAGAACATGATTTGCGTGCATTATCTCAAGTGCCAGCAAAATCAAAATGGCCGAAAATAATCGGGTGGACCATTCCGGTCTTTATTATCGCTTTGATCGCTTATACGTTTATTGCTAACCCATCAACAGGACTTCAACAAACGCTCAGTTGGTTTTTGTGGAATGGTTCATTATCAGCGATTGGTACTGCGTTGGCTTTTGGACATCCTTTAGCTATTTTAACAGCCTTCATTGCTGCTCCCATTACATCATTGACTCCCTTACTTGCTGCGGGGTGGTTTGCAGGATTTGTACAAGCCTATTTGCGTAGACCAAGTGTACGTGATTTCCAGACACTTTCGGAAGATGTTTTTCATTTTAAGGGCTTTTGGCAAAATAAGGTTACAAGAGCGCTATTAGTAATAATACTTGCAAATATAGGAAGTTCCATCGGTACCTTTATCGGTGGTGCAGATGTTGTCCGCTTATTTTTTAAACATTTCTAGCAACTTGATGAATTAGGAATTCAGACCTACTCGGGCAATACAAGACCGAGTGGGTTTTTCTTAATGAGTAGGGAGGAAGGGGTGCTTATTTATGAAACCTGTTCTTGAAGCCGTGAACGTAAGTAAAATAATTGATGGACGTACGATACTAAAAGATATTTCTTTATTAATTAAAGAAAACCAAGCGATTGCGATCCAAGGGAAAAACGGTTCTGGTAAAAGTACATTACTAAAACTATTTGCAGGAATTTACGAACCAACAACTGGAAAGGTTGAAAGATCGCAAACGAAAATCGGCTATGTACCAGAACATTTCCCTGAGAATTTACCTTTCAGAGTAATAGATTACCTATCTCTTGTCACATCGTTTCAGATACATTCAAAACAAAAAGTAGAACAAAGCATGAAAAGATATATCGATTTACTCGAGATCAATCCTTTTTTAAATGTCCCATTAAAACAATGTTCAAAAGGAACAAAGCAAAAGGTTGGACTTATACAAGCACTTCTTAGAGAACCATCTATCTTGTTTTTAGATGAACCATTAACTGGTTTAGATGTTGCTACACAATCCAATCTTCAACAGCTTTTGGAAACTTTGAAAAAGGAAATGGTCATTATTTTTACGACTCATGGAGAAGAGTTAGTTGATCAATTGGCTGATCAATTATTTCTGCTAGAGGGACAGACAATTTCAAACTTTGAAAAGAAAGTTTTTATCAATAAAAAGCGAATTAAAATCAAATATAAAAATGAAGAAACAATAAGTAACCATAATTTGCTTTATCATGACCCAGATGAAAAAATTGCCTTACTCACTATAGATCCATTCCATAGTGACGAGTTATTATTAGAGTTTTTGCAGAAGGGGTGTTCCATTCTGGAAGTTAGGGAGGACGCGGGATCATGATTGGCTTCATTCGTTATCAATGTACTCGATATATTCGTTCATTGAAGTTCATTCCGCCTATAACGATTTTTTTCATATGGAGCATAACTTTTTATACTTATAAAGGAGTACCAACTTTAAGTAGTTATGGTGTCTCAAGCGTCGTCATTTATTTAACAATGACATGGATTGGAATGAGTGTGTTTACACTAGAGGAAGAAAATGAAAAACAATTACTATTTACACAGTTGGGAAGCAAATTTCGTTTTCTATTTGGTAAATGGAGTCTTTGTTTACTAATAGCGATTTTGTTACTAGTTTTTGCTATTTTATATCCGATCATTATTGGTAGTTTCAAGACAGCCATTACGCCTCTACATATCGGTCTTTCCATATTCATTCATTTTCTGTTTTCTATTCTCGGTTTAGTAGTAGGATCATTTTTTAGTATAACTACTTTTGGTAGAAAGAAATATTCATGGTTGGCTGCTATGCTTATTAATATTCTATCGATTGTATCAGAAGGAATGATTGCAAAAATTGCTTGGTTGAAGTGGATCTTTTTTATCTTACCACCCGTCGGCAAGATGATGAATTATTTCAGCAATGAAGATTTTTTCAATGTGGAAATAGGTTTACGATTACTACTCTTATGGGGTATTATCTATACGGTGATCGCCTTTACTGTTGTTACAAAAATGTTTATAAAAGCAGAGAGATAAATCCGAGTCACACTTAGCGAATTAATCAAATAATTTAAATTAAAGGGATTGATAAAAGAGAACGAATATTTTATACTTACAATAAATTACAAGTATACGTGACTGGCGTAACGTGGAGGACCACGAGGGAGCGTATATTACAGATGCCGTACGCCTGGGCTAAGTATTTGATCCATGATCAAATACTTTTTTTATTTTCCATTGTAAAGGGAAGTGAAAGGCAATGAGGATAGGGTTCGTATTATTTGACGGCATGACAAACATGGATTTTGCTGGATTTTATGAAGCAATTACTTGGCTAGCAATCCTGGAGGCGAAAGAAAATGTAACATGGTCATTTTGTGCTAATAAAGCGGATGTGACAGATGACCGAGGGCTAAATATGAAAGTAACTGAAGTGCTACCAGATTTAGGGAAATTTGATTTAGTTTTTCTTCCAGGCGGCATATCTACAAGAATGCTTCGGTATGACGATATGTTCGTGGAATGGATCCAAACCGCTAAGACTGCTACTTATAAGGTTTCCGTTTGTACAGGGGCGCTGTTATTAGGCGCAGCTGGATTTTTACATGATAAAAGAGCGACTACTAACTCGTCAGCATACGAATTATTAACACCATACTGTGCGGAAGTTATAAAGGCACGGGTTGTAAGAGATGGCAACATTGTTACTGGGGGAGGCGTTACTTCTTCAATTGACCTAGGTCTGTATATGGTCGAAATGTTAACGAATTCTGAAGTTGCCCGACAGGTGCAAAATAAACTGGAGTATCCCTATTATCAAGTTGGCAACTTGGGGGATATTTACATGGGGAGGCAGCAATGATTAATCATTTAAATCTTGTTGTTATTTATTCGAGTAACTTAGAGGTATCAGTTTCATTTTATCAAAATCTTGGACTTACATTTAACAAAGAACAGCACGGTAATGGTCCTCAGCATTATTCATGTGAATTTGAAAATCTTATATTCGAGTTATATCCCAGCTCAAACGGGATTGTAGATGTGAGTACACGTATTGGATTTAACGTAATAGACTTGGAACATATAGTTGAAAGTCTTCGTTCTAATGGTAGCTTAATTATTAATGAACCAACTATTAGCTCTTGGGGAAAACGTGCTGTTGTGCAAGATCCAAATGGCTATAAAGTTGAGTTGCTTGAAAGCATATAAAGGTCGTTACTCAATTAAATTTACAATCGAGAAGGAATGCTATTTTCTGTAGACAATATCAAATAAAAAATACAGGTGTTAATAAAGGAAGATAATCGACAAAATAAAAGTAGATTATCTTCCCCATGCAACATACGATAACTCATTTACGAGACAAGTTTTAACCCAACAGCAGCTCCTAATATGATTCCTATGAAAACAAGCCTTCTCCAGTCTCTTGATTCGCCATATAAAAGCATGCCTAAAATGGCACCACCAGAAGCTCCAATTCCGGTCCATATTGCATAAGCTGTGCCCATAGGAAGTGTTTCCATTGAATATGCAAGAAATAAAAAACTTGCACCAAATCCAAGAATTAAAAGAACTAATGATTGCCAATTACGATCATTGTGCAATTTATTAATCATTACTACACCAAACATTTCACATAAACCCGCTAAGATTAAGGAAATCCATGCCATTAGATATCATCGCCTTCCTGAATGTTGTCTTTTGTAACTAATTTCAAGCCAATGACTCCTGCTATTAAGGCTAAAATTAGAAGTATTTTTGCTACTTTAAAAGGTTCACCAAAGAATAGAATCTCAGAAAAGACCGTTCCAGCAGTTCCTAATCCAACAAAAACGGCATAAACAGTTCCCACAGGTAGTTTTCGTCCAGCCATAATCATTACATAAAAACTAATAACGATAGAAATAACCGTTCCGGTCCAGGTCCAAAAATCGTTAGCATGTTTTAAGCCAATAACCCACAAAACTTCGAAAAAAGCAGCAATAATTACCTTAAGCCAGTCTTTATTCATTTAAACAACCTCCGATTTTATCATTTTGAAAACAAAAAAAAAGCCTAGGAGATAACTGTAAACAGTTTCTCCCAGGCTTTTATCCTTCCGTGACACAGTGTTTAGCTGTGAGTCTTCTCTCGGACCAGACCAACATAGTGATTGTTGCGGAACCCTAGAAAACATTTAACATATGCAATTATCTTGTATTATATACATTTTTATACATTAGTCAATAATTTGATGGTAAAAACATCGAAGGGATTACATACAGAACGTTATCGCTTATGTGTTTTTATATATTGACTGTTATGATAACGGGTAACTCCAATTACCACAACAATTAGAGCAACTCCACTGGACATTTTATTAAATATATTGACCCTTGGATAGATCGACTCGATATAAACTATGCAATCTACGAGCACAGGATCATTTAAAATACTAGTAACAGCGCTTTTAGCAATAAAACCTCCGGCAATGATAGTTATCCAAGAAAAATTGATAGCTAGCTTTATAATAAATGGTAAAAAAAAGAATGAAATTAGGAGACTAGAGAAGATACCAAGTATTAAGTATAATCGTGTTTCTGATATGCCTGAAATGATTATGACACTATCCATACTAATCAAAAAGTCTGTCCCCACTATGAGGAATAAAACTTTAAGTCTCGCCCATAGGGAGTAATTAGGTCTAATCTCATCTAACATTACCGGCCGAGTCGCAAATTTAAAGGCAATATAAAGTAAAATCATTCCCATTAATAATTGGATCATAGGAAGATAGGAAAAACCATTGATTAAGATAATATACAGGGTCCTTGTAAGTGTTAGCATAACGACAGCAGGAAAGGCTATTCTCAAATAAGAATGTTTGCGTAAGATTGCACCTAGAATTAATAAATTATCAATGTCACTAATAAAAGTTATGAAAAAAACACTTAAAAATCCCTGCATTTAAACGCCTCTTTTTCTTATCCTTTTTCTATTTGTATGTAAAAATTTCAGTTTAATATCAAAAGAATTTCATCTGTAAACCTCTGTTTGAAAGGAGCATTTAAGTTTTAAAAGAGGGAGGAGGGTGATGTAAAGCTCAATTGACCTATGGTACTGCCAACTAATTTATTAATCGAAAAGAACCTCCGTGTTACAAAAGAGGTTCTTCAACGATATTTCTATTTAAAATATATTACCAAAGTACAAAAATCGCTCCATTTTCTTCATAAATATTGTAGAAAAGATAATTGCCTAGATCTATATTAACTTCCTTACCTGTTTCTAAGACGGTCTCTATATTTTCTAATAGTCCGGTATATTCTTTAAAATCATCATCAGCAAAAAATTCTAAGAGAATTTCACTATCTTCAACTAAAGATGTAGCGATGCCTGTGCTCATTTGAAAAATTGGTGCTTCATCTTTCACTATTGCAAAGCAATCGCTGTACGGGATAGCGTATAAAGTAGCATCATTTTTTTGGGCAATGTTGCTTAAAGCTGCAAATTTTTCCTCATGCATGATATTAACATATCTATCACCATCTATAGTTATTTCATCATTAGCGACTTTAACTATTTCTTCACTCGAATTTTCGGCAGCTTGGTTTTGGTTATCAATTACCTTATTTTCAATTTCACTTACAAGCTCAGATGACTCATTTTCTTTTCCAACGTTGTCGATTTTACTATTAGCAAGTTCATCTGGTTCTTCAATAAGATCTTTTTCAATACTAGACACATCTTGATTTAAGGGGATATATGTTTCATCTGCAGCAACAGAAGTAGCGGTCGCCAACTTCGGAGTTCCTTCATACTGAAATATTACCATAACTAAAAACAATAAAGATATCATGACCATTCTATAACAGTTTCGTTTCATTAATAATTCCCCCTTAAAAGACGTTCATTATCATAGACGGATTTAGGTTATAAAAAGTTTCAGTTTTTTACCAAGAATATTTCAATTGTTACAAGGTCGTTACAAAAGATGCAATAAAACGACCTTTTTCCCCTTAATTTGTATATTCCCTTTAGGTAAATCTATCAAACATTTATACCTCCTTAAATAAATGTTGTGGTAAAATTATTTTATACTATTTGAAAGTGAGTGATTTTTGTGAAAGTGGGAAAATCGGTTGTTAAAGTTATGAATTATGAGGTACGAAAGGGATAAACAGTTTTTTTATGCTGTTCCTTTCGTGCGTAAAAAAACACGGAGGGTTAGTGGATATGTCTTTTAGCTATTATGGTGAACTTTGTACCGAAGTTTATAATTTAACAAAAAAGATCGGTCAATCTTTTGATGGTGATATAGAATATTACCGTGAAAGACTTAAAAATTGTAAAGGGCGTATTTTGGAAGCAATGGTTGGTTCGGGCCGTGTGATTATTCCACTTCTAGAATCAGGACTTAACATGGAAGGGGTAGACTATTCACCAGAAATGCTCGCTTCTTGTCGTCTGCGCTGTGAAGCACGTAACTTAAATACAAACTTGTATGAAGCGGATCTGAAGGAACTTAATCTTCCATATAAGTATGAAGCCATCATTATTCCTGCAGGCTCATTTTTGTTAATCGAAAATCGAGAAGAAGCAATGGAAGTTTTAATGCGGCTTTATGAACATTTGGAAATAGGTGGTCGGATAATACTTGATCTTTTCCTGCCTGAAAACAATTGGAACAGTGATGAAGTAGGAAAGTGGAGTGGTTCAAGTATCTTTAACTGTCCAAACGGCGATATTATCACGTTAGAAGAGAAATGTACGGAAGTTGATTTATTTTTTAATCAACATAAAGTAACGCTATTAAAATATGAAAAGTGGAGAAATGGAGAGCTAATTCAAACTGAATTGCAACGTTTTGCTGTGCGATGGTACGGTGTTGATGAATTTAAGTATATTTTAGAAAGTATTGGATTTACTGATATTCAAGTATATGCCGATTTTGAATATGGTAAACAACCGACCAGTGGTAACCAAAAGATCGTTTATGAAGCTGTAAAAAGGTAATATTTAATCAGAACCCTAACTGTTATGACAGTGAAGGGTTCTTAGTCTTATACTCATTTGAGAAATTGACTGTTTGACAAGTGGGTGCATTTTTCCCGGGCTTTTATACATTTTCACTTGCCTGCACAAACATTTGTTTGTATAATTAAAATAGATACTATTTTTTAATACTTCTTCGTTACACCTGTTTTAGATCAAGAAGGAGGGGATTTATATGCCGCGGAATCCAGGTATCACGGACGAAAGAATTATTGATATGTACATAAGTGGAATGCCTTTTAAAGAAATGGTACCAATCATAGGGCTATCAGACAGAGCTATCCGAAACGTACTTTATAAGCATGGAGTAAAGATGAATCGGGAACAATCATCTGGACGCCCACGAAAGAATAAAGTAAATGAAGACTTTTTCAAAACATGGACATATCAAATGGCATGGGTTTTAGGGTTGTTTATTACGGATGGCCATGTTAATGAACAAATACATAGTGTATCCTTATCACAAAAAGACGAGGAAGTTCTTCGGAAGGTAGCAAATTATATGGATGCAGACTATGTCCTTGCCCCATTCGGTAAAACAATGATAACTCCAACGTTAGTGATAAACTCTAAAGAAATAAAAGATGATCTTGGAAGATTAGGTATTAAACCTAATAAATCTTTAACAGTTCCATTTCCAAAAGTACCAGAGAAATATTTGCCTTGTTTTGTAAGAGGAGTTATTGATGGGGATGGTTGGGTCCAAAAAACTGGATACGTCATGAATGTAACAACTGGGAGTTTACAATTTGCAGAAGGTTTATTTTCTGTTTTTCAATCTTGGAACTTACGGTCGGAGATTACCATAACAATCACTAATAAAGGAAATTCTATTTATCGTGTTTGGGTAAAAGGAAAGCATAATCTGCCCAGACTTGCTAAAATAATATATAAAAATGCCAACGATAATTATATAAAGCGTAAAAAATATAATATGATTCAACACCTTAAATAAAAAATAGGAGGAACTACAATGTGGAAATTAGTTAACGGAAAATTGATCCAAACAACAGATATATCAAGAGTTAAATTCAGAACAAATGTAAGTAAAAACATATTAGAGGAACTAAATTCTTTAGCAATTGATAACAATACTCATGTAAATTATCTTATTGAAAATGGTTTAGAAAATCTTCTATCCAAAGGAACTATTATTTTTAACAAAGATTTAAGACCAAATGACAGAATCCAATATAAGACAACCTATAACAAAGACTTACTCGAAAAAGTAAAAGAATTCGCTAAAGCAAATCAATTATTTATTAATGATGTAATCGAAACAAGCGTTAGGTATATTGATATTATAAATGTGAAAAAAAGCGATTATAAACACAGGATAGAGTAGGTAATATTAAAACTCACAAAACGCCCCCACCATAATATCTATTATCGGAAGTTAACTAAAATGATTAAATGTTGTGTCATATCAAAAGTATACTTTTAACATTGAGACGAAATCGAATTTTTATAAAGAAAATAATATTAGCCGGATTAATTAACATCCGGCTAAACTATATATTCTTCAATTTCTGTTAAATAGATAATTCCTAGGTGTTCCGAAATTGACTAATTTGCTATATTGCTCAAATACTGAATTAAATTGTACTAAAATAGGTGCATCAAGTAGCCATGGAACGTGTTGAAATAATGCGAAATCCGATTGAATTATAAAAGATAGCATTTCAGGAATCGATGTTTTCCATTGATTATACCGATTTCGAACTCTTTCTTCATTCTCATGACCTTCATCCATGTACACTATACCCACTAGTACATATTCACCCAGCTTTGGCATCCATTCCAATCTTAATTGGTCTCCCTTATTTGTATTAAATCCAAGCATATTATTTGCCGTTTCAATGGTTAGTACCTGCGCATTCCCCTCCTCACTCCATTTCATCGTATATTTTCGTCCGTCCACAGGTCCGAATGAAGTGGCAGGCGGTACAATCATAACAGTAAACTGCCCGGATTGGAGCTTTTCCATCGTGCAACTCCCCCTTCAACTGGTCTAATATATTGTATGGAAATGCCTATAATAGGTGATATACCTAACCATAACAAACAAGGATAGATGGAGCCCAAATATTAGGTTTCCATCTACCCTTGTTCCTGTCTTTATAATTCGTTATGCCATCAGTGCCACCATTAAAGCTTTTTGCACATGCAGCCGATTTTCTGCTTCATCAAAAACATATGATTGTGGTCCGTCAATTACTTCCGCAGTCACCTCTTGCCCACGCTTTGCGGGCAGACAGTGTAGGAAAATAGCATCTTTGTTCGCAAAACTCATTAATTCTGCATTCACTTGGTATGGCTGGAATGCTTTTAGTCTAACTTCTTGTTCTTCTTCCCAGCCCATGCTCGTCCATACGTCTGTATACACAGCATCTGCTTCGTGAACTGCTTCCTTAGGATCATTTGTGACGATTAAAGATGCTCCCGTTTCACTTACAACCTTTTTGCATAAATCAATCACTTCGGCTTTTGGTTCATATCCTTCCGGAGTTGCTATAGAACAATCAACACCCAGTTTTGCACATGCAATCATTAAAGAATGTGCCACATTATTCCCGTCACCTATATAGGCTAATTTTTTCTTATTAAAAGTCCCTTTCGCTTCATAAAGAGTCATCAAATCCGCCAATGCTTGACACGGATGAAAATCATCAGTTAACGCATTGATCACAGGGATGCTTGAATTAGCCGCTAATTCTTCAACAGCAGAATGTTCATGGGCACGAATCATGATACCATCAACATAACGTGATAAAACCTTTGCAGTGTCTGGAACTGTTTCCCCTCTTCCTAGTTGGATGTCATTACGGCTTAAAAATAATGCATGACCACCTAGTTGACTCATTCCGACCTCAAAGGAAACGCGTGTTCTAGTAGATGATTTTTCAAATATCATCGCTAACGTTTTCCCTTTTAAATAATGGTGAACAACGCCATTGTGTTGCTTTTCCTTTAATTCAATTGCTGCATCTATAATCTGGGTAATTTCCTCTCCTGAAAAATCTGCTAATGTTAGGAGGTGCTTGCCCTTTAAGCTGTTTACTAACGTTTCCATTACATCACCTTTTCTTTTTCTACCATTTTATCATGCCATTCCTGAAGAGAAACTGGTTTAACCTTCTTCTTTTGATTCTTAGCTGCTAAATAAGTTAACATTGTTTCCATCTCTGTTATGACAGAAACTTGAGCACTTGAAGCTTGCATCCGCATTTGTTTAGATTGATCCGACTTTCCAAAACTAATAAGAATAGCATGCCTACTCTTTTTCAACCATTCAGTGAAAGGCATATGATCATTAGCAATAAATGCATCGTGTTTTTTCAACTCGTCCTTAATTGCTTTGAAGTCTTTATCTTCTTGAGCGTCAATATAAACATTTAGATTCTTTCCCTCTTCGTCTGTTTTCCAATTAATGGCCTTTGCTAACGCTTCATCAAATGTATTCCCAAAAGCAATTAACTCTCCTGTTGATTTCATTTCAGGAGTTAAAATGGGATCCACTCCATTTAATTTTCCAGTTGAAAAAATGGGATTTTTTATAGCGTAGTACGATTGTTTATAGTTGTTTGGTATTTGGAAATCCTTACCAATCAATATATTTATACTTTCTTCTATTAAGTTAACACCCGTCATTTTACTAATGATTGGTACAGTTCGTGATGCACGCGGGTTAACTTCTAATACAAATAGCTCATTTTGATAGATAACAAATTGCACATTGAAAATACCTTTAAATTTGAGCTTTTGAGCAATTTTCTCCGTAAATTCGAAAGCACACTTTTGCAGATCAGACGAAATGCTAATTGGGGGTGTAACGGCAATACTATCTCCAGAATGGACTCCTGCTTTTTCAATATGCTCGAAATATCCAGGTATATAAATATTTTCCCCATTAGATAAAACATCAACTTCCATTTCAGTTCCCTTATAATATGCATCTATTAAGACAGGATAATGAATATTATGCACATGATTTTCCAAATCTTCTTCAGCCTGGATAATAAGCATGCCCTGCCCACCAATTACATAGGATGGTCTTAATAGTAAAGGAAAACCGATATCTTTAATTTTTTCCTTCAATTCACTTTCATTTATAACAGTTACCCCAGGTATATGGGGAATTTTCAGCTCTTTTAATAAAGAATAAAAACGATCGCGATCTTCAAGAAAATCAATTTGTTCTTGAGAGATTGAAAGTAGCGGCACTCCGTTTTCTTCCAAATCCTTCGCTAAATTAATCGATGTTTGCCCACCAAACTGAATAATTACTCCTTCAGGTTTCTCATGTTCTAAAACATTTAAAACATCTTCAGTACTGAGCGGTTCAAAGTATAGGCGATCAGCTATTTGAAAATCCGTACTGACGGTACCTGGATTATTATTAATAAGAATTGTCTCATACCCTGCTTTTTTCAAAGCTAAAACACCGTGGACAGTACAATAATCAAATTCTATCCCTTGCCCGATCCGAACTGGTCCAGATCCGATGATGGCAATTTTCGGTTTTCCTGTTACTGTAACCGGATCACCTTGCCCCTTCCAAGTTGAATAAAAATAGGGCGCCGCTGCCGGAAATTCCCCTGCACATGAATCTACCATATTATAAACTGGCAAAACTTCTAACTGTTTGAGTTTTTCTCGAACTGCTTTATATTCTATGTTCCAAATTTTAGCTAACCATTTATCTGAGAAACCAAAGATCTTTAATTCTCGCAGTAAATCTTGATCGATTGTAGCTAGAGTTTGTTGTTTCGCCTTTTCCTCCATCGCCACTAAAAAGGAAAGGTTCTCTAAGAAAAACAGATCAATTTTCGTTGTTTCATGGAGATTTTGAGTAGTAATGCCTCTTCTCATTAGTTCCAAAATGGAGAAAAAACGTAAATCATCAGGTTTTTGAATTGAATCCCATAGTGTTTCATCGTCTATCTCCGAAATTCCTTTTAACTCAAGGCCAATCGTTTTCATTTCTAATGAACGGACAGCTTTTTGAATAGCACCAGGGAGGTGGCGATCAATCGCCATAATTTCACCTGTCGCTTTCATTTGGGTGCCTAAAGTTCGATCTGCACCAACAAATTTATCAAATGGCCATCTAGGCATCTTAACTACAACATAGTCTACGACAGGCTCTGTGCTAGCATAAGTAGTTCCTGTAACAGGGTTAAGTAATTCATGGAGATGATAACCAAGTGCCAATTTTGCGGCCATTTTTGCGATTGGATAGCCTGTTGCTTTAGATGCTAGAGCCGATGATCTACTAAGTCTTGGGTTTACTTCAATTAAATAATATTGATCGGAATTTGGATCATGAGCAAATTGAATATTACAGCCCCCGATTATTTTTAAAGCGCGAATTATCTTTACTGCAGATGTATAAAGATTTTCAAATTCTTGATCGTTTAAAGTTTGTTGGGGTGCTATGACAATAGAATCACCCGTATGCACACCAACTGGGTCAAAGTTTTCCATGCTACAGATAGAAATACAAGTATCATTTTCATCACGGATCATTTCAAATTCTAATTCTTTAAATCCTGCAATACTTTTTTCTATTAAACATTGAGTAATAGGACTTGCGTCAAGGCCTTTCGCTACTACCGAAACGAGTTCTTCACTATTTGAAACAATGCCCCCGCCACCGCCTCCTAATGTATAAGCCGGTCTAATAATAACAGGGTAACCAATTTGATTGGCAAAGTTTAATGCTTCCTGAATGGTATGAATAATAGCACTTTCAGGTACAGGTTCCTCTAAATCATGCATCAGTGATCGGAATGCTTCTCTATCTTCCCCTTGTATGATCGATTCTGGAGATGTTCCTAACACTTCAACATTATGACGTTCTAATATTCCTTCTTGATACAACTGAACGGTTAAATTAAGACCTGTTTGACCTCCAAGAGTTCCTAAAATACCATCTGGTTTTTCCTTTTCGATTATTTGCTCAATACTTTTAGTCGTCATAGGTTCAAAATATACAACATCAGCAAACTCTTCATCCGTCATAATTGTTGCGGGATTATTGTTTACAAGAACAACTTCAACCCCTTCTTCTTTCAGTGCCATGCAAGCCTGTGTTCCGGCGTAATCAAACTCTGCTGCCTGACCGATCATAATCGGACCTGAGCCGATCACTAAGACTTTCTTGATGTCATTTCTTTTAGGCATACATTTTTACTCCTTTACTCTGTTCCAGTTGCTGGAAATAGGCCGATTTCATAAGCGCCTCTAGTTTAAGATTCCTTCCATCTGGATGAAATTGATAAGTATTAATCGGATATTTCTCATGTGTAAGTCCTTCAATGGAACCGTCCTGTATTGAAAGAAATGAAGGTTTAAAACCGGTTAATTCAAGCTCTTTATTTGAGACACTGTAGCCGTGATTTTGATTCGATGAATATATCTTTTTTGTTTCAATATGAATAATAGGCTGCCTGAAATTTCGATGGCCCCATTTCATTTTGTCAACTTTTGCACCGAATGAGAGAGCTAATATTTGATGACCGAGTCCGAAACCGATAGTTGGGAATTTTGTGGCTAGTTCTTTGTAATCTTTTAAATATTTATTCCAAACTGTTGGATTTCCGGAACCCCCAGAAAAAACAAGACCATCTGGCTCTAGCTTATTTATTTCCGAAAAATTCGTCTCACCAGAAATAATGGTAAGTTTATAATCTAAACAACGAAGCCAAGAAATTAGTGATTTTTTAATACCGAAGTCAAGAACAACTAGATGTTTTTCACTATTAGGATTAATTACTTCTTTTCCACTTCTTCCTAGTATCGTTTTTTTAATAATTGTCTTTGATACTTCCTCATAATCAGCATAAATCGTGGCAGACATTTCTCCATTATTTAAGAGATCCTTTACCATTGCCCTTGTATCTGTTCCTGTTAAGACAGGAATAGATTGTTCTTTAAATAGAGACATCCACTTTTGGGTTGTAATCGAGGTTTTCAATAACTCTTGTTGAGTAACCAAGGCTGCTAGTTGAAGATCTTCACTTTCAAAATTAGATAAATCAAAGCTTGAATGTAAGACACCAGGATAAGTAACGATAACTATTTTCCCTTTTATAGCAGGGTCTGTCATAAATTCTAGGAAATTTCCCATACCTGTATAAAATATAACGTCTCCTGTATATTCCCCTATGTCCCCGTGCCAATGGCCGGTATACCGTTTTCCATTAGCAAATTTTAGAATACCTTCCATTATGCACCGACTCCTTTTTGTATGTTTATTTTCGCAAATGAATTTTTATACATTTCAAAGTAAAAAAATATAGTTAGCTAACCTTATGAAATAATGTACTCTTCATAATTTCAATCGACTTTTCTAATTCTTCATTGGTGACTGTCAATGGTGGGAGCAAACGTATAACATTCGGTCCAGCATTTAAGACAATTAAACCGCTCTTCCTTAATTCAGCAAGCATTGGAGCAACTTCATCTTCAAATTCTAAACCAAACATTAATCCTTTATAACGTATCCCTTTAAAGTTCGGCATTTCGCTAAATAATTGTTGGAGTTTTCCCGCCAAAAATTCACCTTTTCTTTGAACTTCTAAAAGGAATTTGTCATTAAAAATCGTATCTAGCGTCTCTTTAGCGGCTGCCATTGCTAATGGATTCCCACCAAAGGTTGACCCATGACTTCCGGGGTTAAAGGTAGATTTCAATTCTTCTTTAGCGATTATCGCTCCGACAGGAAAGCCATTTCCAAGTCCTTTAGCAGATGTAATAATATCCGGTGAAATGGAATAATGTTGATAACCAAAAGGTTTTCCGGTTCGGCCAATCCCTGTTTGGACTTCATCTACTATTAGTAACGTTCCATATTCGCAACAAAGTTTTTCGATTTTATTTAAAAAATCCTCTCTTGCTGGATGTACTCCACCCTCGCCTTGAATAACTTCTAGCATAATAGCAGCTGTGTCAAAGTCGATTGCCTCTTCGAGAGCTTGAATGTCATTATATGGTACATGTATAAACGTTTCTAGCATGTTTCCAAAACCTTGTTTCACTTTATCCTGACCAGTTGCAGCCATCGTAGCAAAAGTACGTCCATGAAAGGATTGCTTAAACGTAATAATTTTAGATTTACCTGTATGTTTTCTTGCCAGTTTTATTGCTGCTTCATTCGCTTCAGCTCCGCTATTACAAAAGAATACTACATCTCCAACAGAATTAGCGGTTAGCCTTTCAGCTACCTCTTCCTGTAATGAACTTTTAAATAAGTTCGAAGTATGCCATAATGTTTTAGTTTGCTCAATCAGAGCATCGACAATTTTCGGATAGCAGTGACCAAGATTACAAACACCTATTCCAGCTGTAAAATCCAAATATTCCTTCCCCTCTGAATCGATTACAATCGTTCCGTTTCCAGAAGTAAGTTCCAAATCCCAACGGCCATAATTTTCGAATAGAAAACTCATCTCTAATTCACTGCCTCCAATTCTTTTTGAATGGTCGTTCCAATGAAATGAACTCCTTTAAATAAAGGTGTTTTCCCACTGACGATCATCACTTCATTCATTCCACCATCTATACTTTTGATCGCAGCCATTACTTTAGGGATCATACCACCTGAAATGGTACCATTCTCAATTAAATCCATCATTTCAGATTTAGTTGTTTTTTCAATCAACTGATTTTCTTTTAAAATTCCAGGAACGTCTGTCACAAATAGTATTTTTTCTGCTTGGACAGCTAGTGCAATAGCTGCAGCAGCTGAGTCCGCATTCACATTATAAAAATGATTTTTATCCTCGCTTACAGCAATTGGAGAAATAACGGGTATCATACCGATCGAGAGCAAATCAAATATAAAGCTTTGATTGACGTCAGTAATTTCTCCTACAAGGCCTAAATTCTCAGAATCCTTTGCTTTGCCGCTCATTAATCCCCCGTCTGAACCAGTGATGCCAATCGCTGAAATTCCATGTTTTTGCAGTGTGCGAACTAATTTATTCGTCATACTGCCCGATAAAACCATTTCAACAACTTCCATCACTTCATGAGTTGTTTTCCTTAGCCCATTAATGAATTCGGCTTGAATTTGCAAACTATCGAGTAATTTATTAATCGCGGGTCCTCCCCCATGAACGATTATAGGTTTATATCCATGACTTTGAATTTTTTTGATATTCAAGAAAAATTCATCTGACAATGTCTCAATCATACTGCCGCCACATTTGATGACAATGATTTTATCCATGATATCCTTCCTCCAAATTTATCATCTTTTATCACGTTCGATAACTCGCATTTATTCTTACATATTCATATGTTAAATCGCATCCCCAAGCTTTACCCGTTCCGGATCCGATATTTAGATTAATGTCGATTTCTACCTTTTCTTGCTGTAAATAATTACTTAAAACTTCTTCGCTATAATCAACCGGTTCACTATCTTGGAGCAAAGAGTTCGGACCGATTGAAATATCAATCGTTTCAGGGTTTAATGTAATGCCGCTCCGACCAATCGCCATCATTAATCTACCCCAGTTAGGATCAGCACCATAGACCATTGTTTTAACAAGATCTGAGCCAACAACCGTCTTAGCACATTTCCCTGCATCTTCATTAGAGAGTGCACCATTCACAGTTACTTCAATTAATTTCGTCGCACCTTCTCCATCTTTAGCAATCATAATAGCCAAATCTTCACAAACCTGATTCAACAGTTGCGTAAATGTTTCCCATTCTTCATGTTTAGGTGAAAGGGGCTCATTTCCTGCTAACCCATTGGCCATTACGAGTACCATATCATTTGTAGATGTGTCTCCATCAACAGTAATACGATTAAACGTTTGATTCGTAACATCCCGTAAGGCTATTTGCAAATGTTCATGTGAAATGGCAGCATCTGTTGTAATAAAACCTAGCATTGTAGCCATATTAGGTGCAATCATTCCTGAACCTTTAGCAGAGCCAGCCATCGTTATCTTTTTTCCATTGATGTACGTTTCATAACAGGTTGTTTTCTTACACGTATCTGTTGTTAAAATGGCTTCATTAAAATCTTCGGCAGCTTCATTACTTTTTGACGGTTTTAGTTTTTGAATACCTGGGATAATTTTATCCATTGGCATTTTTTCTCCAATTACCCCTGTTGATGCAACTGCAACATAGTGACTTTTGATTAAAAATGTATCTGATACCGCTTTTTTCATTTCATTGGCATCCAATAATCCTTGTTTTCCCATACAAGCATTAGCATTGCCACTATTAATTACAACGGCTTGAAGTTTACCTTCCTGGTCCAAACTTTCCTTCGTCGTAAGGAGAGGTGCTGCAATAATTTGATTCAATGTGTATACAGCGGCTGAGTCTGCGGGAACCTCACTGTAAATGATCCCTAAATCATTGCGTTTACGTTTAACTTTTGTATGAAGGCCTGCTGCTGAAAACCCTTGCGGTGATACAATACTCCCTTCTGTCACCTTGGCAATCGGCTGTTTACTGACTGTTTTCATTATTGACACTCCCCTGATAGAAGATTAAGGATAAACTGGACTGAATGTTAGTCCGAGAGATTCATCAAATCCAAACATAATATTAGCATTTTGCACCGCTTGACTCGCGGCACCTTTCATTAAATTATCAATTACAGAAACAATCGTTACTCTACCCGTCCGATTGTCAAGAGCAACTCCTATATCACAAAAATTTGAACCTAGCACCTCTTTTGTAGTAGGAAACGTGCCCAACCTTCTAACTCTTACAAATATTTTATCTTCATAAAACTCTTGATAAAGATTCCATAAACGTTCTTCTGTCATAGATGAATCGATTGTTCCATATATAGTCGTCATAATTCCCCTAGTCATTGGAACAAGATGTGTCTGAAATGTAATAGGAGATTGATAACCGAATTGTTGAAGTGTTTGTTCAATTTCAGGAATATGTTGGTGTTGGTTAACTTTATAAATTTTTAAGTTTTCGTTCAATTCACTATAAATAGTTCCTAAACTTGCTGATCGTCCCGCTCCGGACACGCCAGATTTTGCATCTATTATGACAGAACCTTCAGCAAGCAAATTTTCTTTTATGACTGGAGCTAGCCCCAATAGTGTCGCAGTCGGATAGCACCCTGGATTTGAAATAAATTTGGCTCCCTTTACTTCAGTTCGATTTAATTCAGGAATTGAATAAACCGCTTGATTAACCCACTTTTGCAGTGGAGCTGGCTTGTTATACCAAGTCTCATAGTTTTCTAGATTTTTTAAACGAAAATCTCCTGATAAATCTATAACAGTACAGCCTTTTTCAAGTAATTTCGGAGCTAATTCTGATGAAACTCCGGACGGTGTAGCTAAAAAGATAAGATCCGTATGTTTCGCCATTTCAACAGGATTGATTTCCTCAAGCTTTTGTGGAAAGATCCCCGTTAAATGCGGATAATGTTGTTCAATTAGATTTCCCTGTTGAGAAGAGGTATACAGGGATGTGATGGCAAATTCCGGGTGTGATCCTAAAATTCTTAGTAACTCTGCTCCACCATATCCTGTCGCACCCACAATGCCTACTTTCATTGATTTCACTCCCTGTTTATTTTTAGCAGTTATGTATAAAAATAGTATAACGATAAGTTTCAATTATAATGGAATTTACAAATTTACATATAATACTAAAAAATTATTTGATGTTTATTATTATACTGTGAATAAAAATAAATACAATAGTATATTTATAACTTTTCACAAAAAAATAAAGCCTTCACTAAGGAAGACTTCATTTTTTATTTTTCTTCATTGATCTGTGGTTTTTGAAATAATGTAATGGTTTTCCCATCTGCATTTTCATCAAAGATAAACGAACCGTTAGAATAACGGTCACTATACCTAATTGTTGCCAATGAAATAGTTGCTTCTTTACCTTTTTCTGTCACTATCGTAAGAGTGTCATGATGTTTAATTATTTTCATACCAATAATCCGATGAGGATTATTTTTTAATTCCCGAAGTGTTATAACCCCTCGCTTATTCCTGCCAGCCTGTTCGAATTCGGTAAGTTTCATTTTCTTAATGGCGCCACGATGCGTCACGACGAAAACGCCGTTATCTGAATCTGAAGAATCAACATTAAACATCTCAGCCGCTACAACAAAATCACCAGACTTTAAATTGATCGCTTTAACTCCTGCTGCTCGCGGTCCTACTGGTCCTACTTCATCTTCCGAATATCGAAGCAAATACCCTATATGTGTGGCGATTATAATATCCATCGTTCCATTCGTTAAATGCACATTTACAACCTCATCATCTTCCTTTAAGTTAAGTGCAACGAGTGGTCGGGAATGTCGAACCGCTTTATAAGCGGATAATTGGCTTTTCTTAACCATGCCATTTTTAGTGAAAAAGACAAAATAATGATCTTCTGTAAACTCCTTAATGGGAATAACCTTTACAAGCTCTTCATCTCGTTCAATCGGTATTATAGAAGCGACATGTTGCCCCATATCTTTCCATCTAATATCAGGAATTTCATGAACTGGAATAAATAAATAATTGCCTTTGTTCGTAAACAATATCAATGTATCCGTCGTATTAACTTCCTGTTGAAGCAAAAGCCAATCTGATTCTTTCATTGCTAAGTCTTGGCCGTTAGAAGCTGAATACGAACGAAGACTAGTTCTTTTAATATAACCTTCTTTAGTTACAGTAGCGATCACATCTTCGCTCGGAATCATTACTTCTAGATTTATCTTAATCTCCGCAATATTTTCCTCAATAATCGTTCTGCGTTCATCAACATATTTGCTCTTAATTTCTTTCAGTTCTTTTTTTATAACCGCCATAAGCTTTTGTTCGCTAGCAAGAATGGCCGTTAAGTGAGTAATTGATTTTAGCAATTCCCCTGCCTCTTCTTGTAAAGCTGTTACATCTGTATTTGTTAAACGATATAGTTGTAGGGAAACGATTGCTTCAGCTTGTTTTTCTGTAAAATCGAACTGTTGAATTAAATTATCTTTAGCATTGCGCTTATCCTTTGATGCCCGAATAGTCGCGATTACTTCGTCCAATATGGAAAGAGCCTTTATGAGCCCTTCGACAATATGATGTCTTTCCTTTGCCTTATCAAGCTCGTAACGGGTACGCTTCGTAATGACTTCTTTTTGATGACCAATATAGGCGTCCAATAAATCAGATAGGCCCATCAGTTTTGGACGATGATTATCGATCGCAACCATATTAAAATTATATGTTACTTGTAAATCACTATTTTTGAATAGATAATTTAAAACACTTTCAGCGTCAGCCTCTTTTTTTAATTCCACAACAATTCTTAGACCAGTTCTATCTGTCTCGTCACGGACTTCGGAAATTCCTTCAAGTTTTCGATCCAAACGAAATTCATCCATTTTTTTGACAAGATTGGCTTTATTCACATCATATGGAATTTCAGTAATGACAATTTGTCTTCTGCCGCCTCTAATAGTTTCAATTTCAGTTTTACCTCTTACTATGATCCTGCCTTTTCCTGTTTCGTAAGCTTTTTTGATACCATCTCTTCCTTGAATAATGCCACCAGTTGGAAAATCTGGACCTTTAATTATATCCATTAGCTCATCCACAGTACAACTTGGTTTATCCATTCTTAAGATCGTGGCTTCTATTACTTCACCAAGATGGTGGGGAGGAATGTCCGTAGCGTAACCTGCGGATATACCTGTAGAACCATTGACTAATAAGTTTGGAAATCGAGCTGGTAAGACAATCGGTTCGGATGAGGTATCATCAAAATTGGGGACAAAGTCCACTGTACTCTTTTCAATATCTCTAAGAAGTTCAGAAGCTACCTTCGAAAGTCTTGCTTCTGTATAACGCATTGCTGCAGGTGGATCACCGTCAATACTACCGTTATTTCCATGCATCTCTACAAGCATTTGTCGCACTTTCCAAGATTGGCTCATTCTTACCATCGCATCATAAACAGATGTATCACCATGTGGATGATAATTACCGATTACGTTCCCAACAGTTTTAGCGGATTTCCGAAAACCTTTGTCCGCCGTATTCCCTTCCATATGCATCGCATATAAAATCCGCCGTTGAACAGGCTTCAGTCCATCCCTTGCATCAGGTAGCGCTCTATCTTGAATAATATATTTACTATACCGCCCAAAGCGGTCACCCATAACCTCTTCTAATGGTAAATCTTGAAATACTTCACTCATGAGAATGGATAACCCCCTTCTTTATCTAAAATACTAGAATCTTCTTCCATCCCAAATTGAACATTATTTTCAATCCATTTCCTACGTGGTTCTACCTTATCTCCCATTAAGGTGGTGACTCTTCTTTCCGCTCTTGCAACGTCATCAATCAATACACGAATCAACGTTCGGGATTCAGGATTCATTGTTGTTTCCCATAATTGGTCGGCATTCATTTCTCCTAGCCCTTTATATCGTTGCAGCATATAACCTTTTCCTACCTTTTTTATAACACTATCAAGTTCTTCATCAGTCCATGCATATTCAATGATCTCTTTTTTTCCGCTCCCCTTACTAACTTTATATAAAGGTGGTAAGGCAATAAAAACTTTTCCAGCCTCAATGAGAGGTTTCATATATCGATAGAAAAAAGTTAATAATAATACTTGAATATGAGCACCATCCGTATCAGCATCGGTCATAATGACAATTTTGTCATAATTAATATCTTCAATATTAAAATCAGGACCTACACCTGCACCGATCGTATGAATAATCGTGTTGATTTCTTCATTTTTAAAAATATCTTGAAGCTTAGCTTTCTCCGTATTAATAACTTTACCTCTTAAGGGCAAGACGGCTTGAAACTTCCGATCACGCCCTTGTTTGGCTGATCCTCCTGCAGAATCTCCCTCAACAAGGTATAGCTCATTTTTTTGTGGATTTCGTGATTGAGCTGGAGTTAATTTACCGGACAAAATAGCGTCTGTCTTGCGGCGTTTTTTCCCACTTCTAGCTTCTTCACGAGCTTTACGAGCAGCTTCTCTTGCTTGTGCTGCCTTTACCGCTTTTTTAGCTAATAAGGAACTTACATCATGATTTTCTGCAAGGAAATAGGCGAGATGCTCAGAGATAACGGTATCAACAGCCGATCTTGCTTCCGCAGTCCCTAGCTTTCCCTTTGTTTGACCTTCAAACTGTAACATGCCTTCAGGAACTTTAACAGAAACAATAGCTGACAAACCTTCTCTAATATCTGTTCCTTCTAAATTTTTGTCCTTTTCTTTTAATAAGCCAGTTTTTCTCGCATAGTCATTAAAGATGCGAGTCATTGCTGCTCTAGCACCCATTTCATGGGTACCACCATCTTTTGTTCTGACATTATTAACAAAGGAGAGCATATTTTCTGAAAACCCATCATTAAATTGAAAAGAAAATTCTACTTCAATATCATTAGATTCTCCTTCGAAATAAGCAACAGGGTGAAGAACATCCTTTTCTTCGTTTAAGTATTTTACAAATGCCTCAATTCCATTTTCATAAAAGAATGTTTCCTTTTGATCATAACGGAGATCGATAATTTCAATTTTTAATCCTTTTAATAAAAAGGCAGATTCTCTTAACCTTTCGCACAAAGTATCATAATTAAATACTGTCGAACTAAAAATAGACGGATCGGGTTTAAAATGAATCGTTGTACCCGATTGCCTTGTTTTCCCAACTTTCTCAAGTGTTGTTACAGGAATTCCACCGTTTTGAAATTTCTGCTCATAAACTATGCCGTCGCGATTAATCGTAACGACTAGCCATTCAGACAAGGCATTTACAACAGATGCTCCTACTCCGTGTAAACCCCCGCTCGTTTTATAACCACCTTGTCCAAATTTACCACCCGCATGAAGTACCGTTAATATGACTTCTGTTGTAGGTTTCCCTGTTTGGTGGATTCCTGTAGGCATTCCTCTACCTTTATCCTTTACACTGACACTATGATCTTTATGAAGAGTAACAATAATTTCATTTCCGTAACCAGCTAATGCTTCATCAACGGAATTATCGACTATTTCGTATACAAGGTGATGCAATCCTCGTGCATCTGTTGATCCAATATACATCCCAGGGCGTTTTCTAACTGCTTCCAACCCTTCTAAGACTTGAATTGAATCATCATTATATTCAAAGTTCTTTACATTATTAGACACTCATATACCCCTTTCCAAACTTCAAAGACGAACAAACGTGCGTTACCTTCTATTTTACCATATAAATTCAAATATATCTTATTCTATATCTGTTTAAATGTTTTTGGCAAATAACCATCATACTAAAAATGAATGATAATAGCTGCATTTGGTAAAGATGTATTTTTGAGCGAAAAAAATAAGCGCTTATGTGCGCTTATCATCGGTCCGATCTCGATAAAGAATGTTCCACTTTGATACAGCGATTCATTATAACTGTGTAGCCTTTTTCACTTAAAAAATCATAAGCTTCTTGATTTTCGATCCCTTGTTGAGCCCAAAAAACATCGGCATCTATTTCAGCAAATTCTTTCGCAAGTTCCGGCAAAAACTCCGCTCGCCTAAATATATTTACGATATCAACATGGCCTGTGATTTCTTTCAATGAAGCTACTGCTTTAACTCCAAATACTTCTTGTACCGTAGGATTAACCGGAATAATTTCATAGCCAGCATCTTTCATAGCTTTAGACACCATGTAAGATGTTCTTTCCGGATTATCGCTTAGTCCAACTACTGCAATTCTTTTAGCGTCTTTAAGGATTTTACCGATTTCTTGACGATCTGGGTTTTCAATAGCCATAAAAGATCCTCCTTTTAATTACGCTTCTATAGTTATCGTAATAGATAACAAATTCATAATCAACCTTGATAACCAATGATTCATTTTTTGGAAAAATTGTTTTTTCATTTTAGTCTTCATGGTACAATGAATGGACGGTAGCGTTAAGATTATTCGTACTCATTACTTACTTATAAACTGTAAAGCAACCAAATTACTTTTATCCTTTAAAGGAGCTATGTATATGCAGTATATTTTAGTATTTTTAGTGGCTTATCTGCTAGGATCAATCCCATCGGGACTGATCGTAGGTAAAGTTTTTTACAAAATAGACATTAGAGAACACGGCAGTGGCAATTTAGGGGCAACGAACAGTTTCCGAACACTAGGAAAAAAAGCTGGTACAGTTGTCATTATTGCTGATACTTTAAAGGGAACTTTAGCGATCTTTTTACCCGTGTTATTTGGTTTCGACGATATTCATCCACTTATAGCTGGTATTTTTGCTGTAGTAGGCCACATGTTCCCGATTTTCGCCAATTTTCGCGGTGGAAAAGCAGTTGCTACTTCTGGCGGATTACTTTTAGGGTACGATCCCATTCTCTTTATATCACTAGTTATCGTATTCTTGATTAGTTTAAAATTATCTAAATATGTCTCATTATCATCGATCATCGTTTCAATTTTTGCTATCATCTATACATTATTCACAAAAGATATACCATTAATTATTATCGTGACGATCTTAGCCGTTTTCGTAATTGTTCGCCATAGGACAAACATTAAACGCATTCGAAATAAAACGGAGCCAAAAGTTAAATGGATTTAAATATCAAGGCCAGTGGCAGAAAGACGGATAGATATGAAATATAAAAAAACTATTATTACTCTTCTTATCTTTCTTTTACTAATAGGTATTGCGTTTTTACTCGTTTTCCAAAAATTAAACCAAACACCACCAACATTGACGAATGTAGCTCAACATTATACGAATGATGTTTCATACACACCGAAGCATTTTACTACAGAAGCTACAATCGGCGGGATTGGAGATATTTTAATTCATGACTGGGTATATAATGACGCCAAAACAAATGGTGGATATGACTTCAACCCTATGTTTGCCCCTGTGAAAGATTTACTGCAAAAACCAGATTTTTTAATAGCAAATCAAGAATCTGTTCCAGGCGGTGAAGAAATCGGTATTTCTAGTTACCCTTCTTTCAATAGTCCCTATGAGATTGTTGACGCTATAATGAATGCTGGGGTCGATATGGTAACAACCGCTAATAATCATATGTTAGACAGAGGCGAGAAAGCCATTGTAAGCGCCATTGACTATTATGAAAAGAAAAATTTGCCTTATACTGGATCTTTTAAAAGTCCTGAAGATAAAGAAATCATGAGAATTATGACAGTAAATGGAATTCGAATCGCCGTTTTAGCTTATTCTTATGGAACGAATGGAATTCCTATTCCAGAAGGTAAAGATTATCTTGTAAGTATGTTGGAACCAGACAAGGTCCTAAAAGATATCGAGGAAGCAAAAGGGAAGTCAGATATCGTCTTACTTGCTTTACATTGGGGTGATGAGTATATCCGTGAACCGAATCAAAACCAAAAAGACTTGGCCCATCAATTTATTGAAGCAGGAGCCGATATAATTTTCGGACACCATCCCCATGTTTTACAACCGATTGAATGGATTGAAAAACCTGACGGGCAAAAGGGCTTAGTAATCTATTCATTAGGAAATTTCCTATCCGGTCAAATTAGAGACTATAAGGATATTGGTGGAATGATTGAAGTAACCCTTGAAAAGAATGTTGGGCCCGAACAAAAAAACACAACAATTAAAGAAGTTAATTTTTACCCAACATTTAGCTCTAGTCAACAATTCCGTAATTATCGAGTCTATCCTATAGATGAAGCGAAAGAAAAAGGTTTTACAAACCATAATAGTAAAGTAATAAATGATTTTATGTTTAGTAAATAGATCAAACGGTTGAAAGGTTCGCCCTTCAACCGTTTATTTTTTCCCTAATATCTTCAAATGGTTAAGCTGATGTAGTAAACCTTCTTTAGTCAAAATTTTCACCTGTTTTTGACCTAATAAATCAAAATGGGAATAGCCATCTTTTCTATGATGAATCCACTCTTCTTTTAAATGATAGACTTTCCCCCACTCTGCCAACTTAACTAAATCATTACATCCAACTTTTGTTACTGTATTACAATCAGGAAAACGTTCATCAAGCCAATAATGGGTGATAAAAGCGAGCTTCCCTCCATCGATTTCCTTCTTCCATTGGTCTAGCTCTTTTCTTGAAATTCCGAACGCCATTTCCTTATCCTTCTCCTTCAGAATTCTTTTTTGCATTCGTATATACTTCATGCCAATTGGGATATAACTTTCGAAGGGAGACCGGTTTAAAATTCTCCTTTTTCACACAAACATGCTTCGTATAACCGCTAACAGCAAGATCTCCATTATTTGAAAAGATTTGATAACCATATGTAGTTCTTAATCCGTTATATTCTTCAATCCAGGTTTTCACATTAACTTTATCTCCGTATCGAATAGGTTGATGGTAAGATACATTAACATCAATAACAGGTGCCAATATACCATCTTTCTCCATTTCAGTATATTTAAAGCCTAAGTCTTCTATTAATTTAGTCCTTCCAATTTCCATCCAAACAAGATAATTTGCATGGTAAACGATCCCCATTTGATCTGTCTCAGCGTAACGTACTTCAATATTCGTCTCAGAAATAACCATCAAAAATACCCCTATCTTCATATAATCAATTAAAGTTTAGCATATGCATGTTCATCTATGTAGAAAAACACTCTCATACATAAGAAAAACCGGCCATTAGCCGGTTTTAATTATTTATAATGGTCTTCCGCTTCATCTTTTACTTCTTCGCGCATTCCCTCGATGCTCTGGCGTCTTCTTTCATTTTTAGCAGCAATTTGCTTCTTTTGCTCGCCATCAGAAAATTCCATCGTTGCTTCCGCTTCTTCCATATTTTCGATAGTATCATGTATCATATTTTGAAGCTTTTCAACGTTATCGCTGCGATCATCAGGCTTAGGTTTGTATTTGTCATTTACCATTCAAAAACACCCTTTCTTAGATGATAAATCGTTGATAATTACTCCCCTTTTGTCTGGATCACATCAGGATGTTGTCCGGATTTATCCGCCATTTTCCTGCCTTTATTTGCGTCAACTGCTACACTTTTCTCACCTTTGTGATTTGTAGTAAAGTTTTCTTGACTATGTTTTGGCTTATTTATTTTGCTCTCCCCCTTTCTATCTTATCATTACCAAGAGGGAGATGATTTATGAGATCGATTTAAGCCCTTTTTGAATGTTTTTCTTCTAGCCTTGTTTCTATTATTTTCATTGCTTTAGAATCGTTTAGTAACGCTTCTTTATTTTCTTTGACAAGATCAAGAAATGATTTTTTCCTATTTCTTCTCATCACTTATTCACTCCTTCACATATACTACTATTATTATTAACCAACGGGCGACTGACTAAACCCAATTTTCAAACACTTCACTTTAAAAAAGAACACTTCGCCGTTTTATCCGACAAAGTGTTCTAGCTGAATATTTATTCAGCAAGCTTTCCTCGCAGAACCATTTGTAAAATTCCACCATTTCGATAATAGTCAATTTCAACTTCTGAGTCAAAACGGACTAATGCTTCGAATTTGATTTCTGTTCCATCTTCTTTAACTGCTGTTACAGTTACAAGATCGTGAGGTTTCACCGTTTCATCCACTTGGACATTCAGTACTTCCTTACCAGTTAACCCAAGTGTATCGGCATTTTCACCTTTTTTAAATTGCAAAGGCAGTACTCCCATCATTGCAAGGTTGGAGCGGTGAATTCTTTCAAAGCTCTCAGCAATGACAGTTTTAATACCTAACAGATTTGTACCTTTAGCAGCCCAGTCACGGGAAGAGCCCATTCCATAATCTTTACCCGCTAGTACAACAAGGCCAGTTCCGTCCTCTTTATATTGCATGCATGCATCATAAATGGTTGTAACTTCATCATTCGGCCAATATGTTGTAAAACCGCCTTCTGTACCAGGAGCGATTTGATTACGAATACGGATATTTGCAAATGTACCACGCATCATAACTTCATGGTTGCCACGACGAGAACCATATGAATTGAAATCACGAGGTTGTACGCCTTTTTCAAGTAAATGTTTTCCTGCTGGAGTATCCTTACCTATAGCTCCTGCTGGAGAAATATGATCTGTTGTTACAGAATCCCCAAACTTTCCAACGATCCTCAACCCAGTTAATGGTTTAACGATTTCTAAATCATTGGATAGATTTTCGAAGAATGGTGGGTTTTGAATATAAGTTGAATCAGCATCCCATTTATACAATGGATCATTACTTGTTTTGATTTCATTCCAACGCTTGTTATCACTAAATACATGTTCATATTCTTTACGGAACAATTCTGGAGTAACAGTACTCTTCACAACATTGGCAATCTCTTCTTTAGATGGCCAGATATCTTTCATGAATACATCATTTCCGTCCTTATCTTTTCCAAGCGGCTCATTGTTCAGATCAATATCGACTGTACCAGCAAGCGCATAGGCAACAACAAGTGGAGGAGATGCTAAATAGTTTCCTCTAACAAGTGGATGAATACGGCCTTCAAAGTTTCGGTTACCTGAAAGAACAGAAGTAACAAGAAGATCATTTTCAACGATCGATTTCTCAATTTCCTCTTTTAACGGGCCAGAGTTTCCAATACATGTCGTACATCCATAACCTACAAGATCAAAACCAAGTTGTGACAAATATGGCATCAATCCAGCGTCACGTAAATAACCTGTTACAACTTTGGAACCAGGTGCTAGCGACGTTTTTACATATTTTGGCACATTCAAACCTTTTTCAACCGCTTTTTTCGCGAGTAGACCCGCACCTAACATAACATATGGGTTAGAAGTGTTCGTACAACTCGTAATAGCTGCGATAGCTACTGCGCCCGTTTTCATACTTACTTCTTCCCCATCATCAAATTTGACGATCGCTTCTTTATTTACTTCTTCAGACTTTAATCCGAAACCTTGATTTCCAATAGGTGCTTGCAACGCCTTTTCAAATTCTTCTTTCATTTGTGAAAGTGGAATTAAATCTTGCGGACGTTTAGGACCAGATAAATTGGCTTCAATTTCAGATAAGTTTAGCTCTACAATATCTTTATAAACAGGATCTTCCCTATCAATCGTATAGAACATATCATTTTCTGATAAATATTTTTCAACAAGTGCAACTTGTTCTTCAGGGCGACCTGTTAAACGTAAATAGTTTAATGTTTCTTCATCTACAGGGAAGAAACCACAAGTAGCTCCATATTCTGGTGCCATGTTTGCAATCGTTGCACGATCAGCCAATGGAAGAGTAGACACTCCTGGACCATAAAATTCAACAAATTTCCCGACAACTCCATGGGAACGAAGTACCTGTGTAACTTTTAGGGCAAGATCGGTAGCCGTTGCACCATTAGGCAATTCTCCAGTAAGTTTCACACCTACAACTTCTGGAATAGGGAAGTATGATGGTTGACCTAGCATACCAGCTTCAGCTTCAATGCCTCCAACTCCCCATCCTAATACACCGATTCCATTAATCATCGTTGTATGAGAATCTGTACCAACTAATGTGTCAGGATAAGCTTCAAAATCTCCATCAGGTGTTTCGATGGAATGAACTACATTCGCTAAATATTCTAAGTTAACTTGGTGCACAATACCGGTTGCTGGTGGTACAGCTCTGTAATTGTTAAAGGCCTTTTGAGCCCAACTTAAAAATTCGTAGCGCTCAGCGTTTCTTTCAAATTCAAAATCCATATTAACTTGCAAAGCTTGAGGCGTTCCGTAAGAATCTACCTGTACAGAGTGGTCAATAACTAGATCTACTGGAATTTCAGGATTGATTTTCTCAGCATCTCCACCAATGTCTGCCATCGCTTTTCTAAGCGAAGCAAGGTCAACTACAGCTGGAACACCTGTAAAGTCTTGTAAAATTACACGAGATGGTTTAAAAGGTACTTCACCATCATTTGTTTGATTTTCAGCCCATCTTGCTAAATCTTCTACATGTTCTTTTTTAATTACGCGGTTATCCATTTGTCTAAGCACGGATTCAAGCAATACCTTGATAGAGTAAGGTAAACGTGATACCTTAGCCACCCCTGCCTCTTCTAATGCAGACAAACGATAATAGTGATAGCGTTTGCCATTCAATTCAAACGATGATCTTGCATTAAATTGATCGTTTTTAGATTTAGGCATAAAATTAATCCCCCATTTCCCTGAGTAATACATATTAAGTCCAACAACTTAACTAATTAAAATTAACCATCTTTCCTTACTACAATGTTAATACAATATTATGTATAAGTAAATATTAAGAAAGTTATGGTTTTTGATAAGAGAAACTTATGTAGTTTATGTTGGACAACGGAAATTAATCCACTGTCTATCATATCAAACAATTCGTTTAAAGAAAATGAAAAGTTTAAAAATCTGAGTAATATGCCAAATGATGGGAATGAAGTATAACACTAAATTTCATGTTTATGTATCTCTATCTGAGGTAATAATAATAGAAGCCTCGGTTAATGAATTTATCCTAAAGGAGATGAATGGATATGGGCTTTTTGCTATATTTGATCGTAGGTGGGATTATTGGCTGGATAGCTGGTCTGATTCTTGGTAAGGACATTCCTGGCGGTGTAGTAGGTAATATCATCGCTGGAATTATCGGTGCCTGGTTAGGTGGAGCATTACTAGGCGACTGGGGACCAGATATTGCGGGAATTGCTATAGTCCCAGCATTAATTGGATCGTTAATACTTGTATTTGTTCTAAGTTTAATTTTAGGCGCAGTAGCTAGAGGTCGTAAAAATACGTAAACAGCAGTTTGAACTTCCGTTTTAAATTTCACAAAACAGAAGCACCTAGGCGAACCCTAGGTGCTTCTAATGTTTATTTTAAGAAGAGGATAATTTTTCCGTTATCCAATTCTTCTAAGTATCGCTCTTTCCCATTACTGTCTAAGCCTATTAATTCTTCACTATCGATAACTCCAGGAGCAAATGGACCAAAGGCAAACATACCAGGCCCTGGATTTGCACCAGTCGCTCCTCCAGTCATTGAAGATGCTCCAGCATTAACAGTCCCACCTGAATTAGTAAAGAATCCACCCAATAATCCTAATCCATCTGGTTTCGCCTCATCCAAATTGATTTGTTCTTTTAATGTTTTTATTACTTGATCATCTCTTGCTAATACAGAAAAATTATCACTTGTAACGCCATCTGACTCATATTTTTTTATTTCCTTCACTACTTCTTCTTCACTATCAAAAATTCCAACAATTCTTGCACTGTCCATTTTTATACCTCCTTTTCGTTAGAGTTCCCTCTTTTTTTCTATTCAAAACAAAAACATATTTAAAGAAATGTTCTTAATAAATAATGAACACTTTCGTTTGGAGGTTTTACCAATCACACACTTATTTCAAACAAATAACACCCCAAAAGTTAGATTTTGACTCTAACTTTTAGGGTGCTCTTCAAAAAGAGACTGTTTTTATTAAACTTTTTTAAAATTCACACTTGAACATGCATTATGTATTTAAAAATTACCCTTAATCAGTAGAGTACATTGAAAATTGTTTTTTGTTAGCACATACTGTAAAAATAATAACGATTAGAAAAAAACTAGAAGAAATTTGGAATAAATAGTTTATCGCAAGGAATTTCGCAAAAATACCAAAGACTAAACCACTTAATCCGATTCCTAAATCAATGGCAGAGTAATACATGCCATTAGCAACACCTCTACGCAGCTTTGGCGTTTTGGCAAGAACCCAAGATTGCAATGCTGGAATCAAAGATCCGTATCCAGCACCGAAAATGATACCTGTTACTAATATGCCCACCCATGAAAATGAAAAGGATAAAACCCACATACCTACAAACGCAAGTATTGAACATAAAATAACCAACCCTTTAGGTCCTCTTTTATCAAACCATCTACCAGTAAACGGACGAATCAAAGTGGCCATTAATGCATTCATAAGGTAGAATACAAATATTTGTTCAATTTTCCTCTCCTCAGCAAAAATGACAATAAATGTGACAATAGTTCCGTACCCAAAAGTTGCCATTAATGTTACAAAAGCCGGGTACCAGCTATTCCTTTCAATTAAGGAACCGAAAAAGGAAAACTTAATATCAGCTTTTTTTATGTTTTTAACTGATTGCGGTGTTTCAAAGTGAATAAGCGAAAGTAAAACAAACGCAATGCATCCCAATACAGCAGAAATGATAATTACAGCGTTAAAATCAAAATGTTGATAAATATAGATTCCTAGACTAGGGGCCATAATCATACCAATAGTAATAGATAAACCAAAATAGCCTATTCCTTCACCGATTCTGTTATTAGGGACAATATCAACTGCAGCGGTACCATTAACGGTTGTCGACCATCCCCACATGATACCGTGTAGTAACCGTAATAATAAAAGCAACATAACTATTTGCGAAAGTGGATACATTATTGTCATAAATAAAAGGGCGGCACTTCCAATTAGCACCAAATGCCGTCTTTTGCTAAATTCTAACAAGTAACCGATAAAAGGGCGAATCAACACAGCGCCAATGGAAAACATCGTGGTAATCATTCCTATTTCAAACCCAGAAGCGCCTAATGATTTTACATACGGCGGTAACGTTGGAATTAACATTTGAAAACTCATAAATACAAATAAATTAGCGATAACCATCATCGAAAATGATTTCGTCCATAACTGTTGATGCGATTTTAAAGCCGCAGTTTGCAATTGGATCACCTTTCTTTTTGTCTTCCTTGCACAAAAAACAATTAATAGTTTAATAACCATTTTGACTTTTAGCCAACACAGATTAACACCCTTGTACGTAAAATAACGTAAGGAGGGTGAAGAGAATGATGCAATTGGATAGTAAAATCTCACTGTACTTTGTATGTATCTTGGCAGGATTCGCAGTCCTTGGATTACTATTATTTCCAGGAGTGACAGTTCTTTTAGGCGTTGTAGCTAACGTTCTAAAAACTATTGGAATTATTGTCATTCTGTTGTTTGCAGCTTTGATCATTCTAAAAGGTCTAATAAGCCTATTCAACAATGCTCGCCTTTAGATAACTTAGTGTATAGACCTTTCTCTTTTCGGAGAAAGGTTCTTTTTGTATAACTTATATTACAGAAAATTGAAATAGTTATGACTATAGAAGAGAGATAACTTTGCCAAAACGCTCCACTACTGAAGGTAGAGTCTTATCATTATAACAAACAAGATTATGAACATCTATAAAGTATTATATTTACCATCAATTAAATAACTAAGAGTTAATTGTTCACTTTTTGTTGCTTGTATTTACATTTACCCATTCGTATAATAATTAGAAAGATGACATCATCTTTAAGGGGTGAGAAAATGCTAGAAGGTTGGTTCTTATGGTTTATACTTTTTTGGGTTGTGATCCTTGTTTCATTTATGGGAATCGGCGGTTTTTTTATGTTCAGGAAATTTTTAAAAAGACTTCCTAAAGAAGATGGTAAATCCGATCTAGATTGGGAAGAATATTACGTTCAAAAAACAAAAAAATTATGGACTCCTGAAAAGGAATCTTTGCTCGATGAATTGGTAAGCCCGGTTCCAGAACTTTTTCGAGATATCGCTAGACAAAAAATTGCTGGAAAAATTGGAGAATTAGCCTTAAAGGAAAGAGTTAAGAAAATTGATCTCGATGTCGTAATCAGGGGATATATTTTAGCAACGCCAAAAAGGGATCATAAATTTTTGAGAAAAAAACTAGGGCAAATGAATATTGATATTTCTCCATATGAAGAATATTTCCAATAGAATTTATTACATAATACCAGAACTAAAATAGGGCTAAATCCAATCAGATTTAGCCCTATCTTAGTTAAAACCCTGTAAATCCTCCGAATAATAATTGAAACAGGCTAATTATATAAGTCAAACCATCAAAGAAAAGTAGAATTCCTACTAAAATCATAATGTATCCGCCAATTTTCATTATTTTAACATTATGTTTGCGAATCCAGTTCATTCTACCGATGAAAAATGAAAGGATAAAAAACGGAATAGCAAAACCAAGGGTGTATGATAACATATAAACAACCCCCGAACTAGGGTTCGATCCAATTAAACCTAGAACAATCATAAGAATAGGACCGGTACAAGGTGTCCAACCTGCTGCGAATGCCATACCAATTAGTGAAGAACCAAAATAACCTGCAGGGCGATTTTTGAATTCAAACCGCTTCTCCTTCATTAAAAAATCAAAAGAAAAAATTCCCGAAACTACTAAACCGAAAAACACGATAAAAACAGCCCCAACTTGGCGGATTAGGTCTTGATAACTTTTAAAGAAATTACCAATAAACGACGAGCCGAATCCAAGGGCAATAAAAATGACTGAAAATCCTAATAAAAAGAAGAGAGTATGCAACATACTTCTACGCCTAAACATTGCGTTCTCATTTTTCAATTCACTAACTGACATGCCAGTAATATAGGATAGAAATGCCGGGTATAAAGGCAAGCAACATGGAGAAATAAAGCTTAAAAACCCAGCACCGAACGCTAGAAACAGATTAATATCCCCTGTCATATAAACACAACTCCTACATTCATTTCTATCTATTTTAACAAATAATCGCTTAATAAGATTGTTATACACTGTGAATCTTCTGTGATAATATGCAATCGTTACAAAGTTATGAACGATCACCGTTAAAAATGGTTCTGAATAAGAAAATCATAATCACTTCTGAAAGCTTCCCCGACTACTGCTATACCATTCAACTAAAGGAGCATTCCTCCCTAATCAATCCTTTATCTGATTGCACTTTTTAGACAAAATAAAAACACCTCAATAGAGATGTGAATTTTTAGCAAACATTATTTAGGCTATATACAAGTGAGCCATTATAAGAATAAAGAGTATACTTACCCTAATAAACAAGCCTTCACCACCTAATGGTAATAAGTCCAATCTTCAGATTCACACTCTTCTTCGTATTCTTCATCTTCAAATTCATATTCTTCATCAAAATAAAGAACATCTTCATTAGATTCGCCTTTAAAAAAACATAGAATTCTTTTAAACATCTAATCACCTCATTTTATATCATTTTTTCTATCACATACAATTTAACACTTCTTTGTTTAAACGGTATGAAATTAATGTAAAGGTTTAATGTAGAGTTTATTTAAAAAACAGTGTTTAATTTCTGTTTATCATTTGTAAGACCTTTAATCAGCAAATGATTGGCATATTTCTTAATCTTGTCCTGTAAAAGTACGAAAAAACCACCCTCTCTGCTGAATCTTAACAGAAAAAGTGGTTTTGAAGGATCAATCAAATTGTCAATGTTAATGAAGACAGAATCCTTTGTAAACATTGTTATATCAAGGGGTTACTACTTCATTTGCTTATTCATAGCACTCATCATTTGATTAATTTTCTTTTGCGATGGTTTCATACCCATTTGCATCATCATCATTTTTAGCATTTGTTCATTAATTGGTGGATTTTTCTTTAGGTAATCCATCATATATTTACGAGCAATAAAAAAGCCAAGTGCTACACCAGCAGCTAAGCATAATACGCCCGTTAGAATATACCAGCCCATATATGTCTTCCTCCTTCAAGTTGTCTATCATTCAGTTTACTAAATACCTGAATATTATACAATATAGCATCCCGTTTTTACACATATTTTCTTTCTTTCATTGGTTTAACCCAGCCGTAATGGTTATGTTCGAGATCTATCGCTAAGAAACGGCCATCAAACCTTCTCAGTATTTCAAAAAAGACGGTTTCACTTTCAAAGCTGCCCCACGCTTTTAATTGTAACCATCTTTCACCTATAAATAGTTCCGCTCCTTCATTGATTCCATTAACATTAGAACAATAAACCTTACCTTTAATAAAAATTTCTCTGCTATCTACTGAGTAAGCAAGATGTTTATGTAAATCAAAATAAGGTAAAGATCTAGTGATATGATTGATCTGTTTCTTTGTAATACTTAATTGCTCACCTTTCATTTTCCGTTCAGCTTTAAAAAGCTCTACTATTTTGTATTCGCGACCATAAAAGTATTCGGCAAATTCATCTTCTATTAAATAAATAAAATATACTCTCACCTATTTTTCACTCCTCAGCCACTCTTTCTTCCATTGTAGATGAGGTAATGTAAAATATTTGTCTAAAACTGTATTGTAATACAAACTTTTTAATTTTTTATAAACAAAAGAGAGGAACGAGCCCTCTCTTTTATTTACTATTCATTTTTCAAGAGTTCTTCTACTTTGGCTACAACATTGTCTACAGTAAAGCCGTACTCTTCTATAATTTTCTCCCCAGGTGCTGACGCTCCAAATCGATCTATAGCTATAATTGAACCCTCATTACCTGTATATCTTTCCCAACCGAGTGAAGATCCCATTTCAATAGCTAACCGTTTTTTTACATCAGATGGAATAACGGACTCTTTATATTCCTTCGGTTGTTCTTCAAAACGATCCCAAGAAGGCATGCTAACGACTGTAGCTTGAATACCTTTATCATTTAATGCTTTTTGAGCATCGACTGCCAAACTAACTTCTGATCCAGTTGCAAGCAATAGAACATCTGCTTTCTTATCAATTGTAGGAGAGACTATATAAGCTCCTTTTTCGACACCTTCATCCGCTTTTTCTGCAGTACCAGGTAAAGTAGGTAAATTTTGTCGTGTCAATACAAGGGCTGTTGGTTTATTCTTTGATTTTAAAGCATGACGCCATGCTGCTGCCGTTTCATTTGCATCAGCCGGTCTAATGATTGATAATCCCGGCATTGCACGCAAAGAAGCAAGCTGCTCAATAGGCTCATGAGTAGGACCGTCTTCTCCAACCGCGATACTATCATGTGTGAAAACATATGTGACAGGAAGTCCCATTAGGGCTGCCAAACGAATGGCAGGACGCAAATAATCGGAAAATACAAAGAATGTTCCACCGAACACTTTAAGACCACCATGAAGAGCAATCCCATTCATGGCCGCACCCATGCCGAATTCTCTTACTCCAAACCAAATATTCTTGCCTGAGTAATTTTCAGCGCCTAAGTCTGTTTCGCCATTGATCATTGTGTAATTTGACCCTGCTAGGTCAGCAGCTCCACCGAGTAAATGCGGGAAATTTTTTGCAATACCATTTAAAGCTTCATTACTTGACTTCCTTGTTGCCAAACTTTTACCTTCTTCGTAGACAGGAAGATCCTTATCCCAACCATCCGGTAATTTTCCGGATATTGCTGTTTCAAGTTGAGTAGCTAGTTCTGGATAGTCTTGCTTATACTTCGAAAAGAGACTTTTCCATTCCGCTTCCTTATCATTACCATTCTGAACAGTTGTCTTTTCAAACTCTTCATATACTTCAGATGGTACATAGAAGTCTTTTTCATACGTCCATTTATAATATTCTTTCGTAAGCTTCATTTCATCTTCACCAAGCGGAGCCCCGTGTACCGCAGATTTACCTGATTTATTTGGGGAACCATAACCAATAATTGTTTTTACCTCAATCATTGTTGGTTTTGAAGTTTCAGCTTTAGCTTCCTCAATGGCTTTCGCAATCTCTTCCAGATTATTACCATCTTCAACTCGTACATAGTGCCAGCCATAAGCCTTAAATCGGTCTCCAACATTTTCAGAAAAAGATTTATCTAGTTCACCATCAAGTGTAATATCGTTGGAGTCATATAATAATATCATTTTTCCAAGTTTTAAATGACCGGCTAGGGATACCGCCTCAGAAGCTACCCCCTCCATTAAGTCACCGTCTCCACAAAGAGCATATGTATAATGATCAACAATATTATATCCATCTTTGTTGTACACCGCTGCTAAATGACGTTCAGCTAAAGCCATACCAACAGCCATACCAATCCCCTGTCCTAACGGGCCTGTTGTAGCCTCTACACCTGGCGTATGGCCATATTCTGGATGACCTGGTGTTCTGCTACCCCATTGACGGAAATTTTTAAGGTCTTCCATTTCAACACCATAACCAGAGAGATGTAATAAACTATAAAGTAACGCTGAACCATGTCCAGCAGACAGAACAAATCGATCTCGGTTAAACCAATCTGGATTTTGAGGATTATGGTTCATAAATCGTGTCCATAGTGTATAAGCCATTGGTGCTGCTCCCATTGGCAAACCTGGATGTCCTGAATTCGCCTTTTCAATTGCATCAATCGATAAAGTTCGAATCGTATTAACAGCTAATTGATCTACTTGTGTAAACATTGGCAACTCCCTTTCTCTTCTATCTCCTATATTCTACCATAATTGATATGTGAATTAACAAGCATTTAGAAAAATTGAAAAATCGCTTTTTGCATTATTATTCTGTTTCCTTTATTTCAGTGCGACAGCATATTAGCTATAACGCGGGCATTCACTTTTTCGATTAATGTAATCTTTTTTTTGCTTGGATATTTTTTACTTTTTGTGGAGTTACTTCCTCTCCAGCAGCATCGAAAACACGGACGTTTTCAATAGTTTCCCGCATTGACGAGCGAAAACTATTTAAATATTCGGCGCGAAGTTTTGACTGTTCTTTAGCTTCTTCCGTTGACAATCCTTGACTTTTTGCTTTTTTTGCCAATTCATTTATCCTTGAAATTTTATCCTTTGATAACATGGAATTACCCCTTTTATTTTTTAACATGCTTTATGAAATCCTACTAAAAAAAAAGCCAGATCACAAATGATCTGCCCCGATTAGTGTTTTACAATTTCATCCTGTTCATATTCACGATATCTTCTATGTACAGTAGCTTTAGAAACATCATACCCAAATCCTCTTAGAGTAGCTGCTATTTCGTCAAATGTTAGTCCATTATGACGAAGCCGAATAATTTCATCAACTGGGATAATCTTTCGCTCGCGTCCATCTATATTCCCTTTATGTTTTAAATTCTTCTCTGGCCGAAAGCCATTCTGAACAGCCCGTTTCATCCCTCTTCTTATTTTCAAATTATGGAGTTTTCTTTGGTACTCTTCAACAATACTAACAATATTTAGAACCATAGAGTCCGCTTCTGATAGTTCAAGTTCACCATCCTGAGAAAAATTATATACTTTTACTCCCTCTTTCACTAAGCAATGTAGTAAAGCTATTTTAGCATTTCCTCTACCAAGTCTCGTTTCATCTTGAATGAGAACAGCTTGGATTTCCTTTTCTTTTATGAGGTCTAGCATTGTAAAAACACCAGGTCGATCTAAATCATACCCACTGGCTTGGTCACAAATAATAGTGTCAACTTCCAAATTCCAAAGGTTAGCTGCTGAAACTAACTCTTCCTCTTGTCTTTCAAGTGAAGTTTGCTGAGCTTCCTTATCTGTGCTCACTCTACAATAGATGATTGTTTTCAAACTTTTGCACCTCTCATTCCCTTTCCAAGGCTACCTCTACATCTCGATCCTTACTGAAGACTGCCGGAATAACAAGCTGATCTCCATCTTTAATAGGTAATCCATTCAATTGATTTTCTCTTTCAATCCATTGTACAACACTTGATGTATTAACCCCAAAAGACTCAGCGTATGGTTTAGCTATAGACCAAAGAGTATCTCCCTCTTGTACCTTTACAATAACTTGTTTATCTAAGTTGTCTGAATCTGTATTTATAATATACATACACATCAAAAAGCTAGTAGCAACAAATAAGATTACAAATGAATATTTTTTCCATACATGACTCATTATAAATCCCCTCTTCCGAATACTTGTTCTTGGAATGTTTGTTCCCATTTGATTCCATTTTAACCAAACGTCCGTTTGTTGTCAACATTTTTTCGAACCTACGTTTGTCCATTCTAGTAGTTCATGCTATAATATGGATAAGATAAAAAGAGATGGGGAGAGTGAGTGATTTGGTAAAGTTATCAAAACGACAACAGGATATACTGGATTTCATCAAAGCTGAAGTCAAAACTAAAGGTTATCCACCTTCTGTTCGTGAAATTGGGCAGGCTGTAGGTCTTGCTTCAAGTTCCACTGTTCATGGACACCTTGCTAGGCTTGAAAGCAAGGGATTGATTAGACGTGATCCTACTAAACCGAGAGCTATTGAAGTTTTACAATCGGAAGAGGAGCAGATTCCTCAACAAAATACCGTTAATGTTCCGATTGTTGGTAAAGTAACTGCAGGATTACCTATTTCTGCTATTGAAAACATCGAAGAGTATTTCCCACTCCCTGAACAACTTGCTCCCGCTGATGAACAAGTTTTCATGCTAGAAATAGTCGGTGACAGTATGATTGAAGCAGGGATTTTGAATGGTGATTATGTAATCATCCGTCAACAACATACAGCAAACAATGGAGATATCGTAGTTGCCATGACTGAAGAAGACGAAGCGACTGTAAAAAGATTTTTCAAAGAAAATGGTTATTTTCGACTTCAACCAGAGAATTCAAGTATGGAACCTATCGTGTTACGGGATGTGTCCATTTTAGGCAAAGTAATTGGTCTCTATCGGAATGATATTCATTGATATATGCGAGCCCTAGCTATTACTATTATAGTTAAGGCTCGTTTTCGTTTTTTTGTATAGTTCTCCAAAATTAAGGTTTACTTATTTACTAGTTTCCACTGCCTCTCCCCAGTAATATTCGCTAATAACTTCCGCTAAGGCATCAACTGTACGATTCAACTCTTCCTCAGTATTATCAACTCCACCTATCTCTATAAGAAGTGAATGACTAGCTAAGTCCTGATTGTAAACCCCATTTGACCCACTCGTTTTTGGTTTTTCAACTGCCCCCCTAGAAAGACCTGGATATTTTTTCTGCAAAATCTGATGTAAGGAATTAGCCATCTCAAGATTTTGTTCAAAATTAGGGTTGCCCGTTCCTATGACAAACATCGATTTCGCATAGTTTTTCCCACCAATTTCAATAGTAGTTAACCCTCTTCTAGCAGCGTCTCTATGAAGATCAAATACTAGCTCAACATCTTTGTTTTGCTTGATTGCTTCAGTAGCAACCTCTCGTGATGCAGTATACGATTGATAATATTTCATATTTCGTTCTACTAATAGCGCCTGTATGTCGGTAGTTTCAACTAATGTTTTTATTCCTTTTTCTTCAAGCTTTTCCCCCAATCGCTTACCTAGCATAGAAATATTTTTTTCTTTATGGAATGCTTCATTTGGTGTTTTTGCTCCTGGTACCATATCAAAAAAGGATTCATAATTATGTGAATGATATATATACGCTTTGAAATCTTTCGTTAAAGGTTTGTCTTTTGGTACATCTTCCTTTGCATCCGACTCATCCTCGCCCCAATACGCAAAATCATCGGGTGGAGGCGACTCAATTGGTAAATTAGTAAAGTCTGTACCTTCTCCAGCAATCAGTATTTTAGGTGTAACTGCTCGGAGACCAGAAATTTCTGTTATTAAAAATGTTTTCATATCAGCAAGATTAATATTTGTAAAAATTTCTAGAGCTACTTCTCCTAATGATCTTTCTTGCTGATTTGGCAACACCGTTGTAAAAGAGTGATTTTCAAGAGACATGATATACAGAAGCGACTCGCTACGTGAAAAATCATTACCTAAAAAAGAGAGCGAACTAACTTTAATGCTGGAAAAAGCAATGACAGATGTTAGACAAAAAATGGCGATAATGGATAATGTAGATCTTGCGGCAATTTTAAACATTAGCTTCATTCCCTTAATAATTTGGCTTTATTTATCCTTATGAAGAGAATTGCTAGACTATGAGAGGAATTTGAAATATAAAAAGAAATACAAAAAAACCTTGAACACTTTATGTGTTCAAGGTTTTTAAAAGAAAGAGTTCAGATAGGGTCAACCTGTATTCACAAGTCCAGCAGCTACTCCATTGATCGTTAATAGTACTTCTGTTACTAAATCTTCTGAAGGCTCATCTGTTTCTCTTAATTCATGAATTAAGTAGACTTGTAAGAAGTTCAACGGATCCACGTATGGATTTCTTCTATAGACAGATTCTTGAATATTTGGTGTATGAGCAAGTAGCTCTTCATTACCAGTTATTTTTAATAGAGCTTCTTTCGTCCGGAAATACTCACTTCTGATGTCACCGTAAATCCGCTCGGCGACATCCGGATCGCTAACTAATGTTAAATATTCCTTAGCTGTCGTCATATCAGCTTTCATTAAAGCCATTTGTAAATTGTTGATAGTTGATCTAAAGAATGGCCATTTTTGGTACATAGTCTGTAATGTTATTAAATGACTTTCATCTTCTTCAATATATGTTTTTAACCCCGTCCCAGAGGCATACCACGCGGGAATCATATGTCTCGATTGAGTCCATGCAAATACCCAAGGTATAGCTCGTAAATCTTCAAATCGTTGGCTGTTCTTTCTACTCATCGGACGTGATCCAATATTTAAAGCACCTATTTCTTTTAATGGTGTAGCCTGATTAAAATAAGTTAAGAAATCAGGATCCCCAAATACTAGAGATTGATATTTTTTTAACGAATGAGTGGAAATTTCCTCCATAGCTGTTTCCCATTCTTTTTCGCGAGAATAATCGACTTTAGACTCTGTTGAAACTCGAGCACACGCTTCAAGGAGCGCAGATGCTGCCTGTTCGAGATTACGAAAAGCGATATCTTCTAGTAAATATCTTGAAGATAATACTTCTCCTTGTTCAGTAATTTTCACGCCATCTCCTAGTGTTTCTACTGGCTGTGAAAGAATACTAGTATTCAAGGAGCCGCCGCCACGCCCTAATGAGCCACCGCGACCATGGAAGAATTTCAAACGAATATCAAATTCTTTAGCCATATTATGAATCTCTTGCTGTGCTTTGAAAAGCTTCCAATTAGCAGTTAAAGTTCCGCCATCCTTACTACCGTCAGAATATCCTAACATAATTTCTTGATGATTATTCCTTACCTTAAGATGGTTTCGGTACACGTCCATTTCAAACAAGCGTTTCATAATATTAGGACCTGCAATTAAATCATCAATAGTTTCTAGTAAAGGAGCCACATTTAAATCTGACTCGACAGTTCCATCAGAATATAGACGATAAATTCCAGCTTCTTTAGCTAGTAATAACACTTCTAAAAGATCACTCGAAGATTGAGTCATACTAATTAAATAAACCTGAATCGAACGTTTGCCAAACTCCTTATGTGCTTGTCTAATTAATTTAAATACCTTTAAAATACCTTGTGTTTGTTTCGTATAATCCTCTTCATAAAGCAGGAGTGGTCGAGGATCACTTAAAACATCTTTTAATATTTTTATTTTTTCCTCTTCAGGTAGTTCAGAATAATGTTTTGTAATATTAACAGCTTTTAATATTTCATTTACTGCAAATTCATGTTCACCACTATGGTTTCGTATATCAAGTGTCACCAAATGAAAACCGAATAGTCGGACTTGTCTAATTAATGTACGAATTGATTTCAATGTATGTCCCGTTGGTTGATGTTTTTCTGCACTATCTTGTATTAAGATTAAATCATTTAAAAGTTCATCCGGATTCTTATAACCAAGCTCGGATTTTCCTACTTCGTGAAGCCGTTTAAGAATAATGGCGAATTTGCGACGATACAATTCAGATTCAACCGGCCATTTTTCTTCTTCATTTAGGTAGATCCTTTCTTCTCGCTCAACAGAATCTGTTAATTTATCAGAAACTGAAATTCGATATGAGGAATGACTAAATCTTTTCATCAGTTCATTAATAGCTTCATCGTATTTCTTTAAAACAAGACTTCGTTGCAACTCTAGTGTTTCCCATGTAATATCTGGTGTTACATTCGGATTTCCATCACGATCGCCACCAATCCATGAACCAAAATGAAGGAAGTTAGGAACATCCCATTCATAATTTGGGAAATGTTCTTTTAGTTGAAATTCCAATTCTTCATGTACAGAAGGAATTGTATTAAACAATGTTTCATCAAAATAATATAGTCCATTACGTACTTCATCAAGTACTCTTGGCTTCCTATGACGCAATTCATCAGTTTGCCATAACGCGGTCACTTCATCAAAAAGACTGTTCTCCAAGTTTTTTCGCTCATTTTTTGATAACGCAGGACTATCTAATTTTTGGAGAATCGTCGAAATCCTTTTTTGAATTTCTAACACGGTTCTTTTAGTTGCTTCCGTCGGATGCGCAGTAATAATTAATTCAATCGATAATTCGTTTAATACACTTTGAAGAGCATCATGAGACATTTGATAATCTTTCACCCTAGATACTACGTTCTCTATCGAAAATGGTTGTCCACCCTGATCGTTCAGTTGATATTGTTTTCTCCGCCTAATCCGATGATTTTGTTCGGCTATATTAATCAAATGGAAATATATTGAAAAAGCTCTGATGACTTGCTGACGAATGGGGGGTTTCAGTTGTTTTATCCTATCTTTTAATTCCATATAAATCTTTTCATCAAATTCCTTGCGCAGACTTTTGGTCATCTCCCTAATAACTTCTACTTCATTAAAAAGTTTTTCCCCGCCATGATGTATTAGGATTTCGCCCAATATATTGCCAAGTTTTTTGACATCACTACGTAACACCGAATTCAAATCAGCAGAATCATTCATATGATCATCCTCCTTATTCTGCAATATTTTACTGTAATAAAACATTTTTTTCAAATCTTATTAATACTACTAAACTTAAGAAATACCCTTAAATTCAATGGGTGAAGGGATAGTCTATATAAGTAAACAAGGACAGTTTACCTCCCAAAGGGTATAAACTGTCCCCACTCGATAGAATATGTACCACCAGAAAGTACACTTATTTTATCATATGCTACAAAATGTGGCAATTATTTAGGAAAAATAGAATTTTGCAAAAAGGGTTGTGCAAATTCCGCAAAACGATTACACGGAATAGACTAAACATCCAGATTTGTAAGATTGTAGGACATTTATTGTGTTTTCTGGCTGTTTAAACAGTACGATATCGGCTGGCGCACCTATTGATAAACCTTGTTGCGTAGTATGCCCCATAAAAACAGATGGCCGGACCGAGGCCATTTCCCAAGCCTCTTGAATAGTAGTCACTTGGTTGTTAACTAGGTGAGCAATTCCATGTATTAACATTTGTGCAGACCCTGCTAGAATATTCGAGTTGTCCTTTGTATGCAATTTTCCTTCAGGTGTTAGAACCACTTTCCCGCCAATATGAGTATCATATTCACCAGGTTCTAACCCACTTAAATAAACGGCATCACTAACAAGCATGGCTTGGGATTCCTTCACTTTCATTGCAACTTTGAGGAATGACAAGGGCAAATGGAATCCATCAGCGATTAAACATGCCCATAAATGATCATCAGCTAATTGTTCCCAGAGATAATTAGGGTGGCGAGGTAACATTAAATGAGCACCATTGCCTATATGTGTTGACATTTTTGCTCCCGCTCGAACAGCTTCCGATATTTGCTCTGAGTTAGCAGCTGTGTGACCGATAGAAATAATTATATCATTTTCCACACATTTTTCTATAAAACTTGCTGATCCTTCCCATTCAGGGGATAAGGTGACAATTTTTATTTTTCCCTTAGCTGCATTTTGCCATTTTTGCATAAGATCCCAATCTGGTGCTTTCACATATTCTTTTCCATGAGCACCCCGAGGACCATCCTCCGGAGAGATGAATGGTCCTTCAATATGAATTCCACCGATTGTTTCACATGTCAACGGATCTTTTTCACACGCTCGAACAATCGTTCTTACCGCTTCTTCAATGGCATCGTCACTATTCGTAATGACAGTAGGATAATAAGTAGTGATGCCTTCTTTCCAAAGTTCTTTCGTTACGTCAATAACTAGTTGTTCGGAAAAAGGCAGACTATTAAAATCAAATCCACGAAAGCCATTAATCTGCAAATCAACTAGCCCAGGAGCTATATAAGGTAATGTCTCTAGTGTATCATCGTCTAGTGGCTGAATATCGGTTATGAACCCATCCTCCACTTCGATGACTGTTGGCTTTTTGGTTGCATAATGAATCCCGACAATCTGATTTTTCATATTAGTCTACCTCACCATAGGATTCATTATCTAAATAAAGAGTACAATCTGAATGCTGACGCAAAATTGAGGCGGGAACATCAGTTGAAATTCCATCGTTCAGAACTTTTTTAACCGCATTCGTTTTTGTCGGTCCAGGCACCATGCAGTATAAATGTTTTCCCGCCATTAAAGTTGGTATTGTCAATGTCAATGCATGGGTTGGAACCTCGGACAATTCCGCAAAACAACCATCATTTACTTGTTGGTTACGACTTATCGCATCTAACTCTACCATTTTAATAATATAAGGATCATGAAAATCTGCTACAGGTGGGTCATTAAATGCGATATGTCCATTTTCACCAATCCCTAAGCAGATAATGTCAATAGGTGCGTCCTGTAAAAGTTTACTATATCTTTCCATCTCTTTATCACTATCATTCATTCCGTTAATATAATGAATAACTCCAGGTTGAACCACATCAAATAATTGTATCTTTAAGAAATAACCAAAACTTTGTGGATGGTTTAGTGCAAGCCCTATATATTCATCCATATGGAATGCTGTAACACGTGCCCAATCAATATCAGCACTTTTTATAGTTTCTAGAAATTCATTTTGTGATGGAGCTGATGCAAATACCATTCGAACAGAATCTTGATTTTTTAGCAGCTCTTTTAATTTTCTAACAACCTCTTCACCAGCTGCCTGACCCATGGATAGTCGATTTTGATACACTTTTACATTAAGTTTATCGGCCCGAAAATTTTTAACAGGTTGATTTTTTGTATTCACTCTATTCGAACAAACTCCCTTCAAGTATTTTCTATGTGAGGTTTCTCATCTTTTTAATGATGTTCTGTAAACCAATTAATGTCCTATTACTGCCTTCCATTGGTGTCCCAGAAACAGGCACATAATGGGTTTCAATAGTAAACAAGCCAGTATATTGACTTTCTTCAAGTGCTTGGAGTTGATCAAGGTAAGGTACATTTCCTTCACCAATGGGAACGCATTTAGGCTCGCCATTTTCTTGAATATAAGCGTCTTTCAAGTGGATATGGCCGATCACACTTTTCACGTTTTCATAACCTTCTGGATAAGAAGAACGACCACCATACTCTTCATTTCCCGGATCCCATAATGCTTTAAGATTTGGAGAATTTACCTTTTCTACAATCCTCGCGACCTCAGACGCATAGCCCCCGTTACAAGCAACTTCATTTTCAAGTAATAAAAGTATATTTTCTTCCTCAGCACGTTTCGCAGCTTTCTTTAAATGACCTACAATCTCATCTTCGTATTTTTCAGGAGTTTCTTCCCTCCAAAAAGAAAATATTCTAATCTTGTTCGTTTTTAACCTTTTACTAATTTCAATCATTCTGTCAAGCTTTTGAAAATGTGCTTCAACACTTTCTTCTGCTTGACCAAATGTATCACCTGAAGCAACCGGCCTTGTAGGATCAAGTGCACATTTAAAGACGGGCGAAGCCACTCCCGACACAAATATATTTCTTTTTTCTATTTCACCCATCACTTTGTCCAATGTTTCATCTGTAACATCAGAGATATTCATCCCATCAAAAGTCCTAAGTTCTACATGCTTTAAATCATTGTTAACAACCCAATCCAAAGCCTCGACTAAATTCTGTGAAACTTCATCAGTGAGGATGCCTAATCGATTAAATACCAAGAAATTCATACCTCCTTTTTATAAAAGTACAGTTTTCCCCGTGGAACGGCTCTCAGTAGCAGCTTCCAGGAAGCGGATAATTTCTAATGTTTCTTCTCGATCGATAGAAGCAACACCGTCCTTGAAAAGATGGATAATTTCTTCCATCAAAGATGCGTAAAAAGGCGTCTTATCTTCACTTACATCTACAAACTGTGTTCCTTTTTCTCGATGAATAAGAGCTCCAAAAACAGAGTTCCCTTTGCGATTTCCCCGCAAACTTCCGATCCTTCCGTCCTTCCATTCTCCAACGATTAAATCATGGTCATCGTTTTTCACTACGGTTACTTTCTCGCAACCTGAACCAAGTGCACGGTAGAGCATTTCAGCCGTATGAATACCGTACCAAAATAGACCATGACTGGGCTCAATCGCAAGTGGGCCAGAACAGTCGATTCCAATAATTTCTCCTTTTTCTGGATCTGCTAACGCATTTGAAAAACCTTCACTATATCGGAGAGAGGAACAACTCATAATAGGTGTCCCATATTGATCAGATAGTTTAAAGATTTCATTGGCTTCTTTTGATGAGATGGCTAACGGTTTATCAATAAAAACGGGTTTCCCATAGGATACGATCTTTTGAAATTGTTCAAGGTGAACACGTCCATCGACAGATTCTAAAAGAATCGCATCTGACTTTTCTGCAACCTCTTCAGGGGTCTGAGCAATCTCGACGTTAAATTGATCACGCAACTCTGTTGTAAACCCTTCCACTCGAGAGTAACTAAGTTCCATGTCAGATGATCCACCTGGATAAGCAACTACTACTTCTCCCCCAGGGACATAGTGAGGATGTTGCGGATCATTTAACAGTTTCGTGAAGGCGGATACGTGTGAAGTATCTAAACCGATGATACCAATTTTCATTTTGTTCATCTCTTCATCACCCTTTATTTAAAGTATTAATAATTTACCTTAACTTCTTTTCCTGTTCTCGATGATTCATAGATTGCTAGTATTAAGTCAACGGCTTTCCTAGCCTCTTCTCCCGATACTAGAGGATCTCGATCTTCTCTTACAGCTTGAATAATGTCATCAACGAAAATATAGTGACCTTGATTGGAGATGCTTTTCGGATCATTACTTCCACCTTCTTGATTAGTTACTTCTGGCGGCCCCTCATTACTATCGATTATCTCCCATTGTTTAATCCCGCTATCCCCAAAGATGATAGAGCCTTTTTCTCCATGAATTTCAAATCTTGTTTCTTGACCAGGATAAACGGACGTAGTTCCTTGTATCACTCCAAATGCCCCGTTTTTATACTTCACTGTAATAACTGCAGTATCTTCAACATCAATGTCGCGAACTAACGGAGCCGCATAAGCAAAAACTGACTCAATATCGCCGACCATCCATTGAATTAGATCAATACCATGGACACCTTGATTCATGAGAGCGCCGCCGCCATCTAATTCCCATGTTCCTCTCCAACCTGCACTTTTGTAATATTCTGGACTACGATAGTATTTTAAATAAGCATCTCCAAGAACGAGCTTTCCAAGTTTCCCTTCCTGGATAGCATTGCGCGTAATAATAGCCGCCTCTAGTGTTCTTCGTTGATACACACCGCCTAGTTTTACATTGTTATTTCGGGCAGCAGCAATCATTTCGGTCATTTTTTCAGCTTTAATATCTAATGGTTTCTCACATAAAATATGAATACCAGCTGTGGCAGCNAAACAACCATCATTTACTTGTTGGTTACGACTTATCGCATCTAACTCTACCATTTTAATAATATAAGGATCATGAAAATCTGCTACAGGTGGGTCATTAAATGCGATATGTCCATTTTCACCAATCCCTAAGCAGATAATGTCAATAGGTGCGTCCTGTAAAAGTTTACTATATCTTTCCATCTCTTTATCACTATCATTCATTCCGTTAATATAATGAATAACTCCAGGTTGAACCACATCAAATAATTGTATCTTTAAGAAATAACCAAAACTTTGTGGATGGTTTAGTGCAAGCCCTATATATTCATCCATATGGAATGCTGTAACACGTGCCCAATCAATATCAGCACTTTTTATAGTTTCTAGAAATTCATTTTGTGATGGAGCTGATGCAAATACCATTCGAACAGAATCTTGATTTTTTAGCAGCTCTTTTAATTTTCTAACAACCTCTTCACCAGCTGCCTGACCCATGGATAGTCGATTTTGATACACTTTTACATTAAGTTTATCGGCCCGAAAATTTTTAACAGGTTGATTTTTTGTATTCACTCTATTCGAACAAACTCCCTTCAAGTATTTTCTATGTGAGGTTTCTCATCTTTTTAATGATGTTCTGTAAACCAATTAATGTCCTATTACTGCCTTCCATTGGTGTCCCAGAAACAGGCACATAATGGGTTTCAATAGTAAACAAGCCAGTATATTGACTTTCTTCAAGTGCTTGGAGTTGATCAAGGTAAGGTACATTTCCTTCACCAATGGGAACGCATTTAGGCTCGCCATTTTCTTGAATATAAGCGTCTTTCAAGTGGATATGGCCGATCACACTTTTCACGTTTTCATAACCTTCTGGATAAGAAGAACGACCACCATACTCTTCATTTCCCGGATCCCATAATGCTTTAAGATTTGGAGAATTTACCTTTTCTACAATCCTCGCGACCTCAGACGCATAGCCCCCGTTACAAGCAACTTCATTTTCAAGTAATAAAAGTATATTTTCTTCCTCAGCACGTTTCGCAGCTTTCTTTAAATGACCTACAATCTCATCTTCGTATTTTTCAGGAGTTTCTTCCCTCCAAAAAGAAAATATTCTAATCTTGTTCGTTTTTAACCTTTTACTAATTTCAATCATTCTGTCAAGCTTTTGAAAATGTGCTTCAACACTTTCTTCTGCTTGACCAAATGTATCACCTGAAGCAACCGGCCTTGTAGGATCAAGTGCACATTTAAAGACGGGCGAAGCCACTCCCGACACAAATATATTTCTTTTTTCTATTTCACCCATCACTTTGTCCAATGTTTCATCTGTAACATCAGAGATATTCATCCCATCAAAAGTCCTAAGTTCTACATGCTTTAAATCATTGTTAACAACCCAATCCAAAGCCTCGACTAAATTCTGTGAAACTTCATCAGTGAGGATGCCTAATCGATTAAATACCAAGAAATTCATACCTCCTTTTTATAAAAGTACAGTTTTCCCCGTGGAACGGCTCTCAGTAGCAGCTTCCAGGAAGCGGATAATTTCTAATGTTTCTTCTCGATCGATAGAAGCAACACCGTCCTTGAAAAGATGGATAATTTCTTCCATCAAAGATGCGTAAAAAGGCGTCTTATCTTCACTTACATCTACAAACTGTGTTCCTTTTTCTCGATGAATAAGAGCTCCAAAAACAGAGTTCCCTTTGCGATTTCCCCGCAAACTTCCGATCCTTCCGTCCTTCCATTCTCCAACGATTAAATCATGGTCATCGTTTTTCACTACGGTTACTTTCTCGCAACCTGAACCAAGTGCACGGTAGAGCATTTCAGCCGTATGAATACCGTACCAAAATAGACCATGACTGGGCTCAATCGCAAGTGGGCCAGAACAGTCGATTCCAATAATTTCTCCTTTTTCTGGATCTGCTAACGCATTTGAAAAACCTTCACTATATCGGAGAGAGGAACAACTCATAATAGGTGTCCCATATTGATCAGATAGTTTAAAGATTTCATTGGCTTCTTTTGATGAGATGGCTAACGGTTTATCAATAAAAACGGGTTTCCCATAGGATACGATCTTTTGAAATTGTTCAAGGTGAACACGTCCATCGACAGATTCTAAAAGAATCGCATCTGACTTTTCTGCAACCTCTTCAGGGGTCTGAGCAATCTCGACGTTAAATTGATCACGCAACTCTGTTGTAAACCCTTCCACTCGAGAGTAACTAAGTTCCATGTCAGATGATCCACCTGGATAAGCAACTACTACTTCTCCCCCAGGGACATAGTGAGGATGTTGCGGATCATTTAACAGTTTCGTGAAGGCGGATACGTGTGAAGTATCTAAACCGATGATACCAATTTTCATTTTGTTCATCTCTTCATCACCCTTTATTTAAAGTATTAATAATTTACCTTAACTTCTTTTCCTGTTCTCGATGATTCATAGATTGCTAGTATTAAGTCAACGGCTTTCCTAGCCTCTTCTCCCGATACTAGAGGATCTCGATCTTCTCTTACAGCTTGAATAATGTCATCAACGAAAATATAGTGACCTTGATTGGAGATGCTTTTCGGATCATTACTTCCACCTTCTTGATTAGTTACTTCTGGCGGCCCCTCATTACTATCGATTATCTCCCATTGTTTAATCCCGCTATCCCCAAAGATGATAGAGCCTTTTTCTCCATGAATTTCAAATCTTGTTTCTTGACCAGGATAAACGGACGTAGTTCCTTGTATCACTCCAAATGCCCCGTTTTTATACTTCACTGTAATAACTGCAGTATCTTCAACATCAATGTCGCGAACTAACGGAGCCGCATAAGCAAAAACTGACTCAATATCGCCGACCATCCATTGAATTAGATCAATACCATGGACACCTTGATTCATGAGAGCGCCGCCGCCATCTAATTCCCATGTTCCTCTCCAACCTGCACTTTTGTAATATTCTGGACTACGATAGTATTTTAAATAAGCATCTCCAAGAACGAGCTTTCCAAGTTTCCCTTCCTGGATAGCATTGCGCGTAATAATAGCCGCCTCTAGTGTTCTTCGTTGATACACACCGCCTAGTTTTACATTGTTATTTCGGGCAGCAGCAATCATTTCGGTCATTTTTTCAGCTTTAATATCTAATGGTTTCTCACATAAAATATGAATACCAGCTGTGGCAGCAGCAATCGCTACCTCTGCGTGATTTCCACTAGGAACACAAATCGAGACAATATCAATCGATTCACTTGCAAACATATCTTCATAATTGGTATAGACTTTAGCTGAACTTGCATATTCTTTAGCTAACTTGTCCGCCTTTTCAATTTCGATATCGCAAATTGCAATCAATTCAGCTTCATTATGGGCTGTAATAGCTTTAGCATGAAAATCCGATATAACACCTGCGCCAACAATGGCAAATTTCATTTTATCCGACAAAAGGATCACCTCGTAACTTTGTACTTGATATATTTTTAGATTATTACTACAGCAAATTATATTCTAGAAACCGATTACTATTCTTAATAACTTAAATTTAATCATAAACTTTCTTCAATTATCGATACTGATTTACGTTCCACAATTTTTGGTTGCAACATAATATTAACATTTTCCTTTACTTTTCTACTTAATGTATCTAGCAGTAAATTACACGCCATCCTTCCCATTTCGTAATCGGGTTGTTGAATAGTTGTTAAAGGAGGAGTTACCATCTCCGCAAACTCTATATTGTCAAACCCCATAACCGATATTTGATCTGGAATCCTTATCCCTTGCGTTGCTAGTTCATTCATGACACCAAATGCTGTCATATCATTACAACAAAAAATTGCTGTTGGTAATTCTTGCTTTTCAAGTAATTTTTTCGTCATTTCAATGCCATTATGAAATTCATAGTTTTTTTCCGAATCCTCTTCTTCCCTTGCAGCTATTTGAATCCATTCTTCCTTGATTTGCACACCATGTTGATCTAATGCATCCCTATAACCATGATAGGTGCTTCTTCGACTAGGCCTGCTTAAAGGGGAACTAATAAACGCAATTTTTCTATGACCTTTATTTATTAAATATTCAACAGCCATAAATCCCCCTTTGCGATAATCGAAATGAATTTGACTACTGTTTAATCCTTCAACCGTTTGGTCAAAAGCTACTAGATTCAAACCTTTTTCGATCAATTCTCCTAGTAATCTTTGGTTTGAAGAAATAGAGGAAACAATCACCCCCTTGACCTGTTTTTCAAAAAGGGTTTTTACATATTTCTTTTCAAGTTCAGGATTCCTATGTGAGTTACATAATAAAACATGGTACCCACGGCTTTGGGCAATATCCTCGATTCCTAATACAAGAGATGCATAGAAAGGGTTTGTAATAGAAGGAATAATGACACCAATTGTCATACTATTATTTGTCTTCAATTGTCTTCCAATCATATTGGGTATGTAGTTTAACTCTTTCGCAACTTTTAGGATCTTCTCACGGAGATCTTTTTTTACGGGATAGTCACTATTGCTTAAGACCCGTGATACAGTTGCTGTTGAAGTGTTTGCTTTTTTGGCAATATCATAAATTGTAATATGTTTTTTCATCCATATACTCACCTTTTTACAATGTCGACTTTTATAATCAAAATCACATTTCATAATGTAATCGGTTTCTATTAGGAAAATGATAACAAACTTCTCACCGTATATCAATCCATTTCGCAAAAGATTCCAAAATTACACGGAAGTTAATTTATTTAAATACTGCGAATTGTCTCTTATCTACAATTAAATCTTCAAATAATTGTTTTAAACAAACATTGTTAGATTAATTGCGAGGTAATACGATTGATTTGGAATTGATTTTTAAAGGCGGAGATGATATGCAAGCAATCACTAGGAATGTATTCTTGTTCATGTCTAAAAATAAAGTGCTCAATAGAATCGCAAAGAAAAGAGGAGTTCATTTTGTTTCAGGGAAAATCATCGGAGGAAAGGATTTTTTAAAAACGATTCCTTACATCCAAAAACTAAATGAGAGCGGTTTATCCACTACAGTCGATCATCTTGGTGAATTTGTTAACTCTAAGGATATTGCTAAAGAAAGGGCTAATGAATGTATTCATACTATTCAAATGATTAAAGATAAAAAACTTGATTCTCATGTTTCACTAAAGCTAACTTCTTTAGGCTTAGATATTAGCCGTGATCTCTTAATAAAAAACATGGTAAACATTTTGGATGAGGCAGAAAAAAGCAATGTCATGATTACTATCGATATGGAGGATGCCACTCGTTGTCATGAAACGATTCATTTATTTAAGCAATTTAAAGAATCTTATACCTGTGTAAGTACCGTGCTCCAAGCCTATTTATATCGTTCTGAACAGGATTTGAAAGATCTTAGCACGTACCAACCATTTTTACGGTTAGTTAAAGGTGCGTATAAAGAATCCCCTAACGTCGCCTTTGCTGATAAGAAAGATGTAGATGATAACTATAAAAAGCTGATTAAGCACAGCTTAGAATACGGCCTTTATACTGCTATTGCCACTCATGACGATACTATGATCGACTACACTAAAGAATTGGCTACAAACTTGAACATATCTAAGCAGCAATTTGAATTTCAAATGTTGTATGGAATGCGAAATAATTTGCAGTCAATCCTAGTTCAGGATGGCTATAAAGTGAGGGTTTATGTACCTTATGGTGAGGATTGGTACGGTTACTTTATGAGAAGGTTAGCAGAAAGGCCTGCAAATATTGCTTTTGCATTTAAGGGACTAACAAAAAAATAGTTAAATACATTTTTTAGGAGTGATAGTATTGATTACGTATAAACATGAACCTTTTACTGATTTTACGAAAGAAAAAAATCAAAAAGAATTTGCTAAAGCTATACAACTTGTTGAAAGTTATCTAGGAAAAGACTATCCGCTAATCATCAATGGCGAGTCTATCACTACGGAAGATCATATTATTTCTATTAATCCAGCGAATAAAAAAGAGGTTATAGGACGTGTCTCAAAAGCAGATCGAAAAATGGTCGAACTTGCAATGGAAAGTGCCTTAAGGGCATTTGAAACATGGAAAAAAACGAAACCTGAAGTTCGAGCAAATATCCTTTTTAAAGCTAGTGCCATTATTCGTCGCCGTAAACATGAGTTCTCTGCATTGTTAGTGAAGGAAGCTGGAAAACCATGGAACGAAGCGGATGCAGATACTGCGGAAGCCATTGATTTCTTGGAATATTATGGACGACAAATGTTAGAAATGAAGAACGGAAAAAAAGTGGAGAGTAGACCTGGTGAATATAATCGCTATGACTATATTCCACTCGGCGTAGGTGTGGTCATTTCACCGTGGAATTTTGCCTTCGCAATCATGGCAGGAACTACCGTAGCTGCACTTGTTTCAGGGAATACGGTACTGTTAAAACCTGCATCAACGACACCGATTATTGCAGCAAAATTTATTGAGGTGTTAATAGAAGCTGGCTTACCAAAAGGTGTAGTAAATTTTATACCAAGTAGTGGATCGGAAATTGGTGATTACATTGTCGATCATCCTAAAACACGATTTATTAGCTTTACTGGTTCTCGAGAAGTAGGTACTCGCATTTATGAACGTGCTGCAAAAGTAAATGAGTCACAAATTTGGTTAAAGCGTGTCATCGCTGAAATGGGAGGTAAAGACACGATTATCGTTGATACAGAAGCTGACTTAGAACTGGCTGCCCAATCCATAGTTCGTTCAGCTTTTGGTTTCTCCGGACAAAAATGCTCTGCATGTTCCCGTGCGATCATTGTAGAGGATGTTTACGATCAAGTTTTAGGCCGTGCGGTTGAATTAACGAAAGAACTAACCGTAGGGGATCCAACAAATCCAGATCATTTTATGGGGCCAGTTAATGACCAAAATGCTTTTGATAAAATAATGAACTATATTGAAATTGGCATGGATGAAGGTCGGTTAATGATTGGTGGAGCAGGTGATGACACAATAGGCTATTTCATACAGCCGACCATTTTTGCAGATGCTGACCCTAATGCTCGGATTATGCAAGAGGAAATTTTTGGACCTGTAGTAGCATTTTCTAAAGCTAGGGATTTTACGCACGCAATCAAAATAGCCAATAACACAGAATATGGATTAACAGGAGCAGTCATTTCAAATAACCGCGATCATTTAGAACAAGCGCGCGAAGATTTTCATGTTGGGAATCTATATTTCAATCGTGGCTGTACAGGTGCTATCGTTGGTTATCAACCATTTGGAGGCTTCAATATGTCAGGTACAGATTCGAAAGCAGGCGGTCCTGATTATCTCCTCCTCCATTTACAAGCAAAAACAACTTCGGAAATGCTTTGAATAAGGAAAGCGAAAATGCACTGTTTAGCGAAGTACAAACTTCGGTCCCTTTGACTTATCATAGGGGATGAGCTCTGAACAAATTGCATGCATCGAGCTAGAAATAAGGGAGTGTCTCCTTTATCTCTAGCTTTTTTTACTGTCTAAGCTATCACTATGGTAGACTATGGTAAGAATGCTTTGCGAGGTGAATATTCTTGAAGCCATTATTAGAAAAAATCTTTACACTATCTGATATTGATGAAATAGCCGATTTAATAAGCAATCATTTAAAAAAACCGATCATTATTGAAGATCATCAATTTTCTTTATTGGCCTATAATTCCTTTTACATTGACCGGTTTGATGAGGTAAACAAATTAACGATCTTTGCAAAACGTTGGCCAATTTCCATTGTAGAAAAATTTTTCGATGAAGGGATTGTGGACCAACTTAAAACATCTTCAAAACCTTTCAGAGTTAAGGAAATGAAAGAAATTGGCCTTAATCAGAGGGTTGTTGTAAGCGCTAAATATAAAGGGACAATCTTAGGCTATATATGGATACAAGAAACAGCTCCTCTACTGACTGACAAAGAATTTGCATTCATACACGAGGTTTCTTCTCATATTGCTAAGCTACTATATGAAAACAATCAAAATAAACTTAAGAAAAGCCAAGAAAAAGATATATTTTTCAAAAAAGTTATAGGTGACTTTTATCAAACAGAGAAACAAATGAAGTCGGCAGCAGCTAATGTGAATGTTAAGTTCCCAAAATTTTTTATTCTAAATGTATTTTCCGTACCTCAAGAAAACGAACATATTTTTAACGATCTTTTAGATAGAATAATACTGTATTTAAATACTTTAAAATACCCTACTCATCTATTTACAGATCATTTAAAAATTATCGTTTTAATTGGAAGTGACTTAGCTCCTTCTCGCGAATTAACGGAAAGTACCAAAAACTTAACATCCCTTATTTTAGATCATTTTCCAGAACAAACCATTTATTCTGGCATCAGTAATGAACACTCATCTGTTCTCAAATTAAAACATAGCTACTTAGAAGCACTTGAAGTGATAAAAACGGGAAAATTCCTAGGTTTAGGCAAGCTCCCCTCTTTCGAATACAAAAACCTTGGGATTTTGCGGTATCTTGAAACGATTTCTAGCTATCACACAAAATTAAATTATACTAATAGTGATTTATTAATCTTAAAGCAGAAAGATGAGGAAAGCCAAACAAGCTTAATCGAAACATTAGAGTTGTTTTTATTAAATAACTGTCGTTTAAAGCCATCAGCTGAACAATTATATATTCACACGAATACATTAAAATATCGATTAAATCAAATTGCAGAATTAACTTCAATTCAATTTGATAGCTTTCTAATGAATTGTCAATTATATATTGATATACAGTTAATGAAAACGGATGAATAAAGGGGCTGTCCTATAAGTCCCTCGAATAAAACAGGAGGAGAAAAATGACACTTTTTTCTCCTCCTGTTTTTGTGTTTTTTTGCTTATTACCTGAAAATAGCTGGCTATTTTCAGGAGATTGTGAGCCAAGGCCACAATTCCGAATTCAGTGTGGACCTTTTCAAGACCCCGTAGTAAATATCTACGGAATGACCGATTGCCCTTGATGTGACCGAACACGCTTTCCACCTCAATCTTGCGCCGAGCGTAGATAGCTGCCTTCTTATCACATTCAAGGGCTGTTTTTGCTTTTGTTTTCATTTCTTCGAAAATCGGATTCCAATGAACTTNTGCTGTTGAAGTGTTTGCTTTTTTGGCAATATCATAAATTGTAATATGTTTTTTCATCCATATACTCACCTTTTTACAATGTCGACTTTTATAATCAAAATCACATTTCATAATGTAATCGGTTTCTATTAGGAAAATGATAACAAACTTCTCACCGTATATCAATCCATTTCGCAAAAGATTCCAAAATTACACGGAAGTTAATTTATTTAAATACTGCGAATTGTCTCTTATCTACAATTAAATCTTCAAATAATTGTTTTAAACAAACATTGTTAGATTAATTGCGAGGTAATACGATTGATTTGGAATTGATTTTTAAAGGCGGAGATGATATGCAAGCAATCACTAGGAATGTATTCTTGTTCATGTCTAAAAATAAAGTGCTCAATAGAATCGCAAAGAAAAGAGGAGTTCATTTTGTTTCAGGGAAAATCATCGGAGGAAAGGATTTTTTAAAAACGATTCCTTACATCCAAAAACTAAATGAGAGCGGTTTATCCACTACAGTCGATCATCTTGGTGAATTTGTTAACTCTAAGGATATTGCTAAAGAAAGGGCTAATGAATGTATTCATACTATTCAAATGATTAAAGATAAAAAACTTGATTCTCATGTTTCACTAAAGCTAACTTCTTTAGGCTTAGATATTAGCCGTGATCTCTTAATAAAAAACATGGTAAACATTTTGGATGAGGCAGAAAAAAGCAATGTCATGATTACTATCGATATGGAGGATGCCACTCGTTGTCATGAAACGATTCATTTATTTAAGCAATTTAAAGAATCTTATACCTGTGTAAGTACCGTGCTCCAAGCCTATTTATATCGTTCTGAACAGGATTTGAAAGATCTTAGCACGTACCAACCATTTTTACGGTTAGTTAAAGGTGCGTATAAAGAATCCCCTAACGTCGCCTTTGCTGATAAGAAAGATGTAGATGATAACTATAAAAAGCTGATTAAGCACAGCTTAGAATACGGCCTTTATACTGCTATTGCCACTCATGACGATACTATGATCGACTACACTAAAGAATTGGCTACAAACTTGAACATATCTAAGCAGCAATTTGAATTTCAAATGTTGTATGGAATGCGAAATAATTTGCAGTCAATCCTAGTTCAGGATGGCTATAAAGTGAGGGTTTATGTACCTTATGGTGAGGATTGGTACGGTTACTTTATGAGAAGGTTAGCAGAAAGGCCTGCAAATATTGCTTTTGCATTTAAGGGACTAACAAAAAAATAGTTAAATACATTTTTTAGGAGTGATAGTATTGATTACGTATAAACATGAACCTTTTACTGATTTTACGAAAGAAAAAAATCAAAAAGAATTTGCTAAAGCTATACAACTTGTTGAAAGTTATCTAGGAAAAGACTATCCGCTAATCATCAATGGCGAGTCTATCACTACGGAAGATCATATTATTTCTATTAATCCAGCGAATAAAAAAGAGGTTATAGGACGTGTCTCAAAAGCAGATCGAAAAATGGTCGAACTTGCAATGGAAAGTGCCTTAAGGGCATTTGAAACATGGAAAAAAACGAAACCTGAAGTTCGAGCAAATATCCTTTTTAAAGCTAGTGCCATTATTCGTCGCCGTAAACATGAGTTCTCTGCATTGTTAGTGAAGGAAGCTGGAAAACCATGGAACGAAGCGGATGCAGATACTGCGGAAGCCATTGATTTCTTGGAATATTATGGACGACAAATGTTAGAAATGAAGAACGGAAAAAAAGTGGAGAGTAGACCTGGTGAATATAATCGCTATGACTATATTCCACTCGGCGTAGGTGTGGTCATTTCACCGTGGAATTTTGCCTTCGCAATCATGGCAGGAACTACCGTAGCTGCACTTGTTTCAGGGAATACGGTACTGTTAAAACCTGCATCAACGACACCGATTATTGCAGCAAAATTTATTGAGGTGTTAATAGAAGCTGGCTTACCAAAAGGTGTAGTAAATTTTATACCAAGTAGTGGATCGGAAATTGGTGATTACATTGTCGATCATCCTAAAACACGATTTATTAGCTTTACTGGTTCTCGAGAAGTAGGTACTCGCATTTATGAACGTGCTGCAAAAGTAAATGAGTCACAAATTTGGTTAAAGCGTGTCATCGCTGAAATGGGAGGTAAAGACACGATTATCGTTGATACAGAAGCTGACTTAGAACTGGCTGCCCAATCCATAGTTCGTTCAGCTTTTGGTTTCTCCGGACAAAAATGCTCTGCATGTTCCCGTGCGATCATTGTAGAGGATGTTTACGATCAAGTTTTAGGCCGTGCGGTTGAATTAACGAAAGAACTAACCGTAGGGGATCCAACAAATCCAGATCATTTTATGGGGCCAGTTAATGACCAAAATGCTTTTGATAAAATAATGAACTATATTGAAATTGGCATGGATGAAGGTCGGTTAATGATTGGTGGAGCAGGTGATGACACAATAGGCTATTTCATACAGCCGACCATTTTTGCAGATGCTGACCCTAATGCTCGGATTATGCAAGAGGAAATTTTTGGACCTGTAGTAGCATTTTCTAAAGCTAGGGATTTTACGCACGCAATCAAAATAGCCAATAACACAGAATATGGATTAACAGGAGCAGTCATTTCAAATAACCGCGATCATTTAGAACAAGCGCGCGAAGATTTTCATGTTGGGAATCTATATTTCAATCGTGGCTGTACAGGTGCTATCGTTGGTTATCAACCATTTGGAGGCTTCAATATGTCAGGTACAGATTCGAAAGCAGGCGGTCCTGATTATCTCCTCCTCCATTTACAAGCAAAAACAACTTCGGAAATGCTTTGAATAAGGAAAGCGAAAATGCACTGTTTAGCGAAGTACAAACTTCGGTCCCTTTGACTTATCATAGGGGATGAGCTCTGAACAAATTGCATGCATCGAGCTAGAAATAAGGGAGTGTCTCCTTTATCTCTAGCTTTTTTTACTGTCTAAGCTATCACTATGGTAGACTATGGTAAGAATGCTTTGCGAGGTGAATATTCTTGAAGCCATTATTAGAAAAAATCTTTACACTATCTGATATTGATGAAATAGCCGATTTAATAAGCAATCATTTAAAAAAACCGATCATTATTGAAGATCATCAATTTTCTTTATTGGCCTATAATTCCTTTTACATTGACCGGTTTGATGAGGTAAACAAATTAACGATCTTTGCAAAACGTTGGCCAATTTCCATTGTAGAAAAATTTTTCGATGAAGGGATTGTGGACCAACTTAAAACATCTTCAAAACCTTTCAGAGTTAAGGAAATGAAAGAAATTGGCCTTAATCAGAGGGTTGTTGTAAGCGCTAAATATAAAGGGACAATCTTAGGCTATATATGGATACAAGAAACAGCTCCTCTACTGACTGACAAAGAATTTGCATTCATACACGAGGTTTCTTCTCATATTGCTAAGCTACTATATGAAAACAATCAAAATAAACTTAAGAAAAGCCAAGAAAAAGATATATTTTTCAAAAAAGTTATAGGTGACTTTTATCAAACAGAGAAACAAATGAAGTCGGCAGCAGCTAATGTGAATGTTAAGTTCCCAAAATTTTTTATTCTAAATGTATTTTCCGTACCTCAAGAAAACGAACATATTTTTAACGATCTTTTAGATAGAATAATACTGTATTTAAATACTTTAAAATACCCTACTCATCTATTTACAGATCATTTAAAAATTATCGTTTTAATTGGAAGTGACTTAGCTCCTTCTCGCGAATTAACGGAAAGTACCAAAAACTTAACATCCCTTATTTTAGATCATTTTCCAGAACAAACCATTTATTCTGGCATCAGTAATGAACACTCATCTGTTCTCAAATTAAAACATAGCTACTTAGAAGCACTTGAAGTGATAAAAACGGGAAAATTCCTAGGTTTAGGCAAGCTCCCCTCTTTCGAATACAAAAACCTTGGGATTTTGCGGTATCTTGAAACGATTTCTAGCTATCACACAAAATTAAATTATACTAATAGTGATTTATTAATCTTAAAGCAGAAAGATGAGGAAAGCCAAACAAGCTTAATCGAAACATTAGAGTTGTTTTTATTAAATAACTGTCGTTTAAAGCCATCAGCTGAACAATTATATATTCACACGAATACATTAAAATATCGATTAAATCAAATTGCAGAATTAACTTCAATTCAATTTGATAGCTTTCTAATGAATTGTCAATTATATATTGATATACAGTTAATGAAAACGGATGAATAAAGGGGCTGTCCTATAAGTCCCTCGAATAAAACAGGAGGAGAAAAATGACACTTTTTTCTCCTCCTGTTTTTGTGTTTTTTTGCTTATTACCTGAAAATAGCTGGCTATTTTCAGGAGATTGTGAGCCAAGGCCACAATTCCGAATTCAGTGTGGACCTTTTCAAGACCCCGTAGTAAATATCTACGGAATGACCGATTGCCCTTGATGTGACCGAACACGCTTTCCACCTCAATCTTGCGCCGAGCGTAGATAGCTGCCTTCTTATCACATTCAAGGGCTGTTTTTGCTTTTGTTTTCATTTCTTCGAAAATCGGATTCCAATGAACTTTACGATCACCTTTGGCTTTTGTGTAGACTTCTTTCAATGGGCAACCCGAACAGTATTCACATTGGTAAATCTTGTAGCTTTGCACAAATCCTGAGGCGTTTTTCTTGTTTTGATCCCTTTTAAAAATGATTCTCTGTCCATTCGGACAGATGAATAGATCGTCCTCTCAGTAGTAATCTTCGGATTGCACATAAAAATCGTCCTCTCTATGAATGTTGTGTGGTAACTTCATTTTACTAGATAGGACGATTTTTTTGTGCACTTTTTTTAGATATGTTAAAAATAATCGTTTCATTTTAAGCACGTTGATTGGAGCAGAAGGCGCGAGACTCCTGCGGGAATAACATGAGCCTTGAGACCCCGCAAGTCGCACAGCGACTGAGGAGGCTCAAGCCATGCCCGCGGAAAGCGAGNAGGAATGTATTCTTGTTCATGTCTAAAAATAAAGTGCTCAATAGAATCGCAAAGAAAAGAGGAGTTCATTTTGTTTCAGGGAAAATCATCGGAGGAAAGGATTTTTTAAAAACGATTCCTTACATCCAAAAACTAAATGAGAGCGGTTTATCCACTACAGTCGATCATCTTGGTGAATTTGTTAACTCTAAGGATATTGCTAAAGAAAGGGCTAATGAATGTATTCATACTATTCAAATGATTAAAGATAAAAAACTTGATTCTCATGTTTCACTAAAGCTAACTTCTTTAGGCTTAGATATTAGCCGTGATCTCTTAATAAAAAACATGGTAAACATTTTGGATGAGGCAGAAAAAAGCAATGTCATGATTACTATCGATATGGAGGATGCCACTCGTTGTCATGAAACGATTCATTTATTTAAGCAATTTAAAGAATCTTATACCTGTGTAAGTACCGTGCTCCAAGCCTATTTATATCGTTCTGAACAGGATTTGAAAGATCTTAGCACGTACCAACCATTTTTACGGTTAGTTAAAGGTGCGTATAAAGAATCCCCTAACGTCGCCTTTGCTGATAAGAAAGATGTAGATGATAACTATAAAAAGCTGATTAAGCACAGCTTAGAATACGGCCTTTATACTGCTATTGCCACTCATGACGATACTATGATCGACTACACTAAAGAATTGGCTACAAACTTGAACATATCTAAGCAGCAATTTGAATTTCAAATGTTGTATGGAATGCGAAATAATTTGCAGTCAATCCTAGTTCAGGATGGCTATAAAGTGAGGGTTTATGTACCTTATGGTGAGGATTGGTACGGTTACTTTATGAGAAGGTTAGCAGAAAGGCCTGCAAATATTGCTTTTGCATTTAAGGGACTAACAAAAAAATAGTTAAATACATTTTTTAGGAGTGATAGTATTGATTACGTATAAACATGAACCTTTTACTGATTTTACGAAAGAAAAAAATCAAAAAGAATTTGCTAAAGCTATACAACTTGTTGAAAGTTATCTAGGAAAAGACTATCCGCTAATCATCAATGGCGAGTCTATCACTACGGAAGATCATATTATTTCTATTAATCCAGCGAATAAAAAAGAGGTTATAGGACGTGTCTCAAAAGCAGATCGAAAAATGGTCGAACTTGCAATGGAAAGTGCCTTAAGGGCATTTGAAACATGGAAAAAAACGAAACCTGAAGTTCGAGCAAATATCCTTTTTAAAGCTAGTGCCATTATTCGTCGCCGTAAACATGAGTTCTCTGCATTGTTAGTGAAGGAAGCTGGAAAACCATGGAACGAAGCGGATGCAGATACTGCGGAAGCCATTGATTTCTTGGAATATTATGGACGACAAATGTTAGAAATGAAGAACGGAAAAAAAGTGGAGAGTAGACCTGGTGAATATAATCGCTATGACTATATTCCACTCGGCGTAGGTGTGGTCATTTCACCGTGGAATTTTGCCTTCGCAATCATGGCAGGAACTACCGTAGCTGCACTTGTTTCAGGGAATACGGTACTGTTAAAACCTGCATCAACGACACCGATTATTGCAGCAAAATTTATTGAGGTGTTAATAGAAGCTGGCTTACCAAAAGGTGTAGTAAATTTTATACCAAGTAGTGGATCGGAAATTGGTGATTACATTGTCGATCATCCTAAAACACGATTTATTAGCTTTACTGGTTCTCGAGAAGTAGGTACTCGCATTTATGAACGTGCTGCAAAAGTAAATGAGTCACAAATTTGGTTAAAGCGTGTCATCGCTGAAATGGGAGGTAAAGACACGATTATCGTTGATACAGAAGCTGACTTAGAACTGGCTGCCCAATCCATAGTTCGTTCAGCTTTTGGTTTCTCCGGACAAAAATGCTCTGCATGTTCCCGTGCGATCATTGTAGAGGATGTTTACGATCAAGTTTTAGGCCGTGCGGTTGAATTAACGAAAGAACTAACCGTAGGGGATCCAACAAATCCAGATCATTTTATGGGGCCAGTTAATGACCAAAATGCTTTTGATAAAATAATGAACTATATTGAAATTGGCATGGATGAAGGTCGGTTAATGATTGGTGGAGCAGGTGATGACACAATAGGCTATTTCATACAGCCGACCATTTTTGCAGATGCTGACCCTAATGCTCGGATTATGCAAGAGGAAATTTTTGGACCTGTAGTAGCATTTTCTAAAGCTAGGGATTTTACGCACGCAATCAAAATAGCCAATAACACAGAATATGGATTAACAGGAGCAGTCATTTCAAATAACCGCGATCATTTAGAACAAGCGCGCGAAGATTTTCATGTTGGGAATCTATATTTCAATCGTGGCTGTACAGGTGCTATCGTTGGTTATCAACCATTTGGAGGCTTCAATATGTCAGGTACAGATTCGAAAGCAGGCGGTCCTGATTATCTCCTCCTCCATTTACAAGCAAAAACAACTTCGGAAATGCTTTGAATAAGGAAAGCGAAAATGCACTGTTTAGCGAAGTACAAACTTCGGTCCCTTTGACTTATCATAGGGGATGAGCTCTGAACAAATTGCATGCATCGAGCTAGAAATAAGGGAGTGTCTCCTTTATCTCTAGCTTTTTTTACTGTCTAAGCTATCACTATGGTAGACTATGGTAAGAATGCTTTGCGAGGTGAATATTCTTGAAGCCATTATTAGAAAAAATCTTTACACTATCTGATATTGATGAAATAGCCGATTTAATAAGCAATCATTTAAAAAAACCGATCATTATTGAAGATCATCAATTTTCTTTATTGGCCTATAATTCCTTTTACATTGACCGGTTTGATGAGGTAAACAAATTAACGATCTTTGCAAAACGTTGGCCAATTTCCATTGTAGAAAAATTTTTCGATGAAGGGATTGTGGACCAACTTAAAACATCTTCAAAACCTTTCAGAGTTAAGGAAATGAAAGAAATTGGCCTTAATCAGAGGGTTGTTGTAAGCGCTAAATATAAAGGGACAATCTTAGGCTATATATGGATACAAGAAACAGCTCCTCTACTGACTGACAAAGAATTTGCATTCATACACGAGGTTTCTTCTCATATTGCTAAGCTACTATATGAAAACAATCAAAATAAACTTAAGAAAAGCCAAGAAAAAGATATATTTTTCAAAAAAGTTATAGGTGACTTTTATCAAACAGAGAAACAAATGAAGTCGGCAGCAGCTAATGTGAATGTTAAGTTCCCAAAATTTTTTATTCTAAATGTATTTTCCGTACCTCAAGAAAACGAACATATTTTTAACGATCTTTTAGATAGAATAATACTGTATTTAAATACTTTAAAATACCCTACTCATCTATTTACAGATCATTTAAAAATTATCGTTTTAATTGGAAGTGACTTAGCTCCTTCTCGCGAATTAACGGAAAGTACCAAAAACTTAACATCCCTTATTTTAGATCATTTTCCAGAACAAACCATTTATTCTGGCATCAGTAATGAACACTCATCTGTTCTCAAATTAAAACATAGCTACTTAGAAGCACTTGAAGTGATAAAAACGGGAAAATTCCTAGGTTTAGGCAAGCTCCCCTCTTTCGAATACAAAAACCTTGGGATTTTGCGGTATCTTGAAACGATTTCTAGCTATCACACAAAATTAAATTATACTAATAGTGATTTATTAATCTTAAAGCAGAAAGATGAGGAAAGCCAAACAAGCTTAATCGAAACATTAGAGTTGTTTTTATTAAATAACTGTCGTTTAAAGCCATCAGCTGAACAATTATATATTCACACGAATACATTAAAATATCGATTAAATCAAATTGCAGAATTAACTTCAATTCAATTTGATAGCTTTCTAATGAATTGTCAATTATATATTGATATACAGTTAATGAAAACGGATGAATAAAGGGGCTGTCCTATAAGTCCCTCGAATAAAACAGGAGGAGAAAAATGACACTTTTTTCTCCTCCTGTTTTTGTGTTTTTTTGCTTATTACCTGAAAATAGCTGGCTATTTTCAGGAGATTGTGAGCCAAGGCCACAATTCCGAATTCAGTGTGGACCTTTTCAAGACCCCGTAGTAAATATCTACGGAATGACCGATTGCCCTTGATGTGACCGAACACGCTTTCCACCTCAATCTTGCGCCGAGCGTAGATAGCTGCCTTCTTATCACATTCAAGGGCTGTTTTTGCTTTTGTTTTCATTTCTTCGAAAATCGGATTCCAATGAACTTTACGATCACCTTTGGCTTTTGTGTAGACTTCTTTCAATGGGCAACCCGAACAGTATTCACATTGGTAAATCTTGTAGCTTTGCACAAATCCTGAGGCGTTTTTCTTGTTTTGATCCCTTTTAAAAATGATTCTCTGTCCATTCGGACAGATGAATAGATCGTCCTCTCAGTAGTAATCTTCGGATTGCACATAAAAATCGTCCTCTCTATGAATGTTGTGTGGTAACTTCATTTTACTAGATAGGACGATTTTTTTGTGCACTTTTTTTAGATATGTTAAAAATAATCGTTTCATTTTAAGCACGTTGATTGGAGCAGAAGGCGCGAGACTCCTGCGGGAATAACATGAGCCTTGAGACCCCGCAAGTCGCACAGCGACTGAGGAGGCTCAAGCCATGCCCGCGGAAAGCGAGTGCCTTCTGCTCCAATCAACACCCTCGTTTAAAACAACTAAAAAAGGGGTAGCCAAAAAGGGAAGTGATCTTCCACTTTTTGGCTGCCCCTTATCGCTTCTGCCGATAATCGGTCGTCTCGCACTTTTAACTCGGTAGAAGTTTTCTTCTTAGTACTGTTTCAAATACTGCTCCCGCTCCCAAGGATGGACCTGAGTTCTAAACATATTCCATTCAATTTCTTTGGCTTCAACAAAATTTTCATAAATATGTTTTCCTAAACCTTCTTTAATAATCTCATCCTGTTTTAATTGTTCAAGTGCCTCTGACAGGTTAGCAGGTAAATCAATAACCCCTTCTTCTAACCGTTCATTTTTATTTAACAAATAAATATTTTTATCGACCGCGTGTGGCGGAGTCAATTGATCTTTAATCCCACTTAATCCGGCTTTTAACAACACAGCCATTGCCAAATATGGATTCGCACTAGGGTCAACACTCCGAACTTCAACTCGGGTACTTAATCCACGTGATGAAGGAATTCTCACAAGTGGACTCCTGTTCTGAGCTGACCATGCAATATAACAAGGTGCTTCATATCCCGGTACTAACCGTTTATATGAATTGATTGTTGGATTTGTAACAGCTGTAAAGGCTGGAGCATGTTTAATGATACCAGCTAAAAATTGAAAAGCTGTTTCGCTCATTTTCAATTCGCCGTTCTCATCATAAAATACATTTTGTCCGTCTTTAAATAGCGATAGATTAAAATGCATTCCTGATCCAGCTACACCGTAAAGTGGCTTGGGCATAAATGTAGCATGAAGACCATGCTTTCTAGCAATTGTTTTAACAACTAATTTAAAAGTTTGAATTTGGTCACACGCCGTCACTGCATCAGCATATTTAAAATCAATTTCATGCTGACCTGGTGCTTCTTCATGATGAGATGCTTCAATTTCAAATCCCAATTCTTCGAGTTCTAAAACGATATCCCTCCGGCAATTTTCACCAAGGTCAGTTGGTGCAAGATCAAAATAACCGCCATGATCGTTTAACTCAAGTGTTGGTTCCCCGTTTTCATCTAGCTTAAATAGAAAGAATTCCGGCTCTGGCCCTAGATTAAAATCTGTAAATCCAAGACTTTCCATTTCTTTCAAAACTCGCTTTAGATTACTGCGAGGATCGCCTGGAAATGGTTGTAAATTAGAATTATAAACATCACAGATCAATCTTGCCACTTTTCCCTTGCCAGCGGTCCAAGGAAAAACAACCCATGTATCAAGGTCTGGATAAAGGTACATATCTGACTCTTCAATCCGAACAAATCCTTCAATAGATGACCCATCAAACATCATTTTATTATCTAAAGCTTTTCCTAATTGACTAATAGGAATTTCAACATTCTTTACTGTTCCGAGAATATCTGTGAATTGTAGTCTGACAAATTTGACGTTCTGTTCCTTGGCCAGTTGCATAATATTTTCTCTGGTATGTCTACCCATCCTTTTAAATTGTCCTCCCGTTTAAATCAAAGTTGCAAATAACTCCTATTGAACATGAAGCATTATGCACTTTAAAATTTTATAAGATTCCTATAAAAAAATACAGTAAAATTTTCATTTCATTTACTAATTCACTTAATTTAGTATGATTAAACCTTTTTCTAATAATTGGTTTAATGCAGTAGTAACAGCAATTTTAACATGGGCATAAGTTAAACCGCCTTGAACATATGCAATGTATGGTGGTCTAATAGGTCCATCTGCCGACAACTCAATACTTGCTCCTTGAATAAAGGTACCTGCAGCCATGATCACTTCGTCTTCATAACCCGGCATTAAACTCGGGGTAGGAGTGACATATGAGTCAACAGGCGACACCGCTTGAATAGCCTGACAAAATGCAATCATCTTCTCTCTATCTTCAAATTGCACTGATTGAATTAAGTCAGTTCTTTTATCATTCCATTTCGGTGACGTATTAAGTCCAACACTTTCAAGTAAAGCTGAAGTAAAAACAGCACCTTTTAAAGCTTGTCCGGTAATATGAGGAGCTAGGAAAAAACCTTGATACATCTCATGCATGCTATATAAAGATGCACCTGCCTCTGCTCCAAGTCCTGGAGCGGTCATTCGATAAGAACAAGCTTCGACATATTCTTGTTTTCCAACAATATATCCACCTGTCTTAACAATTCCTCCACCTGGGTTTTTTATTAGTGAACCTGCCATTAAGTCTGCTCCTACATGACATGGTTCTAATTCCTCGACAAATTCTCCATAACAATTATCAACAAAAACAATGACTTCGGGTTTGATTTCTTTTACAAAAGCGATCATTTCTTTAATTTGGGCAATAGTGAAGGATGGTCTTGTCCCATAACCTTTAGAACGTTGAATACCAATGACCTTTGTATTTGGTTTAATTTGCTTTTCTACAGCTGCAAAATCGATGAATCCATTATTAGCTAATGGTACAGATTGATAATCAATCTGAAAATCTTTTAATGAACCATTATTATTTCCACGAATCCCAACAATTTCTTCTAGTGTATCGTAAGGCTTTCCAGTTATATAAAGAAGTTCATCGCCTGGCCTAAGGACTCCAAACAATGAAATAGAAATGGCATGAGTTCCAGATATAATTTGAGGGCGGACTAATCCAGCCTCCGCTCCAAAGACATCGGCATATATCTGTTCTAATACTTCTCGACCAATATCTCCATATCCATATCCAGTTGAGGGAGTAAAATGAGTGTCGCTAACCCGGTGTTTTTGAAAACTTTTTAAAACTCGATATTGATTCTTCTCGATCATTTTCTCAATTTCACGATGAATAGGATTAATTTGTTCCTCTACTATTTCTATTAACTTGTGTAAATTGCTTTGTATATCCATAATCTTCATACTCCTTGTCTCGCTTCAGTGCATATCAACTAGCAAACTTCTAAGCTTCTCCCTCCGATAAGTTCAACATCGATTCAACCGTGTTTCCTTTCTCGTCAGAAGCTTTGAAGTTTGTCTGTCGATGAGTCATGTAATTTCACTTTTCTTTATCTCGATTCATCACATATTGACTAACAAACTTCTACGCTGCTGATTTTCTTTATACTCCATATAATTTTAAAGCTGCCATTACAGGATGGTCCTTTTGTACATAGCCCCTACATTTATACATTTGTTCTTCTTCCAGAAAAATAAGTTCCCGCAAAATCGTATCGTTCTTTAAGACTGAAAGCAGGCGGCCTTCATTATTCGGTATGAGTACCCGATAATAATGCATGTTAACAATCGCTATATCTTCAATTTTATCTTTTAGAAGACTTCGATCATCTTCATTGAAAGCACTCATAATAAAATGTTGACTAGAACTTGGAACAAATTCTGGAGAAATAGCATCAGCTTTATTGTAAACAACAAGCTGCGGTAAATGATCCATACCTAGTTCATTCAATAATTGATTCACAGTATTTTCATGATTTACATAGTCTGGATTTGAGCAATCTACTATATGCAATAATAGATCAGCTTCACGAACTTCTTCTAGAGTCGAACGAAACGCAGCAATTAATGTTGTCGGCAGATCTTGAATAAAACCAACGGTATCTGTAATAATTGCACTATATCCACTTGGTAATACAAGCCTTCTAGTCAACGGGTCAAGTGTAGCAAATAATTGGTTCTCTTCATACGATTCAGCTGTTGAAAGTCGATTGAACAAAGTAGATTTACCCGCATTCGTATAACCAACAATCGCAATTTGAAAGGCTTTATTGCGCTTTCTTCTTTCTCGATAACGTTCACGGTGTTCCACTACTGTTTGTAATTGTTTTTTAATCTCATCGATTCGACGTCTAATATGCCTCCGATCCGTTTCCAATTTCGTTTCACCAGGACCTCTCGTACCGATTCCTCCACCTAATCTTGATAGCGAGATCCCCTGTCCTTGAAGGCGAGGTAACAAATACTGTAACTGAGCTAATTCAACTTGCAATTTTCCTTCTTTAGATCTTGCTCGCTGTGCAAAAATATCAAGGATCAGTTGAGTTCGATCTAAAACTCGCGCTTTTAATTTCCCCTGAAGATTACGAAGTTGACTAGGTGTTAGTTCATCATTAAAAACAATTAAATCTGGTTCCAATTCTTCCTCTAAATGTTGAAGTTCCTCCAGTTTTCCTTTTCCAATATAGGTCGCTGGATGTAATTTTTCCTGTTTTTGCGTACACGATGCAAGTGCCTCACCTTGCGCCGTTGATAGCAAAGATTCCAGCTCTAACATAGAGTATTGGAACTGTAAATTGTCTGCATGTACTTGACTACCAACAATGATTGCCTTTTCCTTATCTTGCATCTTCATAAATCCCTTCTTTCTACGTTAACCATAATGCCATCATAACAAAAAGCACGGATAAAACATATTTTTTGATCATGCTTATGTACCTTTCATTTGACCTTTTCAAGAAAAAATGTACTTAAGGCAAGGGGCATACCAAAAGTACATGTATAAGGTTTATTTGTAAGTATAGTTATTTTTCAGAAGAAAAATTGAAATCCTCGCTAATTAAAGAAGTTAAAATATTTTTGTCTAAATTGGCTTCGCTTAATAATCTCATTGCCTGCGAACGAATAGCTTTTTCTATAATATTACGGACGTAGCGGCCATTAGAAAAATGATTACCTCTCATACCCTTTATATATAGAAGGTGATCTTTCAATTTAGATTCTGCCTCTTTACTTAACGTATATTCTTTCTCTCCCAACATACGATGGCTAATTTCCATTAGTTCTCCCACACTATAGTCCGGAAAATGAAAGACAAGTGGAAAACGGGATTGAAGACCTGGATTCAAACTCAAAAAATAATCCATTTCTCGTGAATAACCAGCCAATATTAAGATAAAGTCATTTTGTTTATCTTCCATATGCTTCACAAGTGTATCAATCGCTTCTTTTCCAAAATCCTTTTCACCACCACGACCTAAGGAGTAAGCCTCATCAACAAAAAGAATTCCACCTGCTGCTTTTTTAATAAGATCACGCGTTTTTTGGGCCGTATGTCCAATATACTCCCCGACTAAATCAGCGCGTTCCGCCTCAATTAAATGCCCCTTAGGTAAAACATCCATTTTTTGAAATAACTTTCCAATAAGACGAGCAACCGTTGTTTTTCCAGTACCTGGATTCCCTTTAAACATCATATGCAGTACTTGCTTGCCAGACTTTAACCCTGCCTCTTCACGCTTCTTATTAATATAAATCCAGGCATATACTTCTTTCATCATTTTCTTAATTTGTTCCATACCTACAAGAGAATTCATTTCCTTCTCAATTTCTTTCAATACTGCGTGTTCATGTGATAAAGGTTTTGGTGATATCTCTTTATGCAATTGACGAATCTTTTCTTTATTATTAACATTTAACATGATGCTTATTTGTCCGTTATTTTTCATTCTAATTGGTTCACTCATCCTCATCACCTCGCATTTAGAAACAGTATACGCCCAGAAATGAGATTGGTTCCTTTTCAATTTCCAGCCTAGAAACGGTATTCATTTATGTATATTCGCACTAAGACAACGGCATGAATAAAAGAAGCCGTCTATCTAATGAACAACCGAGTTTGGTTGTTCATATAGAGACGACTTCCTTTTAGTTATTCTATTCTTCAAAATTAATTGGAACGTTACGTTGTGGCGAGAATGTTGATATTGCATGTTTAAAAACTAACTGTTGCTTACCTTCTGTTTCGAACAAAACAGTAAAATTATCAAATCCTTTAACAAGTCCGCGCAATTGAAATCCATTTAATAAAAACAATGTGACTGGGATAGCTTCCTTACGAAGCTGATTCAGGAATTGATCTTGAATATTAACAGATGGTTTCATAATAATGGCCTCCTATTTTATCTCTATAATTATTAATTCGCCTTTATCTCAAGCTTTCCTGCAATAAAATCAAGAATTTTCGCCGTTTTTTCCCATTCTTCCCTCCCATCAGTCATATCAAACCAATGAACATCCATTTTATTTCTAAACCATGTTAATTGGCGTTTAGCATAATTACGGGAATTTTTCTTCAATTGATTTATTGCTTCTTCTAATGTTTGCTTACCTATTATATAATCAAGTATTTCTTTATAACCAATAGCCTTCATTGATTGATAGTCTGAACCAATCCCACATTTGTAAAGTTGTTCGACTTCTTCCACAAGGCCAACCTCTAGCATCTTCTCTACTCGCATCTCAATTCTTTTATACAGTTTCGTCCGATCCATCGTTAAACCGATTAAAAGTGCAGGGTAAAGAAGAGTCCTTTGTTGGTCTTTTTGAAATTCTGTCATCGTTTTTCCAGTAGTATGATATACTTCTAATGCTCGTATTACTCTTCGATAATTGTTGGGATGGATGTTTTTAGCACTTATTGGATCTATCTTTTCCAATTCTTTATATAGCTTCATACCATCTCCTGATTGCACTCGTTCCTCCATCTTCATACGAAATTCCACATCACCTTCTACTTCCGAAAATTGATAATCATATAGAACAGCTTGTATGTATAACCCCGTTCCTCCAACTATGATTGGCAAGCGCCCCCGTTGTTGAATCTCCTTAATTTTAGCCCTTACTAAAGTTTGAAATTCGGCTACTGAAAATGATTGATCTGGATTTATAATATCAATTAGGTGATGGGGAATCCCTTGCATTTCTTCATTTGTAATTTTTGCAGTACCAATGTCCATTCCCTTATATATTTGCATGGAATCGCCGCTAATGATTTCGCCATCAAACCTCTTAGCTATTTCTATGCTTAGATTAGTCTTACCTACAGCAGTCGGTCCCATTAAAACTAGAATTTTATCTTTTTGTTTATCCTCCACACAGTTCACTACTTTCGCTTACAATTAATTATTAAGTCATAATATCATAAAATAAGCTAACAGAAAAACACCTGACTGTCTAATTCAGGTGTTTTCTCAATTAAAATGCAATAATAATTCCAATGCAAGCTGCTATAACGATGACAGTTAATGCGATATAAATCCAAGTTAATGATTTTACATTCGTTTTCAAAGAAGATGTTTCATAATCATGAGATCTGGCTATTTCGTTTTCTAGTGAATCTCCATCAACCTCATATTGTTTTTGCTTGGCACTTATCTCTTTGCCTACGAGCAATGTTCCAATTAGAGCTATTATACAAATTACAATCGCTGCAATAATCATAAAAATCAACAATACATATCCCTCCAAAGACAAATAAAGCATTTCACTCTATTTTATCGTGAAATCGTAGGTTCATTGTTTATATTTGAGAAAAATTCATGACAATTACCGGCTACAGATTACATAATTCTTTTAAACATTTTTTCTATTTCATATGTTGTAAAGGTAATAATAATGGGTCTGCCGTGCGGACAGGTAAAGGGATCTTCCGCTTTACGCAACTCATCTAATAGTGCTTGAATTTCATCTTGACGCAAATAATGATTAGCTTTTATTGATCCTTTGCAACTCATCATTATTGCAGCATCTTCTAACAGTGCTTGAATATCAATTTTTTTCATGACGAGCAATTGTTCGATAATCTCTTCTATCGTTTCTTTTTCATAACCTTTCGGAAACCATCTCGGATGGGACCTGATAATGAAACTATTTGTCCCAAAATCCTCAAGGAAAATTCCAATCTGTTCCATTTTTTCCTTATGCTCTTGAATTTTAATCACTTCATCTGGCGAAAATTCAAGTGTTAGAGGAACTAACATGTCTTGTAATTCATTTTCAACCTGTCCGACTTTTTCACGAAAATACTCGTATTTAATTCTTTCCTGTGCTGCATGCTGATCAATCATATAAAACCCTTGATCGTTTTGAGCAAGAATGTACGTTCCATGTAATTGCCCAATTGGATATAGCGGCGGAATACGTTCGATCTTCTTTGACTCTTCCGTTATATTTTCATAGCTGACATTATTTTGTACTGATGCTTCATTTGCTATGAATCCCGACACTGCTTGAACTTTATCTAGTTCGTATCGTTTATTTTCCACATTTTCTTTAGGAAGCTCTATCTCATTTTTAGTTTCATAAGAATGGGTAATAGGCTGTTTCATTGCAGGTGGTCGATTATGTTGCTTTGCTTCATAATCCATAATCGTTTGCTGAATCATAACTTCTTTTTTAGGTGTAGTCCCTGATGGGATCAACACTTGTTTTTTAAAAGCAGCTTTAATTGTTTCGCTAATAAGTTCATTTAGTTCAGTCTCTTTACTAATGCGTACAGTCATTTTTGCTGGATGAACATTTACATCAACAAGTAAAGGATCCATTTGAATCATTAAAAGTACAATTGGATGGCGGTTAATCGGTAGCAGCGTATGATACCCTTCTTTAACTGCGTTTGCAATGGAATAATTTTTTATAAACCGTCCATTGACCATTGTAGATATATAATTTTTCGAAGCTCGCGTCACTTCAGGAAGTGATATAAAACCAGAAAGAGAAAAGTCAAGTGATTGTGTTTGGATAGGAATCATCTGTTTAGCTAAATTCATTCCATAAATAGCAGCTAGTACTTGTCTAACATCACCATTTCCATTTGTATTTAAAAGAATCCTATCGTTATGACGAAGTCTAAATGAAATATTAGGATGAGCTAACGCTAAACGATTTACAATATCTGAAATATGACCTATTTCTGTATGAATTGTTTTTAAATATTTCAACCGAGCTGGTGTATTGTAAAATAGATTTGAAACAGTAATATCAGAACCTTTTCTACTTGGTGCTGCTTCTTGGGTTAGAAGTTTTCCCCCTTCGAATACGACTCTAGCTCCTGGTTGGTTAGCTTTAGCTGATGTAAACTCTACTTTCGAAACTGATGCTATACTTGGCAGTGCCTCACCTCTAAACCCAAGTGTACGAATGCGAAATAAATCATTCTCATCTTTAATTTTACTTGTTGCATGACGTCTAAATGCAAGAGCCAGTTCTGATTGTTCGACCCCATTACCATTGTCGAGCACTCGAATTTTGTTCAACCCCGCCTCCTCTACATCTATCTCGATAATAGAACTGTTCGCATCAATGGCATTTTCCACCAATTCTTTAACAACTGATGCAGGTCTTTCTACTACTTCTCCCGCAGCAATTTTATTGGATAATATATCATTCAGTTCAATAATTTCAGCCATGAATGCACACTCCTAACTTACTTTAAATCCTTTTGAATTTCATAAAGAATATTCATTGCTTGCATTGGATTTAATTCCAAAATATTAATGGATAACACTTTATCAATGACCTTTTGATATGATTTCTTCATTTTTTGATCTTCAACTACTGGTTGTTCAAAAAAGGCCAGCTGTTCACTTAAATTACTATTTTCGTCTTTTTGACTTGCTTCAACCTTCTTTTGAATGTTATTAGTATTTTCAAGCTCAGAAAGAATTTCGTTAGCACGCAAAATTAATTCTTTAGGGAGTTCTGCTAATTCCGCCACATGAATTCCATAACTTTTATCGGTTGCACCGTTCTTTACTTTATGAAGAAATACTAATTTTCCATTTTGTTCCATCGCACTTACGTGGATATTTTTTAATTGAGCAAGCTTGTCTTCTAAAACAGTCAATTCGTGATAGTGAGTTGAAAAAAGAGTTTTAGCTCCAATATGATCATGAATATATTCGATAATTGCTTGTGCAAGTGCCATTCCGTCATAGGTCGATGTACCTCTACCAATTTCATCAAATAATATTAAACTCTGGTCTGTTGCATTCATAATAGCGTTTTTCGCTTCCAACATTTCTACCATAAAAGTACTTTGACCAGAGATTAAATCGTCAGCTGCTCCGATCCTAGTAAAAATTTGATCAAAAATTGGAATATCAGCGTGTTTAGCTGGCACAAAACACCCTATTTGCGCCATGATGGAAATAAGGGCAATCTGCCTCATGTATGTGCTTTTTCCAGACATATTTGGTCCAGTAATTAATAACATTTCTCTGCTTTCATCCATTGCACAATCATTGGGGACATATTCTTGGGAGTCCATCACTTTCTCTACAACTGGATGACGTCCTTCCTCCAAATGAAGTAAACGATTTGAATTAAATAACGGTCTAGTATAATGACGCGATTCGCTAAGTGTTGCAAACCCTTGATAAACATCCAACTCGCTAATCAATTTAGCTGTTTGTTGAATTCGTTTAATATACGTTTTAACGAATTCACGTATTTTCAAAAACAATTCGTATTCTAACTCTATACTTTTTTCTTCAGCTTGAAGAATTAATGCTTCTTTCTCCTTCAGTTCAGGAGTAATATACCTTTCGGAGTTCGCCAATGTTTGCTTTCTTTCATAACGTTCATCTTTTAAAAGATGAACGTTTGCTCGGGTGACTTCAATATAATATCCAAATATTCGATTATAGCCTATTTTTAATGATCTGATTCCTGTTTTTTCTCGTTCTTCCTTTTCAAGCTCTGCAATCCATTGCTTCCCATTTCGTCTTGCATCCTTATAACGATCCAATTCGTCGTGAAACCCATCTTTAATAATTCCGCCTTCTTTAACCGATAATGGTGGATTGTCGATAATTGATTCCTCAAGCAGATCGGTTAAATCTTTACATGGATCAAGTTTGTCCCCAATTTCCTTTGCGTGTTCGTGCTTTAACTGTTGCGTTAAATCTATAATGTTAGGGATTTGAAGTAGTGACTTCTTTAATTGAATAAAATCCCTTGCATTGGCATTTCCAAAGGCAACACGACCCGTAAGACGTTCAAGGTCATAAACACCTTTTAACATCTCGCGAAGCTCCTGACGTATAAAATATGAATCTTTAAGTATTTCTACAAGATCTAGACGTTTATTTATATCCATCTTACTCATTAGTGGACGATCTATCCACTGTTTTAACAATCTGCCTCCCATTGCTGTAGCTGTTTCATCTAAAAGCCACAATAGAGTTCCTTTATGATTCTTTCCTCTGATCGATTCCGTTAGCTCCAAGTTTCTCTTGGAATAATAATCAATCTTCATATACCGAGCCAGTTCGTAAGTGGAGAACGGCTGTAAATGATCCAAGCTTCTCTTTTGGGTTTTTGTTAAATATTGTAGAAGGCGTTGTGCTGTACGTTTAAGTTCATCATTATGCAATTCGTCTACTAATGTTTGAAAACTTAAATTAAATTCATCATTATCTTCGAAAGATATAACCGCATTGTATAGTGTTTGAATTCGTTTAATCACGCCTTTGTCGAAATCGTGATCAACGACAAGTTCTTTTGAACCAAGCGTCGCTATTTCATTTAACAACTCTTCAGAACTGTTTAAGAGGGTAGCTCTACTTTCTCCAGTCGTCAAATCTGTATATGCAATTCCATAAAGGGATTCTTTAAAAAAGGATATAGACATAATGTAATTATTCTCTTTATCTATTAAGCCTTTTCCCTCCATAACAGTACCTGGTGTAATAAGTTGAACTACCTCACGTTTTACAACACCTTTAGCCTGTTTAGGATCTTCTGTCTGTTCGCATATTGCTACTTTATATCCTTTTTGAATGAGCTGTTCAATGTATCCAGATGCAGAATGATAGGGAACTCCACACATTGGGATTTTTTCTTCAGCTCCACCATCCCTGCTTGTTAATGTTATCTCTAGTTCTTGTGAGGCTTTTATGGCATCTTCAAAGAACATTTCGTAAAAGTCACCTAAACGAAAAAACAAAAAGGCATCAAGATAATCTGCCTTTACACGTAAATATTGTTGTATCATCGGGGTAAATTGAGACATAATGTACTGATTTCCTTTCATAAAAACTACTCTAATAAGCTAGTTAACTAAAAAACATTATTTCTTATCTTTACTATCATGCTTTATAAAATTATTGTACTTTATATCCTCTAAGTATAACATACCTTCATTATTTCAATCATTCGTTATAAGTAAAAAGGCAAAAAGAAAAACCGGGAAGATCTTCCTCCCGGCATTATTCAGTACTTTCTTCTACCTTGAGAAAATCTGGGTCAATTTCCTCTAATTCACTACTATCTAATTCCTCTTCCCAGTCATCATCTTCAGAAATTTTATCATGATGAACTTCTACACAAATTTTTGTTTCTCCAATGACCTCAACTTGAAATTCTCTTTCCGTTGTGACAAGAATTTTATTCCCTTTTTTAGAAATGACGGCTTCGATGCAATTAGGCTGCTGAAGAACATTTGCTAGTACTTGTCGAACATCCAAACAATCTGGATCCCGATAATGAAGTTTAATGAGATCTCTGTAGTCTACTCTCTCAGTAGCGACTGAAGTTTTCGTATTATCGTGGTGGGAATACCAAACATTCATATCGAAAGATCCGCTAACTTCGACTTCTTTTTTGCCGACTTTGCGAGCCTCGTATTTATGATTGATAATCCAACAGCCTAAAATGCTCGATGGTTGATGCTGTGGGCTAATCGCGTTATTCGCTTTTGTATATTTACGCCCTTTCGCAACGACGGCCTTTGTTATAATTTCTCTAAATTCTGCCATTCGAGCGTACCTCCTCTTTCATTTTCCATTCATCTTATGCGTTTGACCAGACTAGTGTTACTTACCTACAATGGCATTTCACTTCCAATTCCTAGAATATTGTATGAAAGGATCTTGGGAATGTTCAGGAAACCCTAACAGTTTACACAATAAAAAAGCCATCACCCGATTAGGGTAATGGCAATCTTGTTAACAACTGGATGGGCTGTTTTTCAATTTTGATCCTGTTTCTCCAGTTAGAAGGTCTCCACCAGTTGAGATGAGGATTTCGTCCGTAACTTTATTTGAAATTGCGCTTGAAACCATCTGTAATAGGTCGTTCACATCTACTTGTGACTGTTTGAACTCTTGAACAATTGGAATTTCATCGATCTCTGCTTGTAACTTGTCTAATTTTTCTTCAACTAACTGCAATGCTCTTTCTTTACCGTAATGCTGAAAATTAACAGCCTGTTTCTGAAGACTTTTAATACTTGCAATCATTTCGCGAACAGACTGATTTTCATTAATTTGTGCTTCAGCACGCTTAAAAAAATCAACTTCTTCAGTATTAGCAATCATTTTCGCCAGCTCATGGGCCTGCTTGACTATATCTTCTTTCGTATATTTCCCCATTTATATCACCTCAACGGATTCACTAATGTCAACCATTTCTCCATCCAAAGTCCAAGTTTTAGCTTTTTTTATTTTCACCATGACTAATTTTCCGATCGCTGATTTTGGACCTCTAAAATTAACCAATTTATTTTTTCTGGTATATCCAGAAAGAATTTCAGGGTTATTTTTGCTTTCCCCTTCCACTAATACTTCTAATGTTTGTCCTTCAAAGCTTTCCATAGCTTTACGAGAATATTCATTAACTAAGTCATTTAGCCGTTGAAGTCTTTCTCGTTTTACTTCCATTGAAACATTATCCTGCATTTTCGCTGCAGGGGTACCTTCTCTAGGCGAGTATATGAAAGTATATGCAGTTTCAAAACCAACTTCTTTATAAAGACTCATCGTCTCTTCAAATTGTTCGTCCGTTTCATTCGGAAAACCTACAATAATATCTGTAGTAAGGGAAACATCAGGAATCGCAGCTTTAATTTTTCTTACAAGTTCTAGATATTGTTCCCTTGTATATTTCCGTCCCATAATTTTTAAGATATCACTGGAACCAGATTGAACCGGCAAATGGATGTGTTCAGCAAGGTTGCCTTTTTTCGCTAATACTTCAATTAAGTGATCATCAAAATCACGCGGGTGACTCGTTGTGAAACGGATTCTCGGAATATTGACCTTACGTAAGTCATCCATTAAATCTCCTAGACGATATTCAATGTCCTCGAAATCCTTCCCATAAGCATTTACATTTTGGCCCAATAATGTAATTTCTTGATAACCGTGTGCAGCTAATTGGCGCACTTCTTGAATAATATCTTCTGGTCGTCTACTTCTTTCTTTACCTCGTGTATAAGGTACAATACAGTATGTACAGAATTTATCACAGCCGTACATAATATTAACCCAACCTTTAATTTTCCCAGCACGAACTTTTGGCAAATTCTCGATAACATCGCCTTCTTTAGACCATACTTCGACGACCATTTCTTTTGCCATATAAGCTTCACTTAAAATTTCCGGTAAGCGATGAATATTATGGGTTCCAAAGATCATGTCTACAAATTGATGCTTTTGAAGAATCCGATTAACGACAGATTCTTGCTGTGCCATACATCCACATACACCTAAAAGTAAATCAGGTTTTTCTAATTTTAATGATTTCAGATGGCCTAATTCACCGAATACTTTATTTTCTGCATTTTCCCTAATTGCACATGTATTTAATAAAATAACGTCAGCATCTTCCACTGTTTCTGTTGGTTCATAACCGAGACTTAAGAAAATTCCTGCCATAACTTCTGTATCATGCTCGTTCATTTGACAGCCATAAGTACGAATATAAAATTTTCTACCATCACCCATACCTTGATAACGAGTATCTATTTTGAAATCATCATGATATTTAACTTCTTCCCTGCCCCTTCTTCTTGCATCTTTTAAGGACGGTGGCATATAAACGGATTGAAAATATTTACTATAATCTTTTTCTACTTTGGAATCTTTCGGACGCTGAGCTTGCTGACTTTCCAAACGCTGTTTTTCGTTCATAAAAATCCCCTTTCTATCTTTATCATTAAACCGTTCTGAACGGTATTACTTATAACATTAAATTTATTCCTGCCATTATAATAGTATATAGTCTTTTATTTTCGAATACAACAGCCGTGAACTAAAGTCTAAACATTCATACGAAAAAGGCCTGTTCGCAAAATGCAAACAAGCCTTTTTACTAATAATTGTTTTCTCAGCCCTATCTAATTATTAATTAAATTATCTAGGTTCAACAATCAGTTTAATGGCTGTTCTTTCCTCCCCGTCTATTAAAATATCGGTAAATGCGGGGATACAAATTAAATCAACACCGCCCGGGGCGACAAATCCTCTTGCAATCGCAACTGCCTTTACTGCTTGGTTCAATGCCCCCGCTCCAATTGCCTGAATTTCTGCGCCGCCTCTTTCCCGGAGAACCCCTGCTAGCGCACCCGCCACGGAATTGGGATTAGATTTTGCTGAAACTTTTAATATTTCCATTTCTTGTTCCTCCTTGTCATTTCCCCATAGCGATTGCCCTTACACACAATCGCGGTAACCTTTCCATTGTTACTATATTCGGGATAAGAATGAACTATTCCGGTTTGTCCTAGAAAAGCGGAAGGAGGTGTTCAGCGACGTACAAACTTCTGGGTCTTTGACCGAGATAAAGGAAACACGGTGAATCCGAAAGGATGAACCGATGTTGACTTATCGTAGAGAAAAGAACAAGAAGTTTGCTAGTCGCTACCGACTGGAGCTAGACAATGAAAAGCGAAAGCGCCTGTTTAGGGACGTAGAAACTTTTTAAGCTTCTGACGAGATAAAGGAAACACGAGGAGCCTGAAAAGGCGAATCGATGTTGACTTATCGTAGGAAAGTGCGTAAAAGTTCTCAGTCACTGAGAGCTGAAGGCAGAAAACAAGAAAATTACAATTAATATAAGATACTACTCAAAAAATGGTTGGTCGTCGTTTATAAGGATTGGCTTAATGGACAATGCTTTACCAGTTTCGTTATCTACATTAATGATACATGCACTTAACTGTGTTCTTCCGCTTTTCGGAACTTCAAATCTAGCTGGTAATGCAGTAAGAAATTTGTACAAAACTGCTTCTTTTTCCATACCGAGTATAGCGTCATATGGCCCTGTCATCCCTACATCAGTCATATAGGCAGTTCCTTTGGGGAGTATGCGATGATCGGCAGTTTGGACATGTGTATGAGTACCAACGACAGCAGTTACCTTACCATCTAGGAACCATCCCATCGCTTGCTTCTCACTAGTCGCTTCTGCATGAAAATCTACAAAAATAATGTTTGTACGTTTCTTCGCTTTTTCAATTAATTCTTCCGCTTTTTTAAAAGGACAATCAAGCGGAGGCATAAATGTTCTACCTTGCAAATTAATAACTGCGACTTCTAGCGTATTGATCTTAAGAAAAACCATTTCGTTACCTGGCGTATCTTCTGGAAAATTTGCTGGTCTCACTAAATATTTTGCTTCATCGATAAATTCAAAAATATTTTTATTATCCCAAGCATGATTTCCCAATGTAACAGCGTTTGCCCCTGCTTCTAAAAATTGTTTATAAATGACTTCGGTAATACCCCGTCCGCCAGCAGCATTTTCTCCATTAATAATTGTTATATGTGGGCGATAACGTTTTTTTAATTTGGATAAATTCTCTTTTACCATATCTCTACCAGGCGAACCCACAACATCACCAACAAATAAAATCTCCATATCTTTTCCTCTCTATTTACACTTAATTATATATAAGTTTAACATTTTATTTATGATAACAGCAAAAAGCGGAGTCGTTCACTCCGCTTTTATTTTGCATATTCGACTGCTCGAGTTTCCCTAATGACCGTTACTTTTATATGTCCTGGATAATCCAAGTCATGCTCAATTTTTTTACGAATATCACGTGCAAGTTTATGAGCTTCTAAGTCATTAATTTGATCCGGTTTGACAATAATTCGCACTTCACGACCAGCTTGGATAGCGTAGGATTTCTCAACTCCATCATAGGACTCTGAAATTTCCTCTAATTTTTCAAGACGGCGAATATAGTTTTCCAAAGTTTCACTACGTGCGCCAGGACGCGCAGCTGATAAAGCATCTGCCGCTGCCACTAGTACAGCTATAATAGACGTTGGCTCCGTGTCTCCATGGTGAGAAGCTATACTATTGATCACAACTGGATGTTCTTTATATTTCGTTGCAAGTTCGATTCCAATCTCCACATGGCTTCCTTCCACTTCATGATCAATCGCTTTACCAATATCATGAAGTAAGCCGGCACGTCGTGCAAGAGATTCATCTTCACCGAGTTCTGCTGCCAATAATCCGGAAAGGAAAGCAACTTCCATAGAATGCTTAAGAACATTCTGTCCGTAGCTTGTCCGATATTTTAAACGACCTAGAATTTTTATCAGGTCTGGATGAAGCCCATGAACACCTACTTCAAACGTGGTTTGCTCACCAATCTCGCGTATATATTCATCCACTTCACGTCTAGCTTTTTCAACCATTTCTTCTATTCGTGCAGGGTGAATACGGCCATCTTGCACAAGTTTCTCCAATGCGATTCTAGCAATTTCACGTCTAATAGGGTCAAATCCTGACAAAATAACCGCTTCAGGGGTATCATCTATAATAAGATCAATCCCGGTTAATGTTTCGAGTGTACGAATATTTCGACCCTCACGTCCAATGATACGACCTTTCATTTCATCATTAGGTAGATTTACAACTGATACAGTTGTTTCTGCCACATGTTCCGCCGCACAACGCTGGATAGCAAGGGATAGAATATTTTTGGCTTTTTTATCGGCTTCTTCTTTCATGCGTGTTTCACTATCTTTAATCATGATCGCCGTTTCATGTGCCAAATCTTTCTCCACATCGGTTAAAATGATGGATCTTGCCTCATCACGAGTAAGTCCTGCTACACGTTCAAGCTCATGTTCTTGTCTGCGGATCATCTCATCCACTTTGCTTTCCATCTCTTCAATATGTTGTTGTCTTTCATTAAGAGATTCCTCTTTCTTTTCAAGCAAGCTTTCCCGCTTGTCAAGGGTTTCGTCTTTCCGGTCGAGGTTCTCCTCCTTTTGCAATAAGCGATTTTCTTGTTTTTGCAATTCGGTTCTTCTTTCCCGAAGTTCAAGTTCAGTCTCAGAACGAAGTTTATGGTTTTCGTCCTTTGCTTCCAACAGGGCTTCTTTTTTCAAAGCTTCTGCATCTCGCTTGGCGCTTTCCAAAATTTGTTCAGCAGAATTTTTCGCACCTGCTATCTTTACTTTGGTCACATAATTAAAGATGAAATAGCCAACAACTACACCGACGATAAGGGCAAGCAAAATGGAGATGATTTGTACAAGCAGATCCATACTTTCACCTCCTCTTGCTATGAACTTGTATTACTTTTTTTCATGTCGGCTGGTACATTGCTACATAGTTTCAATATACAGAGCCAAGCTCAAAATTTCATTGTGAAAAAAAATGTAAAATATACATGTTAATTTTATAGTTGTGAATGTTTAATGTCAAGTAAACTTCAGTATTCATCCAATTAAAAAACAAAGCAAAGCATGGATGCTTCGCTTTGTGTAGATTTATTCATCTAAAAGGCTAAATTCTTCTTGTTCTTTGTCCTCATCTTTAGACAAAAACTTTTCTTCATCAAGCCCATAATGATCACGAATTTTAAACATAATTTCATTTCGTAAATCTGGATTTTCTTTCAAAAATAGTTTCGCGTTTTCACGTCCTTGCCCTACTCGTTCTTCATTATAAGAATACCAAGAACCGCTTTTTTGAACAATATCCAGTTCCGAACCCATGTCAATGATCTCTCCTTCACGAGAAATCCCTTCTCCATACATAATATCAAGCTCAGCAACACGGAACGGCGGCGCTACTTTATTTTTAACAACTTTTACTTTCGTTCTATTTCCGACAATCTCTTGTCCTTGTTTTAATTGTTCTGCGCGACGTACTTCAAGTCGTACCGAGGAATAGAATTTAAGTGCTCTCCCACCTGGCGTTGTCTCAGGATTACCGAACATTACACCAACTTTTTCACGTATTTGGTTAATGAAGATTGCGATAGTGTTAGATTTGTTAATTGCACCGGAAAGTTTTCTTAATGCTTGAGACATCAAGCGCGCCTGTAATCCAACGTGGGCGTCACCCATTTCACCTTCAATCTCCGCTTTTGGTACTAACGCTGCTACAGAGTCAATAACAATAATCTCAATGGCACCACTTCTAACAAGTGCTTCAGCAATTTCCAGCGCCTGCTCACCAGTATCAGGTTGTGAAAGCAACAACTCATCAATGTTTACACCAAGTTTTTGGGCATATACTGGGTCGAGCGCATGTTCAGCATCGATGAATGCTGCTTGTCCTCCGTTTGCTTGAACTTCTGCAATTGCATGAAGAGCAACAGTCGTTTTACCTGAACTTTCTGGACCATATATTTCAATAACTCTCCCTCGTGGATAGCCTCCCACTCCAAGGGCGATATCAAGTGCTAGTGAACCACTTGATATTGTTGAAATTTTTCGGTTTGTTTGCTCCCCTAACTTCATGATAGAGCCTTTCCCGAATTGCTTCTCAATTTGTTTTAACGCCATATCCAATGCTTTTTGACGATCACTCACACAATTTCCTCCTTGAATATCTTATTCTATGAAAATGTTTCATTTGCTTCATGTTGTCTCATAAACTAAAGCCTAACTCTAGTATAATGCTTTTTGGTTCATTTGCCAAGCAAAAAGCGAACGCTTATTCGTTTTATTTCAAACTATGAAATAGATAGAAAATGTGATTTCCACTAAGGAAAATCACATTTTAACTAGCATTTTTAAGGTCAAATCCAAAAATTAACTTTTTAAAGAAGCGAATCATCTGCTTTTTTAGTAAAATCCTCTCTTAACTCTTTTAATAAAAAATAGCAGCCATACTTCACAGATCGCTTTTGATTGCCTACTCTTGATCCCGATAAATTCAACAAATAGGACTTGGTTGGACGATCTTCGAAAGATATAGCAAGCCAAACTGTACCAGCTGGATGACCTTCAAGAGGATCAGGACCAGCTACTCCAGTAAAACTAATTCCAATGCTCGTGCCCAATTTTAAACGAATGTTATCAGCCAGTTCAATAGCACATTGTTCACTAACGACTCCATACTTTTCAATAGTTTCTTCTTTTATATTGCAAAGCTTAATTTTTGACATGTTCGAATAACAAACTACTCCACCGATCAACATTGTACTGACACCTGACACTGAAGTCATTTCTGATTGGAACAATCCACCAGTTAAACTTTCAGCGGCGGCCACCGTTAACTTCTTAGCTTCCAGTACTTTTAACAATTCTTTCATAATGGTCGTTTGACCATACCCATAAAAATATTTACCGAGTCGCTCGTTTACTTTCTTTTCCATTTCATCAATCATTTTCTTTGCTTCTTCCTCTGATCGATGACGAGCAGTAATTCGCAGAGTAACTTCTTGGTCGCCTGCTAAAGGTGCTACTGTTGGATTCGTTTGGGCATCCAGAATATCTTCGATTTCAACTTCAAGCTGAGATTCACCAATTCCAAAATATCGCAGTACTTTCGACTCAATCCTCTCTAATGATTCCATTTGATCCATAATAGCTGGCCGACCATACTTCCTAACCATAGGATTCATTTCATGGGGTGGTCCAGGCAAAAGCATATAGTAATGAGATTCATGCTTAAGAAACATACCAGGTGCCATGCCATGTTCGTTTGGAAGAACTTGAGAGCCTTCGATAACGAGGGCTTGTTTTTTATTATTGTCTGTCATGATTCTTCCAACCCTTTTAAAATAAGAAAGGATTGTCTCCATTGCCTCTTTATCTTCCACAAGATTTTTCCCGATATGTTTTGCGATTATTTCCTTAGTTAAATCATCTTTAGTAGGCCCCAATCCTCCAGTAAAGATGATAAAATCAGCCCTACTCTCGGCGATGGAAATAGCTTTTTCCAGTCTGTCCGGATTGTCTCCAACCACGGTGTGATAATAAACATTTACACCTATTTCTGCAAGTTCTTGTGATAAAAATTGGGCATTCGTATTAACGATTTGCCCAAGTAATAGTTCGGTTCCTACTGCAATAATTTCTGCATTCATGTTCCCCAATCCCTTCTTTCTAGTCTGTTTTTCTCCATTACCGGGAGCTTATTGACAATTAGCAGAAATAGACTAGATCGAATTTTTGAATACAGCCCGATTCTTTTGAAAATATTCAAGTCCGGACCACACAGTAAAAAATAACGCAACCCATAGAGCAATATCTGCAAAAGGAAAGCCAATCGCTTCAAAAAATATATTTCCAAGGAGCAAAGAAGAAACGGCAATAATTTGTGTCCATGTCTTAATTTTACCAAGCATATTAGCAGCAACTACTTCACCGGAACCTGCCAACACAAGTCTTAACCCCGTAACTGCAAACTCGCGGCTAATAATGATAATTACAATCCAAGATGGGGCTAATTGCATTTCAACAAGAACAATCAATGCTGCAGATACTAGCAATTTGTCGGCAAGCGGATCGAGAAACTTCCCGAAATTGGTAACCAAACTATATTTCCTAGCAAAATAGCCATCAACCCAGTCTGTAACGGAGGCAAATATAAATATGAGCGCACCAATAAAATGAGCTGTTTCAAGTTCAGTTCCGGGAAGTTTTACAGTCCCCCAATTAAATGGAATTAACATTAAAATTAAAAAAACAGGTATAAGTATAATTCTTGACACCGTTATTTTGTTCGGCAAGTTCATGAATGTAAATCCCTCCAACAAATGGCATAAATTACTATGTATAAACAGATCCGCCGACTTGCGGCGGAATAAGAAAAACGCAGAATCCTATTCAAGCTAAGTAACGACGACCCATAAAATCCAGATTACAATTTTATTCCGCCTGTTCAAATTTAATAATGATATCTTGAACAATCTTGTCACTTTCAAATTCTATTTTTTCATCATTTACATAAATTTCGGCTGCTGCTGAATTTCCAACCCTAATTTTAGCTTCTGATTCATCTGATAAATCATACGTTTCAGTTTCCCCATTTTCCAACTCGATTCCAGCTTGGAACACTTTTTCTTGATTATTTGTGACTACTAACCAAGTATTGGCAGAAACTGCTTTAACCATCACTTCAAACTTTTCGGCGTTTGTAAGAACATAAGTTGTTGTTCCACCGGAAACCCCTTCAACGGTAATTTCTTGTTGTGGCTTTACATCTTCAGGCGGAGTCTCCTCATCAACATTTTCTTCCCCACCTTCATCTTCAGAATTCTGTTGATCGGGAGAGGGAATATCTTCCGACTCTTGAATCTCTACCGTTTTATTTGGATCTGTTTCTGGCTGTCTAGCGCCAAAATTCCCGTACTTCACGACTAAAAACCAAATAAGAACTACAAGCGCAATTACAAAAACAGTGATTAAGATTTTGGGGAATACTTCTATTAATTTCGAACTTCTTCTAGAAATCGTATTTCTTGTTTGAACTCGCGATAACTGTTCAGGCAAGTCATCCTCATAAGCGAGAGGTATTTCATTTTTATAATCTTCAAAGAGTTCCTCAGGTTCCAAGTCTACCGCTTCAGCAAACTGTTTAATAAAAGCCCTTGTATAAAATTTTCCGGGTAAGATATCATAGTTACCTTCCTCGATTGCCGATAAATACCGTTTTTGAATTCTTGTGATATTTTGAAGTTCGTCTAAAGTAAGGCTTTTTTCTTCCCGTGCCATTCGCAGCCTACTTCCTAATTCAGACAATTGTCACACCTACCAATCCTAAAAATCAAAACCAAACTCTTGCTCATTAAAAAGACTATTGTTTTCCATAGTCTCGTATGTAATCAGTTCCTCGCGATCATTTCTGAGCTCGATAATGTAATCAAAATCTTCTATAGAGTATTCAGAATGCTGTACGAATATATCAGGATGTTCAATCACCTTTACTGCAGGAAGACGCATAATTTCCCGTACGAGCTGTAAGTGTTTTTCATCCGCTCTTTTTCTTGAGACAATTCCATCGATTATAAATATATTATTGGAGTTATACTCATCTTTTATCAATTCTTTTCGAATCGTTTGTTTCAAAAGCGTTGAGGAAACGAATAACCACTTTTTATTCGCACAAACGCTGGAAGCCACAACCGATTCAGTTTTTCCAACACGTGGCATACCTCTTATCCCGATCAGTTTATGCCCTTCCTGCTTAAACAATTCCGCCATAAAGTCGACAAGGAGGCCAAGTTCATCACGAACAAATCGAAAAGTCTTCTTATCATCCATATCCCTCTGGATATAACGGCCATGCCTAACTGCAAGTCGATCGCGAAGTTTAGGTTCCCTTATCTTTGTCACTTTTATTGTTTCTACTGTTTCCAAAATTGATTCCAGGCGCAAAATTTGTTCCTCACTGCTTGCTCGTATTAAAAGCCCGCGCCTTCCACGATCTATTCCATTTATACTTACTATATTAATCGATAACATACCCAACAAAGATGAAATATCACCTAATAAACCGGGACGGTCGATAATGATTTCATATTCTAAATACCAATCTTTTCTTTCCATATCCCGCAACTCCTTGAAATAACAAACCCAGTTTCACCAATGCACAAATCATTGTTTGTCTAGTATTATGATAGCTGATAATAACTTAATTTGAAAGAAAAACATTTCTATTCTTGGGAGTTTCTAACAGCGAACAAAAAATGTAGCCCCTTGCTCTTACACATTCAAACATCGCTGTTATAGATCTGTCGGAATAAGCCTTAGACAATTGCTAGTTACCTGAGTATGCCGTTAAACGGCATATCATTTTACTTACCCAAGATGTCTTATTTTATAACTAATTCTAAAAATTAAAAAGGCCGTTTCAAAAGTACTATCCTCGATAAAAAATGATGAGGAAATACTTTGAGACAGCCGCTAACTTATTTATTGAGTACTGTTGTTTTCAACAAGTTTTACCATTACACTGGCAATTGCCTGCTGCTCTTCTTCGGAAGCAACTGACCACAAGTCTGAAAGAACACGTTGTTGCTCATTTTTAGGATCCACTTTGTCTGCTAAATAGTCACCAACTTGATGTGCAAGATGATTGATAACGTTTTTAGACATTCCGTTTTGTTGCGCCTCATCTAAGCGGTCACCTAAAAAGTTTTTCCAATGATCCCAATTATTTAGAACTGACATGTCATTATCCTCCTTAGAATTGAACTTCGGAGTTATTATGTGCATGCAAAATTGACATTATACAGTGGAAAAATTATGTATACCAACCACCATTAACAGCCAAAACTTGGCCTGTGATATATGTAGCCTTATTGGATAAAAGGAATGAAACCGTGTTGGCAATTTCTTCTGGTTTTCCTAGTCGTCCTACTGGGATTTCTGCTTCCAATTCCATTATTTCATCTTCACTAAATTGATTTAACATGTTTGTGTTAATTGCTCCTGGAGCAATACAATTTACTGTTAAACCTGATCTAGCAAGTTCTTTACTTAAACTTTTCACAAAGGCAATCTGAGCTCCTTTAACAGTGGAATAAATGACCTCACAAGCTGCTCCAGTTTGCCCCCAAATTGAGCTAATCAAAACAATTTTCGAAGCAGAATTTTTTAATAATCGTGGCAATAAAGCTTGAATTAGAACCATTGGACTTTTAACATGAAGTTGTAACATATTGTCCATTGTTTTCTCATCTAAATCACTGAATAGACCATATGGCGCGACCCCTGACGAACACACAATTGCATCAAGTTGAAAAATTGAATTGGCTAAAATATGAGATCCTTCGTCAGTTAAAAGATCCGCATAAATGGGAATTAGTTCTATTTGATCATAAAGATCGTTTAATTCATCGATTAACTCTATAATTTTTTGTTCATTTTGATTGTAATGCAAGTATAGATTCCAACCACAACTAGCAAGTTCCTTGGCAATCGCTATCCCTATGCCCCCACTCGCCCCTGTAATTAAGGCAAACTTCTTCATCATTACCCTCCGTACACATTTTTCTAGTTCTCCCTCATTAACTATAAAAAGCCCGCACTTTAGGCAGGGCTTTTTAATATCTACTTCTTAGGTACGACTTGACAAACAGTCATACGATTTTCGTCGATAAAGCTCTTAGCCGTATCCAAAAGATCTTGGAAACTAATTTCTTCTAAGACCGGAACAACATCAAATAAATTCATATCATTAAAAACATATCGCGTAAATTGATTTGCAATATATTCTTGGGAATTTAAAGATCTTAAAAAACCGCCAATTTTCTTTTTCTTTGATCTTTCCAAGGCAGATTCTGAGAGATGCTTGCCATCTTTTGCTTCTAATAATATAGACTCGAGTTTCGTAGCGAGTTGGTCTGGGTCTTTTGAGTCACTCCCTACAACAGCAAAACCAAATCCTTGCTCTTGAGAGTATTCAAATTGAAATGTGTCGTCAATTAATTCGCTTGTATACAATTCCTCATAAAGATCAGAGCTTTTACTAAATAATAAATCAAATAATAATGAAATGACTAATTCTTGTTTTAACATTTCCTTGCCTTTTTGTTCAACATTTAACGCTTTTATCCCAACGAAACACTTTGGAATTTGAACGTTCATTTCAAGTGTTTGTTTCTTAGAAGCCACAGACTCTGGCTCTTCGTCAAAAATCCGCTCTATTTTAGGTGCCGCTTTATATTCTTTCGCAGCTTGATCCTGTTTAATCATATTCATTATTTTTTCAGGATCAATTGGCCCCGTTATAAAAAGCAGCATATTACTTGGATGATAGAACGTATGGTAACATTCATATAACATTTCAGCGGTAATATGAGAAATAGATTCAACTGTTCCAGCAATATCGATTTTTACAGGATGGTTGTGATACATATTCTCAATAACACCAAAATAAACACGCCAATCGGGATTATCATCATACATCATAATTTCTTGGCCAATAATACCTTTTTCTTTTTCAACAGTTTGTTCTGTAAAATAGGGGTCCTGTACCATATCCAATAACGTTTTTAAATTCAGTTCTACATTGTTTGTACTTGAAAATAAATAAGCTGTTTTATTAAAAGATGTAAAGGCATTGGCAGAAGCTCCCTGATGACTAAACTGTTGAAACACATCTCCATCTTCTTTTTCAAACATTTTATGTTCAAGAAAGTGAGCAATTCCATCAGGTACTAGTTTAAAATCATCCTGTTCAAGCGGTTTGAAGTGATTATCAACGGAGCCATACTTTGTTGTAAATGTGGCATACGTCTTATTAAAGCCTGGTTTTGGCAGAATGTATACTTCTAACCCATTTTCTAATTTCTCGTGGTATAAAGTTTCATTAACTTGGGTAAATTCCAGTTTTTCCATTATTGATCACCTTCCAATCCCGTCAAAAAATAAATAGTATCCATTTGAACTTTTTGAGCAACTTTAATAATTTCTTCCTTTGTAACCGCTTTTGTTTGCTCTATCCATTCTTCAGGGGATATGTTGGTAGACCCCACAACATTATTATATAAAACTTCAATTAAACCTCTTGCTGAATCAATCGTTTCAAGAAATTGATTTTGAATGACTGCTTTCGTTTGATTCAATTCCTGTTCGGTAATTTGACCTTGCTTCATTAAATCCAACTGCTCTTTAATGATCGAGACAGCCTTGTCATAATTTTGATTTTCAATTCCAGACATAATCATTAAAAGGCCCTTGTAACTCTCTATTCTACTAGCTGCATAATAGGCTAAGCTTTCCTTTTCTCGCACATTAATAAAGAGTTTGGAATGTGGAAATCCGCCAAAAATCCCATTAAACATTTGCAAAGCAAAGTAATCCGATTCACCGTAAACAATATTAGTTCGGCACCCAATATTTAATTTACCTTGATTTAAATCTTGATGTTCTTTTACTTCCTTAATTTCTCGTACATCTTTTTTTACTTCTATTAAATTTTGTATATTACTTCTTTCTTTAAAGATTAAAGTAGAAAACAAATTTTCAACTTCATTTATATCAATATCACCAATAACATAAAGATCCATCTTATCTTCATTAAATGCCTTTTGATAATATTCGTAGAGAGCTTCCCCTGTAATATCATCTACTTTATTCAATTCGCCAGTTGGCTGAATCTCATATGGTTCACCTTTACACATTTCTTCTATTAAGCGAACATTAGCATAACGCATTTTATCGTCAAAAACGGATTGAATTCGTTGCTTAAGACCACGTTTTTCTTTCTCAACAGTCTTTTTATCAAATGCACGATCTGTCATATTAGGATGTAATAAAACTTCATTAAAAAATTCTACCGCTTTTTTTAGAAGAGGTGTTTTATCTTGAAGGTAGTTTTCGTTCGCTATCTCCAATGTGAAAGTAATAATATGTTCTTCCCCTTTTTTACCTAAGTCTGTATAAAAAGATGCACCATAAAGCTCGTCTAAATAACTGCGTAAAGCTCCAGTCGTTGGGTACTTTTTTGTGCTGCTTTGCATGACATATGGCAATAACGCTCTAAGGGTAGCTGTCTCTTGTTTAAGAGGCGCTTTCATTTTCCAAACGATTGTGTTCGTCTTATATTTTTCCGTCTGAATCATATGTAAGGAAAAACCAGATTTTTCTACCGTATATTCCTTAGTAAATTCCATATTGGCAAAACCTCCTATTTCTATTAATTGGTAGCATATATAGCATAACTTTTTATAGGAAGAAGTGGCAAGTTTTTCCTATTTGTTAACATAATAATGTTATCGTATATAAAAATGAGATTTCTTTATATTTTATGTGATCATCTATAAGTTTATTCAAATGTTGAGAATAATGAATTTCGCAAAAAGAAAAAGCTGCTTCAAATATATCTGAAACAGCTTTTCTGTTAAGACGTATGTTCTTCTGAAGGCTTAGGCAATAAAACTGTCCGCGGTTTACTCCCCTCATATGGACCGACTATCCCACGTGCCTCCATTTCATCAATTAATCTAGCCGCTCTTGTATAACCAATTCTAAACCGTCGTTGAAGCATGGACACTGAAGCTGTTTGCATTTCAGCAATTAATTGAACAGCTTCTTCATATAGCTCATCTTCAACACTATCAGAAACTTCAGGAATATCTTCTGGAATCATTTCTTCCTGATATTGTGCTTTTTGTTGGCCTATGACAAACTCTACTATGTCTTCAACCTCTTGATCCGATAAAAAAGCACCTTGCACTCTTACAGGCTTTGATGCTCCAACTGGTAAAAAAAGCATATCTCCCCTACCTAGTAATTTTTCCGCTCCGCCAGTATCGAGAATGGTTCTAGAATCTGTTGCTGAAGAAACAGCAAAAGCAATTCGAGAAGGTATGTTCGCTTTAATGACCCCTGTTATTACATCTACCGAAGGGCGTTGGGTAGCAATAATTAAATGAATACCTGCTGCCCTTGCCATTTGCGCCAAACGTGTAATCGAATCTTCCACGTCGTTCGAAGCAACCATCATTAAATCAGCTAACTCATCTACAATTACGACAATATAAGGTAGCAAAGGCTGAATTTCTTCGGATTCAGCATTCATTCTTGAGATATAATCATTATATCCCCCAATATTTCTTGTTCCTGTATGAGAGAATAACTCATATCTTCTTTCCATTTCACTAACAACCTTCATTAAAGCTTGTGATGCTTTTTTCGGATTAGTGACAACCGGAGCTAATAAATGAGGAATCCCGTTATATACATTTAATTCAACCATTTTAGGATCAATCATCATCATTTTGACTTCATGCGGCTTTGCTCTCATTAAAATACTCGTAATAATTCCATTGATACATACACTTTTTCCACTTCCAGTTGCTCCAGCTACAAGCAAGTGGGGCATTTTGTTCAATTCAGCTACAACAGCCTGTCCCCCAATATCTCGCCCTAATCCAATTTGAAGTTTGGCCTCTGGTTTATCATTTTCTTTAGAATCCAATACTTCACGTAGTGAAACGATCGCTACTTCAGAATTTGGAACTTCGATTCCGATTGCTGATTTACCTGGGATAGGGGCTTCAATCCTAATATCTTTCGCAGCAAGAGCTAATGCAACATCATCACTTAAACTGACAATTTTACTTACTTTTACACCCGCTTCTGGATGAATTTCATATTTAGTTACAGCAGGACCTAAATGTACTTGAGTTACTCTAGCCTTGACACCAAAACTCTGAAATGTCTTTTCTAGTTTTGCAGCATTTTCATGAATAAGTTTATATTCACTGCTTTGGTCGGTAGCACGAGGTCTCGTCAGTAAATGAAGAGGAGGAAGTTCATAATCTTTATTTTCATGTTCCGTAAAAGCCATAGCGGGAACAGTGTCATCTTCATTACTTTGTTGATCTATTTTTTCGGCTTCTACCTTCTCACCCTGTGAAAAAACTTGTTCTGTAAAACTTGATATAATTGGTTCTGGAGCATTGTCAATATCTGGATTCACTTCTCGTTCAACTACTTGTTCATCCGATTGATTAATGATCTTAGGTTCAGGAGGTGATGTTTTTTTCTCAAGTTGTTTAGCTTTTTGGTCTTTTAGCCAATCATTTACATCTGACTTAAACAGTTCCCACTGTTTCTTGCAAAACTTTGATAGTGATTTCCACATCTTAGCAAGAATTTCACCTAGCGATTTACCTGTAATTAAGATCATTCCTATAATTACTAAGAAAAAACCTAATATTTTGGTGCCGAGAGAGCCAAAAACAAAATACGTAACAGATGTTAATATCGCACCAAGCATTCCTCCTCCAAGTTCTTTTGTCGTAGTGTTGCCTTTAATAATTTCAAAGAAGTCTTGGAAGGTATTTGCGATAATACTGATACCTTTAACATGATTGCTCTCCATTTTCAGATCGAAAAACTTAATATGAGAAAATAAAAGAAGACAAGATATAATGAGATAAATTCCTATAAGTCGATACCCAATTAAGATTGGCCGTTTTCGTTTAATAATCATATAGCCGGCGAGAGCTATAAAGAAGATTGGTCCAATGATATGCCATTCACCTAGTAAAAAATAAAAAGGATAGTTTAAAGAAAAAAGCTTATCGCCATTTACTATAATAATCAAACTTAAAGCCAGTAAAATAATCCCGGAAATTTCAAATTTAAGAATTTCCTTCATCTTTTTTGAAGACCTTTTTTGGCTTCTTCGTTTATTTTTTGCCATTTCATCACCTTGTCCATACTAAAAGTTCATAATCATGTTTAATCGATAAGTTCAATTAAGTATATTATACCATATTTGGATATGTCACCCTATTTCAGCACATGAAAAAAGACTGTAATGTATAACAGTCTTTTTAAAATTGCTTATTCATATAAAGGAATATAAGCTCCTGGACATAGATCATTTCTCAAAAAATCCGATGGATTACTACTCATAATCCGAACCACTTTATACATATTTCCATCTTGTTCTACCACTAGAGGAATACCTTGCCGGATAATCGTATTTTGGTTCTGAAAACCTTGGTCATTATCTGGAAAAATTAATTCCGGAGGCACAATAGTATGGAGAATCATTGCAACATTCCCCCATTGAGTTTGTCCTCTTGCTTCTTACCAATCAGTTCATTCAATTTTTGAATAGCCTCACCAACTCCACCAACCTGGTCCATTAATCCGTATTTAACTGCATCTGCACCAATTACATTCGTACCAATATCTCTTGTTAAATTTCCTTTGGCAAACATTAAATCTTTAAATACTTCCTCGGGGATTTTGGAGTGCTTCGTGACAAACTTTACTACACGCTCCTGCATTTTATCCATATACTCAAATGACTGCGGAACTCCAATTACAAGACCTGTCAAACGAATTGGATGAATGGTCATCGTTGCACTTTCTGCAATAAAGGAATAGGAACAGGACACAGCGATAGGTACACCAATTGAGTGCCCGCCCCCTAAAACAATCGAAACTGAAGGCTTTGAAAGAGTGGCAATCATTTCAGAAATAGCTAAACCAGCTTCCACATCTCCACCAACTGTATTTAAAATTACAAGCAAGCCTTCAATTTTGGGATTTTGCTCAATGGCGACTAATTGCGGAATAATATGTTCATATTTTGTCGTTTTATTTTGGGGGGGTAATTGCATATGCCCCTCGATTTGTCCAATAATAGTCAAACAATGAATATTTGTATCTTGAGATAGCTCTGGTACATTCGTTTGTCCTAATTGTTGAATTTTTTCAATGATGCCTTGCGGTTTTCCTTCGTTTTCTTTAGTAGGCTCTTGTTCAGTCTCAGTTTTAGAATTTTCAGGATTATGCATAATAGCCTCCTTGCTTATCGAATGATACACATAGTATAAGCTACAAAGGCAATTTCATTCATAATCAAATATAGAAGGACATTGGTAGTTTAGAGGCAATTTTAAAATCCCCCAACTTTGTGGGGGATTAAAATTATACTTCCATTATTATTGGTAAGATCATTGGTCTCCGTTTTGTCTTTTCATATAGAAAATGATTTAAGCGGTCCCTAATATCTTGTTTAAAGGAAGACCAATCAAAAGAATTTCCAGAGATGGCCTCCTCAGCAATTGAATGAACTATTTTTTCCGCTTCTTCAAGGAGTTGTTCAGATTCACGAACATAAACGAAGCCTCTAGAAATAATTTCTGGCCCTGAGACAATTTTCTTATATTTTTTATTTACCGTAACAACAATAATAAAGATACCATCTTGAGATAATAATTTTCTATCTCGCAGTACGATATTCCCAACATCTCCGACACCAATACCATCAATAAGAACATTTCCAGATTGAACACGGCTTCCGGCAGTCATTTCCCCATCTTTATATTCGACTACCTCACCCTTGCTTGGGATAAAAATCTGATCTCTAGACAAACCTACTTGTTGAGCTACTTTTGCATGGGAAAACAGCATTCTATATTCCCCTTGAATAGGGATAAAATATTTAGGTTTCATTAAATTAAGCATTAACTTTAAATCTTCCTGACTTCCATGTCCCGAAACATATGCTTTCCGATTGGATGACAGAACAACTGCACCTGCACGATATAACATGTCAACCGTTTTGAATAAACTAGTTTCTAAAGCAGGGGTTGGGGTCGCTGTTATAAGGACTGTATCGCCCTTTTTTACATTTATTTGTTTGTGATTTTGGGATGCCATTTTCTGAAGTGCTTCAATTGGTTCTCCCATTAATCCTGTGAAAATAATAGCAATTTCATTATCCGTATACTGATTTATTTTTTGTACAGGAATAATTAAGTCTGGATCGTCGATAGATAAATAGCCGAGCTTTAGAGCAATTTCAAAGCTACGTTCAATGCTTTTCCCAACTACAGCAACTTTTCTATTATTTTCATAGGCTGCATCAAGTGCCTGTTGGATTCTAATAAAATTTGATGCAAAACAAGAAATGATGACTCTACCTTGAGCAGTATGAAAGGCATCTGAAATTTCCTGTGCTGTCACAGATTCAGAAGTAGCGAAGCCAGGATGCTCGGCTTCTGTACTGTCGGATAGAAGACAAAGTACACCTGAATCACCAATATTAGCCATCTTCCCTATCTCAGATCGATAAAACCCTTTTGCTGCTTGGTCAAATTTAAAATCTCCTGTATGCACAATTTTCCCTTCAGATGTATGTATACATATTCCTAATGAATCCGGAATGCTATGAGTTGTATGAAAGAAACTGACAATCACACTATTAAATTTCAAACGAGAATTTGATTTGATCGTGTGAAAAAGTCCATCAGTTTTTATATTATGTTCTCTCATTTTCTCTTTTGCTAGCGCAATCGTTAGCTTCGACCCATACACAGGAGCTTTAATTTTTCGTAAAACATATGGCAATGCCCCAATAGCATCTTCATGACCATGTGTTAAAAAGATAGCTTTGATCCGCTCTTTATTTTCTTCCAACCACGTAATATCAGGTATAACGATATCAATACCCAACATTTCATTTTCGGGGAACATGAGTCCAGCATCGATAATAAAGATTTCCGAATCAACCTCGATGACGTACATATTTTTTCCGCATTCCCCGACACCCCCCATCGGGATGATTTTAATGATTTCATTTTTAATTTGTGACAAAGTCCTTTTCCTCCTAAGAATTATGCTAAATAGTTTTCTATTTCTGCTCAATTAATCATTGATCTAGCTATTGAAGCCCCTTCCACTTTGTTTTCCCGAACCTCATCGCTAATATCATTATACTTGAATGCGAAATCACTATACAACCTTAATTATTTTTGAACATCGAAAAAGCTAGCTCCATATTGGAACTAGCTTTATTTACTCATATATTATTGATATAAATTGAGTACGTCCGTGAGACTACTCCGTTCTTTCTCTGTTAAAGGTACTAATGGAAGACGCACAGAACCAACATCAAATCCTTGTAGCTGCATGGCTGTCTTAACAGGAACAGGATTTGGCGCTTTAAACAATTCACACATAATCGGAAGTAATTTTCTATAAAGCAATGCCGCCTCATTATTCTTGCCTTGCTTAAATAAGCGAACCATTTCCTGTATCTCAGGTCCTACTACATGGCTTGCCACAGATACAACACCACAACCACCAAGAGCGAGTATAGGTAATGTCATTGCATCATCGCCAGAATACAACATGAAATTTTCATCTACTCCTGAAAGAATTTCCGCTATGGCAGTTAGATCACCGCTTGCTTCTTTTGCAGCAACGATGTTATCTATTCGCGAAAGTTCAATCATCGTCTCAGGTGCTATATTAACTGCTGATCTCCCTGGGATATTATAGATCATGACTGGCAAGGAAGTAGATTTAGCGATTGCCGAAAAATGTTCGTACAAACCTTTTTGATTAGGCTTATTATAGTAAGGGGCAACTAACATAATAGCGTCAACCCCTGTAGCTTCCGCCCTCTTTGTTAATTCAATAGAGCTATACGTATTATTACTACCTGTTCCAGCTATAACTGGTACTCTTCCATTTACCACTTTTACTACATGCTCAAATAGTGCGAGCTTTTCTTCGGTAGTAAGTGTTGGTGATTCTCCGGTAGTACCAGCTACAACTAGCGAGTCACTTTCATTGTTGATTAGATGATCAACAAGTTTGGCAGTTTTAAGGAAGTCAACATTCCCTTTTCGGTCAAACGGCGTCACCATTGCCGTTGACACTTGGCCAAAATGAATCATTAAAATACACCCCTATTTCTATCTATCTTTCGTATTCTACCTCATCCTTTTGAAGCTCAAAAGCATCATGCAATGTATTAACAGCCTCATTCAATTTATCACCATCTACTAATACCCAAATAGTAGTATGACTATCAGCTGATTGAAGAATTCTAATTCCTTCATTTGACAATGCACTCACAATTTTTGCTGTAACCCCTGGGACTCCAGTAATTCCTGCTCCCACAACGGAAACCTTCGCACAATTCCTTTCAACTGTAGGTTGATAGCCGATTTTTTCTAATGCAGCAATTGCTTTATCCAATACCGTAGTAGGAACCGTGTAAACGACATTATTCGGTGAGATGTTTATAAAATCGACACTAATATCTTCACTTGCCATAGCTTTAAAGACTTCAGATTGGAGGTTATATTGCCCTTCGCCAGCAGTTACTTTAATTTGAGCAACATCTGGCATATGTACTATGCCAGTGACCAATCTCTCTTTTATTCCTACTGTATGGTCATCCCTATGCATCGTAGTAACCAAAGTACCAGGAGAATCGGAATAAGTTGATCTTATTCGCAGTGGGATCTTGGCATCCATCGCAATTTCAACAGCTCGAGGATGAATGACTTTTGCTCCTTGGTAAGCCATATTAGATACTTCATTATAAGAGACACATACAAGAGGGCGAGCATTCTTTACAACTCTTGGATCAGCTGTCATCATACCGTCTACATCGGTAAAAATATCAATCCACTCTGCATTAAGGGCGGCACCAAGAGCAGCAGCAGATGTATCACTACCTCCTCTACCAATAGTAGTAACATCTCCGGTTTTCGTAGCTCCTTGGAAACCAGCAACTATTATTGCATCATGAGATTCCAATTCTTTTAAAAGTCTATCGCATTTCATTTCAAGTATTTTAGCATTAGTATGGTCGTTACTAGTCAAAAATCCTGCTTGAGCGCCGGTTAAGGCAGTAACTTTGATTTGATTTTCTTTTAGCTCATTCGCCAATACTACACTTGAAATGGTTTCACCACAAGATAAAAGTAGATCCTGTTCTCGTTTGTTAAGGGAAGTTTGGTGTCCTCCAACCAAAGAGAGCAGTGTATCTGTAGCATAGGGTGCGCCTTTTCTTCCCATAGCAGACACGACTGCTACAACTTTATACCCCTCTTTGATCGCACTTTTAATATGCTTCTGAACAAACTGCCTGGTTTCATTATTTTGTACGGAAGTTCCACCAAATTTTTGAATAATAATTTTCATGATGACACCCCAATGGTTAGTTTATGAATCTTCTAGTTAGAAACCAAGCCAAGTCTTATTAAACTTTCCGCAATTTGAACAGTATTCAATGCGGCACCTTTCAATAAGTTATCAGCTACAATCCAAAGATGGAAACCCGATTTTTCATCTAGATCTTTCCTGATTCTTCCTACATACACATCGCCAGTACCTTTAGCCATTGCTGGCATAGGATAAATTTGTTCTTCCGGCTGATCCTGCAATGTTATACCAGGAGCATCAGAAAGTACACTCTTAATATCGTCTACTTGAACAGCGTTTTTTTCTAATTCTATATAGACCGATTCGGAGTGCCCTGTTTCGACCGGAATACGAACGCATGTAGCAGAAACCTTCAGTTCTGGCATTTCCATAATTTTTTTCGTTTCATTAATCATTTTCATTTCCTCAAATGTAAAACCATTTTCAGTAAACTTATCAATTTGAGGAATCGCATTAAAGGCAATTTGATAATGTTTTTTATCACTGCTGGCCGGTAATATTTCCGGAGTAAAATCACGTTTATTTAAAATATCATCCGACTGTTTCTTTAATTCATCAATTGCAGATGCACCGGCACCAGAGACAGCCTGATAGGTAGACACAATGACTTTCTTTAGCCCGAAAGCTTTGCGAATAGGCTCAAGTGCTGCAACCATTTGGATTGTCGAACAATTGGGATTTGCAATAATTCCTTTTTGTTCTTGTAGTACTTTTTCATTTACCTCTGGAACAACAAGCGGTACTTCTGGATCCATTCTGAAAGCACTTGTATTATCTACTACTATAGCCCCGCGCTTTACTGCTTCTGGAGCGAATTTTTGGGAAACACTTCCACCGGCACTGAAAAGAGCAATATCTACCCCTTCAAATGACTCTGGCACAGCTTCTTCTACTGTGATCAGTTGATCTTTAAATTGAACCTTAGTTCCTGCTGAACGCGCTGAAGAGAGGAGAGTTAATTTTCTAACAGGAAAATTTCTTTCTTCCAATGTTTTCACTATTTGCTGTCCCACAGCTCCAGTAGCTCCCATTACCGCTAGATGATAACCTTGATTCGTTGACATGTGAATTCCCCTTCCACTTCAACTAACACAATGGATGTTGATAATTTCAAGTAATATTAATATATTATCATATTTATAACCCGTTTCGATATTATTTTATTAAAATGCTGTCGAATTCATGATTATTAAGTAAAAAGGGGCATATTCTTTTAAGGAAACAAAGCAATCAGGCAGCTTTGAAAGCTCCGCCTGATATTCTTTTCCACTCGTCGTTATAGCTTTAACTCTTTAAGTGTATTCTCTAATTATTGGCTGGAGCTGATTTCCTTCAAGAGCCGCCTCGATCGTTTCGGAGAGAAATTCCATTCTTGATACCATGGAGGTAGGTTTATTAATAGGATCATCCTGACCAAAAGGAATAAAGTAAATATTTTTACTAGACATAAGTCGCATTAAATTGACACCATTCAATCCAAGGGCATCATTTGTCGATATTCCTAGAACGACAGGACATCTATTTCTTAATGTTGCTTTTGCGGCCATTAAAACAGGAGAGTCAGTTAAAGCATTGGCAAATTTACTCATCGAATTTCCCGTCAATGGAGCAATGACCATGCAATCTAAAGGTTCTCTAGGTCCTAATGGTTCAGCAGCAACCATAGAGTCAATTACTTTTTTACCTGTTAATTCCTCCACCTTTGCAACCCAATCAGCTCCATCACCAAATTTTGTATTTGTATTCTTTACTGTAAAGGTTACAACAGGTACGACATCTGCGCCTTGATTGACCAAAGTTTCTATTTGCGGGACAACTTGCTCATAAGTACAGTGGGAGCCTGTAATTCCAAATCCAATTCTTTTTCCTTCTAATGTCATTATCCATTCTCCTTCCTGTTTTCGAAATCATCTTGTAGTAACTGTGAAAGGACATTTGCCAGAATTTGTCCGGCTGTTTTAGGCGCCACAATACCGGGAAGTCCCGGGGCAAGCAACGCTTTAATGCCTCTTTTTTCTGCATAACGAAAATCGGTACCACCAGGTTTAGAGGCAAGGTCGATGATTAATGTATTAGCAGGCATATTTGCGATAATACCTGCCGTTAAGATAGGATGAGGAATCGTATTAATACAAATATCAAGATCGCTTACCTCATTTTTCAATGCATCCAATTGAAATGGTTTTAGTCCCATTTCAGTAATCCTTGCAAGATGGGCAGTATTTCTTGCTCCCACTTTTACTTTTGCACCTAATAAAGAAAATGTTCTAGCTACACTCATCCCAACACGGCCAAGCCCTAAGACAGCGATAGACGATTGATGAATGGTAATATCAGTATTTTGGATAGCCATCATAATGGTTCCTTCTACTGTTGGAATAGAGTTGTAAATAGCTACATCGTCTCTTTCAAATAACTGAATCAGTTTCCTATTCGAATTTTTAGCAATTTGATTAAGATAAGGATTACTTATACCCGAATAAATTTTACAGTAAGAAGGCGTTTTATTAAGAATTTGCTCTGTCAAAACTATTTTTTCACTGGAAAAAATAGTATCAACTTCTCCCTCTAAATTCGTTCCGGGAACAGGTAGGATGATAGCGTCTATTTGAGAAAAATTAACATCTTTTAATTTTTCCTTTACAGCGCCAGAAAAAGGTTGTGCCAGTTGCTCAAATCCAACTAAATATAGTTTTGCATCTAATTCAGTTAGTTTCCTAATAATTTCCAGTTGCCTTGCATCTCCGCCTAAAATTGCTATTTGCATATCTGTTAACATCAACGGTATTCACCTTCTTTGTGAATCATAAATAATCACTCCACGATCATTGTATGTATGACTTAAAGGGCTGTGCCTGACTAATACAATTAAAAAAGGATGGGGCATCTCCCATCCTTTTATTTCATTTATTTTCAGGAACCTCAAGGATAATCATATCGGTACCAATCGTTCTAATAAAGTGCCAGGGGACTTTTATTTCTGCACCAGCCTTTCTCCCCATCCATTTTCCAGTTGGAATTATTAAATGATTAATCTCACCTGTACTTGCATTTATTTCCAAATCAGTTTGTCCTAGTACACCTAATCGTTTTGCCTTTCGATAATCAACTATTTCTTTTCCACCTAGTTCACTTAGCCTCATAACTCCCCCTCCTTCCAAGCCTTATATAATTCATATATAGGCATTTTTTTCCTTTTTAGAATAGAAAAAGGAAACATCTAAAAAATAGTAATCCACTATGATAAAAACATCTTAAGATGCATAAGGATTGTCGTTTTAAAACAACTCATTTATCTGGAGAATATCTATATGCTGCATGCCGACCAACTATATAGTCGGGAGATCATGTATTACACAATAAAAATAGGAGCCTCCAAAAAGGCGGTTGTTTAACCTTTTTGGAAGCTCCATCTAATGATTATGATTTATTTCTTAAATTAGGATTAGGACTAACTAGAGCCGTCGTATAATGTTCATTAAATATTTGATTGCCCATTCTATTAACACCTTCGACAGTCACATTATTAATATCATTAATGATCTCATCTAGAGTCCGATGTTTTCTCAAAAGTAATTCATTTTTTCCATTACGACTCATTCTGCTATTTGTACTTTCTAAACCTAACATTAGATTTCCTTTAAGCTGTTCTTTACCGTTTTGAAGTTCTTTCTGAGTTATTCCTTCTTTTTTCAATATCTCCATAGTTGAGAAAATGGTATCATATAATTCGTCAAGTTGATTTGCACCTGTCCCGCCATAGATCGTAAGCATTCCCGTATCTTGAAATGAGGAGTGAAAGGAAAATACTGAATATGCCAGCCCCTTCTCTTCCCTCACTTCTTGAAAGAGCCTTGATGACATACTGCCACCAAAGATATTATTCAAGACTATTAAATCAAAAATGTCCTTATGTCCTATTGGAAGGCCTTCAAACCCAATACAAAGATGAGCCTGTTCAGTTTCTTTTCGTTTCAAGATTTGTTCAGAATGAAAGACAGGTAGCAAGTTACTACGAGTTGTATTCCCTCTTTCGAATGAGCCAAAAAATTGTTCGACTTGCATTATGAAATGCTCGTCCACATTACCAGCAACAGAAATTACGATTTTATCAGGAGTATACATGTTAAATATATATTCTTTTAACGTATGACTTGAGAAGGATGCAAGGGTTTCCTCTGTCCCTAATATTGGATAACCAAGTGAATGATTATGATAAGCGGCCTTACTTAACAAATCATGAACAATATCATCCGGCGTATCTTCATACATCTTAATTTCTTCTAAAACAACATTTTTTTCTTTATTCAGCTCCACTTCATCAAAGGTGGAATAAAAAAACATATCTGAAAGGATTTCAAGTGCGTGTGATGCATGATCATCGAGCACTTTTGCATAATAACATGTATATTCTTTCGATGTAAAAGCATTGACTTGCCCACCAATGGAATCAAATGCTTCTGCTATATCTTTTGCGGATCGGGATTGGGTCCCTTTAAAAAACATATGCTCTAAAAAATGAGAAATCCCATTGTTTTGTTCGTTTTCATCTCGAGAACCAACACCGACCCAGATGCCAATAGCAACTGATCTAACTGTAGGAATAGTCTCTAGTACTACTCGAACTCCATTTTGACATGTATATTTCTTCATTTTGCCATTCCTCCTGTTCATGATGCAAAAACTCGTCGGCCGTACATTGAAGTTTTTTTATGGATTTTGCCCTTTATTATCTTCTTTTTCTAGTCCATTTAATTTAATGATTCTTTCTTCATCCATTAATTTGCTTACCGTTCCAATCCTCAAATTTTTACCCTTTAATTCTCTAATTAATGTATCCAATGACTTGCTAGTAGATTCAGTTGGATGCATTAGTATCATCGCCCCAGGTTCAACTTTAGTTGTCACACGCTGAATTAACACTTGAGGAGATGGCTTTTGCCAATCAATCGTGTCAACAGTCCACATAACTGTCCTAAGGCCATAGGAATAAGCAATTTCAATTGTTTCGTCACGATAAGCGCCACTTGGTGGACCAAACCAATTTGGTTTTTGTCCTGTTGTTGCTTCAATGATATCATTGGTCTTCTGTATTTCTTCTTTAATTTTTTCAGAGCTTAGAGTCTGCATATTAGGATGACTGTACGAGTGGTTGCCCACTTCATGTCCTCCATCCGCTATCATCTTAGCTAATTCGGGATTTTCCTTCACCCAACGCCCTTCTAAAAAAAACGTTGCATGAATTTTATGTTCCTTTAAAGTGGCTAGCATGGAGGGCAAGTATTCATTTCCCCAAGCAACATTAATTAAAAAGCTAACCATGGGCTTGTCAGGATGTCCCCGATAAATAGGAGAAGCTGGCAAATCATTTAAATGTTTTTTTGGAGATATTTGCGTGAACACAAGTTTACGTTCATCAAATACTTTGTCTTTTTTCATTTTTCGGTATGAAGCATCAATATCAACTTTAATACCATTATAGCCAGGCATTGCTTTCCATACCCGATCAATCTTGGCATCTTGTGGATCAGACTCATATCGATCTGCCGCTTCAACAATAAGATCATATAATTCATTTTGCATTTGGCTTGCTGGTATAGCTCCTTCTTTTAACTGTGAAAGATATTGGCTAGTATATGGATTAAAAATGGCAGATATTGATAGAATAGCAATCAGTGTAAAGGCTATCAAGTTTTTTGCATTTAACACACTTACTACCTCCTTCAACATAAAGTATGAAAAAGAAGAAGTGCTTAGAACTATCCAACCAGCTTAATAACAAAAGAGTCGGGAGATCCCGACTCTTTTTATTGTTCATTTTTCTGTTGTTGTTCTTTTTGCTCTTTTAAAACTACTTTTCTTGAGACGTTAACTCTTCCTTGATTATCAATTTCAATAACCTTCACAAGTATTTCATCTCCGATGGACACTACATCTTCAACTTTATTTACTCTTTGCTCATCAAGTTGAGAGATATGAACCAAACCATCTTTTCCAGGGAATAATTCAACAAATGCGCCGAATTTTTCGATACGCTTAACCTTTCCAAGATACATTTGTCCAACTTCAACCTCACGAACCAAGTCTTCAATTATCTTCTTAGCTTTTTCATTCATGGATTGGTCTGAAGATGCAATAAACACCTTGCCATCTTGCTCAATATCAATTTTCACGCCTGTTTCTTCAATTATTTTATTAATTTGTTTACCACTTGGACCAATAACATCCCTAATTTTATCTGGATTAATTTGCATTGTTAAGATTTTAGGTGCGTAAGCAGAAAGCTGCTCTCTTGGCTCTTTAATAGTGGAAAGCATGGAATCCAAAATATGCATTCTTCCTTCACGCGCTTGTTGTAATGCTTCTTCTAGAATTTCGCGTGAAAGTCCTTCAATTTTAATATCCATTTGAAGAGCAGTTACTCCCTTGGCAGTACCTGCAACTTTAAAGTCCATATCACCTAGATGGTCTTCCATTCCTTGAATATCTGTTAAGATCGTATAATGGTCACCTGATTTCACAAGTCCCATAGCAATTCCCGCAACAGGAGCTTTAATCGGAACTCCGGCATCCATCATAGCAAGTGTACTTGCACAAATACTAGCTTGGGAAGTAGAACCATTGGATTCTAGAACTTCTGAAACAAGACGAATCGTATAAGGAAACTCCGTCTCATCAGGAATAACTGGCTCTAATGCACGTTCTCCAAGAGCACCATGTCCAATTTCGCGTCGACCAGGACTTCTAATTGGCCCAGTTTCTCCAACGCTAAAGTGTGGAAAATTATAATGGTGCATAAATCGTTTCGATTCTTCAATTCCTAGCCCATCAAGGATTTGAACATCACCAAGTGCTCCTAGCGTACATATACTTAAAGCTTGAGTTTGTCCACGAGTAAACAAACCAGAGCCATGTGTTCTAGGTAATAAGTGTATTTCCGAAGATAGTGGTCGAATTTCATTTGGCTTTCTACCGTCTGGACGAACCTTTTCTACAGTAATTAAACGACGGACTTCTTCTTTCACAAGGCTGTCCAATATTTGTTTTACCTGTTTCATCGTTTCGTCTTCAATATTTTCTCGTTCTTCAAAATCGGAGATCACTTGTTGTTTTACTTGTTGGATTGCATCTTCACGGGCGTGCTTTTCCTCAACTTGGATAGCTTCAACAAGTGATTTTTCACACATATTCCGAATTTCAGCATCTAGTTCAGCATCTAATTCAAATAAGGTAACTTCACGTTTATCTTTACCGATTTGACTTACGATTTCTTCTTGAAATTGAATTAGTTTTTTAATTGCATCATGACCGAACATAATCGCTTCTAACATTGTTTCTTCTGGAACTTCTTCAGCACCAGCTTCAACCATGTTAATAGCATCTTTAGTTCCAGCAACAGTTAAATTAATATCACTTTTCTCCATTTGAGCGACAGTTGGATTAATCATAAATTCTCCATCCACTCTTCCAACTACAACACCTGCAATTGGACCTTCAAATGGAATATCCGACACGCAAAGGGAAAGTGAAGCACCAAACATAGCAGCCATCTCAGATGAGCAGTCCTGATCAACACTTAAAACGATATTCACAACTTGAACTTCATTTCGAAAACCATCTGCAAATAAAGGACGAATTGGACGATCAATTAAACGGCTTGCAAGAATCGCTCTTTCGCTTGGCCGACCTTCCCTCTTTATAAAACCTCCTGGAATTTTCCCAACAGCATATAGTCTTTCTTCATAATTTACTGTAAGAGGAAAAAAATCTACCGCTTTAGCTTCTTTAGATGCGGTTGCCGTACTTAATACAGCTGTATCCCCATAACGAATTAAAGCTGCCCCATTTGCTTGTTTAGCCAATTGACCAATTTCAACGGTTAATGTTCGGCCAGCCCAATCCATAGTAAATGTTTGTTTCTTTTGCTCCATTCAGAATTTCCTCACTTTCATATAGCAACTTTTATCGCCTCATTTTTATTCTGGACAGTTGGCATAATTAAGTTGTTGTTAGTTGTTGGAATCATGTCTGCTGGCTGAACACTGAACATTAGACATAAATAAGAAGTATAACGATCTTAGGCGACGCAATACTAATAGTTGGATTATAGTACTAGATTCTAACTTTTTAGTCAGGTTTTACTATAAAATAAACCCTTTCAAAAGCTTCCATAAATATCTTATTCATGTCCAATGTTCAGTTCTGCCATGCTCTGCATGACAGTCCTTCAATTATAATTCAGTCAGCATTGCATGTTATCTAACAAGACAGCTCAATGCCATTAGAAACGTCGTGCTAAATTATGGAATCGTATTTAGAGAAAAAAGCGGGATTATTTCCCGCTTTTTACTAACTTTATTATCTACGTAATCCAAGTCTGTTAATTAGTTCGCGATAGCGCTGCACATCTTTATTCCGAAGATATGTTAAAAGATTGCGGCGGCGTCCTACCATTTTCATCAAGCCGCGTCTAGAATGATGATCTTTCTTGTGGACGCGTAGATGATCGTTCAATTTGTTAATTTCTTCAGTTAAAACGGCAACTTGAACTTCTGGAGAACCAGTATCTGTATCATGAATTTTAAATTCATTGATGATTTCATTTTTACGTTCTTGTGAAATCGCCATGGTTTTCACCTCCCATTTTTTACAAATCCCCTGTTACCTAGCAAACGTTGGTGAATCGTTTTGCCAAGCAAAGGTTCTTGATACTGTATTAGGATACAACTTTACAAAAGAAAAATCAAGTTTCTTTGTTAAGCTCTTTAAAATATTCTCTAGTATCGTCTTCATCTTGTTTTATTTGAGCTATCAGCTCATCGACTCCATCAAATTTTTGTTCGTCCCTAAGTTTCTTATGCCATTCTATCGTTACCTCTTCATCATAAATGGACTGATCAAAATCGAGAAGAAAAACTTCAACAGAAAGGTTAGATTCACCAACTCGATTAAAAGTAGGGTTATAACCAACACTGCATGCCCCCAGCTCCCAATTTCCTTTTACAAGCATTTTCACTACGTATATGCCTGTGTTTGGGATGATATAATCATCCTCAATTAATATGTTAGCTGTTGGAAACCCTATTGTCCTTCCCCGCTTCTCGCCATGAATAACGGTCCCTCTATTTACGAATTTCCGCCCTAATAATTCATTTGTTCTTTCAATATCACCTTGATTCAATGAAAGTCGAATCGAAGTAGAACTAATTTTTTCATCCCCTATTTCCATTTTTGGAATAATAGTCACCCCAAATTCACCTTTAGAGTGGATAGGTAAGGTTTCCATTGTACCTTTTCCGAACTTACCATATGTATAGTCAAAACCTGCTACCACATGCTTTACATTCAATAATAAAAGATATTGTTTAACAAATTCTTCAGGGAGTAAGTTAGCAAATGACTCGGTAAAATGAACGATCATCAAATAATCTACTTCTAATGTAGCAATTTGTTCAATTTTTTCTTGAAGAGGTGTAATGTATTGCACATTTGATTTCTTTCCAAGAACGATTGATGGATGAGGGTCGAAAGTCATCACTGCACTTTTTGTATTTTTTTCTAAAGCAATCTCCTTTGTCATTTTGATAACTTCCTGATGCCCTTTATGGACGCCATCAAAGAAGCCAAGTGCTATTGTTAACGAAGGAAAATCGTGCTTTTGATAATGATGGGGGTGTTCAATTCTAACTATTTTCATATAGATCACCTCATTTTGTGAACTTATAGATTTAGTAAAACTTTTACTGGTTTAATTAAATCTTGTTTATTAAGATGGCTCTGATAAATGGCGTAAGCTACACCTTCATACACCATTACTACCTGCCCCTCCGGCCAATTTTGTGGCGTCGGTAAAACAGCACCATTTTTCACTTTTTCCAATAATTGAACATCCATATTCCAAATAGGCAAATTGCAAAGTCCCTCCTCCAAAGGCTTTATCACCTTTTCAAGTGGAAGATCTTCAGCGATTATGTTTTCAAGTTGCTCAAACGTTACACAATGACTAGCCGTAAATGATGATGCAGCCACTCTTGTCAGAGCAGACATATGAGCTGGATATCCAAGTTTTTCTCCAATCATCACTGCAAGCGTTCTTATGTATGTTCCTTTACTGCAATGTACTCTAAACGAAAAACTTAGTGTTCCATCCTTTATTCTGATCTTATCATCAAGAAGTTTCAACTCATAAATATTAACTTTTCTAGTAGGCCGTTCGACTTCTATTCCTTTTCGAGCATATTCATATAGTCTCTTTCCATTCACCTTAACAGCTGAATATATTGGAGGAGTCTGCTCGATTTCTCCGGTAAATTCAAGAAGGACGTTATTTATCGTAGTAATAGAAATTTCTTGTTCGACTGCTTTTGTTGCAACAATTTCGCCTTGGGCATCTTCTGTAGTAGTGGAAAAGCCAATTGTTACCTCTCCTTCATAAACTTTACCTGCATTTGTTATATACTCGGCAATCCTTGTTGCCCTTCCCAGACAGATTGGTAGCACTCCATCCACATCCGGATCAAGAGTTCCTGTATGTCCGACTTTTTTCATCTTCAGCATTTTTCTAATTCTAAAAACACAATCATGTGAAGTCATTCCCTTTGGTTTCCAAAGAGGCAATATCCCGTCCACCTAATCCCCTCCTAAAAAACAATAAGAAAAGTGTAAGCGCGTTGCCGACATCATCGCATGCCTACACTAGAACATCCTGTCTTGTCAGAGCTAGACTCACGCTCACCGCATTATACTTTCTAATCAATTTAAAATAGGCCATCCCTAAGGATACAGGCTGTTCTTTGCATACGAGTATGACAGAAGAGCCATGCACTTTGGGACAGCCATTTGCTGGAAGCTGTATTTATTCATCTTTAAGCTGTCTTAAAATCGACTCGATCTTGTTACCATAATCGATTGATTCATCAAGCTCGAATTCAATCTCCGGTGTTATACGCAGGCGAATTCTATGACCTATTTCTGATCGGATAAAACCTTTTGCCTTTTGAAGACCCTTTAAAGTGTCTATCTTTTGATCTTCGTCACCTAAGATCGATATATATACAGTGGCTTGTTGAAGGTCACCAGTAACTTGAACATCGGTAACCGTCACAAACCCTACCCGTGGATCTTTGATTTTTCTCGCAATAATATCACCGAGTTCTTTTTTCATTTGTTCTCCAACTCGGTTGGCACGCAAACTCATTCTTTATCCACCTCACATTAAAGCCACTCAAAAGTTGTATTCATTCTTTCCCATTCAGGGAAAGAATCAAGAAAATTTAGAGCATGATTCAATTCCCGCTCTGCTGCCTGTCGGGAGGAAGCTACTGTAACTAGTGATATTTTTGTTAATTGCCACACATCTTGATGTCCAATCTCAGCTGTAGCAACATTATATTTTTGCTTCACTCTTGTCATCGTTCTTTTTAATACAGAACGTTTTTCCTTCAGTGACATACAGTCGAAAATTCGGTATTCCAGTTCAACGAAACCAATCAAGTTCGCTCAATTTCCTTCATTACATATGCTTCAATTATATCTTGCTCTTTAAGATCATTAAAATTCCTAATAGTTATTCCACATTCATAGCCTTGACTTACTTCTTTAACATCGTCTTTAAAGCGTTTCAAATCATCAATTTCGCCTTCATATATTACAATTCCGTCTCTAATCACTCGAACACCGCTATCTCGTGTGATTTTTCCGTCTATAACATATGATCCAGCAATTGTACCGATTTTGGATACTTTAAATGTTTGGCGTACTTCTGCTTGACCAATAACTTCTTCTTTAAATTCTGGATCAAGCATACCTTTCATTGCTGATTCAATTTCTTCAATCGCTTTATAGATGACTCTATGAAGTCTAACATCGACTTTTTCAGAATCAGCTGCACGTTTAGCATTGACGTCAGGTCGCACATTGAAGCCAATAACAATAGCATTAGATGCTGCTGCAAGTGTTATATCTGATTCATTAATCGCACCTACGGCCGTATGAATAATTTTAATATTTACTCCTTCGACATCAATTTGCCTTAGGGCAGATGCTAAAGCTTCAACCGAACCTTGAACATCCGCTTTAACAATAACATTTAAATCTTTCATATCGCCTTGTTTCATTTGTTCAAACAAAGTATCGAGACTGACACGAGAGCTTTCATTTCTTGATGCAAGTATAGCATCTTGTGCGCGAGCCTCTCCGATTTGACGAGCTGTTTTTTCATCCTCAAAGACAACAAAACGGTCACCAGCTTGTGGAACATCATTAAGTCCCGTTATTTCCACTGGTGTAGACGGTGGAGCTACTTTTACTCTTCTACCTACATCATTTACCATTGCGCGCACACGACCGAATGTATTTCCAGCAACAATTGGGTCGCCTACTTTTAATGTACCATTTTGAACGAGTAATGTTGCAACAGAACCTCTACCTTTATCCAACTGTGCTTCAATAACAGTTCCGATAGCTTTACGTTTTGGGTTCGCTTTTAACTCTTCCACTTCACTTACTAATAGAATCATTTCAAGCAAATTGTCAATTCCCTCACCTTTTAAAGCTGAAATTGGAACAAAGATTGTATCTCCACCCCAATCTTCAGGAACAAGAGCATGTTCAGTTAGCTCCTGCATCACTCTATCCGGATTGGCTGTTGGCTTATCCATCTTATTAACCGCCACAATGATTGGAACTTCAGCAGCCTTTGCGTGGTTAATCGCCTCAATTGTTTGCGGCATTACACCGTCGTCAGCAGCAACTACAAGAATGGTTATATCGGTGATTTTTGCTCCGCGTGCACGCATAGTTGTAAAAGCTGCGTGTCCTGGAGTATCTAAGAAGGTGATTTTTTTGCCGTTTTCTTCAATTTGATAGGCACCAATATGCTGAGTGATTCCTCCAGCTTCTCCAGCTGTTACTTTTGTATGGCGGAGAGAATCTAACAATGTTGTTTTCCCATGATCAACGTGCCCCATAATAGTAACAACAGCTGGGCGATCATTCATTTCTCCAGGTTCATCATCAGTGAAATAGACTTCAAGATCTGTCGTGTCAATTTGAATTTCTTCTTCTACTTCTACTCCATAGTCACCACAAATTAGCTCAATAGCATCATGGTCTAGCTCTTGATTAATAGTTGCCATTACACCAAGAAGGAAGAGCTTTTTAATAATTTCAGATGGTTCTCTATGAAGTTTTTTCGCAAGCTCTCCTACTGATAGTGAGCCACTGTGAACTATTTTTTCTGGAAGTTCCCTTTGCTTTTTCACTACAGGTTGTTGCTGCTGTGGTCTGTTTTTCGCATTTTTATTCTGATTAGCTCTTTTATTCTTGTTAAATGGCTTGTTACTATTTTTTGCATCGCCGTTATTTTTCATATTTTGTCTTTTTTGCTCCGTCCCCTGATTGCCTTGTTTTACTTCATTATTCCGATTGTTGTTGGTCGGTTGAATGGCAGCAGATTTATTTACTTTATTTGTCTGTGCATTATTATTCCTTGGCTGCTGTTTTTTAAAATCATTATTCGTTTGGGTTTTCTGGTGATTACCCTTATTTCTTTTATCAGCATGGTTATCTTTGTTTTGCCCGCTATTACGAGTAGATTCTTTATTTGAATCTTTTTTTCCCTGAATTCCTTTTTGATAAAGAGAATCCAATTTTTGAACCGTATCTGGATCAATCATAGACATATGATTGCCTACTTCAATATTCATGCTTTGTAGTTTAGTAATGATATCTTTACTTGTAGTATTTTGTTTTTTTGCATATTCATAAACTCGTACTTTACTCATTGGTTCACCCCCGTTTTATTCATCGAGCAACGAAGTAAGTTTCTTAGCGAAACCTTCTTCTAGGATCGCCACCACCACTCTTTCTTCCTTTCCAATAGCGTGGCCGAGTTGGACCCTTGATTGTACAAATCGGAAAGGAACTTGGTAATAAGTACATTTATCTTGAACTTTTTTTGAAGTATTGAAAGAAGCATCATCAGAAAGAATAACCAATTTTGCTTTTTTGTTTTTGATCTCCCTTAATACCAGTTCTTCTCCCGAAATTATTTTTCTTGCCCGATTAGCTAAGCCAAGTAGTGTCATCCATTTTTCTTGATTCATTATTTAGGCTTACTTTCCTTTTCTGCTAACGAAAGGAGTTCCTCGTAAAGGGAATCTTCAACTTTAGCATTTAATTGACTTGAAAACACATCTTTCTTTTTAGCTAAAAGTATGGCATCGCGATCTAAAGATACATAGGCTCCCCTACCCGCCTTCTTCCCGGACGGATCGATGGAAACTTCCCCTTCCTTAGAGCGTACAATCCGAATCATTTCTTTCTTCGGTTTCATCTCTCCTGTAGCAAGGCATTTCCGCATAGGTATTTTTTTTCTAATTGCCAATTTACTCCCCCCTACTCAAAATCCTCTATTGAATCTTCATCATTATCGAACAGCAGGGATTCCTCACGTGGATAAATACCAGCCTCACGGGCATCTGTTTCACTTTTTATATCAATTTTCCAACCGGTTAATTTAGCTGCAAGCCTTGCATTTTGCCCTCGTTTTCCAATAGCTAGAGATAATTGGTAATCAGGAACAACAACCGTTGTTGATTTTTCATCATCATCAATTATAACTTCCAACACTTTTGAAGGACTTAAAGCATTAGCAACAAATATAGTTGGGTCTGTCGACCACTCAACGATATCAATCTTCTCACCTTTTAATTCATTGACTATTGCTTGTACTCGGGTACCTTTTGGACCCACACATGAACCAACAGGATCGACTTCCGGATTATCTGTACTCACAGAAATTTTAGATCGATCACCTGCTTCACGCGCAACAGAGCGAATTTCAACTGTTCCATCGTAAATTTCTGGAACCTCTATCTCAAACAGTCTTTTTAATAATCCTGGATGAGACCTAGATACATAAATTTGCGGTCCTTTTGTTGTCTTTTCCACTTTTGTAATATAAACTTTAATACGATCGTGTGGTTTATAAGTTTCATTAGGCATTTGCTCACTTTGAGGAAGTAACGCTTCAATCTTGCCTAGACTAACATAAATATATCTTGAATCGTAGCGTTGAACAATTCCTGTCATGATATCGTCTTCACGATCAATAAATTCGGAGTATATAATCCCTCTTTCAGCTTCTCGGACTCGTTGAGTAACGACTTGTTTAGCTGTTTGGGCTGCAATTCTTCCGAAATCTTTCGGTGTAACTTCTAACTCAACAATATCTCCAGTTTCATATGCAGGGTGGATCCCTTTTGCATCATCTAAAGATATTTCAAGCCTTGAATCAAATACTTCGTCCACTATCTCTTTTCGAGCAAATACTCTCATTGACCCAGTTTCAAGATTTAAATCAACGCGAACGTTCTGCGCTTGATTAAAATTTCTTTTATAAGCTGAAACAAGTGCGGCTTCTATGGCTTCGATCAAGACTTCTCGACTAATGCCCTTTTCTTTTTCCAATATAATGAGAGCATCTAATAATTCCGAACTCATTAAAATGTCATCCCCTTCTTTTTCATACGAAAAGCGCAAATATCTTGCTTATCGATACGCGAAGCTGTAGTCAATATGCACCGCGTTAAATATCCTGTTTGGGTGAGATAAAACAACTTTATTAACAAGAAATGCTTTATTTCCTAAAATTCTACAGCTAATCTTGCCTTTGATACCTTGTCAAGTGGTACTTCAATCGTTTTAACTCTTGTTTTTACCATTACTTCAATTATCAGCGTTCCCTCATTAAAATCATTCAACTTACCTTCAAAAACTTTTTCTCCATCAATAGGTTCATACGTCTTTACATGAACCTTTTTACCAATAGCATTGACAAAGTCTTTTTCTTTTTTTAATGGGCGTTCTGCCCCTGGTGAAGATACTTCCAAAAAATAATTATGAGGGATTGGATCCAATTCATCCAATTTCGCGCTTAACCGTTCACTTACAAGACCGCATTCTTCAATATCTACACCGTTTTCCTTATCAATAAATAAGCGAAGAAACCAATTTTTTCCTTCTTTTACATATTCGATATCGACTAATTCTAACTGCAGACTGTGAAGGATTGGCTGTGCGAGTTCTTCAACGAGGTCGGTTACTTTACTCATCATTACCTCCAGAGTTTCATGTTTAGCATACTATTATCAACAATAGGAAAGAGTGGGGGGCGCCCACTCTTTTGTCAATAGAGAGTTATTTACAGTATATCCATAAAAAATATACCATAATCACTATGTTTATGCAAATAGAGAAGCCAAGACGCCCTTAGCGACTATAAACTTTTTTCCTTCATTACGAGATAAAGGAAACACAGTAAGTTTAAAGGCAAGCACATGTTTCTTATCGTAGGAAGAAACTCAAAGTTCGCTAGTCGCAAGAGCCCAAATCAATTGCAATGGGTTGACTTTAGAATAATGATAACTGGTTCTGATCTGGTAGCTCTTCTAAAATCCCCTGTTTGTCAAGATACTCTATAATTGTTTTTGAAACTTTACCACGTTGTTGCAAATCTTCTTTAGATAAAAACTCTCCATCTTTACGAGCCTTCACAATGTTAATAGCAGCATTCGTACCAAGCCCAGGTATCGCATTGAAAGGAGGAATTAATGAATCACCGTCTATTAGAAAATCTGTGGCACTAGATCGGTATAGATCAACTTGCTTAAACTTAAATTTACGCTCACACATTTCCAGTGCTATTTCCAAGACAGTTAATAAACTTTTCTCTTTTGGTAAGGCTTCAAGACCTTTAGCATTGATTTCCTCAATTCTCGATCGAATCGCATTAGAACCTCGATGCATTGCTTCCAAGTCAAAATCTTCTGCACGGACTGTGAAATAGGCAGCATAGAAATAAAGTGGGTAATGAACCTTAAAATAAGCAATTCTCACAGCCATTAAAACATAGGCGGCCGCATGCGCCTTCGGGAACATATATTTAATCTTTTTGCATGAATCGATATACCAATCAGGAACATTATTTTTCTTCATTTCTTCTTCCATTTCAGGAGTCAAGCCTTTCCCTTTACGAACTGATTCCATGATTTTGAAAGACAACGAAGAATCTAAGCCACGATAAATGAGATATACCATTATATCATCCCGACACCCGATAACATCTGGTAGCGTACAAATATTATTTTGTATCAATTCTTGTGCATTCCCTAACCAAACATCAGTCCCATGAGATAATCCTGATATTTGTAACAGTTCTGAAAAAGTCTTAGGCTTCGTATCTTCCAACATTTGTCGGACAAAACGTGTACCAAACTCAGGAATGCCAAGGGTTCCGGTTTTACACATAATTTGTTCCTCAGTAACGCCTAATGATTCTGTGCCTTGGAATAATTTCATTACTTCCTGATCATCCGTTGGAATATCTTTTGGATCTATTCCGCTCAGATCCTGAAGCATTCTAATTACTGTAGGATCATCGTGACCAAGTATATCTAATTTCAATAGATTGTCGTGGATTGAATGGAAATCAAAGTGAGTAGTTTTCCATTCCGACCCACTATCATCCGCTGGAAATTGGATCGGGGAAAAGTCAAAAATTTCCATATCGTCAGGGACAACTATTATTCCGCCCGGGTGCTGGCCTGTTGTTCTCTTTACTCCCGTACATCCTTGGACAAGTCTGTCAACTTCTGCCCCTCGTAAATGGAGATTATGATCATTCGCATAGCCTCTAACATAACCAAATGCTGTTTTCTCTGCTACCGTTCCAATTGTTCCTGCACGATACACATAATCTTCTCCAAACAGTACTTTTGTATAGTTATGTGCTTGCGGTTGATACTCCCCAGAGAAATTGAGGTCGATATCGGGAACTTTATCCCCTTTAAAACCAAGAAATGTTTCAAACGGAATATCGTGTCCATCTTTTTTGTAAGCAGTGCCGCACTTTGTACAAGCCTTATTCGGTAAATCAAAACCGGAACCGACAGATCCATCATCAAAGAATTCAGAGTGTTTACAATTAGGACATACATAATGTGGTGGCAAAGGATTCACTTCAGTAATTTCCGTCATAGTTGCAACGAAAGAAGAACCAACAGATCCCCTTGAACCAACTAAATAACCATCATCAAGTGATTTTTTTACTAGTTTATGAGAGATAAGATAAATAACCGCAAAGCCGTGTCCGATAATACTCTTCAATTCTTTTTCAAGTCGAGCTTCTATCAACTCAGGAAGTGGATTACCATAAATACTTTTTGCTCTTTCATAACTCATCGTTCGGATTTCATCATCCGCACCAGGAATTTTAGGTGTATACAATTCATCTTTAATTGGTTTAATATGATCAATCCGATCCGAAATAGCATTTGTATTTTTCACGACGATCTCAAAGGCCTTTTCCTTGCCTAGAAAAGCAAATTCTGAAAGCATTTCATCTGTTGTCCGAAAGTGGACGCTTGGCAATCTATGCCTATTCAACGGATTTGCTCCACCTTGAGAGCCTACTAATATTTCACGGTAAATTTTGTCTTCCTCATGTAAATAATGTACATTCCCTGTAGCCACAACGGGTAAATCAAGTTTGTCACCCATATCTACAATATTTCGAATAATATCTTCTAAATCTCGATCGTTTCTTACAAGTTCCATTTCAATTAAAGGTGCATAAACAGGCTTCGGATGAACTTCCAAGTAGTCGTAAAAGCTTGCTGCCTTTTCCGCCTCTTGGCGGCCTTTTTGCATCATTGCTTCAAATACTTCACCTTTCTGGCAACCTGAACCAACTAATAAGCCTTCACGATGCTTTTCCAATACAGACCTTGGAATTCGTGGTACTCGATAGAAATAGTTTAAATGTGAAATAGAAACAAGTTTAAATAAATTTTTCAACCCTATTTCACTTGTAGCTAATAATGTACAGTGAAATGGACGTGCTCGTTTATAGGCGTCTCCTTCCCCCATATAATCATTAAATTGATCATGATATTCTATTCCTTTTTCATTGGCATCTTTCAACATCTTTAAAAACAAATAACCGGTAGCTTCAGCATCATAGATTGCTCGATGGTGTTGAGTGAGCTCGATGTCAAACTTTTTAGCCAAAGTATTGAGCCTGTGATTCTTTAATTGTGGATAAAGAAATCTAGCTAATTCCAATGTATCAATAACAGGATTTTTAGATTTACCTAGACCATATTTTTGAAAACCAGTATTTAAGAATCCCATATCAAACGTCGCATTATGAGCGACATAAATGGAATCATTAGACCATTCATAAAACTTCTTCAACACTTCATCAATATTTGGCGCATTTTCAACCATCTCGTCTGTAATACCAGTAAGTTCAATTGTCGTTGTTGACAATGGATGATGAGGATTTGCGAAACTTTCAAATGTATCTACTATCTCTCCACCGCGAATTTTTACAGCGGCTAGTTCAATAATCGTATCATATATTGCAGAAAGGCCCGTCGTTTCAACGTCAAAGACAATGAATTCCGAGTCTTCTAGCTTTCGATGCTCACTATTATAAGCAATAGGTACCCCATCATCGACTAGATTAGCCTCAAGACCATAAATAATTTTAATATCATGTTTTTTCCCTGCATTAAAAGCATCTGGATAAGACTGTGCAACAGCATGATCTGTAATCGCAATCGCTTTATGTCCCCATTTTTTAGCTTGCTCAACATATCTCGATGCAGAAACAATGCCATCCATTTGGCTCATTGTCGTATGAAGATGAAGCTCAATCCGCTTAGAATCTTGCTTAGCAAGATCGCTTTTTTCTTTTGGTTTAATTTCGTTCATATCATTTGCGATCATAACTAGGTCGCGAACAAATGTATCATTTTGTATACTTCCACGTGCTCTTACCCACATGCCTTTTTTCACTTGCTTCATTATTTCAGCATCTTCTTTATCTCTAGAGAACATCTTTACAAGAATCGAATCACTATAATCTGTGATTTTAAAAGTTAATAAAGTTCGACCACTACGCAATTCCTTTGTTTCCGCATCGAAAATGTATCCTTCGATCGCTATTCTCTTTTCCTCGTCCACAATATTTTCAAGGCTTTGAATATCATCGCCATTTATCGACGATCCAATTGAAAGCGGGCCACTATAGTTTTCCACCTTACTTCCACGGTCTAGTTCCTGTTTTTGCATATCTAGAACTGCTTGTTTGCCTCGTTCTGCATCTTCTCTTTGCTTAGCTTCCAAAAACTTTTGATATTCTTCATTTGTTTCTTGATCACTCATGATTTGACTATCCAAACTAAGGGCAGGAAATCCAAATCCTTGATAGATCTCTTGGATTAGTTGTCCATATTTATGTTTTAAAGTTCTCGCTTCTGTGTCATTATTCGTTTTCACCAAAATGACATTGCCATTAACTTCAGGAATTTGTTCATTTAGTAGAGTTAATAATACTGGGGAAATCCCATCCAATTCCTTCACACAATATTTCCAGTAATCTTGAATTAGTTCCTTACTGACGCTTGAGTCTCTCGCCTCTATTTGAAAACTTACAGCCGCAATATGTTGAAATGATCGCGCAAGTTGGAGGGAAAATCTATTTAGTATTTCACTGGGGATGACCTTTTCAAAAACAAAAGAAAAGTGCCATTTTTTCTGTTGCCGATCTACACTTAATTTACCAATCTCGGCATTAATAAAATATGGTACTAATGCATCTTCTGTAAAACCAATTTGCTGCATAAGTAATTGAAATCTCTCTTTTTTCGAATCGGGATTCACTTTTATCCACTCCCCCTCAATAAAAAGTCATTTAATCAGTGAAGAAGGTACCTCAGTAGGCACCTATCTATTCACCGCTTTTTAGTAATTTTTGTACAAATGTCGAAAGTAGAGACCTTTCAACTTCAAATGATTCACCTGATTTTCTTAATTTCACTTCAACGATTCCCTCTGAAGCCTTTTTACCGACTGTAACTCTAATAGGCAACCCAATTAAGTCAGAGTCTTTAAATTTTACACCAGCACGTTCTGTACGGTCATCAAACAAGACTTCGAATGCATCGTTTTTCAGTTGCAAATATAATTCTTCTGCTAGAATTAATTGCTCCTTATCTTTTACATTAATGGGAATTAAGTGAATCTGATAAGGTGCAATATTAATTGGCCATATTAGTCCATTTTCATCATTAAATTGTTCCGCAACGGCAGAAAGTGTTCTAGAAACCCCAATACCGTAACATCCCATTATAAAGCTTTGTGATTTCCCGTTTTCATCAAGAAATTTAGCTTCCATTGAGTCACTATATGTTGTGCCAAGTTTGAAAATATGACCGACTTCTATACCTCTAGCAAAATGAATAGTTCCTTGACCATCAGGGGAAGGATCACCTTCCATAATAAAACGGAAATCAGCAAACTCATGCACCGTAAAGTCACGATTTTCGACAGCGTTTTTATAGTGATACCCATCTTGATTCGCTCCGCATATGATATTCACCATCGACTTTACTGCGTAATCTGCGTAAACCTTTATATTTTTTGGTACACCAACAGGTCCAATTGAACCGATTGAGCAACCAAGCAGCCTTTCAATATCATTATGTTCAGCAAGCTCTACAGACGTAGCTTTTAAAACATTTTTAACTTTAATATCGTTTACTTCGTGGTCTCCTCTAACTAATATGAGTACATACTCATCATCCACTTTAAACACTAATGATTTTATACATTGAGTCGCATCAACTTGAAAAAAGGAGGAGATATCAGCAATCGTTTTTTGATTCGGTGTTTCCAACTTCTCAAGTGGCAAAGGTGTCTCACTAGATTTTTCGTAGTTTGGATTAACTTCCGCCATTTCAATATTGGCAACATAATCTGATGTATCGGAATAAGCGATCGTATCTTCCCCAGTTTCAGATAACACCATAAATTCTTGGGTATCCTTCCCACCAATAGCGCCTGAGTCAGCTAAAACTGCCCGAAAGTTAAGTCCACATCTAGTGAAAATATTATTATAAGCTATGAACATTTTTTCGTAAACTGCATCAAGACTTTCTTGAGTAGAGTGAAAAGAGTAAGCATCTTTCATAATAAATTCACGTCCACGCAACAGCCCAAACCTAGGGCGTTTTTCGTCCCTAAATTTTGTCTGAATTTGGAACACAGCAAACGGTAATCGTTTATAAGATTTAATTTCGTCTTTAACTAGACTTGTAACGACTTCTTCATGTGTTGGCCCAAGGGCGAAATCTCGACCATGTCGGTCATTCATTCTCATTAATTCTTCACCATATGTATTCCAACGTCCTGATTCTTGCCATAATTCTGCTGGCTGTAAGGTTGGCATCAAAAGTTCTGCAGCACCAGCATTTTCCATTTCTTCCCGAATAATCTTTTCTATTTTATCTAAAATTCTTTTGGCCAGAGGCATGTAAGTGTACACACCGCTGGCTGTTTGTCTAATATATCCTGCTCTAAGCAGGAGCTGATGGCTTTTGATTTCAGCATCAGCTGGGACTTCTCGAAGAGTTGGAATAAAGGTCATGCTTTGTCTCATTAGACACACCTCAACTTTGATTTCCATCAATTAATAAAGAAACGTTGTATGTCATTCCACGTGACAACAATCATCAGTAACATCAATAAGGCAAAACCAATGAAATGAACAATGCTTTCCATTTGTCGATCTACCGGTTTTCCACGCAGAGCTTCGACTCCAAAAAACAAAAGACGACCGCCGTCTAACGCTGGAATTGGCAAGAGATTCATAATCCCTAAATTGATACTTAATAAGCCCATCCAACGTAGTAAATAAATGAACCCAGCCTTTGCAACTGTTTCCGTAGATGCGTATATTCCAACAGGTCCAGATAGCATGTCGATAGAAAATTGTCCTGTCACTAATTGTCCGAGTAATTTAAATATCTCTATTGTCCAATGATAGGTTTCCTGAAACCCACTTACGGCGATCTTTCCGATCGATTTATCTAAAGCTGATTGCACACCTATTAACCCGATCGTTTCCTCATTCTCTCCTATTTCTTTCTTAGGAGTGACAGCTATATCAAAGGTTTGATTATCTCGTTCAACTGTGAAAATCAATTCTTCTTCAGGATGTGCCCGCACAATCTTCGTCATTTCAGTAAAAGTATTTACTTCTGCGCCGTCTATGCTTAAAACAAGGTCTCCTTCTTGAAATCCAGCTTCACTTGCAGGATCGTTTGGAAGAACATGTCCAAGAATTGCTTCTTTTACTGGAACTCCTTGTAGCATACTAATCATTGTAAATACAACAACTGCAAGAATAAAATTAAATAGAGGGCCAGCAAAAATTGTCATTGCTCTCTGACTAAGTTTTTTCGATGCAAATTGTCGATCCCATGGAGCAATTAGGGTCTCAATTTGATTTTCAACAATAACCGCTTTTCGAGATAAGGGATACGTTTGTAAAACTTCATCTTCGTCTCCTTCTTCATAACCTCGAATACAAAGCTTGTGTTCTAAATCAGCGTCTTCAACTTCTATTGTTCGCGCATTTGTGTAACGATCTTTACCAGTAAGAATAATTTTAGTAACAAGTTCATTTTCGTCCAATATGATCCCAATCCGATGTCCCGGTTTTATTTCAGCCACTTCAGGGTCTTCACCCGCCATCCTGACATAACCACCAATTGGAAGCAAACGAATTGTATAAAGAGTTTCACCTTTTTTGTAAGAAAAAATCTTTGGTCCAAATCCAATAGCAAATTCACGAACAAGGATTCCAGACCGTTTGGCAAAAATAAAATGTCCTAACTCATGAAAGAAGACTAATGAACCGAAAATAATAATAAAGGAAATAACAGTTTTCAACTAAATAACCACCTTTATAGACAAAGTGAATTCACAAAATTTCTCGTTTCCGTATCGACTTCTTGTATAGTAGATAAATTTGGATTCTTGATGCTGATATGACGTACGAGAGCTTTTTCGATCATCTCTTCTATTGTTAGGAATGATATGTTTCCGTTTAGAAATTGGCTTACAGCTACTTCGTTGGCCGCATTTAAAACAGTTGGCATAGTACCTCCCACTTTGCCTGCCTCGTAAGCAAATCCTAGACAACGAAATCTTTCTAAATCCATTTCCTCAAAATGAAGCCTTCCAATCTTAGTTAAATCGAGAGGGGAATTCGAATGTAAGGGCAATCGATCCGGAAAACTAAGAGCATACTGAATGGGCACTCGCATATCTGGACTGCCTAGTTGAGCAATTACACTACTATCGTGATATTCAACCATAGAATGGATAATGCTTTCCCGATGTAAAAGAACATCGATCTGTTCGTAAGGAATACCAAATAACCAATGAGCTTCGATAACTTCTAAACCTTTATTCATCATTGTAGCAGAATCAATTGTAATTTTGGAACCCATTGACCAATTAGGATGTTGAAGAGCCTGCTCTAACGTAACTTCTTGCAAATCCTCTCTTGAAAGATCTCTAAAACTGCCCCCTGATGCAGTTAAAATTAAGCGTTGAGCCGTTGCTTTATTTTCTCCATTTAAGCATTGAAAAATAGCCGAATGTTCACTGTCAACTGGCAAAATTGGTACTTCGTTATCTTTTGCAGCAGAAATGACAAGATGACCAGCTGTTACAAGTGTTTCTTTATTTGCAAGTGCAATCGTCTTTTTAGCCTTAATGGCTTCAAGTGTTGGTTCAAGGCCAACACTACCAATTACAGCATTCAAAACAACATCGACATCAGGATGTACCGCAGCTTCGACAATCCCGTTCTCGCCGTAACTAAATTTAATCTCCGCTGAAAACTCACTTTTTAATGTTTCGTAATCCTTTTTATGATAAACGGAAACAAATGTAGGATGAAATTCATTTATGATTTTTCTCGTTAATTCAATGTTCCTTCCCGCAGCTATAGCAACCAATTGATAATGTTCCCGGTTTCTGCGGATAATATCTAGAGCTTGTACTCCAATTGACCCCGTAGCCCCAAGAAGACTAATATACTTCATTTTTCTCTCTCCTTGCCTAAAGTCTTTATAGTACATGCAGGAAATTAAAAAGCGGTAATACAAACAACCAACTATCACAACGATCTAAAATTCCTCCATGTCCAGGGAATAAATTACCTGAATCCTTTACTCCAAAATGGCGCTTTAATGCTGATTCAGCTAAATCTCCAAGTTGCCCAAAAATCGAAAGCAAAATAGTAATAATAAATAATTTCATTACCGGTATTTGGATATTGGTAAAAACAGCAAAAACCCCAGCTACAACTAAAGCTGAAATAATTCCGCCGATAAATCCCCCGATCGTTTTATTAGGGCTAATATCTGGCCACAGTTTTCTTTTCCCTAGCTTTCTACCGACAAAATAAGCTCCTGAATCAGTCATCCAAACAACGAATAATGCGTAAAAAAGGTAAACAATGCCTGCATCTCTTGTTTGAATCATATAATAGAAACCCATCCCAACATACAGAACGGAAAAAAGCGTAACCCCGACTTGTTCAAAGGAAATATGATTTTTAACGATAACGGTATAAGATAAAAAGAGAAGCACCGCTACAAAAACCAGCTTCATTTTCGTCATACCGATATCTACTATAACAGACTCTGGAAGTAACAGTGTCCAAAGTAAAAGAAGTGCTACTATCCCGTGAAACGAAAAAATAGATAACTTCCTCATTTGAAAGAACTCATATAAACCAATTGTTGCCATAATAAAGGCTAAAACTGAAAAAGGGATACCACCCCAAATTGCAATCGGTAAAAATATTGCAATCAAGATTGAGGCAGTTATGATTCGTTGTTTCATTTTTTTGACTCCTTGTCATTTAATCCACCGTATCGTCTAGTTCTTTTTTGAAATGCTTCGACTGCATCTATTAAATGTTTATCAGAAAAGTCAGGCCATAATACATCTGTAAACCATAACTCAGTATACGCAATTTGCCATAACATAAAATTACTTATACGTAATTCACCACTTGTCCGAATCAATAAATCCGGATCGGGTAGAGCATGAGTCATTAAATAATGAGAAATACACTCATGATCAATATGATCTACTGATATCTCGCCGTTTTTAACGTCGGTTGAGATCTTTTTGACAGCTTCTACAATTTCTGATCTGCCGCCATAATTTAACGCAAAATTTAAATTCAATCCCGTATTATTGGCTGTTTGCTCGATTGCCTTTTCAACTGCTTTTTTTGTTTTTGCAGGTAAACGACTATTATCTCCAATCATGCTTACTTTTACGTTTTCCGCAATTAGTTCTGGTAAAAAACTCCCCAAGAATTCCTCTGGAAGTCCCATTAAATAATCAACTTCATGTTTTGGACGTTTCCAATTTTCCGTTGAGAATGCATACAAAGTGAGAGTTTCAATGTTCAGTCGATTAGCAAGTGTCGTAATTTTTTTAACTGTCTTCATACCCTCATGATGTCCAGCAACTCGTGGCAACGCGCGTCTTTTTGCCCAGCGACCATTTCCGTCCATTATTATCGCAACATGTTTTGGGATCGGTTGTTCCAATATCCGGCTAACCCTCTCGTTGATGGTCAAATTTGTTTTCGATTTATTCCACAGGTTCATTTTTTTAAACATGAAAGGGTCCTCCATCAGCATTGCTTCTGTTTCTTTCCATATCTTACCATAGTATAGAATGCAATTATACACGCTTTCTATTATTTATGTAGCAACCATGAATACTATTATAAAGAAAACATTTCTTTTTGAATAGTTATAAAGTGAAACTTCAATCAGTGGGTCTTTTTCATCCCCTACATACAACTCTCGGATGGTCCTCGAATTCTTGAAGTGGGGTCTTACAGCCAGTTAATGCGGGATAAACAAAAAGTAGGTAATTCGGAAAAGGAGAATGTAAAAAAAGGTATAAAAAAACTCCCAACATTAAAGGGAGTTTTTTATGAAACTTATTCATCAAACAGCAAGTACTTCCTGTTCTTTTTCCTTCGTCATATCATCAATTTTTTTAATATGATCATCTGTTAATTTTTGAATATCATCGGAAAAATTACGGAGTTCATCTTCTGTAATATCTCCTGATTTCTCTAATTTTTTCAGATCATCATTACCATCACGGCGAACGTTACGGATAGCTACTTTCGCATTTTCAGATTCTTTTCTGACTATTTTAACTAACTCTTTTCTGCGTTCTTCAGTTAATTGCGGAATTGTTAATCTTATAAGCGAGCCATCATTTGAAGGTGTCAAGCCAAGGTCAGATTTTAGAATCGCCTTTTCAATATCACCTAGTACAGATTTATCGTAAGGCTGAATGACGAGCATTCTTGCCTCTGGAACTGATACAGATGCCAACTGATTGATAGGTGTTGGAGCACCATAGTAATCAACTGAAATACGGTCAAGAAGTGAAGCATTTGCTCTACCAGCCCGTATACTAGAAAGCTCACGTCCATATGCCTGTATAGCTTTTTCCATTTTACTTTTTGTTTCAGAAATAACTTGCTTTGGCATTATTCTTTCCCCCTCACCAATGTTCCAATTTGTTCACCCATAACAGCACGTTTTACATTCCCTTTTTCTGTAAACGAAAAAACAATTAATGGGATATCATTATCCATGCATAAAGAAGAGGCTGTAGAATCCATCACACCTAAACCTTCCTTAATTACGTCTAAATAGGAAAGTTGGTCATATTTAGTTGCATCCTTATCCAATTTCGGATCCGCATTATAAACTCCATCTACATTATTTTTTGCCATCAAAATAACTTCAGCCTCAATTTCAGCCGCTCTAAGTGCTGCAGTTGTATCTGTAGTAAAATATGGATTTCCCGTTCCAGCAGCAAAAATCACAACTCGTTTCTTTTCCAAATGGCGAATAGCTCTTCGTCTTATATACGGCTCCGCTACTTGGCGCATATCAATTGAAGTTTGGACACGAGTTTCAATGCCGAGTTGTTCTAGGCTATCTTGCAACGCGAGAGAATTCATAACTGTTGCAAGCATTCCCATATAGTCGGCTGTTGCTCGGTCCATCCCCATCTCACTACCTACTTTTCCACGCCATATATTACCAGCCCCTACTACTACAGCTACTTCGACACCTAATTCTGCAACTTCTTTAATTTGCCCGGAAATTGATTGGATTACGGAAGGATTAATACCAAAACCGTCATCTCCAGCCAAAGCTTCGCCACTGAGTTTCAGTACAACTCTCTTATATTTCGGGTTGTCCATATGAACCTCCATTACTATTTATATGTATTATCTATAAACTAGGGAACACAATGTGTTCCCTACGTATTATCACGGTATAATTCGCCTGTGATTATCTTATTTTTTAATTTGGCTCATTACTTCTTCAGCAAAATTTTCTTGGCGTTTTTCAAGTCCTTCGCCAACTTCGTAACGAACAAATCCTGTAACAGTTCCACCTTTGGATTCAACGTACTTACGAACTTTTTGGTCAGGATCTTTTACAAATGATTGATCAAGCAAGCAGATTTGTTCAAAGAATTTCCCAAGTCGACCTTCGACCATTTTATGAACAATATTTTCAGGCTTTCCTTCATTTAAAGCTTGTTGTGTTAAAACTTGGCGTTCACGTTCAACTTCTTCTGCAGAAACTTGATCACGAGAAACGTATTTTGGATTAATAGCGGCAATATGCATAGCAACATCCTTGGCCACTTCAACGTCTGTAGTTCCTTCAAGAATAGTTAGAACTCCAATTCGTCCACCCATGTGTAAGTATTCACCAAATGCTGCATTATCTGATTTCGTTTTAATCTCAAAACGACGAAGTGTTAGTTTTTCACCAATTTTCGCGATACCTGCGTTAATATATTCACTAACAGTTTGTCCGTTAGCCATTTTTTGCTCAAGTGTTTCCTCAACAGATGCAGGTTTGTTTTCTAGCAAATGCTCAGCTAGTTCTTTAACAAGTTGCTGGAACATTTCATTTTTCGCAACGAAATCTGTTTCTGCATTCACTTCTAAAATAACGGCAGTATTACCTTTACTAGCAATAAACGTTGTACCTTCTGCTGCAATACGATCAGCTTTTTTCGCTGCAGATGCTATACCTTTTTCGCGAAGAAAATCAACAGCAGCCTCCATATTTCCATCTGTTTCAGTTAGTGCTTTTTTACAGTCCATCATACCTGCGCCTGTTTTTTCGCGCAGTTCTTTAACCATTTGTGCAGTAATAGCCATTTCCTTTTCCTCCTTCATATGAAAAGCGAAAGCCCCTTACAGGCTAAAAAGTTGCGAAGTCATATCACAAAGCCTGTTCTTAGACATTTGTCCATTGTAGCGATATACAAACATTTTGAGGTTTCTGACGAGCTCAAGGAAATTAAGGTTGGCCAGAAAAGCGAACCTTGCTTCATTATCCTTATAACTGTAAAAAACCGAAAGTTTGCTAGGTGCTAGAGCTTGATAGTCATTTTTTTCTTTACTTTTCTAAAAAATGTGTTAAAAAAGGTGATAAGTGTCTATCACTCCATCACCTTTCTTTGTTACATAGACAGGATGACCTGTTCTAGAACATTCTTAAACATTAGCCGTATCAGTTACTTCTTCTGTTTCCTCTACTTCGTCAACTTCTTTTTGGGCTTCTAATAATGCATCTGCCATTTTTGAAGTGAGCAATTTAACTGCACGGATGGCATCATCATTTGCTGGAATGACATAATCAATTTCATCAGGATCACAGTTTGTATCAACGATACCAATAATCGGAATATTCAATTTGCGTGCTTCCGCAACTGCAATTCTTTCTTTCCGTGGATCGATAATGAAAATTGCATCTGGTAAAACTTTCATATCTTTAATTCCACCTAAAAATCTTACAAGTCTGTCATATTCTTTTTTCAACATGACAACTTCTTTTTTAGGAAGGACTTCAAATGTTCCATCTTCTTCCATTTTTTCAATAGATTTTAAACGATCAATTCTGGATTGAATTGTCTCGAAGTTTGTTAAAGTTCCACCAAGCCAGCGGTGATTAACATAATAATGACCTGCACGCTCTGCTTCTTCTTTAACAGATTCTTGAGCTTGTTTTTTTGTACCGACAAATAAAACTTTCCCATTATTTTCGGCAATTTCCCTCATAACATTATAAGCTTCTTCGACCTTTTTAACCGTTTTTTGTAGGTCGATAATATAGATACCGTTACGTTCCGTAAAAATATATTTTTTCATTTTTGGATTCCAACGGCGTGTTTGGTGTCCGAAATGTACACCAGCTTCAAGCAATTGTTTCATTGAAATAACAGACATTGTGTCTTTCCTCCTTGGTTTTTGTTTTCCTCCGTTTTGCTCATTTTTCATACAAACTGTCATAATAAACAGCACCCTGCATAAAATCACAAAACGTGTGTATTAACACCAACAATGAATATAGCATAATCTATCTTCATTATCAAGCATTAATTGAGATCATCATGAAACTTTAGTAATAGTTCTACCTCTGTTTTTCCTTTTTTAATTTTCTTAGCGATTTCATCAATTGTCATACCCTGTTTATAAAGCTCATAAACTTCTTCACTAAATTCTTTTTTATCTTCTATTAGCTCTGACGTGTCCACGATTGCATTTTCAGGTAGTGTTTCTTTCTGTGTATTTACCTTGTATGCATGAACTGCCTGCATTCTAGAGTATGCCTTCGTGTTAAGCTGACTAGTATCATCTAGATACACTTCTTGCTCACGTTTAACTTCATCATTTATTTCGCTTCTACCTGCATGAATAGACATTTCACGCTGCAAAGTATTAATTTTAGATATAAACTGCTCATTTTCATCTTTCAATTCCATCAAAAAGGCTGTAAGTAATTCTTCAGATTCCTTTTGGAGTTGTCTTTCTTTTTTTTCCATTTCCATTAGGCGATTTTGGCGCTGAAATAATAAAACAACTGCAAATGCTAATATCGCATTTAATACGAATAATAGAAAAATAAGTATACCTGTCAATTTATATCACTACCCGCTATAATCAATAGTCTTGCCTTTATAAGGATGCGAATCCTTGGTTCGATCTTTTCTTGGATCTTTCTGTTTTTTGTCATGTTCATTATGTTTGTGGTCATTCTGGCCATCACGGGAGCCTTGCTTTAAATGTAGTTTCTCTTGTTCTGACATCTCTTTTACAGAACGCCGATCTTGTTCGATTTGCTTTGTCATTTCTTCATTCGCTTGATCTGAGATTAATTGTCCTCGTTGTTGAAGCTGTTCCGAGACTTTTCCTGCTTCCACCGTTCTTGGCAGTGCAACTTGCATTTCAATCGATTTTAGGCTCATTTATAACTCCTCAGTCATCGATTTTTTAAAAGAATGTCTTTTAATTTTGCTAGAGCTTTTGAATGTATTTGTGAGATTCTAGACGTAGATAGTTGAACAATCTCTCCGATTTCTGTTAATGTCAATTCCTCGTCATAAAATAAACTTAATACCAATTGCTCTTTTTCATTCAGATTCTTTATTGCTACTGTAAGCTCATCTAACCACTCGCTTTTGACAAGTTGATCCTCTGGGGTAAGTATATCGTCGGCTTTAATTGTATGAATATAATGATCATTATCATCTTGATCTTGAATTTTTTCATCGATTGAAAGAACATTGGAAAAAATATTTTCATTTAATGTCTTACATACTTCTTCTTCTGAATAACCGCATTCTTCCGCAACCTCAGATGTCGTAGGGTGTCTCATTAACTTTTGTTCTAATTTATTAGAAACCGTTTCTATCTTTTTCACTTTTTCTCTTGTGCTGCGTGGTAACCAGTCTTCTTTCCGTAAGCCATCGATAATTGCTCCCCGTATTCTAAAGGAGGCATATGTATCAAACTTTAAATCACGAGTAGTGTCAAATTTATTTAGTGCATCAAGCAGACCGATCATCCCCAAGCTTCTCAACTCTTCACGAGCTACATTCAAGGGTAGTCCAACTGATATTCTCTGGACATGGTATGACACTAATGGCATATATCGTTCAACTAATAAATTTCCTGCATCAGCATCGCGGGAACTAACCCACATTTCCCAACACTTTTGCTCATCTAGCGATGGTGAGTTTGACATCCTATCTCCTCCTCACTGGTACATGCTTCCCAATGCTGATTCAGATTTCAATCGTATCTTGATATACCGTTTTAATTTGAAGTAAAAAAGTTTCTGGGTTAAATTCAATCGTTCTTCCGCTATTCCCTCCAGTGTCTTCAGCCACGAGAGGGATTCCAAGCACTTTTAATTCATTTTTTACTGCTTCCACATTCCGAGGTCCTATTCTCATTTGTTCATTTTGTGTATGGAAATGAAACATTTGGGCTCCCCCAGCAATCTTTGCTTTCAATCTAAATCGACTAGCTCCAATTAAAAGTAAATCATTAGTCATTTTTTTAAGTGCTGTATCGGCAAATTTTGCGATATTGATTTTTTCCCCTCTTGCAAGTGATGAATCAGGTAGCATTATATGCGCAAGCCCAGCTATTTTTAATTGTGTGTCATATATGACAACCCCTACACATGAGCCAAGCCCAGATGTTCTGATCTTATCGGGAGTTTTGACAATTTTTATATCTGCTATACCTACACGAACGACCGTTTCAATCATGCATTTCGACTCCAAGTTTATTAAAGATGATTGAAAAAGAGTCAGGATCAGGTAATAAAAAGAAATGTCCCTTTACATCATCCCGTCGTGAATCCTCTTCCAATGCAGTGTCAATGACAATGGCATAATCCTGTGTTTGTGAAAGCTCGAGCAGACCATAACTAATGATGGCCCCAGCCATATCAATACTTATCGATGGAACGGAGGGGCTTAAATCAAGACCTGTAAAATCAACTAAAGAAGATAAATAGGAACCAGTAAGTATATTTCCTAACTCCTGCATGGCAGATAATCCCAATTCAGAATAGGGCGGTGTATCAAATGAAAAAGACTCGTCTCCAGTCAATTTTTGAACATATTTTGTTGCCTGTTCAATCGGGAGAATAAAAAACATGCTTCCAGTAGCATCTCCATCAACCCTTAGAAAAACAGCAGTTACTATTTGGTCATGCCCTCCAGCCAACTCAAGCATCTCATCAAAGGTTACAATCCGTACATTGGGAACTTTCATATCAATGTGCTTTCCAATTAAGACCGATAAAGCAGTTGCTGCATTGCCTGCTCCAATGTTTCCAATTTCTTTCAGAACATCTAGATGGAATGGGGTTATCTTTTGATTAAGATTCATTACTTTCATTCCTTGCTGGTGACTTTATGGTGGATTCTAAATCAAGAAGTATTAATAGTCGCTTATTCAAATTTGCCACACCTTCTATAAATTCTTCTTCCACAGACCCAGCTACAGTGGGACAAGGTTCTATTGCTTCTTCAGGTATATCTAAAACATCACTTGCTTCATCAACAATCATCCCTACTGATAGTTCTTTATAAGAAACAATAATCATTCTTGTCTTGCCGGTATATTCAGTATCCCCAATGTCGAAACGCCTTTTCAAGTCAATAATAGGTATAATAAGTCCACGTAAATTAATTACTCCTTTTATAAACTTAAGCGTATTAGGAACTCTTGTTATATGGGTCATTTTTTCTATTGCTGTTACAAACTCAGCAGAAATACAATATTCTTTATCATTTAACTTGAAAACAATAACTTTTTGTCCAGAAGCGGTAATTGTTTCGTTCAAAGCATTCTACCTCCCGTCTTTATTTTATTAAAGCGTTACAATCGACAATAAGGGCGACTTGGCCATCTCCTAAAATTGTTGCTCCAGAAATCGCAAAAACCTCTGATAAGTAGTTTCCTAATGACTTTAATACAATTTCTTGTTGACCAATAAAAGATTCAACAATAAGTGCCGCCATTTTATCAGCCTTGCGAACAATGACAATTGAAACAAATTCATCATCTTTATCTTCAACATCAACTTGAAAAACATCTTTCAATGAAACAAGAGGGACGACACTACCCCTGAAATCAATAACTGGTTGATGGTGGGCATTCATGATATCCGATTTTTTAATAATAGCCGTTTCAATGATCGATGAAAGTGGGATTGCATATTTCTCAGTACCAATTTCAACAAGGAGGGCTGAAATTATCGATAGCGTTAACGGTAGCTGGATAGAGAATTTAGAGCCTTTTCCATCTGTCGATTCAATGGCGATCGACCCGCCTAGTGATTGAATCGTAGATTTAACGACATCTAGACCAACGCCCCGCCCAGAAATATCAGAAATAGTATCAGCAGTTGAAAAGCCCGGTGCCATAATAAGTTCAAAAGCTTCTTGATCAGATAAAGATTTAGCTTGACTTTTTGTAATTATTCCTTTGGAAATTGCCTTATCTATAACTTTATTACGGTTTATTCCAGCACCATCATCTTCGATTTCAATAAAGACATGATTGCCACTATGATAGGCTTTTAAATAGATTGTTCCTGTTGCAGATTTACTTTGAGATTCACGAATTTCTGGTTTCTCAATACCATGATCAATCGCATTCCTTAGTAAATGGACGATTGGATCACCTATTTCATCAATAACTGTACGATCCAATTCGGTTTCAGCTCCAAAGATTTGCAAATCTAATTGTTTATTTAAGTCTTTAGCAAGCTGTCTAACCATTCTCGGAAAACGATTAAATACTGTTTCAACGGGCACCATTCTCATATTAAGAATAATGTTTTGCAAATCACTTGAAATTCTAGACATTCTTTCAACTGTATCTTTTAAATCAGGGTGTTCTATATCTTGAGAAATCTGTTCAAGCCGGCCGCGGTCAATGACAAGCTCCTCAAACAAATTCATAAGAATGTCGAGTCGTTCAATGTTAACACGGATAGTTTTACTTACTGTTTTCTTATGTTTCTTTTCTGCAGGCTCTTGTTCATCGGATGAGAGTTCATCTTCTTTTATCACAATTGGGTCTTTTTCAGCTGCTTTATCATCTAATTTAAGTTGGCTAACATTCACGAATGATATTTTAACAGAATCGATCTCTGATATTTTCGTAATTTTCTGTTCCAGTTCAGACGGCGTTTCTTTTGAAATGAAAGTAACAGTAAATTCCGATTCAAACTGTTCTTCCTCCAATTGTTCTACAGAAGGGAAGGATTTTATTACCTCTCCACTTTTTTCCAAAACTTCAAAGACCATGAAAACTCGCGCTGTTTTCAATAAACAATCCGGACGCAAATTTATCGTTATTTCCATACAGTTATACCCTTGCTCTTGCGATTGCTCAATAACTGTCTTTTCATATTGATCATAATTATTATTTAGACTTTCTTCAGTAGTAGTAACAGCGATTTCGCTAATTGTTTGTGTTAACGTTTCACCTTTTTCGATTTGCTCTAATCTGGCAATAACGTCCTTTACATCTCGTTTTCCGTCACCGCCACTTTCGATAGATTCAACCATAGCTTCCAAATCATCTACTGCAAGAAAAACAATATCTAATAATTCAGGAGTTACAGCGATCTTTTTATTACGTATTCCATCCAAGACATTCTCCATAATATGAGTAAGATTGGCTAAATCATGATAACCCATTGTGGCAGACATGCCTTTTAATGTGTGTGCGGCTCGAAATATCTTATTAACTACATCCATATCTTCAGGGTTTTGCTCTAATGTCAAAAGGTTTTGATTTAATTCTTGTAAATGTTCCTTGCTTTCATCAATGAACACCTCTAGATAATGATTCATGTCCATAAGCCCACATCCTTATCACATTATTTTCAAAATTTTTGTAGCGATTTCGTCCAACCTTACAACGTAATCGACCAAGTTCGTTTCTATAGCCGATTTTGGCATCCCGTATACAATACAGCTTTCTTGCGATTCCGCAATTGCGACAGTATCTTCATCTTTTTTTAATTGTACTAAACCAGCTGTACCATCAGATCCCATCCCCGTCATGATGACAGCAATTTTTTGAATGTTATTTATTCTACAAAGAGAATCAAAAAGGACATCTACTGATGGACGATGACCATTGACGGGACTCGTATCCATTATTTTGATTTTTAGATCCACATTGTTTTGAATTAGAGTCATGTGCCTACCGCCTGGAGCTATGTATGCCGTCCCAGGTTTTAAAATTTCACCGTTTTCTGCTTCTTTGACTGATAACTCACAAAGACTATCGAGGCGATTGGCAAGTGAACTCGTGAATTTTGGCGGCATATGCTGGACGATTACAACAGGTGCCCTTAAATCCTTGGGTAGTTTTGTAAGAACAGCTTGTAAAGCCCTTGGACCTCCTGTTGAGGTTCCGATACAGATAATTTTTTTGTTTGAAGGCTCTTTTTTTAAAAACATTATTTTCTCCTCTATAATAAGGCGATATCATTATTTTTGGAAAAACAGGCTGCGGAGTTTACCGATAAAAGAATGAGCAGGATTATGATCAACAGCTTGCTTTTTATTTAAATATTGATCAATCAATCGCTCTAGCTTTACTGTAATGGACGAACTAGGAAATTTAATTGAAAAAGCAGTTTGACTTATTACTGCCTTTCTAACATGTTGGTCTTCTGGTAGCACTCCTAATAAAACGACATCTTTTTGAAGAAATTTAACAGCTGTTTGCTTTAAGCGGTTCAAAGTCTCCCTACCTTGCTTCTCACTTTCCGCCCGATTACAAATTAAATAAAATACACTGCTAGAACCTTCCAAAGAAATAAACTTCATCATCGAATAGGCATCTGTCATAGATGTAGGCTCAGGAGTTGAAATAACAAAAATTTCATCAACAGCAAGTAATATTTTTAATGTGGAGGCCGTCGCTCCAGCAGCCATGTCAAAAATAATGAAATCATAATCTTGTTGCAAATCACTAAGTCCATTTAACAACTTTGAAAGCATCATTTCATTTAGTTCCAATGTCTCGTTTAAACCATTTCCAGCAGATATATAAGAGATTCCTTCGCCGGTGGTATAAACAATATCTGTAATCGGTATATCTCGTTTTAAAAAATCTGCTATCGTTTTTGGAGAAGAATAACCAAGCATAATATTGACATTTCCCATACCAATATCTAAGTCAAACAGTAAAATTTTATAGCCTTTTTTATTCAAAATCATTGCCGTATTAATGGATATATTAGATTTTCCTACCCCGCCTTTTCCACTAACGACAGCTAGAGTTTTAGCGTGATTTCCTTGCCTATCCTGAACCAACATTCTTAATTTCTGTGCTTGGTCATTCATATGTTCCAGTCCCTATCAAATAATCTGCTATCGTTTCAGGCGTAGCTTTGATAATATCATCTGGTACATCTTGTCCAGTTGTAATATACGCAGCACCGATCTGATATTGCCATATTAGGTTATACATAACTCCAAATGTAGAGGTCTCATCAGCCTTCGAAAAGATAAATTGATCAAATGCCAATTCCATGAAATTATTTACGATCTTCTCCATATCCTTTTCTTTCATCGATAAGGATAGAACAAGAAAAGTCATCATGCTCTCATTTCCATACAATTTCTTTAAATCTTCAATATATCGTTTATCACGGTAATTTCTGCCGGCTGTATCAATGAAAACGATATCGTAATCGGAAAATTTTTGGAGAGCTTCTTGAAATTCTTCATCCTCGTATATAATCTCAATTGGGACTTTTAGTAATTCCGCATAAGTTTTTAACTGTTCAATCGCGGCAATTCTATAAGTATCAGTAGTGATAAACGCCGCCTTTTTCTTTTGCTTAAGTACCGCTTCCGCTGCTAATTTAGCAATAGTTGTTGTTTTTCCTACACCAGTTGGACCAACAAAGTTAATTACTTTTGTCTGCCTTGGTATTTTTATAAATCCGATTTGGTTAAGGTCGGCAATAATGATTTCACGGCACCAGTCTAATACATCGGATTCGACTGGTTTATTCATCGTACTTCGCATTTTTTCTAGTAATAGTTCGCCATATTTTTGTACATACTCATCAGCTAGACCCATTTCACTTAATTTGGACAAACAGCTTTGTATAACCTCCGGATATTGATCTAACCGTGGAATATGCCCCTGCCTCAGCTTAATAAGCTCCTCTTTCAATTGCGAAATCTCTGACAGTATTTCTTTTTCATTCAGCTTATCTTCTATACGGGCATTCCCCTCATTTTTTGAGGGAAGTGTAAGGTTCTTATCTTTCTTTATTGTAACTGGAGGCAACTGCTGCTCATCGACTGCCGCTATGACCTCCACATTTTTCTTGCGGAATAAGCCAAAAAGTCCGCCTTTATAAACAACTTTAGAATTTAAGATGACGGCATTCTCACCCATTTCGGCTTTAACCTTTTTCATTACTTCCGGCATAGTAGGGGCACTGATTTTTTTTACGTTCATTCAATGTTCACCATCCCGACACTTTGAACTTCAACATCTGCCTCTAATTCATTATAAGAGAGGACAGGTACATTCGGAAAATACCTTTCCGTTAATTGACGTAAATACATTCTAATTGCAGGAGAACATAGTAATAAAGGTGATTGATGCATCATCGACTGTTGTTCAATTTGAGCTGCCGTTGATTCTAATATGGACTGCGAACTTTCGGGATCAATCGAAAGATAATTTCCATGTTCAGTCTGCTGCACGCCATCCGCAATTAACTTTTCGACTTTTCCTGAAACTGTAATAACTCGTAAAATTGCTTCATCGCCCGCATATTGCTTAGTAATTTGCCTTGCCAGAGCTTGGCGTGCATACTCAGCCAATAAGTCAGTATCTGTTGTCATTTTCCCGTAATCCGCTAATGCTTCAAAAATTACTGGCAGATTGCGAATTGACACATTTTCTTTCAATAATTTTGCAAGAACCTTCTGTACTTCTCCGATCATTAATGGATTAGGCGTAACTTCCTCCACAAGAATTGGAGAAGTTTCCTGCAAATGCTCAATCAGTTGTTTCGTTTCTTGACGACCTAATAGTTCATAAGCATTAGCCTTCAAAATTTCAGTAATATGAGTCGAAACAACAGATGGTGGATCAACAACTGTATAACCTAAAATTTCTGCCTGTTCTTTAACCTCTTCTGAGATCCACTTGGCTGGAAGTCCAAACGAAGGCTCAATCGTATCAATTCCTTCCAAAGTATCTTCTCCACCGGGACTCATTGCCAAATAATGATCTAAAAGTAGTTCTCCCTTAGCCATAACATGCCCTTTTATCTTTATTCGATAGGCATTTGGTTCAAGTTGTATATTATCCCTAATACGAACTACCGGAATAACAATTCCAAGTTCCAATGCCAATTGTCTACGAATCATCACAACACGATCAAGAAGATCTCCACCTTGGTTAACATCAGCTAATGGAATAAGACCGTAACCAAACTCAAATTCGATCGCGTCAACATTAAGTAGATTAATAACACTTTCTGGGCTCTTCATTTCGTCAGTTTCTACATCCTCTGCTTGATCTAATAAATCGGCATCCTGTATAGACGAAGTCCGTGATAATGAAATTCCCCCGATAACAAGCAAAGCTGCAATTGGTATTGTTAAGATGTCGTTGATTGGCGTAAATAAACCGAGAAGAAAAATGGTTGCAGCCGCTATATACAACATTTTTGGATATGCAAACAATTGACCAACGATATCAGTCCCTAAATTCCCTTCTGATGCAGCTCTTGTTACAACAATACCAGTTGCTGTTGAAATTAAGAGAGCTGGGATTTGACTTACAATACCATCACCCACTGTTAGCATTGAATATTTGACTGCCGCCTCACCAATAGGTAAACCTTGCTGGACCATTCCAATTACAATCCCAAATATAAGATTGATTAATACGATAATAATCCCGGCGATGGCATCCCCTTTAACAAATTTACTTGCCCCATCCATTGCACCGTAAAAGTCAGATTCTCGCGAGACCTTTTCACGTCTTTCTCTAGCTTCATGGTCAGAAATAATTCCAGCATTTAAATCTGCATCAATACTCATTTGCTTACCTGGCATAGCATCGAGCGTAAATCTGGCCGCCACCTCGGACACACGCTCCGATCCCTTAGTGATTACAATAAACTGAATTACTATTAATATGAAGAAAACAACAAGTCCAACAAGAATATTTCCCCCGGTAACAAATGTACCAAATGTTTCAACGACACCACCGGCATCCCCAATTGACAAAATCGACCTTGTCGTAGAAACATTCAAACCTAAACGAAATAAGGTTAAAAGTAAAAGCAAAGATGGGAAAATTGAAAATTGCAGTGGCTCCTGCATATTCATGGATGTCAACAACACCAATAGAGCAAGGGAAATATTTGTTATGATTAATAGACTAAGCAGCCATGGCGGAAAAGGAATGACCAGCATAGCAACAATTAATATAACACTTGATAAAACAGCAATATCTTTAAATTTCATAACTTTCTCTCCCTGTACACCCTATAAAAACATTAAATCTTATGCTGAATTCGATAAACATAAGCTAAAATTTCTGCTACGGCTTTAAAAAACTCATCTGGGATTTTATCGCCAATTTCTAGTTGATCATATAGTGACCGCGCTAAGGGGCGGTTTTCGACCATTACAATATTGTTCTCTCGCGCTATTAATTTGATCTTTTGTGCAATAAAATCAACACCCTTTGCAATTACGACGGGCGCATCATCTTTTTGTTCGTCATATTTCAAAGCAATTGCGTAATGTGTCGGGTTCGTGATAATGACGTCAGCTTTCGGTACCTCTTGCATCATTCTCGACATAGCCATTTCACGTTGTTTCTGTTTTATTTTCGATTTTATAAGCGGATCGCCTTCAGTATTTTTATATTCATCTTTAATATCCTGTTTTGACATTCGGATGTTTTTTTCAAAATCATACCTTTGGTACAAGTAATCAAATAAAGATAAAACAAGCAAACTGATAGATGCAGCAATGCCCATTTGTAAAGTAAGATTCCCTACTGTTTTTAAGGCGGCTCCAATTGATTTTTGCGATAAAACCAACACTTCATCAATATTAATCCATAAAACCGAAAAGATCACAGTTCCTACAAAGCAAATCTTTAAAATGGATTTTAATAATTCTACAATAGCTCGAATTGAAAAAATTCTTTTGAAACCTTTTATTGGATCTAATTTTTCTAACTTTGGTTGAAGTGGTTCTGTAGTAAACATAAACCCAACCTGCAATAAATTAGAGGCAATTCCAGCAATTAGAGCGACTAACAGAACAGGGCCTAGCATATAGGCTATATCCATTAGAAAATCAATCATAATCGGGCGAATATTAGCCTCTGTAACATCCAAGAGAATTGTCTCGTTAAATGCTGTGCGGAATGTACCTAGTGCAACCTTACCTATACTGGTTGAAAAGAAAAGTAGAAATAAAAATACCGATAATAAACCAATCGCACTATTAACATCTTGACTCTTAGCGGTCTGCCCTTTTTTTCTCGTATCTTGCCTTTTTTTCGGAGTCGCCTTCTCCGTTTTTTCACCAGAAAAGAATTGGAGATCCAGTTTGAGCTGTATCATCCCGCGCCTCCCATAAATCTCATTACACTACTGATAACGACAAGCATTTGTTCAAATAAATTTTGAATCACAGTAAAAACCAAACCTAACACGATAAATAACACAATAAAACTAACAGCAATCTTAATTGGAAATCCTACAACAAAAATATTGAGCTGTGGCACTGTCCTTGCAATAATCCCTAACCCCACATCCACCAAGAAAATGGAGGCAACAACTGGTATCGCCATTTGAAAAGCAATCATGAACATAGATGTGAAAGACTTGGCAATGTACATGACAAAATTTTCATTTCCAAACGAGACGATCATTTTATCGATCGGAATAAATTGGTAGCTATTAAAAACACCATTAATAATTAGATGATGACCATTTACTGTAAGCAAAAACAATAATGCAAACATATAGAAGTACTGGCCGATCAACGGACTTTGAGCACCTGTTTGCGGATCGATTACATTAGCGATGGCAAAACCCATTTGAAAATCAATGAAGCCCCCGGCTATCTGGATTGCTGTTAGCATCATATAAGCTATAAAACCAATGAATAAACCGACCATCGCTTCTTTAACTATTAACAAGAGATATACTCCATCAATTGCGATAGGCTGAACATCCAAAGTGTAGTAAATAAGGATAGCCAAAAAAGCAGAAAAGCCTATCCGAAATGTTGCCGGCAAAGTTCTATATGAAAATAAAGGAAGTGTAACGAAAAAAGCGGAAACTCTCATGAATACAAGCATAAATATAGAAAAATGTGGGACTAGAGCTTCCATAAAGTTAACCTACAAACCTTGTTAGATTTTGAAAAATATCACTAGCATAAGATAACAACTTACTTAATATCCACGGGCCCATAACAACAAGGCCGACTAAAACTGCAACAATTTTTGGTATAAATGCCAAAGTTTGTTCCTGAATTTGAGTTGTCGCCTGAAAAATACTAACAGCAAGACCGACAGCTAAAGCAATCAATAATAATGGCCCTGCAACAATTAGGATTGTATATACTCCATTTTGAGCAATCGAAATAACAGCTTCTGCACTCATAAAATCACCTTTTTTCTGCAAATTTCATATGAAATAATTTCCATCATCCAAAACTTTGCAGCAAAGACTGGATAACTAAATACCAGCCATCAACTAAAACAAATAACAATATTTTAAAAGGGAGTGAAATCATGACCGGCGGTAACATCATCATCCCCATGGACATTAGAATACTTGCCACTACCATATCGATGACTAGAAACGGAATAAATATCATAAATCCAATTTGAAATGCCGTCTTCATTTCACTAAGTGCAAAAGCTGGGACTAATGCTGTTAGTGGTATATCGTTAATCGATTCTGGCCGTTCTGTCTGTGAATAGCTTAAAAATAATTCCAAATCTTTTTGTCTAGTGTACTTGCTCATAAATTCCTTAAATGGAATTGCTGCACGGTCATAGGCTTCTTCCAAATTTATTTCGTCATTAAATAATGGTGTTAGTGCCTCTTGATTGACTTGACTAAAAGTCGGAGCCATAACAAAAAAGGTTAAAAATAATGCAAGCCCGACTAGAACCTGATTTGGCGGCATTTGCTGAGTAGCTAACGATGTTCTCACAAACGAGAGCACTATTATAATTCTTGTAAAAGACGTCATTAAAATTAGAATACCAGGTGCAATTGATAATACAGTTAATAAAAGGAATAACTTGACAGAAGTGGAAACAGCCTCTGATGAACTATTATTAAAGAATTCCATAAACTCATTCATCTGTAGACTCCTTCCTTTCAAGCTTGTCCATAGCATTTGTACGTTTTTTCTTTATCTCATCCAATTGTTTTTTTAACTGAACTTGAAAAGACGGACTAGAATCGTTCGAAAAGGAGGAACCCTTCTCTTGTTTTTTATTTAGCCATTTCGTAATTAATGTTGATGGTTGAAGACTTTGATCTAATTGTTCATTATGTTGCTGAATGAAACTCTCAATCTCAGCTTCATCATCAATCTCTTTTAATAATTGAATGTTCTCTCCTATACCTAGAACTAATAATCGATTTCCGACTTTAATAATTTGAACGGAGCGGTTACCTCCTAACGAGGAACCACCAAAGTTTTGAACGATCTTGTTATGCTGGTATGATTGACTTCTTTTTTGTATGAACTTTAATAAGAAATACAAGATGGCTATTACAAGAATTAGTGAAACAATCATTTTTAGCACATCGAAAAAGCCTATATCTATTCGATTAGCTTGAACTTGTTCATCTTGGTCCTCTGTCTGATTTTGCTTAACTACCTTCTCGTTCCCATCTTGGCAATTCTTTTTATCTTCATAACAATCTGCAACACTTTTATCGACGGCCGCTGCATTCACTTGAACTGTCCAATTCGTATAGGAGAAAAAAACAAAAGTAAAAATGAAGATGCTCAAAAACCACTTTTTTTCTAGTTTCATCTCTTATCCCAGCGTTTTTTGAATGGCTTCAATAACTCGATCCGCTTGAAATGGCTTAACAATAAAGTCTTTTGCCCCAGCTTGAATAGCATCAATAACCATAGCCTGTTGGCCCATAGCCGAACACATAATTATCTTTGCAGCTGGATCAGTTGCCTTTATTTGCTTCAATGCTGTGATACCATCCATTTCTGGCATTGTAATATCCATCGTTACAAGATCAGGCTTTAATTCATTATATTTTTCTACTGCTTGCGCTCCATCAGCAGCTTCTCCAACCACTTCAAAACCGTTTTTGACCAATATATCCTTTATCATCATGCGCATAAATGCAGCGTCATCTACAATTAAAATTCTGTTTCCCATGAGATTTCCTCCTAGTTTAATTTAATTTTTTTAGTCTATCTGATTTACTTACAATATCGGTTACCCTTACTCCGAAGTTCTCGTCAATTACTACGACTTCCCCTTTGGCGATTAGGCGACTGTTCACTAGAATATCAACGGGCTCGCCTGCCAACTTGTCCAACTCAATGACCGAGCCTGACCCAAGTTCAAGTATATCCTTAACAGAACGACTCGTCTTCCCAAGCTCTACGGTAACTTGTAAAGGGATATCAAGTAGCATATTCAAATTTTTTGTACCAGCTTGAACAGGCGTTGTTTCGTCAAAATCCATGAAACTCGCTGTTTGCACGTTAGGATTTTGCTGTGTTTTTTCTTTTGCCCTTTCTACCGGTGCTTGATGGCTTCTTATTTCTTCGTGAGGCAATGGTACATGGACATTTTCTCTTACAGGTGGTGATTCATTTATTAACTGTTGCTCTGCCATCATTGGCTTTTGTTCCACTACCTCTGTATGATTATTTGAAATCAGATCCTCGACTAGATTGGTTGCAAATTCAACTGGTAGTAATTGCATAATTTCCGAGTCAACCAAAGTCCCTATTTTAAGACGGAAGGCGACCTTTACGAGCAGCTTTTGATCCGGTAATTGTTCCACCCCAGTCCCTTCAGCTGTATTCAATAAATCAATAGAAGGCGGGGATATATCTACTCTTTTGTTGAATATGGATGACATAGATGTTGCAGCTGAACCCATCATTTGATTCATAGCTTCCTGTACGGCGCTTAAATGAATTTCATCTAACTCTTCATTAGGAGACAGCCCGTCACTACCAAGCATAAGATCCGCAATAATAGCAGCATCTGTTTGTCTAATAACTAATATATTTACACCCGAAAATCCTTCCGTATAATTTACTTTAATTGCTACATAAGGATGCGGAAATTCTTCTTCTAATCGTCTTGTATCAATGATTGAGACAAACGGAGTAGTTATATCTACTTTTTGATTTAGTAAAGCTGAGAGTGCTGTAGCTGAACTTCCAAATGAGATATTACCAAGCTCTCCAATTGCGTCTTGCTGCAAATCATCCAAATAATCATTTACATTAAAATCCTCGTTCTCATCATTACTTTCTGATGAAACCGTTTCTCCACGTAATAGTGCATCAATTTCTTCCTGGGAGAGCATATCACCATTCATTTTCTCCATCACCCTCCTTGAATGTATCTAATATTTGAACAGCCATCTTTTTATTTTTCTTACCAGGCTGTCCTGTAAATTTAACTTTATCTCCTATTTTTAGCATGAGCGGTTGATCGAACCTTCTATTTAATTCGATGACATCACCGCTGTCTAAAGAAAGAAAATCCTCAATGGTTATTTCTGATGACCCGAGTTCAGCAATAATTTCAACGTGTGACTCTTTAATTTTTTCTTCTAATATCACAACTTCTTCAGGTTTTCGTGCTTTTTTTGTACTAGCCATCCAATAATGTGCAGAGAGCTTTGGAATAATTGGCTCAAGCAACACATGCGGTATACAAATATTAATCATCCCACTTGTTTCACCTACGCTTGCATTCATAGAAATGACAACAACTGTCTCATTTGGAGCTACAGCTTGCAAAAATTGGGGATTGATTTCAATATCGGCTAATATCGGTTCAACTTCGGCAAGACTTGACCAAGCTTCCTGCAGGTGATCCAATGTACGTTCAAATAAATTAGTCATTAAGCGCATTTCGATCTCAGTAAGATTATCAATTTTATTATAACTTTGTCCCTTTCCCCCCAAGATTCTATCTAGCATGGAATATGCGATCATAGGATGGATTTCCATAATCATCCTTCCATCAAGTGGCGGCACTTCAATTACATTTAGAATCGTCATATTGGGAATGGACCTAATATATTCTTCGTAAGGAATTTGATCAGCTGAAGCAACTGAAATATTAACATATGTTCTTAGTTGAGCCGAGAAATAGGTAGTTAACAAACGTGCATAGTTTTCGTAAATTCTTGTTAAACTTCTTATTTGATCTTTTGAAAACCGTAATGCTCTTTTAAAATCATAAACTTTAACCTTCTTCTTCTCTTCTTCCTTTTTAAAGTCTTCAGCTGTCATCTCACCAGTAGAGATAGCAGATAGTAATGCATCTATTTCGCTTTGGGACAGTACTTCTTCGGACATACCTGCACCCCCTTTATACAAATTTTTTTATACTTAAGAGATCATTGAGGAGGTGATATAGACTTTTATTATTTTTCCATTTTGCATAAGTTCACCAAATTGCTCTTTTAATTTTTCTTCGAATTTTAGTTTGTCCTCTTTATTATCTAAAGATGACCGATCCATTTCTGATAGCTCCGAGATAATAATATTCTTGACCTGGAAATCTCTTTTTTCCAACTCCTTTTTGGCCTTTTTACTGTTTGTTTGAACTTTAAAGGAGATTTTAATGAACTGGCCATTTTTCAAATTTGTTGTAATTTCTGGAACATCAACAGAAACTTTCAATACTTCTTCAATTGATGGTTCTTTATTCTCATCTTTCGCATCCATTTTCAATATAATAATGAGTGCAAATGCGGCAAGCAATAAGATCGCCGATAAAAGCACGATCATAGTAGATACCAATTTTTTATTCAATTTCCCCATCCTCCCATTGTTTCCGGCCTAACAGATGGATGGATTGATAAAAGTTGATAATTCTAACTTTCACCAGATCTTCCGGCTCGGCTACTAAATATTTTTTTCCGTTTGTTAGCGTTATGGTTGTATCTGGGAAAGACTCCACTGTTTCAATAAAAAGTGCGTTAAGTTGAAAAGTTTTTCCGTTTAATTTCGTAACTGTGATCAATGTCTTAGCAGAGTCAAGGCAAGGGCCTTGACTCTAATTAGCCCCCTAACGTTTTAAGTTAACTAACTCCTGAAGAATTTCGTCTGATGTTGTAATAATTCTTGTATTCGCTTGGAAACCACGCTGAGCTACGATCATTTCAGTGAATTCTTCAGAAAGATCAACGTTTGACATTTCCAATGCACCAGAAATAATGGAACCTGCCCCTACCGAACCGGGAACTAGTATGTTTGTTTCTCCAGCATTTGCTGTACTTACATATAAATTTTCGCCAATTTTCTCAAGACCACCTGGATTGGCAAATTTTGCGAGAGCGATGGAATGATTTGTAGTGTAAAGATCTCCTTCTTTCATTAACCCCAGTTTATCAGCCTTAACATATTCAATGGCATCAATTGCTAATGCAACCGAGTCAGCAGTTATTCCTGATTGTGTAAACAAGTCATTCGCACTTGTTAATGCTGTTTTAGCCGCTGTTTCAACAGCTGATTCCGTTGTTTCATTAGGGTTGCCCTTGTAATTTTGGTAAGCTGAATACACGCTATTTACATTCGGGTTTAATTGATTGTACGCATTAATAACTTTTTGTGCCTCTGCGACAGCACTATCTGCCTTTGTTTGAGCATCTTGTGCTGCTTGGATCGCTTTTTGATCTCCAGACACATCTGCCTCTGCTTTCAGGCTTTGCGCCTCAATTTGCAATAAATCAGCTTCCCTTTTTGCCTGTGTCGATAACTCTTTCATTTCGTTCGTTAATTTTACTAATGAATCCACATGCTTTAGTGAAGTAGGATCTTCGACAAGGTTTTTGGCTGCAGCAGAGATCTTCCCTGCTATTTCTTGAGTTTTCTCCGCAACAGTCAAACCTTTTTCCTTAATAAAGCTGATTTTCCCATCTTCGGATATACTCAAACTTTGGATTTCTTGGACATTTCCACCATTCATATGAACAGGTTGCAAACTATTATCATCTGGATTAACAGACATTACGTAATGACCTGCACCAGTTACCAAGTATCCTTGATTATTTAAGTAAAGATTTCCAGCTCTTGTATAATAAGTGGAAGTAGCGAAAAAAGAATCTCCAGCTGGAGTACCCTCGGAAACAACTAAGTAGCCATCCCCTTGGATGCCAAGGTCAAGAACTCGGCCAGTTGTTTGCATGGAGCCCTGCGTGTCCACAGTATCGATTGCCGCTAACTGTGCTCCTAGTCCAACCTGGATCGGGTTTTTACCACCCTTATCCTGTGTCGGACCACTTGCTCCCATAACCGTTTGGCTTACCATGTCTTTAAACGTTACTCTGCCTTTTTTAAAGCCATATGTATTAACATTGGCAATGTTATTTCCGATTACGTCTAGTTTTGTTTGAAAGTTCTTCATTCCACTTATTCCTGAATACATTGAACGAATCATAATTAGTGTGCTCCCTTCTAATTGCACCGCTTCAATCAGTCGGCGGTACATAGCCCCCTTAATAGGTCCAGCTATATAAATTTATATTGATTCCATGACAATCGTTCCGTCAATATTTGTAAAAATCTCTACCTCTCGTCTATCTACTGCTGTGACAACTGTTCGATTTTCCGCATTAACTATTAATGCTGCATCCTTCAGAAGCACAAGCGAATCATTTACACCCTTTTGCTTCGCTTCCTCGACTTTGTTTCCTATCTGCTGCCATTCATGAGGAGTAATTGAGATATTACGCTCTGCCATACGTTGTCTCGCATGTTTACTAATAGTTAAAGCCGGTAGTGTTGTCTTCGCTTCATCTAAGGCCTTAGAAAAAGTTGAGGTCCCTACTCTTTCCTTTTCGATAGATTGCTTCGGAAATGGATGAATCGCTGTCGGTAAAGGAGGTAATCTGTGTATTGGATTACTCAATGAGAACGACATCCTTCCCTAATAAATTTTTGTTACCTGATTTATTTTTACTGTTTGCCCATTCTCCGTCAACAATGAAATATTTCCATTCTTATAAGATACTGATTCAACAACATCCTCAAATTCTTCGCCTTCATTGTTCCATGAAATATGTTTACCAATCATATTACTTGCTTGAATTAAAGGTGACTCTCCCATAGGATTATTCACCTGAAATATATTCGCCGGTGCAAGTTCAGTTCCATCTTCCAAGATAAATTTCACAGTATCCCCAGTAAATTGGACTGAAGAAACAAAACCTTTACCATTAAGGATGGTAGCTTCAGATTCTTCCCCTTCCAATACTTGGTGCCATGTTACTTCTTTCCCGACAAAATGACTAAAATCAATTAAACTCGATTGAGTTTCCATTTGAACAAGTTTATCAATTGATTTATTCAAGTTTGTCATTTGTTCTAATGAAGAAAAAGTAGCCATTTGTGAAATAAATTCTTTATCTTGCATTGGGTTTAGTGGATCTTGGTTCTGAAGTTGTGCCATTAATAATTTTAAGAAATCATCTTTACCTAAAATATCTTTCCCCGTCGTTCTGGATTCGTTTTGTTGAACAGAAGAAAGAAACAAATTAGAGTCAATTGTATTCGCCATCGGATCCTTTACACCTCCGCTTCAAATAAAAGCTCACTCAACATCTCTTGAAAATGGGTGGCCTCTTCTGTGTTTTCTGTTTGCTGCTCCTTGCTGCTTTGTTCCCCTTGACGATCATGAGGATTATGTTCCTGCTGAGCTGTATATTGGGATTGAGTATTAGTGCTATAACTCACTTCAATTCGGTCTACTGTTAAATTTTGTTGTTGAAAAGCATGTCTTAAATTATTTAATTGAAGATCTAACATTTCTTTCGCCGTTGTTGTTGAAGCCAAGAATTTCGCCGTCATCAATCCGTCTTTTTGAAGCAACTCTATTCGTAACGATCCTAATTCCTCAGGATACAATCGAATTAATAACTTAGTTGTGTTACCTGTTTGCGAATAGTTTGATCTCGCTAATATATTGGCAAGCTCTCTTACAAATCCTCTCATTTCTATTTCTGGATCTACCGATTTCCCTAAATTTAGGATTAAGCCTTCTGAACGTAGTTGATTAGTAGAAGTCATGACATTTTTAGACTCTAGACCGGTATTGGATAAATCTGACACTCCAGGAGGATCTGTTTGCTCCTTTTTAAAACTATAAAATGTTTTATCAACGATAGATGCCATCTGTTTTAACTTTGATTCTTTATTAGCTTTTTGGATTTGATCTAACAAACTTTGAAAATCTTGCTCCAACTCATTAAGTTTACTCATCTCACTTAATGAAATTGGTATTTGTCTTGCCATTACTTGGAGTTCTTTAGCCATTTGGATTGATTGTTTTAGTTCTTTGGCTGGTAATTCTCGAAGTTCCTTAGGATCGAGATCGTTGATAAGTTGAACAACTTGCAAAATCGCTGACAAAAAATCAGCAGGTAGTTTTTCCTCTGCGTGTTTCTCGGTATCTTGTCTACGTAGAGAATCCAATAACTCTAAAATCGTTTTCTCCCATTCAGGAAATAGTTCATCTACTAAATTTTCTAAATCTCTATTTTCTGTAGATTCTTTCGTCCACTCCAAATCTACACGTAAAAGTTCAGCAATTTCTTCTAATGGGTTTAGACCTTTTTGTGTAAATTGCGTATTGCCTTCCTCCTCAAGTTGCCCTGCTAATGACCCGAGTATCATTTGAAAATTTTGCTGAGTTTCTTTTGGAGAACTTGCAGTTGCCAAAACATTTTGATTGGAAAAATCCATATTTAATCCGCTAATTTTCAATTATTCTCACCTCCCTTCAATATGTAAGAAAATCAATTTGTTGATAGCTGTTCCATATATTTCGCTGCATCTTTAGGAGGCATATTTTCAAGAATCTTAGCTAAGGATTGAGTTCCAATATTAGATAGTATTTTCAACGCCTCTTCATCTTTCATTTCTAAAATGATCGGTGCTGATTTTTTTGGTGACATTGCCTCATAAGTGGAGACAATATCTTTAAATGCTCGCTTCTCTTCCTCTCGCATCTGCTTCAACTCATCAATTGTAGCTTCTAAACTTTTTTGTTGTTGTACGTATCGTTCTTTTTCTATTTCCTTATTCTCCAGTTGCTTCTTCAACTGGTCAATTTGCGCATTTTTATTTTGAATTTCCGCATCTAGATTGATGATTTTCGTTTCAAACTCTTCTAGGTTTTGCTTTTCTTCTTTTGCAATCATTCCAGACAGAATAGGAACTTTTTCACCAAGCTCTTTTGCTTTTTGAAAGACATTTACTCCGGCAATAGAAGCAATTAAAAGACTCAAAAAAAGAGCAAACAAAAGCGGAATCAAAACCCAATAAATGAAGCGTTGAAAAGAGCTTACTTCCTTTTCTACGGTTTGTTTGTTTAAGGCCTTTTCCACTTGTTCACCTAGCTTCCTCCCCGATAATAATATTGCTGTGAAGAAAATTCATCGAGGTTCTTATTTTCTATTTCGTTTAGCATTTGCTTATAGAGATTCATACTTTTCTCTTTTAGAGTTTCATATTTCTTCACTTCTATATTGCATTCTTTTAACTTCTCTTCATACCAAGCCATCGTATTCCGAGCACGGTTAACGAGTGTTTGAGCATGTTCAATTGATTTTTCAAGATTGAAAATAAATTGCTGATAATGTCTAATCTTGTGAACTGACAATCCGCTTGCTAATTCATTTAATTGATATTGTTCTAGATCTTCTTTTTTCTTTAATAGTTCATAAAGACTTTCAGCTGCAATAGTAAATTTCTTCACAGAGTCTTGATACAAACCAAGAGCTTGCTCTTTTTCGTTTTCTTTTAAATTTAATATTTTTTGGAATTTATATTTGTAGCTCAATTCATTTCACCCGTTCTTGCCAAATGAATTAATGATTGAATACTATCATCAATAGAAATCTTCTCATCTGTTGCTTGTTTTAAAAACGAGACAATGTTTGGATACATTTGAATAGCCTCGTCAATTTCTTTTGACGCACCTCGTTTATAGGCTCCAATATTAATCAAATCTTCTGAGTTTGTATAAATGCTTAATAAGTCTCGAATTCTATTCGCTGCAATTTGATGTTCTTTCGTCGCCAGACCGCTCATTAATCTACTTATACTTTTCAATATATTTATAGCTGGGAATTGACCTTTATTAGCTAGATTCCGATCAAGCACAATATGTCCATCCAAAATCCCTCGTACCGCATCCGCAATTGGTTCATTCATATCGTCACCATCGACTAAAACTGTATAAAAGGCTGTGATCGACCCATTTTCATTCGTCCCTGTTCGCTCCATTAATTGTGGAAGAATCGAAAATACGGAAGGAGTATATCCTTTTGTTGCTGGCGGTTCTCCGACTGCAAGGCCTACTTCTCTTTGTCCCATTGCTACCCTTGTAACAGAATCCATCATAAACATGACATCTTTGCCTTTATCACGGAAATATTCAGCAATTGCAGTTGCCGTGAAAGCTCCTTTTATTCGCATTAGTGCTGGCATATCAGATGTTGCCGCAACAATGATTGATTTTTGCAATCCTTCTGGTCCGAGATCCCGTTCAATAAACTCCCTTACTTCTCTTCCCCGTTCTCCAATTAGTGCAATAACATTAATATCTGCCTTCGTATTACGGGCGATCATACCAAGTAATGTACTTTTACCAACCCCACTACCGGCAAAAATCCCGAGTCTTTGTCCTTTGCCTACAGTTAACAAACTGTCAATTGGACGGACACCTACTTCCAATTTTTCTGAGATTGGCGGTCTATTTAAAGGGTTAGGTGGATTTCTGTCTGCATCAGTTGTTGTCATACCTGTTGGTAATCCCATTCCATCAATAGGATTACCTAATGAATCTACTACTCTGCCAATTAATTCTGGACCCACCTTAATTTGTAATGGTTTAGACGTTGCTTCCACAAGACTACCTGGAGCAATCTCTCGAATGTGAGTATATGGCATCAAAATTATATGCTGTTCTTTGAATCCAACTACCTCGGCTATAATTTTCCGTTTCGTTCCATTTCCAACATGAATGTAGCAAACATCACCAATCGAACTTTCTGGTCCAATGGATTCGATCATTAACCCTACAACCCTACTGACCTTTCCATACCTCTTATATGTGTTGACCGTTTTAATAAGTGGAATTAAGTCTTTTGCTCTCATTTATTTTCACCGTCAAGCAATTCTAGTAATTTCCCTTTCAATTCAGTAAGTTGACTGGAAATACTTGCATCAATCCTGCCGTTTTCGGATTCGATAAAACAGGCATCTTCATCTAACTCTGTATCGGGATATATATATAATTGAACTTCTTTTGGAAATACAGCTTCCAACTCTTGTTTTTCTTTCACAAGAAATTCATAGTGTATAGGATTTACGTGTAGTTGGATTTCCTGCGAATCCTTTGCCTCTTTAATCGTCTTTTTAACTAGTCCAACAAAACTTTCAGGCTTATCCGTTAAACTACACTGAATAATCTTCTCTGCTGAAGCAATAGCAATCTGCAAAATATCAGTTTCTGAGCTTTCAATATGTTCATGAAATGCCACTTTTGACTGTTCGACTATTTTTTGTGCACTTTCTATAACCTCTACATATTCAGCTTTCCCTTGAAGTCTTCCATCAGCAATCCCGATCTGCAGTCCTTCTTCATAAGCACGCTCCATGAGATTTTTCTTTTCTTGAACCCATTCTTCTTGTTGCTTATTTATATTTTCAAGGCACATATCGGCTTGCTTCTTTGCTTGTTCCAGAATCAATGACGCCTCTTTTTTAGCATTTGAGAGGATTGTTTGACGTTCTTCTTCATAGAATGAGGGCTCTATTACTGCCTGTTGATCATTCTCAATCCGAATATTCTTCACGTGAATAACCTTCGTATTCTCATACGCGGAAAAAGATTTATTCTTGAACAACCTAGACAATAATATCATCTCCTCCACCACGTGCTACAATGATTTCTCCAGAATCCTCCAGTCTGCGGATAATCCCAACAATTTTCGATTGAGCTTCCTCTACATCACGCAATCTCACTGGACCCATAAATTCCATTTCTTCTTTTATCGTTTCTACCATCCGGGCAGACATATTTCGATACACAATTTCTTTCACTTCCTCACTAGAAATCTTAAGCGCCAAAATTAAGTCTTCATTTTCGCATTCACGAATAATACGTTGGATGGAACGATTATCAAGAGTGACTATATCTTCAAATACAAACATTCGTTTTTTAATCTCTTCCGCTAAATCGGGATCTTCAATTCCGAGTGCATCTAGAATCGTTTTTTCCGTCGCACGATCAACACCGTTTAGAACTTCAACAACTGTTTCAATTCCTCCGGTTTGCGTATAATCATGTGTAACTGTTGTGGAAAGTTTTCTTTCCAAAATTGATTCAACTTCGCTTATTACCTCTGGAGAAGTACTGTCCATAACAGCGATTCTCCTTGCAATATCCGTTTGCATGTTTTGAGGTAATTCCGAGAGAATTTGACCTGCTTTTTCTGGATCTAAATACGACAAAATTAAAGCTATCGTTTGCGGATGTTCATTCTGAATAAAATTCAAAATTTGTGCTGCATCTGCCTTCCTTGCAAAGTCAAATGGACGAACTTGCAAGGAAGACGTTAGTCTATTGATAATCGCCAAGGCTTGTTCTTCCCCAAGCGCCTTCTCTAACACGGTTTTTGCGTAACCTATTCCTCCTTGCGAAATATAATCTTGTGCCATCGCAATATTATGAAATTCATCAAGAACATCTTCCTTCGCAGATGATTCAACTTTTCGAACACCAGAGATTTCCAATGTTAATTTTTCAATTTCTTCTTCTGATAGATGCTTATAAACAGATGAAGCCACATCTGGACCCAGAGAAATTAAGAGAATAGCAGCTTTTTGTTTGCCAGACAATCCTTTTTTTGACAACTTTATCCCTCCTAATCCTCCGCCAACCAAGTCCGCAATAGTTTAGCAAACTCATCAGGCTTTTCCTTGGCGAGTTTTTCCAATTGTTTTTTACGAATGTGTGAATCCGATAAATTTTCCTCTTGAAGCTCAGGTATGTCAATCGGGGCATCGACAATCTCATCTGTAAAATCATCTTCCTCTTCTTCATGCACTTTCTTACTTCTTACTAGGAAAAATAATAATATTCCGATGACTGTTAGCAGCAACCCTCCGACGATATAAACCCACCAAGGAATCTTGTTCCCAGGAGAATCTGAAATTTCTACTTTTCCGTTAAAAGGCTGAACTGAAACCATAATTTTGCTTTCAACGGATTCATCAGAGAGGTCCGTTCCTACATTTTTATCAATCGACGTTTTTACTATAGTCGATAAAATATCGCGAATATCTTGTCTTCTCTCTTCAGGAAAAGAATTAACATCATCGGGATTTGGAGGTTCTACCATTACTTGGATGCCAAGATCACGAATTTTATATGGACTTTCAACTATCTGCTTATGGATTCTATTAATTTCATTATTTATAGTTTCCTCTGTTTTTTCATAGTCTCCGTTTGAATTAGTGCCTTCTAGGTATTGGGTTCCACCAGTATCTGTCTCGTCCCCTGTCGGCGGGATTCCTCCAGCTTGATCTCCATTTCCTGTATATGTTTCGGTAATTCGATGGGCACTAATGGCCAGACCACTCATACTATCTTCATCTACGGGTGAAACTAAATTTTCATCGCGATTTTCTTGAGTAAAGTCGATATCTGCAGTGACAGATGTTACAACTTTATCAAAGCCCATTAATGTTCCTAACATATTTTGAACTTGACGCTGAATGTCTCTTTCAATTTCTTTTTTTATCTGCATTTGTTGCGTTATACCATTATCAGCATATTGGCTTTGATTCAGATCAAAATATTCTAGGAATTGATTACGAATCACAATATTTTCAACGGGCAAACTAGGAACACTTTTTGCGACTAGGTGATAAAGAGATTGAATTTGCTTTTCATTAAATTGATATCCTGGTTTTGTTTGAAGAATAATAGAAGCTGATGCTTCTTCATTAGCATCATTCAAGAATATCCCTTTATTAGGTAAATTAAGCATAACTTTAGCCTGTTGGACCCCATCAACAGTCTTAATTAATTCAGCTAATTCCGTTTGCATTGCACTAAGCTTTAATACATTAAACTCATTATCGGTCATCCCAAAGCCAGCGTTCTCTCCAAAGAACGAATAGTCGATATTCCCCGTCTTTGGAATACCTTCAGCTGCAAGTTCTACTTTCAGTGACTCAACATTTTCTTTCGGAACTTTAATGGTTGTCCCGCCATTTGAAATTTCCGATTTAATCCCTTTCGAATCTAAGTTCTCTTTGATTGAACCTGTTTCTTGAGGTGTCATATTAGAATAGAGAGGTACAAAAGTAGTTTTTGTAGAAAAATATATAATACCGAAACCTAAAAGCAAAACTGCTAGTACAGAGCCAATTAAAAGTGCTTTTTGATTCCCTGTCCTGTTTATCCAAAATTCTTTTAATCTTTCAATCTGTTTATTTATTGATTCTCTCATTTATAAGCCCCTTACCAAATTACATTTGAAACAAATATGGACTAGAACCTTATCTTTACAAAAAGCAAAAAAAATAATACTTTTGTTAAAATATAGTAAAAGGTTCGGAATATTTCCCGATATTATACTTGCATCCTCATCATTTCTTGATATGCTTCAACTGCCTTATTTCGAATTTCTAACGCTGCTTGCATCGTGATAGATGCTTTTTGTGCAGTGATCATCACATCGTGCAATTCGATATTTTCACCTTGTATCAATTTTTGCGTTGAGTTACTAGAATCAATTTGAGCTTGATTTACCTCATCCATTGCTTTTTTAAGCATATTTCCAAAGCTATTTTCTTTAGATGTTGTAGCTACTTGATTTTGACTGACGTTTTTAATTGGGAATAATTGAGCATTTGCAACAGTACCATTTTGAATAATCATAATAGATCCTCCCCTTGGATAAATTCTTACTTACCAAGCTCTAGTGCTTTAGTGTACATTGACTTTGTTGCATTAAATACTGTGACATTCGCCTCATACGATCGTGTTGCGCTAATTAAATCAACCATTTCACGAAGTGGATCAACATTCGGTAATTGTACATAACCCTCTTCATTTGCTTCTGGATGATTTGGGTCGTAAACAAGCTGATAAGGGGAGTCATCTTCGACTATTTTCGACACCTTGACACCATTCAGTTGATTTTCCGCTTTTTGAAGGAAAGATGAAAAAGAAGAACCTTGCGGCTGCATGACAACCATTTTTCTCGTATATGGCTGCCACTGTCCATTTACATACTTTCCACGTGTTGTATCCACATTAGCCATATTGGATGATATAGTATCCATTCTTAAGCGTTGTGCCGTTAATGCTGAGGATGTTATTCCCATGCCTTTGAACATTGACACGTTACCTTCCTCCTTTAATTACATTAGAAAGTGATGAAAAATTCCCATTAAGCCTTTCAATCAATGCTTGATAATAGATTTGATTCTGGGCTAAATCTGACATTTCTTGATCAACATCGACATTATTCCCGTTATCTTGATACTGCAGATTTTGTTTTGTAAATATTTTAGGTGTACTGTTGGAAGTATTTAAATCCAAATGACGAGAATCTGTTCTGTTCAAGTTTAGCGTTTTATTAGCATCCTCTAAAACCTGACGAAACTCTACCCCTTTTGACTTATAATTAGGCACATCTACATTTGCAATATTTTGCGCTATGACTTTATGCTTAACCGCTGAGTAGTTTAAACCATTTTCCAGTGACCGTATTGTGTTGGAAAATAATTCCATTTCTTCCACCACTTTCTATATTAATCTATCTTTAGACAAAATTCTACTATAATTGTATTACTAATGTAACATTTCGTCCATATATCCTGACACAATTTTTATGACAGATTCTAGTAACTAAACCTCATTTAGGACTTGAGAACCATTCCTTTTAACCTGAATACACATTTTTGTTAAAAACAGAGTTGCTTGAAACTTCAATTAAATATGCGTATATTAGACCTACCCTACTTGAATGGCAGAAGTCCAGATTTCAAAAGATATGACAAAACTCACTTTTCACCCTTCCTAAGCAAAAAAAAGACTGCCATTGATCAGGCAGTCTTTTTAAAAGAACTTAAGATTTAAGCTGTTCAAGTTCTTTAAGAAATTTAGAATTTAGAACCTTGATGTAAGTACCCTTCATACCTAGTGAACGGGATTCAATGACTCCAGCACTTTCCAATTTCCTTAAAGCATTTACAATAACAGAACGTGTTATACCAACGCGATCAGCAATCTTAGAAGCAACTAACAATCCTTCTGTACCATTCAATTCCTCGAATATATGTTCAATCGCTTCAAGTTCACTATAAGATAATGAACTAATGGCCATTTGAACAACAGCTCTGCTTCTAGCCTCTTCTTCAATTTCCTCTGATTTTTCACGTAAAATTTCCATACCGACTACAGTCGCTCCATATTCAGCCAAGATTAAGTCATCATCATTAAATTCTTTTTCCAGGCGAGCAAGGATTAAAGTACCTAGTCTCTCTCCACCACCGACAATTGGCACAATTGTTGTTAAGCTATTCGAGAATAAATCTTTATTTTCTTCCGGAAACGCAGTGTAGTTACTTTCCATGCCCAAGTTGGATGAAGTTTCCGTTACATTAAACAAGGAATTAGTATATTCTTCCGGAAATTGTCTATCTTCTAACATTTTTTTCATTCTGTCATTTTCAATTTGTACGTTGATGGCAAAACCAAGTAATTTTCCTCTGCGGCTTAATACGAATGTATTAGCTTCAATAACACTGCTTAACGTTTCTGCCATTTCATTAAAATTAACATTTTTCCCAGCTGCTTTTTGTAGCATAGCATTGATTGTTCTAGTTCTTGATAATAATTCCATCTTACTTATTTCCTCCTTGAGTGTAATTATTACGATCATTTAATTGAATCTCTTAGCATTAATATTACGATGTTCGATAGAGGTTTTACTATCATGTTTATTGATATAGATGTGACTTGTTAGTAGGAATTAAGCCATTATAAAATAAATTGACTCAAATCTTTATTTTTGGAAATGACTGCTAATTTCTCATCCACATAATCTCTAGTAATGGAGACTTTATCCAAAGCTACATCTGGGGCTTCAAACGAAAGATCTTCAAGAAGCTTTTCCATAATGGTATGCAGTCTTCTAGCGCCAATATTATCAGTCTCCTGATTTACATTAAAGGCAATTTCTGCAAGTCTGTGAATAGCATCGTCTGTAAAATCAATTTGTATACCTTCTGTTTCAAGAAGTGCGATATATTGTTTAATAATCGCATTATCTGGCTCTGTAAGAATTCTCACAAAGTCCTCCGGAGATAATTTTTCCAATTCCACTCGAATCGGAAACCTTCCTTGTAGCTCAGGAATTAAGTCAGATGGTTTCGAAATATGAAAAGCACCCGCCCCAATAAAAAGAATATGATCTGTCTTAACAGGCCCATATTTCGTTACAACTGTTGATCCTTCAACAATAGGAAGAATATCTCTTTGCACTCCTTCTCTTGATACATCTGCGGAAGCAGAACCACTGTTTTTACTAGCTATTTTATCAATTTCGTCAATGAATATAATACCTGTCTGTTCAGCCCTAAAAATAGCTGTTTGAGTTACTTCATCCATATCAATTAACTTTTGCGCTTCATCGTTCGTTAAAACTACACGCGCTTCTTTCACAGGCAATTTACGCTTCTTCTTTTTCTTCGGAATGAGGCTACCAAGTGCATCTTGCATAGAGACTCCCATTTGTTCCATACCCGAACCTTGAAGCATATCAAACATTGAAGGTTGTTGTTCTTCCACTTCCACTTGAACTAGCTCATTTTCCAATTCGCCATTAGCAAGCTTTTCTGTTATTACCCTTCGTTTTTCCCTTAAACTCATTTCCTCTTGATTATCATCATTATCGTTAGAGGAATCTTGGTTTTGGTTACCAAAGATCATTTCGAATGGATTTTTGAAGTTTTCCGTTTTTTTCTTAGAAGGGACAAGTAGTTTAACAAGTCGTTCATTAGCCTGTTTTTCAGCCTGGGCTTTAACAACTGCCATTTTTTCTTCTTTTACAACCCTTATCGACGTCTCCATTAAATCTCTGACCATTGATTCTACGTCGCGGCCAACGTAGCCGACTTCCGTAAACTTGGTCGCTTCGACTTTAATAAATGGAGCTCGAACTAGTTTTGCAAGCCTTCTAGCTATTTCCGTCTTCCCCACACCAGTCGGCCCAATCATTAAAATATTCTTCGGAATAATTTCATCTCGTATATCTGAGTTTAATAATCCACGACGATAACGATTTCGAAGAGCAACTGCAACAGCTCTTTTAGCATCTCTTTGTCCAATAATGTATTGATCAAGTTTTTCAACAATTTGACGAGGTGTCATATTCAAGCCTCTTTGTTCATTCACCAAACTATCCCCTCCTAAAAAGCGAATTTTTTCAGATCCATCGTTTTAATTTAGTTCTTCAACAATGATATTCCTATTTGTGTACACGCAAATATCCGCGGCGATTTCTAAGGAAGCTTGAGCAATTTCTTTTGCCGAAAGCTGTTCAGAAGCGTAATTTTTCAAGGACCGACCAGCAGCTAAGGCATAATTCCCACCTGATCCGATTGCAAGTATCCCATCGTCTGGTTCAATGACTTCTCCAGTACCAGAGACTAGCAATAGATTATCATTATCCATTACGATCAGCATTGCTTCTAACTGTCTTAATACTTTGTCGCTTCTCCATTCTTTAGCTAATTCAACTGCTGCTCTTTGCAGATTACCGTTAAATTCTTGAAGCTTACTTTCAAACTTCTCAAATAACGTAAAAGCGTCTGCTACAGAACCGGCAAAACCGGCCAATACTCTGTTATTAAAGAGCTTTCGAACTTTCCTTGCAGTATGTTTCATCACGACAGCATTTCCAAATGTTACTTGACCATCGCCTGCCATAGCACATTTCCCTTTGTGTTGGATCGCAAATATTGTTGTGGCATGAAATTGGCTCAACATTCTTCCTCCTTGCCTATTTTTATGCTCGAGGGTGATGATTCATATAAGTTTTTCGTAAATGATCTTTCGTTACATGTGTATAAACTTGGGTCGAAGATAGTTGGGAATGCCCAAGCAGTTCCTGAACTGTCCTCATATCGGCACCGTTATTTAACATGTGGGTTGCGAATGTATGACGTAGCATATGGGGATAAATTTTCCCCGTCAATGAAGCAGATTCGATCATCTTTGGTAATATATAACGAATACCTCTCGGTGAAAGTGCACCTCCACGGGAATTAAGAAACAAAGTTTGATGATCGGTTTGACCATTTAAGAGCTTAACTCTACCGTCATATAGATATCTTTCTAGTGCATTATGCGCAAAACTACCAAAAGGCACATACCTTTCTTTACTACCTTTTCCTCTAACAAGTACTGTTGATAAATCAAAATCAATATCTTTCAATTGAATACCTGCACACTCACTAACTCTAATACCAGTAGCATAAAGAAGTTCGACGATCGCCAAATTCCTTATTCCTAAAGGTGTATTATCCTGTACTTTAAATAATTGCTCAAGCTCTTCTTCATAAAAAAAACTTGGGAGTCTCCTACTCCTTTTTGGTTGTATTATATAAGCAAAAGGATTTTCTTCCACTAGTTTCTCCCTTACAAGAAACTTATAAAAGCTGCGAAGACTAGAAATTTTTCTTGCTGCAGATGCTCTGGACAATTTCTGATTATACAGTTCTGTGACGTATAGGCGGGCGTCAAGATATTCCACATCCATAATTGAAGTGATCCCTTGTGAATGTATGAACAATAAAAATTGTTCAAGATCTTTACGGTAAAATTCAATCGTGTATGGAGAATAGTTTTTTTCAATTTGCAGGTATTCAACAAAAGAGTAAACTGATTCATCTGAAAACTTACTCATCGTTTCACCTCATAGGGCTACTAAATAGTATCATAAATTAGTAACCATAGCAATAAATGTTACGGACTTTTCATAAAGTTTTGAATTGTTGTGTATATATATATTCACGATTTTGTCATTTTTTCCTTCTTTTAGAACAATTCAATATACAATATGATCTTAACTTCAAAGCATCTTATATCATAGTACAATATTTTACAGGATTCGCCAAACATTTTAAATTTTAAAGATTTCCTTTTTAATTTTAAGAGTAAAAAAATAAAAAAAAAGAAACTTTAATTTGAGGATATATTTTCATCTGCCCATATAATTCTAAAATTCTTCGTAAACTTTTCTATCCTTTCAAAAAGACTACCCCATAATAGGATAGTCTTTTAAAAGATCATTCCACAGTCTTTTCTTTATAATCACAGCTCATGCACTGTACTTGGATCCCTTTTTTAAGCTTTTTCTCAACAAGGACACCATTACACTTTGGACAAGGCCGCTCTAAAGGTTTATCCCAAGAAACAAATTCACATTTAGGGTATCGATCACAGCCGTAAAAAATTCGCTTTTTCTTACTTTTCCTTTCGATGATATTACCCTCTTTACAATTAGGACAACGAACCCCAATTTGTTTCACAATCGGTTTTGTATTTCGACAATCTGGAAAATTACTGCAAGCCATAAATTTCCCGTAACGCCCCATTTTAATAACCATAGGGTTCCCGCAGTTTTCGCAATCTTCCCCAGCATATTCATCTTTGACTTCAACTTCTTGCATTTCTACTTCCGCTTTTTTTAAGTTTTTCTCAAATCCTTGATAAAAATCATCGATAATGGAAGCCCATTCCACTTTCCCTTCTTCAATGCTATCAAGTTCATTTTCCATCTTCGCAGTGAAATCAACATCGATAATTTCTGGGAAAAACTCCATAATAAGTTCATGGATAATTTCACCTAATTCAGTAGGAACAAATCTTTTATTATCTAGTGCGACATATCCACGCCTTTGAATCGTATCCAGAGTAGGTGCATAGGTGGATGGACGTCCAATTCCTAATTCTTCCATAGTTTTTACAAGTCTTGCCTCTGTATATCTGGGAGGCGGTTGAGTAAAATGTTGTTTCGGAAGCAATTTTTCAGCAAGAACACTATCCCCCGGCTCCATATTAGGCAACATATTCTCTTTTTCCTCTTGCTGATCATCTGTTCCTTCTACATAAACTTTCATAAAGCCTGGGAATTTTATTTTTGACCCATTCGCACGGAAAGTAATTGGGCCATTTTTTAAGTTTACTGTCATCGTATCCATAACAGCAGGCGCCATTTGGCTTGCAACAAATCTTTCCCATATTAATTTGTACAACCTAAATTGATCTCTTGATAAATATGATTTAACTGTATTAGGCTCACGTAAGATACTTGTAGGACGCACCGCTTCATGGGCGTCTTGAGTATTTCCCGATTTTGTACCTTTCTGGTTACCTGACTTAAGGTATTCTTTTCCATACTGATCTTCAATATACGATGCAGCTTCTTTTTGAGCTACTTCTGAAATCCTAGTTGAATCCGTTCTCATGTAAGTGATTAATCCGACAGTGCCTTCTTTACCAAGTTCAATTCCTTCGTAGAGTTGCTGAGCTAGCATCATTGTTTTTTTAGCTCGGTAATTTAATTTACGAGCAGCCTCCTGTTGTAGAGACGATGTTGTAAAAGAAAGTGCAGGATTTCTTTTTCTTTCCTTTTTTTCAACGGTTTCAACTTGAAACGTCTTTCCATCCAACATTCCCATAACAGAATCAACATCTTCTTTAGAACTTAATTTCTTTTTCTTTCCTTCCAACCCGTAAAAATCCGCTTGGAAATTCTCTTTACCCTTTTTGAAGTTACCATTGATACTCCAGTATTCTTCCGGGATGAATTTTTTAATTTCATTTTCCCGATCGATAATTAATCGAACCGCAACGGATTGTACACGTCCAGCACTAAGTCCTTTTTTAACCTTTTTCCATAACAGTGGGCTGATGTTGTATCCAACCAATCGATCTAATATTCGTCTTGCTTGCTGTGCATCAACCAAATCCATATTGATAGGTCGCGGATGTTTGAAACTCTCCTTAATAGCATCCTTCGTAATTTCATTGAATACAACCCGACAATCTGAAGCTATATCAACATCAAGACTATTTGCCAAATGCCATGCAATTGCTTCACCTTCACGATCAGGGTCAGCCGCTAGATAAACTTTTTTAGCCTTTTTAGCGGCGGTTTTCAATTCTTTCAAAATTGGCCCTTTTCCTCTAATCGTTATATATTTCGGTTCGAAATTTTCATTTACATCAACGCCCATTTGACTTTTAGGCAAATCTCTAACATGTCCCATAGACGCTTTTACTTTATATTTTTTCCCCAAATAACGTTCAATAGTTTTCGCTTTCGCAGGCGATTCCACAATCACCAAATAATCCGTCATTCAAAATCCTCCCCAAAGCTAAATAATTCGTGATTACGCAATATATATTTGCAACAATTTAAAGTATATACGGATAGAAAAATTTGACCAATTTTTATCATTAAATCAGAGTAAATACTATATGGCTATTTTCATTTTGTCAATGATAAGATTGTATTTAACACTCAAAAAATACTCTTTAGCCATAATTTCCATTTATTCTAAGTATAATTCATCCAAGATATCATGGGCTGACAAAACTAATTTAGCCCCTTGTTGAATAAGCTGATTCGTTCCTTCAGATAGCTTATGATAAATAGGCCCAGGTAATGCGAATACTTCCCTACCAGCCTCTAATGCTGAATCAGCCGTTATCAAAGAGCCACTACGCTTTTTAGCTTGTATAACAATTGTGCCTAGGGAAAGACCTGCAATGATTCGATTGCGCATTGGAAAATGCCATTTTTCTGGTTTCTTAATCGGAGGATATTCTGATATTAATAGATGTTCTTTCGCTATAACAGTTGCGAGATTTTTATTTTCCTTAGGATATAAATGATAAAACCCTCCACCTAGCACCGCTATTGTTTTCCCTTTTAACTGAATCGTTTGTTCGTGAGCAAAAGTATCTGCCCCCTTCGCTAGTCCACTAACGATAACAAACTTCTTTTTAATTAACGGAGGCAATAAAATTCTTAATGTCATCTTACCATATTCATCAGCATCACGTGCTCCAACAACTGCCAAAGATTTATTGGATAATAGTGATTTATTTCCCAAAAGGAATAGTGCAAAAGGAGGCGTATGTATTTCTTTTAAAATGGGAGGATATTCAGGATCTTTTTCGGTTATAAAATTAATACTATGGGATTTATAGAGGGACAAAAGCTTATCGACTTTAATAGAAGTAAACTCTTTTGTAAAATTATTCATTTTAGCATTATCAAGTTGGAATATTTGTTGAAGCTTCGGAGTCGGCATTGTGTAAAGTTGAGTTAATTGAGGATCTGACTTAAGGAGATTTCTAATTGAACGGTAACTTAAATTAGAATGAATAAGATGAAATAGTCTTTCCTTGAATATTTTAATCATTCTCCTTTACTTATTTTTATGTGTGATAGTCCCCTTCTTATAAGAGGACTATCACATTTGTACTACTCTTTAATGAGTTTTACATTTTTCATATAAGCCCTTTTCTTTCAGAACTTTTATCATCGTTTCACCAATAACAGATGGGGTTTCTGCAACTTGGATACCACATTCATTCATAACACGGATTTTCTCATCAGCTGTACCTTTACCACCGGAAATGATCGCACCTGCATGCCCCATTCTTTTTCCTGGAGGTGCAGTGCGCCCGCCGATAAATCCGACTACAGGTTTCGTCATATTTTCTCTAACCCACTGAGCGGCTTCCTCTTCTGCAGTACCGCCGATTTCACCAATCATAATAACAGCTTCCGTTTCTGGATCATCGTTAAAAGCTTTTAAAGTATCAATGAAATTTGTTCCGTTTACAGGATCTCCACCGATCCCCACAGCTGTTGACTGGCCAACACCTGCCTGTGATAATTGATGAACAGCTTCATACGTTAAAGTTCCAGAGCGGGAAACTACGCCTACATGGCCTTTCGTGTGAATATATCCCGGCATAATGCCAATTTTACATTCATCTGGTGTAATAACACCTGGGCAGTTAGGACCAACTAAACGAGTTTTCTTCCCTTCCATATAACGAACAACCTTGACCATGTCTAACACAGGAATATGTTCGGTAATACAAATAACTAGGTCTAATTCGGCGTCTACCGCTTCAAGAATAGCATCTGCAGCGAATGGCGCTGGAACATAAATAACAGATGCATTTGCTCCTGTCGCTTTCACAGCGTCTTCTACCGTATTGAAAACGGGTACCCCTTCTACCTCTGTGCCGCCCTTTCCTGGAGTGACACCTCCAACAATTTTTGTACCATACTCAAGCATTTGCTTCGTATGAAATTGAGCTGTAGAACCCGTAATTCCTTGAACAATTACTTTTGTATCTTTATTGACAAAAACACTCATGATTTTCCCTGCCTTTCCTATTTCCTCCGGCGTTCATTTACTTTATCTAATATGAAAGCTTTTATTCTCATACTGAAATAGCGAAATTGTAAACTATTAACCTACAAGTTCTACAATTTTTTGTGCTCCATCTGCCATTGATTCTGCAGCAATAATATTTAATCCTGATTGATTTAATATTTCTTTACCAAGGTCAACATTCGTTCCTTCTAATCTAACAACTAGAGGAACTGCTAGTCCAACTTGCTTAGCGGCTTCGACAACCCCAGTAGCAATGACATCGCACTTCATAATTCCACCAAAAATATTAACGAAAATACCTTTTACTTTATCATCTGAAAGGATAATTTTAAAAGCCTCAGTTACTTTTTCTGCAGTAGCACCGCCGCCAACATCAAGGAAGTTTGCCGGGTCTCCACCATAGTGCTTGATGATATCCATTGTGGCCATTGCAAGACCTGCTCCATTAACCATGCAGCCAATATTACCATCAAGTGCTATATAGCTAAGGTCATATTTAGATGCTTCAATTTCTTTTGGATCTTCTTCATCAAGGTCACGATATTCAAGAATATCTTTATGTTTAAATAATGCGTTATCATCAAAATTTAGTTTAGCATCGAGCGCCATAACATTTCCGTCTCCAGTTACTACAAGCGGATTAATTTCAGCGATCGAGCAATCATTTTCAATGAAAGCAGTGTAAAGACTCATCATAAACTTAGCGGCCTTATTAATAAGTTCTTTAGGTATGTTAATATTAAAAGCAAGTCTGCGCGCTTGGAATCCAGTTAATCCTACAACAGGGTCAACGGTTTCATAGAAAATCTTTTCTGGTGTTTGAGCTGCAACTTCCTCAATTTCAGTACCACCTTCTTCTGAGGCCATCAATACAACCCTGTCTGTTGCTCGGTCTACTACTACACCGACATAATATTCTTTTTTAATATCGCAACCTTCTTCAATAAGTAGGCGTTTAACTTCTTTACCTTCAGGACCTGTTTGATGGGTTACAAGTGTTTTCCCTAATATTTCATCTGCATATGTACGTACTTCATCCAAATTTTTAGCAACTTTAACACCACCAGCTTTTCCTCTTCCGCCAGCGTGGATTTGGGCTTTGACAACACATACTGCGGAACCAAGATTTTTCGCCGCATCAACCGCTTCTTCTACACTAAAAGCGACTTTTCCATTCGGTACAGTAACCCCATATTTCCTAAGGATTTCCTTACCTTGATATTCATGGATATTCATTTTCCATCCTCCTGTCATACAATCAAAAAATACGTTGCCTTTTCTATTGTATTAAAACGGTTACTTTCTGTCCACCTTTAAAATTAAAACGCTTAATTCTTCACTTGCTTTTGGTCTAAACGATAAACAAAAGCAAAAACCTCAGCAACTGCTTGGTATAGCTCTTCGGGAATCGCTTCATTAATGTTTAGTTGGCTTAATAATTCGATTAGTGTAGGATCCTCTTGTATGGGAATTTGATGTTCTTTTCCTTTATCTAAAATATTCTCGGCGACTACACCTTTCCCTTTCGCCAACACTACAGGGGCATCATCTACATTCCCAGAATATCGTAGCGCAACAGCCTCTATTTTATTTTTCATATTCTTATATCAACTCCTGAACTTGCATACGTTTGATGATAAGCTTTCTTCTTTTTTTGTACTTTTTCTTGATAGGTTTCTTTGAAATGAACACCTGATAACGTATAATTTAAATCCTTTAGACCGTTTTTCAATACCGGAATGAGGTCCCCAGCCATGGTTTGAATAGTTTTTGAGTCATTAATGATAGTTATGTTAACTATCCGATTTTGGACATGCATATTTACGATAGTGCTTTCCAAGTTTTGTAGTTCCAAATAAAACATAATATGACAAAAATTCGGATCAAGTTTTCCATCATTTGCTCTTTTTCCAGACCATTGCATCGTAAGCTCCCTTATTGATCCACCAATTGTAATTGGAATTTCGTACATTATAGTTTGAAGTTGATTAAACTCATTCGAATGAAGTTGAAAACCATTCATTCTGTTTAATAATTGTCCGACTATTTCCTTTGTCTGTAGACTACTATGGATGCTTCCATCCTGAATATATCGAACTAATAAGGGCTTAAGGGCCTCTGAGAAATTTTCCTTTTGTATATCGCCATTTAATATCTTGGCTTCATAATCGAAGCCTGTTCGCGTTATCCCCTGTTTTAATTCTTTTAGTGCTTCGTGGCGTCCAAATTCAGTTTGCAAAGTCATTTGTTTTTCAGACTCTAAATTCCAACTTCTTATTAATTGTAAGAGGTCCTGTCCAGAGCGCTGAATATCTTTTTCTATCGTAAGCGCCCTCTGCAAATGACGTATTAAATCCACGGTCGAATGCTCTTGCTCAACGGCCATAAACGATTTAAAAACAGCCTCATTTAGTGGCATGTTTTTTTCTTTCATCATCTTAATTGTTTGTAATCCCAATCCTGTATCAGAGACTTCCGACAATAACTTTGCAGCTGTGAGTATTTCAGCCTTTGTCAGGGATAGCTCCTCTTTAAGTAAATAGTTTCCGAGCATTTGATTAGTTTTCGTATCGCGGAGACCGAGGGTTCGAATAAAAGTAGCAACCTTTGAGGTGTTTTGGGGAAATTGTGAATAACCTTCTAATAATTTTAATTGTACGCCTTCCTCATCCGACGCTACTTGTAACCAGTAACCTTCGCCACTTACTAGAGGGACTTCCAATTTTGCAATTAGCTTGTGAGAACCAAGAGAAATTTCTGCGTGCTGTCCATTAAAAAGTCGATTCACTTTTCCATAAAAAATTTGTCCAACTCTGAATTGAAGCGAACGTTCTTCTCGGACAATATCCTGAAACATTGAATTTAAGACTGATTGAAATTGCATACCTAATTCACACTCATTTAACAGTTTAATTAGAATAGGAAAGTTTAAATTTCCATCGCGCGGCTTTTTAAACTAGCATGTTGTTTCTTAAACTAGCCTAGCTACAGAAACTAGCGACTTGCAAGCTTCATCTTCTTCCTGCGATAAGCCTAACAGGACGTTGGTCAGAACGGCGTTGCGCCAGGACGGCGTGTCTTTAGCCGTTCATCCTTATTTAAAAGTTCGTACGTCGCTAAACAGGCGCTTACGCTTTTCTTTGTCTAGCTCTAGGCAGCAGCGACTAGCAAACTTCTACGCTTCTTCCTACGATAAGTCAACATCGGCTCGTTCCTCGCCGTGTTTCCTTTATCTCAGGCCAACAGGACGTTGGTCAGAACGGCGTTGCGCCAGGACGGCGCGTCTTTAGCCGTTCATCCTTATTTAAAAAGTTTGTACGTCGCTAAACGCTGCCTTCCGCTTTTCTATTGACTAGCTTCAGCGCCTAGCGGCTAGCGAACTTTCAGCTTCTTCCTACGATAAGTCAACATCGGCTCGTTCCTCGCCGTGTTTCCTTTATCTCAGGCCAACAGGACGTTGGTCAGAACGGCGTTGCGCCAGGACGGCGTGTCTTTAGCCGTTCATCCTTATTTAAAAGTTCGTACGCCGCTAAACAGGCGCTTACGCTTTTCTTATAGGAGCAAATGATTTGCGGTGGATGGGACATGGTCCTAGTGTGTTAATTACGTTTAAATGAGCTTTTGTGCCATATCCCATATGCTCATTAAATCCATATTCGGGATATTTTTTATGATATTCCTTCATCATTCTATCTCTTGTAACTTTTGCCACAATAGAAGCTGCTGCTATTGAAACGCTATGGCTATCTCCTTTAATGATTGATTTTTCAGGATAAGGACTACCCAGTGTCATCGCGTCAATCAATAAAAAGTCAGGATTTGTCTTCAAGCTACTCACAGCCGCAAGCATTGACTTTTTCGTCGCTTCATAAATATTAAGGCGATCAATTTCTTCAGCTGAAATAATTCCAATACCAACTGCAACTGCTTTTTCCATTATTATTTCATACAAATACTCACGTTTAGCTGAAGTTAATTGTTTTGAGTCATTTAATCCCTTAATGTATATATTTGCAGGTAATATAACAGCAGAAGAAACAACTGGTCCTGCTAGTGGTCCACGCCCAACTTCATCGATACCAGCAATAAAATGAAAACCTTGGTCAGTCAATTCGCTTTCATATTTTAACATACTGTTATATCGTTCTTGCTCTTCTAACTCTTTTTGTTTTCGCTTATACCAGTTCTCTTTAAGATTATATACTCCTTTACGAGAATCGAACTCTAATTCCTTCAAGAAAGCATCTTGCTCATCAGTTATTGTTTCTAATCGTTCTTTTATTTCCTTAATCGTTAATGTCTTCATTTTAAACTCCATTACTTCAAAAATAATTAGTCTATCTCTATTTGGAGATCATCTTCTGGAAAATCAAATGTCATATTGCCTAATTTTTGCGAACGTATATCTCGTACTATCATTTCGGCTGTTTTATCATAATCTACTTCGCCAAGTTTTGAAATCAATCCTCTAGATGCAGCAATTTTTTTAAATAAGTCGGTTATTTCATCGGGAAATTCAGTTATTTGATAACGCTCTAGCAGCTTATCAGGATAGTAATTTTGAATAAATTCTAAACCAAAAGTCGCAATATCTTGCATATTAAGTAAAGTATCCTTAATTGCCCCTGTTAAGGCCAGTTTATAGCCCGTTTGAGGATCTTCAAATTTTGGCCATAAAATCCCAGGAGTGTCTAAAAGCTCCAGTTCTTTACCTACTTTGATCCACTGTTGAGCCTTCGTTACCCCTGGTGTATTCCCAGTTTTAGCGATATTACGCTTGACAAGCCTGTTAATTAAGGTTGATTTCCCGACATTAGGTATGCCTACAATCATTGCTCTAATGGCTCTAGGTCTCAATCCTTTAGCCTTATCTCTTTCCCGTTTCTCTTTTAAGACTGTTTCCGCCGCTTTAACGATCTCTTTCATTCCAACCCCAGCATGGGAATTAATCGACAGTGCCACTTGCCCTTGACTTGCATAATAATCAATCCATTTTCTTGTCAGTGCTTTATCAGCCATATCAGATTTATTTAATAAAATGAGCCGAGGCTTTTGCTGAATAATTTCTGCTAGCATCGGATTGGAGGACGACACGGGAATACGTGCATCAACTAGCTCAAAAATAATATCGACTAATTTTAATCTTTCGGTCACTTCTCGACGTGCTTTCGCCATATGGCCTGGAAACCATTGTATCGTCATAAATTCTCACCCTGTTCTTCTATTTCACAACTCTAATATCTTTCATTGGCCAGAATACGACCTTCGTATCACCGATGACTTCATTTATAGAAATTGTCCCTATATGGCGACTGTCTTTACTAGATCGTCGGTTATCCCCCATAACAAATAACTCGCCTTCAGGAACAGTAGCCTGTCCGAGTGGTGTATCTTCTAAAGAGAAATCTTCTGTTAATAATCCATCGACAATTTGTGCCTTATAATCAGCTAAATAGGGTTCATCATAAGCTTTACCATTAATATATAAAACATCATTTCGATATTCTACAGTATCACCAGGTAGACCAATAACACGCTTTATATAATCTTTATGTTCTGGTGCGTGGAAAACGATAATATCAAATCGCTCCGGTTTACCAAGTTTATTGACAATCATTTTATCTCCATTATGAAGAGTTGGCATCATAGAATAGCCATCAACTACAATTGGAGTAAATAAGAAATAACGAATGATTGCAGTTAGTGCAATCGCAATCAGCAATGCTTTTGTCCATTCCCAAAGTTCATTTTTTTCTTTTGCCATCTTGTCACCATCCCATTAATTTCCAGTACGATCTTTCCCTACACTATATGTATACACTATTGTACAAGAAAACTAACTAATTAAAAACAATTAAAAATAAGTATAGAAAAAGGAGCTTGTTTTCATTCAAGCTCCTTTTACATTCATTGCTGTTAATTATTTCGGTATAACTATCGAATTTCTTTGATTCGAGCTGCTTTACCGCGTAATTTACGCATGTAGTAAAGTTTTGCACGACGTACCTTACCACGACGCACGACTTCAAGTTTTGCAATTCTTGGAGTGTGTACAGGGAAAGTACGCTCTACCCCAACACCATAGGAAATTTTGCGAACCGTAAATGTTTCGCTAATTCCGCCTCCACGGCGTTTAATAACTACACCTTCGAACAACTGGATTCTTTCACGAGTTCCTTCCACGACTTTTACGTGAACACGAACTGTGTCTCCAGGGCGAAAACTTGGAAGATCTGTTTTAAGCTGTTCTTTTGTAATCTCTTCTATTAATTTGTGCATCGAATTCATCTCCTTCCAACCGATGCTCTTACAAACATTCTGCCTCGTAGCGGAACATCGTTGTTAAGGCTAAACGGATTAGCCACAAAAAATATATTAACACATTGAAAAGCTGATTTCAATTGAATTTTTAAATGAAAAGGAATAATATTCTCAGTCTTCTTCTAGCGGATCGGACTGATACCGCGACCACAAATCTGGACGTCGTTCCTTCGTCCTTTTTATCGACTCTTGTTTTCGCCATTCTTCTATTTTCGCATGGTTGCCTGATAGTAGTATATCAGGTACTTTCATCCCTCTGAAATCAGCTGGACGTGTATAGTGAGGATGTTCAAGCAATCCTTGACTAAATGAATCATAGATTGGTGACGCATCATTGCCGAGAACACCTGGTAATAGTCGGACAACAGCATCTATCATAACCATAGCTCCAAGCTCTCCGCCAGTTAGAACATAGTCTCCAATGGATATTTCATCCGTTACAAGATATTCTCGAATACGTTCATCATATCCTTCATAATGTCCGCATATGAAAACTAAGTGCTCTTCTTGTGACAATTCCTCGGCTTTTTTTTGATCAAAACGGGAACCTTGTGGACAAAGTAGAATTACTCTTGGCGATGTAGTAGTATTTTGGGTCAAATGGTCAACCGCATCAAAAATAGGCTGCGGTTTTAATACCATACCAGCCCCTCCACCATATGGATAATCATCTACCGCTTTATGTTTATTATCTGAAAAACGTCGAAAATCTTCTATATGGTATGAAACAGCTTGTTTTTCAGCAGCCTTTTTTAAAATAGAAGAGCCTAGAACACCTGTAAACATTTCAGGAAACAAAGTTAAAACATCGATCCTCATTAATCAAGCAACCCTTCCATTAGGTTAATAACGATCGTTTTATCCGCCTTAGAAACTTTTAGCACTACATCGTCAATATACGGAATTAGAAATTCTTTTCCGTCCTTCCCTTGTACAACCCAAACATCGTTTGCTCCGGGCGTAAGAATATCATTTACAATTCCAATCGGACTACCATCTTCTGTAATCACCGTGCAGCCGATTATCTCATGAAAATAATATTCTCCTTCTGGTAGTTCTTCTAGTTGATCTGCTGATACTTTCAATATGCTATTTTTCCAACTTTCAACATCATTGATATTTGAATAACCTTCAAAGGAAAGCAAATCAAAGTTTTTATGTTTACGATGACTTTTAACAGTCAACGTAATCGGTTCTTTGTTCCCTTTCAAAAAAAGTGAAAGATGGTTGCCCTTCGCATACCTTTTTTCAGGAAAATCCGTTCTGGAAATCACTCTAACTTCTCCATTTATACCATGCGTATTAACAATTTTCCCTACATTAAACCATCTTTCCATCTTTTTCACCTTTCCCTTATTTCAGTAATGATGCCGTCTGTAACGACAACTGTTTTTCCTTTTATGATTTCATCCCAATTATCGCCAACTTTTATCTCAATTAAAGCCTGAAAATCTTGATCTTGTAATTCGCTTCCAATTGGCAGTATATTAAGTTGCTCTATTTGAAATTCTATCAGCTTCATCTTTTCTTTCCGTAAATCAATCTCTTTATCAAATTGAGTCTTTAATCCACCTGAAGGGTATTTTCGGCTTCTTTCAAGCTTTTTCATTTCGAAAATTAGTTGGTCACATTCTTTTTCAAGCTGTTGTTTGTTTTGGCTGTACCTTAAAAGTAATTTTTGTTTACTTGTTTCAGTTAATACTTGTTTAACAGATACTGTCTGGAGAATTTTCATTTTATCATCCTCCGAGTCGCGTTTATTTATGTATTGTTTTATACAAAATCAATAGATACTTCTTTTCCATATAAAAAGGGAGGTATTTCTCCTCCCTATTCGTCGATTTCCAAATATACCTTCTTTTGTTGTTTTAACCCTGCTGCTGCATAGACAACTGTCCTGATGGATTTAGCGACCCTACCATTTTTCCCAATCACTTTTCCGATATCTTGCTCATGAACAGAAAGGTGATAGGTGATCCGCCGCTCTTCTTCCTTAGCATCCACCTTGACTTGATCCGGAAAATCAACAATGGGCTTGACAATCGACAAAATTAACTTTTCCATTTGCGCCTCAATTATTTCCCGTTTTTAGCGTTATGGAATTTTTCTAGAATCCCTTGTTTAGAGAACAGATTACGTACTGTATCTGACGGTTTTGCGCCATTTTGTAGCCATTTAAGAGCTACTTCTTCATTAATAGTTACTTGATGAGGTTGGGCTACTGGATTGTATGTTCCAATCTCTTCAATAATACGACCATCACGTGGTGAACGTGCATCTGCTGCAACGATACGATAGAAAGGAGATTTTTTTGCTCCCATACGTTTTAAACGAATTTTAACTGCCATTTTTAACTTGCACCTCCGAATAGTTTCACACAAGAAATTATATTACCAAATGAATAATTGGTTGTAAAGTATTTTATCTTAACATTACATTTTTTACATAAAAGGGAGTTTGAAGCCACGCTTCTTTTTTCCTTTTTGTTGCATGCCAGACATTTGTTTCATCATCTTTTTCATTTCTTCAAATTGCTTTAATAGTCGGTTCACTTCTTGGATTGTTGTTCCGCTTCCTTTCGCAATTCGACGCCTGCGACCAGAATTAATTATGTCTGGATGTTGCTTCTCCGCTGTTGTCATGGAACGGATAATTGCTTCAACACGGCCTATTTGTTTATCATCAACCTGAAGATTGTTCATACCCTTAATCTTATTTGCACCAGGCATCATCTTTAATAACTCATCAAGCGGCCCCATATTTTTCATTTGCTCTAATTGTTCGAGAAAATCATCAAAATCTAGGGAAGCTGTGCGTAGTTTCTGCTCCAATTCCTTAGCCTTTTCTTCATCTACAGAAGCCTCTGCCTTCTCAATTAAAGAAAGCATGTCCCCCATACCAAGGATTCTTGAAGCCATTCTTTCAGGATGAAAAGGTTCAAGTGCATCCATTTTTTCACCCATACCAACAAATTTAATTGGCTTTTCAGTGACAGTACGGATGGATAAGGCTGCCCCACCCCTTGTATCACCATCGAGTTTAGTTAAAACAACTCCTGTTACTTCTAGCTGATCATTAAAACTTTCCGCAACATTAACAGCATCCTGACCTGTCATAGCATCAACAACGAGAAAAATCTCATCTGGTTTTGTCGCTTCTTTTATATTCTTTAATTCTTCCATTAGCTCGCCATCGATATGAAGCCGACCTGCAGTATCGATCAAGACATAATCATGGTGTTCTTCCTTTGCTTTTTCAATCGCTTTTTTCGCAATTTCAACGGGACTTATCTGATCTCCCATTGAGAAAACAGGAAGACTTAATTGCTTTCCTAGAGTTTCTAACTGCTTAATCGCTGCTGGTCGATAAATATCTGCCGCAACTAATAATGGATTTCTGTTTTGCTTTTTCCGAAGCAAATTCGCCAACTTTCCAGTCGTTGTCGTTTTACCGGCACCTTGTAAACCTACCATCATAATGACAGTAGGAGGACGATTAGAAACAGCGATCTTACTTTGTTCTCCACCCATTATTTCAGTAAGCTCTTCTTTGACAACTTTAATAACTTGTTGACCAGGTGTTAAACTTTTCATTACTTCCTGTCCAACAGCTCTTTCACTTACCTTCTGAACAAATTGTTTGACGACCTTGAGGTTAACGTCTGCCGCAAGTAGAGCTAGTCGTATTTCCCGCGTCATTGCTTTGACATCGGCCTCTGACACTTTCCCTTTGCCGCGAATCTTTTGCATCGTTTCTTGCAATCGGTCGGCTAAACCTTCAAATGCCATATTGCCGCCCCCTAATCTAATTCTTCAAGCAAATTCAAATATTGTATTAGCTTATCTTTATCAGGCTTTTCCTCCGCTAAAAAAAGCTGCATTTGCTTGATAATTTTATTTCGTTCCTGAAATTTAGAAAACAGATTTAATTTTTCTTCATACTCTTCCAACATTGTTTCTGTCCGTTTAATATTATCGTAAACGGCTTGACGGCTAATCTCAAATTCCTCCGCAATTTCACCTAACGAATAGTCATCCAAATAATAAAGAGACATATAGTTTCGCTGCTTTGGTGTCAAGAGAGCTTGATAAAAATCAAATAAAAAATTAAAACGTGTAGTTTTTTCAAGCATTGTCATGCTAATCCCGCCTTGTTAAGTTAAAAACCTTTACAGATAAATGATACATTTATGAAAATTAAAAGTCAAGCACACTATTCATCTGTTTCACAACATTTCCTATTGAGCTTCTTCTGATTTCTCTATGAGATCCGAAAAAAGACCATACACATATTTTTCTGGATCAAACTCTTGAAGATCATCCATTTGTTCACCTAACCCAACAAATTTAACTGGAATTTGCAACTCGTTCCGAATAGCTAATACAATTCCACCTTTTGCTGTTCCATCAAGCTTCGATAGGACAATTCCACTAACATTTACTACTTCTTTAAAAGTCTTAGCTTGAATCAATGCGTTTTGACCTGTTGTTGCATCTAATACAAGCAAAACTTCATGAGGCGCATCTGGAACTTCACGTTCGATAACCCTTTTTACCTTCTCTAATTCATTCATCAAATTCACTTTATTTTGCAAACGGCCAGCTGTATCACATAGTAAAACATCTACCTTACGAGATTTTGCTGCTTGTAGTGCATCATACATAACAGCAGCAGGATCCGAACCTTCACCATGTTTAATGACTTCCGCCCCGACACGGTCACCCCAAACCTCTAATTGATCAATTGCACCCGCTCTAAATGTATCTCCAGCAGCTAGCATAACCTTTTTCCCATCTTGAATAAGTTGATGAGCCAGTTTCCCAATCGTCGTCGTCTTGCCTACTCCGTTAACCCCAACAAATAGAATGACAGAAAGACCATCCTCTTTTAGAGTTAAATTTGATGTCCCGTCTTCACCTGCTTCATAAATCTCTACAAGTTTCTCAGAAATAACAGGCTGCAATTCTTCAGGATTTTTGATATTTCTCTTTTTAACTTCCATCTTCAGCTCATCTACAAGATCCATAACAGTTTCGAATCCTGTATCTGCTTGGATAAGGATTTCTTCCAGTTCTTCGAAAAAATCCTCATCAACTTTACGATAGCGTGCAACAAGATCGTTTACTTTCCCAGTAAATTGATCCCTTGTTTTTGTTAAACCACTCTTAAATTTGTCCGAAACATTGTCAGTAGATGAAGTGAATTTTTCTTTCAACTTTTTAAAGAAACTCAACTGCCATTACCTCATTTCATTTTATATGTGCTTCTTCTCTTACATTTTCCAACTTAACTGAAACAATTTTGGAAACCCCTGACTCTTGCATAGTTACCCCGTATAATACGTCTGCGCCTTGCATTGTTCCTTGTCGATGAGTGATTACGATAAATTGCGTTTCCGAACTAAACGCTCGTAAATAATGGCTAAAGCGTTCAACATTTGCTTCATCTAATGCCGCTTCGACTTCATCCAATACACAAAAAGGTACAGGGCGAATTTTTAAAATAGAAAAAAGCAATGCAATGGCTGTCAGCGAACGTTCGCCACCTGATAATAGACTTAAGTTTTGGAGTTTCTTTCCAGGGGGCTGTGCGATAATATCTACTCCCGTATTTAAAAGATCGTCGGGGTTAGTGAGCTCTAATTTAGCTTTTCCACCTCCAAAGAGTGCCACAAAAACTCCAGTAAACTGCCCTTGAATTTCATTAAAAGTAAGGCTGAAGCGTTTTTTCATTTCTTCGTCCATTTCTGCCATTACCTGAAATAAATGAGTTTTTGCTTCGGTTAAATCTTCTTCTTGCTCTGTTAGGAAGCAATATCTTTCATTAATTCTTTCGTATTCCTCAATTGCACCAAGGTTTACCGAACCAAGCTCCGCGATTTCAATTTTAAGCAATTTTACTTTTTTCCTCGTATCCTCAACTGAAAGCAACAGTGGATATTGGGCCTTTGCGCCTTCATACGTTAACGAATACTCTTCACGCAACTTCTGAAGAAGATTATCAAGTTCCACTTCTAACCGATTACTTTTTACTTCTTCACTTCTTAATGCATTACTAATCCCATTATAAAGTCGTTGCTGTTCTTTAACATTAGCTTCCTTTTGTTCAATACGAATTTGAAGTTCAAATCGCTCTTCTCTTTTTAGTGACAACGTCTTTTCGATTGTATCTTTATTTTCCTTCTGAGAATTAATTTGCTCTGCCAATTCGATTTCATTTGTTTGGTGGCCTGACATCTCACCTTGTAGCCAATTCAAATCCTCTTCTAACGATTCTTTATGCGCCTTAATCTCATCGTATTCAGCTAAAAGGCTCTCTATTTGTTTCTTTGTAGAAGATAATTGTTCCTTCACAACTGCTCGTTTAGAAGACAATTCAGCAATTTCCTTTTCCAACGATTCTTTTGATTGTCTTTCACTATTCCGTTTCGCAGTTAATTCTTCGATCCGTTTATTTAATGATTTGATACTCTTATCACATTTAGCGATGACTTCATCAAGGGCATGAATTCTATCACTAATTTTATTTTTTTCGTTTTTCAACTCATTTGTTTCAAAATCATAGAGAGAGAGTCTATCATCAATATTTTTTTTATTGATTTCAATTTGGGCAAAAGCTGTCTGTGTATCGTTTTTCTGAATTCTTAAGTCTTGACCTTTTTCTTTAATGCTTTCAAGTTTTTCTTCTTCTTCGGACAATTGATATTTTATCAAATGCCACTCCTTTTCAAGTGCATTCGTTTTAGATCTCATATCCTCTAAATTTTTCTTTAAATCTTCAAGTTCTGACTTACGCCCAAGCAATGAGGTTGTTTTTTGTTTAGATGCTCCCCCAGTCATTGATCCTCCAGGGTTTACTACATCTCCATCTAATGTCACAATACGCAAACGATATTGAAGCAACTTAGCTAATTGATTAGCGCCTGGAAGATCTTTTGCAATGACAATATTGCCTAATAAACTTTGAACCGCCTGGCTATGTTTTTCCTTATACTGAACAAGCTCTGCTGCTATACCAACAAATGCAGAATTAGAAGCTAATATTGTCTTTTGACTTAGCTGTAGACCTTTCCCTTTTATAACATCTAAAGGTAAAAAAGTGGCTCTGCCAAGTTGCTTCTTTTTTAAAAAGGCAATCGCGTTTCTAGCGTTCCCTTCGGATCTCACCACAATATGTTGCATTGCACCTCCAAGCGCTATTTCAATCGCTTGAGCATACTCTTTAGGAACTTGAATAAGTTCAGCAATCGCCCCTTCAATGCCTTCAAGTTCGTCATTTTTAGCTTTGAGTATTTCTTTAACCCCGTGGTAAAAACCAGTATAATCCTCTTCCATTTCTTCTAATGTTTCTTTTCTGGATTCTGTTTTCTGTATAAACTGCTGTGCCTTTTGAAGCAAGGAGCTTTTCATATCAAATTCTTCACTCAAAGTCTGGACCTTTTTTTGAGATTCTTGATAAAGAGCAAGTTGATTTTCTATTGCCTTTTCAATCTCATCCAATTCGCTTCGCTTAGTCTCATACAGTTTTAAGCATTCATTTCGTTGTTCAATATACTTTTTATTTTCTTCATCAAGCCGATTATTTCTAACCATTTGTTGATTTAGTTGTTGTTGTAAATATTTTAGTTCATTTTTTGCTGAAGCCTGTTCATTTAACACATCAATATAATCACTTTTTAGCGATTCAATTGTTTCTTCTATCGTTCCATTTAGCTCATGAACTTGTTTCTTTTTCTTATCTAGTGATTTTTTTAATGTATGAGCTTCCTCTTCTTTTAAAGCTAATTCTGATTCTGCCTTTTGTCGTTTTTGTTTCAACTGCTCAATTTTCAAAACCGCATCACTAACCGATTTTTTCAATTGCTCAGAATTAAGAGTAGCATTATTTTTTCTTTCTTTTTGCAGTTCCAGTCTTCCTTGAAGCTTCTCTAATTCCTTTGTAGCTGTAAGTAATTGCGACTGTAATTCAGCTATTTTCTCATCAAGAGTAGCAAGATTCATTCGATCGTTTTTCAAATCTAGTTCCATTTGATGCAGGTTATGAGATAGATCTTGCTCTCTTTTTACTAATTGACACAATTCGTTCTTTGATTGTTCCCAACCTTCATGGAGCATTCCAATTTCATGAGCAGTAAGAGCAATTTCATGTATTTTCAAATCTTTTTCCTTTTGGAGAAAATCATTCGCAATGGATGCTTGTATTTTTAAAGGCTCAATTTGCCCTTCTAATTCGTGTAATATATCTTTTACCCTATTTAAGTTTTCTGTTGTTTCCAGAAGCTTTGACTCTGCTTTCTTTTTCCGGGTCTTATATTTTAATACCCCAGCAGCTTCCTCAAAAATAACTCTTCTTTCCTCGGGCTTACTATTGAGTATTTCTTCGATTTTCCCTTGACTGATGATTGAAAAAGCTTCTTTTCCCAGTCCAGAATCCATGAATAAATCAATAATATCTTTAAGACGACAACTTTGGTTGTTTAATAAATATTCGCTTTCCCCTGATCGAAATACCCTTCTAGCTACACAAACTTCATTGTATTCAATCGGAAGTCTGCTGTCTTCGTTATTTAGCGTTAATGCAACTTCAGCATAATTCAAGGGTTTTCTAGAATCACTGCCTGCAAAGATAATATCCTCCATTTTCCCTCCACGTAGTGACTTTGCGGATTGTTCACCTAATACCCAGCGAATTGCATCTGTAATATTACTTTTACCACTTCCATTTGGTCCAACAACCGCTGTAACACCAGGGACGAATTCAATTGTGACTTTTTCGGCAAATGATTTGAAGCCAATGATATCTAGTTGCTTAAGGAACATAATAATTCCCCCCCTATCTTGAAAGTATACTGAAAATAGTAAAAGCTTTATTATTGTTTTAGCTTTGCGAGTGCCATTTGCGCGGCATGCTGTTCAGCTTCTTTTTTTGAATGTCCAGAGCCAGTCCCAAGAATTTCTTCTTCTAAAATAACTTGTGAAACAAAAAGGCGATGATGAGCTGGTCCTTCTTCACTAATAATTTTATACTCAAGCGAACCTGCTCCATCCCTTTGGACAAACTCCTGTAATTGACTCTTAAAATCCATCACATGCGAAAAAGCACCAGAATCTACTTTTGGATAGACCACTTTATCAAGAAAAGCAACAACTGTATCTAGTCCTTGGTCAAGGTATAACGCACCAATAAAAGCCTCAAACGCATCCGCTAGTAGTGCTGGACGAGTACGACCACCTGTAAGTTCTTCACCTTTGCCAAGCAAAACTACCGAACCAAAATCTAATTCATTGGCAAAGTTAACGAGAGCAGGCTCACAGACAATAGATGCTCGTAGTTTGGTCAATTCACCTTCACTCATAGTCGGGAATTTTTTATATAAATACTGAGAAATCGTCAATTCTAAGACAGCGTCCCCTAAAAATTCCAGTCGTTCGTTATCTTCGTAAGGCCTTTTTCGATGCTCATTCACATAGGATGAATGGGTAAAAGCTTGCACTAATAATTGTTCATTATTGAAGGAAATTCCTATTTTTGATTGAAAGGCATTTAAACTGTTTCTTATAGACTCTGCTTTTTTGTTTCGATTAGATTTACTCATGGTTCATCACCTTGTTGTAGTATTTAACGTAGAAAAGTCCCGCCGACTGGCGACGGGACGTTGTTCATTAAAAACTTAAGCTTTGCTTTCTATGTAATTGACAGCATCGCCAACTGTTGCAATTTTTTCTGCGTCATCATCAGAAATTTCCATATCGAATTCATCTTCCAATTCCATGACTAGTTCTACTACATCCAAGGAGTCAGCTCCTAAGTCATCTTTAAAAGAAGCCTCTAGAGTTACCTTTGATTCTTCAGCACCTAATCGATCAACGATAATCTTTGTTACACGTTCCACTGTATTTGCCATTCAACTCACCTCCCCTCAAGTATTATAAAGTATTCACAATTAAATTTAAACAAGCCCTTGGAAAAATTTTAGTTCTATTACATATACATGCCGCCATTAACATGTAAAGTTTGGCCTGTAATATATTTTGATTCATCTGATGAGAGGAATACGGCCAAATTCGCAATATCTGCAACTTCTCCAAACGTTCCAAGCGGAATTTGTTTCAGCATTGCTTCCTTAGTTTCTTCCGGAAGTTCATCCGTCATATCGGTTCTAATAAATCCTGGTGCAATTGCGTTTACCGTAATACCTCTTGAAGCTAATTCCATAGCGGATGTTTTCGTTAATCCAAACACCCCTGCCTTTGCAGCTGAATAATTTGCTTGCCCAGGGTTCCCACTAGCACCAACAACAGAAGAGATATTAATAATTCTTCCAAATCTTTGCTTCATCATTTGTCTTGAAACAGCTTTAATACAATTAAATACGCCCTTCAGGTTGATGTTTAGCACATCATCCCATTCATCTTCCTTCATTCTCATTAATAAATTATCTCGAGTAATCCCTGCATTATTTACTAGAATGTCCAATTTACCGAATTCATGAACGGTTTCCTTAACCATTTCTTGGACATCTGTCATATTAGATACATCACATTGATAAATCATTGCTTTTCTTCCAAGACTGATAATCTCATCCATCGTTGCTTTTGCCTTTGCTTCACTGCCAGAATAATTTACGACAACATTCGCGCCTTCTTTAGCCAAAAAAATAGCAATTTCCTTGCCTATTCCCCTGGAAGCTCCAGTAACAATGGCTACTTTCCCCTCTAGTTTCATCCCTCTTCCCCCTTTAATGCTTTAATTGTTTCTTCGCATGTTTGTTCATCTTGAACAGAAAAAGTTGTTACATTCCTATCTATTTTCCGAATCAAGCCCGACAGTACTTTTCCCGGTCCAATTTCGACAAATGTATCAACGCCCAATTCAATCATTTTTCTTACGGAATCTTCCCATAACACAGGGGAATAAAGCTGTTTTACTAAAAGTTCTTGAATTTTATCTTTTTCTTTTTCAGGTTGTGCTGTGACATTGGCAATTACTGGTATATTTGCATTGTCAATCCGGATTTCCTCAAGTATAGTTGAAAATCTTTCTGCAGCTGGTTTCATTAATGCTGAATGAAACGGTCCACTTACTTGAAGAGGCAGTACCCGTTTAGCACCTTTTTCTTTTGCTTGTATACCAGCCTTCTCCACACCCGCTACTGTACCAGAAATAACAATCTGGCCAGGACAATTCAAATTAGCAAGTTGGACAGACTCCCCAGTTGCCGTTACCACCTCACATATATTCTGAAGGTCTTCACGATCTAATCCTAATACAGCCGCCATAGTCCCTTCACCGTTTGGTACTGCATCTTCCATATATTCTCCTCGTTTTGAAACTATGTAAACTGCATCTGAAAACTCGATTACACCACTAGCTACTAACGCTGTATATTCACCAAGACTATGTCCAGCTGTATAATTAGGTGTAATTCCAGCATCATGAAGCATTTGCCAAAGTGCAATGCTCGTTGTTAATAATGCTGGTTGTGCATTATTTGTTTTTGTCAATTCTTCTAATGGACCATTAAAAATAATGGAACTTAAACTGCGACCTAGCCGCTCATCCGCATTGTCAAATATTTTTTTTGCCACTTCATTTTTTTCATAAACTGTTAATCCCATTCCTACTGTTTGTGACCCCTGGCCAGGAAAAACAAAAGCAATTTTCCCCATACTCTCATCTCCCCTATTCGTTATTTACGTCTAATGCATTTCCGATTGTTGTTGATATATCATGTTTAATCATCTCACGAGTTTGACGGATCGCATGATAAATAGCATTTGCGTTGGAAGAACCATGCGCTTTGATAACAGGTGAAGCAAGTCCAAATAAACAAGCTCCTCCATACTCGGTATAATCCATTTTATTTTTTATTTGGCCAAGATCAGATTTAATCATTCCTGCGGCCAACTTATTTTTAAATCCGCTTGTTAATGTCGCTTTTAGCATGGAAAAAAGACCAGATGCTGTTCCTTCAATTGTTTTCAAAACAACGTTTCCAGTAAAACCATCAGTGACGACAACGTCTGCGTGACCCTCTAAAATATCCCTGGACTCAATGTTCCCGACAAAATTAAGGTTTGCTGACTGTAATAATTCAAATGTTTTTTTCGTCAAATCGTTTCCTTTATTTTCCTCAGTGCCAATATTCAGAAGAGCAACCCGCGGACTTTTAAGCTTTCGAACTTGTTGCGCATAAATATTTCCCATAATAGCATATTGTAACAAGTGCTCAGGCTTGGCATCCGCGTTTGCACCAACATCAAGAAAAACAAATCCTTGTCCATCTAAAGTAGGTAATGTAGGAGCAAGTGCCGGACGATCGATCCCTTTAATTCTCCCAACAACAAACAAACCAGCGGCCATAAGTGCACCTGTATTTCCAGCAGAAATACAGGCATCAGCTTCTCCATTTTTCACGGCCTGTGCCATCATAACCATAGAAGCTGTTTTTTTTCTACGAACAGCCTTTACAGGCTCGTCCGTAGACTCAATTTTTTCATCAGTATGAATAACGCGAACACGTCCATTATCTGTTAAAAATTCTTTAATGTTAGACTCTTTTCCATATAAAATAAATTCTGTATCGGCAAACTCTTGAGAGGCCCGATTCACACCTAAAACAATTTCTTTTGGTGCATTGTCGCCCCCCATTGCATCAATGGCTATTTTCATGATTTATCTCCTTCTATTGTTGGACTGGATCTAAACATTTCAAATTCACCTTTAAACACAAGTTCCTGATCCACATAGCTTTTTACACCTACAATTGTTCGATCTTGTGACCAAGATTGTTTCTTAACTTTTGCTTTAGCTACCACTCTCTCACCAGCCTTTACTGGTCTAGTAAAATGAATATTGACCTTAACTGTTAAAGCAAGCTCATCGTTTATGACGGCAACAGCTAAGGAATTGGCCTGAGCGAAAAGATGGTGTCCCCTTGCTATGGAATTTCGTTTAAAAGTATGCTCTTTTTTCACATCAAATATGGAAATAGCCGACTGATCCAGCTCAATATCAATGATGTCCCCAATTACCTCATCAATGGGTAACGCTTTAACTTCATCTTCAACATGTTTTTCGGCAACATGTTTAATTCTTTCTCTTAATTCAGGAATAGAAAGTTCCATTCTGTCCAGTCTAATAGTTTGAACACTAACGGAAAACTTCCCTGCTAAGTCCTCATCGGTAATAAATGGATTTTCTTGAATCGTCTCTTGTAAAAGTCTTTGGCGCTCTTTCTTCGTAGGCCTCATTTTTTTATCAACACCAATCATGATATTAAGACTAGGTATTAACAGTAGTATATAAAAAGAAGGAGTGATGCGCAACTATAACGCTACTCCTTCTGTACCACTAATCTAATTTTTCACCAGACAATACCCCGCTATCGCATAAGTATCTACGAAGTGGTTCGTATTCATTACTTTCCCAAAAGGCATCTGCATTAATTAAGAAAGAAGCATCTTTTTTTGCTGTCTCTAATGCTCTATAATCATGGACCATGTCTGCCATTTTAAATTCGGGCAGCCCACTTTGTTTCTTACCAAAAAAATCACCTGGTCCTCGCAATTCTAAATCACGTTCACTTAGCAAAAATCCGTCATTTGTTTCTGTCATTATTCGCATTCTTTCTTTTCCAATTTCGGTCTTTGGATCAGCCAATAAAATGCAATATGATTGTTCCTCTCCTCGTCCTACTCTCCCCCTAAGCTGATGCAACTGAGAAAGTCCGAACCGTTCCGCATCATATACAACCATTACCGTTGCATTAGGGACGTTTACTCCAACCTCTACAACCGTTGTAGAAACAAGTATTTGGATTTGATTTAAACTAAAATCCCTCATAACTGCTTCTTTCTCTTGGGAGGGCAGTTTTCCGTGCATTAAACCGATATGGAATTTTCCACGATAATGATGAGTTAATAAATTATAAATATCAATAGCATTTTGAACATCTAATTTATCTGATTCCTCAATTAAAGGACAGATAATATAAGCTTGTCTGCCTTTTACAAGTTCTTTTTCTACAAAGTCAAGAACTTGATCTAACATATTATGTTTTGCCCAATTAGTTTTTATTTTTTTTCGACCAGAAGGCATTTCATTAATACTGGAAACATCCATTTCTCCAAAAACTGTAATCGCTAATGTTCTTGGAATAGGTGTCGCTGTCATAAATAAGACATCAGGTGTTTCACCTTTTTCACGCAAAATCCGTCGTTGCTCTACTCCAAACCGATGTTGTTCATCTGTAATGACAAGACCGAGCTTATGAAAAACAACATCTTTCTGAATTAAAGCGTGTGTACCTATCAAAATATCAATTTCTCCGAGTGCCAAACTTTCTACTATTTCTAAACGCTTTTTCCCTTTGACTGAGCTTGTCAAAAGTTCAATCTTAACTTCTGTATTTTTAAAGAGGCTTGTAAGAGAGGAGAAATGTTGTTCTGCTAAAATTTCTGTTGGCACCATCAAAGCGCCTTGATACCCTGCAGTAACACTTGCATATAAGACAATAGCGGCAACGATCGTCTTTCCCGAACCAACATCTCCCTGTAATAAGCGGTTCATTTTATGCTTAGATTTCATATCAGCACAAATTTCATTTACAACTTTTTTTTGCGAGTCTGTTAGTTCAAATGGGAGTGAAGAAATAAAAGCTCTTAATTGATTTAAATCGTAGTTTTGTTGGATACCTCTTGATTGTTCCCTTTCCTGTTTCCTAAAAGCTTGCATCTTTAACTGAAATAAAAAAAATTCCTCATAAATAAACCTTCGTCTAGCTTGCTTCACATCATCAAGGGAATTGGGAAAGTGAATTTTGAATAAAGCTTCTCTTTTACTGGGAAGCTTATATTTTTCCAAGAGGCTAGCCGGTAAATTCTCCTCTATAAAGTCTCCGAATTCTTGGTAAGCTTGGCCAATAAATTTCCGTAGGGCCTTAACGGTAAGCGCACCCTTTGTAGAGTAAACCGGTTCAAAATCCTTTGTTTCATCATTTTGGCCAATTTTGATATCTTGACCCGTTATTGTGGCCCGATGCTTATCCCATTTGCCGGAAACGATAATCGAATCTCCTGGAGAAAGTTTTCCTTTTAAATAGGCACGATTAAAAAATATGGCCTTCACTAAATACTGACCAACCAGCATGTGAATGACTAATCTATTTTTCCTCTTTCCGTAATACATGACAGAAGGCTCACTGTGAACTTTACCTTCTATCGTTATTTTTTCATCGTGTCCGACCTCACTTAGATCTCGAAGTCTGACATCTTCATACCGATAAGGGAGGTGATTAAGCAGATCAAACACATTACAAATTTCCATATCTGCAAGCATTTGTGCCGTCTCATCACCAATCCCTTTTAATACTGTTGTTGGTCTCTCAAGAGAATTATTCACGTCGTAAAGCGGCACTCCCGAATATCTTTTCTGCTAGTTTTCTTCCCGTCGGAGTGGCTGCTAATCCCCCTTCCCCAGTTTCTCTTAGTGTACTTGGCATTTGTTGGCCAATTCTATACATAGCTTCAATTACCTCATCACATGGAATTCGACTTTTAATACCTGCTAAAGCCATATCCGCTGCAATCATTGCGTTCGATGCTCCCATTGCATTTCGTTTAACACATGGTACTTCTACAAGCCCCGCAACAGGGTCACATACTAAACCCAGCATATTTTTCAATGTAATCGCCATTGCTTCAGCACTTTGAGCAGGCGTCCCACCAGCCATTTCAACAATCGCCGCTGCCGCCATTCCGCTAGCTGAGCCGATTTCTGCTTGACATCCACCAGCTGCACCTGAAATCGATGCATTATTAGCAACGACATATCCGAATGCTCCAGATGTAAATAAATAACGAATCATTTGTTCCCTAGTCGGATTGAGTTTATTCTTTATGGCGAACAATGTTCCTGGAACAACTCCTGCAGATCCCGCTGTTGGTGTAGCACAAATAGTGCCCATCGCCGCATTTACTTCATTTGTTGCCATCGCTTTACTAACCGCGTCAAGAATCAATTCTCCGGAAAGAAAATTCCCTTTTTCGATATATTTTTGTAGCAAAACAGCATCTCCTCCGGTTAATCCAGAGTGCGATGTTACCCCATTTAATCCGCGCTCAAGAGCAGCTTCCATAACAATAAGATTTTTGTCCATTTGTTGCATTATTGAATCTCTAGTCCGGCCTGATACTGCTATCTCTTGCTCTATCATAATTTCTGAAATTAGCTTACTTTGTTCTTCTGCCATTTGGACTAATTCAGCAACATTTTTAAACATAACAACCACTCCCTCTCATATATGGTCCCACTTAGTCGACCACTCTAGCCACTTTCGTAATATTGGGTAGTTGGCTGATTTCATCAATAATGGATGGATCGATATTTTGGTCTACTTCGATAGTCATAAGAGCCATTTTTCCTTTTTCTTTTCTTGAGACCTCCATATGACCGATATTTATTTCATGTTTACTTAAAATGTTCGAGACAGCGGCTATTGCTCCATAACGATCATCATGGACAACTAAGATGGCTGGATGGTGACCTGATAATTTTAATTCGAATCCATTTAATTCGGTAATTTCAATTTTTCCTCCACCAATTGAGATACCAACTAGCTCTAATTCTCCGTCTTCATCCCCCATCAAAATGCGAGCTGTATTTGGATGATCTACGTTAGCAGCTTCCTCAATAAATTCGATATTCATATTTCGTTCTTTTGCAATATTCAAGGCTTCAATAATTCGCTCATCATCCGTATCAAAGTCAAGTAATCCTCCAACAATGGCGACATCGGTACCATGTCCTCTGTATGTTTTCGCAAACGACTCATATAAAAATATTTTTGCCCATTTCGGTTCTCTTCCAAATAAACTCCTAGCCACTCGTCCAATCCTTGCTGCACCCGCAGTATGGGAACTAGATGGGCCAATCATCACAGGACCAATGATATCGAAAACACTCTTATACTTCATTGGTATTTCCCTCCAATTAATAAAAGCATAAACTCCGTTTACAGGTTAAAAACACAATTCTGGTACTACACTTGAGGAAAGCATTTGATATGGAAATAGAAGGGGTATACCCCTTCTATTTCTTAATTATTATATTCATTCAACTTATTAAAGGTATAAGTTTCCTTAATTATTCTACTGAAAAAATGTATGGATATAATGGTTGTTTTCCACTATGGACTTCAACTTCAAGATTTTCATATTGCTCGTTTAAATAAGCCGAAAGTTCATCTACTTCTTTTGAATCCGTATCCTCGCCATAAAGGATTGTCAGTATTTCAGAATCCTCATCAATCATTTTATCCAATAGATCGCGGGCAGCTAAGCTTAATTCTTTAGCAGCTACTACAATTTTCCCTTCATTAATACCCATATAATCATCTTTTTCAATAGATATACCATCAATAACAGTGTCCCGGACAGCGTACGTTACTTGTCCCGTTTTCACCTCTGACATCGCTTCTGTCATATTTTCGCCATTTTCTGCTAACGAAACATTCGGATTAAAAGCTAATGTTGCTGCAAGACCTTGGGGAACCGTTTTAGTTGGGACTACAAAAACTTCCATATCAGCTATTTCTGCAGCCTGTTCAGCAGCCATAATTATATTCTTATTATTTGGAAGTAATATAATCTTTTCTGCATTAGCAGCCTGAATAGCATTCATTATATCTTCTGTACTAGGATTCATTGTTTGGCCACCTTCAATGACCTCTGCAGCACCGACACTTTTGAAAAGTTGCGCAATACCAGATCCCATAGATACAGCAATAATGGCAAATGGTTGTTTTTCTGTCGGCTTTTTAGAAACATTGTGATGGGTTTTGTCTGCTTCAATAATTGAGCTATGTTGCTCTCTCATATTTTCTATCTTCATATTAATGAGACTGCCATACTGTTGCCCATACGAAAGTACGTCTCCAGGTTGTTCTGAATGAATGTGTACTTTTACAACTTCATCATCTGCAATGACAAGTAAGGAATCTCCGTATTCACTCAAATCCTGTTGGAAGGTTTGTTCCAAAAATGGTTTCTTGTTTTTTTCGAATCTCACCATAAATTCAGTGCAATATCCAAACTTGATATCTTCAGTATTCAAATAACTTTGAACACTTTGATGATGTTGTGCACTTACAAGTTCATCCATTGTCGGCTCCAATACAGGTGCGTCTGGAAGCTCCTCACCTTTAAGTGATGCAAGGAATCCTTCATAAACACAAACTAGCCCCTGGCCACCACTATCTACTACACCGACTTCTTTTAAAACGGGAAGTAATTCAGGTGTACGCGCAAGTGAAGCCTTTGCTTCCTTTAAAACAGCTTCCATAATTGAAACGATATCAGTCTTATGTTTGGCTACTTCTCCTGCCTTCCTAGCAGAATCTTTCGCCACCGTCAAAATAGTTCCTTCGACCGGCTTCATAACTGCTTTATAGGCTGTTGAAACACCTGCTTCAAAGGCATGAGCGAATTCTGCAGCATTCAAAATCGGCTTTTGCTCAATATCCTTAGCAAATCCACGGAATAATTGAGAGAGGATAACGCCAGAATTTCCGCGTGCTCCCATTAATAATCCTTTTGAAAGAGCAGTCGCTACTTTTCCAATATGATCCTGCTTATTTTTTTGAACTTCTTTTGAACCTGAAGTCATAGACAGATTCATGTTTGTACCCGTGTCGCCATCAGGTACAGGAAATACATTAAGTGCGTCAACCATTTGAGCATTAGCAGCCAAGTGATTGGCCCCTTTTATAATCATTTCTGCAAATTGATTTCCGTCTAGTGTTGAAATTGACACGAATTTCATCCTCCTCACTACGGATTAGTTACCCGGACCCCTTGAACATAAATATTAACCGTATCAGCAGCTATCCCAATGGTTTGTTCTAGAGTGTATTTAACTTTTGATTGTACGTTATGAGCAACTTCCGAAATTTTCGTTCCATAGCTTACGATAATATACATATCTATGTGTAAAGTCTGATCTTCCTTGCGGACGATGATACCGCGTGTAAAGTTTTCCCGTCGTAAAATATCGGTTAGACCATCTTTAATTTGATTTTTCGAAGCCATTCCAACAATTCCATAACAATCAACAGCGGCTCCTCCCGCAATAGTTGCAATAACTTCATTAGTTATATCAATGTGGCCATATTCATTTTTCAATTCGATGGACATGCAAATTCCTCCTTATTTAGTCGAAATCATCCATGGAAAATACTTTTTCCTTTGTTATCACATTCACAACATAGATAAGAATATTTTACTATAATGGAATCATTTTTAAAAGTTATCTTCAGTTTGATTATTAAACTGGAGATAACAGATGTCAAGTAAAGATGTATTGCAATCTAATTTTATGTATGATAAATTATTAAAGTATCTTAGGCAAAAATGAAGTTAAAACTTAGCCGTTAGTCGAACTTCAGCGACGGGAGGGAATATAGATGGCAAAACAATGTGTAATAACCGGCCGCAAAACAAGAACAGGAAACAAACGTTCACACGCCATGAATGCGAATAAACGTACGTGGAAAGCCAATCTTCAAAAAGCTAGAATTCTTGTTGACGGTAAACCAAAACGTGTTTGGGTTTCAGCAAGAGCTCTTAAGTCCGGAAAAGTTGAACGTGTGTAATTGAAGCTTTCTTTATTTAAACAACTGCAAGCTAAAATTTCCTCTAAAAACCGGAAATAAAAAAGGCGCCTATAAATTAGGTGCCTTTTTTCATTTTAAGATCCTCGTAAAGCTGACATCTGATCTCCAGCTGTTTTAATGACGGGCTCATCTATAGACGGCAAGGAGTTCACCCTTTTTTAAATGCACCCAGCATTGCCCTTACAATTCCGCCCAAAAACCTCGGGAGTTTAATAGTATAGAATCTCACTTAAATTCCCTCCTAACCTAAAAAAGTACCTGCACACGCCCAGTCATATTATATTCGTTGTTTATGGATAAGTACTTGCCCATAAAAAAATGGGCCATTTGTTAATCGGTACTTCTTATCATCATTAATATGCCTTTTTCAAAAGAAAAAGTACCAGTTTCTTGTATAAGTTCATTGCTGATGCATAATGATGTACCAAATTTTATATTTCTATCGGTTAGGACGTACTTAAATCCAGATAAATTTAGGCTAGCTACCTCTGCACTTAAGGGAATAAATGAGATATATTTTTTCTCAATACTTCTGCTTACTTTATGTACTCCCGGGTAAAAAATCATCATTTCATTTTGAATATCAATGATTTCGATTGTGAGTGAATTAGATGTTTGATAATTTGTTAACATAAATATGTTTGTTAAAAAATGATCCATTCTTCCGCCAGTTGCTCCAAATACTCTTACTAAAGATGGGGATTGCTTCATTGTCCACATTAGCGCAAGCTCCATATCTGATTCATCCTTTTCAGGGATGAATCGATTGATTTCTGGAACATATTGTTGAATTTTTTCCCATTCATCAGATGTAACAGAATCAAAATCGCCAACAGAAAGCGTTGGTATAATAGCTCTCTTTAGAAGATAATAGACACCTCGGTCAACCCCTACCCAGATAATATCCTCACCTTTATACGAGGCTAGGTTTGGTATTAGTGTTTCTGGTCCCCCTGCCACAATATGGATGGTTTTCTTTTTGCTCATTAAATTCACCCTAACTGTAATCGAATTTCATCAATAGCTGCCTTACGGTTAGGTTGACCAAAAATTGCAGAGCCAGCAACAAATACATTTGCTCCAGCTTCTTTACAACTTTTTACAGTTTGAGCATCTATTCCTCCATCAACTTCGATATCTACAGACAGTCCTTTTGATTCAATCATCGATCTTAGTTCTTGAATTTTAGGAAGTACTGATTCGATAAATTTTTGACCGCCAAATCCTGGATTAACTGTCATTAATAAAACCATATCAATATCTTCCAAAATGTTCGTAACCATAGATACAGGTGTAGCCGGGTTTAACACAACACCTGGTTTAACACCAAGTTTACGAATTTCTTGAATCGTTCGGTGAAGATGCGGGGTTGCTTCTACATGGACTGTAATGATATCAGCACCAGCATCAGCAAAATCTTTAATATAACGATCGGGAGTTTCAATCATTAAATGAACATCAAGAGGAAGATTCGTTATCTTTTTAATAGCTTTTACGACTGATGGCCCCATTGTTATATTCGGAACAAAATGTCCATCCATCACATCAATATGAATATAATCTGCTCCATAAGCCTCAACCTCCTGAACTTCTTTTCCAAGCATAGAAAAATCCGCCGCTAATATGGAAGGTGCAATTTTCATATGTTTAATACCTCGGCTTTCTTTCTTTAATTTCTCCTAAAAACTGCAAATAGTGTTCATAGCGATCTTGCGCAATATTCCCTGAAGCTACAGCCCCTTTAACTGCACATTTCGGCTCATTTACATGCAGACAGCCACGAAATTTACAATTTTCACTTGTATCCCTTATTTCCAAAAAAGTATCTGCTAAATCTTCCATATCAATATTAGTAAAATCAAGTGAACTAAAACCAGGTGTATCTGCAACTAGTCCTTGTTCAATTTCTAAAAACTCTACATGCCTTGTAGTATGTTTTCCCCGCCCAAGATGTGTAGAAATTTCATTAGTTTTCAGCTGTAAGTTAGGAAGCAAAGCATTTAAAAGGGATGATTTTCCTACACCGGATTGGCCAGCAAAAACACTCGTTTTGCCAGCCAGTAACGGTCTAAGTTGTTCAATCCCTTCTTCCGTATGAGCAGAAAGTAAGATTACTTCATATCCAATAGAACGGTATACTTGTAATTCACGTTGAAGATCTATCTGTTGCTCAGATGTAAGTAAGTCAGATTTCGTAATACAAATAACCGGTTGTATTTGTTTAAATTCAATAACAACAAGAAACCGATCTAATAATGCCGAGTTAAACTCTGGTTCTTTTGCAGAAAAAATTAATATTGTTTGATCAATATTGGCAATAGGCGGGCGATTCAGTTCGTTTCTCCGCTCTTTAATATCCATAATATAGCCTTCTTTATCATTATCTGCCTGAAAAAGTACATGATCACCTACTAGTGGGGTAATATTATTTTTTCGAAAAATCCCTCTTCCTCTGCATTGTATGACCTCATCACCTGATGATACATAATAAAACCCGCTTAAAGCTTTTATAATTATTCCTTCTGACATGCCACCGTTCCCTTCACATTATTCGTTCTCAGGATAATCGATCTCATCTTCAATAATCACCTTATCGTCCCTGACAACTTTATAGTATGCCTTTTTTCCTTTTTCAATAGTAAACTGTAACTCTTTAACGATCGTTTCTTCAATCATAAATGGTTCTTCAGCTGGTTCTGTCATGCTATGATTGAAATCATCGATTAAAATGACAATTTTTTGTTGTTCTTCCTCTTCAGCTGGTTCATAAGGGATTGTAATTGGCACTGTGACAGTTTTGGGTGGAATAATTTCTTGGCCCTTCGATAGAACAACAGTCACTTTGTCACCTTTGGAAAGCATCTTTCCCGGAGCGGGATCTTGTGAAATAACTAATCCTTCAGCTACATCATCGTTATATTCTTCTTTAATTACGATGACGAGTCCAGTAGATTCTTCATAATTTTCTAGACCCTTTAAATTATTGCCACGTAAGTCTTTTAGCTCAATTTTCTCTTCACCTTTACTAACTACAAAGGATATCGTTGTCTCATCAGGAACCACTTCAGAATTAGGTGCTGGAGATTGTTCTATAATTGTCCCTGGTGCAGATGCATCATATTTTTCCTCTTTTAGAGGTTCTTTAAATCCTTCATTTGTCAATAATCTTACAACTTCATCATATTGTCTTGATGTATAATCACTAAGTGTGACTTTCTCTTTTCCACTACTAACAAAAATGTTTATTTTTTCGCCCTTTTTCACTTCCTTGTTAGCTCTAGGGCTTGTCTTAATTACTTTCCCTTCGGCAATTTCTGAACTTGGCTCTTCCTGCACTTCCCCGATTTCAAGACCATACTTTAGAAGTTCTACCGTAGCATCTTCAAGTTCTTCATCCGTAACATCGGGAATGGTCACATTTTGCGCCTCCCGAAGGGCCGGTAATACTATCATAAAGAAGACTAAAGCAAGAATAAAAAATAGACCTAGTATCCCTACGATCCACGGCCATTTCTTCCGTTTCTTCTTTTTTGGAGCCTGTTTTTCTTGTTTGCTAACAGGCGCCTCTTTCTGATGCGTTATCGTATGATCATCTGTGCCTGGATAATTTTCCGACGTAATAATAGGGATAGCTTTCGTTGCGTCATTATCTTCGGGAATAACAAATTTCCCTTCATTTACCCGATTCGGATCCAAAGCTGTTTCTAAATCACTTTGCATCTCTTCAGCACTTTCATAGCGGATAAACGGATCTTTTGCCGTCGCCTTCAGAACAATGTTTTCAACGCTTTGTGGGATGCTTGGATCCCATCTCTTTGGTGAAGGCGTATCAGACTGAAGATGTTTAAGCGCAATGGAAATGGCTGATTCACCAGAAAAAGGGAGCCTGCCTGTTAATAACTCAAACATAACAATTCCTAAAGAATATATATCCGATTTTTTTGTTGCCATGCCTCCTCGAGCTTGTTCTGGTGACAAATAATGGACAGATCCTAAAACGGAGTTAGTCTGAGTGATAGAAGTTGCACTTAAAGCCATGGCGATTCCAAAATCCGTAATCATGACGTTCCCACGATGATCAATTAATATATTTTGCGGCTTAATATCTCTGTGTACAATATGGTTCTGATGGGCATGGGCAACAGCTGATGTTAACTGTTTCATGATATCGATCGTTTTCTCTATTGGGATGGGATGATAATTCTGTATGTATTGCTTTAAGGTCATGCCATCCACGTATTCCATAACAATGTAATAAATATCGTTTTCTTCTCCAACATCATAGATACTAACAATATTCTCATGGGTTAAACTCGTGGCTGACTGGGCTTCCCTTTGAAATCGGCGGATAAATTCATCCTCATTTACGTAATCAAGACGTAAAGTTTTTATTGCAACATCCCGATCAAGAATCATATCATGAGCCAAGTACACATTGGCCATTCCGCCTCCGCCAATTAATCGTAATACTTTATAGCGGCCGCTGACTCTTTTTCCAACTAACATTGTTTATTGCACCTGCTTTCAGCGTGTGCTTCGATAATGGCGATGGAAATATTATCTTCACCACCATAGTCATTGGCAAGTTTGATTAACATATCAACCTTATCTAAACTATCGGTGTGGTTTTTCACTATTTCTTCCATTTCCTTAGCAGAAACTTTATTAGATAAACCATCTGAGCAAAGCAGAAGTTTATCAGGGATTTCAAACGTAATCGTAATAATATCCAAATCTGTTTCTGGTTCGGTCCCCATCGCTTTTAAAAGCATATTTTTTCTAGGATGAAATTCTGCATCTTCAGGTGAAATCTGACCTGCTTTAACTAATTCATTAACAAGTGAATGATCCTCAGTCAATTGTTTAAAACCAGTATCATTTAATAGATAGCAGCGACTATCACCAATATTCACAATCGTGGCGAATATACTTGTACAAATAGCAGCAACTAAAGTTGTTCCCATCCCCTCACATTCTTGATGATCTTGGGAATGTTCGAAGATTTTTTTATTCACTATGGCTACACTGTTGCGAAACCACTCTTCAGCTTGTTCAGGTGTTTGAAATTCTGTTGTGTTTTCCCATAGTTCCTTCAGCATTTCTACTGCCATCCCACTAGCTACTTCCCCAGCGTTGTGCCCTCCCATTCCGTCTGCCACTATAGCTAAGCAATTTCCAGAATGATTGAAAAACACACCACCATTATCTTCGTTATGAGGCCGAATTTTTCCCTGGTCTGTTTTAAAGATCGCTTTCATATCTCTTCTCCTCTTTAAATTGGAAAAGCACAAGCGCCCTAGTAACTTTCTGGACACTGGAGCAAGATCCAACACTAGACAAATTTTCTAATCCTCTAAAATAATCTAGGCTAATATTGCTTATTAATCTTTCTTTTTAAAACTTGCGATGAAAAAACCATCCCCGCCAAAATCTTGCGGCAGAATTTGTAAAGTATGAGAACTAGATCCTACAAATTTTGAGAGTGTAACTGGCAATTGAAGTGGTTGTGGTTCAAAATCGCTATGTTGCTCAAGAAAATGATGGACTACACCAAAATTTTCATCTTGGTCAACTGTACAAGTACTGTAAACAAGTATTCCACCTTTTTTCAGTAAATCTGCTGATTCATTTAAAATATTAAGCTGTACTTTGCTTAAAGACAATACGTCTTGTTCATTTTTCGTATATTTAATGTCTGGCTTTCTGCGCAGAACCCCGAGACCTGAACAAGGTGCATCTACCAAGATCCGATCAAAAGATTCGGACTTAAACTTTCTGCTTAATTCTCTACTATCCATTACTTGAGCGTCAATATTTGCTAAACCAAGCCGATCCGCATTCTCTTGAATTAATTTAATCTTATGTGGATGCAAATCAAGTGCTATGACTCTTCCTGTTCCCTTAAGTAATTCTGCTATATGCCCTGTTTTTCCTCCCGGAGCAGCACAGGCATCTAAAACTTTTAAATTTGGGCTAATTGTCAGCGCATGACCAACAGCCATAGAGCTTTCATCTTGGATACTGACATAACCTTTCTTATATACATCTGAATGTGCAATATTGCCCCTTAAGACTCTGATCGCCTCTGGGACGATAGAACTTTCTTCTACATTAAATCCTTCTTCAGAGAGTAATCGTATGACCTCTTCTTTTGATGCTTTATGAAGATTTACTCTTGCCGCCTGTACTGGCGCATGCAAATTATGTTTGCACATTTCTTCTGTTTTTTGAAGACCAAGTTGTTCATGCCATCTCTTCACTAACCAGAGCGGATGACTTGTTGAAATAGCGAGTTTTTCAAGTGGATCCTCAATTAGATCTAACGAGCGTATTCCTTCCCTTTGAATCCGCCGTAAAATTCCAGTTACAAAACTTGCTATACCTTTATGCCCTCTTTTCTTTGCTATTTCAACTGCCTCATAAAAAATGGCTCGTTCAGGAATCTTGTCTAAATATACCATTTGATAGAGTGATAAACGCAGCAGATTTAAGACCCAGTTTTCTGGCTTTTTTCGAAGGAAAGGCTGTAAATAATAATCAAGAGTCATTTTTCTTTGGATCGTGCCATAGACGATTTCTGTCAGCAAACCAATATCAGGCCCTTTTATTTTCCCTTTTTGAATAACTTGATTTAATAGTAAATTGCTATAAGACTGTTGTTTGTCAATCTTTTCCAACACATCGAGAGCAGCTTCTCGAACTGTTATTATCGTTTTATTCATTATAATTACCTAACTTATCTCCAATTTCTAATGTAGAACCTGCGCCTCGTAAAAATTGTTCAGCAGACATTTTTTTCTTTCCAGCAGGTTGAATCTCCAAAACCTTGATTCCCATTTGATTCTCTGTTGCAATTGTAAAACTTTCTTTCTCTATACGAATAACCGCTCCGGGTTCTTCAGCGCCTTCAACTAAACATTTTTCTGCTTTCCAAATTTTTAATATTGTACCATTCCATTTTGTATAAGCAACTGGCCATGGTGACAAGCCTCTAATTTGATTAAAAATGATTTCGCCTGCCTGGTTCCAATGAATTTCTTCCTGCTCTCTAGTAATGTTATAGGCAAATGTTGCTTGTTCATCATCCTGTGGTTTACCCTCAATACTGCCTTCAAGTAATTTTGGAAGAGTATCCGAGAGTAACTGTGCACCAGCAATACTCAGTTTATCATGCAAACTGCCCACATCATCTTGATCGTCTATTGGAATTTCTACTTGGCTAATAATATCCCCAGCATCAAGTTTTTTGACCATATACATAATAGTAATTCCTGTTTTTACTTTGCCCTGCATAATTGCATAATGGATAGGGGCTCCACCTCTAAGTTCAGGTAATAATGATGCATGGACATTAATACACCCATATTTTGGTGTTTCTAATACCGCTTCAGGGAGTATTTGCCCGTATGCTGCCGTAACAATTAAATCAGGGTTTAGATTAATAATTTCCTGAGCTTGTTCGGGGTCACGAATTTTTTCTGGTTGCATAATTTTTATTCCATGTCGTTCAGCCTCTACTTTAACTGGCGGCGGAGTTAACTGTTTTTTTCTTCCGACTGGGCGATCTGGCTGTGTAACGACCGCAACAATCTCAAATCCATCATTTATTAGTCTTCGAAGAACGGGGACTGAAAAATCAGGTGTTCCCATAAAAACGACTCTAGTCATTTTTTTCACTACTTTCCATTTAACTTATATAATTTACTATACTTTATTTATAACATTGTATAAGGATGAACATCTATTGAAATGGTCAAACCTTCTTTCTGAAATTGCTGTTGATAATGTTCAAGCACTTTTTTCAGTGCAGGTTTTAAGTTTGGTTCATGTTTGTATTTTATCAAACATTGATAACGATATCTATCATTGATCCGAGGGATAGAGGAGGCAACAGGCCCTAATATAATCGCATCATGTGAAACTTGAGACCTGATATGTTTCGTTATTTTTTCTGTCGTTGCGACAGCTTTCATTAAATCTTCATGACTTACTGTCACTAATGTTAAATAGTAAAATGGCGGATATGAGCCAATTTTTCTTAACACCATTTCTTTTTTATAAAACTGATCATAATCTTGCTTTCCAGCTAACTCTACACTGTAATGGTCTGGTGTATATGTTTGAATGACTACTTCTCCTGATAATTCATGCCTTCCTGCCCTACCACTCACTTGAGTTAATAACTGAAAAGTCTTTTCGCCAGATCGAAAATCAGGTAAATTTAACATCGTATCAGCACTTAAAACTCCTACAAGCGTAATATTAGGAAAATCTAGTCCTTTCGCAATCATTTGTGTCCCTAATAATATATCAGCTTGTCCTGATTTAAAATGATCAAGCAGTTTTTCATGCGCTCCTTTTCTACTAGTTGTATCGATATCCATCCTGATGATCCTAGCTTCTGGAAGGACCTGATTCAACTCTTCCTCTACTTTTTGGGTCCCTGTACCAAAATAGCGAATATGTTTACTTAAGCATTCGGGACATGTCTTCGGAACTTGAGTATTAAATCCACAATAATGACATTTCATCTCACTAGTATGTCGATGATAAGTAAGCGAAATATCACAATGTGGACATTGCATGACAAACCCACAGTCACGGCACAATAAAAACGAAGAATGCCCCCTTTTATTCAAAAATAAAATGGTTTGTTCTTTTTTGGCCAATCGGTCCTTTAACTTTTCAAATAACTCTGTCGAAAACATAGAACGGTTTCCATTTCGCATTTCTTCACGCATATCCACAATGGAGACAAAAGGTAATGCCATATCATTCATCCGCTTTGAAAGAGTTAGCTGTTGATAGACTCCTTTTTGTGCTCTAGCAAATGTTTCAAGGGAAGGTGTCGCACTTCCAAGAATGACAGGGCATTGATGTTGTTTTGCTCTATATATTGCTACGTCTCTTGCATGATATCTTGGTAGTTCTTCTTGTTTATAGCTTGATTCATGCTCTTCATCAATAATGATGATACCTAAGTTTTCAAAGGGAGCAAAAATGGCTGACCGAGCTCCAACTACTACTTTTGCTTCCTTTCTTTGAACTTTTCGCCATTCATCATATTTCTCTCCAACAGATAAACCGCTATGAAGGACAGCAACATCATCTCCAAATCGGCCTTTAAACCTGTCCACCATCTGTGGCGTTAGGGAAATTTCCGGTACAAGTACAATAGCTTCTTGTCCTTTTTCCAGTACCATTTGAATTGATTGAAGGTAAATTTCAGTTTTTCCACTTCCAGTTACTCCGTATAGCAGAAATGTTTGATATTCCTCATCCTCAATTGTCGTCAAAATTGGAGCAATTGCTTTTCTTTGCTGATCAGTTAACGGCAAAGGCTCCGTAGTTGCAAACTCTTTATGAGAGAAGGGATCACGGTATACTTCATTTTGACTTTCGATTAATATCCCTTTTTGAACAAAGTTCTTAATGGTAGAGTGGGAGCACTCACAGTTTTCAATTAAATCGTTGGCTGTGTATCTTTCATTCTGATGATTTAGCAAAAACTTTAAAAGTCTGATTTGAGTAAAAGCATTTGCCCTTACAGTATGCAGGAGCTCTTTTAGCTCTTTGTCACTCATCGTTGAAAAATAGTATTTCACTATTTTCTTTTCAGCACGATTTTTAACAAGGTAAATCACTTCCGCATTTCCCATTTTTATTTCTTCATGAAGTGCACGAAGTACTCCCTTGTGTTCAGCCTCTTTCCAAGAAAGTTCAATTTCCCCTTCAAAAAGCTGATCTAGAAAAGGATTATCCTTCATATTTATCCGCCGTATCCGTTTTTCGTACTTCGATTTCATTGCAGCTGGGAGCATCGCATGATAGGCAGAAATTTTAAAGGAAAGAGTTTCCTCCGCCAACCAATTACCTAACTCTAATAGTTCTTTGTTCAAAACAGGTGTCAAATCTAAAGGTTCTTTTAATTCCCTTAATTTATCAAAAGAGCTACTTTCTTTAATCTGTGTTACGAAACCTTGAATCGTGCGGGGACCGAATGGAACAGCCACCCTCATTCCGGGTTCGATAACTCCAAGCCATTTATCAGGGATTAGATAATCAAATTCCTTATCCGTTCCAAGAGCAGGTACATCTACAATCACTTCGGCAATCTTCATTGCTTATTTCCTTCTCCCAACTTCCTTATAATCTCCAATAAAATTTCTTTCGCCACTTCACTTTTGCTCAGCAACGGAAGTTTTTTCAATGTGTTATCTTTATGATAGATTGTCACAATATTAGTATCGCCACCAAAACCCGCACCTTGGGCTGATACATCATTTGCAACAATCATATCCGCGTTTTTTCTTTTTAGTTTTTCAAGAGCATACTTATCAACCTGTTCAGTTTCAGCAGCAAATCCAACAAGAAACTGTTTATCTTTCTTCTGACCAAGCTCTTGTAATATATCGTTTGTCCGTTCAAACTCAATGACAAGAGGACCATCTTTCTTTTTTAGCTTTTGATCATAAACTTGCACAGGGCGATAATCTGCAACCGCTGCATTTTTTATGACAATGTCAGCCTCACTAAAATGTTTCATTACTTCGGTATACATTTCTTGAGCCCTTTCGATCGGAATTAAATTTACTCCATTAGGCACCGATATTGTATTAGCACCAGACACAAGAATTACTTCCGCTCCCAACTTTGCAGCCTCTTCAGCAAGAGCATATCCCATTTTTCCAGTTGATCGATTCGTTAAATAACGTACGGGATCGATCTTTTCTCTTGTTGGTCCAGCAGTAACTAATACTGTTCTTCCTTTAAGCAGCAGATCTGTGTTTTCAAAATAACGCTGAACTAACCGTACGATTGTTTCAGGTTCTTCCAATCTTCCTTTTCCTATATAACCACATGCTAAATAACCTTCGGATGGTTCAATAAAACGGTGACCTAATTGATGAAGAGTGTCGATATTCTTTTGAACCGCTGGATGATTGTACATATGGACATTCATTGCTGGTGCTATCCAGACAGGTGCTGTTGTCGCTAACAATGTGGTCGTAATCATATTATCAGCAATTCCGTTCGCTAACTTCCCTATAGTGTTCGCTGTAGCAGGTGCGACTAACACGAGATCTGCCCAATCTGCTACATCAATGTGAGCAATTACTTGCGGGTTATTTTCGATAAATGTATCAGTATATACTTCATTTCGCGATAACGCTTGAAATGTAAGGGGAGATACAAATTTTGTCGCAGAGTCACTCATCACTACTTTGACATTAAAATCACTTTGGACAAGTTTACTCGTAAGTGCAGCGGCTTTATATACAGCAATCCCACCAGTAACACATAATAATAAATTTTTCTTCATTTCGTATTACACCCCTATTATAAAATTCATGATCCCTTTTGGGCGTTTAGTCTCTTCCTCTATTATCTACGATCTAGAAAAGAAAAGACAACCCATTTAAACTGAGTTGTCTTTTCTTTTAACAATAGTTTTATTCTTTAATCTTTAGGGCACCCATATAAATTTCTTCTAGCGCCTTCCCAACAAATTTATGAGAACGATATTCCTCAAGTTGTTGATTTTTTTCAATTTGCATATTACGGGCCCGTTTTGCGGCAACTGATACAAGTGAGTATTTTGAATCAATGACATCCATCAACTTATCGATAGAAGGATAAAGCATATTATTCAGCCTCCAACATTTTAATATATTTCGATGCAATTCGCTCGCTGCGACAATGTTCCGCTAGCACGATCGCATTAATTCGATCAACAGCATTGTCAACATTATCATTTTCTACAATGTAATCATAAAGATTCATTAATTCTATCTCTTTCCGAGCAGCCTCCATACGGTTGAGGATAAGTTCCACAGTTTCTGTACCCCTACCTTTTATTCTGCTTTCTAGCTCACCTAAGCTTGGAGGCATCAGAAAGATAAATAAACCTTCAGGAATTTTCTCCCGTACTTGTCTCGCTCCTTGGACTTCAATCTCTAAGAATACATCTTTTCCCGATTCTAACGTTTGCTTAACATAATCGAGAGGTGTTCCATAATAATTACCGACATATTCTGCATATTCCAGTAATTTATCTTGACTGATCAGTTGTTCAAATTCTTCTCGACTTTTAAAAAAGTAGTCGATCCCATCCTTTTCACCAGCTCGTGGTGCTCTCGTTGTAGCAGAAATGGAATATTCATATCGTGCATCAGGACGAGAAAAGATTGCTTTTCTCACTGTTCCTTTTCCGACACCTGATGGGCCTGAGAGTACTATTAGTAAACCTTTCTCTTTCATAATTCTCCATTCCTACCCTTCCTCATTGTCATCCTTCCCAAATAATCTTTGGGCCACTGTTTCAGGTTGAACAGCTGACAGAATGACATGCTCACTATCCATTATTATTACAGCACGAGTTCTTCTTCCGTATGTAGCATCTATCAACGTCGCCCGTTCTCGGGCATCTTGAATAATTCTTTTGATCGGCGCTGACTCGGGCCTTACGATCGAGATAATTCGATTGGCTGATACAATATTTCCAAATCCTATATTTAAGAGCTTCGTTTGCATAGTGCTCCCCCAGTCATCTATCGGTTTTTTACACGATTTATATACATCTATGTATCATTCTTTCCTCGTCTCCGTTTCGAACACAATCCTCAAAACAAAATTTTAACATAAAATTAATGTGTACGGGACCTCACTTTTTTCTTTTAAAAAAAGAAAAAGGAATAGACTAAAGTCTATTGCCTTTAAAATTATATCATAAACTATTTCTTTTTTCTTATAATAAATGATCCAGCAAGTAAAAAAGTTGGCAAGGCACTCATTGCGGTTATTAGAAGCCAATCTGCTGGAATAATTGGAACGGTATGGAAAATCGGTTGAAAAGCAGGCATGTAAATAACAACAAACATTAGTGCAAAGGAAGACAATACTGCCAAATTTAGATATTTATTTTCAAATGGGTTTCTTGCAAATACTGATATTTCACTTCTACAGTCAAATACATGGATAAGTTGTGCCATAATCAATGTTGCAAATGCAACCGTTTGAGCGTATGGAAGATTACTAGGATCCCGATAATATACAACAATGAAGGCAATCAATGTTGCTATTCCGATTAGGAATCCCCTCGAGATAATTTTCCAGCCAAGTTTTCTGGAAAAGACCCCTTCATTAACTGCTCGAGGCTTTCTTTTCATAACATTTTCTTCTGCTTGATCAAGACCTAGTGCCATAGCTGGTAATCCATCGGTAACAAGATTCACCCATAGAATTTGAATAGGCACGAGTGGAAGTGGTAATGACATTAACATAGCAAATAACATCACTAAAATTTCACCAACATTGGAAGCTAATAAATATCGAATAAACTTTCGAATGTTTTCATAAATATTGCGCCCCTCTTGAATGGCTGACTTGATTGTTGCGAAATTATCATCCATTAAAATGAGTGATGATGCTTCCTTCGCAACGTCTGTACCGGTTATCCCCATTGCAATCCCAATATCGGCGGCCTTAATGGCCGGGGCATCGTTAATTCCATCTCCAGTCATCGCTACGATATGACCTTGATTTTGCAGTGCTTTGACAATTTTAAGTTTATGTTCGGGTGTAACACGAGCAAATACAGATACATCTTCCACAACTTCCTCAAGCTCTTCAACAGATAATTGATTTAAATCATGACCATCCATCACTTTATCATTTTTCCCTAAAATGCCAAGCTGTTCAGCAATCGCACAAGCTGTTGCCTTGTGATCTCCTGTAATCATTACGGTTTTAATGCCTGCCACTTTACATTCCGCAACCGCATCCTTTACCTCAGGACGAGGCGGATCCATCATTCCTTGTAACCCAATAAATGTTAGACCTCTCTCAACTTCTTTTTCCTCATCTGGATAGAAAGAACCGTTAAAAGGCTTAAATGCAATAGCAATAGTACGTAACGCTTGTGCTGATAAATGATTCACTGCCGTTTGAATTTCGTTTCCTATCCTTGTATCTAGTAATCTCTTTTTTTCATCCCAAAGAATCGATTCACAATTACCGACCAATACATCGGGAGCACCTTTAGTAATAATATATTTTTTTCCATGCTCATCTTTTACGATGACACTCATCATTTTCCTTGAGGAATCGAAAGGATATTCTTTTTCGATTGTAAACTGCTTCAGTAAATCTTCTCGCTGAATACCTCCCTTTAGTGCAGATGTGAGTAATGCTCCTTCTGTTGGATCGCCATCAACAATCCACTCATCATCGTGAATCATTAGTTCGGCATGATTACACAATACACCAAAAGTAAGTAATTGTTTTATTGACTTTTCCCGATTAGGCTCGATACTTTTATCTTCCAGGTAGAAATGTTCATGATTATCGCCTTCCAGTTTAAAAGTTTTACCGCCACTCCATAATCGAGTAACCGTCATTTTATTTTGCGTCATCGTTCCTGTTTTATCTGAACAAATAACTGTCGCACAGCCGAGAGTTTCGACAGCTGGTAATTTCCGAACAATAGCCTTTTTCTTAATCATCCTCTGGACACCAAGTGATAGAGCAACTGTTACAATCGCTGGTAAACCTTCAGGAATAGCCGCTACCGCTAATGAAACCCCAGCAAGGAACATTTCAAACACGTCATGCCCACGCATAATACCAAGTACAACTACTAGCAAAGTTAAAGCTAATGCGACTGTAATTAGTATTTTGCCAAGTTGTTGGAGTCTTCTCTGCAAGGGGGTAATGATTGTCGTGGCAGTTTGGATCATATGAGCGATTTCACCCATTGCTGTCTTCATCCCAGTCGCAGTGACAATCCCAATTCCATTCCCGCGAGTTACAAGCGTTCCCTTGAAAGCCATATTGTTTAAATCGCCTAAGTTTGGAGAGGGATCGTTGATCGGCTCAGTATTTTTTACCGTCGGGATAGATTCACCAGTCAAGGCTGATTCTTCTAGCTCGAGATTATTCGCCTGAATGAGCCTAACATCCGCTCCCATCCGATCACCGCTAGCAAATCTTAGTACATCTCCAGGAACAATTTCTCTAGAATTAATTTTTATCCAATGACCATCCCGAAGCACAGTAACTTGTGGAGCAGATAAATTTTTTAAAGCTTCTAATGACTTTTCGGCTTTTCTCTCTTGAATAAAACCAAGTATGCCATTTAGTAGAACAATAGCCATAATTGTAATCGCATCGATGTATTCACCGAGTATTCCTGAAACGAGTGTTGCTCCCAACAATACTAATACCATAAAATCTTTAAATTGATTAAAGAACAATAGAATGGCAGATTGCTTTTCACCTTCAGATAATTCATTCCAACCGAACTGTTTTCTTCTCGTTTCTACAGCTTTTTCAGATAATCCTTGTTTCGAATGTGTATTTAAAGACTCTTCAACCTCTCTTGCCTTCATTTCATGAAACTTCACGCACTCATCACTCTCTTTCCCCGACATATAGAAGTTGTCCATGTAGTAGCAAGCTTATTCATCAAGAACGGATTTCATGATATAATTTTGTCCAAGCAAAGAAGTTTCGAAATAAATTTGAAGAGGATGTTCCAAAATGCCTTTTGATGGTTTTTTTACCCGGGCAATGGTGTCTGAACTATCCGATACACTTCGCGACGGTCGGATCGGAAAAATTCACCAACCTTATAAAAATGAAATTGTTATGGTTGTTAGAGCTGAGAGGAAGAATTATAAGCTTTTGATTTCAGCTCATCCTAGCTACGCAAGAATTCAATTAACAACTGATACGTTTGATAATCCAACAGACCCTCCTATGTTTTGTATGATTTTGAGAAAACATTTAGAAGGGGCGATCATTGAAAAGATTGAACAATTTGAAATGGATCGGATTATCATGATTCGACTTAAAGGTCGAGATGAATTAGGAGATATTAGTTACAAGACGCTAGTTATAGAAATTATGGGCAGGCACAGCAATATTATCTTGATCAACGAAGAACAAGATACAATTATTGACAGCATTAAACATATTCCTTCAGCCCTTAATAGCTATCGGAGTATTTTACCAGGAACAAAGTACATTTTCCCACCAGCACAAAATAAGAAAAATCCTTTGAACGTTACAGAAGAAGATGTACTGAGAGCGTTAGATTTCAATACTGGAAAATTAGATAAGCAACTTGTTGAAAATTTTTCGGGTGTTTCACCAGTGCTAGCTAAAGAAATTGTTTATCATTCAGGACTCGCTAACCGCGAAACGCTTCCGAAGACGTTTATTGATTTTATGGATCGAATGAACCAGCATGACTATCAACCAACTATTACGGTATCGAATAAAGAAGATTTTTACCTTTTCCCACTCACTGCACCTAAAGGAGAGGCGAAATCCTATAGTTCTTTAAGCGAATTGTTAGACCGTTTCTATTTTGGTAAAGCGGATCGTGATAGAGTTAAACAGCAAGCGCATGATTTGGAAAGACTTATGAAAAATGAGAAAGAAAAAAATGAAGTGAAATTAGGGAAATTGGAGAGAACGTTGAAAGAAGCCGAAAATGCGGATCAGCACCAACTCCTTGGTGAGCTACTGACAGCGAATATGCATTTAGTAAAAAAAGGGATGCAGGTAATTTCAGTTCCAAATTATTATGATGAAAATTATGGAGAAGTCACCATTCCTTTAGATTCCCGTAAAACACCTTCCGAAAATGCCCAAGCTTTCTTCACGAAGTATCAGAAGGCAAAAAACGCAGTTCAAGTTGTAAAAGAGCAAATCGAAAAAACAAAGGATGAAATTGAGTATTTTGATAGGCTGTTACAACAAATTTCTTCAGCTTCCCCACGAGATTTAGAAGAAATTCGTGAAGAGCTAGAAGAGGAAGGTTATTTACGGTCTCGTCAAAAATCAAAACAAAGAAAAAAGGCGAACGTTAAGCCGTCGATTGAAGCTTATCAAGCAAGTGATGGTACCGAAATTTACGTCGGAAAAAACAATAAACAAAATGATTATTTAACGAATAAACTAGCAGCCCGTGATGAAATTTGGCTTCACACGAAAGATATACCAGGGTCGCATGTTGTTATTCGTTCAAAAGAACCTACAGATGAAACGATTATGGAAGCTGCGATGCTTGCGGCCTACTTCAGTAAGGCAAAAAACTCTGCTTCCGTTCCTGTTGATTTTACGAAAATTAGGCATGTAAAAAAACCGAGCGGTGCAAAGCCTGGGTTTGTTATCTATGATAACCAGCAGACAGTTTATGTGACGCCAAATCAGGATCGTGTGAGGGGAATGCTGCAGAATTAATTGACAGAGTAATAAAGTATTCTTTAATTTTAGATAGTCTATTGTACAAAATGACAGTTGGGGTTATCCAAAAAGTGGAAAGTCACTTACCTTTACCCTTATTTTAGTGGCTTTAAACGAGGGTGTTGATTTCCGCAGAAGGCACTCGCTTTCTGCGGGCATGGCTTGAGCCTCCTCAGTCGCTGTGCAACTTACGGGGTCTCAAGGTCCATGTTATTCCCGCAGGAGTCTCGCGCCTTCTGCTCCAATCAACGTGCTTAAAATGAAGCGAATATTAATAACATATATATCTACAAAAGGTACAAAAAAATCGTCCCATTCAGTAAAATGAAGTTAACACACAACATCAAAAGAGAGAACGATTTTTGTGTGCAATCCGAATATTACTACTGATCATTATTACACTTATCTCACGCGATAATATTACATAATATATATGAAAGTGGATTTTCTTGTTTCCCTAACCTTCTACCATTCTGTCCCTTTTGTTTTATCTATAATAAATAATTGTGGATCTATATCTATATTTTCTTTAACATCATTTAATTTAACTTCCTTTACAACTGTACCGTCTGTTATTATTTGTACCTTAGATAATATGTCTTGATTTTTCTCCATTAATGAAATTTCAACAGATTGGCTCTTTAGGAGGTGAAATGTATGAGAATTGTATTTTTTATTATTCTTTCAGGGTTCATTTTTGTTGGTTGTTCAACAAAAGATCCCCTAACTGATGAATACAGTATTCAAAACCCAACAAATTGTGTTGATAGTCTAGAAGAAAATATGATTGAAGTCAGAGTTTATGCCGATAGCTTTCAAAGGGATGGAAATTTCCCTAACTTTGTCGTCGTCGATACTAGCTTCTATATAAATAATGAAATACAACGTGGAGATATAGTTTATTTTGAAGACAAACAGGGACTTTCCATAGCCCGTGTCTTAGCATTACCTAAAGAAGAATTAGAAATAAAAAAGGGGCAAGTTTATATAAACAATCGCAAATTGAATACATTTTACGGACATGAGTATAGATGGGCGGGAGGAATAACTAGTGAAAAAATAGATACATTTACTATGGATAATATTCTTATAGATAATGACAGTTATTTTTTAGCAGGAGATAATTGGTGGAGAAGTCCCACTTTTGAACCAATCCAGAAAAAAATTATTGAGGGAAAAGTGATTGGTATACTATGTAAATAAATAAAACTTAATAAAGATATCGAATAAATTAACAAATTTAATATTTCGCCGAAGTTAGATATTATAAGTTTCCAAGATATTATTGAGCTATTACAGGCTGTCAGTTCATAAAAATATTGTATTTATAAGAATCCTTTATTGGGTACCTATTTTTTAGCTATCCCAATAAAGGATGTATCACTTTATTCGACTTTCCACACCTCTGGATTTTCGCGCCAGCTCTTTAATGTTTCTAGATCATTTTCTTCAATGATGCCTTTTTGTAAAGCGTTTTGAATCAATGTGGAATATCCAGTTAACGAATAAGCCGTTAAACCAGCCTCTTCCAGCCTCGTTTTACCTTTATCCAACTCATATGTAAAAATCGAGACAATTCCAAGGACTTCAACACCCTCAGCAAGAAGTGCTTGAGCGGCTGTTATCGCACTGCCTCCGGTAGAGATTAAATCTTCTACAACAACGACTTTTTGACCTTTAGTAACTCTTCCTTCAATTTGGTTACCTTTCCCATGGCTCTTCGCGGAAGAACGGACATAGCACATTGGCAGTTCAAGTTCGTCACTAACCCAAGCAGCATGAGGGATTCCTGCTGTTGCAGTTCCTGCAATCGCTTCTGCTTCGGAAAAGTGTTCTTTAATTATTTCCGCCAGTCCTCTTGCAATTTCTTTTCTCAATGAAGGGTAAGAAAGTGTTAAACGGTTATCACAATAAATGGGCGATTTAATGCCTGATGACCATGTAAAGGGATCGTTCGGTTTTAAAGAAACAGCCTCAATATCTAATAGTTGTTCTGCAATTTTTTCCGCTAATGTTGTCACGATTCCATCTCCCATTCTGATTTTACTTTCAAATAAGCTCCAAGAGGGTCTTTAGCTTTTGTAATCGAGCGTCCTACTACAATATGAGTGGAACCTATGTCACTTGCTTGCCGCGGCGTGACAACTCTTTTTTGATCATCAACTGAATCACCTGATAGTCGAATTCCTGGTGTTACTCGTAAAAAATCGCTACTCGTTACATCACGAATGGCTCCAGCCTCCAAAGCAGAACAAACGACACCATCTAAACCAGATGAATGAGTCAATTGAGCATAATGAAGAACAGATTCTTTCAGTCCGCAATGAATTAGTTGCTCATTCCGCATTTGTTCTTCACCTGTACTAGTCAATTGGGTAACGGCAATAATTTTCGGTCTCGATTTTCCAGAGGGGGTTCCTTCCTCTAATCCTTCCCTGGCAACTCTCATCATTTCTGAACCGCCAGCTGCATGGACATTGACTAAATCTACATTTAGACTAGCAAGGATTTTCATCGAACTATAAACAGTGTTGGGAATATCGTGTAGTTTTAAATCGAGAAAAATCTCATGGCCTAATTCCTTCAACAACTCCAATAAAACAGGACCTTCCTTGTAAAATAATTCCATTCCCACTTTAACAAATAGCGATTCTTCATGAAATTGTTTCAAAAAAGTTTCCGTTTCTGTTCTTCCCGGAAAATCAAGGGCGATGATTGGCTTTGGCAACATCCTTCTTCCAGCTCCTTCCAATCAATTCCGTAATATGGGACACGTGTAATTCGTCTAGCTTTCCAGGTAGTTCGTCAATCAAGCGCGGACAAATAAATGGATCGGTAAAGTTCATTGTTCCTACAGCTACTGCACTTGCTCCAGCATAGAAAAATTCGATAATATCATCAACTGTCGCGATTCCACCCATTCCAATAATGGGGATCTCCACTTTTTGACTTACTTCATAAATCATGCGGATAGCTACAGGTTTTATAGAAGGCCCTGATAAACCACCACTTTTATTTGCCAAGATCGGCTTTCCACTCTTCAAATCAATCCGCATTCCAAGCAGTGTGTTTATCATCGTTAAACCATCTGCACCAGCTTCCTCAACAGCTTGAGCCATTCCGACAATATCCGCTACATTCGGAGAAAGTTTGACATAGACAGGAACAGAAGATACATCCTTGACTCTTTTGGTTAGTTCAGCTGCTACTTCTGGCACTGTTCCAAAAGCGATCCCGCCTTTCTTAACGTTAGGGCAAGAAATATTCAATTCAAGGGCATGAACATTGGGAGCTTTAGAAATATGTTTAGCAACTTCCACATAATCTTCAGTTTCGGAACCTGCGACATTTGCAATGATAGGTAAATCAAACTGCTCTAACCATGGTAGCTCATTAGCTAAAACCCCTTCAAGGCCTGGATTTTGCAGTCCAATTGCGTTTAACATTCCTGCAGCTGTTTCTGCCACTCTTGGAGTAGGATTACCAAATCTCGCTTCCAACGTTGTCGCTTTAATCATGATCGAGCCTAATTTATTCAAATCAAATAACTGACTGAATTCTTTTCCAAAACCGAAACATCCAGAAGCTGGCATAACCGGGTTTTTTAATGAAAGACCAGGCAGTTCAATATTTAAGCGATTCATGTTAAAACCACCTTTCCAATTGGAAACACAGGGCCATCACTACATACTTTGACGTAATCTTTGCCACCGACTGGTTCGTTGACATGACAAACACAGGCGAAACAAGCTCCAATTCCGCAACCCATTCTTTGTTCTAATGATAAAAATCCTTTTTTGTCGTGAAAACGTTGTTGCAAAGCATTTAACATTGGAGTTGGCCCACAGGCATACAGTATATCTGGATTAAGGTGATATTGATCAATAACATCTGTGACAAATCCTTTGATACCCTTTGTACCATCAACTGTTGCTACATACGTTTCACCATATTGTAAAAAATTCTCTTCGTAAAAAGCAACATCTGCTGATTGGAAACCTAGCACATGAATCGTTTTAACACCCTGCTTATTCAACTGTTTCGTAAGTTCATATAACGGAGGGACTCCGATTCCGCCGCCTACAAGTAAGGCTGTTTCACCTTCTCTTGCCTCACGTAGAGGAAATCCATTTCCTAATGGACCAAGTACATCCACTAAATTATTTTCTTCACGGCTCGAAATAATTTCTGTTCCCTTTCCCTCGGCCCGATAAATAACAGTAAACTGTTCCTTGTCCTGATCAATGTTTGCGATACTAATGGGTCTCCGTAAAAGAGGATCGAGCCCCGGATTTGTCCGAATATGGACAAATTGACCGGGCTGATCCATTTGATTAACCAGTTTACCTTCTAAAGTAAGTTCATAGTTATTTTTTGCGATCATTTTCTGAGACACGACTCGCATCATTTCTTGTTGGATCAAGCTTGAATCGCCTCATTTCTTTCAATATTCCCTTCAGCCATTGGTTCAGCCGAGAATACCATTGATTCCAATACACCAAGGATAGCCTCTGCTGTATCCAGAGACGTTAAGCAAGCAATACCGTTTTCAACAGATTCTCTTCTAATTCTAAATCCATCCCGTTCTGGTTGTTTTCCTTTTGTTAATGTATTGATGACAATTTGAGCTTCGCCTTTACGGATAACATCAATAAGTGTTCGACCTTCTGAACCAATTTTTCCAACGACTTCAACAGGAATTCCATCATTTGCAATCATCTTTGCTGTTCCGCTCGTAGCAAGAATTCGATATCCGATTGATGAAAATCTTTTCGCAAGTTTGCGAGCTTCTTCTTTATCTTTATCTGCAACGGTGACTAAAACCGTTCCGTAAGTCTTAATTTCCATTCCCGAAGCAACCAATCCTTTATACAGGGCTTTTTCCATTGTCTTATCTTTGCCCATAACTTCACCAGTTGATTTCATTTCTGGTCCGAGCGTAATATCCACTCTTCTTAATTTCGCAAAGGAAAAGACCGGAACTTTGACAAACACTCCTGATTGTTCAGGGGCAATACCTGTTTCATAGCCCAATGAAGGAAGGGTTTCACCCAAAATCACTTTCGTAGCCAAATTCGCCATTGGAATGTGAGTAATTTTGCTCAAGAAAGGAACTGTACGACTTGACCGCGGGTTAACTTCAATGACATACAATTCATTTTGCGAGATAACATATTGAATATTAAGTAAACCGACAATTTCCAGACCGCGAGCGAGTCGGATTGTATAATCAACAATCTTTTCTTTCATTTCTGGGCTAATATTTTGAGGCGGATAGACAGCAATTGAGTCGCCAGAATGGACTCCAGCTCGTTCAATATGTTCCATAATGCCCGGGATCAAAACGTTTTCTCCGTCAGAAATAGCATCCACTTCAATTTCTTTTCCGACTAAATAGCGGTCGACTAAGACAGGATGTTCTGGATTAATCTTCACAGCGTTTTTCATATAATGGAGCAGTTCTTTTTCTTCATACACAATCTCCATCGCTCTTCCACCAAGTACATAGGAAGGACGAACTAAAACCGGATAACCGATTTCGGTTGCAATTTTTACCGCTTCTTCGACAGAGAAAGCCGTCTTACCTTTTGGTTGTGGAATATTTAGGATTTCTAATGCCTGTTCAAATTTATCACGATTTTCAGCCCGATCCAAGCTTTCAAGGGAAGTTCCAAGAATCCTCACACCACGTTCCTCAAGAGCTGCAGCAAGGTTAATCGCTGTTTGTCCGCCAAATTGAACAACAACTCCTTCAGGCTGTTCCAAATCGATAATATGCATGACATCTTCAATCGTTAACGGTTCAAAGTACAACTTATCAGAAATACTGAAATCAGTTGACACAGTTTCTGGGTTGTTATTAATGATGATCGCTTCATATCCTGCTTCTTGTATCGCCCACACACTATGAACGGTCGCATAATCAAATTCTACACCTTGGCCAATTCGAATTGGACCTGAACCAAGTACAACCACACTTTTCTTATCTGTTCTGATTGATTCATTCTCCCATTCATACGTTCCGTAAAAATATGGTGTTTCGGCTTCAAACTCGCCAGCACATGTATCAACCTTTTTATAGACAGGTATAATTCCCTCTGCTTTACGCCACTCATAAAGTTCTTTTTCTGTAGTATTCCACAATTTAGCAATCGTATGGTCACTGAATCCAGAAATTTTCGCTTTTCTTCCCCATTCTACGTCAAATGGATTTTTCGAGATTGTATCTTCGATTTGAATGATTTTGTTCAATTTATGGAGGAAGTATAAATCAATCTTGCTCCACTCATGAAGTTCTTCGATAGTAATTCCTTGTCGTAGTGCTTCACCGATAAAAAATAGACGTTCATCAGTTGGTCTTTCCATTTGCTTTTTAATAAATTCTCGATCAGCATTACTCTCTGGATGGTCAAGATGGAAGATTCCAGATTCTAAGGAACGAACCGCTTTTAACAATGATTCTTCAAATGTTCTTCCAATCGCCATAACTTCACCAGTTGCCTTCATTTGTGTGCCTAAGCGACGATTAGCTGACTCGAATTTATCAAAAGGCCATCTCGGAATTTTCGTTACGATATAATCGATTGCTGGTTCAAAGCAGGCATATGTTTGGCCTGTTACGGGATTCATAATTTCATCCAATGTATATCCTGCTGCAATTTTTGCTGCTAATTTCGCGATTGGGAAACCAGTTGCTTTCGATGCAAGGGCAGATGAGCGACTAACCCTCGGGTTAACTTCGATTATATAATATTGGAAACTATATGGATCCAAAGCTAGCTGAACATTACAACCACCTTCGATCCCTAGCGCACGAATTAACTTTAATGAAGTATTACGCATTAATTGTAGTTCTCTGTCACTTAGTGTCTGACAAGGAGCAACGACAATCGAATCACCCGTATGGACGCCAACAGGGTCAATATTTTCCATATTACAAATCACGATCGCATTGTCGTTTGCATCTCGCATTACTTCGTACTCAATTTCTTTATATCCAGCGATGCTTTTTTCTACTAAGCATTGATGGACAGGACTATTTTTCAGTCCGCTCGCAACAATTTCTTTTAGCTCCTCTAAATCTTCACATATTCCTCCACCAGTCCCGCCTAAAGTATAGGCTGGTCTTACGATAATCGGATAACCAATCTTTTCAGCGAAGGAAATTGCTTCTTCAACCGTATGTATTATATCACTATCTGGAACAGGTTCATTCAGTTCATTCATCAACGCTCTAAATTGATCGCGGTCTTCAGCTTGTTCAATAGCCGAAAGTTTCGTACCAAGTATCTCTACACCACATTCTTCTAAAATACCCGCTTTAGAGAGCTGCATTGCCATATTCAATCCAGTTTGACCGCCTAAAGTAGGTAAAATCGCATCTGGTCTTTCTTTGCGAATGATTCTTGCTACGAATTCCAGTGTAATCGGCTCGATATAAACGGCATCTGCAATTTCAGTATCAGTCATGATTGTCGCCGGGTTGGAGTTAATTAAGATAACGCGGTAGCCTTCTTCTTTAAGAGCGAGACAAGCTTGCGTTCCTGCATAATCAAATTCTGCTGCCTGTCCAATGACTATTGGACCTGATCCAATGACGAGAATACTTTGAATATCTGTTCTTTTAGGCATGTTGTTCCACCCTTTCTTGTTGTTGGTCCATAATGTTCATAAACTGATCGAAAGCTACTTTTGCATCTTCGGATCCTGGAGATGCTTCAGGTTCATATTGGACTGAAAAAGCTGGTAATTTTTGATGTTTGAGCCCTTCGATGGAATTCCCATTTACCGCTCGGTGTGTGATCGTCAAAGTATTTGTATCGACCGATTTTTCACTTACTTCAAATCCATGATTTTGCGATGTGAAAATGATTTTACCTGTTGCTAAATCTTTAACAGGATAACTTGTTCCACGGTGTCCAGAATGCATTTTCTCCACTTTCGAGCCATTAGCCATGGCAAATAATTGGTGACCTAGACCAATCCCAAACAATGGAACCTCTTTTTGCACCTCTTGAATCATTTTGCAAACTTGTGCAACGTGTTCTGGGTTTCCAGGGCCATTGGAAAGCAGAATTCCATCTGGTCTTAATGTTAGAATATCTTGTGCAGATGTTGTAAACGGTACAACTGTTATATCGCATCCACGTTCTGTTAACTCTCTTAAAATACCATTCTTGAGACCAAAATCGACTACTACGACATTCTTTCCGCGTCCTGGGCTTGGAAATGGTTTTGTGCTGGAAACTTGTTTAACCTCATCCCCTGGGAAAGTAGTTGCTTGAAGTCTGTTAAGAATCGCTTCTGTTTTTTCTTCTGCACTACAAATAATCCCTTTCATCGCACCTTTTTCCCTTATCAATCTCGTCAACATTCTCGTATCAATGCCCGATATGCCCGGAATATCCTTTTGCTTCATAAATTCTTCCAATGACAAATTGGAGCGCCAATTAGAAGGGGTGTCACATGCTTCTTTAACTATTATCCCTTTAATAACAGGCTGAATGCTTTCAAAATCATCGCGGTTAATACCATAATTGCCAATCAACGGATAACTGAAAGTGATGATTTGTCCATAATTAGAAGGGTCGGATATAATTTCTTGATAGCCACTCATACTTGTGTTAAAGACTACTTCACCTATCGTTTCTTTTTTACTTCCGAACGCATCTCCCAAGAACACAGTTCCATCTTCTAATACAAGTTTTCGTTTCATTTCTCATCATTCCTTTCAGTCCACTGCAATTCACCATTTACAAAGGTAGCTACTGGCCAGCCTTGACAATTCCAACGAGCAAATGGTGTGTTTTTTCCTTTTGAAGCAAATTTAGCTGGATCAATTTCTTTTTCCTGATTGAGGTCAAGTAAAGTGATGTCGGCTATTTTTCCAACTTCCAAAGTCCCGCTTTCCAATCCAAAAGTTTGAGCAGGTTTTAGTGTCAACCAATGAATAAGTTCCTCTAAGCTGAATATTCCTTTTTGGACAAAATGCGTATACAGAAGTGGAAAAGCTGTTTCTAAACCGACAATTCCGAAAGGCGCTTTTTCCATTCCTCTTGCTTTTTCTTCTATGGCGTGTGGTGCGTGATCTGTTGCGATAAAATCAATCGTTCCATCAAGAAGACCCTCGATTAGCGCTTCACGATCAGCTTTCCCTCGTAATGGGGGATTCATTTTAAAGTTAGTGTCAGCACCTGGAATATCATCTTCACTAAGCAGTAAATGATGCGGAGATACTTCAGCCGTCACACGAATTCCCGCCCTTTTCGCATCTCTCACTGTCCGGACAGACTCTTTCGTACTAATATGGCAAACATGATAATGGCAATTTGTTGCTTCTGCTAAAAGCACGTCTCTTGCAATCTGAACAGATTCACAGATAGAAGGAATTCCCGGAATCCCGGATTTTTTAGAAAACTCTCCATCATGAACAGCTCCTCCATATATAAGCGAATTATCCTCACAATGAGCAACAATCGCCATATCAAGCGCGGCTGCTTGTTTCATTGCTTCATGCATCATCCCAGCTTCTTGAATTCCAACCCCATCATCGGTGAATGCAAAAGCTCCTGCTTGTTTTAGTGCCGCAAAATCGACTAGCTCCTCGCCCTTTTGCTTTACCGTAATCGATGCATACGGTAAAACATGGGCATTTCCTCTTGTTTTACATTCATTAACAAGCCAGCTCATTTGTTCAGCATTATCTGGAACTGGGTTTGTATTTGGCATTGCAGCAACCGTCGTAAAGCCGCCTCTTACAGCTGCAAGTGTACCCGTTTCAATCGTTTCTTTATGTTCTCCTCCGGGTTCACGTAAGTGGATATGTAAGTCGATGAAACCTGGTGAAATGACCAATCCAGTTGCATCGAATTCTTTTTCACCATGTTCGATAAGATCATTGCCTATTTCAGTAATTTTCCCATCATTTATTCTTACATCTATTGTTTTAGTTGCATCTACTAGACTTGCATTTTTGATTAACCAGTTCATATTAGTTACCCTCCTGTAATTCTAGTAATTTCCTTAAAACAGCCATTCGTACATAGACCCCATTTTCCATTTGTTTAAAAATTCTTGATCGCTCACATTCTACGAGCTGATCCGCTATTTCCACATTGCGGTTAACTGGAGCAGGGTGCATGATAATACCGCTTTGCTTCATTCTCTTTTCACGCTCTACCGTTAAGCCATATTCTTGATGATACTGTTCGGCCGTAATCGCGGTAAGGCTTAAATGCCGCTCATGTTGGATTCTCAAGAGCATCAATACATCAACAGAATCGATGATCTCGTCAATTTGAAAATTGCGCTTAGCCTGTTCCTGATCATTTAAAAACCATTCAGAAGGTCCGGAAAAGATGACGTCAGCACCTAGAGCAGTAAGTGCGTCTATATTAGATTTGGCAACCCGGCTATGATTTAAGTCCCCAACAATGGCTACTTTCAAGCCGTTAAATGTTCCAAATTCCTGCTTGATTGTAAAAAGGTCGAGCAAACATTGAGTTGGATGTTGACCACAGCCATCGCCGCCATTAACAATGGGTATATTTATTTTGTCAATTAATTCATTATAGTACGCCTCTTGTTCATGACGAATGACGGCAATATTCACTCCGATTGATTCCAAAGTTTTAACTGTGTCATAGAGTGTTTCACCTTTAAGCGTGCTCGAGAAACCAGCTTCAAAAGGAATCACATCCAGGCCAATTTTCCGCTCTGCCATTTCGAAACTGGATTTCGTTCTTGTACTTGGTTCGAAAAAAAGATTCGCGGCAAAAGTTCTTTTAGTAGGAGACCACTCATCACCTTTGGAAAATGATTCCGCCAGATGCAGTATTTCCATTATTTCATCTGTTGTTAATTGATTCATTGACAATAGATGTTTCATGCTTTCTCAGCTCCCTATTTTTTATGTTAGTTCCAGCGCCCAGCCAACTGGCACTTCCACTTTTCTAAAAAAATACCCTCTTCGTCCGTTTCGTGACAAAGAGGGTACTAAAAATAAGCAGCTAGAGACAGCTTCCTATTTACCTCCCTTTGCCAGTCTCACAGGACTGTCTTTAAAAGGGAATATTTTATTTTTGAATACTAACTTGATCTAGGTCATCTACTTCCATCAATTCAACGACTATTCGCTCTTGACTTGAAGTTGGAATATTTTTCCCGATAAAATCAGCTCGAATCGGTAATTCGCGATGTCCTCTATCAACCAATACAGCAAGTTGAACAGCAGAAGGACGACCAAAATCAACAAGTGCATCCATCGCGGCTCTCACTGTCCGGCCTGTGTACAATACATCATCAGCAAGGATCACTTTTTTCTCGGTAATATTAACTGGTAAATCGGAGTCTTTCACTTCAGGTTCCGCATCTTCAGTTTTATATGTCAGGTCATCACGATAAAGAGTTATATCCAATTCACCAACGGGGATTGCTTGCCCTTCAATCTGCTCAATTCTCTTAGCTAGACGATTAGCTATGTGGATACCTCTTGTTTTGATCCCAACTAATATACAATTTTCAATCCCTTTGTTTCTTTCGATGATTTCGTGAGCAATTCTAGTCAATGCTCTTTGAATTGCTTTTTCATCTAAAACGACTGTTTTTTCCACGATGGTTCACCTCTTTTGAAGAAATGAAAAACCCTCACACCGAAAGGCATGAGGGTATACGAATCCAAAATCTCAAAACTGGTTTTGTATCCCTTCATAGCCTCACAGGACTAAATTAAAGGTTCATATGTAACTACAAATACTATAGTCCTTTATGCATTTCTTGTCAATCATTTTCTTCTTAACTTTTCCAAAAGGTCGTGATAGTAATCTGGTAGCGGAGCCGAAAACTCCATGTACTCTTCTTTTCTCGGATGGATAAACCCAAGTATACCTGCATGGAGAACTTGTCCACCCATATCTAAAGTTTTACGAGGGCCATATTTTGGATCTCCTACAAGTGGGTATCCAATATATTTCATATGAACGCGAATCTGGTGTGTTCGGCCCGTTTCTAATACACACTCAACAAATGTATATGGATCTAAACGTTCCAAAACTTGGAAATGAGTCACGGCATGCTTTCCGCCATCTACGACTGTCATGTTTTGCCTGTCATCTTTATCGCGGGCAATAGGCGCATCAATTGTTCCATGATCATGGGGAATGACACCGTGAACAAGGGCGAAGTATTTACGAGTCACACTTTTTTCTACTAATTGATTAACAAGATGCTCGTGGGCATAATCATTTTTCGCCACCATTAATAAACCAGATGTGTCTTTATCAATACGGTGAACAATTCCGGGGCGTAAAACACCATTAATTCCAGACAAATCGTGACAATGGGCCATTAAACCATTAACAAGTGTTCCTGTGGAATGTCCAGGTGCAGGGTGGACAACCATTCCTTTCGGCTTGTTAACGACGATCACATCTTCATCCTCGTAATAAATATCTAAGTCCATCTTTTCAGGCAGTACATCTAACGGCTCTGGCTCTGGTATTGAAATAAGTAAATGATCATTTTCACCACATTTATAGTTGGCTTTTTCCTTCTTCCCATTTACTTCGACAATTCCATCACGGATCCATTGCTGAACTTGGGAGCGTGACCATTCGTTATTCAAGGCTGTAATAACCTTATCTAAACGTTCACCTTTTTGCTCCGCAGTTATATAATGATTAATTTGCTTCATTTGCTTTCTCCTTGTCTTCCTTACTTTCTAATATGAGCTGAATAAACATAAGTCCTACTCCAATCGTAAGGGCTGAATCAGCGACATTAAAAATCGGAAAATCATACGAAAAAATGTATGTATCTATAAAATCGACAACTTCTTTTCGAAATAAACGGTCGATAAAATTACCAATTGCTCCGCCTAATATAAAACATAGACTAAGTTGAAATAGAAATTTACCTTTAGCATGTTTTTCCAGATAATAAATAATGGCAATCACAACAACGACCGTAATGATATAAAAGAGCCACATTTGGTCTTGCAAAATCCCCCAAGCAGCTCCGCGGTTTCTATGCGAAGTTATGTAAAAGAAGTTGTGAATGATCGGAATGCTTTCTCCTGGAATCATATTTCGAACAATCAACCATTTTGTAAACTGATCAAGCGCAATAATAAATAAGGCCACTAAGTAAAACGCCACATCCTAACCCCCGATTCAAAGTGAGTCATTTCTTTAGTATTTTAGCATACAAACAGGAGTGGTATGAACTTTTCCACTCATTTAAATAAATTTCATAATTGCCTTTTGTAAAAACACATTCCGTTCAGCTTAAATTTGTATTTTAATCTACGAGACCATCGCCAATATAGTCGAACGTATCCAAATCAGCATAAACAATCAAATTATTAGGTAATCTAGACTTTTCTTTTGTCGGAAAGTCAATCAAATACACTTCTTTCCCTTCATATGATTTATCCTCAACCAGAGTCATCATCGTTTTAGTCAAAGTGATTTTAGACACCTTTGCATCCTGCCAACTGTCTTCAATTTGTTCCTTTTGCTGAGAGGACAATTGCCCCCAAACATTTTCTCTGACATCCTTCATATTGTTCTGTTCGCTTGTATTACCAACACTTTGGCCATTATTTCCTGTTTCGTTAGAACAAGCGAATAGCCCTAATAAAAAAACTGCGGAAACAACTACTAGACTGATTGTCTTCATTCTTAACACTCCCTTTTGTGATTAGACGAAAAACTCTATGTATTAGTTTCATTAATCTTCGCTTCGGTATTTCTAGTATAAAAGAGAAAGGATAACCTTTATTTTCAGTATATGACTGAAAGGGTTATCCTTAATTAGGCAACATCTTTATTAAAATTTTTATAAATGATATGACCAATTGAATATAGGGGTTTTGACAATCGCTTTAACTTTTTATTATCGCCTCTTCATAAAAGTAGTGCCTGTCCCTTAGTCATAATGCATTAATAGACTGGGGATCAGGCACCTTTTATGAGAGTGTTTTCGGAGACCTAGATCTTCTCTTTTAATTCTTCCACTTTTTGCTCCGGTAAGCCCGTAATAGTAACAACTTCTTCGATCGAATCTCCTTTTATGAGTAGTTTCACAGCAATTTCTACCTTTTCCTTTTCCCTGCCTTTTTCTAGTCCCTCTTCAAATCCCTCTTTCCGAAAAAACTTGGCAAACGACGTATCCTCTAAAGAAAGTCCCATCAATCTGTCCTCCTTTTCCAATATGGGTTCGATTTCATCGATTACTTTTATCTCCTCTTCTTCTGGCAATCGAAGAATGTGATCAATAAAAATTAGCAAGTTCCGAATATATTCCTTATTTATCATTTTATCCTGTAAAAGTAATCTCATCAATCTCCTTTTATACTGAGATTTCAGATGAACATCCTTTTTACTTTTGATCATATACAGTCCGGCTAAAATGGCAAGAGCAAAGGGATTATCTGACTGAAGTAACGTGGATTCATCTTGTATGGCAATTTCGTAGGAGTTATAGCGGTAGGTGAGTTCCGTTCCAAAAAATTCGTAGTGAAAACGGTCCTGATTATATTTAGCTCTTTCCCCAGTTTGCAAGGCAAGCGCATAAACTTTTTGATCGTAATAATCTAGTATGCGGTAAAAGGATTGAAACATACGCTTCGGGAAAATCTTTTTGTAGCCTCCTTGAATTTCAATGTGGATATAAACAAGTTGCTTTTCCCCGCCGTTCAACTGGACTCTAACCAATTTATCTGCTACCCTGTCATTACTATCAGCTTCTGGGAAAATAGTTTTAAGTTCTTGTTCGAGAAATTCTGGAGGATTGGAAAAATCAATCTCTTCATACAAATCTGGTGCAAAAAACAATAAAAAATCTTCAAATAACTCGGTAATCACTTCCTTCCAAAGTTGATCGTATTTTGGAACCTGATGAGCCAATCATATCAACACCTTTCTTTGTTCTATATACAAAATTCGACAAATGCTATGATCTTCCTTCTAGATCGGAAAGATAAATCGTATGAATTGCTAATATAAAAATATGAGCCATTTTTCTTTTTTCATAAATATTTTTATGTATTGACCCCATATATTTCTTTTTTGTTGCCCAATATATTTCTTCTACATATGCGATTTCTATGCTACAATTTACAAAAAAGTCCCCTCCTAGTAGATCATTCGGAGCCTCTAAGAGGGAATCTGTGCCGTTACCCCCAGTTCATTAAATCATTAACAGACTGATGGACAGGACTTTATTTGTTTACTAGATTTTACGAATAATTTCCACTCTTCCCTTTTCTGCAATTTAAGAATGGAATTAATAAAGACCCTCATAATTACTGCTCTATAAGCTCGAATTCACCTATAGAAAAATTAACATCATCTTCTTGAATGTATTGAAGAATAACATCTTTGCATTTTTCGTATGCTTCTTGAGTGAGGTAAACATTAAGTTTCTTATTCTTAATGTCCCTATCATCTATTCCAACTGCAAAAATATCCAACTCCCCCTGCTCAGCTAGCTTTAATAGTGTTTCCTGAACCGAATAAATATCATTTCCCGAACCGTTCACAGGGTCATCTCCTACTTTCTCCGTGACTGTTTGACCGCAACCCGTTAACATCATAATTGATAGAAATAAAATGAACGGTAATCTCATAATCTACCCCCTATAACAAAGTTCCCTCTCCAAACATAAAATTGTACAAATACAAAATATAACTCTATGAGAAACAATTTTATGAAAATCATTTTACTGCTCTTACCTTTTTCATGTTTATGAGAAAATACCTTCTTTATTTACAGCGCCTACATTTTCCCTTTGCAATACAAGACGGAAATATATTACAAAGGGTTTCACCCTTTCTGAAACTTCCATAAAAAGTGTTTAAACAACGGAATAAACAGATTTAAACATTCATTATGTGCTTCGGTATAAAGGATTACTTGCAGAAATAAATTCCGCAAAAGAAAGAACCCCTCATGGTAGATCACTTGTGAATCTACCATGAGGGGTTCTTTGCTTATTAATAATTTTCCTTTACAACCGCAGCACAACGCGGGCAAAGTGTCGGATGGTCACTATCCGCACCAACATCTGGTGTAACAACCCAGCATCTTTCACATGTTTCGCCTTCTGCCTTTTCAACGACGATCGCTGCATGTTCAAGTTTCAAAGTGTCTTCTGGAGCTTGTTCTATCGAGCCAGCGACTTCAAAGCCGGAAACGATAAACAACTGTTTCATACTTTCTTTAAGACTATCCAATAAAGCTTTTGTTTCGTCATTAACATATAATGTTACTTTTGCTGTTAATGATTTACCGATGATCTTTTTATTTCGCGCTTCTTCCAAAGCTTTTAAAACATCATCACGAAGCTCTAGGAACTTAGACCATTTTACTTCAAGCTCATCGGCATTTTCTAATTCCTTATAGTCAGGAATATCGGTTAGCTGGACGCTCTCTTCACTAACACCAGGAATAAACGACCAAACTTCATCAGCGGTATGCGGTAAAATTGGCGATAGCAGTTTTGAAAGTGTTACGACACTTTCATACATGACTGTCTGCATCGCACGACGTTCATAATTGTCCTTAGCTTCAATGTAAAGAACATCTTTTGCAAAATCCATATAAAACGAACTTAAATCAAGTGTACAGAAATTATTTACTTCATGATAAATCGTCATAAAGTCATAGTTTTCAAAAGCATTGCGAACTTTTTTAACTAAACGATTTAAACGAACAAGTAAGAACTGATCCACTTCTCGAAGCTGATTGTACTCTATAGCATCCGTTTCTGGGTTAAAGTCAGCCAAATTCCCAAGTAAGAAGCGGAAAGTATTTCTTATCTTCCGATAGACTTCACTTACTTGTTTTAAAATTTCATCGGAGATTCGAACATCAGCCTGATAATCAACGGAAGAAACCCATAGTCGAATAATTTCAGCGCCATACTGGTTCGCAATCTTAGCAGGAACAATCACGTTCCCGATCGACTTACTCATTTTGCGGCCTTCACCATCATTAACAAACCCATGGCTTAAAACGCCTTTATAAGGTGCCTTACCTGTAACAGCTACGGAAGTTGTTAAAGATGAGTTAAACCAACCGCGATATTGGTCAGAGCCTTCTAAATAAAGATCGGCTGGTCGTTGTAAATCATCGCGCTCAACTAACACAGCTTGGTGAGTCGAGCCTGAGTCAAACCAAACATCCATAATATCTGTTTCTTTTGTGAAATTTCCATTAGGACTGCCCGGATGTGTAAATCCTTCTGGAAGAAGTTCTTTCGCTTCTTTTTCAAACCAAATATTTGATCCGTGTTCTCTAAATAAAGCTGCGACATGTTGGATCGTTTCATCCGTAATAATTTCTTCCCCATTTTCCGCATAAAAGACAGGAATTGGTACTCCCCAGACTCGCTGGCGGGAAATACACCAATCACCGCGATCTCTTACCATATTAAAGAGTCGAGTTTCACCCCATCCTGGAACCCATTTGACTTCTTTGATCGCTTCTAGAAGATCGTCACGGAAATCCTTAATCGAAGCAAACCATTGCGCAGTGGCTCGGAAAATAACTGGTTTCTTCGTCCGCCAATCGTGTGGGTATGAATGGGTAAAGAACTCAAGATGCAATAATGCACCTACTTCTTTCAATTTTTCAGTAATTGGTTTGTTCGCTTGATCATAAAATAGACCGGAAAATCCTGGTGCTTCTTCTGTCATAACCCCTTTATCATCGACAGGACAAAGGACGTCAAGACCATATTTTTGTCCGACATAGAAGTCATCTTCCCCATGACCTGGGGCTGTATGAACGCAACCTGTACCAGATTCCGTTGTAACATGTTCCCCTAAAATTACTAGAGATGAACGGTCGTAAATTGGATGTTTCGTTACAACATACTCTAATTCAGATCCTTTTAAAGAGTTAAGGATTTTTACATCTTCCCAACCAACTGTTTGCTTGACAGATTCTAATAAAGCTTCTCCAACAAGATATTTATCCCCAGCCGTTTCAACAACTACATAATTCAAATCTGGGTGAACAGAAATGGCGAGGTTTGCAGGAATTGTCCAAGGTGTTGTTGTCCAGATGACAATATTCGTCCCTTCTTCCAAGACACCTTTTCCGTCCGTAACTGCAAAACTTACGTAAATCGATGCAGAACGTTTATCTTGATATTCAATTTCAGCCTCTGCTAAGGCAGATTCACTTGAAGGGGACCAATAAACTGGTTTTTTCCCTTTATAGATATAGCCTTTCTTCGCCATTTCACCAAATACTAAAATTTGTTGCGCTTCAAATTCTGGTTTAAGGGTGATATACGGATTATCCCAATCCCCACGAACACCAAGACGTTTAAATTCGGTTCTTTGATTGTCAATTTGTTCATAAGCGTATTTTGCACAAAGCTCCCTAAACTCCTTAACTGACATTTCCTTCCGCTTGACACCTTTATTTGTCAAAGCCTGCTCAATCGGCAAACCATGTGTATCCCAACCAGGTACATATGGTGCACAATAGCCACTCATTGATTTATAGCGAACAATAAAATCTTTGAGAGTTTTATTTAACGCGTGCCCCATATGCAAGTTTCCGTTTGCATATGGTGGTCCATCATGCAAAACATAAAGCGGACGATCTTTTGTTCTTTCCTGAACCTTTTTATAAATTTCTTGTTCTTCCCAACGTGCTTGTATTTCTGGTTCTCTCTTAGGTAAATTTCCTCTCATTGGAAATTCTGTTTTTGGCATAAGCAATGTATCTTTATAATCCACTGATTTTCCTCCTTGCTTTCTAATAAACATTAAAAAACCTTCCCATCCCTGAAAAGGGACGAGAAGGTATAATTTCCCGCGGTACCACCCGAATTGACAACAATCTTGTTGTCCGCTTTGATTTCCGTATCGAGGAATGTACGCTATCATTTACTTGCTAAAAAGCTTTCAAGTCAAGAACTCGAGGGTGATCTTCGATTTTCCTATCGTTTCAGGCTTCCACCATCCCTGAATCGCTGCTAACATAGTGAAAATGTACTTTCCCTGTCATCATTTACATATAAAAATAATGAATTAAGCATCATTATATGTCAATTAATGAAGCTTCGTCAATATCACTTACTTATTTCTTTTAGAACAGGCATATCAGTTGAGTCTACGTCGTATTCCATTAGCTTGTCCCAATCATCATTGTCAAGCAAATCAAGTTGGGCTTCAACTAACATTTTAAATCTTGTTCTGAATACTTTCGATTGTTTTTTCAAGTCTTCAATTTCAAGAGCAATCTTACGGGCTTTTGACAATGCCTCATTGACAATTCGATCCGCATTTTTTTCAGCTTCGCGGATGATTAATTTAGCTTCCTTTTGAGCATTGCTTTTTACTTCTTCTGCAGCTTCCTGGGCAACAACAATTGATTTATGTAAAGTGTCTTCAATTGTGCTGAAATGTCCAAGGCGTTCGTCCATAGAAGATAATTTATCTTCCAATTCCTTTTTTTCACGGATAATGATTTCGAACTCTTTTATGACCTGGTTCAGAAACTCATTGACTTCATCTTCATCATACCCGCGGAATCCCCTGCCAAATTCCTTATTATGTATATCTACAGGTGTTAGAGCCATATGCCCACCTCCACTATCATCTATCCAACATGTCTATTCATATTATACAAAATTTCGACGTATATTGGCTAGAATCTTTTAAATTTTTACTTCTACTTAAGTAATCCTAATGTTACTCGAAGTTTATCCTTTTTTGTCTTTCCTTTTATTTCTAATAAAGAACATCTTCCAAGTCCCCTGGCGGAGATTACGTCTCCTTCATCACATTCAAAAGCAAGCTGCTCGGTTATTTGCCAATTTACTTTTGTCCGTGACTGCTGAATGAAGTCTTGTGCTTTACTTCTGGATATATTAAACGCGGCAGCCAAAATCACGTCAAGACGTAATGAACTTGCTGTTGTTTCGTATTCCTTCCATTCTTCGTCTGATGGTAAAACTTGATCTAAATTTCGTTTTTTTATCGAAACCTTTGCTTTTCCAATTTGATTCAATTGGAATAAAACAAAGTCTTCCATTTCTTTAGCCATAAAAAATTGAATAATATCTTTATGAAAAATAATATCCCCAAATTTTTCACGTTTTAATCCTAATGACATGATCGACCCTAAAACCATCCGATGATCAAGCTTGAGAAACTTCTTGGGATAATCAATTTCGTATAAACCAACCTGAAAATCTTGGATTTCCGAATGATAGTAGTCGGGATAAAGCAATGCTCGTTTACTCTCGGCCCGATCTGCTCCACCATATAGTTCGTACTTAACCTCGTTGTTTTCCCCTAATATAGAACGAAGAATATATTGTTTTCTTGGATCCAAAAAGTCGGTCAATTTTGGAGAATACGTTTGCTCCACATATTGCTTCCATTCCAACACTTGATCAACAAATTCCTTTTCTTCGGGGCGAAAATGCTGGTATAAGACAGACATATTTCCACTCCACGCTCATTATTTTATTAAAACCATCTAGCTAATTCACCAACACCTGAGGCAGCTAAATTTAGGACAAAAAAAGCAGCCAATGGCGAAATATCAATCATCCCAATCGGTGGAATAAACCTTCTGAATGGTTCTAAATATGGTTCACAGATCCTGGCAAGAAACTGGCCAATACTTGTTTCACGGGCATTAGGAAACCAACTCATTAATATATAGATAATAAGAGCCCATGAATAAAGAGTGATAATTTGCGCAATAATGCCAACGACAAAATTCATATTATTAAGTCCACCTCGTATCATCGTAATCATGATTATTTAGTAGTTCTGAGATATTTCCCGAAACTTCAACATTATCAGGTGTACATAAGAAGATGTCTTTTCCGATCCTCTGAATATCCCCACCCAATGCATAAACAGCGCCGCTTAAAAAGTCAACAATGCGGAGCGCCTGATCATGATGAATACTTTGCAAATTGACAATAACTGCTCTGCGATTCACTAAATGATCTGCGACTTCCTGTGCTTCCGCATATACTCTTGGCTCAATTAATATCACTTTAGATGACTTTTGATTTTGGACACTCTGTATACTCACTACATTCTGTTTTCGAGTTGCAGGAGCTTTATTTTCCTGTTCTGTAAATGTTTCTTTTACTGGCTCTTCAACATATTCATATTCCTCATCTTCAAGAAGAAAGAAGTTTTTGAATTTGGACTTTAGCCCCATAAATAAACCTCCTAAATTTATTCACCTACTAGTGCAGTTCCGATTCTTATAAAAGTTGCGCCTTCCTCTATGGCAATCTTATAATCATTCGACATCCCCATTGATAATTCTGCACACGGTGCATGCGGGAGCTCCATCACTTTTATTTCATCACGCAATGTCCTTAGTTGGCGGAAGCAACTGCGGAGGAGCTGTTCATCGTCTGTCAATGGTGCCATCGTCATAAGGCCAACAACAAGTAAATTAGGATAAACCTGCAATTCTTTAATAAATTGCAGTGTATCCTTTGGTTGTATACCGTGTTTAGATTCCTCACCTGAAACATTGACTTGAACAAAACATTTAATTTTACCTGTTGCACGCTTATTTATTTCCTTGGCTAGAGAATGCCTGTCCAAGGAATGAATAAATGAAACCTTATCAATGACGTTTTTAACTTTTCTTGTTTGTAGGCTTCCAATGTAATGCCATATCGGCCTGTTCCCCAGTATGTTCCATTTGGAAAGCAGGCCATCGTCTCTATTTTCACCTAAATGCTTAATTCCTGCATCAACTGCTTCTATAGCTCTTTCAGCGGATACATATTTAGTAACGGCAATAATCGTAATATCTTCAAGATTTCTATTAACTTTAACACATGCAGAGTTAATCTGCTCTTGAATAACTGTTAAATTTTCTTTTACTTTCACAGAAAAAACTCCCATAATCATTAATATTAACATATTTCTCCAAATTTTATGATAACATGGAAAAGAATATTTTAGTATAGTGTACCATAAATGACTGCTGACGATAAGTTATATTAACTTTTAGGGCTATTCAATTGTTGTTGCATATATTGATGACCTTGATGGCGAACGAGAATAACATCCTCGCCAACTTTCACAATTTGATTCCACGGAATAATAATTTCTTCTTCTTTTCCAAAAAAACCAAGAAGTTTTCCCGAGAATCCAATAATAATTGTTTCAATTTTTCCATTATCTAAATTTATTTCAATATCAGCTACATTTCCAAGTCTTCTGCCATCTGAAATATTGACTACGTCTTTCATTTGAAATTCTGATATTCGAACCATCGCAATCCCCACTTTCAAGAATATATATATAATCATATATATATGCGAAGCAATCCAGCTTTATTGATAAGAGAAAAAGAGCTTAATTTCTTGCTAAATGAATTTGCAAGAAATTAAGCTCTTTTTGTTAAGTACATTATTACTGAATATTCTTATTCATTTGTTTGATCGCTGCTTTTTCCAATCTGGAAACTTGAGCTTGGGAAATCCCGATTTCCTCGGCAACTTCCATTTGAGTTTTCCCTTGAAAGAAACGTTTTCTAATAATCATTTTTTCTCTTTCATTCAATCTTTGTAAACCATCATGAAGGGCAATTTCTTCGATCCATTGACTATCCCGATTTTTTTCGTCACTCAATTGATCCATAACAAAAATTGGGTCTCCACCATCGTTATAAATAGGTTCAAATAATGAAACTGGATCCTGAATAGCATCCATCGCAAAAACAACTTCTTCATGTGGAATATCTAGTTCTTTTGCAATTTCTTCTGCTGTAGGTTCACGAGATGTTTTCGCCATCAATCGTTCACGTACATGCAATGCCTTATAGGCAATATCACGCAGTGATCTGGAAACTCGAATCGGATTATTATCCCTTAAATAGCGCCTGATTTCTCCAATAATCATCGGAACGGCATATGTTGAGAATCTTACATTTTGACTTAAATCAAAATTATCAATTGATTTCATTAAGCCGATGCACCCAACTTGGAATAAATCATCCACATATTCCCCTCTGTTGTTAAAGCGTTGAATAACACTTAAAACAAGCCGCAAGTTACCATTTACTAGCTTTTCTCGGGCTGAGAGATCCCCGTCCTGCATTTGTTTTAAAAGTTCCCGCATTTCTTCGTTTTTGAGTACAGGGAGCTTGGAAGTATCCACACCGCATATCTCTACCTTATTTCGCTTCAACTTTTTCCCTCCTTGCAGGAGCTGTTGTACAAAATAAGTATCTCCGTGAGAGAAAAATCTATGCATGAGGTTTTTCCATGGTTTTATCTTTAAAAGCACCCTACCCCTTACTAATCCTGGTTATTTTAGGTATTTGCTAGTGCTAAAATTTTTATTAAACCATTTTATTAAACTCCTTTCTTAATCTTTTAATAATCCTTTTTTCAAGTCGTGAAATATAGGATTGAGAAATACCTAAATGATCTGCTACATCCTTTTGCGTCTTCTCTTCTTCCCCATTTAATCCAAATCTCAACTCCATGATTTGTTTTTCACGATCTGATAATTTTGTCAGTGCAGATAATAGTAATTTTTTATCAACATTTGCTTCTAGATCTTTCGTTATGATGTCTTCCTCTGTCCCTAATACATCAGATAATAATAATTCATTACCGTCCCAATCGATATTCAAAGGCTCATCAAATGAAACTTCGGATCTTGTTTTATTATTCCTCCGTAAATACATTAGAATTTCATTTTCAATACAACGAGATGCATAGGTTGCAAGTTTGATCTTCTTTTCAGGATTGAAAGTGTTGACAGCTTTTATTAAGCCAATGGTTCCTATACTAATTAAATCTTCAATATTAATTCCAGTATTTTCGAATTTCCTTGCGATATAGACAACGAGACGAAGATTTCTTTCAATTAAGATCGATCGAGCAGCTTTATCACCATTAGGCAGTTTCTCAAGTAAAACTTCTTCCTCATCTTTCGATAATGGGGGAGGTAAAGCTTCACTGCCACCTATATAAAAAACTTCATCAGATTTTAGACCGATTTTTGTTAGGAAGCGATACCAGTAATATTGAATGCGTAATCGAAGTCGTTTCAAAAATAATCCTCCTTTTACTTTTCTAGATGAAGCAAATCTATTTAAGATGCCGAGTGTACTAGATCAACAGCCATTTTAGGGTGTAATATGCACTGAAAAGCATCATCACTTGACAATTTTTGTGTCGTGAATACGAGTAAAGCGTCTTTTTGAGCTTCCCTTCCATTGGGATCTTTCACAGAAATAAATTCCGGTTTAAATGCACAAAGTAATTGATTATTGTTTCCTAAAGTTTTGGCAGGAATTAAGCGCATGAGATCACTCCATTCAACAGGGAGTTGTGCTGTTGCCGTAAACAAATCATTGTTTTCGTCGGCCACCAATAAAATCTCATCTGGAACCTCATCCTTAATTGGTACAACAGAAACGATTATGACAGGCTTTCTTGAAATCGGATCATAAAGTTGATTCCCACTATCGATGAGTCCTTTTATTTCGATTAAAATTCCATTAATTTTAATCGAAACATCATAAAGAACATCATATTGAATATTAGTCATAGTAAGACCATCTAATCTTTTTTTCGAAAAGTACCATGCAACCGGAAATGCTCCCATAATAAACAGCCAGCTAATTGGATCTCCATACCCTCGAATGCTTTCTAGTATCACGATTGATTTTAGTTCCAAGTTAAAGGTTAGGAAAAAATGGACACCAATTAAAATGCCTCCCATCAAAAATGTAGAAAAATAAAATGTAAATAAGGTTGATATATAAGTAGACATCCTTTTATAGCCAAAGGCAATCAATACCATTAAAACAGAAAAAACGGCTTTTGTTAGAGGATGACTCGCCCAGGTGGAGACGGGTGTGATCGCAAGTAGTATTAATAAAGATCCCAATAATCCCCCAAGTAGAATTCTCATAGGATGAATACGTCTTTTTAAAAAGATGGCGGTTGCCCATAAGAGGAAACTGTCCACTAAAAAGTTCAAAATCCAAATAATATCCAAGTATACGACCAATACCCTCCCCCTCTTCAATTTCTATGTAGAGAAAAAGACTCATCCTATGCTTGTCCTATTTTTTCGCTTGTTAATTAACAGTATAGAACACAAATAATTGGGATTGTGTCACATCCTGTAACGGAAAATATGGAAGTTTTCACTCTTTTGTTCGAAGTATGTCAAAAAGAAGGATGCTTACATATAAAAAGTACTCCACAAGCATTTTGCGTGTGGAGTACTTTTTTGTTTAGCATTTTATCTTTATAGAAAAGATATCGCTACATTATTATCTTCTTCTATTTCTATTTCTCAAAAATGTCGGAATATCTAAAGTATCCTCGACAGATTGCCCTCCAGTACGGACTGGTTCAGCTTCCTCTCTTTTATGCTCACGAGTATTATGTGAAGCCTGGTTTACCGGTTGTTTCACTTGTCCTAAAACAGGCCTAGTTTTCTTTGGCTGAACAACTGCTTCATCAAAACCAGTAGCAATTACAGTCACGATAATTTCATCTTTTAGATCCTCATTAATGACGGAACCAAAAATCATATTTACTTCTTGGTCAGTTGCGGAAGCAACTATATCAGCTGCTTCTTGCACCTCGTAAAGACTGAGGTTACTTCCACCAGAAATATTCATCAAAACCCCTTGAGCTCCATCAATTGATGTTTCGAGAAGTGGTGAAGAAATAGCTTTTTTCGCTGCTTCTGCTGCCCTGTTTTCTCCTCCGGCTACCCCGATTCCCATTAACGCAGAGCCTTTATCCGTCATGATCGTTTTAACATCAGCAAAGTCGAGGTTGATTAATCCTGGAACAGCAATTAGATCTGAGATCCCTTGCACACCTTGTCGTAGAACATTATCAGCCTCTCTGAAAGCTTCAAGCATAGGAGTACTTTTATCAACAATCTCCAATAGTCTATCATTTGGAATGACAATTAAAGTATCTACCGCTTCCTTCATGGCACCTATTCCGCCACTAGCTTGGTTTGAACGTTTTCTACCTTCGAAAGTAAATGGTCTTGTTACAACTCCAACCGTTAAAGCACCAAGATCCTTAGCGATTTTTGCAATAACAGGTGCTGCACCTGTACCTGTTCCGCCACCCATACCTGCCGTAACAAATACCATATCAGCACCTTTTAGTGCTTCTTCAATTTGTTCTTTACTTTCTTCAGCAGCCTTTTTACCTACTTCTGGATTAGCTCCTGCCCCAAGACCTCTCGTAAGCTTGGCGCCAATTTGCATTTTTGTTTCTGCTTTCGATAGATTAAGTGCCTGTGCATCTGTATTTACGGCAATAAACTCCACACCTTGAACATCATGCTCAATCATTCTGTTCACAGCGTTATTACCGCCTCCACCTACCCCAACTACTTTTATGGTTGCTAACGAATCTAAATTAGTGTCGAAATCCAACATGGCATATCCTCCTATTTTGTTTAATGACTGGGATGCCTACTCGAAAAAGCTTCCAAAAAACTTTTTAACTTTTGTGGCAATCTTTTCATCTGGATGTATTTCATTCTTTTTATTTTGTACAGCTTTTACTGGTCTTTTTTCGATCGCTTCATATTGAACTGGCTCTGATCCAATCTCTCTTCCTTCTAATCTTGCATTCTTATAAGCGTATTTTATTAAGCCAACAGCGGTAGTATATTGTGTCTCGCGTACTCCAATATAATCTGGGATTGCGACTCTAACTCGGTTTTGAAAAATATCTTGGGCTAATTCCATTACCCCAGGCATATTGGCTACTCCACCCGTTAGTACGAAACCACCAGGTAAGTCAGACACATTCATTTGGACTAACTCTCTTTGAATAAGTTCAAATATTTCTTGAACTCTAGCTTCTATTATATCAGACAACTCTAATTGATTAAATTGCTGATGTTGATCACTTCCTATAATAGGTACACTGAAAACTTCATCTTCTGAAGCATCATTGTAATAAGCATGACCATGTTTTCTTTTAATTTTCTCAGCATCCTCAGTTGCTGTCCTAAGGCCAATTGATAAATCTTTTGTAATGTTATCTCCGCCAACGGGAATAACGGTAGTACCTTTGATATAGCCGTTCTCAAAAACTGTAAGTCCAGTAGAGCCGCCACCTATATCAATTAAAGCAGTGCCTAAACTTTCTTCATCTTTTGATAGAGCAGCGGAAGCAGCAGCAATCGGTTGTAGAACAATATCAACAATCTCAAGACCTGCCTTCTCAACGCAGCGGAGTGTATTATGTAAGTTCGTTTTAGATCCTGTTATGATAATACCTTCCATTTCTAGGCGTACTCCGATCATTCCTCGCGGATCGGTAATTTCATCTAGGCCATCAACAATAAATTGTAGAGGTAGAATATTGATAATTTCCCTTTCGGGGGGAATGGAGACAACTTCTGCTGCATCAATTACTCTTGAAACATCTTCATTGGTTATTTCCCTGTTTTCGCTTGAAACGGCAACGACTCCATGACAAGGCTGAAGGCCAACCTGGTTTCCAGCAATCCCGACAATGACTTGCTTGATCTGCATTCCAATCATTCTTTCGGCCTGCTCAACTGCTTTTCGAATTGAATGAACAGTTTTATCAATATCAACAATGGATCCTTTCCTAAGCCCTTCGGATTTTGCTGTCCCTACTCCAATCACATTGAGTGAATGATTGGACATTTCCCCAATAATGACCTTAACAGTGGATGTACCAATATCTAGGCTGACAAAAATTTCATTGTTCATACTATGGTACCCCCTTGTAAAATTCTAGTTAATTTACTATTTTCTATTTCATTCATTTATGATCATCCTTGAATTTTGCTTCATTAATAAGATAATTCGTCATCTATTTGAAATTTCCTGTTTATCATACTATTTATTTGGAATTTTCTCTAGCATTTACCCATTTATTAAGCAAGATTCTTCGAATTACAGCTATATTTTGAAATAACCTGACACCAAAAGCAAAAACAGCTGCTAAATACAAGTCTACACCAAGATGAACTCCTAGAAAAGCTAAACTTGCAGCAAGTATAATATTAAAGAAAAAACCAGATACAAACACACGATTATCATATAAATTTTGCAAATATGCTCTTATGCCACCAAACAATGTATCCAGTGCAGCTAATACTGCAATAGACAAATAATTGGTATATTCATCAGGTATTTTTATATCCGTTAGCAATCCTAACAATATCCCTATGAGGAGTCCAATAATAGGAAGTAACATTTATCCCTCTCCTTTTTCTTCCACTGGCTCAATATCTCTTATAACAATTGGATCCACATATGCGGGAACAGTGACTGATTCTTCTGGTTTAGAAACATTTAATTGTAAGTTATCGATGAAAAAGTCGTCAAGAACTGGTGATATTTGCAGGCGGTTATACATTTTTTCCGCCACTTCCATACTTTCGACTATGACGTGAATGCGAAATGGAAGCGAGCGAAGCGCATGAGTGCCTACTTTCGTTTCTCCATTAATATCACGAATAACTGTTGTATTAATATATCTTTCGCCATCAATAGAAAGATGTTTCGCCCCATACATATTCAATTCATTAATTAATCTTTGTAATATGACTGGTGATATAGACGAAGGATTGGGATCAATGATCATCCCTGTATCAATACTATCAATAGTTAAAACTAGTCCAGGTGCGTTTAATTCTGTCAGCCCAGCTTCTTTTTTCAATTCTAAAATAGTTTGTTCCAGTACGTTCTCTTTGTTACCAATGTTTTCAAAATTATAATCCTGGATTTTTTGATCATGATATCGAATTTCCTTAAGGAGCTTAGCTTGCAAATCCATTTCATTATTAATAGACTCTCGAAGCTGCCAAGCATCTGATAACTCTCTAGAACTTGGTTTTTGCACAGTTTGAAATTGAATCGCGATCATGAAGCCAACGATGAAGGTAATGATCGTAAAATAAATTTTTGTTTTATTTTTCATGATGATTCACCTAATACTGGGTCCAATAATATTTGCTTTTTCTTTTCAATTGAAAAGATAATATTATCGTTGACAAGTTGATCTCGTACTCCGCCCCTTAATGTTAACGCTGAAGTGAGTATATCGGTATCACCAATCGCGGTTATTTTAAATGGAGCTGGAAAAGGATTACCATCTACTGTTATAACAGGACCCGTACAGACAATATAAGAGTCATGATTTAATCTTTGCCCATTGATTGCAACAGCGGATGCTCCTGCGACAAGCAGCTCATTCACAACTTTGTAAACATGATGCTCATGAACAAGATAATTATTAACATCTTCATTTTGCTGATAATCCCCATCTTCTAGAACTACTTCTACTCCTGGTCCCTTCACTTTCACTTTTCCTAGAAACATTCTAAACTTCTCTGCATCTTTCGCTAAGTTCATATATGTTTCTTCTTCCTGAGATAATTCCTTTTCTTTTTGTCGGACAGATTCTTGCTTTTCATAAAGCTCTTTTTGCAAATCTCTGTTACGATCTTGAATGGAGATTAATTGATTCCTTAAATTATTCTCCATTATGTATTGCCTGTCCGTAATAACTGGTGAAGGATCTTCATCTTTGGCGGATTGACTGTAGGAGAATGCAAGAATGAAACCAAAAACAAAAAAAACTAAAGAAAAGATCACATATCTACCTTTCATCCTCCTTTTCATTCATATCCTCTCCCTTTGTTTCATAAGCCTTAAAGTAAGACCCAACTTCGAAATCAATTACTCCCTTTACATCGGGGTCTAATTGGCCGATGATAGCTGGATAATGAATTATTTTTTCTGATAGGGTCGGAATTGTTGCGGTAACTTCATAGCCATCATTCATAAATAAATAAATATGGTATTTATCTGTCTTTGTTGGATCATAGTGAATCTCTGAAATAGAATTTAATATGTCCGATGGAATTTGCTTTAATTGCTTTGAGAGCTCCTCCAAAACATCATCCTGCTTAAACCCAGTTACAATGGGTGCATTTAAAGGCAAAGGTTGTTCTCTTACTAGCACATTCCCATTTTCCAATAAAGGGTAGTAATGTTGCTCTTCTACAAATAAAGCAATGCTAGAATATTCCTTTACATTAATATTGATAACATTGGGAAATGCCAGTTTTACACTAGCCTCTTTAATTGCCTGCTGTTCCAATATCTTATTTGTTATTTCATTTTTATTGATTTTCCATAAATTTTCTCCAATTTTTATACCAGATGCATTTTCCAACTCTTCTGTTGTCATTATTTGATGACCTTCAATATTAATTTGTTTAACATGACTAAGTGGAGATTGAAAGTAAACAACTAAAACAATTAACAAAAAGAATAAAGATAAAAGAAAAATTAGCCTACGGTTGGCCTTACGCCTTCTATACTCTTTTATTTTTGGGACCCTGTCCTCAAGGGATAAAATCTTCCCTCTCTGCATAAGCATTACCCCTTTTAGATCTTCAAATAAGTGAACTACTGTAATTAATCGGAAAGTATGATCGTTAAGCTATAGTTAATACTTTGAATGGTTGCCGAGATCGAATAGTATTTTCGACAGCTTGTCAGCAGCATCTGGCATTCCTAGCTTTTTTGCAGCTTCCCCCATCGTTCTCCGTTTTTCATTATCTAGCATTATAACATCCAGTGACTCCACTAAACGACTGCTCGATAAGTCTTTTTCTGTCAACATTAAAGCCGCTCCATGTGAGACGAGCGCTTCTGCGTTTTTCTCTTGATGATTGTTAGTTACGTAGGGGCTTGGTATTAAGATTGACGGGATTCCAAGTGCTGTTATTTCAGCGAGGGATGTTGCACCAGCCCTTCCAACAACAACATCAATAGATGGCAGTACTTTCTGCATATCATGTATAAATGGTATGATTGCAATATTTCGATGGCTTCCTACAAGTTCCGCTTCCTTTTTGACGTCTTTATAATGAGTTTGGCCAGTAACATAAATGACTTGATATGGTTTGTACGATAGTTGAGAAAGTGATTTCACCACAGCATCATTAATAGGTCTTGCCCCTCTACTTCCACCTGTTATAAGAACGGTAGGAATTCCCGTTTTTAAGTTAAATGACTCCAAAACCCCCTCGGTTTTTGCATCCATCACTTCAGAGGCACGTGGATTCCCTGTTAAAACTACTTTATCTTTAGGAAAAAAAGTCTCTACTTCCTTAAAACAAACCGCTACCTTATGAACATAACGGCTTAAAAACTTATTCGTTAAACCCGGTACGCTATTTTGCTCATGAATAACTGACGGTACTTTCTTTTTTGCTGCAGCATAAACAACAGGTCCGCAAACATATCCTCCAGTCCCGATCACAACATCTGGTTTAAACTGCTTTATGATCCGTTTGCTTATGTTAACCCCTTTTATAAAACGCATGATCGTTTTGAAATTTTCCAGTGAGAGGGATCGTTTAAACCCCGTAATTTGAATAGCTTCGAAGGGAATATTTTCACGAGGAACGATGTCGGCTTCCAATCCTTTTTCTGTGCCTACATATAAAAATTCCGTTTCCGGATGTTGCTGCTTAATTGATTTTATTAAAGCAAGTGCTGGATAGATATGGCCTCCTGTTCCACCACCAGTTACTATTATTTTCATATTCCCACCTCAGTCTTAATTGATCTATTTTTTTAAATAAACTCTTTCACTATCTTACTATATTTTACTTAATAATAAAGGGTTCTTCATAGAATGTTGTATAAATGTAACAGGAATTTTTTGTTGGTTCATAGATGGTTAATTATTTTATCTCTAAAATCACTGAGATTGTATTATAAAAGGAAAAAGACTCCAAAAGGAGCCTTTGTTATAATCGCGAATATCGACTAATATTTAATAAAATTCCGACTGCCATTAACATTAACGTAAGCGATGAACCTCCATAACTTAGAAACGGTAATGTTATACCTGTAACAGGCATTAATCCCGTAACGACGCCGATATTAATCATCACTTGAATGGCAATCATAGAAATAATTCCGACTGCTAAAAAACTTCCAAATAAATCAGGGGCTCCTAATGCTACTCGAATACCTCTCCATAATAGGAGAGCGAATAGCAATAAGACTAAACTACCTCCGATAAAACCAAGCTCTTCCGCTAAAATCGCAAAGATAAAATCCGTTTGCGGTTCAGGTAAATAGAAAAATTTTTGTCTACTTTCCCCAAGGCCGAGACCAAATAATCCCCCTGGACCAATTGCATAAAGAGATTGTATAATTTGAAACCCAGTCTTTAACGGGTCTTCCCAAGGGTCAAGAAAGGAGGTGATCCTTGCCATCCTATATGGTGCTGATATGATAAGGCCGACGAAGCCTGCTACACCGAACAACCCAAGGACAACAAAATGAAAAATTCTTGCTCCTGCAATAAAGATCATGACAACGCATGTCCCTAACATCACTGTACCCGTTCCAAGGTCTGGCTGTAACATGATCATTCCAAAAGCGAGAAAAACAAGTGATAAAGATGGTAATAGTCCCTTCTTAACTGTTGTAATATGGCGTTGATGTTCTGACAAAAACTTGGCCAAAAAAGCAATGATCGCTAATTTGATAAATTCGGAAGGCTGAATTGAAAACGCCCCAACTCCTAGCCAGCTTCTTGATCCATTACGTTCTACTCCGATCCCGGGAATAAGAACGATCACTAGTAGGACAAAACAGATGATGAGTAAAGGCTTGGCCCATTTTTTAAGTATCCAATAATCAACGTTCATAATTACAAACATAGCGATAATTCCTAGACAAGCAAAGAGCAGCTGCCGCTTTGCGAAAAAAAATGAATCAGAAAATTTATAATCGGCCCATATTGCGCTAGCACTATAAACCATAATAAGTCCGATGGCTAAAAGAATCGTTGTGGAAAGAATTAATATAAAGTCAGGAGCCGTTTTTTTGAAAGGCAATTCACAACACCTCTTGATACTCAAATTTAGAGCTTTAATTCAGAGTTATTCGCGATGTGATTTGCCTATTGGTGTATTCTCCGAAAAAATTAGCTCCTCTTTTCCAGTTTATGCACTGCCTCAATGAAAATATCACCACGAACCTCAAATGTTTTATATTGATCCCAACTTGCACATGCCGGTGAAAGTAAAACAACATCACCAGGGTTCGATAATTCGTATGCCGTTGGAACAGCTTCTTCCACATTATGGACATGAATAATTGTTTCTATTCCTGCTTCTCGTCCAGCTGTCTCTAGTTTTGGCGCTGTTTGCCCAAATAAAATAAGTGCTTTTACCCCTGTTAAAGATGGAATAAGGTCCGTAAACTCGTTACCACGATCTAATCCCCCTGCCAAAAGAATTAGTGGTTGATCAAATGCTTTTAACGCACTTGAAGCTGCAAGTATATTCGTTGCCTTGGAATCATTGTAAAACTTTCTTCCTTCGACTTCCGCAACAAACTGCGTTCTGTGTTTCACTCCAGAAAAAGAAGACAATACAGCAATAATTGACTGATTATCGACGCCCTTCAATTTAACAGCTGCAATCGCGGAAAGGATATTTTCTAAATTATGCGCACCCGGTAGAGCGATTTGGCTTATATCCATAATCGGTTCGCCCATAAAAAAGACTTTTCCCTCTTTTATGGACGCCCCGTTTTCAATATATCCTTTTGTGGAGAAAGGAATTATCCTCGCCTTTGTAAAAGAAACCATTTCCATAAGAGCGGGTTGGTCAGCATTTACTATCAGAAAGTCATCCTTTGTCTGATTAACCGTAATATTAATTTTTGAACGTGCATAATCATCCCAATCCTCATGATAGTCTAAATGCGCTTCATACAAATTCGTAATAATTCCAACATGTGGGCGGAAAGTCTGTATCCCTTTTAACTGAAAGGATGATAGCTCAACAACCATCGTTTGATCCTTTGTCGCCTTCTCAGCAACTTCAGACGCAACGGTACCAATATTACCCGCAATTAACGGCTGGCATTTCGCCTTTTCCAGCATTTCATAAATCAACGTTGTTGTCGTTGTTTTTCCATTTGTTCCGGTAATCCCAATCATTTCTGCTTCTGAAATTTGATAAGCAAGCTCGATTTCAGTGATAATTGGCAATCCCATTTCGACCGCCCCTTTTACTAGCGGATTGGAATAAGGAATCCCCGGGTTTTTTACTATAAGTTCAAACCCCTCATCAAGTAGTTCAACTGGGTGGCTTCCACAAATGACCTTAATCCCCTGCTCAAGTAGTCCTTGAGCATCGGGATTTTCGTTAAATGGCTTATAATCATTGACAGTTACAAATGCCCCTAATCGGTGTAAGATAGAAGCAGCAACAACACCACTTTTTGCAAGACCTAAAACAAGTACTTTTTTATAGTCGTAATCATTTATATTTTTCACTCTATAACCACACCTCTATATAAATTCCTAGAATCGCACATACAAGCCCAACCGTCCAAAATGTTACTACGACACGCCATTCCGACCAGCCAGAAAGTTCATAATGGTGGTGTAAAGGACTCATTTTGAAAATCCTCTTACCAGTTGTTTTGAATGAAGCTACTTGTAATATAACTGACAAAGTTTCAATAACAAAAACAGCTCCAATTACTAGAAGAATTATTTCTACCTTTAATAAGATCGAGATAGCAGCTATCGCCCCTCCTAGTGCAAGTGACCCTGTATCACCCATAAATACTTTTGCCGGATGTGCATTAAATACTAAAAATCCTAGTACCGCTCCAACAACTGCAACAGCAAAAACAGCAATGTCAAATTGTGATTGACTCCAAGCGATAATGGCAAAAGCACCAAATGCGATGGCAGCTGTTCCTGAAAGCAATCCATCAAGTCCATCTGTCAAATTGACTGCATTAGAAAAGCCAACAAGCCAAAAAATAATAAACAACGCATAAATCCATCCTAAGTCGAAACTAAAGTTTGTCATTGGGATAGTAATAGCGGTAGAAAGATCATTCATTCTTAATATAATATAAAAGATAATGGCAATCACGATTTGGCCAACTAACTTTTGTCTCGATGTTAAACCCAAATTTCGTTTTAGCGCAATTTTTATAAAGTCATCAAGAAATCCAAGCAGGCCATATCCGATTGTAACTAATAAAAGTAAATATATTTCCCAGCCTGGACTTGAATATTTCCATATCATTACAATTACACTAATCATGATTGATAGGACGATTAAAATCCCCCCCATTGTAGGGGTTCCACTTTTCTTTTGATGTGATTTCGGACCTTCTTCCCGAATGCTTTGCCCAAATTTAAGCCTTCGTAAAAAAGGGATAAATATTGGAGAAAGCAACACGGTAATCAGGAAACTCATTATAACTGTAAATAAAACTACTTTTTCCATCATTACTCTCCGCTCTCCAATTCTTCTTGTTTCTTACTTATATACAATTTGTCTAACTCTAAATATTTACATTCTCGTTTTATAAATTGTTTCATGTTTTCATTCTCCAAATATATTCTTCTTTTTTCAAAAAATATTTATTTTGTCTTTATTGCTGCTAACGCTACTAGTCGATCATCGAAATCATATACTTTTTCCCCAATAATTTGATACGTTTCATGACCTTTACCAGCTATTAAAACGACATCTCCATGTTCTGATGCTTGGATTGCTTTATGAATCGCTTCTTTCCGATCGGCAATAATCTCATAGTTACTGCCGATTACGCCTTTTTCCATATCATCCAATATAGCTAGCGGATCTTCACTACGAGGATTATCTGAAGTGAAAATGGGATTTGATGCATATTGGCATGCAATTTTAGCCATTATTGGACGTTTTGATGGGTCTCTGTCTCCCCCACACCCCACTACGCAATAAATCCGTTTTTTTGCAAATTGTTTAATTGTTTTTAATACATTTTCCAAACTATCCGGCGTATGAGCATAGTCTACAATTACAGAGAAGTCTTGCCCACCGTCAACTAATTCAAATCGGCCTGGTACTCCAGTAGCCTTTTCAATGGATTGAATGATTGTATCAATTGGAAGATTCGATACATAAGCTGCTGCAATAGATGCAAGTGCATTATAAACGTTAAATCTCCCTGTCAATTTAAGAGTGATGTTTTTCGCACCATCTGGATACTGAAGAGTAAATGAAGCTCCATTATGTCCTAATTTAACATCGCTAGCTGTAAAATCTGCTTCAGAATCAATTCCATATGTGACGACATGTGCAGATGTTTCTGTAGCGAATAAATTAGAAGCCGGATCATCTGCATTAAGGACTGCAAATTTTAGTTGATTTTTTTTATAAACATTGCCTAGTTTTGAAAATAGAAGAGCTTTTGCACTCTTGTATTCTTCCATTGTGTGGTGAAAATCAAGATGATCTTGTGTTAAATTAGTAAACACCGCGACATCAAAATCACAACCATTCACCCTCCCCTGTACCAATGCATGCGAAGAAACCTCCATGACAGCTGTTTCCACATCGTTCTCCCTCATTTTGTGGAAGATTGACTGAAGTGCCAGACTATCAGGAGTCGTATTTTTCGTTTCGTGTACTTGATTGGCGATATTCACGGACAGAGTTCCAATTAATCCTGTTATATGCTCTGAGTCCTTAAAAATCGAATTAATTAAATAACTAGTTGTCGTTTTACCATTTGTGCCGGTAATCCCGATTAAATGGAGCTTTTGTGTCGGATGATCATAAAAAGCATCTGCTAAAATGGCCATTGCTTTTTTTGTATCTTTCACTTTAATGACAGGAACACCTAAATCTAAATCTTTCTCTGCAACAACAGCAACTGCACCGTTTTTAACCGCATCTTTTGCAAAATTATGTCCATCTACTTTATAACCTGATATACAAACAAACAAATTCCCTGGTGCTATATGTACATGATTATTCGCAATTCCAGTAATCTCTGGATTAGAATTAGGTAATTTTATTATAGGATAAGACTCAAACAGTGTATGCAATTTCACATTTATCAATCCTCTCTAAACAAAACGGTGTTCTTAAGCAACTATAACATTCTAATCTATTCTACATAATATTTGAAGATGAAGCTATGACGAATCAATAATTTTTTTGTTTAATTATTTGTTCATGAAAGGAGCGGCATTTATTTTCATGCCGCTCCGGAACTTATTTTAAATAAACCCTTACTGGGGAGCCTGCTTCGACCTTTACACCAGGTTCAGGACTTTGCTGTACGACAGTAGTTCCTTCTCCACTTGCCTTTAATTGTAAATTATACATTTGCTGCTGAATTTCTTTCACTGTCATTCCTTTTAAGTCTGGTACAGAAATCATTACTGGGTCGTTCCACTTTTTCTCTTTTTCAATTTGATTTTCTCTCGGTTTAACATCCAACGCGCGAAGAGAATCTTCTAAGATTTTTCCAACGATAGGTGCGGCAACTGTCCCCCCAAATTGTACGGTGCCTTTCGGATTATCGACTGCTGTATAGACAACAATTTCCGGGTCGTCTGCGGGCGCAAATCCGATAAATGAAACAACATGGTTATTTTCTAGATATTTTCCATCCTTTGCTTTTTGAGCAGTACCTGTCTTCCCACCAACACGGTACGATTCGATAAATGCATTTCCACCTGTTCCTTGGGCAACAACACTCTCAAGCGCATGACGGAGTTCCTTAGATGTAGATTCCGAAATGACCTTTCTTTTCTCAACAGGAGTTTTTCTCATAACGACTTCTCCAGTGCTTGGGTCAATTAACTCTTTAACAATATAAGGTTGATAAAGGGTACCCCCATTAACCGCTGCCGCTACTGCAGCAACTTGTTGTATTGGTGTAACAGATACTCCCTGTCCAAAAGCTGTTGTAGCAAGTTCTACAGGTCCGACTTGATCCACTTTAAATAAAATCCCAGTCCCCTCACCTGCTAAATCGATACCTGTTTTTTGTCCAAATCCAAAATTACGGATATATTGGAACAACTTTTCCTTACCTAACCTTTGGCCGAGTTCTACAAATCCTGGGTTACAAGAATTCTCAACAACTTCTAAAAAAGATTGGCTACCATGTCCACCTTTTTTCCAGCATCTTAAAGTGGCGCCGCCAACTTTTACGAATCCTGGGTCATGAAAATGATCTTCCTCTAAATCAACCTTGCCTTCCTCCAGAGCTGCAGCAAGTGTAATGATTTTAAATGTAGACCCTGGTTCGTATGTGCTCCAGATCGGAAGATTCCGGTTATAGATTTCTTGTGGAACCTCCCGGAAATCAGCAGGATCAAAAGATGGACGACTAGCCATACCTAAAATTTCTCCGTTCTTTGGATTCATGGCAACCGAAATAATTCCATCTGGATTATATAAAGCTTCAGCATTGTCCAATTCTCGTTCAATAATCGATTGAATTTTTGTATCAATCGTTAGCTTTAAGTCATATCCATCAACAGGTGGGTCAAATTCATCTGACATATCAGGAAGTCTTCTTCCTTTTGCATCTGAAAAAAATTGAACAGAACCTTTTTCACCACTGAGTTCTTCATCATAGTATAATTCCAATCCCATTAGTCCCTGGTTATCGATTCCTGTAAAACCTAATACATGTGAAAGGTAACTCCCGAAAGGATAATGTCGTTTAGAATCCTCAGCAATATAGACTCCCTTTAAACCTAGTGCTTGTATTTCTCTTGCTTTGTCAAATGAAATTTTTCTTCCTTCAGGAATTCTTTCTATAGAAGATTTTTTTACTAATCGTTGATATATATTTTCTTTTGATGCATTAAGTGTTGCTGCTAGTTTTTCAGATGTCGATGCGGGATCCTCGATTTGCCTTGGAATCACGTAAACAGTAGGCGCACTTTTGTTTTCCGCGATCGAAACCCCATTCCTGTCGACAATTTTCCCACGTTCTGGTTCGAATGGAATATTTCGGCTCCACGAATCTCTTGCAAGATCTGTTAATTCTTTCCCCATACCAAATTGAACATACCCTAATCTAATATCAATAATAAAAAATATTAGCAGGCCTGCCAACAACATAAATGACAGTCTTTTTCTAACTGTTACTGCCGATACTCGTTTCAAAAAAAGGACCTCCTCTTTCTAGGGCTCGTTCAAACTATATGCGAGATCCTGATTCGATAGAACGATAGGAAGAGGAAAGAAAAGAGCGGTGATATATGAATATCAAGCCGCTCGACAATAACTATATCATTATAAAACCGCATATTCCGTACGTGAAATACAAATGGCAATATGAAGTTGGGGAGAACTCATAGCACAACTGCTAAGAGGTCTCCCACATGGCAGCCTTTTTTCAATCTACTGGCTCATCATTCTCTTTGGATTGTTTAAGTTTATTCAAACTTTCTTTTGGAGTCTCAAAATTAACGGTAAGTTGTTCCCCAGCTTGGATAATTGTTTTTGGTTTAAGGCTTTGTTTATACACATAACCTTGACCAACAATATCAACCTTAATACCAGCTAATTCAGCGTAATTCAACACTTCCCGTTTTGACCAACCTGTTAAGTCAGGTAAAGTGATTTTCCCTTCTGTCCGCAAAAACACTTTTTCACCCTCGATTATTTGCGATTCAGATGCAGGTAGCTGTGCTGCCACATTACCTCCTGTCCCTATCAATACAGGAACCATTTTTTTCTCCTTTAAATCTTTCAGAGCCACTTCGCTATTCGTTGTTTTATAATCTGAAAGATTAATGGTTTTTGCTTCAGGGATTTTCTCAGGTTCTATATTTAAGTATTGTAAGCTACTTTTCATGACTGTGTTAAAGATCATCGATACAGGAACACTTCCGTTCTCGTTATCCTCTACATTCAGCTTCGGTTGTTGAACCATTACATACATAATTAATTGTGGATCTTCCGCTGGAGCAAGTCCGAGAAACGAAAAAATATAATTGTTATGCCCTTCTAAATAACCGCCTTTTGGATCAGAGATTTGTGCCGTACCCGTCTTTCCCGCTACTTGATAGCCATCAATCTTATACCGTTCGCCAGTTCCATGTTCACCCGTGATAACTGTTTCAAGGATATCAATGACTTCTCTCGCTGTTTCTTTACTAATTGGTTTACCTGCCACTTCTGGCTTCGTTTCTTTGACAGTTCCATCATTTGGATTCACTATTTTATCAACGACATACGGTTTCATCATAACTCCATCATTCGCAATAGCCGTCATTGCCTGAACCATTTGCATAGCTGTTACCGTCGTTCCTTGACCGTAAACACTTGTTACTTTTTCGATTGGGTAATTATACAAAATTTTTCCTGGGACTTCATTTGGTAGAGCAATGTTTGTTTTCATCCCAAACTTGAACTTATCCATATACTCACGCCATGTTTCTGTTCCCATTTTTTCTAGTAAATAGGCAAACCCAACATTAGAAGATCGTTGAACTCCTTCTAAATAAGTAATTGGTCCCCAACCAACACCATTATTATGATCATTGATCGGTGGGCTTTTACTGTCCACACGATATTGTCCCGAAGGAAATTTATCATTAGGGTTAAATACACCTTTATCGACTGCAGCAGCCAATGAAAATATTTTCATCGTGGATCCTGGCTCAAACGTTGTTTCGATAATCTCATTATGCCACGATTGCTCAATGCCTTCTCTCGTATCTGGATGGAAAGTGGGGCGCTGTCCCATCGCAAGAATTCTTCCTGTTTTCGGGTCTGCTACAATCGCCATAATATTTTCCGGCTTATACTGTTCATCGACCTTTGTCATCGCATCTTCAAGAAAGGTTTGAATCTTTTTATCTAGAGTTAAATAAATATCTTGGCCATTTTCCGGCTCTTTTACATGTTTTTCCGAGTTCGGCAAAATATAATTCCATATATCGCCCTCATACTGTATGGAGCCATCTTTTCCAGTTAATAAATCATTATAACTCTGTTCCAAACCCATCTTTCCCTCAATAACGGGTTGTTTATTTTTTTCATCTGGGTCCGGCTTTTGAGCGTAACCTATTAAATGCGAAGCGAAAATACCGTTAGGATAAAAGCGTTTTGTATCTTTAATAAAGGTAATTCCAGGTAATTTAAGGTCCTCAATTTTTTGTTTAACGTTATAAGGTAAGTCTTTACCCGCCGCTCCAAATTCAACTTGTTTACGATCTTTCGTTAATCGTTCGTAAATATCAGCTTCACTCATATCAATAAGCTCAGCAAGTTGCGTCGCCGTCTCTTTAGGATCGACTACATGTCGCGGTTTATCTTTATCGTTTGTTAATTTTTCATCCAACACTGCAACTAACGTATATGAATCAGTATCTTCGGCAATCACTTGACCATTTTGATCATAAATATGACCCCGATGTGCCTTTAATACCCCTTCATGCAAATATAACTCTGCTGCTTTTGCAGCTAACTCCTTACCCTCAGCTTCACCAGTATATTGAATGGTTATAAATCTAATCATCAAAACAAAAAAGAGCAGACTAAATAAAATAAAAAAGATCGCTGCTCCTATATTTCTATTCTTTTTATTCGTAATCATTTTTTCTCAACAACCCTGACATTATCTTCATCTAAATTTAAGCCTAGATCTTTTGCCTTTTCCCCAATTCTTTCATATTTACTCATATCGCTTATTTGCATTTCTAAATTACCATTAAATATCTGCTGTTCTTGAATCTCTTTTTTAACATCCTCAATACCTTTATTCACTTCATAAATCTTTGATTGAGCAGAGATAATTTGAACGGCCATTATCCCAATAAAAGCAATAAGCAGTAGAGCAAGAATTTTTTCGCCAGGAGTAATTCTGGCATGACGCTTTACTTTGATAACTTCTGTTTCAGGCTTTTGAATCGTTTGAAAATGGGGCTGATGCTTACGTGCTAAATTACTCAAATAAATCTCCCTCCGTCCAATTCTATTTTATAGTTTCTCTGCAATTCTTAATTTCGCTGATCTCGCACGATTATTATTAGCTAATTCTTCATCTGATGGTATAACGGGTTTTCTTGTAACCAATTTCAATATTGGTTCGTAACCTTGAGGTATAACAGGCATTCCTGGGGGTAATTCAGGCCCTTCACTAGCTGATTTAAAAACACTTTTACAAATACGATCCTCAAGTGAATGGAAGGTAATGACACAGATCCTTCCACCTGGGTTAAGTAAATCAATCGCCTGGTTTAACGATGATTCAAAGACATGAAGTTCATCATTTACAGCGATTCGAATTGCTTGGAAAATGCGTTTTGCAGGATGTCCACCTTTTCTTCTTGCAGGGGCAGGAATTCCATCTTTAATTAGTTCAACTAACTGTCCAGTTGTTTCAATAGGGGCTTTTTCTCTTGCAGCCTCTATTTTCCGCGCAATTTGTTTTGAAAATTTCTCTTCTCCATATTTGAAAAATATCTTTACTAATTCTTCATACGGCCAATGATTGACTACATCATAAGCCGATACATCTCCAGTAAGATCCATTCTCATATCAAGAGGGGCATCATGATGATAACTAAATCCTCTCTCGGGAGTATCAAGTTGCGGCGAGGAAACACCCAAATCATAAAGAACACCATCAACTTTGGATATGCCTATTTTCTCCAATTCTTCACTAAGATTTCGAAAATTACTTTGTATAATCGTTAACTTCTCTAGATGATTTGATAAACGAATCTTTACACTTGCAATTGCTGTTTCATCCTGATCAAAGGCGATTAAACGCCCCTTATCGGACAATTGTGAGAGTATTTTCTCCGTGTGGCCTCCACCACCTAGAGTACAGTCTACGTAAAGACCATCTGGATCAATGTTCAATCCTTCAAAAGCTTCGTTTAACATTACTGTTGTGTGATTAAACATGGGATTACTTCACCTTTCCCGCGTTATGACTTTCTTTATTAGATAGTGCTTGGTCTAGCTCCAGCGCCCAGCGACTAGCATATTTTCAGCTTCTTCCTACGATAAGTCAACATCGGCTCGTCAGAAGCTTAAAAAGCTTGTACGTCGCTAAACGGGCGCTTGCGCTTTTCTTATCTATATATCAAAATCGATCATGTTCTCCGCAATGTCAGAAAATGATTCTTCTGATTCTGCAAAGTATTCTTCCCATAATTCCTTATTCCAAATCTCAATTCTGTTCGATACGCCTAAAATGACACATTCCTTTACTAGCTTGGAATATCCGAGCAGTGAAGAAGGCAAATTAACTCTGCCTTGTTTATCCAATTCACATTCAACCGCTCCTGAGAAAAAAAACCTTGTAAAAGCACGAGCATCCTTCTTTGTCATGGGCAATAATTTCAACTTTTCTTCTAATTGACGCCATTCATTAAGAGGGTAACCAAATAAACATTGATCAAGACCTCTAGTAATGACAAATGTCTCTCCTAGACCATCGCGAAACTTAGCCGGGATGATCAAACGACCTTTTGCATCAATGTTATGTTGATATTCTCCCATGAACATGATACATGCCCCCACTTTCTATATTTAATTTACCACATTCCCCCACCTTCTACCACCACTTTTTACATCTCGATTAAAAAAATCTTGAAAATGCCATGTAAACAAAAAATCCCTTCCTAATTAAGGAAGGGATTTTGGTTATATTTTAATAATTTTATGCTTGCCATCAAAGACAAACTGCAAACTCATAAGCCTTCGAATGAAATCTTCTCCACTAATATTTAAATAATAATAAATGTTCCATACTCTTTCTTGAGGACTTCCATTCGGTCTAAGTGATCTTTCAATTCGATTATATTTCTCTAATTCACTTTGATGTTTTTGTTCTAACGCCCAATTTGCCTTTTGCTTTAGAAATTCAATTTGCTTTATGTGGAAGTCCAAATTTTTTTGAGCAAGTGGCAATAATCCGCGATCTGAAGCTTCCAGTCGTTTTAAAATAGCTTGATATTTCTCATCCAATGTAGCGGAAATTTCATCAAGCTGACTTCCCAGCAGCTCATCTGCATTCGCCTTTAAATATTTTTCCCTTTTTCCCGCTACTCCACCTTTAAGAATTTCATCGAGGGAAAGGTTTAGTTCATTAATGTCCCTTTCAACCGCAGATTCTAAGAAGGTCATATTCATTCTTGGAATAAGAGGAGGCATCTCCATCTTCAATAATTCGAACGCCTGCTTCAATTCGCCCCAATATGCAATTTCTCCAGGACCTGCAATGAATGCAAGCGTCGGAAACAGCCATTCTTGCATAAGGGGCCTCGTTACTACATTATTACTTAATCGTTCTGGTTCACTTTGCAATACTTGCAATAAGTCTTCTTTTCGAATTTGAAAATGGCCTTTCCCAGATTCAAATATACCTTCTTCCGAATTATAATTAAGCAGAATACGCTCATTGTCCTTATAGTAAAATAAATTGGCTGCGCCGTTATTGATTTCAATCATATTGTTAAAGCCAAATCCGCTAATTATGTCTTGTTGGGCAAAGACGGATTTAGTAATAGGAGCAGCCTGCTCAATTAGCTTATAAAAAAAAGGTTCTTCTAACGTTCTTAAATTAGGATCAGCTGAATCAATAATTAAGACTCCATACTCTTTAAACAAGGACATAATCAAATAAGAGAAAAACTCTGTAACTGTTTGACATGCTGCAACAGCAGTATGTAAGGTGTCCAACATTTCCTTCGTATAGCTCCGTTCACCAAAATGAAGAAATACTGTATCAATCCATTGGCTCATGACTTCTTTATCATAATGAATATCAGATGCCATATGCTTTAAGTTAGGATTTCTTGGAAAATTAATTTTCTCCATTTCCTTACCAACTTCTACATAAACATGATTAATCTCTAAAAAATCATGATCTTCACCAGCAATCCAAAATACTGGAACGACTGGAATTCCTAATTGTTCCTCTTGTTGCTCAGCAAGCTTAATTATAGAAATAATTTTATGTATTGTATATAAAGGTCCTGTTAATAACCCCGCTTGTTGACCACCAATCACAACAGTAGAATTTTCACAACGTAACTTTTGTAAAGATCTTTTTGTTTGTTCCGAAGAAGGAAATGGCTTCATGTATGCCTCTATACATTTAGCAAGTCCTTCTCGATCAAAATTCCTTTTCAAAAGATCCGAAACCCTTTTTTCAAAAACAGTGTTCTCCGTTATATCATAATGAAAAAAACCTTTTACAGGTTCTTTTTGTGCTATATAAAGAGAAGCAAAGTCGTTCGTTGCAGGAATGACAATGCTTTCAATATCCATAGATTAACTTCCTTTCCGTGCATTTCTTAAATAATCAGATAAAGTATAGCAAATTCGCCAGTGAAATGATATTTTCTTGCCTATAACAATCCTTCACGTTATCTTCACTGCTTCAAGGATGCTTTTACATAGACCGTAAATAAATAAACAAATATAACAAACCGAGAACAGCAAAAAGGTCAATCTCCAATATCCAACGAGGACATTAGGGTAAATAATTTCCCCTCGCTTTTTCCAATAAGTTAGCACAAATAGAATTCCAACTGAAAGCATGATTAAGAGAATGAGCCCAATCAATGATTTAGACCAGATCGCTAAAATAAGATAATGTACAGAAAAAATTAAAATAAAAGTAGTTAAATTGATTGCATATCCTCTTGCTTTACGTTGGTTTCCGCTAGTTTTCTTTACAACAAGGAAAATCAGAATATAAAAAAGAGCGGGAGCAATAATAAAAACGGCTGCTAAAGAGGAGAAAAAGTTAGCCATCACTTTTTATGCCCCTTTCCTGTTCCAATCCTTTAATCATTGTATAAAGAATTTTAGCTAACGGCAATATTCTGCCCTGCTCCTCGCCTAGATTAAGGACATACCCTAAAATCGAATCAATTTCGGTTTTTCCTCCACCATTTATATCTTTATACATGGATGACCAATTTTCTTTAGTATTCGTACAAATCGCCTCGACTTTTCTAAAAGACTCTCTTTCATCAACATTAGGTAAAACAGAGATTATTTCTTTATGAAGTTTTTGAAATAAAGCAAAAAAATATGTATTTTTAATTAATTCTCCGTTTTTCACGCTCAATACTGCAGTTAAAGGGTTAATTACAGCGTTAGCTATTAGCTTTGCTTGTAACATCTCATCTACCTGATCAACAAATTGAATTGGAAAAAACGTGTGATCGACAATCGGAAATAAATCAATCACTTCCTGTCTTCCTCGATAGAGTGCTATATTTGTAACACCTATACCCGTGTGGTTAACTTCATTTGCGGTCTCTCGTTTAGCTCCATGTTCGACAGTTCCGACAAAGATCGTTTCATGAGGCAGCTTTTCAAAAAAATCTAAATGACCCATTCCGTTCTGAATGAAGAGGAGTGGACATTGCTTTGGAGTATTTAACAGAATAGGGAGAATAGAATCTAGATCATATTGTTTGACTGCTACGATGACCATATTTTGCTCAGATATTTGCTCGTCATGTGATCTTGCTGCAACATTACAGATTTCCCTATTATTCTGCCTTGTTAAGATGATTCCCTTCGAATTTAATACATCAGACTGCTCTTTCGTACGCGAGAAAATCGTTACAGTATATTTAGAGCTATAATACGCTCCAAACAAAAGACCGACTGCTCCACCACCGATAATTCCAATTTTCACGTCATCACCCATATCAAAAATAGTAAAATATATTTTTATTGTAACAAAATTATTTCACGCCAGGTATCTTTTTGCGAACAAACTAGGATAAAAGAATTCTTTCTCTCGTATGGATTTTCTTTATATATATAGCAACTTATCCTACAGGAAGGAAGTCACAATGGGGGGGGGGAAATTGGATTAGTGACTCAGTCAGTGTCATCTATATAAGAGTTAAAAAGGACCTTGCAGAAAATCCTCTTGTTTGATATCCTTCTGGAATGAACGAGCAAAAAATCGAAAAAAGAAAATATGAAACTATTTCGATTTATAATCGTACAATAAAGTGTAACTTATTCTTAGGAGGGAATCGTTTGAAAAGAACTGGAGAAATCACATTAGGTATTATCGGTATTATTTTAAGTGCATTAGGATTTTTATTTGGATTGTTCTTTTTAGTACTTTTTAAATCAGAGGAATTTAAAAGTGAGATGATGCTGGAAATCGCTAATGACCCCACTCTTTCGTATGAAGAGGTGGACGCGGTTATCACCTTTTTCTCTGGGTTAGGGGGAGCTATCATCGTCGCAGCTATTCTAGGTGTTATCGCTGGTATAATTGGTGTTATTTTCGTCAAAGGAAATAAAAAACCAAAAGCTGCTGGATGGTTGTTCATCATTGGAGCTATTTTAGTAGGACTCATTTCAATGGGAAGTGGATTCCTTGCGGCACTACTCTTTTTAATCGCTGGTATTATGTGTTTTGTAAGAAAGGCACCTGTAGAACCAAGCGATATACAAACAAACTTTTAATCGCATTCCATGAAAAGGAGCCATATAAGTAATTTATGGCTCCTTTTCCCTTGATATTTATTCAGTTAATTCAATAGCCATTTTACGTGCTTTATCTAGAAGCGACATCAATGAATGATAATCCTCCCTCAATTGCTGATATTCCTTCGACACTGTTTCCAATCGTTTTTCCACTTCCAATTTTTCCTGTTGTAAAATTTCCGTTTCCGATTTCAATTTACTATTTTCATTCTTATACTGATCCACTAATTTTAGTTCACTTTCGATCTTTTCGAAAATATTAGTTACTTCTGGAAGAATGGAAGAATCTGCATTTTGCTCAACTTTCACATTATCTTCATTATTTTGTTCACTCGAAGCTGTAGTACTTTGCTTCTTACTTTCCTTTCTTTGCTTTTTCGCAAAATCGATTCCCTTTTTATATTGTTTTCTAATATTAGAATTCCAACGAAATCCACATGCGGCAGAAGTCCTTTTCAGCTTTATCCCCGCCTCTTCAAAGGCTTTAAGCTGGGTGCTTCCCTCCCGAATATGGGCAAGGACTAATTCAGCAAGTATAAAATCTTCATCTGGAGTCCAGGCATCCTGTCGTGAAGTTGTCATTTTGATCACCCCTACTTTTTTGTAAGTATATGCCTGGAAACCGAAAGATAGAATATAGTTTAGATATAAGCAAAATAAAAAAAACGTGAAGAGATGTTACCTCTTCACGTTTTTTTATTTTGCTACTTCTTTCCCTTTATATGTTCCACACTCTTTGCAAACACGGTGTGCAAGTTTCATTTCTCCGCAGTTTGGACATGCAACCATACCTGGGACTTGTAATTTAAAATGAGTGCGGCGTTTTCTTTTAACTGTTTTTGAAGTTCTTCTAGCTGGTACTGCCATCATTCACACCTCCTTAAAATAGTCACTATTAATGTCAATGATCCTTGTCTTTCAGAACATCTTTCAGCCCCGCTAGACGGGGATCAATCGGTTTTTCTGCATTTTGCTTTTCAAGCTGATATTGCTCTTCAGTCATGACTGTCCAATCTTTACCTGTTTGTACATCCTCTTTTAATGCTTCATCGGAAAAAACCTGGAGTGGAACTTCAACTATCAATAGTTCTTCAATAACAGGATTTAAATCCACCACACCTCTTATTGGCTCGTGGATATCTTCCTCATCATCATCCAGTTTACGGTCATCTGGCATTAATAAAAACACTTCAGATGAATGGATATCAATTGGATATTCTGTATCTACAAGAGTCCGGGCACACGGCAAAGTCAATGTACCTGTTAAGTGAAGATGAAATTCAACCTTTTCACGGTTTACGTCCATCGTACCAGTGACTTGTATAGGTGTAACTGCTCTAATTTCTGGATCTCTTTTCAATAGATTTTCTGAGACATCAACAGTCTGATCAATATTCACATTTTGATTGCGAAATTTTTGTAATTGAGCAACTGTCCATTTCATTGTCATCACCTCTTGGCAACAAAAGTAATTATAGCTTTCAGTAAAGTGTTTGTCAATATATGTTCTTTACACTACAACAAATAATGTAGAAAACTTATCCACATTTTCATATTACCCTATTATCTTCCTTTTAACTAAGGAAATGAATTCTTTATGTTTACATAATATTTTTATTGTTAATAATAACACGAGACATTGTTTGAGTTTTGTTTTTCAAATGAATAAGTTATGATAAGGTACAATTATTCTTATTCTAGGTGGAGGTAAAACAATGGATAGTGTTGGAATCGTTGCCGAATATAACCCCTTCCATAACGGGCATCAATATCAGTTACAAATGGCAAAAAAAATCACCGACTCCGATATTGTGATCGCCATCATGAGTGGTAACTTTCTGCAGAGAGGCGAACCCGCTCTCGTTTCCAAATGGGCGCGCACTAAAATGGCTTTACAATTAGGGGTTGATCTAGTTATTGAACTCCCCTACGCTTTTACTATTCAAAAAGCGGAAATATTCGCTTTCGGGGCAGTATTTATATTAAATGCAATGAAGTGCAAGAAAATTTGCTTCGGAAGTGAGTCTGGGGATATTACAACTTTTTACCAAACTTATGATTTTATAGAAAATCATAAAGACGATTATGAGGATTTTATACGGAGCTTTATTAAAACAGGGATGAGTTATCCGAAGGCACTTTCAGAGGCATTTAAAAAGCTTAATCCAAAACACGACACTATTGACCTATCAAAACCAAATAATATTCTCGGATTTTATTACATATCAGCAGCTTCTGTCATAAATCCTTCTATCAAACTTTATACTGTCAAAAGAAAAAACGCTAATTATCATGATACCTTCTTCAATCAGTCAAATATTGCTAGTGCAACTTCGATTCGAATGGCTATTCAACAAAATAAATCATTGGAAGCCATCAATGCTTTTATTCCTTCGCAAACATTTCAAGAATTACACAATTATAAAAAGGAATTTAGTCAATATCATACTTGGGAACATTACTGGCCATTCTTACAATATAAATTATTATCGATGAACGATAAGGAATTGGAAGCTATTTACGAAGTAGAGGAAGGACTAGAGAACCGTTTATTAAAAGCTGCCCGCACATCGGAAAATTTCACTACTTTTATGCAACAAATTAAAACAAAACGGTATACTTGGACAAGGTTACAACGGGTTTGTGTCCACATTTTAAATAACACTCAAAAACAGACTATACAAATGATCAGGCAAACCCCCGAATACATAAGATTACTTGGAATGACTAATAATGGAAGAGAATATTTGAGGAAAATAAAAAAGGACTTACCTATTACACTTATTTCCAAAATTTCAAGTCAAGATAATGACATGCTATCACTTGATATTAAAGCTACTGATATATATGCGCATGCATTAAAAGAGCCTTTTCGTTCAAAATTGCGCGCACTAGAATTTGAGCAACCACCTATTATTTACCCGTAAATTCTCTGGGGATGTATATCCCCGATTTTTTATTTTTCTTTATAAAAACTAGATATAGCTTTTTTAATATCAGGAATCATTTTTACCGTCTCCTCCTCTCCTCTCGAAATAATTTCTTCAATATTTTTAAATGCTCTCGCACTATATTCTTCTACTTGAGGCCGAATCATAATATCTGTATCGATTTCTCTTGCAACCCCTACCTCCGTTTGTAATATGTCAATGCTCTGCATGATAACATCATAGACTGTTGAGATTTCTGCTTTCTTATTTACTCTTGCAACATCAGACCCAATCACTATATCCGCCCCCATTTTACGAACGGAGACAACCGGTACCTTATCTACAACACCTCCATCGACTAAAAGCCGACCATCAATTTTCTCAGGTGTAAATATCCCTGGAATCGCTATACTAGCCCTCACAATTTCTGCAATATTACCAGTCATAAATTCAACTTTTTCCCCTGTTTGTAAGTCAGTAGCAACAACACAAATTGGCATTTTAAGCTGTTCGAGGTTTTTGTTATGCGTAAAGAGCTGAATTAAGTGTTTGACCCTTTTTCCTTCAATAAATCCCATCTTAGGAATAGTAAAATCAAAATAGAAATTTCTACGAAAGGAGGTCGATAATTTAATTAACTGATGAAGATCATGACCAAATGCATATAAACAGCCAACTAATGCTCCCATACTACTTCCAGCAATCATACTCACAGGAATATGATGGTCTTCTAACGCTTTTAAAACACCTAAATGGGCAAATCCCCTTGCACCACCCGAACCTAAGGCTAAACCAATTTTAGGCACCATTTTTGACCGCCTCCTGCAACATCTTATGGTCTAATTAGCAATTTTATGAGTATATTGATTGTGTGGGTGTTGGACAGGGGGTAAACCGATTGAGTTATGTAAATATATCAAAATTAAAAACTATCTTACTGGCTTTTAGTGCAGCTTTAATCGCCGTCTCGATGATCATTCTTCCGGAAGAATCTCTTGATGCTTCTGTCCGTGGGTTAAACATGTGGTGGGGGATCGTATTCCCATCTTTATTCCCATTTTTTGTTGTCTCTGAACTGTTAATTAGTTTTGGAGTTGTAAGATTTATGGGAGTCATACTAGAGCCGTTAATGAGGCCTTTATTTAGAGTTCCTGGAGTTGGTGGATTTGCTTGGGCGATGGGGATGGCAACTGGATTTCCTGCTGGAGCAAAGATAACTGCCAGACTTAGACAAGAAAATCAAATTACGAAAATAGAGGCTGAGAGACTAGTCTCGTTTACAAATTCTTCAAGCCCGCTCTTTATTTTTGCAGCCATTTCTGTCGGTTTTTTTCATAATCCACGATTAGGCTTTCTTTTAGCGATCGCTCACTATTTAGGAAATTTTTCGGTTGGGCTCATTATGAGATTTTACGGGAGAAAAGAAAAACAAAGTCAATATCGGAAATCAAGCAAATTAATAAATATAAGAGAAGCTTTTTCTCAGCTTCATCAAACCCGACTAAAAAATAATAGGCCAATAGGGAAATTATTAGGCGATGCGGTTGTTTCCTCAATAAACACCTTATTAATGATTGGTGGTTTCATTATTCTCTTTTCTGTATTGAATAAAATTCTTTACCACCTTGAGATCACTCCTTTATTAGCAGCTATGATTGAAAATATACTGCTACTTTTTAATTTACCTAAGGAGTTTGGAACGCCGTTGATTGCTGGAATCTTTGAAATTACATTGGGTAGTCAATTAACAAGTAAAATTCAAGATTCCACTATTTTACAACAGGCAATTATTGTAAGTTTTATTCTAGGATTTAATGGCTTTAGCGTCCATGCCCAGGCAGCTAGTATTTTAGCTGAAACAGATATTAAATTTAAACCGTTTTTTTTCGCGCGTATAATGCATGGTTTTCTCTCCGGTCTATTTGCTTTTGTTCTATGGCAGCCATTTGTCCGACACTTTCATATAGACTCCGAACCTACAGCCATCCCAGTGACTTTCCTTGGAACAAATGAATGGTGGACAGGAATATTGCAGTTCCTACTTAAAGTTGGACCCATTTTGACTATTTCATCATTAATTCTTTATTTAATCATATATAAAAAGAGAATGGACTTCATAAAATGAAATCCATTCTCTTTTTATTTAAATTTCTCTTTTAATGCTAATTCTACTTCAAATGGAACTAGTTCGGAAATATTCCCGTGGTATTTTGCGACTTCTTTTACGATGCTTGAGCTTAGAAACGAATATTGATTATTCGTCATAATGAAAAATGTTTCAATTTTTTCATTCAAAACCCTGTTCATCGAAGTTATTTGCATTTCGTATTCAAAATCTGAAACAGCTCTTAACCCCCTAATGATCGCTTTTGCATTAACAGCTGCTGCATAATCAACGAGGAGGCCATCAAATGAATCTACTTGAACATTTGGAATTCCTTTTGTTACTTCTTTCAATAGCTGAATCCGTTCTTCAACTGAAAACAACGATTTTTTTGCAGAGTTATTTAAAACTACAACACGTACCTCTTCAAATACTTTAGCTCCACGCTGAATAATATCCATATGTCCCAGCGTTACAGGATCAAAACTGCCTGGACAAACTGCTATATTTGTCATGGCGTATCCCCCTTTTCTATCCCCTTTAGTTTATAAATGGATAATCCTGTTGCGCCATAATCCCCTTGTTTCCATTGTTCCAAACAACCAATTTGGATAGGGAGAACTACATTTGAGTCATGTTCACACACAATTGCTCCCTCGGGTTTAAGCAACTGATTCATTTCAATCTGTTCTAATAATGACTCTAATTTTTGTTTATGGTATGGAGGATCTAGAAAAATATAGTCAAACTGTATATTTCTCTTACTAATTGCATGTAAGGCACGTTCGGCGTCATTACGATAGATTTCACTCTTATCGTCAAGGTTGCATAATTGGATGTTCGTTTTTATTGTTTGGATTGCTTTCATATCCTTGTCCACAAAAATTCCTTTATCTATTCCTCGACTCAACGCTTCTATTCCTAGCGCACCGCTACCTGCAAATAAATCCAATACCGTTCCTTCAGAAAAGAAAGGACCTATCATATTAAAAATTGTCTCTTTAACCTTGTCCGTAGTTGGTCTTGTCCCACGTCCTGGCACAGCTTTAAGCTGTCTACCTTTATAAATCCCTGAAATAACTCGCATGACGTCACCATTTTTTGTCGTTTTTTCTCATATATCCTATCATAAGTTAAATTACTTATTCAACATTGAATCATTTATCTGGAATCTTCTTGATTCTATTATTTTTCTAGAATTCATACGTATAATCAATATTATCTAAGGAGATAATAAACATAACAGCATCAAAAGATGTTGTTGCCAACCGCGGAGAAGACTTACATTCCCCTTAAGTTCTTCCTCCGGTTTCTCCTCTCCCTTTTTGCCTTCTAAACCGTTAGACGGCATAGAAGGACCCTGCATTTTTATAATGCAGGGTATTTTTTTATTTATTCAATACTTATCTTTCCTTCCTCTTCCACTATTTCAACATTGAATAATGTTTCGATTAAATATAATTCGATAAAGCTTTGACCATTTTTTGTAACAATCACAGGATTTTTCGAACCATAACGATCACCATTCAAGTCAAAGTATCGTTTATCTGGATAAAACTGATATTGGATTGCTCCCTTTTCAGCTATGAAAGTCTGATCTTTTATATGCGTACTATAATTTAATGCTTTTAACAGCGGTAGTAATTCAATTATAGACTTGTCCTTTACATGAGAAATATAAATATCAGTTAATTGAACGTCCTTAACAAAGACATCTCTACTATCATAAAAAATAATTGGAGAAAAAGGATTTTGCTCATTAGCATTGGAGACGAAAAAAATGACTTTGTGTCCAGTTGCCTCGCTAAGAACTTCATCCAGCATAACACTATCTAATTTTCCTTCAGGAATCGATTGAAATAAATCCTTCCATAACTTTATTTGTTCTTTCGTAAGGGTATTACTCCATTCCGTAAACATTTTTTTTGCTTTTTCTCCTTTTGGGGGAGAATCGTTCATAATGGCAACTATTAATTCCTGCAGCCATTTTTCATTTTTTGCAAAAGAATAACTGCTTTCTAAATCAACTAACATTAATTCTCTTTCCAGTGCTTCCTTATTACTCGGCTTATTCATAATATGGAGACGACCAGAAACAGTTTCTTTATGCTCATCTGTAATGACAACATATTTCTGTTGCTTGTTTAACTTCTCTACATCCATTCTTTTAAAATCGAGCGACTTTTTTAACTCTGGAGAGGTAAATATAACAAGATTTTGATTCACCTCAATTTTTTCAAGTTGTTTCGATTGCCAATATAATGCTGGAACATTGGGTGTTTGATCAAAAACATAATAGTCAAGTAAATTCATTTTTTTTCGAACTTGTCGATCTGCTTCACTAACCCATTCTCCATCTCGCCAATCAAATTCATTTAATTGAATATGTGTAGATGAGAGTTGCACATCCTTAAGTTTTATATACGGAAGTTCCCACAAAAAGCTTTCTGATTTGTTAGGTGCCTTTATAGAATATGTAAATTTAAGTTCACCATTTTTCACTTCTACATTCGCAGATCCTTGAAAGCAACTCGTTTCATCGTTAGTAAAACATTGGATATCTTCTATATTCTTTGGTTGTATGATTTTATAATTTTGGTCATTTAGATTTGATAATGTCTGCTCAATATGGAACATTCCTTTTCGATGTTGAATCCGAAAGTTTTGTGTTGCATTAGTTTCATCATTATTTTTCCCCGAAGAATAAACATTCCATTGGTACACTAGTAAGCTTCCTACTAAGCCGATTAAGATCACGAATAAAAAAAAGATCTTTTTCAATTTAACTTCTCCTTAAGCTATACTACTAATTATATCGGCACAAATTGGACAAAATCTAGCCGATATCTTCTTGCAATTGCAATTATCCTTCTTCCTGTACAATTACAACAAAAAACTGTCACATCTTAAAAGACTTGTCCCATATGGGAGGTCGTTTTAAGTGACAGCCTAATCGTTCTATAAGCCAACCCGATAATCATATTCCTTTGCTTTATCAGGTTTGGAATTTTCGTACTCTGTTTTTAAAAAAGGCTTGTATGATAATTCTACCTTTTTAACAAATGGCATAGCAGCCAACTTTTCGGCAAGCCCATTAGCTTCCTCCTGTGAACAATACAGGACAACATACTTCATTCGGCGAGATACATAGTGGATATTTCCAAAACGCCTTAAAGCTTTCGCGTTTTTTAAGCTGAATAACCAAACAATAACCCCTTGTCTATTACTAAACATTCTTTTTCCCCTTTATACGCTTTGTAACTAACAGCCGCAACTACCACCAGATCCACACCCCCCACTACATGAAGAACCAGTTTCAAAGAAGGGATTTCCTGTAGGAACCTTTATATTTTCTGATACAGATCTAGCAATTAACACGCTAATTTCATCTAACAACGATTGCAACTCATTTTCTGCTCTTCTAAAATTAGCAACGTTTTCATCAAGATCCATTTCTCTTTTATATTCACGTGTTTTTACCATAATTTCTTTGTAATCTGGATGAAACCGCCCGAACCTTTGGACATCTTCATATAGATCCTTCATTTTAGTAAATTCACGGATTCTCCGTTGTGTATCTTGATCTTTTTGCAATTTATTATAATAAAATCTGTAATTCTCGGCAATCTCAGACTTTATGATTTGTTTGCCAAGCCATTCAGCTTTTTCAATTATTTGAATACTCTCGATTGTAGCAAGCATGTGCTCACCTCCAATCGTATTTTAACATGTTTTTAACAGAGTTGCGACTTTTCTACGGAATTGTTACAAGAAAATTACGAGATAGGCCTAATGATTGATTTTCTAATGATACTACCTCCATCCTAAAGTTATGCGGACCTGCTTGTACATTTTTAACGACGAATGCAGCGGTATCATATTCATTGTAAAACCGATTATCAATATATAACCTGATTTTAGCAGCTTGATCATCGTTTTTATTAAAAGAAACGGTCGGAACAATACACTCAATTTTAACATCATTGCCCTGAATCATATGCCGGAAAGAAAAAAGTGAATGATCTTTTTGCACCTCTGAAGCTTCTACAATGATTGTCTCTGGTTCAGGTATTTTATTGACACATCCTGTAACGATGATAAGGGATACTATAATTATGATGATCATTCTAACCATAAAATCACTCCTCTTTCTTAGTTTTCACTAAAGAAAGAGGGTTATCCATAAAAATTGTTGCAATCATTCGTACAAGTGAAAAAAGAGTGAAGTAAAAATTAAAACTTAATTAAAGGACGTTCTCTTTCATCCCTATTTTCCGGGTTTAGCTCCACTCCTATGATCATGTATTATTTAATGTCTGTAACATATTCATCATCATGGAAGCCATATGTAGGCTGTTGGAAAACTTTTCCACACGATGAGGAATTGTTTTCTTAAAGTAGTGTAAAGAAGCTATTTCAAATTCTTCCAATGAAGTAGGTTCCCTTGATAATTTTCTATACCAATAAGGTTGTTCCCTTAAAAACTGCTTAAGTTCATTTTTGGAATAAATATATTGCATAACCTCTTGTCTCATTGATACTCCTTTCCTAATCTTTCCTGAAGGAAAAAGGATGATTATTTGTTTGTGGTTGACTGCTAGCTTTTTGACTTTCCTGTCCTTGGAATTGCCCTATGACACCTTGTATTGCTCCAATCGCCTGACTAAGTTGCTGTATATGCCCTTGGACTTGGTTAATATCCATATTTTTGAAAATTTTTGTAATCTGATTCAAGCTTAATTTACTATCAGATTGATTTTCCTCAGTTCCGACTCCCTCTTTCCCCTGATAATTCGCCCATTTTGGATCATCTTCTCCAAGTAAATACCAATCTTCATACAGCTCTTGCCATGTATATTCTTCATTACGGACATTTTTAATTAATCCAGGGTGCTTTTGTATAAATTCTTTAAATTGCTCTACTGAGGGATGCAGACTTTTTCTTTCCATCGTTAATCACCTCTACTCTTTACTAATCCTATATATAGGTTATGAAATGAGTGGATACATGTGACAAAAGTAAATGAAAAAAAGACCTTGGGAAAAGGCCTTTTATTTTATTTCTCTTGAATAAAGTTTTGAGTATAGTATTTTCCAAAAACACCAACACCTAGTTTGGAATAGTTTTCATCCAATAAAGTTTTCCGGTGTCCATCAGAGTTTAACCATCCCTCTACTACAGCGGGACCATCCATATATTTCTCAGCAATGTTTTCAGCTACAGTCTGATATTCAATTTCCTCTTCTTGCAATCTTTCCTCAAGAGATCCAAATTCAGGTGATTCGTGGGAGAGGTAACTGTTTTCAAACATATCTTTACTATGATCATAGGCGACCTTGCTTAATTTATCATCCCATTCCAAAGCATTTAATCCCAAACGATTTCGAATCACATTCGTAATATCAAATATTTGTTGCTCTGCCCCATTTTCAATTTCTTTCCATTCCTGAATATCTAAATCCGCTGGCTCTAATAAATCGCCATGATACACCAATTCATATGGTTTTTGCGTAATTAATGTATTCTTATCATAGAATCGAATACTCGATAAAGTTCCTGAAAATTTATCAATCGACAATTGAACGAAAATCTCACCCAATTGGACAAGTGGGCGAAGGTTTAAATCTTCTTCCGATAACTCGAATCGATAGGTTCCACCATCCTTAGATACTAATATTTCTGTTTCTAAGATTGTCGTCCGAAAGATATCTTCAATGGATTGACCAATTTTATAAGGAGAAACATTCAATTGATTGCCAATAGCATAGATTGTGACGACCGAATCATTTAAAACACCAACTTGCATATAAGTACCATAAAAGCTTTTATAAATCCACCATTCATAACCATAGGCAGAAATATCTATTCTTTGAGGTTCTCCATAATCCTCTACTAGAGTTTTACTCTTTTTACCAATGTATACCGAAAGTCCCTCTTTCGGACGTGTTGTCTCATCCGATTGTTCATCATTTATAAAATAATCAATTTTAGGTGGTATTGAATGATTATCATCTTTCAGTGGCTTTGAATGATCTTGAGGAACAGAATAATAATAAATCATAATAAAAAAAATGACAGTTGTTAAAATCGTTATACGGATAAATGTACGCAGTCCTATTCCTCCTCCATAAATAATATTATTTATATCATTCAATTTAAACCATATTTACCCTATATTATCATTTCTATGCTACATTAGAAAATAAAAAAACCCTGAATCACCAGGGTTTTGAACGAATGCAATAGATTTTTAATGAAAAGGTTGATTCTCATCTGGTTCCGATATTTCAGAAAGTGCAATTTTCGCTTGATCATCTGTCAAATCCCTAACCGCTAAATCTGCTAGTGCCACAATTCCTACAAGTTCTCCATCTTCTACAACAGGCAGGCGACGAATTTGTTCTTTCGCCATTATTCTAGCGGCTTCTTGAGTAGGGGTTTCTGGAGTGACTGTAATAAGTTGGTTACTCATAATTTCACTTACTTTAGCTGAAATAGAGGTTTTTTCCGCTATACAACGTAAAACGATATCTCTGTCGGTTATTAACCCTTTTAATTGGCGATTTTCAACAATGGGAATAACGCCTACATTATCATTTTTCATCTTCATGGCAACTTCCTCAATACTGTCACTCATAGAGCATGTTTGTACGTTTGAAGTCATAATATCGCGAATTTGTGTCATTTTTCCTCATCCTCCCATTACTTTTCAGCTTTTTTTGCATCCAAGTATGAAGCAATTAAAAGTAGTTTTCACTCTATCTTTCACAAGTCGTTCAAAAACTATACGAAATAATCAACGATTTTAAAAATGAATATTTCATTTCATTGCAAGTCCAAGCTTTTTCGACTATTATTAAAAAGGAAGATAGAGGCATGCTATTTATAAGCTTATTTGGAGTCTGAAGTTTTCCAATTTGACCTTATACTCTTTTTAGCAATGCTTTCACTTATCGTACTTATGCATGTATTCATGAACATAACAAAAACTAGGCTGAAAACTAAGGAGGGACATGACCATGAGATTTGAAGATACTCAAATTGAAACATTACATATTGATTTGAACCGTTTAGATGAAGTAATGAAAGAAAATTCCATGGTTAGAGCAGGCCAATGGGACTACGAGCGAGTTACTTATGACTACAAATTTGAAATTAGAGAAGGTACATATTACTTAAGAGTCCAAGGTTATGCAACAAGCGGAGATGTGGGCGCACATGATGCTTATATCCAACTAATGAAACCGATTCTTGGTAAATACTATTATCCCCATGGAATTGAATATGGGGAAGATGAGCACTTTCCAGATCATCTTGTAAATCAATGCAAACAAATGCTGAACAAGATTTATAAAGAAGCTTCAATCTTTGCAGACTAATAATGAAAATGAGCACGAGCGGAAGATTATTGCTCGTGCTCATTTTGTTTTAAATTGTGTATTCTTAACACCTGCTTATATAATAAAGCTTAGAACACTGTGTATAGAGAGGAGTTCCCATTTTGAATAGGCTTATTAAAAAGAAATATTTCATGATCGGACTATTTATTATCATCGGCGCTTTATTGTTTTACTTTATTTTACCTATATCGATCCCTCTAATAGTTGCCATCTTAACAGCTATAATGTTAGAACCAATCGTTCAAATCATTCACAGAAAACTTAAATTAAATCGCCAGTTAGCAATTACTCTAGTATTTACCGTTTTTACTCTTCTCTTGGCATTGGTTACCTTTTTTGTTGTTACAAAAGTGGTTGCACAGGGAATCAAATTTATTGAGGATGCCCCAATTTATATTAACAACGTGACAGAAATGTGGCATCAATATGAGGAACACTTTGAAAAGGCGGCACAAGATTTCCCTGCCGAAGTTGTCAATGCTTTTACTGAAGAGGTCAACACTCTGTTTGAATCTCTAATAGCCAGTTTAAAGCAATATGTAAATATCGAGAAAATTAGTGCGTTTTTATCTTATATCCCGAATTATTTAGTTAGTTTTCTCGTTTATTTAATTGCATTATTTTTATTTATGCTCGATCTTCCTAAACTAAAAACAGGCATTTATAAATATATGACTGAGCAAACATCGGAAAAAGTAACGTTTATGACTTCAAGATTATCATCAGTTGTATTTGGTTTTTTTAAAGCTCAATTTCTTGTAAGTCTTATCATATTAGCTGCGTCACTAATTGGATTGTTTATAATTGCACCAAAAGTTGCGGTAATTATGTCGCTAATTATCTGGATAATCGATTTAATTCCTATAATTGGCTCCATCGTTATTTTAGCCCCGTGGTCATTGTATCATCTTATGACTGGAAATATCGCTATGGGAACAAAGCTTGCTATTTTAGCAGTAATTTTACTCATTATTAGAAGGACTGTTGAACCAAAGGTTATGGGACAACATCTTGGTTTATCTCCACTAGCAACATTAATATCAATGTACTTAGGGTTGAAGCTGCTTGGAATACTAGGCATTATCATTGGACCTACATTACTAATTCTATTTAAGTCCGCACGTGAAGCTGATATTATAAAAATTAACTTCAAGATATAAGAAAAAACGGAAGCGCATTGCTTATCAATGTATAAAGTCTCCTTAATTAAACAAAGTAAAAGCGTTTATTCAAGATTACTTTGAATAAACGCTTTTAAATGAATATACAAAAACTACTCTACATGACGAGGGTTACTTTGAAGCAAAGCAGCTTTCGTAATTTCGTCACCTTCCCGCTTCTCCTTCTCATACCATTCAAAAAAGACCTTTACTAAAAAGATACCTAACACTATTTCTTGAAGAACCTTCATAATAACAGCACCGGTTTGCTGATCCACTCTTGCAGGTACATTAGTAAACAACTCTGGACCACTTATAGAAAGTCCGGATAAAGTACTTCCTGGCACACAAAGTTCCATCGCTTTTAACCACATCTCACCATTTGTATAAGTTTCATACATAGCTGCAGGGGCAAACATAATCATTCCACAAGAAGGTAATAGTAATATCCCGTCTGCAAGAATATATCCAACTTTCTTCAAGCCATGTAGTTGGTACTCGTCTGGAAGTTTATTAACCAATGGCCACCAAAGAAACATGGAAAAGATAAATAAAACGATCGTATAGCCTGCATGAACGAAAAAGTTAAGTTTGACTGTATCTAAAACGGATGGTATGTGATACATAGAAAATATTCCATTAAATAATATAAGTGCCATTAGCGGTTTAGTCATGAATCGGAAGATCGGTTTAAACCAACTAACATTAATGACCTTTTTCCAGACCCAATTAGGGACACTCATAATCAACATAGGAGGAATCACTAGATAAAGAAAAGCCATTTGAACCATATGAAAGGTAAACATAATATGAGCCATTAAATCAACTGGAGCACCTTTTATCACATAAAGAAGAACCATAGAAATGACAAAAAGAATGGCTTGACCACGTTTTAACGGTTCACTATCTGAGTATTTATGTCGCAGTTTAACTGTAATAAAAAAGTAAGCTGCGATCATAAGCAGTACGAATATCAAAAAATAAGGACTCCACAAAGCACGGAATCCAAATATACCTAAAGGCATACTTTTCACCTCTTTTGGATTACTTCCTAACCTTCATTATACGTTTCCAAAATTGATAGTTCAACGTGTGCAATTGACATATTGATGAACAATGAAAAAGCCAGCCCAAATGGCTGGCTTTCTCGTTCTATTGAGCTTTTCTTTTGGCTATCTACAGCACCTAGCGACTTGCAAACTTACGCCGCTGGACAGGCGCTTTCGCTTTTCTATTGGCCAGCTACAGCGCCTAGCGACTTGCAAACTTACGTCTTCTTCCTACGATAAGTCAACATCGGTTCGCCTTTTGGTCTCACCGTGTTTCCTTTATCTCGTCAGAAGACTTTAAGTTTGTACGTCGCTGAACAGGCGCTTTCGCTTTTCTATTTACCACCAAACGATTGTCATGAATGCTAGGATTGTGGCGAATCCGATGATAACTCCGCCGAATATGAAAAGCTGTGGTGCCTCATGTCCTTTATGACTCATATGCATAAAGTAATAGAGCTGAAAAATTACTTGAACGATTGCTAGTAAAAGAATAAATGGAACAACAAACCATTTATCAAACCCAGCATAGACCGATCCAAAAGCACATAGTGTCAAAAAGATTGAGATTGCAAAGGAAATGACTTGATGACGCATTTCCTCTGCATTTCTCTTACGACGATATTCATATTTAGTTGAATTTAATTGTTCATTACCCATATTATCACACCATCCCCATTAGATATACGACAGTGAAGATAAATACCCATACGACATCAATAAAGTGCCAATAAAGGCTTGCTACATAGAATTTTGGCGCATTGTAAAGGCTCAAACCTCTTTTAGCATTACGAACCATTAGTGCAATAATCCAACCAAGCCCAAATACAACGTGCCCACCGTGGAAACCAACTAGAGTATAAAAAGCGGAACTAAAAGCGCTTGTCTTATACCCAAAATCCAAACCAGTTGTATAATGCCAAAATTCATAAATTTCCAAGCCAAGAAAGACTAACCCTAGAGCGACAGTAATAAACAACCATGCCTGCATTTTCTTGAAATGGAAGTTTTTCATATGATACATAGCATATACACTAGTAATCGAGCTTGTAAGTAATACCATTGTCATAATAAAGGCTAGTTCCAGTCCGAAAATCTCTTTTGCAACAGCTGAATCTTTTAGAGCTAAATAAGTGGCAAATAATGAGGCGAATAAAACAGTCTCACCACCAAGGAAAAACCAGAAACCTAAAAATTTGTTTTTCGCTTCAAGAGTACCTCTTTCGGGTGCCTCAGGCCATGTTTTTGCTGTATATTTTTCTTCAACATGCATTATGCCTTAACCCCCTTATCCTTCTCATCGATTAGCTCAGACTTTGGAATATGAAATCCATGGTCATCTTTCAATGATCTAAGCATCATAGAGCCGAAAGCTACTACAAGACCAGCAATCAATACTGGATCTCCCCATGCATGTTCATTACGGTAAATTGCACCATAAGACGCGATAACAAAACCAAGAGAAATAAACACAGGAAGAATGGAACCATTTGGCATATGAATGTCACCGACTGGTTCAGCAGGTGTTAATTCCTTTTTACCTTCCATTTTTTCAATCCAATACGTGTCAACGCCACGAACTAACGGTAGCTGCTTAAAGTTATAGAATGGCGGTGGTGAAGGTAGTGCCCATTCTATAGTACGGCCATCGCCCCATGGATCGTTACCAACTTTTTGGTTTTTAACTGATGTTGCAATAATATTATAAAGCAAAATTAGAACTCCAGCAGCCATAAATGCGGCTCCGATAGAACTGATCAAGTTTCCAAGCTCAAGCCCTTGCCCCTCACCATATGAAGCGATTCTTCGTGGCATCCCCATTAAACCTAAGAAATGTTGAATAAAGAATGTTAAATGGAAACCAATAAAGAACAAGGCCCAAGTGATTTTACCTAGTGCTTCATTTAACATCGTTCCAAACATTTTAGGCCAGTAGAAATGGGTAGCCGCCAAAATAGCGAACACTACTCCTCCGACAATAACATAGTGGAAGTGAGCTACTACAAAGTAAGTGTCATGGAATTGATAGTCAGCAGGAGCGACTGCAACCATGATACCTGTTACCCCACCCATAACGAATGATGGAATGAAACCAGCTGCATAAAGCATAGGTGTTGTAAACTTTATACTTCCACCCCACATAGTGAATATCCAGTTAAATATTTTTATTCCAGTTGGTACACCAATCGCCATTGATGCTACTGCAAAGATAGCATTGGCAATATTACCAAGCCCAACAGTAAACATATGGTGAGCCCATACCATGAAACCAAAAAATCCGATTAATACTGTTGCGAACACCATTGAGGAATAACCGAACAGACGCTTCCTTGAAAAAGTAGCGAAAATCTCCGAAAAAATTCCAAAGGCCGGCAAAATTAAAATATAAACTTCTGGGTGTCCAAAGATCCAGAAAAAGTGTTCGAAAATAATTGTATTACCACCTGCCGCAACATTAAAGAAATTCGCTCCAAACATTCTATCGAATGTTAATAGGAACAATCCAATTGTTAGCGGTGGAAAAGCAAATAAAATTAAAGCTGAAATAACAAATGTTGTCCAACTAAACATTGGCATTCTCATATATGTCATACCAGGAGCACGCATATTAATAATCGTTACGAGGAAGTTAATCCCGCCCATTAGCGTACCAAATCCAGAGATTTGAATCCCTGTTACATAAAAGTCAACTCCATGACTAGGTGAGTTCATCGCCAACGATGCATAAGACGTCCAGCCTGCATCAGGTGCCCCTCCTAAAAACCACGAAGTATTCAAAAGCAAACCACCTAACATAAACAACCAAAAACCTAAAGCATTAAGAAATGGAAAAGCTACGTCACGCGCTCCTATTTGTAGCGGCATGATCAGGTTCATAAACCCTATCAATATCGGCATCGCCGCTAAAAATATCATTGTCGTTCCGTGCATCGTCATCATTTCATTAAATATTTGGGCACTAACAAAACCACTATCTGGAACTGCTAGTTGAATACGGATGATCAATGCTTCAATACCGCCTATAAGAAAGAAGAATCCGCCTCCGGCAATATATAATACACCGATCTTCTTATGGTCTACAGTCGTCATGTAGTCCCAAATAATAGAACCTAAGCCCCGTTTTTGAGCCATTGTACTCACGATTTAACCTCCTTTTTTCAGCCATTCTTACTTGTTTTGCACTTTTAATTCCATTAAATAAGCTGCTAAAGCATCTAGTTCTTCATTGCTAATCATCTTTTCATTAAATTCAGGCATTTCATTTCCTGGTTTAATTTTCTTACCTTCACGAATCCATCTTTTTAATTCATCTTCATTATGGTCCAAGATACCAGCTACGGCTTCTCTTTCCCCAAAATTCGTTAAGTTTGGAGCAAGTCTATTATCTTCAGTTGGAGAAATAGCGTGACACGACATACAACTATTATTAAATACTTCCTCACCTTTTCTTGCTAAGTCTGTAGTAGGTTCAGGAGCACTAGCATTCTTCATATCATCTACCCACTGATTGAAATCGTCCTTAGAAAGTGCTTTTACTTTAAAGTCCATATAAGCATGTGATGGACCGCAGAGCTCAGCACATTTCCCGTAAAATATTTCGTTTACATTATCTGCTTTATCCTGTTTCACATCTAAGAAAAACTTATTGACGTTATCAGGGTTGGCATCAAGTTTACCTCCAAGTGGTGGAATCCAGAAGGAGTGCTTTACGTCCGCAGATTGAATTTGGAAATAAACCTTTTCTTCAGTAGGAATGACCAAATCTTGACTTGTAACAATTCCTAAATCAGGATATTCAAATTCCCACCAATATAGATGAGCGCGTACGTTGACAACTAAATTCTCAGGGTTGCCGTCTTTATCCTTCTTCCCTATAGCTGAAACATCACCTTGAGCAAATGTAACAGCAACAGTAGGAACTGCAATGACTAAAATGATTAAAATTGGAATAACAGTCCAAACAATTTCAAGTGTATGACTGCCCTCAACTTGTTTTGGAATTTCGCTATCGCTTTTGCGGCGGAAACGTACCACAACAATCGTGAATAGGATCACGACTACAATGATAACGAGAGTCATGACTCCAAGACTAAATAGAATTAAGTCATATTGTTGTTTCGCCACATCCCCTGCCGGTTGTAACGCGGAGAGAAATGGCTTACCGCATCCTGATAGGACAAGCGCTAACATCGCGAAAATCGAAACGAGGCGCCATTTTCGCAGCCAATGTTTCATAATGTAATCAAACCCCTCTTTCGTATAATGATCTTCGGCAATTAATTCTGCCTTTAAAGTATATGGATTTCTTATAAATAAGAAAGAATTCCCTAAATAAAATTACATGATCCCTATAGTACAAGATCTTCTATATTACCGTAAAAATAACCATTGAAGTAAACAGGATTGTTAAATAGTTCAAAGAGTAAACAAACATACTCGTTGCCCATTTCATATCATCCTTTTTCTTATATCCCATAATACCCAATACTAACCATCCAATATTCAATGCAGTCGCTAGTATGACAAAAAGGATTCCCAATGATTGCATGAAAAAAGGAATTGGTAAAAGCAAAGCGACCCAAATCATAATATGACGTTTTGTAACTGCAAAACCTTTCACAACAGGGAGCATTGGAATTCCGGCTGCTCTATATTCCTCAACCCTTCTCATAGCTAATGCATAAAAATGAGGAGGCTGCCAAATAAACATTAATAAGAATAGCATCCAGGCCATTGGTGGCAATGTAGGATCAACTGCTGTCCAGCCAATCAAGGGCGGAATCGCACCTGAGAGACTTCCGATAACTGTGTTACTTACATATAGCCTTTTGGACCACATGCTGTAAAGAACGACATAACTAAATACACCGATTATTCCCATTATTCCAGTCGTTATATTTGTTAAAAATAAGAAAAGTAATCCTATGCCAACCAATAGAAAACCGAGTAATAGAACTTTTGATCCACTTATTTTACCAGTTACTGTTGGCCTGCCTTTTGTCCTTTCCATTATTGGATCGATATCTCTATCTATGTAATTATTTAGTGCACATGAACCAGCTATGATCATGGATGAACCAAGTAATGTGAAAAGAACAATGTCTAACGAATCTAAAAAATGTTGATTTGTATAGACAAAGGCAAGCCACAATCCAGTAAAGGTTGTAATTAAATTTGAATTCACTATCCCAATTTTAATCAACGATGTAAAGTCTTTCCATCTAGTGGTTGTTGTAGGTGTGTCAACTGCTTCATCAAGTGAAGCTATTGTTCGACCGTCTCCCATTCCGTATCCTCCTCTCTATAAAAAATAGATTTCCATATACAACTATAATGCATTTTCGATAACTTTTCTTGGTTTTAGCTGAAGTTTCAGTATTTGTTCACTTATTTTCCTTTTTTGATCCTTTTTCAAAAGAATTCACGCAACTTGTCAACATATTGTAACATTTCGACTTCCATATAGAAAAAAATCGGCCTATTTCTTCTCCCAATTGAATATTAAAACATATATTCCACGAAATTGGGAACAATTTGCAGGCTGTTTTATGTCTAATTTATGGCAAATTTAATGTTATTTAGTAATTGTCTATCTATTTTTATCAAATTCAAGCCTTACTTTCAACAGTAAGAACTAATTATAGCAGGTTTGTAACAATTTTTTCAGTTGTTTTTTAGTAATTGATTAGGTAGTATCGGATATGAACTATAAAATGTTATCTTAATATAAGAAGGTGAAGTTTTGAGTCGTCATTTAAAATGGTTTTCTGTTTTAACTACACTCGTCATGCTTGGCGTTCTAATCGGAGGAGCATTAGTAACCAAAACGGATTCAGGAATGGGTTGTGGGAGATCATGGCCCCTTTGTGACGGGAAATTAATCCCTTCTGAAATTACACCTGAACTTATTATTGAAGCTTCCCATCGCCTTGTGTCTGGTGCAGCAGGTTTTATGGTTTTGATTATGGCTATTTGGGCTTGGAAAGCAATTGGGCATATAAGAGAAACGAAATTACTCGCTTCCTTGTCTATCGGATTTTTAATTTTGCAAGCCTTAATTGGCGCCGCCGCAGTTATTTGGCCACAGTCTGACTTTGTTCTAGCACTACACTTCGGAATTTCATTAATATCATTTGCCGCAGTTTTATTACTAACAATGCTTATTTTTGAAGTGGACAAGAAGTTTGATACGCAGAAGTTGGTTATTGACAAAAGAATGAAATTCCATATTATCGGGTTAACGATCTATAGTTATTTAGTTGTTTACACTGGAGCGCTTGTAAGACACACGGAATCAAGTTTAGTATGTAAAGATTTTCCTTTCTGTGATAATGGAGCAATCTCCTTACCGTCCAATATTTATCAATGGATTCAAATGGGTCATCGTACAGCTGCCATTCTCATCTTTTTATGGATTGGGTATGTGATGATTATCGCAATAAAGCATTACAAACACCAAAAAGTTATGTATTGGGGATGGATCATCGCATTTTCATTAGTTTTCCTTCAGGCTCTATCAGGTGCTAGCATAATCTTTACTGGTGCTAATCTCTATGTAGCTTTAGCTCATGCAGTGTTTATATCCTTTCTATTTGGACTGTTATGCTATTTTATTATGTTACTAACGCGGAATAATAAAGCCATAACTAAAAAGTCTGGAAACAAGACATCTATAAATATTATTTTTTAAGCAGAATGAATGCTTGCTAGTCCTTCCGTACTTAGCCTTTTCTTATCTAATAAAAAAACTTGCACTTAATTGTGCAAGTTTTTTTATTGATGAATTCTCATGCTTTGTGGCCGTTGAAATTTTTTTTGAACTGTAGCTGAATCAGGATGATCTTTTTTCTTATCTGTTTTATATTTTTCATCAAAATTAGTAAACATCGATATATTAACTAACAACCCCATTGCAATTGATAAAATTACAATCGACGACCCTCCGTAACTAATAAACGGTAGAGTAACACCTGTTATCGGAATGAGACCGGACATGCCACCTAAATTTATAAAGGCTTGAATGCCGATCATCGCTGCTATCCCAATAGCCAACATACTTCCAAAGGGGTCACGGGATTTAACGCCGATATAAATACCGCGAAGGACTAAATAAGCAAGTCCGATAATGACAAACGCCACTCCAAATACACCGAGTTCTTCAGCAATAACGGCCATAATAAAATCAGTATGGGCCTCCGGTAGATACCCGTATTTCTGAATTCCTTGTCCTAATCCTACGCCCTTCAATCCCCCAGAACCAATGGCTAAATAGGAATTGACGAGATGATATCCTTCTTGATTGTAAGTACCAAATGGATCGAGATACCCGGTTATACGCCCCATATTTCCTTTAGTAAAAAACGAATCGAATTTAAAGTAAATAAACGGGGATAACACAGCAACTAATCCAAGACCGAGTGTAACCAATTTTGCAATCGTTTTAAATCTCATTCCCGAACAAATAATGATGACTATTCCAATTAAAAACGTTATGAGTGCCGTTCCATTATCAGGCTCAATTTTAATTAAAAAACAGACAAGAATAAGATAGAAAACAGGAGGTAAAACACCGATATTTAATTGGTCAATATACTTTTGTTTATTTGCATATACCGCTGATAAATAAATAATGACACTCATTTTAACAAATTCAGACGGCTGGATAGTTCTCAACCCTAGCTTAATCCAGCTTTGTGCATTGTTTGATGTATGCCCAATAATCTCTACAGCGATTAATCCAAAGACCGCACCACATGTCATCACTATTAAAAACTTTTTATTGCGGAAGGCCTTATAGGGGAATATAGCGAAAAAAAGAAAAACAACGAAGGCAATTAACAGATTTATTTTCTGTTTTTCGTAAAAGTAATCGGCAGGATAATTATACCGTTGTACGGCCCAAACCATGCTTGAACTATAAATCATAATAAGCCCAAACACCGAAAGTAAAATGTATATTATAATTATAGAATAATCATAAGATTTCATGATTTTTTTAAACATAAAACTCTTCCAATCTATGTATTGGTTTACCATGGTCCCAAGGTTAAAAAAACTCAAACAATTTCGGTGAACTGTTTGAGTTTCATTTTAAATGGATTAGTTAGCCCTTATTGTTTCATGGAAGCTTCATGAAGTGTAGATAGCTGTCTTTCAAGGGAATCCATTAATTCTTTCCCATACTTAGCATCAACTAGTCCCAAGCGAACAGCAAAGTCTATTTCGCGGGATAACCCAAACATTTGTGTATCAAGCACTTCCTCGTATAAAGGGCATTGCGGCATTGTTAAATTGTCCATTTGCACTTGAATTAAACGCAAAATCTTTTCAGCGTCTGATTTCAACAATGCATAGGCTTTTTCACGATGATCAATTTTCGTATCTGACACCACATTAATCCCCCTTATCCATATGAAAAGCGATGCCCTGACAACCATTTAAATTTTTATAAAATTCCAGTCTATAACCTTTGACAACTTCCTAAAACTCGCCTGTCCTACACTAGGCAAGGAAATAGAAAATGATTTTAAATAAATAGACAATACTATCTGTAAAGTTTACATCTAAACTCTATAAATTGCAAGAGCAAAAGGACTTAGTAGTCCATAATAAAGAGGATTTCGAAAAGTTTTCACATTGTTTAAGATGCTTTACAATTGTCACGGTCGTTCGCATCATTTACACTAAAAGAAAAGGGGGAAATAGTAGTGAGCATGATCATGATGATTAAGGGTAAGGTGAAATTCCCAATCACACTTGATGTCGGTTCTTGGATCTTTGATGACCGCCGAATTGATTTAGATATATACTTTTCTAACGATAATAACGGGGAAGAAACTGAAGTTGAGCAACCCCATGTTTCCAAACATTGGGATCGTACTGTTAAGGAGGGTGCAATACTTCCAAACTCGCAACCTAAGCGCCAATCAGAGAGAATGAAAATGAAGATTGGTACATTTGGTATCAAATTGGAGCCCTTTTTAAAAAATGCTGAGCCAAATGAGGATGCAAAAACGCTTGTGTTTGAAACTAACTCTGGTGAAATCTCTGTACCATTGCATGATGGGTATAATATAATTGCCCAGTATTCTCTTAAAGGAAAACGCCTTGAAGATGGGCCAGTACATATTCTTTATCCTGATGGTTCTAACCTTGAAGAACCGATTAAAAATGTGAAAGCGTTTCGGGTGGATTAAACTGTGATGAGCTTTTAAAAGCAAAAAAAGTGAAACTTCGTTTATTTAAAAGAGACGGATGGTTAATAGAGGTCACTGAAAAAGTTTTTCGTAGCCTAATGGTTTATTAAATAAAAAGAAAGGCTTTTCTGTTCAAAATTGAACAGAAAAGCCTTTCTTTGTCTATTTCTTGCTCCTTCTCGTTCATGAGCTTCAATATTCACTTGAGGTTTACAGCGAATATGGTTGTGGCTCCTGAATCTCCATGCCAAAAAGACCCATAGACGATGCAGTATCGTACTCGTGTCCATTTTTTAGGTTCCCATATTCGTAATTCCTATATCTCGTCAGAATCATTCATAAAAGTTTGTTCATTAGAAAACGAGTTATATTCCATCAGCAAAAATTCAATTAGGAACTTAATATGTGGTTTATCAAGTCCCGTCCGAGGGAATTAAGGATGCTACGGGACATGAGATGCTTCATCATGCCCCTTTCAGGGATAAAAACGGCAACTATGGGACATGAAACACTTTATTATGTCCTTGTTCGTGGAAAAAAAGGAACCAATGGCATTGAGACACGGACTATTTAGTGACCTCTTAATACCATCCGTCTTTTTTATAGTAGATCTGCAGCGATTTGAGCAAGTTGGGATCTTTCCCCTTTGATCAGTTTGACATGTCCCGCCATCGGCTGATCCTTGAAACTTTCCAAAATATAGGTAAGGCCATTATTGTATTCATCTATGTACCTATGTGGTATACAGTTGTTTTTCTTTCTTCTATTATATGCTATTCTCATCATCCAATTTTAATTTTTACTCCTCCTCGCTCTTTTTTTACTTTAGTACAATTCAATTCAGTTTGTTGTTTTAATGTACTTAAGAAATAAGTAAAGCTATGGGATTGGAATATTTTAAATGGATAATCATCAATAGCATATCGTTGTTCTGATAATATTAAAATTCTTGGAAATGGATTTATAACTTTACTCTCAAACAAATCAACATAGCGGTTTAATTTATCCTGCATCTGTTTTTCGGAGTAAATGCTTTTTTGCACTTCGATAAAGAAAGGTGTTTTTCGGTATTCACAATAAATATCAGGTTCTGCCATTCCTTTTTTCCCGAACTTTGGCTCGACCAGAAATGTATCCAACTGTCCCAGCCGTCTGATCTCTTTATACACTTCCAAAATGGCTAGAAAGTGACCTATTTTCGCACTGTCCCTTTTCATCTGAACTTCTGACCCAAAGTATACATACGGAATAAAAGTCGTAGAACGGCTTATATGACCTTCTCTTAGAAGTCTCAATAAAACATTGTTAGCGGCATATGATGGATTTTTGAGGTTGGAGAAATGTAGTTCCGCTATTGAGTCACGATCCATTACTCTAAATTTATTTAAGTTGCTTATAATCGCTATATCACGCTTAGTTAACATCGAGAAACACATCCTTTTCAGTTATAGGTTGTTCTTCTTGATTAACTTCTTTCGCTTCTTTAGAGACCATAAATAGATTTAGTAATCTTTTAGCTTCATCCTGCTTCAAATATGGGGCTTGAAGTTCATATAGTTTATCACTGTTCATAATAAACCTTCCGCTTGTTTCTATCTTCTCTGCGTTGGGTGTATTAACGATTCTTGCTTCCACCTTATCCCTCAACTTAAATCCCATGCTAACGGTCAAATTAGCCCTAATAGTCGTGTCTAATACTTGAGCATTTGGACGTTGCATAGACAAAATAGCAAACACTCCAAGAGTTCTTCCGATGGCCACAATTTCAGTTAGTATATCCATGATTCCTTCATCCTTCCTTAACATGACAAACTCATCTATACAGACAACAATATAAGGACGTTTATGCTCTACTGGAACATTATCAATGTGGTCAACCTCAAATACTTCGGTTAGATCACTTCTCTCGTCTAATTCTTGTTTTATATGTCCAAGCATCCTCTTTATTTCTCTAGGACTACTGAGCACGCATTGGACATGCTCCACCTTGCGGAATATATGAAACTCTGATTTCTTGCAATCTGCAAGGTACAATTCCAATTCCGATGGTTTCTTTGTTTTAATTAAGGTGGTTAATATGGAACGTAACTGAGTAGATTTACCTGAACCAGTTTCACCCGCTATTAAAATATGAGGTTGTTTTAGCAGATCAAATGATACATATTTTCCGTAACGGTCCAATCCTGCAATAATTCCCAAACGATGTTCTTTTAGGCTTTCTTTGAATTCTTCGAAGTTATAGGTTAGCTCAGAAGTCATAGCTTGCTGATAAACAGTTAGGACATACTTTTTAAATTCCCCTTCAAGCTCAATTGATTTACCAAAGTGCTGCAAGAACACAAAATAGTTCTCTTTTAATAATTTGGGGTTTAATCCATTAGGTAAAGTAAATACGTATTCTAATATTTCATTACTAATCTTTAATGAATGGATTTTAGGAAATACCTTTCTTATTGTTCCATCTGACATTTTGTAATTTAGATGTATCTTTCCTGATCTGAAGGTGTCGATTAACTTTTTTCTAGCTTTCAATTTATCCCAGAAACTCATAGTAACCACTTCAGCAATAAATTTGTTTCAATGAAATAAATCCCAGTTGCATAACCAGCGAAAGGCAAAATTAGTCTAACGATAGTTCCCAACCAAGGGAATCCATATTCTTCAGCAAGCTTATCGAGCATGGCTACACCTATAATCGATGCTCCACCAATTAACATAATTGGTTCAAATAGCATTTTTTTCATTCCTTTCCCTTTTTTAAATCGGTTCCCCTCCCTTTCGCCCTTTCCCTCCCCTCCTCAATCGTTCGCTTCGCTCTCTCTTAACAGGTTTTTACTTTCTTATCAATTCAATCTTTCTCCTTGTACAAGTGCACTTTTCTAAATGAGTAGATACTGTTACGAAAGTGCATTTTAAAACATTTGAATTCGTTACGATATTGTTTTTCAACTGTTTTGCTATCGTGATAATAGCCTATGCACACGCATCAATTTAATTGCTTGTACTCAATAATTTAATTTTGGAAAGGGAATAATTAAATAATCACGAATATGTACTTAGGTGATGAATATGTTAATTAAGTTGAGAAGTAATATTGGTGAGTTGATATCGGAAAGTGGTTTGCAAAAAAAGTTTATTGCCGGAAAATTAAAAGTTAGTGTTGCCCAGCTCAGAAATTATGAAACGGGGCATAGTCTTATTCCCTTTGATAAAGCGTATGTGTTAGAGGATCTTCTGAAAAGTAGACTTGACTGCAGCATTACCGATTTTTACGAAAGGATTGATCAGGATGATCAAGCAAGTGAAAATAATATTTCTGGATAAAGACGGAGGTTCGTTTTTGATTTATGTAGATGTGGAGGTTAAGTATAATCAGGATCCAATAATGAGTGTATATAAGGTAGTTAATCGAAAGAGGTACGAATTTCCCGATGTTGCAGGTATTCAGGAGGTAACTGTGGATGGTGTGGATATTACAGACAAGATCAAAGAAATTGATAAGGATTACCATTTGAAAATGATTAAGAAAATGGATGATATTCTTCCGTTTTGATAAAAGCCCCCACATAGTGAGGGCTCTTTTTATTATCCACGTAACTTTTTAAGCAATTGCGAATTCTGTGTAGCAGTTCCTCGGTAATTTTTAATTCCGTGTTTTGCTGCTAATTTTTTTCGGTTGGCATAGGATGAAACTACTTTGATCGATTTTAGGTAATCTACAATAGAATTAGTCTTCTGATCACCTTTAGGCTTCGGATTGGCTGGCTCCTCAACCTTAGGAGCAGATCCGCCCTTCATCTTATTTAATAGTTCAATGTTTTGAGCTGCAGTACCCTTATAGTTTTTAACGCCATACTGTGTTGCAAGCTTTTTACGATTAGAAAAAGATGAATCGATTTTCTTACTGTTTAGATAGTCAACAATAGAATTACCTTTATATTCTGTCGCTGTTTTTGACGGCTTATTTTCCTCTTTAGGTTTGGACACTTCTTTCGCAACTTCTACCGCGCCAATACCTCCGATGAAATGCGCCCACCCTGTGAGTAATTTATGCGGACAATTTTTGCCTGACCAGTGTTTATGGGTCAATATGTTACCTTTCGGGATGTTGTGATCTTTTATTAACTTTGAAATAAGCCATTGCGCGTTTTTAACAGCTTGCTCGAAATTGCCATCGCTATTTTCGCAGATTTCAATTCCGATAGATTGGCGATTGCCCGCGCCATTACCATCGCCTGCGTGCCATCCATTTTCATTTAATGGTAAATGCTGATAGATTTCCTTGTCATCGACTGTAAAGTGCCAGCTTGCTGTACGTCCACCTGCCCCGTTAAGTAAGTATCTTGCATGCATTTCAGCATTAGCTCCCTTCGAAGCATTTGCCGTGTTGTGTACCGTGATATATTTCGGAGTCATCGCGTATCCTGGACGTTGTCTCGTTTGTGATTTCGGAATAATTTTCTGTATGATTTTAGGCATGATTATTTTCCTCCTTTTAAATTAGAAAAAGAGCAACGATTTACTCGTTACTCCCCTTTTTATTAAGTGTTTCTACAGCTTTTTTAAGTACATCAGGAATTGGTAAGTTTGTTTTTCCGACTGTTTCCAAGATACTTAGTAGTTCATTGGCTAAATAAAAGAAGATAACCGCATCTCGAATGAAGTGGTTATCTCCCATGATTGTATCAATTGCATGTGCTACAGCGACAAGCAACAAAATAAGTACTTTTCTAGCAATACCTTTAAATCCAATTTTGCTACTTAGCTGACCTAGATAAGCTGCTACCGTCACCCCCATAACATAATCAATAACGTTGAATACAACTAGAATCTGTATCAATGGCGACCACCCTCCAAATAAAAATGAGGCAGCGGCCCCGAAAAATGCAACGATGAATTTCAAAATGTTTTCCATGATATCCTCCTTTTTAAAAACTAAAAGAGCACCTCATAGTGAGATGCTCCGTTAAAACATTATTTTTTTGTCACTTCTTAAAAATTCTCTAATCATTTCGGTGGGTATCCCCATGGCTAACGCTTCTTTTATTAGCTCAACCCATTCTTTATCCAATTCCTTTTTACTATTAATCACCGCAAACCTCCTAAAATAGCATGTATTTTAGGTAGCTCAGCCATCATAGTTTTATAACCTTAGACCTGTAGCTTTGCGTCTCAACCTTTCGATTGATTTGCCTTTTTCTAGGTTATATTAATGATTCGACACAAAAGGAGGGAACCCTTCTTCTTACCTATAAAATAAGCACCTCCAAATGAGATGCTTCAATTATTTTCATAGATGTTAATAATGTCGATTTGGTCAGCATTTAAAACTATCTGATCTTCGGTAATTAAAAATTTCCCACCGTTGATCTCTACAGGCATGACCATTTTAAGATTAGTATCTGTCTCAATCTCCACAGGTCGCCCGTTTTTAAACAAGACGAATACTGAGTATTTTTTCACAGATCCCTCCCCCTCCTTAATACCTATATACGATATTGAGAAGGGAATTCCTTCTAAAATAAGAATTCTTTACTGGGCATGATACCTTTTATGAGCTTGTCTTTTTCTTTCCTCTGATACGTGAGCATAAATTAAAGTAGTGCTAGGATTTTTGTGTCCTAAAATGTGTTGCACGTCGGCTAATTCTGCTCCATTCTCCATCATTAGTGATGCTTTTGTATGCCTAAATGTATGAGGAGTTAGCTTTTTAGACAGTTTCGCTCTGTTTTCAATTTTATCAATAGCTCTCTGAATACTCCTGCCTGTTAATTGATTGAACGGCCTTCTTTCCCTGATAAATACATAATCGCTATCACCTTCAAGTGGTTCTTTTCGAGTGTTTAGATAATTGTTTAGATGGTGGAGAGCCTTGAAAGTTAAGTAAACCCTTCGTTCCTCATCTCCTTTCCCAATTATGGTTGCACTTTTATCTTGGTAATTAATGTCGCTAATCTTCATATTAGCGATTTCAGATAACCTACAACCCGTTGAATATAAAACTTCAACTAAAGCCCGTTCCCTATATGTTTCACACGATTCTCTAACCATTTCCAACTCATCTACAGTTAAAGCCTTCAAAAGACGTTTTGGCTTTTTAGGTGATTTTATTTTAGAAGATGGGTTTCTTAGTAATAACTCTTCTTCAACTAGCCATCCGAAAAAACTTTTTATAACCGACAGTTTCCTATCAACTGTACCAGGTTGCCATTTTTTATTTGATGCAAGGTAAGCTCGGATATCGGAAGTGGTTATCTGGACTACTCCTTTTTTAACAAACTTACAGAACAGCCTTAGCTCAAGCATATACCCTTCCAAAGTTAATCCACTTAATCCTTCTATTTGTTTAGCTGACAAAAACATATCGACTTTTTCTGATGTGTCATCTTCGATGTCTAATTCTGTTTTTCTTTTAATTTCATAATTGCTAAGGACTTCTTCAAGTCTATGCATCAATTTAACTTCGTCTATGTCAGGGGCAACAATGCTGGTTACAACATTCAAGTCCATCATGAGTCTTGCTACATCATTGATCATAGTGATATCCTCCTCAACTGTTACGTTTTACGTTACAAATAATATAACATGTTACATTTAACGTGTCAACGTGTTATATTAAACGTAACAAAAAAGGAGTTGATATTTTGTACATACATATAAAACTCAATGAAATACTTGAAGATAAAAAGCTTTCCCATCGCGAATTTTCGAGGATGACAGGAATCAGACATCCTTCTATTAGTGAAATGTGTAATAACCAAACGAAGAGGATTCCTTTAGAAAACCTCGCGAAAATATGTGAAATTCTAGATTGTGAAATAACTGATGTCTTGGAACTAAGAAAAGAGCAGCCAAAATAAAAATGGTTGCTCTTTTTTTACTGCTGTTTTAAATATTCACTACGTCGCAAAAGAGTCCAATTACGCTGTAATAGGTAAGTTATTTTCTAAGAATGACAACATCTTCCCAGCGATGACTGAATGACCTAACGTGTTAGGATGTAATTTATCTAATGTATAGTAATCCATATTCGCACTATTAAACCCACTCATACTATATAAGTCTAAACAAGGAATACCCCATTTTGCAGACACTTCTTTAACAGCATTTGCAATCTGTTTGGTGTTTCTTGGAGAATCTGTTTGTTGTAGTGGTGTAAAGGTTGCAATTAAATTAGTTGGGTACTTAGCAATTAAGCCAGACAACAATACATTATAAGCTCCCATAAATGTCTTAATATCCGTACTATCAATCGAACCAATCGGCACTCCCGACCCAGCATCGTTAACCCCACCAAATACAGTGATAATATCCGCATCGTCATCCATATCCTGATAACGTAAAACCATTGGGTTTATTTCCCAATTTCCGTAATCGGCAACCGTACTACTTGATATGCCATAATTTCTAACGATACAACCCGTTTTACTTGCGATTTGTTGGTGATAAGACGTTACTTGTAACCCATTGGTGATACTATCGCCTAAAGCGTTCCATTTCTTGCCTTTTAGTCTACTTGGAATCTCAAATTGATAATCGTCTGTAAAGGTAACTGCTTGTTTCTTAGTGTACGGTACATACTCATTTGGCAATGTTTCTCCTTCGACAAACATTTGATCCTCTAATGTCGCATCTGTTTTCGGAAAACAAAAACGTATATAACTCACGCCATTTGGAATGGTTGTTGTATTTCCACTAGCGTATGATTCTCCTGAAACGTAAACTTTATTGTGATTATAAAAAGCTCTGCTTGCCATTGATTTTGCAGTATATTTTTTACCTGCTACAACTGGAATAAAGCCACTTAAAACGTAATCTGTGTTATCAGATATTACCCCACCTGCTGTAATACTTTTATTAACTTCCACATCACTCTTATTGAATAAGTTTCGTAACGACACGTATAAAAATGTTGTATTGGTTGGTGTTACAACACTTCTTGCTACCTTCTTAGCTTCTACAAAATCAAAAGCATTGGGACTAAATTCTAAATTTCTAAACGATACATTTTTATAAATACCGTATGGTATATATTCACTGGGTAACGTTGAACCTTCAACAAACATTTGATTTTCAAGCGTTGCAGAATACTTGTCGAAAGCAAAACGAATGAAGAAAGCGTTGTTTGGTGTCGTTGTTTTATTTCCAACTGAATAAGATTCACCAGATACATACTGCCTATTATCGCTATAAAAAACTCTACTACCCATAGACTTCGCAATATAGGTCGTACTAGGTTTAATAGGAATAAAATCGCTTAAAAAATAATCTGCACTATCAATAATTTCACCTGTCGTATATATTGCTTTACCTACCGAAGCAGTTTCTTTGTTAAATAAGTTAGTTCCGCTTGATTGTAAAAAAGTAGTTGATTCTACCGTAACGGAGTGACTTTTTGGTGTCGATAAAACATTAATAGGTGTTCCACCTGCACCATCTTGAATTATACCAAGAGTTTCACTGTCAAAATCATTTACGGTAATCGGTTCAGCCTTTTTTCTAACCTCATCTTCATTCGCTTTATCTGCCAATTGCGACGTAAACGAATCTAATCTGTCACCCAAAAGGGGGTGATTTCCTCTCGCATCTACGACCTCAGAAGGTTGCGGATTTTCTTTAATTAATCGATCGACACGCTCTAATTGTTCATCGGCTGTCTTTTTCGCTGTGTCCGCTGTTTCTCCCGTTACTTCCATACTTTGCGCCAATGCCTCGCGAACATCTTTACCGTAAATTTCATTTCTAACTTTATTAGCCAAATTTCTAATAATCTGTGGAATTGGCATATTTAAGCACCACCTTCTGGTTGTTCTAATTTCGATAATCTAAATTCATAGTTATCTATCTTTCTGGCCATTACCTCTAGTAATTGAACTAAGTAATAATAGCCATTCCTCTGAGCAGATCCTTCAGCTTGATTTTTATCAAACTCTTGAAATGCATATGATATATAGACTCCGAAATCATAAAAAGGAAAGTTAGGATTATTGTTCGTTACAGATTTAGAGATATCATATAGCTTGGCGAAATCAGAACTCGACATTAATCCATCTTGGTCAAACCATGCTAAGCCAATATCTGCACCAGGGATATCTTCAATCATTTGCTCCAATCTCTCGATTGAGCCTACGACGCTTTCAATAGAGTTAGATATGCTAATAATGTCCTCGTCTGTGATATTCTCGTAGTTTTCTAGTCGCTGTTTTGTGGCTTCTAATTCTGTTTTTGCACTGGTTAAGTCAACAGTTAAGGTTCCGATTTTGTTGCTTTGCCTAGAGACGGTCTGCTGTAACTCAACTACATTTTGTTGAGCTTTATTAGCTTCATAGTTGTATTGAGCAGTTGTCTTGAATTTATCTCCAATTGTCAAATCGTTCTGATTCGGATTAATGATGTCTATAGTTTTTCCAATCACTTTCAAAGTTTCATTAATTCCCATAACGGGGTTAATAACTGGATAGTAATATCCAACTTCAAAGCTATCTGGATCCTTTCTTAGTAGGGACAGATCGAGAGCAGAAACGAAATATTTTACTTTGACACGATTATTTTCTTGCAAATACTGCTGTCCACGTGTCATTAGAATGGAAGGTTTTGTGATATCATCCCAAATCTTACTTCTGGTTACTACGCTGAAATTAGACCTTGCCTCTTCATCTTCCAGGTAGTCCTTCCCGCCGTTAACAGATGCAATTGTTAATCTTGCTTGGCTAACATCTGTTGCTCCTTCATCTTCTGATTCTAATGACATTCCTAAAGGTATTAATCTTGTAATTATTTCGGAAGGATCAACTTCTTTTGTAATGCTCTTAAGATTCTTGGCTAGTCTTATTTCTGTCTGTTTGATCTCAACAGTTTCTGCAAGGTAATCCAGATAACGGACACCATTTTCTTTACGGGCCTTTATTACCCCACCAAGACGACTAATAAGCTTGTCATCTATACTGTCAAAGGTGTTATCATACCCCAAGTACCTATAAACGTTATCTGTGCTATTAGTGACTGTTACATTACCAAGCACAAACTTTTTATCTATGTCATCATGAGCGATATCTGAATTATGATTTTTGATCATAACCTCAAAAAACTCCCGCACCGTCATATCGTGATATTCACCATGACGTTGGCAAGAGTCATTTAAGTAGCCTAATTCAGATTCACATATAAAGGACTTGGCAAAAACACCTGTGTCGCTCATGGCGTCTGTTGGTGCTAAAATACGCCCGTCAAACTCAATCTTTTCAGTCAACATGTTTTCGACTGTGATAAGAGTTTTTAACGGACGTATTAAACCGTATCCTGGATTGTTGGGTAATATCGTGAAACTAAAACTGTCTGCAGCATTCTCGATTTGTTTTATTTTACCGTCGATAACTTTTAAGTCATTGAAATCTGGATGGTGTATAACTAATTCTGCACCATCGTTGATTAAAGTTATTTTATACAAATTTAGATCAACTCCTTTCGAAAATGAAAGGATATTTCCCCGTTACCGGTTATAGTAATCTTGTTTTTAGGTTCCCGAAGTAAGAAGTCATAGGATTGCGACTCTCCTGCAGGAATGTTGAATGTTTTATTACCCATTAGCATGGTCATCGGTTCTGTAGCTTTGATCACAGGCTTGGCTGTGCGTGTACCAGGGTTATATAAGGTAACGTGTAAAGTACCATTCACCTTAAATTTAGTTTTTTGAGCGTAATCAAGAAGAAAGTTAAACTCGTCCCAGATGTCGTTACCTTCATCAAGTTCACTAATTTTAAAGGGATATGCAGTAAATTCTACCTGAAGCGAGCCACCGACCCATTTAAAATTACTGCTAGGTCCGTCCTCTATTTCAGCTAAAAAGTAATAACCAGGTATTAAGTCATCTTTTAACATTCCTTTTTGATTGGTGGACATTAGCCAATTTATGACCTCTGTTTCATAAAAGTAATAATCTTTGGATTTATCTCGATAGGCTATTTCAAAGGTATACTTAAGGATTCTCTCACTATATTCTTGACCTCCATATATTTCGCTAAAATCATAAACTATATCTGAATAGGGTACCCTTTCAGTGTTCTTAATCTTTGAAGGGTTGCCTATTTCTCTATCAGATATAGTCAAACCGAAATCTTTATAACTATGTTTTCCGTTAAATTCAATACCTGTGAACATTAATAGGCCACCCTCCTTCCAAACATTCCAGTACGCCTAGCTTGTTCTTCGTCTAATACTTCGCCGACTTGTCTATCTTTTAGGTAAATATCTGTCTTTTTCTCCAAAAGTTGCAATAACAATTCATTTGTCCTTTGCAAGTACTCATTTTGTTGAAGGATAGCAAGCAACAACTCATCGTTATTCCCACCTTTAGTTGGCGTAGTTGGCGCGCCTTTTGGACCTTCTTCGCCGCCGCCCTTTCCGGATAATGCTAATAGCTTCATTGCATCTGTAGCAGTAGAAACATTTAATTCATTTGCTTCAGGAATTGCAGCCATGGCCATTTTTCCTGCTGCTTTGGCTACGTTTTTAACTGTGCCTAATATTCCAAGCTCAAGTCCTTCCCCAGTATGAATACCGAGTTTTTCAAGAACTCTTGAAGGTGAATGGATATCAAGTATACTCTTGATTTTTCCTGTTATGGCGCTTGTTACACTTTTTACTGCATTTGTTACAGCTGTTATCTTAGATGTAATTCCATTGATAAGACCTTGGATTATATCTTTACCGATTTGTTTAAGGTCGATATTTTTGAGGAATGTTTTGATTTTATTCCAAACCTCAACGATCTGGTTATGTGTTTCATTCATCTTGTTTCGACCGGAATTTTTCAGATCTTCGAATTTGTTCTTTACATTTGCCAAAACTTCATCAATTGTCGTCTTAACGCTAGTCTTTATGTCCTTCCACGTTTTACTAACAATGTTTTTAAATTCCTGAAATTTAGTGGACGCGAAAGTTTTAATAAATTCTATTGAGTTTTTAAATATATTTACGACTTCGCCCCAGACGAACTTTATATGATTCCAGATCATATTCATTTGGTTATTGATAAAAAATCCTATTTCCGAAAAATCCCCGTGAATTATGGATTTAATAATACCAATTGCGTTTTCGATCGTTTCACGAATGGTATCCCATATTACTTCGAGGAGAAGCCAAATAGAGTTCATTATCTGAGATATATTTTCTTTGATTGTCTGGAATCCATTATTGTTCTCGCCAAGAATAAACCCAATTGCTTTTACCCATAAATCTTCAATTTTCATCCAACCGTTATAAAAGAAGTCGAACAAAAAGTTCATAATCGAACTAATAGATTGCTGAATAAATAGCAACGAATTGTCAATCAGATTCGCTATCTCTTGCCATACATTTGCCGTTGTATCCTTTATAGCTTTCCAATAGCCTGAAACGAATTCGAAAAATCCTGTTATTAACAGTCGAGCGTTTTCAATAACCAATTCAATATATGAAATTATAATATCTTTAAAAGCAGACCAATAATCAGCAGCTGCGCCTGAGATATTCTCCCAAATTGCTGTAAGATTGGACCTGAACTCTTCCATATCCCCGGTTACTAAGTTTATTAAAAGTAATATGGGTCCAAGGATTATGTTTTTAATGATTTCCCAATAGGATCCTGCAATTGTCTTTATATTTTCCCAAGTTCTTCTCAAAAAAGAGGCTATGTTTCCCCATAATGTATTTGTCGCCTCTTCTGCAGGCCCCCACATACTGATGAAAAAATCAATCATGGGCGAGATTAAGGTTGTAATATAATCTATACCAGCGTTGAATTTATCGGTCACTTTCCGCCAGATTTCTCCAAAAAATCCAGTTACAGACGACCATATAACTTTTATTCCTTTAACTACTTTCGCGAAAAAGGTAATAATGGACGACCATTTTTCTTTGATCCAATCGATTGCATTAGTAAATTTAACGGTGACTAACTCCCACATATCTGTAATGTGGGATACAAAACCTTTAACAAAATTAATAGTTAAGCCCATTATTTGCCCCAGTAATGAGGATTTAATAATTCCCCATATGATGCTTGTAGCACCTTGGAACATCTGTTTAAGGCCTTCCCACATTTTAGAGAAGTCGCCAGTGAATAATCCTGAAAAAGCTTTAATAGCGCCTAATATAAAATCTAAAGCACCAGAAATTATACTCTTAATACCTGACCATGTAGACTTAATGATGTGCTCCACAAAAGGCATAACGAATACAATTACAGTTTTTATTTTCTCAAAAACTGTTCCGATGACCTCGGCATACCATTGAAAAGCAGTCGACAAACCTTTACCGATATTTTTAAAAGCCTTCGAAAGTTGACCGCCTTCAGAACCTGCAAAATCAGATATCTTTGCCTTAATCTCATTAAAAAAGCCTACTACCGCATCGATGCCTGGTTGAATATAATCTCGTAGTTGCCCAAATACTTCCTTTAATTTAATGCCTAACTCTTGGACAAAACCTCTGAATTTTTCTGACCTTTTATAAGCAATGATGAATCCAGTTGTTAGTAAGGTTAGAGCAGTAATGACTAGCCCAATTGGATTTGTTAATCCTGCAGCAATTCTTGCTAACAATCCGAGATTCTTTGCCCCTTTTCCGGCGATTGATCCAAACTTTACTAAGACCTTAGATTTTCCGATAAACTTAAAAAAGCCACCAAGTGACTTTGATAATTTGGCAACAATCCCTCCGAAAGTACCCAATCCTACTAGAACAGGACCAATGACAGCCGAAAAACCGATGAATTTACCAATTAGATTTTTCGTGTCTGCGTCCATGTCTTTAATCCACTTTACTGTAATCATGGCAAAAGACACAATCTTCTCTAAAGCTGATCCTAGACCTTGAAAAATCGGTTTAAATAAATCATCCGAGTTTTTAAATAGGTCCCTTAACTCGTCAAGCATGGTTTTTACACCATCGAAGATCCCATGATCAAGTACCATCCTAGCACCGACTTGAGAAATTGATGCTTTAAAGTTTTTCCATTTACCCATCAAGGTTTCCCCTGATTTTTCGATCATTCCTCCTGCAGCGATCGTATCACCGTGCATACCGGATGTACCTTTTAGGATTCCTTCCGAAACCTCATTTAGAACTTCGTTGATGTCGACTCCATCTTTTTGGATTTTCTTTCTGACTTCTTCCTTTTTCAGTCCCCATTTGTTGCCGAGTACTGAAAGGATATCAATTCCAGCAGTAGCAAACTGATTAATCATCGTTCCGTCAATTTTCCCGCTTAATAAAGCTCCTTGGAATACGTTTGACAATTGAGTAACGAGTTGGTCATCGTTTTTCATTGCTGATAATTCCATAGCTACATTTGCATAAAGTAAAGCTTCGGTTTCCTTAGCATTCGATGACATCATTAAAGCAACTGGATTAGCGATTTCTGCAAGCCCGAATGAAGTACCTGTGACTAGATCAGTTACTCTCTCCATTACACCTTTTGCTTTCTCTTCACTTTTTAAGATGTTATTAAGCATGAAATCAACTTGTTCTAGGTCTGCTGCTCTTTTAAATCCCATGGTAGTAACAGTGCCGATCAACCCTGCAATAGGGGTAGTGATATATGTTGTAAGTGTTTTTCCAGTACTTTTTGCTTTGCTACTAACAACATCTAACTCGTTGCCAAAATTGATCAGAGCATCACCAGATTTTGTCCAGTTAGAATTCGCTATTTCTTGCTCTTTTCTAAAGTCTTGGAATGCTTGCTTGGTGCTCTCAACGCGTCTTTCTAAATCTCGTAGCGTTGCTGCCTCATAATTATAATTTGCGGCCGCTTTATCAGCTTCCTTCGATCCTTCACCATGTGCCTCGACCATTTTTTCATATGCTTTCTTTGCACTTTCAGTAGCGATTTTTTGTGCTTCTAACCTTCTGTTTAATCCATATAATTGGGTTTCATATTTTTTAACTGAACGCTCTGAACGGTCGAAAGCAGACAAATTCAACTTCATTTCACTGTTGACTCTTTTTAATTTAGACTTAAGATCTGTTAGGCCACTATTGACCTTCATCGTTTCGAGATCAAGTTCAATGGATAAACCTTTTAACTTTTCCACGTTTTACCTCCTTTCTTTCGTAATAAAAAATCCTTAACCGCCAAATGCAGCGATTAAGGATTTTTCTTGTTTAGGCTTATTCTTTTCTCTTAAAAGTTCAACGATGAAATGGAAAGGCATATTCAGCACTTCATTTATATCTTTTCCCTGTTTCATTAAATCAAGGATGAGTTTGTCCATGTATTGTTTTTGTTTTGCGAAAGAAAAGTCCTCATCCGTTAACCTTTCTTCGCCAAGAATTTTTTTGTTTCATCATTTTGCTGACCTTGTGCAATAAACATGACTTGATCCTGGAGTGTGCCAATTGCATCAGGTGCGTGCAATTTATTCATTAAATCTTCTTTAGTAAATTGACCACCATAGACCCTATCAGCAACAAATGTCATCATTTTGTCCATGAGGTCTCTCTCGGATGTTTTTTCGTTCTCTGATTCATTCATCAAATCCATAGCTTCATATACAACAGCAAACGGAATGAATACAGGAGTCAAATATTTCTTAGTGACGATCTCACCTTCTTTAACCTCTTCTACCAATTCAATCATGTTTCTCTTTAAATTTGCCATGTAGTTACCTCCATAAAAAAGAGCAAGAAGTTAATCTTGCTCTTTAATTAGTACTTTTCCAATTTTGTTTTTTGTAGATGACAATTCTTTAATCCTAGCAACTGATATCTTTTTATTTGCAGGTTTTGGAAAGGGATCCCCTGCAAAATAAATTTTACCTTTATCTTGCAGGTCTTTAAAATCCGATACAACAATGTATTTTTGCTTTTGGTCTATCTTAGACATTATGCCCCCTCCGGTTCAGATGGAGTGCCGGATGGATAAGGTTTACCAAATACTTTCAGGAATAAAGCATCTCGGTTCGTAGTTTCTCCCTTTTTATCACGAGCAAAAATGACGGATTTTTCCTTTTCAAATCCGTCCACTTTCCGATCCATAAACTGCGCTTCGATTTCCTCACTGGAAAACTCAACACTGTCTTCTTTTGTTTGACCTTCGATGTTAGGGCGAGTGAAAATTCCTTTCGGCAATCCAACGTATTCTTTGGATCCATCTTCATATGTCTTTGCAAAAACTACGGCTACATATGGAGGATTATCTCCACTGCCCATAGCTGTCAATCCTTCAACAACTTCTAACCCTAGTAATTTCTGTTTATCCTCGATAGGTATTGTGTGGAATTGAGAAGTTACAGAAACATCACCACTAGACACGGCCATCTCAGCGGTTTTGTTATCACCATACGCCCGAACAATTTCTTGCGCCATTTCAACATTGACATTTTGAAGAAATTTAACTCTTTCAATATAGTCAGCTACTAATTTATCTCCTACTTCACCATAATAAAATTCATCCACACCCGTAGCTGCACGGTATATTTTTTCTTCTGCCACTATTCATCACTCCTATAAATTATTAAAATCTTCCCTATATAAAGATCCTCTGTATCTGTTGGCATTTCTATAAATACCGCTGTCATACTCGTTGGGGCCTTTGATTTGATGGAATTTCAATTCCTTCCATAACACATCGCGAATCGAATTTGCTAGATTTAGAGTAGTTTTTCTGTCCAAAGTCCAGACATCTATCTGAACTAAAAATTCCAATTTAGTCCAAGTGTTATCCGCAAAGTCGATAGGGGTGCCATCATCCATGGGATCAATAATGATGAATGGATTGTCTACATCACCCGTTTCGGGATATTCATAAAATTTAATCCGACTATTAGCTAGGCTTTTTATATAATCATCTGCGATAAGAGTTTTATAAACAATGTCAAGCACGTCCATAAATAATGTGCTCCTTAATTGCTTTCTTTACGGCATCTCGATAGGCTTTTTCACTGCTCTTCATTGCTTTAGCGATTTTGCCCTTACCTGCTGGATTAGGGTTTTTTATGGTTCCCCACTCGTTTAAATGAATGATGCGATAACGGCCCTTTGGACCTTTCCAGTGAATTCTAATCGTACGAACGCCATTTTCCACATAAATATCTGATATCGTAATTTCGTCAATTGAACCACCAGTATCTTTAAAAGACTGAAATTGAGAGATTAGTTCTTTTACAAACTCTTTGGCTGCATCCTCTAATGCTTGATCGCTTATTCTTCGCATTCCTTGTTCACCAAATCTCATTTCCAATTCCTTTAACATTTGATTTAATCCCCTGGTTTTGACACTCATTTTTCCAACCCCGCGATGATCGTAATGAAATCCCTTCTAGTTAAATCAGGCTGTACAGATTTGACGTTATAATGCTTGCCCCTGTAATCAATATCATCAATTTCTATATAATGCTTGTTGGTAGGTCTGTACGTTGATAAGGGGTCCCTTATCGTGACCGTCAAATCTTCAATAGTACCGTTTGCTTTCGCTTGTTCTAGGTCCTTCATCCAAACCCGATCAATGTCAGCCATACATTCATACAGGACCTTACGTTTCTTTTCACCAGGTTCTGGACCATCGTTTGGAACGTACTCATAAAAAATAACAGGGGTGCGAAAATCACCGCTGTTTTTTCTTGGCTTTTTATATTCAAACTTAATCAACGGTATCATCCTCCGCCAGCACAATCCCAAGGCTAATAATATCACTTAGGAAATTATCTTCGAAAAACTCAACGGCATCATTATAAAGATAACGAGTTCGTTCAAAGACAAGTTCTTTAGCCCGTTCGTTTTCGTTAATATCAAAGTTTCCGCATTTTTCTTTTATATAAGCAACAGAAAAGGACAACAACCTTTTTAGATTGTCATCCTCACTTGAATGAGATATATGCATACGGTCTTTGAATTCTTTTATTATTTCATCTGTGATCAATTAGATCACCTCTCATGCTCCTTCCGGTTCGGATGGATCCGGATCATTGGAAATATCTAGGTCTAAATCATATACTTGAGCAGCAAAATTATCTTTTGGTTTACCAGTTGCGAATTGTTTTGAAATAAACACGTCTGCATCTTCGAGTGCCAGTGTTTCTGTATACCTTTTCGTATCCATTTCTCCGCCGATTGCAGCAATGTATTCGCCTTTAACAAAAAACAGTACTTTCCCTTGCGGTACGAAAACTGATGTTGTTTGTATTGGATTGAATGGCAAGTTTGTCACATATACTCCATTCGCATTTAAAGTTGTGGCATTAGCGCGAATACCAAAACTGTTAAAAGGGTTCATAACCATTACTACTTTCCCGGCAACGTCACGAACTTTTTCTTCTTCGTTTTTTCCAACTGGACGGATTGACAATTTTTCCATAACGCCTTTTAATTCATTGATCGTAGTGCGCCCAGGTTTGAATGTTAAAATACCTGCACTCGTTTTATCCGTTACAGCCCCAGTGTCTTTATCAACATTTTTTAATAAGCCGATAGGTTCATTTTGAGTTAGTCCGCGACCAGCAACATATCCACGTTCTAAACCAACCTTCATTGCTTCAACTAAAATCGTCCGTACATAACGTTCAACCCATGCAGGTCCTAGTTTCAACATATCTTTTGCAATTGGAATGAATGCTGTTAATTTGAGCTGTTCAATTTTCTCTTTGCGGAACGTAGCGTTCAGTTGCCCTTTGATTTCTCCGAATAATGGACCCCACACCGCCATGCCTTCTGGATCACCATAAATAAATTCAGTTACGGCTCCTAAATTTTGAATACCAATAGCATCTAGCAGAGGATGAGCTTCAACAATATCCTCAAATACTCTTTCTTGCGTGGTTTTCGGAAGAGTATCCGTATCCTTAAATCCTCCTTCTTCAATAACGGCATTGAAGAATTTTGTTTCCTCGCTAGTTAAAACGTTCTGCCCACGACCTTGAAGTACTGCATTATCGCTCATTGTGGAATGTACCTGAGTCATGATATCCGCTTTTACATCTGTCGCAAGCGATTCAAGCATATTGTTAAGTGCAGTTTTTTGTTCCTCTTCTGTTCCGTTTTGCATAGCATTTGCAAATGCTAATTTCTTTTCTTCAAAATTATTAAATCGAATAGTCATTATTTCATTCCTCCTAAATTATAAAAAGAGTCTGCTCAAGTTCTGTTTTGGTTTAACAGGTTCTTGTTCAGGCTCTTTTGGGTTTGGTTTATTTTGTTGGGCATTGGCTGCATATTTAGCAACTAATTTATCTTTATTATTTTCAAATTCTTCATCGTCTCCATCTGGCTCTACAATTTCAATTTCATCCGCGATGATATCTGCAAATCCAAGGGCAACAGCTTCATCAGCATTGAGCCATGTTTCTTCTTTTAGCAATGTAGAGAGTTCATCATCACTGCCTACAAATCGTTTTCGATAGGATGCCGTTACAGCCTTATCTACTTTCCGCAAATCCTTAGCTGTCTTTTCAAATACTTCTGCATTCCCGTATTCAAACGTACTTGCTTGGTGAATCATCATCATAGTATTACTTGGCATTATAATTTCATCGCCAGCCATCGCTATTATTGATGCTGCACTTGCTGCCCAACCATCAATATGAATAATAACTTTTGCTTTATGGTTTTTGAGGATGTTACCAATCGCAATACCATCAAATGCCGATCCGCCACCACTGTTAATATGCACATGGATTTCTTTCACATCGGCATGTTCAATCTGCGACAGTATATTTTCAGCGCTATTCCTCCATCCGCCAATAAATCCATAAATAGATAATTTCAAGCCTTTCTCAGCTTGATTAGTGATTTCAAACTTTTGTCTGATATTTAGGATTTTATTCAAATCGAATTTATTCACTCATTCCTCACCTCCTTCAAGAGCTTCCTTGGCTTTCTGATAGTTTTTAGTTAAAATGAACTCATCCATAATCGGATCATCTGAAGGATCGAGACCAAGAGCGTCTCTCAACTCATTACCATCCACCACACTAGAAGATCTTAATTTATCCACCGCAACCGCTAAATCAAACATATCCCTATAAGCAACACGTCTTACAATAATTTTTTTATCATTCGTAAAGTCGCTTTGGGAAATAAACTGCATGTTCATTTCAACTTCCAAAATCTTTAGTATAGGATCAATGCAAAACTTCATATAATTTCTAGTGATTTTTTCAATATCAGCCATATCTCCCCGTAATAAAGGAAGAGGCATTCCGACAGCATTGGCGACCTGGTCCATAAATCCATTGGTGATTTTATTAATTTCATCAACACTCGTACCAGAAGTGTTTTGCTTTGATGAATGCTCTGTGTACGTAAGTCCCTTTTGTTGAGGGATAATAGCTATGGCCTTTTCTTTAATCGCCTTATAAGTACGATCGATGAATCTCTGTAATTTAGAAGTTGCTTCTTGACCTTTGCCAAAAGCTGAATCAACATCTACGGTGGATCTAATTTGATGTTTTCGCAACTGGAATTCTATCAATCTGCCTAGTAATTCCCCGTAATCATAAAAAAGACTATCAATCAGTTTTGATAGTTTGTCATTTCCATATTCAAAAAACAGAACTTCCTCACGTTTATAAGTTCTTTTAAACTCATACCCTTTGACGATAACATTTCTAAAAGAATCTTGATAAATGGCAAATTCAGCCCTCGTATAATTGTCTGCTACTAGAAGATCGTCCGTATCCGTTTTGATGATCAAACATTCACCATTATAAATAAGTTTATTTATCACTTGATTCCAGAACGTAGCTGCGGACTGATTTACATTAGGTTTTACATTAAATCGGTAATACATTTCATTTTTTAAGTACTTTTTATTTTGCTTAATACGGAATTCTGATTGAATAATGGTCCTAGAAATCATTCCTATAACTGATTCGATTGCCAATCGCTTGAGCGCTGTTTTTCTAGCTTTATCCTCATAGAGTTCAATATCATCCATGATTTCAATTTCTTCTTTACTGCCAAACCACAGGAACCCCAGTATAATCACCGCCTTTCAATTAATTTTTCTAAAACTCAATCTCATCTAATATAAAGTCCATTTCTTCATCGATTAAATCATCCCGATAAAGGGCATGAATGAATGCTTGGAACCCGTCGGTTTTTCTTCTGATTTCATCTTTTTTACCATAGGTACGATTTCCTTTAGGATCCGTAATTACTTTAACGTTCCAGGTATACCATCGCATTAATGGGTTATTGCCAAAAATAACCCTACGTTCCGCGAAAATAGTTTCAACTCTTGGGGCAAGCAAGGCTTCAATCCCTTTTGTCCTAACATACATAATTTCGAAACCCTCTGCTTCAAGAGCCGTCTTGACCAAATCCAATCTAAAGGTATCAGCAACAATTGTAGTTAGCCCATAGAACTCCCGCATTTTCACAAACCAATTAACGATATGCTTAATATTGATTACAGGCTCGTCCACTATCGTTAGAAATCCTTCTTCTGCCCAATCCTCAATAGGTGCCTCAAGGTTCACCCTTCTTAGAAAATTCCTATTTACAAACGAGTGGCTTTTCCAAATATAGTCATCTCCGTTTTTAAATAACAAACCTACAGCAACGAAGTCTCTAACAGATGCAAAGTCTAATCCACCAACGCAGCTTCGATGTTTTAAATCAATTAATTCTCTGCTAGTAGCTTCAATTTCTTCCCAAGTTGCTACAGAAGTTTCTAGATCGGTTGCCGGGCAATTCATTCGTTTAGTCATGAATCGGATTCTTGCAGATGGTTTGGAATTACCTAAAGTAATGTACTGAGTTTTGACTTTCCGGAAAAGGTCCTTAGCATACTCGCTCATCGGCTCATGAAACATTGGATTTGCTTTTTGCCAATTGGAGTAATCATCCATTTCCTCTTCATCATCCAATGTGGCCATAAATACAAATAATGGGTCCTCCAAAGCTTCGCCATTTAAAACTCGAATGGCTCTTTCTTTCAATTCGTCTAGGTAGCCGCCGCGAACAAATCCGTCAGTGGTAATAAAGAATTCTCTTGAATGTCTAACCTTTCCTAATCCAGAAGAGAAAACATCTACAATCGCGGAATCGGCATATTCATGGACCTCATCATAAATAACGCAACCATCACGCAAACTATCTTTAGTCTTAGCATTAGATGTGTGATATTTAATCTTACTGCCATTGGTTCTACTAACAATTTCTGATCTTTTTGCATGGAATAATGATTCCAACACTTCATTGTTAGCCGATGTTTTAACGACATTGTAAACCTCATTAAATGATGTCATTGCTTGTTCTTCACTGTTAGCGACGATGGAAACATTATAGTTTTGTATGCCGTGTAAATCACTAATAAAAAAGTTTACTAAAGATGATATTAACCCGTTCTTTCCAGCTCCTCTTGCTTTATATAAAAAGAACTGCTCAAAAAACGGGTGTCCTCCATCCTTGTAATATAGAAAAACAAAAGCTGTTATAAATTTTTGGAAAGGCATTAAGGTGAAATAGTTTTTTTCAGTAAATGCAATATATTTTTCATGCATTTCTGTATCAAAATAAATATCATCACGATTAAGAACATATTTTTTCAGATAAGAAAATAAAAGAACCAGATACTTACTGACTTTGATTTTGCCAGTTTCGTATTGGTTCATATAGTATTTGACGTGTTTATTAATTTTCATTTTATATCAAATCATTTGCTGAATACTTTGGTTTCCTATCATTATTGTCATCAATAAAATTAAATGTACGTTCTATGTTCATAATCGATGAATTCACTTTATTCATTTCGGCAAGTAGAGGGTGGGACTTCACAAAAATCTGACTGCCGTTTTTTACAGTGATGGAAACCCCTTCTTTTTTTACAGTCCGATCCATTCTTCTATATACCTCAATATGCCGTAAGTACCTACCGACTTTTTCTACTTCAACGGGATTGCTTGTATCTATATTAGACATCAAGTGATCCTTTATTTTATCTATGCCGACATCGATTCTTAGAGACCTCGTCAAAAGCACCCACCCCCCTATACGCGAATTTTTCTGAAAAAATCTGGACAATCGAGCCCCCTGCCCGGTCCCCGGGTTTACTTTAATTGACTAAAGCATTCGAGGGGGGGTACCTGCTGGTCCTTTTATTTGGGAAATAGCCTCGTCTAATTCCTTAATTTTTGCTTTATTTTCTGTTTCTCTTGAATCTAATTGATCAGCTTGCTCGTATAACTCTTGAATTTGTTTGTTTATCCATTTATTATCTCCATGTAACCTTTCCTTAGCTGCCTCTAATACTTCTACTACAAACTTCTTTTCCATTTCACTACCACCTTTCATCATCCCATTTGGGTTTCTTTCGTTTGAAGATCCTTCCTTCCTTTACATTGTGATGATAAACGCAAAGTGTTTCTAAGTTATCCAATACAAGAGCAAGTTGAGGATAATGTTCAATAGGATATTTATGGTCAACGTTTAGGACTATCTCTTTGCGTTGACCATATTCTTTGATGGAATCAATAGTAACCTTTCCTTCCTTTTTACACCATTGACATTCGTAGTTGTCGCGACTCAAAGCTTGCTGTCTTAACTCTTGCCAAGCTGATGAACGATAAAACTTTTTTTTCTGTTCAGGTGTTTTGTATTCCATTGATCCTTACTCTACTCTCCTTTTAAGAAAATAAAAAAGGCACCCAAAATTGGAGTGCAGTGCCTTTGCTTCGTTTTGTTATATTTTTCGATACTACTATCTTATCAGCCTTTTTACGGAATATCCTGCCATCATTCTGCCAAAAGTCTGCCATTTTTCTGCCACTCTATTTATCCCCCTTACAGTTACCCATATCTTATATTGTGTTGAACTAGCCGTAAGGCTAGAACCATTGATGCCACTGGTTTAATTACATATCACTAAAATGAATTCCACATTGCTTTATTATGGATAACTAATAAGAGTAAATAAAAATAAAAGCCTCCAATTAAATGGATGGCTTCATATTCTAAACTCTTTTATTGCCTTGTTCATAGCGTCTTGGTCAATTCCGATATAGCGTAATGTGAAAGCTGGATCAGAATGATTAAGTATCTTCTGAAGTAAAGCTACGTCTCCGGTTTGCTTATACAAATGGTATCCGAATGTTTTTCTTAAGGTGTGCGTCCCGATGTCAATTAACCCTACATGCTCAGCAGCACTTCTTAGTATCTTATAAGCCATGCTTCTACCGATAGGCTTATTAATACCTTCTCTGCTTTTAAAGAGAAATTCATGATCTTCTTTTCCAATAATGTATTGTTTTAATTCCCTCTGCAGTTGCGGAGTCATATCCAAATACTTATCTTTTTTTGTTTTCATTTCAGTTATTTTGAAATATGATCTTCTGGCATCTGATACTCGTAGAGGTAAGATATCAGAAATTCGCAAACCTGAATTAATACCTACTACAAATAACATATAATTTCGTTCATTTTGTTCCTTTAAATGTCGCTTAACTTCTCTAATAACTTCTGGATCTCTAATCGGTTGAACGAAGTTCATGCTCCTGCCACCTCTTCCACATATACTTCAATGCCAAGAGCAAAGGCTAATTTATAAAAGGCTCTAGATTTGTATCGGTGATAGGAACGTTCACTCATATTCAATTCACTGTACACCTCGTAATCAAATACATCATCAACGGTCATATATCTCTTAATGAGAATAGCTCTTTCTTTAAAGCCTAAACGATTTACTGCTAGCGTGACTCTCTTGATGTATTTATTTCTTTCTAATTCATAATTGGCGTTGTTTATAGCTGCCTGTTCTGTTGAAGAATGGAAAGCATTCGTATTAGTTGGTGGAATGAGTGAAAAACTTTGAGTAACTTTTGGAAGTTGATTGAGTTCTTGAGTCAACAGCATGATTCTGTATTTTTCTAAAGCTTTTTCAACTTCTTCTTTAGTGGCTTTACGATCAATAGCAGATAATTGGAAATCAAACTGATTCATTACTATCAACCCCCCAAATTTATTTTTGTCTAATGGCTCCACCCTTGCCCCTTCCGTAAATAGGTCTGTTAACCCCCATGAGGCTCTTTAAATCTGACTCTGAAAATCTTTCTTTCGTGGATTTCCTAGGTTTTCGGTTTTTCTGTTGCTTTTTTTCCCATTCTCTCAGCTGATCCTTCAAGTCCTTGTTCATAATTCCCCTCCTTCCTTTTACAAAAAAAGGACACCAAAAGAACGAAGATCGTTCAATTGGTGCCCCGGTTCTTCCGCTTGGCATCCAGTATTCAATTAGTTATCCTTGAGATGTGTATTTTATATCAAAGCATTTTGGTTCTCCATCTCTCCACACGATAGTTTGGGTACCAAAACCCCTTGGGAGATCGTCGACTTTTATTAATTGCCCGTCTCTAACGTAGTAAGTTGCGTTTTTATCTAATTCTATATGAGCAACATTTATTTGCTTTTCCACCAGAACCCCCCCATTTTATGGTAAAATAAAACTAGGTCGTCAGGAGAAATCCTGGCTTTTTTTATTCTTCGTGTTCTATCACTTCAAAGTACTTCCTGCATTCTGGACAAACTTTTCGGGGAATGATTTCAAACAGTAATTCTGTAATTCTACATTCATTGCAAATATACTCGATCATTCAGATCATTCCTTTTTTTAATACTCGCTCATCATAAAGGTCTTCAAGTTCCAAATCGCTTTTTAACCTTAATACATTTTCATCAATGCCAGTTCGTCTTACTAACTCTTCAATGAGTTCATCGCGTGTCATAATTATTCACCTCCAATCCCTTCTGAGCCATTAGGCTAACAATCCTTACATCCCATTTGCTGATTTCTCTCAGAGTGGCGAGTAACCGCTTGTTTTCATTCTCTAACTCTACGATTCTAGCTGCAGCATATTGACTTCCAAAGTCATCTGATTTTGAGAAAATATCCTTAATCATTTCGTTCATTTCTGGATATGTTTTCACTCCCACCGACTCCACTCCTTCCGACAATCCTTGCATATATAAACAATTGACTGATCATCATTTATACAAACTCCACGAACCATATTTTCACGAATCCCCCTTTTCATATTGCTACTGAAAGGAATCTAATTTCCAACGAACGCTTTATCTGCTTTAGTGTTTCTTTTCAAGTAATCTTCACGAATCTGTTTTTGTAAATCATTTACCTGCTTTTCTGCCACACATGCCCTTCTCGCAATTGAGCAAAGGAATTGCCACGTCAAAACGTCTGTATCCCGATAAGGTGCTTTCTTTTTAATCCTTGAACTAAGGTCATCGTTGACTTCAATTAGTCCGCACTCCCCTGGAATTTCATCGACTGAAATCAATCCTTTTGGTGTGGCAAAATAAAAGTAATTTGATAACGCCAATGCTTGTTGTCTCTTGTCAGGATTGCTTATTTCACTTAGGAAGTCTGAACGGCTTACTTTTATCTCATAAACAATTCTTTCGTGCTGTTTCGATGGGTAAAGATTGATTGCCCAAGCGTCAAATCGCTGTTCGGGGTTGAAAGGTTTTACTTTTCCTTTTTTATAATCAAATGTTCTGTATCCTGTGCCTGCCCTTAATTCTTCGAAAAAGGCCCACTCTTTCCCTGCTGTATTAACATCGGTTGCTCCATGCCTTTTTGCCAATGCACTTACTATATTCTTCGCTTTCACCTTCACCCTCCTATGCCACAATTTCTTTCGGAATGTGCATTAAATATTTTTCTCTGATAACAGCTTTATTGCATCAGATGTATCCTTAATATTTGCGATGATTCTCCGTTTAAAAATCTCAACTTGTTCTTTGGAATGATGATTGTACTCGCCCTCCGCTATTTCGTCTAATCTATCCTCAAGATTATTCCTGTGGTTTTTTAACACTCGAATTACATAGTTTGGTTCCAATTTTCAACCCTCCTATTACACAATTTCTTTCAATTCTCACCTAGCAAGTTTCAATTCTGTGTTGCAAAGTTCCGGTAAATTAGCTCTCACTAACGCTTCTGCAAATGGTGGAGGAACTGAATTTCCCACTCTTGCAACTTGCTCTGTTTTCGGATACTTATTTCCTTCAAAATCTCGCTCAATAATGTAATCGCTGGGGAATCCTTGCGCATTGAATAATTCTCTAGGTTGCAGCATCCTCATTCCAATATCTGTAATCTGATATTCCTGTCCCGCAACGGTTACAAGTCCAAATCTATCCTTGGTCGGTAACGTGTGAATGGGTTCGTTTAATGATTGGCCAACTCCTTGACCATAATACTTGATCAAAAATGCTTGTACCAAACTAGCCTTATTTACTGTTGTTATAGTTCCAAGCGGCTGTTTTAACTCGTGCCCAGTAGAACTTTTATAATGTTGTGCAATAAAAGCTGTAACCAATCCGAAACGATTTGCAGTAGGTATGGTCGCTAATGGTTCGTCAAGTCCGCTTGCTCTGGTCTCTTTTCCTTGATGTGTGTAATAGTGTTGAATAAACACAGCTTGATCTTTTACGATAAAGGGATTAGGATTATCGATGATAAATTTCTTTATACCTCTAGCTATGCGCTTTTGAGTGTTTTCTGCAAGGGGCTTTTTTCTATCAAATATTGATGGGCACGGTATTGACCAATCAATAATGTCTCCTGCAGTTCTATATGGTTTTTTCAGACCTAACTGAACATTTACTTCATCCGATTCTCCATGAGTAGTAGACGGCCAAACAATTGGTTTTCCATCACATCTAGCAATCATGAAGAATCTTTTTCTAGTAGTGGGTGCTCCATAATCGCAAGCTCTCAATTCTTTAGTGGCCACTTTATACCCCAATGCTTTAAAAGATTTTACAAACGACTGAAATGTCATGCCTTTTTTATCAGGATCCGGTACCCATTCGTTTTTTTCGTTTAGTTTTAATGGTCCCCATGTTTTAAATTCTTCAACATTCTCCAACATGATCACCCTTGGTCTTACCCTAATAGCCCAATTGATCGCTACCCACGCCAAGCCTCTCACTTCTTTGCTAACAGGCTTACCGCCTTTGGCTTTAGAAAAGTGTCTGCAATCGGGAGAAAACCAACATAATCCTACCTTGCGTCCTTTTACGACCTCTCTTGGCTCTATATTCCAAACGGATTCAAGATAATGTTCTGTGTCTGGATGATTTGCTTTATGCATGGCATTTCCTGCATTTTTCCGTGTATTTCATTTTTCATCACGAATTTTCTGTGAAAGTATCTTTCTGAAACAGTCTTCGCATAGGTGCTTATCCCAATATCTAGCAATGCTTGTTTTGCACTCGATACATTTTTTCATGGATACACCGCCTTTTTATAAATCTTCTTCTTTTACAAAAACTCCGTTTATCATTTTTCCATTGCGATCTTTGATTTCGTTGTATGAGACCTCGACGCAATCCTCAATATTCATACCAATTTGCATAGAAAGTATTGTTAATACAACATATATATCACCAATGGAATCAACCACTTGACGACCATTGTTTTTCGCAAACCCTTGAGCAAGTTCTCCAACTTCCTCCATGAGTTTCAACATTTGCTTACTTGGATCTGCTGAATGTAAATTTCTATTTTCAGCCCAAACTTTAATAGCTTTTGTTAACTGATCTAGATTCATCATACAATCCTCCGTGTATTCTTTGCTTTTGTTGTAGCTGCCATTTCGGGACTCATACCTTTCTTAATCCTGTAGTAGAATGTTGCCATCGCTACTCCGTTTTCTTTTGCTAATTTCCTGTATTTGGTTGCTTCATCTGGACTCATTCGAGTGATTGGAGTATTAATCGCCTTTTCCCTGCTCCAACCTTCTCTTAATATCCGCGTTCTAACCCTGTCGCGCGTAAGTCCGTTTCCCTCGATAATTTTCAATTCCTCTTCTGAAAAGTGGAACGATATTGATTCGGCTATCGGTGTTTCGTTTTCCATTGAAATGCCTTTTCTTCTGTTTCTCTCATGCTTGTTCAACGTTTCGTATTCGATGCCCAATAGCCTTATCTGATCACATAAATCACAGCCGTTACACTTATTGTTTGAATGAGGGTGTGCTTTACTAAGTCTTGTAATTTCATCGAGTATGTCCAAGCGCTTTTGATAAACATTCACCGAGTAAGCCTCCTTCCCGTTCCTCTATATGCCCTAACATTGCTCTATCTACTGCAATCATGAGAATTTCTACTGGTGGTCTACGAAAGTGTTTGCTCATCTCGTGCAGAGTCTTTCCTTTACGCCAAAGCTTTTCAAATTCCAATGTTTTTTTCATCGTCCATCCGAAATCTACATCTTGACATGCAATGTAACTTTCGCCTGGTGCGTATGTCAGGTATCTCGTTTCCATACTTTTAACGACATGATCATCACGCACGATTGCCATTTTCTCTTTCCTCTGCCACCTTTATTCCCCAATCTAAGTAAACGGCCGCTTTCTTTAAGTCCTCCACTCCGCCTTTATTGCGGTACCGGGCAATGTATTTTTGCACATTGCCCACACAATAACCCTCATACATTTCAGCTGTTAGAATGTCCTTGATAATTTCTATTACCTCGATATTCCCAGTTGTATAATGTTTAGGTTGATTAACGTTGTCGCCCACTCCCATTCCCTCCTAAAACCAAACATTTAAGTCGCTATCCGTATCTACCGCCCTGCATCGATGTATAGCTAACTCTCTTTTAAGATCCTCGTAATCTACCTGGTCCAGAGGTAATCAAAGGCGATACAGTACTCACTATTTTTCACCTCTCATACACTGTTCGATTTTTGCTAAAACGGCAGGTCATCCGAGTTGATATCCACTGCATCCCCCTGAAACGGATCATCTTGATTGCTAGCCTGATAGTTTGATTGGGCTTGTCCGTCTCGTTTTGGTTCCAAGAACTGCACGCTATCAGCAACAACTTCTGTAACGTATACGCGCTTACCGTCCTGTCCCTCATAGTTCCGGGTTTGAATGCGTCCATCGACTCCACATAGCGAGCCTTTTTTAAGGTAATTGGCTACATTCTCAGCAGGTTTTCGCCAAACTTGAACATTGATGAAGTCTGCCTTTTGCTCTCCATCCTGTTTAAACGGCCTATTCACAGCCAATGTGAAGTTAGCTACCGCAACGCCATTTGGGGTGTATCGCAAATCTACATTTTTGGTTAAACGTCCTACTAGGACGACTCTGTTTAGCATGATGTCCCCTCACCTTCCGTTACAACTAGTAATTCAGGGTCTTGAAAGACATTACCTATTACCTCACAGTTATTTTCAACGGCTACTAACAACGCATCATCACCGAGCATAAAACACCCCAGTTGGAACTCAACATCTGCTATCCATTCGTTATTTACGCGAACGATATCTTTTTCAAAAATCTCCGTGCCGTTCTTGTCCTTGAATCCGGTGTATTGCATTAATGGACTCGCATTAGAAAATGTATTTTTGAAAATAACTGATAACGATTCATCCTTTTCTTGGAGCAATTCATCCCAACTCAACATCACACCTGCACTTGGCCCATCATCTTCATTCCATACAAATTGCCTAAACTTAATCTCTCTCATGCCGTCTCCTCCATCCCTAGCAATCTCCTAGCCTCTTGTAACCTTCTCTTATTCTCTCTGCTCTCAGCTTCTAGTTGTTCAACTGATTTAGGTCCACATTCGGGGCATGTGTTTATAAATGCCATGCTCCCTGCTGTGTTGTGCACTACATGTGTTCCATTGCATCGGTCACACATTTTCTAATCCCTCCCATCATCCAGCAATATTTCTAGCAACTCTTCATTTTCTTTTTGCGCTAGTTTACTTCGTATTTTTTCTTCAGGCATTTTTACAGGATAGGTCATTTTCTCAATTCTGCTACTGATCCTGCCGTTTGGATATTTTATATCTAAGTGAGCGATTTCTAGATTGCTAGTAAAAATCGTTACTTTTAAATTTTGCAGTCGATAATCCAGTACTCTTGTAAAAGTCTCTTCAACCCAATCACCGACTTTTTCAACCCCGATATCATCCAAGACAAGTAAATCAACATTTTTTACGCTATCGATTAAATCCGATGTTTTGATATTCGAATCTTTATCAAACGTCTTTTTGATTTCTGCCAACAAATCAGCTGTTGAAGAGTAATAAACACTAATGGGCTTATTTTGATTATCATGAACTTTCACTACCGCATTAAGTATGCTTGCAGCTAATCGCGTTTTTCCGCTGCCTTTTATGGAGCTGTATAAGTAAAGACCTTTCCCTTGTTCTAGCATTTTGTCGAATTTTTTCACGAAGTTTCCTGCAATTAGTTTTGCCGAAGTGGCCCTTTCCTTCGATTCCTGCAAGTCATATATATCAATTTCGAATGATTTTACGGTTGCTTCTCTAAATTCCTCTGGAAGCTTAGCGTTATGTAGCTTTTTCCGTAAAAGTTTTATCTTTTTACATTCGCATTCTCGCATAAATTCAGTTTTTTCTTGATGATCTTTGATCCATATCAATCCGGAACTATCGCAGGTTCTATATGGGCAAGATTCAGAAATCGAAGTTAGGGTCTCGTATCGCTCCGTGTAAACCTTTTTCTCTTGCAAGTGCTTCGAGTCTTTCAACCTCTTTGCTAGTGCTGGATGGTCTTTCACCAACTGCTGAAGCATATGACCTAGATCCTGCAATACTAGCAACTCCTTTATTGTTTAATTTCATCAATCCGCGTTTCGCTTCGTGTACATCGGTATTTCTTAAGATGCCAAGTGTATATTTCTCTCCCTTTTCACTATGCTTTTCACAGTGTGTCCATAAAGCGTAATGAAGTTGATCAACGGTGTACTTATTCGTTTTTTCAATAAAATTCACTAAAATATTTGCAGAGATTATACATGTTCTTCTAGTTCGTCGAATACAATCAAAGTAAGTTGTTAAAATATTAATCGGTAATCCTTTAGGGAGAGCGTTGGTTCGCTCTGCGAAATCAACAAAAGTCTTTATATCCTCTTCACTTGACAAATTTTTGTTTTTTACTGAAACATCGGCGACATATTCTTTTAATGTTTTATTGATGTTTATAATGCTGTTTATATATTCTGTTAAGGTAAGGTTAACCTGTTGGTTATCCTGTTGGTTGCCTTGTTGGTCATCTTGTTGGTTATCAGAAATTTCTTCGCTACCAGTAACCTTACTCTCGCTTGATTTTTCAAGTCTCTCCTGTTGGTTATCCTGTTGGTTGCCTTGTTGGTCATCTTGTTGGTTATCCTGTTGGTTATTTTTTTTGCTATAATTTGCAATGTTTTGGATTAAATCATAGTCTGTTATGGTAACTAAAGTACCTTTTTTCTGTTTCAAAGTTGTGATAGAAATGTAGGACAATTTCACTAATCTGTTTACGGATCCTCTGATCAATCCGCGTGGCCATCCCGTTTCTAAAGATAATTTATTGATGGAGATTATCGTTTGTCCTCTCTCACAATTCCTGCTTTTTTGATAGTTAGCAACATCTAAAAAATGTTGATACAGTATTTTGTCTATCAAGTTTTCAAATTGGAGTCGGGGCTGGATCACAAACCCCGAAGCATTTAACGTATTATCCATTACCCCGATCGCTCCTTCATTTGATGGCTTTATACTTGGACATTTGTATTCATTTTTGCTATAAAATATGGTATTATAGCAATAACAAGGATGTATAGCAGTAGTTTGAGTGGCAGCTCATTTTACTGCTTTTTTTGTGTCCTTTTTTAATGCGTTACCGACCATCATACCTAGAATGAGTGATCCGCAAGCGACTAACCATAAATCGAAGAAATCCAACCCTAACGCCTCCTTATATAAGTGACTTTATTAAATCCTGTTGAAGTTGCTTTTCTATTTCATCATTAAGCTTTTTTAATTCATTAACAGACCTGGAGATGTTTTCTGTCATGGTTTGGGCCGTCTTGAAATCTGAATTTTTGTATGCTGATCTAAGAGTATGTAAACAACTTACAATACAAACAGATTCACGCGTAGCTTTATGTAAGTGGTCTTGTTGTAAAAGATTTTTGCTCAAACCCATAATATTACCCCTAACAATGTTGATAAATTACTAATGATCGTTGGAATATCTATTCCGCAAAGTAAAGCAACCATTAATTCTTGAGCTTGTGTAACGTGGCACCATCGAATTAAATCTTCAGCTTTTAGCGATATTTTGTTATTCTCTAACTTTGAAATAGTACTTCTTGGTAGGTACAGTTCTTCTGCGATTTCTTCCTGGCTCAATCCTGCATGCAAACGAGCTTTTTTTAATACAGCCCCAATATTCACTTCCCTATCACCTCCCTTAAATGTTCTAAACAGAACAATTTGTTCACTTTCTGCACTTGTTCACAAACAGAACAGACAAGTAATATCAGGAGCTAGTAAACTAGGATTAAGAGATTGAGAGCTTGTCCAATTTGTACCAGGCAAAAGCTCAATGAGAGCTTTGCAGACATTCCTGAACAGCGTCGACAATTCCTTTCAATACTTTATTGCCGTTTTTCCATTCGCGGTCGTACCACTCTTGTCTTTCTGTTTTGCTCATATGGACAAGTGGAGAATGGATGATCACAGTGGAATTGCCGAATTTAAATTCTTTGGAATCCATGTTGTCCTCCCCCTTCTTTATATCCATATGCGCAGCACCATGGTGGACAACCCTATTTGTTGCTAGCATATTTAACACCCCTATTCTCGCTTAGGGAATGAGCTGTTGGTTTCCAGTTTTCTACATAACGGATCGCTGCAAAGATCTGATTTCTATGGATTTCTTTATAGCTGGAAACAGAAAAGCGTTGTTTAATGGAATGATAAATAGCTCTGAAATACTTTGGTTGCTCTTTGGCATTCGGACATAAATCATAAACTCTGGAAGCGATGCATTTTTGAATACGGCGTTGCTCTCCCTTGTTTAATCCGTTGTGCATAGACGCCCTCCTTTTCTATTTTGGTGTTTCATAAAATGAACCTACGCTATTTATAATTCCTAGGATTTTCTCGCAATCAAGCGAACCGATAATGTAGTTATCAGTAATTCGCTTACTTGATTTAGCTATTTCGAATACGTGGCAAGCACCGTAATTGGCTAGTGCAAATGTTATGAAGTGATCTGATTCTTTCACTACTTCGAATTTCCACTTCCAATTCCTTTCAGAGTACAAATTCAAATGGTATTTTAACTTTTCTGCAAGCTCATCGCCGTATTGTTCTTTGAGTTTTTCAAGATCTATTGTGTTGGTAGACATTTTGTCACCTCCTAAATGGGCGATACCATCTTTATCTAGGCACATTTCGTTTGTAGATTTATGACGATATTGTGTGGTTAGTTAGCTAACTACTTTAGCTTCAACTTTATCGCAATTTGCGATTTCCCCATTAAAAAAAATATCATCTAGACTTACATTAAATAGATCACGCAATATTAATAGGTGTTCTAATTGCGGTGGTCTGTGACAATTTTCTATTTGAGAGTAATAATTTGGAGTTATACCAAGTTTCTCTGCTATAAACTTTTGTTTAATCCCTCTTTCTTCTCTCAAAGCTTTTAAATTGTTTGTGATTTTATTGATGTTAGCCATATCCTTCACCTTCTTCCAGTTCTCAATTTGCGATCTGTTAAATATAATATATCATCGCGTTTTGCGAATGTCAACTCTTTTTATCACTTTTCGCGATCTTTTAATTAAAAAATCATGATATGCGATACAATGCTTTATATAAAGGTTTATGAGGGGAAATGTTGAGAGTGAGTAATGGAATATTACCTAAACGATTAAAAAAGTTAAGAGAAGAACATGGTTACTTGCAAAAGTTTGTAGCTGACAAATTAGGTATAAGAAGTAATACTCTTTCAGGTTATGAAAACGGTTCTCGTTCACCTGATCCAGAAATGTTGGTAGCAATTAGTGAGTTATATAATGTAACAACTGACTATTTATTAGGAAGAACAGACGATCCTAACTTGAATATCTCGAAAATAAGCTATTCAATGAAACCTTTAAGGATTCCTCAAGAACAGATAGATTTAGCAATGAAACATCAAAATTATGTACTTAGTACAAACAAGGACTTATCTTTTGAGGATTTTGTTATTTTGGAAGAACTAAAAAAACATCCTATCCTTTTTCATGATTTAGCAACAAATCCAGAGAAAAAAATCAAAGAACTTCTCAAACTTTATAAAATGAAAAAGATATTGCAAGAAGATGATGAAGATGATCTCGATGATGGTTTTGGAGAATTAGACGATTAAACAAATGTATTGCAATTGAACACCACGATCTATTCCGATCGTGTTTATTTATATATAAGTTATAGTTATATTTTACCATTACATATGTAGGGGGTTTTTGAAGTGAAGAAAAGGTGGTTAATATCTCTGGTAAGTGTCATGGCTTTATTTCTTGGGGCATGTGGCAATGACGGGAAACCAGCGAGTAAGGTTGAAGAACCTAGACAAGGTGAATCTCAATCTGAAAGCAATAATGAAGGAACAGGACTTGAGGCTTTGGAAGGTAAAGACTTTGAATCTTTATCAGCTGAAGACTGGGAAAAAATCAATCTATCCAAAAAGCAGTTTGAGCTATTCTTAGAAGGATTAGCTGAAGAAGATGAAAATGGTGAAATTGTCATTAATAAGGCTGAAATGTCGGATGATAACACTATTAAAATAGTATTCAATAACTCTGACGGCGATACACTTGAAAATACGATTACAGCACCTATTTTTGATGCATTTATTCGTGAAATTTATAAACACTCCAAGTATTTTAAGGATAATGAACCTACTATTCTTTTTTCAGATCTAACTGGCTATACGATTGCTGAAATTACAGAACCAATTGATTGGGATGCAGAGGGTCAAGATCTTGGCACTTTCAACCTAGGTGATAAAGTTGATATTGAAGGAACTGTTATCACATTAACTGATGCAAGTTACACGGATGAAAGAAATGAATTTGCGGATGAGGATCCAGAAAAAGTATTAATTATTAACATGACTGTTCAAAATGCTAAAGATGAAGAACTGTTCTTTGATGCATATGACTTTGAAATTTACGATGCTGAAGGAACCAAAATGGAGACATATCCAATTGATTATTTAACTGAGACATTACAGCCCGGAAAAAATGTTTCTGGCCGTGGTGCCTATGGTGTTTCAGGTAAAGGACCATACGAAGTATACTACTCAGATTTTATGACAGAAACAAAAGCAATGTGGAAGATTGAAGTAGAATAAATGATAAGGAAAGCCTTTCACGGGGCTTTCCTCCAATCAATTAATGACGGAAGTGATTTAATTGCAACTAGAAAACACATATATGAATTCCGATTATTGGGAAGAACGAGCAAATAAGGTTCTCTCTCATTTTTCCTATAATAACCCTGATGAAATTGATTTGTATGATATATGTTGGAAATACGGTATTAGAGTGAAGCCACTGGAAAGTGAGTTTGTTGACCAAGTGGAATATGAGTCTATCAATCATTTGAAAGCGTTCTCCATTCCAAGTACAAAAAACAGACGCGGGACAATTTACTTGAAACCTGGCTTAGAAGCTGTGGAAAAGAAACTTATTCTTGCAGAAGAGTTTTGTCACATCTATAGCCATTACCAATCGCAATTAAGCTCAAGCCAATTTGAAATTGCGAAAGTTGAAAACCAAGCTAAGAGAATGGCCGCCTATCTGCTCATGCCAGCTCAATTTATGAGAAATGTATTTACTTTTGCGTATGATCAAGCGGTGTTAATAAGTGATATTGCGGATTATTTTGTAGTATCTGAGTCGTTTGCACAGTATAGATTGGAATTAATTTTCAATCGTCGCGTCGATGCGTTAATGGCGTTTAAAGGGAAATTGGGAAGTGTGGAGTGGTATGTCTAAATTTCAATTTTATAAAAAGGAGAATGTAAATGCCTGATTTATTACGACTTTATAGAACATCTATTTTAAGGAATTTCGAAATAAAAAATATATTAAGTGATGTTTTACCAACCCATATTGAAGATTATATGAAAAAACTACGCGCATCGGAGGTAGTTGGGAATAGTTGGGATAAGATCGCAGCACTATTAAATCAATACATGGAAGAATTTCCTGATATAGATGCTAACATCGATAACGATTTATTCGAAAAACTAATATTCGATGTTCAAGATCATATATACATATTTCCTATTGAAAGTGAAATTGATGCAGAAGAACTTATTAGTAGATTTGATGGTGAGCCTCAATTAAACAGACATCTTAATGCAGTTGTAGAACCAAAAGAGAAACTTATTTCTATTAGAATCGAAGGAAATAAAATTTTGCTCCTTTATAGGCAGGAGACTATAAAACTAGGTGCTAGCGAAGAAGAAACGAATTTTTATGTGCCATGTGTTATCGATTTTGATAATTCACTACTGCAAATAAGAATGAGGAGACATTATTTATCAAAAAGCACAACTAATTTAACCAGTGTTTTATCTCAAGTGAAAAATTTTATAAACTCGCTTGATGGTGATATTGTTGTTAATGATTACAATGAGTCTACCGTATTGTCATTACTTTATAATATATTTAAAGAAGAATCTGAAAGGGCAGAAAATGTAATTAAGGAACATATGAAGGATAAACTAACTGAGGAAGTAGTAAATCAAAAAATATCACTCTTTTTGCAAGATGAATTAAAAATGTCAGAACCTGAACTATATGCTGATAGGGTAAAGTCAGCTTTTTATCAAGACTTGTCACTTCACTTAGACCCTACAGAGTTTTATAATGGGTTTATATTTGCTTTTACCTTTTTAGATAAAAACTTTATCAAATCTTCAACGAGGAATCCAAAAAAAGACCCTATTTACAATTCCAAAGTTTATTGGAATTTAAAGGATTTGATTCATGAATATAAGGAAGTTAGTGAACTTGCTTGTTATTGGAAGTTTGATGAAGGAAATTTTAAAATTCCAGCAGGAAAAGACTTTGAGTTTGTAGAAATATTTTTAAGAGAAAAGTATGGATCTATCGAAATTCATTATTACAATAGTCCATCTGAAAAAAGGAGGTTAAAAGAAGATTATGTTCATTCAAGAATTAGCAAATATTTATTCCAAGATACCTTATCTGAATGAAATAATTCCCTTTTATGAAATTTCTCCACAAATTGAATTATTTCTTAATCAAGAAATAAGACTAGGAGCCAATAATTTAAATCCGTATCGTTTTTCTTATAAGTTTGCACATGATCCAAAAGATGTAATTAATCTTTTTATTGCATTCTCCGCGTCAGATGGTCCCTTAAAGAGGATGTATAGGTATGAATGCAGTGAATGCGAAGAAACCAATATATTATCTGATGAGGAAATTAAAAATTTCAAATGTTATAATTGTTATTTTGATGGTGATATGGAAAAGAAAGAGTTTTTAGATAATGTAAAAGTTATTTTTGAAATCAAACAGCCTTATTTAAAAGAAGTGAAGAATCGTTTAAAAGATCAAGCCTCCTCTGATATCAAGTCTTCACAATCGGGGGAGGCAAAATTAGGTTCCCCTACTCTAAAGGAGATATTTGAGATGAATAGGCTTGCAAAACAACCGTTAGATAACGAGTTAGAAAGATTGGAAGAATATATTTTCCGCTCCTTGTCTAGAGGGCTAAGTTCCATATGAAAAAACTTCTTACAAACGCTGTATTTACAATTGCAATTATTCTTTTTTTTATTTCTTTAACGATCAGTTTTGTACTTATCCAAATTATAATCAATAAAAACTTAATTATTGATCAAGATAACATTAATATAGTGGACATTCTCATTAAGTCCTCTTTCGCGCTCATTGGTAGTACTTTATCAGGTTTTGTTGCTTTCTTAATTTTCTTTCTAGGCGACAGAAAAAACCAGAAAGAAATTAAAGAGCATGAAGAAAAACTGCTTTCTATAATCAAAGATGAGTCAAAAAATAACTTGAGGATTTATTCAGAGATTGCAGAAATATTTAAATCGACCCCTGTCGAAAAAATTGCGGAAATTTTACATAAAGATCCAAGCCGCATTAAAGAAATGTTGTTCATCTACTTTATTAAAATAGATTTTTCTATTCTGGATTCCGCATTAAAAGAAATCCCTGAAAAGGATTACTTAGAAAATATTGCAAACTGGAGAAGACAAAAATCAATACATAATTACCTTGAATTATTACTAACTAAAGTAGAAGATAAAGAAAATACAATAATATTGTTGATGCAAATAGAGAATGGAATAAATCAATTAAAATAAAAAATGTTATACTTTTGATTATAAAGTCCTTATTGAAGGACTTTTAATTTTATCATTAATTCATAAAAAAAAGGTGATTTGTTTGAGAAATATCTTTATCTATCTTCGCAAAAGTCGTAAAGATATTGAAGAAGAAAAAAAAGCAGCTGAAATTGGAGATATGTACGATACTCTGGAGCGACATAGAAGACAGTTGTTAGATCTCGCCAAAAGAAATAATTTTACCATTCTTGATATTTTAAACGAAGATGTAGTATCCGGTGAGTATATCAGCGAACGACCAGTTATGCAAAGATTACTACGAGAAGTTGAGTCTAGGCGTGTTAATGCCGTCCTAGTAATGGATCTTGACCGACTTGGCAGGGGTGATATGTCTGACCAAGGTGCCATTGATCGTACATTCCGATTGTCTGGTACAAAAATAATTACCCCTAGTGAAGTCTACGATCCTGAATCAGAGTCTTGGGAATTGGTATTTGGTATAAAATCATTATTCGCTCGAGAAGAGCTAAAAACGACAAATAAACGCTTAATGCGTGGTCGTAGGCAAAGTGCCACTGAAGGTCGGCACATCGCTAACAGGCCCCCATTTGGTTACAAAAGAGACAAACATTTAAAATTATATCCCGATCCTGATACAGCTTGGATAGTTAAAAAGATTTTCGAATTGACTTTGAACGGTTGGGGCAGAAAAAGAATTGCTATAGAATTGCAGAAACTTGGCATCAAGTCTCCAATGGGGAAAGACTCTTGGGGAACAGCTACCATACGTCAAATATTAACAAACGAAGTTTATATAGGGAAAATTGTTTGGGGAAAACAAAAAAATGTAAAAATAGATGGGAAGTACGTTCCTAAGAAATTGCCGCAGGAAAAGTGGGTTGTGAATGAAAATTCTCATGAAGCCATTATTTCGGAAGATCTTTTTGAAAACGTGCAGGATGTCATTAAACATCGGTATAATCCATCAGTCCCTCAGGATAATGAATTAAAAAATACTCTTGCGGGATTATTAAAATGTTCAATTTGCGGAATGACTATGAAATACACTAAGCCTCCTAAGCGACCGAATGCCTATATACATTGTCAAAATGTTGCGTGTCAAGGAAAACAGAGGTCTGCTACCTTTCCTCTTGTTGAAGAAAGAATTCTTGAAGGGTTAGAGCAGATTGTTGATGATTTTAAACTTAATGAGGATATGTTCGAAAAAAAGAAAGAATCAAATTCCTTGATCTTCCTTAAAGAGAAAGCGATAAACAATAAAAAGCAGGAATTAAAAAATCTTACTACGCAAAAGGACAACCTACATGATTTATTGGAGCAAGGTATTTATACCGTGGAAACGTTCCTAGATCGTCAAAAAAGTGTTGGTGAGCGAATTAGAAAACTTGAAAATGAGCTATCGCTTTTGGAGGAAGATCTCCAAAAAGAAATTGAACAAATTAAAAATTATACTGAATACGTACCTGCGATTAAGGCAGCTATCGAAGCATACAGAAAGACTGAAAATGCAACTAAAAAAAATCGCCTTCTCAAGTCCATTCTTGAAAAAGCGACTTTCTATCGTGACGAAACACATAAAAGACAAGATGAGTTTGTAATTCAATTATACCTTAAATACTGAATAAAAAGAAAGCCCTGCGACATGCGGGCTTTCAGCAATTGATCTATGTATACCAGATAAGTAGTTAGATTCATCAAGATAAGGGTGATCAATTTGCTCAGGATCCCCCATGAATATAATTTTGCTACCTTCGCCTACCCTTGTCAAAATTGTTTTTGCTTCGTGTTTTGTTAAGTTTTGTGCTTCATCGATGATGATAAATTGATCTGGAATACTTCGGCCACGAATATACGTTAACGCCTCGACCTCGATCGTGCTCATCCCTGCCAAAATAGCATCGAGTTCTCCAGGCTTTTTTGTATTAAACAAGTACTCAAGATTATCATATATTGGCTGCATCCACGGTCTTAGTTTCTCTTGTTTTTCTCCTGGTAAAAAGCCTATATCCTTGCCCACAGGAATAATCGGTCTTGCTACAAACATTTTTTTATAATTCCGAAGGTCCTCCGTTTGCATTAGACCAGCAGCAAGTGTTAGAAGTGTTTTTCCTGTTCCAGCCTTACCAATTAGCGTAACAAGAGAAATGTCCCTTCTAAATAAAAGTTCGGCAGCCATTGTTTGTCTTGAGTTTCTTGGTTTGATACCCCAAATCGACTCTTTCTGGTTAGACAACTTTTTTAAGTTCATTCCCGATTCATCAACAATCCCTAAAGCCGATGTAGAACTACCAAGTTCATCTTTGACGATAAGAAATTGATTCGGATAGAACTTTTGGTTTGCATTACTTGGCAAAGATATTATTCCTTGTTCATAAAACAGCCCAATTTTGCTAATGCTCATAGGCAGCTCTTGTACACCTGTATATATATGATCCAGCTCTACAACACGATCACTCAGAAAATCTTCGGCTTCTAATCCCAAGGCATCTGCTTTTACTCTTAAAAGAGCATCTTTACTAACGAGAATAACAGGTCTTCCGTTACTTTTTGCTTCTTCTTCAAGAGCAATATTTTTTGCTACTGCTAAAATCCGATTATCGTTTGTTTTTTCTATAAATATTTCCTGTAATTGCTTAAAAGAACGGTGATTTAATTCAATTCTTAAAGTGCCTCCATTATCAAGTACAATATTTTCATGGAGCTTTCCCTTTTCTCTGAAGCCATCAATCATTTTTGCAATTTGCCTTGCGTTTCTTCCAACTTCATTCATATACCTCTTCTTTGAGTCCACTTCTTCTAATACTACAGCTGGAATCACAATATCATTGTCTTCAAAAGAAAAGAGTGCATTTGGATCTTGTAGCAAGACATTAGTATCTAACACATAAATTTTGCCCAAAATTGATGCCTCCTGCTCCTTTTTTATAGCTTATGAGTCTCAATAGCAGCTAGTGTTACCTAATATTGAATCAGAGTTCACTTTTAATGAAATATATGAATACCTGCATAAAGATAGAAGATAAATCAAAAAATAAGAACAAAGCTAAGATCAGTTTACTAAGGGAGGGCTTTATATGCGCATTTTTATAATGGCGATATTCATCATACTGTTGTCGGCTTGCAACAATCAAAATAATGTTAATCCTAACATGAATGATTCTGATGTATTGCCACAAGGTGTTTCAGTTAAAAACAGTCATATCGACACAAACGACAAAAATGATTATTCAGATGAAGAAAGAGCTCAACATTTGGCCAATCTTGCCTCTGATATTCCAAATGTAAACGGGGCAACAGCAGTTGTTGTTGGAAATATGGCCGTAGTAGGGATCGATATTGATGCAAACGTTGAAAGGTCACAGGTTGGAACAATAAAATATTCCGTATCCGAAAGTTTAAAACATGATCCTCACGGAGCTGGTGCAATTGTCGTTGCTGATCCAGATTTGAACGCAAGATTAAAAGAAGTTCAGGATGACATGCAGTCAGGTAAGCCCATTAGAGGAATTATGAATGAGCTAGCAGATATAGTTGGACGGATTATTCCTGATTTACCGCCCCCTGAAGGAGGAGCTACTCCTGAAGATTCTGTGCAGGACTCAAAAGATCAAATGAATAATCAAAATGAACAAGATTTAAATCAAAAACAAAAAGAACACTCCAATACTGATAAACAGTAAAATCATGGTATACTTTTAGTTAAGGTGAAATAACTTTCCTATTTTATTTCACTAGGGGTGATCGAATGAAAGTTCAATGTGTGATTTGTGATCGACAGATGGTGCTTGAAGATGATTCGCCTGCCGCGAAGAAACTACGCAATCGGCCGATTCATACTTTCATGTGTAGTGCATGTAGTGATCGTATAAAGGAAAAAACGGAGGCTAGACATTCAACGGGAAACTTTCGTTTATACCATCACCATGCAAAAGTCGACGATTTTTAAAATCAAAATAAGACCCGTACCATTCTTTATTGGTACGGGTCTTATTTAAATCGTTCCAGACTTCCGTTCTTTGTTTAATCTAACCTTATAGATAATTAAAATCAAAGCTGCAACCATTAGACTTTCTGTAATCGGCAAGAAAATTGCTAAGAAAGATAAAAATAAACATCCGACAATTAAAAACAAATAAATGATTGCTGATTTTAATAATGGCAATTTTTTAGCAAAACCCAGTTTATAAACTAAAATAGCTAAAGCCGTAATGGTAATCCAGAGCAACCAATTGGAAACGGAAGCGTTATTCGTCATCGTATAATAAAACTTTAGTGTTGGAGAAAAATGGTCCAATGCATATTGATCTGTCTTTACTTGTGCTAATATGAATCCTATATTAAAAATGTTGCTCACTATTCCCTCTCCCTTAAAATTCTATAAAGGGTTTAAAACCCGAAGTAATTACCTTCGGGTTCATCATAACATATTCATCATGTTAAGCATATTTTTACATCTCAGCAAATTTTTTCTTTTTCGCTAATTTTTCACGTTCGTTTTTATTCAATATTTGTTTTCGTAATCGAATAGAAGCAGGAGTGACCTCGCAATACTCATCATCATCCAAATATTCTAATGCTTCTTCTAATGACATGATCCTCGGCTTTTTAATGACAGAGGTTTGGTCTTTATTGGCAGATCTAACGTTTGTCGCATGCTTTGTTTTTGTTATATTTACAGTAATATCATTTTCTCTAGTATGCTCACCAACAATCATACCTTCATAAATCTCTGTACCTGGTTCGACAAAAATGGTTCCACGATCTTCTACTTGCATGATCCCATAAGTCGAAGCTTTTCCTGTTTCCATCGAAACTAGTACACCTTGTCTTCTTCCGCCAACTCTTCCTTTTTCCATTGGCTTATAGCTATCAAAAGTATGGTTTAATATCCCGTAACCTCTTGTTAATGTCATGAATTCAGTCGTATAACCAATTAGGCCACGAGCAGGAACATTGAATATCATGCGAACTTGTCCATTACCATTGTTCACCATGTCCAACATTTCCCCTTTTCTAGAACCAAGGGACTCGATAACACCACCTGCAGATTCTTCTGGAATATCAATTTGAACACGTTCAATTGGCTCAGACTTTACTCCATCAATATCTTTAATGATTACTTGCGGTTTAGACACTTGAAGTTCATAACCTTCACGTCGCATATTTTCAATTAAAATCGATAAATGTAATTCCCCACGTCCAGAAACAATCCAAGCATCTGGTGAATCAGTATTATCTACACGTAAGCTTACATCAGTTTCAAGTTGGCTTCTTAGACGCTCTTCAATTTTACGGGACGTAATATATTTTCCTTCTCGTCCTGCGAACGGACTATTATTAACAAGGAAAGTCATTTGTAATGTTGGTTCGTCGATATGAAGTGGTGGTAATGGCTCCTGATGATCAACTGGGCAAACTGTATCGCCTACGTCAATATCTTCCATACCTGAAACAGCAATTAAGTCACCTGCATAAGCTTCTTCAATTTCTACTTTTTTCAAGCCGAAGAAACCAAAGATTTTAGTTACTCGGAATTGTTTAATCGAACCATCTCTTCTAAGGAGAGCAACATGTTGTCCAACATGCATCGTACCTCTGAAAATTCTACCGATACCAATTCTTCCTACATAATCATTATAATCAAGTAATGACACTTGAAATTGTAATGGATCATCTTGATTATTAACAGGAGCAGGTATAGTCTTTAAAATTGTTTCGTACAAAACTTCCATATTTTCATCTTGTTTGGCAGGGTCAGGATCTTCACTTGCCGTTCCGTTGATGCCAGAAGCAAATATAACCGGAAATTCAAGTTGTTCATCATTTGCATCAAGTTCAATAAACAATTCAAGAACTTCGTCAACCACTTCCTCAGGTCTTGCAAAATCTCGGTCAATTTTATTTACAACAACAATAGGTGTTAAATTTTGCTCAAGCGCCTTTTTCAAAACAAATCGCGTTTGTGGCATACAGCCTTCAAAAGCATCAACAACGAGAAGTACACCGTCTACCATTTTCAAAATTCTTTCCACTTCTCCACCAAAATCGGCATGTCCAGGTGTGTCCAGAATATTGATTTTTGTATCTTTATATTGGATAGCTGTATTTTTAGCCAATATTGTGATTCCACGTTCTCTTTCGATAGCATTGGAATCCATGGCTCGTTCTTCTACATGTTCGTTCGTTCGAAATGTTCCAGATTGTCTTAGCAGCTGATCGACCAATGTTGTTTTTCCATGGTCAACGTGAGCAATGATCGCGATATTTCTAATATCTTCTCTTAAGTTCAAAAAAGCTTCCTCCTTACCTATTTAAAAAAGAAGGGTATTCTTTTTAATTAGGATTAACTGAACTATTGTATCACATACACTGGTGATTTTCTATTATTTTTTGTACAATAATATTTGGAGGGGATAATGTGAACGGAATCAAATGGAATTTTTTTATTCTTGCTACTATTGCAGCCTTGTCCATCGTTGGAATTGGGATATTTTTTGCAGAGAATAGCTCTTTAGGAATGATTATTTGTTTTATACTTTTATGTGTTGCAATGATGTACGGATTTAAGTCGAAGAAAAAATTGCGACAAGAACGTTAGTTATAATAAAAAGGCTAAACTATTTATTAGATGGTTTAGCCTTTTTTGTTATAAGTTTTTTAAATATCGGTCAAGAATAACCCCATGAACACCAGGTCTTGCAGCGAGGATCGAACTTTTTTCGAGGATATTAATCTCCTCCCCAGCAATATTGGTGACAATCCCCCCCAGCTCCTCTATAATAATTTTCCCTGCAGCATAGTCCCATGGTGAAAGACTCATGCTTATATACGCATCCATCCTTCCTGATGCAACATATGCTAGTTCCATCGCAGCAGAACCATATGATCTTGTCCCACGTACATCATTTAACAAAGAGATGAAAGCTTTAGAAGAATCATTTCCCACTTTAGAAACGCTTCCAATCCAAAATGGATTTAATCCAATAATAGCTTCTTCAATACGTCCCTCTTGAAGTAAAGGAAGCTTTACATCATTAAAATAAGCTCCTTCACCAGCTATCGCGTAGTATAACTCATCTAGAATAACATCATAAAGGTATCCAAGCTTACCGACACCATTTTCATAAATACCAATAGAAATAAAAAAGTTCCTTTTTTGGTGAACAAAATTCATAGTCCCGTCAATTGGATCGATGAGCCAAACAATCCCATCTAAAGTTTCTATAATATCTCCAAACCCTTCTTCTCCAATGATCCTATGGGTAGGATAATGACTATGAATGTTATGTACAAAAAATTGCTCTGTTTCTTTATCTACATTTGTTACAAGATCATTTGCATTAGCTTTCGTATCAATCGCTAATTTTGTTTGTAATGAGGTTAATATTGCATTTCTTGCTTCCTTTAACCATTGTTTTACATGTTGATCAATATGAATCCAATTATTCAACGCTTTTTCCTCCATCCAAAACCACATATAGTTATCAATAGATTAAACTTTAAGCCATTTCAAGTAAAGTGAATCCGCTTAACAAAGAACGAACTCCCGTTGTATAAAATGAACGGGAACTCGTTTTCCAGTTATTTAAAGTAACTATATCCTCTAATCATAGAGCATTCAATTTAAGCAATTCTTCCCTTAGTTTCTCAAGTTTACGTTTTGAACTAGACTTTTTGTCTTCATTTCCTTCTTGCAATGCTTCATATAGAACAGCTAACTCATAATTTAGTTCCAAGCGAAGTACAGCAAGTCTTTGGTTATTTAGGTTTTTTCTTCGATATGCATGCTTCACTTGTTTCACAGAAGAAACACCCCTTTAGTGATTTATTCATTTTTCAACTTTCGGGAATGACTTATTATAATGTATGTGACATTATGACATGAGGAACAAATATGTGTGTATACCCATATACTGGAAATTTGTCGAAAAAAGCACTTTCTCTTTTTTACCCTATATTATACAAAAATAAACATTATTCTGATCTCATTCGGATGAGCTCATTTGATTGCGAGCTTTTAGCCTTCTGTATAGTTTTATACAAGGAATACCCACTGGCTTCTTCAAATTCACGTCCATATTTTTTCTCTTCTGCAATACTTGGCACAATCATTTTAAACTTCCGATAAGATTGCATTAACTCATCTCGATTAATTCCCATTTCATAAGCCTTTTCAACGATTTGAAAAAATTGAATCACCTCTATCACTTCATCGCTAGACCAATCCATCGAAAACGGATATTGATATTCCAAAATACCTCACCCCTTTTATTCTAATAATAGTATCTGTTTCCAAGATACTTCATATTCTGCCTTTTATTTTCTTATTATTATTTTAAAAAGCCTTTTTAGACTATCTCAATATATCAGGGAGACTTCATTCCGGATCTCTTTGAGTTTTTATTAAACTCGGATCAACAGTTTCATACCCCTTTTCTCTTAAACCAATCACAATTTCCTCTAATGCAGCATTAGTCCACTCTCTATCATGCATAAGAAGATTAGCACCATTCACTAATAATTCCGTATTCACCATAATATCTGCAATGCTCTCTTTTGTCATGTACTCCTTATTCCAATCATATCCGAAGGACCAATTCATCAACAGCATTTGTTCGTTTTCAGCAATCTTTTTACTTACATCCGTATTTTTGCCAAATGGAGCGCGAAAGAACTTTGGTCGTTCACCTGTAAGCACTTCTATTTTCTCATTAACCGATAAAATTTCCTTTTCTTGTTCCTTTGCAGATAGAGTCGTTAAATCAGCATGAGAATATGTATGGTTTCCTATTTCAAAACCCAGTTCATATATTTCTTTTATAATTTTCTCCTTTTCTGATGTGTCAATCAAATGCCCATTCACGAAAAAAATGGCAGAGGCGTCTAACTTTTTAAGTGTTTTCGCCATTTCCAATGCATATTGATCAGGAGCATCATCAATTGTTAGTAACACTACTTTAGGGTTCGCATCGGAAATAGGTACAATGGAATATACATCATTCACCATATATTTCGGCTCCACTGTCCCTGCTTCTAACTCTTCATTTTTTTCCGCATTATTATCTATTTCTTGTTCCGGCTCTACTTTTTCTTCTTGCCTGTCCATATCCTTCGTGTGATCATCCGTGTTAAGAGCTGATGATTCCTGATTATTTTTTGGGATACTAGGTGGCTTTTGATCCCCACATCCCGCTAAAGTGAAGCTTGCAATAAGTATAATAATAAGCGTTCTCATTCAAGTACCTCCCGAAATAAATCCGCCGCTATATAAAGACTTTTTATATTAACCTACAAATATTAATTGAAGGGTTAAGTTAATTAACCCGTATGCAAAAATACTTAAAAGTGTAACAATAAATGTCCTTCGATTCGACTCTACAATTTTCTTCGTAATAATAAATGCCAAATAAAAGAAAGCTGCAAATATCAATATTCTTGACACAACATGATCCTTTCCAGATAGCCATTGAGCTAAATGGAAACCGCTCCAAAACATTAACTGAATGATTGTAGCTACATAAGTTTTTACTATCATTCGAACATCATTCCTTTTACAGGCTTTTCTATTGATAGTATGCAGTTATAAGCCGAAACAAAACAGAAAAGCGCAAGGCGTTCTAACGTGAAACATGATGAGTCCTTAAGGAGAATCGATGTTAACATAAAAAAAAGAAAAGGAGGCTTTTTCCAAGAGCCATTGGCAACAGGAAAAAGCCTCCTAAATTATAAAAACTTATTTAACAATATGGATAGGCGTACCTAATGCAACCTCTGCTGCTTCCATCGTAATTTCTCCCAATGTTGGGTGAGCATGAATCGTCATCGCAATATCTTCAGCTGTCATACCAGCTTCAATAGCTAGGCCAAGCTCTGAAATCATATCAGAAGCACTTGCTCCAGCAATTTGAGCACCGATTACTAAGCCATCTTCCTTGCGAGTAATAAGCTTCATGAAACCATCTGTACTATTAAGAGATAAAGCACGACCATTAGCCGCAAACGGGAATTTGGCAGCTATTATATCTAAACCTTCATCTTTAGCTTGTTTTTCAGTATAACCAACTGTTGCTAATTCCGGTTCAGAGAATACAACTGCTGGAATTCCTAGATAATCAATTTCAGATGTATGGCCTGATATCGCTTCAGCGGCAATTTTAGCTTCATAAGAAGCCTTATGAGCAAGTTGCGGGCCTTCCACAATGTCACCAATAGCATAAATACTTGAAACGTTCGTGCGGCATTGTTTGTCAGTTTTAATGACACCACGGTCAGTCACTTCAACACCGACTTGTTCCAAACCTAATTCATCTGTATTAGGACGGCGGCCAACTGTTACAAGTACATAATCAGCTTCGATTGTTTTAGTTTCACCTTTAGCTTCATAAGTAACAACTACACCATCTTCTTTTTCTTCCACACCTTTTGCTAGTGCATTTGTAACTATTTCCGCACCTTTATTTTTAAGAGTGCGAGCAACAAGATTAGACATTTGCTTTTCAAATGCACCTGCAAATAGTTCTGCACTACCTTCAAGAACAGTTACTTCAGTACCAAAATTAGCATACGCAGTTCCAAGTTCAACTCCAATTACTCCGCCACCAATTACTACAAGTTTTTTCGGTAATTCCGGCAAATTAAGTGCACCAGTAGAATTGATTACTCGGTTCGAAAACTTAAATGTTGGAATTTCAATTGGACGAGAGCCAGTAGCAATAATCGCATTTTTAAAAGTATAAGTTTGAGCTGAATTGTCATCCATAACTCGAAGTGTATTAGCATCAACAAAGTATGCTTCACCTTTAACGATATCAACTTTATTACCTTTTAATAAACCACCAACTCCGCCAGTTAATTTATTAACTACGCTGCCTTTCCACTCTTGAACTTTAGAAAAGTCAACAGTAACGTTTTCAGCAGTAATACCGAACTCTGCAGATTCTTTAGCTGTTTCATAACGATGACTAGCGGCAATTAAAGCTTTGGATGGGATACAACCAACGTTTAGGCATACTCCCCCTAGTTCACCCTTTTCTACAATAGTTACCTTTTGACCTAGCTGAGCAGCTCTAATAGCTGCTACATATCCACCAGGTCCTGCTCCGATGACAATTGTATCTGTTTCAATTGGAAAATCTCCTACTACCATTATTACCCCTCCATTAATAAAAGTTCAGGATCATTTAGCAAACGTTTAATGTGATTCATTGCATTTTGCGCTGTTGCTCCATCGATCATTCTGTGGTCGAAGCTTAGTGATAGTGCTAAGACAGGGGCCGCAATGATTTCTCCATTTGAAACAACTGCTTTTTCAGCGATTCTACCAATACCAAGAATAGCTACTTCAGGATGATTAATGACTGGTGTAAACCATTGTCCACCAGCAGAACCGATATTTGAAATAGTACATGAAGCACCTTTCATTTCATTTGGTGCTAGTTTTCCATCGCGTGCTTTTACAGCCAATTCATTAATTTCGTTTGAAATGCTGAAGACAGATTTTGCATCGGCATTTTTAACAACTGGAACTAATAAGCCTTTTTCTGTATCTGCAGCTATACCAATGTTGTAATAATGCTTATGAATAATTTCTCCCGCTGCATCATCTAATGATGTGTTAAGAGCCGGATATTCACGAAGTGCACTTACAAGTGCTTTTACTACATATGGAAGGAATGTAAGCTTAATACCTTTTTCTGCAGCAACTTCTTTGAATTTCTTACGGTGAGCAACAAGTTTTGACACTTCTATTTCATCCATCAAAGTAACATGTGGTGCAGTATGCTTGGAGTTAACCATAGCCTTTGCAATAGCTTTACGTATTCCACTCATTTTTTCACGAGTTTCAGGGAATTCACCTTCAGGAATAGCAACTGGTCCAGTAGCCTTCGCTGTTTCTTGTGCAGGAGCAGCTTCTGCAGTTTTAGCAGCAGTTGTACCACCACTTAAGAATGCATCAATATCCTCTTTTAATACTCTGCTATTCTTGCCACTGCCAGTTACTTGATGAATGTTAACACCTTTTTCTCTTGCATACTTTCTAACCGAAGGCATCGCAATAACACGATCATTAGAATCAACTTCTTCAGCAGATTGAGCTTCTTGGGAAGCAGCTGCTTCAGGTTTTGTTTCTACTTTTTCTTCAGTCTTAGTTGTTTCCTCTTCAGCGTGATCTCCTTTAAATTGAAGATCTTCATATCCAGGAGCGTCAAATTTGATTAGAACTTGACCAACAGTAGCGGTTGTTCCTTCCTCAACAAGAACTTCTTCTACAGTTCCTGTAACTGGTGATGGAATTTCAACTACAGCTTTATCATTTTGGACCTCGCATAATACGTCGTCTTCCTCAACCTTGTCACCTGGCTTTACAAACCATTTAACAATATCGCCTTCATGAATTCCTTCTCCGATGTCTGGCATTTTAAATTCAAATGACACGATCTTCACCCTCCTGTTTAATTCATGATAATCTTGATAGTAAAATTACTTATTAAAATTCAAGTACTTTTTTAGCTGTTTCAATGATGTCTTTATGATTAGGAAGCCATACAGCTTCAGCTTGAGAGAATGGATATACAGTATCAGGTGCTGTAACTCTAAGTACCGGTGCTTCTAGACTCAAAATGGCACGCTCTGTAATTTCAGAAACAATATTAGCAGCAATTCCTGCTTGTTTTTGCGCTTCTTGTACAACAATAGCGCGATTTGTTTTTTCCACAGAAGCAATAATTGTCTCTACATCAATTGGGCTAATAGTACGAAGATCAATAACTTCAACTGAATGGCCCTCTTTTTCAAGTTCCTCAGCAGCTTTTAATGATTCATGTACCATCGCTCCATAAGTAACGATTGTTAAGTCGCTTCCTTCTCTCTTAACTTCTGCTTTACCTAGAGGAATTGTGTACTCTTCTTCAGGAACTTCTTGACGGAATGAACGATATAATTTCATATGTTCAAGAAAAATAACTGGGTCATTATCCCGAATAGCTGAGATTAAAAGCCCTTTAGCATCATATGGAGTTGATGGTATAACTACTTTTAATCCCGGTTGTTGTGCTACTAGTCCTTCAAGACTATCAGCATGCAATTCAGGTGTATGAACACCACCGCCAAATGGTGAACGAATTGTTATAGGTGCATTATAAGTATTTCCAGTACGATATCTCCATCTAGCCATTTGACCATTAACAGAGTCCATTACTTCATAAATAAAACCAAAAAATTGAATTTCAGGAACTGGTCTATAACCTTGAGTAGCTAAACCGATCGCAAGTCCACCAATACCTGATTCGGCAAGAGGTGTATCAAATACTCGGTCTTCACCAAATTCTTTTTGAAGTCCTTCAGTAGCACGGAAAACTCCACCATTTACGCCGACATCTTCTCCAAATACAAGTACGTTTTCATCGTTGCGTAATTCCGTACGAAGGGCATCTGTGATAGCTTGAATCATAGTCATTTGCGCCATGGCTTACTTCGACTCCTTCTCAGTATAAATTTCAAATTGCTCCTTTAAATTTTGAGGAAGCTCTTCAAACATATTAGAAATTAAGTCTGTAACCTTTTGTTTAGGTGTATCGTCAGCTAGCTTGATCGCTTGCTTAATTTCTTCTTTAGCTTGCTCGATTACTTCGTTTTCTTTTTCCTCAGTCCAAATACCTTTTTCAGTTAAATAATTCCGGAATCTCACAAGTGGATCTTTTTTCTCCCATTCGTTATCTGTATCAGAAGTACGGTAACGCGTTGGGTCGTCACCAGCCATCGTATGTGGTCCGTAACGGTAACACATAGTTTCAATTAGTGTAGGGCCTCCACCATTAATTGCTCTTTCGCGTGCTTCTTTCACAACAGCATAAACAGCAAGTGGATCCATTCCATCAACTAAAACTCCAGGAATTCCGGCACTTACTGCTTTTTGTGCTAATGTTTTTGCAGCGGTTTGAACTTCACGAGGAGTAGAGATCGCAAATTGGTTGTTTTGTACTATGAAGATAGCTTGTGCACCATATGCACCAGCAAAGTTAATTCCTTCATAGAAATCACCTTGGGATGTTCCGCCATCACCTGTATATGTAACAGCGACTGCTTTTTTATTACGTTTTTTCATGCCAAGCGCAATACCCGCGGCTTGAACATATTGAGCGCCGATAATAATTTGAGGTGGTGCAATATGAACACCTTCAGGTATCTGATTACCAACAAAATGGCCTCGCGAGAATAGGAAAGCTTTATATAATGGCAGACCATGCCAAACGATTTGTGGAACATCACGGTAGCCAGGTAAAATGAAATCTTCTTTATCAAGGGCAAAATGAGATGCGATTTGAGATGCCTCTTGTCCTGCTGTAGGTGCATAGAAGCCAAGTCGCCCCTGTCTATTAAGAGAGATACTTCTTTGATCCAGAATTCTTGTAAACACCATGCGGCGCATTAATTCTACTAATTCATCATCAGATAAATCTGGCATTAGGTCAGGATTTACAACCTCGCCTTTTTCATTCAAAATCTGGATCATTTCAAATTGACTTTCAATTTTTTCGAGCGTCTTTTCCGCATCGAATTGTGTCTTCTTTGAAGCCATTGAAGCCACCTATCCTTTCTATTTATTATTTTGGAATGGATTAATCATTTGTTGAGTATCATCCATATTCCGGATTTGATAACAGTACAAGTTTTCCACATTTCTCGAAAAGAAAACAGAAAACCTTTTTAATTGATAAATGTTAACTGTATCAATCTATTTTTAAAAAATAGTAAAACAACTTTTACTTATTTAGGGTACATGAATTCGTGAAATTCGTCAATTAATTTGCATTAGCAGGGAGTGTTCATAAAAAGGAAAAATAAACTGTACTAATAAATTCCACTACTCTGTTTTATAAAAAAAAGAAAATTGCTATAGCTGTTATACATTACCCTATTATGCCCATAGTGAAAAAGGAAACGCGCCAATCGTTTCCCCTGTTTACTCTTCGTTGCTAGTTGAAATTTTGAAACCTGCTGCTTTGTAAAAATCTAACTTTGCTGCATTGAATTTTTCTGTAGCTTCATTGAACTCTTCATTAGAAATAAGTACAGCTTCATATGCTTTATTGGAGGCTTCAATTTGTTTTTCCAAATCCTCCAGCTTCAAATCTTCCTTTTTCACCATATCATAAATTTTACGATCCTCAGCTAATCCATTTAAATAGGCTTCATTTAAACTTTCATAAGCATTAAATCTTGTCTTCATTAACTTGTCTAATTCTAAGGCCTCATTCTTTAATTTATCATCTTTGATTTTACTTATTTCAGTACTAGCCTTTTCGAACTCTTCTTTAGACTGATTAATCGCTTCTTGCTCTTTTGTCAAAAGTTTTTCTCTTTCGTCAAGATTAGCAAGAGCATCATCCGCAAGCTGTTGGATTTCATCAAGTTCTTTCATTCCAAGTTCCATAATTTGATCGAACAATTCTTTTTCCTTTATCTCCAGTTCTTTCATCGGCTCTTGCTGTTTCTCAAAGTCTACTTCCTTTACGGCAGTTTCTTCGATTATTTGATAAATATTGTCTTCGGGTGATGAACAAGCCGTCATCATCATAATCAAAATAATCATTAATAGACCGTAGATTTGTTTTTTCATCAAACCCCTCCTATATTCTCCCATAAAAAACTATACCTTTCTTCATGAGATTTGACAACATTCGAAAGAATAAATAAGATAATTTTGTATACTTTTTTATAAACTCGAGTTATGAGGAGTGGTTAGATGATTTTAATGAAAGATATCGTCCGGGAGGGTCATCCCGTCTTAAGACAGGTTGCACACGAGGTCAAAACTCCTCTTACGGAGCAAGACATTAATATTATAAAAGAAATGCAAGAGTTCTTAATAAATAGTCAAGACCCTGAATTAAGCGAAAAATATGATTTGCGGGCTGGAGTCGGACTTGCAGCGCCTCAAATAAATATTCCAAAAAGAATGTTTGTTATTTATCTTGAAGACGATGATGAAAGATTATATCAGTACGCTTTAGTTAATCCGAAAATTGTAAGCCATTCTGTTGAAAAATCTTATTTAACATCGGGAGAGGGCTGTTTATCTGTGGATCGCGATGTCCCTGGATACGTTTTACGACATGCAAGGGTTACGATCAAAGCCTATGATGCCCTCTCGGAAAAAGAAGTGAAATTGCGACTTAAAGGATTACCTGCTATCGTTTTTCAACATGAGCTAGATCATTTAAACGGTGTAATGTTTTACGATCATATAAATAAAGAGAATCCTTTTCATTTACCAGAAAATGCTATCGCGGTTGAAAATTAGCATAATAAAGAAAACAACACATCTTTTTTATGATGCACACTATTCACTTTTTAATTCCTAAAAAAGCTGTCGAAAGATACGTCTACATCCGTTCTCTCGACAGCCTTTTTATGTTTACTCTAGCAATCCAACCTTTTTTAGACCATTTAAAATCCCATCTTTTTCCACATTTGTTGTAATTACATCCGCATGTTCTTTCACAACATCAAGTGCATTCCCCATGGCAATTCCAGTTCCAACAAACTGTAGCATTTCAATATCATTCAAGGCATCTCCGAAAGCATAAACATCATTTATTTGAATTCCAAGTCGCTTAATTACCTTTTTAATCCCTTCGGCTTTTGATCCGCCTTTTGGGATGACATCCATTGATTCTTTATGCCACCTTATAAAGGATTGATGTTCCTCAAAATTTTTAATATAACCTGCTTCTTCTTCTCTTGCAAAGAGTAGAGCTTGATAAACATCAGATTCTTCGTAAAAACCAGGAGCATACTCTGGATGATCCAGGTGTAATGTCCCTAGACTTTCTGCAATTCTACTATCATATTCCACATTTGCTTTTAGAGTTGATTCTGTCATATAAACAACTGGATGATTATGCTTAGCGGCCTCCTGCTCCAACTCTTTCAATTCATTAGAATCGAGCCGATGAGCATGAACAACTTCATTTTCAAACATAACATACTGGCCATTGAAACAAACATATGACGCAATATTTAATTCTTTTAGTAAAGATTGAACCATAAACGGGGCTCTTCCAGTAGCTAAAGCAGTATATACGCCTTTTTTTTGCAAGCTTTTAATTGCTTCTTTAGTAGAAGAAGGTAATTTTTTTTCAGAATCTAATAAAGTACCATCTATATCAAAAAACACGATTTTATTCAACGCATCCACCTACTTCCAAGTATTTCTATTATAGAGTCATAATAGGTCTTCACGAAAAGCATATAATAAACATATAAAATGCACAAAAGAAGTGCTTTAGCGATAAGTTGCTTTTACTTTCTTTCTCTATCGGTTAAAATAGAATCAAGGAGTGATCCACAATGTTTAATAAGCTACGGAAAAAGCTTTTAAAACGGTGGAACGATTTGCTTAGAAAAAAAACGATCGCTTGACGTCCTATTTTTTCATTCAATCTAGCCCCTCTGACAACCGGAGGGCTTATTCTTTATTAGAAATAAAAAGTAATTTTTTTTGGCTAGTGCCGAATCTAGCTCCGAAAGATAGATGTCCTAGTACAGGCGTTGCTTGCTTTTACCCGTAAGGTCGCTTGCGCTTTTTTCAAATACATAGGGATCTTTACAAAAAAACATATATAATGAAATGGAAACAAGGAGAGATGAAACATGATTTTCAAAATTTACTATCAAGAAAACAAAGATGAAACTCCCGTTCGCGAAAACACTAAATCAGTGTATATGGAGGCTGAAAGCGAACGTGATGTCCGCCAAAAGCTAAAAAATCAATCGTTTAATATTGAGTTTATTCAACCTTTAGAAGGTCCCTATCTTGAGTATGAAAAACAAAGTGAACACTTTAAACTACAGGAGATTAATGAATCATGAAATTTGTAAAAAATGATCAAACTGCCGTCTTTGCCTTAGGTGGCCTCGGCGAAATTGGCAAAAACACTTACGCTGTCCAATTTCAAGATGAAATTATTTTAATTGATGCCGGTATTAAATTTCCCGAAGACGAACTTCTAGGTATCGACTATGTAATCCCCGACTATACGTATTTGGAAAAAAATATTGATAAAATCAAGGGATTATTTGTTACTCATGGTCATGAAGATCATATCGGAGGAATTCCTTATCTATTACGCCAAGTAAATATTCCTATATATGCTGGAAAGTTAGCGATTGGCTTGCTTAGAAACAAGCTTGAGGAACATGGTCTATTACGACATACTAAAATCATTGAAATTAAAGAAGATGATATAATAAAGTTTCGTAAAACATCTGTTACATTTTTTAGGACAACGCACAGTATCCCAGATTCCTATGGAATTGTCGTAAAAACACCACCCGGAAATATTGTTCATACTGGTGATTTTAAATTTGATTTTACTCCAGTAGGTGAACCTGCTAACCTGACAAAGATGGCTGAAATTGGTAAAGAAGGAGTACTATGTCTACTTTCAGATAGTACTAATGCAGAGGTTCCCCATTTTACAATGTCAGAGAGTCGCGTTGGGGATAGTATTCAGGATATTTTCCGCAAAGTAGATGGGCGTATTATTTTCGCCACTTTTGCTTCAAACATCCACCGTCTGCAACAGGTGACCGATGCTGCAGTAGCACACGGTCGGAAAGTAGCTGTTTTTGGTAGAAGTATGGATGCCGCGATTGAAATTGGACAAGAATTAGGCTATATACGAGCGCCGAAAGAAACTTTTATTAGTCCGCAACAACTTAATCGTTTGCCAGCAAATCAAGTAACCATCCTTTGTACAGGTAGCCAAGGTGAACCAATGGCAGCTTTATCTAGGATCGCGAATGGAACACATCGTCAAATCCAGATTCAACCAGGTGATACCGTTGTTTTCTCTTCATCACCTATTCCTGGAAACACAATTAGTGTAAATAGAACAATCAACCTTCTATATAAAGCAGGAGCAGATGTTATAGGTGGATCACTGAATAATATTCACACATCCGGTCATGGAGGGCAACAAGAGCAAAAACTAATGCTTAGACTAATGAATCCTAAATTCTTCATGCCTATTCACGGTGAGTTCCGTATGCAAAAAAAACACGCACAGTTAGCTGTCGAATGCGGAGTTCCTGAAGAAAATTGCTTTGTCATGGATAATGGAGAAGTACTTGCTCTTACTAGTCAATCTGCTGAAGTTGTCGGTAAAATCCCTTCAGGATCTGTGTATATAGATGGTAGCGGAATAGGCGACATTGGCAATATCGTATTACGTGACAGAAAAATATTATCTGAAGAAGGTTTAGTTGTTGTCGTTGTCTCCATCGATATGGACAACCATAAAATATCCGCTGGACCAGATATTATTTCACGTGGATTTGTTTATATGAGGGAATCTGGTGATTTGATTAATGAAGCCCAAAATCTTATTACAAAACATCTAAATATTGTTATGGATCGAAAAACAACTCAATGGTCAGAAATAAAAAATGAAATTATTGACACACTCAATCCATTCCTATATGAAAAAACAAAAAGAAGACCGATGATTTTGCCGATTATTATGGAAGTATAATAAGAAATGAAAAGGGACTGTCCAAAAAGTGGAAGATCACTTCCCTTTTTGGCTGCCCCTTTTTTAGTTGTTTTAAACGAGGGTGTTGATTTCCGCAGAAGGCACTCGCTTTCCGCGGGCATGGCTTGAGCCTCCTCAGTCGCTGTGCGACTTACGGGGTCTTGAAAAGGTCCACACTGAATTCGGAATTGTGGCCTTGGCTCACAATCTCCTGAAAATAGCTAGCATTCGCCAGCTATTTTCAGGTAATAAGCAAAAAAAACACAAAAACAGGAGGAGAAAAAAGTGTCATTTTTCTCCTCCTGTTTTATTCGAGGGACTTATAGGACAGCCCCTTTTCGCTGGCTAGCTCCAGCGCCCAGCGACTTGTAAACTTTCAGCTTCTTCCTACGATAAGTCAACATCAGTTCGTCCTATCGGACTCACCGTGTTTCCTTTATCTCGGGCCAACAGGACGTTGGTCAGAACGGCGTTGCGCCAGGATGGCGCGTTTTTAGCCGTTCATCCTTATTATAAAAGTTTGTACGTCGCTAAACGGGCGCTTACGCTTTTCGTTGGCTAGCTCCAGCGCCCAGCGACTTGCAAACTTTCAGTTTCTTCCTACGATAAGTCAACATCGGCTCGTTCCTCGCCGTGTTTCCTTTATCTCGTCAGAAGCTTAAAAAGTTTGTACGTCGCTTAACGGGCGCTTACGCTTTTCGTT
>NZ_LN831197.1:1141159-1210623 GCF_001375535.1 Bacillus niameyensis
AACGGGCGCTTACGCTTTTCGTTGGCTAGCTCCAGCGCCCAGCGACTTGCAAACTTTCAGTTTCTTCCTACGATAAGTCAACATCGGCTCGTTCCTCGCCGTGTTTCCTTTATCTCGTCAGAAGCTTAAAAAGTTTGTACGTCGCTTAACGGGCGCTTACGCTTTTCGTTTTATAACACTTTTTTTTCAAATCTGTTTATGTCTGTATCGGCTCCGATGACGATGAGTATATCATCTTGTTGTAGTGGTGCTTCTGCAGGTGGTGTGACAAGTATTTCTCTGCCCCTTTTAATAGCAACGATGTTTATACCATATTTAGCTCGTACATCTAATTCGACTAGGGAATACCCCGCAAGTGTTTCATTTACTTGAATTTCAACAATACTATATTCATCCGATAGTTCTAAATAATCCAAGATATTTTTAGAAACAATGTAATGAGCAATCCTTCTCCCCATATCCCTTTCAGGATGAACAACTCGATCTGCCCCTATTTTCCGTAGCACTTTTGCATGATAGTCGTTTTGTGCTTTGACCGTAATATATTTCACGCCAACTTCTTTCAACATAAGCGTAGTTAAGATGCTTGACTGAATATCCTCACCAATTGCTACAATCACATGATCAAAATTTCGGATTCCAATGTTCTTCAAAACAGATTCATCCGTAGTATCCGCGATTACCGCATGAGTTGCAATCGTTGCAAACGCATTGACTCTATCTTCACTTTTATCAATGGCTAGTACTTCCATTCCCTGCTCGATCAATTCGGAGCAGATACTCCCTCCGAACCGGCCGAGCCCAATGACAGCAAATTGTTTTCTCACCGTAACTCCTCCGTTTTTTCCCAATCAACTATTCTGATCTTTAGCGTGTGTCCAACCATCTTCTTGAGTAATCTTATCTTCTTTAATCAGTTTCCCCAAAGCACGTTTAAATGCTCCTTTACTCATATTAAAGCGCCTCTTTATATCCTCAGGCAAACTTTTATCAGAATAAGGCATACTCCCTCCCCGTCCTAACAAATAATCGTAAATTAATGAAGCATCATCATGTTGACGTTCATGGGTTCTCGGTAATAATGAGACATTGATGCTTCCATCTTCTTTTACATTAGTTACTCTTCCTTCAACTTGTTGGCCAAGCCGAAGTTCTTCATTTCGCTCCGATTCATGAATAAAACCTAAGTAGCCTTCTTCCGTTATAATAGATGAACCAATTTGTAGAATACGATAAACTGTACCTTTAATACTTTTATTAAACAAGCTCTCGTTGGCAGCAACTGATATTAATTCGATTTCCTCTACTGGAGCTATCTTACCAAATAATCTATTTTTATTATTTCTTGTTAATGTGCAATATAGCCTGTCCCCTACTGTTGGCCATAAATGAATATCCTCAGGTAAATCATCAAGAGAAATTAATATATCCTTTTGTAGCCCTATATCAATAAAAATCCCTAACTTTTTTGTAACTCCAACAACTTGGGCCCAATCATATTTCCCAACTTGAATTTTCGGTATCGTAAGGGAGGCTGACAATCTTCCCTCATGGTCTTGATATAAAAACACTTCAAGGTCTTGTTCAAGTTGAATCGGTATAGAGACCTCGGTGTGATGCAAAAGGACATCCTCTTCTCCATCTGTTAGAAAAAAGCCAAATGGGGCCTCACGCACAACTTTAAGAGTTTTTGTTATCCCAGCTTCCATGTTAATAATCCTCCGCTCTTCTATTGCTTTCAATGAATAGCTCAAATTATACCATGTCTGAAAGAGAAACAAAATAAAGTGAAACTTCAATTAGTGGGAGTTTCTTTCATCACTAACTTACAATTTTTTGATTCTCTTCGATTTTGAATTAGTGTTTCACAATAGTTAATCCGATATTATTTAAGAAACTTCATATTTCGATCGCCAATATAGCCAGTATCTACCAATCAACTATTTTATACTTTCTGGTCGAACATATTTTGCTTCTGCCTTTTCATATCTTGCAAAAATAGTATGAAAAAGATTGAGGTACCAACCAAAGCGGAAACAGCCCCCATTTTATAAATAAAATTCCCTCCATAATATTGCATAAAATAACCGCCTAAGGAACTACCGATAATAGAAGCTAGTCCACTAAAAGTGGCATAATAAGCTGTTTGACCTGTAGCAAGCATTTCCTCTGGAATAATTTGAGCAATGTACTGTAGTGTCGCCACCATAAAGATGGCAAATGTAACACTATGCATAGCTTGTGACATAATTATCATAAGCGGATCTGTCAAAATACTATATAAAAACCAACGTAATGTATAAAAACATCCTGCCATACTTATAAGAGCTAATAAAGGGATTTTCCTCATAAGTACATACATTATCGCCACTACTGGTGCTTCACTTAGCGCAGAAAAAGTCCAGGCTAGTCCGATTTTGCCTTCAGAAGCACCAAGTGATTGTAAATAGATTCCTAATAGTCCATCATTCATTCGATGTGGAATGGCAATAAAAAGTACAGCAATTAAAACTCCCAGTAATCGGGAATTACTGAATGCTTTTTGAAATCCCTTTAATGTAAGCGGCTTTCTATTTGCTTCACTATCGGTAAGCTTTAGAGAGATTAACAAGACACAAAAGATAATAAGCGAGTATATGATCCAAAGGTATTGGATTCCTACTTTTCCTATAATAATACCTAAAATAAGGGAAGCCGTTGCAAATCCTATTGAACCCCACACCCGAATGGAGCCATAGCTTACACCATTATCCTTGGCAAATTTAGTAGATAAACTATCGAGTAATGGCTGTATCGGTGACATAAAAAAATGAAAAATCATCATGAAAACAATTAGAAATGACATTGAGGGACTAAAAAATACTCCGAAACTAACGATAAAGGTTGTAATCAAAAGCAGAACAATTACCTTTTTGATTGTTCTTTTCTTATCTGAAATTACTCCCCAAAGTGGCTGGGAAAAAATCGCCACAATAGGACCAACTGCGAGCACAACACCAATTTCTGCAGGACTCATACCTTTATACCTAAACAGTAGTGGTAAAAATGCATTAATGATAGAAACGGTCCAATAATAAAAGAAGTTAAATAAAGATATGTGCAACATTGATGTGCCCCCTTGGAATGAACAGATTGTATATGTTTCTATTTTAACTTTTAAAATCTATTCTTTAAATGGAAGAATCTAATAAGAAAGGGAGGAGACCGATTACTGGTCAATCCTCCCCTTGTTTTATATTATATTGCCTTCATAACTTTAAATTGCGCTTCAATTAGACGGTAGTACTCGCCTCTATGAACCATTAATTGATCATGGTTTCCTTCTTCAATAATTTCACCTTGCTGGAGAACAAAGATTTTATCAGCATCTCTGATCGTCGATAGCCTATGTGCGATGATAATGGATGTTCTTCCTTTTAACAATGTTTGCAAGGCTCTTTGAATTTGCACTTCTGTTTCAGTATCAATACTTGCTGTAGCTTCATCCAAAATAATAATACGAGGATCGGCTAATAGTGCTCTTGCAAAAGAAAGAAGTTGCCTTTCACCTACAGACAATATATTTCCTCTTTCTTCTACTTCTGTGTCATATCCCATAGGCAGTTGCTCAATAAATCTATTAGCGCCTATCGCTTCTGCTGCAGCTTTTACTTGCTCATCGGAAGCCATCGGATTTCCAAACCGAATATTTTCCATAATCGTTCCAGAGAAAATGAACGTATCTTGAAGAACGACACTAATTTGGTGGCGCAAACTTTTTAGGTTAACATCTTGCAAATCATGCCCATCAATTTTGACAGCCCCTGCTGTAGGATCATAAAATCGAGTAATGAGGTTCGCAATTGTTGATTTCCCTGATCCCGTATGCCCGACTAGTGCGATTGTCTGACCAGGCAACATTTCGAGCGATACTCCTTTTAAAGCTTTTCGTTTATCATCATATGAAAATTCTACACGATCAAATTGAATATGTCCGGCAATGTCCTCAAGCTCTATTGCATTGTTCTTTTCGTGAACAATCGGCCTTTCATCTAAATACTCGAAAATTCTTTCTGAAGATGCCATCGCCATTAATAATTGATTATAGAGTTGACCTAATCTTGAGATTGGTTCCCAGAACATACCAATGTAGAAAGCGAATGATACAAAAGTACCTAATGATAATGATCCTGCCTGTATCAAATGTGCACCATACCAAAGTAGTACCGCTGTACCTACAGCATTCGTTAAATCAACAAGCGGACGGAACATGGCACTCTTTTTCGTTGCATTTCTCCAAGCTTCATAGTTTTCAGTGTTAACGCCATCGAAGAACGCCATGTTTTCTTGTTCTTGTGTAAAACTTTGTGTCACTCTAATACCTTGAATACTTTCATTTAAATGAGAGTTTAATTTAGACTGTTTTAATCTCATATATTGCCAAGCTCGACGAATTGTTTTTCTTAGCGTTGTGGATATTAGGAACATTAATGGCAGAATAACAAGTACTGCTAATGTTAACTGCGGACTTAATGTAAAGAGAATGATAATAACTCCAAAAAGCATTAACATATCCATAAACACGTTGATTACGCCATTTGTAAACAAATCCTGTAATGAATTAGTATCATTCATTACCCTTACTAGAATCGATCCGGCAGAACGTTGATCAAAAAAGCGATGAGATAATCCTTGAACATGCGTAAATAAATGTTTACGGAGGTCATAGATTACTCGCTGACCTAATTCATTACTCCATTTGATCCGATAAATATTAGCAACATAATTGATTACATAAAGAACAGCAATGATCCCAACAATCCACATTAAATATGGAATATTTTTCTGAGTATTAATCGCCTTATCTAAAGCATGAACACCAATCAAAATTGGAATGATTAACCTAATTGCTGTTGTAATAAGTACAGTAATAATTGATGCAGGCAATAAATTTTTGGAATAAGGTTTCAAATAATCTAATAAACGATACAATTGTTTCCAGTTAAATGGTTTATCAATTAATTGTTCCGTAGAATAGTGAAAACGTTCCATCACAAGTGGATTTATTTTCTTTGTTTTCTTCATCTTTTTGCTCACCCTCTCTGGCCTTGCAAAATTGCCTGTTGGTCCTGGAATTGAATTTTATAGACACGCTCATATGGACCATTTTCATGGATTAATTGATCATGAGTCCCTCTTTCGACAATTTCACCGTTTTCCAGTACAAGAATTTCATCCGCGTGTTTGAGCGAGGAAATTCGATGAGCGATAATAAATGTCGTTCTACCGTTCATTACTTCTCGAAGCGCTCCTTGAATTTTAAACTCCGTTTCCATATCAACTGCACTTGTTGCATCGTCAAGTATTAAAATACTTGGATCAAGGCAGATAGACCTAGCGATCGAAATTCTTTGCTTCTGTCCACCGGATAATCCGAGACCTCTTTCTCCAAGAACGGTATCATATCCATCAGGCAACTGAGTGATAAATTCATGGGCATCTGCTCTTTTGGCAGCATCAATAATATCTTCCATTTTTGCATCAGGTCGACCATATGCAATATTTGCTTTAATTGTTGATGAGAATAGGAAGCTTTCTTGAAGAACAAAACCGATGTTTTTACGTAAAGCTTGAATGGAATAATCCTTCACATTTTTCCCATCGATTAGCACTTCACCCGACTCTGCTTCATAAAATCTTGTTATAAGTTGCGTAATACTTGTTTTTCCTGATCCTGTTGCACCGACAAGACCGATAATCTTTCCAGCTTCTGCCTTAAAGTTAATATTTTTTAGAGCGCGATTGTCTTCACCCGCATAACGAAGCGACACATTTTTGAATTCAACTTCTCCTTGAAGACGTTGTGGGGCATATGCATTCTCTTTATCTACAATATCCTCTTTCGCTTCAAGAATTTCCAGAAGCCTTTCACCAGATGCTTTAGATTGAGAAAACATATTTACCGTGAATCCAAGATTCATGATCGGCCATAAAATAAACCCAACTAAACTATAAAAAGCAACTAATTCCCCTGGCTTAAGAGAATCATTGATAACGAGATAACCACCGAACGATAGAAGTGCAATTACAGAGATATTCCCAAGTAATTCCATTAAAGGAAAGTATTTTGCCCAAATATTCGATGTGAAGATGTTTCTATCCTTGTAATCTTCATTAGAATGATTAAATTTATCGGTTTGGTAATCCTCACGGGATAAAGATTTAACTGTGTTAATTCCCGAAATACTTTCTTGTACGTTCGTGTTAAGCTTTCCAAAAGATCTTCTAATACTACGGAAAGCTGGATGTACTGCCCTATCAAACTTATAAACAACAAAAAACAAAAATGGTAGTGAAACCATTGTCGCGATTGTCAATGGCACAGAATAATAAAACATAACACCAAACGTAACACTTAATAGCAAAACAAGTCGAAGGATCTCCACAAATCCGAATGATAGAAAGAATCGAAAGGACTCAACATCGGCAGTTAATCGTGACATTAGGTCACCCGTTTTCGCATTATCATAATATCGGAACGGTAAGTACTGTAATTTCTCATACAATACGTTCCGCATTTTGTACACTGATTTAATCCCGAATAAATCACCCGTATACTGTTGGAAAAATGTTGCAATTGCTTTTGCGGCCATTATCGCCATAAACCCTAGAGTTAATGGCAATATCCAATCATATTGTCCACTTATTATGACATTGTCAATTGTAAGCTGAAGAACAATAGGATAAATGACTGTAATCGCTGTTACAATTAGCAAAAAAATGGTCGAGATAAAAAAGTACTTTTTATATGGCCAGTAGTATTGCCTTAGTTTCTTAAATGTCTCCATGTAAATCCCTCCCTTATGGCAGTCGGCCATGATATTAAATATATCGGTTACCGAAATATTTTTCCACTGTTTTTAGTAAAAATAATCAATTTCATTCCAATATCCGATAGCCCTTACGTCTAAAGTCTGAAGTGAAAATTTCTATGTAATAATGATCAGATCCCCTCAAAAAAGTAAATTATTTTAGCCATAATCATTATAATCCTTTTATTTTGAAATGCCAGAGAAATGCTAAAATAATTATTGATGTGAGCAAAAAAAAAGATGCCCTTGTAATAATATGGGCACCTTCAAAAAATATGAACTTTTTATCTTGTATGAAGAACAGAAATTCGATTGTCCCAAATTTGGAGGAAAGACGTGGCCAATAAAGGCTTCAGCAAAATAATACAGATGGACTTTACATTATTTATTGATTCCTTTTGTTCTTAGCCTCCAACAACTTTTTCATCTGTTCCTGTCTATTTTTTTCCTTGTCACTTTCAGTTTCTTTTAATGTTGGTCTCTTAGGATCCAATTTAAGATTATTATTTTTGTTATGAACTACTTTTCCTTTCCTTCTCTTTTCTTCAGTATGCCTTTCCACTTTTTTTTGTAGATTTTCTACATTAAGCCCCTTACTCTGTTCTTTTGGCTGTTGCATATTAACACGCTTAAACAACCGATGTATCATATTCAGTCCAAATCTCCTAATTGCAATTTCTATAAAAAGGAATAAAAATGCAATGAAAACTAGCCATTGGACAATAGACTGGTGTTTCACAGACCTTTCAGGTAACGGGGAAAAAGCCATTTTTTCATTTTCTAATCCCTTCCCGCCTGTTAGGGCGACAGCTTCGTCCAAAAGAGAAAAGTTAGCTTCTTTATCTAAAAGTTCGTCTGAATAAGGAATAGTAAATCCAGTTTTATATAGTTTTTCTTCTCCATCTTCAGTCATTTGCTTAATCCTCAAAAAATATTCCCCCGGAACCTGCTCTATCGCTACTTCGTGTTTCCCAGGTGAAATCATTTTTGTACTCGCGTCCATTGCCTCTCCAGTTTGTGACACAATAGCTACTTCAATAGGGGCCATATCACCATCAGAAGATGTTAATTGAATAATCGCTTGGCTATCGCGAATATTCACATGTACCGCAAAGGGTTCATCATTGAAAGTTGGTAAAGTTCTTGTTATAAGATGATTCAAAAATAACGGCCACTTCTCCCATGTTGTCCAACTCCCCGCCCATTGAGCATCTAAACCTGAAGTAAAAGCTACCGTTCTTCCTAATCCGTACTGCCATTCAGCAAGTATAGGATCATCTTTTGTACTAGATAGAATAATTTGAGCAGTATCTTTCGGTGTAACAGCAATATAGGCATTCATTTCGGGAACACCATTTTCAAATATTGAATTCCAATTTGGTTGATTATGGATAACAGGGTAAAAAGGGTCATCTACAATATAAGTTCGTGTAATCATCGCAGTTTCTCTCGAAAGTATACTTGGGATTGTTGAATCATCTATAACATCGTAAAATCTCCCCGAACCATTTTCAGCTAATGTTGAAAGTAGTCTTTTATCTGCATCTTGACCAAGTGCAACGGTAGATAAAGTAATATTCGCGCTTTTCCCCTCTTCAATTAACCGTTGATAATCTTCAGTCGTTGCAGATTGTCCATCTGTTAGAAGTATAATATGCTTACGTTGCAATTCTAGAGGAGTAAGTCTTTCATATGCCTTTTGAAGAGCAGTAAAAATTTCGGTCCCTCCACCAGATGTAACCGAGCGAATTTGTCCGATTGCATCCTCTTTATCCTGCAGAGGCGCCGCCTCAATAATTTCCCATGGGCGATCATCAAACGCGATGAAACCGAGTGTATCTTTTTCTCTAAGTAATTCAACAGATCTTGCTGCTGCTTCTTTAGCAAGAAGTAATTTTTCTCCTTCCATACTACCTGATCGATCTAACACGATGATAAGACCAAGAGAAGGAATTTCTTCTTTTCCTTTTACTTCCATATAGACTGGCAATAGTTCTTCAATAGGTGTTTTAAAATATCCACCAAGACCATAGCTGTTATCTCCACCAGCCATAACGAATCCTGTACCGAATTCCTTTACCGCTTGTTCGATTAACGCCATTTTATTTTCACCGACATCAGTAGCCGAAATATTATTGAAAATAATGGAATCATAATGCAAATAACCTGATAGTGCAGATGGAAGTTGTTTAGGAGTTATCGAATCTACAACTAATCCAGTAGATTTAAGCAAATCAAGATAATTAACTTCTGCTTCCTGTTGAACAACTAAAATTTTTGGTGTTCCTTTGACGTTAGAAATAGCAGATAAAGTATTATTTTCTGGAAAGGTATCATCCTCTGCTGCAATGACTGCCTTATAAATGAAGAGCCCTGTTTCCTCGGCTTTATGCGTTAATGTATAGGAATTAGTCCCTTCTTTTACCTCTACTTTTTCTTGAAGCAATTCCTTATCATTTAAATAAATCCGGACATTCGCTTCTTTCGCATAATTACTCGTAATTTTCATTTTCATCTGCACGGTTTCGCCTTCATATAGTGCAGATGGAACAGCAAATTCTGTAATCGCCATGTCTGTTCCTATATTTCCTTGAATCTTAACATAATCCAATACTATTCCTCGTTGTTTTAATAAATTCGCTGCCTCTAAAATGGAACCTGCCGTTTCATTTCCATCAGAAAAAAGAACAATTCTCCCATTCTGTCCTGATGGAAAAAGAGATTGTGCAAGTTGCAAACCATTTTCAAAATTTGTGTCGTATCGGTCCACTCGAGTTGAAAATGTTTGGATGATGTCTGGATTATTAGAGAATGCTTGTTCAAGTGCAGCATCTTTGCCTAAAGCCAGAATAGCAAATTGATCTTTTTCCTTTTTATGTTCCACACTCTTTTCGATCCAGCTTAATATTTCTTCATCTGTTCCTTTCATGCTCGCAGATGTATCTGCAACAAAGACTATATGGTATTCATCGGTCTTCATTAAAATTTGGGGTACAGCCAAACTAATTATTAACAAACCGAAACTCGAACTTCTTAAAAATGCAATTACTGTTTTTTCTGTTTTCGTAAAGACTTTTGCATGACGAACAAATAAATAAATAACAAGTGAGGCTGGTAACAACAGAAGCAACAGAATGGGATGTTTAAACTCTAGACCCACGTCGAGTCACCTCCCATTCGATAAACATGATCAGAATAGCCAGCAGAACAAACCAAAACCATATTTGTTCATATGGGCGTGTCGTCAAATTCCCTAAGCTATCCTCATCTTCCGTTTCTTGATTCAGACTAAACGATGGTTCAGACAGAATTGTTTTTTCTCGTTCATCCAAATTGACTGCAAAATACTTTCTATCCGCACTTCTCATTAATTGATAAAGTCCTGGATGTTCCGGAGCAATAAAACTCTCCTCATTCAAATTATAAGATTGAACAAATTTTCCTTCTTCATTAAAAACATTCCATTCTCCACTCTCTCCATTCGCATTCATCCAGCGCTCTTCTCCCGGCTGAAAAAAATCAATAAAAGTATCTTGAGAAGTTAGCCACTCTGCAGAATGATATAAAAAGATTGGAAAACTTGGGTGGAGCGGCCAATCTGAATCTTCTAATGAAAAATGAATGACTATAGCTGGTAAACCGTCAATTGTCCCTTTTTGAATAAGTCGTAAACTACCACTTTTAGCTATAACCGGTATGGAAAATGTATCAGAAGAATTGGCGGATTCAATGTAAGCTTTTTCGATATCAACATATTGAAATAACGGATCATTTGTTGTTTCAACTTTTTCTTGTAATTTTACAGAATCTCCTGTTTCAGGAGTAATTGCCAGCACAGGACGTTTTGGCCAATTTTGAACAGCTAGATTTTCAGTGACAACTATTCCATCTTGTATGTCTTGTTCATCGGGGGTTCCTTTCAATTGAATAACTTCATAACCAATATTTTCGAGTCCTCTAATGATAAATGGACTAACCTCACCTAGGGCATAAACTTTGAGCATTTTTAACTTGTGGATAGCAATTAATTCATTATCAACTTTATAATCATCATCGACTAAGATTCTCGCCTTATAGTACTCGCGTGAAGGAAGACTTTCAATATTCATAAACTTTTGTTGAGCTGGATCTATCGTTATTTCTTGCTCATAAAAAAGTTGATCTTCAGTTTGTACTTGTAATTTTACAGTTGCCGGTTCATCACTTTGATTTTCGATTACAGCGACAGCCCTAGTTTCATCATTAAAAATTCCCGTCCCAAAAGATTTTAAGGAAATATTGCTCCCCTTATTTCCATTATTAATAACTGTAATCGGAGAATTTTCTGGAAGATCGTGAATATCCGCTTCAATTACAGAATCAGAAAAAACAAAAAAGCTAGCGTCCTCTTGACTTGCTAACGATGCTGCAAGTCGTATCGCTTTTTTTACATCGCTATATTCATAGGAAATATTTAGGTCTTTAATGGACTGTTTAATCAAACTGATGTCCTTTTCTTTATTTATAACTAATTTCGGTTCTGAACCAGCGGTAATTAATGTAATTTCTTGTCCATCCACTTGTTCTAAATATGAATCCATTTGGGCTTTCGCTTCAGAAAATCTAGTATTTCCATTATGTATAGCCGCCATTGAAGCAGATGTATCAATAATCATAAAAATATGCTCTCCCGCAATTCCCTTCACCATAAAATAAGGACGTACAAGAGCAAACATTAATAATATCAAAATTAATAGTTGAAGAAATAACAACAAATTTCTTTGAAGTTTATTCAACCAAGGAGAAGCTTGCCATTCATTCATTACTTGTTCCCAAAGAAATGTGGAGGGAATCACGATAGATTCATATTGTTTTCGAAACATATAAAAAACTAGAACAGCAGCTACGAATATAAATAAGGAAAAAAATGCAGGGTTCAGAAAAGCCATATTGTCACCTCATTGCAAAATACCGTACGAAACAAAGTCTTTTAATATAATCCCTTCAACTGGTAGGTCATCTTTAACTAATACATACAATCCACCTACACGGGTACATGCTTTTTCTAATTCTGCATTATGTTTGATTAACCTTTGCTGGTAGGCTAGAAGTAGTTTGGGATCCAAACTAATATTAATTTCTAAGTCCTGTTCACTATCAACTAATTTTGCATCACCTTTAAATGATGGAGATAATTCTTCATTACTAAGAACCTGAATAAAATAAATTTGAGTTTTCATAAACGCAATTTTGCGAAGCACTTGTTCAAAAGTTGATGGGCTTTCCATTCCATCTGTAATAATAATGGTTACTTGCCTGCCCTTTTGAATACTCTTATCTAGTTCGTTAACAAAGGACGTCGTCTTATCAGTGACTGATAAGTTCATAATTTCATATACGACTGATTTAGAATAATTGCTTCCTTTCCTTTCGGCTCCCCGTAGAGGACTAGAAGAAATCGGGTTAAACACTAGTCGATCTTCATTTTCCAAACAAACAAAACTAAATGAAGCAGCTATTTCTTTCGCAAGCTTCCACTTCGAGGCAGATGCTCTCATAGATGATGTACAATCTAGATAAATGGCTACTTTTATTTCCTGCTCATCTAAATGTCTTTTTATATAGTGCCGTTTCGTTCTACTATATACATTCCAATCAATTTGTCTTATATCATCACCAGGTTGATACGTTCTAAAATCAGAAAATTCGAGTGAAGATCCAAACCGATAAGAACGACGAATGCCTTTATGGGTTCCAGTCCTCTTTAGCTCCGACTTAATTCGTAATTTTCTAAGTCTAGATAAAAACTCATGTTTTAAGCTCATTTAGCGACACCTTTAGTTTGAATCTTTTCGATGGTTTCCTCAATCAGTTGATCAGTTGATATCCCCATTGCTTCTCCTTCAAAATTCAATAATAACCGATGGCGGAGTGCTGGTTTAGCCACTGTTTTCAGATCACCGATTGAAACATGAAAGCGCCCCGAAATAAGCGCTCGTGTTTTTGCGAGAGCGATTATACTTTGAAGACCGCGCGGACCACACCCATATTGCACATATTTTTTTACGGATTCAGGGGAATCAGGATCTGTAGGTTGTGTAGCAGATGCAACTTGAACTGCCATTTCTAATATTTCTTCAGAAATAATAATTTGCTTAACGAGTAATTGTATATTTATAACGTCTTGAATAGTCATGACTTTTTCTAATACAGGTTGCTCTATTCCCGTTGTGCGGAGGATAATTTCCTTTAGATCACGTTTATTTGGATATGAAACTAGTATTTTGGACGTAAACCGATCTAATTGGGCCTCAGGCAGTGGATAAGTCCCTTCCATTTCAATAGGATTTTGCGTTGCAAGGACAAAAAAAGGATCTGACATTTTTTTTGTATCTCCCATAATTGTGACTGTCTTTTCACCCATTGCTTCTAGTAATGCACTTTGAGTTTTTGGAGTAGCACGGTTAATTTCATCAGCTAAAACAATATTTGAAAATAGTGGGCCTTTATAAAATTCAAATATTTGTTTACCAGCATCATCAGGCTGAATCATCATCGTACCTGTTATATCAGATGGCATTAAATCAGGTGTGAACTGGATACGTGAAAAACTCAAATCAAGGACTTGGGATATCGTACGAACGAGCATCGTTTTTCCAAGTCCAGGTAACCCTTCAAGCAAGGCATGCCCTCCAGAGAAAATTGTCCAGAGCATTTGATCAATTACATTTTCCTGCCCAACAATAAAACTTTGTATTTCCTGTTTAGCATCTCTTAATTTAATTGTTGCTTGTTCAAAATCACTTTCATGGACATTTTCCATTAAATTGGTCACTCCTCAGGCGGCTTTATCTTTGAAAAATAGTTTTTTACAACTGTTTCTAACTCTTTCGGAAGCTGTGTCCGCTCTGTACTTTGGCGAGCAGCTTCTTCATATTGTTTATACACTTCCTCATATGGTCGGATGGACCCTTTTAATACTGGTCCGTTACCTTCTCGTTGCTCTTGAGGACTGCCATCTCCTGTAACTTCCCCCTGATCTACCTCGATATTGACTTTGCCATCGATTGTTTCTGGAATTGTTAGCTCTCTTGATCCCGACCCAAGACCTGCGCCTTGGCCCTGACTTTGACCTTGACCTTGACCTTGACCCTGACCTTGGCCCTGACCTTGGCCTTGACCCTGGCCCTGACCTTGGCCTTGACCCTGGCCCTGACCTTGGCCTTGACTTTGACCTTGACCCTGGCCCTGACCTTGGCCTTGGCCTTGACCTTGGGCATTATCCCCGGGTGTGGATGAACTTGTTCCAGGATTGTCAGAACTTACTGGCGGTTGTTGCCCACTTTGAGATGGCTGGTCTCCTTCACTAGGTATTTGCGCTAAATTAGTAGTAGGATTCATTTGATTAGCAAGCATATTTTCATATAGATCACGAACTTGCTGATCTATAATTTTTTGAGCTATTTCAACTTGGTTAGCCATATCTACATTTTCACTAGCTGTTCTAAGTTTTTCTGCTAACTCAGCCACAGTGTTTTCGGAAAATTCCTTCTCATCATTTAAATGGGCAAGCATTTCTTTTTGTTCATCAGTTAATGAATTTTTCTTTAAATCTGCAAGTTCTTTATTGAGTTGAGCTAGATCATTCTGCTGTAGTGCTTGAGCAAGTCCCGTTAAATCGACAGATTGCAATAGATTTTGTGTATTGTTAAGTAGCGACAGTTGTTCTTTCGCTTCAACCTTTTTTAATTCAAGTTCTTCTCTTTGTTTGATTAGTTGTTGAAGAACATCATCTGCTTTTTTTGAAGTTTGCAATTTTTCAACAGTTGCAGCTAGTTCATTTTTAGTAACTGGTTCTGTTTGTTCCTTTTCTGCCTTTTTTAAGTTTTTTTCAATTTCTTGAATTAACTTTAATTCATGTTTTTTCAGTTTTGCTGCTTCCATATGCTCGCTCGGAAATATAATCATTAGTATGGAGGAAACTGATAGCAATAGCGCAATAAAGATCGGCAATGGATAAATGTATTTTTTCTTCCTTTGTAAAACGCTTTGTTCCGTTGTTTTCATGTGTGCAATGGCATCTTTTCTTTGCCATTCATAAACTTCTTCAGAATATTGAATGAACGATAAAGCTGTTGCTGTCCGATCTTCCCCAGTATATAAATCATAAACACACGCTGCATCATAGTCGGTGGGGAACTTCTTCCTAGCCAAATATAAGTACCAACAAAGAACGATACATATACCGATGATTGTATAGCTAATCAAATGAACAACAATGAAAAAACGTGAAAAGAGCAGCAGTATAAACAGAAGGCATGACGATAACATAAAAAGTTGTTGAAATTGCTTAACTGAGTATTCCAATCGTAATTGTGATCGTACTTTATAAAGCAGTTGAAAAAATAATTGCTTTGAATCCATTGCCTGTCACCCTTTTATTAGCGCATTTTAGGTCTAAGCCTTTTAATACTAATTAATAACGCAACTATCGCTAGCATTGAATAAACGATGAAATAACTCCAAATGAACGGAAAACTAACACCTGTTTGAGTTGTGATAAATTCATTCATATCAGGTTCAAATAAAACAGTGAACGCCATAACTGGATTAAAAATAGCAAATATATAGGGGAAAAACACAGCGGCATTTTGAGACATTGTATAACCCGTTGTGATCATGTATAAAAAAGCTGTTCCTCCTGTTAAAAATAAACTAATCCCATAGGTGGAAATCATTGCTACAATTGTTCTTCTAATCATCGTAGAAAAGAAGACACCAAAACTGCCAAACACAAAAATGGAGAATAAATAAAACCCAAATATTTTTACTAAAGTAATCGGAGAGACACCTCCGAAAAGAAAAACAATCGAATAAAAAGGTAAACTAGCAATAATCATTAACAACAAATATGATATCGATGATGTTAATTTGCTTAATATAATGCTTGTAGAACTTTGTACCGTTGTAAGTAGAATATTCAATGTTTGTTTTTCCCGTTCTCCACTGATAACTCCAGCTGTTAAGCCTGGAGTTATAAATAATACTAGTCCTAGTTGAATATAGGCTAGAATCATAAACATGAGTCGACTCTCTTCAGGTCTTACAAATTGCGATCCGCCATTTATTAATCTACTCATTAGAATATAGCCGATAACGACAATTCCGATGGCAACCAAATATGAAGATAATCCAAGAAAGGTACGAAAAGAGCGGAATCTCAGCTTGAATTCTTTATTTAATACAGGATTTATTAAAAATTGTTTCATAATAGATCCACTCCTTTCGTAATTTCCATAAACACGTCTTCCAAATTAGATTCCAATTGTTTAAAACTAACAATGGGTAAATCTGCTAAGATTGCTTTTTTTAGAAGTTGAATCTGATCTTCGTCAGTTCCAGTATAATGGAATTGAAGTAGGTTATTTTCGAGATTGACAGTTTTCGAAACCGCTGGATCATCTTCAAAAAAGGCTGTCGCTTTATCTAGTTGTTCACTTAATTTTACAATAATGACCTTTTCAGCTTGCAGTTGTTGTTGGATATCTGAAACAGTTCCATGTGCTACTAATTTCCCTTGATTAATCACTCCAATTTGATCGCACATTTCCGATAGCTCAGGTAAAATGTGTGAGGAAATTAAAATCGTTTTCCCCATATTTTTCAGTTCTTTCAGTATTTCTCGCATTTCAATCCGGGCTCGAGGATCCAAACCAGACGCAGGTTCGTCAAGAATAAGTACTTCAGGATCATGGATAAGTGATCTGGCTAGACAGAGTCTCTGTTTCATCCCCCGAGATAAGACATCCACATAGGCGTCCACTTTTCCTGTTAAATTCACCAATTCAAGGAGCTGTTTAATTAATTCTTTTCGTTCACGAGAAGGAATTCCATAACTCGCTCCGTAAAAATCTAAATATTCATTTACTCGCAATTGATCATAGACACCGAAGAAATCAGGCATATAACCTATAAATCCCCTTACCTTCTTAGGGTCTGTTGTAACACTGGCCCCGTTAACAAAGGCTGTGCCAGATGTTGGAGCAAGTAAAGTTGCTAAAATCGAAAAAAATGTTGATTTTCCAGCACCATTATGACCAACAACTCCAAATACACATCCTTTATCAATTTGGATCGTTAAAGAATCCAAAGCTGTGAACGAGCCATATCTTTTCGTTAATTCATTAATTTCAATCATGGGTTCACAGCTCCTTTTACAGTAAATTCAGGAAAACTAAAAAACGGATTTTCTTCCCCATCTGTTTTTTTAAGCCTAATTATTATCTGTCCTTGCTCGGAAATAAATCGTTCCGGACGATCCCCTAAAACATCGCTTTGGTTTTGATCATCCACATCCACATACTCCCCTGATTCTTGATCTAAAAATGATAGTTCATGACGAGAGTATCCATAATCGACATAATCAATAAAGTCGATAGCAGCTTTACTATAATGAATTTGTCGAGGCAGGCTCAAATTAAGCTCATATTCACCATTTTCAAGAGCAACTTCATTGTACATATCTAGCGGTTCTAAAATATGCCCACTAATAACCTTGATCTCAACACCAATTTGATCTGGAGTAATCGTAAACGGTCCTGTCACTTCACCGTCCGCTTGAAATGCTTGATAAATCATTTGTAATCGTTCATTTTTTGCTTTTTTATTTTTAATATCAGCTTCTAAAACATTTGATTTTGTGTAGCCAAATACAATTGGGGAATTTTCCGAAAGGATTGCATCCGAATGGACTAATGCACTCCTCAAATGTTCTTTTTTCAGTTCATCAAGTTCCTGATTTAAGCCATATGATAAGTTCCCAATATCAATTGGTCTTGTCATAAGTGTTTGTGTTAAAGACTGATTAATTTCGATTTTTTGATTTTCGTTGATAGCCCCCAATTCATAAATCTCAGCACCAGTCCAAATATACAATTCTTCGAAATCAAACGGAAATTGATTCTCAATTGTTCCTCTCAATTCACTTCCGTGTATAGCTAAGTCTATATTTAGTTGCCCAATTGATTGCTTATTCGCTATTCCTACGACTGATCTCCCTGACCAATAGTCCACATCTGAAAAATAATAATCATTCTTTGAGACTGACTCACTTAAAACAACATGATTGACGCGATCAATGATGCTATCTTGAGAGTTTACTGGAACACCTTTGAATTCTTCCCTTGGAAGTGAAAGCTCATAATCACCACTACGATTCGAAAAAATGGCAACCGAGTATGGACCTGTTAAATTCCCTTGACCATCCGCCCTTAATAAGCCTAACTCTGAAAGTTGCGCCTTAGCTAACCGGTCCTTCGCTCCAATAGCAAAAATCCCAATTGAGAGCAATATAGAGATGACAGGAATTAGCCACCATGAATGCTCCCTCATGTCCATATGCCTTAAGACAAAATACATGATCGGAATAATAACAACCATGTAGGCAATCATGATCAGGATTACAGCAGCGATTGAAAAGTTAGAGGATGGGAACAATTCATTGGTCTCCCCAATATCCCAATAAATTGACTGATAAATTCCGTCTGTTTTCTGTCCAAAAGCAGGTTGAATCGAAAGGAGAATCTTTTCTAAGTAATCAGCATATCCATTCCATCCAGAGAGAGGAGCCTCACCGATTGAATATGCAGTTTGCAAGATTTCACCGTTGTTTACACTCGTTTTAATCACGACTGGATACTCTTCTGAGCTTTCTACAACTTCAGCATTAGCTAGTAAGTCACCTGTTGTAATTTTTATTGAGGATAAATCATTTTTTGCTTGATCACCTAAAAAAGAAAGATCAGAAATCGTTTCTTCCGCTTTCTCTTGTAGTGGTAATAAGGGAGATAGCTCACCAAACGCATGGTTCCCTTTAGATGAAGCACCCGCAATTAAACTTCCTCCGCTCTCTACCCAGTTTACGAGGGCTTCCTGCTGCTGGTCCGACAATTCTCCAATCGAATAATCATCTATAATGAGGTAATCGAAGAATTCCAATCCACTCTCATTTGTTGGGATACTCTCTTTTGATAAAGGAACGACTGTAATTTGTTCATCATTCAAGCGAATCAGTTGCAAATTCCTCATACGATCAGGATTTTCACTTAATAACCCTATCGTTGGTTGATGAGGTTCAAGCATGCGAGCAGATGATTTATTTGTTCCATTGAGTTTAACCTTTTTCCCCTTTTTCCAATTATTTTCATAGACTTTTATAAGTTCATTTCCAAAATTTGCTTGTTCATATGAAGCTCCTGGTATAATGACTTCATATGTTTTTTCACTTCCTTGAGGAAGTTCTACTCTTATAGCTTTCTGACCTCCTAAATTATAGTCGACGGCGAAGTCTATTAACATATCGCCACTGAAGTCAGCCCCGGTATTTTTCAAAGTAATTGTAACAGGATACCCACGCCCATTTTTCACCATACCGTTGAAACCCTCTTGAATAGTCATGTCAAGTGATCTCGGAGCAGCTTGTACAGGCGGCGAGAAAATTGTAAATAATAAAAAAATTAAGGTCATAGAATAGAAGAGTACTTTTTTATGGATTATCATGAGAACCCCCTAGAAACATGCCGCATAAGCGGATTATTAAAAATTACTTCTTTATATACTCCTGGACAATGTCCAAAAAGGCCTTTACTTGACGAAGCTCAAACGATGATTCGTAACCTAACAACCAAGTATCGCGTGTCAACGGCTTATTCTTATCATCCATTAACGGAATTCTATAAACATCTGTTTCAGATTTAGCTAGTGTAATTTCAGGTAAAATAGCGTATCCAATTCCATTATATGTCATTTGTTTGCAAGTTTCTATTTGATCCACTACTATTGTTCGTTTTGGAACAGTTTTAAATCGTCTATGCCACCAGTTTTGTATTTCTTGATAATAATCTGAGTCACTCTTAAATTGAATGAATGGACGATCTGTCTCTAAAACTTCCTCGACGTTTTTTATCTCTCTATCCACTAAACAAAGGCTATCGTCAAAAAGATGATATTTTGCCCCTTTCCAATCAGTATGACCACGGATAATGCCGACATGAACTTCCCCTTCATAAAGGCTTTTTAAGATTTCACTACTCCATCCTGTAATTAGTGAAATTTTTGCACGAGGGTATCTTTTAACAAATTCTTTTAACACTTTTGGAAGCCAATTTTGACCAACAATGGAAGCGCAAGCAATTTTCAATGTTCCATGTACGTTAGTTTGAAGCTCTTGGATTTCTTCCATTAATTTTTCTTGTCTATCCAAAATATTTTTAGCAAAATCAACAACTATTTCTCCAGAGGGTGTTAACAATAAACCTTTTCTTGATCGCAAAAATAGTTGTACACCCCATTGTTTTTCAATCGCTTGTAATCGTTGGGAAAGTGCAGGCTGCGTAACAAATAATTTTTCTGCAGCTTTTCTCATATTTGACTCTTGTGCTAGAACCACTAATAAATAAAAATCGGATAATGACATTAAAAATTCTCCTCTATATGTTAGCTCCACTATTATATGGATGACCAGTAGATAATGAATTCGGCTTCCAACATGAAGTGGAAGCCGAGAAAAAATAAAGCATTATTGATGGTGCATTTTACCAAGATCTTTCCTTAATTCCTTTAAAAGTGCCCTTCTTGTAAAAATCCCTTCAAAATAACCGGCATGATCTTCTACACATAAAAAGGGATGATCGATAAGTAAATCTAGTGCCTTTTCAAACTTCTCATCCAATTTTATCTTAGGTATGTGGATTTGCATTACATCTTCCACTTTTTTATCGGTTAATTTTTCAAATTCAATTCTTTCCAACCCAAGGAGTGATTCCGTTATAATCGGAGAACTGATTAAGCCATGCAATTTAAAACGAGCATCCAATACAGGTATTGCAGAATACCCGCTTTTAGTTAACACAAGTAGAGCGTGTTCTAGGCTATTTCCGAGTTGAACGTGGGCTACTTTTTCAGACGGGATTATATAATCACTGATGTTCGGGTTCATGTATTCATGACTTTTCAAAGAAATCATTTAAATCCCCCATCTCTAGATAATCTCTTCTCTTCATATTTTAACATAATCCCGAAAGGAAAACGCTTTTATTGTAAATTTTTACAGCGGAAACTGAATTTATTTTTCTGATTGCTCTTTTTCCTCTTGAACAATCTCAAAAATTTCTATAGCCGCCATGTCAATATCGTCAAATTGATACTTTTGTTTTTCATTATCTTTACTATATTCTTCCACTTCATACATACTTGTAGCTGGATAATATTTTACTTGGCAGAGAGTTTTCCCGTTCACCTCAAACAGTCGTTGCTGTACTTCCTCATGATCACCTTGTTGTTGCATTGTTTGAAGACGTTGAATAATACTTAATAACTGAGACATTTTGTTAAACTCCTTTCTTTGCAAGACAATGTAATTATAAAAGAGATTGTAGTGTGATTGCAAACAGTAGCACTAAAAGTCTTAAGTTCTTTAAATAGACGAAAAAGAACTAAAATTGGATACTTTCCTTATTCAACAAACGATGGTATACTAGGTAACAAATAATATGGAAAGGTGCACTCTTAAATGGATTATCGAACCAAAAATATTTTGGAACCGACTGTAACAAACCTTTCACAGGCTATTTTTACTGTTAATCGTCACGCAAAAACGGCCTTAAACCCCAAATACCTTTACACCCTAAAAAAGAAAGCTCTTAATAAAATGATTATGGAAAAAAAAGCCGAGAAAATCGGTCTTCACTTTTCTAGAAATCCAAAGTTTAGTCAGCAACAATCAGATGTTTTAGTTCAATGTGGTGATTATTCATTTCATATCCCGCCCACGAAATATGATCTAGAAATATTGCCTCATCTTGGGCATCTCGATCAATATTCCCGCAATCCGAAAACCCGCATGTCTCTAAATACTGCTAAACTACTGCTACAAAAATATACCGGCATGAAAGAAGATAATGAACAAACTCCTTTGAATACTCAAAAACCCATTTTCAAAAAACTCGGGGATAGTTTTTTCTAATAAAAAGCAGAAGCATCCAACTAGCGATGACAAGCTAGGTTGTCATCTTAGCTGCGCAAATCAAACAGGAGGTGAAAAAGAAACTTTTTTCGCCTCCTGTTTAAACAACAAATTAAGGCCGCCAAAAAGGTGAGTTATCTTCCTCTTTTTGACGGCCCGTTTTTTATTTTTTATGCTACAAACCTAGCAGTTCTTCCATCTCATTCAATTTTTCTTCAAAAACTTTACATGCAGCCTCAATCGGCTCCGAAGTTGTCATATCTACTCCAGCCTTTTTCAGAACCTCAATAGGATAATCTGAGCTTCCCGCTTTTAAGAAGTTATCTATATAACGACTTACAGCTGGCTCGCCTTCCTCAAGTATTTGCTTGGACAGAGCTTGCGCTGCACTAAATCCAGTCGCATATTGATAAACATAATAATTGTAGTAAAAATGCGGGATTCTGGACCACTCTAAACCTATCTCTTCATCAATATGGATATCCGTTCCAAAATACTTCTCATTTAATGCATAATATTCCTTCGTTAATAAATCTGGAGTTAAAGCCTCTCCATTTTGATCTTTTTGATGGATTAAATGTTCAAATTCAGCAAACATAGTTTGACGGAATACAGTACCACGGAATCCCTCTAAAAAGTGATTAATTAAATAAAGTCGTTTCTGTTTATCGTCAGTGTTTTTAATTAAATAATCATTTAAAAGTGCCTCATTACAAGTAGACGCTACTTCTGCTACAAAAATAGAGTAATTTCCGTATGGATATGGCTGATGTTTCCGAGTGTAATAGCTGTGAACGCTATGGCCAAACTCGTGAGCAAGAGTAAACAAATTATTAACATTATCTTGCCAATTCATTAAGATATAAGGGTTCGTTCCATATGTTCCTGATGAATATGCCCCACTCCGTTTTCCTTTGTTTTCAACTACATCTACCCAGCGATTTTCAAAGCCTTCTTTAAGAATGTTCGTGTACTCTTCTCCAAGTGGAGCAAGTGCCTTAACGACAATATCCTTTGCTTCGTCATAAGTAACTTCCATTTTTAAATCTTTTACAAGTGGTGTATATAAATCATAAAAGTGGAGTTCATCTACACCTAGAATTTTTTTACGAAGCTTCACATAACGGTGTAGTAAATGCAAATTTTTATTAACCGTGCCAACAAGATTATCATAAACACTTTCTGGAATATTGTTTCCGGATAATGCTGCTTCACGAGCAGATTGATGATTTCTAACTGTAGCATAAAAATTATCCTTTTTTATTGTACCGCTTAAAGTACTCGCAAATGTATTTCTGAAACTCCCATATGTTTCATATACCTTTTTAAAAGCGCTCTCACGTACAGAACGATCTTGGCTTTCCAAAAAGCGAATAAAGTTGCCGTGCGAGATCTGCACATCATTTCCATCTTCATCCTTAATAACTGGGAATTCCATATCAGCATTATTCAACATACCAAATGTTGTACTTGCAGACCCAATGGCATCGGATGCTTGAGCAAGCAACGCCTCTTGTTCTGCTGTAAGGACATGGCCTCTTTGTAAATTAATCCGATCGATCGCTTGTCGGTAAAGTTGCAGTTCTTTATTTTCATCCAAGAATTGGGAAATTTTACTTTCTTCCATCTCTAAAATCTCAGGTGTAATATAAGAAAATTCACTTGCCACAATCGAATATAAACTTTCTGCTCTGGCATTGAGGCCCTGGTAATGGGAATTCCCCGTGTCTTGGTCATACCTCATATGGGCATATGTATAGAGTCTACCCATTCTTTCGAAGACCTCAGATTGAAATTGAAGAGCTATATTAAGTTTGTCCGCACTTTCACTTAACGTCCCTTTAAATTCTCCTGCTTTTTTCACTAATTCCTTAATTTCATTGTATTCTTGTTCCCATGCATTATCTGATGCAAAAATATCCTCAAGTCTCCAAGTCAATTCCTCTTTTATATCTGACCTTGCAGGAAGCGTTTTGACAATGGTTTTCTCGGTCATAGTCATCCTCCATTCTTGAATAAGCACACCGAGTGCTCTCTTCTATTATATTCCATTTTTTATTTTATACGAATTATACGTAATCAGCAAAGAATCAGACTAGAGTATCTTTTACATGTTGATGATAAAACTCATTCTCCATATTATTTGCCTCCTCAATATTTCTTGGAGGAATGATTTTTTTCCTAATCTCAAATAAGTTTTCACCTACTTTCTCAAAATATTCCTTTGTTGTTAAGAGTTTAAAATATGACTTTACTGTCATTTTCCAATTTATCTTTTTATCCAAAGGAAAATTTCGAACTACTATATGTTTCTTTCTTATTCGATCAGACACTCTCTGATATACATAATTTAAAGAAATGCGCTGTCCTATTTTTAAAGAAACTATGCAATCATAATAAATGTAAAATTGCCATTCAATTGGATGGGATTGAAAAAAATATAAGTATTGGACAGGGGTTCCACATATAGGTGGAAGTAGAAAAGGGTTGTGACTCGAAGTATAAACTTCCCTTAAAAAATGATCTTGAATAAAATTTCCATAATGAACTTTACTTTGTAACCATTTTCCCTTTTGTTCAAGCCAAATCGCTAACCATTGCTGCTTTTCTATAGACGATTGATTTTTAACTTTTGAATCATATATGGAGTATGTTTTAAGTGAAGCTGCCACCTTTGATGAGGAAATTGGAGTAATTTGCGAAAGTTGGTGAAAGTGCTTTGTTTCTGCTTGATAACTTATTAGTGTTAAACCTTCTTTCAATTTAATCTTTGCTAAAGACCAATGGAAATCAGAGAGTGTATATAATTTCTTAGTCTGTTTTCTATACGGAAGACCACCAATAATCCAAAAAGGAACAATTCCCATCCTCAAATAACCTTCAGTCCTTGATTGCAAAAGCTTTCGCGGTATTGGGGAACATTGATATTCTACTACAAAATATTCTCCATTTTGTTTGAACAACAAATCGGGTCTTTGTTTTATATCCGCTAAATAATATTCTAAATAAACTTCAAGACCGCGATTTTTTAAATAGGTGAATAAATGCTGCTTCCCCATTAAGTGTGGGAGGCTTTCAGGTTCAGAGACAATAGTAGTACATTCGGAGTTTTTCTTGTGGGCAAAGTGTGGTATTCGGATCTCTCCCGCCTTTAAAATGAGAGGTTCTTTGCAAGCCGGACAATAAAATGCCATTTTCCGCTGTTTATCTGGAATCTCACTACTGTCTACAAGTGAAATCAAATTTCCAGATTCGTTTAATGCTGTTAACAATGCATCACTTCCCTTCAATGGATATATATTCGACATTAATCATAAAAAGCCTTTACTAATAAAAAAAAAGACAAAAAAAACCGATCCTAATAAGAAATCGGTTTTTTTACACGAAATATTGGTTTAGTTGTGAAAATACATCCTCACTAAAAACAATTTTGCCATATTCACTTAAACGATGAACTGTATAACTACTTTCCTCACCATATTCAAGAAGAATACTTAAGGCATTTTCGATTTCATCCTCATCAAAAACTTCTTCAGAGAAATGAACATATAAGTAGTAGTGATTATTGTATGAGTATAGTTTAGTTTCATACTCGGTTGAATGTTGTCTTTTGGCAAGCGATATTAGATCTTCTAAATCTTTAAAACCAATAACAAATTCAAATTCAACTACATCAGAATGATCGTACTGTTTAACATGAAAATTCTGATCGAGGATATTTTCAATATCATGATCAATTGGAAGGGATTCTGGACGCTCATCAGGGATTGGCAGTTCTAATCTTTGACCATCTTTTGAAAGTTGAGCTTTTGTTACGAGTACTTCTAACCCTTTATCCAGTGCTTGAATTTGGATCCAGAGAGGTCCATCTGAAATAAATCCATCTTCATCGTAAATTTCTTCCATCATTTCCCAAAATAATTCTTCACTTCGTTCACGGTTATACCAAATTTCCTCTCGATCAAAGCCTCTTTCCTCTATATCAACATAAGAAATATACAACTTTACTGTGTTTTCATTAATTCGTTCAATCTCCAAAATCAACACTCCCTTCTTTAATAGTTGGTGAAGGGATCACGATCCCGTACCGGAGATTTTTGGCTTATCACAATGCCAAATTTAATATATATTTCTCCTTGTACTCCTATTTTATGATAAGCATCTCCAAATTGGAAACAAAAGCTATCCCCATTTTAAAAATCCTCAAATGCCTATCTTTTGTCTGAGACAGCGCCTTAAGATGGACCATCAGATGCACATCATTAGCAATAGTTAACGCCATGGTGGAAAACTACACAATGTGAAGCTTCACTTTATCCATGTTTTGATTATTTTATCTAACATAGTCATGAAAATCAAGCTAATTTTCAAAATTTTCACGGAGGTAAATATTTCATAAATGTAATCTTTATAAGAAAAAAAGAAGGCTATACCGATAGCAGTATTCCAGCTTCATGGTATGAGCCCCTGTTTTATAATATAAGCGTTAATTAACCATCTTTTGCGCTTCACGCAATTGATAAGTTCTTACCTTACGAGGCAAGAATCGTCTAATCTCATCTTCATTATATCCCACTTGAAGTCGCTTTTCATCCAAAATAATCGGCCTTCTCAATAGACCAGGATTTTTTTGAATTAATTCGAATAACTGTTGAAGAGGTAATGAATCTAAGTCGACGTTGAGCTTTTGAAATATTTTCGAACGGGTTGAAATGATTTCATCCGTGCCGTCTTCCGTCATTCGCAAAATTTCCTTAATTTCTTCAAGACTTAACGGTTCTGAAAAAATATTTCTTTCTTTATAGGGAATACTTTGCTCTTCAAGCCATGTCCTTGCTTTTCGGCATGATGTGCAGCTTGGTGAAGTGTACAACGTTACCATATAGAACTCACACTCCTGATAAGAATTTAAATTCTTGTCTATCTATTGAAATATAGAAAATACTAAAAGTAACAGTGTTTCATTTATATATGTAAAAGCAAAGAAAAACTTTGATTTATCTTCCTCATAAACAAAACAACCTATACTTGTATTATACATTATTCAATGTAGGTTGAACAGGTGTTTAGAGGAATTTTTCCGATCTGTTACAATATATTTTCATACCTGTTATACTTTTGCCACGTGTATTATTTTATACCTCAAAAGATAAATTTTAAACATTTCCTTTTTCTACTATTCCCTAAAATTGGTCTCCAATACGATATTTTCCGTTGTGAAAAAGTGAACCTTCAATAAGTCGGCATCCACTTTCCATCCCAGCTTTTTTATTGTTCAAGTATCCTACAGATATTTTATACGAAATAAAAAATTTGTCCCCTATTCTTTACCTACAGTGTAGTCTACATTTTTAGAATAAGTGTTTCCTGCATTCCATAAAAGGAACTCTGTAATTCCCTCATCATAAAGTGCTCTTATTTGATCTTCTACCTGTGTTTTACCATATACTTGATAATTTCCTTTTCCTAAATAAGAGGCCGTAAAGTCTTGTAGCCATGGACGTGATATAGGCGGGTTGTCCAATTCCTTCAGTTTTGCATTCTCAACTTTTGCATATTCTTTTACGAGATTATATGGTTCTAAGTCTGGTTTTGTTATGCCGAAATAAGATGTCCAATGACTTGGATAAATCATGGAGGAAATCACATCCACATTTTCAGATATCTTCGTAAAGTTCTGACCGATCCCTGGAGCTTCAGGAAGGGTTGCTGTATATCCAAAAATATCAACTGATACTTTTACTCCATATTGATGAAGCTGTTCCTTTGCATAGGCGACAAAATCGGTAACCGCATGTACTCTTTTCTGGACATTATCTTCATCCATATTTTCGTATTCTCCTAGTCCATAGGATAAGGTTTCATCCCGATTCTCAAACCCTTCTGGAAAACGGACATAGTCAAATTGAATTTCTTGGAATCCCATTTTTGCCGCTTCAATGGCAATGCTCACATTATAATCCCAAACTTCTTTTAGGAAAGGATTAACAAATGCTTCTTTTCTGTTGTTTGTCCAAATTTCATCCCCATCTCTAAAAGAAAGATCTGGTCTTGTTTTTGGTAAAGTGGAGTCCTTAAAAACTACTATTCTAGCAATCGGATATATTTGTTTTTTCTCTAATGTATCTAACATTTTCTCAGGGTCTTTAATTAACTTTTCCGATATGTCAGCAAAAGGTGAGTCCTTCGGAACTTCGTATGTTATTTTTCCAAAATCATCTTTAATATCAATGACCATTGCATTTAGGTCAGTAGAATCTACTAATTCAACCAAATCATTAAACTTGCTTCCACCTGCAGAATGGGCGGTTACATAAATTCCCCTTATAGCATCAGGATATTCGAATTTTCGACCCGAATCGAAAACAAATCGAGGCAAAATTTCTGGGAGAAGCTTTCTTTCCACAGACACTTGCCTTTCTTTAAACAGTGCTGCATGTTCTGTATTTTTTTCTGCAGCAGCAGCCCCTAACTGAAGTTGTAATAATAATGCCATCGACAATCCAATCGATGTATACATTTTCCTTCGATTCAATATGTATCTCTCCCTATAAAAATCTTGTCTAATTATTAACAATCATGTCTGCTTATTTTAGCAATCTTTTTAGACTTTGAAAACAATCCAATTGAACCTTGCTTGAATGTGATAATCGCAGCAGGTATAATTACTAATAATGTCGCTTACTAAGCATATATTCCCAGATGCAAATCCCGCTAAACAAGAAGTTAGTTTGTATATTTTGAGGAGGCTTTATTGAATGAAAACAATTTTTTCAGGAATTCAGCCAAGTGGAGTTATTACACTTGGAAATTATATAGGTGCGATTAGTCAGTTTATTGAGCTTCAAAATGACTATGACTGTTATTTCTCTATTGTTGATCAACATGCAATAACTGTACCACAAGATAAATTAACATTAAGAAAAAACATTAGAACATTAGCTGCCCTTTATATTGCTGCTGGACTAGACCCTGACAAAGCAACACTTTTTATCCAATCGGAAGTCCCTGCTCATGCACAGGCTGCATGGATGCTCCAATGTATCGCTTATATTGGAGAACTGGAAAGAATGACGCAATTTAAAGATAAATCAACTGGAAAAGAAGCTGTTTCCGCAGGTTTACTTACATACCCGCCATTAATGGCTGCTGACATCTTATTATATGGTGCTGATCTTGTCCCAGTCGGAGAAGATCAAAAGCAGCATTTAGAATTAACTAGGGATTTAGCGGAGAGATTTAACAATCGTTATAACGATATCTTTACTATTCCAGAAGTTAGAATCCCAAAAGTAGGGGCAAGGATTATGTCTTTACAAGAACCTACTAAAAAAATGAGTAAATCGGATGCAAACCAACGAGCTTTTATTACTTTATTGGACGAGCCTAAACAAATCGAAAAGAAAATCAAAAGTGCAGTTACTGATTCTGATGGTATTGTAAAGTTTGACCGTGAAAATAAGCCTGGAATTTCTAACTTACTTTCTATTTACTCGATATTGGAAAATAAATCCGTTGAAGATATTGAACTATCTTATGAAGGAAAAGGTTATGGAGATTTTAAAGCTGATTTAGCAGAGGTTGTTATAAATACATTATCACCCATCCAGGAACGTTGTAAAAACTTGCTTGAATCGCAGGAATTGGATGATATTCTTGATGCTGGTGCAGAAAAAGCTGCTGCTAAAGCGAATAAAATGTTGAAGAAAATGGAAAATGCTATGGGACTTGGAAGGAAAAGAAGATAGATTTAAAGGGGCCGAACTCAAGGGAGATCGGCTCTTTTTTGGGGCTCTGCACAAGCGATAGACAAACAGACATAGAAATCCCCGTCATGCTTTTCATCACCTATGTGGGAGCTTCTGTTTTCATAGAAAACTTATAAAATGTTTATAGGAAATAACTAATTTACTTTAGAGTCACACTCCATATCCCATAATTTCTCAAAAAATGGCTGACCCTTTATTAAATTTTCACATAACATGAGGTGTTTTTCTGACCAGCCCTCTTTTGTTTCTTCAAATAGGCTAGTCCAGACTTCTTCAAATTGCATTGTTTGGATTTCATTATATCGCTGTGGCGCCCATTCAGTATACCAGTATCTAATTTCAGGCGTATTTTTGGAAGTGTAGAGCTGATCTAAAGCCATAAACATTAAATGTTTTAATTGGCGCTCTTTTCTTGTTAACCCATACATTACTTCAGGTTCTGGAGATAATATATGATGCTCTTTCTTAGTTTGCGCCACATCAAATTTATATGGTATTGGTTTATTTTGACTTATCATTTCATACACCAATTGTTCCTGACGTGGAATGAGTCTACTTTTTCTCAATGGAATATTATAGCCGAGAGTATCAACTGCAAGAATTCCTTTACCATCTGTTACTACAAAACAATATTCCAATTGAATTCGTTCGTGGTTTTTTCTTAAATATGCTTTTTTGTAAATATCGCTCATTAGTTGCTCTGGAAGTTCAGCCATATTGTTTTCAATGTAATAGTATAAGGTTGGTTCTATTAATAATAGTGGTACTTGATCAAGGAGCTCAATGACGTCTTCTCCTCGTCTCCATTCGTGAAAATGGCAAACGTTGTAACCATTCTCTTCCCCTTCAAACCAATTCACCCATACATCATGAAGATAAAGCATCCTTATCCCTCGCTTCATTACTATTTGTCAATCAGTATAGGCAGGCTTAAGTAAAATTATTCCTCTCTAAGGGTTTGATCTGGCTTTTTATTTATTAATGACCCCATAATAAACAAGATACCGATTGGAAAAAGGTAACACTCTGGTCTTTTCACAGCAAAACTTATATAGTCTAAAAAGCTGTTCCCCATTGCTAACAAGTTTAAATATCCAATTAAACTAACACCGCCCGCAACGGTCAATCCGAAGCCTATTAAAAATAAAATTGCACGTATTATCATTTTAGGCACGTCCTGTACAATGGTATTTGCTAAAAAAATTTCGCTTGTCCCATTCTATATATATGTGAGCCTAAGGGTAACATGCTAAGAACCAAATAAACTGTTTTTTTCCATTACTTCTTTGGATGAAATAGTAAATGTATCTACTATCGTTACTTGGTTTGATTTAATAAATCCTTTTGAGATTTCATAACCAACTGCATACCCGAGCATGGTCGGAATTCTATTTTTCCCTCCAAATAACAATTCATCATGCCTCACGTTTTTGCGTGTAATGTCAAAATTAGGTAAATATAATTCCTCTATATACGTTTTTAACTGGTTTTCTGAATAAAAATCTGTCCAATAGGCCGTATGTGCTTTTCCACAGCTATTTAATACCGCCACTTCCGCAAACCCTTCAAAAATAACCGAATCAAGCAATGTATAATCTTCCGGTTTCTTTTTATAATTTGTCATGCGCGTTGCATGATGGTATTCATGAACGAAAAGAGCCTCTAGGTCTTTTTCATCTAATTGGTCAGAAATAAATAAAAATATTTTATCGGAAAAAGAAAGGCCCGAACGACCTTTAAGTTGTCGCATAAAAAATCGATTGGACTGGTTAATTGGAAAGACATAAATGTCTACTGGAGTTCCATTCCATTTTTTACGATATTTTTTATAAATAATATCAAGTTGCTTCCACACCTCTTTTTCCTTTAACCCTTCTAGCATGCGCATACCATTGCGAAATGGCTGATACATACCAAACTGGGTTAAGTATCGATAAAAGTCATGTTCGTCCTTAACTTCCGGTTTAGCCATTTTGCACATCTTTTCAGGTTGATCATAATATTTTTCCAACCACTCATCTGTAGCCACTACCCCCATGGTTCATCCCTCCTCTTCTTATTTTATTAACAAAGAATGCAGGAGGTGAACAACATAGCTTTTCTTTTGGAACTATGTATAAGTCTAAAAAATTTATTATGATTTGTCATTGATCATTCAAAGTTAAGTAAAAAAGGTATAATTCCCCATTATTATGAAGGAGTTATACCTTTTCACTGTAAACTTATTAAATTTTCCATTACCCTCTAAGAGCTGTACGTATTTATACTATCGAACTTCTTTTACTCATATTTTTTAAACGCAAGCGTTGCGTTGTGTCCACCAAATCCTAGGGAGTTGCTAATCGCTGCATTGACAACGGCTTTTCGCGCTTCGTTCGGAACGTAATCTAAATCACAATCAGGATCAGGTGTCTCATAATTGATTGTTGGAGGAAGAATCCCATCTTTAATGGCTAACACCGTGAATATGGCTTCCACTCCTCCTGCAGCACCTAATAGATGACCAGTCATCGACTTCGTAGAACTAATCGCCAGTTTAGTTGCATGATCACCAAAGACTTCTTTTACTGCCATTGTTTCAAACTTATCATTATATTCAGTACTTGTCCCATGTGCATTGATATAATCAATGTCTTCTGGGGAGAGCCCACCGTCTTCAATGGCGATTTTCATTGCTCGAGCTCCACCTTCTCCACCTGGAGCAGGTGCAGTAATATGATGAGCATCCCCAGTAGACCCATACCCAACAACTTCCGCATAGATTTTTGCACCACGTTTTAAGGCATGCTCCAATTCCTCAAGGACGACAATCCCTGCACCTTCACCCATAACAAATCCATCTCTGTTTAAATCGAATGGGCGACTTGCTGTTTTCGGATCAGGATTGGTAGTTAAAGCTGTATTTGCACAGAAACCTGCATAAGACATTTTTGTAATTGGCGCTTCGGCTCCACCTGCAATCATAGCATCGGCATCGCCACGCTGAATTACTTTAAATGCATCGCCAATAGAGTTTGTACCAGTTGCACATGCCGTAACTGTACAAGAATTCACTCCTTTAGCTCCTAAATAAATGGAAACTTGCCCCGTTGCCATATCAGGAATCATCATCGGGACAAAGAATGGACTTACTCGACGATATCCCCTTTTTTGGAATGTTTCAAACTGATTTTCGAAAGTTTCCATTCCGCCAATTCCTGAACCAATCCATACTCCAATTCGATTAGCATTATGATCTTCAATTTTAAGATTAGCATCTTCAACAGCCATAAAAGCTGAAGCTAATGCATAATGGGTAAAGCGATCCATTTTCCGTGCTTCTTTTCTCTCAACATATTTTTCAATATCAAAATCTTTTACTTCTGCAGCAACACTAGCTGAAAATTGTTCAGGATCCAATCTTGTCATTGTACCAATACCAGATTTTCCTGCTAACACATTTTGCCACGCTGTTGCTGCATCATTTCCAACAGGTGTTACAGATCCAACCCCAGTTATTACGACTCTTCTTTTCACTTTGATCCAGCTCCTTTAATATTAAAAGAAGTTTAAGATATAAATTATATATCAATTTTATACGATATTATGGATTATTTTTATTTTCCCCATTTAATCGCAATTGCTCCCCATGTAAGACCGCCACCAAAACCAACCATTACAATAATATCATCATCTTTAATTTTACGCGCCTCTAATTCATCGAAAAGTGACAAAGGAATGGAGGCCGATGACGTATTTCCATACTTTTGAATCGTTTTTGACATTTTTTCTTCTGGAAGTTCTAATCTCTGTCTAGAAGATTCCATAATTCTAATATTGGCTTGATGTGGGATTAAGAAATCAACGTCTTCTTTTGTGAGTCCCGCTTTTTCTATAACATTAACGGATGAATCTCCCATCTTTCTAACAGCAAATTTAAAAACTTCACGACCGTTCATCATGATATATTCATCTTGATAAAGAAATTTACCACCTGTTCCATCAGCTCCAAGCTCAAAGGACAAAATTCCCCGTCCTTCCGAAACAGAACCTATAACAACAGCGCCTGCTCCATCACCAAATAATACAGCAGTATTTCGATCGTTCCAGTCTGTAATTTTCGAAAGCTTTTCTGCCCCTACAACTAGAATATTTCGATAAGCACCAGTTTCAATAAATTGTTTCGCTGTTATAATACCGTACATAAATCCAGCACATGCTGCGCTTAAATCCATGGCGGCTGCATTTGAACACCCTAATTTTTCTTGTAACATACAGGAAACTGTTGGAAAAGGCTGATCAGGAGTCACGGTTGCAACTAAAATTAAATCGATATCTTCTGACGTTAGACCAGCGTCGGCGATTGCATTTTGAGCAGCGATAAAGGCCATATCTGATGTATCTACATCATCGGCAGCAATTCTTCTTTCCTCAATTCCTGTCCGCGTTCTGATCCATTCATCTGAAGTATCCATTATTTTCTCTAAATCTAGATTGGTCAAAACTTTCTCTGGTACATGTTTACCGATTCCAATTATTCCTATTCCCATGTTGCAGACCCCACTTTCTTTCACACATGTTTGTTATCAATTATTATGACTTGGTCCTAATTATATCATCATAAAAATTTATTGTAAATTGGAACTGAATTGTTTCCAATAACTACTTTCTTACTGAGGCTGATATATAAAAGAAATTACCTCTTTATTCCTTCTAAATGTTCTAAAATATTTTTAATGAAATGGCCTTCTCGCTCTCTAGAATTTCCTAATACCCATTCACATTTTTCATCTGATTTAAAATAAACTTTTGTCTGATCATGTTCAGACATTCCAATATAATATTCAGCAATGTGCCAATTCCTTTTGTTCATTTCTACTTTCCATTCTTCCATCTTTAGATACAAATCTTCCCATTCTCTCTCCATAACGGAAGGCTGGACAATAACTATAGTAGACTTTATAGCTTCAACAGCAAAATAGTGCCGTAATAAAGAAATTATTTGGTTATGAATGTCTTCTCGTAAACCTACATAAAAGTCTGTTAAAGGAATAAATAAATAATCTATATTTTTTCTATCCATATCTTTTTTGTTCAGGGTGGAATAGTCTAAGTTGGCATTTCTCCCAATAAATAGCCATCTCTCCTCATGCTGTTCCGTTTGCCATTCTGAAAAATCCCTTGCATGTACAATCATTCCCTCGTTAAGGAGCTCTTTACAAATTTCAAAGCCAAGGTCTTGTCGTGCGCCAATTACCATCGCAGATTTCACAATACTCAACTCCTTTTTATATATGACTATCGTATGCAATAATCTAGGACAATGACCTATTTTGATGTAGCTTTCTCAAAAATTAGAAATGACTTTCTTCTCCCTTTACACTAACATTCTTTACGTTTCGAAAATCGAAGCTAATTGAAGTTTCACTTTATTATTCTCTCTTTCTATGGTATGATTTTGTTGGAAAATAACGATTTGTGTACATACATTTATTCAGTAGTTGAATTGGAGGAAATGTTCCATGAAATTAATTATGAGTGTTATTTGGGGATTTATTCTTTCTCATGTGCTTTCTTATGTTATTAGTTCAATGACAGGCGCCCCTTATAGTTTCACAACCGCTTCATTGCTCTCTATTGGTATCATTATTTTTGTTTATTTAATCGGAATGGCATCAATAACTACTCAGCCATCCGAAGAACATTAAAAAACTCGCTAAGAAACTAGCGAGTTTTTATTTTGCTTAATAATGATAAAGTGAAACTTCAATCAGTGGGGGTTTTTTTCATCCCCCACTGATTGTTAGTTGAACCAATCGGGCTTTTACTGGCTGTTGATCCCCCACTTACAATTCTTGCATTCTCCTCGAATTCTTATAGTGGGGTCTTACAGCCAGTTAATGCGGGATAAAACGTAACATTTAGTAATTGTTAATAACCGCTTGAAGTGTAAGTCTTACAGCACACAGGAACATCTAGCTCTAGACTAGCGGTTGTGCATTTGCCCCTCAACAGAAACATTTAAAGCTCCATCCCTAATATCTACAAGAATCGTATCATATGGCCGGACTTTTCCCGCAATAATTTCCTTTGCCAGTATTGTTTCAAGCTGACTTTGCAAGTATCTTTTTAATGGCCTTGCTCCATAAATCGGGTCATAGGCTGCTTCTGCAATGAATTTTTTTGCAGAATCTGTTACTGCTAATTTGAGATCTTGATCATTTAAACGTTCTCGTAATTCATTAACTAACTTTTCCACAATTCCAATAATATTATTTAACGTTAGAGGCTTGAATATTACAATATCGTCGACCCTATTCAAAAATTCGGGCCGAAATGCAGCCCGTAGTTGTCCCATTACTAATTCTTTTGTTTCTTCATCAATAAGATCGCTATCGTCTTTCCTATCAAGTAAAAATGCTGATCCTAAATTAGATGTCATAATAATGACTGTATTTTTAAAATCAATTCGTCTACCTTGCGAGTCTGTAATTCTTCCATCATCTAGAACTTGCAATAAAATATTAAATACTTCAGGGTGTGCTTTCTCTACTTCATCAAGCAAAATAACAGAGTATGGCTTTCTTCTTACTGCCTCCGTTAACTGTCCGCCTTCTTCATACCCAACATATCCCGGAGGTGCACCGATTAACCGCGAAACAGCATGCTTTTCCATATATTCAGACATATCAATCCGAATCATTTGCTCCTCACTATCAAATAGCGTTTCTGCGAGTGCCTTCGCCAATTCCGTTTTCCCTACACCAGTTGGTCCAAGGAAAATAAATGAACCAATTGGTCGATTAGGATCTTTTATTCCTGCCCGAGCACGCAGTACCGCATTACTTACTAGCTCAACAGCCTCATCCTGACCTATCACTCTTTTATGCAAGATGTTTTCAAGATTTATTAATTTTTCTCTTTCACCTTCAACCAATTTCATAACGGGGATTCCTGTCCAACGGGAAACGATTTCGGCGATCTCGTCTTCGGTTACTTCTTCTTTAACTAAGCGATTCTCATCCTCTTGATGATTAGCTAAACCTTCTTCAAGCTCCCTTAATTCTTTCTCAACCGCAGGAATTCTTCCATGTCTTAGTTCCGCCGCTCTGTTGAGATCATATTCATTTTCAGCATCTGTCAATTCTCTGCGCAACTTCTCTATTTCTTCCCGTTTTTCTTTAATTCTTATAAGTTCGTCCTTTTCCGATTGCCATTTCATCTTCATTTCATTGGCCATTTCTTTAAGATTAGCCAACTCTTTTTGAAGATTACTTAATCGTTCTTTACTAGCTTCATCATCTTCCTTACGTAAAGCAGCTTCTTCGATTTCTAATTGCATCACTCTACGTGTCACTTCATCTAGTTCACTTGGCATCGAATCGATTTCGACGCGAATATTAGCACATGCCTCATCGACAAGGTCAATCGCCTTATCAGGTAAAAACCGTTCTGTTATATAGCGGTGTGAAAGAACAGCACTTGCAACAAGCGCCCTATCATGAATATTCACTCCATGATGAATTTCAAATCGTTCTTTCAGCCCTCTTAAAATCGAGATCGTGTCCTCCACTGTTGGTTCAGAAACAGCAACTTTCTGAAAACGCCTTTCAAGTGCAGAGTCTTTCTCAATATGAAGTCTATATTCATCCAAGGTTGTTGCGCCAATACAGTGTAACTCTCCTCTTGCAAGCATTGGCTTTAACATATTACCGGCATCCATTGCACCCTCTGCTTTTCCCGCACCAACAATTGTATGAATTTCATCAATAAATAAAAGGATTCTTCCTTCGCTTTTCTTAATATCTTGTAATACCGCTTTTAATCTTTCTTCAAATTCCCCACGAAATTTAGCACCTGCAATTAATGAGCCTAAATCAAGTGAAAAAATAGTTTTATCTTTTAAACCTTCAGGAACATCTCTCCTCACAATTCGCTGTGCTAATCCTTCTACGATGGCTGTTTTTCCAACCCCAGGCTCTCCAATCAAAACTGGATTGTTTTTAGTTTTTCTTGATAAAATTCGTATTACATTTCTTATTTCTTGATCACGGCCAATGACTGGGTCGAGTTTACCTGATTTAACTTCTGCAACTAGATCCCTTCCATATTTTTTTAGGGCTTCATATGTAGCCTCTGGATTTTGCGATGTCACACGCTGTCCCCCTCTCACTTCGTCAACTTCAACTTTTAGTTTTTGTTTTGATATCCCTTTATTTATGAGATATCGTACCAATTTATAGTTTTTATTATCCATCAATGCAAGGGCAAAATGCTCCACTGCTAGAAAATCATCTTTGAATGAAACTCTTTCTTTTTCAGCCGCATTGAGAAGATTTTGTAAATCTGAACTTAAGTATTGACCACCTTTAACTCCAGCCCCAGTAACCTGTGCCTTTTCGTCTAATTGTTGATCTATTTCAAATAAGAGCATTTCCTTATCGAGTCCATGATGTTCGTATAAGGATAAAAGCAGACTGTCTTTTCTTGCCAATAACGCCTTCCAAAGATGAACAATATCAATTTCTGGATGATCTAAGCTTACAGCTAATTGTTGGGCTTCTATAAAAGCATCCTGAACTGTCATCGTCATTTTACTTAAATCCATTAAAATCACATCCAATATTTAATAATGTGAATGAACAAACCTGCTAATGCGGGATAAAAATAGCGGAAGTTCCTTTAGAAGGAGCTTCCGCCTTATTTTTCCCCAGCGTTGGAGTTCTAAAAACGAGCGCAACTCCGCAGGAAAAGCGCAAGCATTTTACCAATTTCAGTACGTCTGCCTGTCAGAGAGTGCTAGATCAAGTTTAAGAAATGCCTAGTGCAATTTTCGCATAGCGAGACATCTTATCTTTCGTCCACGGAGGATTCCAGACGATGTCCACATCGACATCCTTAACTTCTGGAATATCCGCAAGGGCAGCATTTACTTGGTCAACAATAACTGGAGCTAGTGGACACCCCATTGAAGTTAACGTCATCGTTACCTTTGCTAGTCCTGCATCATTTAAATCCACATCATAAACAAGTCCTAGATTCACTATATCAATGCCCAGTTCAGGGTCTATTACCTGTTCTAGAGCGCCATAAAGATTTTCCTTCAATCCTTCATCCATTATCTACCACTCCTTATTAATATGAGTCTACCTCTATCATACCAAACGAATATAAAAATCAAACTAAAAAGATAGCTATTTCTTATCATTTTCTATGAGATAATTATCAAACCAGGCAACTGTCCTGAGCAACGCTTCACGGCTCACTTTATGACCAGCGTGTTCATCAACGATGAAATCTATATCATTTGGATGGTTTTTATAATGTTCCTGAAGTTGTTGATAAAAATCAAATGTTGGTTGGAAAGGAACGACTGGATCTTGTTCCCCGTGCCAAATTAAAAGTGGTCTTTCACTTAAGAGCCCAGGTTGAGCAGTTAAATCAAATGGCCTTAAAGCCACAAATTCTGTTTCTAAATCCTCATCAGAAAATGGCATTTGAACACCGGCCTTTTTCAAATGTTCAATTTGCGCTCGTGCAAATTTTTCATAATAGGGACTTCCCATTAACGATACTGCAACTTTAATCCACTTGTATTGGGTGAGTGCACCAAATGTAACTATTGCTCCCATTGATGTCCCGACTAAACCTATCTTTTCAGGATCAACTAGTTTCTTTTCCACAAAATGCGTTTTTAAAACTTCCAGTTCCGATATTGTTTGAACTACAATCTTCCAAAAGTAATACATTGTTTCCTTCGGATTCTGGTTTCCAGCTCTTTCGCCATGGAGCATCGTATCTGGGAGAATGATTCGAAACCCTTTTTCTGCAAGTAAATAGGCAAAATGAAGATTATGTTCTTTAGCTGAAGTAAAGCCATGAACAAAAATAATAAGCGGTAATGTTTTATTTTTGTTTTCGTCTTTTACAATATGTAGAATTGGAATATCTTCTATGGATTCATTATGAATTTCAATCATCTTATCTCCCCCTTTACATCTTTAACCTTCTTCAAGAATTATTGATATTTCACTTTATCATTGTATCATTCTTACAAGATTTGGTACAAAATGTTCTCCTTTCGGAAATAGTGGATTGTACTTTCCAGCTAAAATCTGTAAACTGAAAGAAAAGCGTAAGCGCCCGTTTAGCGACGTAGAAACTTTCTAGCTTCTGACGAGATAAAGGAAACACGATGAGTCCGATAGGACGAATCGATGTTGACTTATCGTAGGATGAAGCGTAGAAGTTTCCTAGTCGCTGGGCGCTGAAGCTAGATCAAAGAAAAGCTGAAGCGTAGAAGTTTCCTGGGCGCTGAAGCTAGATGAAAAAGTAAAAATACTTCTTAGAATTATTTTAAACCGAAATTATTATACATTATTAGGGGTGGGTTAGGTTGTCCATTAAATTATTTGCTGACAGTGCGTCAGACTTACCATTAGCCTATTTTCAAGAGCATAATATTAGATTAATTCCTCTACAAGTCCATTTAGATCAAGAAAACTTCTTAGATTTAGAAACAATTGTCCCAAAAAAGATTTATCAAGAAATCCGCTCTGGTAAAATGCCTAAGACATCACAAGCTTCTCCACAATTTCTAGAGGAAGTTTTTACTGATTTGGCAAAGTCTGGTGAACCCGGTTTATACATTGCCTTTTCTTCTGAACTTTCTGGAACTTACCAAACAGCTGTTATGGTGCATGAACAAGTTAAAGAAAATTACCCGGACCTGGATTTAACGATCATTGATTCAAAATGTGCTTCTCTTGGTTACGGTTTATGTGTACAAGCAGCAGTAGAAAAAAATCAAAGAGGTCTTCCTAAAGAAAAAATTGTTGAGGAGATAAAGTTTCTCTGCGAACATATGGAGCATTTATTCACTGTAGAAGATTTAGATTTCCTTGCTAGGGGTGGGCGCCTTTCTAAAGCTTCGGCCTTTCTTGGTGGATTATTAAATATAAAACCACTTCTTCATGTTGAAAATGGCAAACTGGTTCCTATTGAAAAAATACGCGGGAAAAAGAAATTATTAAAGCGTATTTTGGATGTGATGGAAGAACGAGGCGTTGATCTTAGCAACCAAACGATTGGGATTAGTCATGGAGACGATGAAGAATTAGCCTTTGAAATGAAACGGATGATCGAAGAACGTTTTGGAACGAAGAAATTTTACATTAATATAATTGGAGCTGTTATTGCTTCACATGCTGGTCCCGGAACTTTAGCAATCTTTTTCTTGAATGATAAGGAAGCATAACATTTTTCAGTGAATAGATGGGAAGACTAATTTGCGACTTCTCACGAAAGGAGACTTTCCAATGCGCTACAATACTTCTGACAATGATAAGAAAGCAAGAGACAATCAGGCAGCGGATGAAGAAAAAAATAATCTCCGTGAAAAAAATCGTAAAGCGGGAAAACATCAGTATTCTAAAAAAACAGATCATCTTTAATCTAGGGGGGAGCTATCAATGCTCCCTTTTTTTACGAATACAGTTAAGTTGTTCCACCTTTTCAAATCCTTTATAATAAAGAAAAGCAATTGGGGGTAGAAGAATGGCAAAGGAAAATTCATTTGATATTGTTTCTAAAGTCGATTTATCCGAAGTCTCAAACGCCATTAATATCGCACTAAAAGAAATTCAAACTCGCTATGATTTTAAAGGCAGCAAAAGCGAAATATCTTTAGAAAATGATGAACTCGTACTTGTTTCGGATGACGAATTTAAAATGAAACAATTAAAAGACGTCCTCATTAGTAAACTAATTAAACGGGAAGTTGCAATCAAAAACTTGGAGTACGGAAAAATGGAAAATGCCTTTGGCGGAACTGTTCGTCAACGTGCAAAAATAGTTCAAGGTATTGATAAGGATAATGCTAAAAAAATTAACGCACTTATTAAAAGTAGCGGACTAAAAGTAAAAAGTCAGACTCAAGATGAGCAAATAAGGGTGACAGGAAAAAGCCGAGATGATCTTCAACAAGTAATGAGCATCATCCGTTCTGCCGAACTACCAATTGATGTACAATTTGTTAATTATCGCTAAAAGATAATACGTTGCTGGACGCATAACAAAACAACAGGCAAAAAAACTCTACCTGTTGTTTTTTATTTATTCGGGAATCCTGTTTTTCCCACGTTTCCAAGCCACGTATAAAAACAGTCCGAACAAAATAAATACAATAAAAATCGCGAGAATGAAAAAGAGATTATATCCAGTCTCATCTACCACTTTGAAGATTTCCATTCGTTCTCTTTCAACAAAAATAGGATACTCCTTGTCAGAACTCCTAATTAAATTATCTTCAAGAAAGCCCCGTAATTCCTTATCGTTAGCCAATTGATTTTTAGGAATACGAACCATTTGATCTTCCGTCGTATTATTAATAGCGACTAACACCGTATCAGACTCATATTCTCGCTTAAATACAATCATTCCGTCCTTTTCATATAGCAACTCCAACGTCCCTTTTGTTAATGCCTTTTGACTTTGACGGACTTCCCCCAGTTTAGAAACGAAATCCAACATTTCCTGATTTGCCTGAAAGCTCATTAATGGTGTATTGTCAGGAGCCGAACTTCCATCCATGCCAGTTTCAGTACCATAATATATAACAGGTATATTGGGCTGCGTATATAAATAGGTTAATACTCGTTTCCAAGCCGAACCAGGATAAGTTTCCTGTTCGATCATCTCACGGGTATATCTTTTTAAATATTGATTATCAAGAAAGGCTTCCAGCATAATCGGATAAGAATTCTCTTGTTGCTCCAATGACATTAAATCTTCTAAAGGTCGATCTAGTTTAGCAAAAGCATAACGAAGGGGTTCATTTAATGGAACATTTACAAGGCTATCAAATCCAGCATCTGCATATAAAGATAATTCATCTGCTGTTAAATTTTGATCTGCTGCACTGATAAAAAAAGATTCTTCATTTACATTCAATTCTTTATTGAAAAGTTTCCAAAACTCCAGTGAAAGCTCACTAATATTCATCATTTTAAAACCATCAATGGACGTATTTTCCTTCCACCATTTCGCCGAATTAAGAACTGCATCCTCCAGATCAGAATATTCCTCTTTCGGCATAATTGGAAATTCAATGATTATTTTCATATTACGCTTATGTACTTCATCTACGAGTTCATTCAATTCATCAACTGTTCCAAAATGGGGATCAGGCTGAAAATAGTCTTTTACCCACTCTCCATGAAAGCCGCCTTCCCTATTAGCAAATATGGAAGAAAGCTGTATAACTGTAAAATTCATTTTTTGCAAGTAATCCAAACGGTCGATAATTCCACGAAAATCTCCCCCATGAAAACTTAGAGGATCTCTCCTGTTTATATCAATATTATTAGTGCTATCGCCATCAGAAAATCTATCAATCATCAATGAGTAGATAATTTCGTTATCCCAAGACCGCTCTTCTACTTGATCAGCCCGAACAAATGTAGAATGAACTAAAAGTAATTGAGCACACAGAATGATCCCGATTATTTTCTTTATCAAACTTTCCCCCACCTTATAATAAATGAAAAAAACCGCACGGGGCGGTCTTATTTAATCCCGCATTACGGTTAGATTGCCTCCCATCTTTGGCAAGTAATAGATGGACCGTAAATGCCAATCTGTCCAGCTATAATGGTAAAGTCTGTTTTGATCTACTTTATCCAAAAGAAGATCGCACCTTACAAATTAAAATTTTATCTTAAGCAAACCAGTTCCAATTAAGTGGTAATCTTGCACCAAGGTAGAATGTGGCAATAAAAGCAATAATTAATACTGCCCAAAATATACCTGTTTTTTTCCCTAACTTTGTACGGATTAAAACCATTTCCATCATTGCGATTACTACGACACCAAACAGAAATTTCACACCATATAAAGCCGGATCAAAATCACTGTGTTTTGCGAATAAAGTAATGCCAGTTGCGAGAATAAGTAAATAAAACACACGCAAAATCATTTGGACAACTTTCATCGCTTTCTCTTTTCCGCTCTTGTGCAAAACAATTGCAACAATAAACAGGATAAGGCCAATCACCCATGTTGTGATATGGGCATGTGTGTTATCGAACATCCCGTTTCCTCCTATTCTATTTTCCCCATTGGAAAGACAATATTTTCCTCATCTTACCACAATCAGATTAAGAATCACAAAGCTTATCCCACTATTTCACAATATTGTTCAATTTGCCTATTCCTTCAATTTCAATCTCGATTGAATCACCTGATTTTAGAAAACGAGGAGGTTTAAAACCTTTTCCTACACCAGCAGGGGTTCCTGTAGCAATAATATCTCCTGGTTCCAGCGTCATTCCTTCCGATAATACAGAAATTATTTCTTCAATCGGAAAAATAAAGTGTTTAGTGTTAGAATTTTGGCGAATTTCACCGTTCACCTTTGTTGAAATGTTTAAATTTCCAGGATCAGAAATATCTTCCTTTAGGACAATCCACGGCCCTATTGGACAAGAAGTATCCAAACTCTTACCAATAAAAAACTGCTTATGACGACGCTGAAGGTCGCGAGCTGTTATATCGTTTAATATTGTATAACCGAAAACGTAATCTAATGCTTTATTTTGAGGGATATTTTTCCCTTTTGCACCGATAATGATAGCGAGTTCACCTTCGTAATCAAGTTCACTTGTTACTTGCTCATGTGCATCGATAACTTGATTATGACCGATTACTGATGTTGGAGATTTCGTAAACACCATGACATGCTCAGGAATATCTGCTTCACTTCCCATCTCAATTGCATGCTCCCGATAGTTTTTCCCTACACACATAATATTCTTCTGCGGTCGCGGAATTGGTGCTAACCAATTGATTTCTTCCAATGGAAGTAAATAATCTACTTGCGAGTGATTGTTTCCCCATTCAATTAGCTTATTGATACAAACTAAAAAATCTTTTCCCTGCTTAATCCCATCAATGATCGTAGCTGGGCAAAATATGCCACTTTTTTCAGAAAGGATATCCAATCTCCATACACTTGTTTCTTCCCTATTCAAGACACCATAATTTTCAATGCCATTCAACTCATATGTGATGAATTTCATGTTCTCTTTTCTCCTTATTCTTTATGCGTCCATATGTTAATGTTCGCCATAATTTTTCAATTGGACCATATTTAAATTTTGATAACCATAGCTCCGCTAGTATTACTTGAATAACATAAATGGCAATCGCAAGCCATGTCCCTGAACTCATTGAGATTTGTCCATAAAGCCCTAATCCGTATTGATAGAAAATCAACGTTCCAATAAGTGATTGTGTTAAATAAAGTGTAATGGACATTCTTCCCGCAGATGCTAATGGTTTGAACAGTTTTGCCATAAAATTATTAGACATGATCATAACAATTAAAGCTATATAAGAAATCGCTAATAAAGGACCGCCAATCATATCTTGAATGTATTGGATGCTAATCGATGGTTCAAATAGTAACGGAAGCATTTTTCCAGTTAAACCCAAAATAAGAAAGACAATAAATATAATGAGCCATTTCTTTCTTTGATTATGCGCTTTCTCTAACCATTTTAACTTAGCTGCACCTGCACCTATCATCATTAACGGCAAGATCATAAAAATTAATACGATGAAGTTCCCTGCGCCATTTCCATATGACCAATCCTGGAATCTTTGTATCGTAATCTCCCAGAATGTGCCATTCGCATAAACTTCTTCAGATTGTTGTAAACTCAAAATATCGGTAAAATCTGCAAGTGTTGTAGTATCCAATAGAGAAATGAGTACAAGCAGTCCCCCCATTAATAATTGTGGCAATATGTATACCGCTGTGCCGATCGCTAGTAAAAGTGGCCCTGACAATCGTAACAATGGTAATAATAAAAGCCCCATAATTGCATATGTGATTAAAATATCACCATGCCAAATCAAAAAGGCATGAATGACTCCAAACAAAAGTAAAACAATTAATCTCCTAACCGATATTTTCCAAAAAGAAGTGCCCTTCAATTTGGAACGTTCTTGCATAATCACCATTCCATAACCAAACATCATTGCAAATATCGGATAAAAACTTGCCTGAACAAGGATATCAATCCACATATAGACGTCTAAATCACCATATTTCCACCATTCGTATGGGTTGTAATAACTCATTGGTGAATGAAAACTAATCATATTAACAAGTAAAATACCTAACAATGAAAAGCCTCTTAATACATCAAGCGACTGAATCCGCTCTAATGATGAAGTAGGGCCAATTTTTTGCTTCAATTCCATACTCCCCCTATATTTTTCTAATCTTTATTGTAACTTCCCAATCCGTGAATCACAAATTCTATCTGTATTCATACTATATTTTGAAACAGATTAAAAGATAAAGTGAAACTTCAATCAGTGGAGCTTTCTTCTCTCCCTCAGCACTCTAAATTTTCTGTTAATTGTTGATGGGGACGGTTCTGCAGTAAGTAAATCAAGATAAAGACAGGATACTTTTTAATAAAGGATGTGATCCGTTGTGCCTGGATTTGTGGGTGCAGTTCAAATAGTCAGTATGGGCTCATCTGGGGTTTTTAATATAGGGGATGTTTTCCAGGTACATCCTGTATCCACTTCTAAAGTGTTCGCGGGAGCAGGATCCTTCAATACTGGCGACAGAGTCGAAATTATTAATCATAACTCTGCAACTTATACGTATGATGCAGACCTTATGGATCAACCTATAATGTTTACTTTATAAATCAGATTATTAATTCTTCGGAGGAAAGGTTATGAAAATTAATGTCCAGCAAACCATTTGTATTCAAACGATCAAAATTGGAGCGATCACGAATTCTTCCGTCCTTCAAATAGGTACTTCTGGTATCATCACCCCCTCGGCTCATTTGTATAATACAGGTGGTTTTAAAGCGGCCGCACCTCAAGTACCAAAAGGAGAAATTGCTACAGAATTCGAAGAGGCAACCCAACAACCAACCCTTGTCCCCCTTACTTAATAGTGATGATTTACTGAAAAGGTGGTTTCATAATGGATCATTATCTTCAACAACTCTATCATTATACAAAACGCCAACAAAAAGAAATTGATCTTCTTAAATCTTCTGTTCAGTCGTTAGTGCAAGAACTTCAAGCTTTGAAGGAAAAACCAGCGATTACTGTAGAAAGGCTAGAATATAAATTTGACCAATTGAAGGTTGAAACCCTAGAAGGAACATTAAATATTGGGTTAAACCCAGCCGACTTAGGAGGAATTGAGGAGTTATCAGTTCCTGGACAAATAAACAACAATGCAGTTAATTCTTCATCTGAAATACTCAAAGAACCTTTACTACGCAGATTGACTAAGGATATCGACCAGACATTCGATACGATGGTAAAAGATGTTGAGGAACAGGCTGGGTACGAAATCGATAAGAGCTATTATGAACTTATGAAACAGGATATTCAGAGGCAATTGCCTGCAAGAGTCGACTTTTATTTGCAACAATTTAGAAGCCAAAATACTAAAGAAATTTCTGAAGAAGAATTGCAGGAACAAATTCATAAAGCAATAGTAAATGATGTTCAGAGGGGAATCCATACTTTCATTACACAATTGCCGAAAAATGTTAGAACAAATCAATCTGAAAATGGAAAGGACGATAATAAATGATCCTTAATGTTGTAAATCGGGAATTATCAGTTGGGAATATTGATATTATGGGGGTTACTACTTCCTCACTATTGCTAATTGGGGATGCAAATATGATTCAATTAGCGTCTACATTTGATACTCCACCAGAATCATTAATTATCGGTCCTTTTGAACCTATAACTGAGGAAGATGAAATTGTGGCAACGTAATTCGATCGTTCAGACTATATTTGTGAATAACATCATATTTAGTTCAGTTTTGGAGATTGGTGATTCCATACAAACGAAAGCAAGTAGCAAAGCACTAGCTGACCATAGACAACACTCTATTTTTTTAGGAAATGAAGGGAGTTTTTCCGCCTATCCGACTTTTTCAGAGCCCATTCCACTACCAATATCATCACTTTCCGCTCCCATCATTCACAAACACCATGATTTACCTAATATAAATGTGAATCATATAAAAATCACTGGTATGTCAGCATCTGCCGTTGTTCAAGTTGGAAATACAAACAATGCCTATATGGAATCCCGCGTTAAGCATATTAGACATCTTCCTGAATAACAGAAAGGAGGTCTGTAGTCTATGCCAGCTATTACAGGACCGATTCAAATATTTAATATTGAAGGAGGCACTGTTCATTTCGGTGATACTGCTGTCATTTCACCAAAATCAGCTAGTAAAGCAAGTACTGGTTCTGGCTCTAGCAGTTCCGGCGCACTTGTAACCACCATTAATGGTGTGAGTGTGACAACAATGATCGATCCTAATCTAATTGATCAACCAACTTTTGGGAATAATTAAAAAGCTGCCCCTCAACATAAAAGTTGCAGGGCAGCTTTTTCTTACATTTCCAAAAAATGACCACCATCAAAGAAATACAAATACTTACCTATTACTTTTTTTCCAAGAATTTCTTGGATTGCCCGTTCATAAAAATTCAACTGTGTGCGATACCGATTAGCTAATGTGTTCTTTGCTTTAGGAAAACCACCAGCAAATTTCCCGTGTATCGTATCGGTCTTATAATCAATTAGATAGACCCCAGTCTCATCCTCCAATATACAGTCAATAATTCCTTGCACTAATACATTTTCATTTTCCCCATCCCAATCAATGTATACCTCTTTAGCAGGAACCCCAATTGTAAAAGGAACTTCTCGTTGTATACTACGTGCTGAAAGCATTTTCTGTCCAATTTCTGTTTCAAAAAAACGAACAATTTGTTCACATGAAACGATTTCAGCCTGCTCTGCTGTAAGTATCTCTTTCTCAACTAACTTTGCTAAACAAGTTTGAACAGATAATAAAGTCGGAACGTCTTCTAATGGAATATGTTGCATAACAGTATGCATTGCCGTACCATACTCCGTCGGCGATAAATGCCCTTTTTCCTTCATAAATTTTGGCCGATCATAAACTGCTTTAGGATCACGTTTAATAAATCTTGTGTCACTCGTTTCATCATTAACTTCAAAGATTCTTTTTAATTCCGTGACGGATTGTTTAGACATCTTACTTGTTGCTTGGCTATGAGAGTACTTCCATTGTAGTCTGGATATCACTTCTGTATTTCGAGCAGAAGTCATCAGAAATGGCTTTTCGGCTTTTATTGTATTAAGCCATTCATCTTCCATATTGTCTTCTCTAGTCGGCTCTTCTGAGAAATCCTCTCTAGAAAAAATGTCCATTTTCCATAAAGAAGGATGTTCTAAATAATGCCCTTCTCCCTTTTCAGGAAAAAAATCAGAGCCTTCCTCGTGTCTCATTAGAGCCATTCCTAGCCAATCTAAATAAGAGACAGCACTCGAACGATCATGATCACGAAGCAACCAGTCCGAATGATGAGCAGCCTTTAACCATTTCTTAACTTCCTTATCGGCATTTTTGGCACTGCCAACCAAGTAGAGTTTTTCTTTTGCTCTTGTCATAGCTACATATAAGACACGCATCTCTTCCGCAAGAAGTTCCATTTTTTTCTTTTTCCGTAGAGCAATTTGCGGTAAAGAAGTGTATGAAATCCTTTTTTCAGAATCCACATATTTACTAGCAAATCCAAACTCTTTGTCAAATAGATAGCTACTATTAATATCTCTCATATTAAATTTCCTGCCAATTCCTCCAACAAAGACAACCGGAAATTCTAGCCCTTTACTAGAGTGAATCGTCATAATTCGGACGACATCTTCCTCTTCGCCTAATGCATGTGCAACTCCTAAGTCATTACCACGTTCTCGCATTCTCTCAATGAACCGTAAGAAACGAAATAACCCCCGGAAAGTGGTTTCTTCATATTGGCGAGCACGGTCATATAACGCTCGTAAATTAGCTTGTCTTTGCTTCCCTCCTGGAAGTCCCCCAGAAAATTCATAAAATCCAGTATCACGATAAAGTTGCCATATCAATTGTGACAAGGCCCCTTCTCTTGCTAAACCTCGCCATTTTCCTAGTTGTTCTATAAATTCGGAAGTTAACTCCCAGGCATGGATATAACGATTGTCTGCTGATGTAGAAACAAATTTTTTAACTGCTTCATAATAGCTCCCCCTCTTGGATTGCAAACGAATATAGGCAAGCTCTTCTTCATCCAATCCGACAATAGGTGAACGAAGTACTCCAGCGAGAGGAATGTCTTGATCCGGATTATCGATAATTTTTAGTAAAGACATCATGATTGAAACTTCCGTTGTTTGGAAATATCCATTTGATAAATCTGCATAGCCTGGAATTCCAGCCGCTTTTAATTCCTCCATTATATCCGATGCCCAACTTAAAGAACGAACAAGGATAACAATGTCCTTATAACGAATTGGTCGCTCGTTTTTAGCTTTTAAATCATAAATAGGTTTCCGCTCATCAATGATTTCCCTTATTTTTCGGGATATAAAACGAGCTTCTAGACGCGATTGTTCAAGCTCAACTCTATCAAAACTTTCTTCATTTGTTCCCTCTTGATCCACTTCTGATTTTTCAGATTGATCAAGGATTGCTATCTCTACAGGATAAAGATTGTCAGATATGACTGGATAAGCCGATCCTTTCACGAGTTCGGCTGATTCGTCATACTCAATTTCACCAACTCCAGTTCCCATGATTTGTTTGAATAAAAAATTTGTTGCATCTAAAATCTCACTTCTACTTCTAAAATTACGAGATAAGTCAATACGGAGACCCGTCTCATTACCTTCTGAAGTAAAACGAATATACTTATCCAAAAACAAATTAGGCTCTGCTAGACGAAAACGATAGATAGATTGCTTGACATCTCCTACCATGAACAAATTACCATTGAATTCTTCGCCGTTTGAAATTAATCGAATAATCGTTTCTTGCACCATGTTGACATCTTGATATTCATCGACTAATACTTCTGTGAATTGACTGCGGTAAGAAAAAGCTACTTCCGATGGTTGAGGCTCCTGCTCACCAGCTTGTTGCTCAACTAGAATATCAAGACAAAGATGTTCTAGGTCAGAAAAGTCTACAATACCTTTCTCAGCCTTTTTTATTGCAAACTGTCTTGAAAATCGTTTAACTAGCTCAATGAGACTCTCTAATTCCGGCTTCATCCCTCGCATATCTTTCAAAAAATATTCAGGTTTTCTCGAAAAGAATTCTTTCTGCAATTTTTCAAGGGCACTTTTGGCATTCTTTCTTAATTGATCGGCCTCTTTAACTAGATTCGGGTCGTACTCATCACCTTTACATGGTTTCGCTCTAGAAAATTTCCATTGATTCATAACATCGTACAATTGCTCCCATCCCTCGTACGCAGCTTGTTCGATATTTTCGATAATCAATAGATCATCTTGGAAGTTCTCGAATCTAGGGGCTGGTCCCCCTGGCATTCTAGCTAATTCCATTGCCTGACTTATATTCTCTTTAGCAGCCGATAATTGTAAAGATATATCAAATTTTAATACATCTATGAAGGGCAACTCCTCAACACTCATACCCTCTGTAACATCATACATTTCAATAATTCTGTCTAGCCATTGATCAGGATTTGGGTGTGAACGTGAAAAATCATAGAGTTTAAGGACCAGTTCCTGTAAGGCAAGATCACTTCGATCATTAGTAAAAGTGTCTACTAGTCGAAAAAAACGTTCGTTTTCTTCTAAACCGTATTGAGCTTCAAATAAATCATCAAGTACTTCATCTCGCAGAAGATCTGATTCAGTTTGATCCGCTATTCGAAATCCTGGATCAATATCAACTAAATAATAATACTTACGAACAACATTTAAGCAAAACGAATGAAGTGTGGAGATAGCCGCACTATTTAATAGCCCGAGTTGTCTGCGTAGATGAGAGGATAACGGATCATGACTAATCGCCTTTTCCAACGCCTCTCCAATTCGATGCCTCATCTCAGCTGCTGCTGCATTAGTAAAAGTTGCAACTAGTAATTGATCGACATTAATGGGATCCTTTTCAGCTAATATTTTCTGAATAATCCTTTCAACTAAGACAGCTGTTTTTCCCGAGCCTGCTGCAGCCGCTACGAGTATATCTTGATCTTTTGCCATAATCGCCTTCCATTGGTCATCTGTCCAATGAACAGTATTAGGCTTTATTGGAATCGCTGTTTTCATGATCAATTTCGACTCCTTTCATCTTTTCAAGTACATCATCTAATGGCCATTTAGGTATTTCACGATAATCATTTCCCCCTAAATTCTGATCAAACTGACAAACTGGTTTGAATGGACAAAATTGACAAGGAGTTCGATCAGCTAATCGATACGGCGCAATTTCAACTTCTCCTGAAACAATCCGATCACCTGATTGTTGATATAAATTTCGAACATAGTTCTGTAACGCACCGAAATCTTCCCTACTAGCAGCATTTGATCTTGCCGTAAGATTCCCATCTTTTTTTAAGCCTGCCGGAACAATATCTGAACTACCTGTGGTTAAGCTACTATCCATTAACTGGATAACTTGTGAATTCCCAAGTAATAATCCTTTCATTTTAAACTTTTTTAATAGTTCTTTCTCTACATCCTCGATTGTCGTTATATCATCTCCATTGATCATCGGATTGTGCACATGGAAATAGAGTACACCTGCGGGAAGTGCATTCTTTCCAATTAATTTAACAGAATGGGTTAACACAATATCTAAATAAGTGAGCATTTGTAACGACAGCCCATAATACACTTCATTAAGATCAATTTCTCTAGAACTGGATTTATAATCAATAATACGTAAATAAATGTTATCATTATCTTCCGCTTTATCGACTCTATCGATCCGCCCTTGCAGTTGCATTTTCGTCCCATTTTTTAGTGTGAAAGAAAGTGGCGGAAGTTCTTTTGCTGGTCCAAAGGTTAACTCAAGCCCAACAGGTTTAAATCCACTTAGCTTGGATTGAGTACCAAGAATCAGCGATGCTCTCGTTATAATCCTTTCTAGTTTTCTCATAATGTAAATATAACGATTGGAACTTAATAGAATCTGATTAAATAGTTTTGGAGCAAGCTGTTTGACAGCCTCTCTTGCAAACCTCTCACATTCACGTTCAGTGAGATTAGCCCATGATAATCCTTCCCTCTCAATAGCATCGGCAATCCATTTAAGTGCTGCATGGAATAGATCTCCAATATGTGGCGCTTCGAGCTTGAAAACATCCCTTTCATGAAGCTTAAGTCCATGCGAGCTAAAATGAGAAAATGGACAACCATGAAACATTTCCATTCTGGAAACACTAGCCAATATTTCCTTCCCATATAGATCCTGACTCGTTGTCTCTGATAACTGAACTACTTCATTGCGGTAGTAAAGACTAGATAAAATTCGGGTTGCCTTTCGTTTTAATTGAGGATTGTCCATATAATAATTAAATACATCCCACCAAAAGTCAGGTATAGGGTAATGTCTTTTCTTCAATTGCAATTGAGCAGATAAATAGGCAATTGCCGTTGTTGGATGAGAAATATAGGCGAATTGTTCTTCTTCTGCCAATTCCCCAGGATCATTCACTTCGTAATTCTCTTCAATTTCTTGGAATATATCTTTTATCCTTTTTACATATGGGGAAGGAAGCATTGCTTTCCCCTCATCATTTGCTAAAGGGTAAGATATATATAATCGGCTCTGCGGAGTAGTAAAAGCTCGGTAAGCAACAAAATCCTCGTCTAATAACTTCTTTTTCCCACTTGGTGCAACTTCTATTCCAACATTTACCAAAGCATCGCGATCTTCATCTGATAGTATTCCCTCATCTCCATGAGCCTTTGGCAATACACCATCGTTTAGACCAACAACAAAAGCAACTCGAATTCCATACAAACGGGACTGCTCCATGTCAGCAATAAAAACTTGGTCAAGCGCAGGTGGTATTAAAGAAAATTTTGCTGCTTCTAAACCAGAATCTAATATTGCAATAAATTTCGGAAGCGAGATTTTTTGATCTCCCAAAACTTCAACAAATTCATCCAATAATCCTATAACTGTATTCCAGGCTTGATCATATTCCCTTGCGGAGACTAATTGACCTTTTTCTTCTGCCGCGAAACTTTTATCTTCCAATTTACTAGGAATATCGTGTTCCTCAATAAAACGATAAACTGCTTCACAAAGTCCCCGACCAGTTTGTGCACCTTTCAAGCGTTTAGAAAGCTTTAATAGTGGCTGAATTACGAGATCTCGTGAATCATTAATTTCATCTTCCATTTTCCTCTCTGCATCCGTTTGAACTACTCTTTCCATTTCAAGCCCAACGTAGCGTTTATAAGGCCATCTTCGCTTATTCGTCCATTGCTCACCCTTTACTCCATGCGAAAGGACATAATTTTCCAGCCTATCCATTCTCTCTCTAATCAATTCTGGTTTAGATTCACTTGGAAACAAAAGCTCCGTTTTAACCACTCGAAAAATGGGTTCATAGCGCCAATGACTACTGATTGCTTCTAGTGAGCTACGAATAAACTCAATGAATGGATGATTTAACATCGTTCTTTTTTGGTCATGGAAAAATGGAATATCATAATCACGAAAAACCGTTTGAAGCGTTTCTTGATAATCCTGCCCATTTCTTATAAGAACAGCAATATCTTGATAGCGATACCCTGACTCCATGACTAATTTACGAATTTCTCGCGCGATACTTTCTATTTCTGCACGTCGATTAGTTGCAATTTTTAAGGCAATAGCTGGTTTTTCGTTATAAGGTTTAGATGGGCGTTTTTCAAATTGACTTTGGAGATGTTGTAAACTTTTATCTTCAAATTTTGGCGAATCAGCAAGATAAACATCGTCTTCTATTTCAATTTCATTTGTTCTTGCCATTTCAAACAAAATTGAATAAGTGTCCCCTGTCATTCTAAATAAGTATAAGTCATCTGGTCTCGTTCCAAATTTGAAAGGCCGATCCAACATAAGGGCAATTGAAACCCGTTTACATGTTTTCATTAACTCCCCAATCACTAAATATTCCTGTGGGGTAAAATTTTGGAAGCCATCAATGTAGATCTCAGCATTTTTCAAGTAATTAGATTCACTAATTGAATTTGCGAGTAGATGTAAATAGTCATCTGAGCCAATGTATTTTCCTACTAATGCTTGCTCAAATTTGCTATATACCAATTCTAAATCATGTAATTTATCAGCAAGTACACGTGTAGAAGCTCCAAAAACTAATTGCTCTTGCTTTTCCTTTAATTCCTTCGGTTTAATACAATAATGTTTAAATTCCGTTAACATTGTTTCAACATGTTGGATAAATCCCGTTTTATCAGATGCTTTCTTAAATAATGTTAGTTCATCTTTATGATCTTCTATTATTTTTCTGATCAACATATTTAAGCCCGTACTGGAAATGTGTTGACGACTTACACCGCCTGTTTCTTGAAGAACTCGCCAAGCGAGTCTTGTAAAGCTAAATACTTGAGTACGAATCATTCCCGATAACTCTTGTGAGTTGACAAGCTGATACTCGGATAAGAAAGTCATTTGATCTGGAACAATATATAATACAGGATCACCTTCAGGTTTCCCTATTAACTTTTCTCTTATTTCATTCAAAATCGTAGTTGTCTTACCTGATCCCGATCGACCAATGACAAAACGAAGTGACATATCTCCAACCCCTTTTGCTTGGAACACTATGTTATTAATAATAGTGCTATTATATCACAAAACCCTATATTAAAACATACGTTCGAGTTGTTTCCAGTAAAAAACACTGCTAAAGCAGTGCTTGCCTTTTTAATATTTAGTTCATCCTTCAGAAAGTCCCTTCTCTTTCAGTTTCTCTTCAATCTTCTTACCAATATACCAGAGAACTAAGATAACGACGAGAACAATTCCAGTACGAATCGGTTGTTTAATCAGTGAAACAATATCATGTCCAATAAAACTTAAAGTGAAAATCATAACTGCTTTTCCAGCAAAGACTGCAATCATATATTGATAAATACTAATTTTCGAAATCCCTGCTACTATATTTACAAGTGCGGATGGGGTGAACGGAAAACACAATAATAGAAATAATGGTCCAAACCCGCGTTTTTCTAACCATAAAGTTAAACTTTGAACTTTCTTCCTTCTTAGCAAAAAGCGAAAAAAACGCGTGTCTCCGTATCTTCTTACAAGTAAAAATACTAAAAGTGCCCCTATTGCTGCACCAAGCCATGAATATAAAAAGCCAAGCCCTAATCCAAAAGCATTAGCATTGGCCATAACAAATAAAAACAATGGTAAAAAAGGCAAAAAAGCCTCTAACATTGGTAATAAGACACCTGGCAATGGCCCGAACGAGCGATATTGATCAATTAAATCAACAACATTTTCTAATGTAAACCAATCCTTAATCGATTGAAAATCCATACTAATTCCTCGATCCATTCTTACAAAATAGTGGAAAATCCCTTAAATTATACCATAAATTAATTCAATTCAAAATTTCCCTAGTAACAGTTTTTATGAAAAAGCATAAATTCACAGGGTTGTAACAATTTTTACGCACTAAAAAAAGCAGCCTGAATCGACTGCTTTTTTACTTTATATATATTTGATAAACCAATCGCGAATATATTCAAGACGATTAATTCGTAATGTCGGTTTACCGCTCCGTGATAACTCATGATTCGATTCAGGGAAGCGGATAAACCTCGTTTCTTTCTTCTGACGTTTTAATGCGATAAATAATTGCTCTGCTTGTTCGATAGGACAACGATAATCTTTTTCATTATGGATGATTAATAGCGGTGTCTCGACATGATTCACATACTTTAACGGTGAGTGCCCCCACAGCTTTTCAATATCACTCAAATCAGCTAGAATTTGCCACTCTGTAAAATAGTATCCAATATCACTTACACCATAGAAACTAATCCAATTACTGATAGAGCGTTGGGTAACAGCTGCTTTAAAGCGATTCGTATGGCCAACAATCCAGTTTGTCATAAAGCCACCATAGCTTCCTCCAGTTACACCTAATCGATCTTTAGCAATATAATCATATGTATCGATGGCATAATCAACTGCAGCCATTAAATCTTGGTAATCTCCGTTTCCATAATCACCTCGAACCGCATTAACAAATTTCTGTCCATACCCATGACTGCCTCGCGGATTGACATAAAGAACTGCATACCCCTCAGCCGCTAGAATTTGGAATTCATTAAAATAAGTATTCCCATACATCGCATGTGGACCACCATGAATTTCTAGAATAAGCGGGTATTTTTCCCCTTCCTCGCAGCCAATTGGTTTCATAATCCAGCCATGAACCGTCCAGCCATCTTTCCCAGCAAATTCAATTTCTTCAGGTACCGATAATTTTCGTGTACTTAAAAAGTTCTGATTAACCTCAGTCAACCGTTCTTTATCACCAGACTGTAAATTTACGTAATAAAGGTCACCTGGTTCTGTAGGCGTGCTAATCGCGACAACCGCCTTATCACTATCGGCATCAAGAGAAAAACCATAGGTATGTTGCTTATCATTGAAAGCTGGGTATAACTCACCATCTACGTTTCCGAAATAGATAGATGTATTACCATAATCTGTCACTTGAAAATAAAAGCTTCGACTATCTGCCAGCCATTGTACACCAGGAGATACGGTTCCTTGCAAAAAATCTCCAACGACAAAATCTCCAATTGGAGCATCAAAGTCACTTGTTATACATACCTTTGTGTCATTTTCCAAGTCATAAATCCACAATTTTGCTTGAGTTGCATTTTCATATTCACGCTCGCTTCCTACATAGGCAAGATAACGACAATCTGGTGACCATGATGTTTGATGAAACATACCTGTACCTTCTGTCAATTTTCGTATTTGCCTTGAATCCATATGCAGCAAATAAATATCATTTGTAAAGGAGAAATCCGTATCCTCTGACAAATCGGCCGTATAAACTAGGAATTTTCCGTCTGGAGACCATGTTTCAAGTCGGAAATTATACTCACCTTCCGTTAATTGTTCCAGTTTTTCCGTTTCCAAATCGAGGAGAGCAATTTGTGAAGACTGATCAAGATCAAGGAATCCACTTGCATCTGATTTATATTTCATTTTATCGACTTCAAGCGGCTTTACTTCCGCTTTCTTCTTATCTTTTTCGGTATCTGTTTGATCGTCGACTGTTTCTTGCTTCCCTAGCTTCACGGAAAAAGCCAATTTCTTTCCACATGGGGACCAGACTGGGTTAGAAGCTCCGTTTTTGCAATCTGTCAGCTGTTTAGCTTCCCCACCATATTTGGACAACATATATATTTGTGACTTACCGCTTCTCGTCGAAACGAAAGCAACTTGATTCCCATCTGGTGACCAGACAGGAGAATTTGTTTTATGATCGCCAAATGTCCAAGCTTTCGGTTTTTTCTCATTGAGATTTATGTAAAAAAGATTAGAAACATAATCATTTTTCTCCTTGTCCAAATGTGTCTGAATATAGACGATTTCCTTTCCATCCGGAGACAATCTAGGATCGGCTACTGACTTTAGTTCATACAAATCTTCTGGCTTGATTCCCTGCTTATTATTCATCCTCCATCTACTCCTTTATCGTTTTTTTTTATAAGGTAATTGTTATTTCGACACTCTAAATAAATCCCCTTCTTAATTTTATCATTTTTTATTGTCAATTTTTGCTACTTGCTAAATATTTATTTTCTGGATACAATATATAGGAACACTAGTTCCTAGGAGGGTTAAGCTATGACGCGAATTCCAATGAATGACAGAGATATAATAGAGCAAGCTATCTATTTGCCCATGTTATTAACAGTTCTAAGCAGGGATTTACGAATCGTGCAAAAAAGTCCCTTCAAACTCAAGGACCCTTATGTAGAGCTAATTGAAGAAACAATGAAATCTATACAAAAGGATCTTGCAGAAGCCAAGAGATACATGCATAAAAACAATATCAAAATTGAACGACTCAAATCTGACGATGCTTTCACGATGTATCTTTTCCTTTATAAAGGCTATGAAGAAATGCACAATTACTTTAACCCAAGGCTTCGAAATAGAGTTGAAGAACTCATGCGCTCCTATATGTTGAAACAACCAGAAAAAAGACAAAAAGAAAAGGAAGCAACTTAGCGCTTCCTATCCTTCGTTCGATAAGGTTTTCTCTTTTCAGATGCAAAAAAAGAGGATTGCCTTACCTGTCTTTCATACATTTCCATCCGCTCAATATTTTGTTGATATTTTATCCTGAGAGTGGCAGTCCGCGAAAGTTGTGTCCCAAAAGAGGTATAGGAAATAGGAATTAAGTACTCCTCATTATTTTGGAATGTAACAATCGTTTGATGATTTACATCTCCCTTACGATATGAAACAACATGATCATGAGCAACCCAAATACACTGTGGCTTGGTAGGCGATGTTGTTGGAAAAAAGTAAATAGATGTGTGAGGATCAACGATGATGGGTGCTTTGTGGGTGATGTTTACGAGTTGTTGTGTGCCTCTTCGGCGCCCTGCATAATCGCTTCCGAAATATTCGCAAGCCCTTTTTATTATTTTTAGTGGCCTCTCATGAGATAAAAATTGACAATCCATCTCAATAATTTCTGAAGAAACTTGCTCCTCCTCTATTATTGGTATAATCATCAACGTATGGGGATTTACTTCATATTGCTCGATTAGTTCTTTTTTCACCTTTTAATCTCCTTCCCTTTATAACATTATTCCTATATCACTATATCACACAATAGGTAAAATGTCACTACAAATCAAAATTTTTAAAAAAGTTTTTAATATGAATACACTCATCAGAAAATTTAGATTGTTCCATTGATTTTTCATCGCTTTTCATGTATAATTAAAAAAAGTGTCAGAGGTGATCATCGAATGGAAAAAAGAAAATCTTATCAAGAGTTGCTTAAAGAATACACGATGACACAGAAAAAAAATGATACAAAAGAAATGGAATGGTACGTTAATTTCCTGTTAAATGACTTACTGTTACAAAGAAAAGAAAAACAGCTACGCGCCGACATTGACCATTCGCTAGATACCGGTGACAAAGAAGCGTTTACAAAGCTTTCTAAAGAATTGCTTGATCTTGTCGGCTATTAATAGTCTATATGAAAACTTAAAATCCCCCAAATTGGGGGATTTTCTTATTAGAGCAAACTTATTTCTCACTAGAATTTTTACTGTTTTTTTCCAAATCATATTCTTCAATCGCTTGAATCCGCTCCAACATTGTCGGATGTCCATAGCGGAAGATTTTCACTAATAATGGTGGATTTACTTGACTTAGCCCAGCTTTTGTTAGACTTTGAAATGTTTGAATCCCAGCCTCTTTATCTTCTGTCATTTTAATAGCATACGTATCAGCCCGTGCCTCTTGATAGCGAGAGACCATATTCGTAACTGGACTTGCTGCAAATAGGAGGATGGATGTAATAAGAAGAAAAGTAGGCAAAGAGCTAATATTTGTTATTTTTTCTATTCTCCATTCCTCTCCTCGTCGAGAAATCCACTTTTCCATTAATTTAGCCGTAATCCAAAGACCTATCAACGTAAGGAGCAAGTAGCCAGCCATTCCTATATAAATATGTTTTTCCACGTAATGTCCCATTTCATGAGCCATAATGAATAGGATTTCTTCATCTGTCAAACGCTCTAACGTCGTATCCCATAAAACAATTCGAGAATTAGAACCTACCCCTGTCACATAAGCGTTTAAGGAATTAGTCTTCGTCGACATATCGACTTCATACACATGATCCGCTGGGATATTTGCTTTATTAGCAATGTTCAATATCTTTTCCTCTAATTGTTTATCTTTTAATGGGTAAAAATCATTATACAATGGATCTATTAAAACTGGTTGAATAAACATCATAAAGATAGAAAAAGGCACCGATAATGCCCAAGCAGCTAACCACCAACGTTTTTTGAACTTTTTAATCAATGCGTATAAAACCGAAACTATTATGAATAAAAGAGCAAATTCAACCCAAAAGTCAATTAGCTTATCTTTCATCCAGGATGGGAATGTTTGTGTCGAAATGTTATAAGATTTGGAGATCGTAAAAGAAAGATAGCTTAAAGGAAACATCACAATAAAAGAAGCAAGCGATAACCAAAACAAATAAATAGCCGTGCATATCATATAAAATCTCGTCGTTTGCTTTGCCCAACGCTCAAACACACTTGAAATACCAAAAATCAAAATGAGATAATAAAATAACCATTCATAAGGAGTCGCTAGAAAAAAAAGCAAATTGCGGATTTTTGAATAATCCTCAGAAAGCATTAGTTCACGACTGTTTAGGAACGTACTTGGGTCAGCAACTGTTCCCCGAAGTACCTCTGGTATGGACGTATCCGCTAAATAAAACAAATAAGCATACATCAGGATCCCAAAAATAACATAGGCGGCAATAGCCCGTAGCGCCCATTTTCTAACCAATACTCATCCCCCCTGTCCATCTTTTATTATATGTAGAAATAAATTCTTTAATTAGAACTAGCTTTTACAAATAATTGATCTTTACTGCGCAAGTAAAGCCTCAATGCAAATTATAATTCCCCTTTTTAAATCTTCATGTGACCAGCTTGGAATCCTTCCATGTTCAATAGCAAGTTCGTGGGAAGCAGGAATATGAATAAACCCTGCAGGAATAGCGAGATTATGTTCTTTGCAATAATGGAGTGCAGAATACATAACATGGTTACATAAATACGTACCAGCTGTATTCGAAATCTCCGCAGGTAAGCCCTTCTCTTTTAACAGGTCCACCATTTTTCTAATTGGTAATGTTGATAGATAAGCATCCATACCCTTTTCCTGAATCGGCTCATCTACTTTGACATTCCCTTGGTTATCTTTCTCACCATCATTAATATTAATTGCAATACGTTCAGGCGTTATTTTATAACGACCACCTGCTAATCCTAATGAGATAACCGCATCGGGCTGATGGCTAGAAATCAAACTTACAAGCTGTTTCCCTGCTTTTTCAAAATCAACTGGAAGTATCTCTGATATAATTCGAAATCCCCCTACCACTTCATCCTTTAATTCCTGCACAATTTTTTCAGTCGGATTAATCGTAAAAGATAGAAAAGGCTCAAATCCTGTTAATAATAAAGTTTTCATTTTATTTCCCCCTAATATAAGAAAAACGTAAAAGCACCCATTTAATAGCGCATTAGTTTCAAAAGTTCAGACAAATGGGAGCCCTACCGTTAGAAGCTAGCCGTCGTGCTAGATAAAACTTCTTAACTCTAAACAAAGGATAGATTGAGCACTTTAGATGACCCAGTTCTATCCTTTGAAAGATTAGTAAATCAGTTCAATAATCTCTTCTTTCGTGACATTGCCAAAATAATGATGAATATCGACACCTTCAAGTGCCTTGGCAATTTCCTTTCTTTCATAACGAATGCCTGTCAAACGCTCTTCAATCTCCTTTACATCACCCACTCCGAAAAAGTCACCGAAAATTTTGCATTGGGTAATCTCCCCCTTATGAACATCTAAGCGAAATTCAATATGCCCTACAGGGAAGCGATGTGAGAACTGCAAATTAAAGTTTGGGGATTTACCATAATTCCAATTCCAATTCTGATAACGTTCTTTTGAGATCTCATTAATTTTCTTCCAATCAGCATCTGTCAATTTATATTCTGGAATCGGATCAGCATCTTCAAAAATATTGCGTAATAACACAGATCTGAATTCTTCAATTGTCATTTTTTCATCCATGAATTCAGAAATATTTGCAACCCTACTTCTAATCGATTTGATCCCTTTTGATTCAATTTTATCCTTACGTACTTTCAGAGCTGAAACAACATTTTCAATTTCGGAATCGAACATAAGGGTTCCATGGCTAAACATTCTTCCACGTGTTGCAAATTGAGCGTTTCCGGATATCTTCCTCTCTCCAACAACGAGGTCATTTCGCCCTTTCATTTCAGCGTCGACACCTAATTTTTGTAGAGCCTTTACAACTGGTTCAGTAAATTTCTTAAAGTTTAGGAAGCTATCGCCATCATCCTTTGTAATAAAACTAAAATTCAAATTGCCGAGATCATGGTATACCGCTCCGCCACCCGATAATCTACGAACAACATGGATACCATTTTTTTCAACATAATCTGTATTGATTTCTTCAATTGTATTTTGATTTTTTCCAATAATAATGGATGGTCCGTTAATATAAAATAGTAGATACGATTCGTTAATATCAAGATGCTTTAATGCGTATTCCTCAATTGCTAAATTAATCCGTGGATCTGTAATCCCTTGGTTGTTAATAAAAAGCATGCTTCGTCCTCCTATATTGTTATTTTAAGACCTGCTGAGGCCAATTTTATATCCGCTGGAAACTCTTCTCGAGCCTCCTGTAGTAATTGTTGATGATCACCAAAATGAGGTAAGTGTGTCAATATTAATGATTTCACTTGCGCTAGATTGGCCAATTTCCCTGCCTGTTGGCTCGTCATATGATTCACAGCAGCATTCTCCATATTTTTATAATAATTGGATTCGCACAGTAACAGATCTGCTCCTTTTGAAAACTCAACTAAATCTAAGAAATAAGCTGTATCTGCGGTAAAAATAAGCGATTTTCCATTAGCCAATATTCTCATAGCATAACAAGGGACTGGGTGAATAGTTCTAATAAAACTGATCTGAAAAGGACCAATATGTAAAACCTCATCAGCTTTATACGGTATGCCCGTTGTTATATTTTTATATGTTAACGACTGAAAACCAATTTCATCCTCTTGATGGCCATAAATAGGGAGATTTTTCTCATACCCCTCTAAATATTTATCAATTAATAAGGCATGCTGCAAGACGCCAATATCCGCCACATGGTCAGGATGATAATGAGAGATAATGACAGCATCTAGTTGTGATGGTTTTATATATTGCTGAAGCTGTGATAATACAGCACTACCACAATCGAGCAAAAGCTTAAAACCTTCATTTTCGAGCAAATATCCCGTACTCGCCTCACCCACTTTTGGATAGCCGCCCCAATGCCCAATCACCGTTAATTCCACTCGGTCTCCTCCTTATTTATAAAGCTGTCCAACCCATTACTTTAACTATACTTTATTTTTTTATTTTTAAAAAGTTATTGACACCCTCACTCTGTTATAATACAATCTCAATAACGATAAACAGTAATATAACAAAACATCAGGAGAGTGAGTAAAATGATTGAAAGCATCCTCGAATTTTTTAAAAACTTACCCCCGAAGAAATGCTCGGAATGTGGGGAAGCGATCGTCGAACAACATGAATGTTATGGAAATAAATGCGATAAATGTACATCCTTTCAATAAAAATGGCCTGTTGAATCCCTTGCTTACAAACCTAGATTTCTTCACGGATTCTTGGAGTGGGGATTTTACAGCGAGTTAATGAGATAAAAATAACCTTCCGATATTTATTCGGAAGGTTATTTTTATTCGGTCTAGCTCCAGCGCCCAGCGACTTGCAAACTTTCTGCTTCTTCCTACGATAAGTCAACATCGGCTCGTGCCTCGCCGTGTTTCCTTTATCTCAGGCCAACAGGATGTTGGTCAGAACGGCGTTGCGCCAGGACGGCGCGTCTTTAGCCGTTCAACCTTATTATAAAAAAGTTTGTACGTCGCTAAACGGGCGCTTTCGCTTTTCTTTGGCTAGCTCCAGCGCCCAGCGACTTGCAAACTTTCAGCTTCTTTCTACGATAAGTCAACATCGGCTCGTGCCTCGCCGTGTTTCCTTTATCTCGTCAGAAGCTTAAAAAGTTTGTACGTCGCTAAACGGGCGCTTTCGCTTTTCTAATTCCCTTTAAATGCTTCGTCATTAATAAAAAAGCGGATTTCGTTATTTTTATCTACATTGGAATAGGAATAGTCCGCACGCCGACTTTCAAACGGAGTATAATCGAACTCAAAATATTCCTCAGTACCAAACAGTGTGTTCTTTTTACGTTTGTATATATTGATATACACTTCATCTTTACCTTCTTTTTTTAATCGACCGTGTGGAAAATTGGAGTCATAAACATAAAGACGGATTAAGTTAGGGTCATATCGATCGTACTCCATTTTATAGACATTGACCGCATGCCCACTCGAATTTCCGTGTAAGGAAACGTAAATAATTTGGCCATTGGATAAAGCTTCATCGACTTGATCTAATATTTCAAGGTTATTAGTATCATAAGGTTTTGTTTTATAATTTATGAATTCATTTGAGTACATCCATTGTGTCTCGAGCATTTTAATAAGAGTCTGATCTGGTTCCGTAAGCGTATCTGGTTCAACAACCAAATCACCATCCAAAAACTTACTTATTCCAAGATGAGCCATTTGTTCATCAGTAAAGCTGTAATTATAAAGCATCCCATCGTTTAAAAACGAATAGTGAGAAAGCTGGGGCTCCAAATTATAGGATAGTGATGAACTTAATTCATGATCCCCAAGCCAGTCAACTAATTTGCTTCTCCATGTTTCTGGATCATAACTTAACTCCTTTTCAATTTCTTGGCCGTTAAAAACTCGTTCCGTTACCCGGCAATACCCTGCACAAATTCCTCCATCCCCTATCTTAGTCATCATGTTTCCAAATTTAAACGCATGTTTCTTTGATCGAAAACCAGTATCAATCACTTTCCATGAATCTTCGTTCTCTGTCTCTAGTATCTCATCTTCATACATCCAGGGCATGACATATTTTTGAGCATATTCTGGCGTGCCAGTCACTGTTCCGTAATCTAAAAGGGCACGTTGAAACCAACTTCCATCCGTATTATCAAGCGGTTGAAAAATCCGGTCCAATAAAGCGTAAAGCCGATCCAATAAGGCAGCTGAAATTGGTCCAATTTTTCCAATCGAGAGCTCCGTTATCCCATAATCCGGATCCTCGAACTTCTCTTCAACTCCCTTTTCACTATCAAAAAGCCCCCGTTTAAACAGAAAAATCTTATGATCGAAGCCAGCTACTGCACGGCTAAATTGAAATCCTGAAACTCTGAAATAATAATATTTTTCAATCTGATCATATGTATCTGGGTCCAATATATAGACAGGATAGAAATTATTAATTGTAGCTATGAGAGCATTGTCTTCAATTCGTTGGTCTTTAATTTCTACAAAGTCCTCTTTATCAAAATCAAAATAAAAAGCCTTTAATTTTTCTGGGTTTTTTACACCATCTGGTATGCCAAGTTCTATTTCTCCCTCATAATTGAAAAATTGAACAGGTTCTCGAACTGGTTCGTATACGGCTTCCAATTCTGATTGTTGATAAGGCTCAATAAATGTATGATGTTTAGCATTTAAATCATTCGTATGAATGGCAACATCCAACGCTTCATTCTCGATTGTGAATTCATCAATCGTATTTATATCTAAAGGTTTGGTTGGATCTAGCCCTTCTTTAATTTTCGCTAAATCACTGATCCCATCATCAGCAGATGAAAACTTTTTTGGATCAGTATGATAAGTATGAACGGCATCCCAGTCTGAGATTCCATTTCCTGACGTATCTGTTACATACGGATTCAACCCTGCCTCCACTTTTTCACGAATGGTCATCTTGTTTTCACCAATCGTCTCATCTCCGTATAATTCCACGGTCACATCAGTTGAAATCATCGGATCAGTTGGTAAAGATCTTAAATATTTTCCTAGTTTATAATCTTTATATTGTTGATATCCCCAAAAGCCGGCAAAAACAAGTAAAGTGCAGGCAACAAATATCGTAAATAATATAAATAAAAATTTCCCTAGTTTCCGCAAAAACTTCTTCACTCAAAAAACCTCCCAGTCAAAAACTGTTGCCATGATCAATCTATGACTATCTAAACCTCGTAATACCTAAATAGGAATGATTCAAAGTACAGTTTACGGTATCAATAAAGGTTTTTCGATCATTTTCAGGAAATTAGGAAAATAGTTATTGGCTATATGCATTCTCCCCACATCTTTATACCTATCTTTGATGAATAAAAAATTGACCAAACAAAAAATCATACCAATTGCGACTTGGACTATAATTCAAAAAGATGGAATAACACTTCTCACTTCCAAATATGATTTTAAGAGAATCAATGGAATGGAGCGATAATAGTGAGTAATATTGATCAAGCTATAACAAAGGAAATGTTGGTACATTACACTGAATTAAGTTTAAGGAAAAAAGATATTGAGCAGCAGCTGGAAGATTTGAAAAAAGTGTTCAATGATTATTTTGATACAAATGTTGGACACCAGTTAAAAGCAGAAATGACGATCGGAGATTACAAGCTTCAAAGGCAAATCAGAACGATCGAAAAGTTTACTCAAGAAAAAACGATTACTAGATTAGAAGAGTTAAATTTAATGGATTTAATTCAAAAAAAACCTGACGAGAAAAAAATAAAGTCCGCTTTAAATTTAGGCCTGTTAAAGGAAGATGATTTAGCGGATTGTCGAACCGTTCAAACAACACAAGCAATAGTCGTAAAGAAATTAAAGTAAATTACTATAAATTTCTCCATTTCCACATATGTTAAAAAGTTATTGCTAATTCCCTTCAAAGGAAATATACTGAATAGTAATAATTATTACCTTGCAGACGAATCAACAAAATTTACCATCGCCTTGCAGAATCACTTCATACTATACTAAACTATGGGGATCAATTGCATGCAAGGAAACTATCGAAAAAGGTGATTATTCATGTGGAAATGGATTTTACTTATTATGAGTCCCTTATTAATCTTAGCTATTTTTGAAGAAACGAGTAATTTTATTGTCCGACGGATAACTCGTCAAAAAGTTTCAAAGAAGAAAAAGGCGAAAAAGCAAGTTGTGGAGAAGCAAGAAAAACAACGTCAAAGCTCATAAATCTTTTATTTTCTTGTCCTTTTGATCTCCTCCAATTTCGTATATAATTCAGTTTCCAAGTCGTAGTCGAAGTAATTGGCAAATTTCACTAAATAGGCAAGACAATCGGCGAGCTCTTTCCCGAGATTATCCCTTACAGCTCCCTTTGCCCTCTCCAGTGCGTCGACCTCATTACAACCTTCTGCAACCAATCGGTCAGCTAGTTTAAACATTGTTCTAAATTCCTCTGCAACTTCCGCTACTTCTGTAGTAAGCAGCATGTGAATATATAAGAGAAATGTTTTATTTTCAACATAATCTTCTTTATCGAACAAGTTATAGCCCATTTCCTGTTCGAAGTTGCGGTAATACTGTTGTATTCTCTCCATAATTAACCCTCCTTCGCATTCCTATTCGGCATTATTCTACATTCTTCTTCTTGTCAAAAATACCTTCTTCATGTCTGAAATTTGCTGGAAAAGTTTTGGACAAATTCCGAACAAACCGCATTTACGATCCTTTCTTTCCCTATTTTGGCTATAATGGATATATGAGTTTGTACGCAGGAGGGTTATCTTTGAAAAGACTATTCTTTCTTATCATAGTCATTTTACTTATCTTATCTGGATGTTCTTCTCTTCCTAAAAAAGGCCGGCCTCTAGAAGATTTTCAATTTACTGATCAATACGGCCAATCATTAGGATTGGAAGATTTAAAGGGAAATGTATGGGTAGCTGATTTCGTTTTTACAAATTGCACTACAGTTTGCCCGCCAATGACTGCTAATATGACAGAACTTCAACAAATGGTCGAAAAACAGGGGCTTGACAATGTTCATTTTGTTTCCTTTAGTGTCGATCCCGAAGTAGACTCGCCCAAAGCTCTAAAAAAATATGGAGAAGCGTTCGGAGCCAATTTTTCAACATGGCATTTTTTAACAGGCTATGAACAAGAAGTCATTGAGGATTATGCTTATAAGAATTTTAAAGAATGGGTTAAAAAACCGGATAATAACGATCAAGTCATTCACGGAGTCAGTTTTTATCTAATTAATAAAAATGGAGAAGTTATTACCCAATATCCCGGTAATGAAGATGTTCCTTTTAAACAAATTGTAAAAGATATCAAATCAGCCTCTAAACAATAAAAACAAGTGGCTGTCCTATAAGTCCCTCGAATAAAACAGGAGGAGAAAAATGACACTTTTTTCTCCTCCTGTTTTTGTGTTTTTTCGCTTATTACCTGAAAATAGCTGGCGAATGCTGGCTATTTTCAGGAGATTGTGAGCAAAGGCCACAATTCCGAATTCAGTGTGGACCTTTTCAAGACCCCGTAGTAAAAATCTACGGAATGACCGATTGCCCTTGATGTGATCGAACACCCTTTCCACCTCAATCTTGCGCCGAGCGTAGATAGCTGCCTTCTTATCACATTCAAGGGCTGTTTTTGCTTTTGTTTTCATTTCTTCGAAAATCGGATTCCAATGAACTTGACGATTACCTTTGGCTTTTGTGCAGACTTCTTTCAATGGGCAACCCGAACAGTCTTCTCATTCGTAAATCTTGTAGATTTAAAGCTTTGCCATCTTCGATGTTCAGGAGTTCATTTCGGAAAAACATATTGCGCGTGTGGTGGATGAAATGGTGGAGGCGATTCCCGATGCACAACTCTTTGCGTATTATACGGGTGGCGGCCGTAGTTCCTATCATCCAAAAATAATGCTGAAAGTCATTCTGTATAAGGAGCGATCTATGAATGTTGTGTGGTAACTTCATTTTACTAGATAGGACGATTTTTTTGTGCACTTTTTTTAGATATGTTAAAAATAATCGTTTCATTTTAAGCACGTTGATTGGAGCAGAAGGCGCGAGACTCCTGCGGGAATAACATGAGCCTTGAGACCCCGCAAGTCGCACAGCGACTGAGGAGGCTCAAGCCATGCCCGCGGAAAGCGAG
>NZ_LN831197.1:1213173-1240103 GCF_001375535.1 Bacillus niameyensis
AAAGGGAAATGTATGGGTAGCTGATTTCGTTTTTACAAATTGCACTACAGTTTGCCCGCCAATGACTGCTAATATGACAGAACTTCAACAAATGGTCGAAAAACAGGGGCTTGACAATGTTCATTTTGTTTCCTTTAGTGTCGATCCCGAAGTAGACTCGCCCAAAGCTCTAAAAAAATATGGAGAAGCGTTCGGAGCCAATTTTTCAACATGGCATTTTTTAACAGGCTATGAACAAGAAGTCATTGAGGATTATGCTTATAAGAATTTTAAAGAATGGGTTAAAAAACCGGATAATAACGATCAAGTCATTCACGGAGTCAGTTTTTATCTAATTAATAAAAATGGAGAAGTTATTACCCAATATCCCGGTAATGAAGATGTTCCTTTTAAACAAATTGTAAAAGATATCAAATCAGCCTCTAAACAATAAAAACAAGTGGCTGTCCTATAAGTCCCTCGAATAAAACAGGAGGAGAAAAATGACACTTTTTTCTCCTCCTGTTTTTGTGTTTTTTCGCTTATTACCTGAAAATAGCTGGCGAATGCTGGCTATTTTCAGGAGATTGTGAGCAAAGGCCACAATTCCGAATTCAGTGTGGACCTTTTCAAGACCCCGTAGTAAAAATCTACGGAATGACCGATTGCCCTTGATGTGATCGAACACCCTTTCCACCTCAATCTTGCGCCGAGCGTAGATAGCTGCCTTCTTATCACATTCAAGGGCTGTTTTTGCTTTTGTTTTCATTTCTTCGAAAATCGGATTCCAATGAACTTGACGATTACCTTTGGCTTTTGTGCAGACTTCTTTCAATGGGCAACCCGAACAGTCTTCTCATTCGTAAATCTTGTAGATTTAAAGCTTTGCCATCTTCGATGTTCAGGAGTTCATTTCGGAAAAACATATTGCGCGTGTGGTGGATGAAATGGTGGAGGCGATTCCCGATGCACAACTCTTTGCGTATTATACGGGTGGCGGCCGTAGTTCCTATCATCCAAAAATAATGCTGAAAGTCATTCTGTATAAGGAGCGATCTATGAATGTTGTGTGGTAACTTCATTTTACTAGATAGGACGATTTTTTTGTGCACTTTTTTTAGATATGTTAAAAATAATCGTTTCATTTTAAGCACGTTGATTGGAGCAGAAGGCGCGAGACTCCTGCGGGAATAACATGAGCCTTGAGACCCCGCAAGTCGCACAGCGACTGAGGAGGCTCAAGCCATGCCCGCGGAAAGCGAGNATTCATTTATTTAAGCAATTTAAAGAATCTTATACCTGTGTAAGTACCGTGCTCCAAGCCTATTTATATCGTTCTGAACAGGATTTGAAAGATCTTAGCACGTACCAACCATTTTTACGGTTAGTTAAAGGTGCGTATAAAGAATCCCCTAACGTCGCCTTTGCTGATAAGAAAGATGTAGATGATAACTATAAAAAGCTGATTAAGCACAGCTTAGAATACGGCCTTTATACTGCTATTGCCACTCATGACGATACTATGATCGACTACACTAAAGAATTGGCTACAAACTTGAACATATCTAAGCAGCAATTTGAATTTCAAATGTTGTATGGAATGCGAAATAATTTGCAGTCAATCCTAGTTCAGGATGGCTATAAAGTGAGGGTTTATGTACCTTATGGTGAGGATTGGTACGGTTACTTTATGAGAAGGTTAGCAGAAAGGCCTGCAAATATTGCTTTTGCATTTAAGGGACTAACAAAAAAATAGTTAAATACATTTTTTAGGAGTGATAGTATTGATTACGTATAAACATGAACCTTTTACTGATTTTACGAAAGAAAAAAATCAAAAAGAATTTGCTAAAGCTATACAACTTGTTGAAAGTTATCTAGGAAAAGACTATCCGCTAATCATCAATGGCGAGTCTATCACTACGGAAGATCATATTATTTCTATTAATCCAGCGAATAAAAAAGAGGTTATAGGACGTGTCTCAAAAGCAGATCGAAAAATGGTCGAACTTGCAATGGAAAGTGCCTTAAGGGCATTTGAAACATGGAAAAAAACGAAACCTGAAGTTCGAGCAAATATCCTTTTTAAAGCTAGTGCCATTATTCGTCGCCGTAAACATGAGTTCTCTGCATTGTTAGTGAAGGAAGCTGGAAAACCATGGAACGAAGCGGATGCAGATACTGCGGAAGCCATTGATTTCTTGGAATATTATGGACGACAAATGTTAGAAATGAAGAACGGAAAAAAAGTGGAGAGTAGACCTGGTGAATATAATCGCTATGACTATATTCCACTCGGCGTAGGTGTGGTCATTTCACCGTGGAATTTTGCCTTCGCAATCATGGCAGGAACTACCGTAGCTGCACTTGTTTCAGGGAATACGGTACTGTTAAAACCTGCATCAACGACACCGATTATTGCAGCAAAATTTATTGAGGTGTTAATAGAAGCTGGCTTACCAAAAGGTGTAGTAAATTTTATACCAAGTAGTGGATCGGAAATTGGTGATTACATTGTCGATCATCCTAAAACACGATTTATTAGCTTTACTGGTTCTCGAGAAGTAGGTACTCGCATTTATGAACGTGCTGCAAAAGTAAATGAGTCACAAATTTGGTTAAAGCGTGTCATCGCTGAAATGGGAGGTAAAGACACGATTATCGTTGATACAGAAGCTGACTTAGAACTGGCTGCCCAATCCATAGTTCGTTCAGCTTTTGGTTTCTCCGGACAAAAATGCTCTGCATGTTCCCGTGCGATCATTGTAGAGGATGTTTACGATCAAGTTTTAGGCCGTGCGGTTGAATTAACGAAAGAACTAACCGTAGGGGATCCAACAAATCCAGATCATTTTATGGGGCCAGTTAATGACCAAAATGCTTTTGATAAAATAATGAACTATATTGAAATTGGCATGGATGAAGGTCGGTTAATGATTGGTGGAGCAGGTGATGACACAATAGGCTATTTCATACAGCCGACCATTTTTGCAGATGCTGACCCTAATGCTCGGATTATGCAAGAGGAAATTTTTGGACCTGTAGTAGCATTTTCTAAAGCTAGGGATTTTACGCACGCAATCAAAATAGCCAATAACACAGAATATGGATTAACAGGAGCAGTCATTTCAAATAACCGCGATCATTTAGAACAAGCGCGCGAAGATTTTCATGTTGGGAATCTATATTTCAATCGTGGCTGTACAGGTGCTATCGTTGGTTATCAACCATTTGGAGGCTTCAATATGTCAGGTACAGATTCGAAAGCAGGCGGTCCTGATTATCTCCTCCTCCATTTACAAGCAAAAACAACTTCGGAAATGCTTTGAATAAGGAAAGCGAAAATGCACTGTTTAGCGAAGTACAAACTTCGGTCCCTTTGACTTATCATAGGGGATGAGCTCTGAACAAATTGCATGCATCGAGCTAGAAATAAGGGAGTGTCTCCTTTATCTCTAGCTTTTTTTACTGTCTAAGCTATCACTATGGTAGACTATGGTAAGAATGCTTTGCGAGGTGAATATTCTTGAAGCCATTATTAGAAAAAATCTTTACACTATCTGATATTGATGAAATAGCCGATTTAATAAGCAATCATTTAAAAAAACCGATCATTATTGAAGATCATCAATTTTCTTTATTGGCCTATAATTCCTTTTACATTGACCGGTTTGATGAGGTAAACAAATTAACGATCTTTGCAAAACGTTGGCCAATTTCCATTGTAGAAAAATTTTTCGATGAAGGGATTGTGGACCAACTTAAAACATCTTCAAAACCTTTCAGAGTTAAGGAAATGAAAGAAATTGGCCTTAATCAGAGGGTTGTTGTAAGCGCTAAATATAAAGGGACAATCTTAGGCTATATATGGATACAAGAAACAGCTCCTCTACTGACTGACAAAGAATTTGCATTCATACACGAGGTTTCTTCTCATATTGCTAAGCTACTATATGAAAACAATCAAAATAAACTTAAGAAAAGCCAAGAAAAAGATATATTTTTCAAAAAAGTTATAGGTGACTTTTATCAAACAGAGAAACAAATGAAGTCGGCAGCAGCTAATGTGAATGTTAAGTTCCCAAAATTTTTTATTCTAAATGTATTTTCCGTACCTCAAGAAAACGAACATATTTTTAACGATCTTTTAGATAGAATAATACTGTATTTAAATACTTTAAAATACCCTACTCATCTATTTACAGATCATTTAAAAATTATCGTTTTAATTGGAAGTGACTTAGCTCCTTCTCGCGAATTAACGGAAAGTACCAAAAACTTAACATCCCTTATTTTAGATCATTTTCCAGAACAAACCATTTATTCTGGCATCAGTAATGAACACTCATCTGTTCTCAAATTAAAACATAGCTACTTAGAAGCACTTGAAGTGATAAAAACGGGAAAATTCCTAGGTTTAGGCAAGCTCCCCTCTTTCGAATACAAAAACCTTGGGATTTTGCGGTATCTTGAAACGATTTCTAGCTATCACACAAAATTAAATTATACTAATAGTGATTTATTAATCTTAAAGCAGAAAGATGAGGAAAGCCAAACAAGCTTAATCGAAACATTAGAGTTGTTTTTATTAAATAACTGTCGTTTAAAGCCATCAGCTGAACAATTATATATTCACACGAATACATTAAAATATCGATTAAATCAAATTGCAGAATTAACTTCAATTCAATTTGATAGCTTTCTAATGAATTGTCAATTATATATTGATATACAGTTAATGAAAACGGATGAATAAAGGGGCTGTCCTATAAGTCCCTCGAATAAAACAGGAGGAGAAAAATGACACTTTTTTCTCCTCCTGTTTTTGTGTTTTTTTGCTTATTACCTGAAAATAGCTGGCTATTTTCAGGAGATTGTGAGCCAAGGCCACAATTCCGAATTCAGTGTGGACCTTTTCAAGACCCCGTAGTAAATATCTACGGAATGACCGATTGCCCTTGATGTGACCGAACACGCTTTCCACCTCAATCTTGCGCCGAGCGTAGATAGCTGCCTTCTTATCACATTCAAGGGCTGTTTTTGCTTTTGTTTTCATTTCTTCGAAAATCGGATTCCAATGAACTTTACGATCACCTTTGGCTTTTGTGTAGACTTCTTTCAATGGGCAACCCGAACAGTATTCACATTGGTAAATCTTGTAGCTTTGCACAAATCCTGAGGCGTTTTTCTTGTTTTGATCCCTTTTAAAAATGATTCTCTGTCCATTCGGACAGATGAATAGATCGTCCTCTCAGTAGTAATCTTCGGATTGCACATAAAAATCGTCCTCTCTATGAATGTTGTGTGGTAACTTCATTTTACTAGATAGGACGATTTTTTTGTGCACTTTTTTTAGATATGTTAAAAATAATCGTTTCATTTTAAGCACGTTGATTGGAGCAGAAGGCGCGAGACTCCTGCGGGAATAACATGAGCCTTGAGACCCCGCAAGTCGCACAGCGACTGAGGAGGCTCAAGCCATGCCCGCGGAAAGCGAGTGCCTTCTGCGGAAATCAACACCCTCGTTTAAAACAACTAAAAAAAGGGCAGCCAAAAAGGGAAGTGATCTTCCACTTTTTGGATAGCCCCTTGTTTATTTATACTTAAAATAGTCCAATACTTGGTCAGCGACTTTCCGACCGTGTGTAATGCAATCGGGAAGACCGATACCATCAAAAGAACTTCCTGCAACAAATACACCTGGTAGATCTTGACCTAACTGTGCCCGAAAGTTTTCTAAACGTGCTTGGTGCCCAACGGTATATTGCGGGAAGGCTTCAATCCAACGAGTTACAATCGCAAAATCTGGCTTGGCCTCTATATTCAATGTTGCTTTTAAATCAGCTAGCACGATTTCTTCTATCTCGGCGTCAGACAAATCAACAACGGTCTCTTCACCGGTTCTTCCAACATAGCAGCGGAGCAAAGCCTTACCAGGCGGTGCTGTGTGTGGCCATTTTTTATGTGTCCATGTACATGCAGTAATTGTATAATCACTATGTCTAGAAACAACAAATCCAGCTCCGTTATCTATATTCCGCACCTCATCCTCATCAAACGCTAGTACTACAGTTGCAACTGTAGTGGCAGGAACCTGCTTAAATTCTTTAATATATTCCTTTTCAGGAAATAATCCTGTTAATGCAAGGTGTGGTAACGCAAGGACGATACTATCTGCCTGCATCACTTCATTATTGTTTAAACTTAACTCATATTGACCAGCAATCTCATTGATCTCTGTAACCATCGTCCCAGTTACAATCGAAATGGACTTTAACTTTTCTTCAATCGCATCTACTAGTGACTGTAAGCCCTCTTTCAAAGTGAGAAAGACCCCTTGGTTTTTGCTTGTTAGTTGATTTTTCGAGTGAGATTTTGTTAGCTTTTTCAGTCCTCGAATAATACTACGATGCTCACATTCCGCATGATAAAATTGCGGAAAAGTGGACATTAAACTTAATTGGTCAATATCACCAATGAAAATACCCGATAAAAGCGGCTCTACTAAATTTTCCGCCACTTCATCTCCTAATCTTCTACGAATAAAATGCCCAACAGATTGATCTCCAGCATCTTTAGAGCGCGGTATAATAAAATCGCATGTTGCTCTCAGCTTTCCTTGAACGGAAAATAGTCCCGTTTTCATAAACGAACCCAATTGCGTTGGAATCCCCATGATTGCACCTTCAGGCATCTCATGCATCCTGTCCTTCACTAACACATATACTTTATCAGACGCATTTTTGACTAAATTTGATTCTAATCCAACATCATGAATTAATTCTGTTGCGCTGATCTTGCGTTCAAGGAAAGAGTCTGGGCCCTTTTCAATGACAAATCCATTGCGATATTCGGTTTGAATTTTCCCACCCAATCTTGGACTTGCCTCTACTAGTGTGATATCTACTGGCAAATTATGAGTTTTTACTGTTTTATTTAAATAAAAAGCGGCTGACAAGCCGGTGATGCCAGCACCAACTACAACCACTTTTTTCCTTTTTTGATTCAATATTTGATCGCCTACTTTAATCCAGCCTTATATTTTCCCTAGATGTCTTAAAACAACCGTTGCCATAGCATCTATAAAAGCAGGCTGTGCGTCAGGCATTGGCGGACGATGATAAGCAGCCCCCACTTCATCAGTCACGGCTTTACATTCAACATCATTATCATATAAAACTTCTAAATGGGTAGAAACAAAACCGACAGGAATATATACGAAAGCTTTATAGCCTTTTTGACGATGAAGATTACGTGTTAAATCCTGAACATCTGGTCCAAGCCATGGATCCGGTGTGTTCCCTTCGCTCTGCCAACCTACTTCATAATTTGTAATACCAGCTTCCCGGGCAATCATATCCGCTGTTTCATGCAATTGATTTGGATAAGGGTCACCATATTCTAATATTTTTTCAGGAAGGCTGTGTGCCGAAACAATTAGACAAGCAGCATTACGCTCCTCTTCCTCCATCTCTTCGTACACTTTCTTCACTTCATCCACCCAAAATTGAATGAATTTTGGCTCTTGATACCAGCTTTCAACTGACGTAATTACAGGTCCGCCTAATTTTTTAGCGGTTTCCTTCGCCCGTTCATTATAAGACTTTACACTAAATGTTGAAAAATGCGGTGCAAGCACGATGGAAACAGCTTCCTGAATCCCATCATTATGCATTTGTTCCACAGCATCCTCAATAAAAGGTTCAATATGTTTTAATCCAATATAGGCTTTGAACTCAATATCATCCTGCACTGCATTCAAACGATCTTGAAGCCCGTAGGCCTGATCTTCCGTAATTTTAGCTAATGGTGAAATTCCGCCAATTGCTCTATATCGATTCGTTAAATCATCTAATGCTTCCTTTGACGGAGTTCTTCCATGGCGAATATGAGTATAATAACGTTCGATATCCTCCTCATTATAAGGGGTACCGTAGGCCATGACTAATAAACCTAACTTCTTCCGTGTCATTTTTTCACTCCTAGTTGTTTACAATTCTTTTAATTTCTCTGCGCTATATTCATGAACAAATGCGGTAAGACGCTTTAATACCTCTGGGTTCACTTCAGGGAAAACGCCATGGCCAAGATTAAATATAAATCCAGGCTGTTCTATACCTTGATCAATAATTTCTCGAGCACGTTGTTCAATCGTATTCCAATCTGCAATTAAAACAGCAGGATCCAAATTCCCTTGTACCGCCCTAGTGACTCCAAGTTTTCTTGCCTCCGAAATCGGAAGTCTCCAGTCGAGTCCTACTACGTCAAGCGGAAGTTCATTCCACTCTAAAACAAGATGGCTAGCCCCTACCCCATGCATGATTAGCGGGACATCGGCTTCTTGCATCTCTAAGAAGATTTTAGACATTACAGGTTTGATATAGTGCTGATAATCAGCCCTACTTAAAGCACCGACCCATGAATCAAATATTTGTAAAGCACTTGCTCCAGCTTGTACCTGAGCTTTTAAGTATCGAACGGTCATATTCGCTAGCTTGTCCATTAGTAAAAACCATGATTCAGGTTCTGAATACATGAAGGCTTTTGTTTTATGATAATTTTTCGAAGGTCCCCCCTCAATCATATAACTCGCTAATGTGAAAGGAGCTCCTGCAAAACCGATTAGCGGAACATCCAATTGCTCTTCTGTTAATAGTTTGATTGTATCAAGAACATAAGGAATATCCTCTTCTGGATTTAATTCCCCTAGTTTTTCCACATCAACTTTAGAACGGATCGGCTGATCAATAACTGGCCCAATACCACTCTTAATTTCAACTCCTACTCCGATAGCTGGAAGTGGAGTCATAATATCTTTGTAAAGTATGGCAGCATCCACATCGTACATATCAACAGGTAACTTTGTAACATAGGCACATATCTCTGGCTGATGGGTAATCTCAAAAAGAGAATATTTTTCTTTCAGCTTTCGATATTCTGCTTGGGACCGTCCAGCTTGACGCATATACCAAACTGGAACATGCTTTGTCTTTTTACTTTTAGCTGCTTGTAGAAATGTATCATTGATTATTTTTTTCACGAACGAACATACCCGCCTTTCATTTTGACGCATATTCTGTACTATTTAACGCTAAACTATATTGAATAGTATCTTTACTATCTGTTTTCCTATTTAAATATATTATTTTTTCAAGTTAAATTACAGTATAGTGATCTTCTTGTCATAAATTTGTCCCTTTTGAAGGCTCTTTTATACATATTTTATCCATAATTCGTTATCCTTAGATATAAGCTATGAAAGTTCAAAAAAATAAAAAGAGGTGGGAGTATGTATATTTATATTACTTCAGGAACCTATCCATTTTTAAAAAAAATTAAAATGAAACATTCAAAAGAGAATATGTTATTAATGCAAAGTGTCCGTTCCGCGGAAATTTGGCATGAAACAGAAGGAAATACAGTTTTCAAATCACCGCGTAAATACGAAGTACTTGATGCAGAGGGAAGTTTTTCCAATGAAGGGTTTGTATCATGTGATCATATACCAGTAAGAGATGAAAACAAACCAATCTTTGAATTTGAATTTGGAAATAAGGCTAATATGGCTAAACATGCGGACGGATTTATAGCAGCTCGTATTCTGCGACCTCTTTCTCATCATGATACGTACCTCATTATGAAAATGTGGCACAATGAAAAAAAATATCGAAATTGGTTAGATTCTAATGACCACCATCATATGGATATTCAAAACAAAATGGGAAATATATTCTCAGGTCCTGCATATACATCTACATTTATAGTTTCTAAAGATGAAATAGAGAAAGATGATAATGAACTCGAAAAGCTTTAAGTCTTTTTGAGTTTTTTTATTCATTTCGCATTTTTTGAATTGTATAATGAATTTATAACACAACATTCATTATAGTCAGGATGTGATTTTTGATGAAGGAAAAATTATTCAAACGATTAGAACAACTATACGAAGAAATGGTAGAAATTAGAAGATATTTACACCAGCATCCAGAATTGTCCTTTCAAGAAAAGAAAACTGCCGCTTATATTGCCAATTATTATCACCAACTTGGGCTAAAAGATGTTCGAACAGGTGTAGGAGGAACCGGAGTTGTAGCTAAAATAAAAGGTGGAAGACCCGGAAAAACAATTGCTCTAAGAGCTGATTTCGATGCGTTGCCGATACAAGAGGAAACTGGGCTTCCCTTTCAATCAATCGTTCCTGGAGTTATGCATGCATGTGGGCATGATGGGCATACGTCCACTTTGTTAGTGTTAGCAAAAGTCCTTTTTGAAATGAGAGATGAACTCTCAGGGCAATATATCATCATTCATCAACACGCTGAGGAAATCTCACCTGGAGGGGCCAAACCAATGATTGAGGATGGCTGCCTAGATGGTGTCGATACTATCTTCGGAACCCATTTATGGGCAAGCATTCCCTATGGTACTCTTCACTATCGCAGCGGGCCGATTATGGCTGCTGCCGACCGCTTTGAAATTACAATTAAAGGTTACGGGGGGCATGGTGCACAGCCCCATAAAACAAAAGATTCGATCGTGATCGGTTCACAACTAATTATGAATTTACAGCAAATTGTTAGCAGAAAAGTGGACCCTATTGAATCTGCTGTTTTATCCATCGGCTATTTTGTAGCAGACAATTCCTTCAATGTTATTGCTGACCAGGCAAAGCTTGGCGGAACTGTCCGCACTTTTAATCCAGTTATTCAAGATATGATCGAAAAAGAGGTCAGAAGAATTGTTGAAGGAACGTGTCTAGCTGCTGGGTGCGATTATGATATAAAGTATAATCGTGGTTATCCAGCTGTTGTCAATCATGAAGCGGAAACAGAGTTTCTTGCGGAATGTGCACGTGAAGTTCCTGAACTGTCCACTGTTGAAGAATGCGCACCAGAAATGGGTGGCGAGGATTTCGCTTATTATTTACAAAATGTTAAGGGTACCTTCTTTTTCACAGGTGCTAAACCAGATAATGTCGTTAATCCCTACCCTCACCATCATCCTAAATTTGACATTAACGAACAATCAATGCTAGCTGCCGCTCGAACATTAGGTTGGGCTGCATTGAAATCACAGTTAGCATAAGAATAACGCCAGACGGTCAATTATGTGTGACAGAAAAATATTCTTTCCATTAAAAAGACGGCCTGTGCCTATAGTGGAAAGGTTGAGCTAAAGCTAGGACAATGCATAGCCATAATATCGCTTCTTCTTTACAGCAAAAATCACCCAAAGGTCATCCTTGGGTGATTTACTTAGTTTCCTTGTATTTCTAACTTTTTGATTCTGCTCGGAGCATACGCTTTTGAAAATAAAATAGCAAATGCAATCGAAACCCCCGCAACAATCCCACCTTGAATTATATTTCCACCAAGCCAAGCACACACCCCAAATAATACGGCCTGTACAACTAAAGTTTTCAGAAGTAAATCAAGAAAAGCTGATTGTTTTTGACGGGCGGCAATGGGATAAAGACTTGTCCAAATTATGAAATCATGTTTTTTAAGCATAGGAAAAAGTTGAAATCCTGTTAAATACAGAAATAGTAAGGAAACAGCAATTGACAAATATAAATTCCCCGCAAAGAGGATAATAAGTGCGGAAATAAGTGTTAACCTAATAATTAATCCCGAAAATTCACTCGTCCTCATTATCGTTCTCGAATATAGAAAACGAAACGTTTCCTTACTGTCATATGGAATCGACGAAAAAATAGGATCTAACCATTTTCTCCTCTTTACACGTCCTTTTAAATGAGGAACATCCGTAAACATATTGGCAACGTGATAAAACGCCTGCATTCTCCCCTGTTCCTTTTCAATCAATGTCTCCCACTTTAGTCCTTTATTTTGAACAGCTTTCCAGAGATACATTGTAAATACTACTTGAATTAATACAACTGCACCTATAAACCAAAGGCTAGCTTCCTTCAAAACAAAGTAAAATAGCAGAGCATTCATTGCAAATCGGATGATCCAATCATAGATAAGCGAATGTGAACTACTCATTTTTAACATCCACCAATGAACAACTATATTCCAAATTTTCATGGTGAGGGATATAAGAAGTAAATAGAAAAACCATGTATACTTATTCCCTGTTACATGTACGTACATAGGCATACAAGCCGCAAGAACAATCAAAATTAAGTAAGCTTGAGTAAAAAAGCTTAATCCAATCCCTTTGCGAAAATAAGACCCTAGTTTTGTTTCAAGTGGAAGTAAAAAAACTATATCTGCTTGTTTTAACAAGGTTGTAATTGGACTTGCCGAAAGTACTAATGCAAGAAGTACAGCCATTATGAAGGCAACTGGGAATGAAGGCTCCAAAGTTTTCACCCATTGCGGATAATAATAAATCGCCGCTCCTCCCCCAAAAATCAATACAAACAGTATATGATCATTAAACATATACTTAAAATACTTCCTCAAGTTTTGAATATAAGCTTGTATTCTTTCCTTCCACAACTCATCAATACTCTTCATGGATCTCTTCCTTTGTCAATTGCAGATAAATATCATCCAAAGTCGCGCCCCGCATTGAAAATTCGCTTTGCAAATCACGAAGGGTTCCTTTAGCTCGGATTTTCCCATCATGTAAAATGATAAAGCTATCACAATAACGTTCAGCCGTAGCGAGAATATGAGTAGACATAATAATCCCCGCACCATTCCGTTTCATTTTATCCATTAACTCCAAGAGCGATTGAATACCGAGCGGATCTAGGCCGACAAATGGTTCATCAATAATATACAAGGCTGGTTCAATTAAAAAAGCACACATGATCATCACTTTTTGTTTCATACCTTTAGAAAAATGAGCTGGAAACCATTTAAGTTGTTTTTCAAGCCGGAACTCTTTTAACAACCTCCCAATACGTTCCTTGTACATATTTTCTGGTATGCCATATGCCATCGCTGTTAATTTTAAATGTTCCTCAAGTGTCAGCTCCTCATAAAGAATAGGTGTTTCGGGAACGAAGGAAAATTGCTTTCGATATTCTTCTGGCTTATCTTTCAGCGAGATCCCGTTGATCGTTATACTCCCTGAACGTTCTTCCATTAAACCGATAATATGTTTTATAGTAGTGCTTTTCCCTGCTCCATTTAACCCTATTAATCCGACAATTTGACCAGCTTCCATAGAAAAGGATATATCTTTCAATACAGGACGCTTCGTATAACCGCCCGTTAGATTTTTCACTTCTACTAATGCCATCGACAACTCCCTCTCTCTAATTATCACTACACGTATTTTAACAAATTATCTCATACATTGCCGTTTCTTCATCACACGTCAGAATTCCTGCACCACTATCCAAATTATAAAAACGATTATCCCTATTTTTACGACATATTTGTTAAGAGTTAGGTGGCTATCTATGACGAAAATAAATATGTACTTAGCGGAAAATGGCCGGATGACGCAAATTGGATAATTTTACCTCTAATAATAAAGGATCAACGGGTTAATATAAATAGCGAAGGGGCGGAAAAAAGCTAAATTGTCCTAGACAAAAAGCTGACTAAAGGAAAGTTACGATCACAATGACATGAATAATTGGATAGTCAAACTTGAAAATCATGACTTTGGGAGATGGTTCCGTTGGACATGATAATGGAAAAATCAAACTTAATCGAACGATAAGGGAGATGATTCCGTTGGGCATTGCTAGTGGAAAACCAGACTTAAATTCATGACAAGGGAGATGGTTCCGTTGGGCATGCAATTGGTTAATCGAGAAATTCTTTATTTTAAGTCGTTTCGATAAATACGAAATGGCTTAATAAAAGAATCTTTCCAAAAAAATCCGCTTATCCCTTCAACGTGCAAGGTCTTATTCAGACCTTGCACGTTTTTCACTTTCTAGTAACTATGGTAAAATTAGGAAAAATCTATTGGAGAGTGAAAGTAATGAGTAATTGTATTTTCTGCAAAATAGTTAACGGAGAACTGCCATCTGCTAAAGTTTTCGAAAATGATGATGTTTTAGCTTTCCTCGATCTAAGCCAGGTTACTAAAGGGCATACTTTAGTCATCCCTAAAGCTCATGCGAATGATATTTTTCAATTAACGCCTGAAGCAGCGGCTAAACTATTCGCAGTCGTTCCTGAAATTTCAACAGCTCTTAAAACGACTTACGAGGCAAAAGGACTAAACCTCATTAATAACAATGGTTCTTTTGCAGGACAAGAAGTTTTTCATTACCATTTACATTTAATTCCTCGTTATGATAAAACAGATGGAATTAAAGTTACATACACTAATCATCAAAAAGATTATTCTGGTGAAGATTTGCAAACGATTGCCTCCACCATCAGAAAGCAGTTCTAGATAATTCTTATTTAAAATATACCTTTCCTCTTCTTGAATGGTGTGATAAAATATTCCTAATCTTTCGCTGGCGGCAAAGAGTGCACGTCAGGAAAGTAAAGAGCAGAGTTGAGAAGAGGAGAGATAAAAAAATGAATACCAGAACACTTGTTTTTTTAGCCTTATTAGTTGGGGTAGGGACAGTCTTGCATGTAGTTATACCGCCGACATTATTGATCAAACCAGACATGATGTTAGCAATGTTATTTCTTGGTATCGCCTTATTTCCTGATAAGAAAAACGTGCTACTACTTGGTATCGTAACGGGGATTATTACGGCTCTTACAACTGGCGTACCTGGAGGACAAATCCCGAATATGATCGATAAGCCTATCACAGCATTTGTATTTTTTGGTTTATACATTCTGTTAGCAAAAAAACTGCCGAAACTTACTTCGCTTATTATTTCATCAATCGCTGGTACTATAGTGTCAGGAACGCTCTTTTTAGGTTCTCTAGCACTTCTGTTTAAATTACCTGAGGCATTCCTAGCAATGTTTGGGTTAGGTGTATTACCTGCAGCCGCATTAAATCCAATTTTTTTGTCTATCCTCTTTCCAGTAGTGATAGCTATTTTAAAAAGAACAAATTTCACATCAACTGTTGAAATGTAAATATTATAAAAAGAACCCTCGGGTTCTTTTTATTTTGCTAAAATAGCAAATAAAATTCCAAGAAATAAAAAACAAGCCCCTGCTCCACCTAATTTTTTTGCCCTTTCCTTTAAAACTCGCTTTGGAGGGTAGATTCCTGGCTTCTGAAACGCGACTAGAAAATAACTCATACCTACAAGTAGAATTATCCCAATAGTAATAAAAAGAACTTTCATTATTCCCACTTATGCTCACCTCAATCACACCTTCATTTTTTGAGCACATGCCACAATAATCTAAAATTACTGCTTTCCTAATATTCTATGCATGAGTATGGCAAGCATGATATCATTTAGTTAAACCGTTAAGCAGGATTTTTTACATTTTTGGAGAAGATGTAGAATAAGTCGATATTTTTGGGGTGATACAAATGAATGGAAAAGCGCTTATTTATGGAGTTCTAGTTGGCGGTGTTGTAGGGGCAGCAACAGCTCTTTTAACTGCGCCAAGCTCTGGTAAGGAACTTCGCCAACAAATGAAAACGACGAGTAGTGACTGGGCTAAAACAGCCACTGATTTGAAAGAGGACATGAAAGAACTAAAATCTTCCCTTTTTAAAGCTTCTAAAGAGGGAAAAGAAGTTATTAAAGAACTAGCTGGCGACCTTAAAATTGCTGCACAAGAATGGCAAAAAAGTATAGAACCTAATAAGGACGCCTTACAAGCAGAAATGAAAGAAATTCAAAAAACTATTGCACAATTAGAAGATCAACTGAAAGAAGGAAAGAATAACTTAATTAGCTAAATCGGTATATTTAGTCTTATTGTCAAAAAGTTATCTTCAAATCTTGAAAAAGGATTCTGATCCCATAAAGAATGAGGGTTGTCACACTAGACATCCCTCATTTTTTTCAATCATTAATAATTTTGCTAATTTACATCTTTATTAATTTTTACTTTATTGGCATAATATATAAAAGGGGTTGGATTAACATGGAAGATCATATAAAAGAATCAATGTTGTTTTCCCAAAGAATGGCGCAATTGAGCAAAGCTTTATGGAAATCAATCGAAAAGGATTGGCAAGGTTGGATTAAACCCTTTAATCTAAATATTAATGAACACCATATCCTTTGGATTGCTCACCACCTAAATGGTGCGACTATTTCCGATATTGCAAAATTTGGAGTTATGCACGTCTCAACAGCATTTAACTTTTCAAAAAAGTTAGAAGAACGCGGACTATTGCAATTTTCCAAACGTGAAAACGACAAACGCAATACATACATCAAGCTGACGGAAAAAGGAAAGAATCTTCTAACAGAACTAATGGCTGCTTATAACCCAGCTAATAATTCCGTTTACCAAGGCGCTGCTCCTCTCCGTGATTTATACGGAAAATTTCCAGACATTCTAGAGTTATTAGCGATTGTCCGTAATATTTATGGTGATGACTTTATGAATATTTTTGAAAAATCCTTTGAAAACCTAGAAAAAGAATTTATTCAAAGTGAAGAAGAAAACAAAAAAGAACAAGTTGAAAATGTAGGATAATTTAAAAATTCCTTTTCAACACGTCCATTAACCCTGGGTAAATGTTTTGCTTTAGACAAGCATCAACCACTTCTTTTGGGTCTAATTTTGGATGGAGACGATGGATAAATTCAACAAAAAGCGGAGCATGAAAAACAAACTTATCCGCTTTTTGTTTCGGTATCTCCTTGTTCAACTCTTCACACAACTCGAAAAATTCTTCTACTTCTCTCTCCTCGAGATTTTTTACAATCACTAAATAATCGAATTCATGTGCTTCAGGTTGAAGCATCTTTAACATTAGCTTTTGGTGGTATTCGAGTTTCTCTATTCTGGCAAGTAAATGATCCATTCTTCACTACCTCATAATATAAGTTGTCCGTATTTGGATGTATTCGCTGTTAATTTCCAGATTCCTTCATATAGTGCAATTCTTACAGGGAAAAAGCCTATTGATTTTGTCAGCAATTCATCGTAAAGTATGTAGAGTTAAAGTTTAAGCAAATTGTGGAGGCTAATCCCATGCAATGTTGGAAGGCATATAATGTAAACAAAAAATATCAGTTTACACGTTTTTTTGTAATCTCAACTTTTATAGCTCTATTCACCTTTATTGCTCTCTACGTTTCTATGCAAACAATGGTTTCAATGCAATTGAAAGATCATCATTTTATTGTTTTTGCAATTTTGTTCATTTTACTCTATCCTATGCATAAACTGTTGCATATACTTCCACTCACTAAAACCTATAAATATATTCAATTGGGAATAGAGTTTTATTTTTATATATTACCTATTATACATGTTAATATTCGCACACCAATTTCAAAAAACAAGTATGCCTTTGCCTTACTTTTCCCATTTTTCATTATTAATTCAGTGTTAATAGTAATGCTATTCATATTACCAGAATCTCGCCATTTTATAGCGATTTTATTATCTTACCATATTGGAATGTGTGCTTTTGATTTAATATTCTTAAAAAAGTTATTTGTCTCCCCTCGTGGAGCTTTAATTGAGGAAAACGAAGATGGCTTTGAAATACTGGTGAATAAATGAGAATAGATTACCTCTAAGAAGGGGTGCTGGAACTAGACATATAAACGAAACTGTCCACTCCAGTGCCTTCGAAGGGCAAATTCTTCTAGCCTTTGCCATTATTTATTCTATCTTTTTTCGAATAAGTTTGCTATTCTTTACTAAACAGGAGATGAAGGGAAGGATGATATATTGGTCTCCATTTTTATTTTTTTCGCTATTTTCGTCTTATACATATTTAATAATTTGACAAATTCCCTTTGCATTGTAAAGGAGATACCTGAAGAAAGACAGCCAAAAGTGTTTCGGACCATTAATATTTTAATTACCATTTTACTTTTTTCATCTTATGTAGAAATTTTGTATACTTAAAAAAGTACAATAGCTCAAAAGGCGGGTTCCCAAATCGGAACTCGCCTTTTTGAATCAATTTCATTTTTAGTAAAGCCAAGATGCCCCAACAATGATCAACAAAATGAACAACACTACGATCAGGGCAAAGCCACCGCCGTATCCTACTCCTCCGCTCATTTACAACACCTCCTCTGGTTCCTGCTATTTATCATATTCAAGTTCATTTTCAGATGTTAGGCCATTTGCCTAGTTTTTGCTATTTTTTAGAAAATGTACGCTGACCCTATAATGATCAGCAATATAAAGAGAACAACAACCAAAGCAAAACCAGAATATCCAGCAACTTCCATATTAATGACCTCCTTATTACTTTCCGTACATCATATGCCCACAATAGACGTTTGTTTGAAGCATTCGCCTAATTTTCTTCAAATTATCGAAAAATGTTTTTATCTGAATTAAACTATGTTATAGTATACTTTGTGCTAAACAAAATTCGACTTAATTTTAGGGAGTTGTCTGCATGAAAAAATGGATTTTATCCCTCACGTTAGCTGCTGGAGTTGTGGGACTTGCTGCATGCAGTGGCAATGGCGGAGAAGATGTTGCAAAAACAAAAGCAGGAAATGTAACAAAAGATGAACTTTACCAAGCAATGAAGGAAAGAATTGGTGAGCCAATGCTTCAACAACTTGTATTGGAAAAAGTTCTTGAAAAAGAATATAAAGTATCAGAAGATGAAATAAACGAAAGATTAGAAAAAATAAAAGGTGAAACTGGAGAACAGTTTGAATCGCAAATTCTACAATACGGATACAAAGATGAAGATGACTTCCGCACCGCATTAAAGTTTAGCCTCCTTCAAGAAAAGGCGGCCATTAAAGATGTGAAAGTAACAGAAGATGAAGTAAAAGAATATTACGATAATCTAGAATTACCTATTGAAGTTCGCCATATCATCGTTGACCCTGAAGATGAAGAACTAGCAAAAGAGATAAAAGCGAAATTGGATAAAGGTGAAGATTTTGCCAAGCTTGCTGAAGAATATTCCATAGATGGAACAAAGGAAACTGGCGGCGATCTTGGGAAAATTGAAAAAGATAACGAAGGTTGGGATGCTGATTTCAGAGAAGCAGCATTCAAATTGAAGAAAGATGAAATTAGCGAACCAGTAAAAACACAGTTCGGTTGGCATATTATTCAAGTGACGGACAAGCCAGAAAAGGAACCATTTGATAAAGCGAAAGACGAATATGAGTATGAATTAAAATTGTCCAAGCTCGATAATGAAGCAGTTAACGATGCTGTGAAAAAAGAAGTTCAAAATGCCAAAGTTGATATTAAAGATAAAGAATTGAAATCAGCTTTAGACTCTTATCTTAAAGAACCAGAAGCTGCCGATCAAAGTGATGACGATTCTGCGGATAAATAATTAATCCCAAATATTTTTCAAAGAAAAAAGCTGCGATTATGCAGCTTTTTTCTTTATTATACTTATCCGACTCCGACGGATAGATCTTTGCACCTTAAGGCGGTCAGCGTGTAATATCGATGGCTAATTAGATTCCTACGATAATCTACAAATCTATGCGAAATGTCATCTGTCTTTTAATTTCTCTTAATTCGTCAAAAAGCTAGAAAGTTTGTCCATCGATGGGCAATGTGCTTGCGCTTTTGTTCTTTATGCTTTTGCTTTACTCCCTCTTCTCCGTTCCTTTTCTTTCTCCATCCGCTCTAAGTAAACTTGTCCTTCCTTTTCAATCCATTCAGTTTCAATTTCTTTGTCTTCTTTAGCGGTTTTTACGGCCATAAAAGCACTAATGAAAACACCGATAACGACAAAATAGATCCATATTGGTAGAGACAGCATGGTACTCCTCCTTTAGCTTGTCCTTTTATTAAAATTATATGTTAGAAGATAAAAAAAATGCCTCTCAAATGAGAGACACTATTTATGAAAAGTAGGTTTATAGAATGAGCGATTATCCAAAGCAAAGATTCTTTCCGAAAACTCTCCTGGTTTGACTCGCTTCATAGCGCGATCAAGCATATTCATCTTAGCATCTAAATTATCAATTAGATGGAGAATTTCCGCCTCTTTTATCATCGGCTGTTTAGGACTACCCCATTCCAATTTTCCATGGTGACTTAAAACAAGGTGTTGTAGTACAACAATTTCTTCCCCTTGAATACCTAACTCCTCGGCAGCCTTAGCAATTTCATTTACGATGATCGTAATATGACCTAGTAAATTCCCTTCTACTGTATAAGAAGCAGATACGGGGCCAGATAGTTCAATAACTTTTCCCAAATCGTGTAAAATAATTCCTGAATATAATAGATCGCGATCCAAGGATGGATAAAGTTCCGAAATAGATCTTGCTAAATCTAACATAGATACTACATGATACCCTAGTCCTGAAACAAATTCATGATGATTTTTTGTTGCAGCCGGGTATTCCAAAAAACGATCTAAGTATTTTTTTAGTAAGTGTCTTGTGACTCTTTGTATGTTTGGATTTTTCATTTCAAAAATATATTGGGTTACTTTGCTAGAAATTTCATCCTTTTCAATTGGGGCTGTCTCTAAAAGATCAGATACCCGAACTCCGTCTTGCGGTGAAGCTGGCCTAACTTGCCTAATTTTCAGTTGCATTCTTCCTCGATAGTTATGGACTTCTCCTGCAACTCGAATAATCGTTTCAGGTTGATAGATTTTAACCTGTTCATCTGATGTATCCCATAGTTTCGCCTCTATATCCCCTGATTGATCTTGGAGGATTAAAGTAAGGAATGGTTTTCCATTACTCGCTATTCCTTTTGTTGCACTCTTTATGAGCAAAAATAGATCTACCTGCTCTCCAACATCGTGTTGCAATAGTTCCTTTGCCATCTTCAGCGCCCCCATCCCTCTAAATATATCTAGTAAAATTATAACATATTTAATAGCCTTAACGCTTCCTAACGTTATCTCAGTCTCATAACTTATATTTTTTGGAAATGAGCATTTTCAGATAATATGGTAATATTTTTTTCATCGAAATGTTTACAGAGATGCTCGTGACATGAGAAAAAAAGAATTTGCGTATCCCCGCTCATCTTTTCTAACAAAGCTAATACTTTCTTTGTCCTTTTTTTATCAAAATTTACAAAACCATCATCCACGATGACAGGTAAAGGATAGTCGCAATGGATCACATCAACAAGAGCGAAACGAAAGGCAGTATATAAAATCTCTTGTGTTCCTTGACTTAATTCAATTGGAGCAAACAGCGTACCATCAAATCTTTCAACGATGAGTTGATCATGATCTTGAAAATAAATCCGATGATATTTTTCTTCGGTTAAAAAAGCTAAATTTTCCTCAGCTTTTTTTATAACCTTTGGAAAACGCTCCTTAATAAATTGGTCCATCGTCTTTCGAATAATCGCCTTAGCTATGACAAGTTTTGCCCACTCTTTCGCCTCTTCGTTAAAGCTCGATTGCAATTGGTGAAAACGATGGAGGTTTTCCGTATATGTTCCTCCTTCTTCCAAAGTATGAATCTTATAACTAGTCGCAGCTAATTCATGGCGAAACTGATCGATATTTTCGTTTATCTCTTTTAACTTTTCTTGTACTTTAAATTGTTTGTCTTTCACATTATTGAGAGATGGAGAGGAAGACGCTTTTTCTATAATCACTTCATCTAACTGAGTATCCAATAATGCTTTCCTAGCTTTTAAATTATTAACTTCTTGAAACTCTCTTTCTTTCTTCCGATAATCTTCTTCATTTTCTGTACCTGCCAGCTCGTGCAGCTCCTTTATACTCACTTCATATTCATCCAACTCAATTTTTAATGATTGTAGTTCAACGAGTATATCTTGCTGTTTAACAAGCAATTCTCTTTTACGAAGATTATTCTCCTTTTCTGCTTTTATCTTCATATTAATTTGAACATAGAGTTCCCGCGGATCTAATAATGATAAGTCGAGCTGTTTTGCTAATGCTTCAATTTTCTCAATCCAGTTTTGATGTCTCTCTTCTTTTAATTTAAGACGAAATTTTTCCTTTTTTTCTATTCCTAGTAATGAGACTAACTCTAATAGAAGTTCATATGCATCACCAAGTCGTTGATTTGAAAAATCAAGTTCAAATCCCAACTCTTTTTTCAGTTGATTTAAACGATTGTCATTTTCTTCAATTAGACGTATTATTTCTTGTTTTTGCTGCTCGTGATCTTCGAGACGCTGCTTATATTGCTCTAACTCTCGATATATTTCTTTCCATTCTTTTCGAAGCTGAAGCTGCTGTTGAAATAAGAGACTATCCTTATCTCCCTTCTTTTCTAACATCTCTGTTATTGCGCTTATTCGTTGTTCAAAATCATTATTCTGATCCTTTTTATAACTTATTACCGTAATAACCAGAAAATAAATGAAGGTTAATAAAGCAAAAGAAGTTATGAACCATTGTGTTGATAAAATCGACCAAATTAAAAGTCCGAAGCTGATAAGTCCAAAACAACCATGGATGATCACCGTTTTTTTCTTCTGCTTATCCTTTCTCTTTTCAATCTCCATTAAATGCAAAAGTCTCTCTTTTTCTCTCAATAATTCTGCTTCACTTTGCTTATTTTCTATTTCTCTTTGCAATTGCTTAAATTCATATTCTGGAATTAAGTCTGTTTCGATGTCTATACACTTTTTTTCAACATAGACCAAGTCATTTTCAACTTTCTCTATTTGAGAACTAATCCCAGTAAGTTTACCTTTCAAACTTAAGCTCTGATCGAGTCCCTCACGTATTTTTCCTTTTATATCAAACCCCAAATTTGCTTCCGGCAATAACTCTAATTTTTCATTTGAGAGATTCAAGACTAGGCTTATTTCATTTATTCGTGATTGGCAATCTTCAAGCTTTCGCGCAAGTTCTTTTATTTCAGCTTCGTTTTGAAGAAACAAAGGCCATTCCTGAACAAGCTTATCCCCTTTTTCTACAATCAAATCAAATTTATCTATATCTGTATGTATGCTCATTTGTTGGCTAATATCTTCTAGTTTTTTATCTAAACTTCTCATTCTGCTAGAGAGAGTATGCATTCTATCGGAAATCTTTTCAAATCTAGTAAGACCGTCTACTGGAAACTGAATGTGTCCAATCTTTTCTAACCGTTCGTGAATCTGTTCATTTTCTTTTAACATTGGCCATTTTTCAATTAATTCATTGATTGTCAATAATTCCTGTTTGCACTTATTCGCTTGAATATTTGCCGTTTCAATTTCTGCTAAAAGAGCTGTTTTCTTACTTATTAATGATTCATAATCATTATTTTGCTGCTTTGCTTTTTTCAATTCTTGTTCTTGTTCACGCAACGTTTTCAATAGTTCGTTTAATTTCGGTTTCCGGCCATTCGGTTTAAATAATTGTTCAGCTTCTTTTTGAATACGCTCTTCCTCACTTACAAGTAGATCTGTACCGACTGTACCAGCAGCTAGTAAATACCGACCAATAGCTTCTCCTTTTAAACGCTGAACCTCTTGTAGTCCTTCAAGATTAAACGAAAAAATGCTCTGATACATCCATTTATCCATACCTGAGAGAAGTTTCTCAAGTAATTGATCATTACCTGTCGTTCCGTCAGCCAGTTTTACTGTTACATCACCACTCGACTTCCCTTTTACCCGTTCGATCATAACTTCTCCATATCGGCTACTCTCAATAATAATCTGACCACCGTAGGCTGAATGAAATTTGGGTTCATAGCGTAATTCGGATTGCTGCCTTGGTGGAAATCCAAATAAAACACTATGAATAAACGACATAATCGTTGATTTTCCTGCTTCATTTTCTCCAAAAATTATTTGCAATTGGGAGAGATCAGCGATACGAAAATCAACGAACTTGCCATATCCATATATATGAATAGCTTTCAACTTCAACGTATTTTCACCACCTTACAGCCCAAGTCGTTCAAGAATGAACACTTTTGCCTCTTTGACTAATTTTTCTTTCTCCTTCTCATCTAGTTGGGTTAAGTAACGACTTGCGTAAACATTCGTATATAAACTAGAAATACTGTTTTCTAATGATTGCTGCTCTACCATTTCACAAGCAGCAGAATTCATAATCTTTATAAACTCATCATTCTCTGCTAGCTGTTCACTTTCTTTCAATATTTGATAAGTTATTCTACAAGGCCAAACAAAGGTACCATTCCATTCAAAATCTTCTTGAAGCATCTCCAAAAATTCGCCATTGTCCAGTTTTTGTTTAATAGTTGACGGCATTATCTGTTTAAGCAATATATGAATATTAACTAGAATTCCTTGCATTTCCTTTTGGACTATCGATTCAATCGCATGCTTGCATGATTGATAGAATTCTGTAAAATTCATTTTTTCATGATACACTATTTCAACTGATTCCCAGCGGATAACAGCTGTTGGAATGAACTCTAGACTAGGTGTCCCATATTTTGAAAGTTTAACAGCAAAACACCCTTTTTCTCCAAGTTCCTGACGGTGTCGGCCTTGAGGATTTCCGGAATATACAACCCATGGATCTTCATGTAAAACCTCACTTTTATGGATATGACCCAACGCCCAATAATCCATATCCTTTTCAAGTAATTCATGTAGAGAGAAAGGTGCATAAGGTTGATGTGAGCTTGTCCCACCTTCACAGTGACCGTGTAAAAGGCCGATATGAAAATCCGCGTCCCCTACCTTTTTATAATCTAATACTTTTCGGTCTCTCACATGACGCTCTGAATAACTAAATCCGTATAAATGAACAGTCTTGCCAGTTTTCGTCTTAAGGCGTTTCATTTCTACCTCTGTTCCGAATACATGAACATTCTGAGGTAAGTCAAGCGTTAGCCAACTACCTCCGAGATGATCATGATTACCATGAACGATAAATACTTGAATGCCAGCTTTTTCCAACCTTTCCATTTGCCGCCTGAGCCTTGCTTGTGCTTTGATACTCCGATCTTCCCCATCAAATAAATCACCAACAATAACAACAAAGTCAACATCTCTTTCTATAGCTGCATCGATAATTCGTTGCAGCGCCATAAAGGTGCTCTCTTGAACGTTCTCCCATAAATCTTTTGGTAAATTATGCAGGCCAAGAAACGGGCTGTCCAAATGTAAATCGGCAGTATGTATAAAGCGAACCTCATCCATAATAAGCCTCCCCTCGAACGAATGTACGTTCTTATATTATACAATAGATTAACAAAAAAAAATACCCGTTCATGACGGGTTTTAGTTTATTTTAACATTCTCCTTAGAAAAGCTAATTTATATTGTTTCCGAAAGTGTTCCTTCACCATATATGCGAGACCATCATCTTCATTTGTCCTAGTTAACCAATCTGCCGCTTGTTTCACCTCTGACGGAGCATTCCCCATGGCAACTCCTAGTCCAGCCCATTCAATTAATGTTAAATCATCCATGCCCGATCCTATTGCTACAACTTCTTCCCTTTTGATCCCATGCTGACCGCAAATATATTGAACTCCGCTTAGTTTTGAGATACTTGCAGGAACAATATCCATTCTTAATAAGTCTACCTCAATGCAATCAACTTCATTGTACATTTCCTTAATTGCCTTAATCGCATCATTTTCGTCATTTTTATGTTCAAAATATACTTCAATTTTAGGTGATGTAGCAGGATGTTCGAGTAGTTCTTCACTTAAAGAATCGACATATTGCTCAGAGTATGAAAAGCGATTTGTTCTTTGAAACATAACCTTAGCTACTAAATTTTCCGGTAATTTCATTTTATTGCCAATCGCAAACCGTTCATGCACGATCTTAATATGACAGGAAAACGATGATTCCAAAAAAGATACAAGTTCTTCAGTAATTTTTTCGTGAATTCTCTTAGCAAACACAGGCTTATCTAATTCCTTTGCGATAAATGCTCCTTGATGAGAAACAATTTGACTATCTATTTTTAGCTGTTTGGCCACTCTTTGGGCAGATTGGAAATTCCTTGATGTCGACAAAATGACTTTTACATCTTTTTTTTGAGCAAATTCTATAGCTTCTTTAGTCGATTTATTTATTCGTCCATTATCCTGCAATAATGTACCGTCAATATTCAAAGCAAGCAGTTTATACACCATGCTGATACCCCCTCTTATTGCGCAGGAATTTCTATACTATCTTATGTAGGGAAAACACGGATAGAACTTTTAAAAAAAGAAAAGCGGCTTGCAAAGTATGAACATTATAAGAAATATAACAGCGTGAGACAAAAAGGGGCTGTCCTATAAGTCCCTCGAATTAAACATGAGGAGAAAAATGACACTTTTTTCTCCTCATGTTTTTGTGTTTTTTCGCTTATTACCTGAAAATAGCTGGCGAATGCTGGCTATTTTCAGGAGATTGTGAGCAAAGGCCACAATTCCGAATTCAGTGTGGACCTTTTCATGACCCCGTAGTAAAAATCTACGGAATGACCGATTGCCCTTGATGTGACCGAACACCTTTCCACCTCAATCTTGCGCCGAGCGTAGATAGCTGCCTTCTTATCACATTCAAGGGCTGTTTTTGCTTTTGTTTTCATTTCTTCGAAAATCGGATTCCAATGAACTTGACGATTACCTTTGGCTTTTGTGCAGACTTCTTTCAATGGGCAACCCGAACAGTCTTCTCATTCGTAAATCTTGTAGATTTAAAGCTTTGCCATCTTCGATGTTCAGGAGTTCATTTCGGAAAAACATATTGCGCGTGTGGTGGATGAAATGGTGGAGGCGATTCCCGATGCACAACTCTTTGCGTATTATACGGGTGGCGGCCGTAGTTCCTATCATCCAAAAATAATGCTGAAAGTCATTCTGTATGAGGAGCGATCTATGAATGTTGTGTGGTAACTTCATTTTACTAGATAGGACGATTTTTTTGTGCACTTTTTTTAGATATGTTAAAAATAATCGTTTCATTTTAAGCACGTTGATTGGAGCAGAAGGCGCGAGACTCCTGCGGGAATAACATGAGCCTTGAGACCCCGCAAGTCGCACAGCGACTGAGGAGGCTCAAGCCATGCCCGCGGAAAGCGAG
>NZ_LN831197.1:1244241-1394243 GCF_001375535.1 Bacillus niameyensis
AAAGGGAAATGTATGGGTAGCTGATTTCGTTTTTACAAATTGCACTACAGTTTGCCCGCCAATGACTGCTAATATGACAGAACTTCAACAAATGGTCGAAAAACAGGGGCTTGACAATGTTCATTTTGTTTCCTTTAGTGTCGATCCCGAAGTAGACTCGCCCAAAGCTCTAAAAAAATATGGAGAAGCGTTCGGAGCCAATTTTTCAACATGGCATTTTTTAACAGGCTATGAACAAGAAGTCATTGAGGATTATGCTTATAAGAATTTTAAAGAATGGGTTAAAAAACCGGATAATAACGATCAAGTCATTCACGGAGTCAGTTTTTATCTAATTAATAAAAATGGAGAAGTTATTACCCAATATCCCGGTAATGAAGATGTTCCTTTTAAACAAATTGTAAAAGATATCAAATCAGCCTCTAAACAATAAAAACAAGTGGCTGTCCTATAAGTCCCTCGAATAAAACAGGAGGAGAAAAATGACACTTTTTTCTCCTCCTGTTTTTGTGTTTTTTCGCTTATTACCTGAAAATAGCTGGCGAATGCTGGCTATTTTCAGGAGATTGTGAGCAAAGGCCACAATTCCGAATTCAGTGTGGACCTTTTCAAGACCCCGTAGTAAAAATCTACGGAATGACCGATTGCCCTTGATGTGATCGAACACCCTTTCCACCTCAATCTTGCGCCGAGCGTAGATAGCTGCCTTCTTATCACATTCAAGGGCTGTTTTTGCTTTTGTTTTCATTTCTTCGAAAATCGGATTCCAATGAACTTGACGATTACCTTTGGCTTTTGTGCAGACTTCTTTCAATGGGCAACCCGAACAGTCTTCTCATTCGTAAATCTTGTAGATTTAAAGCTTTGCCATCTTCGATGTTCAGGAGTTCATTTCGGAAAAACATATTGCGCGTGTGGTGGATGAAATGGTGGAGGCGATTCCCGATGCACAACTCTTTGCGTATTATACGGGTGGCGGCCGTAGTTCCTATCATCCAAAAATAATGCTGAAAGTCATTCTGTATGCGATTGGTGAGGACAAGGAGCCGCGTTTCGATTTCTTGATCCGTATGGAACATACGTAAAGGAAAAGACGCGTAAATATAAAAATGACATCAAGTGGACATATCAAGAAGAGGACGATCTATTCATCTGTCCGAATGGACAGAGAATCATTGCATAAAAATCGTCCTCCCTATGAATGTTGTGTGGTAACTTCATTTTACTAGATAGGACGATTTTTTTGTGCACTTTTTTTAGATATGTTAAAAATAATCGTTTCATTTTAAGCACGTTGATTGGAGCAGAAGGCGCGAGACTCCTGCGGGAATAACATGAGCCTTGAGACCCCGCAAGTCGCACAGCGACTGAGGAGGCTCAAGCCATGCCCGCGGAAAGCGAGNTCCTAGTTCAGGATGGCTATAAAGTGAGGGTTTATGTACCTTATGGTGAGGATTGGTACGGTTACTTTATGAGAAGGTTAGCAGAAAGGCCTGCAAATATTGCTTTTGCATTTAAGGGACTAACAAAAAAATAGTTAAATACATTTTTTAGGAGTGATAGTATTGATTACGTATAAACATGAACCTTTTACTGATTTTACGAAAGAAAAAAATCAAAAAGAATTTGCTAAAGCTATACAACTTGTTGAAAGTTATCTAGGAAAAGACTATCCGCTAATCATCAATGGCGAGTCTATCACTACGGAAGATCATATTATTTCTATTAATCCAGCGAATAAAAAAGAGGTTATAGGACGTGTCTCAAAAGCAGATCGAAAAATGGTCGAACTTGCAATGGAAAGTGCCTTAAGGGCATTTGAAACATGGAAAAAAACGAAACCTGAAGTTCGAGCAAATATCCTTTTTAAAGCTAGTGCCATTATTCGTCGCCGTAAACATGAGTTCTCTGCATTGTTAGTGAAGGAAGCTGGAAAACCATGGAACGAAGCGGATGCAGATACTGCGGAAGCCATTGATTTCTTGGAATATTATGGACGACAAATGTTAGAAATGAAGAACGGAAAAAAAGTGGAGAGTAGACCTGGTGAATATAATCGCTATGACTATATTCCACTCGGCGTAGGTGTGGTCATTTCACCGTGGAATTTTGCCTTCGCAATCATGGCAGGAACTACCGTAGCTGCACTTGTTTCAGGGAATACGGTACTGTTAAAACCTGCATCAACGACACCGATTATTGCAGCAAAATTTATTGAGGTGTTAATAGAAGCTGGCTTACCAAAAGGTGTAGTAAATTTTATACCAAGTAGTGGATCGGAAATTGGTGATTACATTGTCGATCATCCTAAAACACGATTTATTAGCTTTACTGGTTCTCGAGAAGTAGGTACTCGCATTTATGAACGTGCTGCAAAAGTAAATGAGTCACAAATTTGGTTAAAGCGTGTCATCGCTGAAATGGGAGGTAAAGACACGATTATCGTTGATACAGAAGCTGACTTAGAACTGGCTGCCCAATCCATAGTTCGTTCAGCTTTTGGTTTCTCCGGACAAAAATGCTCTGCATGTTCCCGTGCGATCATTGTAGAGGATGTTTACGATCAAGTTTTAGGCCGTGCGGTTGAATTAACGAAAGAACTAACCGTAGGGGATCCAACAAATCCAGATCATTTTATGGGGCCAGTTAATGACCAAAATGCTTTTGATAAAATAATGAACTATATTGAAATTGGCATGGATGAAGGTCGGTTAATGATTGGTGGAGCAGGTGATGACACAATAGGCTATTTCATACAGCCGACCATTTTTGCAGATGCTGACCCTAATGCTCGGATTATGCAAGAGGAAATTTTTGGACCTGTAGTAGCATTTTCTAAAGCTAGGGATTTTACGCACGCAATCAAAATAGCCAATAACACAGAATATGGATTAACAGGAGCAGTCATTTCAAATAACCGCGATCATTTAGAACAAGCGCGCGAAGATTTTCATGTTGGGAATCTATATTTCAATCGTGGCTGTACAGGTGCTATCGTTGGTTATCAACCATTTGGAGGCTTCAATATGTCAGGTACAGATTCGAAAGCAGGCGGTCCTGATTATCTCCTCCTCCATTTACAAGCAAAAACAACTTCGGAAATGCTTTGAATAAGGAAAGCGAAAATGCACTGTTTAGCGAAGTACAAACTTCGGTCCCTTTGACTTATCATAGGGGATGAGCTCTGAACAAATTGCATGCATCGAGCTAGAAATAAGGGAGTGTCTCCTTTATCTCTAGCTTTTTTTACTGTCTAAGCTATCACTATGGTAGACTATGGTAAGAATGCTTTGCGAGGTGAATATTCTTGAAGCCATTATTAGAAAAAATCTTTACACTATCTGATATTGATGAAATAGCCGATTTAATAAGCAATCATTTAAAAAAACCGATCATTATTGAAGATCATCAATTTTCTTTATTGGCCTATAATTCCTTTTACATTGACCGGTTTGATGAGGTAAACAAATTAACGATCTTTGCAAAACGTTGGCCAATTTCCATTGTAGAAAAATTTTTCGATGAAGGGATTGTGGACCAACTTAAAACATCTTCAAAACCTTTCAGAGTTAAGGAAATGAAAGAAATTGGCCTTAATCAGAGGGTTGTTGTAAGCGCTAAATATAAAGGGACAATCTTAGGCTATATATGGATACAAGAAACAGCTCCTCTACTGACTGACAAAGAATTTGCATTCATACACGAGGTTTCTTCTCATATTGCTAAGCTACTATATGAAAACAATCAAAATAAACTTAAGAAAAGCCAAGAAAAAGATATATTTTTCAAAAAAGTTATAGGTGACTTTTATCAAACAGAGAAACAAATGAAGTCGGCAGCAGCTAATGTGAATGTTAAGTTCCCAAAATTTTTTATTCTAAATGTATTTTCCGTACCTCAAGAAAACGAACATATTTTTAACGATCTTTTAGATAGAATAATACTGTATTTAAATACTTTAAAATACCCTACTCATCTATTTACAGATCATTTAAAAATTATCGTTTTAATTGGAAGTGACTTAGCTCCTTCTCGCGAATTAACGGAAAGTACCAAAAACTTAACATCCCTTATTTTAGATCATTTTCCAGAACAAACCATTTATTCTGGCATCAGTAATGAACACTCATCTGTTCTCAAATTAAAACATAGCTACTTAGAAGCACTTGAAGTGATAAAAACGGGAAAATTCCTAGGTTTAGGCAAGCTCCCCTCTTTCGAATACAAAAACCTTGGGATTTTGCGGTATCTTGAAACGATTTCTAGCTATCACACAAAATTAAATTATACTAATAGTGATTTATTAATCTTAAAGCAGAAAGATGAGGAAAGCCAAACAAGCTTAATCGAAACATTAGAGTTGTTTTTATTAAATAACTGTCGTTTAAAGCCATCAGCTGAACAATTATATATTCACACGAATACATTAAAATATCGATTAAATCAAATTGCAGAATTAACTTCAATTCAATTTGATAGCTTTCTAATGAATTGTCAATTATATATTGATATACAGTTAATGAAAACGGATGAATAAAGGGGCTGTCCTATAAGTCCCTCGAATAAAACAGGAGGAGAAAAATGACACTTTTTTCTCCTCCTGTTTTTGTGTTTTTTTGCTTATTACCTGAAAATAGCTGGCTATTTTCAGGAGATTGTGAGCCAAGGCCACAATTCCGAATTCAGTGTGGACCTTTTCAAGACCCCGTAGTAAATATCTACGGAATGACCGATTGCCCTTGATGTGACCGAACACGCTTTCCACCTCAATCTTGCGCCGAGCGTAGATAGCTGCCTTCTTATCACATTCAAGGGCTGTTTTTGCTTTTGTTTTCATTTCTTCGAAAATCGGATTCCAATGAACTTTACGATCACCTTTGGCTTTTGTGTAGACTTCTTTCAATGGGCAACCCGAACAGTATTCACATTGGTAAATCTTGTAGCTTTGCACAAATCCTGAGGCGTTTTTCTTGTTTTGATCCCTTTTAAAAATGATTCTCTGTCCATTCGGACAGATGAATAGATCGTCCTCTCAGTAGTAATCTTCGGATTGCACATAAAAATCGTCCTCTCTATGAATGTTGTGTGGTAACTTCATTTTACTAGATAGGACGATTTTTTTGTGCACTTTTTTTAGATATGTTAAAAATAATCGTTTCATTTTAAGCACGTTGATTGGAGCAGAAGGCGCGAGACTCCTGCGGGAATAACATGAGCCTTGAGACCCCGCAAGTCGCACAGCGACTGAGGAGGCTCAAGCCATGCCCGCGGAAAGCGAGTGCCTTCTGCGGAAATCAACACCCTCGTTTAAAACAACTAAAAAGGGGCAGCCAAAAAGGGAAGTGATCTTCCACTTTTTGGACAGCCCCTTCTTACCTTCAATCAAGTAGTTTTGTTTATTACTTTCCACCCATTGATCCATAAAGTTCATCAAGTGGTTTCATAATAATTTTATTTAATTCTTGGATTGCCATACTCATTCGCTGTTCAGCTTCCATTAACTTTGTTACACTTGTATTTTCTTGAACCTTGTTTGCAATCGCCTGGGCTTCTATTACTTCTTCTTCTGTAATATCTTGCCCAGCCATTTGCTTTTGTTGAAGCTCAATTTGTACATTTCGGAATGCATCAAATAATGATTTAGCCGACTCGTTATGCTCCACAGTTGCATACATTTTCTGTAATTCTTGAAATTCCTCACTATTTCTTAAAGCTTTTTCAAGCTCCAATGCACATGTATTTAGATTAGTTGCCATTTAAAGAAACCTCCTTTCCCGACTATCTTAACATATTAAGAGGTAATCAGAACAATGATTGCTTGAATTAGTCCAATTGCACCACCAAGAATTGCGCCAAGATAAGTGATCATTACTAACTCTTTTTTTGCAATAGAAAGCACAAGTTCTTCCAACCTCTCTAATGAAAAAGATTCAATTTGTTCCCGGACAATTGCTTCAACTTGAAAACGTTCGATGATCTCCCCAGAACGCTTCGTCAAATACTTACCTCCTAATTCCAATAAAAAAGGTATAAATTTTTCATCGATTTTATCTTTGATCGGAGCGATAAGTTCAGCAATAGATTGGTGGTAAACTTTTTCAATTTGAATTGTATTGGCAAACCATGATTGAATATTAGCCAAAATCTTTTCATCGTTCCAACTTGGAATTAGTTCCTGCAAAGAACGACTTTCAAGCTTAGTCCATTCAGTTTCTAGCACATGGACCAACATTTGCTTCGTTCCTTCGTTATTTAAAAACTTAATAATCTCTGGTTGAAAGCGATCTGCTAATGAATCATTCCCGACAAACATTTGTACTAAGTTCCAAAGCTTTCCACGCTCTTTTAAGAAATTTTCAATCATCGTTTTTACTTTATGCTTACCTTCCATACTAGAAAAATAATCTGTTGCTTTATTAATAATTTGATCAGCGACCAATGGAACTTTCTCTTCAACTTGTGCACTCCATTCCACGGGGATAAGATCCCCAATGGATCGGTTCCAATAAACTTCTTTTAGAGAATTATATTGACCCTCAATCTTTTTATTAATGAAGGTATTTGTTTTTTCCACCGGATCTTCCAGCTGCAGCTTTATTAAAAATTCCTCAAGTGTTATTCCATGATCCAACCAGCTGTTAAATTTTTCTCGAAAAAGAGTCTCCATTTCTTTTTTTAACGTATCTTCAGCCAGTTTCCTTTGAATACTTTCAGGCGTAACGAGGTGATTAACAACTAATTTTCCAATTTGATCGGCCAATTCATTTCGTCGTTTTGGAATTAGCCCTGGTGTGAAAGGTAACTGCCATTTCCCGATATAAATTGGTTGATAAGGATGAAATAGCATCCTTATTGCCAAAAAATTGGTGAACCCTCCAATAACGGCTCCTATTAAAACCATAAAAAAGATCGTAAATAAACTATTCATTTTTAAACCTCCCACAGGCAGGTTGAGTTCGTATATCTTTGATTCACCTGCTTGTACATTTACGTTTCATATAGAAAAAAGTTTCTTTCTTTATTATAGACTGTTCTCATTTAATTTTTGAAATGATTTTAAGTCAGGATTTTTTTTGATACACTAGAATTGAGGTGAAATATGTGATACTGCATTTCCAAATTCAATCTATGTTTTCCAATCAACAGCTTCCAGGCTGGACCTTTTCATTTTATTTTCAACAAACAAAAATGACAGGATTATATCAGGCTGATGGTCAAATTCACTGGACTTCTAACGTTCCAGATAATGTAAAAACAGAATTGGAAAAACAAGTGCATGATTTAATGATCTTTCATGTTTATGATCGGATGCGTTGAACATTATTTACCGCGAATGATGCGACCATTTGGTTTCCAGACTATTTAGTAAGGAGGCTGATGGTATGTCAAAGAATAAAAATAATAAAGAGCAATTCTTGCCCGATGTAGAATATGAAGGTCGCGATGAACTATATGTAGATGTCGACCGTATGATTAACGAAGGAATGTCTGGCGGTTATGTATTCATGCGGGACGATTCCACGAACATAGAAGAGACCATTGATCTATTTCCAGAAGATAAGCCGAAGAAAATATGAATGAATAGCGGGGCGAGCTTCATTGCTCGTCTCTTTAATTAAATTCTAGTGCTATCCCGCCCAAAATGGACAGATGGCACGCCTAGCAATTAAGGACGTATGCATTTTTCTAAGAAAGAGGAGATTTCAGACTGTATGTTTAATCAATTATTACAAATTTATCCGGACGCAGTAATAAGCTCACAACCAAGTGCAAATCCACAGCTTTTATGGGTTAAAGATAGTGAAACGAATTCCTTTATCGGCATTCCTATTGAACGATTATCAGAAGGTGAGATAACGTTATTAAACACATTATTTCCAATAGATCATACTAATCCTACGTTAAGACTTTCACCAATCGCAAAGGAATGGCGGAATTATCTTATACTTGATGGACCCTTCCCTCCTTTTCATTCGGAAAATATCCGCTTTATTCATTACATGATTACGAATATTCGAAGTGACTTTCAATATGATGAATGGAAAGAAGCAGTCAAGAGCCTATTCTCCAACGAGGTTTTAATAGTTCCTCTAAGTCATCATCATGGTGTAATTATAGAAGAAGAAAGGAATTTAGCGATAACCGAAACAGAGCTATTCTCTGCTATTGAAGCTTTTGAAAGTGACTTTTTTATTAAAATTCATTTTTTTATAAGTCATTTCAAAGCGCCTCACGAAAACTTGCGAGCCCTGTTTAAATTAGAAAAGAAATTATTAGAACTTTCATTGTCGGAACATCCTGAAGAGCGGATTTTCACGAGGGAAAAGTCAATGCCCATCTATGCCTATCAAAATCTTTTAGAAAAGGATCGGCAAATTTTGTTTAGTGATATACATACTATTTTAGCGGATGACCCTGAGCTATCGAAAACGATTAAAACGTATATTGAAAACCAATCGAACGCCACATTAACAGCTAAGAAGCTCTTTATGCATAGAAATAGTCTACAATATCGCATAGACAAGTTTATTGAAAAAACAGGAATTGATATTAAATCCTTTCATGGAGCATTTTTCACATATTTAGCTTGTTTACATATTTTTGATGAGTAATATGCATTATGCCCAAAAAAGCTTGATAGTCTTTGTGCACCTTGTCCATAGCCAGGTGAAAGCGGATTCTGTAAACTAATAATCAAGAAATAAATACACTTTAGGGGGATTTATAGATGGCAGAACTACGCTTAGATAATATTTATAAAGTCTATGATAATAAAGTTACAGCTGTTTCCGACTTTAATTTGCATGTTAAAGATAAAGAATTTATTGTATTTGTTGGTCCTTCCGGTTGCGGTAAATCAACTACACTTCGAATGATTGCTGGTCTAGAAGAAATTACACAAGGTGATTTCTATATTGACGATAAAAGAGTTAATGATGTTGCACCAAAAGACCGCGACATCGCGATGGTTTTCCAAAACTATGCCCTTTATCCTCATATGACAGTATATGATAACATGGCATTCGGTTTGAAATTACGTAAAATGCCGAAGAAAGATATTGAAGTCCGTGTAAATGATGCTGCAAAAATTCTTGGACTTGAAAGCTTCCTAGACCGTAAACCAAAAGCTCTTTCAGGTGGACAACGTCAACGTGTTGCCCTAGGCCGTGCGATCGTTCGTGATGCTAAAGTATTCTTGATGGACGAACCTTTATCTAACCTTGATGCTAAGCTTCGTGTACAAATGCGTGCTGAAATCGCTAAACTTCACCAAAGACTACAAACTACGACTATTTACGTAACGCATGACCAAACAGAAGCTATGACAATGGCAACTCGTATCGTTGTTATGAAAGATGGCGTTATTCAACAAGTAGGAAGTCCGAAAGAAGTTTATGATAATCCTGACAATATTTTCGTTGGTGGCTTTATAGGTTCTCCTGCTATGAACTTCTTCCATGGAAAACTGACTGATGATGGTTTTGATATCGAAGGAGGAAATAAAGTAGCTGTTCCTGAAGGAAAAATGAAAATGCTTCGTGAGCAAGGCTATGTTGGTAAAGAAGTAGTAATGGGTGTTCGCCCTGAAGATATTCATGATGAACCTGCTTTCATCGAAGCTTCTCCTAAATCAAAAATCGAGGTAAAAATTGAAGTTTCCGAACTGTTAGGTGCTGAAACTCAACTTTATTCTTCTATTGGTAACCAAGATTTTGTAGCCAAAATTGATGCGAGAACAATTGCTGAACCAGGACAAATGATGGATCTAGCGCTCGATATGAATAAAGTTCACTTCTTCGATATTTCAACTGAATTAAGAATTCGTTAATATACTCTAACAAAAAACCTGTCAATGAAAATTGACAGGTTTTTTTATATGTTTTTAGAAAATAATAGTTGTATGTCATCATCTAGATTCTATTTCATGGAATCACCATAAATTCCCTGTTACAAATTGCGAATATTTTTCTGCCAAAAAAACATACTACAAAATACAAACAAAAAATTTAAAGCGCTGGGTTCAACCATAGTTGGTGCACACCCTTGTGTGCCGGTGCAAATCCGGCTGACCCAACCAAAAAAAAAAAACAACAAGGAGATGACAGAAATGGCTAACAACAATTCTAACAACTCTAACCAAATTCTAGTACCGGGTGCAGAACAAGCAATCAATCAAATGAAGGTTGAAATTGCACAAGAATTTGGTGTAAACCTTGGAGCTGACACAACTTCTCGTGCCAATGGTTCTGTTGGTGGAGAAATTACAAAGCGTTTAGTTTCAATGGCTCAAAACCAACTTGGTGGATCTCGTTAATTAAAAACTAAATAAAAATGGCTTAGCCCCCGGAATTTCCGGGGGCTACTATTAAATGTTATTCGGGCAAATTAACCATTTTCTTAGGGTCGATCCATTCTTCGTATTGCTCCTCTGTTAAATAACCCGTTTTTATGGCTGCTTGTTTAAGTGTAGTTCCTTCATTAAATGCAAGCTTAGCAATTTCAGCTGCCTTTTCATAGCCAATATAAGGATTGAGAGCAGTTACAAGCATTAGTGAACGATTCATGTTTTCCTCAATCACGTCAAGATTCGGCTCAAGTCCTTGAACACAATTTTCGTCAAAAGAAACCATTCCATCAGCAAGTAAGCGAACGGATTGAAGGAAATTATAAATGATAACTGGTTTAAAAACATTCAGTTCAAAATTCCCTTGACTTGCAGCAAATCCGATTGCAGCATCATTCCCAAAGACTTGAGTAACGACCATTGTCAATGCTTCGCTTTGAGTAGGGTTTACTTTCCCTGGCATAATCGAGCTTCCTGGCTCATTTGCTGGTATAGTAATTTCCCCAATTCCACTACGTGGTCCACTAGCAAGCCAACGTACATCATTAGCAATTTTCATTAAATCCGCAGCTAATCCTTTTAAGGCCCCATGAACATAAACTATTTCATCATGACTTGTTAAAGCATGAAATTTATTATCCGAAGAGATAAATGCGTAACCCGTTTGCTTCTCAAGTTGTTTGGCTACTTTATCGCCGAAAGAAGGGTCAGCATTAATCCCGGTTCCAACTGCTGTTCCTCCAATTGCAAGGCTCAGAAGATGTTCAATGCTTTCTTTAAGCATAACCTCACTTCTATCCAACATGGCACGCCATCCACTAATTTCTTGACCGAGTGTTAGTGGAGTAGCATCTTGAAGATGAGTCCGTCCAATCTTAATGATGTTCATATAAGCATTCTCTTTTTCCTTCAATGTTCCTTTAAGTTGTTGAAGCGCGGGTAATAAAAGATTTTGTACTTCTTCATATGCGGCAACATGCATAGCAGTTGGGAAAGTATCATTCGAACTTTGTGACATATTCACATCATCATTCGGATGCACTTTCTCTTCGCTGCCTTGTTCAGCTAGAATTTCATTCGCTCTTCTCGCAACGACCTCATTTACATTCATATTGGATTGGGTACCGCTTCCAGTTTGCCATACGACAAGAGGAAAATGCTCATTAAATTTCCCTTCTAGTATTTCGTCACAAGCTACCGAAATGGCAGATTTTTTGGCATCGGAAAGTTTACCTAGCTCATGATTAGCAATTGCTGCTGCTTTTTTTAAATGAGTAAACGCTTTAATAACTTCCATTGGTATTTTCTCAGTACCAATTTTAAAGTTTTGCTTACTTCTTTGCGTTTGTGCGCCCCAGTACTTATCCTTTTGAACTTTGATTTCTCCAATCGTATCTTTCTCAATACGGTATTCCATATGTATATGCCTCCTGTCTTACTTTCACACTCTTTATTTTCTCATAATTTGATAAAATTTTCATCTACTAGTCGTAATAATTTTTTGAATAGAAACGATATGGTGAAAAACAACAATCTTATAACAGTCTAATGAAGTAAAACTGATTCCTTTACTATTGACAAGCATCCATAAGAATTGAACGCGTTCTAATAGCCGTGATCCATTGACTATTGAACGCGTTCTACTTTCTAGCGAAGGTTTTTCAATTTTTCCTTGAGTTTATCTTCGAACTTTTTCCATTGACTCTTCCCTTTATCCACTTTATCCTTCCATTTTTCTGTTTCTTTTAACATTTTCTCATCAAATTCATTCCACTTTTCTTTAAATGAACGCTCTTCTTTCTTTTGTTGTTCCTCAAGATGATCATTTATAGAGTTGATCTGAAATTCTTCATTTTCTATAAACTGTAGGCTATCCTTCATAATCGCTCTAAAAACAGGAACTACTACATCCCCACTACTCCCTTTTAAATAATGCTCTTGATCTGTTATATCATAGCCAAGCCAAGTAGCTCCGACTAAATTAGGTGTGTATCCTACAAACCATTGGTCTTTTGTACCGTTCGATGTAAATGAGACTTGAGTAGAACCCGTCTTTCCTGCAATCGAGTAGCCATCAATTTTAGCTCTTTTCCCTGTTCCTGTTTCAACAACATTTAAAAGCATCTCGGTCATTTGTTTAGCTGTTTTTTTGTCGGTTACCCTTATTGTTTTTGGCTGTGCTTCTGCAACAACGTTTCCTGTTGGGCCAATTATTTTTGTAATGATATGACTTTCTACTCGCTTACCTTCATTCGCAAAGGCCGAATATGCTTCTGCCATCTGCTTAGGTGAATATCCTGTTTTTGTTCCACCCAAAGCTAAGCTTAAATACTGATCTTCTGTTTGTGTAGGCAATCCAAACTTTTCCACAGCTTTAAGGCCTTTGTCCAACCCGATTTCATTTAAGAGCCACACTGCTGGAACATTTAAAGAATCTTCTACTGCCTTATACATAGGGACTTCTCCTAAATATTGCTGGTTTGCATTCTTTGGTTGATAATCATCAAATGAAAGATCTTGTTCATCTTTTAGTGTTGAATACGCAGTGTAACCAGCTTCCAGTGCTGGGGTATAAACGGCCAATGGTTTAATAATGGATCCTGGCTGTGCGGTTAGTTGAGTAGCTCGATTATAGGAGCGGAATGTATGTTGCCCCCTGCCTCCTACTAGAGCTCTAATTCCACCTGTTTTTGGATCCAGTAAAAGCGAACCACTTTGTGCCAGTGTTCCATCACTCGCTACTGGAAATAGGGAATCATTTTGGTATACCTTTTCTATAGTAAATTGTAAATTTTGATCCATTTCTGTATAGATCTTATAACCCTTTGTTAAAATTTCATCTTGTGTTAACCCATAGACATTAATAGCTTCATTAATAACTGCATCAACATAGTAAGGGAATTTCCCTTTTAATGGATCTCCACCCTTATTAGAAAGGGCAATTGTAGTATTTTGAGCTTCTTCTCGTTGTTCTTTTGTAATCATTCCAAACTTTTCCATTTGTCCTAATACGGTGTTTCGACGATCGATCGCACCTTCCATATTCTTATAAGGATCTAAAGCAGATGGACGATTAATGATTCCTGCGAGCATTGCAGCTTCGCTCAAATTAATGTTTTCAACATCTTTTCCGAAATATTTCCGTGAAGCATTTTGTACTCCCCATGCACCACTTCCAAAATAAACTTGATTCATATACATTTCTAATATTTCATCTTTTGTGAATGTCTTTTCTAGCTCTACAGCAAGAAATACTTCTTCTAATTTCCTTTTATATGTTCTTTCTGGAGATAATAAAGCCACTTTCGTTAACTGCTGTGTAATCGTACTTCCACCAGCGGTAATCCTTCCTGCTTTCAAATTTGAAAAAAATGCACGACCTATTCCCTTGACATCAAATCCTTTATGCTCTCTAAATCGATGGTCTTCAATCGCTATAATTGCATTTTGCAACTGTTCAGGGACTTTATCGATTGTTACACCCTCTGCCCTATTTGCAGAAACCTTACTTGCTTCATCCCCATCTTTATCATAGATAGTCGTTGATTGGGCGAGCCCTTGCTTTAATGTCTCCACGTTTGCAGAACTCGCTAACCATGCAAAATATACTAGCACTCCCAAAACAAGTAATGCACCCATTAAGAGCAAAATTTGATTCATATGTGCCTTTTTCCATTTTATTCTAATTTTATTCCATATTGTTTTTACATTCATTGTTTACAACCTACTTTCACAACCACATATACTATAATACTTTTCGACAAGTTTTTCTATATTTACTTCGTACCATCCTAACAACAATCTCACCTCCGTTCTCTATTGAGAATTATAAAGATAAGGTGTAAACTAATATCAATAAAAAAATGACAGAAAAAGCCACATTACGACGATATAGCGAACAAAAAGTGAGATATGGACGAGGTGGAAATGTTGAAAAAAACGAATGATATACAGTCCTCGAATGAAATAAAAACAAATTTCTCTAATGATGAAGTCGTTACTAAACTTTTAACCTCCAGTTTCATTCATGAATTCAGAAATCCCTTAACCGTTATTCAAGGTTTTGTCCAATTGCTTAGGTCCGGTTACCCTGATCTTCCGTATTTGGATATCATATTAAAAGAATTGGACGGATTAAAAAAGCAAACAACCCAATTTTTATTATTACCCAATCACGAAATAATGGAGAATGAAAAATCAGTAATAAACATAAAAAGTCTGTTTGAGCAAATTGACATTATCATTCTCCCGAGAATATTAGAGTTCAAAGTTCAGTTGATGAAAGAAATACATGAGGACCTATTTATAAACGGGTATAGACAGGAATTAATACAAGTTTTGATTAATTTACTGTTTAATGCTATGGAAGCTATGGTGGACCAAGTCGGAGTTTCAAAAATCAATATTTACGGATATTCAAAAGAGGGCTTTACAATAATAGAAATAGCCAATTGCGGACCAAAAATACCAGAAACTATGGTTAATGAAATCTTTGAACCTTTCATTACGACAAAAAGCTCAGGCACGGGTTTAGGCTTGTACATAAGTAAAAAGATTATTGAGAAACATCATGGAGAATTATTTTGTACATCTAATGACGAAAATACAGTATTTACAATTAAATTGCCCATGATAAAACGTAACTTCAATCAGTAGAGGCATATCGTAAAAGCTGCTGCTCGGGAATGAGAAATATACAAAAAAAGTGGAGAGATGATAGCAGTCCATCTCTCCACTTTTCCTGTTTCAAACAGCGTCCCTTAGACAGTACTAAGGATACGGCTAATTAAAGCCAAGCTGCTCCTACAATAATCAACAGGATAAATAACACAACGATTAACGCAAAGCCACGACCATATCCATAGCCGCCGCCACCGCCGCCGCCTGCATAGCCGCCATAGCCACAGCCACCAAATCCGTAGCCCATACTTATCACCTCCTGATCAGGATTAGAGTGATATCACCCTTGCTCCATATACTATTCAAGAGTTCAAAAATAGGTATGGACGGTCGCAATATTTTTTCAATAAATTTTTCAAGTATTCATGAACACATTGTTAATCCAACTTAATTCCTTTTAAAGCTTCTGCTAATGCATTATTTAAAGGTTCTTCATCTTTTTGTTGTTTTTTCAAATACTTTTGTACTGTCCGTTTATCGACTTTCCCTTTAGACTCTTTTTTGCGCCGTGCTTCAAATACAGACAGTTTTTCACGATGACCACACTTACATGTAAAGATTTGGCCTTCCCCTTCGCCACGTAGCTCAAGTTTTTTATGGCAATTCGGGCAACGTGCGTTTGTAATTCGGGAGACGTTTTTACGATGACCACATTCGCGATCTTGGCACACAAGCATTTTACCTTTTTTGCCATTCACTTCAAGCATTGGTTTTCCACAGTCAGGACAATGTTTTGTAGAAATATTATCGTGTTTATATTTCTTTTCACTTGCCTTAATCTCTGCAACGATTTCTTTAGTGTAATTTTTCATTTCACGGATAAATACTTCTTTTTTCAACTTTCCATGAGCAATCTGTTCGAGTTTTTGCTCCCACTCTGCCGTTAATGCGGGAGATTTTAACTCTTCAGGTACTAAATCTAACAATTGACGCCCTTTAGACGTAATGTGTATATCCTTGTCACGCTTTTCGATTAAAAACGTATTAAATAGTTTATCAATGATGTCAGCACGTGTAGCAACAGTTCCTAATCCACCGGTCGATTTTAACGTATCTGCAAGTTGTTTGTTTTTTGTTTCTATATACTTCGTAGGATTCTCCATAGCTGAAAGTAATGTCGCTTCGTTAAAACGTGCTGGTGGCTTTGTTTGCCCAGATGTTTGTGCAATTAGTTTGATTGTTAAAGGATCGCCTTTTTCTATCTGAGGTAAGATTTGTTCTTTTAGACCATCAGCTGTATCATCATCTTCAAAGCGATTTTCATATACTTCTTTCCAACCAATCGCTAAAATTGTTTTTCCTTTAGCAACAAAGTTCTCATCGCCAATTTTCGCACGGAGTGTTAATTGTTCATACTCAAATGCTGGAAACAATACCGCTAAAAAACGTTTTACTACTAAATCATAAATCTTACGTTCTCTATCTGTAAAAGTGGAAAAATTCACATAGCTTTCTGTCGGAATGATCGCATGATGGTCAGATACTTTACTATCATCAACAAATGATTTAGAAGCTTTAATAGGTCTCTTTAATACTTTATTGGCTAACTGACGATATTCTCCAACTGCACATGCTTTTAAGCGTTCTGGAAGCGTCCCTACAATATCTGAAGAGAGGTAACGTGAATCTGTACGAGGATACGTTAAAACTTTATGTTGCTCGTATAGCTTTTGCATAATGTTTAAAGTTTCCTTTGCAGAGTAACCAAAAATCTTATTCGCATCACGTTGCAGTTCCGTTAAGTCATAAAGCCCTGGGGAAAAGGATTTTTTAGGCTTTTTTTCAATTTCCGTGACAATAGCATTTTGATTACCCAACTTTTTTACAATTGAATCGATTATTTCTTTATCGAAGCTTCGACCATTTCCTTTTGCGTCTTGCCAAGTTAGCTTTAATTGTTTAGTTGTTTCAGCTTCTACTCCATAATAGTTTTGAGGTCTAAAGTTTTTTATTTCTTCTTCACGTGCTGCAATGATTGCGACAGTAGGTGTTTGTACACGGCCACAGTTGAGTTGAGCATTAAACTTGGTTGTTAATGCTCGTGTTGCATTAAGGCCTATATACCAGTCGGCTTCTGAACGAGCAACAGCTGAAGCATATAAATTGTCATAAACTTTACCTGGCTTCAAATTGGCAAAGCCATCTTTAATCGCTCTATCTGTCACAGATGAGATCCAAAGACGCTTAAGTGGTTTATTGACTTTAAGTTTATCAATGATCCAGCGTGCAACTAATTCTCCTTCTCTTCCTGCATCCGTTGCCACGACTATCTCGTTGACATCTTTTCTAATTAGTTGACTCTTAACGGCATTAAACTGTTTTCCAGTCTGTTTAATAACAGTCAGCTTCAAACGCTCAGGGAGCATAGGAAGATCTTCTAAATTCCAAGTTTTATATTTTATATCGTAATTTTCTGGATCAGCAAGTGTGACTAGGTGCCCCAGTGCCCACGTTACAATATATTTATTGCCTTCAAGATAACCATTGCCTTTTTTATTACAATTAAGCACACGTGCTATATCACGTGCGACAGAAGGTTTCTCAGCAATTACAACACTTTTTGCCATTAATTAAAACATCCTTTCGAAATTCCATATGTTAAATATAACATACGTTCCAAGTTGATTCAGTAATAGGGGTGAATTAAAAAATCCAGCTCCCTTATGATAAAGGTGCTGGATTTCGGTATTAAAGTTTAAATTTATGAACTTTGTCTTTCAGATTTTCCGCCATCGATTTCATCGAACTCATAAGTGATGTTATTTCTTCGAGAGATGCTGTTTGCTCTTCCGTATGAGAGGTAATATCAATGGTATTCTCGTTATTTTCATTGGCTGCTGCTTCTAGATTAATGATAGCCCCAACGATCTCTTGAAGATTGTGGTTAATATCTGTAAATTCATGGTACACGCTATCTATTTCTTCGGCTACCTTGTAGATAGATCGTTGGATACCATCAAATGCTTTTCCAGCAGATTCAATCATGCTTGTACCTGTTTGAACAGCTTCCACACTTTCGGTAGTAACTAATGACACTTCCTTTGTACCCTCTTGAATTTCTCCGATTAATTGACCAATTTGATTAGTCGCGGTAGCAGATTCTTCCGCTAACTTCCTTATTTCTGAAGCAACTACAGCAAATCCTTTTCCGAATTCACCAGCTCTCGAGGCTTCGATGGCCGCATTAAGAGCAAGTAAATTAGTTTGATTCGATATTGTCGTAATCACCGTTAAAATATGATCGATCTGATCTGACTTAGTCATTAGAACGTTCATAGATTTAGTTAAATTATCAGCTTTAGAATTTATAATGCTCATTTGCGATATGGCTCGGTTAATCTCCGTTTGACCCTTTTCTGCCTCTTTTAAAGTTAGATTAGACTCTTCATTTAAAGCTTGTGCACGATCACGAATTTGATCTGTTTTCCCTGAAATATGACCAAGGGTTGCATTCGATTGCTGAATAATAGCGAGCTGTTTTCGTGAACTGATTTGAACATTTTGTACATCGACTGAATTTTGTTCTGCAGAGCTAGCTATTTCCTCTGTACCTGAAACAAGCTGTTCAGAGGCAGATGCAACTTGTTCAGAACTGATCGAAACTTGCCCAATAATTTCGCGTAAATTATGAACTAATTGATTAATATCTAAAGAAAGTTGACCAATTTCATCCTTACTATCTAACTTTAGATCTTTAACAGACAAATCTCCATTAGCTACTTTTCGAGCGTGGACAATAATTTTATTTAACGGGTCTGTCGATTTTTTAATAAGAAATATCGTAATAAGTCCTAATAAAATAATTGGAATAACTGAAAACAACAAACTGCTCTTCACCATTTCTAAAGTTCGGTCGTGTAAAATTCCAGCCTCAAAATCAATGGCACTAATAGCGATAATTTCATTATCAGGATTATGATCTTTAAAAATAGGGGCATAGCCAGTTAATCTTTTCATTCCATTAAAGGTATAAACATCTGAGTATGTAGGTGCTTTTGTTTCTAATAATTTCGAAATCGCTTCTTCGTCTACATAAAATTGGTCACCAACTTGTATACCTTGCTTTTCAACATTCTGGTCAACCGCCAAAACTGTACCCGCATGATCGATAATATATTGACCCTCGAAAATATGTTTGTGATCAATCGTCCAGCTAATCGTTTCTCCAACTTTCCTTGAAACAGATGAATCACCTGCCAGGATTTTTTCTATATCTGTTGGATCAACTAAAGCGGTCGTTATATTTGCGCAACCATACAGCTCAATACCTGCAGCCTTCTTTATTTCTTTATAACTGGAATAATACATTGATAAAGATATAACAATAATACAAATAATAAGGATACTCATGATGATTGTGCCCAATTTTAAAGTTAGGCGGTTTTTTTCTTTCATGTCTTACTTCCTCTCATTCTAGCTGCAATATATTCCTCTTAAGCTAATATCGGTTACTTTATAGTAAATTCAAGCGGTTACGTTATACTGGTAAATGTTTTAAAAAATTACCACCTGCGAATCCTTTCACTTGGTCATCAGTAAAATGTTTCAACAGTTCGTTGATCAAGTTTTGATGTTGAGCTGCCGTCTCTAAGCCGATGATTTTTTGATCAATCCCATCAAAGTCAGATCCTAAACCAATTTGGTTTATTCCACCTAATGTACAAAAATGATCAATATGTTTGATTAAATCAGAAATCGTTGCCAATTTCCCAGTAGAGGTAAATGGCGGATTGTACACAACATGGATCATCGCCTTTTTTTGAAAAAGTGCCTCTGCCTGTTGATCAGTTAGATTTCGTGGATGATCGCAAATTGTTTTTGAATTAGAATGACTTGCAATTGGATAATCCGCCAGTTCCATTACATCCCAAAAACCCCGTTCTGCCAAATGAGATACATCCGTAAAAGTTTTATTGGCATTATTAATAGCAACGATTTCCTTGCCAAACTTTGTTAGTCCCGCTCCCCTCGGCTCCCCTACTCCGTCTGCTGCAAGATTAGCAAAATTCCAAGTTAAACCGACAGACAAAACACCTAGATGATATAAAATGCTTAGTTTATGTAAGTCATTACCAATACAATCAACACCTTCAAGTGTTAAAATCGCACCAATTTCACCAGGGTTTAGCGAATGAACCATGCTCCAATTTTTTATATGCTTGATTTCCTGATGCTTCGCAAGGATTTCTGTGTAGAAATAATCAACTTGATCTAATGCAGCTTGAAATTTTTCCTCTGCCTTCATTTCGGGTGGAATAAAAATAGCAAAGCATTGGATCTTGACCTGCCCCTTTTTCAAACGTTCTAGGTTGGCATCTAAAACTTCAGAGTCCTTGAAAGATATAGAACCTTTTCTCTCCCATAATTTCATAAGTACATCGCAATGAAGATCAACAATATTCATAGAAATTCCTCCTACTAGTCTATTTTTATGAACATTTCTTTAGTCCCATCATACCACTCTTATCCGCTCTAATAATCATTATATTTTTAGCAACCAAACACTAAACACACCTACATTTCATTATAATGTAGGTGTGCCTTTTAATATTTCTCTATTATACCTTTTCGGTTTCAAATTGAGGTCCTAAATAAGCCCCTTGTTCCAAGAGAGATTTCTGAATTAGTTTCACATCTACTTCACGAGGCAGCAGCCCTTGGGTCGCACATACGGCTGCTGCTGTACCCGCCGCTTGACCAATAGCCATTGCGATTGGTTGTACACGTAATGCTGAATGGGCCTCATGTGTAGCAGAAATTGGTCGACCACCAACAATGAGATTATCCAAATCTTTTGGAATTAATGATCGATAGGGAATATCATACCACTCACCAGGTTTTAGATTTTGAATAATCGTTCCTTCACCTGCCGGATTATGAATATCTACAGGGTATGACCCTAGCGCTACAACATCATCAAATTTGCATGCAGCTAGAAGCTCATCAGCTGTTAATTTATACTCACCCATTACCCTTCTAGATTCTCTTACTCCAATTTGTGGAGCTGTTGTTTGTAAGTAGCTGTCTTCAAAGCCCCTTACGTACTTTTTAAGAAAAACGACAAGCTCTTGAACCTGTTCACGTGCTTCAATCTCAGCAGCCGTTAGATCCCATGGATTTGTTGCATCTTTTTTAATAACACGTGTTTGATTGAAGTGAATAACTCCTTCTTGATTTGCATAGAACCAAAGAATGTTTTCCCGTGGGCATTTTAATTCCCCACGCTTTTTGGCCTCTATATAGAGCTCTGTCATCTCCTCACGGCTTGGAATTCGGTCTATATCAACATTTGCCATTCGGAAGTTTAATGTCATTGGTTGACTTAAACTATCGACTGCACGCCCCTTTTCCACTTCAGCTCCAGCAAGCCCTGCTAAATCTGCATCTCCTGTTGTATCTACAAAAACCTTTGCTTTAAATTCCATAATCCCTGCTTTATTTGCCACTTGAACCGATTTTATATAACGGTTATTTTCATCTGATTTGACGCCACCTAGAAAAGTATGGTAAAGCAACTCAACCCCTGCATCTAGACAAAGATGCTCTGCTACATATTTTAAAGCCTCTGGATCAAAAGCTGTTTTCTGTTTAGGATGACCATACATTCCTAAATCGGACATTCCATCAATTAGCTCTTGTAATACACCATAAATTATTTGTTTCGGGCCTGCTGAATAGGTCATCCACGGGTTCACCATCATAGCAGTACCCGCCCCACCTAAGAATCCATATCTTTCGATCAAAAGTGTTTTAGCACCATTTCTCGCCGAAGCAACTGCTGCTGCTATTCCACTTGGACCTCCACCTGCAACAATAACATCGTATTCTAGATTAGACATTCGATCTAGCTCCTTTTTTATGGGATAAAAATATATAAAATTTAGCTAGTGCTGGTTTGAATCTAGGCTGGCTGGCATTCTAAAAGGCGACCAGCAACTAGCAAAATTTCAAAATGGTTACTAGACTTACTGATTAATAAACTCTGTAATCTGTTCTGTTGCTGCATCCAAATAAACTTTATAATTAAAAGTAGTTTCTAACGTCTTTAAGAAATCATCATACTCATCCAATGATCTGTTGCCATATACAAATTTAATCATCTCTTCACTAATATAACGTTCAGCATCTGTCGATACATAGCCATCTGGCAATGTAACTAAGCTATCATAGATTTCAACACGAGGTTGCTCTATTGCAAAATCAATTTCCTTTTGTGCGTAGCCGAATTTTACCGCTAAATATTCTGCATTGGGTCGACCAGTCATTTGATAATAGTGAGAGTGTTCTACTCCTTTTGGATCCGTAATCTCGACTGTATCCCCTTTCAAATCAAAGTTTTTCCCTTCAATCCCATACATGACTAGTAAATTACCTTCTCTTTCAGATACATAATTAAAGAGTTCCAGTATTTTATCAAGCTTTTCAGGATCATTTTCCATTGACTTTGGAAGTGACCATAAACGAGAAACGGTAGCCACATCATAGACACCATCTAGGTTACCACCTGGACCAGTCGGAGCTTTAATTTGGAGCCATTCAGCATCTGGATTAACCATTTTTATTTGTTCTTGTGCCTCTGTTTTCGCTATATCCGTCCATGGGTGATAAACTAAACCGAATTGTCCTTTATACATTTTATCGATATGCTGTCTAGCAGTATTAGCAATTAGCTCTGGATCTACAACTCCTAAATCAATTAACTCTTTAATTTTCGCAAGTGCATCTTTCATTGCTGGGTCATATAATGAATTGATTACTTCTCCATCTTTCACATAGAAATTACCGGGTTGGCCTACACCATAGGCACTAAAAATTCCGAGAAATGCGGAGAGCCCTCCTCCAGTCATAGCATAAGTATCATTTTTTCCATTTTGATCAGGGTCGTCAAAAGTAAACGCTTTTGCTACTTCAACTATTTCATCTAAGTTTGTTGGCGCTTCAAGTCCGAGATTGTCTAACCAATCTTTTCGTACCCACCATGTTGAGAAAGGAACATCTGGAATTCTTGGTATTCCAACTTGTTGTCCATCAAGAAACCCTTTTTTAAAATTATCTTCTCCAACGAAATCGACAACAGGCTGTAGTTTATCCCGATAAGGAGTCAAATCCAAAAGCATCCCCTTACGTGCATATTCCGCCATTCTTTGACGATCTTGTGTAAGAATGATGTCTGGATAATTTCCAGCAGCCAAGCGCACGTTTAGCTGATTAAAATAGTCTTCAGAGCTAGCTAAAGCATTAATTTTTAACTTAATCCCCAAAGCCTCATTTAAAGCCTCTGCAATTGGGTCAGGATCAGGAAATCCAGTTCCAGATTGAGCAATTTCAATTTCCATTGGCTCAGCTGATTCTTTACCCTGATTTTCGTTTTCCTTTTCCGTTTCCTTAGGTGCACTCGTGTTCGGTTTCTGAGTGGATTCAGACGTACATCCTGCAAGTAACATACTAACAACGATAAGAATTGCTAGCCCAAATAATGAAAATTTCCTCATGACTTTCCCCCTCAATCAAAATTTTATCTTTCACTTAAAATGATTCACCCTTTAATCGATCCAAGCATAACTCCTTTCGTAAAATGTTTTTGAATAAACGGATATATAACTATGATGGGAGCGCTCGCAATAATAACTGCAGCCATTTGTAAGGTTGTTGTTGGTACATACTCCTCAACCATAATCTCCACATTTTGCGATTGCATCAAAATATTTCGAATCACTACTTGCATTGGGTAGAGGTCGGAATCGGTTATATACATGATCGCTTGGAAAAATTCATTCCAATGACTAACTGCGTAAAATAATCCAACCGTTAGCAACACAGGTAAAGAAAGAGGAACAACAATTTGTAACAATATCCTTAATTCCTTAGCACCATCAATTCTAGCGGAATCAAAAAGTTCAGATGGGAGGTTTTCAAAAAAGCTTTTCATAATGAGTAAATTGAATGCCCCAATAGCATTAGGGATAATCATCGCCCAAATGGAATCGATCAATCCGGTACTCCGTACGATAAGATACGTTGGGATAATTCCCCCGCTAAATAATAGGGTAAAGACAATGATAAATAAAAAGAAAGATCTACCTGGTAAATCTTTTTTACTGAGTGGATAGGCCATTAAAGTTGTTAAAACCATATTAACAAGTGTTCCTACAACCGTGATAAACACGGTAATACCAAAAGCTCGAACGATTTCATGTCCTGCTAATAGTTGGCGATAAGCATCTAGAGTAAAGCCTCTGGGAATAACGATATAACCTCCATGCTTTAATACTTGTCCATACGGAGTTATGGAAGCGGAAAGTACATAAAGTAAGGGAAAGACACAAACAACACCAACTATTCCTAAAATGAGGTAGGTGATTGTATTAAAAATTTTATCCTCTATTCCTCTTACCATATGCCGCCCCCCCATCTATTAGCTAGTTTATTGGAACCTAAAACAAGCACTAATCCAATGATAGATTTAAAGAATCCTACTGCTGCTCCTAAACTAAAGTTCATCTGTTGCAAACCTACTCTAAACACCCATGTATCAATAATATCTGCTACAGGATAAACCTGGACATTGTAAAGAATATAGATCTGTTCGAATCCTGCGTCCATAAATCGGCCGAGTTGCAAAATAAATAGTAAGATGATTAAATTTCGAATTCCTGGTAAAGTAATATGCCAAATCATCCTTAATCGACTTGCACCATCGACTCTTGCCGCTTCATAATATTCTGGGTTTATTCCTGACATCCCAGCTAAATATATGATTGCGCCCCAGCCCATGTTCTGCCATATATCCGATCCGACCAATACGGTTCTAAACCAATCAAGGGAAGTTAAAAAGTTAATAGGGCCAACGCCTACATCACTAAGCCAACGATTTAAAAGTCCTGTGCTCTCGGATAGAAATGCAAGTAAGATTCCGTAAATAATGACCCAGGATAAAAAGTGAGGCATGTAGCTTAATGTTTGAACAATCCGTTTGTACCACATTAAGCGGCATTCGTGCAGTAGCAAAGCAAAAATAATCGGAGGAACAATACCGAATATAAGTTTATAAAAACTAATGAGGACGGTATTCGTTATTAATTCAGTAAAATAGGGTGAATCATAAAAAGCTTTAAAATGTTTATACCATGGATCAGCCCAACTGCTATTCACGATACCGTCCATAATATTAAAATCTTTAAATGCAATAATTACTCCGTACATTGGCATGTACTTATAGATAACAAAATAAATTAAACCTGGAAGTAGCATTAAATAAAAAATTTTATTCTTCCAAATAAGTGTCAACAGTTTCTTTATTTTACTTTTTCTTATTATAGGTACAGCCTTATCGAGCACTGGATCAAATGCCATGTCACCACCTGCCTTTGTTCTATAATGATCGGTATAAAGATTTATAAAACTTTACTTTTCATGGCATCAACCTCCTTACATAAATTATAAAATTATAAATGTTTCAAATATATACACAAAAACAATGATTTTGTACAAAAAAGACTACTTATTAGAAATAAAAAAACCTGGTAATACCAGGGATTGTTTAAACTACAGATTTAGTAGGTATATTTTGTTCTGTTATACTTGGGAGTGCAATGCGAACAACCGTACCTATTCCTTCCATACTTTTAATTCGGATACCATATTCATCACCAAAATAAATACGAATTCTTTCATGGACATTCGTCATTCCTATATTATTAAAACGATCAGACATCGGCTTTGCTGCTGGTTGTTTCAATAAATCTTTTAACCTCTTTTTCTCTATTCCCACGCCATTATCTCGAATCGTTATATAGATTTTCCCTCGAGAAAGAATTCCTTTTATTTGAATTTCACCAAGACCATCTTTAGCAGAAATCCCATGAAAGATGGCATTTTCAACAAAGGGCTGTAAAGTTAGTTTCGGAATCTTACATGTATATAGTTCAGGTTCAACGAGAATTTTTAGTGAAAACTTATTTCGGTAGCGCATTTCTTGAATCTGGGAGTAGTAATTTAAACTCTCTAGTTCTTCAGCTAACGTCACCAATTCAGCGCGCTTATCAAAACTAAAGGATAGTAAACCAACAAGTGATCGGATTGTGGTTCTCACTTCATCAGTCTTATTCTGTTTAGCTAAACTGCCAATACAGGCAAGTGTGTTGTAGAGAAAATGGGGACCTATTTGGCTTTGCAACATCTTCAATTCATACTCCTTACTTAATCGTTCTACCCTTCTATTCTCTTTAAATAAGAATTGAATTCGGTCGACCATTTCATTATAACTTCGTGTCAAATTTCCAACTTCGTCATACTGGTCAACAGGGATTTTGGACAGATTATTCAAAGATGTAACCGCATCCATTTCTTTTGCTAGTTTTCTAATTGGTTTAGTGAAATAGCGACTAAGGGTAAAAGTACTAAGGAGCAAACTGACAATTAAAAAAATCGCTGCATTTTTAAAATTATCATATAACTTATTTACATTTTCATAAAAGATATTTTCATCAATTAATGAAATTAGACTCCAACCTAATCTGTTTTTATCAGATTTAATTGATACTAGCGGAAGTTGAAAATTTTCAAGATCATGTACTCCATTAGGGAGTTGATTCAATACTTGAATGAAAGATTTACTTGGTTGTAGTGGATATTCATTTTCAGCTTTAGGAATGATCGAATTTTGTTTAATATCTGTTGATACAATCGCACCAGTTGAGGTAAGAATCATAAAAGTCTGGTTTTTATTTAATAACATCGGGGAAAGATGACTTGTTAACTGTTGCAAATCAATTTCAATAACGACGACACCAATAAACTCATTGCCGCTATTGATAGGGCTTACAAATCCAACCGTGTTGCCAGCAGACATTGGCGAGTGATACGGTTCACTCCAATTAATTCCACCATAATTCTGTTTCGAGAGTTCATATAGATGAGATATTTCAGGATTTCCTAGTATCTCATAAAACACGTTGTGACTAGAATAGACTTTCTGATCCATGCTAATCATATAAATCGTATTCACAATTGAGGAATGAATATCAGCATAAGTACGTAATTCATTGTTTATCTTATCGGCATTTTCGCTAAGTAATAATTCATCCTTTAAAGACAAAGTTAGTAATATATTTTGGATATTTTCCAAATAGGCATTTAAGAACATGTTCGTATTGCCAAGTATTTTCTGAGAGTCGTAGATTACTTGATTCCGAAACAATTTTTCTGAATCATTTTGGTTATTCCATAATAGTGAACCAAATATGAGTAATGTAGATATAAATAAGAAAATAAACTGTTTTGTCGCGATACTAAAATTTCTATACCAAAAAAAGAATGTCTTCATTCTCTTCACCGATTCCTGAAATCTTTTGGTGTACTTCCTGTCCATTTCCGAAATAAAACAGAGAAATAGCGATAGCTAGGAATTCCAATAGATTCCGCAATTTCATAGACTTTTAAATTTGTATTTTTAAGTAAATTTATCGCTTTTTCCATTCGTATTTCCGTAACAAATTCATTAAAAGATTTTCCTGTTTCTTCACGAAATAATCGACTTAAATAATTGGGACTAAGCCCTACCATTGAAGATATAGAGGATAATGTAATGGTATCGGAAAGATTTCGCTCAATAAGATTAATCATGTTTCTAATTTCATACCTATATTTCTTTTCATAGTTATAGTTCATTTTAAGTTCCTTTACTAATGATTGAATAAATAGTAAAAGTGTAGGTGATTGTAACAACAGCTGGTTAGGATCTAATTGCTTATTCACTCTAAAGATGGCAAGCCAGTCACTTCGCCATTTTAAAAGCAAACTTTTAATATCACCTGGATGAACCCTCATCTGCAAGCACCATTGAATAAAATCTTGTTGTAAAAAATCGGTTAACAGGTTAATTTCAGTGATTGACTCGCTCATTTTTCGTTCAATCCCATTTTGTAACTCTGGAGTTAACGGAGTATAATTCAGTTCCTCAATCCCCCTTACAGTAGGTTCGAACTCAAAAAAACCTAAGTAATCGATTCTATTCACATCTCGCCATTTTCTATCCAATTCATCGGAAGTATTAATAGGTACACTAAATACTGCATTCATATTCATTTCTGAACTCAAATATGGCAGACTTTCATTTAAACGGATACGTAACCTTTTCAGTAAGTCCTCCATTTCTCGTTTTAATTTATCTATATGACAAGAGTCCATACCGAATATAAAAGCATATTGTCCTGCTTTAATCGGAAACCATGTAAATACTGGATTATGATTCTGTTCTGATTCAGCTAGTAGCTGTTGCAACATTCGGTCGATAAACATTATATCTTCAGCGACTGCATTAATTTGTAGTTTCGCCATTCGAAATGGGTAACTAATGCTCATCCCCAAATCTTCCAATTCCGTAAGAAATTGTTCCGGGGATGTAGAACGAGCTTTTATAAATTGAGAAAACACTTCTGATTTTTTCCATCTTAGTTCTTCGCGTGAACTGTACAAATAATGTCTCTCACGTAAAATAATGCTTCGCGCTTTATTAAGGATCTCACCCAACATTTCTTCATCCCACATTACCTTTACAAGATAATCAAGCGCACCTACTTTCAAAGCTTCCTTAGCATATAAAAAGTCACTGTATGCAGTTAATATAACGATTTGAATTTGTGGATATTTCGCCCTAAGAAAATGAGCTAACTCAATCCCATCCATTTTTGGCATCGTAATATCAGTGATCACAACATCAGGTACATACTCCGAACAAAAATTAATAGCTTCTATTCCATTCTCGGCTTCCCCAACAAGAACCGCATTGTGAGATTCCCAATTAAACAAGCGAAGTTCCTCCCGTATAGGGACTTCATCGTCCACAATAAGGACACTTAGTATTTTTGAATGCAAAGAAATCCCTCCACATACTTTAGTTTCAGCAAGGGAGCTAATATCAAGATGTTTTTCATAGCTATAGTTATAATCAATTTATATGAAATTTCGGAAAAATACAATAAAAAAAAAGCTTATTGGTTCGCAGCTACCACAAACCAATAAGTTTTGAAATTAGGATTAAATAAATTTACGTTGTATATTCGTTCCGCTATAACTAAAAAGAATAGGCCGATTTTCTACTATCGTTTCCAGATGGACGGCTCTGCCCCAAAGTTGATATACGTAAGGCATTACTTTTTCCAAATATTTTAAATCTAATTCAATGCCTTCAAACCAATGTTTTAAATACAATTCACCGCTCTTCATATAATCTCCGTTGTTAACAGTGATATACGGAAATCCCCCATTAACTCTCATACTAACTAATTGATCACGTACTTCGGTCCATTTTTTATCCACCACTTTATAATCTCGACCTTGCTTTTGAAATAAATACATATCCTCACGGTGAACCAACTCTTTTGTTAAATAATTTCGTAAAAAGGAAATATCTGATTCAACTTCTCGCACTTCAAAGATCTTTTCTCTTCCAGAATTAGGTTCAAACCCCAACTCCTTCATTTCCTTAGTAGGGTTATTCCACCGTTCTTCGATATCTTCAAATATTTTCAATCCAAGGTAATAAGGATTGATACTCGTACGGGATGGCTGAACGACCCCAGCATTTAACTTGGCAAATTCAATCGCTTCATCACTTGTTAAATGCAACTCCCTTAAAATTCGTTGATGCCAGTAGGAAGCCCATCCCTCATTCATAATTTTTGTTTCCAGCTGTGGCCAGAAATAAAGCATTTCTTCACGAACCATCGTCATTATGTCACGTTGCCAATCTTCTAGCTCCCTGCTATATTGCTCGATAAACAAGAGAATATCTTTTTCAGGTTCGGGAGGAAAGGATTTTTTCCCCCTACGACGCCTCGTATTTTTCTTTGTTCTATCATCTAATGACCATAAATCATCATACTCCGTTTTTCGTATTTGCTCTTCTTCTTCCCATCCCTCATCTTCTTCCATTGACCAATTTAATGTAGGGCGCAGTAAGGAGGGATCAATATGTTCCTCAATGGAAAGAACAGCATCCAAAAAACTTTCCACTTCGGCTTTTCCAAACTCCATTTCATATTGGCGAACACGTTCAGCGGTCGCAGCCATGCTTTCCACCATATCTCTTTTCGTATTACGAAAGCGTGCATTATTTTTAAAGAAATCACAATGAGCAAGCACGTGGGCAACGATTAATTTATTTTGTATCAATGAATTTGAATCTAAAAGAAAAGCATAGCATGGATTGGAATTAATCACGAGTTCATAAATTTTACTAAGGCCAAGATCATAATGAAGTTTCATTTTAAAAAATTGTTTACCGAAACTCCAGTGCGAAAATCTTGTAGGCATCCCGTATGCACCAAATGTATAAATTATATCGGCCGGACATATTTCATATCGCATCGGATAAAAATCGAGTCCAAATCCACTGGCTATTTCAGTTATTTCTCGTATAGCATAGTCCAATGCTTTTGAGTTCGTATTCATTTACTAGTCCCTCCTTTACCCACAATGTATGAAAAAAAAGAGGGATTCATGAAAATGAGCAGAACTTTTTTATTTTGATCTCAATGCTATTTTTACCAAGTGTTACGAAATAACAAGCAAAATCGAAAGAAATGAGATGACAACATTTACAGGGGAAGAATACAAGCATTGGACATATAATAATCTTAACTCCAATATAGGAGGGATTTTAGCATATGGATATTTTGGATTACGATCGCGCTTTATATTATACCCATCGCTCTGAATGGGATAATTTACTTATATTAATGGTACGAACGAATGACCACTTATTGTCAAAAAAGATTGAGCATTTCTTATATGCTTATCAATTTTCCCGGGATTATTCTGTCATTGAGCGAAAGTTATACGCTCTTCTTCGCTACCTAGACCATGCCAATCAAGCTGTTGGCACTGGTCATGAACAGGATGGGAATTATGCATTAAACATATAGAATAAGAATGAAATATTTTAGACGGTCGCCTGAGAACTTTTCGGACGACCGTACTCTTTTCTTTTTTTATAAAACAAAACTGCCCTTAAGGACAGTATAGTCATTATTTTTCAGTTGCAATAAATGCGCTTATATTTACATACATTTTTAATTCCTCAACCATTTCATTTACTAATTTTTGTGGTTGTTCCCAAAGATTTCCATCTAGGTCATTAAAACAATCAGGGTCAAGAACAATTTGTTTTGGTATTACATTCGCATAGAATCCTCGCATAACTGTCCTCATATTATTTAAACAATTAATCCCGCCTTTCCCACCACCAGCAGTGGCAAGCAAAGCAACTGGCTTATGAGCTAACTCTTCACTTGACAAATAATCGAGTGTATTTTTAAGGGCACCACTCATCCCTCCGTGGTATTCTGGAGAAATTAGAATTATTCCTTCCGCCTTTTGTACTCGTTCCTTAAAAGAAATAACCGAAGGCAACTCCCATTGATCCTGTTCTCCAGTCATTATAGGCAAATGAGCTGCTCGAATATCTAAACGATCATAGCTATATTTATTAGCGATGAAATGTGTAATTAGTTCAGTTCTTCCCCCCTTTGGCATACCCCCATTGATGATTAAGATATTCATCCACATTCGCTCCTTCACTAGTAGCCAATACCATTAAGCTTCAACAAACCCATTTTTAACTGCATATAAAGCAGCTTGAGTTCGATCAGAAACATCTAATTTCAAAAATATATTGGACACATGGGTTTTAACTGTTTTTTCCGTTATATTTAAGTGAGCTCCGATTTCCTTATTGCTTTTACCTTTAGCAATCTCTGCTAACACTTGTTTTTCCCTTAGAGTTAAGGCTGAAATAAGATCATCAGGAGGATTTTTCTGATTCATACGATTGATAAGCATGTTGGTTGCTTTCGGGTGAAGCGTATTTTCACCACCGATTAATTTCCTAATCGATGAAACAAGGTCATCTGGTTCAATATCTTTTAACTGATATCCAGAAGCACCAGCTTCAATAGCAGGAATAACATGATCTTGATCAGCAAAACTAGTTAAGATCATAATTTCAATATTGGGGTTAGAATTTTTAATTTTTGCTGTTGCTTCAATACCATCCATAATAGGCATGACCAAATCCATTAATACGATATCAGGTTTTAATTTGGAGGCTAGCTCAACCGCTTCTAACCCATTCTTCGCTTCACCAACAATCTCGATATCCTTCTGTGTTTGGAGGAAAAAAATTAGCCCCCGCCTTACGACATGATGGTCATCTGCTATCAAAACATGAATCGTCAACTGTCTCCCTCCTAATAAGGTAATTGTGCAATAATCGTTGTTCCAACGGTCGGCTCACTTTGTAGTTCAAAATTACCCCCGAGGGATTCAATTCTTTCCTGCATACTTTCGATTCCAAGTGAAGGTAGTTCGTTTCCTTTTTCATAATGAAAACCACAACCGGCATCACTAATCGTCATATATACTTTACAAGGTTTTACCGTAATGGATACGAGTACATCATTTTGTCCAGAATGCCGCTTACAATTATTTAGTGCTTCCTGACTAACACGCCATAGCGCCTCTTCAATATTTGATGGTAAGGACACAAGTCCTGATAATTTCGTTTTTACATGAAGACCAAGCATTTCACCATATCCTTTAATGGCTTCGATTAGACCTTTTTCTAACCCGCTCGGCTTAAGTTGCCAAATGAGAGCACGCATTTCTGTTAAAGCCTCTTGCGCTAAATTTTGAATATGATAAAATGTATTTTTCGTCTGGGGGTCTTCCGTCATCTCCATTCCCCCTCGAGCTGTCAGGGTAAGAGAAAACAAAAGTTGATTAACAGAGTCATGAAGATCCCTAGCAAGCCGGTTCCTTTCTTCAATAAGAGCCATTTCCTTTTCTTTTTTTGTTAATCGTATTCGTTTTATCGCTGAACCAATTTGCAAAGCGATCGATTCTAAAAGAGCTAATTCATTACGACCAAACTCTTTTTTTCCAGGAGCAGCAACATTTAATAATCCAAATACTTCATCACCTGATTGCAGTGGAATCGTAGCATGATAGCGAATTCCCTTCGTTTCGGCATGTTCAAAATTTAACGCCCTTTCAAGTCTTCTGCATTCGATAATATTTGATGCCCTTGTTAAGGCCCCTTTTTTAAATCCCTCGATACAATAGCAGCTCCCTCTTTTCAAAGGCTCACAATCATTTTTACAAAGGGCTGGAGGTAAATTTTCTGCAGCTCCTAATGTATGGCGACCTTCTTTATCGATTAGAAAGATCCAACCAGTTGTAACCCCTGTCACTTGAAGGAGTTTTTTTAAAACACCTGATAAAAGTGGTGAAATTTCGGTACCTTCATTTAATAATTCTGCAATTTCTTTTAAAATACGTAAATTGGAGTTCTTTTCAAGATTTTCCTGATGCAACAAAATTCCCTCCAAACCTATTTCAATCCCATTATATTATATAAGAATAACACCTATCAGTTCATTATCTATTCGTCCGAATCCTCACTACAACTTTAGTATGAGAAGAAAAGCGAAAGTCGGCGTTTAGCGACGTACGAACTTTTTAAGCTTCTGACGAGATAAAGGAAACACGGTAAGTCCGATAGGACGAACCGATGTTGACTTATCGTAGGAAGAAGCTGAAAGTTCGCTAGTCGCTGCCGACTGGAGCTAGACAATTAAAAGAAAAAAGACCGTCCCATTTTGAGACAGCCCACTCAGACTAGACAAGATATTCATTTGCTGGTTTTGCAAATTGACTACACATATCACTTGTTTCATTACGAGTTAAGAAACTTTGATAAGAAAAGGGAAAGGATAGGCCTGATTCCTTCAATATTTTAGCGTTTTTTTCGAATAGATGACTAGGGTCCGAAGAAGGTAACCCTTCTAGAATTGAAATAATTACCTCTAAACTAGTAATCGCACGAAAAGCCGTTTCAAGCGTATATAGCCTATTTTCCTTTTCTTGCGGAAAGTGTAAAATTTCTAATGATATGTATTCTTTTATTTCCTGATCCGTAAAAAAGCGTGGAAAAATTGAAGTATACACATACTGAATTAATTCATTTAATTTTTCAACTTGCTCCTCAGTGGAGGCCATAACAACTTTCATTTGAAGAACCTACCTTTTGTCGCTCTTTTTATATAGAATAACATATGAAAGCAAAAGATTAGCATGGTAATTTCAAGAAGAAAAGCGGAAGTCGGCGTTTAGCGACGTACGAACTTTTTAAGCTTCTGACGAGATAAAGGAAACACGATGAACCCGATAGGGTGAATCGATGTTGACTTATCGTAGGGAAAAGACCAGGAAGTTTGCTAGTCGCTGGGCACTGGAGCTAGACAATGAAAAGCGGAAGTGCCCGTTTAGCGACGTACAAACTTCAAGGATAAGGATGAACGGCTAATGACGCGCCGTTCTGACCAACGTCCTGTTGGCCCGAGATAAAGGAAACACGGTGAATCCGATTAGGATGAACCGATGTTGACTTATCGTAGGGAAAAGACCAGGAAGTTTGCTAGTCGCTGGGCACTGGAGCTAGACAATGAAAAGCGGAAGTGCCCGTTTAGCGACGCTTTATAAATGGAGGTATAAAATTTGATAGATAATAAAATAAAAATCCCCATTCCAAAAGAATGGAATGACATTTCTGTACAAGATTTATTCAAACTTAAATGGCAAGCTCCCAAGAAACTGGTACATAATTTACGGATGGAAAAATCTGTTTTGTTGAACGGCGAAGTCACGCTTTGGACAGAATCTCTAAAAACAGGCGATCAATTAGAGATTTCCATTTCAGAAAAAGACAAGAAAACAATTCAACCAACTTATTTCTCCATTGACATTTTATATGAAGATGATCATTTATTAGTTGTGAACAAACCAGCTACTATGATAACTCACCCGAATGTAGATGAAAAAAATACACTACTGAATGCCGTAATTTATTATCTAAACGGTTCTTATGCCAGTCATATTCACCGACTCGACAAAAATACAACAGGAACCGTTTTATTTGCCAAACACCCCCTCAGTCATGCAATTTTGGATCGGATGCTAGAAGAACGAAAGATAAAACGAACTTATTGGGCACTTACCGATGGTTTACTTCATAAAAAGGTGGGGATAATAAACGCTCCTATCGGTCGAGATCGTCACCATTCAACAAGACGACGAGTTTCTAATACAGGTCAATCTGCAGTAACGGATTATCGTGTGTTAAGCACATTTCCGAAGGAACAGCTCACATTGATCGAGTGTACTCTAAGAACAGGCCGAACACATCAAATTCGTGTTCATTTCCAACATATAGGACATCCCCTTGCTGGAGATAAATTATACGATGGAAGCTCACTTTTTAATCGTCAAGCGCTCCATGCTCGAAAAATTACCTTTATACATCCGTTTTCTTTAAAAAAACTAGAAATTCAAGCACCATTCATCGATGAACCAGCAATATTCGATCGCTTTTTTAAAAGGAATGATTAGTCTAGGCGCAAATAGCAAACAATAATGAAAACTTCTATAGTAACTTTAAATTTTATTTTCTTACCTTTTTGCGGTAAAATAATTACGTTTGAAAATTAAATAGGGGGCTAGAAAATGGCTTTTAGAAATAAAAAAGATAAATTTTCCTCATTACTTGAAAAAATTGCGGCCAATCTAAAAGAAAGTTCAATTTATTTTGCAGAATTTAAATTAAATACGATTGAAGACACGGAGATCTTCGCCGCTAAAATGAAAGATTTTGAATCAATAGGTGATGATTACGTTCATGAAATCATCAAAGAACTTAATGTTTCATTCATTACTCCTATTGAACGTGAGGATATTATGGCTTTGTCAATGATAATGGATGATGTCCTTGATGGTATGGAGAACACAGCAGCCTTATTTCATATGTACAATATTATCCAAGCAGATGATTATATGTACAAATTTGTAGATGCAATCGTTAAATGTGTGGATGAAATAGAGATGTCGATTGGACTAATATTCAGTAAAAAACTTCCCGATGTTCGCCCACATGCCATTAAAATAAAGGACTATGAATCGAAATGTGATGAAGTATTAAGGGAAAGTATTAAACACCTGTTTACTATCGAAACTGATCCTATTCGCTTAATTAAATATAAAGAAATCTATGAGAACCTTGAACAAATTACTGACAGTTGTCAAGGCGTAGCCAATACGCTCGAAAGCATCGTTATGAAAAACGCCTAAGGAGTTTATTTTATGGATTCTGTCTTACTTATCACAATAATTATAGTATTTCTTGCGTTAACTTTTGATTTTATTAACGGTTTTCACGATACAGCCAATGCAATCGCAACTTCCGTATCGACAAAAGCTCTAAGACCTCGAGTAGCTATTCTACTTGCAGCAGTGATGAACTTTATCGGTGCTTTAACTTTTACGGGAGTTGCCCAAACGATTACAAAAGATATTGTGAATCCCTTCACATTAGGAAATGGTACTACTGTCATTATGGCTGCCCTAATTTCTTCGATCGCATGGAATTTGATCACTTGGTATTTTGGAATACCAAGCAGCTCATCACACGCACTAATCGGATCAATCGCTGGAGCAGCTATTATGTCTGCCGGTTTTCATTCAATTAAATATGGTGGATTTCTGAAAATCATTGAAGCTCTTATTGTCTCCCCTTTGATTGCTTTCGCATTAGGGTTCATTATTTACACAATTTTTAAGCTTTCTTTCAAAAACTTGAATCTTCCTAAAACAAACAAACGATTTCGTTACATTCAAATCGCAACTGCTGCACTACAATCTTATACACACGGGACAAACGATGCTCAGAAATCAATGGGTATTATTACGATGGCCTTAATGGCTAGCGGACTTCATAAAACAACGGATATTCCTTTTTGGGTTCAGGTATCTTGTGCTACAGCTATGGCTCTCGGAACTTCAATCGGGGGCTGGAAAATCATAAAAACTGTCGGAGGAAAGATTATGAAAATCCGTCCGGTTAATGGAGTTGCCGCTGATCTTAGCTCCGCCATTATTATTTTTGGCGCGACATATATTCATTTACCTGTAAGTACGACCCATGTAATCTCTTCATCGATATTAGGAGTTGGTACTTCGCATAGAGTAAAGGGAGTAAAATGGGATACTGCTCAAAGAATGATTGTAACATGGGTCATTACTCTTCCAATCAGCGCATTACTCGCTGCTATGATTTACTTTATTTTAAACTTGTTTATGTAAAGCCTTCGATCTATAATGAAGATAAAACTTCTGCAAGGAGATATTTAAATGGAACCCATCATCTTTTTTGACGGTGAGTGTCACTTTTGTCAAGCAAGTGTACAATTTATTATCAAACGCGATTCCAATGGGTACTTCCATTTTACCTCCTTACAGGGGGAGTTTGGTCAGCGATTATTGAAGAAGGCGAATGCAAATTTGAGCATTGATAGCCTCGTTCTACACGAAAATGACCAAGTCTACTACAAAAGTACTGCTGCTCTCCGAATTTGCAAGCATTTAAACGGATTTTGGAAACTCCTTTATCCATTAATACTTGTTCCCGCCCCAATTCGAAATCTCCTTTATGATTTTATTGCTAGAAATCGTTATAAATGGTTTGGTAAAAACGACACCTGCATGCTCCCTAACCCCAAAATTAGAAAGCGATTTTTATCATAAATTGTTGAAAGTTTTTACTAAGATAACTGCGTAGTTTCAAATCAAAAAAACATAAATCTCACATTTATGTAAAAACTATTAAAAAAGGAGCACTGAAGTACATTGAAAGCTTCTTTTTTTATTTTAAAAAACACATTCGATAATAAAACTTGTAATTTAATCCAAAAACGAATATTATATTAAACGGAATTAATATCGTTCGTTTTTCAGGAGGAATGTTGATGTTTAAGCTGCAAGAAAACAATACCAATGTTAAAACTGAGCTTATCGCAGGTTTTACAACGTTTATGACAATGGTATACATCATTGTCGTCAATCCAATTATTTTAAAGGACGCTGGAGTGCCTTTTGAACAAGTATTTACAGCTACTGTAATTGCTACTGTAATTGGAACTTTGTGGATGGCATTAGCTGCAAATTACCCAATTGCAATTGCTCCTGGCATGGGATTAAACGCGTATTTCGCTTACTCGGTGGTCGGTTCTCATGGTGGAATCACTTATCAAACTGCTTTTTCAGCGGTATTTGTAGCAGGTATCATTTTTATCATTCTATCACTAACTAAATTTAGAAAAGTGTTAATCGAGGCTATTCCTGACAATATAAAGCATGGTATCACAGCCGGTATTGGTTTGTTTATTGCATTCATCGGCTTAAGACAATCAAACCTTATCGTAAGCCATCCAGAGAATCTTGTGCAATTAGGGGATTTGCATTCCCCAGTCGTTTTACTTACTTTACTTGGCCTAACGGTTACATTAGTATTAATGGCTTTAAGGGTTAATGGTGCCTTTTTCTTTGGTATGATTGTGACAGGCATTGTGGCCCTATTAACGGGGCAATTATCGTTCGACAAAGGGTTTATTGAAATACCTAAGTTACCGGAAGGACTTATAATTGCAAATCCTATAACAGCTTTCACTGATGTTTTTCAACATAGTTTATATGCGGTAGTCTTTTCTTTCCTACTTGTAACTATTTTTGATACAACGGGAACGATGATTGGAGTAGCTGAACAAGCTGGTTTGATGAAAGGTAATAAATTTCCTCGTGCACGTCAAGCCTTGCTGTCTGATTCAATTGGTTCTACATTGGGGTCCATGTTTGGAACAACTCCTACAACCGCCTTTCTCGAATCAACTTCAGGAGTTGCAGCTGGCGGAAGAACAGGATTAACAACCTTGACTGTTTCGATTTTATTTATCATTGCTGCTTTTTTTGGCCCGCTCGTTAGTGCTGTTTCAGGTTTATCAGCTATCACAGCCCCTGCATTAATTATTGTCGGAAGCTTGATGATCGGAGCTGTTGCAAAAATTAAATGGGGAGAAATTGATGAAGCTTTTCCAGCCTTTATTATTATCCTTAGCATGCCATTAACATCAAGTATCGCAACAGGAATTGCCCTAGGCTTTATTTCCTATCCAATCTTAAAATTAGCAACAGGAAATTGGAGACAAATTCACCCGATTCTTTATGTTTTCGGTATTCTCTTCTTGATCCAGCTAGTCTTTCTTCCACACTAATTACGAAAAAAGAGGCATTCCAATGTGGAAGCCTCTTTTTTCAACTAAACACTAAGTAATGTCTTATCATCCGCTAATTTTTCTCCACGGATTCGCTGGAACTCTGCCATTAATTTATCAATTGTTAAGGTTGGTTTCGTTTCTTCATCCACTTCAACGATAATCTGACCCTTATCCATCATAATCAATCGATTTCCAAGTTCGATCGCCTGTTGCATATTATGAGTAACCATTAACGTTGTTAAGCGATATTGTTCTACTAACTTTTTTGTCAAATTCGTAATTAGTTCAGCTCTTGCGGGATCGAGCGCTGCAGTATGTTCATCCAATAATAGGATTGCTGGTTGTGTAAAAGTCGCCATCAATAAGGATAAAGCTTGTCTTTCTCCACCTGATAAGAGACCAACTTTTGCATTCAGACGATTTTCCAAATTGAGATGAAGTGTTGCTAATGATTCTTTAAAGAATTCTCTCCTCTTTTTATCGACACCTTTTCGAAGCCCTCTTTTTTTATCACGCGAATAGGCCATCGCTAAGTTTTCTTCAATTGTCATCGATGGTGCTGTCCCAGCCATTGGGTCTTGAAATACGCGACCAATAAACCTTGATCTTCTAAATTCAGGCATTTTCGTTACTTGTTTTCCATCGATCCATACTTCACCTATATCAGGTGATAATGCACCAGATACCATGTTCATTAGAGTGGATTTTCCAGCTCCATTACTGCCTATAATTGTGACAAAATCACCTGCCTGCAACTCAAGATTAATCTGATCGAGAGCAATTTTTTCATCAGGTGTCGCTTCATTAAAAATTTTACCGATCTGTTCCAGTTTGAGCAACCGAATCCGCCCCCTTTCCACGAGAAACATTCAGGGCTGCAATTCTTTCTGCATGTCGCCTTGCCTTTCGTTTCTTTTCCCTTTGCTTCTCAAATAATTGTGGAATGACAAGAGCCAAGATAACGATAACAGCAGTAATTAATTTCATATCACTTGCATCAAGTATATCTACCCTTAAAGCCAGACCAAGGATGATCCGATAAATAATGGCGCCTACGACAACAGCCATAGTCGTTCTTACTAATGTCTTTGTACCAAAAATTGCTTCCCCTATAATAACCGATGCTAGACCGATGATAATCATCCCAATTCCCATTCCGACATCAGAGCTTTTCGAATACTGGGCAAAAATTGCTCCTGAAAACGCCACTAGAGCATTTGAAAGTCCTAAGCCAAATATAATCAAGTAGTCGGTATTTGCTGAGAAGCTGTTTATCATTTTTTTATTGTCACCAGTCGCTCGTATGGCAAGACCGATTTCCGTTTGTAATAACCAATCCGTCAGCAATTTAAAAAGCAGTGTGACGATGATCATAACAAAAAGAATTCCCCAAGTGGACGGCGGAAATTTCACTCCCATACTTGCTAACATTCCGTTTAATGCTTGATCAATTCCTAAAGAACTCCAAAATTCAACGAACTTCGTAAAGATCGTCTCCTCTTTCATAAGCGGAATATTCGGACGGCTTACAGAATGCTCTGTCGTCGTACCCATAATTCGCAAATTTATCGAATAAAGGGCGATCATCATTAATATCCCGGAAAGAAGCGGATTGATCTTTCCTTTCGTATGAAGAAGTCCCGTCAAACAGCCTGCTAGGAAGCCCGCAACTAACGCAAATAAAGTAGCAACAATCGGATTATATCCTAGAACGACCATCGAGGCGGCAACCGCTCCCCCTGTAACAAAACTACCATCCACCGTTAAGTCTGGAAAATCAAGCACTCGGAAGGAAAGATAAACCCCGAGTGCCATAATCGCATAAATGATTCCTTGTTCAACGGAGCCAAACATTGCTGCAAACATATTCGAATCAGCTCCTATCCATTATTCCAATTCTGCATTCCACTCATCTTTAATGTCCAATTCAATTGTCTTAGCTGTTTCTTCATTAAGGACGAATTTCAAATTTTGTGGATATTGTACAGGTAAATCAGCTGGTTTCGCTTCACCTTTTAAGATTTTCGCTGCCATCTCACCAGCTTCATAACCAATATCAAAGTATTCAAAGCCGTATGCTGCAAGTCCACCTTTACGTACAGAATCAAATTCTCCAACCATTAATGGTAATTTATATTCATTCGCTACAGTAATAACTGATTCAAGAGCAGAAACAACAGTATTATCAGTAATAATATAGAGAGAATCGACTTTTCCAATTAGAGATTCTGTTGCTTGTTTAACATCTGCTGAAGTAGCGACTGTTGCCTCTTCAATTTCAGCATCTGTTCCTTCTAAAGCCTTTTTTGCAATATCTACTTGCGCACGGGAATTTTGTTCCCCTGAGTTATAAACCATTCCAATTTTCTTTGCTCCAAGTTCCTCAGCCAAAAATTTAATTGTATTCGGGATCGCGTCAGGATGAGTATCAATTGTTCCTGTTACATTTCCACCGGGATTTTCCATCGACTCAACTAATTCCGCTCCAACAGCATCCGTTACAGAAGTAAATACAATAGGAATTTCATCTGTCACACTTACTACAGCTTGAGCACTAGGAGTTGAATTTGCAAAAATTAAATCGACATTAGAATTAACTAAATCGGAGGCAATAGTCGTATTGACACTCTTATCATCATTGGCATTTTTAATATCATATTCAACTTTAAGACCAGCATCCTCCAATGCTTTCTTGAAACCATCAAAAGCCGCATTTAAAGAGTCATGTTCAACAATTTGTGTAACTCCAATTTTAAATGTTTTCTCATTTTCTTTCTCTCCACTTTTTTCTGGCTGATTTTCCTCAGGTTCAGATTTACCACCATTTGTTTCAGGTGTTGATGAAGATTGACCGCATGCTGCTAACCCTACTAGCAAAGTCACTAAGAAGATTGCCAACGTCAGTCCTTTCCAACTCTTTCTCATTTCGATTCCCCCTATTTTTGTAAAATAGCAATTTTTTATTCTAGTAATAATATTTATGCTATATTACACTTCAACACAGATTTAGTCAATAGTTCAACGCGGTAAAGTAGAAAAAGCTGAATCTACTTAAAGTGGAATCAAATAAAAAATCCTGAACAGAATTCAGGATTTTTAGCATATTTTTTAGACGATCTGCTGTTCAACCTCTTTCTTAAAAAAACTCTTCATCGCATGAAAAACATCCGCTTTTTCCTTCAAAATATAATAATAGAACTTTTCATTTTTTATATGTTTATAAACCGACATTAAAGTAGAATTTCGTTGGTATTGATTAACTTCTCCATATCCAAACATATTTGTTTTTTCCATGATTTCATTCACCAGTTTTAAGCAACGCGGATTATCTGAAGTCAGATTATCTCCATCTGAAAAATGAAATGGATAAATATTAAATCGACTCGGGTCATATTTATCATTGATTAGCTCCAAAGCTTTTCGATAAACCGAAGAACATATTGTCCCGCCGCTTTCTCCTTTAGAGAAAAACTCTTCTTCTGTCACTACTTTTGCTTCCGTATGGTGGGCAATAAATTCAATAGTGACGGATTCGTATTTCGTTCGCAAAAAGCGTGTCATCCAGAAAAAGAAGCTCCGCGCCATATATTTTTCCCAGATTCCCATTGAGCCGCTCGTATCCATCATTGCAAGGATTACTGCATTGGATTCAGGCTTGTGAACTTCATTCCATGTTTTAAACTTTAAATCTTCTGGATAAATAGGGTGGAAACTTGGGCTTCCTTTTATGGCATTTCGTTTAAAAGCAGAGAGCATCGTTCTCTTCTTGTCAATATTGCCCATGAGCCCAGTCTTACGTATGTCGTTATATTCAATATGTGTTACTTGATTTGCATCTTGTTCTTTTCGTTGTAAATTAGGTAATTCTAATTCTTTAAACAAAGCTTCTTCCAATTCCATCATCGATACTTCTGCTTCATAGTAGTCTTCTCCAGCCTCATCTCCAGCCCCTTGACCTTTACCTGGCCCCTTTTGTGGAGATCCGTCACGGGCAACAACATCCCCTACTTGACTATCTCCATCTCCTTGGCCGACATGTTTATTTTTATCATAATTATAACGAATTTTATATTCATCTAATGATCGTATCGGTATTTTCACTACATCCCGTCCATCGGACATGATAATACTCTCTTCCGTAATTAAATCAGGTAAATTCTGACGGATAGCGTCCTGCACTTTTTCCTGATGACGCTGTTGATCATCATGACCTTTTCTATGGAGGGACCAATCTTCCTGAGAAATCACAAACTGGTGTTGATCTTCCTTTTTCACCATTTTACCCTCCTTCAATTTATTCACACTTACCGAAAAATTGCATAGTATATGGCAGTGGGTTTTTAGCTAATGATCTTGTAAGCGTTAATTACTCTATCCTATGCAAAAAAACGAATTTATTTACAAATTACTTTTAGATTTGGACAATACTCGTAGTGGACAAGTAGCTGAAGCAAACCGCTATATTAAGCACTACTTATCATATTAAATAGGCTATCCTTTCTTCCAAGGATAGCCTATTTTTTTCTGAAAGTTAGTGCAAATTCTAATATTGTTTCACTTATCTATTTAATAAACTACCTACATACCTTAACAAATCATTAGCCGAAGTGGAGTTATACCCATGTTCATCAATTAGACGGGCGACAACTTCGTTAATTTTCTTCAATTGCTGTTCATCAGGCGTTGTTGAAGAAGTAGTGATTTTGACTACATCCTTCAAATCAGCAAAAAGTTTTTTCTGGATCGCCTCACGCAATCTAGCATGTGACCTATAATCAAAGCTTTTCCCTTTCCGTGCAAGTGCCGAAATGCGAATTAAAATTTCCTCTCTAAATGCTTTTTTTGCATTTTCAGAAACACCAATTTGTTCCTCGATGGAACGCATTAATTTTTCATCTGGATTAATTTCTTCACCTGTTAAAGGATCTCTTAGTTTCGACTTATTGCAATAAGCTTCTACATTATCTAAATAATTATCCATAAGTGTTTTTGCAGACTCTTCATAGGAATAAACAAACGCTTTTTGAACTTCTTTCTTGGCAATGTCGTCATATTCTTTTCGGGCCATTGAAATAAAGTTCAAATATTTCTCTTTTAACTCTTGAGTGATGGATGGGTGCTGATCAAGCCCCTCTTTTAAAGAACGTAATACATCCAAGGCATTTATGGAAGTAATTCCTTTCCGAATGATCGTTGATGAAATCCGATTTATAACATAGCGTGGATCAATCCCACTCATACCCTCTTCTTGAAATTCATTTTTCATTTCATCGACGTCAGCAGAATTAAAGCCTTCCACATTTTCACCGTCATACAGGCGCATTTTCTTAATTATATCGACATCGCCACGTTTCGTTTCCTTTAATCTTGTAAGAACTGTAAACATAGCTGCTACTCGAAGTGTGTGTGGTGCTATATGAACATCATCAGCTACATCACTTTCACGAATCATTTTTTCGTATATGCGTTCTTCCTCAGACACCCTCAAATTATAAGGAACTGGCATTACTATAATCCTGGAATGAAGAGCTTCATTCTTTTTATTAGCAATAAACGATCGATATTCTGTTTCGTTTGTGTGTGCAACGATCAATTCATCTGCTGATATTAGTGCAAACCTTCCAGCTTTAAAATTTCCTTCTTGGGTTAGCGATAATAAATGCCATAAAAATTTCTCATCACATTTTAACATTTCTTGAAATTCCATCAAGCCTCGATTCGCCTTATTAAGCTCTCCATCAAAACGATAAGCACGAGGATCTGATTCTGATCCAAATTCGGCAATCGTAGAAAAATCGATACTTCCGGTCAAATCAGCTATATCTTGAGATTTTGGATCAGAAGGGCTAAATGTTCCGACACCGACACGTTTATCCTCCGAAAAGAAAATACGCTCGACAATCACATCTTCAATTCGTCCTCCGTATTCCTCTTCTAGACGTAATGTATTTAACGGTGATAAATGCCCCTCAATTCGAATCCCGTATTGCTGATAAAAATCGTCACGAAGATGCGGTGGAATTAAATGAAGGGGATCTTCATGCATTGGGCAACCTTTAATCGCATATACAGCCCCATTGTCAGTCCGAGTGTAAGCTTCCAATCCTCTTTTCAATAATGTGACAAGTGTCGATTTACCACCACTTACAGGCCCCATCAATAACAATATCCTTTTTCTTACATCTAAACGTTTTGCAGAAGGATGAAAATATTCCTCCACTAATTTTTCAAGCGCCTCTTCTAACCCATATATATCTTCACTAAAAAAACGGTATTTCTTCCTGCCATTTTCCTCCTCAACACCCGCATCCTTAATCATATTATATATTCGAGAGTGGGCGGACTGTGCGATCCAAGACTTCTCTTCCAGCAGCTCCAAATATTCCGATAATGTTCCTTCCCATTTCAAATTCTCTTCATGTGATCGGTACTGTTCAATCTTCTTTAAAATATCCATAGAAACCTCCCCAATTGGTGTGATGAGAGATGATTATTTCATTCTATGCGCTTGGACAACTAAACATGATTAATTCCATTAGCTTGTCAAATTCACAAATGTTTCGTACTTTTGCCATGAAACTTTTTAGAAAAATAGACCATATCTTAAAAAAATGGGCTATAATAAGAAATAGAGGTACTTGATTAAAAGGGAGGCATACATACAGATGAAAGTGATCATCATTATTGGCGTCTGCATCGCATTCTTAGCCGCTATTTTTACATCTGGTTATGAGGATAAACCAGGAACGAATAAACAATAAATTTTAAAGCATCGTTTGTGCAATGCCCCCTTTAGTTGGATTAATAATCTAACTAAAGGGGGTTTTTTAATTAGGACTGACAATCTTGTGCCAAAGAAAAAAACACGGCTTATTTCTCGCCGTGTTTCCTCTTCCTCTCTATTCTGTTGCAACCTTTTTCGTGCTTGCCACTTTCTCCATATTGACTTTTTCAGGCATTGGTGGTTTTACCCTCTTCATAAATAAAGCCAGAACTAATGCCAAAGCAGCTATTAATGTTGAAACAAAAAATGCATGGGTGATTCCATCCAACATTGCTTGATGTTCGATTGCTGTTTTCATTTGCTCAAGTGCTTCTGGTGTCGGCTGCACATTCGGATCAGCTTTAGAAGCTGCGTTAGCGGCCAATTGTTCACCCGAACTAGAAGCCCTTTTTGACATGACAGTGATCATAAATGCTGTTCCAATCGCACCGGAAACTTGTTGAAGAGTATTATTAATGGCTGTTCCATGAGGATTATCCTTCATTGGAAGCTGATTCATCCCATTTGTCATAACAGGCATCATAACCATCGACATTCCAAACATTCTAAATGTATAAAGAAACATAAGGTGTAGAACGGATGTTTCGAGCGTTAATTTCGAAAATAGGTATGTTGTGATAATCATGATTGATAATCCAACAACAGCAAGAATCCTCGCCCCATATTTATCAAATAAACGGCCCGTGATCGGAGACATAATCCCCATCATTAAAGCACCTGGTAACATCAATAATCCAGAATTCATCGGAGATATCCCTCTTAACTCTTGCACATAAATTGGCGTTAAGATCATCCCTGAGAACATCGAAACAGCGATAACGATTGAAATTCCAGACGATAATGCAAACATCGGATATTTATAAATACGGAATTCAAGTAAAGGTTCATCTAATTTTAATTGCCGAACAATAAAGAGAAGAAGCATAACAGTTCCAACTGCAATAGGAACGTAGGCTCTTGGCGAATCCCAACCAACCTCTGTATCCCCAGCAGAACTAAAGCCATACAAAATTCCTCCGAAAGCTATACTTGAAAGTAGCAACGAAAGAAAATCTAAATTAACTTTCCTAAGAGGAGTAATATTTTTCAATTTAAAGATTGCCAAAAGTAAAACGACTACAGCAATTGGAAGAACAACATAGAACAAAGCTCTCCAATTAAAAGTTTGAATGAGATACCCAGATAACGTAGGACCAATCGCCGGAGCAACAATCATAACGAGGCCGAAAAATCCCATTGCCGTTCCTCTTTTTTCTACTGGAAAAGCGGTCAACATAACATTCATTAATAAAGGCATCATGATAGCAGAACCTGCGGCTTGCGTCATCCTTCCAGCTAGCAACAAAGCAAAACTTGGGGCGACTGCAGCCAGTATCGTACCTAAAGTAAACAAACTCATCGCTGTAATAAATAACTTACGATTTGAAAAACGCTGAATTAAAAAAGCACTTGCTGGAATAAGTATTCCATTCACAAGCATATATCCTGTTGCCAACCATTGTACTGTAGCGGGACCAATTGCAAATTCCTCACGAATGGATGGTAACGCAATATTAATTAATGTATTATTTAATATTGAAACAAAAGCACCAATAAAAAGAACCGCAATTGCTCCATATGGCGGCTTCTTTTGCATGGATTCTATATCCAAATTAATTCCCCCAATCAATTTATATATCATTTATATTATAGGCTCGATTGTTTACTTTAAACATTCTATACTCGTGGTCTATAAAAAGCAACAATAAATTTTAAAAACAACAATAAAATTGCTTAAACACCGTCATATATGTAAAATAAAAATAGACCAATAGTATAAAGGTGAGAACATGAACCAACGAAAAAGACAAATTATCGAAGTAGCTCACCGCCTATTTCTTGAAAAAGGTTTCCAAGCTACTTCTATTAAAGATATATTAGAAAATGCAAAAATTGCGAAAGGCACATTTTATAATCACTTCGCCTCGAAAAATGATTGTTTAATTGCTATTCTTGAACTTGTTAGAAGCAATGCTCAGGAAGTGCGCGAAGAACTGGCTCTAGGAAAAGCTAAAGATGATGAGGATGTATTTATAGAGCAAGTATTAGTGCGTATGAAAATGAATCGAGAACAGAATTTACTTCCTCTATTTGAATCTGTCTTTCATTCTAAAGATCCAGATTTAAAGGTTTTTATGAAAAAGTATTTTGAAAAGGAATTAATTTGGATATCACAGAGAATCATTGATGTACTTGGAGAAAAGGTAAGAAAATATGCTCTCGATTACGCTTGCATTTTTTTGGGGACAATTCAACAAATGATCCATGTTTGGATGCTTGGCACAAAAAAGAGTTTTGAATTTAGAGAAATGACCTATTTTGCTTTAAATAAATTAAAGGCGATTGCTAAAGCCGAAAATCAGGATAAGCGCCCCTTCTTTCCATCTAACTGGCTTTCTAGTTTGGAAACGAACGAAGGTAAAAGTGTAGAGGATCTGAAAACTCAATTAATAACAAAATTAAAAATCCTTCTTACACGCATGGAAAGTGAACAGGAAAAACAAGAGACCATTAAGTTTCTTTATACAGAACTACAGACAAACGAACCACGTATTTTTTTAATAGAAAGTGTTTTATTATATATTGAAGAAAAAATGACAATAACCTTTTTTACAAATGAAATAAGAGATATTATTGATCTTACACAGCAATATTTACATCACTCGGAAAAAAAGAAATCTCCATAGCCAAAAAAGGCTACAGAGATTTCTTTTTTCTGTTTAACAAATTTTTTAATGCAAACCTAGATAGTTTTGCTGTCTTAATGCTTCATATACGAGAATTGCTGCCGTATTTGACAAGTTTAGTGACCGTACATTGTCATTCATTGGAATCCGCAAACATCTTTCTTGATTCTCGGCAATTAAATCCTTCGGCAAGCCAGTTGTTTCCCTGCCAAACATAAAATAGTGATCTTTTTCTGAGTTCGAATAGTCGAACGATGTGTGTGGAACTTTTCCAAATTTAGATAAATAATAATATTCCCCAGCAGCATTCTTCGCAAAAAACTCATCTAGAGAATCATAATAAGTAATATCGACGTGCTGCCAATAATCAAGTCCAGCACGCTTCAACATTTTATCATCTGTCGAAAAACCGAGTGGTCTAATTAAATGTAATTGTGTATCTGTTGCCGCGCATGTTCTAGCAATGTTACCTGTATTTGCCGGAATCTCTGGTTGATATAAAACAACGTGATTTGGCACTAGTGTTCACCTCATTCAAAAATCTTATAAAAGTAGATAAAGTTCTCTTTCTTTTCCCCACTGTGCCATTATACAATAAGTTTTCAAGCGTCATCTATAATTGTATACATTTTATATTGAATATTGGGTGTATAAGCAGTGGAATCCTCATATGCCCAATACCTCATTCGGCTATTATACGTATGCGCGTTGACAAGTGGCTCTCCAGCCGCATCCTTTCCTGTCACAATTGTATTATGGTCAAAACGGCCATCACCTTGAAAATCATAACAAATAACATCACCTAGTTGTAATTCACGAGGATCTTTGACTTCTTTTGCTCGTAAACCGATAGTCGAACTCCCTAAATGATTTTTTAACGCATTTGCAACTGACCAACTATAACTCCAATTCTTATTTTGATACCACCAACCCTTTGAACGATTTGGATATCCGCGCATCGGTGCCCCTCCTGCGTGAATGCATTGAGAAACATAGTTCGTACAATCTACCTCAAATGCTTCATATGCAGGATTATAATTATCCCACCATTTCTCCGCGTAACGAACGACCTCTAATCGATTATACGTAAAAGCAGACCTATTCTCTTCTGAATTTTCCTCATAAAAAAAAGTTAAATCATCTGTACCAGTAGGAAATTGCACTGCTATTTCTCGATCTTCTACAATCGTCTCTTTAAACACCGCCGCTTGTCGATTCTCTATTTCTTCCTCAATATAGATCTTCCCAGGTTGCTTTATTAAATATTTCAAATGAACCCGATAATGAATATCATCAAACTCTTCACCGGAATTTCTAGATAATACCTTTCCAGTCGCCATAACTTTTACAATCTCAGCATTCCGTTTTGCAAATAACTCATGTTTCCGTGCGATTTTTTCTTCCTCAACCTTACGCCTTCTCACGACCTGATCTATCCGTTCCTCCAATTGTTTAGCCAACTGCTTGCGCACAACCATCCCTCCTCACTGATATATATGCACACCCCGTGCCTGTCACCACCCGAATTTTGTCGAAACTCGGATAGATGAAAAAAGACGAGACTGGCATGGCCAGCTCGTCTTTTTTCACACATTTTTACTCCTTGCTAAAAAATTGCAATCCCTTTTCTATTTCAATAAGAACATCTTCATCTTGCTCTCGGCTTTTCGCTTCTAATAGTGCATTTTCAGCTTCCACACCACCGATTTTACCGAGTGCCCAGGCGGCAGTTCCTCTTATTACTGGGCGAGGGTCCCCATTCATAACGTCTACTAGATCCCCCACTGCTTCTTCCTCTTTAAAATGGGCTAAGGCAATGATAGCATTGCGCTGAATCGGCTTTTTTCCCCGCCATGAGCCAGACATAAAGCCATACTTTTCCTTAAATTCACGATTTGAAATTTTTAAAAGTGGCTGTAAAAGCGGCTTTGTGACTTCAGAATAAGGTTCCATATCAGGATGATTATGAAAATCTACCCCTTTATTTTTCGGACAAACAACTTGGCACGTATCACATCCATACAAGCGATTTCCGATTTTCGTACGGAATTCATCCGGAAGGAAATCCTTTGTTTGTGTCAAAAAGGAAATACAACGTTGTGCATTTAGCTGCCCTCCCTGAACAAGGGCACCTGTAGGACAGGCATCTAAACATTTTCGGCATTCGCCACACTGTTCTTCCATCAACTCGTCTGGTTCAAAGGGTAAATTAGTAATCATCTCTCCAAGGTATACGAATGAACCAAATTCAGGTGTAATGATCGAACAATTTTTCCCACTCCAACCAATCCCAGCTCTTTCGGCTACAGCGCGATCAGCAAGCTCACCAGTATCCACCATCCATTTAAAGCGCGCTTCTGGTACACAACTATCAATATAAGCGCCTAATTGTTCTAATTTCTCCCGGACTAGAACATGGTAATCTATTCCCCATGAAGCTCGTGCAAATAATCCACGCCGTGCCCCCTTTTTCCCAATTGGGGGTTCTTCCATTCTGGAAGGATAAGCGAGTGCAATTGCGATAATCGAGCGAGGCTGATCGAAAATGAGAGAAGGCTCTGTTCGTTCATCAATGTTCTTATGTTCAAAACCAGATTGATATCCTAATTCCTGCTGGCGAATTAATCTATTTTTAAGCTCGCTGAAAGGATCGGCACTCGCAAAACCGATTTTATCGATACCAATTCTCTTACTATACGAGATAATATCTTCTTTTAGTTGTCGATAATCCATAAGTGTCCCTCCAATCAGACATGCATTCCAAAAACAATTTCAGTTGCAAAAAAACGCAAAGCCTCGTTCTTTTTTGATACGAGACCCTGCGTTGGTATGTATGGAGCGGGTGATGGGAATCGAACCCACGACAACAGCTTGGAAGGCTGTAGTTTTACCACTAAACTACACCCGCATTTTCCTTCTTCTAAAGTCGACTTTAATATTATATATAATAATTGACAAACATGCAATAACTGACACGGAATGTTCATTATATATCCAATTTTTACCATATGCCTAAAATAAAATACATCTGTTATGATTCCTCCCATGATAAACTAAGAAAAGCATAGGGGCTGAAGTCTAGACCAAGCGTTAGCCCATTATTTAAACTTTCTTATCCAATACAAATGAAAATAACGGACAGGAGACCAAGATAATATGGGGAAAATAACACTTGCGGAAGCAGTAAAGTTAAAAAGTATTTTAACAAAAAGGATACATGAACTTGAAGAAGAGATTCATCGCGTTGCGTTCACCAATGTGGAAAAGGGCGAGAAAGTCGAACCTGGTCCTAGAACAGTCGCTCAAGTTGAACTAGAACTTGACGACGTCAGGTCAGATGCCCGTCTATTGGACAAACTCATGTATCGTGCAAATATTGATAATACGATCACATATAAAAATGAAGAATTATCTATCGTTGAAGCGATCGAACTTGCGACCCAACTTCGTGCTAAAGCAAGACTCTACAAAGAATTCGGTGCAGCAAATAAAGAAGAAATCCAGTATGGCTATGCAGAAAATACAACTGTTTACCGTGTGGCACTTTTTGAACCTGAAGCCTATCGGATCCAAGCGCTTCAACTCGAAAAAGATGCACATAAATTATCAAATTTAATCAATGCAAAAAATTATTCCATTACGCTCGATTTTAATGACGAAAAATATTTCTAACCTTGGTCGGGTGAGACTCCCTGCCAAGGCATGGAGTGAAGTTCCTTCAATATTAGTTGAGAGCGCTAACCAATGACCCGTTCCCATTTACTTATTGACCCATCACCCATAACCAACTAAGGCAAAAGCAAACGCCCTTTAATTGTTATGAAAGTACACACTTCACTCTATGAGAAAGTCCCCTTCAATCGGGGGGCTTTTCTGTTTCTTGTAACATATATAATTGTAAAAGGCTCCCAATATTTTTATGGAAGCCTTTTACTTTATTGATCTTTCAACATTGCAAACACTTGTTCAACATCCTTATCTCCACGACCAGAAATGTTGATAATGATACTCTCTTTTTTACCTACCGTTGGAGCAAGTTTCAATGCGTAAGCTACAGCATGAGCACTTTCAAGCGCAGGAATAATTCCTTCGGTCTTAGATAAAATTTGGAAAGCTTCTAAAACCTCAGCTTTTGTAACAGTAACATATTCTGCCCGACCAGTAGTTTTCAATTGGCTATGTTCTGGACCACAACCAGGATAATCTAATCCAGCTGCTATTGAATATGTTGGAAGTGGATTTCCCTCTTCATCTTGTAAAACAAGACATTTAAATCCATGGATGACACCTGTTGTTCCTTTTGTTAAAGTAGCTGCTTCAGCTGGTTCAATGCCAATTAAGCGCACTTCCTCATCTTCAAGATAATCAGCAAAAGAACCGATAGCATTACTTCCTCCCCCTATACAAGCAAGAACTGCATAAGGAAGTCTGCCTTCTTTGGCGAGAATTTGTCGTTTACTTTCCTTACTAATAATCGATTGAAAATGCTTAACCATTGTTGGAAATGGATGTGGTCCAACAGCAGACCCTAATAAGTAAAATGTATTTTCATAGTTTGCAACTAAATCAGCTAATGCTTCATCAACCGCTTCCTTTAAACGAGCTTGCCCTTTTGTTACAGCAACTACCTTCGCGCCGAGTAATTCCATCCGAAAAACATTGAGAGCTTGGCGCTTCGTATCTTCTGCCCCCATATAAATCGTACAATCCATTCCAAACATCGCACAAACGGTTGCCGTTGCCACACCGTGCTGACCTGCACCTGTCTCGGCGATCACTCGTTTAGCACCCATTCTTTTGGCTAGCAGTATTTGTCCAAGAACATTATTAATTTTATGAGCCCCTGTATGGTTTAAATCCTCACGCTTTAAATAAATTTTTGCTCCACCCAATTCATTCGTTAACCGTTCGGCAAAATAAAGCGGAGACTCCCTTCCAACATAGTCTTCAAAATAATATTGTAGCTCCCTGTTAAACTCCTCATCATCTTTATACTTCTCAAATTGATCTGCGAGAATCTGCAACACTTTTTCAAGTTGCGGCGGGACAAAACTGCCACCAAATTCTCCGAAATAACCTTTCTCTACTTGGCTCGTCTGACTCATCTTTTCTCCACTCCCTAATATAAAATAAAAGGCCCCCATAAATTCATCCTAAAGGACGGGAAACCCGTGATTTCGCCAACAAATGTAAACGAACTTAAATTTTTTGTCTCTTTTATTCAATTCAGATACTACTGTTGTTATTCCCTTAAAAAAATAAGTTTTATTTTTCTTAATTTTATTATTTATCTTGTTATCAGTCAATACAAAACAGATTTTCATATTCTATTAGACTGCTAAAGGATAAAACAGCCTTAAGACTAGTCCCCAATTCAAAGCCACTTATTAGTTGTGCATGAACACAAAATGAAGGGCCACTCCTTTTCCCCAAACATTCCCAATCATTCTCCATATACTGTTAAAAAGGAGTCTGATCTTTATGGAAATAACCGTTCTTTACTTATTGGTTGGATTTTTCCTAAGCGCCTCACTTTATGCGGTTGCAGATTCCCGTCCCTTTTTACTTTCCATCGTTGTCTGTATTGCTTGGTTTCCGTTACTAATCCTAGGCATGACTCTTGCTCCATTCATGAATGAAGGAGATATCGCCAATAAACAAAACAGATAAATGTACAAACCCAAGAGATAAATCCAAATATCGTTACAATCGACGTTTCTGACCATCCGTATTTTAAACCAAAATGGTAATGGATCGGGGTCATTCTGAAAATCCTTTTACCTGTACGCTTAAAATAAAAGACTTGTAGAATGACAGATAACTGTTCTGCAAAATAAATTAAAAATAATACCGGAATTAAAATTTCTACCTTTTCCAAGACAGCTAGAATAGAAAGTGAGCCACCAATCGCCAAAGAACCAGTATCCCCCATAAACGCTTTAGCGGGAAAGATATTATAGATGAGAAAACCTAACAAGCAGCCAATCATAATTAAACTAAATGCTTGCACCTCTACCCTCTCTGATATCATAAAAAAGAAAAAATACGTAGGTATCGCCACAATTCCTAAAAGACCGTCCAAACCATCCGTAAAATTAATAGCATTAGCCGAACCTACTACAAATAAAGCGATAATGATGATATAAAGTACTATGGGAAGCTCAAAAGAAAGATTTTTATAAATGTGAATTTCAGTATCTAATCCTAACTCCCAAATAATATATAAAAGCAAAAGACCTGTAAAAACAAATTGGAAAATTAACTTTGTCTTGCCAGAGACGCCTCCGGGATCCTTCCGAGAGGCTTTCCAAAAATCGTCTAAAAAGCCAATAAAACTAAATAAAATATAAGTAATGGATAAGAAAAACATAAATGGAGTAGGATAATAAAACAATGCAACGACAATTCCAACAAAGAGGATCACTCCAAACATTAATGGAGTGCCTTTTTTTAGTTGATGATTTTCAGGTAATTCTTTTCTAATAGGTTGAATAAGTTCCATATTTTTCAAAAATCTAATTAATAATGGTGATAAAATAACAACTGCTACAAAAGAAATTAATGCTGGGATTATGTAATCCTTCATTTTTCTCTACTCCCTTGCTTCATACCTTGTAATATATTTCCATTTTTTCACAACAAGTCTTTTTCTTTTAGATATCGATTGTTGCTTATGAACTCTCTTACTTTTTTAATCGTATTATGGATCACAGGTACATGACCGTTTCGATACAGTAAAATCCATCTCATATAAGCTAGTGCTTCAAAAATATCAATCTCATCTTTTTCCATTGGAAGTTGTAATAAATAAGTAGATGCGAAAATGGGAGGAAATTCATTGATCGGATTATATATTTTCGAAAGTGCCAGTGACCAGATAAAATCATACCTTGAGTCTCCAAGCTGCCCGTTTGTCCAATCAATAACTTTTAGTTCCCCTTGATCTCCGACTATATTTTCCAAATGAAAGTCACCATGGATGAGCCGATCTTGTCGCAAACTGGCCGCGTCCACTATATGAATTAAAAGCGGATAAAGGTCTGGGTAGTTACAGATATCTGGAAAAAAATAGTTAATGAATTCGTATTTTGGAATATTTAAATCTACCAAATCTCTAATTGGAATTTGATGAATACTAGTGAAAATGGTAGCAATTTCCTTTAGCATTTCATTATCAATTTTACGAAGTGGATATCCATCAAATGGAGTTAGCAAAGCTTGGTTCCCGTCTTTATCGATCCCCCAAGAAACAGGTTTGGAAACAAACTGGCCATATTCTGAAAGTCTTTTCAACAATTGATACTGGAATTGTATATCTGGCTTGGAGCTCTTATTCCATGTTTTAAGTACGAAACACTCTTTATCTAAGCAAATTTTTACAACTTCAGCTTCAAACCCAGAATTCATCGGAAGAATCTGTAGAGTTTCTTGAAAACTAAGTAACTTATTTAAGCTAGCATTCACGTCCATCCAATCAATAAAAGTTAAAGGATTTTGCATGTACTCACGTCCCTTTATTATCATATATCAAATATTTCAATTAATTCATTATATTATATCACTCTCAAATGAAAACTTGCGAGCGTTTCCAAAATACATCATCAGATGGTAAAATAATAATAAAAATGCCCGTTAATTAGAGGAGAATTATATTGGAAATCGATCTTTCTCAAAAATTTATTGATTTTGCACAAAAAGAATGTGAAGGTTCAAGCGAATTATATAAATCTCTTTCTCTGGCAATCGCTGAAGAGAAGGATCTACTTGATTTAGCTACAAACTCCAGAGAAGGCCAACCAATTCCTAATTTGTTTTTGGGTGCCGTTCATTACTTATTATTAAAAGGAAATGTCCATCAATTAAAAGAATATTATCCAAGTATAGTTACAAATCCAAGGATACCGAATGATTCATTTCTAGCATTTAAAAATTTCTGCCAACGTTATGTAAAAGAAATTATAGATATTTTAAAAAGCAGATTAGTCCAGACTAATGAAGTGAGACGTTGTTCGTATCTGTATCCCGCTTTTAAACACGTTTTTGAAATAACTAAAAGACCATTAGCTTTAATCGAAATTGGAACTAGTGCTGGTTTACAGCTTTTATGGGACCAATATAGTTATTCTTACGGGACATCTGAAGTTTTTGGCAATCAAAATTCTAAAGTTCATATATCCTCTGATATAAAAGGTGGCAGCATCCCATTTTTACACGGACCTCCGCCACCTGTAGCGTCAAGGATTGGAATTGATCTTAATGTTATTGATTTATCAAATGATGATGATTTTCTCTGGCTAAATTCGCTTATTTGGCCTAATCACCATGAAAGGAGATCTCTGTTTGCAAAAGCAGCCAATTATGTGCGAGAAAGTAAGTTAGAATTAATCGAAGGGAACGGTGTAGGCTTACTAAAAGATTTAGCAAAGAATATTGCAACAGAACACACCATTTGCATTTTTCATACTCACGTAGCCAACCAAATGCCGATAGAAACGAGAAGAACGTTAGTTGAAAGTGTGAAAGAGATTGGCCAAAAGAGGGAAATCTTCCACATATACAATAATATATGGGATCGAGACTTACATCTTGATTATTATCTGAATGGAAAAGAATACACAAAAAAAATAGGTGAAACGGATGGCCACGGTAGATGGTTTACGTGGGAAATATAACACAATCAACAAAAATCACTTTTCCTTACCTCAGAGCATTTTGCCAATAAGACGGGCGCTTTTAAATTTTATCACGTTTAAACTAAGTCCTTATCTACATGAAACGAGTACTATTTAAATAGCAAAAATTTAAATCCAAGCTCAATACGTGATTTATCCATAATACGCCCGTGACTTTGTTTTTTCATTTGCTTCCGGATTTTTGAAAAGCTCTCAAGCGACTGTGGCTTCGATTTTTCTCTTTCTCCGGGCGTTTGAAACGCCCGAAGCCCCAATCCTACTTGCTTCCGATGTTTGAAAAGTTCACAAACTACTAAGGTTCCGATTCCCCCTATCTTCCGGCGTTTTAAAAAAATACCAACTCGATTAGTGACGCTTTATCAAGTACCATTCTGCTTTAAAGATATTAGATTTTAATGAGGGTTTTTCAGAACCTTCTGGTCGTTGCTCTTTTTTTTAAAATCTGCTATGCCGTTTTTTAGAATAATGCGTTTATTCTTGACGAAATAATCCCAACCCGAAATTAACGTGATCACCATCGCTAACCATAAACTTAAAATATCGAAAGGAATGCCAATGTAGATAAACGGGTAATTTTGCAATAGCAATGCTGAGATAGAAATTATTTGAATTCTAGTCTTCCACTTTGCAATGTTACTCGCCGCGATGACAATGCCTTTTTTCACGGCCATCAGCCGTAGAGCTGTAACCGCGAATTCTCGGCTTAAAATAATAGCAGCAATCCATCCAGGTACTACTTGTAGCTCAACTAAAGCGATTAATGCAGCAGCTATTAATAACTTATCTGCTAGCGGATCCAAAAACTTACCAAAATCCGTAATTAAATTATATTTTCTAGCATAGTATCCATCTAATCCATCAGTTGCAGATGCAATAATAAATATGATTGCTGCAATAAAATGTGCAATAGATAGATCCGTTCCTTTTATGTGCATTTCTCCAAGTGGAATTGGCGCTATTAAAAAGATTAAAAATACTGGAATAAAGAATATTCTTGTTACAGTGATTTTATTTGGTAAATTCATCGTAGCCTCCTGAGTCAAAAATATTTTCACACATTAACAGAATAACTCATGAATATTCCCATCCGGATCTGCGAAAAAAGCAGTCGTCTGGCCCCAAGGCATTTGTGTAGGTTCTTTAACAGGTGTAGCCCCCTTCTCAATAATTTCCTTATAGGACTGCATAACTTCCTCAGGTGTATTACATGGAAATGCGAGTTCAAAAGCTTGTCCTTGTTTTTCTTCTTTATAGCTAGCGTGGCCACCAGTTACATCTAACATAATTTGTCGAGAACAAATTGAAAATCGAACTCCATCGTTTTTTAGAGCTACATAGTTTTCTGAGTTATCTTCCACTTGAAATCCTAAGACTTTTTCGTAAAAATTCGCCATTTCTGGAACATTGTCTGTCAAAATCGTAAGCAAACTAATTTGAGCTTTCATTTCATATAATCTCCTAACCTCATATATTTTTTAATCATTCATAGTAAAAATACCATTTCAATACTTAAACTCCTGCTTTTTCCCTCAAACTTTCATTTTAATTTAGATGACAAAGAGTTAAAAGTTCATCAGTTAAACTACATAATTTTTTAACTTCTTCGTTTCCTAAAGGAATAAACCCCATTTTAGATAAACCTTCTTGCAGTTCAATTGGTAAATTCTCAAAATAGTTTTCAAAAGCTAACCCATCTGATGTTTCTAAATATAACCAAAAAACTTCACCGTACATCTGCCACATTAAGTTATAATAATCTTGTTGACTGAGTAATCTTTGGATTTTCCTTTCGCATAAAATATCTTGGAGTTTAGATAAACCAAATTCATATGAATATCCTTGTTTTCTTAAAAACGTTCGAAAATTTGAAAGAGTAGTAGAAAGTTGTAGTAAATCTTGTTTAATCACAAAAGGACAGACTTGTTTAAATTCCTTAAAATGATTTTCCATCTTTTCTATTTGCGGGAATAAGGAACCAGTTGATAGTGAACCGCATTTTAAAAATAAATATAAAAATCCTGCCTCCGCCCACGCCCCCAAAGCAGCATTCATCGCCGAATAGGACTTTTGATTTTTCACACAATCAAGGGCAAACAAATTCCTTTCTTGAACAATTTCAGAAACCTGTTCTATCATCTTTCTCTTACCTTGTTTCGTATGAAAATAGTCACTAGCCCAATCCCTTATTTTACAAAGTTCCCCCTCCCTATCTCTAATAATAGTTATTTCATTTAAAAACCTATAATTCCATGGCGAGTTCATTATAAATTGAACAGATGGAAATTCGTTCATATGTAAGATGTCAATTTGAATAATTTCACCATCGTAAAGGACATTTATCGATTCTGTTTTTACAGATGACTCAGTAAATACCGTCAAATCAATATCACTAAACTGATCTGCATCGCCTCTTCCTACAGATCCGCCTACATAGGCAAATTTAATCGAAAGTTCCAACTCATTAACATAATTTTTGACTACATTTATTAACTCAATACTTCGATCATTCACCATGGATCCCTCACTTTTTATTTTTTTCATAAAAGCAGCATTAACGAAGAATCATAGTCTGTTAGTTGATTTCACCAAGTGAAACTCTTCATGACCAACCTCACGCAATCTATATGTAGATTTATTTCATTATATACAAAAAGGGATCCCTGTACTAAGACGGAATCCCACTTATACGATAGACTTATTCAAATTTTACTGTTTTTAAAATCTCCTCTGAATCCTCATTAACCATATCAGCATAACGGTCAGCTAGATCAAGATATGGCTCTTCAAATAGCTGCGGCGGTAACTCTGCAGGGCGGTTATAAACTAGGGAAACATTATCCCGAGCTGTAATAAACTCCTCAAACATCGGGGTATTTTCATAGTATGCCTTTACTTCGTCTACCGATCCTTCATACACATAAATGTAAAAACAATCACCAATGTACTTTCCATCATCAACCATACTAAATACTATTGTATCAGAAGCCTCTTTTGGTCCTTGTACTTCAGAGTTTTCTATATTCCAAACAATATAGCGCTCTTTCCATGAATCAGGTAATTGTAGTGAAAAGCCATAATCATCATTAACATACTTTAAATCACTTAAAGGCTGTACTGGGACTCCAAATGATAAGTTATCCCTCCTAATTTCAATGTCTTCCATTGGCTCTGCCTTCTCATAACGCCCTTCAGAAAAGTAAGCATTATTTCCAAGCATTCCTTTTACTTTTTCGACTTCTTCCTTTTTTACATAACCAATATTTCCAATACTAAGTTCATAGGTCTCAATGTTCTTCGAAAAAATATCATAATCCGTCAATAAATTCTTCAGATCAACAAATTCTGCATTTGTATCCATGTATGAATTTGTACTCATAATTTCAATAGCCGTTGCTAATTTTTCGGATGAATTATCCTGAAGAATATTCTTTATAGCTGCCTCAATGACTTTGTGTTGCTTATAAACTATGTCCGAATTAGCGAAATTACTATAAAGATAATCATCGATTCCATCACGATCCAATTTCTCTGCTTCATCACTATTATTTTTAAAGCGCTCGCTATCAACTGTAATTTGCCCAATCCCATCGACAATATCCTTAATACCATTCGTATCGATCGTCAGTTGAAAATCAACATCCACCCCAAGTACAGTTCTAACTGCGGCAGCTGAATAACTTCCTTCGCCTTGATAATAAGCTGCGAACAAATTATCTCCACCATTTTTATATTTCAGCGTCGTATTCATTTCACCTGGTATAATAATCAGCTCCATATCCTCTTTTTCTGGATCAACTGCTAACATAGAAAAAGTCATAGATTGATCCGATTGGAGCACAAATAAAAGATTGATTGGTTTGTGGTTTGCTAATTTTTCTTTTGATATATCATTATCAATAGTGGGTAGCCAGTCCGAATAAATCTCTTCATTAAATAAAGACTTCACATCATCACTTAACGTAATAATAGGCAGCTGGACTGGAGGCTTCGAAACTTCAACATCCTCAATTGGCTCAGTAGCTTGATTTTTTATCACATCATTTTGAGTCTCTCTGCTCGATTTATCTTCACCGCAAGCAACTAAACTAAAGGCAACTAGCAAAAGTATGCTAAGTACCAGTATTCGTTTCAAAAGATCACCTTCTCATTCTGTTTTTTCTTCGATGTCGGAAAAAGGAACTTTCAAAAAAAGGGAAACTCAATTTGAGTTCCCGCTCTACTTTCCCAGGAAATTCTCCATATATAGTATCGGAAGAAATTTCGATATTTTTAATGCGTTTTTTAGGTAAGTGCCTGACACGCCCCGAATTTTGTCGAGTGAAATCTGTAATAAAACTAGTACCATTTTGAAACCGTTTTGTCATATTTCCCTGTTATAATTTTCCTATGATGACGAAAGGGGATTCAATATATGAAAAAACTCATCATCTCTATCATTGCAACTAGTTTTCTACTATTTAGCTTCTCAGGAGTTTCTTCTGCGGCTTCAAGTACATATAAAGTAAAAAAAGGCGATTCACTTTGGAAAATCGCAACAATACATAAAATAAGTGTTTCACAGCTAAAAAGCTGGAATGGTTTAAAATCAGATTTAATCAAGCCTAATCAAGTGTTAAAAGTCGTCAAACCAGCTACTAAAAAAGCTAGTACGAGTAAGAAAACAACAACAGCCAAAAAATCAGCAAGTAAAAAAACTACTTATAAAACATTAACAGTTAAAGCAACAGCCTATACGGCAAGTTGCAAAGGTTGCAGCGGTATTACAGCTACTGGTATTAATTTAAAGAAAAACCCGAATGCCAAAGTCATTTCCGTTGATCCAAAAGTTATTCCACTCGGTACAAAAGTATGGGTGGAAGGCTATGGAGAAGCAATTGCTGGAGATACGGGAGGAGCTATGAAGGGGAATAAAATTGACCTTCATATGTCTACTAAAAATAAAGCTCTAAACTGGGGCGTTCGAACTGTTAAAATAAAAGTCTATCAATAAAGAAAGAACCCAATTGTGATGCAATTGGGTTCTTTCTTTAATTTGTAGCCTGTAGAGATAAGTAAAACATTGTACTTACTTTTCTAGCTAGGAGTCAAATATACTGAAGCAAAAAACGCCTTTCTTTGCCCCAGTATATTTCTTAACGTCGATCTTGGAAACTGCCTGATCAAAAGTCAAAATCACTGACCAGATTTAAATTGATTGTAAATGGAATCTTTTCAACTGTTTCCCCTGTATCACTATCTTTCATCATAAGATAATATGTTTTTTGTCGATCATACGCCATACTTTTTAGAATAAACCTTAACTTAAAAGTCCGCTCCGCTGGATTATGACTAGTACGATCTCCGATAATAGTTTCCTCATTAGATAAAACATTTCCTTCATCATCAGCCATAAAAATTACAACGGTTCGCGGTATCAACTTATCTTCGACTTTTTCTGTCTGGAAAAAATCCAAATTAAAAATGCTGTTTGTTATTTTACGTGCTGTATTTGTTAATTTAATTTCAACTTTCTCAATTGCCTTCGCACCCTTTTGACCCATCCGTTTATTTTGATACATCAACAGTGGCACAACAATTTCTTGAAGACTTGCTCCACCATGAACAAAGTTTATCCCTGAACCTTGCATTTTATATCGGAACGTTGCCTTCGGTACATAGGCAGTTAATTGCTCATTATTTTCGATAATTGAAGAAAGATCAATTGCCAACTGTCCAGGACGTTCGCTCTTTTCTTTTGATAATATATAGCGGCGCTTCACCTCAAGTGCATTGATGAAGTTTTGACCAATCTTATCATTTTCCTCTAACGCCTCACGTTGGTATAGGAAACCATGATCGGAGGTAATAAAAACATTTGTTGCACTCAAATCATCTCGAATTATTTTCACTAGATCATACAATTGATTCAAAGCTGTTTCCACCGCATTAAACGTATATATCTCGGTTGAAGCTTTATCACCCATCGCATCAATCGTATCGTGATATATATAGATCATCTTCTTCCCTTTAAAGGTTTCTCTTCTTCCAGTCTTATTCATAGCTAGTATTGCTTGATAATGTATGGCTATGCTATCTTCCACCTTTGATTCGATGATCTTCCTTCTATTTTCTAGTCCAGCTCCATTAATCCCATCAACGAACACACGACCATTCAAATCAATATCTATTTCCTTATGAGGAAGAAGTGCTGGCATTCCAAGTTTGGTAATGGAAGGCACTACGCTTAGTAGCGTTTCAATCTCACAGAGTCCCATCGTCTCTGTATTTAAACGTTCTGCCAATTCGACACCAATCTCATAGCGAAGCGCATCAGATACAATCACAAAAACCCGATCGCCATTTTGAATTCTAGGATGGATGACAGAGGAATAAAAGTCTTGCTGGTTTTTCACACCTGGAAGTGACCAATTTCTAGCCATTTCTGGAGAAACCGCTTGGGACCAATGCGTACTTAATTCGCCCATATACCAATTCGTATATAAATTTTCAACGAGACTTTTTAATTTTTTCAATAAATCATGATTAGTATCCTGATCATAAGCAACATAAAACTTCCGATAATAAGTATCCATCAAATAATATTCATTCACATATAATTGGTATAAATCGGATGCATACCCTTGAGGAATTGTTTGGTGTTTTTCTTTATAAAACTCATGCATTTTCACCGTGTAATAGAGAGCTTCATAGACCGATGCATATTTCTCATAATAATGCTTCGCTCTTCTTAATTTGATAAGTTTTATGTATTCATCATAATCTTCCAGTTGCATCAAAAGTCCATTGGCAATGTACATGATGATCGCTCGGTCAATGTAAGGAAAAATATCAGCTTGTTTAAAAGTATCGACATCTAAAGTTTTGATTATAGCAGGAAGCTGAATTTCTTCTTCAACCATCTCAGCATATTTGTTAAATACGAGAGAATCTTGCATATGATGCATCCAATGGTCAATAAATACGAGGGCATTCGCTTTATTACGTTTGGAAATAAAATCAGCTAAATCTTTAAGATTTTCTTCGTCTATTGATTGGCTCAAAGCTGTTACAACTAGATGGATGAATAATGATTCTAACTTTTTTTCAGCCTTGTCATAGCCATAGTACTTTTCAACATACGACCAAAATACATTTATATGAAAAAACTTCTCAATCAGGTTCAAGTATTTATTTTTGTTGTCATCCAGCGTATCCATTAAGATAGCTTTTAAAACAGATTCAAAGCTAGGAGTTTTGACATTACAAAGGACACTCATGATAGCAAGTTCAATCATTTCTTCACTAAATGATTCTATATTCAAGGCTGCAAATTTTCGGAAACGTTCCTTATTATTAAAAAAGCGCTCATATTTTTTTATAACGGTTCGAAGCGATGGATCAATTTGTAGTTCACTCAATATAAGTGAAATCCGATCGGCATAAAATATTTTAGAATAAAGAACTGTATCCGCTAACCAATTATCTTCTACATTTAGTTCCATAGTTGTATAAATAAGATAAGAGGTCGTCGGTTCTTCTTCCTCAAGTAAATATTTCGTGTAAAATTGATTATGCTCTGTCAATGTAAGAATCTTAATCCCTTCAACAGATAAATTCTCAATATCGCCAACAAACTCATGATCCTTGTCTACCCAGAATACAAGTTTTCGAAGTTCACCTTCTATGCATGGTTCCTTAAAAATATCTGACAAAGCAGATTCGATTTGGTTGATGTTCAAGGACTTCACCTGCTTTCTACAAACATTATAGATGAAAAGATACACCAGCAGGAGCCGATGTATCTTTTTTTATATTTTTGCAACTAGACTCGCTAACTTCACGTAATTCAACTTAATTCCATCATCTAAATCCAACTCCATTTGGCGATCAGCCATGTGGTGAAGCAGCTCATCATAGGCCTTTAACTCATCAATCTTCTTATCGAGCGATTTTAATTCCCTCTTCGCTTGACTAATTTCTTTTGCCGCAGAATCACCTTCAATCACAGCCAGAAGGTCCTTCTTTTCAGAATCAAGACGAATTTGATATTCATGCAAATAGTCTGTCCGAATGCGAGACAATGTTGTTTTATCATAACGATGATAGTAGATCAAACAGTTAAATGCCTTCTCCTTACCAGATGTCAGCAACCAATAGATCGGGCGCTTGCTATATGTCTTCAAATGATCTTTATAAAAGTCATTTAGAAAATAGCGGCGCAATGTTTCTTTTACCGTTTCACCTTTTTTCTGACCAAGGACATCTACGATAAAAGCTAAATTATCGTTAAGATTTTCCTCACTAAAGGCTAACTTAATAAACTTAATAAATCGAGAAACAACATCATCCTCAAAGTAACTGCCAGATAAGAGTGGCAAAATATTATCTTGATCTACAGTAAAACTTGCATACTTAGCTTGGTTAAAATCACCGCCTGCATATATTAGACCACGCTTATCAAGAGAATATCGACCAAATGAACAGCCTATCGCATAGGAAATAAAGCTTTTAATCTCCCGTTCCAAATCTGCCTTACGAATCGTTATTTTCTCCTCCTCTACTTCAGGAGTCAACTCAGTTTCTAAGTTATAAATCCTAATGAAAATTTGATTCAATTCTTCCTCATTAGACTTCAATTTCTGAAACTGCGATTCTGTGAACTGTTCCCATAGCCTATAAGAATCTTCTATCTTTTTAGTTGGAAATTTCAATAATGGATGTTTTTCATAATCCCAACTTGTCTCATAACTATCCCAATCTATTTTTGAAATGGCAATATTTTGTTCTACCAATTCATCAATCCGCTCTTTATCTTCGTTGGAAATAATCAGAGGCAAGTTTGCAATATCGCCAACATTCATATTTAAAGTTGGATTAATGAATTTCGTAAACTTTTCAGCCAAGTTCGTATTCAAAAATCCGAGTAAGTAATTAATTTTTTCCGGACTAGGGAAGCAACTAATACCCGCCACATTAAATAGAAATAGCTCATCATAATATCGAACACTAAAATTCCCAGTCGAAATTAACGACCAGCTAACTGCCTTTTGAAAATTGTACGAAAGATTTTGTGGTCGTGAACGTAATTTTCCTTTTTCATCTTTAAAGTTTTTAATCTCAAATCCATCATTTTCCCAGTTAATTACATACTCCCGATTTCCATACCACTTTCGGTAACTTCCCCCTTTATTGAATGGGTACCATTTAAAATCGCGGTTATTTGGCTGTGATGTATTAAACTTAGTTCGGTCTACTTCAAACCAAAGCTTAAGAAATCGATCATTATCGCCTGTAATCAAACCTTGCTTCGGACTCGCAAAATCTTCAATACTTTCGTGAATAAAGGCGTTCCGAAAAGAATCACTTACCCAGTAAGCAATCGGGCTCCCTGGGATTTGTTTGAAGTTGCTCTGATTAAAGCGGTACAGATATGGCATATCCGGATTATTAATAGCATGGATCGTTTTTTCTCTCTTTTCAGCAGCTGTTCTTTCGTTTATCAAGCGTAAATACGTTCCCTCACCATTGAAAAGTTGAACATTTCTCAAAACAAAAGTCGTTGACTGAACAACTTCCCCGCCGATTTCTTCAAAGGCACGCGGGCCTAAATGGAGCATAGTGTCAATGAATTGATGCTCAATAATTTTCTCACGTAATTTTTCAAAGCTTGATAAAAACATCCAAGAATGTTGATTAATCGCAGCATAAAAACCATTTTCCTTTACAAAATGATCGATTTCCATAAACGCCGCAAACAAATCTGCTTTTGAATCAGGGTAGTTTTTCCGCAAAAAATCTGCTAATTCTTTGTTCATACTTCCTGACCCCATGTACGGCGGGTTCAAGATTACAATATCATAAGGCTGCCCCATAATTTTAGTCTGTTTTAGTAAATCCGGAAGAAACGCCAGAGCTTTCTCGCGATGTTCAATTGTAAATAAATCATCCATATTATGGGAATGTATTTCTTCTAAACGACGAGTTAAAAAGGTCGTGTCTTTCTCCGTCACTCTAATTAAAGAACCTAATGTTTTCGCATTTATATATTGCTCAGAAAATCTTCTTACAAAATCGAAGTTTTCACCATTAGATTCCGATGCAATATAGGCAATGTCATCATCATTCCAACTATTTGTTTCTTGAATGGCAGCCAAATTCAGAGTTAAAACATCACGTTCAATACTTCTTAAAAAGCGTCGGTTGTACGACATTGCTTTCATTACAACGGAAAAACATGCAAGCTGATATGCACGATCATCGATATCAAGCCCGTATAAATTTTTTTCAATAATGAGCCTTGGTATTTCTCGTTCTATGTATCCACACTTACTATAGATCTCATAAAGAACATCAAACATGTAGACGAGAATATGCCCGCTGCCCATGGCAGGATCGAAGCATTTAATCTCTTCTACATTTAGTTCTTTGTTTACATATGGTTTGATTTTTTCTTGAAAATCTTCCTGTTCATGCTCAAGATAAAATTCCCACTCTGCTCTTAGCTCCCGATGTTCTGGATGAGCTTCAATCCAATATCGGCCAAGTGCATTTTGCACCATATAACGGACTATCCAGTCAGGAGTGAATAATTGAGTTGCAAAAGGAATTTCCTCAGGCTTATACTTCCCTTTCTCCTTAAAAACACGATCTTTCTCCTCTGCAATATAAAACTGATAAAGCCAACCAATCACTTCGATTTGCTTCCAATCAGATTCTGGGACGTCCACTATCATTGAACGCACAAAAGAATCGCTCGCAAGCAGTCCTTCTGGAAAAAGGATTTCCGAATAGTCATCAATCTTTGCAAACATAAATGGCATGTACCGATTTAAATCATTACAATGTTTAATAATCAGATATTTAAACAATTCCTCTGAATGATTGTCCATTTTTAATTCGTACACATATTCTTTATCCAATTCTAAGTCAAGGGATAAAGCCTCTTTCATCATATCTGGTTCCGCATGGTCCGAATAAGACGACGAGAGCACACGTACTTTTGTCGGTAAATAATCGTTAACTTCCATAAATCGAAGGGCAGTAAAACGATTGAACCACGCATAGGCTACCTCTTCCATCACTTGTTTATAACCAGTTTGTTTTATACGCTCAATTAAACGATTCCTTTGTCGTCTTTCTTCCTTTGAAAGCTGTTTGCCATCAATAAAGATGGCGTCCGAACTTTCAATTTCCGCTTTTTTAATCGAGTATTCATTAATCCCGATTTTCATCGCCCTTGCTTCGACTTTTTTTAACAATTCTCGTCGAGCACTTGTTGCAAAGGTTTTGAGAGCTGATTTATCCATTCAGTCCCTCCTCCTACTAGTCAGTAAATTCAATTTCCTTATTGGCCCTAATGATTTTCTTTAGTTCGGAAGACAAGTTTTGGATATAATGATCAACATCTGCTTCAGTCGCAAGCGTGCGTACATTAACAAGTTTCGCTACGTTGACTGTTTCCTTTTGAATATGTGGAATAGCTCGTTCAATCTCAGGTTTATCTGAACTAACTTTTTCCTCCGCTTGCCTCTCCCATTCTGCCATTTCTCTTCGAATAGTTCTTTCAATTCTTTCTTTAAAACTTGTGCTCTGAGATATGGTCGCATCTACTTTGAAAATATCAGTAAAATGATCTACAGTAACATTCAAATTTTCGTAATAATGATCTACTTCGTGTTTCGTTGCATCCGATACTCCGTATTGCGCTGTTAGTAAGGATAAATAACTTAGATCCTCTTTTAACTTCACATGCGCATTCTCCTTTTTTTCTTTTAAAACAGCATTGATTTGCTCATCAAGCGTATGAATCAATTCCGGAATGTCCTTAATTCTTTTATATGGAATTGGATCTTGAACGATAGCACGGAGCTGTTTGACGACTTCCTGCACTGCTTCACCGAATAAATAAGCTTGATTTTCATCGTATTTATTCAGCGCTGCCAAGCCATCATCAAAAATCTTCTTCTGATCAGTACTAAAGAAACTCTTTACATAAACAATATCTTCTTCCCAATCAAGAAGATTATCCTCGAGATCCGTTAACTTTCTGAAGAAAGAAACATTGTCCAAGCCATTGTGAAATTGTTCAAAGTACTCTAAGCCTTTATCTAATAAACTTATACCAGGATATTTTCTACCTTCATAACGAGCTTTGTACGCTTTAATTTCAGTTACCTGTTTCTCAATTAGCATGCGAATTTCTTTTAAAAGTCCGTCTTCATCATCCGCTAAATCCGTTTTATTAAATACATCTTTACAAATTCCTCTAGCCGTTCTAATTAGCCTCTGATCCACTTTAACCCTTTTTAGCACAATCGCTTTATCCGCTTCACTCGTTTTCGTAAAAATAGTAAGCAGCTTCTGGACATGTTCCACAGGTTCTAAGTATTCCGCGTTATAACGAATACGAACCCTTTGTTCTTTTAGTAACTGGGCAATTAGTCCAGCAATATCAAGCAATTTCCAGCCATACGGCTTATCAGCAAAACGATCATATAAAATTTTGACCCGAACTTGACTGTTAAGATCTGCTTGTAAGTGAATAAAATCAGCCACTTCTCGCTTAGCTAAATCATTTAGATTCATTTTGAACGAATCCTCAAATGACATTTGCTCCTCATCGGATGCAAGTATCTGAATTAAGACCTGTTCATTTTCGATATGTTCTTTCATATAGCCAAGTTTCGTGTAAACATTTTCCACAAGTACACTAAAGGCCGAATTGATTTTCTCTCGAACAGACGATCCTTTAATATCGATTTGATCTCCATTTATAAAGAATTGACTTCCTTTTATCGCATCTTCTAATAGTTCTCGAACGCGTCTCCGCCTTTCGCGGGCTTCTGCTTGTTTATTATTTAAGATATTTTGGATATTTTCAGGAAGCTGCGTCATATTAGTCTTTCTTCTAAATTCTTCAATCCGAAGCGCTTCTTCGACTTCCTCAATATACGCATCATTACCACCAAGTTTTATAATCAATTCACTTGAACCGGAGGTCATCATCATTAATTCCTGTTCAGATTTATGATAGTGATCAGATAATGGTGATAAAATATTCACGCCAATATGGGAAGTCTGATTGCCATAATTTTTTTCATCCATTTTTTGATTAAATGGAAATGAATATTGATTAGAATAGCGATATCGTTTTTCATCGTACAAATCTTGGTAAATATAGTTAGCCAAATCTCGTTTCACAATATCATCTTCAATTGTAAGAGATTTGATTTCACGATTAATATCTTGTTCATCATCCGTTAAAAAGATATAATCCTCACCATTTTTCTGAACGAGTGTTTGTGAAATTAATTTTCGCAAGGCTCCTTTAATTTTCTCTTTTAACTGAAGTTTATCTTCATCAATATGTGTCACCATGAGTGTCGCGATATTATCGATATTAGCTGGCAACTCTTTCACATATTTAATCATAAATAGAACTTTTAATAGATCTATGTTAAACTCGTCATCTTTTAAAACAGGATTTTCATACGCGCCTTCAATCACTCTAGAAATGGACGGATTTAAAAATTCCTTAATCGTATCGTAGAAAGCATAAAACGGAATAAGAGTACCTTCTTCTGCCTCTTTATAGTAGAGACCAGCTTCTTTAAATGCGGATAACATAGAACGTTCTCCCTCTGATAAATGCTTGCCAGAGGAACCGTGCTTACGTACTTGCTCAAATACATTTTGTAATAATTTAAACTGATAAGGAATAAACGGGTATACATCAGCAAATTCCTGTTCATGATCAAATCCCCGCAAATCAGCTGTGCTTTCCCGAAAACTAATAACGTTCTTTAAAATGGCACTTTTTTCTGGATATAGCAGCTTTAAACGATCATTGACAAAATCCTTCTTTAGCAGAATCCGCTTTTTGATGACTTCATCAACAGAAATAGATGATAATGAAAGTCTTGTATCAAAACGACCTTGAATTCTTGAAAAGTCATCACCTTTCACTTTAATAATACTATCAATACTTTCTTGTGACGTGACCATGATCCAAACTTTCCCATGACAATGTGTGCCAAGATCCTCCGCAACGGTTTGCAAGTTTAACATTAAATTGCGGTTATCACCGATATACTGGCCGATCTCATCTACTAGGAAAATGAGATGAAAGTCTTTGCTTTTACTTTGGACGTACTCGTTCACATCTTTAGCAAATTTTTCAATGCTTATCTCAAAATTATTGACACCATTTTCAAACCAATTTCGTGCCGATTCTTCAGTCATTTCAGTCACTTTAGTTAATGCTCCGATTACAAAGTCCGCATCAAAGTAAAAGCTATTTCGCCGTTCTTCCCAAGATTCTCCTGCAAGTGCTTTGAATTCTGTTTTAAACCCCTCGTAAACTCCTTGTTTATCAAGGTATTTTTCCATTTCAGCGACACCAGGAATATCCCCATAATAGCCACGATGTTCATAGAAAACTTTCATAAAAACACGAAGGATTGCATCTTCTTTCGACTTATTATCAAGTGAACCTTTAGAGTCGATATTAAATAAAATCACTTCTGTGTCAACAGTTGCTGTTCGTTGCATATTTTCAAGCGTGTTTGAATCTTGTACCTTGCCTTTAAAGAAATCAATCGCTTGCTTCCCTTTTACTGTTTTGTTTTCTAGTAAATAAGCGAGTATTTTTAAGAAATGGGATTTACCAGATCCGAAGAAACCCGAAATCCAGACACCCATTTTGTCAGTCATACCATTAATGCCTTTTTGATAATTCTCGTAAAATTTGGAGAGATGTTTTTGAAGCTCACGTGTCACAACATACTCATCTAGCTCTTGATAAATATTATCTTCATCTTGTTGAGCTACTTTAATGACCCCCCGAATATCGCGCTCTATATCTTTTTGAAACATGTCCTTAATAATCATCGAAATCCCCCTCTTAATCAACTAAACGAAAGGCACGATAGTAGTTATCATCCTTAAATTTTCCAAATAATTGTAGTGATTGACCATCATATTTCCCAGGAAAAAACATAATGACAGGAATATGATCAAGTACTTCCTGCAAATTATTTAAAATAGTATGAGAACGTAAAAATGGGTACACTTTTCCAATTCCAGTTAGAAACACGACATTGTTGTCTCCAATTTGCTCTTGTATTTTCTTTAAAAAAACTTCTGGTTTTGCAAAAGTGGTCATCGCTTTAAATAGTTGCTCTTTCCCTTGACGTCGCTCCATATCAAAAATCCGTTCGAAGATTCTGCGTTCTTTAGTAATTTCTAATAACAATTTATATAGATCAAACTCAATAATTTCACGATTCGATCCTTCAAAATTGAATTCTTTTTTTACATGCTTGATATAATCCCTAACTACTAACTCCTGTTCTGGTGGATAATCAAAGACGTAAAAGCTAATTTCATTCCCAAGCCCACGTCCTTCGATAAATTTATCTTCTTGGATCTTAGGAATGATTTGATCTAGCCTAGCATTCAAATTCACCATTTACACCTCTAGTTCTTCTGTTGTTTCGTGTCAATCCGATTATTCTGCAAGTGCGTGGATATACTTTGTATCACCAATTTGTATCAAGTGATCTTTAATTTGATTATCTATTATTAATCTCGAAAGTTCCCAACTCTTCTTGTCCTTTAATATTCCGACTTCGAGCAGTATTTTCGTGTGAACTTGCTGCAACTTCCGAACAGTCTGTTCCGTCCAAGTGCTAATTGCTTCATTCTGTTCAGCTTTTATAGCGAAAAAGGTATTCATGTCCTTTTTCTCTAATAATAAATTTTGATTCACTATTTTCTCTGCTACAACCTCATTCATAAACTCAAAAAAAAGCCGATCCGTTTTCATAATAGTATAAAGGTTAATCACTTTTCCCATACTAAACGGCTCCTCTATTACAAAATTTCGCAACGCCTTATCTAAGACATTAACCCTTTTTATAATATAAGGTAGTCCTCTTTTAATACTAGAAAGTTTTTCCAATTGAAATAGGTTCTCTTTCAATACCTTTGTTCGAATTTCTTCGTCTGTATTTCCTTGATTCTTCAGTGCAACTAGCAATTTAAACTCGTAAAACATAAAGGGTGCCCCTGTTAAAACAGAGGAATAGGCTAATTCCATTGTCAATCATCACAACCTCTCACACAAGACTATATACCTGCATTAATAACAAGACATTTTTAAAGGTGACTAATCTCCATTTTCTGTTTATATACTGAACTACTTTCATAAACTGTTTATTTTTAACAAGCTTGTCCGGATTATAGTCATGTATACATCTAATCCCGTCAATCAGCTAAAGGCATTCATCTTCTAACACATATGTATCTATTACTCTTTTCTTATTCTACTTTTATTTTATTGGGGAAACAACAAAAGGAGTTGCCAATAAGTAGATCCCAAACTGAAGTTATTCTTATTAAATTGCACGAAAGATTATCTTAAAAGTGAAAAAGCTCCCTGCTCCACAATATATTAATGCTATAATGAACTTGGAAAAATCATTGTTAAGTTGGTGATATTACCGCAATTTACTGAAAGAAGGAAGAAAATGAATTACAAACTAGATCAAATTATGATATCAGAAGCAGAGATAAAGAAACGTGTGGAAGAGCTTGCGGTGGAAATAGAAAAGGATTTCCATCACGAACCAGTCTTTTTAATTGTTGTATTAAAAGGATCCTTCGTTTTCGCTGCTGATTTAATGCGCGCTATGGAAGGTAATGTTCAAGTTGACTTTATTTCCGTATCAAGTTATAGCAACCAAACGGAAAGTACTGGTAAAGTAAAACTACTAAAAGATCTTGATGCTAATATCACTGATAAAAATGTCGTTATTGTTGAGGATATTATCGATAGCGGGTTAACTCTCCATTTCTTACGTGATCACTTGAAAATGCACAAACCAAAACAAGTGAAAATCTGTACACTATTAGATAAACCCGAAAGAAGGAAAATTGACCTCCCAGTCGATTATGTCGGATTTGTCATCCCTGATGAGTTCATTGTAGGCTATGGGATTGACTATGCTCAAAAGTACCGTAACTTACCATATATCGCAACAGTTAAACAAACTGAGCAATAAAGGATCAAGTAGAGGGTAAAGCTTCAAGTAATAAAGTGGCACAGAAATTAACTCTGTGCCACTTTGTTTTGTTCAACTTTTTGACGAAATATTTTCTCAGTCAAATATTGTACACCATATAAAATAAACGCTTTATAGTACAGGTAAATAAAAAATTGAAAATGACTTAATCTGTTCAGACCTATAATTTTAAACCTTTTTAGAATACTAATAAATACAAATGCAAAAAGGCCATCTCCAACTGCATTCAGCACAACAAATTTTTTAAAGTTGCCATACGAGAGTTTCAACATCCACATGGAGATAGGAAAATAAGGACCCAAAGTAAAAGGAAGCTCATCACGCAAAAATGATTTTCTCTTTTCGTAAAATTTCCACCACTTCTTCTTATGCCCAATTATATGATTAATGATCTCAAAAGGAACAATAAAAGCAGAAGCAATAAAATAACGTTTTAGATTACGCTTCCCTACAAATAGCAGTGATAACCAAGGAATTATTATGATAGCAACATTAAATACTAAATGCCTTTTCGTAATCATCAAGCTTCACCTCACCATCATCTTAGCCTCCTTTTTAAAATATCCAAAATTAGAAAATAAATCCGTGTGACTGTAAGTAGATTATATTTTATACTTGTTTCATGACTAAATTGACACCTGCTACTAATAGCTGGTATATTCTCGGTATACAAGCTATTTTTCTATTAATTTTACAGAATATTTGATTATAGAAAGGATTTCGAAGATGAACATCACAGAAAAGGAAAAAAACCGCAATGAAATACTGTCTATTTTATCTAAATATCATGATGTTATTATATCCATGGGGAATGGAGAACCCGATTATATTTTAAAGATCATCGATGAGAACCCTAGTGCCTTCTCATCTTTAAGGATTCATCAAATTTTGGAAATGAAAAACCGTCAATATATTCAAGGCGAATTTCCAAACATCCGTTATATATCCTATTTTATGAACGGATTTGCAAGAAAAGCATTTGCAAATGGAAGATGTGAATTAATGCCCAATCATTTTCATCAGATGCCTCAACTCTTGGAAGAAGTTACTGAGCAACCTGTTGTCGTCTGTCAAACATCACCTATCGATGAAAATGGCTACTTCTCTTTAGGAACAGAAGCTGATTATACAGCCCATTTTATTGGGAAGGCACCTTTCGTTATTCAAGTCAATGAACACGTACCTCGAAGCATCGGAGAAAATAAAATTCATATTTCGCAAGTTGAGGCATTGATTCATTATAATCAGCCCCTGCATGAACTTCCAGAAATCACAGTACGAAATATTGACGAAAAAATTGCAGAATTGATAGCCGAACGAATTGATCATGGCTCTACTTTACAAGTAGGGATTGGCGGCATTCCGAATGCCGTTGTTGGCTTATTAAGTCATCATCAAAATTTAGGCATCCATACCGAAATGCTAACAGACGGAATATATAATTTAGTTCAACAAGGGGTTATTACAGGTACAGCAAAAAAGACATATAAAGAAAAAATTGTCGCTACCTTTGCTTTAGGATCAAAACAACTATATGATTTTATGGACAATAACCACAGTATCGAAATGCTATCTGTAGATAAAGTAAATGACCCAAGAATCATTGCACAAGAGGATAATATCGTTGCGATTAATGCTACAACCGAGGTCGACTTTTATGGACAGTGTGCATCCGAGACGATAGCTGGGAGATATTATAGCTCCACTGGTGGCCAAGCAGATTTTAGCGCAGGTGTTCGCTTTGCAAAAAATGGCAAAGGGTTTATTTGTCTCTATTCAACAGCAAAAAATGACACTATTTCTAGAATCCAACCTACTCTAACACCGGGATCTGTAGTGACAACTTCCAAAAATGATGTTGATTATATCGTAACGGAATATGGAATTGCCCAATTAAAAGGAAAAAGTATCTTTGAAAGAACAAAGTCATTAATCGAAATCGCACACCCAAAGTTTCAAGATGAACTGATATTTAATGCTAAACAGATGGGTTTTCTACTATAAATGTATCAAAGTGCTTTCCAATCTGGAAGGCGCGTCTTTAGCCGTTCATCCTTATTATAAAAATTTGTACGTCGCTAATCAGGCGCTTGTGTTTTTGTTCTTCCAATCATGTTAGTTTGAATACTAAGGACTTTTTTGCAAAGCATAAATGATAAAAATGGTAAGGGGAACATAAATGAAGATTCGTTTTGGCTATGTAGCGAATGCATTGGGGCTATGGGATGCAAGTCCATCAAAAGCATTAACCTTCTCTCGATATTCACTTCTTCCTAAAAGCGAAAGATTGGAAAAACTAAAAGCTATTACCGCTCTCAACTTACAACATACAGCAAGAATTTTACATTATAACATTGCTCATGAGATCAAACTGTATCGACTTTCAAGCTCACTTGTCCCCTTAGCAACCCATCCGGAAGTGATGTGGGATTTCATCACTCCATTAAAAAAAGAATGGGAAGAGCTTGGTCAACTCATCAAAAAATTTCAGTTAAGAGCAAGCTTTCATCCAAATCAATTTACTCTATTTACAAGTCCTAAAGAAGAAGTAACTTGGAATGCAGTTAAAGATATGGAATATCATTACAACATGCTAAAAGCGATGAATATTCTCGATACAGGGTTAATTAATATTCATATAGGCGGTGCTTATGGAAATAAAGAACAAGCTTTAAGTAAATTTCATGATAATCTTAGGAAGTTGCCAGGCGAGATTAAAAATCGAATGACTCTCGAAAATGATGATAAAACCTATAATATTGAAGAAACATTAATCGTTTGTGAAAAGGAACAGGTACCCATGGTCCTCGATTACCATCACTTTATGGCTAATCGAAATCATCTTGAGCTGCCCTATTATTTACAACGTATTTTTAACACATGGAATCATTTTCATTCAATCCCAAAAGTTCACATATCATCACCAAAATCTGATCAAGCATACCGTTCCCATGCGGATTTCGTATCGATCGATTTTATAATGCCATTCCTACAGATGGCCAAGGAGCTAAACCAAGACTTTGACATTATGATAGAAGCGAAACAGAAAAATCTTGCTATGCTCAAGTTAGTAGAGGAAATCGCGAAGATTCGCGGCGTTAAGCGGATATCTGGTGCTTCGGTGGAGTGGTAATCAAAAAGTGCAAAGAGATTTTGCCCTCATTTTGTTTCTGTCACTCCCATCTAGTACATGATGAGCAGAATACATAAAAACTCCTGCGAGGAAAGCAAAAACCCGCAGGAAATCTTTTATGAGAAAAAGATAATGAGAAATAACTACTTTTTTCGGCTATTGGTTGGGCGCCCATTATCCCTTTTTACTATCCATACTTTGTTGTAAGAAATACATCTCTTCAGCTAGTTTCTTTATTCGCTTAGTTACATCATTATCTATAATTATATTATCTTCATCAAAGCAATCATTATGAACGAAGACATTACTTGTTGGTACTAAGCCTTTAAGATAAGAAAGAATAGGTTTTAATTGATATTCGGATACAAGAAAATGCTTCTCAACTGCGCCAGTTGTTACAATACCCGTCACTTTTCCCTTAAATGCATTGACTTGAAAAAAGTCTAAAAGGTTTTTTAATGCCCCAGTGAGCGATGCCTGATATATCGGTGTACCAAAAAGGAGCATATCCGCTGTAGACACCTTATTAACCACATTCATTGTATCCTCATTATAGTAAGCTAATGGCTCTCCTCGAACAAATTCAACATCATAATCTCTCAAATCAATTAATTCTGTTTCCAAGTTTGAATCAAGAGCTTCCGCGGCTTTTAACACTTCACTAACAACTACATTTGTTTTCCAACCTGCTAGCGCTCCTGAAATTCCAACTAATTTCAATATTGATCCCCCCTCTATCATTAACAACTGGGATAACTCCCTTTATAGACTTTGAACTAAGAAATCTGCTCTTCATATAACCATAACACGATCTACCTCTATTGTTCTATCTAGAAGGGTTAGTCTCCTATGCGTTAATATCATGATCCAAATTGCTGAATTGATTAAAGCACTTCCCATTCAAGAAAATTAGGGGGATTGAGGTCGACAGAACTTAAGAAAGCATTTTTCGCTCGTTTTAAGAACTTATTAGTGGTCCAACAAGAAAACTAGTGGCTGTCCCTGGTAACACTGTAACAATTAATTGTTTGTATTTTCCAGGAGCGGTTCATACATCATAATCGCATGATTTTCTGTTATGAATTCATCCGCTACAAGTTGCTTTTGACGATTGTATTTCTTTCTGAAGATCGTATTATGGCGCAAATAACCTCCCCAATAAGCTGGAGAAATCATATGATTTTTTTCATACACATGATATGTATGCAAGGTAGGTGTTGTCGTACGCCATTCCCCAACAAGATGAGTGTCTGTTACAGTCAAATAAAGTTGATACGGTTCATTCGTTTCATTTTTTATTTGTAAATCTAAATAATTGTATGAACAAGTGGCACCTGAACCAAATGGCTGTGTCCTCCTAGAATCGGGGAACACATCAAAGCTATGACGATGCCTCTCTGTCACGGTTAAAGGGGTATGTAAAGTAGCCCAGTATATTAGGTTAGAAAGTTGGCAAAGCCCGCCGCCAATCCCTTTTGTGAATGTTCCGTAAAATAAAACCATACCATCGACATAGCCCTTGTTCTTTGTTGGTCTGCCAATTAACTTCCAGTAAGAGAATGTTTCACCAGGTTGAATTGTAATGCCTGATAGCTTTTTAATCGCTATTTTAAGATTAATTACTTTATTATGCTGATACCACATATCAACGTCTTGCAATTGTCTCATCAAGATTGTTTGATGTTTAAACGCTGTATAAGAAAGTAAATCCTCTTGAATTGTTCTAGAATATTTTTTTGAATCAAAAAACCATTCGATTCTTCGCTTATTCGTGTATACAAATTTCCCTAAAGTAATCCGAAATTTAGATCTCTCTTTTGGACGCAACTGAACAGAATTCATCTCCCAACCCCTTTTTAGCTTGAGTATAGCCCAAAAAGATTACCAAGTCATCAACATTTGTACCTCGTTCATATTCTTAAAGGGAAAATAATGATATAATAAGAAAAAAGGCGAGGTGTTTTCATTTTGGAAAAGCTTTTTAAACAATTGATAGAACAAATGAATTCACGTTTTGATAAACTCGATGATGACATCCAGCTATTAGGCGAAGAAGTTTCAGAAATCCAAAAAGAGGTTTTAAGAACAAATAAAGAAGTTTCAGAAATCCAAAAAGAGGTTTTAGGAACAAATAAAGAAATTTCCAATATCAGGTCAGAAATTACCGATATTAAGACAGATGTTAACGATATGAAGACAGAAGTTAAAGATATTAAGACAGATGTTAACGATATGAAGACAGAAGTTAAAGATATTAAGACAGATGTTTCGGATATCAAGGAAGTAGTTACCAACCATGCAATTGAAAATAGAAGTCATTTTAAGTACATTGAAGGAAAATTAGACGAACAAAACAATCTATTCACGGTAGTTGAAAGCGAATTGAAAAAAGTTAAGATCGACATTGAATATTTAAGTTCCAAGACAGGAAAGCACGATGTAGAAATCTACAATTTAAATCAAAGAATCCAGTCCTAATGGTGATATGGATTCTTTTTAGTTGTTAAATAGATAGCCTTATAAAAAATGAATAAAGTACATTGAAAAAGAACTGTAATAGAACTAGTATCTCCTTGAAATCGGTCTGTCATATTCTACTGTTATACTAACCTCATGATTGATAGTAAAGGAGAGTTCAAATGAAAAAGATCATTTTTTCCATCATTACTACTAGTATTCTTTTATTTAGTTTCGCAGGAGCTTCTTCTGCAGCTACTATATATAATGTAGAAAAAGGCGATTCACTTTGGAAAATTGCCATGAATCATGAAACAAGTGTATCTAATTTAAAAAACTGGAACAACTTAACATCAGATTTAATTTTTCCTGATCAAAAATTAAATCTAGCGGGACCAACATCAAAAAAGGAAAATACAGAAAACAAACAGTCCGACTACAAAACTTTAACTGTAAAGGCAACAGCTTATACTGCTGATTGTACAGGTTGTTCCGGAATTACGGCTACTGGAATTAACTTAAATAATGATCGGAATGCAAAAGTCATTGCGGTCGATCCAAAAGTTATTCCGCTCGGCACAAAAGTGTGGGTAGAAGGTTACGGTGAAGCCATCGCTGGAGATACAGGCGGCGCAATAAAAGGACATAAAATCGACCTGCATGTGCCTACTACGAAAAAGGCCCTTAACTGGGGAGTTCGAACTGTAAAAGTTAAAGTCTATCAATAACTATCGTTTAACCCAATTGCGAAGAAGCAATTGGGTTTTTTATTATGAGTTAACCAATTAGCTTGCAATCTAAAATATTTATTAAAGACACTTGTTTTTTTCAATTTTGTGTATTAAAATTATCATCAATAAAATTAACAAATCTAATCAAGTTATGATAAGGACATGAATCATCGTATTTTTTCTTTACTAGAGAACGAGGTCATTGGCTGAAAACCTCGAAGAAAAAGCGATTGATTTACCACCTTGGAGCTATTGTAGGGAAATATTTTAATTAGAGTATCTATAATCGGTAAATCCGTTATCTTTTCGAGCAACAAACATACTCATCGTATGTTTTTGAAATTAGGGTGGTACCACGACCGCACTCGTCCCTATTATTGGGAGGAGTGCGGTTTTTTTATACAAATTAATATTTTTTGCGTTGAAAAGGACATGAATCGTTCGTACTTTTCTTTACTAGAGAACAGGGTCATTGGCTGCAAGCCCTGAAGAAAAGCGGATGGTTTACCACCTTGAAGTTATTATAGGGAAATGAGATCAGTCAAAGTATCTATAATCGGTAAATCCGTTATCTTTTTGAGCATAGAACTTTGTTTTATGAAATCAGGGTGGAACCACGACCGCACTCGTCCCTACTATAGGGAGGAGTGCGGTCTTTTTTTTTCAAATTAACATTAGGAGGATTTAAAATGTCTAATCAGCTAGAAGCAGAAAAAAGAAATCATCGTAAATTAGGTCAAGAATTAGAACTTTTTGCATCAATGGAAGAAGCGCCAGGAATGCCTTTTTTCTTACCAAAAGGGATGATCATTCGAAATGAACTTGAAAACCTATGGAGAAGAAAGCACCAACACGCAGGTTATCAGGAAATTAAAACACCGATTATGATGAAACAGGAACTTTGGGAACAATCCGGCCATTGGGACCACTACCACGAAAATATGTACTTTTCCGAAGTTGATAATCAAAATTATGCGATTAAGCCAATGAATTGCCCTGGTGCTTTATTAATTTTTAATAACAAACGAAGAAGTTACCGTGAGTTACCGATCCGTTTCGCAGAACTTGGGTTAGTACACAGACATGAACTTTCTGGTTCTTTAAACGGACTGTTAAGAGTTCGTTCTTTTACTCAAGACGATGCACACTTATTTGTTCGGGTGGATCAAATTGAATCAGAAATTGATAAAATTCTTGAATTAATTAGTGATTTTTATTCCCATTTTGGTTTTGATTATAAGTTAGAGCTTTCTACAAGACCTAGTGAATTCATGGGTTCTGAGGAAATCTGGGATGAAGCCGAAATGGCATTGAAATCTGTCCTCGATCGTAAAGGGCTTAATTACCAAATTAACGATGGGGATGGTGCTTTTTATGGTCCAAAGATTGATTTCCATATTTTAGATTCACTTGGAAGAAGTTGGCAATGTGGTACTGTCCAATTAGATTTCCAAATGCCTCAAAAGTTTAATTGTTCCTATGTAGGTGAGGATAATAAACTGCATCTTCCGGTCATGATTCATAGAGCTATCTTTGGTTCACTGGAACGTTTTATGGCAATTCTAATTGAACATTTTGCTGGGGCATTCCCGCTTTGGCTAGCGCCTGTACAGGCAAAAATAATACCTATTACAGATTCACATATTGATTATGCAAAATTCGTGAAATCTGAATTAGACAGAGCTGGATTACGGATTGAAGTCGATTCACGGACAGAAAAAGTCGGATTGAAGATTAGAGAAGCGGAAAAACAAAAGATTCCTTATATGATTGTTATCGGTGATAACGAAGTAGGGAACCAAACTTTAGCTCTAAGAAAACGAAATGAAGGAAATCTTGGCTGCTTGACTGTACATGCAACAATTGAACAGTTTCTTAAAGAAATCAAAGGGTAGTCAGTGCAGCCGATGTTCGGTAAAACAGGTTTTGGGCGGATAATCTACAAAAGAGAGTGTGCTTTTGAATAAAATGTTGTTTATCTAAGCCCGCAGCCCGAATATACTTCGCTTTTCCGCGGGCGAGTGTCAAGCCTCCTCGGGCTACGCCCTGTGGGGTCTTACCGAACTCTCACTTCCCGCAAGAGTCTACGTATATTCGGGCTGCTCATTGTTTGTGTAAAAGGTTTAATTTTAATAAGCACTAGTTTTTCAGTGGTCTCCTTTTTTTGTACACTCTCTTGCCATTTTATTTAAAATTGTTTTCAACTTATATTTTTCAAAAAATTATACCTTTTCAATAAAAGGGTATAATTTGAATTATCTTTTTCCAAACAGTAATTCTCTCAAACAATCATCCGCCTATTTTCCTTCGACTTATTTTCGCGAATGCTGCCCGGACGATTCCAATTAACTTTTCGAGGTAAATTCCAATTATAGTAAACAGATAACATTCTAAAAAGAACAATTAAGATTAGTAGGAAATAGGTTGAATAGGGATTCTGGAACAACCCTAATCCAATGGCTAGCCCCGCTAATGCAGCCCATAAGGCATATATATCAGAATGAAATATCATTGGTTTTCTTCTTGCAAATACATCGCGCAACATTCCACCGCCTGCGCCTGTCAATGTAGCAGCGATAACGACTGCAATGAGCGGCGCGTCAATAGATACTGCATATCTAGCACCCTGAATGGCAAAAGCTCCTAACCCAATGGCATCAAAAAATACTATCCATTTTATCCAAATTTTCATCCATTTTGCTGGAAGTACGAAAACGGCAGCGATCACTAGAAAGGCAACTCCAAATAACAAATGTTGTTGCCATATGTTTTCTATTGGAATACCTATTAAAAGGTTACGGATCAAACCTCCACCAAATGCAGTTGTATAACCTAAAATGAAAACTCCTAATATATCATAATCCTCTTCGATGGCGACAAGCGCTCCACTAATCGCAAAAGCAAGCGTCCCAATGATGTTAAGAATATCCCACGTCAAAGACTTCTTCTCCTTCCGACATAAAACTACATTCATTACCATATTATAGTTAATTTTCTTTGAAATAACAAAATCTGCTTTAAATGAAAAGAGGTTCGAACGTCACATTCGAACCTCTTTTGAAAAAGTAAGTCTTTAATGCTCCCTCTCCTTAATTGCATTGCGCGATTGTTCCACAATATTTTTCAAATCATGCCCAGAAGGATTTTGGAATAATCGGAGTCCAAACTCCGGAGCCACTGCAAAAAGATGATCAAAAATATCAGCTTGCGTCGATTCATACACAGCCCATCTTACATCATTTGTGAACGCATAGATTTCAATGGGCAACCCATGTTCACTAGGTGCCAATTGTCGCACCATTAAAGTCATATCTTGATTGATCCCAGCATGATGCTGAAGATAATTACTAATATACGCCCTAAAAACTCCAATGTTGGTAAGCGCCCTTCCATTTACACGATTATCATTATTAATTTCATTCTTCGTATTGTACTCCGCAATTTCTGCTTCCCTGCTGATGATATAGTCTGCCAGATAGTGAATATGTTTAAAGTTCTCAATCATTTCGGTTGAACAAAATGAAATGCTATTTGTATCGACAAATAATGATCGCTTTATTCGTCTCCCCCCGGAAGCCTGCATTCCTCTCCAGTTTTTAAAAGAATCGGATATGAGCGCATAACTTGGAATCATCGTAATGGTTTTATCCCAATTTTGTACTTTTACAGTGTTTAAAGAAATATCAATAATGTCTCCATCTGCCTCATATTTAGGCATTTCAATCCAATCGCCAACCCGAACCATGTCGTTGGCAGTTAACTGAACTCCTGCAACAAGACCTAATATCGAATCTTTAAAAACTAACATGAGTACGGCTGAGAGAGCCCCAATTCCACTTAGAAGAAGAAGCGGATTTTTCCCGATTAAGTTGGCCACAACAAGGATCGAACCAAATATGATTACGATAATTTTAATAACTTGAATATATCCTTTAATTGGCTTCATCTTAGATATTTCATACGTTTGATAAATGTCATTAATTGCATTCAACAAACTATTTATAATCGCTAAGCCCACAATAATTACATAGGTGTTCGCACCCTTTTCTATCAAATGTTGATAAGTTGGAAACGTTGATGAAAAGTAATAAATAATAATTGCGGGAACAATATGGGAGATCTTCCGAAAAACCTTTCTTTCCAAAAGAATATTCCCCCACTTAATATTATGCTTTGTCAAAATATGAGAAATGATCCTGATGACTACCTTTTTCGTAATAAAATTAGCCACAATACAAAGGAGTGCGATAAAAAGGATCATAAGAAAAATGGAAAGATACTTTACTAAAGTAGGATCCATTTCAAAATCTAGTAGCAAGTTACTAATGAAATCCATATATTTCACTCCATTCAATACAGAATTTTTCGGCTACTATAGTTCTATTTATACTAATGGGCAGTGAAATCTATTATAACAGAATAACCTCACTTTCTCCTGGAAAACTTCCTATTCAAAAACAAAAAATGACTTTCTATCTAATCTTTATACCTAAGAAAAAACCTCGATAACGAGAATTTAAATTATTGTGATGTTACTTAATCTATGATATTATGACGTTATGTAACATAAATGGAGAGTATATCATATGGAATATGTTGTTCCTGTAAAGGATATTGAAAAAATTAATGCTATTAAAAGGATATTGAAGAAGGCGTCGCTTAGAGACTATGTTTTATTTGTATTAGGAATCAATACTGGAATCAAAATCCAAGATTTATTAGTTCTAAAGGTTGAGAATGTTTGGGATGGAAATCAAGGGAAAGAATTTCTCATAGTTCCTGATAGAAAAAGTGGTGAGCAAAATACCTTCTACTTAAATAATCGAATTCAAATTGCTTTGGAAAGATATTTAAAAAATAGCGAATTAAAACAATCTGATTATTTGTTCAAATCGAAAAGAAATGAAAAACCCGTCACACGTCAGCAAGCATATCGGATAATAAATAGTGCTGCCAAAGAAGCTGGAGTTGAGGGGAAAATCGGTATGCACACGCTTAGAAAAACATTTGGCTACCACGCTTATCGAAAAGGGGTTGCGATCTCTATTCTAATGGCCATATTCCATCACAAATCAAGAAGTGAAACGCTAAAATATATCGATGTCACAAAGGCAGAAAAAAGGGTTATAAAAGTGGATGTAAACTTATAGCCAATAGAACGTAAATTTGGATTAAGTTGAGGATAAAAATGTATATGAAGGTAATAGTGTAGTAATATTAGAATAATTTGAACCGAGCGGGTGTTTCGCTTTTCGTGGAAATTGAGGTAATGCTACTCAGAAAGTCTGTCTCCCATTGAAAAATTTGGCTGAGTTGAAGGGTGTAATTAAATTACTGAAAATAGCCATAAAAAAACACCCTCCAAAAAAATTTAGAGAGTCATTTTAACACTATGAATTATTTTCTTCCTCTTCATAGTTAACACTTAATTCAACCTTTTTTAATTCCTTAACAATCCCATCGGTTACTTGCACATGAAACATTTCCCGATCTTTCATAAACTTAAAAATTCCATTATCAAAATCTGTGCCTTGCTCTTTAAAAAAGATCCCTTCATAGTCAACAGATTTGGAGTGTTTAAAGGATAAGCGATAATGTTGATCTTCTTTGTTTAGATAGGCTCTACACCCTCTTTGAAATTGACCATTCTCATCGCGAATGTAACGGGCGACAGAAATGATATGCAAATCTACAAACGGGATATCATGAAGCAACGTATTAATTAAAGAACCTTTTGTAATTTGCTCCCATCGGCTCTGTGCAGTTTGACCAAGTATGATTTGTGTAATATGTTTTTCCCTGGCAATTTCAGCAATAACTTTCGCTACTGGCCGTTTTTCATTATCCATTATCATAAAATCTATGGCATCATATTCTCTTGCTAACTGTTTCCATCTTTCTATATAAAAGGTTTTTTCAGCATCCATCTCATCAAATGGCTTTTGATCAACAGTAAGAATATATAACGGACACCCAAGCATATTGGCAATCTTGCAGCCACGCTTAATAAGGCGTTCGCCATTAGGGCCGTAGTATACACATACAAGTATGCATTCATCTAAACGACCTTTAATACTTTCCATGAAGATATTCACCTCAAAATTATAATAAAAAATGGTCTTTATTATGAGACTAAGTATGACTATATCTCATGCTATTGAAAGAGTCAATCCATTATTGAAAATAACAGTATTTAAACAGTCCAAACATTTTTACTAAAAAGTTGAATTTTCACACAAGGAGTGGACGTATTGAGTTTTGTGCACTTTGTTATTCTTTTACCATTTATTTCAGCAATCCTCGTTCCTTTTCTTTACAATAGGTGGAGTGTAAAAATCCATACTGGATGGTTTGTAGTAATCGTACCTCTATTTATTTTTATCGGTTTGCTATTGCAATTACCTGCCATCTCCAATGGAGAAACTTATCTTTTATCCATGTCGTGGATCCCATCATTAGGAATAAATTTCGATATATATTTGGATGGTTTAGCTCTTATGTTTGGGCTGATCATTAGTGGGATGGGCGTACTAGTTGTTATCTATTCCATTTTTTATATGTCCAAAGAACGCGAAGCTCTTCATAATTTTTATATTTACTTGCTAATGTTTATGGGAGCCATGTTAGGACTTGTTCTCTCAGACAATATTTTAGTACTCTATGCCCTATGGGAACTGACAAGCGTGTCATCGTTTTTATTAATAGCCTATTGGTATGAACGAAAAGGATCGCGCGACGGTGCGTTAAAAGCTATGCTTATTACCGTATTTGGCGGCTTGGCCATGCTTGCTGGCTTGATTATGTTAACAATTATGACCGATTCTTATAGTTTACGTGAAATTATTGCAAGTGCCGGCGTAATGAAAGATAACTCTCTTTTTATACCCGCAATGATTCTTTTACTGCTTGGTGCTTTTACAAAATCAGCCCAATTTCCTTTTAGTATTTGGTTACCTGATGCAATGGAAGCTCCAACACCAGTAAGTGCTTATTTACACTCAGCAACAATGGTAAAAGCAGGGCTGTATTTAGTTGCTCGGATGACACCCATTTTCGGTGGCAGTGCCCTTTGGTTTTGGCTTGTTTCTGGAATTGGCTTGATTACATTAATTTATGGATCCATACGAGCTGTAAGACAAACAGATTTAAAAGCGCTACTCGCATTTTCAACCATTAGTCAACTTGGATTAATCATGAGTTTACTCGGGGTAGGTTCTGCAGCCTTGTATTTCGATATTGGCAATGAACAGGAACTGTACACACTTGCCATATTTGCTGCCCTCTTCCACCTACTTAATCATTCAACATTTAAAGGAGCTTTGTTCATGGTCGTTGGGATTATTGACCATGAGACCGGCACACGCGATATTCGGCGACTAGGCGGATTAATGTCCCTTATGCCTCTTACTTTTACAATTGCTTTGATTGGTAGTCTTTCCATGGCTGGTTTACCACCTTTCAATGGATTTTTAAGTAAAGAAATGTTTTTTACCGGAATGCTTAGTACTTCCCAAATTAACATGTTCGGTTTTGAGACTCTGACTATTGCCTTTCCAATCATTGCTTGGATAGCCAGTATATTTACATTTATCTATTGTTTAGTTTTACTTTTAAAGACATTTCTGGGATCGTTTCATCCTGAACGACTTCCCAAAAATCAAGTGCATGAAGCACCAATAGGAATGCTCATCCCTCCTATTATTTTAGCTTCTTTAGTTGTTTTAATTTTCTTTTTCCCAAATATCCTTGCTAAATATATTTTAAATCCCGCTTTAATTTCTGTTATTCCGATATGGAATCTTGATAGTTTTACTTATGAAATTAAGCCTTGGCATGGATGGAATACAGAACTTCTAATGACAATTGGTGTCGTGTTCTTTGGATTATTATTAGTTCTTTCAATCAAGAAATGGAATTTGTTTTTTAGATTTTTTCCAGAAAGGTTTAGCTTAAATAATTTGTACAATACGGGTATTGATAAAATGGAACAAAGTTCTGTTTCCTTCACAAATCGATATATGACAGGGTCTATTCGCCACTATTTAATCTATATTTTTGTTTTTATTGTCGTCGTTTTATCAGGATTTTTAATCTATTTTGATGCTGTCGCCTTCGACTTTTCTAATGATGCCGATATTACGATTTACGATGTCGGTATACTATTAGCAATGGTAATCGCAGCCTTTGCTACCCTTTTAACGAAAAATAGAATTGCGGCTATCGTTTCGTTGGGAGCAGTTGGTTATCTTATGGTCATGTTATTTGTCATTTTGCGGGCACCAGACTTGGCTTTAACACAAATGGTTGTTGAAACAGCAACGACGGCTTTATTTTTACTATGTTTTTACCATCTACCTAAATTAGGAAAAAGAGTAGAAAAAATAAAGTTTAAAGTCATGAATCTCGTTGTGTCCATTAGTGTCGGATTGATCGTGACCATCCTAACGTTAACAGCTTCCGGCCATAAGTTATTTAAACCTATTACGGACTTTTTCGAGAATGCCTATGAATTAGCAGGAGCAAAAAATATTGTAAATGCGATATTAGTCGATTTTAGAGGCTTTGATACGATGTTGGAAATATCGGTATTACTTATTGCTGGTATAGGTGTTTACACATTGATTAAGCTTCGGTTAAAAGGAAGTGATGTAGATGAAACCTAAACCTAATGATGTCATATTGCATACGGTCACAAAAATTGCTGCTGTGATTATATTTACCTTTTCTATTGACCTTTTTTGGGCAGGTCATCATTTTCCAGGAGGCGGTTTTATCGGTGGATTAACAACTGCAGCTGGTACTGTACTTCTCTATTTGTCTTTTGACATAGAAACTGTTAAGAAAAATTTACCGATTGATTATAAGAAGATGGCGGCCTTTGGCGTTTTACTTGCTGTGTTAACAGGAATCGGAGGAATGATCATCGGCGATGCATTTTTAGAACAAGCATTTGATTACTTTAACATTCCCGTTTTCGGAGACACCGAACTAGCTACGGCGGTTTTATTTGATATCGGAGTCGCTTTTGCAGTAATCGGTACTGCTATAACGATAATTACTAGCATAAGTGAGGATGATCTTTAATGGAAACGTTAGTCGCAATTGTTATCGGCGTATTATTTGCCATTGGCACCTATTTGATTTTATCCAATCAAATGCTGCGCATTATACTAGGTCTCTCCATTATTAGTCATGCTGTAAATTTAATGATCATGGTAATGGGTGGACTTAAAACTGGTGGACCGCCACTTCTTTCTGAAACCATTTCAAAGTTTACAGATGCGATTCCACAGGCTCTAATTTTAACGGCAATCGTAATTAATTTTGCAGTCACCGCTTTTTTACTCGTTTTAAGCTACCGTACCTATAAAATTCATGGTACAGATGATATGAATCAATTGAGGGGAAATGAAAATGAATAACCTACTAATATGGCCAGTTATTTTGCCGTTAATAGCTGGACTTATATTTATCTTATTACGACATCACATTCGCCTCCAACGGGCACTTAGTATAATTGTTCTAACGATTGTAGCTGGTATTTCTGTTATCATCATCGCTAAGATTAACAAACAAGGGATTCAAACCTTACAATTAGGCGGCTGGCAGGCACCCTATGGGATTGGCTTAGTTGCAGATATGCTCTCTGTGTTGCTTATCTTAACAACGAGTATCGTGTCGATCTGCTGCTTACTATTTGCTTTTAAAACAATCGGCCAAAAAAGAGAAGATCATTATTTCTATCCATTATTTTTATTCCTAATTACTGGTGTGAATGGTTCCTTTTTAACAGGTGATTTATTTAATTTATACGTATTCTTCGAAGTTCTTTTAGTTGCTTCCTATGTACTAATATCATTGGGTGGCAAAAAAATCCAGCTAAGAGAAACAATGAAATACGTCATCATTAATGTATTATCTTCTGCGTTCTTTCTTGTTGGAATTGCTTATATGTACTCAATTACAGGGACATTAAATTTAGCTCATATATCCACACGGATTGCGGAAGCAGGACAAGATGGTTTTATTACAACAATTGCTATTTTGTTTTTACTTGTTTTCGGAATTAAAGCCGGATTATTCTTGTTTTACTGGCTGCCTGGTTCTTACAGTGTTCCACCAACGGCTGTTTCCGCTTTATTTGCAGCTCTTTTAACAAAAGTTGGGATTTATGCTATCATTCGCATGTTTACCTTAATTTTCTATCATGAGCCTGCAATCACCCATTTATTTATTGGGATATTAGCGGCATTAACAATGATTTTGGGTGGTATTGGTGCCATTGGAACGTGGGATATTAATAAAATTCTCACTTACAACGTTATTATTGGTGCAGGGTTTATATTAGCTGGACTAGCTACTTTCTCAAATTATGGGAGTCTAGGTTCGATTTATTATATCATCCATGACATGATCGTTAAGGCACTTCTGTTCCTCATTGGCGGAGTGATTGTTTATTTAACTGGTACGAGCAACTTAAAAGAGATGAGTGGATTAATTCGCACCCATCCCTACTTAGGCTGGATGTTCTTTATTGCTTCCCTCTCTTTGATTGGAATTCCGCCATTAAGCGGATTTATCGGTAAAGTGTTTATTACAAGAGGAGCCTTTGAATCAGATTACTATTGGTTAGGTGCGATTGGTCTCATCTCAAGTTTGATGATTTTGTACTCGGTCATGAAGATCTTCATGAATACATTCTGGGGAGAAACTTTATTAAGTGAGGAAGAAGAACGAGGTACAACAAAGGGGACCATACTTCCTATCGCAATTTTAACTATATTAACAATCGCTTTAGGACTAGGTCCTGAATTCATTAATTCTTATTTGGAAAATGCGGTGGACGGATTAATGAATCCGCAACTATATATTGATGCGGTTTTTAAAGGAAATGAAATTCCGTAGATTTACAAATGAGCTGTTTCAGAACGAGATACGGCCATGTTTGAAATAAGAGAAGAAAGGAAGAACAGCTTTGCCATTTCAAATATTAGTTAACATATTTATTGCTTTTCTTTGGATGTTTTTCCAAGATGAATGGAAATTTCTTACTTTCTTAAGCGGTTATATTGTCGGTATATTAATTTTGTTCTTTATCCGCCGTTTTTTTCAAAAGCCCTTTTATTTATTTTTAGTATGGGCTGTCTTAAAATTGCTTTTTGTGTTCATAAGAGAATTAATTAGTTCAGGTATTGTTGTTATGAGGCAAGTGCTCCGCCCTAAAATTAATATTACCCCTGGGATTTTTCGACTTGATCCTGATTTAGAAGGAGATCTAGAGATTACTTTGCTTTCATTACTTATCTGTTTAACCCCTGGATCAGTCGTCATGGAGGTTACTCCTGATTCAAAAAGTTTGTACGTTCATGCAATGGATATTCCTGAATCGAAAAATTCCGTTTTAAAATCACAAAAGATCTTCGAACGTGCTATTAAGGATGTGACAAGAAAATATGTTTAATATTTTTATGATTTTATCCCTTTGTATACTAACTACGGCCATTCTTTTAAATATATTTCGGGTTGTTCGAGGACCATCCAATGCGGATCGTGTTCAAGCACTTGATGCAATTGGAATTAATTTAATTGCAGGAATTGCGATTTTCTCGGTATTCCTAGATACCCATGCATTTTTTGAGTTAATTTTGTTAATTGGTATTCTGTCGTTTATTGGGACAATCGCTTTTGCCAGATTTCTCGAAAGAGGTGTTGTCATTGAACGAAAGCGCTGAGGTCGTTGCAGGGGCATTTATTTTTATTGGAACTTTAATTTGTTTAATTAGTTCTGTCGGATTAGTCCGATTGCCTGATGTTTATACACGTTCACACGCTGCTTCAAAAAGTTCGACTTTAGGAGTATTAGCTATTTTAATCGGAACACAACTTTATTTTCTTATTTCTGAAGGCTATTTTAGTATCCGATTAATTTTAGGGATTATCTTTGTCTTTTTAACAGCACCAGTGGCCGCCCATGTTATTTGTCGAGCAGCCTATCGCGCAAATGTACCTTTGACCGAAACGAGTGCAGAGGATGAATTGAAAGACTACTTTGAATCAAATAAACAAGAGTTGTCAAAAACTGAAATGAAAAATGAGTAGAGTCACGATATAGTATGTGGCTAAATGATTCTTAATTGATCTATTCTTACGTTACCACTAATAAATAATCCCCTATCAAAAGGGTGCCTGTTACCATGTCTCACAAAAACAAAATGACATGATGATAGGCACCTTTTATCAGTGGCTCACTTAAAAATCATTTTTTGTAGTTATTGACTTATTGCTAGGTGCAAACCAGCCGAGTAAGGCTATTCCGACTAACACTCCATAAAAGATCAGAGTCCAGGTTGTACTATGAGGAAAATCATGGTCTAATATGCCAATGTCATCATGTGCAAGCGTAATGATCGCAAGTTTGACACCAACCCAAGCAACGATAGCATATGCTGTCGTTTCCAATGCCGGACGTTTTTTAAGAAGTTGCACAAACCAAGTAGCAGCAAACTTAATTAGGATGAGACCAGCAATACCTCCAAGAAGAACAACAATGAACTGTCCTCCATCCATCCCACCGAAATCGCCAAGTGGTGAATCTGGAAGACCAAGCGCAAGGGCGACCGCAGCTAAAATCGAATCAATGGCAAATGCAAGGTCAGCTAACGCAATCTTTCCCACTGTTGGTAAGAAACCTTTTCCAGCCGATTCCTTTTCAGCATCTTTATGAATATTTTTATTTGCTTTCCCGAATCTTGCCTGAACGATATGCTTCAATCCAAGATAAAGAAGATAAGCTGCGCCAATCGCCTGGATCTGCCAGACATTAGCAATAAAAGAGATGGCAAAAAGTGCAACAAATCGGAATGCGAAAGCCATAAGGATTCCGTAATTGATAGCTCTCTTTTTCTGCTCTTCGGGTAAATGTTTAGCTATAACTGCCAGTACCAAGGCATTATCAGCTGATAATAATCCTTCCAATCCGATCAAAATTAGCAATGCCCAAGCATACTCGAGCCAAAGTGAATCCATCCACTTCTCCCCTATCTTTAACTACAGTATCTTATAAACCCTTCTTATAGATTTTCCTATAAACAATAAGTAATTCTAGAAAAAAATGTTAAATATTATATTCCATTACTTCTCCGTTTTCTACGGTTTTCCTTCTGCAAGTTCGGATTTAGGTAATAATAAACAGAAAGTTAAAGGAAAAAAATAGTGCCTCGCCCAACTATTGAAGCTTTGCATCGGGGGAGGCATCGTTAATACATTGATCACTCATGATTAACCTACAATTTTATCGGGTATCTTAACACTGACTATTTTTGCTTGGAGATCTTTCATTTTTCGAAAGGACACACAGCATACTTTATTATTAGTCATAGTGATTTTACGTTGTTCCTTATTAATATTCTGCACATACTGTAGGTTAATAAGAAAGCTTTTATGACATCGAAAAAAACGCTTATCGATATTTTCAAACTCTTTTAGTTTCCCGTAAAACTCGTACAAGCCATTGACTGCATGCAAGATAATTTTATGTTCTTGGTGTGACGTTTCGAAATAGTAAATCTCATCATATGGAATATTTTGGATTCTTTCACCAATTTTAATTTGGATAAATTTGGTCCCATCTTTATTTCCAAGTTGCTGATACTTTAAAAAAGAAGCTTGCAGCGCTTCGATCACCTGCTCAGATAGCTGAATATGCTCTTTGACAATAAAATCAAGTGCAGCCAATTTGTATTTAAACGTTAACTTCAACTTATCTGCATGCATAGAAAAGAATATAATATCTGCAAAAGGATCATGTTCGCGAATCTTGCTAGCCAAATCCATTCCTGTTATAGAAGAATCGAGTTCAATATCTAAAAAATAGCAATCTGCTCGATGATCATGTAAATAATCTAAAACTTCTTCGGGCTTAGAGGCAGTTAAAGCTATTTCAATGCTTGGTTCATTAAACATCGCATATTGAGAGATGACCGATCTTAAGAATTCTCGATGCTCGGGTTCATTTTCACAAATGATAACTTTCACCATATCACTCCTCTTTAAAAAGCTTTTGTACGTCATGAAAGATGGGAGAAATATATATATTACGCATTCTATTTCACATTCAGACGTGTATTTCTTCATCCGTTTTCACTCTCAAAAAAGCTAACTAGAACATTTTTGACCATCTTCGGGCTTTTAGTTGCAGTTGTTCCCTCGGACTCCTTCTAGTCAATACGGGATTATTAGCGGCTGAATACTTTTTTTGTAATGCTTCTGAAATTTCAACTTCATGGATAAAGAAGCCGTTTTCAATTCTAGTATTCATTGTAATGTTCGGATAATCGTTGACAATTTTTCGAGCAGTTGCTAATCCTAATCCCATTCCGTGACCTGTCCCCTTTGAAGAATAACCTGCCTCAAAGAGTCTTTCCATATTTATAGATTCATGACCGATCCGGTTTTCAAAAATAATTAATAGAGAATGATCGACTTTTTTCAAAAAAGCTATTTTTAGCTGGCCATCTTTTAAGTCGGCAGAAGCTTCAATAGCATTATCCATTAAAATACCGACCATTCGTGTTAAATCGATAATATTCATCTCTACCGCTTGAATGGTTTCAGGTACTTCAACATTTATATCAATCCCCCACTCCTCCGCCAATAGAACTTTCGATGAAAGAAGTCCTTTTAGTTCAACGATCTTAATCATATCTAATTGATTAAAAAGATAATTATTTTGTATAGTTCTATTTTCTACTTTAACGATCCGATCATTAAAGTATGTCTTTAGTCCATCGATATCATTCTGATTGATATAACCTTGCATGGTGAGTAAAATGTTTTGATAGTCATGCCGAAAGCTTTGCATGTCCTTGTTAATTCTTTCCAGTGACTGCATATATTGCAAAAGTTGTTCTCGCTCCGTTTCTTTTTGCTTCAAGATATTCATTTTTTTACTAGTACGTAACAGTAAAAAAGTGAATATTAATATTAAAGCAAAATATATAGCTTGAATAAGTAGATTGAACATTGCAGTTGAATATAGATTAAGACTTAATGATATAAAAAGATTTAACGTTACGATTGCGACAGTAATGAAAGAAATCGTAATGATTAAGAGTTGACTCGCTACAGGGATTGCAATCGAATCCCATATCTTTTGAATAAATAAAATATAAAGGTAAATGAAAAACGCAAAAAACAAAAGAAAAAGAATAATACTGGTTCCGATCGCAATTGGTGAGTCATGTGAGAAAATACTAAACTTAATATTCTGCGAAATAGTTTCAGAAATAATAATTACAATAGCTAAAATGAATACATCCAATAAAACTCGCAACTTCTTAGTATAAAAGAAAAAGAAACCAATTGTTGAGATAAGTAAATAAATGAGACCAAGCCATTTTGTTACAAATAAGTAGCAAAGAACAGCGGGAACACTAATCACAATCATTCCTGCAGTTACGATCAGGACGGTTGGACGAATTTTAAGCGTGAAAAATAATGCTGCAAAAATAGCACATAACTCTACTAAAAAAAAGAATAAAGAGAAGATCATTGTTCATATGCCCTTCTTACAAAAATTTATTTACAATTTATGAAACCGCTTTCCAAAAGATATAAAATTATATATAGTTGCCTATCCCCATTATAACATTTATTTCTGCCTCTTCAATCTTTTCAGCGAAAAATGACGATGGTTGGAATTTTGTGTTGCGAGAGGAAATGAAGGTTTCACTGCATCTAGTATAGCCCTGAAATTGCCTGTGAGCAATTTCAGGGCTTAAATGATTGGATATAAACTCCAAAGGTTATAATCTTTCAAATCACTTAATCAAAATCCTTTTTGCATTCGGATATTTTGAGACGACAAGATATAGATCATCATTCATAATATCTTCCACTTGAATTGGCATACTTTTCGCTGACGGTTGAAAATAAAAAGGCAGATAAAAATCCATCTCAGTTTCCGGACGCAAACGAAAACTCATCATCATATTCACTTCCAAATTTGGTTGAGCCACTTCGTACAATTGGCGACTAATTTGCAATAAGAAATCTGTGCCTGTTAAATGATAATTCAAAAAAGCTATGCCACTATCGTCATATATATCTTCTGTTGGATTCGTATTTTTAACGGTGAGGTGTAACTCATAAACCATTTCCGGGAATAACATATCACCGTCTTCAAATAATGGGGAATCTTCACTTTCCTCATATTGATATTTTGCTAGAAACTCCTCATATGACATAATCTCAGCATTATTAACGGTAACCGTATAGCCATTCATGTCTTCATAATCATCCAGAAAAAAGTCCTCTTCGATCGCTACTTCCTCCCCCATTTTATAAGTATAAACAGGGGCAATGTCGACATCCTTATTCACATACCAAATCCGAACACCCACAATGACAAGGAGAACAATGGATACTATACCAATGAGTATCTTTTTCATGTTCTTTGGCTCCTCGCTGTTGATTTTACCAATGTACCATTTTCTAAATAATGAATATCATCGGCTAATTCGTCTAAGATGTCCGTATCATGGCAGGCAATAATGACGACGGCTCCACGTTCTTTTTCTTGAAGGACAATTTGTTTGACCCGCTCAACGCCATTTGTATCTAATGAATTCGTCGGTTCATCTAAAATAACAATCTCGGGCTGCTCCATGATCGCACCAGCAATACCTAAGCGCTGCTTCATCCCTAAAGAATATTTTTTATATTTCTTTCTGCCGCTATCTGAATCAAGACCAACCTGCGTTAGAACTTCCTTAATTCGTGTATCGTCAATCTCATTACGGATGGAGGCTAGCATTTTTAAATTTTGAAATCCAGAATAAGAGTCTAAAAAAGCAGGATTTTCAAGTAAAATTCCAATGCTTTCTGGAAATGTGAGATCTTTACCAAGGATCTTTCCATCGATTTTGATTGTCCCTTCTGTCGGTAAGATTAAACCGGCAATCAGGCGCATCAGCATTGTTTTTCCTGAACCGTTTACACCGCGTAATCCAGTAACCATTCCAGAGGAAAGCGTCATAGAAACATCATTGATGACCGTAACACCTTTTATTTTTTTTGTTACCCTTTCTATTTGGATCGTTGTCATAATATATACCTCTTTTTCCTAGATTGTTAAATTGCTATTCCATTATTCATCATGCAAAATATCGTAGCGCCGAAAATAGAGACTGCCTACAATAAATGAGACAGAAACTAAAATCAAAAACATGATTATACCGCCACTAGCACTTACACCATTGTCGACAACATGTTCACTACGAATCGGCATCGCATAATTTCCCGGAAGAAACGGTGTAAGAAGATAAGCCGAGGACAACATAATAACAGCCATCACACCAAAGCTGTACAATGGTTTGATGAACAGGACAAGTGTCATCTGTAATAGATTTAAACTGAGTGAAATCAATAACGGGAATAATAGAATAATTAAGACGAGCTTATTAGAGAATGAGTCAAACGGACTTCCTGCATCTAAAAGATCCTGCACAAACCGACTGGTAATATCTAATGTGATCGGCTCTTGCATAATTAAACAAAAAACAACGACAGTTAGAAAGATTACTGCATACATAGCCAAAACATAGCAAACATTCCAAATGCTTTTAGAAATCCACCAGGCAATTCGTCCTTTCGTTCGAACTAAAATATTTAACCCTAAAGACGATAAATCCCGATAAGGGTAGTGAAGCGTGCTGTAAAATATAAAAAGATGAAGGAGAAACCATTTCACCGGAAAGGTAAAGGCTTCCGTCCTTGAAGGGATATACTCTTTCTCGCCCGCAAGAATATAAAATATATAGTCGATAAACGTTCCTGCTGGGGTACTCTCTTCAAAGATATATGTATTACTTTTTCGTAAATAAAAATCAATACAAAAAGCTATGACTAAGAGTACAAGGACGAACAGCTTTACTGCTCCGAGCAGAAACCCATTTTTCAAGTCGTATTTTAATAGTCTAGTAAACCTCACGTTTCACACCTAATTTCATCGTTATTCCGAAGGTCAGCACGAAAAAGAGCAACCCTTGGCCTAATATAATCCATACGTTGGTTGGATTCACTATACTAGTCGAATGTAAAAAGTGAAGCGGTGAAATTTCATAATAAAATTTGTACGTTAAGAACGTGCGGCTATAGTGTAAAATCATTATGAGAAGATACGGAATTAAAATAACGGCGATTCTGTTTTTTATAAAAAAAGTGATGGCCAAACTCATTGTTGCGAATAAACCAGCAAAAATAAAATCTAAAATGAGATAGAGAATAACAAATATGACTGGATGGGTAAAAAACAATTGGGACCATAAGGAACCGTGGAGTACCGGGTAATACAAGATATACTCCGTGGAAGGTGTAATGGCCGGTACAAAGCATGCAACAAGTAAAAAGTTCACTAGAAGCGGTATTAGCACGACTAGACCGCCGGCTGTAAAGGTTGCCAAATATTTTGATAAATAATAGTGACACTTACTGCATCGTGTCACAACTGTCTTTACATAGCCACTTTTATTTTCGATAAAGTAAGACCAGCCATACGGAAGAGCTGCGATAAGCGGAAGTAATGTGAAAAAGAGTGTAAACCCAAGAGAAAAGCCTTCTCCACCGATCCAATGGTTAAAAAGGGAAGAAGCTTCTATCATAGGATTTCCCGTGATCATAAGATTCGGACCCCCGTGATAGAAATAAAAATAAGAATCAATCCTATACCACGCACTTAGCAGCGCAAATAGACTTGCAGTTAATAAGGTGATTAAAAAAAATTTATTTTTAATAGCCTTTTTTAACTCGATTTTTAATAAACGAGTAAATGTGTTATGCATAGTCGCTCTCTCCTAATCAAATTTCAGCTCGAAATATTTGTAGTCCTCTGACCTTCCCCCATTGCCTATGATGTAATACAACGGTTCTTCACCCAACTGATCTGCGGGTACAAACCACCCTATTGTTGCATCGATTTCTTCACCTAATGCTAATGGAAAAAAATAGTAATCATCACCATGATTTTGATCCATAGGCGCATGTTCACTAAAGTAGGAAGCATAAATAACCCATGGTCCATCTGGGTCTTCAATTCCCCCTTTAAATCCCAACGTAGGTTCAATATACAAAATAGGATTATTCCCCTCTGATTCATCCCCTTTATAATCAACATTTTTCACTGTGACATCAACGGCCACTAACCGCATATTTTTTTTAATATCACCGTTGTCTGAAATAAGTGACGCGTCGGAAAAATCATCAGCTTTCAAACCTAGATCATTGATATTATCCGAAACATGGATTTTATTAAGTGTGTACTCAATGGACTCTTTTATATTGGTCTGAAAATGTTTCTCGGTGTATGTAGCAGTATCACCAACAGAGAAAAGGCTTTGCTCATCGCCCTCTGTAGAGTTGTTAGGTATGGTTGCAGTGTTGATATCTACTTCATGCTCTTTATTTAATTTATTTTTGAGAGAGTCCTCGAATTTTTTATAAGAGCAAGCGGATAGAAAGACGGGTAACACGCAGAAAAATAAAATGGAAAATCCTTTTATCTTATTCATGATTCGTTCTCCTTGTAGATGTTTATAATTATAGAGAAGCAGAGTGCAACTAACTCTGCTTCCTGCCCTACTTTATAAACCAATTTCAATTTAGATGTGGAGCATTGCCTACGCTATCAGGACTCCATACCCCCGAAACAGTACCAGATTCGTTATATCTTTCAAATTTTAATCTAGCAAAACTGTCTCCCTTTTCATAAACAAGTTGCTTTACACGCCACTCTCCTGGTCTTGCTAGTGGTGTCACCCCTACAGTCCTATTTACCCAGTTTGTTTTGGAAGTAGAACCTTGAACATCCAGAAAAATAAGGTTACCAGGCGCCTGATTTATCTTAACATACGTAGAAGTAGCATTTTCCTTTGCTCTCGGATTAGTATATGCGTATTTATTGGACAAACTGACGTTATAACTAAACGTCGTATCTACAATATTCCCGGCAAACGTTGAAGGCGGGATGAATGTTAGAATCATGACGGCAGCTAACACAATAGTGCTTATTCCTTTTTTCTGCATTTCTTAACCTCCTCTCCTCTTAATTTTAATTGCTCATGGGCGTTTGTTTGGTAAACTTATTATATAGTAGCACCATTTTGAATTTTGTAGTCACTTTTGTCGTAAACGGTTGTTTTTTGATCGTGAACGTTAAATCTAATCAAATTTCAGCTCGAAATATTGATAGTCTTCTGACCTACCCCCACTGCCTATAATGTAATACAATGGTTCTTTTTCCAACTGATCAGCAGGCACAAACCACCCTACCGTTGCATCAATTTCGTCACCGATCGCTAATGGAAATTTAGAATAGTCCTTACCATGGTTTTGATCCATAGGTGGATGTTCGCTAAAGTAGGAAGCATCAATAGTCCATGGTCCATTCGGGTCTTCAATCCCCTCTTTAAATCCCACTGATGATTCAATAAACAAAATAGGAACATCTCTATCGCCATCATCCCCCAGGTAATTGATGTTTTTCACTGTGACAGCCACAGTCACTAGTCGATGCTCATTATCGATTTTACCGTTATCCGAAATGAGTGACTTATCATAGAAGTCATCTACGTTCAAAGCCAAATCATTTATATTGACTGACAAATCAGCTGAATTAAGTGTATATTTAAGTGTCTGATTACCTAGATATGTATAAGACATGGTATCTCCAACAAAAAAAAGCCTTGTGTCCTCGGTCTCTGAGGAGTTGTTAGGTATGGCTGCGGGGTTTATATATTCTTCCCCCTCCTTATTTAATTTACTTTTGAGAGAATCTTCGAAGTTTTTATAAGAACAAGCGGATAAAAAGATGGGCAGAACGCATATTAATAAAATGGTTGATTTTTTCATCATATTCATAGATTGTTCTCCTTATGGTATATTTTAACTATCTATTAGAAAGAAGCAGAGTAGCACTCTGCTTCTTTTATTTTGTTTAATTTGCATGTGGAGCAGAGCCAACACTGTCAGGACTCCAGTCTCCAGAAACTATACCATCTGTTGCATATCTTTCGAATCTTAATCTAGCGCTTCGCCCACCGTTTTCATAAACAGTTTGCTTTACACGCCACTCTCCCTTTAAAAGTAAGACCTTTCCACCGATTGTCTCATTTACCCAGTAATTTGTACCAGAACCTGATGTTGGGCGAAAGCCTTGAACATCCATATTTATAACGGAACCAGGTGTTTGTTTAACGTGAACATACGTGGAAGTCGTATTTTCCTTTGCACGCGCTTTAGTAGTACCTGACTTGTTAGAAACAGTTACTTGAAAACTGAAGGGCTCATCCTTAATATTTGCAGCAAACGTTGAAGATGGGATGAATGTTAGAATCATGATGGCCGCCAATACAATAGAACTAATTCTTTTTTTCAGCATTTCTTCACCTCCTCTCCTCTTAATTTAATTACTCATGAGCGTTTGTTTCGTTAACCTATTTATATAGTAGCATCATTTTGAATTTTATGGACACTTTTGTCGTAAACGATTGTTTTTTGATCGTGAACGTCAAATTTTTAGCATTTGAAGTATAAAACTAGCTAACATTAGACTTAACTTTCTACATTAGTAGTCAAGATTATGTATGTTGCTTTAATAATCGAATAAATGTTTATTCATGGGAGTTCTCTCTGATCAAATTTCAGTTCAAAATATTGGTAATCCTCCGACCCTCCAGCACTGCCTATAATGTAATACAATGGTTCATCTTCTAACTGATCAGCGGGTACAAACCACCCCACAGTTGCATCGATTTCTTCACCAGTTGCTAATGGAAAATAATAATAATCATCACCATGATTTTGATCCATAGGTGCATGTCCGCTAAAGTAAGACGCATGGATAACCCACGGTCCATTTGGATCTTCAATTCCTTCTTTAAATCCCACTGAAGGTTCAATAGACATAACAGGATTGTCCTCCTCTGGTCCATAACTTTTGTAATCAACATTTTTCACAGTAACATCAACGGTCACTAGATGCATCTTTTTTTTAATATCCCCGTTGTTTGAAATGAGTGACGTATCGGAAAAATCATCAGCTTTCAAACCTAGATCATGGATATTATCGGATACATGAATTTCATTAAGTGTATACTCTACTGTCATATTTTCCACATCTGTAAAAACAATGGTATCTCCAACAATGAAAAGGCTCTGCTCCTCAGCCTCTGAAGAGTTTTTAGGTATGGTTGCGGGATTGATATATTCTTCTTGCTCCTTATTTAATTTACTTTTGAGAGAATCCTCAAATTTTTTATAAGAGCAAGCGGATAGAAAAATGGGTAACACGCAGAAAAATAAAATGGCTAATCCTTTTATCTTATTCATAGATCGTTCTCCTTGTGGAATTGTTTTAATAACAATAGAAAGAAGCAGAGTGACAATCTCTCCGCTTCTGTATCTTGTAAAGTTTTTTGTTAGTTTACATGTGGTGCAGAGCCAACACTGTCAGGACTCCATCTTCCTGAAACTATACCGTCATTTCCGTATTTTTCAAATCTTAATCTGGCACTCCGCCCACCGTTTTCATAACCAGTTTGTTTTACACGCCACTCTCCCTTCAAAAGCATCACTGTTCCGCCTAATGTCTCATTTACCCAGTAATTTGTTCCAGAACCTGATGTTGGTCGAAAGCCTTGAACATCCATATTAATAACGGAACCAGGCGTTTGTGTTACCTCAACGTACGTAGAAGTTGTATTTTCCTTTGCACGCGCTTTAGTAGTACCTGACTTGTTAGAAACAGTTACATGAAAACTGAAAGGCTCATCCTTAATATTTGCAGCAAACGTTGAAGACGGGATCAATGTTAGAATCAGGATGGCCGCTAATAATGCTTATTCTTTTTCTCAGCATTTCCTAACCCCCTCTCCTCTTTATTTAATTGCTCATGAGCTCTTGTTTTAGTTAACCTAAAAATATAGTAGCATCATTTTGAATTTTGTGGGCACTGTTATCGTAAACGATCGTTTTTTGATCGTGAACGTTAGATTTTATTGTATTTAGAATGAAATATCTCTTTTTTGAATGGGGTTTTGTGTTCATGTATGCAACGTCTTTTCCTTTAAAAGTTCCACAATTGTCCTTTTTATCAACTCTTTTTCCCAGTCCCAATGACTAGTGATTTCATCCCCATAAGATTATATAAATACTCGAATCTCTCTTTAGGTATTTTATAATTTTTTTCTCCATAATCTTCGGGATCGTTTACGTACACGTATCGTTGGTCATACCCTGTCAAAACGACATTGTGAAGGGGAGTTGGGGCATAAACATATTTACCTTCGTCTGTTTGCCAAAATCTCTCATCTGGCATTTCATATTCATTTGTGATCCAGACGAGCACTGGCCTGCCTTGCGCAATAAAATATTCCAAGGTTTCAAGATTGGCTCCAGTTGAATCCAGACTTGGTAAGAATTCATTCGCTTGCTGTTTTAGTTTATTCGGAAAAATCGTATACCCAAGAGAAAATGGATCCCCTACATAGCCATTTAATGGATTTCCCCAAATATTTATGGACCCATCATCATTTCTAATCAATTGCGTATCGTCATAATTATGTTCTAGTGCAATCGTTTCTTTTGTGACAGCGATTCCATAATAATTTAAAGACATGGCGAGCGAAGTGGCTTCACATCCGGAAGGTAGACTTGGTCGTTGTTTCATATAAGGAATATCTAAGATCATCTTTTCTGGTTTATCCCTATCATCCACATTAATCGTCAAAGGTTTTACTAAGAACATCGCATTTGCGTAGGCTGTATTTCCATCGTATTCAATTGGATAATAGCCATTTATTGGTTCTCCCACTACATCAATTTGGTCCTCAATATCGAGTAACCCTATAATCTCATGCTCGTGACTTGGCCCCGTCCGAATATTTAATGTTGTTCTAGTTACAACATAGGTGTTCTTTCCATGGGAATCTGAAGAATCATTTCGAATATGATCGGAAAGATGTTCATTTGCATGGTTAGACGTAGCTGCACTTATAGCCACTGTATCCCCCTTTATATTTTGTAAAGATAGGATAAGAACGAAGATAATAAAGAGGCCGCAAAAAATAAGCGATAGGCAATAGGTTTGTTTTTTATTGAGCGCAGAAAACATCTATGAAGCCTCCTTTGAAGATACTCACAAAACATTCTACTATTTTACTTAATTTATATTTTTTAAGGTTGAATTTAAATAAATTGTTTTCTAATAAAGATATAGTAGCACTTTTTCCAAGAATAAGTATGCTTTTGTCGTAAACGACTGTTTTTTGATCGTGAACGTAATTTGTTTGGAGGAGTATTAAACTAGCAAATTAATTTTTATACAATAAAAAAAGGTATGTCCTTCAGTACTATGAAAGATTCAGTACTGAGTACAACCCTAAAGGCGTATAGCTCATTCTCTTACTCATTCACTTGGCAAATTATAAGAGAGCAACATGTTTGGGATGAATTTATTCGTATATTTCTTGTGCCCCAGCTTCAGACGAAAAACTATACCCTTTTCAAACCATTTTTTATCTCGGTTGTTTACGCTTCATTTGAAAATCAATCATTATTCAAAATGATTACTTGAGATACAGTGGGGTGATAAGAATTAGCATATTTTCGCAAAATTAGCTAACACTATAGTGGAATATGAACAGAGTTTACATTAGACCTAATTTAACTGTAGAGGTGAGGATCATGACAAAAAAACAAAACAATAAGCAACCAGCTAACTCAGAATCCGGAACAAAATATCATCAAGAACATGCAAAGCGAGTCCCCGATTACGGTGGAAATATTGTGGATCCGAATGCTAGTGGAAATATACAAAATGGTAAAAAGTAATCTCCAGTAATTGGGAAAAGGTCAATAATTCGTTTTGTGAATTATGGCCTTTTTCCTTTATTCGTTAGCCTAACAGAGATCCCTAATTTGTAATCCCCACGCAGTTGATCTTATTTATTAGAGTTACTTTAGTTCTAAGAAATATCGTTCCCTTTATAAGTGTATAATGTTCAACTTTTCTAAAAATCTCTTCATTGACAGTAATGTTTTCAATTTTGCAGGAATCTATAAGAATTAAGGATCCATTTGACTTTGTTTTCAAGCCTATAAACTCGTTAGGTGTTGACGTTAGCACAAAATAAGGATAGGGCGAAATTTCCCACCTTGTCCTTCTCGAAATGGATATTCTAAATTATAAATATCCCCAGCATTCATTTAATCTTCTAATCCTCCATCCAAAACTTGTAATCTGGATGGTTCGAATCTATTTTCGCAACACCGTCTTTGCAAACAATCGGAGTTTTACCCTGAACGAGCTTTTCAATTAACTCATTTTAACAATTGGGGGAGGGCTTTGAATGGAAGCAATAATACCGATTGAAGAACGTACAGTGGTTTCAAATCAGAGCAAAACAAGAATGTATAAGGTGGACTTTGGAAAAGTCCATTGGGGAAGAAATGGTGAAACAGAATATGCAGTATATATACGTGTCGTTCTATTAAAGAACGGACAAATGCGGTATAAGAATTATGCTGCATACATCCTTGTAACGCCTGGAAAAGACGGTAAAAGTGATTTAGACAACGTGTTGGAGTAAATCATCTAAAGTCGCCAACCTAATTTTAATTATAAAACTCATCTCCTTTACATTAAATTGCTCGTTCTAATCACCCTCGTTCATTGAGAGCTAAGAAGGCGCTATTTATTGTAGAACCACACTTCTTAGCATAATGAGCTATTATATAAATTTCACATAAGATTATCAGGAGCTAAAACTTTTTTTGTAAAACAATATGATAACTTATCAAAACCTTTAGACTCATAAAAATCATGTGATTGTGTTCGTTGAAATCCACTATTTAATATAAGGTAGGTAAGTCCCCTCTCAAGCGCAAAGTTTTCAACATATTTAAGAAGTTTAGTTCCTATTCCTTTATTTTGAAAACTTTCTTTTACAGCGAAACCATTAATTTTCAAATATCCTATTTCGTATTCCAACGCCATTGTCTGTACGACCGTGATACAACCTACTACCTTGCTTTCAAACAACGCGACATACGTTTTGTAATTTTCATCTTTATTCATTCTTTCAAATCGTCCTGAAATATTTGCAGCATTAACTGTATGACTTCCTAACTCATTATTCCATAGAAGCAATACTTCGGCATAATCGTTTTCACATATTTCACGAATAACAATATCCATATGCAACCTCCCAATCAACTTTATTATATTATTAGTTTCATTAAGTTTGACTCATACGGAAACAACGATCTACTAATTAATCTAGAAAGTAGATTGCCTCATTCTTCCTATAGAAGCTCTTATATACGAGCATTCCCCGTCCTTGAACAACATACCCTTAAATTTTATTAACCTATAATAGGACGTGTTTTTTGTGATAATAAATCGTTGACTAGCATTCTATGTTCGGTAAATATATTGTTGGGTAATTCATCAAGTGAAAAAAACTTATTGTGCAGTGACTCTTCATTACTTTTAACTAATTCACCTTTATATTTCCTACAAATGATGAAACTTGATCCCCGTTAGGGAATGTTTTATCATATTGGGGACCAGAATAAATCCCAAATAATTCTAGTTGTTCTATTCTAAGTCCTGTCTCTTCATAAACTTCTCTCTTGGCCGTATCCTGTACGCTTTCATCTAGCTCCTTGAACTACTCGCCACTAAAGTAACAAGATTCCTGCGAACACCAGTGCATCCACCAGTTATCTTAGCAGGCTAACTCCGTAGTCCCTACGGTTCTCCGAAGCAAAACGTTTCTGCATCGTTCTATTGATTACGCCTACTCGCTTGGTTTTCGCATCTTCAGCAACAATAGAGATGGTCATGCTTACACATTTTACGCTACCAAGCCTTTCTGGTAGCAACCCTATTTGTGTAGTTTTCAAAGAACGTTTTGATAAGGAAATTTCACCACAGGAACACACGTTTGTAAAGTAGTAAAGCAATTCATCCCATTTCTAAAGAACGGGGTGTTCTTGACTAAATTCATAAAATTATTTATTTCCTTGTAGTTGGGGTAGAAATGGCGGTCAAAGTACTGATTTAATCGTGTTTCCAAGTTTGTATACGTTAAATTGGCGTAAAAAAGTAATTACCCTTCGGATTATCATCATCTTGTAGGGTAATTACTTTTTGCTTTTTGACCTAACTGTCACGGGTTTAGAATACCCTGCTTTGCTGCTTTTTCATTCAATCTCACGAATCTGACAATCACTATAAATCATGATTAGTCTTTTTCAGTTGTTCATCTATATTTCTTCTCCCATACATAACACGGATAACAGTAACTGTTTTATCCTTATCATTCGGGATATAGAATACAATAAAATGATCAACAGGCATCTGGCAAAGTCCTCTGGAGTGCCAGGGCTCTTTTTCAAACAATCGAAATCGCTGAGGCATTTCATCTAGACTCAGGATGGCATTTTCTATTCTCATTAATTGCCCGGCTGCTATGTCAGGTTCAAGAAGGGTAAATGCAATATACTCATATATTCCCCGCAAATCCAAATCTGCTTGCTCCGTTAGTAATAATTTATACTTCATATATTGTAATTTTTACGGATACCCGAAAAAGCATTCTCAATGGACTTTGTGTTTCCCTTTACAAAATCAGCATATCCTTTTTCCAACTCAATATTTAATTCATTTTCCGTTAAATCATAGGCTCCTACTGGCTTCCTCGCTGGAAGTTTAACATCGAAAGGGATTCCTCCTTGCATAACAACCTGTTTCAAAAATATATTCACCGCATTTGAGACTGGAATACCCAATTGCCCTAAGATTTCTTCCGCCTGTTCTTTGAGTCCCGGTTCAAGCCTTATCGTAAGATTAGATGTTTTTGCCACTATAAAACACTCCCTTCACGTGATATTGTATGCTATTGTATGAGCAATAGCAATACATTATCTCACCCGTATATTTAAGAACACTTGAAAACACTTTTGCTGCCTAATGGTATTTAAAATGCGGTTCATGATATTTATTTCTTCATTACAAATCCTTTACTACTTGCACCTTTTCGAGTATGACTGTTAATTTTCATTTAGAAATATATTCGTTAAAAATTTTTATAACTTCGAATTCCAATATTCTACAAAAGCTTGGTAACCCTTCTCAGTTATGAAATATGGAATCAACTGCTCTCTCCTTAATTTATATGAATAAATGGAGGGGTTACCCAACCGAAATGCTTTTTCCATTCTGTGATTGCCGTCTATGATAGAAAATATTCCAGGACTTATTTCAGCTTGTACTATAATACTATCTATATTAACTGTAGATAAATGGTCTTCATTTAAAGATGAATGATGTCCATGCCACTTAAACCATTCATTAATATCTATGTATTCTTTATCAACAACTAGTTTCCCAGAATGAATGTCTTCCAATATTCTGGATATATTAAAGTGAAATACTCCATTTCGAAATATTTCATCGTTTTCTTTAACAGGGCAGGGTTCATATAATTTCTTTACATGCATCATTCTTGATTGACTCATAAATTCTCCCTCCTTCCAACTATTAAAAACTCCTTCAAATGATGAATCGATGATATTACTTCAAGATACTGTCTGCGTTTCTTTGAAATTTCTACATACTCATCGTAAATCAATTCTTCATAATCAAAACTTTGGTTGCTATCCATTGTATCGTAGTATTTTTTGTATAAAACGTCCATTACGACTTCACTCTTTTGTAGTTTTTCTGACGCTAGGAATTTTTGCTCCATATCTCCCCGATACACATAGATTTCTGAGCTAAGGTCATCCCCGATAATATATCGTGAATTTTGATATTCAAATAAAAAGAAACTTTCATTCTCCAAACAAACGATCATACAGTTTCTTATAGCCTTTGATAGAAGGTGAAAATATCGATCATAATCGGAATTTGACTTAGTATTTATTACTATACCTGCTTTTTTACACTCTTTACAAAGATGTTCACGGTGACCTCTACCACTAAATTTTTCATTAGGCAGAAAGTACCCACACCCATTGCAGAAATGGCCTCGTTTCTTACTTCTCACTCATAAAACTCCCCATTAATAGTTATTCAAACCTTACCTACTTAATATTTTATCACCTTCGTAAAACCCTTGCGCTATTAAGCATTACTAATTTTGCTTGTGTAAAATTTGTGTAAAATGATTTTAAAACCCACCTTTTTTATCCTTTTTCATACACAACAAAAAACACTCATAAACGTTGATTTAACAACATTTATAAGTGTTCTATCGTTTCTTAATTTAACTTGTTTTCACTTAAAGATACCGGTGGTCGGGGTCGAACCGACACGTCCTCGCGGACACGGGATTTTGAGTCCCGCGCGTCTGCCAATTCCGCCACACCGGCACAGTTCAATGGAGGCGGCAACCGGATTCGAACCGGTGGTAAGGGTGTTGCAGACCCGTGCCTTACCACTTGGCTATGCCGCCTAGCATTCTATGGAGCGGAAGACGGGATTCGAACCCGCGACCCCCACCTTGGCAAGGTGGTGTTCTACCACTGAACTACTTCCGCATACTGGGCTAGCTGGATTCGAACCAACGAATGACGGAGTCAAAGTCCGTTGCCTTACCGCTTGGCTATAGCCCAATAAACAAATTAATATGGGGCGACTAGTGGGAATCGAACCCACGAGTGTCGGAGCCACAATCCGATGCGTTAACCACTTCGCCATAGCCGCCACAATTTTACAGGGGTAGTAGGAATCGAACCCACATCAAAGGTTTTGGAGACCTTCGTTTTACCATTAAACTATACCCCTAAATATGGTGGTGGGGGACGGATTCGAACCGCCGAACCCGGAGGGAGCGGATTTACAGTCCGCCGCGTTTAGCCACTTCGCTACCCCACCAAAAAACTTTATTAAAGGTGGCTCAGGACGGAATCGAACCGCCGACACAAGGATTTTCAGTCCTTTGCTCTACCGACTGAGCTACTGAGCCACTATGTATAATGGCGGTCCGGACGGGACTCGAACCCGCGACCTCCTGCGTGACAGGCAGGCATTCTAACCAACTGAACTACCGGACCATTAATTGCGGGGATAGGATTTGAACCTATGACCTTCGGGTTATGAGCCCGACGAGCTACCAGACTGCTCCACCCCGCGATAATAAAAGTGACCCCTACGGGATTCGAACCCGTGTTACCGCCGTGAAAGGGCGGTGTCTTAACCGCTTGACCAAGGGGCCATTATGTATATGAATGGCGGAGAGCAAGGGATTTGAACCCTTGATACGCGGTTAGCGTATACACGATTTCCAATCGTGCTCCTTCGGCCACTCGGACAGCTCTCCAATAATGGCTCCGCAGGTAGGATTCGAACCTACGACCGATCGGTTAACAGCCGATAGCTCTACCACTGAGCTACTGCGGAATATTCTGCCTGGCAACGTCCTGCTCTCACAAGGGGAAGCCCCTTACTACCATCGGCGCTGAAGAGCTTAACTGCCGTGTTCGAGATGGGAACGGGTGTGACCTCTTCGCTATCGTCACCAGACATTTATGTGATACCCAATTAGGAATCGACATATCTTATTATATACATTTTTATGTATATTTCAAGAGGAATTTTTCATTCTCTCAAAACCAGATAAAAGAGAAGTTTCAACCGAAAACATTTTTCCTAATCCAGCTCCAGCGCCTATCGGCTAGTAAATATCTACGCTTCTTCCTACGATAAGTCAACATCGATTTGTCCTGTTGGACTTTATCGTGTTTCCTTTATCTCGTCAGAAGCTAGGATATTTATACGCCGATGTACAGGCGCTTCGCTTTTTGTTTGATTAAGCCCTTGACCGATTAGTATCCGTCAGCTCCATGTGTCGCCACACTTCCACCTCGGACCTATCAACCTGATCATCTTTCAGGGGTCTTATGGTATAAACCAAGGGAAATCTCATCTTGAGGGGGGCTTCATGCTTAGATGCTTTCAGCACTTATCCCTTCCGCACATAGCTACCCAGCTATGCCTCTGGCGAGACAACTGGTACACCAGCGGTGCGTCCATCCCGGTCCTCTCGTACTAAGGACAGCTCCTCTCAAATTTCCTGCGCCCGCGACGGATAGGGACCGAACTGTCTCACGACGTTCTGAACCCAGCTCGCGTACCGCTTTAATGGGCGAACAGCCCAACCCTTGGGACCGACTACAGCCCCAGGATGCGATGAGCCGACATCGAGGTGCCAAACCTCCCCGTCGATGTGAACTCTTGGGGGAGATAAGCCTGTTATCCCCGGGGTAGCTTTTATCCGTTGAGCGATGGCCCTTCCATGCGGAACCACCGGATCACTAAGCCCGACTTTCGTCCCTGCTCGACTTGTAGGTCTCGCAGTCAAGCTCCCTTGTGCCTTTACACTCTGCGAATGATTTCCAACCATTCTGAGGGAACCTTTGGGCGCCTCCGTTACTCTTTAGGAGGCGACCGCCCCAGTCAAACTGCCTGCCTGACACTGTCTCCCACCCGGATCACGGGTGCGGGTTAGAATGTCAGTACAGCAAGGGTAGTATCCCACCGATGCCTCCACAGAAGCTGGCGCTCCTGCTTCGACGGCTCCTACCTATCCTGTACAAGCTGCACCAACATTCCATATCAGGCTGCAGTAAAGCTCCACGGGGTCTTTCCGTCCTGTCGCGGGTAACCTGCATCTTCACAGGTACTATAATTTCACCGAGTCTCTCGTTGAGACAGTGCCCAGATCGTTGCGCCTTTCGTGCGGGTCGGAACTTACCCGACAAGGAATTTCGCTACCTTAGGACCGTTATAGTTACGGCCGCCGTTTACTGGGGCTTCAATTCGTACCTTCGGCTTGCGCCTAAGCACTCCTCTTAACCTTCCAGCACCGGGCAGGCGTCAGCCCCTATACTTCGCCTTGCGGCTTCGCAGAGACCTGTGTTTTTGCTAAACAGTCGCCTGGGCCTATTCACTGCGGCTCTCTCGGGCTTTCACCCAAAAGAGCACCCCTTCTCCCGAAGTTACGGGGTCATTTTGCCGAGTTCCTTAACGAGAGTTCTCTCGATCACCTTAGGATTCTCTCCTCGCCTACCTGTGTCGGTTTGCGGTACGGGCACCTCCCGCCTCGCTAGAGGCTTTTCTTGGCAGTGTGGAATCAGGAACTTCGGTACTATATTTCCCTCGCCATCACCGCTCCGCTTTAAAGAGAAGGATTTGCCTCCTCTTCAGCCTAACGGCTTGGACGCGCATATCCAGCAGCGCGCTTACCCTATCCTCCTGCGTCCCCCCATTACTCAAACGGCGGGGAGGTGGTACAGGAATATCGACCTGTTATCCATCGCCTACGCTTTTCAGCCTCGGCTTAGGTCCCGACTAACCCTGAGCGGACGAGCCTTCCTCAGGAAACCTTAGGCATTCGGTGGAAGGGATTCTCACCCTTCTTTCGCTACTCATACCGGCATTCTCACTTCCAAGCGCTCCACCAGTCCTTCCGGTCTGGCTTCACAGCCCTTGGAACGCTCTCCTACCACTGACACCTACGGTGTCAATCCGCAGCTTCGGTGATCCGTTTAGCCCCGATACATTTTCGGCGCAGAGTCACTCGACCAGTGAGCTATTACGCACTCTTTAAATGGTGGCTGCTTCTAAGCCAACATCCTGGTTGTCTAAGCAACTCCACATCCTTTTCCACTTAACGGATACTTGGGGACCTTAGCTGGCGGTCTGGGCTGTTTCCCTCTCGACTACGGATCTTATCACTCGCAGTCTGACTCCTGAGAATCAAGTCTTTGGCATTCGGAGTTTGTCTGAATTCGGTAACCCGATGAGGGCCCCTCGTCCAAACAGTGCTCTACCTCCAAGACTCTTTCTCAAGGCTAGCCCTAAAGCTATTTCGGAGAGAACCAGCTATCTCCAGGTTCGATTGGAATTTCACCGCTACCCACACCTCATCCCCGCACTTTTCAACGTACGTGGGTTCGGGCCTCCAGTAAGTGTTACCTTACCTTCACCCTGGACATGGGTAGATCACCTGGTTTCGGGTCTACGACCTCATACTATATGCGCCCTATTCAGACTCGCTTTCGCTGCGGCTCCGTCTCTTCAACTTAACCTTGCATGAAATCGTAACTCGCCGGTTCATTCTACAAAAGGCACGCCATCACACAGCGTTTTCCCATAGGGAAATACGCATCCATGCTTTGACTATTTGTAGGCACACGGTTTCAGGATCTATTTCACTCCCCTTCCGGGGTGCTTTTCACCTTTCCCTCACGGTACTGGTTCACTATCGGTCACTAGGGAGTATTTAGCCTTGGGAGATGGTCCTCCCAGCTTCCGACGGGATTTCACGTGTCCCGCCGTACTCAGGATCCACTCAGGAGGGGATGACATTTCGACTACAGGGCTGTTACCTTCTGTGGCCGGCCTTTCCAGACCGCTTCGTCTACATCATCCTTTTGTAACTCCGTATAGAGTGTCCTACAACCCCAAGAGGCAAGCCTCTTGGTTTGGGCTTTTCCCGTTTCGCTCGCCGCTACTCGGGGAATCGATTTTTCTTTCTCTTCCTCCGGGTACTGAGATGTTTCAGTTCCCCGGGTCTGCCTTCCATTTCCTATGTATTCAGAAATGGATTCTGCCCCATTACGAGCAGAGGGTTTCCCCATTCGGAAATCTCCGGATCGAAGCTTACTTACAGCTCCCCGAAGCATTTCGGTGTTAGTCCCGTCCTTCATCGGCTCCTAGTGCCAAGGCATCCACCGTGCGCCCTTACTAACTTAATCGTTCGTGCAATGATAAGCTTCGAATCTCTGCGTCAGCTTCATTCATTCGCATCCTCACGTATTATATACGCTCCGGCGCTCACTCATTTGCTTCCTTGATCTTCTCGCTTCTCCTTGCTCGACCTTAATAAGGTCTTACTAGTTTTCTTACGGAATTCTCCGTAAGGTGAATGTTTCTCGGTTTATATCTTCTCATTTTATCTGGTTTTCAAAGAACAAACTTTTGAGAGTTTGAACTCTCAAAACTGAACGAAACGAAACGTCTTTTTTACGATGTCTAGCTCTGGCGCCTATCGACTAGCAAATATCTACGCTTCTTCCTACGATAAGTCAACATCGATTCGCCTAATGGCTCATCGTGTTTCCTTTATCTCGTCAGAATCTATGATATTTGTACGTCGATGGACAGGCGCCTCCGCTTTTCGTTTATTCCTTAGAAAGGAGGTGATCCAGCCGCACCTTCCGATACGGCTACCTTGTTACGACTTCACCCCAATCATCTGTCCCACCTTCGGCGGCTGGCTCCAAAAGGTTACCCCACCGACTTCGGGTGTTACAAACTCTCGTGGTGTGACGGGCGGTGTGTACAAGGCCCGGGAACGTATTCACCGCGGCATGCTGATCCGCGATTACTAGCGATTCCGGCTTCATGTAGGCGAGTTGCAGCCTACAATCCGAACTGAGAATGGTTTTAAGGGATTGGCTAAACCTCGCGGTCTCGCAACCCTCTGTACCATCCATTGTAGCACGTGTGTAGCCCAGGTCATAAGGGGCATGATGATTTGACGTCATCCCCACCTTCCTCCGGTTTGTCACCGGCAGTCAAATTAGAGTGCCCAACTAAATGCTGGCAACTAATTTCAAGGGTTGCGCTCGTTGCGGGACTTAACCCAACATCTCACGACACGAGCTGACGACAACCATGCACCACCTGTCACCGCTGTCCCCGAAGGGAAAGGCCTGTCTCCAGACCGGTCAGCGGGATGTCAAGACCTGGTAAGGTTCTTCGCGTTGCTTCGAATTAAACCACATGCTCCACCGCTTGTGCGGGCCCCCGTCAATTCCTTTGAGTTTCAGCCTTGCGGCCGTACTCCCCAGGCGGAGTGCTTAATGCGTTTGCTGCAGCACTAAAGGGCGGAAACCCTCTAACACTTAGCACTCATCGTTTACGGCGTGGACTACCAGGGTATCTAATCCTGTTCGCTCCCCACGCTTTCGCGCCTCAGCGTCAGTTACAGACCAAAGAGCCGCCTTCGCCACTGGTGTTCCTCCACATCTCTACGCATTTCACCGCTACACGTGGAATTCCGCTCTTCTCTTCTGCACTCAAGTCCCCCAGTTTCCAATGACCGCTCACGGTTGAGCCGCGAGATTTCACATCAGACTTAAGAGACCGCCTGCGCGCGCTTTACGCCCAATAATTCCGGACAACGCTTGCCACCTACGTATTACCGCGGCTGCTGGCACGTAGTTAGCCGTGGCTTTCTGGTCAGGTACCGTCAAGGTACCGTCAGTTAAACGGTACTTGTTCTTCCCTGATAACAGAGTTTTACGATCCGAAAACCTTCTTCACTCACGCGGCGTTGCTCCGTCAGACTTTCGTCCATTGCGGAAGATTCCCTACTGCTGCCTCCCGTAGGAGTCTGGGCCGTGTCTCAGTCCCAGTGTGGCCGATCACCCTCTCAGGTCGGCTACGCATCGTCGCCTTGGTGAGCCGTTACCTCACCAACTAGCTAATGCGCCGCGGGCCCATCTGTAAGTGACAGCATAACCGTCTTTCAACCTTTCTCCATGTGAAGAAAGAAATTATCCGGTATTAGCTCGCGTTTCCGCGAGTTATCCCAGTCTTACAGGCAGGTTGCCCACGTGTTACTCACCCGTCCGCCGCTAACTTCAGGGAGCAAGCTCCCATCCATTCGCTCGACTTGCATGTATTAGGCACGCCGCCAGCGTTCGTCCTGAGCCAGGATCAAACTCTCATTTAAAGTTTGTTTAGCTCATATAAAGCTGGCGATGATCAAATGATCATCTATTTATTATTGACGTTCGTTTCGTTCAGTTTTCAAAGATCAAACTTTCTTGCTTCTTAACAGCGACTTTATTATCATACAACTTTCAGTCTGGAAAGTCAAGAAGTTTTTTATCTTTTTTTTCGACCGCCGAACTTAACGTCAGCAGCGACGTTTATTACTATAACAAGTTTATTAGAATTGGTCAATACCTTTTTTCAAAAAAAGGTAAACTATTTCTTGAAATAAAATCTATCGCTTAGTCCCAGTGTGTTTATAGGAACTTCGACTACTGTAATAAAGTCTTTATCGATTAGGTATTCCACTAGTAGATCTAAATCAACACCATAATAATGAAGTTCAGGATGAGATTTCAACTCACCAATCGACCATTGGGTTTGCATTTCTAAAGTTTCCAAAAGATGCCCAGCACCAATTTTCGTTCTAGAAAAGATTAAAAATTCACTAGCTATAAAAAGTAAGTCTAATCTTTTTTCAATAGATTCCTCGCTGTTAACGAGTTCCTCATATAACTTGTAGATTTCTGGATCCATCTGCTTAACCTGACTCCATACCGTTAATTCAGGATAAAAGCCCTTTTCGATAATGGCTAGACGAGCTAGATGGTGTAAACAATGAATCATATGATTATATGCATCTAAAAATTGGCCCGTTTCAAAAAACGATTTCCCGTTTAAATATCTACGGATAAGCTTTGCAAACTCGACTCCTATTTTCAATTTACGATCATAAAATGGAAAGTCTCGTAACTCATTTCTTAAATTTAATACAAACTCGTTCTTATCAAATAAAACTTCACCTTCATGTATCCATTCTATAATTTTGTTATTCGATCCAAAAAGAATCCATTCTTTTATTTGCTGTTCTGTTACATTATGAAGAGCGATTCTTTTATCATTATATTGATAATGCATAATAGATGTCGAATCAGTTCGTTGACGTACTATAACAAGCAAGATGAAATCAAACGTATTTGTCGAAGGGGATAGTTGCTGTTTCTTTTCAATTACTAAAATACCTAATGTGTTTTCACTATCTTCTTTTTCTACACAGATGCTTTTGAGGATTTCTTCCATGGCAATTCCTCCAATTCCTTATTACCCTTTTCTTTCGACAGTAATTCGAAATCTCCTTCTTCCTTTCTCCACATACGTTATTTAACGGAATATATAGTAGGAAGTTTTTCTTCCATATGATATATTTACTTTCAGGAGGGCTCACTATGGCAAAAAAATATTCAAGTAAAATAAATAAGATCCGGTCCTTTGCTCTTGGTTTAATCTTTGCTGGGTTTATTATTATGTATGGGGGAATATTCTTCAAAAATCATCCTATTGTTATGACGATTTTTATGATTTTAGGAGTATTAGCTATTCTTTCTAGTACATTAGTTTATTTTTGGATTGGAATGCTTTCAACAAAGGCAGTACAAGTAATTTGTCCAAATTGTAACAAACCTACTAAAGTGTTAGGTAAAGTAGATATGTGCATGTATTGTAGGGAACCACTTACCTTGGATCCAAATCTTGAAGGCAAGGAATTTGATGAAAAATACAATCGCAAGAAAAATCTTTAAAAAATTTCGCTTTTTTAAATTTATTGATATATGTTATAATTACTATATCAAAAAGGGAACGATGCTGAGCAAGTTTAAAATATGCTTCCGAATTCCTTTTCGGTCAAGTGCAATGTTGCTCTGCATCGTCATTCTCAAAAATAGATTAAATGGTGGTTAACTATGAATATCTTAAACAGCAGGTTATATACTATTTTGGAAACGGTGTCTTTTTTCTTTTTATTAAATATCCTTTGGTTCGTCATGTGTCTGCCGATCATTACTATCTTTCCAGCTACTGCTGCTATGTTCGGGGTGATCAGACAATATGTTATTAAAAAGGATTCAGCTGTCTTCCTTCCCTTTTTTCGCTTTTTCAAGGAAAATTTCAAACAAAGTTTTTTACTTGGCATTCTAGTCTCTATCTTTGGTTACATCCTTTATATTGACTTTATGCTGATCGGTACTTTAGGGAAAGTCATGCAAAACCTACTGCTAGCCTCGTTGTTTTTAATTGCATCCATTGGGTTACTAACTTCTATATATATTTTCCCAATGATGGTTCACTATAAGTTAACATTATGGAGAGTAGTAAAAAACTCCTTCTTTTTTGCTATTAAGTATTTTCCATCAACACTCTTATCTATTATTTTATTAGTATTAATGTTTGTTTTCCTAAACTATTTACCTGTAACATTTCTATTAATCTTTAGTTTTGTTGCTTATCTAGTCTTTATGATCTGTTATAGCCGATTCTACAAAGAAGAAGAGGTCATTAAGGCGAGTAATCTGGAACAAGCTTAATTTAAAATGGCAAACTGCTGTTATAAGCAGTTTGCCATTTTTGAATAAAGTAAAATAGCCTATAAAAGTTAGGCTATTTTTAATGTGTTTCTTTATTTCCGCAATCAGGACATACACCATAAATTTCCATGCGATGGTGGCCAACTTGGAATCCCGTTACATGGGCTGCCAACTGTTCAACTTCATCTAAGCCTGGATAATGAAAGTCAACAATCTTCCCACAGTTCTCGCAAATAATGTGATAATGGTCTGATGTCACAAAATCAAATCTGCTAGAAGCATCACCATAGGTAAGTTCCTTTACTAAGCCCACTTCCCGAAAAACGCGTAAATTATTATAAACAGTTGCAACACTCATGTTCGGAAATTTATCTTCGAGTGATTTATAAATATCGTCTGCAGTTGGATGTGACATACTCTGAACTAAATACTCCAAAATCGCATGACGTTGGGGTGTAATTCGAACTCCTGTCTGCTTCAATGTTTGAATCGCATCTTTTAATTGATGTTCTGACACCGCCATGCACCTCTTTTCTAACATAAAATTGATTATCTATTTATAATTCTTATAAATAGTGTACTAAAAAATGGGTTTAGCTGTCAATCTTGTCTCCTTCATGCAGATTTACTTCTTCTTCTCCTAATATATGATGGACATATCGTGCTACGACAAATAAAAGGTCAGAAAGTCGATTTAGATAAGATAAAACAAGTGGATTATTTGTTTCAAGACCAACTACGATTCTTTCCACTCTGCGCACAACCGTTCTCGCTACGTGAAATGCAGCTCCAGCAGGATGTCCACCAGGAAGAATAAAATTCTGCAATGGTGTAAGCTGTTCATCTAAACGATCAATTGCTTCTTCTAATAGCTTTACATCACTTTCTTTTAATTTCCATTTCACTTCTTTATCATTAGGAGTAGACAATTCTGCCCCTACATGGAAAAGAGCTGTTTGTACTTGATGAAAAAGTTGTTGCAGCTCTTGAAATTCTTTTCTATCTTCTTGCTTCAAATAACTAACAGCTAGTCCAATCATCGAATTTGCTTCATCACAACTTCCATACGCTTCAACACGCAAATCGTTTTTGGCTATTCTTTGCCCATAGACAAGGGATGTTGTCCCCTTATCACCTGTTTTTGTGTAAATCTTCATTAAGCTCCCTCCAATTATTCAGACTCATGCCAAATATTGTATCACGGAAATAATCATTGGCGCAGGTCCGACACTCTCTCCGCTAAAATAAAAAAAGGCTGAATAACTCAGCCCTAAAATTAATCTATATGCATTGAGGAGGTATGCCCTACTGTAACATATGCACGGTTCAACTTTTAGCATGGACAACAGCCAAGATCCAGCAAAAAATAGGCAATCTTTTTTTTACCTCGTGATCATAATTGTTGTTTAATGAATGTCAAAGCTTCTTCTACATGCCCTTTTACTTTCACTTTCCGCCATTCCTTAATTAATCTCCCTGTTTTATCAATGATAAATGTAGATCGTTCAATACCCATAAACTCTTTTCCAAACATCTTTTTCGGTTTCCAGACATCATATTTTTCCGCAATCTCATGTTGGTCATCAACCAAAAGTAAAAACGGCAATCCGTGTTTTTCCACAAATTTCTCATGCTTATCAAGTGGATCAGCACTCACTCCTAAAATAACTGCATCCAAGTCTGAAAAATCATTGTGGAAATCTCTAAAGTCACAAGCTTGAGTTGTACAGCCAGGCGTCATATCTTTTGGATAGAAATATAAAACGACGTATTTACTATCTCGATAATCTGAAAGCTTAATCTTCTCCCCATTACTAGCTGTCAATTGAAAATCTGGTGCTAGTTCGTTCATCTTTACCATTGTTTTATCCCCCCAAAAAGCTAGTTACTAATAATAGAGTACATGAAGATCCGAAAGGAGTTCAAATAATCTATCCTTTCTTTCTTCTTTCAGGTTCATAATCAATGAAAGATCGCACGACAAAAGCCGCAGGGATTGTATAGCCAATTAAAGCCTCTAACATAACGAGAAGTCTCCCAATTCCAATCGGAACAACATCTCCGTAACCGACTGAAAAAAGCGTAATAGCACTTAAATATAAAGCCGTAGTCAGTCGCTGATTCCAGTCTGGATTTTCTCCTGTTGTAGAATCCACAATAACAGACCAACCTCGCATCTCTAACATGAGAAACAGCAGACCGAAACCTATCATAATCACCGCATACGTACAGCCGAGAAAAGCAAAGTTCTCAAAGGATACTTGCTTAAATTTAAATCTATCAGGAAAGAACAATAGTCTTAGAGCCATTAAGATACAAATAATAATTGCAAAGAAGACGATATACCACATGGAAGTCACCCCAAAAAATCCTTGTCCATCTATATATGTTACGTTTGAATAAGACAGCATAGAACTAACAGTTAAGCTGTTCGCATTGTTGCGTAGAACACACAGAACGTCTACAATTGTAAGAAAAGCGGAAAGCCCCTAGAGGCCAAGACATTTCCGTTATATTTTAAATTAGGGAGATGCAACAAATGAATTTTTCTCAATCTGAAATTATTCAAACCGAAGCTATGAAACATATAGTTGGGGGAGTTAACAGCCCCTCACGTTCATACAAAGCAGTAGGTGGTGGGGCGCCAGTAGTAATGGAAAATGGACAAGGCGCATATTTATATGATGTTGATGGAAATCGTTATATTGATTATTTAGCAGCTTACGGTCCGATCATTACTGGACAAGCTCATCCACACATTACAGAGGCCATTCAAAAGGCAGCTGCAACGGGTGTTTTATACGGAACACCTACCCCTCATGAATTAAAATTTGCGAAGATGATTAAAGAAGCTATTCCATCCCTCGATAAAGTTCGATTTGTCAATTCGGGTACAGAAGCCGTTATGACAACTATTCGTGTTGCTCGAGCATATACTGGGAGAGATAAAATCCTTAAATTCGCTGGCTGTTATCATGGCCACTCAGACCTTGTGCTCGTAGCTGCTGGTTCAGGGCCTTCCCAACTTGGTATGCCTGATTCAGCTGGAGTTCCAAAATCGATTGCGCAAGAGGTTATTACCGTTCCATTTAATGATATTCAAGCATTCCATGAAGCTATGGATCATTGGGGAGATGAAATTGCCGCTGTTCTTGCTGAACCAATTGTCGGCAATTTTGGGATTGTCGAGCCTTTACCTGGATTTTTGGAAGAAGTAAAAGAAATCACTCATCAAGCTGGGGCATTACTTATTTTCGATGAAGTTATTACTGCTTTTCGCTTCATGTACGGAGGGGCTCAAAACTTACTTGGTGTCACTCCAGATTTGACCGCACTTGGCAAAATTATTGGAGGCGGCTTGCCAATTGGCGCTTATGGAGGTAAGCAGGAAATTATGGAGAAGGTCGCACCACTAGGCCCAGCTTATCAGGCTGGAACGATGGCTGGCAATCCTGCTTCCATGCTTTCGGGTATCGCTTGTCTAGAAGTTCTCCAAGAAGAAGGAGTCTATGACAAACTTGACGAACTCGGGGCAATGCTAGAAAAGGGAATTCTTGAAGCTGCGGAAAAATATCGTACTCCTATAACAATCAACCGTTTAAAAGGTGCACTTACTATTTATTTTACCGAGGAAAAAGTCATTAACTATGTACAGGCAGAAGAAACAGATGGTGATATGTTTGCGAAGTTTTTTAAACTAATGTTAAATCAAGGCATTAATTTAGCACCATCTAAATATGAAGCATGGTTTATTACGACTGCTCATACGGAAGAAGATATTAAAGAAACGATTCATGCAGTGGATCTTGCTTTTAAACAACTTGCTACTTCTTGAAAATGTAATAAATAGTTTATGAAGATATCTTAGGTATTTTTCTCGAATATCTAGCATATATTGATAGCTCGAGCATTTCCTCCGAATTCCGGGCTTATCTACTCTAATAAAGTGAAACCTCAATCAGTGGGGGGTTTTCTCATCCCCCACTGATTGTTAGAGGAACAAAGGCTAAATTCGCAACATCCTGTTGCAACGCCTTTGTGACCCGCGTCCTGCGGGCCCGAACCAATCGGGCTTTTACTCTTTAAGGCGCAAGCGCATTGCTCATCGACGTACAAACTTCCTAATAAGGATGAACGGCTAAGGACGCGCCGTCCTGGCGCAACGCCGTTCTGACCAACGTCCTGTTGGCCCGAGATAAAGGAAACACGGCGAAGAATGAGCCGATGTTGACTTATCGTAGGAAGAAGCGTAGAAGTTTGTACGTCGATATGCGCTTAAGCTAGATATGGCTGTTGCCCCCCACTTATAATTCTTGGATTCTCCTCGAATTCTTGAAGTGGGGGTCTTACAGCCAGTTAATGCGGGATAAAGAGGCTGGGACAAAGGTTTTTTAACCCATCATAAATCAGAGCAATATCGTAGATTGTGGATTTACTCGCTCCGGAAATACACTTCGCTTTCCGCGGGGGGAGGGCGGAGGGACGCCTGCAGGATATGGATTTCAGAACGGCAGTGCGACAGACGTCACATTTAGTCTCCGATGGCTCGTATTGGAGATCACTAAAAAATCTCCTTAGACAATAATTTTGTCTGAGTAGGAACAGTAAAATACTAGATTAGAAATAGAAATACGACTTTGAAATTCAGGTGAGTGAATTTAAAGTCGTATTTTTAATGGGTTTTCTCAAAAAATGGCTTTCAAAAGGTTTCGAAATTTTATTTTGAATCATTTAAAACATTATTCGCCCGTATGATTACCTTTTTAAGGTTATCATGGCCCTTAGGCGATGAAAAACAAGTTGAAAGGGCCATGAGAAGAGTTATCATGGCCCTTAGATGGTGAAAAACAAGTTGAAAGAGCCATGAGAAGAGTTGGACCTGTGATTACGGCCATCAATCATCCTGTTTCCCTTTATCTTGGCCAACAGGAAGTTGGTTAGAACGGCGCGTCTTTAGCCGATCATCCGAATTTAAAAGTTTGTATGTCGCTGAGCAGGCACTTTCGCTTTTCATTGTCTAGCTCCAGTTGGCAGCGACTAGCAAACTTACGGTTTCTTCCTACGATAAGTCAACATCGGTTCGTTCCTCACCGTGTTTCCTTTATCTCGTCAGAAAGCCTTTAAGTTTGTACGTCGCTAGACGCCGCCTTCCGCTTTTCTTATTACCTCGGAGGTGAGGATGCGAGTGGGCCTGAGCCGAATGCATACTCATATTCAATAGGCTCGCCAAAGGTAATAAAATCAACATAAACCATTGGAATTAAGTACCTATTCCCAGTTTCCGGATCACTTAGGATGAGATGATCTCGTCCTGCTGCCTCAATGATACCCTTAAAAATCTTTGCATTCCATTCACGATTATTTTCAAAAGTGGCATGAACAGAAACGAGTTTACCTTTATTCAATCTCAATATATTCTCGATATAGGACTCCTCAATTGGCAGCATACCGGGAACATTGACTCCACCTTTTGCTCCTGCACCTGGTACAGGAACCTGCATAGGTTGTGGTTGTTGAAAAAAACCAGGAAATTGACCTTGAGTAAAAGGCATTTGCTGGTTCATAGTTCGGGGATAATAGCCGGCGTTATTTTGATATGGATTCATATTTGCCAAAAATCTCACTCCTTTAAAGAATGGTTGACCAATTATTCTCTCTAATTTGTATGCTTATAAAGGAGTGTGTATTCCTATAATTCTAGAAAGGATCGAAATGGAAGTGATTATAAGAGGAGTGAGGAAAGTTATTAATAAATTGAAAAAGCCATTGTCACGAAGTAATATAGACAATGGCTTTCATTTATTAAATATGGAAAAATGTTTCTGGCTCGTCCAATAAATTACCGACAAAGAAAGAGCCAAATTCCCCGTAACGGGCACTTACTTCGTCAAAACGCATTTCATAGACGATTTTTTTAAATTGTAGAGCATCATCGGAGAACAGCGTAACTCCCCATTCGAAATCGTCGAAACCTGCTGAGCCACAAATAAGCTGTTTGATTTTTCCAGCATATTTACGCCCGATCATACCGTGGCTTCGCATTAATTCCTTTCTTTCGTCCATTGATAACATATACCAGTTATCGTTTCCAGAACGACGTTTATCCATCGGATAGAAGCAAACATAGTTTGTCTTCGGAAGTTCTGGGTATAGACGACTACGCACATATGGATTCTGATAAGGATCTTCATCAGAGTCTTTTGCAAGGTAGTTACTTAATTCCACAACGGAGACATAAGAATACGTTGGGATTGTATACTCAGCTATTGTAAGCTTATTGAATTCATTTTCTAGATCATTTAATTCCTGTAATGTTGGTCGCAAAATCATAAGCATGAAATCGGCCTTATGACCAACAATAGTATAAAGAGCATGGCTGCCTTCTTTTTGTTCTTGACTATCATTAAGCCTATTTAAGTATTGCTTAAATTCGTCTATCGCATTTTGCCTCTCATCAGTTGAAAGAAGCTTCCAAGACGCCCAATCCATTTTTCTAAAATCTTGAAGGGTATACCAACCATCCAATGTTTGAGCAGGTTCACTCATGTGGATCAACTCCTATTCATCGTTCATTTCTTTGGATTATTAATAAAAGAAATTACTAACAATACTATAACATAGTTTTGCCAACTGCTTCTTTTACAAACAAAAATGTGCTAAAAATGACATGAATATACTTATCATTAGTAGTTTTTGATAAAAAAGGTATATGCTAGTAAGGGATCATTTAGATTATAACGACAAGAAAAAGCATCAAATTTGGAGGATGATTCAAATGGTTAAAACGAACGATGATTTATTTGACATTTTAAAGGAAAAAGTGAAAGGGTGGAACAGAAAGATTGTTTTCCCTGAAGCGCTTGATCCGAGGGTTCTTGCAGCAGCTGGTCGTCTAGCTTCCGAAGAGATCGTAACACCTGTGCTGATTGGTAATATGGAGGAAATCGGGCAAAAGGCAAAGGAACTTAAGGTAAAGTTAGACAATATGGAAATATATGATCCAAATGAATATATTGAAATGGATGAAATGGTAGCAGCTTTTGTTGAAAGAAGAAAGGGTAAAGCAACAGAAGAAGCTGCGCGAAAAATGCTGCTAGATGAAAATTATTTCGGAACTATGCTTGTCTATATGGATAAAGCTGATGGATTAGTAAGTGGTGCTGCTCATTCCACTTCAGATACTGTTAGACCAGCATTGCAAATCATTAAAACAAAGCCAGGGATTAGTAAAACATCTGGTGTGTTTATTATGGTTAAAGGGGACGAACGTTACGTATTTGCAGATTGTGCGATCAATATCGCGCCGGATAGCAAAGATTTGGCTGAAATTGCAGTGGAAAGTGCCAAGACAGCCCAGATGTTTGACGTAGACCCACGTGTTGCAATGCTTAGTTTTTCTACGAAAGGTTCAGCTGTTTCCGATGAAACAAAAAAGGTAGAAGAAGGATTGAAATTAGCAAAAGAGATGGATTCCGACTTAATTATCGATGGTGAATTTCAGTTCGATGCAGCTATCGTTCCATCAGTAGCTAAGAAAAAGGCNCTAGTCGATATGCGCTTAAGCTAGATATGGCTGTTGATCCTCCACTTACAATTCTTGGATTCTTCTCGAATTCTTGAAGTGGGGGTCTTACAGCCAGTTAATGCAGGATAAAAAATAAAATTGCAATAGAATCGATGAAAGGATTATGAAATATGAAGCTTGGTGCACGCATGTTAAAAACGGGAATTGCTATCATTTTCGCTTTATTGATTGCTGAGCTTCTTCATATCCCTACACCTGCATTTGTAGGGATTGCTGCTATTTTTGCAATTCAACCGACTATTTATCGATCCTATTTGACAGTCATTGAACAAATTCAAGGGAATATACTCGGTGCAATTCTAGCTATCTCGTTTGTCCTGGCATTTGGAAACCATATTTTGGTCATTGGTTTAGCAGCCATTATCGCCATAGGTATTATGGTTAAATTCAACTTGGAAAATGCCATTCGATTGGCACTTGTCACCATCGTTGCCGTCATGGCAGCTCCAACCGAGGATTTCTTAAATGTTGCTCTCATCCGTTCTAGTTCTATTCTCATAGGAATCTTATCATCCTTTATCGTAAATCTTATATTTCTTCCACCAAAATATGAGACTAAGCTTTTTCACAACATCTCGGAAGTAACGGAAAATATTATAAAATGGATGAGACTTTCCACTAGGTTTGCTTCAGAAACTGGACCTTTGAAAAAAGATCTTGGGAATATTAAAGAGCGTATAACAGAAATTAATACTTTATATGCTATGTTCAAAGAGGAAAGGCGTTATTTTCGAAAAAAAGAATATGCGAAAATACGAAAGCTCGTAATTTATCGGCAGATGATTCAAGTCGCCCAAAAAGGTTTTGATATATTAAAATTACAAAAGCAATATGAAAATGTTTTACACCAACTGCCGGAAAGTTTGCAAAATCACACACGGAACCGATTAGACTTTTTATTAAGTTATCACGAACAACTATTAATGAAATTTATGGGACGTGTTCGGCAGGAGGTTGAGCTCGTTGCGTTTAATTATGAAGAAATCGAAAAAGACCAGCTTCTCGATGCTTTTCTGAAGGAAGTCAAGAAAAGTGATGATGTTGATGAATACCAGCCTTATCATCTTATTCATTTTCTTTCATTGATGATTCAGTACGAAGAACAATTGGAACACCTGGAAAAATTAATTCGTTCCCTTTGGAAATATCATGAGAAAGATCTCAAAGTGCAATAATGGATACAGACTTTTCCCTTTGGATGATCGATACTCCAACAGATAAAACGTAAAAAAGCAGTGGAGTAAACAAATTCTCCACTGCTTTCTTTTTTTACCTATTAAGAGTTTTCAACCTCATCTAAATGTTGAACTTGAAATAGTCGGTAATAGCTTCCTTGTTTTTCCATTAATTCCTCATGTGTACCCATTTCACTTATCTTTCCATGTTCAATCAAAACTATTCGATCAGCATGAGTAATTGTTGAAAGCCTATGAGCAATAATAAACGTCGTTCGATCTTTTGCTAACTCATTAAGAGCCTCCTGAATAAGATGCTCACTTTCAAGATCGAGAGCTGATGTTGCTTCATCTAAAATGAGTAGCGGCGGGTTCTTTAAGAAGACACGAGCAATCGCAATCCGTTGTTTTTGTCCTCCTGAAAGTTTCACACCCCGCTCCCCAACTGTAGTATCATATCCATTTGGTAGATCTATAATAAATTCATGAGCATTCGCTGCTTTAGCCGCTTTATACACCTCTTCGTCAGTCGCTTCAGGCTTACCTAATAATATATTCGACTTGACCGATTCACTAAATAAAATATTATCTTGTAAAACCATTCCGATATTATCTCGAAGACTATGAACCTTTAATTTACGGATATCGGTTCCATCTAATAAAACCCGTCCCGCAGTTACATCGTAGAATCTTGGAATCAAACTAACTAACGTAGATTTTCCGCCACCACTCATCCCAACAAAAGCAATAGTTTCTCCGACTCTTACATCAAGATTGATATTTTGTAATACTGGTTTCTCCTTTTCATTGTATGAAAATGTAACATTTTCAAAGCGGATATCTCCTTGAACATTTCTTGCTTCAACCGCATCAGGCGCGTCATCAATGTCATACTTTTCGTCGGCTAATTCAAAAACACGATCCATTGAAGCAATAGCTTGTGTTAACGTTGTAGAAGAATTTACTAACCGTCTTAGTGGATTATAAAGTCGTTCAACATAGCCCATAAACGCAACTAATGTACCAATCGAGAGTCCTCCATTAATCACCTGGTAACCTGCAAAAGTAATAACGATTAAGGGAGCTAAATCCGTTATCGTATTAACAACAGCAAATGCTTTGGCAGTCCAACTCGTATGAATCAAGGCTTTATTTAGAAAATTCCCGTTTGTCTTGTCGAAATTCTTTTGCTCGTGGTCTTCAATAGCAAAGCTTTTAATAATCGACATACCTGCCACTCGCTCATGCAAATAACTTTGAACACCAGCAAGTGCCTGTGAACGCTGTCTCGTTAATTTTCTTAAATTACCGAAAAAGTAACGAACTGATAACATGTATAGTGGAAAAACAGCGAGTGAAACAAGAGTAAGTTTTACATCCAACGAAAGCATAATAATAATCGCAATTATGACTGTTGTCGCATCTAACCAAAGGTTCATTAATCCAGTTATTACAAAATCCTTCGTCTGTTCTACATCATTAATAACGCGTGAAATGATTTCTCCAGCACGTGTATTCGCATAAAATTTAAAACTTAACTTTTGAATATGAGTAAAAAGCCGTTCTCGAATATCATAGAGGATTTTACTCGCAGTCCACTGTGCAAAATATTGTCTAAAATACTCTACTGGTGGACGAACGAAAATAAATAAAGCGAACATGGCCCCCATCGTCCAAAATAGTTTCGTTGTTTTCTCTTCAGGTGACATTCCTGTAGCACCGATCACATCATCAATAACATACTTCATTAGAAAAGGAATAAAAAGCGGAATCGCAAACTTCACAATTCCAATAATTAACGTCCAAAATATCTTCCAACGATAAGGTTTAACAAACACTAAATATCTTTTAATAACTTGCAATGAAAATCCTCCTAATATTAAAAGCGTAAGACGGCGTTTAGCGACGGACAAACTTTTCTATAATAAGGATGAACGGCTAAAGTCGCGCCGTCCTGGCGCAACGCCGTTCTGACCAACATCCTGTTGGCCTGAGATAAAGGAAACATGATGAGCCTAATATAGCGAATCGATGTTGACTTATCGTAGGATGAAACTGAAAGTTTGTTAGGCGCTGCCGACATTGAAAAGCTGTAGCGCCCATATCGTTACGTGCTAGTAAAAAGCAAATGCGCCAAGTACTAGCTTTAAACACTCGCTAGTAATGGGCGCTTAAAAATTAACGTCACGGGTTTTCAATTAGCTTCGATAACTTAAATAGCGATCATACCAAGTATCGATAAAATCAGCGGAAAAAGGACCTTTGCGTTGTCTAACCCACCGTAATAGTTTATCCACATTTCTTTTTAAAATATGATCAATCACTTCCGGATACCCCATGTGTAATCGATTATATTCATATTCGTCCTCATCCAGAAGTGTATACGTCATATCCGGGTACACTTTCACATCAAGGTCATAATCAATATATTTCAATGCTTCCTTGTCATATACGAAAGGTGATCCAAGATTACAGTAGTAATAAATTCCATCATCCCGAATCATAGATATAATATTAAACCATAATTCCGTGTGAAAGTAACAAATGGCTGGTTCCCGCGTTATCCAAGTTCTCCCATCCGATTCTGTTACAAGTGTATGATCATTTGCTCCGATGACCAATTGCCTATTGGCCTTCAGTACTTTAGTCTCCTCCCAAACTCGGTGCAAATGCCCATCATGCTTATAGCTATGTATTTGTATGTTGCTACCTTCCTTGGGAATTGCCATTATTTCCCCTACTTTCTATTTCTCAAAAAATAATTCTCCATAAGTAATATTAATATTATAACGTTTTTTATCGATATTTAAAACCAAACCGATTAAAACGCTAACAAATCCACTACTGCGGAGGTAAATTAGGGGGAAAAACTCGAAAATTAAAATAAGGATCTGACTTTTTATACCAAAAGTCAGATCCTTATTATTGGCTTACAACTTATTGACCAGCGTTTTTAGATTTGTTAGCTTCAGCTTTTTGGTTTTGTTGTCTTACTTGTTGTGCATCAGTCTCACTGCCAAATTCTGCACCGAAGTTACCTTGTGCACCAGCAGACTTTGCATTTTGTTGTCTTACTTGTTGTGCATCTGTTTCGCTAGCGAATTCAGTGCCAAAGTTACCTTGAGCTGATTGTGCATTTTGTTGTTTTACTTTTTCGATGTTAGTTCCAGCTTTTGATCTTTTGTTTGCCATTGGTATCACCTCCACGTTTGTTAATGTATCCAGACGTGAAAGTTTTCATCCAAGTTTTTTTACAGAATTTTTTTTGCGAAAAGTTGCGCCTATCTAAAAAATTATACTAGGATGGAGCGGCCACCATCTACAATGATTGTCTGCCCTCTAATCATCCATGCATCATCAGAAACAAGGAACAAAATCGTCTTTACAAGGTCATCTATTTCGACCATACGACCAGCAGGTGTATTTTTCCTGGCATCTTCTAATAATTCTTCGCGGTTTGGAAAATGTTGGAGTGCATCCGTATCGATCGCTCCACCCGATACAGCATTGACTACAATATTCTTAGGAGCAAGTTCCACAGCCAAGTAACGCGTTAACGCCTCAACCGCTGCTTTCGAAACACCGACTGTCGTATAATTCTCCAAATAACGAATGGATCCAAGTGAACTCAGACTTACAATTTTTCCGCCACCGTTTTTCTCCATTAATTTTGCTGCTTCTTGGGCGCAAAAGAGTAGCGCCTTACTATTAATATTCATTGTCCAATTCCAATGAGTTTCTTCCAGTTCCATTATTGGACGTAAAACTCCTGATGCAGCATTATTGACGAACACATCTAACCTTCCAAATTCTTCCTCTATTTGTTCAAACATCAACTTAATTTTCTCAACATCCCCAACATTAGCCCGTACAAGAAACGCTTTTTGGCCCAATTTCTCTATTTCCTCCGCGGTTGCCAATGCTGATTTTTTACTTCGTGCATAGTTTACAATAATGTCGTACCCTTGTTTTGCTAAGGCAATAGCTGTTGCTTTTCCAACACCACGACTACTACCTGTCACTAGTGCTACTTTATTACTCATCTGCTACTCATCACCTTTCGAATTTTTAATTGGTGCCTGGCACGCCCCGAATTTTGTCGAATCGTTCAAGCTATAAGTACTCTACTTTATAGGTTTGCCAAATTTTTTGGTGTGGTACTGGAAAGGCGTATTCTTCCAGCTGATCTCTAGTTACTAAGCGTAAGTTTTTTGTTTCTTGTACTGATCCTTTAAGAGTACCAGCGAAAACATCTATAGTCCATTTTAAATGTGAAAATACATGGTCCACTCTAGTAAATGATCCTGATTCCAATTCTAATTCCAGTTCGTATTCATTTTCAAAATAACCCGTTAATATTTGGCGGTTAGAAGAAAAACGACCATTTACTTCAATTCCGGGAAATTCCCAAAGTTTGGCAAGCAACCCTTGGTCAGGACGTTTACGTATTAAAAAGCGTTCATCACTTGTTTTTAAAACAGCTGTTAACCAGTTCACTTGCTTTGTTGACTTTTTCCTAGTTTTGACAGGAAGCTCCTGGGCGACCCCTTCCTGAAAAGCAAGACAATGCTCTCTTACTGGACAAAGTAAACATGCAGGAGAGGTAGGTGTACAAATAAGGGCACCTAATTCCATTAATGCTTGGTTAAAATAAGATGGATTCTTTTTATCAATGAGTTCATACACTGCTTTTTCAAAAATCTTTCTAGTTGATGGTTTGGCGATATCTTCCCTAATTAATAATATCCTTGATAAGACACGCATAACATTTCCGTCGACTGCTGGCTCTGGCTTTCCATAAGCGATACTTAAAATCGCCCCAGCAGTATAAGGACCTACTCCTTTTAATTTGGAAATTTCTTCTAACGTATCTGGAACTATTCCGCCATACGATTCAACAACTTCTTTCGTTGCGGAATGCAGGTTTCGGACACGGGAATAATAGCCAAGGCCTTCCCAAACTTTCAAAATAGACTCGTCGTCCGCCTCTGCGAATTTTTCGATCGTCGGGAATTTTTTTAGAAATCGTTCATAATAAGGAATAACAGTATCTACTCTTGTTTGCTGCAACATCACTTCTGAGACCCAAACTTTATAAGGATCTGAATCCTTTCTCCAAGGAAGATCTCGTTGTTCATGTTCAAACCAGCTAAGCAAGTCTTCACGAAATTGTTGAATATTAGTTGGATATTGCAAAGAATCGTTCATTTTCACTACTCCAGTTAATTGTTAATTCCCGATTGTTTTGGGGAATACTAAATAATACACATTTTATAAATTGCTTTACACTACTATTTAAAATATCATTAAAAGAAACAGATAAGGTTTAGTCATCCTTTCCTAAGGAGGATCTCAATTGGATACAGCCACACACATAGCTATGGGTGTTGCGATTGGCGGACTTGCCACACTTGATCCAGTTGTTGCAGAAAACACGATCAATACTCACAGCGTTTTTGTGGCAGCCATCATTGGATCGCAAATACCCGATATTGATACTTTTTTAAAATTACGGAATAACGCAGTATATATTAGAAATCATCGGGGCGTCACCCATTCTATACCAGCCGTATTGCTTTGGCCTATCATAGTAACGATCATTGTAGGACTCTTTTTTCCTGAAGCTAATTTTTTCCATCTATGGCTCTGGTCTTTTATTGCTGTTTTTTTACATGTGTTTGTGGACATTTTTAATGCCTACGGGACCCAAGCACTCCGTCCTTTTTCTGCGAGATGGGTCGCACTAGGAGTCATTAATACATTTGACCCCATTTTATTTGGCCTTCATTTGTTAGGTATTATGATTTGGTTGTTTGGGGCTCAACCAGGATATACATTCCTTACAATGTACATCGTTGCCATCTTCTATTATTTACTTAGATTTACAATGCAACGAACAGTGCGTTTTGAAGTACTAAAAGTTATACCCGATGCAAAAGAAATTATTATTTCACCGACTATGCATTTCAACCAATGGCGCTTAGCTATTATATCAGATGACTACTTTTATGTTGGTCGTGCTAATAGACGTGTAATTACCATTTTTGATCAATACAAAAGAATTCCTGTACCAGAAACGCCGATTATTGAAGCAGCTAAAAAGGATAAAAATGTATCAGCTTTTTTATCTTTCTCCCCTGTTTATCGCTGGGAAGTTAAAGAACTTGATGACTATCATGTAGTTAGGTTTATTGATCTAAGATATCGTAGTAATGGTCACTATCCATTTGTAGCTGTCGTCCATATCGATCATGATTTAGAGATACGCTCTTCCTATACAGGATGGATTTTTAGTGAAGATAAACTTAGAAAAAAATTAAATGTCGTCATCGATTAAACATCCTGTTCTCGGAGCTAACCTCTAGTACATTTAGCAGCCTTCCAAAGTTTTGGAAAGGCTGTTTTTTTATCCACACTCATATTCTTCTGCAAACAATCCATACTATAAATGAGCGAATTTCATTTCGCTTATAAGGAGGTTGTCCAATGCGAAATAAAGCGAAAGACTTCCCATATGGAAACGACAGTAAATTTAACGGAGAACCCCGTGCAAAATCGGAATATTCCCCAATGAGGCCCAATGGCACGATTAACACCCATCCCCAAGAAAGAATGCGTGCCTCTGGTGCAAGAAAAAGAAACGGAAACTAATATCATTTTGGGAGGATGATTTCCACATGACTAAAGACCAAAATTCTCATATGAACCGGAACCTTTCTCCATTCAATCGCGGATTTTATAATCCAAAAAGGATGGATTCCCAAGTCAATGGACATACACAATTATCCCAAAACGATATTATCCTTCAACGCGGTGGTATTACACGACAAATGAGATAGTTATGGGGGCGGGATTTTTCCCGCCTTTCATTTATTCGAAATTATTTTAGCAACGAAATCGGTAACGCCTCTTCCTCACCTGAACCATTTAATCGGTATCCCCAAGCAAAAACGCCTTTCATGTAATCAACTTTAAAATAGGTGCCTGGCGCTCCTTTTACTGCATAAATTTCACCTGATTTAAAATCAGCGGGATTAAGCAAATAGGCTTCTGCCATCACCGCTTTTCGTTCCATTACAGCAAATTCATTTACAATGCCAAGTTGCTCCGCTTTTCTTGCTTTTTCTTTTAATTGAGCAATTTCTTCCTTCAATTCAAAGTCGCTCATCTCACTATATTTTTTTCCGTTTTCCATTTACAAAACTCCTACCTATTCTCTTTTTTCATCTATGTAGCGATTAATTAAATCAAGTTCGAACCCTTTACGGAATAGCGCCTGCTTTATTTTCTGCTGGTATTCAGATTCTGGTAAATGATTATACTTGCGATAAAGCTTTTCGGCCTGTTGGAATAGAGATTGCCACTCCTCATCTTCATCTTTTTCAAATTGAATTTCTTCTAGCGCAATGTTAATCACCGAATATGGAAAGCCTTTTGTTATTAAAAACTGCTCTAACTTTTGTTTCAATATTCTTTCTGACAAATGCATATTTTTCCCGGCGAGTTTATCCCCTAATTTAATAGCATGCTCTACTTGTTGTTCTTCTGAATAAAGTGCTATTGATTGTTCAATAAATGATTCAGTAATCCCTTTTTGCACCAATTCTTGCCTGATGCTTTGCGGACCTTTCTTTCCAGAACTTATTTGAGTTCGTACATACGCCTTAGCAAACTCTAGATCATCTGTATACTCACGTTCTTTCAATGTTTGTAAAACCGTTTGAATAACTGACTCATTCCACTCTTTTTTTTGCAAATGTTGACGTATTTCCAATTGAGAGCGCATTCGGAATGACAAAAATTGAATTGCGTTATTATAGGCCTTTCTGATCTCATCCTCATATTGAATTTGCGTGAGATCCAATTCCGATAATTCCTGTCCTTTTTTAAGAGAATAACGAATTAGAACTCCTTCATCTACACTAAAAGCATAAACTTCATCTAGAAAAATATTATAGCGATCAGTACGATTTTTTTGAACAGAAATTTTTGTGATGATTGGCATTTACATCACCCTTTCTTGCCTCTATTTTATCACAGATTGTTCTATGTATGTTTCTGTCTGTTTAGGCAAAAAATGTAATGAAAGTAAATTTAAAGGGAGCTGATTTCTATGAGTAAAAATAAGAAGAACGAAACGAAAAGCACCTTATCAACAACCCAAGAAGTACTATATGCAAAAGAATTCAAACGTGCAGATAAAGCAGGAGGATATACTGACTACCTACGAAAAGGCAAGGGTTAAATTTCAAGAAATTGAACAAGCTATTGGGGTAACACACTTAGCTATATAGCAAAAAAGGAGGCAAAAAAAATGGGACGCGATGATCGAAATAAAAAGCGCGATAAAAATAAGCAAAAACTACCACAGGTACCGAAAAATATGAAATCCGATGGCAATGATGTAGAATTTTCCCAGGAAATAGCCGACCAACATGATCTGGAAGCAATGAGAAGAGCAGACGCTGCCGATAAACGGGCTAAGCACTAAAAAGCATTTGTCCATAAGGGCTTTTACTTCTTAATCTCTACTAAATGTCTCTGAGCACGGTTTGAAGGTGGATTTTCGCGTTTGAACATCACTGCTCAGAGACAGATTTTTGTGAATTTCATTTTTTTCTGAGCCTTTTCAAAACACCTTCCTTAAATCACTCTTCCAATACAAAAATTGCCAGTTTGAAGTTTGGCTATAAAAAAGCTGTTCAGAAAATCAGTACGTACTGACTTCCAAACAGCCATTTTTTATATTTCGATTATCATGCCATCATAGGAAACTTCAATTCCGGCTGGTTCCAACAAATTTTGTAAAGCTTGATGGGACAAATTAATATTGTGCGAAAAATGGGTTGCGATTACTTTAGAAGTTGGATTAATTATACTCTTATCGGTAAATATCGCTTTAATTTCCTTGACTGCGTCAATATCCATATGATTTCTTCTGCCTTGTATTAAGCCATTCGTACAGTCTAGTATAGCAATATCTAATTGCTTGTCCTCTAAAAAACTCCATGTTGGCTCGGGAAACCAACCTGTATCATGGCCATATAATAATCGTTTATTTCCTTTTTCAATATAAAAAAGTAGACATGTTTCCATCGGATTATGATCGGCTGGCAAAGGCGTTACTTGATAATCACCAATTTGAACTTTTTCAAATGGTTGAATTCGATGGAGTTTAAACGATTCCTTAGAAGCTGCTAATACATTTTGACATTTCGCCATCACAACATCATTCCCATAAATATTCAAAGGGTATTGAATGGCATGCGCAAATATCGGCGTTCTCATCCTTATATCTTCTGGATGAAAATGGTCGTGATGTGTATGAGTAAACAAAAGATGTTCTATGCTACCTAGATCAAGATTATGAGTTAAAACATGATGGAAAGTATCAGGAGGAAAATCGATTTTTAGAAAGTCATCAATAATCGCCGATGTTCTTGTCCGAATATCTTTCCCCCCAAGTTCTCTGGCACGATTACAAGAATCGCATTTACAAAATACTGCTGGGTATCCTTCCGCTGCGGCAGTACCAAGTAATTGTATTTTCAAAAGAAAATCTCCCCTTCAAAATGTATGACTACACATTCTTTAAAATAGTCTGTGCCGATTTTCCAACGATTAACTTAGTTCCATCTGTATATCCTTCTTCTCTACCTTCAAGTTCTTCGATTAAAGTCTTTCTTAATTCTGCTACTTTCTCGGAAACTTCCTGATCTTGAATTAGATTTTTCAGTTCATACGGATCTTTTTCCAAATCAAAATATTGTTCTTCCCCTGATTGAGAATACCAAATATATTTCTCTTTACCATTTGCAATATAATGATGGGATAGTGATCCGTAGGCGTGTTCACCATGGATATATTCCCGCCATTCTAATTCTTGACCTTGTGCAAGTGGAATAACACTTTCCCCTTCAACAGTGTCAGGAATTGATACTTTACCTGCATCTAAAATAGTCGGCATTATATCTCTAAGTTCCACTACTTTATCACAAGTTTCCCCCCTTCTTAGACCTAACTGGTTACCTGGATCAGCAAGGATAAACGGAACTTTTGCACTGCCTTCATAAGCCAATGCTTTTCTTAATAAATTATGATCTCCTAATAGCTCACCATGATCAGAGACAAATAGAAAAACGGTATTATAATATAATTGATATTCAATCAACGTTTGCATAAAGCGGCCAATTTGATCATCAATATGATTAATCAGTGCATAATAAGCCGCACGTGCTCTTTTGAGTCGTTGTTTTGGAACCTTGCCCCCACCTGTTGTTGGCAACAGCCCTTCTCCTGTTGGATCATCTCCACTAGCCCAATCACCTATTACCGGTTCGTCTATATCGAGGCTCATATAATAATCAAAATAAGCTTGCGGTGGATCAAATGGCGGGTGTGGTCGTACGAATGACATTTTTAAGAAAAACGGTTTTCTTGGATCTCTCCGCCTTAGAAAATCAATCGATTGTGTAACAACCCAATTAGTAGGATGGTATTCTTCAGGCAAATGCCATGGACGGCTGACAGCTGATGCATTGCAATCTAAACCGAGATCGGATAAATCGCGGTGGCCTCCTAACCGTTCCCGAAGCCATGGTAAATAATCATCTGTCTGGTCAAAAGATTCATGAACAGGAGTATTCTTCATTCGATTATGATGTAAGTATCCATCATGTAAAACAACATTATGAAAACCACATAAATTTCGGGTTGGATAGACATGCATTTTGCCGATACATTGTGTGTGGTATCCAGCCCTACTCATCTCTTCTGGAAGCATATGTGGATAATCCCAGTGTACCCGTTCCTGATAGCCAACACGACCATGTGATCGTTGCGACATTCCAGTCATTACAGCTGCTCGAGCAGGTACACATGTTGGTGTCGCAGTATAAGCATTTGTAAATCTAACTCCATCATGGGCAAGCTGATCAATATTAGGTGTTTCTACTACCGGATGACCGGCAACACTTAAACAATCAAATCGCATTTGATCGACCATGATCATGACAACATTTGGTTTCATTATGTAAAATCTCCTTTTCCTTAATCAAAAACAGTTTCTTTTTCAGGATCCCTTAAAAATTCAAATAAACATTGGATTTGTGATTCCGTGTTGCGATTTTTTGATAAAGGAGGTAATTCCTTTTCCGCAAAAAAGCGGACATCACTCGTCTCAACTCCACTTAAACCTTGTCCTCCGATAATTTCACATTCAATAAAAATTTTATAGTAATGATACGGTTGCGGTGGATGCGGATGTTGATTAGCATCAAACAGGGCAAGTAATTTTTTTGTTTGAGTTATGTACCCAGCTTCCTCTTGTATCTCTTTCACAATGTTTTCGGCAGGTGAAAGCCCAATATCACAAAAACCACCTGGCAACGCCCATTTATCGTCGTTTTTTTCTTTCACCATTAATATCTTTTCTTCGCGAAAGATAACTCCTCTTACATCAATTTTCGGAGTTTGATAACCTGTTTCATTTGCAAATAAATCTATGACCTTCTCCATCTTCATGTCTGTATACTCTGTCATGATTTCAACACTAATTTTTCTAAGTTCTTCAAAACGCTCAATATCGTAAATATCTTTTGAAAAAGCGAGTCCTGCCTGTGATAGCGCTTGAATTCTTCTCGCCCATTCTAACCATTTTTGACTCATTTACAACATCCTTTACTCACCGTCTCCTTAATCTTTTTCGATGATCTTTTTAAAAACCCTTTTATTTCGTCAAATTTTACAAACGAAAATAGCAATAAACAAGAATCTATCCAAAAAATCATTAATTTGGACATCTTCTTGTTTGTCTCTTGTATTGAATTTCTATTTCTTTTTTAAGTTTTCGAAACTTTTTTATCAAACAGCCTCATGCACATGATTAATCATCTTTTTCCTTTTTACTTTTTCATAAATATTCGGGAATAAAAAACGGTCGAGACTATAGTGAATGGTTTCATTTTTAAAGATTATTAGAAAAATAGCTAGAGCTAAAAGTGTAGGATTTGTACTAAAGGCACCCGATAGGTAAAAATTCGTATTCATAAAGGCACCACCTACAAGTGCAGGTAAAGTAAGGGCTCCAACAATTAAACCAAAACCAACAAGCATTTCACCCCACGGTACTAGGACATTAATCACTTTAACATTAGGTAAAATAATCGAATCAAGTATGGCCGCGTACCAAGTTCGAAACGGAAAAACTCCGTTATAGATTTTATTAATCGAATCGGTAAGATAGCCTGTTGCATCAAATGCTCCAAATTTATGCCAACCTGCATTTAGCCATTGAAGGCCAAGCCATACTCTAAATATAGTGAAGATCACAGCTGATAATTGGCGATAAATTCTCTTAGGCATGATCACTTCCTCCTTAATTGAATAAGCGTAAATAGTCAGTACTTCATTTATTTCTTTTAAAAAACGGGAAAGTATTTTTCTACTTTCCCGTTTATCATGTTAATTAATGAGCTCCTGCTCCACGAATTTTCTTAAAGAAATTCGTGTTTTTAAAGTTTTTAATAGTATTCAATGTTACGAAGTGATCCACTCCATAGTAGACTGTTCCTTTGTGTACGAATAGGAGAATAACTGCGATAGCTAGTAAAGTCGGATTTGTGCTGATCGTTCCTGCAAGCAAGAAGTTCAAGTTCATGAAAGCTCCGGCAATTAAAGCTGGTACTGTTAACGCTCCGACGATAAGTCCAAGTCCTACTAGAATTTCACCAACTGGGATTAGGAAGTTAATAATTCCTACGTTTGGAAGGGCAAAGTTTTCTAAGAATGCTGCATACCAGCCTTGAACGATTGGAGCTTCTCCGCCAGCTTTGGCGATCGCCCCTTGTAAAAAGCCACCTGCATCAAATGCACCTAATTTATGCCAACCAGCTTCTAACCATTGAACACCTAACCATATTCTTAAAGCAGCCCAAACAATTGCTACCCAACGATTTTCATACCATTTATTCATTTCACTCACTCCTTATAATGTAAAAGTTTTTGTGAAATCATTCACATGATTTATTAAAAAAATATTAGTGCGCTTAGGGGATGAATTCATCTTTTGTTTTATTGTGAATTATTTCACTAACTTTCTATATCTTAACTATACAATGGTTTTTTACATACCGCAATAGGTTTGGAGCAGTTGTCAAAAAGTCGCCATATTTAACTATTTCCCTAGTTGCTCCAACAATTTCTCTTTTAAAACAACGGCATTATTGTATTTTTCGTCTTTAGCTGCAAATAACAGAGTTATCTTATTCTCTTTAGCAAGTTCGCAAAGTTTTTCAAATTCTTGCCTTTTCTTATTATCATTCTTCATTTCCTCTATATATTTGGCTTTGAACTCTGCAAATCGTTCAGGCTTATGGCCAAACCATTTTCTTAACTCTGTGCTAGGCGCAATGGATTTAAGCCAAGTATCTAACTTAGCATCTTCTTTTTTTATCCCGCGTGGCCATACCCTATCCACTAATACTCGAGTGCCATCATTTTGATTGTATGGTTCATAAATTCTTTTAACTATAATGTCCCGCATCTGTCTCACCTCTATTTAAGAATTCATCATATTTTACCTAAAATTTGGGACAATAAACAAGTAACCATTCGAAAGGGGTTGTAACTCGTGAAAAGAGAAGGTAAAAAGAAGACATTAGTTGACCCTGTAAAAATGCTAATTCGAGCAAACTACAATAATTTAGAACCAGGAGATTCCTTGGACAAGCACCGTGCTATCGAGACAACTAATATTGATCTTGCCGAGGAGGAAATTAACCAGCAAAATGAAAATTTATAAGGAGCAATACTCTTTAAAACAGCGCTTTGAACCTTTTTAAAGGAGTCACCAAGACTTTCTCTTGGTGACTGCTACACTATAGTTCTCCACAATCCATTAAATACAACTCACGATATCGCTGACTATCCGCCATTAATTCCTCATGTGTACCACACATAGCAATCTGACCTTCATCTAAGAAAATGATTTGATCCATTTGCTCCATCCCCATTAAATGGTGGGTAATCATGATCATCGTTTTTCCCTTTAACCCAGCAAACACTGTTTTTAATAGACCCCCTTCCGTCACCGGATCTAGACCAACAGTAGGTTCATCAAGAATGACTATCGGCGTATTTTTCAATAAAATACGTGCTAATGCAATTCGCTGTCTTTCTCCCCCAGAAAAGCGCTGACCTGTCTCCTCCATTTGCGTATTGATTCCCTTGGGTAAAGAAAAGATGTAATCATCCAGCTTCACTTGTTTAATGACTCGATCAATCTCTTCCTCTGTTGCCTCACTTTTCCCAAGTCGAATATTATTTCCAACTGTAGTCGCAAATAAATAAGGTTTTTGGTTCAAAACACTTATCACGTCATATATCTGATCCCCAAATTGTTCAGGAGCATGTTCTCCGATTTCAATTTTTCCTTCAGAAGGAGGCAGAACACCTAATAGTAATTGTAGAAGAGTAGATTTCCCAGCACCGCTCTTTCCTAATATTGCTACCTTGCTACCATATGGTATTTGTAGAGACATGTTTTTTATTGCCTCAGCCTGATCTTCCGTATAACGATAAGAAATATTTTGGATTGAAATATTTGGTTGTTGTGGTATTAAAATCTTTTCTTTCATTACTTCAGGCTTTATCTCAATGTTTTCAATTCTTTGTAGAGATTCTTGATACGAAGGCAGCTTTTCCACCGCTTCAGAAACGGGCATGAGCCCTTCCATGATAGGGAATATGACTAATGTAAAAGCGGCAATATACGTTGGGATTATTTCTCCGTTTCCTGCAGCCATTCCTGCCCAAACTCCAACAAATATGAGAATCAATCCTGTGATAACTTGCAATTGAAAAGTACGTGTGTGGTTCCAAGCGGCTATTTTTTTTTCAACTTGATGACTATCCCTACTTTGTTCCATAAATTTTTGAACATATGACTTAGTTCTTCCGCTAATAATCCAGTCACTTAAGCCAAATAAAGTATCTGTCCATGATTGATACAAATATTTTCTTTTTTCTTTTAGTTCTATCTGCCTCTTTTTCAAAAAATAGAGTGATAACAAGGGATAGACAAAAACAACTAACCCTAAGCAAATAGCGATCCAAATCGCAAACTTCCAATCAAATAAAGCAAAGGTTACGACTGAAAACACAAAGATAAATATGGCGGTCACNTTTTTCGATGATCTTTTTAAAAACCCTTTTATTTCGTCAAATTTTACAAACGAAAATAGCAATAAACAAGAATCTATCCAAAAAATCATTAATTTGGACATCTTCTTGTTTGTCTCTTGTATTGAATTTCTATTTCTTTTTTAAGTTTTCGAAACTTTTTTATCAAACAGCCTCATGCACATGATTAATCATCTTTTTCCTTTTTACTTTTTCATAAATATTCGGGAATAAAAAACGGTCGAGACTATAGTGAATGGTTTCATTTTTAAAGATTATTAGAAAAATAGCTAGAGCTAAAAGTGTAGGATTTGTACTAAAGGCACCCGATAGGTAAAAATTCGTATTCATAAAGGCACCACCTACAAGTGCAGGTAAAGTAAGGGCTCCAACAATTAAACCAAAACCAACAAGCATTTCACCCCACGGTACTAGGACATTAATCACTTTAACATTAGGTAAAATAATCGAATCAAGTATGGCCGCGTACCAAGTTCGAAACGGAAAAACTCCGTTATAGATTTTATTAATCGAATCGGTAAGATAGCCTGTTGCATCAAATGCTCCAAATTTATGCCAACCTGCATTTAGCCATTGAAGGCCAAGCCATACTCTAAATATAGTGAAGATCACAGCTGATAATTGGCGATAAATTCTCTTAGGCATGATCACTTCCTCCTTAATTGAATAAGCGTAAATAGTCAGTACTTCATTTATTTCTTTTAAAAAACGGGAAAGTATTTTTCTACTTTCCCGTTTATCATGTTAATTAATGAGCTCCTGCTCCACGAATTTTCTTAAAGAAATTCGTGTTTTTAAAGTTTTTAATAGTATTCAATGTTACGAAGTGATCCACTCCATAGTAGACTGTTCCTTTGTGTACGAATAGGAGAATAACTGCGATAGCTAGTAAAGTCGGGTTTGTGCTGATCGTTCCTGCAAGCAAGAAGTTCAAGTTCATGAAAGCTCCGGCAATTAAAGCTGGTACTGTTAACGCTCCGACGATAAGTCCAAGTCCTACTAGAATTTCACCAACTGGGATTAGGAAGTTAATAATTCCTACGTTTGGAAGGGCAAAGTTTTCTAAGAATGCTGCATACCAGCCTTGAACGATTGGAGCTTCTCCGCCAGCTTTGGCGATCGCCCCCTGTAAAAAGCCACCTGCATCAAATGCACCTAATTTATGCCAACCAGCTTCTAACCATTGAACACCTAACCATATTCTTAAAGCAGCCCAAACAATTGCTACCCAACGATTTTCATACCATTTATTCATTTCACTCACTCCTTATAATGTAAAAGTTTTTGTGAAATCATTCACATGATTTATTAAAAAAATATTAGTGCGCTTAGGGGATGAATTCATCTTTTGTTTTATTGTGAATTATTTCACTAACTTTCTATATCTTAACTATACAATGGTTTTTTACATACCGCAATAGGTTTGGAGCAGTTGTCAAAAAGTCGCCATATTTAACTATTTCCCTAGTTGCTCCAACAATTTCTCTTTTAAAACAACGGCATTATTGTATTTTTCGTCTTTAGCTGCAAATAACAGAGTTATCTTATTCTCTTTAGCAAGTTCGCAAAGTTTTTCAAATTCTTGCCTTTTCTTATTATCATTCTTCATTTCCTCTATATATTTGGCTTTGAACTCTGCAAATCGTTCAGGCTTATGGCCAAACCATTTTCTTAACTCTGTGCTAGGCGCAATGGATTTAAGCCAAGTATCTAACTTAGCATCTTCTTTTTTTATCCCGCGTGGCCATACCCTATCCACTAATACTCGAGTGCCATCATTTTGATTGTATGGTTCATAAATTCTTTTAACTATAATGTCCCGCATCTGTCTCACCTCTATTTAAGAATTCATCATATTTTACCTAAAATTTGGGACAATAAACAAGTAACCATTCGAAAGGGGTTGTAACTCGTGAAAAGAGAAGGTAAAAAGAAGACATTAGTTGACCCTGTAAAAATGCTAATTCGAGCAAACTACAATAATTTAGAACCAGGAGATTCCTTGGACAAGCACCGTGCTATCGAGACAACTAATATTGATCTTGCCGAGGAGGAAATTAACCAGCAAAATGAAAATTTATAAGGAGCAATACTCTTTAAAACAGCGCTTTGAACCTTTTTAAAGGAGTCACCAAGACTTTCTCTTGGTGACTGCTACACTATAGTTCTCCACAATCCATTAAATACAACTCACGATATCGCTGACTATCCGCCATTAATTCCTCATGTGTACCACACATAGCAATCTGACCTTCATCTAAGAAAATGATTTGATCCATTTGCTCCATCCCCATTAAATGGTGGGTAATCATGATCATCGTTTTTCCCTTTAACCCAGCAAACACTGTTTTTAATAGACCCCCTTCCGTCACCGGATCTAGACCAACAGTAGGTTCATCAAGAATGACTATCGGCGTATTTTTCAATAAAATACGTGCTAATGCAATTCGCTGTCTTTCTCCCCCAGAAAAGCGCTGACCTGTCTCCTCCATTTGCGTATTGATTCCCTTGGGTAAAGAAAAGATGTAATCATCCAGCTTCACTTGTTTAATGACTCGATCAATCTCTTCCTCTGTTGCCTCACTTTTCCCAAGTCGAATATTATTTCCAACTGTAGTCGCAAATAAATAAGGTTTTTGGTTCAAAACACTTATCACGTCATATATCTGATCCCCAAATTGTTCAGGAGCATGTTCTCCGATTTCAATTTTTCCTTCAGAAGGAGGCAGAACACCTAATAGTAATTGTAGAAGAGTAGATTTCCCAGCACCGCTCTTTCCTAATATTGCTACCTTGCTACCATATGGTATTTGTAGAGACATGTTTTTTATTGCCTCAGCCTGATCTTCCGTATAACGATAAGAAATATTTTGGATTGAAATATTTGGTTGTTGTGGTATTAAAATCTTTTCTTTCATTACTTCAGGCTTTATCTCAATGTTTTCAATTCTTTGTAGAGATTCTTGATACGAAGGCAGCTTTTCCACCGCTTCAGAAACGGGCATGAGCCCTTCCATGATAGGGAATATGACTAATGTAAAAGCGGCAATATACGTTGGGATTATTTCTCCGTTTCCTGCAGCCATTCCTGCCCAAACTCCAACAAATATGAGAATCAATCCTGTGATAACTTGCAATTGAAAAGTACGTGTGTGGTTCCAAGCGGCTATTTTTTTTTCAACTTGATGACTATCCCTACTTTGTTCCATAAATTTTTGAACATATGACTTAGTTCTTCCGCTAATAATCCAGTCACTTAAGCCAAATAAAGTATCTGTCCATGATTGATACAAATATTTTCTTTTTTCTTTTAGTTCTATCTGCCTCTTTTTCAAAAAATAGAGTGATAACAAGGGATAGACAAAAACAACTAACCCTAAGCAAATAGCGATCCAAATCGCAAACTTCCAATCAAATAAAGCAAAGGTTACGACTGAAAACACAAAGATAAATATGGCGGTCACAGTTGGAAATATCGTTCGAATGTAGGCATCTTGCAAATGCTCAATGTCGTCAGCTAATGTCCCAAGTAAATCACCTGTTTGAAAACGTGAGCGAATGAACAGTGCTTGAGGTTCAAGCATGTTGTATAGTTTAACCCGCATATCAGCTAAAATTTTCAAGACGGTATTATGTCCAAATAGACGTTCCAAATAACGAGTAACTGCTTTTGAAATTCCAAAAGCTCTAACACCTACAATTGGGACATATAAAAGTAAAATCGTAGCTGGCATTTCTGATGCTCTCGTAATTAAGTAACCAGAAGTAAAAGTGAGCATCGAGGACACTAATATAGTGAGGACGCCTAACAGAACAGTAGCTACAACAAACCACTTGTACTGCTTCAGATAGGGCTGGATATATTTTTTAAATAACCTCATCATTTTGAATCCCCCCTCTGTGCGCTTCCACCAACCGTGAATACGAGTCATTCCCCTTGCAAAGTTCTTCATGCGTTCCTATCTCAACAATCTTCCCTTGATCTAAAACGATAATCAGATCCATGTTTTTCATCCAATGAAGACGATGAGTCGCAAAAAAGACTAATTTTCCTTCCATTAAAGATAAAATCGTCTTCTTTAGTTCATGCTCTGTTTCGATATCTAAATGAGCTGTTGGTTCATCAAAGAGCGTGACTGGGCGATTTTGCAGTAAGCCACGTGCCAAAGCAACTCGCTGTTCTTCTCCGCCACTTAGCTCACGGCCACCTTGCCCAATTTTTTCATTTAACCCATTTGGTAAACTTTCAATTAAATTTGCTAAACCAGCTCTTTCAGCAGCTTGTTTAATTTTCTCGATCGGCTGATCTGGCGCGTACCAAGCAATATTTTCTGCAATCGTTCCAGAGAAAATATAAGGATGCTGAGGAATATACGTGACCTGTTTTTGCCAATGTGGAGTTGAAAAGTGCGGCTCGCTTACTTCATTCACTTGAATATCTCCACTTGTTGGTTTTGTAAAACCAGATAAGATATCGATTAACGTAGATTTACCAGCACCAGATGTTCCGACAATCCCGATCTTTTTAAAACCAGATACTTCGAATTGAATATCTTTTAGTAAGAAACGATCTTCTTCATTTGAATATTGATCTAGCCCTTTCACAACAAGCTTACTTTTTTCATTCCATAAAGCTGTATTCTCTTCATATACAGAATCTTCATCGCTCTCCTTCGCAAGCACTTCGTGAATTTTCTCCCCGGCCTCCTTGCCATCCATCGTCGCATGATAATCATTCCCAAGTTCTCGGATAGGCAGAAAATATTCGGGTGCTAATATGAGAATAAGCAAAGCAGGAGCAAGATCAATATTTCCATTAATTAAACGTAACCCTAGCTCCACCGCAACAATCGCAACAGAAAGACTTGAAAAAAAGTCTAATGAAAATGTCGATAAGAATGCGACACGAAGTGTTCGATTCGTTGCAATGCGGTATTTGTTACTAACAACTCCGATTGCCTCTTGATGACCTTTACTCTTACCAAGAAATTTTAGTGTAACAAGCCCTCGCAATGAATCAACGAAATGACGTGAAAGTAGTTGGTATGTCGCCCATTGTGCATCCATTTGTTTTTGTGCGGCAAGTCCCAATAAGATTAAAAAGATGATCATTACTGGCAGAACCACTGCCAAAATAATAGCAGATGAAAAATCGATTATCGCTATATACACCAATAAAGCAAGTGGGATACAAGCCATTGCAATCGCCCTTGGAATAAATAAGCGTAAATAAGTTCGGAAGTTTGGAATCCCTTCCAGACACAATGTAATCATATTACCCGATCCTTCTTGCCCTACAATCCGAGGACCAAGTTGGAATGTTTTTTCAATTAGACGTTGCTGAAAATCAAGTGAAGTCTGATCAGCAAAGCGATAAGCCCACTTCTCTTTTAGCCACTGTAAAAAGTGCCGAGCGATCAAAGCTCCCAAAAAACATAAAAAGGAAGAGAGGACCGCATTCCAAGCAGTCCCCTTATACATTTTTACAATTGCATCTGACAAATAAATCGCCTGAACAATGATGGCAATCGCCTGAGTGACAGTCAACATACCCACGATTAATATTAACTTTTTACTACCCTTATAATGGAGAAGTTGTTTATCCATCAATGTTCTAAATGCTCCTTATGTGAAACTCGCTTCCGGAAAATATAGTAGCTCCAAATCGTATACCCAAGTACTATTGGCACCAGCGTTAATGCAACAATGGACATTATTTTTAATGAATATTGACCAGATGCGGCACTGTATACTGTAATGTTATTGATCATATCCGTTGAACTGATCATGACATTTGGAAAGAGCGCAATAAAGAATGAGGAAGTGACCAATATCAAAATCAATCCTGTCACAGTAAAACTGTAACCTTCCTTTTTGTTACGCAATAATGGGAATAGCAACAAATACAATGCAATAGCAACACCATATAACGGATAAAGAACATAGCCCTTTTCCGAAAAAGCATCTGTGTAAACCATCGTTAAGAGCGTAAATAAAACAACGACAGCTCCACCTGCTAAATATATTTTCAGAGCAGCTGCACGCGCTCTTTCTCTTAATGGGCCTGTTACTTTTAAACTGACAAACATTAGCCCATGCAAATAAGCTAGCATGACAAATGCAATTCCACCGACAACCGTATAGACGTTAACGAAGTCAAAGAAACCTGCATGCATATTCATGTTCTCATCAATTGGAAGTCCTTTTATTAAACTTGAAAATAAAACACCGAGTAAAAATGGCGGTAAAATACTTCCTAGAAAAATAGCCCAATCCCAAACTTTTGTCCAAGCTTTCGAATCGACCTTTCCTCTAAACTCAAAACTAACTCCTCTTGCAATTAGAGCAAGTAAAAGAATGACGAATGGCAAATAATATCCGCTGAAAAGTGTTGCATACCAGTGTGGAAATGCAGCAAACATTGCACCACCTGCTGTAATTAACCATACTTCATTCGCATCCCAAAATGGTCCGATTGAATTAATAAGCATCCGCTTTTCCAACTCATTTTTTGCTAGAAACTTTGTGCTCATACCGACACCAAAGTCGAATCCTTCCAAAAAGACGAAACCGACAAACAAAACAGCAACGAGAATGAACCATAACTCACTTAGCTGCATTTTGAACCCCTCCTACATCAAAAGGATCTGACGTTGTTACATCCTCTTTCGGCTTTTCATGAGGACCTTGTTTAATAACCCGGATAAAGAGATACACCATGACAACTGCTAATGCAGTATAAATTAATGAAAAAGAAATTAGCGAGAATAATATTTGACCTGCGCTAACATTTGGAGAAACCGCATCTTCTGTTAGCATCAATCCATTTACGACCCAAGGTTGCCGGCCAATTTCGGACATTATCCAGCCAAATGAGTTTCCGATAAACGGAAAGAAAATTATAGGAATCAGCAATTTCAAATAAAGAGTACTGTCAACAAGTTTCTTACGCCACAATAGGAATAAACCTAGTGCACTTGCGAAAATAAGCAAGCCACCAGTTCCCGCCATTATTCGGAAGCTCCAAAACGTTGTTTTCACTGGCGGGATATAATTT
>NZ_LN831197.1:1397329-1507946 GCF_001375535.1 Bacillus niameyensis
TTCCCGCCATTATTCGGAAGCTCCAAAACGTTGTTTTCACTGGCGGGATATAATTTCCTTCTCCATGTTTTTCAACAAGTTTGGCTTGTAATGTTTTCATCCCGTCCACTTGTCCTTTAAATTCGCCATAGGACAAATAACTTAATAAATATGGAATTTCAATTTTCTTCGTACTTACTTTTTCTTTTGTATCGATATCAGCAAATAATGTCCATGCCGCTGGATCACCGCTATCTTCCCATAGCCCCTCAGAAGCAGCCATTTTCATCGGTTGTGCTGCCATTAAATATTTCGCCTGTGAATGACCAGAAAAAGCAATGCCCATACCCGCCACTAAACCTATAACTAGAGAAATAGCTAACGAGCGTTTGAAAATCTCCATATCTTTTTTCTTAATTAAATACCATGCGCTCACACCCGCAATAAAGAAAGCACCTGTAGCAAAGCTTCCAAAAATCGTATGTGGGAAAGCGACCCATAACTTCGGATTCGTCATAAGCGCAACAAAATCAGTCATTTCCGCACGGCCATTTTGGATTGTGTAACCGACTGGATTTTGCATAAAAGAGTTTGCTGCTAATATCCAGAGAGCCGATAAAATTGTCCCAATCGAAACAAGCCAAATACAAGCTAAATGTAATTTTTTGGGAAGTCGATTCCAACCAAATATCCAAAGTCCTATAAATGTCGACTCAATAAAAAAGGCAAGTAACGCTTCAATAGCTAACGGAGCACCAAAAACATCTCCGACAAAACGTGAGTAACTAGACCAGTTCATTCCAAATTGAAATTCTTGAATAATTCCTGTTACAACTCCAACCGCAAAGTTAATGAGGAAAAAGGTTCCCCAAAACTTAGTCATTTTTAAATACAATTCTTGCTTCTTAATGACATACATTGTTTGCATAATCGCAATAATGAATACTAAACCAATGGACAATGGGACAAAAATAAAGTGGAAAAGCGTTGTCGAAGCAAATTGAATCCTAGCAAGTATAACTTCTTCCATTTTCTTTCCTCCTCTTAGTGAATAAGTGAACAATCTATGACAAAACTTAGAACTATCTGTGAACTGATTCACATTGATAATTAAAAGGATCTACGTGAACATATGAACAATCTCACATAAAACAACCCCTAGTGAATAAGTGAACAATCTATGACGCGTTGAATAAGTATCAACACTATATCGTACTATTATCATACACGATCTATTTGAGTATGTGATGCTAGCTTGTTACAAATTTGGGAATTTATAAAGACATTTTTTTGAACAAAAGGATTATAAATAGATATACTTTTACTTGTTTAATAAATGTTTAACAGAATAGATAGGGTGCCATAGAATCATCCATGGACCTGCTGAACGCATAACTTTTTTTATTTGTTCACGATAAACAGGCTTGTAGCAATGAATTTTACAGTTGGAGCATGCCGTTTTTTCCTCACCAAAAAGACAGAATGATAATCTTTTTAAAGCATAGCTTTCCAGTTCGTGACATTCTTCACAAATCATTCCATAGTGATGCTTCTTTTTACAATACAAGCGAATCATTTTCGAAACTATCAATTTTTCCTTTTGGATATTAGGGCCGTTATTCAATTCTCGCTTTGGCCTTGTCATTGTTTATAAATACCTCCCCTAACAGTTCTCTCGTTTTATAAGATACCATACTCGCAATCAAAAAAATAGATTTTAATTTACTAATACTTTTCAATAGAACTTTTTTCAGATCCGGAAGCTTGTTATTCCTTCAAATTCACAAAGTAGTCAATTGAACAAATGCCTGGGGTTAATTTGATTCGCCAATTCGACAAACCGCCATAACGCCAGGCATTTAAATAAGGATAAATGAAGTTTAATTGTGGTAAGTTATTTTATTCGTTTCAAAGTGGCTTCTTGTTGTATGGAGCGGACCGAAAGTAATTCAATAATTTCCTGTTGGCTTTCTTGAATATTTTTTAATTGTTTTACACTATCGTTCGTTTCAAAAACAGCGATCTTAATTTGATCTTGTTCTAGTTCCAACCTATCAAGTCTTTTATTGATCTCGGAAATTTCTGTTTTCATTTCAGTAATCTCTGTTTTCATTCCAGTGATTTCTGATTTCATTCCAGTGATTTCTGATTTCATTCCAGCAATCTCTGTTTTTATTCCAGTAATCTCTGTTTTCATTCCGGTGATTTCAGACTTCATTTCAGTAACTTCAGACTTCATTCCGGTAATTTCAGACTTCAAACCGCCAATTTCCTGTAAAATTTCCCGTAATAGTGCTTCGCTCATATTCTCCTCCCCCCCATTTTGGTAGCTATTTAAGATATACACATTTCATTATACCATGGAAAATTGTCGTATTGTGCGTTATAAAACAAATAGGTTTATCTCCCTAACAACTCTCTCGTTTTATTTAAAATTTCTTCATCTTTTAAACGAAACTTGAATTCTACTCTACGTGAATCATCCGGACTATATTCCCCATTTTCATCTGTCCGAAAATCAGTATACGATTTACTGTTAACTGTTAACTTTTCCTCCATGTGCTGCTGTATTTGTTTATACGGGAAATCATCACTAAGAATATAGGCAGCAACACTATAAGCACGATCTTGAGCGAGTTTTAAATTATAAAGATAGCTTCCATCTCGATCTGTATGACCCTCAATAATAATTTCGGCAATGTATTCTTCATAACCGCTTTTTAATAAGACATCTAAGTATTTTGGTACGAATTCATCTAAAAACTCAAGTGAATCTGGCTTTAGTTCTGCACGATCATAGGCAAATAAAATTTCTGTGTTAAAAATAATTGCACCTGTCTTTTCATCGACCTCAATCCCATATGCAGGATCGTTAAATTCTTCCTTAAGTCCATTCACAAGCTCAGATCGCACTCCCATAATTTGATCGATCGTTTCTTTCATTTCTTTTATTTGCAACGATTTGATTACCATCATAATTATAAAAAGCAAAATGAAACAAAGTAAAATCGTTGTCAATAAATCCGTAAAGGATGGCCAGAAATGGGCTTCTTCCTGCTCATTTTTAAACAGCCTTTGGTATTTAGTAGTCATTATGTCTCATTCCCATACCACTGCCCACTTGGATTGGCTGTTGACTGCGGGCAGTTACAGAATTCAACTGTCGATTCAATGTTTGAAACTCATGAGCTAATTCTTGTAAAAGCTGTTGAATCGCTCTGTAACTATTTTGTTGTATCTCCTCTGTTCCACGTCGAATTTCTGTGAACTCGCGCTTCATTCCATGTGTTGTATTATCGATATTTCTTACGACTTTCTCAAGTTTATCACCAAGTGTCCCCTCTAAACTGGATACATAATTAGCAAGTGTTTCTTTTAAAATTCCTACATTTGCTTCGATCTGGTGCTCACGTTGGCCAAAGGTTTGATTCATTCGAGAAAGTATCGAGTCAATTTCTGCTATTAGCTGATTATTTTTCGAACCGAATTGTTCATAAGTTCTTGCTGTTTCCAACATATGTTTTTCAAATGTCGCCGATTGAGTTGAGTGCTCTTTTAAATGATGGCTGAAAGTTTGATTAAATTCCTTTAACTCGCGGAAACGATCAGATAATAAGTGTTTATACTCTTGTTGTGTTTCATTAATAACTTCGAGAGCGTCTGGTAATTGGATAATGGACTGTCCAAGCTTATCAAAGTCGTTTGAAAGTTTCCCTAACTGATTTGTTATAGCTGATAATTTCCCACCTAAATCCGAACCAAATACCTGTTTGAATTCACGATTATGCGCATCCATCTTATCGACTAACTCATGATTTTTTTGTGTTGTTTTTTCAAATGAGCTATGAATGACAGCTTGTTCTTCTAATAGGGATGAAGTGTAATTTTTAATATCATTGACAGAATCTTCAAAGCCAGCAAGTGTCTTAATTTGCGCCTTGGAGACCTCTTGTGTTTTTTCCAACGTCTGTTCAAACGCTATCGCCATTCGTTCATTTCTTCTATCTGTTTTTTTGAAATATGAAAATAACGAATCGAAATTTTTATTAAGCTGATTTGTCCCTGCACTAAAACCTTCTGTTACGGAATTCATTTGGTGAAATAGTTCTTGAAAATCAGCCAGATTACTGGAAAGTCCCTCATTAAAAGCTGCTAAGTCCTTCGCTGATTGTTGCAGTCCTGTCGTATATTCCTGAAAGCCTGTAAATGCTTTTTCGATACTTTGTAAAGATTGCTGATTTGTTTTTTGGAGACCAATAATGGATTGATTAATCATTTCGGATACTTTAATTAATTGACCCATTCCATTTTGCTCATCACCCTCTAATTGGGTTTCAACCATTAACATAATATCGGTTAGCATATACTCCGTATTTAAAGCCTTTAGTAAAATTGTCATAACTAAGGAAAAGCTCATTCCGACAATACTTGTATAAAATGCAACATCAATTCCTGATAATACTCCTGTTATATTTTCAACGAGTTGATCTTCTACAGTTTGAATATTCCCGAGTGAAATCGTTAACCCAATAAATGTCCCCAACACACCTAGCAAGATAAAGATCGAGACAGTCATTTGAATAAGCTTGATTAAACTAACAATAGGCATATTAAATAAACGCCAATTTGAAAACCGCTCCTGAACAAACGTCTCCACTTTGACCTGTTCCGTTTGTTGTTTTTGCTCAAACTGTTTTTTAAAAGAACGAAAAGGTTCCATCTCAAGATTATTTGCCTCTTTTAAATAATTGCGTAATCTTTTCAGCTTCAAAAATAAAAGCAAATGTGCAACGAGTGTAACCGCGAAAATAATGAACAAGGCCCAAAAGATAACTTCGATTATGGAATTCTCTAACATCGCCTCAGCTTTTTCAACGGTCGTAAACAATTCTAAAATCCCCTGAATCATCCTAACTCCACTCCCCTACATGTTGTATAATCCATGACCTTTATTTACAAATCACCTTGTCCCCTTGCTTATAGTTATTCGCAATCTACAAAAATCATGTGTGGGAATTACGAAAGGCGGAAGCGCATTGCTTATCGACGTACAAACTTCCTAGCTTCTGACGAGATAAAGGAAACACGGCGAAGAATGAGCCGATGTTGACTTATCGTAGGAGGAAGCGTAGAAGTTTGCTAGTCGATATGCGCTGAAGCTAGACAACGAAAGGCGGAAGCGCATTGCTTATCGACGTACAAACATATTTAATTAGGATGAACGGCTAATGGACCGCCCGATCATCGGCGAAAAAAACTGAGGTAAAGAAAGGCACTCTTTACCTCAGGCTATTTTTCTACGACCGAATTTAGTGATAGAAAACAAATTATGTTCAAAAGTATATACGACCACATACTGTTTTATCAGCTATACATAAATCCTGTCCACCTAACTAGATCGACCTATAGCTGAATTTATTCTTTCTTTCCTTGAAAAAAAGCACGCACTTCCTTAACAGTTAAGCCAATGCTTTTAGCTTCCAACAAAAGGTTTCTCCATTCACTATCTAATCTTGGGATTTCAATCGAACTACTGTCCTCATTTAACACCTTCTCCATTTTCTCCCATCCCCCATACACAGCAATACAATAAATTTTACCACTCAAAACTATACATTTTCTCAACTTACTCAATATTCTGGTAACAAAAGAATAAAATTGAACTATTCTATTCAGATTTTTGCGAATGTAGGGGCCCATCGTTGGGAGCTTTGGAGCTAATGTAGGATAATTTTCGATAAAATAAATTACATTTTTAAAAGTTATGAACTTAATCCATGCTTAGCTAGTTCGATAGATGCCTGAAAATCTATTAACCTTGTCTTAGAAGAAAATTGGTATTTGAAAATATAATAAACCTTCACAATCAAAATGCTTTCTTGTTAAACAAATTTTTCCAAAAGCTCGAATAAGTGTTATATTTTTACTATTGATATCCATTTCGTTATGGGAGGTGTCTCTTTTGACAAACGATAATGCATTATATGAGAAACTAATAAGGGATTACGATCAAAGCTTAGATTGCAATGGGGTAAATGGGCATCGGTTGGCTTATAGACTTTCTGCCTTATCTAAAATAGGACTTACCGAAGAGCAAGGGTCTTATCGACTCGGATTTTCTGAAGAAGAAAAAGCAGCCAAACAATTAATTATAAAATGGATGGAAGAAGCAGGCCTAAATGTCAAAGTGGATGGTGCAGGAAATGTTATTGGCCGCCTTCCCGGTAAACAAGCACATTTGCTAGCCATTCTTTCTGGATCACATGTTGATAGTGTCCCGAATGGAGGACATTTTGATGGACCTTTAGGTGTTATTACCGCACTTGAAGTAGTTGAAGCCTGGAAGGAAAGTGAGTACATTCCTGAAAGACCTTATGAGGTGATTGTTTTTACAGATGAGGAAGGAACGCGATTTAACGGGGGGTTAAATGGGAGTATGTCTATGATTGGTGAATTAAAAAAAGAGGAACTTATACACCAAGTTGATATATTCGGTGAATCATTTGATACGGTATTAAATAATATTGGGCTCTCTATTGATTCACTTTTATCTGCTAAAAGAGACTTATCTGAGATTGAAGCTTTTATTGAAGTCCATATTGAACAGGGAAAACGACTCGAAAAAGAAGACATTCCAATCGGAATTGTGACTGGAATTGCAGGTCCTAGTTGGTTGGAGATGACCTTTTCCGGGTCTGCTGGTCATGCTGGAAATACACCTATGGACGACCGAAGAGATGCGCTCGTAGCAGCTAGTCAATTTATTGCCGAACTACCATCGTTACCCCCACAGGTTAGTTCCTCAGCAGTTGCGACAGTCGGAAAATTACACGTCTACCCAAATGGTGTAAACGTCATTCCTGGTCAAGTGAAATTAACAGTAGATATTCGTGATATCCGTAAGGACACGAGAAATGAATTAGTTGATTTAGTTATTAAAAGAGCAGAAGAGATCAGTCTAAACAAAACTGTCGATTTTAGTTTTAAGGAAACGTTGCGAGTAGAACCTGTTCCAATTAAGGAAGAAATGCAGCAAAAATTACTTGCATCTGTTCAAGCAAGTCAAATCAAGCCCTATTACCTTCCAAGTGGTGCAGGACATGATGCCATGATCATGGGACGTCATCTCCCTGTAGCTATGATTTTTGTTCAAAGCAAAGACGGTATTAGTCATACCCCAGCGGAATGGTCTTCATTAAATGATTGTGTACAAGCTGTTCATGTTTTGAAGAATTTTGTGGAAACATATTAAATATAATGCATATAAAATGATAATAAAGAGGCCACAAAAAATGCGGCCTCCGTTTGTCATTTCCGCTTAGGCGGAAATCACCCCACTGCGATTGATCAAAATAATCAGCCCCCTTTCCGATATTCTATCGGTCCGACAACTTTATTAACTCATATTTTGAACTTGTTGAACAAGAGAAAAAATATTTATAGGCAAAGATTACCAGGAGTACTATTTCTAGTCATTTTCCTTGAGAATATAAAGGTTCTTGTAAAATATTTCCCTCGGCATCCATTTCTTTTTCAAGCAGGACTGAACTTTCTTTAAGACTTAGCATCACTATAAAGGATAGGCAATATAAGGTAGCCAGATATATCATTGCAACTGTCATATTATAATTTTGCAGAAGGAAACCAACGAGAATTGGTGAGAGTCCGCCTATAGCTCGCCCAAAGTTAAAGATTGTATTTGTAGCCGTGCTTCGGACATGGACTGGATAAAAACTACTAATCAAAGCTCCATACCCAGCAAACATTCCGTTGGAGAAAAAGCCAACAATCGCTCCACCAATTAAGACACCAGCACTACCTGTTGCAAAGGAATATAGAAACACTGCACTTGCTGAGGCTATTAAAAAGATCCCAAAAGATCGTTTTGCTCCAAACCGATCCATGAATTGTCCGAATGTCAGCATTCCGATGATCATTCCAATTGCTGTACTAATTGTCCATAAAGCAGAACTGGATACCGAGAGTCCTTGCGATTTTTGTAACATGGAAGGAAGCCAAATCATTAGTCCGTTATAACCAGCAATTTGTACAGTTGCCATGATAGCTAATGCAATAGTGGTCATCGATGTTCTAGGAGTTGCAAACAAATGCCCTAGTTTGCTTTCTTTCTTACTTGTTACTGCTTTCTCCTTTTGAGCAGCCAGCCATTCAGGAGACTCATCTAAATTTCTTCGAACAATAAATGCAAAAACGACCGGGACGATTCCTACGAAAAATAATGCTCTCCATCCTAAGGTTGGTAGAATGATCGCACTAAGAAGTGCAGCTAGAATAACGCCGTATTGAGCACCTACACTTACATAGGAAGAAACTCTTCCTTGTTTGTTCTTTGGCCATGCCTCTGCAACAAGAGCCATACCAATTCCATACTCTCCGCCCGCACCAAGACCAGCAATAAATCTAAACAGATATACTTGTTCAATATTTGTAGCCAGTCCAGTTAAAGCCGTGCCGATTGCAAAAAAGATAATACTATAAGTAAAAACCCGAACACGTCCAAACTTGTCTGCTAAAATTCCAAAAATGACTCCGCCAATTAGCATGCCAAAATTGGTGACCGAAGAAATAAGCCCTCCTGTTGCAAGATCAATGTGAAAACTAGCTACCATCATGGACATTGCAAAAGAGATGAACATAACATCCATGCCTTCCAAAGTTAGGCCCGCTACCGAAGCAACAACTGTTTTTTTACGATATTCCATCTGTTCCATCCTCCAATACCATTTTCTCGTTAAGACATTCTTGATGTATGGGAATGGAATCAAACTACTCCATTCTCTTTTCAAGCCTCACAGGACATGATTAAAAGAGATGCTTAACATGACCATAAAAAATACCCTTCCGTCTTAAAGGACGAAAAGGGCTTGAGTTTACATAGATATACAAATATCACCTATATAATCGTCCTTTTCGGCCTCACAGGACCGCATTAAAGGTAATTATTATAGTAGAATAATAGCATATTTAAAAAATGTGTTCAAGAAAAAATTTCGTGACCTAATGGGGACTTACATTTTATATAATCAGAAATGCTATGAGGGAAGTTCGAGACCACTGAAAGTTCTTATGGCACTTTTAGTCCCCTTTTTGATTTGAATCTGCCACGAAGCTTTTCTAGAAAGATTATTGATTTACAATCACAAAAAGACATGCACCTAGGGTTATTGCTATAAAATAATGTTTAATTGCTCCCTTACACCCTCTATTAAATCGAATGGGGTCACTCCATAATGGGACAAGGTCGTTGCTTTTTCCTCTCCAGCTCTAGCATGTAAATATGTTGCTGAAATTACCGCGTTTCTCGGCGTCGCGCCTTGAGCCAAAAACGATGCGACCATCCCAGTTAACACATCACCACTCCCGCCTTTTCCAAGTGCATCATGGCCATGGGGATTGATAAAAACGTCTCCATTCGGAGTAGCAATTATCGACCGATGACCTTTTAAAAGTAAATAGATCTTATGGTCCTTGGCAAAATTCTCAGCAATTTCCAAGCGCCTTTCTTCTACTTCCCTTACAGTCATATTTAATAAAGTAGCCATCTCTCCAGGATGTGGGGTAAAAACAATATTTCCTTTATACTCTCTAATTATATCCATATGATTTCTTAGCAAATATAACGCATCCGCATCTATGACGATAGACTGCTGACCAAGAGATTGAAAAAGTAATTTAATCCACTGTTCTCCCCCTGAAAAACGAGAAATTCCGGGGCCAATAGCTATACTATCAAATTGATGGAGTCTTTCTGATAGTTCAGAAATGGCCGTTTCAGAAAAATGGCCGTTTTTTTCAGCTAATGGTAATAATAATGATTCTGGACTTTGACTAGCTGCGATCGGATAAATACTTTCTGGAACCGCTAAAGTGATAAGTCCTGCTCCACTATTAAAAGCTGCCTTAGCTGTAAAAATTGGCGCACCTACATAAGATCGTGATCCGCCTATAACGAGAACATGCCCAAATGTTCCTTTATGTCCGGATGGCGGTCGTATAGGTAATGAGGATTTTACAAACGAATCCGTTATCAACTGCGGCATCTTTAAATCTAAATCTTTGACAATAGATGAGGGTACGGAAATATCTACAACTTTCCATTCCCCTATATAATTCGGTCCATCATTAAGGAAAAATCCTCTCTTTGGAAAAACAAAACTAATAGTTTTTGTTGCTTGTATAGCTACTCCTTCTACCTTTCCATCATCACTTGAAACACCTGATGGTATATCAACGGATATGATCATTTTCTTTCCTGCAAATCCGTTCACCGATGTAATCACTTGATCAACGGGCTCCTTAACTCGTCCTTTGACACCTGTCCCTAATATTGCATCGACAATGATATCAGCATGATCCAGTAAGGACTGTAATTTTTCAAACTTACGATCCTGAAAATAAAAAATCGGCAATCCTCGATTCTGATAAACTTCAAAATGTACTTTTGCGTCGCCTTTTATTCGGTTTGGATTAACCAATAAACAAAGCAGAGGATCTAACCCAAGATCAAATAGCCTCCTAGCAATCACAAACCCATCTCCGCCATTATTTCCACTACCTGCAAGTATTAAAACTCGTGGATTTTGATTGGGTAAGTCTGCTATTATTTCATTCACAACTTGTGTTCCTGCATTTTCCATTAACACAACACCAGGGAGACCAATTTTCTCCATTGTATACTGATCCATTAACTGCATTTCTTTTTGACTTGCTATGTACATGTTTAGCGCTCCTAATTCCTCAATAATTAATTGATTATTCCTTCATTTCAGTTTACCATGAATTTTATAAGTGATCACTGGGAGGAATGCATGAATTGAATTATTCAATCGGAATTGACTTTGGAACTGCCTCCGGAAGAGTTTTAATTGTCAATATTCATACAGGAGAAGTAGTAGGAATGAGTGTATGCCCTTATAAACATGGTGTAATTGAAGAAAACTTTGATACTCAAAAAATTCCTGCTGATTATTCTTTACAAAACTCAATTGACTATTTAGATGTTTTAAAAAAAGGTGTACCTGAAGCTATTTACGACGCCAAGGTGGATCCGCAGGAAATTGTAGGTATCGGAATAGGCTTTACCTCCTCGACGATGATTGTAACAGATCAGGATTTCACTCCTTTAAGTTGGAACGATAAATATAAAAATAACCCCCATGCCTATGTCAAACTATGGAAACATCATGGTGCAAAAGAAGAGACAGATCGAATTTTAGATGTAGCTCATTTAGACTTAAATCGCTATCTTGGAACATATGGCTTTAATGTTAGCAGTGAATGGATGATTCCAAAAATCCTGGAATTAAAGAATAAGGCACCTGACATTTTAAAAGAAGCTGCGTACATCATGGAAGCTGGAGATTGGGTCGTATCGTTGTTGTTAGGTAAAAATGTGCGCAGTAATTGTGCAAGGGGGTTTAAATCATTTTGGAATGAAGAAAATGGCTTTGATTTCGACTTTTTTGAAAAAATTGATGAAGATTTATCGATGATAATTAAAGAGAAATTTGATGGCGAATTAGTTAAAGTAGGTCAAAGCGCTGGAAATTTAACAGATAATATGAGTGAATTACTGGGGCTACGAGCTAACATGCCTGTTGCTCCTGCAATCATCGATGCCCATGCAGCGTTGTTAGGAATTGGTGCTGTCAAGCCAAATCAGTTTACGATGGTGATGGGCACATCAACTTGTCACCTTATGTTACATGATAAGCAAAGTAAAATCCAAGGTATATCTGGAAGTGTAAAGGATGCTATTATACCAGGATTATATGCGTATGAGGCAGGCCAATCAGCTGTAGGTGATTTATTTGAATGGGTTAATAAGCAAGTTCCAAAAGAATATGTATCTGAAGCAGAGCGACAACAGATTTCTATTTTTGATTTACTAGAAATAAAAGCTTCTCAAAAAGGCATTGGAGAAACAGGCCTGATTGCCCTAGATTGGCACAATGGAAACCGCTCTCCTTTAAGTAACAGCGATTTATCCGGTATTCTTATTGGTTTGACCCTTCATACGAAGATCGAGGACATTTATAGGGCTTATATAGAAGCAACTGCCTTTGGAACAAAAATGATCATGAATTCGTATGAATATGCTCAGTTGGAAGTTTACGAGGTTTTTGCTTGTGGAGGTATACCTAAAAAAAATGCCTTACTCCTTCAAATTTATGCGGATATTTTAAATAAACCCATACATGTCTCAGACAGTGACTATGCGCCGGCTGTTGGCGCAGCAATACTCGGAGCGGTTGCTAGTGGTGAGTATGAACGAGTCTGTGATGCAGTTACTAAAATGAAACAACCTTTATTCAATATAGTAAAGCCTAATCCTATAAATGTTGCTCAATACGACCAATTATTTCATCTTTACGAGGAATTACATCAATACTTTGGGATTCAAAATAAAAAATTGATGAAAAGATTAGTTAAGTGCCAATATAATGGAATGGCTATCTCTTAGTTGTAAGCGATAGCCTTTTTCCGTGCCTGGCACACCCCGGATTTTGTCGAAAATTAAGTAACATTGTATTTTCTCTGCATTAAAAACAAAAAAACGCCAAGTAGCGCAAAGAGACCTCCTATTATTTGCAAACCTGAAACCTGTTCATTTAATAATAAAGCAGCTAGAATCGTAGCACCCACTGGTTCTCCTAAAACACACATTGAAATTGTTGTTGTGTTTACATAGTTTAACAGTAGATTAAAGATCACATGGGCAACAGTAGGAAAGATCGCTAGCAACAGAAATATCCCCCATTCACGAGCACCGTAACCAACAAGCTCAACGTTAATCAAAAGATTGTAAATCGTCAATGATACCCCCGCAAAGAAGAAGACACAAAAGCTATAAATCCAATGAGAAACTTTTTTTACTACACTTTGTCCAATTAATAAATAATGAACAACTGCAATGACGCTTAAAAATGATAAGATATCCCCTATAATAATCGCCTTATCCGTTCCAAAATCGCCCCATCCTACCAATGCGACACCAAAAATAGCTATTCCAATCAATATTAATGTACGGTAAGATGTCCTTTCTTTATAAACTAGAAATCCTCCGACTAGAGCTACGATCGGTTGCAGTGCAAGTATAATTGTTGAACTAGCTACTGTTGTTAATTTTAGAGAGCCAAACCAGAGAGCAAAATGAGCAGCTAGGAATATACCGGAAGTAGCTAACAAAACCCAGCTTTTTTTAGATATCCTCTTAAATTCGCCCCTTTTCTTTATCACGAACGGCAACAATAAAATACTGGCAAAATACATCCGATACATACTAATTATCGTCGCCGGAGCTTCTGACCATTTCACAAAAACCGCAGCAAAAGATATTGTAATAATTGCTAATATTAATAAAAATAAAATCGATCTCTTGTTCACTTTACTCCCCCTAAATACGGTGCCTGGCACTCCCCGAGTTTTGTCGAATAACGCAGATGCAGCCTGCCCTATTGTACCACAATGTCATTTTACTAAGAAAAGGCTTTTGCCATCTCCATTCATAAGTTTTCTCATATTTTATATAAAGTACTTTTTTGGAGGTGCTCATGTTGTATAGAAAGGGAATCTCAAGGAGAACACAATCCCGCTGTATTTTTCCTGGATATAACTGGTGCGGCCCAGGCTGTAGTGGTCCTGGTGCTCCGATAAATGATGTTGATGCTTGTTGCATGAGACATGATCTTTGTCTTCGTCGCAACATTGATCCATGTATTTGCGATTTCGCTTTCATGGATTGTCTCCGTCCAAAGATGTCCCGTCCTACCCCAGATGGTCGACATGCCTCCCTCATGTATGGAGCAATGCGTTTACGGACTTCATTTAGATGCAGATAAACAGAAGTCGTAATTTAGGATAAATTCTCCCTATAATATAAGTAATTTGATTGGCTTTCAATCTAATATTTTAGGATAATACTAATAGGATCAATTACAGATATTTAAAATAGTTGGGGGATTTCTAAATGGAATTGAACAAGATTACGCTGCCTGCTGCTTATATGATTGAAACCCTGCGTAGTAAAGGTATTACAAATGAACAACTACTTACTCAAATTAACAATAGGGATATTAGCCCCTGGAAAAATGTAAGTGAACATTTTGATTTTAATGAATTAATTAAACTTGCCGATCAAGATCAAAATGCTTTTAAATCGATTGTTTTGCAAGGATATTCCATAAAATTTGTTACTATCCGTGGCTTACAAAACTTATTGCGGCTAAAATTCGATATCGTCGAAGATCGTGATTACCTTGTAACCGATAAAGGCATTTCTGAGTTGCAAATAGAAAATTCACAATTAGCTGTACTCAAACAGATGCTTTCCAAAAACTGTACTATTTTCGAGATGAAATCAGCCGAGCAACATAAGAAAATAGTTCGAATTGAATTGAGTTAAAAAGGGCATTTTTCAGATTAAGAAAGGGAGTTTTTGTCTAAGACAAAAGCTCCCTTTTTTAATGTTCAGATATCTGAGAAATATACAAACGCTCTGTTTCGCCTCTTATTCTACAAAGTGACAGGCTACAAAATGGCCTGCCTCCACCTCTCTAAATTCAGGAATTTGCTTGCGGCAAACTTCTTGTGCAAACGGACAACGTGTATGAAATTTACATCCTTTTGGAGGATTGGCTGGATTCGGGATATCTCCCTTTATAATAATCCGCTCCCTTTTCAACGTTGGGTCAGGAATTGGCACAGCGGAAAGTAAAGCCTTAGTATAAGGATGAAGAGGGTTTCCATAGAGCCTATCTCGACTCGCAAGCTCCATCATCGTCCCGAGATAAAGGACACCAATTGTTGAACAAAGATGCTCTACAACACTAAGATCATGTGAGATAAATAACATTGTAATATCTTTTTCTTGTTGTAGTTCACTAAATAAGTTAATGATTTGAGCCTGAATTGATACATCCAATGCTGAAACAGGCTCATCAGCAACTATAAAATCTGGATTTAAAACAATTGCCCGGCCAATTCCGATCCGTTGACGTTGTCCACCGCTAAATTCATGTGGAAAACGATCATAATGATAAGGGGCAAGACCACAAATTTCTAATACTTCCAGTACTTTCTCCCTCACCTCATTTTTACTGGCGAGTCCATGATCCAGTAAAGCTTCAGCAATGGCGTCCCCAATTCTAATCCGAGGATTTAACGAACTGTATGGGTCCTGAAAAATAAATTGGAGCTTCGGGCGCAAACTTCTCATTTCTTTTTTTGACAAAGTATGGAGATTCTGTCCCTTATAAAGCACCTCCCCTGAGGTAATGGAAGTCAGCCGTAAAAGTGTTCGTCCGATTGTACTTTTTCCACTTCCTGATTCTCCAACGAGACCAAAAGTTTCCCCTTTTTTGATCGTAAAGCTAACTCCATCAACAGCTTGCACAACTTCGGGATTTCTCTTAAAAATATTGCTTGGTTCCCCATAATATTTTTTCAACTGATTTACTTCAATTAAAGGTACTGCCTCACTCATACGCTCACCTCTTGTTCATACAACCAACACGCAACCTGATGACCATTATCCAATTGTTTCATTAAAGGATTTTTCTCTTTGCAAATACTCATGCACTGATCACAGCGGTCACTAAAATAACAAGAAGGTTGCAACTCAATCAAGTTTGGCACTTGACCTGGTATTGTATAAAGTTTTTCTTTTCGTTGATTGATGACAGGCTTTGCTTGAAGCAATCCCTTCGTATAAGGATGTTTTGGATTAGCAAAGAGCTCAACGACCGATGCATGTTCAATCACTTTTCCAGCATACATGACAATCACATAGTCGGCTACCTCCGCAACAACACCCAAATCATGTGTAATTAGCAACATGGCCATATTCCGCTCTTCTTTTAACGTTCTTAACAAATCTAATATTTGAGCCTGAATCGTTACATCAAGTGCTGTAGTTGGTTCGTCTGCTATTAGCAACTTAGGATCACAAGACAGAGCGATCGCAATCATGATTCTCTGTAACATTCCACCACTCAACTGATGTGGATAAGAAGCATAGATTTCACGACTTCGACCAATTCCAACTAACTCAATCAATTCAATCGCCTTTTCTTTCGCTTGCTTTTTCGATAAAGCTTTATGTTCCATCAACGGTTCAATAATTTGTTCACCAATTGTTAAAACCGGATTAAGTGATGTCATTGGTTCCTGAAAGATCATGGCAAAATCATTTCCACGTGCTCTGCGCAAGTCACCTTTTTTCATCTTTAGAAGATCTTTTCCTTCAAAGATAATCTCTCCACTTGAAACTTCCCCTGACGCAGGATCAATCAAGCCCATGATAGACATTGCTGTTGCACTTTTCCCGCAGCCTGACTCTCCAACAAGGCATACCGTTTGCCCGTTCTTTATTTCAAAGCTGACATCATTTACAGCCTTCACATTTCCTGCATCAGTGTGAAATTGTGTGAGTAAATGATTTACTTGTAATATTGGCTCATTCGACACACTGATTACCTCCTTTTCATATTTGGATCGATGGCATCGCGCAACCCATCGCCTAGTAAATTGATACTAATTACTGTCAAAAAGATTGCGACACCTGGTGGAATCCAAAGCCATGGGCGTTTTTGAAAATCAATCAAGGAATTAGCTGCATTGATCATATTCCCCCATGAAGCAGTTGGCGGGACTACACCTAATCCAAAATAACTAAGGACAGATTCACTAAGAATAGCACTACCTACACTTAGTGTCCCTGCAACAATCAATAAGGGAACGGTATTAGGCAATAAATGATTTAACAACTTTCTGCGATCGCGAAGGCCTAGCGCTTCAGTAGCTTGAATAAATTCCCGCTCCCGAAGACTGAGTATTTGACTGCGGACTAGTCGAGCGAGACCCGGCCATCCAACAAGACTAAGCATTAACATAACTATATATAATCTTTGTTCTGCTGGAACCTTCCACTCTGACATAACTGCAGCCATAATGAACAACAAAGGGAGTCCCGGAAGTGTCATTAAAATATCAGCTGTTCTCATTACAATTTGATCAACTATTCCTTTATAAAAGCCGGCTAATGTTCCGAGTAATGCCCCGATTGTTACTGACATGACCATAGCTCCAAGTCCTACTGTTAAAGAAATTCTCCCAGCAAGCATTAGTCGTGTTAATACATCACGTCCTAAACTATCCGTCCCTAGCCAATGAGCGCTACTTGGAGGTTGTTTGATGTTGCTTGTATCCACCCCAGCCGTTGTATAAGGTGATAAAAATGGGCCAATAAATGAAAACAAAAATATAAATATTAGAAACCCTAATCCGAATAGGGCGATTTTCTTTTTGAATAAACGCTGAAAAACTTGCCTCCATAAGGAAGATTTCCTTTCTCGCTTTACTCTATTTTGACTAACCGTCATCACTGAAGGATTTTCCATCCGATTCAACTCCTTACTGACTTTCCTAAGCCATCCCTTCCCGCAAACTTTCTATTTCAATCGCACCCGCGGATCTGCAACACCATACAGCAAGTCAGCTATTAAATTGCTTATAACTGTAAGAAGCGCAATGAACATTGTAAAGCCCATTAATAACGGATAATCTCGAACCGTAAACGCCTGCATGTAAATTGCACCGATTCCTGGCCAATTGAAGATTTGTTCGGTAATAATCGCACCACTGAAAAGGGCCGGCAACTCAAAGGCAAATAATGTAATGGCTGGAAGTAGTGCGTTCCTAAGGGCATGCTTATATACAACTGCTTTCTCCTTCAATCCTTTTGCCCGTGCAGTTCGGACGAAGTCTTGCTTTATAACCTCAAGCATATTAGTCCGGAAATAACGGGCGAGTCCACCAATCCCGAGCATCGTTAATACCATAACTGGTAGAATCATATGCTCAGCAATATCTTTAAAATATTCCCATCCGCTGTAATCACTACCGGTTGTAATCATCCCTCCTGCTGGGAACCAACCGAGATCGACAGCAAAAAACTTAATCAAAATCAAACCAAGGAAAAATGACGGTGTCGCCATTCCAGCAAAAACAAGGACAGTAGCTAAAGAATCAAATATGGAATATTGACGTGTTGCAGAGACTACACCAACAATGACAGCAATAATCCATGTCAGAACTAGTGAAGCTAAGGCTACAATGAAAGAACTCCATATATAATTTCCCAGAACCTCTACAACTGGCCGTTGGAATTGTAAAGAATAACCTAAATCTCCTTGTAATAAATTTCCGACCCAAATGAAATATCTTTTGATCCCTGGTTGATCAAAGCCATACAAAGCATAGAGTTCAGCCTTCCGTTCGGCAGTCAAGTTGGGGTCTGAATCTACGAAATTCCCAGGAACAAGGGAATATAAGAAAAAAATAAGAATGGACGCTCCAATGAGTGTTGGAATTAAATATATTAATCTTTTAAATACATAACCTTTCAAGCTTACATCTCCCCCAATTTTATAAAGGTAGGATCATTCATTATGTTTCGCTGTGTTCCATTCACGGAATCTTCATACAATTAGGCGTATCCAAATTCTGCATCTGGATACGCCTTAACTATTTTTCCGTCAAGCAATCATGATGCCTAATCTACGAATCTTTTACTCGTTCACATCCACTATTTTCAAATTCTTTAGGCTAGATGAGATGCCCCGATATCCATTTGGTTCAAAGCCTTCCACCCGAGCATTCGTCCCACTTAATACTTTTGTATAGGATAGCAAAATCAATGGTGGATCCTCATCTAAAGCTTTATATAATTCATGAAAGGCAGTAACTCGTTCATTTTGATCATTTGTCGCAATTGTCGCATTAATTAATTCATCGATTTTTTCATTTCCAAACCCTTTTATGATCGAGTCATTTGCCTTCGTTTGAAAACTATCGATTCCATTGTATGGATCCGTCAACATTGGAGTTGAGAAAGAAGCAAGATCATGATCTCCATTTTCTACACGGGCAAGCAAAGCATTGAAGTCCATTTGTTCAACCTGAAAATCAATACCGATTTCCTTATAGTTTTCTTTAGCAATTGGAATCAATGTATCGCTAATTCCTCCAGCACGTGTGAAATAATAGACTACAAGCTTTTTCCCGTCCTTTTCACGAATTCCATCTGATCCTTCTGTCCACCCAGCTTCTTCTAGTAATTGTTTTGCTTTTTCAGGATCGTAATCTGTGCTGCCAATCTCATTCGTATAGGCCCATGATGCTGGAGATACCGGAATATTAGCTACCTCACCATAACCTTGATAGAAAGTATCTACGATTGTTTTCCGATCCAATCCATAAATGAAGGCTTGACGAACTTTTGGATCTTTAAATATTTCTTTTTCGTGATTAAAAGAAATATAGCTGTAAGCAGATGATGTATAAATATTAATGTTGGCAAAACCTAATCCTTGTAAAAACTCAAAATTATCTTGGCTAGCTGTAAATCCACTATAATCTAGTTCACCAGTTTGGAAGAATTGTATGGAATCCCCTTCTGTTGTCTTATAAATAAATTGATCCACTTCCGGTTTTCCACCAAAGTAATATTCGTTAGCCTCGTAGCGAATCTCTTGACCAGGCAAATAGTCAACGAAACGGAACGGGCCCGCTCCTACTGGTTTTAAATGTAATGCGTTAATATAATCCAAGTTTCCTTTTTTATAGTCTTTTCCGTAATAATCCTTCTTCAAGACAACTCCACCAAGGAGTCTTAGTGAGCGAGCATTGACTTGTTCTGTTGTAATTTCAATCGTTTTCTCATCAATTACGTTAATTCCAGAAATACTTTCTGCATTACCATTTTTATAATCTAAACCACCAACAACTTTTGCTTCTGTAATATCAGTGCCACCTGGATAACTAGGATCGTGTAGCAATGTTAAGGTGAATTCCACATCGTCAGCTGTAAGTGGAGTTCCATCATCAAACAATAGCCCATCGCGTAAGTGATAAGTATAAGTTAAACCGTCATCCGATACATCCCATTTTTCTGCAAGTCCTGGAACCGGCTCACCAGCTTCATTAATATCAACTAAAGGTGGAAACATAACAGATTGGACATTCCCATCATATCCACTTGTATTAAAGAAAGGTGTGAACACTCCGCCTGGCTCTTGTAATCCAACAACGACTGTATTCCCGCGATCAATAGCCAGCTTTGGAGAAGTACTAGGATTTTCAGCTTTTATTTGTGTATCTTCCACAGTATCTGACTCAGATTTACTGCCAGTACCAGATCCTTTATCTTTTTCACTACCATTGGAACTTGTATCTGCAGCACAAGCGGCAAGGACAACACTAAGCAAGATCATACTTAAAAATGAAGTGAATTTTAATAATTTCATCAATCTTTCCCCTTTTCCTTTTTACATTACAACGGTTTTTGCATTATTCTTATGAGTAAACTTGGTTTTATAATCAAAATAAATAATGTGAAACGATGGTCACGAACGATTTTTCAATATTTAATAACGCTTGCTCGTCAAAATCAAACTTCGGGTGATGATGTGGAAAATGCGTACTTTCATTATCATTCCGAGCCCCAACATTAAAGAAAGTTCCTGGTTTTTCCTGTAAGAAATAGGCAAAATCTTCCGCGCCCATTCCTGGTTCTAGTTCAATCACAGAGGATTCAGTAAAAACTTCCTCAAAAATTCCTTTGACAGTTTCTGATTCTTTAGGGTGATTATAAAGTGCTGGATAGCCGAGCAGATAATCGATCGAAAATTCCGCCCCAAAGCCTTCCGTAATTCCTTTGACAATAGAATAAATATTATCTTTCACTTGTTTTCTGACATCTTCGTCAAATGTACGGACAGTTCCTTCCAGTCTTGCAGTGTCAGCAATAATATTGAACGCACCGCCAGCTTGGAACACTCCGATTGTGACAACAGCTGATTTTAACGGATTAACTTTCCGGCTAACAATTTTTTGTAATGCGTTAACGATATCACTGCCAATTACGATCGAATCGATAGTATCATGAGGTCTCGCACCGTGTCCGCCTTTTCCTTTTACGATTATTTCGAATTTATCAACGGCAGCTGAAGTAAATCCCTGTCCAACAGCAACTTTCCCTAATGGAATTCCGGATGCTAGATGAGCGCCAAATACGTAATCAACACCATCTAAAATTCCTTCTTCAATCATAAACTTTGCTCCTCCAGGTGGAGTTTCTTCTGCTGGTTGGAAAACAAAAACGATGTTACCTTTTATATTTTCCCGATATTTACTTAATACTTTAGCAGTCCCTAATAACGCTGCGGTATGCCCATCATGTCCACATGCATGCATTACACCGGGGTTTAACGATTTGTAAGGTGTGTCTTTTTCGTCTTCAATTGGAAGAGCATCAAAATCTGCCCTTAGAGCAATCGTTTTGCCCGATTGGCCACCCGTTAAAATTGCGACTAGTCCGTGTCCTCCGATATTCGTTTTTACATCAAAACCAAAGCTTACTAGTTTCTTCTCAATATACTTAGCAGTTTTCACCTCATGAAATGAAAGCTCTGGATGCTGATGCATATATCTTCTCCAGTTAATAACCTCCTCAAGGTTATCTTCCAGTTCAATAAAAATTGATTCTAAAATGGTTTGATGTTCTGTTAATGGCATTTATTTCAACTCCCCTTTCGTACAATTCCTACTAATCTAATAGGTTTAATGATTTCGTTCATTGTATTCCATAATTTTCAAAATAGCAACAGTTTTATTTAAAATTGAATAAAAAATTTTCTTTCAAGACAGAAAATAAGCTATCCAACAGTGGATAGCCCTAATCATTGATTATAAAAAGTCACTCTTATTTTGAGCTCAGCACTTCCCAGTATTTCAAATGTTGGATCCTATCCGCAAAAGATATCTTTCTATCAATGTTTGTAAAAAATCTCCAATGGAGAACCGGTTACATATTTATAAAAAAAGCACCTCCCATAGTTCGGAAGGTACTCCTAATCAAATATTGGCAATGTCACAATAATCATCAACAGAAAAACGATTGTTAAATAATTGACTGACCAAAGAAAAATTATATGCGCCCATTTCAAATCATTTTTCGTATATAATCCTTTTATACTTACAACAAGCCAAAGGACATTAAATAGTGTCGTAATGACAACGAAAGTTATACCTAGAGAGGCTAAGAAAAAAGGCAGTGGAAGTAAACATGCAACATAAATAACAATTTGGCGTTTTGTCATTGCAAAACCATGTACTACAGGAAGCATAGCTACTCCAGCCGCTTTATACTCTTTCCACTTCTTCATGGCAATCGCAAAAGTGTGTGGCATTTGCCAAATAAAGATCATCAAAGCTAAAGTGATTGGTACTAGATGAAAACTGGACTCAAGCGCAGACCAGCCAATTATAGGTGTTACAGCTCCAGAAATACTCCCGATGACTGTGTTAAGTGTGTACTTTCGTTTAGTCCACATCGTATACAGCACGACATATGTAAACCACCCCACAAATGTGTAGAATGTCGCTTCAACTGTAGTAAATAATAAAAGGATAAATCCCACTACTGTGAGACCAATACCAATTACTAATACGCTATTAAGAGATATATTTCCTGTAACCGTCGGACGGTATTTCGTCCGATCCATAATGGTATCAATGTCAACATCATACCAATTATTTAGAGTAAGGGCCCCGGCCATCACAAATGTACTCCCTAACAAAACGAGGACGAATAATTCCCAATACGATGCGAATGAAGAATCTGTAAAGTATAACGCTAACCAAAAACCTGTCACAACAGGGAGGACATTAGCAATTAAAACCCCTGCTTTAAACAGTGATTTCAAATCCTGTACGAAGCTAGGAAGCCTATCTTGAAAGTCCTTTATATTCTTGCTCATACTGTCCCTCCCCGTTCAGTAAATCTCTATTCCGCAGAATTCACTCTAAAATAACTATATCATTTCCAAACTATAAAATTAAAGAAAACTCATTAAACCATGACATTTATAATGGTTTGTCCGTGACAATTATGCCTTTTATGTTTTTTTCTTTTACTTTACATTAAATATAAAGAAAGCAAGGATGGTGAAGTAACTTATGTCTAAATTGGATCATCGGAATTTAAGAAAGCAAATTGCCCATTATGAAAAAGCAAATACGAAAAGTAGTGTTTGGCAAGTGATCAATACGCTTGTACCATTTTTTCTTCTATGGTTTTTGGCATACAAAAGCATATCCATCTCCTATTTCCTTACATTTGCATTATGCATAATAGCAGCCGGATTTTTAGTTAGGATTTTCATCATTTTTCATGATTGCTGTCATGGCTCGTTTTTCAAAAAAGGAAGAGCGAATCAAATTATCGGCACAATTACAGGAATATTAACTTTTTGTCCTTATGAACAATGGAAACATAGTCATGCTATCCACCATGCAACAAGTAGTAACTTGAATAAGCGTGGTACAGGTGATGTTTGGGTAATGACTGTTGATGAATATATCGCAGCATCGAAATGGCAAAAAATAGCCTACCGTTTATATCGTAACCCATTTGTTATGTTTATTCTTGGACCAATTTATATCTTTCTTGTTGCATATCGTTTTAATACGAAAAACGCTAAACCGAGAGAACGCCGCAACACATATGTTACAAATATTTCCATAGTCATTGCCATTGTTCTATTATGTTGGTTAGTCGGATGGCAATCCTTCCTACTTGTCCAAGGACCCATTTTCTTAATTTCCGGATCGCTCGGAATTTGGCTATTCTATGTCCAACATCAATTCGAGGATTCTTATTTTGAAAACCAAGATAATTGGGATTTTGTAAAAGCTGCAATAGACGGAAGTTCCTATTATAAACTTCCAAAAGTACTTCAGTGGTTAACAGGAAATATTGGTTTTCATCATATCCATCATTTAAGTCCTAGAATCCCGAACTACTATTTAGAAGAAGTACACAATAATCATAAACCGTTACAGGAAGCAACAACAATTACACTTTCAACAAGCTTGCGTTCACTTCATTTTCGTTTATGGGATGAAAAAAATAAAAGGTTTATTGGATTCAAAGAAATAAAAAGCGTCCTTGAAAAGGATGAAAAAATACCAACATCTATTCCATCGGTTAAAAATTCTTAGAATTCAGCAAGCTCCTTTGTGTTATGATGACAAAGGAGCTTATTTTATAATATAAGAAGAGAGAGATAGGCTAAATCAGGAGCTAGTTTTCTTAAAAATTGAGGTTTAAAAGATGAAAAAAATACTCTTAAAATTAAAAAGTTCAGGTATATCACCATATATATGGGCCATTCTCGCAATACTACCTTTTTATTTTATTTTAAAATCTTCATCTACTGTTGAAGTAATTATTGGTATCGTATTAACAATCCTTTTCTTTGTTGCTCTGCGACTTGCTTTCATTTCAAAAAAATGGCCTGTGCATTTATGGACAATTATATTAATCGCTGTTTCACTGACAATGTCACTTCTTTTTCAATATATTTATTTTGCTTTTTATATTGCCTACTGCAATGGCCATATAAAAAATCGTGGTACGTTTTTAACTGTATATATTATCCATTTACTTTTTACAGCAGCTTCTATCAGCTTGATTGCTGTGTATCATTATGACTTATTTTTACAACAACTGCCCTTTATGGTTATTCTTTGTTTGAGTGTCATTTTAATGCCTATCAATATATTTAACCGCAAAAGGCAAGAAAAGTTGGAACAACAATTAGAAATTGCAAATAACAAAATTGCTGAACTCGTAAAACAAGAGGAACGACAACGGATTGCCCGAGATTTACACGATACATTAGGGCAAAAACTCTCAGTTATTGGCTTAAAGAGTGATTTAGCTAGAAAACTCATTAATAAAAACCCCGACCAAGCAAGGAATGAATTAAAAGATATCCAACAAACGGCAAGAACGGCATTAAATGAAGTAAGAACTATGGTTTCGCAAATGCGTGGCATCAAATTAAAAGAAGAATTTATTAGAGTTCAAGAAATTTTACATGTGGCGGAGATCGAATTTATTGCAGACCGTGACATAAAGTTGAAAAACATTTCATTATTTCTCGAAAATATTTTAAGTATGTGCATAAAAGAAGCAGTAAACAATGTTGTAAAACATAGCGAAGCAACGACTTGTTGGATTACAGTTGAACAATCTGCTAAAGAAATTCATCTTATGGTAAAAGATAATGGCATCGGAATTAGTGACCACCATTATTTGTCTAAAGGAAATGGTTTAATTGGTATGAAAGAGAGGCTTGAATTTGTTAACGGAACGCTAGATGTTGAGGTCGATAATGGTACGATCATCACAATGAAGGTACCTACAGTAATGAAAAGGATGAAGAAGGAGGAACTCTGATGATTCGAATTGTAATCGCGGAAGATCAGCGGATGATGCTTGGGGCTCTCGGCTCACTTCTGAATTTGGAAGATGATATGGAAGTAATTGGAATGGCAAGCAATGGAGACGATGCGGTTCAATTAGTTAAACAAATGAAGCCCGATATTTGTATTATGGATATCGAAATGCCTGGAAAGACTGGGTTAGAAGCGGCTGAGGAGTTGCAAACTCAAGATTGCAAAGTAATCATCCTCACAACGTTCGCTCGATCAGGATATTTTCAGCGTGCTGTTAAAGCTGGTGTCAAAGGCTACTTATTAAAAGACAGTCCAAGTGAAGAATTGGCAAACTCGATTCGTCATGTCATGACTGGAAGAAAAATTTATGCGCCTGAACTAATGGATGATTTGTATAGTGAAGAAAACCCACTTACAGTTAGAGAAAAAGCTGTTTTGGAGTTAGTCGCTGATGGGAAGAACACAAAAGAAATTGCAGAAAAACTAAGCATTAAAACTGGCACTGTTAGAAATTACATTTCTCAAATTCTCGATAAACTAGAAGTGACCAATCGAATTGAAGCCATCACGCATTCAAAGAAAAAGGGATGGTTTAAATAGGATCCAGAATAGATGAACGATCCTGAAAGAATTTAACAAGTGAGCACTAGATTACCATTCCCTCCTTTATGCTAGCTTTAATTAATTCTCGAACTTTTCGACATCACCTTTCTTCCAATGTACTACTTCGAGGACATTAGTAATTCGGATCCCTCCCCCAGCTTCCGAGGGTAGGTTAAAAGCCAATCTTATTTGACGAATGCTTACCCAGAGTCCTTATCCCGCTCCCTGTCTTTATCATCCTCGATCTCCTCCTTTTTCTCAATCGTATTTTTCGTCCCACTGTACAAGCCGCTTGCTGATAAACCAAGGATTGTACCTACCAATATACCTTGTCTAATTTCAAAGTTAGTAATATATACTACCCCTATAATCATTCCAAGCCCAACTGCAATGAATGGAAGGTATCGATTCGCGACCCCAGCCCTTTTAAATAGTTCTACTAGAGCTAATATTAGAGGGATAACAGCCATATCATATATTTCAAACATGCAGTCCACTCCCTTTTAAAATATATTATGAACGAATGTTCTCCAACGAAACGGCATTTTCCCCTGATTGTTTGGACTGCTATTTTTTCAACAAAAAACACATCATGCTGAAAAGTTAGATGCGTTTCTATAGTTTATTACTCATTAGAACCTCGACCAACCTACATGGACACCTCCATTTTCTTAATAAAATCCAATTAACGTGCAATGCAGATAAAGGCTAAAAAAGTCTCATATGAATTAAAAGTTTACTATCCCTTGCTTTATGTTTAAAATAGGACAGTTAGCATTTGTATACGAGGGGGGATAATATGGTTAAAGCTTACTCTTGGCTAACTTTTTGTGTAATCGTTTGGGGAAGTAATTTTGTATTTGGAAAGATTTTAGTCCAAAGTTTTTCTCCAGCATTACTAACATTTTTAAGACTTTTCTTTATTGTGCTTTTTTTAATTGTCATATCATCCTTTAAAGGACAGATAAAACGTATAAATAAAGCAGATTTTCTTATTATTTTTTTGCTAGGAGTCATTGGTGTTTTTATTAATCAATGGTCTTTTTTTGAGGGATTAAAAACAGCAGATCCAACAACCTCTGCATTAATATTAGCAACCACTCCGATTATAACCGGCCTATTAGCTGCTCTCTTCCTAAAGGAAAAATTGACACTCCGTATGTTGTTCGGTTCTATAGTAGCAATTATCGGGATTTTCTTTGTTGTAACAAAAGGAAGTTTTACGTCTTTACAAGTAGATAAAGGCCTTCTTTGGATTGTAGTAACGATGGTCACATTCGCCTTAATGATTATCATAACAAGATTACTCTCTCAACGGATCGACCCACTAATCATTACCCTATATTCTAATATTGTCGGACTAGTCCTTTCGACGCTTTTTGCCTTTTCGTTAGACAACCCATTACGCATTAGCAGTGACCTATGGGACTGGTTGCTATTAATAAGTACAGCTGTTATTGTCCACGGATTAGCTAATCTCATTTGGACTAGCTATATTCGCCATGTTAATGCTTCTAAAGCATCGGTACTATCTAACTTAGAGCCTTTTATCGCGATGATATTTGGATTTATTTTGTTGCATAAACCTATTACAGGTGCAGAAATAGTAGGTTCCTTTTTTATTGTAGGAGGCGTCATACTTTCCACTTATCAAAGAAAACGACTGTATGTTCATGAAGAATCTAGAAAGTGAGAGCCTTTAAAGAGCTTGTAGCGTAGAACAAGATGAACAATCGCTATATATGAAAAAGGGCTATTCATAATTTGGATGGCCCTTTTACTGTTATTCCGTTATGTCAATCGTAAATGTGTCCTTCGATCATTGTCCATCGGACATTAAATTCAGAATCGATTAAAACGAGGTCAGCATTTGCTCCTTGTTCTATCCTGCCTTTATTTTTAAGGCCTAAAATATTGGCTGGCGCAGTGGAAGCCATATATACAGCATCTTCTAGTGAAATTCCACTCTCCACTGTTTTCAGTAACGCCTCGTTCATTGTGACTGTACTAGCCTTAGTCAAATTAATTGAGAAATATTGTGGGAGTGTAGAAGATTTAACGGGGTGCAGCCTTTCAAAATTAGAAAAACAATTACTCAATCAGAAGCCAGTAGTTGTGTGGGTTTCTCCTTTACACGGATTCACAGTCCACGCTCTCATTCTGACAGGTTATGATGGAAGTGATTACTTCTTCAACGATTGTTGGTCGAATCAGAAGGGCGTAAGAATAAGTAAGGACGAGTTTCAATTCATTTGGGAAAATCAAGAAAAAAGAGCCATTTCCTATTAGAGCATTCCATCAAAAAAAGAGACGGATGGTTTCCGCCTCTTTTTCATTTAATTTGAACTATTTTCCCTTTTGTTGCCCAAGAAACTCCGATATCACTTGGCATACACCACTGATCATAACTTTGCCTAAACGTTTGTCCCAAGCCTTCAACCCAGGTAACACCTGAATCTTCATCCAAGCGAATTAAGCTATTAGGGATCGGTGTAATATCCGGAACAGATTCGTGCATTGTAAGTATTGCCTGCACGTGTGTGAGTGCAGCCTCTGGACCACACAGAATCTCATTGGATTCATTTTCGATCGCACAAATACAAGTTACTAACTTTTGTAATGCATCCGTATCCGGAGAAGGATAAATGATCTCTGTTCCATCATGGAAGTTTGCTTTAATTTGATTGTCCGCTGTTTTATGAATTGTTGCATTTTCAAATTCATAATCAAAATGGGGGCCAAAAGAATCTTTTACTGCATGGGTTGCATAATAATAAATTTCTGCCTCTTCGGCAGTTGTAATATGAACAGCACATGAATCAAAGTTTTCTATAGGATTAGCTCGATATAATTCAGCAGATACTTCCTTTATCTTAACGCTTTGATCAATGTCAGGTCCTAGAAGATAAAACATATGGTGCAAGTAATGAGCCGTTGCATTATTGGCAACACTATCGAAAATAGGATGTCCTTCATCACTATATAGACGGCCAGCCCATTGATTTCGTTTAAAATAGGCTTCGTTACGTGGCCAATTCACAATCGTTTTAAGTCGAATCGCTTCCCCAAATTTCCCTTCCAATATATCTTTCTTCAACTTTTGAACAGATGAAGTAAACGACCAGTTAAAACCAATCGCTACAAATTTACCTGTTTTATTTCTCATCTGAATAATGTCATTTACTTCTTGAAGCGAAGCGCACATTGGCTTTTCACAAAGAACGTTACTACCTTGCAAAAGCGCATAACAGGTTTGTGAAGCATGCAGATGAATTGGGGTAGAAAGGATAGCCAGATCTGCACGATGATCTTCATAAAATTCCTCGAGCGATGAAAATATCGGAATATGTTGTTCAATAATCCGATCATAATTTTCACTTTTCTCCGGGGTAGGATCAACTATCCCAACAATATGAGCATTTAGTTTTTCGCCTTCATCCAATAATTTTTGAACATATGTATTTCCATAACCACCAATACCAGCTAAAACGATACTAACTGAATTGTTCATCTTACGAATCCCTCCTACTATGATTCTATTAATTATTATCCATAGATAGGAGCTTTCCCTTTATTTTCCTAGTAGAAAAAGAGGGAATCTTACTGATTTACTTGATTTTTAAATTCAGACAAAGTTGTTTTGTAGCTAATTCGTATCCTTCTTAGTTCATGCAGGGATGATTGAAGATCGGCTACACCAGGCTTTGTCGTAACTGCATAATCGTAATATTTTTTTGTTTCCTCTAATACTCTTTCATCGTAGTGACCAGAGGGATAAGCAATCGCTGTTACTCGTTTTCCTGTTATACCTTCTAACTTTTTCTTAATATCTCCAAATTCTTCCTCAAAATTGGTCACAGTTGGTAGGGATTGATGTGTTTCTGTATGTGATTGGATGGAAATAATCCCAGAATCACTCATCTCTTTTAGTTGTTTCGATGATAATCCCGACTTAGTATCAATTTTTTTACCAATCATGAAAATGACTGCTTTCGCTTGAAATGAGGAATTATTTAACTTCTTCAATATGTTATAAGCATTGATATTATTTTGATACCCGTCATCCAAAGTAATTAGAATTGGCTTTTTGATATCCTTAAGAGCATGTAGATCATCAAAGGTGATGGGGGTAAAACCGGCTTCTTTTAAATACCGCATTTGGATTTCGAAATTTTCCGGAGTAACATACAGCTCTTCTATTCCATTACCTTTATATTCGTCAATCGCATGGTACATTAAAATTGGCACTTGATCATTCACAATTTCTGATTCTAAGACCATGCTTTCCTCTTCTGATAAATCAATTAAATAATCGGAACTTACATATCCGGTATGAACTCCATACACTACTTTATACCACGTTCCTATTGCTGAAATATAGGTTACTTCTTCCCCTTCAGGAATCGTTGTGATGATCTGGTCTTCAATTGAAGCTCCTTCTCGCATATTGAGGCTTCCAGTTGTCAAATAAATGTTATTTTTCGAGCTTGACTCAACCGATGCTTGCTCACTTTCGAGATCTTCTACATGTTCTTCTTCCGTTGTACTCTTTGTTACATTTGGCTCGGTAACCTTTCCCGCTCCAATTGATGATGAAGTTGTATTCACTTCAAGATCTGATTGTAATGAACACGCCGTGACAATCATCATTATAATGGTCATGAACGTAATCCCTATCCATTTTCGCTTGTCCACCTCATTACACTTCCTCACAAAAGTTTTTATGATTTATTCTTTATTCGAGGATATCCCCCAATAATCGCTAGCACTCCGCATAATCCTAATAAAATCGGATAAATAGAATATGGCATAATGGCAACTGGGGATATTCCAGCAAGCCCTGCTGCAGCAAGCAATTGTGCTCCATATGGAATAATCCCTTGTACACTACAAGAAAAAATATCCAATATACTAGCAGACTTGCGCGGATCTACGTGATATTCATCTGCAATGTTTTTTGCCAATGACCCAACAATAACGATGGAAATCGTATTATTCGCAGTAGCAAAATCGGTGATCCCCACCAAACTAGCAATACTCCATTCTGCTCCCTTTTTCGATCGGATTCTTTTCGTTACCTTTTGTAAAATATAATTAATCCCGCCATTGAAACGAATGACTTCCACCATACCAGCAATCAAAATAGCTAAGAAGGAAATTTCGTACATCCCTGCCAGCCCTTCATTAGCTGCTTGCAAGAAAGCAAAAATATTATAGCTACCATCCAATAATCCAATAAGACCTGCAATCATAATTCCAAGTGGAAGAACAATAAAGACATTTATTCCAATTAAAGCAAGAATAAGAACAACTAGATAAGGGAGTATTTTTATCCAACTATACGATTGCAAGGCGATGTCTCCATGTTGTCCAGCTGTTAAAATTGCTAAAATCAAACATGTTACAACGGCTGCAGGCAATGCAATCCAGAAATTCACTTTAAATTTATCCTTCATCTCTGTATGTTGTGTACGAACAGCTGCAATAGTTGTATCGGAAATAAAGGAAAGATTGTCGCCAAACATCGCTCCCCCAATTATAGCTGCCATTGAAAGAGCGGTCGCAATATCAGTTTGCTGGCTGATTCCAACTCCAATTGGTGCAATCGCTACAATGGTCCCTACCGAAGTTCCCATCGATAATGAAATAAAGCATGCAATCACGAAAAGGCCCACAATCAAATAATGTTGTGGAATAATCGATAGTGCCATATTCACAGTCGAATCAACTGCCCCCATTCCCTTTGCTACTTCTGAAAAAGCACCTGCAAGCAGAAAAATCAGCACCATCAGTATGATATTTCCATTACCCGCACCTTTACAGAATATATCTATCTTTTTATGTAATGTCTCTTTCCTATTTAGCATTAAAGCTACACCACTTGCAATCGCGATCGCAATGATGACGGGAAAACGATAGAAATCTCCTGTTACGATCCCTGCTCCAATAAATAAAAGGAAAAAGACGCCAAATGGCAATAATGCGAGTGGGTTTCCACTTTGTTGTATTTTCATGATGTCCTCCAAAAAATATCACTTAAATCTTAATCAATGCCTTCATTAATATATCAAATTAATTGGTTGGATAGTAACTTTAAGAGAACAAAAAAGAACTTCTGCCTAAAAATCCCTTGAACCTGTATATTTGTTTCTCTTTTCTGGATTAGTATGATGGTAAGGAATCTACACCCTTCTTTGAGCAGTGAGTAGTATTTGATACATATTTTCTCGACTAAGATATTATCCGTATGGAGAAATATCTTATTAGCAGGCCTTAAGTTTATCTCATGAATATATTTTACCCAATGTATAAAGCCCATAAATAGTTCTTCCTTTTTAAAAAACACCTAGTTACTTTGATCTAGAATTGTCTTATCCATTACTTCTCAGAAAAATACAGATTAAATTTCCTTAGAGATTCTTCGAAATTTTTTACCACTGCTTTTTCTGTAAAAATAATTTTCTCATCCTTTAATAGTGTCCTTCCAAATCGAAATATGCCCTCTTGTTCCTCATGACCAACTTTAGGTAACTCATGTTTTGCCGGAAGAAAGGACTTTCCAATTGGGTAAGGTATATGAAATGAAAAAGAAAAATCCTGTAGGTTATCCTTTTGAATAGAAAGATAATACAAAGAGTAATAATCGTTACTTTTTTCATACAAGCAATTCACACATTTAATAATATCTTTTTTATATAATTCAAAAAACTCCCATTTGCTTAGGTAGTCGAATTCTCTTAAACTGCACCATAGCTCAAAATGTAGTGGGCAAAAATGTAAATGTAAGGTTTTATGCGGTGACGGAGGTCTATAGAAAGAAAGTTTCGTGTAGTGAGAAAGGACTAAAAGTTTTATAGCTTCATTTTTCATCCCATAATATTGTTCTTTTTTATCTAGATATTCCCCTTTCTTTGTTCTAGCATTCAAGGCTCTTATCTGAAATTCTTTTGCCCATCGATTTATCCATACAGTCCAAAAGCTCAACTGTAGAGTAGCACCTAGTTGGCTATTTTGCTTAAACCAGCTAGCCAGTAACCTTTTCCAGTGATTTTCGAAAAAATCAATGCTAATTTCCAGATTTCTTTTTCTTGTTTCTGCCGATTTTTTTGCAGTCTGTAATCGGTTATTATGAACTTCCAGATTGTGCTCATATCTCCAAGATTCAATGATTCCAGTTGATATTTTCAACACAGCTATTGCATCGTACATTGGAACCTTTAACTTTTTACCCCATTTATTAAGATCGATATAGTGATCAACAATCAGTTTTCCATCTTCGGTCCATCTTTTTCGTTCTGTAGAGGTGATAGCTAGATATTCTTCTACTTTAGATGGATGGAGAGCAAAATGAGATGAATATTTTCTAAATAGCCTTTTCCGAAATAATTCATCTTCCGTTTTACTTAGTATCAGGTTTACTAATTCATTTTTCTTCTTTTTTCTAATTTCATTTTCCTTGAGATAAAGAATCGATCCAAGTTCCGCTTTTGTTAACTTTCCAACACTTTGTTCGAAATTCTCCACAGTAAGTGAACACCATCCTTTGTCTCTTCTCTAGTATAAATCATACCAGGAACTAGTGTTCGTGTAAAGTGGAAAACATCAGAAAAGTATTGAATATAGAAAACACCGTCCACATTTGCAAACGGTGTTGTTTTTCCTATTTATTATCAGTGATTCGTCTCACTGTATACTCGCCGGGTTTTATAAATTATTTTTCGAATGCTTTCAATCGACAAGTTGTATATCAGTTCCAACTCCTCGAAAGATAATCCGTCCTCATAAGATTGATAAATTTCTTCATTTCTTCGAGCTATCAACTGACGTGAGCCATTTACTTCTCCCCATCCCGCTCGCTGATTCGTTTTCTTAGGGATATAGATCAGTTCGCCCTGAATATATTTTTGCAGTTCTTTCAGCAAATGAGGGGGAAGCACCTCTTTTCCATTTTTATATCGCAAAAATTTACATCCTCCTTATTGAGATGTTCATATATAACGGTCATTTTTTTAACATACATTCAGAAAAACCCCTTTCATTTATTTTTAGGCAGGTAAACCCTTACACCATGTTTCCTTTTCAGTATAATTGCATTTTCAAGATTTGGAAAGATGCGATAAGTGAAACTTCAATCACTGAGGGATTCTTTCTTCCCCCCGAATAATTGTTAGTTAAACGAATCAGGCTATACTCGCTGTTGTTCAATCCCCACTAACAATTTTCAACGCAAATTTGCAATGGGATCATACAGCCCGTTAATGTAATAAATGAGGCCGCACAAATGCGGCCCCACTTTTCTGTGATTTCCGCTTAAGCGGAAATCACCTCGCTTTGCTTGATCAAAATAATCAGCCTCCTTTCCGATATTCTATCGGTCCGACACTCTTATTAACTCATATTTGAGGAGTGGTCAACAAGTGAAAAAATAATTATAATTAAATTTTACCTGTGAATGTTGGTCCTTGAATATTTATGCTCTATAGGACACCCTAATTCCGACCTTGTTTCTCAATACTGTTCCATACGTCTTTACCTACCATGAAAAATCGCTCATGTGAACATAGAGCTAACATACATTTATCATTTTTGTAAAACATTAAGTCCTCTGGTAGCTCTGGACTGATCCAATTGAAAAGAGAATTGCTATATTCGTTCAAAAATTGCCTTGTTGCATTATTCAATCGAAAGTAAAAAATGTATGCTGTATCCTTAGTAAGTTTTGTCGTTTCCCATTCTCGTTGAATTGTTCTTTCTATTAGTTGTTCTTTAATATCGGCTATTAAATGGTCAATATAAGCAAGACGTTCATCCTCAAATTTCATCATTTGGCGATTTTCTACAAATGCAATACGATTGCATTGTTTTGACAAGATGTCAACTAATTGTCGCTAGCGTTTTCCTTTTACATTTTCAGTAATCATTAGCATTTTAATTCCCCTTGGCACTCTCTTCTATATAACTACTATCTTTTATAAGCAGAAAACACACTTCGAGCTACTTAACTAAACTTATTCCGATAATGAGCAAGCGTTAACAATGGCCATACATAGTCATAACAATGGTAATGAATATAAAATGCTCCCGCCATTCCCCTTCCTTTCGGATAATCCCATGTCCACGCCTCTTCTTTATGACCAACTAAAAATTCGAGACCTCTTTTTATCTCAGGCGTGACTTCCTTAGTAGCCGCGATAAGTGCATCGAGAGCCCATGCTGTATGAGTGCGTGTACTAACCTGAAGCGGGACATACTTTCTCTCTTTATCACTTTTACAAGACTCTCCCCAGCCTCCATCAGACAGTTGGGTTTTGCGCAGCCAACTAGTTGCTTTCTGGATCGCAAGATGACGGGCTGGAACGCCCACTGCCGTTAGGCCAATTACAGCTGCCCATGTTCCATAAATATAATAAATCCCCCATCGTGCATCCCAAGAACCATCTGGATTTTGCTTATCTAATAGCCACTTTACTGCTTCTTGAATCATTGGATGATTTTTGTCGATATTTGTGTAATTCCCCAAGAACTCTAATGTTCTCCCTGTTAAATCAGGTGATGAAGCATCCAATACTAAATCTTCCACATGATCGATTGGAAATAATGTTAGCAAAGGATTATCAACATCTTTTTCGAATGCTGGCCATCCTCCATCGTCATTTTGCATTGACATTACCCATTGAATTCCCTTATTCCATGACGAAAGCAGTTCATCCCCCCTTCTGGCAATAGCCCTTAGAGCAGCTGTTGAGTCGTCCACATCCGGGTTAATCGTATTGATGTCTGAAAACCCCCAACCACCTGGGGGAACATTCGGATTATGCAGAGCCCAATCTCCAAATTTTTGTTGCTGGCGTGATATTAAATATTGATTAGCTTTTTCCACCATCTGATTTGAACTATGAACTCCAGCTTCCTGAACCGCGTAACTAATTAGGGCCGTATTCCAGACATTTGCAGTTGTATATTGAACATGAAGCTTATTTTCTATGCTACAAATAGTTGATTTTAATCCATTTATGGCTTTCAAAATGATAGGATGGTCTTTTCTATACCCTTGCGATATAAAGGCAAAAATCATGAGATAGGTCGCACTAAAATAACTTTCCAATGTTCCATTTGGCTCAATACGTTCCTGTATATATTGTTCCGTTCGTGCCAAAGCCATATTATGGAGCTCTTCTGGCAATCCAATGAGTGTTTCAATTCCTTTCTCAATATCATCCAAAATTGAACGCCATTCTTTTACTTCCTCTTCAGAAAAAAACGCTCGTTCCCGACTGACATGTAAATCAGATAAATCAGGGGTTTGCGTTGTCTTCATTGTGAATTTACTGTCGGCAAGGATAAATGCTGGTGCAAGATTAGCTCTTGCAAATACTGATAAATTGAAGAAATTAATCGGGAAGGATTCAGGCAGCAACATAAACTCAATTGGAATCGGGGACAAATCAGGCCATTTATATTGCCCCGTAACGACTAACATTATTTTTGTAAATATTTTTGCTTTTGAAAGTCCACCATTCTCCAAAATAAATTGCTTGGTAGCTTTCATTTCATTATCTTGTTTATTTTTGTACCCAGAAAAGAGTAAAGCAAAATAGGCTTCAATAGTTGTAGAGAGGTTCCCGTTCTTTTCATCTTGGTATAACTTCCAGGCTCCATTTGCTTCCTGTTTACTCGCAATTCTGCTAGCAAGACCGTGAATAAGGGACTCATCCTTCATTTCAAGTGTCCGCAACAAAATAATCATATAACAATCCGTGACAATTCCCATTTCAAACGGATAATCCCAAGAGCCATCTGATGTTTGATCCTTGAAGAATTGTGTAAGGATTCGCTGGATTTCCGCACTCACTTTTTGGATCACGAATCTTCCCCCAATCGATATGCAGTTTATATACATTATTCTTAGGGGAATGGCAACATTCGTGAGGAAGGGTGTAGATTTCTTAATATGAAAAACTAATTTATTATTAATTGTCCTTTTATTTGCTACTATTACAATAAAATCGCATACTAGCCCTCATTTCCCCCTAATAACTTGAATAACTATGCAAAAGTTAATTCACCTACAATATTGGACTCGAAAATGTCGGGCTCCCGTAGATATCTTTGTTAAACTTAAACATGAATGGAGGTCATTAAATGAATATGCTGGAAGGAATTAATGGTGCCTTATCTTATATTGAAAACAATTTAGAATACGAGATAGATGAAAATGAGATTGCTAGGCGGGCGTGTTGTTCGATCTATCATTTTAAAAGAATGTTTTCATCCTTATCTGGTATTACACTCGCGGAATACATTCGTCGGCGCCGTCTGACATTAGCTGGAATTGAATTAAAAAATAGTAATACAAAAGTAATTGACTTGTCCGTTAAATATGGCTACTCCTCAGCAGACGCATTTTCACGAGCCTTTCAACAATTTCACGGAATGACACCGACAGAGGCTAGAAAAAACGAGAGCTCACTCATATCTTTTCCTCCCATGACCTTTAGGCTTACTATTGAAGGAGGAGTGGAATTGAATTACAGAATTGAGGAAAGAAGTGCATTTCAGATAGTCGGTGTAAAGAAAGTTGTTCATCAACATAATGGAACAGTTGAAGAAGGGGAAAACCAAGAGGTTATAAAAGTTTGGGAAAGCATTGATGATGATACATACAACCAACTTATTTCCCTATCTAATCAGAAACTATCCGGCATACTTCATGTAACCAATGGGGAAACAGTACCTGGGAAACAACACGATTATTATTTTTCAGTCGCAACAGACAAAAAATATCCAAAACACTTTTCATCATTACATGTGCCTGCTCTGACATGGGCGATATTTGAGGTTAAAGCACCATGGGAACCAGAAAAGTGGCATCGTATCTATTCAGAATGGTTTCCCTCTTCAGGCTATGAAGAAACAGATGGACCGAGAATTCAGGTGGGCCCTGACCTCCCATATTGTTTAACGAAACCAATAACTCGAGAACATCCGATTGAATTATGGATTCCAGTCATTAAACGAAAATTGAACAAGGGTTAAAATGCCTTTTTCGGGAGCATCACTCAATTGCATCACATTCTACGAAAGGAAATACATTTTAATGGAGAAACGTAAAGAAAGGAATCACGCTTTTCAATCTTTAATAAAACTTTTAAGATGGGCTCGGCGCTACTGGCTTTCTTACTTATTACTAGGTTGTATCGTTATCGTCTCCTCCCTTATCCCTACTGGTACCGCTGATGCAACCCGTAGACTGATGAACGCTGTTTTTAATAAATCCATATCTGATTTATTCGTTTCTATTAGCTTTTTTGTCGTCATCTTTGCCGTAGGGATCGTGATGGAAATCGTCCGCAGTTGGTTCATGCAACGTACCTTGAATCGAACAACGCTAGACTTACAGCGAGCCGTATTGGAGCGAATGTTTTTACTCAATTTAAAACAGTTAAGTAGATGGCATACAGGAGAACAGATTCAACGGTTAAATGGTTCTGCGGTTTCTGCTCAAGAAGGGATGAACGAGAAAATCCCACAAGTTATTGAGCAAGCACTTTCGATCCTATTTTTGTTTACTTATTTATCTATTTTGTCTTGGCCTTTAACAATCGGTGTCATTGTCATTGCCATCATCATTCCACTCATTGGACTAGTAACAGCTAAACCAATCCATAACTGGCAACAGAATGCAAATCAGTCAAAAGCTGATCAAGACGCCAAGCTTCAGGATCAGATGCAAGGTGCCGATAATGTACGGATGTATAATCTTCGTCCCCAGTTTAATCGCCGTTGGGGAAAAATCGTTCAAACGACTCTACGAGGAAATATTCGGGTACATATGTGGTCTGCTTTTTCCAGTATGCTCACTTTTTTTGGCTACTGGTTAGGACAAATATATATTTTTGGACTCGGTGCTTGGTTAGTCTTTCAAGGACAGTTAGAGGTTGGCGTCATTGCTGCCTTTTATGTTTCCTATGAGCAATTAATTTATCCAGTCATGCGCTTATTGAATATATGGCCGACCATCCAAAATACATTGGCTCATTTTGGCCGGGTTTGTGAGATGGCTGATCCAACGGAACATAAACCACTTACTCCTGGGAGGGAAACTTTGCCATCCAAAGGAGATATTGTGATGGATCAAGTGTCTTTCAGTTATATTCCTAACAAACCAATATTACACGACTGTTCATTAACGATTAAACAAGGCAGTACAACAGCTTTAGTCGGAACAAGCGGTGGAGGAAAAAGCACGATTCTTAAATTACTTCTTGGTCTTTACACACCTGATGGAGGTCAAATACGGATCGGCGACACTGTGCTTACTCAATCAAATCTTGGTACTTGGCAGGCTCAAATAGGATACGTCCCCCAAAACACACATTTATTTGCTGGGACAGTGATGGACAATATTCGGATCGGCAAACTAAACGCAACGTCAGAAGAAGTTGTCGAAGCAGCTAAGTTTGCTCAGGCTGATGAATTTATTCAGGCATTGCCCGAAAAATATCAAACATATTTAGGAGAACTTGGACAACGTTTATCCGGCGGACAGCGACAACGGATTGCCATAGCACGAGCTTACTTACGGAATCCAAATTTATTGTTATTAGATGAACCCACCTCTGCATTAGATGGACATAACGAACAATTAATTAAAGAATCAGTAGAAAAACTTATGAATCAGCGAACAGTTGTTGTAGTCGCTCACCGTCTCTCAACTATCCGAAATGCTGATTATATTGCAGTCATTGAATCTGGTCATGTCGTGGAGTTTGGCTCACATGATGAACTAATGGAGAAGAATGGAAGATATGCTGCCTTCATTCGTGCAGAAAATTGGGCTGATCGAACAGAGGAGGTGCAAGTCTCATGAAGACACTTCAACTCAAAGATGTATTGCCCATTCTTTGGAATCGTTTAGGTTCTAATCAACTGATTTTTATCCTTGGCTTCTTATCTTCCCTTAGTCAGTCGGTGATCATGATACTGGAGCCTTTTTTTGTGAATCTGATCTTTAATCAGATGGAACTTGAGGAATATCATTTTCTTTATTCATTGTTAATTATAAGTACAGGCATTTTTATTTTTCTCATCGGGTTAATGTTCGTAGGAGAATATTTAAAACAAACGAGCATGGCTCGCTTACAAGTAACAATGATGGTTGAATCAGCGGATCATGCCCAGCGTTTGCCCCTGGGACGAGCGACTTCTGTCCATTCATCCGATCTCGTCCAACGGGTAACAACTGATACTACGCGAATGACAGGAATTATCAACACAATAATCAACGATATTGGCTACCAACTAACGATGTTTATATTAGCGGCAGTCTATCTTTTTTGGTTAAATTGGAAAATAGCGATTGCTCTATTGCTTGTTGCACCATTATCATTATTGTTTAGCATTTTTTTGCGGCGGAAATTACAACGTATTGGTCAACAAGTGGCAGATCAAGAATCCATCATCCGTCAGCTACAACAAGATGCATTACAAGGAATGGAAGTTATTCGAGTGTATAGTGTTGGAGAGTGGATAAGGGACCGATTCATCTTAGAGCGCAAGCAATTAAACCAATTATATGTGAAAAGAATGTGGTGGTATCAAGGATTGAATGTTTTATCGAAAACATTTTCCCAATTTTGTTTCATGAGTACGGCGATTATTGTCGGTTGGTTAGCTATTCAAGGGACAATGGCTGTCGGTGCAATTATCGCACTTTTCACATTAGTTTGGCGCATAAATAGCCCATTACAAGTCATTGGCCAATTATCGGGGCAAATTCAAGAAATTTTAGGGTCTTCCAAACGAGTACTCTCTTTATGGGCAGCTGAAAAAGAGCCTACAGAAACGAAAGCCGAAAACATGGAACTAGTATGTAACAATAAGTTACAATTCAATGAAGTATCCTTTTCTTATTATGGAGAGGGTTTATCGGAATCAAAAGATAAAAAACATAGTAGTAAAATAGATGAACAGCTAAGCCAAATTACCTTTAAAATACCGCCTACTTCTTTTACTGGAATAGTTGGACGAAGTGGATCAGGAAAATCAACAGTCGCAAAGATCGCAGCTGGATTATTATTTGCCACTGAGGGAAACGTGCTTTTGGGTGGAATAAATGTTGTTGAAAATCTCGAGTCATTTCGGAAGTTCATCGCTTATGTACCTCAGGATCCATATTTGATGGCTGGAACAATCCGAGAGAACTTAATGATGGCATATCCAGATATAGAAAATGCTGAAGAGGCAATGAAAGAGGCCGCAAAAAAAGCCCAAGCCCATGAGTTTATTAGTGCGATGCCAGACGGGTATGATACAGTTATTGGCGAAAACGGAAAGTCGTTATCTGGTGGACAGAGACAGCGGTTGGCTATTGCCCGGGCCTTTCTAGCGAATCGACCTTTGTGGATAGTAGACGAAGCCACATCCGCATTAGATACAGAAACTGAGAAGGCTGTGATGGATGAATTACGTAAAGTAGTTAATAGAGGACATCGCTTACTAGTGATTGCCCATCGTATATCGACTTTACAACATGCGGATCATATTATTGTGATGAAAGATGGAAAAGTCCATGAAGAAGTGAATGGTGGAAATCTATTGATTGATCATAAATTAAGAATTGAAAAAATAATGAAGGATAATGAGTCTATAGCATGAAACTACTAAATATGACTCCTTGGTAATTGGAAAATACCCTTACCTTCAAGTAGATAAAGTTGAAAAATGGAGCTGGGACATAACTAAAATTACTTCCTCTAAATACGAGTATTGAAATGTCCCAGCGTTGGAAATATACATAGACTCCTGTGGGAAGTGGGAAATCGTTGAGACCTCACAGGGCTTTAGAAATAGCGAAGGCGACTGTTAAGTGTTTTATGACAAGGAGAACGGCTAAAGTGCGAGCCGTTCTGACCAACGTCCTGTTGGCCTGAGATAAAGGAAGCAAGGTGAGGAACGAACTTGGATTCCTTATCTATTTCATACTTAACCAACGATCCATATAATGTTCGTTAATTTCAATCGACAAGCTCCGTTTTTCATCATCTGTGATCGTTACCGACTTTGGAAACTTCACCCACACCTTAATATCATGTTCGTACCTTTCATTTACGTTTATATAAGTTTCCGGTTCGTTATAACTAAAAGGAGCGTAGATTAAAATCCCCTCAATCGTTCTTGATTCATTTAAGTAAACTGTAGCGATGGCACGGATATCATGGGATAAAGTACTATCATATTCCACATCAAGCCAATCGATTTTTTTGATGTTGCTCATTCTCTCTTCCCCCCTATTATTCAAAAAACAAATGGAAAAATTCTTGATCTTTATGATGCATTTGTGTATGCCAATCTGTATAAATTTCAATTAAATATTTATTAGGTAAGGCAATCGATTCCTCGGGACCTTGTTGAATAAAATTAGCAACACCTAGCTCTAGCACATTAATGACGATATTTGAACGAATTACGATATCTGCAATCTGATCGTTTTCAATTCTAGTATTTGATGAATTATAAAGCTTTTCTCGAAGAACACGATCATACACATCGACAATTCCATGAATATAGTTTTTATCCTCATAAGAGATTAGAGAAAGCTCTTCCACATCTCTTAGTACAAGCGTGTGATTAATGAATAAGGTATATAGCCGACCATTAATGTCTGTTTTTAATAAGTCCTGTAAAAATAACGTTCCCCTTTCAGAAATTCGTTCAGAAAGTTCCTCAAAAGTATATTTTTTCTTTTCAAGCAATCGTTGTTCCATCCGTACGCTCTCTTTCTTTATAAGTGGCCTTCTACATAAGAGAGGGCCTATGTCATTTCTAGAATTTGACATATAGAGTCATTATACCAATCTCCCTAAAAAAACTCCTTTATCATACACTAAAAAAAACTACTTAAAGTTACTTCATACTCCTCATTTTTTCGACAGGTATAACGCAATTTCTATACAATCTTAACATGACAAAAAAAGCATCCCTTCGTATACTTGAAGAAAGGAGTGTGAAGGTTATGGAAGTATTAGTTGTCGGTGCAGGAGCTGTTGGCGGCTATTTTGGTGCGAGATTTGTTGAAAAAGGAGTAGACGTGACCTTTTTGGTGAGGGAAGCTCGTCAAAAAAAAATAAATGAAGAAGGGCTCATCGTTCAAAGTATTCATGGAAACATACATATACAGAAGCCGAAAACCATTTTATCATCTGATTCGAGTAATCATTACGACATCATTTTAATAGGCACAAAAGCTTACCATTTTATGAAAGTAATTGATGATATAAAATCCTTTACTAGCAACGAAACGGTCATTATACCAATGTTAAACGGAATTAAACATTTGGATACTTTAAAAAAGGAATTTGATATCAACCAAATAGTGGGAGGGTTATGCTTTATTGAATCCACTGTTGACTTGGAAGGAAGAATTATTCAATCAAGTCCTACACATGAATTTGTATTTGGCGAATTATCTGGGGCCGATACGGAGCGCATTATAAAAATCGCGGAATTATTTTCGGGCACTAAGGCAACGATTAGGAAAAGCAATAAGGTTTTAACAGATATGTGGCATAAATATATGTATATCTCCGGTTTTTCTGGCATCACTTCACTTTTCCGATCAAGTATTGGACCAATTTTAGAAAGTGAGAACGCACTAGAAATTATTGAAAAACTTTATGCAGAAATTGGTGCTATTATGCGAGCTGCTAATGCTCCAATCGCCCATAATATTGAACAAATTCAACTTAATCTCGTGAAAAAAATGGATTATACAATGAAATCCTCCTTACAACGGGATATGGAAAAAATGCAACAAATAGAAGGAAATCACTTACATGGCTATTTATTACAGTTAGCAAAAGAACATCAAATTCCAGCACCTTACTTAAAAATGGTTTTTGCCAATTTAGAAACGTATGAAAGAAATATGAAACTCTAAAAAGTGATATAATAATTCCGAAATAAACAGTAATAAAAAAGTGAGGGGACTTAAACATGTTAAAAAAATTTGCTTCAGACGCACTAGGCTTATCAGACATCGGAAAAATCATCGGTCCAGAAGACTATGATAAAACGGATGCAGATGATTACATTCGTCACGAAGATAATGAAAAAATTTACTTTTTAATAAAAACAAAAGCAGATGAGTATTGCTTTACAAACATCGCCTTTATCCATGTTGACGGAGCAAATGCGGTTTCATCCAAACGCACTTTAAAACGCTATCCGTATTCGCAACATAAAATTACAAGCATACTACTTGAAACAGCTGGTAGAGTAGACTTAGATATAGAAATTAAGTTTACTTTAGGTAATCAAACATACAGTATTGATGTTGATAAAAAGCAAATAAATAAATTAAACGACCTTTATAAGGCATTAGTTTATATTTCAGAAGTCATTCACGAAAACAGCATTATGTATGATATGGCAAACGATAGTTTAGAAAAAGCTGTATCGGTTTTGCAAAACTCAAGAACATCAGAAATTCAACTCGCTGATCAGTATAAACAACTAACAGAATTCGGATTTTCATGGTTGAAATCAGCTCGTGAACAATATCATGAAAAGGACTTTGGCGCAATTTTTGAAAAGTATATAAATAATTAGATCTTCAAGAAGCTATGTTCTTTAACATGTCCTCATATTAACCTCCCTATTCAAATGAATGAAGGTTAATATGAGGACATTTTATTCATCTAGAAGAAAATGATGTGCTTTAAAAGGATATCATGACGACCGTTTTTTAGACTCGAATAAAATTCGAGCTTCAAGAAGCCAACAACTCCCTTTTTTTATGATCCCCTACATTCAAGCTTCGCCCAAAAAGTAGATCAAACGACGTAAAGGAAATATCCGATAAATATGACACAAAGCACGTACATAATCGGATGAACTTCCTTTCCTTTTTTCACAGCCACCATGCCGATCGGATAAAGGATGAAGCCAAGTGCAATTCCAGTCGCAACACTAAAGGTTAAAGGCATTGCAATGATCGTAATAAAGCTTGGTATGAATACGGTCAAATTACTCCAATTGATCTTACTCATTTCTGTTGCCATCATTGCACCAACAATAATTAGAGCTGGTGATGTAATTTCAGGTGTAACAATCGATAAAACTGGCGAAAAAAATAAAGATACTACAAAACATGCTGAAATGACAAGTGAAGTAAAACCGGTTCTTCCTCCAACCGCAATTCCAGCTGTCGATTCAACAAATGATGCTGTTGTCGAAGTACCAAAAATAGAACCAAAAATCGTCGACATCGAATCCGCTAAAAGAGCTCGTCCGGCATTTGGGATCTCATTATTTTTCATAAGTCCCGCCTGACTGGCAATTCCGATTAATGCACCTGCTGTATCAAAAAAAGCAACGAATAAAAAGGTGAAAATAACGGCAATTACTTTTGGAGAAAAAATATCATCTAAATGGCTAAGTGCAACGCCAAAAGAAGGTTCTAAGCTTGGGATTTTTCCGATAATGTTTTGAGGAGGTTGGATGATACCAAAGACCATCCCGAGAATAGTGGAGATCAGCATTCCGAAGAAAATACCACCCTTAATTCCCCTATTTAAAAGAATAATCGTAATAATAAACCCTACAATGGCCAGTACTGTTGGAGGAGATTTAAAATCCCCAATTCCAACAAACGTCGCTTCGTTTGCCACAATAAGTCCAGCGTTTTTCAAACCCATAAATGCTACAAAAAAGCCAATTCCCGCCGCAATTGCATGTTTTAAATCTGAAGGAATCACATTGATTATTTTTTCGCGGATTTTTAGCAAGCTTAAAATCATAAATAATACGCCCGCAATAAAAACACCCGTCAATGCTGTTTCCCACGGAATATTCATGCCAATACAGACTGTAAATGTAAAAAAAGAATTTATTCCCATACTTGGAGCAATACCAATTGGATAATTAGACATTAATCCAATTAAAAGTGTTCCAATAATAGCTGATAAGGCAGTTGCTGTAAATAAAGCTCCCTTATCCATCCCAGTTTGGCTCAACATAACTGGATTGACAACCAAAATGTAAGCCATTGATAAAAATGTGGTAATACCTGCTACACTTTCCTGCTTATAGGAAGTGCCTCGTTCGGAAAATTGAAAGTAGTTTTTCATGATGAGTCCTCCGAATTGTATAAAAAATCCCCGGAAGAAACTGCCGGAGAATCACGCTACAAAGGACAATTATAACACTTTAACAACCATTTGCATTGTCCCTTGTAGTCAGACCATTTACGGCAGTCCGGTAGAAACGTTCAAGCCTTATTCTTGAACTTATACAAGGAAATTATAAATAATAATCGAATGTTATCAGGGATTTGCTACTTGCGTCAATATTATTCCTCTTTTTCAGCCAATTAAGTTTATTTCTTTATGACACGAACCTACTTGTTTTTTCACTATTATTTGTAAACCTAAGAGCAGTAATCGCATAAATTAATTTCGTAGATGAATATAAGGGGCGATTGGTAATGACGATCTCCGGAAAGGAATATATCGATCGAATTAATCAATTAAAAAGTGAAATATGGGTTGATGGAAAAAAGATAACTGGAAAAGTCTCGGAGCATCCAGCCTTTCATGGAGTTATGAAAAGTAAAGCTCAATTATTAGATATGCAAAATGACCCAGCATTAAAAGATATTTTTACATTCACTTCTCCCAATCGAGAGGAAAAGGTAAGTTTTTCATTTCACCATCCGAAAACGAAGGAAGATTTGCTTTTTCGAAAAGAAGCAACGGAAAAATGGGCAAGGTGTAATTTTGGATTATTAGGAAGGTCTCCAGATTATGTAAATACAGGAATTATGATATTAGCTGCGTCTGAAAAACTATTCGGAGTTAAAGATCAAAAATTTGGGGACAATATCCGCAATACTTATGAAAACGCGATGAAAAATGACCTAACTTTTACTCATACGTTTATTAATCCTCAAGTAAATCGCTCGATTGCCTATTTTGAAGATTCACAGGAAAATATCGCAGCAAGAATTATTGATGAGAATAGTGATGGAATCATTATTGACGGGGCAAGGCTTTTAGCGACTCAAGGGGGAATCACTGATGAAATATTAGTACTACCGGCTGGCAGCAATTTTAATGAAAAATCATATGTTTACGGTTTTACTGTTCCCTCTAACACACCTGGATTGAAGTTCATATGTCGAGAATCATTTACTTATGATAAGTCTGATTTTAATCATCCACTTAGTTCTCGATTTGAGGAAATGGATTCAATAGTTGTGTTTGACCATGTCTTAATCCCTTGGGAGAAAGTATTTTTATACAAGGATTTAGATATAGCTCGCCAGTTTTTTGCACAAGCACAGTTTAATACAATGCTCCTTTATCAGGCAGTCATTAGAATGATTGTCAAAACAGAATTTATCCTTGGATTAGCTGAGTCTATTGTTGAAGCGATCAATATTCGTGAATACCAACACATACAGGATAAAGTAAGTGAAATTATCGCAGCACTTGAAATTATGAAAGCTTTGCATATGTCTTCACGAGTTCAAGCAAGTCTTGATTCATCTGGAACGATGATTCCAGATGCTAGACCATTACATGTCGCCATTCATTATTATCCAAAAGTATATCCGCGTCTTGTCGAAATTTTACAATTACTTGGAGGTAGTGGCCTAATCCTACTGCCAACAGAAAAAAGTTTTGAATCAACCATTCGTCCATATCTTGAAAAATATTTACAAGGCACCAACTCCTCTGCAGAAGACCGTGTCATGCTATTTCGCTTAACATGGGATCTGTGTATGAGCGCATTTGGCTCCAGACAAACCCATTATGAACGTTTCTTTTTTGGCGACCCTGTTAGATTAGCAATGGGGCTATATAACGGATACCCGAAAAAGGAATATACTAAAGCTATTGAGGAATTTCTAAATACAGTTAAAGACTAAATTAATGGGGGCTGACTTTCAAATGGTTGATTGAAAGTTTGTTCCTATTTTACTTACTCCTCACAAATCTACAAAATATTTCCTTCCCTTTCATCCTCCTATTAATTCTATGATAATATATGGTTGATGTTTTTCTATATTTATCGGGTCTTTTGGGAGATTATGAGGTGAGAAGATGAAAGTAGCAACAAGTATAATACAGAAAGAGAAAAGTCATTTTTTTGACGGAGTAAAAGCATGTATTCCTACATTATTAGGATATTTAAGTATTGGATTTGCAGCTGGAGTTATTGAAAAAACTGCAGGGCTTAGTGTATTAGAGATTATTTTAATGAGTTCGTTAATATACGCCGGATCGGCTCAATTTATTGCAGCTGGCATGATTGCAGTCAATGCATCTGCTACTGCAATTATCTTCACTATTTTTTTTGTTAATCTTAGGCATCTTTTACTAAGCGCTGCCTTATCGCCCTATTTTCGTCATTTGACTCCCTTAAAGAATTCATTAATTGGGGCCTTGCTTACAGATGAAACTTTTGGAGTAGCGATCAATGAATCTAGAAACAAAAAATATATTAGTGAAAAATGGATGCATGGATTAAATATAACAGCCTATCTAAATTGGATTATAGCTAATATAGCTGGGGCCTACTTCGGCCAGTGGATTACAAACCCAGAACAGTTCGGACTTGACTTCGCCTTACCAGCGATGTTTATCGGGCTTCTCGTTATACAAATGCTCGGGAGAAAGAAATATTTTATTGATGTTGTAGTAGCAATCTGCGCAGTGATCGTTGGTGTAGGAGTAAGCTTCATTTCATCAAGTAGCATCGGTGTAATTGTTGCAATTATTCTCGCCTCAACGATCGGAATGGTGGTGGAAAAATGGAAATAAACTCTTATATCCTTTTGATTATTTTAGGCTCGGCAGTTGTCACCTTTGTACCAAGAGTACTGCCACTTGTTGTCCTAAGCCGACTATCTATACCAGATTGGGGAATGCGTTGGCTGAGCCATGTCCCAGTTGCTGTTATGGCTGCTTTAATTGGACAAGAATTATTATTATCCGAAGGAAAACTATCTTTCCAACATAATATCGATTTAATAGCCGCATTACCAACGTTTGCGGTGGCCATTCTTACACGTAGTCTACTTGGAACAGTTATAGTAGGCATTTTATCAATGATGTTTTTACGCTTTATCTTTTAATCTTAATAGAGGTTCTTAACTTACTAGTTTTATAGTTGTTACATAGGACAAGCTCAAAAAAGGATTTCACCGATTATGTGTGAAATCCTTTTTTGCATGCTATCGGATATTAATCATTTAAAAACAGAGGAAATGATCTCATCTACAGACATTTTACTGTCTACTTTATACACGCCCGGCCGTAAACGGTTTTGCACACCTTTTTTTTCAACCCTTTGCGAGAATTTATTTGCATTATCCGTTATTTTAGCCTCTACAAGTATTTTCCCGACATCAATACTTGTCATTCCTTCAGTCACAAAAAATATTACTTGATTTACATCTTTGGACTCTTCAGCCGGTTGTTCCTTCTGTACAGCATTTTTTGTTTCTTCAATTTTTTTGTCATATTCATCCTTCGTTTGAACTACATAGCCGGATGATTCAAGTTGAACTTTCATTTCTTCATCAGATAATGAGCGAGGCGCTGCCGGTTCTTTCTCCGTCGTTTGAACAGGAGTTTTTGGTTTTTCATCACTGTTATTAGAGATATAAACTGTGCCACAAACAGTTGTAGCAAGTAAAATTCCAGCAGCAAAACTCCTTAAAAAGGTATATTTCATTGGTCAACTTTTCTCCTTTCTTCTTTAGGTGTTACGTAAGGAGCAAGTAATTGTTTAATTTCACTTTCCGTTGACTCTTTCATTGCAGCAATATTCTCGACAGAATAATTACGCTTATACAAATCTAGCACTTCACGCAGAAACAACCTTTCTTTTGCAGAAAGCTGGACTTCTGACTCATTAAAAACAATATCCAAGTCAAACTCAATATTTCGGATTGAATCCTTGATTTCATCGATTTCGTTTGTGACAGATATATGAATCATATCTATTTCTTTCTGCTTAGCTTTTGCATCCTTTCCAGAAGTAAAAAAAGATATGATGAGCAATATGACGGAAACTATAAACAGAATCGCTAATGTCCATTCCATTAAGTAGGGCCTCCCCTTTCTCTTTTAAATTGTTACCCTACCAATTATACATTTACAGCTTAGATTTTTCGACACAAAAACCTAAAATGCTACAAAAGTTATATTAAAATATAAAAATTATATACGAAAAAGAGGAGATAAATTCAGATTTCCAACTAGTAGTTGTTCTGAATTTATCTCCTCATATATTAAGGCATTACTAAGTTTAAGAGTAATCAGTTCAAATTAACCAATGGATCTATTTAATTCGAAATACAGAAATTCTTTATCTTCAGATCGTCCAACTTCTTTAAATCCAAATTTTGAAAATAACTTAGTGCTTATTGAATTTTTTTCATCTATCCCCGCATAAATAACATCTACCTCACAACCAGTGACTACTTTAGTGTTAGCGATAAGATCTGATAAGATAAGTGTCCCATATCCTTGATTTATTAGATTAGGATTTACAGCAATTGGATTAATTCCTAAGACCAACCTTCCGTTGTCATCCTTAAAATAATTTAGAATTAATAATGCAATTATCATATGATCCAACTCGACAACTTTAAAATAATCTGCAATGTTAGACATTTCAAATGGATGAGTTTTATACCATTCGTATTGTACGGAAGCTGGTTCATTAAAAAAAGCATACCGGTTAATTAACTGCGCATTTTTACTATATGAAGGTAATATCCAAGAATCTATTTCTTTATCTAAACTCAGATCATAATCTCTCCATTGCAAAGTCTTCATCTTATAATCCAATACCTTTCCTAGGTAATATATAACAATGATTGGAACAAGCTTCACTTGATTTTTGAGGATTTTATTTTATTTTATAAACATCATCTTTTGAAGTTTCTATTTGCATTCTTTCAAGCTCTAACTTAAGCTTTTCTGTTTCAATCAAATAATTCTCATGTTTTAATTTTTCCAATTCTAATTGGTCTTTAATAAATTCCCCTTTAATTTTTGCCCTTGCTTGCATATGATCAGTTATAATTGCAACAATCGGGATTGAAAATATCATAACACCTATAATCCACCACAAAAAAATCACCTCGCTTATTTGTTTTCTTTATTTATAGTTTATTTTATTTACGTTAGAAATGGAATTAAGTTTCAGAATTAATATTAGTTAGATATAATTTGCATATTTTCAGGTAGTTTCCTCTCATTTAACCAAGCATCAATCGTTTTGTTAAATAATTTTGGATCTGCAAATGAAATTCCATGGCCTACTTTTGGAAAAATAATTCCTTTACAATTTGGATTGGCTTTAATGAGATCCTGTGCAGATTTTCGCATCATTCCCTTTTCTTTTTCTCCTACAGTTACAAGAATTTCTGTTTTTGCTTTAGAAAAGTTTTTTGGGATCGTATAAACCATATTCTCTTTTAAAACTTGAATGAGTGTCTCCGCTTTCATTTGTTTGCTTTCCAAAAAGTAAGTATCAAAATTCTCATTATCAATATAAAGTTCTCTCGCTTGCAACCTAGCAAAAGTTCGATTTTTAATTAAGAACGCTGTGGACTTAACCATGGGACTAATAAAACTATGAAATAAAGGCATTGGACGAACTAAAGCACTATTAATAACTGCATAATCAATTAAGTCCGGCTCCTGATGTAGAATCTCGATGATAATTTGCGCTCCTAATGAAAAACCAATAATTATGACCTGCTTCCCATGAGCTTTCAACTTAATTTTCCGGATAATTTCTTCAGCACTATTCTTAATAGAAAAATGACTTTCACTACTGCTTTTTCCATGACCTGGTAAATCAGGCACTAGCATTTGATAGTCTTGAAAATACTCAAGTTGTTTATCCCACATCCAACCACTCACACCGCCACCATGTAAAAAAATGAGTAACGGGCCTGTTTCGTCGCCTGCTTCCTTTATAAACATATCCTGTCTCCAATCCATCTTCATAAAACAATCTTTCTATCAAAGTTCTTGCTTTGCTACATTCATTATAGCATTACGTACAAACGATGTTGCGATCAGTACTAACAAATATATAAAGATAATTTTTCCGGACCTTTTGAAAAACTTATGAATAATACGTAATATTATTATATGAATAGGTTATATATGAGGAGAATAATGTTAATAGGAGTAATTGGATTATTGTCTGGTACAATGATTGTCAAGTGAAAGGAGTGTTTTTTTTATGATGGAGATCATCGGATTACACCATATTAGTCTGACTGTGGAAAATTTAAAAGAATGCAAACACTTTTACGGTAACGTTCTTGGCTTGGATGAGTTAGAAAGACCAAATTTTGACTTTCCAGGGGCTTGGTATCAAGTTGGAGAGCAACAACTTCATTTGATCCAATACTCTAAATCTCAAACATTACGAACACACAATACGATTGATACGAAAGAAGCCCATATCGCGATAAGAGTTAGAGATTACGAAGCAACACTCAATCATTTACGTGCCCACCTTGTTCCCTTTCAAGAAAATCTTAGTACAAAAAGCGGATTTATCCAAGTCTTTTGCACAGACCCTGATGGGAATGTAATCGAGCTCAATGTTGATCACTAAATTCCAATTACCTTATTCTAAGAACCAGTCAAGCTTTGGTTCAAAATTTGCGCCATGCATTTTTCTTTTAGTGTAAAAGAATATAAAGGAAGTCTGCAGTCATGGTAAGAAAGACAAGGATTCAATTCTACCGTTTGCACATAAGTACAATCAGCCTGCTATAATAACAGGCTGATCAACTAGTGATTACTTAAGTTAGCTATACATACCTTATTCCTACCAGATTGTTTGGCCTTATACAATGCGCCGTCCGCATCATCGATTAACCTTGTAGGATCATTCGTCGTTTCTTGATAAGAGGAAACACCTATAGATATTGTCAGATTTAATTTTTCGCCTGAGTTTAATATAAAAGGATTTGTTTCAACATTCTTCTTTATCTTTTCGGCGATTTCAACGGCTCCAGTTAATGGACAATCTACCATCAAAACCGTAAATTCTTCCCCGCCATTACGACTAACTATATCAGAGGATCGAATACATCTTCGAAGCCTCTTCCCTAATTCCTTCAGAATAACATCTCCTTCTGAATGGCCATAAGTATCGTTTACGTTTTTAAAATGGTCTATGTCAAGATATAACAGAGATAAAGATTGTTCCTCATCTGTTAATTCATGAGTTAATTGGTTAAACACCTCTTGGAACTTTCTTTTGTTATTCAAACCTGTTAACCCATCTGTCGCAGATTCTAGTTCGTATCGATTAAATAGCATTTGAGTTCGTCTAATATATTCGATAACAAAAAAAGCTAGATAAGCCGCTAAATACGAGATAATCCAATAGATTGGCAAAACTTTTAAAACTGTCATCCAGTCTTGGACGAGATAACAAAATATTATAGAAAATACAAAGTTATTAAAAGTTAAAGCCATAGTAACTCTTACCTTACTCGAAGTTTTTCGCTCAGATATGTATAGTGCAAATATTGTACCCGTCACACTAATGACTATAGCTAGGTAAGATGCCGTGTTTGATGCAATTAAAAATCTCCCGCCAATCGTCAAAGCGGAAGCAATTAACGCTGGAATGGCTCCACCATAAAAAGCTAATAAAATTGTTGGAATATGCCTTAAATCAATAAGAGTTGTCCCTACATGAATGCTGAATACCATAAGGATAATACTTAAAAGTCCACCTAAAAAGCCTAAAAAAATCTTAATTCCAATTGGAGATTTTTTAGATAATGGCAGCTTACTTGAAATCTGGGAATAAAAGAATAGGATAGAAACAAGGATCGATACATTTACAAATAAATCTTTTATTATCAATTTAATCACCTACACAAAAATATCATATTGTGGGGATGAGTTAAACAACCTTTTTTGCTTGGATATAAAGCTGTATCTGTTTTTAAAAATAAGTCTCCAATTAAATCATCGTTTGTTCTTGATTTGATTTATGATATCATCAAATGAACTTAAGAATTAGTGAAGATTAAGATTAGAAAGGAGAAATAAGTGAATTACGAATTATTTGAAGCCATTCATCAATACGCAGGACAATTCCCATTATTAGATAGAGTTATGATTTTTGTCACTAATAAGGCCTTAATCATATATGCTATAACTCTATTATTGATGTGGATTTTCGGAAATGATAAATATAAACAAATTGTATTTTTTTCTGCTCTTACAGGTGGATTAGGTTTATTACTAAACTTCGTCATCACGTTATTCTATTTTGAGCCCCGTCCGTTTGTTACGCATGATGTAGACGTATTAATTAAACACGCAGCAGATGCATCCTTCCCAAGTGACCATACGACTGGTGCTTTTTCATTGGCACTAGCCATTCTATTACGTCAGCGTAAAATTGGATTAGCTTTGCTTGCGTTAGCTATTTTAACAGGGGTTTCTCGCATTTTCGTCGGACATCATTATCCGTTTGATGTGCTCGGCAGTATCATTATTAGTATTATTGTTAGTGTGGGGATTTATAAAATAAGTCCCTTTCTTGAACCATTTCCTAACGCTATCATCAAAATTTATAATCACATTCCTTTTGTTCCAAAGAAGGAAGAGAAATCTAGTATGTAATGTTGATTATATAAAAAAAAGAGGATGTTCAAAGTACAAGTACTTGGACATCCTCTTAAGAATAACTGGAGAAATGGGCGATCGAAAAATGTATGGATCTTTTAATTTACAAGAGGGTATTTCAAATCAAGAAGTACTTTGGGTAGTTCTTTTGTTTAGATATGTGCAATTTTAATAGTTCGTTCATCTGTTTGTAGGCCCTTCGCTTTATGATTCTTTCATTGGTTTTCCAGCTTCAATTAACACTTTATTTCGACCTAGGAAAACGGCTAGTATGATAATCAATAGTCCCGTTCCTAACAATAGCCATTCAATTTTGATTAGATCTGCGATTGGTCCAAATATAATCATTCCAAGAGGCATCATCGAAGTTGAAATCATCCCCATTACCCCAAAAACTCTCCCTAAATATTCTTCTTCTACTTTCTCCTGCAATAAAACGGTAGCAGGAGTATTAAAAATTGGCATCGCTATACCGAATATCCCCATAAATGTTAAATAAATCCAAAAGAGCGGAACAACACCGAGCGCCATTGTACTAACTCCCATAATAACGCTTGCCAATCCCAAGGTTTTGATTTTGTTTGGAAAACCACCCCATGATGCGATAATTCCCCCACCTACCATCATTCCGATGGAAAAGGCTATTTCAATGGCCGTTAGTCGCCATACATCATCACCAAAACTACGCGTCACTTGCAATGGGGTCAAAAATGCTGCAGGTGCCATTAATACAAAGAATACAGCAAAAAAGAGGAAAAATGTTTTCAGAAAATCATGGTTTGTAACATAGTGCAACCCTTGTTTAAAATCACTGAAATAGCTTGTAGTTTGTTTTTCCGCAGCTTTCTTATGCACAGAAATTTTTAAAAAGACAAGGAGTGTGAAGATCGCGATCACCGCTGTAATAACATCGATAAAAAATATAATCTCAATTGATGCCCATGTTAACAGCCCCGCACTAACTGCTGGAGAAACAAACGTAATAACGGCTTGAATACTTCCATTTATACCATTTACCTTTGTTAGCTTTTCCTTTGGAACAATTTGCGGCAAAATGGCCCCTACAGCTGGCATTTGAACCCCAGAACCAAAGGCACGAATCGCTGCCATTACAAATAGCAGCCAAATGGAATCATATCCCATTAAAAAAAGGATAGCTAGAATGAGTGTAGCCAGTGCAATAAGCCCATCCGATAAAACTATGAGTATTTTTCGATTGTAGCGATCTGCCCATACCCCAGCAACTGGTGACAAAATAAAGGTTGGAATAAACCCGCAAATGATGTACAGCGTCATCATTAAACCAGATTCCGTTGTTAAAGTAATATGCCACATTATCGCGTATTGAACTATGGAAGAACCAAAAAGTGATATAGTTTGACTGCTTAAAAAAAGAATAATATTTTTCAGCCAATTTTCCTTTTGAACATGATCTAAAGTTTTCATTATAACCCCCATCCCTCTTCTCAAAAAATTTATATTTAAGTTTTACTTCAATTTTAAGATTGCGCTATTGATATTATTTAGACAGTTCTTTTTTACAAATAGTTCATGTTCTAACTCCATTTTTTTGGAGTGGATTCCTACAGGAAATATAGATATAAATGAAATTTCCAAAAAAATGTTGATATATTAGACGTAAAAAATCAGAGGCACCAAAAGGTTAGTTCATTCACCAGTTTGACACCTCTTCACTTTGATTCATTAATGAATGTCATTCTTTTTAAAATTACCGCCTCTAACTTCAGCTACGTCATATACTGCAACGAAGGCAGATTTGTCAATCTCATAGATGATTTCTTTCATCTTACTGTCCTCTAAACGGTTAATTATACAAGTAATTTCCTTATAATGTTCATTGGAATAACCGCCTTTAACGAGATTATACGTTGCACTACGGCCTAAACGGTCACGTATAGTTTCAACCATTAATTCCGGTTGATTCGTAATAATTTTAAAGGTTTTCGAACCACTTAAACCTTCTTCAACCATATGAATTACCTTAGAAGCAATATAATAAGCGATTCCCGATAAAAATGCTCCTTGAAGCCCAAATACCGTTGAAACAACCATGAACACAAACAAGTTCAAGAATAGTATAAGATCACTCGTTCCAAAAGGTAACTTTCTTGAAAGTAAAACAGCTAGCATATCAATACCATCTAATGCACCGCCATTTCGCAATGCTAACCCCATTCCAAAACCAATAATAATACCACCGATAACAGTTACTAGCAATGTATCCCCTTGAATAATAGTTGGTATGTGATGCATGACGCTAGTCCCGTATGCTAATGAAGCAATACCGATAATGGAATAAATAGCAAAGCTTTTCCCAATTTGTTTATATCCTAAAAATACAAATGGGATATTTAGAATTGCGATTAGAATCCCAAGCGGTAACCCAAATAATTGCGAACCAACAATGCTCAAACCTGTCACACCACCATCTGATACATTGTTAGGAATTAAAATTGCTTCTAGTCCATAGGCTGTTATAAATGCCCCGATCATTACAGCTAGTGCTCTCGATACTTTTTTAAGCTTTCTACTTCCGCTATTCTTAATTCTTGTACTCATATTTAATCCTCTTTCAAAACTTTTTTCTTTTTTGATAATACACTTTTCCGATCATTGATGTCATCCTATTTCTATATTTTTTCTAAGTTTTATGTATTTAAATATTAAAATTTATTAAACGTAGCGGCTTCATAATAGCAGTATAACCATGTGATACACGTTATAATGACAAAATGGCATTATTCAGTTTTCGTCAAGATCAGTCGTATTACGAAAAAAAGCGTTGTACGTTAATGTACGAACGCTCTGTTAGCAAAAAGGAGCTTGAAAAAGTAAAACTACAATCGATGAAGTGGATGTCTCACTCCCAGCTATCGTCATATAAACTTTTAGCGTTTTCTGGAAGAGTGAATGGATTTTCTTTATTGATTCGATCATAAAACATAATTCCATTAAGATGATCTATTTCATGCTGCACAACAATAGAAGGATATCCACTTAATTTTATGGCCTTTTCTTCTCCTTCTATATTGAAACCTTTCACTTTAATTCGCGCATATCTTGGAACATAACCTTTTACATCACGATCTACAGAAAGGCAGCCTTCACTTTGCGGTAAATAAATCATGGACACAGAATGGCTAACTATTTTCGGGTTTATAAGGGTGTACTCATGTTTAGCGCCTTTTTCATCCAATAAATACACGACAAACATTCGCTTATTTAAACCGATCTGATTTGCAGATAACCCCACTCCTGCACGCAATTTATATTTTATGGCTTGTTCGGGGTCTTGACTATTTTTCAAAAAGTTCATCATGCAAATTAATGTCTCTTTATCCTCATTAGAAAGAGGCAACTCTACATCCTTTGTAGATTGATGTAATATGGGATCCCCTTCCCTCACAATATCCTTCATCGTAATGATATAATTCGTATGAAATTTATTCATAATAAAACAATTCATCTACCTTCATATTTAATGTTTTTGACAATTTAAATGCCAATTCCAGTGTTGGATCATACTTATCATTTTCTATACTATTGATAGTCTGCCTAACGACCCCACATTTCTCGGCCAGTTGCTCTTGCGTCATCCCCAGTTTTTTCCGCACTATTTTTATTTTATTTTTCAACAATATCACCTTTGTCAAAAGTATTGGACATTTTCATTTTAACAATATTGAGTAAAATGTCAATAACTTTGGACATTTTTATCAAAAGTTATTCTTTATAAACCTTTAAAAGTTTTTGCAAGCACTTGGAATGCTAGGTTGTTCGCTTGAATTTTGTTATACCATTAAAACGATTAGGAAAAAGGGCTAGTTTTATCCTTTTCCTAAAACGTATAGAATAATAGTAATAACATAATTGATGACTGGGTGGGACAATTGAAGATTGAATTAAAATTGCGAAATATTTTAAGAAAGCTAAAGAGTAAAGATCCGCGAAAGAGATATGAGGCACTCAGTGAGCTCAATCAATTTAAACGACAGGAAGACCTTCAAGTGCAAATTGAGGTGCTTGTTGATTGTGTTAAAGCTGCTGCCTCCAAATTTCCAGAGCCAGTAGACCATTGGGATAATCCATCGTACTATTTGATTGATTTTGCATGTGATTTTCCGATGCCTCAAGTTCTGGAAGCTCTTATGAAGAATTTCAATAAATTTAACATTTTGGCAAAAGAGCGTGTAATTGAATTTATATTATCAACCGAAGACCAAAAAGCTTTTTATTTCTTGGAGGAAAAAATAATTGAATTAGTCCAAGCTGGTGAGCTTTCAAGAATGGGGAAACTTGGCTCCTATCCTGTGTTAGCCAAAAATATTTTAAATGAAACTCTGGAATATATACATACCGAACAATACAAATTTATGTATTATTCTTTATTAGTTTCCATTAACGAATCTGGTTTAGAACACGGATATAAAAAAGAATTCATTCTTCCTATATTACTAGAAGACTATCGAGCAGTATTGGAGGAATATACGAAGTTTGACAAAGACTATTCAACAAAGTTTGTCTATACTGCATGGAAAGATAGTTATTTACTTATCAGAAATAAGATGCGACTATTGATTAGTTTAATGGTATATTATTTCTCTCAAGAAGTAGAAAAAGAATTATTAAAGGCTTTACAGTTCAATGACCCTATTCTTAAGACAGATGCATTCATGATTTGCATCGCAAAAAGTATACCTTATGAAGAAAACGTCCTAGTTGAAACGGCGAATCACATTGAAAGTGCTGAATTACTTTACTGGAGTTTGCTTGAGCAAAAGTGTGAACATTTATATCCGATCAAAGAGGGAGTTCAACAACATTTAGCGAAAACAAGACTTTTCAATGTAGTTAAGAATTCGAATAATGAAGGTAACTGGCATTATGCAGACAAAATTCAGATCGTGGACCAACTCGAAACAGAGAATGTGCATGGCCGTCTAGTACGCTATTATTTAATGAGATTCGAAATAGAAGATGTCCATTACACAGGTTGGGCTGGAGGCTATTCAACAGATACTGAAGATCCGGAAGGAACGATTTGGGATGAAACCTATACAGATTTTGTTGAATTTGATTCTCTAAGTATTGAAGAGCATAAGCAGCAATTTCTGAAAGGAAAAACAGAATACAAGAATGTAATTGAGAATCATATTTTTTATGAAAGTTCACCAAAACTTGGTGCAGGTACATGGTTTGCAATCGGAATAATAGTTCCATTCGCAATAAGATTATCTTATTATTTATTTGACTTGCCTATCCTCAATATTTTGTTGATCATCTTATTGGCGGTCGGCTTGTCTCTAAATCAAGTGAGATTGAATAAAAAGAGAAAAGTGATCATAACAGGTGATCAGCTAATCGTAAAAAAAGGGGCTAAACAAAGCAATGTTGAATTGAGAAATATAGGAAAAATTGAGTATGATCAAAAACATGTCTTTGTATATAATCAAAAATATGAGCTGGCTATTAAATTTCCGTTAAAATGGGTACAGTATTTCTTGTTTCAGCAGCAAATGTATAAAAATGTCGCTCATTTTAAAAATAGACCATCGATCCAGCCATGAAAATAGATTTAAAGACCCCACTTTTCTCTAAAATGAGTAGGGTCTTCTTTTCGTTAATACTATCTATTCCTCAAAGCGAATGATTATTTCTACAACTTCTGACTGACTACCAATTCGAAATGGCGGTCCCCAAAATCCATAACCGGATGAAACGATTGAATGTAAGTTATTTATCTTCAAATATCCATAATCATTTTCGTACAGCCATTTTGTAATAAGATTAGCTGGTGCAACCTGTCCACGATGAGTGTGACCAGATAACAATACATCTACTCCATTTTCACTGGCTTCGATAATTTCTGTTGGTTGATGATCCATCATAATAACGGGCTTCTTTTCGTCTAATCTTTTCACAACGTCCGCGATATTTTTCCTTTGATCATCTGTATCATCGTTTCTGCCTACGATATAAAAACTCTCCTCAATCTCAACAGCTTTATCTGCTAACATCGTTACTCCCGCTTTTTCCATCTCCGTAAACAATCGCTCAAGATCTCCACCATAATAGTCATGGTTACCTGATGTCGCAAATATACCTAACGGTGCTTTTATTTGGGCAATGACATCGCCTACATTTTCGGCCATAAACGTCTCAATATTATCATCAATAATATCACCAGGTATCATTACAATATCGGGTTTTCTCTCTTTCGTTATGTCCAGCAATTTTCCAATATGAGTGGCTCCTATCATCTTACCAATATGTAAATCTGAAACCATTAGAATATTAAGCTTATCGATATTGGATGCCTTGTTTACTGTCATCTCATATGTACGTACAACAGGATTCCAGGCTAAATAAGATCCATATGCAAATACAAAAATAAAGAACGCTATTACGGCTCCTCCTAAAACTCGCGCCCCCCTCTTTTTCAAAATAAAGTATAATAAATTCACGATCGGTAAAAGGATGATGCTATACCCAATGATTACCATCCACATGCCACTTAAAAAGGCGAGGATTTTAGATGAAAAAAAGCGTTCAATAAATAGATTCATTGATAAAAAGACAATGCAGACAACATATATCATTTTATTCCTATATGGAAATGTCTTTTTAATCCACACCCAGCCGTTATAGCCGACATATACTGAGAGTAAACAGTAGATGATAAGAAACAGAGCTATTACGAAATAAAATGTATTCAACCTTTTCCCTCCTTTCCTGTCTTACTATGGTAAAAATGAAAGCCTCAAACTATTTTTGCATATATACATGTATCTCTTAATTCATTCGTATCAGGAGATACATCATCGTTTTTTAAAATACCTTCTAAAGAAAACCCTAGCCTCTCTGGAATTGCTCTACTATTCGCATTTTTTGCGTCACATCTAATTTCAAGCCTTTTAGCGTTCAAATGATGAAAGGCAAAATCAGCAATTCCCTTAACTGCTTCGGTCATATAGCCCTTTCCACTAAAACGGCTATCAATCCAATATCCTATCTCAAATTTAGGTACGGACCAATTTATTCTATGTAAGCCAGAAGAGGCAACAAATTCTCCTGTGTCTTTCAAAAATACTAGTAATCTTAAATCCTCTCTATGCAAGAAGGAAATATAGGAGGACCTTATATTTAATTCAACATCCTCTTCAGACTGCTCCTTTTGCGCGAACGGCATCCAAGGCTTTAGTTCATTTATAGAAGCCATTATAGCTGCATGCACAACTTTACCATCACCTGGTCTCGGCATTCGAATAACTAAACGTTCAGTTGCAAATTCTTCCGGAAACTCTATTAGCAACGGATTTATCATTTTTCACACCATCTTTCCAATTAATCTAACTTATAATTAACGAATTAAACTATTTCTTACTAAAAATCGATTATTAAATGTTATTGGAACACCTTGTCCGTCTTTTTCAGCATGTATGTGTAAGTGAGGCTCACTTGTATTTCCCGAGTTCCCTACTTTCCCAAGTACTTGCCCCGTCTTTACGTCTTCACCTTCCTTCACGACAATGCTGCCTTTTTGCATATGGGCTAATAAAATGGTAGCGTCGTAGTTTTCACATATTAAGGCGACATGATTACCCTCTGGATTTTCTGGATCTGATTTCGGTGGAATTAGATCTGACAAATCATTTCGTACGTTGACTACTTTTCCATTACATGGACTATATAGTTCTTCCGCATAGATTTGATACTTATTAAGTTCCTTCGGGTATAATCCATTTGCACGAACTCCAAATATATTTATTTTTAAAACATCTAAAGCGTATTCCTGTGCTCGGTACGCTTGATGATAATTCATTAATACCTGATTTCCACCTTGCCCAACATAGTAGGTGCCATCCTTAAGCGGGAATGTTAGTTCAATCGCTTTTTCATTAACTGTATAACTTTTAAAGATAAAAACATTATATAGACCAAAAACTACTAAAAGGACAATATGAATACCGATTGAGAACTTTTGATTTATCGAATATTTTGTGAAAAACGGCAAATGATGTACCTTTTTCCAAGATAGAATAATAACGGGTATTAAGAGAATTAACCATAAGAAACGGAAATAATATCCTATCCAGCTCCAGTTTCCCGATTGGAATAACCAAACGATTAATACCGTCGTCACCAGTCCGTCTAACAGCCATTCAAGCTTACTTTTGAAAGAAGCTTTCCATAATAAAAAAAGAAAGACAGCAGGCAATACAATTAGCATGCCAACGGAATATAAAATCGGATCCACTAATTCTCATCCCCCTTTGAATTCTTATCAATTCGTGAACGTCATTGGTGGTTTTTTGGAGGTTGCGTTCGCTTACACTATAACACAGGGCTATTGATAGTGAAAGACAATTAAAAGGTGCCAGGTGCCGAAACAATGCAGTATTGTTTCGATACCCAGCACCCGTCATCACAAAGCTATTTGACCTCTCGATCAAGCTTTACCTCATATATAGTTGGTACCTTTCCTTCATCCCATTCTATTTTCAAATCTAGAATGTCAGAAACAGCACCTGTATTAAAGAATTGATAAGCGGACTCCATCTTTCCTATATGTGTCCATCCGTTTGGAGTTCTGACAGACACTGTGCTCCCGGATAAATTTCTTGGATCCTCTAATATCGTAATACCTGTAATATTGTATTCTATCTCGCCAATATGATAGAGCACATAACCCTTTTCCCTATTTCCCGGTTTAAAGCTTGTAGTTAATTTCCCATCATTAATATGATGGATTTCATACCCGGTATTAACCGTGGAATCTGTGATGACAGTTGGATCATTCAATTCGGGATAATATTTCCCATCATTAATCATAATTTCATGTAGCCTAATCCATTTTTCCGCTCCTACTTTATCCATTGTGACTCTAAAACGTAAGTATCTTGCTTGAACATTTACATTCTCAGCTTCTTTAATACGATATGGTACTACTAATTGATCAAAAATCGCATCGATTCGATCCCCATCTGTTGCTTCTCCTGGGTTTGGTCCGTCTTGTTTACCAAGCTCCATCACTGTTGTCCATTGTTCTCCGTCAAGAGATGTTTCCAAAATAGCGTGGCGTGGAAAATCATGTTCTGCTTCCCCGACATATATTTTTAGATTATTAATCGCTATTTCTTGACCTAAATCGTAAGTAACATATTTTCCAGCTTTTTGGCCTGCTCTAAAGTAGGCATTAGTCGATAAATCACCATCAAAAAGAGCCAATAAATTTTCATGATCTTCATAGTTTGTATTTTTCACAGATTTTGGTTGGATCTCATGAGAAATCACTTTAAAACTGTTTAGGGCAAAGTCAATAGCTGATGATCCACTATTTTGCAAACGGATATATCGTGCAGTCCCATGATATTGGTTGTCTACTTGAGACCATTCGATACCATTTAAAGAAGCTTCCAAGCTAAGTCCTTCCACTGAAGGTGTTTCAATGGCAATTACTTCTTTCACCCTACTTAATTTCAATCCGATATACTCGTTGCCAGCTAATGAAATGTTTCCTCCGTCTACGATTAAAGTGTTGCCTACTTCTTCCGCCACAGCTAGTTCCTTGTATTTTTCAGCATTGGTGAATAGAGTTGCCTTTTGTACTGGTTCTTCAATTCCTATTAGGTCGGCAACCTTTTGCGAAACTTTTTCTTCCAGCGTTTCTGTAAATGGCTGGAGTCTTTTCTGAGCAGGCTTTGTTTTCTTCGTCCCGATAAGCATTGGTCGATCATAGTTATTGCTTTGTCCGCGCAGTGACAGCCCTTCGGCAAACTTGTTCCATGCTTCTGCCTTATTCTCTACTTCAGTAGCCAGTTTAGCTTTAATAAATTCAATATCAGCTAAAACCAATTCACGTAATGACTGTGCAAATGGTGTTAATTCTTCTTTTAGCTTATCATTTTTCGTTTTTACTAAAAATTGATCTGCCATCGTTGCTATTTGTGATAATTCAGAGATGACTTCATCTGCATCTTCTTTAATCGATAAACCATTGACGACCTTCTCTGTAACATCATTTAATAACTCTTTAATGTCTTCACTCTCTGAAAGGCGAATTCCATTAGGGTGCGCATCAGACATATGTTTTGCTAATACATATAGTTCCTCAGTTGCGTCCGGTTCAATATATTTAAAGCTATCTTCCCAACTTTTTTGGTCATTAAAACCTTCTGTATTCCAAGCATAATCAGCGATAGCAAAAATAGAGATTTTAGAAGCTTCTGCTTCTTGCATCGGATTTGTTACGACACCAGCAAGGTTTTTAATATTCGTTTCTAGCATTTCCCCTTTTCCAAGGAACACGCGAGACATATCAACATCATTTACAGGCCAATTCAACCAGAATAGCGGATCTCTTCTCACTAACCCGTCATTCTCTTTATTTTTAAAAACATCAATCGTACTCTGCACGACAGGAGCACATGTTGTGGAGCCTGTCCAGAAAATATGGATATTCTTATCGAATCCCTTTTCATATGCGTTTAATTCAGCGGGAATCCAAGCCCATGCTGAGTTGTAGCTGGCTGGGCAATAAAGCGTATCATATACGTCACCTTTTTCTTTCACCCATGTAGAAACAGAATCCATCAATTGCACTACGTAATCTAATGGTAGATTACCAACGTCGTCCCCTAATACACCAAATTGGCGAACGCCAACATCGTATAATTGGTCAAATTTATGGAGCATTTTTTCCGTATTTTCTTCTAGCATGGCCATAACAGCTTCTTGTCCTTCTCTGCGCGCAAGTTGAGCTACTTCCCCTAATGGAGATATCGTCCAAACAAAACGATTTTTCGTCTCATTCCCTACTTGAGCCAGCTTGCCAAGTTCATCTAACATCTCTTTAGGATATAACTCTCCCCATTTTTCGCGATGATACGGATCATCCTTTGGTGCAAAGACGAAAGTATTAGCTTTAAATCGACCACCAAATTCCATGAGAGAAATACGGTCTTCATTACTCCAAGGAATTCCGTAATAGCCTTCAATAACCCCTCTAACCCTTGTGTTAGAATAATCATATATGCTTACACTTCTTAGTGTATGATCTGTTAACTGGGCTAAAATGTTTTCTAGTGTCACAACACCATAAAAACTTGCGTCTGTATCTTTTCCTAGAATCGTAATGGTTTGATCCTGAATTTGTAATAGATGGGCATCATTCTTCTCAAAATCAAAATCTTTACTACTTAATTGTTTGGCTGCATATTGATCGACAGGGCCATTAGAACCTTTTGTACCAACTAGCAAATGAAGTTCACCTGCTGTTAACTCTGTACTTACTGAAAACGGCAAACTATTTTCTTTAAGTACTTTTTCTACTTTTTTCTTCGTAACATCGTCAATCGTGTCATCATATGTAACTTGTATTTCTTTATCCAATAAAACTACACCTTTGCTATAAATTACGCTATGTGGTACTGGATAAATTTCGTACTGTTCTGAAAAACTTCTTGAATTTTCACTCACCTTACGTCCACGCCTTCCTGCAAAATGATCTTATGTTGTACCTTTGATTACACGACTTATTCTAGCATTACCATTTTTCCAAAACAATTACAAGCATCCATGACATCTAGGTTTTTGCTATATTCACCGTTCCAAAATCCTCTTAACTTATATAACTACAAATCATCTAATGCAATAACCTCACCGTTTGCTGCATTTACTCCATAATGACAATCTATTTTTCCGCACATAACATATTGTTTTTGCTCAAAATCATATACGTAATACGGCTTCAACTCAAATAAATCCTTCAATTTGGCAAATGCTTCTTCCTTCGAAATCGTTACTTTATCAGGCTCCTGAAATTGATCATAGATCTCGAACATTAGCTTGTTATCCATGTAATTTACTACTTCAAAGCTACTCGCATCAATCATGATCATCAGTTTTCTTTGAAAGACACGATTGTCCTGGTAGTTGGCTCTCAATATGGCATGAATATACCCTTTTTCACGATTAAGAGTTTTTAGCATCCACTTTCCTGAGTCGTTTGGATATTCTTGTCGTAGTAAGTTTTTGACTATCGTCATACATTTATCTTGCTCTAGTTTTGTTATCGGAAATGAGTCAGGACTGGGTTCGCATGAAAATGCTTGTTCTGCAGTAATATCTTCAATCCATCTAATCTCTTTTCTTTCAAATGTTTCATCGATTGGTTCATCCCAATAAAAAGTTTTGTCTATTTTTAAATATGATCTTACATCAGTAATAAATTCAAATGGAATTGTTGTCATTCCATCATTCTTGACGTAAATTTCTTCCACTGCATAAACTGGAAATATTTTTTTCTGTTCATGGGAAGGGAATTCTACCATTTTCAATTGTTCCTTCTCCAGATGCTCTACCATATTAAGAGAAAGATTATAAGTTTCTTCTCTAACCAATTCTTTAGAAGGAAATTGACCATGTACTGAGAAAGAGGTAAGTTTCCCTTCTTGGTTAAATTTAATGTCAATAAATCCAGATGGAGATACCGCTACACCTTCAATACATTCTTTAAATTGAAGTTCTCCTTCGGCTTCTTTATGTAGTTGAAACTGTCTCCTATATATCAACCCTGTTTCCTGTTCAATCCATTTAATAATGTCATTTGTATCCGAATTAGCAAATGTAATCCCATCTTCTGCATATGTCTTACCCATGACAAAAATAGCACTTTCAAACTTACAACTATTCACATTGATCTCAATGAATGCTGTACCATCAGGGTTCGTGTCTTCATCAACTTGTTCAGTTACATCGTTTGGAAACCACTCCATGGACAGTATATAGTTAGTTTTATTGAAAATATCAACGTTTCGATAAAAACTATGTCGGTGTAAATAGTAGTTGCTCAAGCCAAATTTTGCCTTTGATAAATTAATTAATTCCACCATTCTTGTATCCACGAAATATAACCTCACTTATATTTTTTCAACCTGCTGTCACTCATGTACCATTAACACTATGGTTTTTCAGTGAATATCCAAGGAATCAGTACTTCAAATTCTAATTGCAAAACAGGTTTAGGTAAATCGTCATGTACAAGCGATATCTCTTTTCCAAATCCAAACGTAAAGTTCTCAATTCCAACTGTGTTGGCTTCATTCCATACAGAATTTGAACAATACTTTCCCTCAACTAAATGGCCAACTATAGGATAACTTCCAACGTATAAATGTAATCCATCTTTTATTTCACCAAACTCAGATAAAGGACTTGGTTTTGAAGGATTAATTCCTAAAGAAAAAAACATTTCCATTATTCGCGGATCAAAACGCTTAGTTGACTCCTTAAAATTTTCACAGTATAGACAATCGCATAGGTCAATATCTTTATCATAATATTCCTTCGTTTTCTTCATATCAACTTCTAATACCCAATCAAACAAATTAATCTGATTCACTCGTATCCCTCACCTCTTTCATCTCACTAAACAGCCTCCTTCCAATTGCCGCTGAATTAAGAGCTTATTACTAAATTCTAAAGGGTTAACCTGATTTGAACAATGACTTGAATTTCGAATCTTATCTAAACGACAATAATTCGCTAACAGCCCATCATAGTTTGAATTTCCAGAAGTTCATAAGCAACATCATCATTTCTAGGTATTTGACGTGTTTACATCTTCGATATCTCATTGTATAATAAATTCTGTAGGCGATTTCAATGAGCATACTATTCATATAAAGAGGTGCTGTTTGTGAGTGCGGTAGTTTCTAATTAGGATAATTATTTAACTGAAATAAGGCAGTATTAACAATTGGGGATTTCTGTTTTTTCATACCCCTTATTTTGTTATGAGCTTATTTCTACCTATGAGGATACCTACCCTACTTTATAAACGAGAGCACTGTTTTATGTATAGAACTATTATCAAATATAGTTTTATTAACGTGTTTTCTTTTGTCTTATAAACGTAAAGCTGCGGGTATCTGCCGCAGCTTTTTTATTGTTTTAAAATAGTGCGAATAAAAATTATAACATTGTGCATGATGTTGGAGTTTCTCTTCCACTTTTATTCTCATTAACTCATTGAAATTCAGCAAGTAGGTTTCTTCATTGATGATCCATTATCACATTGAGGAGAATGAAAACATGAATGAAAACACTTTTGAAAAATTACAATACAACGAACTAAAAAAGATCGTTCAATCGTATTGTGTCAGTGAGCTCGGTAAACAGCTTCTTGATCGTTTAATGCCAAGTTCCAATTTAAAGGTCGTAAAACATCGACTAACTGAAACATCTGAGGCACGTGCTATTGTAGATGCAGGTGGAAAAGTACCTTTCATGGGCGTTTCTAATATTGAACAAACAATCGAAAAAGTAGATAAAGGCATCATTTTAGATCCATCGGAACTATTAAATATATCTGATTTTTTAAAGGGCTGCCGAAGAATAAAAACTTTCATGAGCGGTAAGGACTTCTTTGCACCGACATTAGCGTCGTATGCAATTTCCATGACCAAATTCATTAACATGGAGGAAGAGATTAATTTTTCGATTAAAAATAATCAAGTAGACTCAGCCGCAAATAGAGAACTGAAACGTGTGCGGTACCAACTCCAAACCACTGAGCAAAAAATCAAAGATCGCTTAAATAAATTTTTAAACAGCAGTGTAAATCGAAATTTCATTCAAGAATTCGTTATTAGTTTAAAAGATGACCGCTTTACGATACCAATAAAAGCTTCCTATAAAAACCAAGTACAGGGAACTGTTATTGAAGTGTCCTCTAAAGGATCAACAGTCTTTATGGAACCTAATGTAGTAGGAAAATTGAGTGTAGAATTAGCCACATTAAAATCTGAAGAAGCAATGCTAGAATATCAAATATTAGCAACTCTTACAGGGCTAGTGGCAGAAAATATCCAACCAATAAAAATTAATATCGAACTTATCGCGCAATACGATATGATTTTTGCTAAAGCTAAATATAGTAAGCATGTAGATGGAATAGAACCAAACATAAATGATTATGGGCATATAAAATTAATAAATTGCAAGCATCCATTATTATCAGGTGATGTTGTTCCGCTTCAACTTCATATTGGAAGTCCTTTTCGTAGTTTAATCATAACTGGCCCTAATGCTGGCGGAAAAACAATTGTATTGAAAACAATCGGTCTTGTTACATTAGCAACGATGTCCGGGTTTCATATTACAGCCGCGAAAGAAACCGAAATTGCCGTATTTGATCACATATTTGTAGATATTGGCGACAACCAAAGTTTAGAGAACGCGCTTAGCACTTTCTCATCTCACATGAAAAATTTATCGGAGATTCTACAACTAGTAAATAACAATACATTGTTACTATTCGATGAAATTGGCAGTGGAACAGAACCTAACGAAGGAGCCGCATTGGCAATCTCGCTCTTAGAAGAGTTTTACCTTAAGGGATGTATAACGGTTGCGACCACACATTACGGAGAAATAAAACGATTTTCCGAAATGCATACCGACTTTATGAACGCTTCCATGCAATTTAATCATGAAACATTAGAACCATTATTTAAACTTCTCATCGGACAATCTGGAGATAGTAACGCCTTATGGATTTCAAGAAAGATGAATGTTCCAGAAAATGTTCTAAAAAGAGCAGAAGAGTATATGAAAAATAAAGATTATCAAGTAGAACGAGTAAATGAATGCAAAGTCCGCAAGGCAAAAGTTACTGTTGTGAATACAGAAAAACATATTGAATACCAAAAAGGTGACCGCGTAAAACTACTAGACCATAATGACTTTGGAATTGTGTACAAAGAAAAAGACGAATATCATAACATTACTGTGTTATATCAAGATCAATTTATTGAAATAAATGAAAAACGACTGGCGTTAGATTTAAAAGCAATGGAATTATATCCAGAAGGTTATGATTTAGATACTTTATTCATTGATTATAAAACGAGGAAACTAAATCATGACATTGAACGCGGTTCAAAAAAAGCTCTTCGTAAAATTCAAAAGGATTTACAAAAAAAAGACAGAAAATAAATATGATAAGCTTGCTTTTGTGAATGCAACAAGAGAAATCAAAAAAGACCTTAAATCCTTTTAATATTTTAAGGTCTTTTTTAAATTCATTATATTACCCTTTTATAATAGAATTCAGCTCTCATGAATCCCTACTAAAATATTGATGCTGAAACATGCACATTCTTATTGCATTATGATATTCACCATCAACGAAAAACTCATCAATTAATTCACCTTCGAACTGGAAACCGAGTTTTTTATAAATATGAATTGCCTTTTCGTTAGTCTTGTCTACGATTAAATACAATTTATACATATTTAATACGGAAAAAGCATAATCCATTGCAAGATATGTAGCAGTCTTCGCATACCCATTTCCTTGATGGACTGGGTCAATTATAATTTGGAATTCAACCCTACGATGAATATAATCAATCTCCACTAGTTCAACCAGTCCTACCATTTCAGTACCTTTCTGTACAATAAACCGTCTCTCCCCCTGGTCGTGAATATGTTTATCATACAAATCCTGTAATTCAACAAATGATTCATAGGGCTCCTCAAACCAATAAGACATAATGTTAGCATTAATATTTAATTTATGGACGAATCCTAAATCAACTCTTTCTAATGGTCTTAGTTTTATATCGTTCATTTTTTCCATCCTCCGAATCCTGAATCCAGTATTAGAGTAGAACTCCAGGAAAGATTTTATCTCTTGTCCGCCTATATATGACCTCATTTCTTTTTTATTCGAATGACTTTGATATCACGCATTTATAAAAAAACGGATTAAACTACAGCTCCATTACTACTTAAAAATAGAACACACTCGCTAGTTAATAGTTAGGGGGAGTCATCCAGAATTACAATTGATCATATTTAAGAATTATTTAATAAATGGTTTAGATTATTATAAGCTGTTGAGTTTATTGTATGTATAGTAAGATTTTCAACTAGGAATAGAAAGAGGTCGACCAATATGTCAAATAGGGTTACAACAAAAAAATTGAATTGGAAACTTATTCTGATACTCTCTCTCATTGCCTTAGTCAGGCCAATTATGAGTATGTTGGGAATATCCGAAGTCATAGGGCAACCAATCGCGAGTATTACTGCAACAATTGCTATTACAATCGTTTGGAGCATAACAGTTTTCATCAGAAGAGATTCTCAACCTATACTAACATTACTTTTTGTCGGGATTGGCTATGGTATATTAGCAATTATTATTAGCGGGATCTTCTCACCCATTTTAACCGGACATTTGCAAGGTCCTCTAACCAATCCATTTGCTTTCATTAGTGTTTTGATCACCAACGCTATATGGGGATTAATTGCGGGGGTTATTGCTAGTGCTCTTTTAAAAATACAGAGCTAAAAACATTCTTAATTATAACGCTCTCCTTTATTATGAGGTAAGCGTTTTTAGTTAATCATTTTTGTATATGATCCATTGTTTACTTTTATGCAATGACGATTACCAGCTTAAAATGCAAGATCATTTTGTCTGCTAAAAAAATATCACCGATAATCAGTAAATTCGATAACGGAAGTTCTTAGTAGAGGTATATCAATAATCTTTTAGTTTCAACATATTTACTTTTTCAAAACAGGCTAAAAAGTTACAAGCCCTTTGGTATTGGCCGTGCACCGGGTGGATCTGCAGAGGCCACTAATGCTTTATCCGATAACTTTTTGCAGAAAGTTTATAAAATGCCGGAACTGCTCAAAGATTTGCTTCATTTTTTCAATAATGACTTTCCTAAAGACCATGAATTTTCAAAAGTGACTGCTTCACCATTGCCACCAGTCACACCAGAAATATGGCTACTAGGAACTAGCAAAAAAAGTGCTGCTCTTGCTGCAAAAAACGGGATGGCGTCTGCATTTGGCCAATTTATAAGCGAGAAAAATGGTGCTGAAATCATCCAACAATACGTGGATGCATTTGAACCTGTAAAGAAAGATCAACTTCCACAATCCCTTTTAACCGTTTCCGCGATTTGTGCAGAAACAACCGAGGAGGCTGAAGAAATCGCCTTAAGTTCACTCATTTGGCAACTACAGACAGAAAAAGGACAAGGACAATCGATTCCAACAATCGAAGAAGCCAAAAAATACGATCTAACTGATAAGGAAAAAGATAAACTAAAAATAATGAAACAAAATATGATCATCGGTAACTAGAAAGAAGTTGCTGAAGCATTCCAGCAGTTACAAACAAAATATAATACAGATGAAATTATGATCTTTACAATTACTGATTCCCCTAAAGACCGAATAAAATCATATCAGCTGATTGCCGAAGAACTGCTCTGACATGTTAATTCAGCAAAACTGGATTGACTTCATAGATAAAGGTCTTTCCCCTAATACTTATGTTTCAGCGCACTAGGAGAAAGACCCTTGTAATACATAATTTATAGACAGCCATCAAGAAGACGATCTAAATTCTACTATTACTCTTCTTTCATATTGAATCTATTATTCTGGAATCAATTCTGTAATCGGATCAAAAATTTCTAAAGTTACACAATCAACGTTTCCTACATCCGTAATGGCCAGATCTGGAATAGCTGTAATTGGAAGGAAACTCATGTAAAACATCGGGTCAGGAACGCTTCCGCCTAGAACATTAATCGCCTCATGTAATTCTTTTTCTTTCGCTACTAACGTTTCTGGGTCTTCGTCCGTTACAATTCCGCCAATTGGCAATTTCAACAAACTAATAACTTCACCATCGACCACAATAACTTGTCCGCCACCACAGTCAATTAGTGTATTGATAGCTAATGACATATCCTCAGAGTTTGTTCCCATTACAATTAAATTGTTATCATCTGGCGCAGAAGATGAGGCCATTGCCCCGCGTTTTAATCCCCAACCAGCGACGAATCCTAATGATTGATTTCCATTTTTACCAAATCTCTCAAGAACAGAGACCATAGCAACATCTTTTTCTACATCTAAAACAACTTTTCCATCTTCAACATCTAGTTCAACGAATTTTTCTTTCCTTACGAAGGCACCGTGGCTTTCGATTGCACGAATTTTTGCAGTTCCTTTATCAATTCCCACTTTATATTCAAACGTTTCTTTAGTAGTTCTTTCACATTTCAATTTTGAAGCCAATAGCGGACTGCGTTTTGGTTCTGGAAGATCAACGACCATTTGGTTATTTTTAGCAACAATATCCCCTTTACTAATAACCGTATCCACTTTGAATTCTTCAAGAGACTCCACAAACAGAATATCTGCAAATCGTCCCGGAGAAATGGATCCAACTTGATCATCGATACGATAAGCTTCGGCACTATTAATAGTAGCCATTTGAATAGCAACCATCGGTGTTACTCCAGCTCCAATTGCTAATCGAACTAAATGGTCGACATGCCCTTTACTCAAAATATCTGTCGCATGCACATCATCCGTACAAAAGCTTGTTCTACGACCAATAGCTGAATTCACTTCTGTCACCGCACGAATATTTTCATTTAAAAAGTTTGTTACAGATGATTCCCTAATTAATACGTGCATTCCTTTACGGGCTTTCTCCACTAGTTCATCATGGTCATAGCTTTCATGGTCTAAACGAATTCCTGCTGATAAGTACTCATTCAAATTAATTCCGCGTGCCATCGGTGCACACCCAAAGATTGGCAAATGGTTATTGTGAGCAATCGACAATGTTTCCATTGTATCTTCATCAAGGGTTTGAACTGCCTCGCGAACTGTTTCCCAAACGCCAAAGCATTGTGGCCAAGATTGGACTTCTTTTTGCACCTCAGGTGTGATGTTGAAAGCAATTGTTGATTTTGGGATCGTGTAAGGTGTTTTGTAAGGTGCTCCCCAATAAAGACGAAGCGGCAATTCTTCAATTTCTTTAAAAATTTCCTGTAATCCATCCATACCTACAACAGAAATATACTCATCAAGACCAGATACTGCACTCGTTGTACCGTACGGAACTACTGCTTTAGAAAAACTTGTCATACTCATCTTGCTGCACTCAACATGAATGTGACCATCAATTAATCCTGGAACAAGATACTTGCCGTTTGCATCAATAATTTCAGTCTTCTCACCAATGTACGAGGCTACGTCCCCTACTCCAACGATCTTTCCTTTATAAATCGCTACATCAGCTGGATACACTTCGCTCGTCATAACATTAACTAATTGCCCATTTTTAATTACTTTATCAGAAGGAATTTTCGCGCCGCCGGCTTGAACATATTCCTTTAATAATGCTGCTGTCATTTTCATTTTATTTTCCTCCAATTAGTTCAAGTGATTTAGAATATATAATAATAGTAGAAAGATAAAGAATAGAACGTACATGACTGGATGAACTTTTTTCCACTTACCAGCTGCTACCATCAATATCGGGTACGTCAAAAAGCCAAAAGCAATCCCATAAGAAATGTTGTATGTTAGTGGCATGCCTACCAAAATTAAAAACGCAGGAACAGCAATTTCAAACTTATGCCATTCAATATTTTTTAAAGGCTGCACCATCAGAATTCCTACAACGATCAATACAGGCGCTGTTACATGTGACGTAAATACTGTCAACATTGGGGAAAAGAACATACTTAGAAAAAAGAGTCCAGCGACTACAAGTGCTGTTAATCCAGAACGTCCGCCAATCGCAATCCCTGCAGATGATTCTACATATGCTGCAGTAGGTGTAGTACCTAGAACAGAACCAGCTAACATAGATGTAGAATCAGCTGTCAATGCCCGACCGATTCGCGGCATCTTATTATTTTTAATAAAGCCAGCTTGCTCAGCTAAACCAATTAATGTACCAGCCGTATTAAAGAAAGCAACAAAAAGGAAAAGTAAGACAACCGACCATAATTGCAATGTATTAATGTTAGCAATTTCCTTTAATCCTACTCCAAAGGTTGGCTTCAAACTAGGAATGGAGGAGACTATGTTACTTGGTAAAGGGATTAAGCCAGTGACCAAGCCTAAAATAGCTGTTGCTACCATTCCTATAAAAATAGCACCAGAAACTTTACGTGCAATCAAAATAATGATTACAATAAAGCCAAAGATCGTTAACCAAATTTCACCATTCGTAAATGAACCGATCGTCACCAACGTGGAATCTTCTTTTACAATGATGCCGCCTCCTTGGAGACCTACAAAGGCTATGAAAATTCCAATACCTGCAGACATCGCCAATTTTAAGTCATGAGGAATTGCATCAATTACGATTTCCCGAATTTTCATAAATGAGATAATAAAAAATAAAAGAGAAGCAACTACAACGCCTGCTAATGCTGTCTCCCAAGGTACACCCATCGCAATAACAATCGAATATGTAAAAAAGGCATTATCTCCCAGCCCAGGAGCGATTGCAATTGGATAGTTTGCTAGAAATGCCATCAACAGACAGCCGATAATAGCTGAAATGGCTGTTGCTGTGAATACAGCTCCCTTATCCATTCCGGCATCTCCTAATATGTCGGCATTAACAAATAAAATATACGACATTGAGATAAATGTTGTGAGTCCTGCGAGCATCTCTTTCTTCACGGTTGTTCCTAGTTCATCTAAATGAAAAACGGGTTCCAACCAGCCTTTTTTTCCTACTAATTTCTCCTCTTTCAACTTCTGCTAACCTCCCTTGGTGTACAAACTACTTAGTCCTTCGAATAATTCTCGTTAAAAAAAACAAAAAAAGCCGAAGAACTAATCCATCCAATCATCTACGAGTGGAGCAAAAGTCCTTCGAACTTTACGAAAGAAATCATAAATAGAATAATAGAAAATTTCAATCTATTACTATTTTTTTGCTTCTCATAGTCAGTTCATTTACGGTGAACCGGTAGAAACTTGCAAGCCATATCCTCGCTATTATATGAGTGAATGTTATTTAATTATTTTGTGGTTTTATTTTAGCACATTGTTCCTAGATTACAATAAAAAAGGAAGAAATAAAATAATTCAGACAGACTAAATTCCGAACATTAACATTACAAACCTTTATCAACACACAATTTCTTCTTAAAATACGAACTATATATTCTATATCAACTGAATCATTCCTGAAATCATTCGATGACCTTGACTACCTCCGGCGCCACCCATAAATAGAAATATATTACACCAGATTAAATGGCCCATTCTTCAAAATAGATTCCGCAAACGCAACCGTTTTTACTAAACCTGGGTACTCTTCTGGAGTTGCCCCATCTTCTACACACCAGCAAATGCCCATTGCTGTTTCCACAAATAAACATTCTCTTATAATGTTATTCGGAATCATTAGCTTTTTTTCTAAATAACCGATGATGTCATTTATTTTTTTGTACGTTTCCATCGTAAGTTCATCATCAAATTCATTTAAAATAAATCGTGGTATATCAAAAATGGGATCACCTATAACCCCTTTCGGATCGATGATTTTATATGTACCATCTTTTCCCAACAAAATATTATCATGATGGAAATCACCGTGTAGGAGCACTTTTTCCGGATACAAACTAGTAAGACTTAAACAAATTTCTTCAGCCTTATTCATATACAAAGTTAATTCCTTACAATCTTCCCTGCGGCTTATGTATTCGGTAATTCTAGATACCCATTCTGTATATGTAGGATATAATTCCGCATTAACAGGCATGATATGTAAATCTTTATATAAGCTACAAAATACAGACAACCTTACATCTAGTGATCTCTCATTTCTTAATGGAATTCCAGGCTCGATGAACTCCTCCAAAATAACCCCATTTTCTATATCAGCATCAAAAACCTTACAAAATCGTGAGGCTTCGTATTCTTTTAAAGTATTGAACTCTGTCAAAACTTCTCTAGAAGGAGACTTACCTATTTTAAGCACAGTGCTTCCATAAATTTCCGAAAAACAAGTAAAGACAATATTTGCAGAATAGGAAGGAATAAATTTAAAAAATGATAAGGCCCATTTGTCTACGTATAGACTAATATCCCTTAATACTTTCTCATAAAAAACGTTCCCAAAGTGTTTGATGATCTGTTCCGATTCATTTTGTTTGAACTGATAAAAAACTTTCATCAAATCCTCCTCTTTGAATAAGGTCAGTCACGGCTCGCCTTCTTACTTCTTAACAATAAATATATACAAATAATCTTCAGGGAATATTTTTTGTACGATACTAAACCCAGCATTTTTTAATTCCTCTTCCATAGTAGATGATGGAATTCTTACGTGCATAGGTGGACGATTAACAGGACTTTCTTTTGTATCGTACTCAAAACATAGTAAATACCCGTCTTCTTTCAATACATGTTTAATTTGTTCCAATACTTTTGATAATGGTTTCACTTCATGTAAAACTAAAGAAGCTAGTACAATATTAACTGAAGCTTCTGCAAGTGGAATATCGTCAATACTCCCTTCAAGCAATTGTATATTCGTTATATTTTCACCTTTAGCTCTGGAATCAATCATCTCTAACATGTTGGGGTCAAAATCAAGTGCATATACTATTCCATCAACCATTCGAGCTGCTGGAAGCGCTAAATATCCAGTACCTGCACCTAAATCAAGAATATGATCTCCTTTTTTTATAGGCAGCAATTCCAAAAATTTTTCCGGCGGTAAAAGATCCCATCTTTCAGGATTGTCCAAAAACTCTATTTTTCGTGCTAAACGTTGCCTTTCTTCCATATCACTTTGGTGTTTGTCCATGTTTATTCTCCTTATCAATTTGTCTTCATGTCTATTAAAATTTATAAACTCTAATCATATTCTAGCTTATCAGTTGTCGATTTACACGAAAAACTCCACACAATTCAGTTTTGTTTTGAATGAATTTTTACTCTTAATTTCACAAATAGGAATGACATCCGCAAGCTAATATGATACACTAAAAAAGGTTACCCAAGATAACTATTATCTTAGGTAACTACATTTTTTATAAAAGAGGTGCTTTCTATTAAAACTTCTCAAAAGTTCTTTCATCAATTTCTTATGCTGTACCGTCCCTTTGAAAACAGACTTAATATCCACCTTGCTGAACACCGACTCTATAGAGCACATTGGAGCATTTTATATTATTTAGCCAATAATGGGACTGCTACACTAGTGGAACTTTCCCATTATATGAGTGTTGAGAAGCCAACTGTCACTAGAACGATGAACCGTTTAGAGGAACTAGGTTATGTAGAATATGTTCCAGGCAAGGACAAACGGGAAAAAAGAATGAAGCTTTCAGTAGCTGGACAAAAAGTATATAAAGAGGTCCGGGTAACAATCGATCAATATGAAGAGGAGATTTTAAAGGGGATCACTGAACAAGAACAAATAGAGACTATTCGGATTATGGGGGAGATTCGAGACAACATCACAAAATAAGGAGTTAAAAAAGTGAATTCATCTAGACAAACATTATGGTCAAAAGATTTTATTATAGTTTCAGGAATAAATTTTTTAATAAATCTTGTATTTTATCTATTAATCGTCATTATTGGAGAATACGCGGTTGAACAATTTCATGCATCCACAAGTGTTGCAGGTCTCGTCACAGGTATTTTTATTATCGGTTCTTTAATCGGCAGACTTTTTACCGGTCGTTTCATTGAGTCAATTGGGCGCAGAAAAACGTTATTTATTGGCCTTTTTTTCTTTATCTTAACAACAATTCTATATTTAATAAGCTCTAATATTGGCATCATGCTAACAACCCGGTTATTACATGGTGTTGCTGCTGGTATTGTCGGCACCGCTACTGGAACGATCGCTGCCCAAATTATTCCAGCGGCACGAAAAGCAGAAGGAATTGGTTACTTTAGTATGAGTACGACTCTGGCTACAGCAATTGGCCCGTTCATCGGCCTATTTATGACGCAGCATACTACATTCCAATTGATTTTTATTTTTTCCGTCATTTTAGGAATTATTAGTTTCATTACATCATTGTTTGTATATGTTCCTGCTGTTAAAGTCACGGCCAATCAACATTCTGAAACGAAAGAAAAAGGCTTCAAGCTATCAAACTTTATTGAGCCAAACGCTGTACCGATTGCAATAATAACACTTATTATTGCTTTTTGTTATTCAAGTGTTCTTTCATTTATCAAATTCTATGCAAATGAAATTAACCTAGTTAGTGCGGCAAGCTTCTTCTTTCTTGTATATTCGATCGCCGTATTATTCTCACGCCCCTTTACCGGACGCTTAATGGACACGAAAGGGGCAAACTATATTATGTATCCTGGGTTCATCATTTTAGCTGGTGGAATGATGCTCCTCAGTACAGTTCACACAGGCTATATGTTACTCATGGCCGGAGCTCTGATCGGTCTTGGCTTTGGTAATATGCAGTCAAGCACACAAGCGATAGCAGTTAAATTAACACCAGTACACCGGATGGGATTGGCCACTTCAACGTTCTTTATCGCACTTGATGCCGGACTTGGTTTTGGGCCATATATACTTGGATTTATCATTCCTTTAACAGGTTATCGACCATTATATATCATCCTTGGATTAGCTGTGCTTATATCGACCGTACTATATTATTTCTTGCATGGTAAAAAGGAATATACATTACAGGCAGACGTTAAATCAATAGCATAACAGAACTACAATTACCGTTTATCCCCTACTTTGATTTCTTCGCGAATTTTGAAGTAGGAGTCTACGGTCGATTTAAAAAAGAGGTGATGCGATTATTAAGCTGTCACCTCTTTTTAATATGGCTATATTTACTTTCATTTTACTAACACTTTTTCTCTCCAAAATTGTATAAGAGTTTATTTAGTCATTTACTTTTTGATATTTTCAATAACGGCGGGGCCACTGCCATTGTTACAATTCCAGCAAGTGCTGCTTCAGCAAGGCCATTTGTAAAAAACACAGTTAAAATCGCTTTATAAATGGCACTCATGCTACCGGCATTTATTGCTTGAGCATAGGCTTCATTGAATATCAAAGAGATAGAACCCATAACTAAAAATGTATGAATGAACGTTGTAAGTATGCCAGTTAACAGTAACGCCGGCTTTTGATTCGACTCATTCCTTCTTATAACTTTCTGAGCAACCTTAAATATGTAGTAAGGAATAAATCCAATAATTACTCTTGGAACAATGGCAATAAATAGCGCCCAAAAACTCCCCTGACTTGTTCCTAAAACAGGAATTGCCGGTGAAAAAGCAAATGATAGTAATGTTGGGCTGATCGTATTTGTTGCGATACTAGTGAAGCCAAACATAAGTCCTAGAAAAGCACCAATTCTTGGTCCTAAAATAATCGAAGCTATAATTATTGGAATATGAATCAAAGTCGCTTTAATAACACCTAAATGTATAAACCCAAATGGTGTAAAAGCAAGTAATAAAATAATAGATAAAAAAATTGCGGCTAAAGTAAAGTCTTTAATTTTCAAGTTCAAACCCCTTTAGTAATCTAATTTTCACATTACCCTAAAGACTTCAAAAAAGTACGTTTTCCATTACAACTTTTTCAAAGATCCTCTTAATTCCTTCATATTAATTTATATTTATCAAATATTCAAATGCAGTTACTCCATATATGTGCTTTTTACATTTGAGTTAATCTTCCCAATAAAAAATAGCATCCATGACTAAATACTCGTTTGGTTTCCTGTAGATTGTTGGGATTTTCGTTTGAAAAGGCAATGGTTGATTTACTAGTTCTACCTCTAGCAGTTCATATTCAAACTCCATTAACGCTTGTTTCAACTTTTCCTCCATAGTTTGGAATCTCTCACTTATACATAATCGATTTTGGCCATCAATCAAGGAACCATAGGCACCACTAACATCTTCATTCGTTTCGATTCGAATTGTTTTATATCTGTCATCTTCGCCCATGATTGCAACAGGTGCTAAACGGCAAATGTCAAAAATGATCCCTTCAGTCTTTATCTCCCGCAGATCGTACTTCTCTTCAACGATTAAAACATCATCTTTTTGATAACAAAAAAATTCAACAAAGGAGGCGTAGCCACTTCCAAAATGATTCCATTCTGCTTCACAGACAATATTAGGAATGCGGTTGATCCGATAAAATAATCGGCGAATATGAGCTTCAATTTCTTGCTCATTTTTAGTATCATACGGGAACTCGTTTCCTACAATTTCCCCGTCAATTAAGGCCTGTAATTGTTCTTTAGAAAACATTCATGAAACACCTCTCATTTTCCCCAATTGAATTCCCATTAGCCCCATCAAATTATGCTCTTATTGAAAGAAAGGGAACTAATCTAGTTCGGTCAAACTTTACCGTACTTAGGATTAGTTCCCTAGTGGCGATATATATACTCAAAAAATTTCCAAGCTTTTATTTTTTAAATTTAGACCCGTAGCAAACCGCGGAAACCCCTGGAACCATAATAGGAGTCAGCTCCATTATGGTACACAAAAACAGTATCATAGCGCCGATCACAAAAGATAGCCCCGCCAAGCTTTCTAATACTAGCCGGTGTTTGTACCCAACTCGACGTTTTCATATCGAAATTGTCAAGAGTCTGCAGATCCCGATATTGTTCTTCTGTTAAAATTTCAATACCAATGTCAGCAGCCATATCAATAGCGCTATTTTCTGGTTTATGTTTTTTCCTTGCTTCGAGAGCCTTACGATCATAACAAATACTTCTGCGCCCCTTAGGAGTTTCTGTTGAACAATCATAAAAAATGTATTCATCATTCTCTTCATCATAACCAACAACATCTGGTTCTCCGCCAGTTCTTTCCATTTCACTTAGTGACCACAGTTTCTCAGAATTAGTATCCAGCTTTGCTTGGACGCTAGCCCATTCAACCCCTTTATGACGATGCATATGTTTCTCAAATCGGGCTTTCAATATAATAAGTAATTCTTCACGTTGTTCTTGTGGCAATTCCTTTTGATAGCTAGCTTTATCTCTATCTGTCATCATAATCACCCATTTTCTCACTAAGTTAGTGTATAAAAGTCGTTTAATTTGCTTGTTAATTAAGTTTACAAAAATTATATAGTTAAGTAAAACGATTCCTTTGCTATCTGTTCCCTATGGTTGAATATTTTTGTGAACTTGCCAAAAATACATAAGAGTGGGTTCTTCCGAAGAATCATTTAAAACCTATCCAGTAAATAGATTTTGATATTTTTTTATGAAATTACGCAATTTATAAAAACGGTTTAAGGAAAAGTTACAGCCCAGCCTATGCAGCTATTGCAAAGAAATTTTTTGATTTCATCATGTGGATTCAGATTGCGTGGATATGCAGTAGGTATTATAGTGTCAGATCAATCTTGTACCGAAAAATTCATTATGGTACTTGATTTCCATTTTACATTGCATTTAAAAAAATAATCGACTTTTTAGAGTAAACCTAAGCATGCGAATATACCTCATTTCATCAATTCTCGCATCCATGTTTTAATCATAGTTTGAATTAGGCGAAAGCAACTCTTACACTTCCCTCTTTTATGGCAGTTTCCAGACAACTATTAATAAACTTTAGTATTTCTCTTCGTTGCCATGTTGCAAAGTCAAGATTCTTTTGATCTATGATATCACCTTCATTACCAAAGATTTCATAGTAATGATCCAATGCCTTCTCAATATCTGGTAATTCATATGTTTCGTATGCCCCAATTCCACTTACGCCGCCATTATAATCTTGAGCGTCTAATAATTTATAAAATAGAAAGGCGGTTGGATTACTCATATTAAAGCGAATATAGCAAATTTTTTCATTCGCTTTATTGTATCCGCTAATATCGTGCCCCATTATGAGTTCACCCCCTTTCAATAGGGAGATTTTTTATATGCCCAATCTAATGAGCAATAAAGTGAGCTGACGTATTGTACAAAATAGGATTAGTTGTTGTGGCGGCTATCAAGGGATGATAAATTCTCGAAGGAGTAATTAGTCGTGTTCGTTTCCATTAGTGTAGGGTTAGAGGCTTTCATTGAGGTAATTGATAGAAAAGGGTATATTCTACCATTAATTATTTACTAGACTCATAATCATGTCAATATTCATCGTTCGACAAAATTCGCGATAAAGAAAGAAGAGAAATCCTACCTTCAACAGCTTCCCCAAACACGTTACAAACTTGCGGAATGAAAAACAGCAAAAGTTCAATTGAACTAGCACATAGTCTATGGAGTTCATCACCGCTCATTCGCTTTAAGTTAGCCTTCCAGCCGGAAAATGAAGTCTGCTAGATCCGCAAGGCTTTTGGAAATGTATGACTTGCTAATTCAATTGCCTATTATAATTATTCTATCAAAGTTCCCTGTCTTTATTACTTTTTCGTTATATCATAAATTAAAAAAATTTAGTTCCCAAGTATGAGCGGAACATAGTGCCCAGCACCATGTCCACTCAAGATGCGATCCTTTTTTGCAGATTGGCCAAATAAGAATATGGATTGCTTTTTTCCTGCCTATATAAAATAAATGCGTTGAAATGCCAAGAATATTAAGATCAGTCGCTTTATCAAGCTAATTAGTTTTTCTAGGATTTAACTCATACTACTCTATCATCAAACCATAGGCAGAAATTTTCTTGATTCTTCGAGATACAAACATTGAGACAATGTAAGCTAAAATAGAAATTCCTACGCAAATCATTAAAATAGTCGGTAAATGAATGATAAAATCTAAACGTTTAACCCCTGCACTAGAAAGTAATACGGAAAGCATAGGATTTGTGTAAAAAAAGCCAAGTACTCCCCCAATGATAACACCCGTAATGATTACCGGAAGAAAGCTAATCGATATTTGATGCATCAGTTGAAATGTTGTATAGCCTATAGCTTTCATAATGCCAAACTCTTTTTTGCGCTTAATAATCATTGTTTTGATAACGAGATACAGAATCATCACAACAACTAAAACAGTAATTGCCAAAACGACCAGCATAACAGCAAACACAGCAGCAGTATACATACCTGTTTGGCTCTCTATATTTTCATCAATATCTAATGTATCCACTATATCATCCCCATATTGTTGCTGGACATGATTTATAAATTCTTTGCTTGCTATACCATCTAAATATACATAGAGGACTGAGCCTTTATAATCGGATTGTAGCTGTTGAATTCCGTCCAATGTTAAGGCGGCTACTTGCCCTGAATTACCGATTGATTGACTAAGGCCAGTTACTAAAAAACGGCCTGTTTCATTCCCATATTCCACTTCAACCGTATCACCAATCCCCTTATTAATTTGACTGGATACAATCCAGGAGATCGATATTTCGTTATCATACTTTGGCTGACGCCCCTCATAGACAATATTATTTTCTAACAAGTTATAATCAACAGCAACATTTGTATATACGGTTTGACCATCTATTCTTGTTTCGATGAGGTCAAATAGATTTACTTTTCTTACATGATCCATTTCTTCTATATTGTGCAAAAGTTCATTCGTATTTGCTTGGGCGCTAGTTGCGATAAACACATTTGCTGGTTCCGCCCCGAATAGGTTAACGAAAGCCGTTTTGTCTGAAGCGATGTTGTAATAAAGAACCACCGCAAAGATAGAAGCAAAAGTTAAAGCAATCGTGATTAAGAGAATCATCATATTTTGTTTTGCATTTACAAGCATGGATTTAATAGCAAGTAAGAATTGAAGTCCACCACGTGTTTTTTCTAACGGAAAGTAATTTTTTCTAAAGCTATGTGTTTGAATTCCTCCACGCAACGCCTCAACAGGTGGGATCTTTCGAACACGGAAGGCTGATAGTAAAGTCACGCTCACAACACAAACAGCAACAAATAAAATACTAACTAAATGAATGATGATATCAAAGCTTTGAAGCCAAATTAATCCAGATAAGGATGAAATAATATCGCCAAAAAAAGGCATTAGAACATATGCCAAAGCAATTCCTAGCAAGGTTGCACTAATAGAAATTAAGATAAATTGCAGAATAATAGAAGAAAGAATTTGCCGGCTTGTATAGCCAATCGCTTTAAGGACACCGATATTCGCCATTCCATCTTCAATGCTGCTTGAAACCCTGAATTTAATGACAATTAGTGAAACGAGTACGATAATAATCGCAAAAGCTACTAATATAGTTGCTACTATATTAATGGTTAAGGTATTCACATCCTTCACCATCTCAACATTAAATCCCCAAATATAAGAAGCTCCTTCTTCCTCGATAGAATGCTGAAATTTTTGGATAAAATCATTTTCTAAACTCGCTGATTGTGTCTGGTCTTCCATTATGGCGGATACAATCCTTCCTTCCGCCTCTTTGTCTAGATCATTTAACAATTTTAAATAGGAAGTTTCCGGCAACATAAATTTCATAACACCCATGTTGCTCATGCCCATCATCGTTGTTTCAAAGAATCCGCCAATTTGATACTTATACTCTTTGTCTTGATAGGTGATGGGAAAATCATCACCTAGTTCATACCCACCGTTTGTTTTAAAACTATATGGAACAAAAATTTCATTAGCATTTGCAGTATTTAGTTTCTCTATCAACTTTAATGATCCAATATCCCGGTTTGCATCCGCATTAAAAATGACCACATTATTAGACAGTTCACCATTGCCAAAATTAAATTTAGCAATGGACATATGAATAATCTCTTCAGCTTCTAATTCCATTACCCCTGGATAATTCACTATATATTCCCCATATGTTGAATGATAATTAGCATTATTCATTACAATCGTTACATGAGGATCTTTTAATTGTTCAACTTTACTATCAAAAAACGTGCTTATATGGGTAGTAACCATTAGACCAATATTTAAAAGGACCGCAGCAACTAAGATAAAGAGAAATAACGAGACACTGGCAGATTTGCTTTTTCTAATATTGGCCATTGCCAAATTCATAATCCTCATCTTACCACCCCATTTCAGTAAGGAAAGTCCTCAGTTTTTCATGACGCTCAATATTTTCTTTCTCGCTGTTATATCCACCTAACTGCAAATCCCCGCAAATGACGCCATCCCGTAAGTAAAGAATTCGATTTCCACGTAGTGCTGTTTGAATATCATGTGTGACCATGACTATACTCTGCCCACTATGATTTACATTCGAAAATACATTTAATACACGCTCACTTGAGCTAGAGTTTAATGCCCCAGTTGGTTCATCTGCAAAAAGCATTTTCGGACTATTAATTAAGGCTCTGACAATCCCAACCCGTTGAGCTTCACCACCAGAAAGCTGTGTCGGAAATTTAGACCATGAGTTTTCATTGATTCCTACTTGGTTTAGCAGTTCTTTCGTTTTTTTGGCAAGTTCCCGCTTATTTTTTTTCACTAATAGGCCGCTTGCCATTACATTATCGAGTACACTCATATTATCTAGCAGATAAATTTGTTGAAATACAAAGCCGCAATGGTTTCGTCTAAATATTGCGAGTTGATCATTGTTTAATTTTGATAAATTTTCCCCAGCAAAATCGATATCACCCAATGTTGGCTTATCCATACCACTAATGGCATAAAGCAAGGTAGATTTCCCCGATCCTGAGCTACCCATAATGATCGTAAAATCTCCTTCTATTAAACGAATATCTAGATTTTTTAATACATGTTGCTGAATTCCACCGCTAGAAAAGGTTTTACACAGCTTATCCGTTTTAATAATGGTTTTCTTCATCACTTAAAGTCACTCTCCTTAATTTTCAACCAAATTAACTTGGTCAGAGACAAATTCTTCATTTTTCATTTGAGTTTGTCTCTGAGACAACCGATCAGAGACAAACTTTGCTCGTTTTCTTTAATTTTGTTTTCGAGAACCTGTTCAAAGACAATATCCACAGTTTTCCATGATTTTGTCTCTGAGACAACCGATCAGGGACAAAATTTGCTCGTTTTCTTTAATTTTGTCTTCGAGAACCTGTTCAAAGACAATATCCACAGTTTTTCTATGATTTTGTCTCTGAGACAAGCGATCAGGGACAAAATTGGCATGATCTCTTCAGCTTTGTCTTCGAGACCTCAAAACAAAAAAGACCGTAAATTTGATTACAGTCTTAGCATACAAAATAAACCCTTATTAAATCTTTATGCAATTCTTAATTAATTCTAAAATCTTAAGCTAGCTTGATTTTCAAAACGACTGTAAAACCATTATGGCGGTTAAAACAGCTAATTTGACCATTCATATTTTCCATAAAGTATTTGGATATATACAGCCCAAGACCTGAACCGTTCTTACCGTGGACATTTCCCCCACGATAATATTTATTAAAAATCAGTGGTAATTCTTCTTTGCTGATTCCTGGTCCAAAGTCTAAAATATGTAGTTCAAGATACCCTTGATTTATTTGAGACGTAATTGTAATACTTGTTCCCGCATACTTATATGAATTACTGATAATATTATCGATTACCTGCTGCATACGGAGGGGATCCATTAATAATATACATGGCGGAATGGGGTTACAGAAAATTTGATTATCATAATTGACATTTTCAATCATTCCAACCAGTTCTTCGCTCGTTTCCTCTATTATGTTTATTTTTAACTGTTGCAGTTCCTCCAAAGTAGCATGAAACATATCCGTAACAAGTAAGTTAATTTGCTCTGCTTTCGAATAGATCGTATTCACTTGCTTCATAAGCTTTTCATCTTTTGCTTGCATAAGCATTAATTCACTAACGGCTTTGATCGAAGCTACAGGCGTCTTAATATCATGACTTAATGTAGCTACAAGCTCTTTCTTACTGCGGTTGGATTCATACTCTCTTTGACGGGCAGCATTCAGTTCTTCACGCATTAAATCAAAACTTTCCGTGAAGGCGCCAAAGTAATTGTTCTGGGTCATATTTAAAGGTACATCTAGGTTGCCCCGAGCCACATTCGCCGCAAAGCTTTGGAGCTGTTGAAATGGCTTCAATAACGTTCTATGAATATATAGAATATATACGAGACTAATCATCATTAATAGACCCATTATCAAACTTACGGACACAGTCAGTTCACTTTTCATTTGCTGTATTATTTCTTTTTCATCGTTATAGAGAATAACTTTTCCTACGATCTCGCCATTTTTCCTCACGTCGATAATGGTATCTCGATTTTTAATGGACTCATTTAAATTATTATAATGATAGCCCGGTGTTTGATAAATCGCATTTTCCGAATCATCTACAATGGAAAATGGTTGTTCAAAATTAATATTGCGAAATGACTCCTCATTGCCCCAATTTTTTTCAACAGTCTTAACCACTTCATTAATAGCCACAAGATCCACTTCAGATATATTTTTATCCTTCATTATTATTACGAGTGGGATCATACATGCACTAAAAACAACTAGAATTAAAACAACTAGCCCTTTTATTCTCATTGGTTAGTATCCTCTAAAACATATCCTGTTCCCCATACAGTTTTTATAAATTGCGGATTTCTTGGATCATCTTCAATCTTCTCACGTAAATGCCTAATATGTACATTTAAAGTTCCATCGCCTACAAAGGAATCTCCCCATACATTTTGAAACAACTCATCTTTTGCGATAATTCGATTTTTATTTTTCGCCAAATAAGACAAGAGTTTATATTCCATCGTTTTTAATTGAATATCAGCACCATTTACGCGGACACGATGAAGATTTGTATCAATTTGGATCTGACCAAATTCTAACACCTCTTGCTGATTGTTCATGCCACTACCATATCTTTTTAAAACAGCTTTTACTTTAGCTAACAAAATACTTAATGTATAAGGCTTTTGTATATAATCGTCTCCACCTATATTTAAAGCAATTAGAACATCGTCATCACTGGAACGTGCACTTATAAATATAATCGGAATCTCTGTTGTTTTCCGTAATTTTTTGCATAAATCAAATCCTGATGCATCTCCAAGATTAATATCTAGGAGAATCAAGGAGGGTTCATGTTCCGTCAAAAAACGTTCGCATTCGTTAGCACTTGTGACAAACGCTGTTTTGACCTCAAACATATTAAAATATTCACTAGTGGTTTCAGCTAACGCAACCTCATCATCGACAATCAAACAATCTAATTTCATCGCAAATCTCCTAGAATAATACTATCTAAGTCTATAGGCTAGATATCTACAGTATACATTATATTTCCAATAAGTAGATTTGAGGAAATGGAACTATTCCCACTTTAATCTTATTCTAAATATGCTTCTTGTTTGGAAACTCGTATCATTTCGTATCTCCCCATGGAAATCTTTGAAGCGGCATTTCTCTAACATAACAATACAGGCAAGAAAAACCACATCCACTATACGGATTCAAGGAATGGGTAAATCCAACATCTAAATATCCTTTTGCCTTAGTTAAGATCTTCCTCGAAACTATTTCTTTTAACTGGATGTTCATAGTTCGATCACTAAACAGGTCCTAGACATTTTTTGGGCAATTCATTTTAAATTCGTTCCTTTATCTTCTTTATAACCTCTTTATAGAATGAAATTTGATGTGGGACGAATTTGTCCTTCCCAACGTCATCATAATACTTGTGTCTATTACCTTCTGTATCAATTTTAAATCCACTAACCTTAATTGTTTCTCTTTTCCCTGACCAAAGTTCACTAAAATCTTTAAATTCAGCTAAAACAATACCTGAAACTTCATCCTGTTGGACAAAAAAATCATTAAGATTATGCTCACATTTATACAGAAAGACATGTGCTATTTCATTGTCAATAAAGTCTTCTTTTGTAATACTATACTCTATTATTCCTAATTTCTCTAAGTCATTAAAAGGAACATGAATACCTACTTCCTCTCTAATCTCCCTAATACCATCTTGAACTCTTTCATCAGCCATTAAATGACCCGCGACTGTTATGTCTAAAAGGTTCGGATAGTCTTGTTTTGTATCACTGCGAAGCTGTAAATAAATATAATCCGTTTCTTTATAATTAGTTACAAACCAACAATGGAAAGTCTCATGCCAATATCCAAGTTTATGCACATCTTTACGGGAAGCGATTCCTATTTCATTTCTATCATTATCAAATATTTTAAAGTATTCATTTTCCACCTTTTAATTCCTCACATTCCCCATTTTTTCCTACCACCTTTTTAACAAATCCACATCGTGTGCATTAAGGGAGAATTAGAATTCCGCTACACTTTCTACTATTGCTCCTCTTATTGAGAAAAATCTTTAGTAAGGTTCGTTAATTTTATGCCACTTTAAATCTTCTCTCTGAATTACATTTGTATCTTTCGGATATCCATAATAATAAAGCTTTTTCCCCTCTTTATTAAATGCCGTTGGAGAGAGAAAGTCTATTTGCTCACTGAATGGAAACATGAAAGAGATACGTTCTCCTTTACGGATTTCTTTTCTTTCCACATTCGGCTCGACCCCAGCCTCTATATATGCAACTTCCTCATCATATGAGATTACACTTAGGAAAGTAACTGTATCTTTTTCACTTGTAAAACTAATGCCGCCAACAGTTTGAATAGGATCAGAATTATACGGAATATTTGTTGATGCATTGCTGCGGTACAACGGACCTGATTTTTCAGACAGTACCGTTTGATATATCCCTTCTTCATCGCTCCTAAATAAAAAAATATTAAATGAACCTGTATCATACTGTTGTAATAGCTCTGCATCGTTTGAAAGGTAAGCGTTATTTTTAGCAGCACTTAGCGCCGTAAACCTATTCCCGCTTATAAAAAATATCAATATGGTTGCAATTAATAACGGGATTACAACTATCAATTTTTTCATCTCTGGACTCCTTCCTGAAAACTCATAACCTCCACTTTCGGTCGCTTCATAAGTCTAATGCTGTAACATAAAAAGTCGTAATACTTATTTAATTAACTTCTCCTTTTGTTCAGTTAGAACTAATTATATTTGCTCCCTTTGGAAATGACACTTCCTTAGTTTCAAGATTCAGAATACGAGATCGAATATCATCCTCTGAAATAAAAATAACTGAACCATTCTTATTAATACAATAAGCAATTGGTATAGAAACTTCCATATTTCGAAAAGAACCATCGGCATGACTTGTTCCTATAATCATCGTATTGTATTTACTTGCTATTTTTGTAGCTTCAATTATCCATTCGTTAAATTGTTCTTTGCTAAACATCCCTACACCAATTGGATGAACAATTAAGTCGATATTATTATAATCATCACCATTAATCCCTTGAACAATTAATTCGTCACAAAGAATATGACCAACTTTCAGGCCTTCTACCAAAACAAATGAAGTTTGGCTATATTTTACTCTATCTAAAATTACCTCGCCATGACGATTTATTATTATCGCTCTATCTTTTGGACTTTCTTGAAACCTTCTGTATCCCCCAATAAGTACAGTATTATACCTTCTTGCTAAACTACAGGCTTCTTTCACATTTTCATTCAAGTAACCCTCTGGGAATATGATTATATCAGCATCAGGGTTGTTCATCAGTTCTACTTCGAGTTGCTTAATATCCTTTTCAAGTTTCGGTTGAATAATTAATATGTTAATTGTAAACACCTTCCGCAAATAGTTTTTTATAAAAAAGGAGCGATCTCCTTCTTGAAGTTACGCCCCTTTTGTTTAGATACTTAACTGTGATGATAATAATGAGCCAGTTCCCAAACATACTCAATCGTATTATTATAATGTGTTCATTTTAATTATATGCTATCGGATAAATTAGTTCTGCTTCTTTACCTAATTCCACTTGCATACTTGTAATTCGTGTCAGTAACTCTATTGCATGTTTCTTTTCCTTATTAGACTTCACAATATAATCTGCTGCTAGCTTAATTAGTTTCGGTACCTCCCATGCACTTCGTAAGGCAAATGTTATATAAAATCCGTATTTTGGTAACGTAACATCCCCATCCCAACCTGCTTCTCTTAGACCTTCTATATAGTTTGTAAAGAGTAATTCCTTATAATATTCCGCTTTTCCGATAGGAATATCTTGTTGGCTCAATGCAACACCGTATAGTTTCCCTAAGTCTTCACCTAGCCCTGATATACTTAAAAATTGCCAATCAATTAACGATAATTGCTTTTTCGCACCTTTATGTTTATTTATGAACATATTTTGTTTACTTAGATCTTGGTGTGCAAGGACACGTGGTAACCTACCTAAATTCACCCATTCCGCTAGGCTTACTTCCCGAATCGAATTAATATTTATTTTAATAATCTTTAACATTAATTTACCGAACACAAATTTAACTTTCCATGATATTAGTGTTGAGGTCATAATTGATGAAATATTTGTCGGTATGACATGAACAGAATTGTTCAAAATGCCATGAAGACGAGCGTCTTTCGAAGCATTTCCACCTGGTAGTGATATTCCAAGTTCAGTTAAAATGTTTGTGGCATCCCCAGAAAGGCACAAAGCAGTCCCAAGTTCATAAGAACCCCATTTTTATTATTTGAGATCGCCTTTTCCACCAGGACGATTGATTTTTCTAAAAAAAAACTACCTTTTTTCCATTCTTCGCCAAAAAATTCGCGGCTGTTAATCCTGCCAATCCACTACCTACAATGGTAACATCATATTTATACATAAAAGAATTCCCTCCTACATTTGTTTGTAATCAAAACGAATGAGGAGGGAGTTTTGTGACAAAAAAATAAAAACATTTTTAGATGGTTAACCCCTGTTTTAATTTTTACAATTCACTTTGCACTTTTACGAGAACATATTTTTCAGTCCACATTTGAGTAGTAGCTATCAATCTATCCTCGTCCTTTTTAAAGAATAGCCCACTACCATCTTTCTCTTTGAATTCCCAGCCATTTGAAGCAATCATTTGTTTAATATTTTCATCCGCATGCAAAATACCTTCATTTCCGCTGCGTGTAATATACCAAGTCATATCACCATCTTTTGCTATTTCTACTACTTCATTATCGGATTCCTCCAATTTTTGAATCACTTGCTTTGCTGATAAACCATCTATCGGGAGAGATGGATAATATGATTTATTAAAAATTATAAACACAGCTGCAAAGGCGATTACAATCACAAGAATTAATCCAAGTTTTTTCAACTTTTTGCCCCCTAATCCATAAATGCATTTACAACTGATCCGTTATTTGAAAAATCCAGTGAAGGAATTTCCTTCTTTTTCGTTATAATAGCTAAACTGCTCAGCAGGAACGTTACGGAAACAATAAGATTAGCGTAGATTGTGAATTTTTATAAATCGGAGTTTTCAAGTAGAGACACTATTTGATTATTGAAAGGGAATTCACTTTTTCTAACCTTTTCCATTAACTCATCTAGCGCTTTCATAGCATCATTCTTTAATTGTACTGGATACATATATTGAACACTATTGGTTTCAAATTCTTCTTCATCAACGACTTTCCATTCTTTATTCTTTTCCTTAATATAATCCAAATCTAAATCAACGAAACTTATTTGATTATGATAATAGACTGATGGTTTGGCTACATTACAATAAGCAGAAACAATCTTTCCATCTTCTACTTCCAGCGCAGCAGTGAACCATTCTTTTAAAGAGAAATATTCTAAAGAAGTATTATTAATAGTGAACACTTTATTTTTAGTATGATGAATTAATTTTCGGCCTCGTTTACATAAAACAAGTACATAATCTGGGCTGTGTTGAATTAATTCTCCCTCCCACTCATAGTGAGGAATATTGGGGAATTTAAGTGCCTTTATTTTTATAACGTTATCCAATTTTATCATCCTCAGCAAATTACTAACTATTTTATTTATTTAAATATTAGGAGTTTACTCCTCTTGGATCTGTACTTTCGAACAAATCTGCTTCACTTACTAAATTTGATTTCCGTGGAACACTTTTAAAATAAATTCGCAATCTGGTACTTTTAGCCTATTGTACGATTCTAAGAAAATACGGTTATCATAATTTGCTTCCTCAAGTGCTATTTCGACCTTACCATCGTTTATGGTTACAACCGAATAAGGAGCTTTAGGCTTATTATTACAGCCAAGAGAACCTGGATTCAAGAATATTTTCATTTCCCCCCTAAAGTATTGAAGGGGATGATGATGACCAAAAAAGATGATGTCTTCATTTCTACCTTTAAACAAAGAATTGAGATTATCAAGAGAGGGCTCAACGATTGAACTAAACGGATCCTTGCTTATTGGCTCATTTTGTTTTCCCTTATCCATTTGATAATGTATAAAAAGTATGGAAGTGCCTTCAATGGTATGCTCAATCAAGCGTGGTAATTGAGCTAACTTTGGCAAATAGACCTTATCCATTCTGTCTAAAATCCATTGATGGTGCTCTCTAACATGGGAATGACTTTTTGGATATTCTTCATCTGTAGCTAATGCCAAAATTGCTTCATCGTGGTTACCTGTAATCATTGAAATATCATTCCGTGAAAACATCATGTCCAATACTTCATTAGAGTCGGGGCCGATGCCGATCATATCCCCTAAGCAGTAAATATGATCAACATGCTTTAAATTATCAAGTTCGTCAAGTACGGCTTTGAGTGCAGCTGAATTACCATGTATATCTGTTATAATTCCAATTCGCATTTCGATCTCTCCTAAAAAGGCAATCTTTTAAAAGGCATTTACTAAACAACGGAACCCATTCGAAGTAATTCGAAGTCTAATGGGATATGAGAAAAGGGAGCTTTTGAAGGGGTGTTACTAGAGTCACTACTGGGGCAATACTTTAGAAAGTGTTGCTTTTTAATCCTTGCCGCCGTTTGTTCATTAAGCATTAGTAGTTTTATATTACCTTTTTTCCAATCCAATGGGCAAAAAACATAACATTGAATAGCACGCAAACTGACTTTATCATCTTGTTAAAAATAATTGTTATAATCTTCTTTCTCACTACATCTTCATATCCATTTAACTCCGTAATTTTATACACTTATTTCCTATCTTACATATTGTTCGCCATCTGTAATAAAATTCCTTTAATAAAACACTATCCTGCTATTAGTATGGATAGCTACTAAAAATATGAATACAAATCCCCTTAAATTCGGATGGAAATGAAAAAGCCCTATTCCAATTTCAAGATAGTTAGGAATTAGGCTTTTGATCTTCATCTAATGAAGAAGACGATTGGAAAGAAAATTTCTTTGTCATTTTATCCGTTAGAAAAATATAGAAAGTTAAAATGATACAACTAAGCAATATTAAGTGAAAAATAGTGTGAAGAGTATTTGGTACGATTCCGTTCATGACAGGTAAGAAAGCATGGGTATTTCCAAAGATTAGATTGTATCTTTCTATTTTTTCCTCAGCTCCTATCCCAAAAAAATACGGGATCCACCAAGACTTGATTGCTCCTAATAAGATGCATGATGGATGAATGATCAACCAAGCCTTTATCAAAACAGGGTATCTTTTTCCAATGAAAAATAGTACCCCACCCATTAAAACCACTATTTGAACTACGCCTATCATTGTAACAATTATTGTTTCATTAAATGACTGTACGGAAGCAATAGCCTTTATGTCATTTAATGTCCCCAATGGCACCAAATCCTGGACTAACATGAATAGCAAAATAAAAGCGTAGCCCGAAATTAAAAATTTCTCTGAAAGACGAATATCTCTTTTCACACACCCACTCTCCAATCTATTTACTAGAACTACCTGGCATTAAGTAATAAATGTTATACGTCAATACATTTTACCGTACAGCCGAATTTCAAGTAATGAACTCCAGATGTATTTTAAGCTCAGCCTTGAGACTTAAAAGGCAGATACCCTGTGTGATTTCTTAGAACAATTCCTTGTAGAGGCTTTATTGTCAATACCCGACTGCCACCTAATCAGTATGTAACCTGAAGAAATCATGAATTTCATCAGGCTCTTTCTACATTTAGATTATTGTTCAATCAAAGTAATTTAAACAAAAGTAACTTTTTTTATACTTTTATATAAGTTTACTTTACTTTTATTAAAGGTAAGTTTATAATTTGATTCAAGAGGTGATGGTCATGAAGAAAGATTTTGGTGATTCGATATCAAATAAGGTGTATGAATATCGTGTGCTGGCCAGAATGACTCAGCAAGAATTAGCAGAGAAAGTCGGGGTTTCTAAACAAACCATCTTCGTAATGGAAAAGGGAAATTATGTTCCGACTCTGCTGTTAGCTTTTCGAATTGCCGATTTTTTTAATGTTGATGTAAACGATATTTTTACTTATGTGAAAAGGAATGATCAAAATGAAAATTAATATCTCAGATATCTCTAACGCCATGTTTTCCCCTTTACAGACCTGGGCTGAACAATCTCAGGGGAATTGGAATATCCTCATTGTTAGCGGTTTTGTATTGGTGTTAGTCGGCGGACTTCTAACATTCGTATTTCGGAAAAAAATGGGAAAAGCAGATGAACGAACAACGCAAATATCTTTGAAAGGTTCCCTCATAATGTTGTCCGTAATAGTAATGTGCGACGTGATTTTCCCGAAAGAATATATGTGGCAAGTTTTCTTCTTATTTAAATACGCGCTTGCATTCCTTGCTTCAGGAATCTATCTAGCTGTTCGGTATAAGAAAGATTTTTTTTAACTGAAATATATTGGCTAATTTCCAAGGTGTCATCCATAACAAGTTTCTTTCAGCGTTGATTGAAAACTTTCCCGTATATTTCTATCCAATCACGGTCGGATCCAATCCGCTTTCACTTCTACAATATTTAATTGGCTGCCTAACACTAATTCTTTTGTTTGTGGTTGTCCTTAAAAAAAGTAAAAAAATCGAAGGCTAGGCTCGTTTACAGAGGAAATCGAATGATTCGTTTGCAAAAAAATTCTCCAAATGCACTTTGATCATACTTCTTAACGTACGGATCGAATCATCACTTGAACATGCGATAAGCGATGTTATACAACGTTCTCAAGAAAAGGAGATTTTGGAAATTACTGGGGATATGGATAATGAAGAGCTGTTAGGTTTGCATTATACGGAAAGACGAACCCAATTAAACATCTTTTATGTTCTCTAATCCCTATTTCTTCTTGTCTATCTAATTCGTGCTAATAATCCTCCCCTTTGGGTGAACATTTTTCTGTCCATCCAAAGGGGAACGAACCACACTCTAAAAGGGGATTGATTTTGACCTTCAAAACTTTAACTACAAACACAGTATTGTGCAATACATACTGATTATTAGTGAGCACTATTGGCAATAGCTGTATTGGAAACTCCCCTATCATCTTGATATAAGTTTAACTTATGATATAAACGACCTTTTGCCATTAATTCATCATGGGTTCCGCTTTCCGCAACAGATCCATCAGCGATTACATATATTTTATCTGAGTTTATGACAGTAGCTAATCGATGGGAGATGATGATAGTTGTTTTACCTTTACGAATCTGGTCAAGGTAACTTTGAACTTTCCGCTCGGTTTCCAAGTCGAGAGCTGAAGTAGCTTCATCTAATATTAATATTTCAGGTTCGCCTAACAAAGCACGAACTAAAGAGATTCTCTGACGTTGTCCCCCCGATAACTTGATACCTCGTTCACCTACATTAGTATTGTATCCGTGAGGAAGAGATGTGATAAAATCATCAATATGCATATTTTTACACATTTCTTGCATGATATTTTCTCCAATCCTTCTACCCAGTAATAAATTATCTCGGATAGTACCAGGGAATAAATAAGGATCTTGGAATACAATTGAGATTTGTTCGAGCCACTCGGAACGCTGAATCTCATTTAACGGTATACCATTCACACGTATTTCTCCTGAGTTTGGCTCGTAAAAACGTAATAGTAACTGTGCAACCGTAGATTTACCGCCTCCGCTTTGTCCAACCAAAGCTATTTTTCTTCCAATTGGAAATGAGAGATCCAACTGCTTAAGCACTGACTTATCACTTTCTACATATTGGAACTCCACTTGTTCAAATTCCAATTGTTCAACCCGACCGTCTAATGGATAGTTTCCGTCAATTTCTTGTTCGCCTTCTATTACATCACGAATTCTTTCGATTGCCGAAACATTGCTAGATACCCCCATCGTAAAGTTATATAAACCTTGAATCGCATTTAAGAGCTGGCTCGAAAATTGATAAATAATTACGAACGTACCTATGCTCATAATTCCTTGAAGAACAAGATAACCTCCATAAGCAAAGACAATAAGAGTGATACTCCAGCGCAATGGCTGAGAAATAAACAGTTGCTTGTTCGTCAACCTGCTCTCTTCCAGTGATTTGTCAAAATATTGATCGAATAAATGTTTAAATTTTGCTCGTTCCCACTTATTACGATGGAATGCGACTATTTCCCGTGTTGAAGAGATACCTTCTTCCATGTGAACAAGTACATCCGTTCTTTTCTCTACTTTTTCTTTTGCTGCGCGTCTCAATTTTGGTGAATAATAGCGTCCAAGCATAATATAGAGCGCGCTAATCGAGAGGGTACTAACTAAAATCACTGGACTTGAAATACCAATAATAATACATAATAGTACGGTAGTTGTAAGCTGTAAGGCACCCTGTGGAATTGTCTGAGCAATAACTCTACTAGCTTGGTTGGCATCATCAGTTAAATTCTGTATATATTTACCAGTTCGTTCCTGTAAAAAGTCCTGCACAGGAATTACAAACAAATAACGATTTATTTTTTCAACTAGTTTCTGTTGCATCTTAAATTCGCCCGTATGACCAACGTGTGCTGCATATAAATGTAAGAGATTATAAATTAGTGCAAATGCAGCTAACGCACAAAGAAGGGGTACCAGCAAATCAAAGTGCTTTCCCAAAAAAGCATCATCAATAATGAATTTCTGTACTCCTGTTAGTGCCACTAGCGCGAAGCCTTCTAATATAAATAAAATTGCCGCAAATATTATGATCCTTTTAATTCCGTTTGCCTGCTGAAAAATCCATCTTGTATTGCTCATATTAATCAACTCCTCCCCCATTAACGAGTTGATAAAAAGAGCCTTTTTTCATAAGTAATTTATCATATGTACCTTCTTCGACGTTCTTTCCATTATCAACAACAACAATCCGGTCAAAATTCCTAACTGTTGATAGTCGATGGGCAATGGCTATGGTGGTTCTGCCCTGAAACAAATTCTGTAATGCTTGCTGTACTTCATATTCACTTTCATTATCCAGTGCAGAGGTCGCTTCATCTAAAAGTATGATTTTTGGGTTTTTGACAAACATTCTGGCGATCGCAATCCGTTGCTTTTGCCCTCCGGAAAGTCTAATTCCACGCTCACCTACATAGGTATTGTATCCATCTTGTAAATCATTGATGAATTCATCAGCATACGCGGATTTTGCTGCTTGGCGTACCTCTTCATCTGTTGCTTCAGGATTGCCAAACCGGATATTTTCCATCACAGTGTCACCGAATAAATATGTCTCTTGGAATACAAAGCCGAGAGACTCTCGCAATTGTTGCAAGGCAAGTTCTTTCAACTTCACTCCATCTAATAATATTTCTCCTTTACCCGGATCATAAAATCGGCCAATTAACTTAATGAGTGTTGATTTTCCATTTCCACTCGTTCCAACAAACGCAACTTTTTCACCAGCTTTAATCGATATGTTAAAATCATTTATAACGCACGGAATTGATGGATAGCCAAAGTCCACTGAACAAAATTTTAGATGACCTTCAATGCTTTCTAAGGTAATAGGATTTTCCGCTTCTTTCACATCTTCTTTCTCTTGCATAAATTGGTATATCTTATTAGCTTGAAACATAAGAACTTTTTGTTCGGTTGTATTGGTTACAATAGTTGTGAGATGGCTAATCACTAAAAAATAGTAAAAAACAAAAGCAATAAATGCTCCGATTGATAACTGATCATTGAAAACTAGGTAAGCTCCATATGCAAATACGGCTACCGCTCCCCATTGTACAGTAACGCGCCGTACAAGCCCACGGGAATAATTCATTAAATACTGTTTTAATATCATATCGTGCATTACCTTTTGCTTTTGCTTTACTTGTTTATGATCCCATTCCTCACGACGCGAAGCTCTTAATTCAAGTAAAGCGGAGACACTATCGTATAATTTTTGATTAAAATTTGTTCGTTTTTCTTGTGATGCATGACCATACTCTGCTGCCCGCTTTTCAAAACAAGGGCCGATGAGATAATAGGATAAAAAGCATGGGATGACGATCAAACTAAGCGGTATATGTATACTAACCATTAAACAGGCAGCAACGATCACTAGAATCATACTAGTTACGAGTCTCGGAAAATAGCGATGATAAATTTGCTGGACAGCGCGTACTTCTGTATTAAATAATGATAACGTTTCACCAGTTGGATGTTTCTCATAATATGAAAAACCAAGCGCTCTCAGCTTATCAAACATAGCAAACTGAAGATCTCTGGCTGTTTTTTCCGATATTACTACCTGTAGCCTATTACACAATGCATTGCAAAAAAACATACCAATCAGAAGGAAGACCAACGATAAAATAATATAGAATAGAATGTGAGACCGTTGGTGAGGAACAACTACATCAACAAAGTATTGAATTAGTTTAGGAATTGATATCTCTATACCTGTAATTATTAAGCTAAAAGCAATAAATAGTATTACTTCTTTGATATATGGACGTAAAAAAGAAAGTGTCCATATATATGTGTTTCTTAGAGTATTCTGTTTTAATATTCTATTAGAACTATTAACTTCCGTATAAGTAGCCACTTACTATCCCCTTTCCAAGAATGGATTACTGGATAAATTCAAATATTTTTTCCAACACTCATACTATTTTCTGGAATTAATTTCTGCTAACTCTGATATTTGTAGTTAAGGTATTATAAAGTTTTCACTCTATCTTCATATTATCTACGAGGTGTTAATTTAATTTTGACAGCACTTTAATTTTTTTGAAGTAATAGATCCTCGTTTGACATTATCTCCTTAGGATCTGGCAAGCTTAAATATACATTATATGCGCGAATCTTTGGATATTTAAGCTAATTAACTCTCCCCCTTGTTATGTTGAGTCCCATTAATGCAAGTAGAAAATTAAGTTAAATAATTAAACATCTTCAGATCCATTCTTTTCTTCGTTCAAACTTTCTGAATTTCAAATGTCCTTTGTTCAAAGAATAAACAACATTGAAATTCTATAATAAAAACTTTAAATTAATAAGACGAATATGTTTTTAAAGATTGTGGAACAGAATCAAATAAGGAGCTAATGGACTCCCTGTTATGAATTCTTACAACTGCCTCTGCAAATAGTGGCGCTACTGAAATAATCTTCATTTTTTTGTCGATGATGGACTGATTAGAGACAGAATCTGTGCTAATAACCAATTCGATTGGACTATTATTTATCTTTTCTGCCCCCTCTTCACTTAGCATAAGATGGGATAATAAAGCGTATGTTTTTTTTGCTCCCCTTTCCTTCAATCCCTTTGCTATATCAACTAATGTTCCGCCCGAAATACTAAAGTCATCAACAATAAGTGTATTTTTACCTTCTACATCCCCAATCACTTCCAATACCTTTGCCTTTTCATCGTGAGATTTCCTTATTTTATCTCCTATTGCAACTGGCACCTTTAGTGTTGATGCAAAATTTCTTGCTTGCTTGGCAAAGCCTACATCTGGAGAAACTACTACCAAATCTTCTATATTTAAACTTTTTATGTAATCACAAAGAATCGGAAGCGCAAACAAATGGTCTACTGGTTTTTTAAAGAATCCTTGAATTTGTGGGCTATGTAAATCCATTGTTAATATTCTATCAGCCCCAGCTAACTCAATGCATTCTGCGCAAACCCTTCCTCTAATAGAAACCCTTGGTTCATCTTTTTTATCTCCTTTTGCATATCCAAAGTATGGAATAATGGCCGTTACCGAGCTTGCGCTTGCTCTTTTAAACGCATCCATCCAGAAAAGAATTTCGGTAAATTCATCATTTGGATTCAAACCTATTGGTTGGACAAGATAAACATCTTTATCTCTTACTGTTTCATTGACTTTCACAAAAATGTTTCCATCAGAAAATTTAATTACCTCTGACTTACCTAACCCGATTCCGATATAATCACACATTTTTTGTGCAAAAGACTTTCCTGTACTTCCACCAAATATTTTGATTTCTTTATTCGACAAAAAGATAACCCCCTAAGTTCAAATAGTAGTTCAAATACTAAATTTCATTTACAAACTAGTGATTTCTGTCATTTGCCTGGATCCACGAACGTAACTTTTCTGCATAGTAAGGACGTTCCTCAGGTTCAGAGTAACTACCTTTCGTTAGGTAAAGGTTATCGTTTTTATATCTCGGATAAACGTGTAGATGATAATGCCACACATCTTGATTTCCAGCAGGCTCATTGTGCTGTCTAGTAGAAACTCCATCACAGCCATATGTGTTTTTCATTGCGAACGCTGTCAATTGGGCAGTACGATGAATTTCTCCAGCTATCTCCGCTGGAAGATCATATATATTTTCGTAATGTTCATTTGGAACAACAAGAACATGTCCTTTATTATTAGGCCACCATTTACTTGCGATAAATGCCGTTACATATTGATCTTGATAAATAATGTCTTTTTGTTTTGTTCCCTTATTAGGCCTTTCTATACCTGACACAACCCGACAAAATGGACATTCGTAGTCTTCTGGACTATGTGAATAGAATTTCATCTCTTTTACCAGCCCCTTTTTTCAAAAATACAAATATAACTATCTTGCTAACCTATGTTATCGTAACAGTGCCTGTATTTTTATCACTGCTCCCCTGTTAATATCTATAACTCAGCAGGCCTTTTTATAGTAAACAAGCGTTGTGTTATCGTTTAACTTCTTACTAGCTCCTGTTCTTTTGTATCCCATTTTTTCATATAAATAACAATTTCGTTTTTCCTCTAATATTGTGGCTAAATTCCATGTGGCTGCTTGAGGAAACGTTTCTTCAATTAAATTTATTGTCTTCTGAGCTACTCCTTTTCCTTGATATGCAGGCAAAATAAACATTGGGCTAATCCAAAATTGTGCTTCTTCTTTCCAATAAACGCATATAGCACCGGCTAGCTTGCTATCAACTAATATTTTATTAAAACAACCATTAGGATTATTTATTCTTGCTATGACTTTTTCAATAGCTTCATTTGCTGGGTTGGTTTTGTAATCTTTATATTTATCTAACAATGGTTTAAAACATTTAACTTGCATATCTAAAATTAATTGTGCATCATTATCTGTTGCTTTTTCTATCCTTATCTCCATATTCTCACCGCCAATCAATCTAGATTTAGAAGATTAGTCTCACGATTATGTACAACTGTGCATTTTTCCATATTCTACCAATTTTCTTTAATTGATAAATACTCTTCACTTCAAAAGTTCACCTAAAGTGACTGGAAAGTGTTCCTCTGTTAAAATTTTAACGACTTTTGCATATTCTTGAATCTCTTTCTGTGCATCGTGCTCCAAACGTTGTGATAAGAAATGAGCGACCCCCTGAAGAGAAGATGTCCAATACCATCTTACATACATTCCGTAGCTAGGCAAGAATAGACGTGCTTGTTCAGCTGCTATTCCTAATTCTAATGCCTCACTATATAATTTCTCGCCTTTCTCGATGTACTTTAGTAATTTTTCAGTTAAGAATACACCTTCATTGGGTTTTATTGGCTCGCCACTCCCTTGTTTCGAATTTAATGGTGCAGAACGCCATTCATCTTCCTTAGGCACATAAAAAGTTGGTTCTTCAGTAATATATCTTCTACTCGATTCGTTCCAGCCATCCATAACGTGGTCCGATCCCACGACATACTTCCACCATTGACGAGCTACCATCAAAGGGGCATAAACCTCGAATTGCAGCATTGCGTGACGGAATGGAGATGTATGTCCCTCCCGCGCCAGAAACTTAATTAACCGCTCGTCCTTTATCGAAAGTTCGGTGCTTTCCTTGTCATATGAAACACGGGCAGCATTTGCCACCGTTAGATCATTACCCATTTTATCAACGAGTCTTACATATCCTTTATCCAAAACCTCAATCTTTTTCTTTTCCATTCTTAATCCCCTATTCGCATAAAATATTTTTATGAACTTGCCTTCTTTTTTCTAACGAATCTCTTTACAAAGGAGTGATTTCCATCCTATTAGTTTTTCTTTCGTATATATGAAAATAGTAGCTATAGGGATTTTTGGCATTCTTAATCCCTTTTTTAACTGACACTTCATTCCATTCATCATAAATCACATCTGGGAAGAAAGTATTTCCTTCAAATTCATGATGGATTTTTGTAATATACATTTTCTCCGTGTAAGGCATGAACAGGTTATATATCTGTTCGCCTCCGAATATAAAAATTTCCTCTTCATTTTTACACAATTCAATACATCTTCAATAAATTCGTGTGTATGTGTAAATGAGTGGAATGCTCCTTTTACCATAACATCTGTAAATTTATAAGGTTTTTCCATCTCTATTATCTTAGCAGTTAATTTTTGTTTTACTCCAAGATGAGTAGCTTCCCAAGTAACTGTATCGCCATTTTCCATCAACCCAACTATAACACCATCAATCGCTTTTTCCTTTGTTTTACTTGTTGTTTCTATGTGTACATCTACATTTCTCGCAAGGTCAAAACAAACATTGATAGGTGCATCGATAAAAATATCGTGTTTAATTAAAGGCATATTTAATTTACCTTTCATTTATATGGTGTTGAAAACAGAAGAGAATAAAATATCGCAATTAACTGACACCCCAAATGGCGATAATAGAAAATCTTTGATAAATTGTATGATTTCGTTACTACAACTATCTACAAACAAGGACCACGTAAGGTAGTTGTCGAGATACTTAGTAGCCACAGAGGTCTATTCATTGTTCCATTCGAGAGTGGAGACCATTTGCATTTTGGAATTACCTTTTCTTCTTAATTAAATCTATTAGATAGTAAACCTGTGAAATTAAAAACGAAAGCAACAAGATAATTATCGTTCCAATTATGTAAACCGCTGCCTCAGTTGCATCGCCCGCATCCATAAATACGAAACTAATTATATAAAAGAAAATAATACTTACAAATATAGTCAAGAAAAAAATGGAAATATATTTGGACAAAAATTACACCTACTTTTAAAAAATATACTCATTCATAACTTTTGAGGCAATTCTTCGAATTATAAAATTACAATATAATTTTCTGTCCTTCAAAAGACTGTTGGAGTTCATAATGTGACCTCAACTTTGATCATCTTATAATATAAGCACCAAATATTATTCCAACGAAAGCTTCACAATATCATCCAAATATTTTGTTGTGTGGTATTCATAAATCTCCAGCTTTTTAGGAATCACATTTTCTTCTGCATTATCACTATATAACTCTAAGTTTTCCACTGTAAAAAAGTAGCGAGGCTGCTCGAGTTCTTTATATACGGAAGGCATTTCATTCATATCGTATGCAATGCCATTTTTATCAACAAGTACGCCTTCAGAATTCCTCGCCATCGAACTAACAAGACGTTCATTCTCATCAAAAAACTCAAAATGAATCCACTCATATGCACGATTCTCGATGTCATGACTACTTATAACAACATTTGTAGGCTGTCCAACTTCCACCTTGTCTATCGAGATTGTACTGCCAGCATATTCAAAGGTTTGAGGATATGCCTTTGAAACATCCAGTTCAATGGTTTTTTGTTCTTCTACTGTTACATTAACTGATTGGAATTGAACGTTAATCTCTTTTGGCGTTTCTTCAAAAAGTGGGTCAAAGTATGTTTGAGAAGAGATTCTATGGTTACTTTGATATAAAAAAGAATTGCCAAACATATCAGCTTTCACTATTTTATTGTTTACCTTTAGATTGTCTAAATTAAGACTATTTAAATGCATCTTTGGCAGGTCGATTGGATATGCAGAATGCAGAATCGTCGCCGTTGGAGCAATAATTAGTTTATCAAATCGAACAGGGATCCCTTCGACCTCTGTTTCTTCATCCAACGCATATTCGATAGACGGCATTTTTGTTACAGGAATCTCGAAGTTCCACTCCCCTGTTTCATATTCCATGTTATCGTAAACCCCAAAACTAGTCCCATCAGTGGAATCAGGAATCACTGTAAAAAGCTTTGAAACTTTAAGTTTAATTGTTCCATCATCCTTTTTAAGTGGAGGGAAACTAACCTTTCCATGAAATACATTCTTTTCTTTATTATTTTCATCCAATTTAAGGTCAGGAGGATAATACCTTGGATACATATCTTGATCCATGATTTCATGTTCGTTCTCCAGATAAATACCATCATAATAATCCAACACATATTGATTATTATTAGCGGAATCTTCTATTTCGTAAAAAATTAGTGTTTGCAAGTCATCAGCAATCGCACTTTTGATCTTGATTTTCACCCCATTGCTTTCTGCCTCCAAGTTCAGCCTTTCTCCTAGGCCATGTTGCAAAAAGGCACGCAATTGGTCATCTTCTTCTGTCCATGTATAGTAGAGATTTGTAAAATATCCTGTAAAAACTCCTAATCCTATCAAGGTAGTGAAAACACTTACAAAAATAAGCCCCATTCTTTTACGCTTCTTATTATTCTGGTGTTTCCGCTTTTCCTGTTCGGACAATCTGTCTTGGATATTCTTCATTAATGCAGATGGGACACTGAAGTTTTCAAATCTTTCAGTAAGGTTTAATATAACATCCTGAAAGGTTCCCAAATCCTCACGACAGTTTTCACAATGAAAAAGATGCATCTCAAAATCAATCTTTTTCGGCCGTTCTAGAGTTCTTTCTATGTAATCTATATAGTTCGGTTGATACTCTTTACATCCATTAAAGAACGATCCGTCCCCCCATTCCTTTCTAAGAGACTGAACCCCCGAAAATAAAAGCCCCTTCATTTCCTTCGCTGAAACTTGAAGAAGATTTGTTGCTTCCTCCCGTGAGATTCCTTTTACATATGTAAGAACTACCGCTTCTTTCTCATGTTCATTCAACTGATCAAGCGTTTTAAATAATTCTTGTTTTGATTCGCCTTCCTTAGAAACTTGTAAACTTCTACCTTCAGAAAGCTCTTGGCAAGTATCAAAAAAAATGGACGCTATCGACCTATCAAATGATGTTCCTCTATTTAATTGAGACAATTCCTTCTCTGCTTTTATAATGGAACGATAAAACAGCTCTTCGATTTGCTGCTGATTCCTTAAATTGCACCACCCGAGTATATAGAATAATTTTTTGTGCTGATCGAACCAATCAAAGATAGATTCAACATTATTTTCTCTAATTGTGGTTATTGACATGGGATCTATTTTTTCTGGAATCATAAATGTGATCCCCCCTTTTTACACTCTATTAGTCATTTTCGATATTTACATCTTAAATTTTGCAAACTTCAATGATTGGTTTGATAAGGAATTTAGGGAACTTACTTTTATAAGACTGATACATCGCAGATAACCCTTTGGAATTTACGCAATGATTAAAATGAATAAAATTCTTTTAATCCTTCTTTCTAAATTTCCCTTCAATTGAGAGGAGAGTGAAAATGTGTCCACTCCTAAAAAGCATACTTTATTTAGCTTTCTGCCTCGTTAGTACAATAGTTTCGACAAAAATAGCGTTAATCCTTCTTTTCTTAATGCCCCCGTAAGTACAATCGCTTTAACTAAAAAGCAACTTCATTCTTGGAAAATTCTATGGGAGAAATTTATTACATCTAACATACATAAGTTTTAAAACTAAACCTCATCTAAGATAATTAAATACAGGTTAAAGGTGATCAAGACCTGAAGTCCTTAACTATAATGTTGTAGAAATTTATTGATAAAAAAACCGCACCCAATGCTTTTTAAGCTTCTTGGGTGCAGCTCCTAATTGCTTTCCTTTTATGACATTTTTTTCATTTCAATTGTTTTCCCTTCTTTTCGCCATTCTTTATATTCAGCTGCGGCTGTAAATAGAACATCTGTCGATGAATTGAGCGCAGTTTCAAAAGAGTCCTGTAAAACACCTATGATAAAGCCGACGCCAACGACTTGCATAGCAACGTCATTGGAAATTCCAAATAAACTACACGCTAAAGGAATTAGTAATAAAGAGCCCCCCGCGACGCCCGAAGCGCCACAAGCACAAATTGCAGATAATACGCTTAAGATAACTGCTGTTGGAAAATCGACTGGGATACCAAGAGTATGAACCGCCGCAAGCGTCAAAACAGAAATCGTAACAGCAGCTCCAGCCATATTGATCGTTGCGCCTAATGGAATCGATACTGAATAGCTATCCTTATTCAGGCCGAGATCCTCACATAATTTCATATTTACAGGAATGTTTGCTGCTGAGCTTCGGGTAAAAAATGCTGTCATTCCACTTTCCTTTATACACTTAAAAACAAGTGGATAAGGGTTTTGTCTAATTAGTACAAACACAATGAGTGGGTTGACAATTAAAGCAACAATAAGCATACAACCAATTAATACAACTAGTAATGTACCATAGCTGCGTAACGCGGCTAGCCCGCTTGTCGTAATAGACTCATATACGAGACCCATGATCCCTAATGGTGCAAGCTTAATCACCCATGTCACCACTTTTGAAATAGCATCGGAAAGATTAGCAATCATTGTTTTTGTGGAATCTGCTGCATTTTTTAACGCAAAACCAAGGACAACGGCCCATGCTAATATACCAATATAATTGGCGCTAGTAATTGCATTAATTGGGTTATCCACAATGTTTAACAGCACTTTTTTTAGAACCTCAACAACACCGCTCGGAGGCGTTACACCTTCAGCTTTATTTACAAGCGTTAAACTTACTGGAAAAACAAAGCTCACAACAACAGCAAGTAAACCAGCTAAAAAAGTTCCTATCAGATAAAGGAGAATGATTGATTTCATATTCGTTTTATTGCCATTTTTATGCTGAGCGATCGCCGACATAACTAGGACGAGCACTAGCACAGGTGCAACAGCCTTTAAGGCGCCTACAAATAAGGAACCAAATATAATAATTGGCTTTCCTGCTTCTGGGATTATTAAAGCTAAAATAACACCGGTCACTAAACCAATCACGATTTGTTTCACTAATCCTAATCGATTCCACTTACTTAGTAAACTACTCATGAATTTGTTCCTCCATTATTAAGACTACAAATTAGTAATCCATATAGGTATTTAATCTGAAGTAAATATAAAGCAAAACTAAATTTTCCACCCTGAAAATACAAATGTCTCTTTAATAAACACAATTATACTTTCTAATTAAATATATTACAATACTATTTTGGGAAAATAGTTTTGAAAGTTGGAAACGACATATAATAAAATAAAAAGTCCCTTAGTACTGTTAAGTTTTACAGTACTGAAGGACTTTTTGATTAGCTTAACATAGCTTTATAGACTTATAGCGAATGACGGATTGATTTCATATCAAGAGAATTTATATCTCAGAAAGAACCTCTACAGCTTGATCCGCATCTTTTCCTTCAAATATGAGCATATAAGACTCACCTTTTTCCAACATTAAGAAGAAAGAAACGAGCGAAACTAGAGTTTTTCCATTTATAAGTAAACCTTTTTTACTTAAAAACAGGTTAGCTTGGCAGGATTTCAGCTTATTAAAAAATTGATAAATTTTTTCTATAGTAACCGGTTCCATATATGTAAATGATTTTGAACGAATGACTTTCATGTTTTGTAATCTCCCTTCTAGATGTATGATAATATATTGCTTTATAAAGATTATGATTTTCCGAAAAGAACACCCGTGCAGGGAGTAGCCCGTCTTTAGACATGGGATGAATTTTCAGTTGGCTTTAGCCAAAGTTGCTGAATCTCCAGAACACTTGTGCTATAATATATTCAAGACAATTGTTCTTTGAAAGTACAATAGAATATAGGGTTCCAACAATGAATCGTTTGTTGGGTAAAATTCTATACGTAAGTGTTAAGGTGAAAAAGTGAGGTTTCAGCCTAGTTAATCGAATAACAGGGAAACCGTTTGAACCAAAGTATCCTGACACGTAAACCCAGAAACTTTTAAGTTCGAGGGTCTAGCGGCGGTGTGTTCCCCGCCACAAGGGGCAATGTGCATGAGCACCAACCCTGAAAC
>NZ_LN831197.1:1511203-1524260 GCF_001375535.1 Bacillus niameyensis
CTAGCGGCGGTGTGTTCCCCGCCACAAGGGTCAATGTGCATGAGCACCAACCCTGAAACTCATGACTTTAGTCGTGAGAGGTTCATTAGTAGTTAATTACCCGGCGTTTTCATCATCTAAACCTTTCAGCTTTTCCAAATTTCAACCAAGAAAGAGGGCTCCTACAATCATTTACGAATACAACTGTCCGCTCGCCACAAATAAAAAAAGTAACAACCTCACTCATCGCAAGTAAGGTAGTTACCTTTTTCATATCCTTATTTAAATTAGGGTTTTCACTATCTAGTTAAATCTGTTTCAACAAATATTCACACACTCTGCTCGAGCTAATTCTCGCTGCTACATAAGGGGGATTGATTGCTCGTACCCCTTCGAAAGGAAGTCCCAGCCACAATACTTTATCGTCCAACATCATAAAAGGAAATGGAAAACTTTCATTCATCCAGACATCACATTTCCCCCACTTTTGATCGGAAATCACGGTCAGCTTTATTCGCTTGTCTCTGTTTGTTAACAGCTTATTCCATTCCTCCGATAATTTGATCCCTTCCGGCAGGCAAATCGTTATCGATGACTTTGCCGATCTCAAATCTCGAAAAATAACTTCCACTTTTAGAGCATGAATCCATCTTAATTTTGGATGTTGGTTCCGAATCCACGAACCGATCTCTTTCATTGTGACCGTTTGATTGTTTTGCACCTGATGATCAACAAGTTGTCTTAACGTTCTTCCTTTATAAATATGTCTTTCGATAAAATTTCTGTCACTGACTTGAATGAATTTCCCTTTTGTTCGCGTGATAGCTACATTCATCAAGCGTTTACTGTCCTTTCCAGTAACAAGCATACCAGCACGATCTTGCGGGGCACTATCGACTGTGTCAAATACCATTACATCCCGTTCACTCCCTTGGAATCTGTGCACTGTGGCTGCAATAATATCTATCCCGCTCCGCTCTTTCTCATAGATCTCTTCCAACAGCATTTCCATAAGATTTGCCTGGGCGCGGTATGGAGTCACATACCCGATTGATGTAGCCCCATCCATATTTGCTTCATGAATCACTTGAAATGATAGCAAAAGTTGCCACAGATTGAATCTGGAATTGGTTGTTTTATCACTTATACAATGCATCCCCGTGAAGCTCGTATCTAAAAGCATGACAGCTTTGCCTTTAAATGGAGCAAGGGCAGTGATGCTATCTCTACTTTTAAAAACACTTTCGTGGTCTTCAACTAGTGATTGATAAATGTAACGATTAGTAAAAGCTGAAATATCTGGGTGCATTCTCCGCTGTTCTTTTAATAAAAAGAGCTGAGGATGAAGTTTCCCTTCATTTAGCCCTTCCACTACACCAGCCTTATGGAACACATCCTCCTTAAGCCATTCTGATACAAGCGAATTCCGGCTAGAAGCAATCGGAGGTAACTGCATGAAATCACCACAAATAATGACTCGCTTTCCTAAGGAGGCGGCAAAAGCGGCTTGTGGAACATAAGCCATGCTTGCTTCATCAAGAATGACGATATCATAATCCGCTTCATAAACAGCACTGTCACTAGCCGCCTTTGCTAGGGTTGTTCCGACAATGAACGCATCTTTTACTAATTGGACTTCTTTCTTTCGAATTTTTTCCAGTATCCGAGAAAACTTAGCCTCTAGTTCCAGTAGATTGTCAGAATCACGTTTACTGAAAGAGTTAGCCAAATCTTGCTTTAAGTGATACCGTTCTTCGACTAGTTTTTCTCTATCCTTAGCAAGAAGAGGGTCTTGCTTTTCAATAAGCTGATTTGTCGTAATTTCCTGATGCAGGGATAACGTTTCCCCTATATTCCCACCGTAACGAAGCACATCCCCTTCTTTGAATCTCTTTTTCCTTTTAATAAAAGCAGTCATTTCACTCATCAAGACATCAACAGCTTGATTACTGTGCGACAAAATCAACACTTTATTCTTCTTGAAATATTTATTAGCTGCGGTTCTAGCCAACGTGTATGTCTTGCCGGTGCCGGGGGGACCCCAGACAAATGTGGCTGCATTGTACTTTGACCTCAAAATCAATTCATGGACATTACTCTTAATTTTCTCCTTTGGGTGTTTCGAATCCATAGACGGATTCATCAATCTCTTCACTCGCAACCGCTTTTGTTTACTTTTTTTGATTTCATCCAAGCGTTCTATTAACTGTTCAAGCAATTCCCAAGGGTCATGCAGTAGATTAGCATTCGGGATAAGATCGCCAAAATTATGTTCAAGTTCTAAAATGATGCCCCTACCTTCAGAGGAGAGCACTTTTCCACTACTCTTCATCGTACCCCATTCCAATTTTATGAAAGAACCGACTGGTAACCTTAATGCGACAGTAGTATCAAAGTAGTATCGATATGAACTGTCATTTGATAATAGTCTGCCGTTCGATACAGAATAACGGCTTCCGCCAAACTTTTTTAAGTGATTAATCTCTTCTTGTAAAGCTTGCTGCCATTCTTTGATGTATGTTTTGGTTGTTGTCATTTTTATTAAGCTTCTTTCTTATAATTTGTTGCTTTTGAAGATGATCGGCGCATTATAGATGTCCAAAAAACAGCCTGTCACCAACCTGAAAATGTCAAATAGTTATGACCAAGTTCCAGAAGGTTACAGGCAATGTATTTGTTTTAAAGTGAATTTCGCAATTGTTTCTATATATTTATGTGGTGATAGTAGATTAGCGATGTTATTTTCCTAAACATCCCGATGAGAAATAATATCTCTTTATTATACCATTTTTTAAAGTTAACTCTGAATATAATTTACTACTTCTTCAATATACATTTCTATAGGTTGGGATGTATCTACTGTTAAACATTTTGCAGATGGTTTCTTAGCCTTATTAATTACGAATTTAAATTCTCCAGTATCATATTCACGCCTATTTAACATGAACTCTATGCTTTGAGGTGGTATATCAGATTAACGACCTTCATCTCTATTCCGTCAACATTTCTTCACTCAAATTGTTCGAGCATCGCACGCACTTCATCTGTTGACTTTGTGCTCATCAATTCATTCCTTAATTCACTTGCCCCTCGAAACCCTTTGATGTATATCTTGAAAAAGCGAAGGAGGTGTTTGAATGGACGTGGCTCAAATTCTTCTGAATATTTATCATGAAGATCGAGATGCAATCTTAAGAGTTCAAGCAGCTCTTTACTGCTATGGTCTTTCGGCTCTTTTTCAAAAGCGAATGGATTTGTAAAAATACCGCGTCCAATCATAATTCCATCAACACCATATTTTTCAACAAGTTCTAAACCAGTTTGACGATCAGGAATATCACCATTAATCGTCAAAAGTGTATCTGGTGCCACCTGATCACGAAGCTTCTTAATCTCAGGAATTAGCTCCCAATGAGCATCTACTTTGCTCATTTCCTTTCTTGTACGCAGATGTATTGAAAGATTAGCGATGTCTTGTTTCAATACATGTGTTAGCCAGTCCATCCATTCGTCTACATACGTATAACCAAGCCTTGTCTTCACACTGACAGGCAATCCCCCTGCTTTTGTTGCTTGTATGATATCCGTCGCGACTTCTGGACGGAGGATAAGGCCACTCCCCTTCCCTTTGGCTGCCACGTTATGCACAGGACAACCCATGTTGATATCGACACCGCGAAATCCAAGTTTCGCTACACCGATACTCGTTTGCCTAAAATATTCGGGCTGATCCCCCCATATATGGGCCACCATTGGTTGTTCATCTTCTGTAAAAGTCAAACGTCCACGCACGCTTTGGATCCCCTCTGGATGACAATAACTCACCGTGTTTGTAAACTCTGTGAAAAACACATCAGGTCTAGCTGCTGCGCTCACTACATGGCGAAAAACAACATCCGTCACATCTTCCATCGGTGCTAGTACAAAAAAAGGTCTCGGTAAATCACGCCAAAAATTATCTATCATATTAAAATCCCCTTATTACGGGATACTAGGTCAACCCTGTCCCAAATTTAAAAAGTAAAATTTCCCAGCCTCTTTTAAAAGACCAGGTGCTGTTTCTGTAGTTAGATTCAAGAATATTAAGTTATCAGTTACCACTTTTAAATATGGTCTACTTTGCTAGAGTTATCCCCTATATTTTATCGCTAATCCTTTTAAGAAGTTCCTAGCGTATCTATCCCCGCACTCAACGTAGTTCTTATGTCCCTTTTTTCTTAATAATGCACTTAACTCGCTTTTTGTAATTGTTACTCCTGCTTCTTCCAATATATCAAGCATATCCTCACTTGTTAATGTTAGTGCTATTTTCAATTTCTTTAGAAGAATGTTATTAATATGTTCATTAGTCAGTAATGGCCTTTCAGGTTTTCCCAGTTTTGGATCTTGTTTTCCTCTTTTAAAAATAATTAAACCATTTAAAAATGACTCTAATTTACTATTATTGATATTTACAATATCTTCATTTTCGGATATATCATAATCATTGTCATCTTCATAATCGTAACGATCCTTTGGTTTTGTAAGCATCTTTTTTACTTCTTCCTTTGTCACTTCAATGCCACCAAGTTCAAAAATACCGACCATATCCTTGTCCCTTATGTCTAAAGCATATCTTAATCTAATTAATATATCATTATTAATCACTTATGAACCTCCTGGTAAAACGCCTAATTTCATGGCGGTATAAATCAATTTTAATAACGAAGGAAAATCCTCGTAGTTATTAGGTAGGAACTTAACAATCATCATATCCCTCACCTTTCGTTCTATATAGATTTCTGTACGACAAATTTAGTCAGGTAATGAAATAGAAAAACCACCTTGCACTTCGCGACAAGGTGATTTTATTTTGATGGGTCAAATGTAAAACCCATGCGTGTAAACCTTAATTACACTGAAAAGTCGTGGAAGCTTACTTATAAAACACTTTATCAATATTATATTTGGCATGTAGTTTATTAATAATGTACGTTTCATAAATTTCTCTTTCCATTGGATCATCAACAATGGATACCGCTACTTTATAAACTTCATCCCGGTGCTTTTTAATTGCGGAAGCTGTATCCTCAAAATGTTTCTTTACTCTAGGCCGCAACTTTCGGGCTTTTCCGACATATAGCAGCTCATCCTCTGCGTTGAAAAGTAGAATGATTCCACCTTTATCACGGGGAATTCGATGATAATCTGTAAAGCCATACTCACTGCTAATGGCTGCCTCTACTTTTTCACCCAGTTGCTTTTTTTTCGTTAATACAACATCAGGATTTGGTATTTCAATTTTTATCATGATCTTCACTTCCTATTCTGCGATCGTTCTTGAAAGTTAAATTTTTTTAGCTCTCTTAAAAATACACGAGGAAATATTGACTTTCAAGTTTATTATGATTTCTGAACCGTTCCTACTGTTCTAATCCTGCAATCCCGAAACCCCCAGCTCCAGCGTGGGTAGAAATCATTGCGCCGGCTTGAATCCATTTCACATTTCTGAAACCAGCTTCTCTTGCCTTTACATCCATCTGTTGCTTGATAGTTTCATCGAGTCCAATAGAATAAAGTAAATAAAGTTGTTCTCTGTCAATGTTATATTTATTTAAATAATCCTGCATGAGTTTTTCTGCCACTGCACTCATTTTCCCACGATATTTTTTGGTGGATACAAGTTTTCCTTCAATTAATTCAATACATGGCTTTATCTTTAACAAAACACCGCCGAGATAAGCAATATTACTTACCCTTCCACCTGCTTTTAAAAATTCCAGATTACCAGGAATGAAGGCCAGCCTTGATTTAGGAACCATCGACTCTATTTTCTTTATTAAGCAACTAGGGTCAATTGCAGGTTCTTTCTCTAACAAAGTAACAGCATACATCACAATAGCGGCTAATCCACCAGTTACGTTTAAAGCATCAATTAGAAAAAGATCCTCAAATTTTTCCGCCGCGATCATCGCATTTTGAAAGGAGGAAGATGCCTTTGACGTATAACCAATATGAATAATGATACAGTTAGGAAAATCGCTCTTTATTTTCGAAAAGAAATCTTGATACTCATGGGGATTTGTAGCTGTTGTTGAGGGTATTTTTTTTGTAAGCTCATAATAGTCATAAATGTCCTGTACTGGTAAAGAACCATCTAAATAGTCCTGTTCATCCATGATGATGTGCATTGGGACCACCTGAACAGCATGTTGATCAGCTAAATCTTTTGGTAAATCTGCTCCACTCTCTGTCGATAAAATAATTCTTCTCATTGTTTGTCCCCCTTTATACACCGTACTTATAGTTCGTGCTTCATTATTATGACATTATACCTTAAAAGAGATGGTGAATTATCTTAGGTTTAACTAGAATCATATCAAGATGGCTTTAAAAATTTAGATGAAGATTTAGAACTGTAGAATAGGTCCAGTAGTCGAAGAACTATTGCATTACAATGTACTCGTCATGAATGACTCCTAACCCCATCTTTTAACCATTTCGCTGTCAATGTTTCAGCATTTAACATCTCTTCTGGTGTTCCTTCAAAAATAATTTGTCCTCCTTGTTTTCCTCCTCCTGGCCCCAATTCTATTACCCAGTCACTCGCCGCTATAAAGTCCAAATTATGTTCGATTATTATGACAGAATTACCTCTGTCCACAAGATTTTGAAATAGGTCTACCAGGTGACCATTATCCACTTTATGTAGTCCTAAGGATGGTTCGTCCAATAAATAGATTTGTCCTTCTTTTTGTAAATGACTTGCCAGTTTTAAACGTTGGAGTTCTCCTCCACTTAGCGAACTTGTTGTTTGTCCTATTGTTAAATAGCCTAATCCTACATCTTTTAAGGTCCTACCTCTTTTTACAAGCTTTTGTTGCTTAAAAAAAGTGATAAATTCATCTATCGTTAAATCCAAAATCTCGATTATATTTTTACCTTGATAACGATAAGACAATGCACCTTCTGAATATTTTGTACCGCCACATGCTTCACAGCGAACAGTCACGGGATCTGCAAATGCTACGTCTGGTGTTACAACTCCTTTTCCATTGCATATAGGGCATGCTCCCAAGGAGTTAAAGCTGAACAAACCTGCTGGTTGGCCTGTTTCGTTTGAAAATATAGAGCGAATATCATCCATGATTCCCATATATGTAGCTAATGTCGAACGGCTAGAGATCCCTATACTGCCTTGCTCTACCATTATGGTTTCTGGATAACTCTTTGTAAATGCTCCTAACATTAAGGAACTTTTACCTGAACCAGATACTCCACATATAGAGACTAAGACATTTTTAGGAACATTTACGCTTATGTTTTTTAAATTATTATTACTTGCTCTTTTTATTGTAAAATAACCTTTTATATCTCTAGGATTTTTATTTATTTTCAGATGGCCGCTTATGATATTTGCGGTTGGAGTGTTTTTTATTCCTTCTACTGTACCTTGATAGATAACTTCTCCCCCATTGACACCTGCTCCTAGCCCCATCTCTATTATTTCATCCGCCACTTTTATTACGGATAAGTCATGTTCAATGACAACAACAGTATTGTGGTGGGCCTTTATACTTTTTAACATTTGAATTAACAGATCCACTTCTTCTGGATGGAGCCCTGCACTTGGTTCGTCGAAAATGTATGTAATATTATTTAGACTGCTCCCTAGATGGCGAGCGATTTTTACTCTTTGAGCTTCGCCACCGGACAAGGAGCCCATCTTTCTTGAAAGACTCAAATATCCTAATCCCATTTCAATGAGTTGTATGAGTGACGGAATAGCTTGTTGTGCGATCGATTCTCCCATCGAATCTTTTATTTTTCTAAGTTCCTCCAGCAGATCGGTAAGCTCTAATTGATCGTATTCTGCAATGTTTAAGCCATTAATTTTGCACTCTAATACCTTTGGGTTTAATCCAGAACCTTGGCATGTAGGACATAATGAATGTGTGGATACCGCTAAGACATCATCTTGGGATACTCCTTTAAGCTTAGAGACATCTCTATTAATATAAAGGCGGGTAAATCTTGGCAATACCCCATCCCATTCATGAGGTTGAGGCCCGTTTTTTGTATGAAATGGTGCAAAGACTTTTTCGCCTTCTAGGGGGCCATATAACAACATATGAAGTTTTTCTTCGGGGTAGTCTTTTATAGGTAGATCGGGATCGAATAATCCGCCAGTCATCATCCATCTGCCTTGCCAGCCTGATGGTGATAATGGCTTAAATTTCACTGCATAATCTCTGAGTGACTTGTCGAAATCGATAATTTTATTCGAGTCTGGTGTAATGACCTCTCCAAATCCACTACATTTTGGACATCTTCCAAAGGAACTTTGGCTCGAAAAATCATTGGCAGAACCGATGGAAGGCTTTCCAATTCTTGAGAACAAAAGCCTAATTAACGGATGGATATCCATATATGTACCCAATGTTGAGCGGGAACTGCCTCCTATCTGTCTTTGTTCAACGACAACAACTGGACTTAAGTTTTGCATAAGATCTGCATGAGGTCTTTCATACCTTGGCATTTGATTTCTGACATAGAGAGGATAGTTCAACGTCATTTGTCTTCTACTTTCAGTTGCTATTGTATCAAAAACAACCGAACTCTTACCTGAGCCTGATAGACCAGTAAATACGATGATTTTTTCTTTTGGAATATTTAAATCTATATTTTTCAAGTTGTTTTCTTTAAGACCTCTTAAAATAATTTCATCTCTAATTTCTTATCACCCTTTCCAGTTTTTCACTAAGAGACACCAGCAATCGTCATAGATTGCTGACTCTTTACAATAATAAACAGTCTAACATCTTACATACTTACGTTTAAAACCAAGCCTTCCTCTGTCCATTTCTTTTTGAATATTTTCGTAAGCGTTCAGAAGACTAGGCTTTTTCTTGTCGCGTTTGACTTCCACTATTCCAACTTCGTTTGCCGTCTCAACTGCCTTTTCATGAAGCGGTATATATGAAATTCCCACGGTATATAGAAAATTATTCATAGAAGACTTTGTTCGTTCTGGCGATTCATGAATTGTGTTTTTCACCATATCAAGCATACTTGAAATCCTGCTTTCGGAAAATTCATGGTCTTTACGATTCCCCAGCAGCCAGCAATAACAACTCCAGCCTGCTGACATTCTCAATTCATCACCGCTTGCTATCCATTTATCTGCAACGTCTTGTGCAATATCTGACTCTGATAAAGTAACTGCCACCACATAATCAGACAACATATAAAAATAGGCATCATCTATCCAACGATCATAATCCGATTCAGTCATAGCTTTGGGATCTGCAATAACGCCTGCAAAATACATGGCATCATAGTTACCTGTCGCATAAAGCTTTTCCGCTAAAGGTTGATTTATTTTTATTTTCCTTGCGATTGGTTTCATAGCACCTGTAGCAACGCCAAAAAGCGGCTCGCGTGCACCATTGGATATGTACATTTTTTTCGTACGTTCCTTCCCCAAAGCTTCAAGCTCCTGCATAACTGTTTCAAAATCCATAAGGTTTACTTCCTTCCTTAATAAGCAATTAATTGCAATTAATTGTTTTCAATTTTACCACAGACTTATATTATAATTTAGTACATGAGTTTATTTTGGCTTATATTCTATTTTGAAATTTAATAAAAAACCTTGAAGATGCATAGAGAGCAAATTTCCTGTAAACTAAATGTAATATTGAAAATGTAGGAGTGAGACGTCATTATGCAATATGATGCAAATAATTCTGAAGAATATTTAGAATTGCTTGAAGACGATTGGCGAAAAGAGAAACTACTCGCGATTCGACAAATGATTTTCGCTTATGCACCTGAATTGGAAGAAGTGATTCGCTATAAGATGTTGAATTATGGTAAGGATGACAACTATGTCTTTGCATTAAATGCGCAAAAACATTATGTCAGCCTCTATGTGGGTACAATAGAAAAGGTAGAAAATGCAGAGACCCTATTAGCGGGCTATAATTATGGAAAAGGCTGCATTCGCGTCAAAAAATCGATAAAGATTGAAGATACGGGATTAGAACATTTTATCCATAAAACTGTTGATATGTGGCGTGCTGGTGAAGATACGGCTTGTTAATATGGAGTGAATGAATAACAAGTATTACGAAAAATAGTCATATTCACTACCCTATTTTTAACTATTTTCTATTCCACTAATTTGGGATGAGGAGAAAGGGCTTGTCCTTATTCAAGATAAGCCCCTTCATTTAATCCAATTCCTATTTATCAAGCTTGTTCAAATTCTAATATGTGACTAGCTTTATGAATCCCTTCTACTTTTGAGAATCCACATTCTATATACAAATTTTCAGCAACTGGGTTATCTGTTGTTGATAACCTTAATGTCCGAAAATGCTGCCTTGCTTCATCCATCACTGTATTAAGAAGTTTTTTACCTACACCATTACCTCTGTATTGACGCAGAACATATAGATGTCGCACTCTTCCTACTTCGGGTGAGCTAACATATGGGTCAATATTTAGCCCTACAATTCCAATAATTTCACTATCTATTTTCGCAACATAAAGTGATTCACCATTTTTATCAAATTTATTACTCCCTGCTCTATACTCATCCACTAATCTTTTAATGAATTTATATCCCTCAGATAAACTATCTTCTATAAGGAAATCTAACTCATATTGTTCGAGTGATGGTACTCTTTCGATTATCATCGTAATATTCTCCCCTTTATTATAATTGCTATATACCTTTGATATTTATGTTTATGAAATATTTTATAGTTTAGGAATCCATACGTGAATAGCGGGATGACATGTTTCAAGGGAACTCTTTAACCATTGCTTTTGTTCTGATGATAAAAAAGGCAAGGAGGATTTAAAGTCATGTTCGTGCTTAGTTGCATCTGCTGAGTTTAAATAAGTGGACTTATATAATAAAACAATTTCTGGAGACAGATATTGAATGCCGTCCTTTTTTAGAAACGCTTCTTCTAAAGATCGCTTTATAGACATATTATTTGAATAATAAAAGTAATTTTCGTCTTTTTGATTAAAGAGAAATTCTATATAATCAAAATCTATTTGTTCATAAGTTTTGATTGAAAATTGATATACATTGTTTTCAGCTGTTTGTTGTAAAACACACCTGGTATTATCGTTTGGAAAACAAAATAAATTTCGCTTCATTTGAGTTTCAGAAGCGTCAAACAACTCGATTACCTACCCACCACCACAAGCTTCAAAAACTCTCCAACCTTTGTGTATCATAAAATGAATGATCTTTTGTCTATCTTCCCAAAACGCAATAATATCAACATCCGTATGTGTTTTTGTAGTTTTTCCAATAAAGAGCTCAATAGCACCTCCGCCACAGATAGCCCATTTAAAATTGGCTTCGTCTAAAAATGTTTTTACACTTGATATAATGTTTTCCATACCGCACCTCGTTTTTTTATAAAACCGTAAGATCCATATTTTCATAGAGTAATGACTTAATCCTCTTATAGTCAGTTTGAAACCCGAACTGGTTATACAAAGTTACTATCCACACATAAATGAATAAATTAAGTCATTTCTTTTTATAAATGAACCGATAACCAAAATATATAATCAATATTGCTATAAAAGTAACAACTAAATTTTCTAAAGGAGCACAACCTACTATATATACACAAATTGAAGGGGACTCTGGGTTTTTAAATATTGATAATAGCAATATACTTCCCTCCCACAAAGGGTTTTTTTAAATATATATTTAGCTATTCTCAATCCATTCTGATTATGAATTCCCCAACTATTCCGCTAATTGCAGAAAAATTAACGCACCTTCTAATTCAATAAATATATAGCTCATTACACTTTTTCCAAAAAATCTTTAACTTCTTTTGCTGATTTTAAGATAATAATTTCTTTTTCATTAGATTGTTGTTCAAGTTTCTCCAATATTTTTGGTTTCTTCGTCTTTGGATAATTCCATATCCATTTAAAAAACTCAAAGGAAAATCGCTCTTCGCAACCTTCCCCAACATCTGGTCTTGTCTTATTTCGGTATTGGAGTATTCTTTTGAATGCACGATAAACGCAAATTATTCTTGGCATATCAAGAAAAATTATTGTATCAGCTGCATCTAACCTTATATCCATTGTCCCGCCATAGTTTCCATCAATAATCCATTCTTCTTTTTTTACTAAATCATTTTGAACTTTTATTTGTTCCTCTATCGGAACACCTACCCAATTAGGTTTCCAGAATAATGCATCAAGATGATAAATCTTTATCTTTAACTTCTTTCCTAATTGCCTTGCCAAAGTAGATTTTCCAGAACCTCCAGAACCAATAAGTACGATTTTTTTCATTACACACCTCTCTTACCCACTTTTTTATTCTATAAGAAAAATAATAATGCCTTCTTAACTGATCCGCTTCTTAATAGAATAAAATCTTTATTTATCCCAGTCCCTTTGTTTACCGTGCCAAAACTATACCAATAATTTCTTCACTCCGACATTACAACGTCAACGTACCCCCACTGAGAACCTTGCGGTTCCCGTTTCAGTGGGGGCTTGGGTTAGTTACTCAGGTCTCCTCGTTCAATGTTGAAACGATCTGACGCTCTGAATAGCAAGCACTGTTTAGCACTCCCCAAACACTGTTTTTGGTTGGTAGTGGTGACGAACGATCGTTTTCCCACTTGCACCACCCTTCCGAAAAAGAGCAGTTCTTCCTCACGGAAGAAGCCACCACTCAGATATTCTGGCGTGTGCTACAAGCCCCGACAAGTCGAGTACACATGGATGGTTGACGCACCCACTAAGCTATGCGCTAAGCAACAGCCTTACGTTTTTGAACTTTCAATATCACCGGAGTCTTCACTATAAGATTTTCGTCTAATTCCATAACTTCTGATTTTCTTAAAGTATTTAATGCTCCATTAATGTCAGCATGGATGCATTGTCCTGTTTTACTTCGATACAGACCGCGAGTGATCCGTTTGCCGCTGAATGTGTAGTTCGATTTATCCGTTTTTGTCCAAACAGGAATCGTATCCCTATCTAGGAAACTAGCTTTTGATGTATAACTTTCTTCTTGTTCAACAAAACGAACGCC
>NZ_LN831197.1:1526933-1542275 GCF_001375535.1 Bacillus niameyensis
CTGTTTAGCACTCCCCAAACACTGTTTTTGGTTGGTAGTGGTGACGAACGATCGTTTTCCCACTTGCACCACCCTTCCGAAAAAGAGCAGTTCTTCCTCACGGAAGAAGCCCCCACTCAGATATTCTGGCGTGTGCTACAAGCCCCGACAAGTCGAGTACACATGGATGGTTGACGCACCCACTAAGCTATGCGCTAAGCAACAGCCTTACGTTTTTGAACTTTCAATATCACCGGAGTCTTCACTATAAGATTTTCGTCTAATTCCATAACTTCTGATTTTCTTAAAGTATTTAATGCTCCATTAATGTCAGCATGGATGCATTGTCCTGTTTTACTTCGATACAGACCGCGAGTGATCCGTTTGCCGCTGAATGTGTAGTTCGATTTATCCGTTTTTGTCCAAACAGGAATCGTATCCCTATCTAGGAAACTAGCTTTTGATGTATAACTTTCTTCTTGTTCAACAAAACGAACGCCTTCCGTGAAAAGTAACTAGATTCGTATAGTTGTGGATTCCAAGTAAGAGGATTGTATTTGCACTATATCCCATTACGATCTTAGGATTTTGCTTAATCAAATTCCAGTCCAATAAATTTAATAGAATCATTAGTTCGATAACTTTACAAATACGTAGTGATTTTCCTATTGAAAATTCCATTCGTATGCTTAATAAGAATTCTTTTATTTATCCCATACATCTATTATTATATTTCCGAATAATTCCTCTCTGAAATACACTTCTAACCTATCATCGTGCCCCTTCCTCGATGATGTTACCGAGTGGTTAACCTCCAACATTACCTCGATTTTCACCACAAACATCTACGACTCTTTTCCACCTACTGCCCTGTTAGTAAAAAAAGTCTCACTTATAAGGAAACATACCTGTTAACATGAAGAATATAATTCCCTTTTAAATAACAACAACCTCTACTAGATCACCATCTTTTAAATTGAATTTATCACGAAGTTTTATATCCGTGGCGATTTCAATAATTGTCTTTGGATGATCTCCCGTTCCGTTTGCATTCCCATCAGTCCTCAAAATAAAGGATTTCATACCAAAAATTTTACAGGGTAGTATACTTACAGATACCGTACCACCATATTCCTCTTTTTCTAAACGTATAGTATTGGAAGGAAGATTATAGGGTTCATTTAATTCTACATTTAACGTACCAGGAAACAAAATCATCCCAGTCTTTTCATAGTAAATACTTTGATATTTTTCAATCCAATATGAATAGTTTCCTAAACCACTAACAACTTTTCCTGTAAGTTTAATCAAGTTCCTCTCCTTATTACCTTTACTCAAGTGAAAATGAGTCTCCTGGTTCATATACTTTCACTCTAAATTCAAGGGTCTTATTTCTACTTATAAAATAAACTCTGCCTTTACCGTGAACTTTTATATCTTTTTCATTTATAATTTCCAAACAAATTGGTTCATCAATTCCTAAACCTTGCTTTTCATTTGTTTGTTCTAATGCTTCAATTAATCGCGGGAAACCACCATATTCACTAAAATGTGGTTCCACTATACAATTTCGAAGTACCCCGATCCCTTTATCTATTAATAAATCTTCATTATTATAATGGCTTCTTACCACAAATTCATTGGATTGTTTTGTAACCTTACCTCCCCAGATAGTGCACGGGTTAGTGGAAATGAGTGCCCCAGCTGAAACACCAGCAAAAACTTTTCCACTAAAATAAAATTCTCTAATGAATTTTGCTACTGACGAATTTACATAAACCCTTTGATACACTCTTGTATCTCCACCGCATATTAGTAATCCGGAACATTCATTTATTCGTTCCAATTTTTCCTTCTCTATTTTCATTTCCTTATTCGGGATAATTGATATTACTTCTTTTACACCCAAACTTTTCCAACAATCTTTGTACACCCTTTTAAAATAGGATTCCCACTGGTCTCCACCTAATCCTAAAACAGCAATTTTTGCATTGTCTCCACCTGCTGCTTCGATAAATGGAATTGATGTCAAATTAAAATTATCACCGATATCTCCATATAAAAAAATAGATCTGTTAATATAAAGCCACCATCCTTTCAAAGGTAATATTAAAAAATTTTTTCAATACTTCTTCCATTATCTTCTGATTATAAATAATATCCTTTAATCTAAACTGCGCATTAGTTCAACAAGTAAAAGCGTTAATCCTTTATGGAATAGCGCCAATAAATTGTGTTAGCTAATTATAGGGCGTGATTTTTGTGTTAATAAATCATTGACCAACATCATATGTTCCGAAAATATATTGTCGGGTAATGCATCAAGTGAAAAAAACTGATTGTGCATGGACTCTTCATTGCTCTCAACTAATTCACCTTTATAGCGCTTACAAAAGAACGAAATAAGTACCAACGAAACTTGATCCCCATTAGGGAAAGTTTTATCATATTGCGGACCTGAATAGATGCCAAATAATTCGAGTTGCTCTAAAAGAAGTCCTGTCTCTTCAAAAACTTCTCTCCTGGCCGTATCTTGAACACTTTCACCTAAATCCATGAAACCACCTGGAAAGCCCCATTGCCCATTATCAGCACGTCTTTGCATGAGCACCCGATCTTCCTTATCAAAAACAATTGCACCTGAAACAACCATTATAACTTTTTCATTTCCAACCATTGATCTTAAATATTTTATATAGTCCAATATTTTCAGAGCCCTTCTATGTTTTAATTAGTCCCTACTCCTTATAAATGCTAGATGTAATGGTAATTCATACACCAACTGATGCCATTAGTATATAAATTTCTATATTAAAGAGCGTTAATCCTTCTTTGGTTAACCCCACGGTAATTTATAACAACGCCAACTAAAAAGGGGCCTGCCAAAGAGGAGTGATCTTCTACTCTTTGGACAGCCCTCTAGTTTTTAATTACTGAGATGCCATACCTTTTAAGTTGTTCCTTTAAAAATACATGAAGTTCCATATCATGTCTGATTCATAGTTATTTAATCATTTATAGTATCCATCCCATATTTCTACTCGTTTTCTTTATTTAACATGATAGAATAGTAACAGTAGCTACTACAGCGGATGGACGGTTGGCACTCCCTTGAAAGAAAGGGGGTGTTTCATATGATGACATACGATGCCATGAATATGCTTATTCAATTTGGTATATTCTTAGCCACAGGTTTAACAGCACTGGTGGCAATCATCGCAATTGTCATCAATACAAAAAAGTAACCACCCTCCGCTACGGCCAAAGTAGATGAGATGGTTACTTTTTAACATCCTTCCAACTGGCCAACCGCACTTCATGCGGGTGTCAGCTGCTTTGACTGGGTGTTGACGCACCCAGTTTTTTTAGTATATGCTTAGTTTACCACAATTATGTTGTGAATACACCTATATGCCGAATGGATAAAACTCCAAATCCATCTTATCCAATTGGTAAAAGAAGTATTTACAACGAAATACATGCAGAGCCAGTTACGACTCCCTGTTCCACCCATTGCCCCGTTCGTTCAAAGAAACTTACATTCTTTTCTCAAAAATTTTTCTTACGAATTGTTCCTTATAATTTGTATATTGCTCGATTCCGCTATTATTTGCTTCTATAAATTTCTTTTTCAAATCACTGTATTGTTCCCGTACTGTTTCGTTAGCATTTAGATAATCTCTAAAAAAGATTATATTTTTCCAGAGTTCTTTATTATAGTCAACTAAATGAATATAGTGGGTCTTTACTTTGTAAGTTTCATCAGTAAACTTGGCGAGAACAATTTCATTAGGACGTTGAATCCGCAATTTTAAAAAACCAGCCTTCTTTAACCCCTGAAAGAAAACTTCATCAACCTTATCAATATCATCGACACCCACAACTAAATCCAATATTGGTTTGGCAACCATATTTTTAATTGCGGTGCTTCCAATATGCTCAATTCGATTTTCGTGAATGGAGACTGAATTAAGTATATCTTTTTTCACTCTCTGAAACTCTTTCTGCCATTCTACAGTATATGGTTCTAATCTTACTTCATCTCGTTTTAATCCTAATTTCAATGTGACCACCTCATTCTCAGGATATATAGATAATTCGTTGTAGTTCCTATAAGTCCTGTGTAACATATCTGTAACATCTGTAATACTATCTTGTAGGAAAATGAAAACAACACTGAATATAAACAGGCTTTTATTATTTCTAATATGGCATAAACCTAACAAATCATTTTCTCTCGCTAATCTGATAATGTACTCCACTATAACCGCCCTCTTTTCACTGGCACATTCCTAAAATCCCGTTAAATACATAGTAGATTTATAGAAATATCGTAAGAGCCCATTAGCTTAAGTACAATAATTCTCTTAAGAGGTAATACACCATTTTTAATAGTTATTCCCCATTCAGTATGAATTGTTTTATACTTTGTGTAACCCAACATATATAAACCTATTTTGGTTAAACTAACATCAAACCATTCTATGAGAGGTGTTACGATGAAGAAATTATTATTAATTTTAACTCTCGCTTTTTCCTTTTTAGTCCAGTTACCTGAATTAGTAACCGCTAAACAAGATTTTCCAAACAATGAAAGTAAATCCTTTACCGATGCAAATACGTTTTACGAACAATTGGACAAGAAAATTTATAAGGAATACAAAAATTCAGCTTATAGTATTCGTAAGAAAATTTTATTTAAAGATGTCCCTAATGCAATTTGGACTTTCAATCAAAAAACAAAAAATGGGTGTCAGGCTAAGGAGGATTATGAAAACGCAAACATCAATCCTAACCGCCAAGTATATTTTTTAGGAACATTCTCCCAAAACAATGATGAAGAATTTCATAAATACACAGTTATTGATGCGGAAACTAAACAGGAACTACTTGGGGGTACAAGTTACCACCACTATGATGATCCTTACAAAAAATAAAGCCAACTTAGCGAATTGAGGAAACTCTTCTTTTATAATTTCTTTTGGTAAGGGTTGATCACAACCATAGCCTTTATCTTCTGAAAGCAGTGGAAACATTCTAGGACCAACCAACGGATGAATTATTCTTCGACAATTTACATCTCTAGTCCAGACTAAAGCAGTTTCTATTGTTCGACGAAGAGGACTTATTATTATCAAGTCCTTAGATGAAATTGGATAAGTCTCAAACAATTTTTTTGCTTGCCATACACCAACTTAAGTGAGTTGTGGGTCAGTCATCTGTAAGCTCTTTGGCGGTTTCATAACGTGTTGACCTTGTGCGTGACGAACAAAATATAACTCCATTCTAATACTGCCTCCCATTTAACTTTTTCCTGTTTACTAATTTGCCCATGGTACAATAAACTTAGTTTTGCAGTTGAATATTAATTTTAATCTCACTACAGTATATAGGCATTAAAAATAAATCATTATGTTTAATAAACATACATCAATTTAATGAAAGTAACGTTTAGAACTTATTAACTTCAATAATTTCCATCCTTCTTCGCCGAGGTAATTTAGCTTTTCAGACATTAATGTTTTGAAATCAATACCATTTTTCAATTGAATTTGAATATTTCCCACTTTATATTCACTTAAAAACACCTTTACATAATTCAAATTTTTAATACCATTTTAGCAATAGAAAAATCCACTTCATCAACATCTCCAATATTAGATACCATATCCCAGGTTCGCATATGACTCATTTCTCTGTTCACAGTAAATTTAGCTAACTCGAAAATTTCCCCATAAAAAACAGCCCAAAAAATAGGTTTTCCCATTCTCGGTATGTAAACAGTTGATACTCCGCGTAGTGTGAGTATATCTATTTCTTGTCCAATCTCTTCGAGGATTTCTCTTTTCACACAGTCTAATAAACTTTCTCCAGATTCCCTTCCACCACCCGGTAGTTCCCAATTATTTCTGTATCTGTTATAACAAACAATTAGCTTACCTCTTTGCATCAAAACAGCGTGTCCGCCACTAATATTTCCGACATCAAGTAATTCAGATTCATTTGTAGCATACTTAAAGTTATCTAATCGATGCCCCTGTTTGTTGATAATTATTGACATAAAAACACCTCGCAATTAAGAAGGACTGTCATGGATTGTTAAAGATCTTCAAATTAACTAAGAAAACATTCTAAGTAATTTGACTGAAATAATCTTGTTGGACTTCTTTTGAGATTAACGCCCCATTAATCTAATAACAACGTTAAGAACTCTCACCAAAAATATGAAAATGACTTATTTTATTTTCCAAGGCATCATCAATTCTTTTTATATTCCACGGATGTATTTGTTCAGGTAACTTCTCCCGTGCAAAGAACTGCACTTGTTCTATTTCTTCATTCGGCTTCCAATCAATCCTGTTCAAGATCGTCGCCCTGAACAAAAATACTAAATTATCATTAGTGGAAGAGTAATAGGTCGAAATAAGGTTATTAACTTCCACAACATAACCTGTTTCTTCTAACACTTCCCTTTTTACACCGTCTACTGGTGACTCATTCTCCTCGAGGTGACCACCAGGAAATGTCCAATTCCGCGAGCCATAACCAATCTTAGTCAATAAAATTCTGTTATCCTTATCCGTAATTGCTGCAAAGACACCGACCATATTTTTAATTCTCCTTTAAAATAAGTCTTCTTGTGCTACAGACCTTTTTGCTTAATATTTCAAGTGTTTTTTCATAATAGAAATGTATTTTAAAAGGGGAGAGACCAAGAAACTTGCCTATCACCATGGGCTTGATGCAACTATTTGGTAACCTTACCCTTAGTCCGTAAACATTCTACCACCCAGTAGCCATAGTAGATCGTTGTCTGTGGATCCTCGCTTTCCCAACCCGGGGCATGCTGGTACTTCAGAGGTTGAAGTCCAAATGTCTCGAGTGCGCTAGCAGTTTCAGAAAACGACCAAAAGAATATCCGGATATCAGCCTGTCCACCAGCAGCTTCAATCCAGCGTGCATCATGAAAAGGCAATTCCTCACGATACTCGTTTACGGTGAAGTAGAAACGACCACCATAAGCAAGGACTTCTGCCACATTACCAATAACTTGTGCCAAATCCTCACAGAAATCGAAACAACCGTTTGCCACTATCACATCGAACTTTCCGAGTTCAGCAGGTAGAGACTGGTGGAAATCATGTACAAGGTAGGTACCAGAAGGACGTTTTCGCCTCGCCTCATCGACCATAGCAGTCGATATATCAAGTCCAACAACTTCTACATCAAGTGGCAGTGAACTCGTCAAATGACCAGGTCCGCAACCGAGATCGAGTACACGCTTCCCAGCACACACATTCTCCTGAAGGAACGTTTGAACTGAATCTTGAAAGTAAGTCATAGGCTTCGTAATCTCCTCGTAGATCTCGGCGACGCCGTCGTATATTTGTGCAACCTTATGCTTGTCATTCTTAGAATAATTCACTTAGGTATCTCACCTCCACAATACATAAAAAACCCCTGACATATATTCATAATCATTCTTTATATTTAAAATCCTATCGAAGTATCTCTTCGACAAAAAAGAGCATTCACCTTCTGAAGAAATGACTTCGTTAATTCCAAGAAATCGGATTACTAAGCCTTTACTGCTTAACAAGCGCATAAAGCAAAAATTGGCCGGCATGAGTTCAGTTCAATACCGTCTCCATACCAACCAACCAACCGCATAAAATAAAACTCTAACTTTTTTGGGGGCACCTCATATTCGTTGCTCTTTTTTAAAGTGACACTTTAAACAGTAAGGGGAGAGCTTCCACCCCTGCTGATTAACATTCTCACAGCTGACCAAAAAGTGCAGGGGTTATTTTTAAAAATAGATATTCTGCATGTACATTTTCCTAATGTTTTGATTTGTAGAACTTCCCTTTATGCATCAACTGCCTATTTTTCGGTAGTCTAGCAACTGCTTCTGCACTGCAACTTGCATCTACGAATACAAAGCTGGCCTCATCCCCGATCATAGGCCATTTTTGTTTTCCTTCAAAATCCAATGGCGTTACTTCTTGCGTAATTAAACTTAAACTTTGACGTAACGAACGTTCGTCTGATTTCCCTGTGTAGTCGCAAAAATTATGCACTTTTTCCATAATATCTCCAGAAAAATAAGGACTCCACGAATCATAAAAACCATCACAACCCAATGCTACTTTAACGCCTTCTGTTTTCAATATATCAATAGGAATCAGCTGATGATTGATGGAAATAGGGATGGTAGACATAATTTCCGCATTATGCTCGCTTAATTTTTTTGCAAATAGCTTTTGCATATGAGGCGACAAATTACTTAAACCAAATGCATGACTAAACGCAGTATGCCTCTTATAATTTTGTTCCTTCGCCATGTCCAACCATTTATCCATCGTATAGAAACCTACTTGTCCCCGATCATGCAGATGCATGTCGACATCCACATCATACTCTTTAGCAATATCCATCGTGACTTGTAATGATTTTTCAATGTCTTTATCAATGCCTGCCGGATCAAGTCCACCTAAGATTGTTGCACCAGATTCCAATGCTTGTCTTAATAAGTCAGGCATTTCTTCATGAGCTAATAAGCCATGTTGGGGGAACGCAACAATTTCATAGGTTAAATATTGCTTATAGGCTTCCAGTGCCTTTTTTACACCTTCTAAATTTTTCAATTTGATAAAGGGATCAATATTGACATGTGTTCGAATATGATTCACACCGTTTTTCAAATGTAATTCGATCATGGCAGACGCTCTTTGTGTCACTGTTTCTGAAAGTTCATCTAGTTCAGCCGCTTCAATAGCTAATCGCTCGGATAAACTTTTTACTGGGCGACAAGCCTTCCATCCTAATGAGAGATACGTTTTATCTAAATGATTATGCATCTCTTTGAATGCAGGTAGTGCTAATTTCCCTTCCATATCAATAGCATCTGTATCTGGCACATTCTCAGATGCAGGAATAATCGTTTGAATTACCCCTTCTTTTGCAACATGAATATGAAATAAATCGGATTTTGTTAGGATGCTACCATCTTCATGCGTTGTTTCACCAATTTCCAGTCGAACATTTCGTAGCCATGTACTCATCGAAATTCCCCCTCTAGCTCTATCTCTTCTTCATGAATTATGTTCCCTTTTGAAATCACTGTCGAAATAGGGCATTGTCTCGCAATCAGATGCGCAGAACTTACTGCATCCACAAGTAACCCGTTGGCCGCATCTCCAATTTTTGGCCACTGTTGCTCCCCAACGTCATTTAATGGTGTTAATCCGCCTGTAGCATATTTTAACGACTGTCCAATATGCCATTCATCAATGTAGCCAAAACGTTGTACAAATTGATTTAACTTTTGAATCGTATCGCCACTTCCAAAAGGAGACCAATGATCAACAAGGCTATCATGTCCAAAAGAAACTTTTACGCCCCTATCACACAAATATTTCACAGGGATTGTAATCGGACCTGCTCCAATTGGAACCGTTGTTGTTAATCCAACTTTATTTGCAGCCATTCGATTTATTAGCTTGTCTAAAGATTGTTGAGGCAAGTCTGCAAATGCGAATGCGTGACTAATGGTTACATCCTTTTGAAAAGATCGTTGTTCGATTTCATTCAGAATTTGTTGGATTTCAAATTCCCCTAATGTATTTCGGTCATGTAAATGAATGTCAATTCCTACTTCATATTTTTCGGCTAGTCGAAAAGTTGTTTTTAAAACTTCTCCGCTATTACGATCTACTAAAGCAGGGTCTACCCCTCCGATATGAGTAGCACCCGTTTGTAATGCCTTTTCAAAGATTGTTAAAAATGCATGACCATTACGTAATAAACCATGTTGTGGGAACGCAACGATTTCATAGGTGATTTGATCTTGATAATTTTCTAAAACACGCTTGGCTATTTCTATATGTTTTGTCTCAATTTGTGGATCAACATTCACATGTGTACGAATATGCGTATGTCCCTTTTTTATATAATGTTGAACCATGGCATGTGCCCTATCCTCGGCTACATCCAATTGTTTGGGTAATAAAATCGCTTCTTCTTTAAAACGAGAAAAAATTCCTTCTGTAGCTGGAGTTGGGGCTTTCCACTCTCCACTGAAGTATGTTTTATCGATATGTGTATGCATTTCTTTGAACGATGGAACGAGTAGTTGCTTTTGGGCATCTATAACTACTGCATTGCTTGCTTCAATAGTTGGAGCTATTTCAATAAACTTTCCATTTTCAATCAAAACATCAAATATATTCGTTTTTGTCGCCGTGACAAACGTTTGATCATACAAATATCCTGTTTCCAAACGCACATTCTTTAATAATAATGTCAAAAAAATCTCTCTCCTTTTTATACATTTCTTTTAAACATAAATTCTATAAAGTAATCAACTATCTTGGAAGTTTATTTACTGTCAACTCGGTAACAGCACTCGCTTAATAGATAAAGAGCAAGTCGAACCAATAATAGCTATAATGACGGCTTATTCCTTTAGTTGAACCATTTGAATATCTCTTTTATCATGTGATAAAGATAGCTGATTGTATACATAGTCTTGGCTGGGGTTGCTGGGATTAGAAAAATATACTGTTTTTATTTGCGAATAATATATGGCGCTTAAACACATTGGACATGGCTCTGTGCTAGCATAAATCTCACAACCTTCAAGATTTATCGTGTTTAATGTTTAGCAAGCTTCACGAACAGCTTGAATTTCTGCATGTGTTGTTGGATCGTTCGTTGTTAATACTTCATTAACACCAGTCCCAATTATTATTCCATCTTTAACAACTACTGCTCCAAATGGTGCTCCTTGGTGCTTCTTTTCATTTTCATTTGCTAGTTTTTTTGCTTTTCTCATCCATTCTTGTTTAGCCATGTTGGTTCACTCCACCATTAGTTAAGCCCTTACAATCAAGTCCGAGCTTCTCTCAAAATACGTTCAATTGCTTTAAATCCACGATTTACTGCATGTTCTAATGGAGTAACCCCATCTCTATCACTAATATTGACATCCGCACCATGGTCAACCAATAATTGTACGATTTTTTGATAATTTTCCCCGCCGTCTCCTAAAATGACAGCTTCTAATAATGCAGTCCAATGTAAATTATTAATGTGATTCACATCCGTGTCGGAGTTAGTTAAAAGCTCCTCCACCACATCAACATGCCCTCGATCTGAAGCAGGAATAAGTGCTGTTCCACCAAAACGATTTGTTAATGTTGTATCAGCCCCCGCTTCAATAGCAAGCTTAACGATTTCTAGCAAACCTTCTGCACCAGCATATAAAAGTACATTATCTTGATTTTTATTACGAATATTTATGTCCGCCCCTTGTTCAATCAGTATCTTAACAGTGTCGACATTGTTTCTCTGTGTTGCAGCCATTACCGCAGTATCTCCATGATGGTCTGTCGCATTAATATCTGCTCCATCTTCTAATAATTTTAAAATGGTTTCTATATCCCCTTCCGTAGCTGCGGAAATTAACCGTTGTTCCAAATTAGTTTCCTCCCTTTCTACTAATTGTACAGATGAACTTTCCCCAGAATCCGGAGTCGCGCTGCATGCAGTTAACATCACTATAAGTAAACTTATAAATATGCCTTTGAGATTCATAATAGCCCGTACCTCCTTCTAAAAAGTTCCTATATAAATATGTTATCATGGGAATTATTATAGGAGAAATATTAATAAAGTAAGTTTTACTTATGTTTTACATATACAAAGTAAGGAGAATGTTAGGGATGGATATTAGGCAACTGCGCTATTTTATTGCGATTGTAGAAGAAAGGAAAATTTCTGCTGCTGCAAAAAACTACATATGTCCCAACCACCATTAAGCCAGCAATTAAAAGCCATGGAGGAGGAAATCGGTGCAAAATTAGTTGAGAGAAGCGGAAAATTTTTAGAAGTAACAGAAGCGGGAAAAACTCTATATAAAAATGCTTTACAAATAATTCAATTGATGGAAAAAACCGAAACAGAGGTAAAGGAAGTCGGTAAAGGTGTATATGGAAGACTCACGATAGGAGTCAACACCTTTTCATTTAGAGGGTTACCTCATATACTTGAACAATTTCAAAGACAATTCCCAAAGATTACGTGTCAACGTACCCCCACTGAGAACCTTGCGGTTCCCGTTTCAGTGGGGGCTTGGGTTAGCTACTCAGGTCTCCTCGTTCAATGTTGAAACGATTTGACGCTCTGAATAGCAAGCGCTGTTTAGCACTCCCCAAACACTGTTTTTGGTTGGTACTGGTGACGAACGATCGTTTTCCCACTTGCACCACCCTTCCGAAAAAGAGCAGTTCTTCCTCACGGAAGAAGCCCCCACTCAGATATTCTGGCGTGTGCTACAAGCCCCGACAAGTCGAGTACATATGGATGGTTGACGCACCCACTAAGCTATGCGCTAAGCAACAGCCTTACGTTTTTGAACTTTCAATATCACCGGAGTCTTCACTATAAGATTTTCGTCTAATTCCATAACTTCTGATTTTCTTAAAGTATTTAATGCTCCATTAATGTCAGCATGGATGCATTGTCCTGTTTTACTTCGATACAGACCGCGAGTGATCCGTTTGCCGCTGAATGTGTAGTTCGATTTATCCGTTTTTGTCCAAACAGGAATCGTATCCCTATCTAGGAAACTAGCTTTTGATGTATAACTTTCTTCTTGTTCAACAAAACGAACGCCCTCTTTTAAGCATTTATTTTCAATGGCAGAAATTAGCTTATGGAAGGGAATCTGAACAAATTTTTGGTTGTTCTTTTTTCCCATATTGGACTCTTGTTTCCAACCGGCATTATAGCCAATGACAATTGTATCAATGTTTAATTCCTTCACTTTTTTGAACAACAAACCTACGGTTTGTGAAATATAACCATTGATTTGCCTTTCCCGTTTGTTCCAAAGATTAGCTATAGATTTTGTCACAACACGTTTTGAAGTTCCATTTTCAGCATTTTTCTGTTGTAGTTGGCTTATTGTTTTGTTGAAGTATTGGTTGATAGATTTTAGTTTTTTACCATCAATCAAGAACGTATCCCCTGTATTTGTCGCACAGCTTACTAATTGGTCCACACCTAAATCGCAACCTAAAGCATTAGTGGTTGTCGTTGGTTGTTTCTTCATTTGAGAGACCTGCATTTCATACGTGTAATGCGCCTCAAAGAACCGACCTTTTTGCTTAGGTACAATTTGAATGTAGGAAATTTTTTTGCTCAACAAGTTTTTTGGCATACGAATTTTAATAGACCCAAACCGTTTCCTGAATTCAGCATTCATTGGAATCATCCAGTATCCGTCTTTATCAACTTTTGGGACTTGATAGATTTCAATTATATGTTTTTCAGTAGAACGAGAATACTTCGGAAATTTGGGACGACCGGTGAATCTCTCTGGGCTTTCCTTCCATTTCTTCAATGCTTCAAAAAAGCTCTTCACATCTGAATACAAAGTTCTGCGAATGGCTCGAACGGAGTTAGATTGCACTCCCCAATAGTTCACATCCGCTTGCATAGCAGCGTCAATTTCTTTTACGGTCGCAATTTTACCGTTGTTCAAGTAGCTTTGTTTCATCGTATACAATCCAACATTACGTAATGCCTTTGAACTATGTGACATACGTTGAAGCAGACGAAATTCTTTAGCCGTAAGGGTACCACGTCCTATGTTCTGTTTTTGAGTGAAGCGCTGAATGTTTTCGACTTTCTTTTGTTTACGCAATACTTTAATCGGTTTCTTTCTAGTCATTGTGTTCACCGCCTTTCTCAATGAGTCATATAGGATTATTTCATTCCTTGTGACTCAATATATTGACGAATGGTTTCGATAGATGCACCACCTGTTGTTAAAAGACAATAACTTCGAGACCAAAACATCTCTTTCCAAAGATATTGTTTTATCTGCGAAAAATCCTGTTTTACGAACCGAGAACTAACGCTCTTGTAACGGTTAATTGCTTTTGACAAGTCGATATTTGGAACTGAACGAAACAATAGATGAATGTGGTCGCCATCATGGTTCCATTCTTCTACGGTCATGCCTTTTGGTTCAAGCAGTCGTATGAAGTGGTTTTTCAGATAGTCTGAAATCTCATTATTCAGCACTTTTCTGCGGTATTTAGTAACCAAAGCTAAATGGTATTACTATCTAGTTTGGTTATTATATCAATCTACTTCCTTTCTACCATTAATTATACCATTGGACAAAAAATATAACGAATGTTTGTTCGCTAAAGGACGAGAAAAATTATACACAACAAGCAAAAGAGTTCAGCCTATCGGCTAACGGCAATTCACCTCCACCTGAATTGTTGGGCTGCGGCCCGCAACACAAATCAGATGGAGTCTTCTTGCCGAAAGGGATAAAATTCAACAAAGTGGAACCAGGCATAACAGTATTGACAGTCACATTTGTTCCTTTAGTCAGCTCAGCTAAACTGCAAGAGAGTTCAATCTGCTTACTTTCCCATTCGTTATGTTTTTGTATTATTCATTGACAAAAAACTTACTCCTTTAATTGTTCAGTCATTTCATACGTCGGTTTATGAGTTTGAAAATCAACCAAGACTGCCGCATGGTCAGATGGAAAACGCACAGGATGTGTATCGATTTTCCTTGCAGACTGTGGATGAATTTTCGTGCCATGAAGATAAATAAAATCAATACGATCACGGATATAATTGTCTAATTCGGCGACTGGCCAAGTTATGGATGGATCGGAAACTGGATCCGGATGAATTTGCCGATACGCATCTTTATATCCCGCTGCAACTAGTGCATGGGACTGTGGAAACGGAAATACATACCCGTTATGCCTCGACTGAGTTTCTTCGATCCAATCTAAATGGGAACCACTATTGAAATCTCCGCATAATAGAAGTGGCTCTTGATCTGATTTTAAAGCTAATGGCTCCAAGCATTTCATGATTTCCTTCAATTCATTTAACCGCTTCTGCTCACCTTCAAGCAACTCTGCGTAGCTAAGATCTGCCTTCTGATGCATTTCCCCCAAATAATCACTAAGATAATGTAACCATATGGAAAATACATTCACATATAGATCCTTATTGAATCGAACTCGCACTCCACCACAATGGAAAGCTTGATAGTATGGATATGTCTCCAAAATCGGATAACGGCTCATAATGGATATATTCGAACTTCTTAAATAGAAATAATATCCAAGAGCATCCGCAATGATTGGTCCAGAACCATACGTCTCCTGCATCATGATCAAATCCGCACCGCTTTCCTTTATTACTTCAACGGTGCGCTGGACACCGATCTCTGCCCCCATCTCACGTCCACCGTTCCATATATTAAACGTCATCACTTTAAGATTTTGACTTTGCTTTTCCGGTATGGGTTTAAGTT
>NZ_LN831197.1:1542866-1692209 GCF_001375535.1 Bacillus niameyensis
CTGTTTAGCACTCCCCAAACACTGTTTTTGGTTGGTAGTGGTGACGAACGATCGTTTTCCCACTTGCACCACCCTTCCGAAAAAGAGCAGTTCTTCCTCACGGAAGAAGCCCCCACTCAGATATTCTGGCGTGTGCTACAAGCCCCGACAAGTCGAGTACACATGGATGGTTGACGCACCCACTAAGCTATGCGCTAAGCAACAGCCTTACGTTTTTGAACTTTCAATATCACCGGAGTCTTCACTATAAGATTTTCGTCTAATTCCATAACTTCTGATTTTCTTAAAGTATTTAATGCTCCATTAATGTCAGCATGGATGCATTGTCCTGTTTTACTTCGATACAGACCGCGAGTGATCCGTTTGCCGCTGAATGTGTAGTTCGATTTATCCTTTTTTGTCCAAACAGGAATCGTATCCCTATCTAGGAAACTAGCTTTTGATGTATAACTTTCTTCTTGTTCAACAAAACGAACGCCCTCTTTTAAGCATTTATTTTCAATGGCAGAAATTAGCTTATGGAAGGGAATCTGAACAAATTTTTGGTTGTTCTTTTTTCCCATATTGGACTCTTGTTTCCAACCGGCATTATAGCCAATGACAATTGTATCAATGTTTAATTCCTTCACTTTTTTGAACAACAAACCTACGGTTTGTGAAATATAACCATTGATTTGCCTTTCCCGTTTGTTCCAAAGATTAGCTATAGATTTTGTCACAACACGTTTTGAAGTTCCATTTTCAGCATTTTTCTGTTGTAGTTGGCTTATTGTTTTGTTGAAGTATTGGTTGATAGATTTTAGTTTTTTACCATCAATCAAGAACGTATCCCCTGTATTTGTCGCACAGCTTACTAATTGGTCCACACCTAAATCGCAACCTAAAGCATTAGTGGTTGTCGTTGGTTGTTTCTTCATTTGAGAGACCTGCATTTCATACGTGTAATGCGCCTCAAAGAACCGACCTTTTTGCTTAGGTACAATTTGAATGTAGGAAATTTTTTTGCTCAACAAGTTTTTTGGCATACGAATTTTAATAGACCCAAACCGTTTCCTGAATTCAGCATTCATTGGAATCATCCAGTATCCGTCTTTATCAACTTTTGGGACTTGATAGATTTCAATTATATGTTTTTCAGTAGAACGAGAATACTTCGGAAATTTGGGACGACCGGTGAATCTCTCTGGGCTTTCCTTCCATTTCTTCAATGCTTCAAAAAAGCTCTTCACATCTGAATACAAAGTTCTGCGAATGGCTCGAACGGAGTTAGATTGCACTCCCCAATAGTTCACATCCGCTTGCATAGCAGCGTCAATTTCTTTTACGGTCGCAATTTTACCGTTGTTCAAGTAGCTTTGTTTCATCGTATACAATCCAACATTACGTAATGCCTTTGAACTATGTGACATACGTTGAAGCAGACGAAATTCTTTAGCCGTAAGGGTACCACGTCCTATGTTCTGTTTTTGAGTGAAGCGCTGAATGTTTTCGACTTTCTTTTGTTTACGCAATACTTTAATCGGTTTCTTTCTAGTCATTGTGTTCACCGCCTTTCTCAATGAGTCATATAGGATTATTTCATTCCTTGTGACTCAATATATTGACGAATGGTTTCGATAGATGCACCACCTGTTGTTAAAAGACAATAACTTCGAGACCAAAACATCTCTTTCCAAAGATATTGTTTTATCTGCGAAAAATCCTGTTTTACGAACCGAGAACTAACGCTCTTGTAACGGTTAATTGCTTTTGACAAGTCGATATTTGGAACTGAACGAAACAATAGATGAATGTGGTCGCCATCATGGTTCCATTCTTCTACGGTCATGCCTTTTGGTTCAAGCAGTCGTATGAAGTGGTTTTTCAGATAGTCTGAAATCTCATTATTCAGCACTTTTCTGCGGTATTTAGTAACCAAAGCTAAATGGTATTACTATCTAGTTTGGTTATTATATCAATCTACTTCCTTTCTACCATTAATTATACCATTGGACAAAAAATATAACGAATGTTTGTTCGCTAAAGGACGAGAAAAATTATACACAACAAGCAAAAGAGTTCAGCCTATCGGCTAACGGCAATTCACCTCCACCTGAATTGTTGGGCTGCGGCCCGCAACACAAATCAGATGGAGTCTTCTTGCCGAAAGGGATAAAATTCAACAAAGTGGAACCAGGCATAACAGTATTGACAGTCACATTTGTTCCTTTAGTCAGCTCAGCTAAACTGCAAGAGAGTTCAATCTGCTTACTTTCCCATTCGTTATGTTTTTGTATTATTCATTGACAAAAAACTTACTCCTTTAATTGTTCAGTCATTTCATACGTCGGTTTATGAGTTTGAAAATCAACCAAGACTGCCGCATGGTCAGATGGAAAACGCACAGGATGTGTATCGATTTTCCTTGCAGACTGTGGATGAATTTTCGTGCCATGAAGATAAATAAAATCAATACGATCACGGATATAATTGTCTAATTCGGCGACTGGCCAAGTTATGGATGGATCGGAAACTGGATCCGGATGAATTTGCCGATACGCATCTTTATATCCCGCTGCAACTAGTGCATGGGACTGTGGAAACGGAAATACATACCCGTTATGCCTCGACTGAGTTTCTTCGATCCAATCTAAATGGGAACCACTATTGAAATCTCCGCATAATAGAAGTGGCTCTTGATCTGATTTTAAAGCTAATGGCTCCAAGCATTTCATGATTTCCTTCAATTCATTTAACCGCTTCTGCTCACCTTCAAGCAACTCTGCGTAGCTAAGATCTGCCTTCTGATGCATTTCCCCCAAATAATCACTAAGATAATGTAACCATATGGAAAATACATTCACATATAGATCCTTATTGAATCGAACTCGCACTCCACCACAATGGAAAGCTTGATAGTATGGATATGTCTCCAAAATCGGATAACGGCTCATAATGGATATATTCGAACTTCTTAAATAGAAATAATATCCAAGAGCATCCGCAATGATTGGTCCAGAACCATACGTCTCCTGCATCATGATCAAATCCGCACCGCTTTCCTTTATTACTTCAACGGTGCGCTGGACACCGATCTCTGCCCCCATCTCACGTCCACCGTTCCATATATTAAACGTCATCACTTTAAGATTTTGACTTTGCTTTTCCGGTATGGGTTTAAGTTGCTGATGTAGAGAAAAACGCTTACCAATTTCCTTAGCCGTGAGGGCACGGTCATCTATCCATACTTCATCAATCAACCCTGGGAACGCTTCACTATCGCTATCACTTTTCTTTTCTCCACCAATCCAAAGTAGCTCAGCTTGTTGCCAATATTGGTCTGATTTTAAAGAAACGCTATATATTCCTACATTCAATCCATCATAATAAAGACGAATTTCCTGTTGTACTGCAGAATAAGTAAAAGAAAGATAATGCCACTTCCCATCACGAATAGATTGTCGAATAGCTGTGGGTTCATATACATAAGACTCCACTTCCTTTACTTGCCAATACCACGCACCACTAGCCTGAACCCCCATTTTCCACCCTATCTGGCTATCATCAATAACATGAGTAGCTGTGATTACATCATATGAATAATTGCCAAAACCACTTAAAAGTTCTCCCTTGACCCAAACACTAACTGTAAAATCACCTGAATAGTCCTTTAATGGGTTCATCAAAGATGTAGTTGTTCGTATCGGAGCACTAGCACTTAAATCAAGTGCTTGCCCGCTTTTCCCATCTACTTTTCTGTTTTTAGCACACGAGTAATCGATACGCCAACGTGGTCCTTCTAAAAATCTTACATTTTGATTAGTCATTTTACCCCTCCAGCTCAAAATAAACTGTTATCGTTAGTCTTATTTTAGAAAAAATTTCACACGATCGTCGATTATGATTATTGAATTTGCTGCAAACCTGCTTTATATACGTAGGTAAAACAATCTATCAATATATTAACCTCCTGACCATCACTATCGTTTTCTAAGTATCAAGTTTTTCTAAACAATAATAAAATCTATATCTTAGTCATTAGAAAATTTCCAATTAAACAGAAATAACCTTTTATAAAAATAAGACACATCATTTGAAAAACCGTTACGATGCGGACCTTATGAGTCTAATGCCAATTAACTTGGAATTCTATTGGCTCACGATCAAATCTTTCCCGCTCATAAGTTCCAACCACTCTTTTCTTTTTTACCTACTAATTCGGTGAAAATTCTTTAAGTCCTTCTATAACTAGGAATAACTGCATAAGTAGTTCCAACGCTTATCCAACCGTGTATGACTTTTTAATGCACTAGAAGTTGAATACGGCTAACAGGAGTGACATATGAATGAGGTATGCAATTAAAAGAACAAAGGTGGCTCAAATGAAAAAGATACTTATTGTATTGTTAGTAGGTTTCAGTTTATTGCTCATTTCAGGTTGCACTAATAAAGAGTCAGAACCTTTTAATGAAGAAAATGTACGATTGGATAGGTTACACTTAGTTGGACAATAAAAATAAGGGCGAGTAGAATAGTAACAATAAGTGAGGAGAATCTACCGTGCCTAAAAAAAGACGTACCTTTTCAACCGAGTTTAAAAAACAAGTGGTGGCATTGTATGAAAGTGGAAAAAGCCGCCAATCAATTGTAAGTGAATATGAGTTGACTGCCTCAGCATTAGACAGATGGATTGCTCAATTCCAACAGTCCGGATCTTTTCAAGCAAAAGATAATCGAACTCCAGAGGAACAAGAATTAATTGAATTAAGAAAGAGAAATAAGCAGTTAGAAATGGAAGTCGATATTTTAAAGCAAGCCGCGCTGATCATGGGACGAAAATAGAAGTGATAAAAAGAAACAGTCACAAATATTCGGTATCAGCAATGTGCAAAGTCCTACAAATCTCTCGTAGTACCTTTTACTACGATACAAAAATAGCAGCTCAAAAGGAACAAGAAAGAATTGCAGAAGAACAAGAATTAAAAGAGAAAATCCTAGAGATTTTTAACAACAACCGTCAGGTATATGGTACTCGAAAAATTAAAAAGGGCCTGGCTAAATCGGGTTTAACAGTCTCTAGACGCCGAATTGGCCGATTAATGGATGAGCTTGGAATCCAGTCTAAATATGCACAACCATCATATAAGCCAATGACATCACCGCCAAATGAAGAGGCTGTTCGAAACGTGCTAAATCGTGAATTTCAAGTCGATAAAGGAATGACCGTTTTAGTTAGTGATTTAACGTATGTGAAAGTAGGAAGCGAATGGAATTACGTTTGTTTTTTACTAGATTTATATAATCGAGAAATAGTTGGTTATAGCGCTGGAAAGCGTAAAGACGCAGCTCTAGTTCAACGTGCCTTCGAATCTATCAAGCAACCATTAGGGAAAATAAAAATGTTTCATACCGATCGAGGATCTGAGTTTAAGAACGTTGGAATCGATGAGTTATTAAGTAAATTTCAGATTAAACGATCTCTAAGTGATAAAGGAAATCCCTATGACAATGCGGTGGCAGAAGCTACATTTAAGATATTAAAAACTGAATTAATTAACGGAAGGCATTTTCAAACCCTTGAACAACTAGCTCTTGAACTTTTCGATTATGTAAATTGGTACAACAATATCCGTATGCACAGTTCACTTGGCTATTTAAGTCCAGTAGAGTATAGAATTTCGTCCCTTAAAAAAGTTGTTTGATTTAGTGTTGACATACCAAACTACTGGATTCATTATTTATCTCTTCCTCTCTCAAATTACTTACCAGTAACCCCTATTCCATCTTGAAGTATCATAGCTTCGCTTGTTATACGAGATCTAGGTCCCAACCAGCCCCAAACATGTTTCTACAAGTAGGGGGCGGACAGTTTAGTTGACGGGATCAATGCCCCAAGCACCCGTACGTCCTACCCTGGCTACTGATATAATAGATTCTATTTAAAAAAGGTCAACCAGTAAAAACTGGTTAACCTTATAATACGAAAGCACCCGTTACTTTAAATACACTAATTCACAATCCAAATTATAATTTTAACATAAATTGTCAATCCCTTAGCTATTTATCAGAGGAATTAGCTAAGTTATTAGGGAGTGTTTTGCTAAATAATGCAGTTGACACAATTTTATATCTTCTTGGCAAAATAAGTGCCAAATAAGGAGCCATTTTTCTTTCTTTTTTGTAGATAAACATTGTTAAACCAACAAAAATTAGCAATCATTTTTTATGCTAATTGGATTGCTAAAAGGTTTGTTATTTTATGTTTTGTACTATTAAACTTAACCCGTTAGTATGATGGCACGCTACTCTTGCTTATATTTATTCAGTATGAAGTAACAATTGATCTAAATCCATTATTTTAATTTTCTTTTTCGGTAACTGTTTAATCAATCCAAGTTCTTCTAGAGTAGTAAATTTACGGCTGATTGTTTCTGGTGTGGTACCAAGATACGAGGCTAAATCCTTTTTGGACATTGGTAAGATAATCGTTGGACTATTGCCACTTCCCTTTTCAACATTCTCAGCTAAAAAGGATATAATGCGGGTTTCTACATTTTCAATCGCTACTTGTGTGGTTTGTTTTTCAGAATCCTTCAATCGTATCGTTACTTCTGATAGTATTTTTAATGAGATCTGCGGATATTCCACCAAATACTTCTGTAATTCCTCTCGTTTAATTAAACAAATGGATGTATTTTGTAATGCTTCCGCATAATTTTCATGAATACTTCCAGGTTGGAAAATGGCAACTTCACCTGTAAAATCACCGGGATTTAAAATGCGAACAAGTTGTTCTTTTCCAGAATCCGATAAGCGGTAAATCCGAGCCTTACCTGAATTGATAATATATAAGGTATCATCTTCCTCATCTGCACGGAATAACATTTCCCCTTTTTGCAGATGAAGTGTCTTGGCAGATTCCGCAATCAAATCCATTTGTGAGTCTTCCAGATGGTTGAAGATGGGAACGATACGAATACATTCTGCATGTCCATGTTGGTGATGACAACATTGGTTTTGTTCCAAAATAACCTCTCCTTTTTATAAAAAGCCTAAGAGGGCATCTTAGGCTTCCTTTCTATTCACTCGATTAAGCAGGTTTTACCTTTGATTTGACAACAGGATATCCTAAGTCTTCAATTGTCTTTTCGATATCGTTAATAGCAACTGCTTCTGAATCAAAATCTACTTTTACTTTACTAGCATTGAACATTACTTTCAAGCTATCTTGATTCACACCGTTTATTCCTTTCACCGCATTTTCAATCTTTTGGAGACAAGATGGGCAAGATAAGGTTTCTAATTGAATCGTTGCTTTTTGCATAAATCATTTCCCCCTTCATTTTTTAACGACCGTAACCAATTTATTCTTTTGTTTTGAGTTACTTTAATCCTGATATGCTTTATCTACTTCTGATAGCATCTCGAATGTGCCTGCATACGTTTCACATACATCTCCAGGAATGGTGTAGTTGTCTGTGATTTTTCGTAATTGAGCAAATTCAGCATCTAAGTCAGGTTTGTTCGTACCAGCGTCTTTTACTTTTCCACTAATTGTTTTAAACAATTCACGTACTTCAAAGGCTTCTGGGTGATTCTTACCATGGGCCCGTGTTATTGCAGTGGTGTATAAATCCAGTTTTTCAAAATGGTTGTTTACTACTTCGTAAAATGTTTGTTCAGACATTATTCGTCCCCTCTTTCTTGTGACTTTTTGATTCTTAGGAAGATTTTACTTTTGATTTGACGACTGGATATCCTAAGTCTTCAATGGCCTTTTCGATATCGGTAATAGCGACTGAATCTGAATCAAAATCAAATCTAACTTTGCTTGCGTTAAATAGTATTTTTACGCTATCTTGATCGATCCCATTTAATCCTTTGACGGCATTCTCAATTTTTTGCATACATGATGGACAAGATAAGGTTTCTAATTGAATCACTGCTTTTCGCATGAATTATTCTCCTTCCCTTTTTGAAGGTTGGTTTCATCTCTTCCTCCTTACAATTCAAGTATAGCTTNNTTCTTTGCAGGATTAACAATAATTCCTGATAGCCATCCCAACCCAAGGTATCCTCAATCACTTGGAGATATTTAACATGTGAGCGTGTTTCAGGTTGTATCGATGGTTGACCATTCCATTTTTCCGCTATCAAACCTCCCGATAATGTACCATAGCACAGCAGGGAAATTCCTTTGCTTGTACAATAATCGATTAATTTCTTTTCTGGGCGTCGATCAAAAACCGAATATTGATTTTGACAAGATACAATAGGGATACCGGCATCAACGAGCTCGCTCAAATGCTTCGTATCAAAGTTTGTAACGGCGATATTACGGATTTTTCCTTTTTCTTTAAGTTTCAGCAGGTCTCCCGCCGTCTCAACATAGCCGGGCACATTGTAATCCCACCAATGAAACTGCACAAGATCTAATACATCTCGTTTTTGACGTTTAAGGCTTCTGTCGATTATTTTTTCTGTATAGTTGTAATCAACCTCACTAAGCAAATTGATATCCGGTACATACTTAGTATGAACTTGAATATCGTGTGGCGAAAGGGTGCTTCCGTGCTTCAGTTCCGTTAAAAATTCACCGAGTAATTCTTCAGTTCCTGTATAAATATCTGCACAATCAAATGTCGTAAATCCCCTTTCTGCAAGCATATAGAAAGCATTCTTGACATCTTTCATGTCTAATTTTGTTTTTATGCTATGGCCTTCTGATAGCTGCCAACACCCGTTGATCACTCTACTGATCGTATAATCTTTTGCTAATTCGAATCGTTCCGCCATTATTGTTGATCTCCTTTATGTATGAGTTCTATTGTGCATTCAGCATGACTAAATTCTTGAGTCCCAGTACGGGTTATTTTAAACTTGGCTCCACAGTTTGGATCCGGGCAGGCAATTAGGCTATCAGACAACATCCAGTCATTAGCGTGTAATGGCCGCTGCTTGGCAGGCAACAATGGCAAAATAGCACTTAAAGCATACATGGAAAATGAATTAGCTTCTGGGAAGATAAGGTCTTCTCCAACAACTAGAAAATAGTCACCTTCCTTATGCCTGCATACCATTGGTTGATCTGTAGCAACAACCTCTACCTTTAAGTTATACAGTGTAAATTTATCATCCACGGCACGTCCTCCTTTCCTCACTTGCAGAAGTTTAGGTTCCTAAAAAAAAAAGCCTGTCCTTTCTTAATTATACCACCTTTTTATTGATTATCTTAGTATGGATAGGTTACACTTAGTTGGACAATAAAAATAAGGGCGAGTAGAATAGTAACAATAAGTGAGGAGAATCTACCGTGCCTAAAAAAAGACGTACCTTTTCAACCGAGTTTAAAAAACAAGTGGTGGCATTGTATGAAAGTGGAAAAAGCCGCCAATCAATTGTAAGTGAATATGAGTTGACTGCCTCAGCATTAGACAGATGGATTGCTCAATTCCAACAGTCCGGATCTTTTCAAGCAAAAGATAATCGAACTCCAGAGGAACAAGAATTAATTGAATTAAGAAAGAGAAATAAGCAGTTAGAAATGGAAGTCGATATTTTAAAGCAAGCCGCGCTGATCATGGGACGAAAATAGAAGTGATAAAAAGAAACAGTCACAAATATTCGGTATCAGCAATGTGCAAAGTCCTACAAATCTCTCGTAGTACCTTTTACTACGATACAAAAATAGCAGCTCAAAAGGAACAAGAAAGAATTGCAGAAGAACAAGAATTAAAAGAGAAAATCCTAGAGATTTTTAACAACAACCGTCAGGTATATGGTACTCGAAAAATTAAAAAGGGCCTGGCTAAATCGGGTTTAACAGTCTCTAGACGCCGAATTGGCCGATTAATGGATGAGCTTGGAATCCAGTCTAAATATGCACAACCATCATATAAGCCAATGACATCACCGCCAAATGAAGAGGCTGTTCGAAACGTGCTAAATCGTGAATTTCAAGTCGATAAAGGAATGACCGTTTTAGTTAGTGATTTAACGTATGTGAAAGTAGGAAGCGAATGGAATTACGTTTGTTTTTTACTAGATTTATATAATCGAGAAATAGTTGGTTATAGCGCTGGAAAGCGTAAAGACGCAGCTCTAGTTCAACGTGCCTTCGAATCTATCAAGCAACCATTAGGGAAAATAAAAATGTTTCATACCGATCGAGGATCTGAGTTTAAGAACGTTGGAATCGATGAGTTATTAAGTAAATTTCAGATTAAACGATCTCTAAGTGATAAAGGAAATCCCTATGACAATGCGGTGGCAGAAGCTACATTTAAGATATTAAAAACTGAATTAATTAACGGAAGGCATTTTCAAACCCTTGAACAACTAGCTCTTGAACTTTTCGATTATGTAAATTGGTACAACAATATCCGTATGCACAGTTCACTTGGCTATTTAAGTCCAGTAGAGTATAGAATTTCGTCCCTTAAAAAAGTTGTTTGATTTAGTGTTGACATACCAAACTACTGGATTCATTATTTATCTCTTCCTCTCTCAAATTACTTACCAGTAACCCCTATTCCATCTTGAAGTATCATAGCTTCGCTTGTTATACGAGATCTAGGTCCCAACCAGCCCCAAACATGTTTCTACAAGTAGGGGGCGGACAGTTTAGTTGACGGGATCAATGCCCCAAGCACCCGTACGTCCTACCCTGGCTACTGATATAATAGATTCTATTTAAAAAAGGTCAACCAGTAAAAACTGGTTAACCTTATAATACGAAAGCACCCGTTACTTTAAATACACTAATTCACAATCCAAATTATAATTTTAACATAAATTGTCAATCCCTTAGCTATTTATCAGAGGAATTAGCTAAGTTATTAGGGAGTGTTTTGCTAAATAATGCAGTTGACACAATTTTATATCTTCTTGGCAAAATAAGTGCCAAATAAGGAGCCATTTTTCTTTCTTTTTTGTAGATAAACATTGTTAAACCAACAAAAATTAGCAATCATTTTTTATGCTAATTGGATTGCTAAAAGGTTTGTTATTTTATGTTTTGTACTATTAAACTTAACCCGTTAGTATGATGGCACGCTACTCTTGCTTATATTTATTCAGTATGAAGTAACAATTGATCTAAATCCATTATTTTAATTTTCTTTTTCGGTAACTGTTTAATCAATCCAAGTTCTTCTAGAGTAGTAAATTTACGGCTGATTGTTTCTGGTGTGGTACCAAGATACGAGGCTAAATCCTTTTTGGACATTGGTAAGATAATCGTTGGACTATTGCCACTTCCCTTTTCAACATTCTCAGCTAAAAAGGATATAATGCGGGTTTCTACATTTTCAATCGCTACTTGTGTGGTTTGTTTTTCAGAATCCTTCAATCGTATCGTTACTTCTGATAGTATTTTTAATGAGATCTGCGGATATTCCACCAAATACTTCTGTAATTCCTCTCGTTTAATTAAACAAATGGATGTATTTTGTAATGCTTCCGCATAATTTTCATGAATACTTCCAGGTTGGAAAATGGCAACTTCACCTGTAAAATCACCGGGATTTAAAATGCGAACAAGTTGTTCTTTTCCAGAATCCGATAAGCGGTAAATCCGAGCCTTACCTGAATTGATAATATATAAGGTATCATCTTCCTCATCTGCACGGAATAACATTTCCCCTTTTTGCAGATGAAGTGTCTTGGCAGATTCCGCAATCAAATCCATTTGTGAGTCTTCCAGATGGTTGAAGATGGGAACGATACGAATACATTCTGCATGTCCATGTTGGTGATGACAACATTGGTTTTGTTCCAAAATAACCTCTCCTTTTTATAAAAAGCCTAAGAGGGCATCTTAGGCTTCCTTTCTATTCACTCGATTAAGCAGGTTTTACCTTTGATTTGACAACAGGATATCCTAAGTCTTCAATTGTCTTTTCGATATCGTTAATAGCAACTGCTTCTGAATCAAAATCTACTTTTACTTTACTAGCATTGAACATTACTTTCAAGCTATCTTGATTCACACCGTTTATTCCTTTCACCGCATTTTCAATCTTTTGGAGACAAGATGGGCAAGATAAGGTTTCTAATTGAATCGTTGCTTTTTGCATAAATCATTTCCCCCTTCATTTTTTAACGACCGTAACCAATTTATTCTTTTGTTTTGAGTTACTTTAATCCTGATATGCTTTATCTACTTCTGATAGCATCTCGAATGTGCCTGCATACGTTTCACATACATCTCCAGGAATGGTGTAGTTGTCTGTGATTTTTCGTAATTGAGCAAATTCAGCATCTAAGTCAGGTTTGTTCGTACCAGCGTCTTTTACTTTTCCACTAATTGTTTTAAACAATTCACGTACTTCAAAGGCTTCTGGGTGATTCTTACCATGGGCCCGTGTTATTGCAGTGGTGTATAAATCCAGTTTTTCAAAATGGTTGTTTACTACTTCGTAAAATGTTTGTTCAGACATTATTCGTCCCCTCTTTCTTGTGACTTTTTGATTCTTAGGAAGATTTTACTTTTGATTTGACGACTGGATATCCTAAGTCTTCAATGGCCTTTTCGATATCGGTAATAGCGACTGAATCTGAATCAAAATCAAATCTAACTTTGCTTGCGTTAAATAGTATTTTTACGCTATCTTGATCGATCCCATTTAATCCTTTGACGGCATTCTCAATTTTTTGCATACATGATGGACAAGATAAGGTTTCTAATTGAATCACTGCTTTTCGCATGAATTATTCTCCTTCCCTTTTTGAAGGTTGGTTTCATCTCTTCCTCCTTACAATTCAAGTATAGCTTNTGGAATTCTATTGGCTCACGATCAAATCTTTCCCGCTCATAAGTTCCAACCACTCTTTTCTTTTTTACCTACTAATTCGGTGAAAATTCTTTAAGTCCTTCTATAACTAGGAATAACTGCATAAGTAGTTCCAACGCTTATCCAACCGTGTATGACTTTTTAATGCACTAGAAGTTGAATACGGCTAACAGGAGTGACATATGAATGAGGTATGCAATTAAAAGAACAAAGGTGGCTCAAATGAAAAAGATACTTATTGTATTGTTAGTAGGTTTCAGTTTATTGCTCATTTCAGGTTGCACTAATAAAGAGTCAGAACCTTTTAATGAAGAAAATGTACGATTGGATAGGTTACACTTAGTTGGACAATAAAAATAAGGGCGAGTAGAATAGTAACAATAAGTGAGGAGAATCTACCGTGCCTAAAAAAAGACGTACCTTTTCAACCGAGTTTAAAAAACAAGTGGTGGCATTGTATGAAAGTGGAAAAAGCCGCCAATCAATTGTAAGTGAATATGAGTTGACTGCCTCAGCATTAGACAGATGGATTGCTCAATTCCAACAGTCCGGATCTTTTCAAGCAAAAGATAATCGAACTCCAGAGGAACAAGAATTAATTGAATTAAGAAAGAGAAATAAGCAGTTAGAAATGGAAGTCGATATTTTAAAGCAAGCCGCGCTGATCATGGGACGAAAATAGAAGTGATAAAAAGAAACAGTCACAAATATTCGGTATCAGCAATGTGCAAAGTCCTACAAATCTCTCGTAGTACCTTTTACTACGATACAAAAATAGCAGCTCAAAAGGAACAAGAAAGAATTGCAGAAGAACAAGAATTAAAAGAGAAAATCCTAGAGATTTTTAACAACAACCGTCAGGTATATGGTACTCGAAAAATTAAAAAGGGCCTGGCTAAATCGGGTTTAACAGTCTCTAGACGCCGAATTGGCCGATTAATGGATGAGCTTGGAATCCAGTCTAAATATGCACAACCATCATATAAGCCAATGACATCACCGCCAAATGAAGAGGCTGTTCGAATCGTGCTAAATCGTGAATTTCAAGTCGATAAAGAAATGACCGTTTTAGTTAGTGATTTAACGTATGTGAAAGTAGGAAGCGAATGGAATTACGTTTGTTTTTTACTAGATTTATATAATCGAGAAATAGTTGGTTATAGCGCTGGAAAGCGTAAAGACGCAGCTCTAGTTCAACGTGCCTTCGAATCTATCAAGCAACCATTAGGGAAAATAAAAATGTTTCATACCGATCGAGGATCTGAGTTTAAGAACGTTGGAATCGATGAGTTATTAAGTAAATTTCAGATTAAACGATCTCTAAGTGATAAAGGAAATCCCTATGACAATGCGGTGGCAGAAGCTACATTTAAGATATTAAAAACTGAATTAATTAACGGAAGGCATTTTCAAACCCTTGAACAACTAGCTCTTGAACTTTTCGATTATGTAAATTGGTACAACAATATCCGTATGCACAGTTCACTTGGCTATTTAAGTCCAGTAGAGTATAGAATTTCGTCCCTTAAAAAAGTTGTTTGATTTAGTGTTGACATACCACGATTAACTAATGAGATTTTAGAGTTAGAGAAACTTATATCAGAAAAGGATAAGGAAATAAACGACCTGAAAATGGTTAATTCAGATGAGACTACTAAATTGAGGGATTTAAGAGAGAGTCTGGATATGGTTAGATTTTCATCCTACGCCAGATTAGATGATTATAATGACACCTTTGATAATTTAGAATTTATTTATAAGATACATTCTGATTATGTCATTAAAGATGATTGGTATGTGATCAATGACGAGTATTTTCAAATTGAGTTATTAGATTATGAAAATGCTAAGAAAGTAGATTTCTATAGCTTAAGATTGGAGTCAGACATAGGTCCAATCTTAGTTTTTAGTGAAACAAATCCTTCAGATGGATGGACATATACAAATGAAAATATTGGAGAAATCATAAATAAACAGATGCCATCTTTTAAAGGGATTTACTATGAGCCATACTTTTTAATATATACTGAAGTGACACTAGAGGATGGAAATCGCTTACGAACATCAAAACTACCGATTTATTACAAGTAGAATCACTCAGTTCCTCCAGATAATATATTCGGGCCTCATCCGCCAGCCTATCACGATTGAGTTTCTCCATCTGTACCTAAGTTAGGGAATCCATGTGCTCGTTCAGACGTTGTATACTGTGATAAAAAACTGCACCTGATTTGTAAGATTGTGTCTAACAAATCGGGTGCAGTTCATTTACAGTTTTTAATCCAACATAAATCTTGGTCCATTATCACATCTCACTTCGCTGTTCAATCCATTCCTTAACTAAGCTCTTCGGGGCTGCACGTAAATAAGCTTCTTGAATCAATTCGGTCAATTCCTCCCAGTCTCCATCATTCGGAGTTTGTATTAAAACCCAACCATGATGTCCTATATAAGGAGTTTTGAAAAACTGCTTTTTCTGAAGCAAAAGCTCTTGAATTTCTCGATTAGATTTAAATGACAAGCCGGATCTTTCAGTAAGTTTTACAAAAGATTTTCCGCAAATTTGGAAGGTTGTGTGTCCAAAACCATCTATATGTTCAACGACTTCGGGCAGTGAAAGGCAGATCTTGCACGCATTTCCGAGCAGGACTTGCAACTTTTCTTGTGATTTCACAATTTATTCACCTGGAGCTTATTAGAAATCATGTATCGCCTTATAAATAGCACATTGCGCCAGACACCCCATTTTTGTGAGTTGTCTGGCGCATAATTCACAGACTTGCTATGCCACTGGACTAATTACATTACTTTTTCAAATTAGACTGAAAGTTGCTATTGCCACCATCAAATCTAGTTTCTTAGCTAAATTTTGCTATCCATCAAACAAACTTCTGTTTTCTAACATCGCTCTATACAATTTCCGTACCTAAGCATTACAATCATTCTTTTAGTTACAGCATTCCCCGGCGTTCCTTGTTAATCCAAGATTTCGTTCTTCTTGAACTAACTTACTTAACAAGAATATTAATTGCCCCTTCCCCTCAAACTCTCGAATCGTTTGTAATAATTGACTATCTTTTCGAGACAAGATTCCTTCTACAAATCCTTTAAAAAGTTCTTCACCAAAACACCTGATTTACAAGTTCAACAACCAATTTGACACAATTAGGCAACCTGTATATACTGTATATATACAGATATAACGATTGGAGAAGTACATTGTGAATATTATCATTTCTAATTCTTCTGATAGCCCTATTTATTTACAAATAATTAATCAAATAAAAGCCCAAATCCTTAGTGGAGCCTTAAAAGAAATGGATCCGTTGCCATCAATTAGGATTCTTTCTAAGGAATTGGAAATTAGCGTCATCACTACAAAACGAGCTTATGACGAGTTAGAAAAGGATGACTTTATTATCACCGTTGCTGGTAAAGGCTCCTATGTCGCTCCTATCAATACCGAAATACTTCGTGAAAATAAAATAAGATTAATTGAAGGTAAGCTCAATGAAGCAATATCTGAGGCAAAATTAATTGGTATGCCGCTAGAAGAATTAAATGAAATAATGAAACTACTATACGAGGAGTGAACATAGTGGACAAAATCTTAGAGTTAGTGAATATATCTAAGCAATACAATGGATTTTCATTAAAGAATATTAACATGTCATTGGACAGAGGCTATGTTATGGGGTTTATCGGACCAAATGGTGCAGGTAAAAGCACTACTATTAAACTCATTATGAACCTAATTCGAAAAGATAATGGACAAATCAAAGTTTTTGGATTAGATCATGAAAAAGAAGAAATAAAAGTTAAGGAAAGAATCGGTTTTGTTTATGATGAAAATCATTTCTATGAAGAACTAACAGTGCAAGAAATGAAAAACATAATCCGCCCATTTTATAAAAGATGGGATGAACAGATGTTTATAAAATATGCAAAAGAATTTAATCTACCATTAAAAAAGCAAATTAAACATTTATCAAAAGGAATGAAGATGAAATTTTCCTTGGCAATAGCCTTGTCTCATCATGCTGAACTTCTCATTATGGATGAACCCACTTCTGGTCTTGACCCGCTCGTCAGAAGTGAACTACTTGGGATATTACGTACATTGTTGGAAGATGAAAATAAAGCTGTTTTCTTTTCAACACATATTACATCTGATTTGGAGAAAATTGCGGACTTTATCACAATTATCAATAATGGAGAAATCATTCTAAGTAAACCAAAAGATGACCTCTTGGATCATTACTGTATTGTAAAAGGTAGCAAAGAGTTTCTAAAGAATGAAAGAGATGTCTCTTTTATTGGAGTTGAGGAAAATAAGTTTGGATTTAAAGCTTTACATAATAATAGAACAGAACTAGTAAAATATTTTGGTAAGTCAGTTGTTATTGAGAAAGCAACATTAGAGGATATTCTATTATTTTCCACGAAAGGTAGTGGGGATTATGTATCATCTCATTAAAAAGGATCTCTTGGTACAAAAGAAATCATTTATTTTATCGATTCTACTAATTCTATTTTTCTCTTTATATCTTTTTAAAATGGGACCTGCTGGATTATCACTAAGTGTATTTGCTGTAACATACATGCTTACTTTAGGAGCAAGTGCAATAGAGGAAAAAAATAATAGTGACAAAATGTTAATCAGCCTACCTATTAGAAAAAGTTCAATTGTACTGTCAAAGTACCTTTCTGTTTTTGTCTTTGCTGCCTATGTTATCCTATTAAACTTAATCATCCATGTTCTCGTTGACCTTATTAAGTTGCCACTTAACCCAATTTCTTTTACTACCGGAGGAATTTTAGGTTCTGTAATTGCACCAGTATTGTTTTGTTCGATTTCTCTACCGCTAATTTTCAAGTTAGGTTATTTGAAATCCAAAATGATCAATTTAATCCTGTTTTTTACAATAGTTTTCGGCGGAACAACGTTGATCGATAAAATCTACAAAGAAAAACCAGAGTTAGGAAATTTCTTATTAAACAGTTCTTCCACTGAGTTAACATTGGTTGTTCTGCTACTATCGTTCTTGATATTTACCTTTTCATATTTTTTATCTTTGCACTTTTATAAAAAGAGAGAGTTTTAACAAAATAGTTCTTAAAAAGGCCTTTTTAAAAAAATGGTCTTTTTATTATGATAAAAACAAATTCTCAATTAATGCCGATAGTCGAATACTCTCTATATCCATATTAATTTCCCCATGTACCATTTCTTGAATTACCCATATCTCTATCATAGATTTCGCTAATCCATAAGTACCCTTAGTGCGCTTTTTGTGATTATTATTCAAGCTTACAAGCAAACCCGCTGCTTTACTCCAATAAAAATAATAGGATTTCCACCGTAAAGAAATACCCCTCGTTAGTAAAAATCGTCACTACTAAATATAGAAATGGTACTTTAGTTATCTTTAAAGCGGCGTTTTATCTTTCACTTTTCCACTTAACATACGTATAAGTTAATTGAACAGTAAGGGTAACTACTAAAAGCACCCATAAAAACATGCCCAGTCTTGGAGGGAAATCCGATACAAATAGCTGGATGGATAAAAATATAACAACAGGAATCGTCCACAAAGTTCGAATGAATTTCTTTCTATAATTCAACTTCCAATAAATAAATCCACCATCACGACCATTTTTCATTAATTCCAGCTCCTTTGAAATTATTTCTTTATTCTATTCTAGAAACACATAGTAAATATTTTTTTGCGAACCTCCTCCCTTTTAACCGTTTCCTATCCACTAATCTAGCCGATAGCCATACTTTACGTTTCTATTTCTATTATTAAGACAATAATTCCTCTAATTATCGAAAAAGGAAATACTTTTCCACTTAATCGTGTTGCCAATGTTGTCGCATTTGTAATTGTTCAATCAGAAGATACGAACATTCATGAGTTTACAATGGACCAACAAGTCAACTTTGGTAATAATTGATTGATTAGATAAGAAGGTAGTCGACCTTAACAGCCTTTTTAATCTAGTCTTAGTCCATAGCTTTTTGTTAAGGACTTCTCTCAACTTGTTTAAGTTTTGAGGAGAATGAATGGAGTTTGTTTGCTCATTCAAAAGTTGTATGTATGAATCATCTTATATTAGTAGCAATTTTCCTCCTTCCTCCCGATGCTGCCTATGCCCTCCCTCGATATAGTAAGAGTAAGAATAATAAGAAGGTAGGGAATTTTATGAATAACACAGCAGTTGTTATGATTACAGGAGCATCTAAAGGCCTCGGAAGAGCATTAACATTAGCATTCGCAAAACAAGGAGTACGGCTTGCCATTTGTGCAAGAGGAAAAGAGTTGTTGGAAAAGGTGAAGCAGGAAGCACAGGAGTTTGGAGTGGAAATCATCGCAGTCAATGCTGATATCTCTATTGCTAAGGATGTCGATCGGTTCGTATCCATTGCGGAAGAAGCGTTTGGACGGGTAGATGTATTAATTAATAATGCCTCTATATTTGGACCTGGCCCTACACTGTTGGCTGATTATCCAGATCATGACTTTGCGGAAGTGCTTCGTGTGAATACGATTAACCCTTTCCTACTCACAAAGCGTGTATTACCTGGTATGTTAACTCGAAATAAAGGAAGAATCCTTAATGTAACATCAGAGGCAGGGAAAACAGGATTTGCGGAATGGGGTGCTTACGGTATTTCCAAGTTCGCAGTAGAGGGATTAACACAAACATGGGCTGATGAACTAGAAGATACGGGGGTTAGTATGTGTATGGTTGACCCTGGGGAAATGGATACAGAGATGCACAGCATTGCGGTTCCTGATTGTGATTATGAACTAAGTGATCCGAATGATGTGGCGAAAGTATTTGTAGCCATCGCATTAAATGAATCCACAGATGTGAATGGAGCAAGATTTGAGGCACAGTCCCTTTTAGATGAAAAGAGGGAAATTTAATGATGGCAGATGCCCGTCCCTTCCAAGTGCCTGCATCTTTAAATGCAACTACCCCTGCGGAATATAGAGGGATTAGTCGGGATCATGCCAGATTAATGACACTTGATAGAGTTACAGGAGAAATTTCCCATCATCACTTCTATCAACTAGATTCAATCCTACACGAAGGGGACTTGCTTGTCCTAAATAATAGTCGCACCCTTCCAGCCGTGTTAAAAGGAAAAAAAGGAAAGCAAACGATTGAAATTCGATTATCCCGTAAATTAACGGACCAAGAATGGGAAGTACTCATTGTGGGCAACGTATTTTCAGTAGGGGAAAAGATAAATTTACCTGGAGAATTAACAGCAACCATCATAGGAAAAGGAAATGAGGTACCCTTGGTTATTCTTTCCTTTTCAAAGAGCGGATTGGATTTGTTCGATGTGTTTTATCGATACGGAGAGCCACTGTACTATGAATATATTAAAACCCCATGGCCGTTGGATATGTATCAGACTGTTTATGCCTCCGTTCCCGGATCCGTGGAAATGCCTTCAGCAGGAAGAGCTTTTTCCTGGAAGCTGCTAAATAAATTAAAACAAAAAGGAATCAACATCGCTTTTCTGCAGTTGCATGCCGGACTAAGCTATTACGGAAATGACCGCTGGCCTAATCCAAGTAACCATATTGAAGCGTTTTGCATTCCAGAAGAAACGGCTGAATTGGTAAACAAAACGAAGATAAATAAGGGACGTGTCATTGCCGTCGGAACAACGGTAGTTCGGGCACTAGAAACAGCAGTCCAAAATACTGAAAATGTGAAAGCACAGGAGGGGTTCACCCGACTATATATTCGAAAAGAGTACCCGCTAAGGGTAGTAGACGGACTTTTAACAGGTTTTCACGAACCAGAGGCAAGTCATCTAGATATGCTAAGTGCGTTTATTGATGAAAAACATCTAATGAAGGCATATGAGGATGCATTATCAACCGGATATCTTTGGCATGAGTTTGGTGATATGAATCTGATCCTGCCAATGGAAGAAAAATGATGAGATGGCATCATAGTGGTATTGAAGTTCGAAATTTGGATGACTCCATTTCATTCTATGAAAGGATGTTTGACTTTAAAATTGAGCAATTCCTTACGTGGAGCGGTGAGAAGATCGCCTTTCTAAAAAATGACGATGTGAGAATCGAATTAATTGAAGCAGAGAATACTCCTGATCTATGCCATTCAGTCCATGTAGCTTGGCAAGTCGATGACATAGAAAGCTGGATGAAGAGGTTGGATGGAAAAGGACTCTCTCCTTCAGAAGGCCCCTACAAACTGAAAAATGGTTGGATTACCGTTTTTTATGAAGGACTTGATGGTGAGGTAATAGAGCTTATTCAAGTGTGAAGATCAATCAACATCGGTAATATTTATATCATATTTACGAATAAGATGTCGAAAACTTCTCGACATCCTTTTACATATAAGTGTTGAATAAAAATATAACAGTCCAAAATTTAACGGTAGAATAATTTGTCTCAACTAAAAACCCTATTAGCAATAAGTCCCAAAAATCATTTGATATGATTTTGAAAAGATTGAAGGCAGATTAGTTGAATAAAAAACTTCAAGGTAGCCCCAACATAAGGACTACCTCAGAGTTTATCTATTTATTAATTACTTTTTTACCAATTAATATTTCCAAGTCAACAGTTATTTGAGCTGAGTCTTTATTTAAAAAAGACTTTACTCGTTCCTCTGATGTTGTCCAAGTTAAAGGAGTCATTTGAACTAGCCATTGAATGTAAGATTTATTAAGGTCCATTGTATAACTTATCCTTGAACTTTCTATAACTTGATAATTCTCATTAAACCTTTTCACAGTCTCTATATTAGAATATTTTTGTTTGTTAGGTTATTAAGAAGATGTTCTCTTAACTCTTTTAAGTAATCACTTTGAGGAACAATTTTTATAACTACACCATCAGCTTTCAACAACCTATTAAATTCAGAGTAATTCGAAGGTGATAGGATATTTAGGATAACATCGAACTGCTGATTTTTAAATGGTGTATTCGCAAGATCAGCTACAGTCCAGATCCTTTCAGTGTAGTTCTTAGAAGCCTCCGTGATACCCTCTTTAGAAATATCTATTCCTACTCCTACTACACTATCGTAATAATTAGAACTAACAATTTCGCAAATATTAGAGAGATGTGAACCTTCACCACAGCCCATATCAAGCATAAATATTGTTTCATTTGTTTTAGCAACATGATTATATATAACTTTTGCAATGGAATGGCTTAATGGTTCAAAAAAGGCACTTTCGGTAATTATTTTCCTTCTTGCTTCAAAAAACCGCTCAAGCAAATTTTCCCATATAATTCAATTATTTTTCTAGAAAATCATTGTTAACGTTTATTTTGTACTGTTTTTCAACTAAATTCCGTAGCTCCATAGTCAACGTGAATACAGATTGCTCATTGATAATCTATATGCTGTTCCATTTTTCCCCTCTTAAAAGGGTATTATTTATGTATGTGAGTTACAATAATAACTTGAACTAATAGTGCTCACAAATACCAATTAAGATGATTTGAGGTCTGTTTATGAATATAAAGAAAGATCTTTTCACTGCATTTCTAATAAGTTTTGTCTCACTATTGTGCTTTACCACCATGGCTCTTCTTGTTAGTAAACATACAATAATTAATTTCGACCGAATCATCATTTATTATGTGCAGGGTTTGGAATCCCCATGGTTAACAAATACCATGAAAGTATTCTCGTTTATCGGTGGCACGATACCAGTTGTTGTAATTTCACTTCTGTCCATTATTATCCTTTTTAAAGTCTTTAAGCACCGGTCGGAACTTGTTTTATTTATTGCTGTTATCTTAGGTGCCTATATTTTATTTGAAACATTAAAGCAGTTGTTTCATAGGGCACGTCCAGATTTACATCGCTTAGCCGAAGCGAGCAATTACAGCTTCCCTAGCGGTCATGCAACAATGGCGTTTGCGTTATATGGTGTTCTAACATTTTTACTCTGGCGACATATTTCTACACACCTAGGAAGAACCGTATTAATTATTTTTAGTATATTTATGATTGGTCTCATAGGAATTAGTCGAATTTATCTGGGAGTTCATTATCCTAGCGATATAATAGCGGGTTATTTTATTAGTGCCTTTTGGCTTACCTCAGCTATTGGTTTTTATCAAAGATATAAGGAACGAAAATACCAACAGAAACAAGCTAAATAAAAAAATAAGGAATAGTCTCAACTTGAGTGCTAAATCCTTATTTCCATTAGTTATATACGAAGAATAAACAAAAGCAATGGAGAAATAATTGCTAGTAGCTACTTACTCCAAAAGCTGTAAAAGAGCCGGATGATATTATCACACCTTTTTGTGATTAAACATGTAGCCATACTAATGTTGCAAGTAAAGCAATTAGAGTGATATTGGGACCTAAATCCGAAGGAAAATATTCTTTCGTTCATTTATTTTGCCTCAAAGTTCTAGTGGTTTACTCACCTACCATACCGTCGTTATCACGATCGTCCATATATGGGTATAACCAATGATCACGAGTTAATGGCATTTTATAACCTGCATCTTTTGCTTCTTTTATCGTTACCTTCCCATTACCATTTGTATCAACACTTGAAAGATCATCGCTTTTGCTTAAACTTGTGTTTGAACTGTTTGATTCTGAAGATTTACTGCCTGTTAAACCAAGTGATTCGTTTATTTTATCAGGGTTCACGTTATCAAATGTATCAACAATTACGTTACCCCTTAAAGTATAGGTGTACTTGTAACTGGAAGGAATCTGCGTTTTCGTATTCGGATATGTGATAATTGCTTCAAAATTAGTAGCTCCATCAGCTTTGCGGATTGCATCTTCCATATAGGCTTGATCACCGTGTCGGTTGAGTGTACTATTTTGTGGGGTAATGTTATAAGCATTAGATACCCCTCCAAGAGAATCAGCAATGATATGTCCTTCATCTAAAACGTCGCTTTCGACACCAGGAACCTTTGCCTCATCAGAATAGTATCTACCAGACGATAATACAGATTCTTTACTATCATCTTGTAAAATGATTTCTTCAGCAATGACACGCACCAGTTGCCCGTATTCGTTAGTAAATGCCCAATATTCACGGTCCCCATAACCAATGTCAACGACGACGTTAGGTCGACGATAACCAGACAAATCACCACCATCAACTTCAATAAGTTCGTAACCTGCGGACAGTTCATTATTTCGTTGGGTTGTTGTTTCCTCTACCGCTGGTTTTTCAGAAACCGTAGTGATTGTTTCTTCTTTTTCACTATTTTTATTTGTTTCAACTGTGGTTACTTCTTGTGAATCTGTTTCTACATCTGTAATGGGTGCATCTTCTACATTGGTACAACCAACCATAAAGATGATTGTTAAAAGTAAGATTAAATAGCTCATTTTCTTTTTCATTTTAGGACTCTCCTGTAATAGTTTCATATTAATCATTCTAAAAATCTCTGAATGTTAACATTGAATATTGATATTACCACTAAATTTCAATGCCTTTTGTATCGTATTTATTTCTCATATTATTATACAGGAATTAATACATACTTTTGTGAGTGCTATTGAACTATTCTCCATTTACTTGAACAAGGAAAATGGCGTTATAGGTTTTGGATTGTGGAGGTACATTAAGAGCTTACCCTTGTCATAACTATGGTCAGAGTCCTAAAAGGATCAAGCATTCCATATGTCGGTAGTTCTTTAAGATATTGGTTCAAAATTAAATTCTCCCCAATATTGGCTTAAAAAAACCGAAGGTCGTTCGGAAAAGCACCGGAAAAACCCTCGGATTTGGAGCGTTATTTTTATTTAGAGACACAGTAGACAAGGAGTTAGGGATGATGACCCCAAGAATAATCGTAGTGCAACCAACATGATCGGTGTAGTGTACTCAAGTCCAATTTTTCCGATCGGGAAGGAAGACCCCATTAAAGATGTTGTCAATACGACTAAAATCCAAAAAGCCATTTGTTCATGATTTTATTTGCTTTCATAGTTGTCCATATCTATAGTTTGTAAGTGTTGTATGAATTCGTCAACGCTACTAAACATTTGATCTGGTTGAACACTAAACTCTAGTGTCTGATAATTTGGCAGCCATTGAACCCCAATTGTATGGACTTTGGCTTGTTTACCAGCCTGAATGTCAGCATCACTATCTCCCAGAAAAATAGCTTCGGTATTTTTTATGTTTAGATGCTCCAATGCAGTATTTACTCCCTCTGGATGAGGTTTTGGTTTATCAACATCATCACCAGTAATGATTACATCAAATAAGTCCTTCATATTAAGGCATTCTAAAGAAATAAGTAGACTTCTTCTTGCTTTCCCTGTTACAATTCCCAATTTATAACCAACGCTTTTTAATTGCAGAAGTAAGTCGTTAATCTTCTCATTATCCAAAACGAGTTCACTGTGCTTTTCACTATATTTTTCATAATATAATTCGATTGCTTTCTCATGATTTGAATCTATAAGATTTTCTCTGATGATTCCAGTCTCTGATGGACCGAACATAGCCTTAATCTCATCTAAAGTAACCTCAATGTTGTCAAATTCCTTAAATACAGCTTGAAACGCATAAAAACAAATAGGCAAAGTATCAGCAAGAGTACCATCAAAATCAAAAATAATCGCTTTAATAATTACACACCCTCTATCAAAAATTTTTAAAACCCCTTAAACCTTTAATAATAGCTTCCATATCCTTTTGGAATTTCAAAACTAATTCCTCTCTTCAAAAAGTAACTTCCCCCATATTATTGTAAAATTAAACAGTTTAGCCACCACGTTTACGAGACATATGCCCCTTCATAGTTTCTTTTACCTTTAAAAATTGAAGAAGAGGATATTAGATATTCTACCTTCCCCGATTATAGTTATTTGACAGCCTCTTCTCAAAGCTTCTTATATAAATAAGGACTGAAAGTTTATGAACTAAATTTCACAGTCCCCCAATCCCTTCCTTATTCCAGAGAATAAACTTTATTTTTCCGTGGCTCTCTACATCATTTATAAAAAACTACCATATCCTCCCCACATTTTTGATCGCGATTTGCACGTATTTTTGAATTTAAAATTTTTCGTTAGGGATCCTATGAATCGAAAGAGAGTCAAATTTTTTATTCTTTGTTTTGTTAAAGCACCATTTGCTCAGCAATTAGTTATTCCTTATCCTCATAATCTCTATATAACCCTTTATCTCCTAAAGTATCTCCCCCGTACGCATTATGCGGAAACCACGATTAGAAGTAAAATTAAGTAATATTACATTTGTTCTATACTTTTTTGCACTACTGAAACCATGTCAGCTTCAGCACCCAGACTAAAGTTTAAAAAAATACCTTGTCCCCCACCAGCACCAATTGCACTAATAAAAATACTACTGTCATTACCTACTACCGTAAGGCTTAAACTTGCTCTGTTTCCATTTCTCTTGAACCTCTCACGACTGAAGTCGCGAGATTCCTAAGTACAGAATCCTAATGGCTTCTAATGGATTAGGCTATCTCCGCAGTTCCTGCGGTTAATCGCAACGCTTCCTTGCGAAGATTGATACTTGCGTTAATATCACGTTGGTGATGGTGCATACACATCGGGCATGTCCATTCACGCAGCTCAAGATTCTTAACGTCTTTATGCTGATGGCCACAATGGGAACATAGTTGGCTGGAAGCAAAGTTTTTTGCCACTATGACTACTTGCTTTCCATACCACTTAGCTTTATATTCCACCAAAGTTCTGAATTGTGCCCATGATACTTCACTTATAGTCTTCGCTAGATGATCGTTTTGGAGCATATTCTTGACAGCTAAATCCTCCATTCCAATAATGTCGTGGTTTTTGACAAGTTGGGTGGAGATTTTATGTAACAGATCGTTTCTTGCATGGGTGATTTTTTCATGGATTTTGGCAACCTTCACTCTTTGTTTATGCCAATTAGAAGAATCCGTTTTACGTCTTGATAAGATACGTTGAGACCTAGCCAATTTTTCTTCTAATTTGCGAAAAAACTTTGGATTTTCATAGACCGTTCCATCTGATAGTGTAGCGAAGTCCTTTAATCCCACATCGACGCCAACGGCTGATCCTGTTTTTGGCATTGGATGCACATCTACCTCTGCTAGAATGGAGATAAAAAATTTTCCACTGGGATTCCGTCTGATCGTGGCATTGATAATTCTCCCATGCACTTCTCGACTTTTCGCAAAGCGGACAAGTCCCAGTTTCGGGAGTTTCAGATGTTTGTCCAGTACGGCAATATTTCCATTCACATGCTTCGTTGTATAGGACTGAACGGGATTCTTTTTTGATTTAAAGCGAGGCTCATCATTTTGCTTTTTGTAATATCTTGAGTAGGCATCATTCACGATCTCAACCGACTTTTGAAGGGAGATACTGTCCACTTCTTTTAAAAATGGATAATGCGCTTTCATTTCGCGAATGGCTTTGATAGACTTGTATTTGTTGAAGAATTGCCCGTTCCAATTATTTTGGAGGAGTTGTCCATTTTGAACCATTTCATTACAGATGTGCCAATAAGCATCCTGTTCTTTTTGTTTGCCTACAAAAAAGTTGTAAACAAAACGGCAACAACCGATCGTTTTTGCGATGAGAACTTCTTGTTTTTTGGTCGGATAGATTCTGAACCTGTAGGCTTTATTCACCAACATTGGAAAACTCACCTCACTTTTTGTTTTTGAATATATTGCCGAATCTGTGCTTCCGTTTGCTCGCTAACGGTTGCGACAAAATAAGAAGGGTTCCACAAATGGCCGCACCAAAGTTTCTTTTTTAATTCAGGATACTCTTTAAATAGTAATCTAGCTGAAACACCTTTTAATGCTTTGATCATCGTTGAAATGGAATGTTGTGGCGTGCAATCCACCAATAGATGAATATGATCCTGGTCACTTTCCATTTCCAAAATAGTGAAACCATTGTCATCCGCAATTTGATGAAGCAATTCCTTTAGACGTACCTCAATATTTCCGACTAATACTTTATGCCTATATTTGACGCACCATACAAGATGATATTGAATAGAGTATACATATCCTCTTCCCTTTTTCACTTCTACCATATCAACCACCTCACCAGTATTATACTATATGTCATGGGACTTTTGGGTATGATCATGATTAAACAAGGGAATCGTATAGCTTTTTAGTCATGCATATGTCGGATCGTTAACGCGACAGGAAATCACGCCCGATTCGAAGCCGATTCATCTCATGATTGAAATCACAAGTGTTCTCAGCTAATTCATAAAATATTTATCATAAACTCGAACTGCTATTTTAGTATCTCCAATAGTGTAGTTGCTTTCATCAACTAATCTCATACTTATTCCACTATTACCAATATCGCTTTCCAAACGATTAATCACTTTCTCGAATTGACCAATAATTGTCTTTTCATACTTTGCCATGATTACCCCATCTCCTCCCCCATAATTTATTTTCTCTATATAATACGATTGTTCATTAACCTCGGTTTCTTTTTCGACCAAAGTATTTCACATAGATCCTCTACCTCCATATTTCCAACCCCAAATGCCTTTACTCCATCCTAATTCCTTATATCCTACAAAAAAAGAGAAAAAAAACTAATTTCTTCTCTTTTTTTGTATCTACTATGTGCATTAAAAAATACTCTTTCCTTTTTACCCCCGCTTAAACCTCATATACTTTTAAACCGTTAATTGATCAAAATATGCAAAGTCTACATAACTTTTTACATTACTCTAGAAGATTGAACTATACCCGCCAGCAGCTTTAATAAAGTGCTTTTTTCATCTTTGCTACCTTCCGAAAATTAATAATTTCGTATTGATAGCCAGGACCGATACGAGCTTCTATTTCAAGTTCAAGCTCGCATCAAAAAAAAATAAATTGCATGATTATCTCCTTCTATTTCGCCGCTTTCCATGTTATAACTGCATTAATTACGATTAATATACCTGTCAATGAAAACAGCGTGGCTACATTTGTTAATTCAATTAAAACTCCTGCTACAAGATAGCCAACCGGTGTTGCTAGTAATGAAAGACTGGTCACAAAACTAAACACTCTCCCAAGTAGTTGCGGTTCAATTTCTGTCTGGATCAGAGCATAAAATGGTGCTGAAAAGAATGGTCCCGACAACCCGACCAAACCAGCCAACACAATAAAGGCATAGAAAAATGATGATGGGAGTAAACCAGAAATGAATAAAGTCGCTCCCATCAACATCATTCCTGTTGCCATCATTTTTACTTTATTAAAACGATCTCCTAAAACACCTAATAGAGAGCCTCCAACTATTAAGCCAATAGCAAAAACAATCTCCACTATCCCTGCTTCTACAACACCTTTTTCAAAAGATTTAAGTGTCATAAGTGGAAAGTAAGTGCCTAGTGGAATAAAAAGAAGAGCTACAATGGTCATTGTAATGGTTAACTTCAACACGACGGGACGCTTCACAATCGCATGATACCCTTCTTTCATTTCGGTAATAAAACTGCTTGAAACCTTTTCTTCTGTCCTCGGTACCCTTGGAATGTGAATAAATAGTAAAATACTACTTGCAATAACAGCACCAAAAACATCTAACAATAACACCCATTCAATTGAGCTAACTGCAAGTAAAGACATCCCGACTGCGGGTCCTGCAATATTTGAAATAGAACTTACTGTCTGCCCCCAGCCTGCTACCTTTGTAAGATGCTCTTCAGGTGCAAGCAGAGGTACAGAGGCTTGCATTGCTGGCATATGAAATGCAGTTGCAAGAGAACGAATGACCAGAACAAATATTACCAATAGAATGCTCGGCTCATTAAAGAACATTGTTGTAAATAAGAGTAAGCTCCCAAGAGCGACAGTCATGTCTGACAGAATCATCATCAATTTTCGAGAGTAACGATCCGTGATTGTACCCGCAAATGGACCAACTAATGCTTGTGGTAAAAATCCTGCTAGACCAGCCATCGTCAGGACAAGAGGCGATCCACCCGTTGAATCAGTTAGCCACCAAATAATACTAAATTGAACAGCCGCACTACTCAGTAGTGAAAAGAACTGCCCTGTATATATTGCACTAAATTTTCGTTTCCAATTTTCATTCCCCATTTTTCTTACCTCCAATTAATAAAAAAATCACAAGCATCTGCCTGTGATTGAGAGTAAAGGAAAAGAGACCCATCCTTATTAATAGGGGCTATTAGGAGCCGTTAGCAAATAAACCTACCAAATTATTTTCTTTGGGAGGAAAATTAGACATAAATAAAGAAAGGTAGAACCATCCGCCTTTCTAAACATTACATACTTTAATCCGCATACACCTAGCAGTAAGAAGCATTTTCAAAAAGATGAACAAAATGTTCGTATGGGGCGGATATTTTTTTAAAATATGAAATGAAGATTATTAAAAAAGGACAGACTAATCCCGTTACTCTATATACACAAACAGAGTCTTTGAACGTATTCAATTACTGGTTCAAAGTTAGGGACCATAGTCTAGGTATCATTTTTTAATAATCCTCCTTAACGTTTAAAATTCATTAACAAATTTTAAACCGACTTTTTGAATAAGTCAAGGGTAAATAGCGTTTGGCGTTTACCTTTGACCTTGATTTTAAGAAGCATTTCCGTTTTCGACATAAGGCCATGTAACATTATTACCCTCTATGGTTTTATCCGGATTGGAGGAAAATCTGATCAATTATCACTTTGTAATCTTTTGGTTTCTTGTTATACTTCTCAACCATTCGGACAGCTTTTTTCTTAAATCCTAGATTATCGAATTCCCCACCTGAGTATTTATGACTACTCTCATTTAGGGATTTATACAATCCATTTTTCAAAATAATTGCCAATAACCATTTCATTCTACAGATTTAATATCTATTACAATTTTTCACTATTCATTCAAAAGAAAACACCAGGATATTCAACAACTCCCTGAACTTTATTAAGAGCATTTTCACGTAACTCAATTGCCATGAATGCCTCATCTGGTACTTCAAAAGGTGCTTTTATCCCCCAAATAGATGCTTTTTTGAACCCGAACTTCGGATAATATTCTGGATGACCCAAAACGATAACCGAATTATACTCAAGCTCTTTTGCTTCTCTCAATGCTTCAAGAATTAAAAACCTACCTACACCTTTATTTTGATATTCTGGTAAGACAGATACAGGAGCAAGAGCAAGTGACTCTACAATTTTATTGTCATTCATAATTTTTATCTTAGATAAAAGAATATGTCCCACTATTTGGTTATTATCTTTATCCACCGCCACTAAAGATAATTCTGGAATAAATACGTTAGAGTTTCTAATTCGAGACACCAAATTATGTTCATTTTTATCACTGTATTCTGCATTAACAAATGCACACTTTACCACTTCTTCAGTTACTTTATAGTCCTCGACATGTTCTTGCTTAATTACTATATTCATCTCTTAACAGCTCCTGTTCTAATACAAATTTTCACTTAAAACATGCAGCTCTTCTCGTAAATAGTTCATTATTACAATTCTTTCTTGCTCTTCTTGTTTATCATACAAAAGTTGTTCCAAAAACTCCCATATATCTTCTAATCGTCTCTTTCCTCTATAAAAGGTCATTGCTTCGGGATTAATTGAAAAGTTTTGATCGGTTTTCTGATAGATACTTAGAAATTCATCAAAGTATGGTTTATTAACTAAGAATATCAAGTCAGCTTCAGGCGGGGCTAATTTCAACCCTTCCCAGTCAATCAATATTAACTGTTGCCCAGATTGCATTAGATTCCAATAGTGCAAATCCGTATGACATAAAGCCATTCTCAAATCACATTTTTTCAAGTTATGTGAAAGCTCCTGAACAGTCTGAATCAGATCGTATAATAGTGGAATGTAAGGATGAATCAATTCCCATATATCAGATGGTAAATCGTTTTTCTTTTTATGCAATGTATGAAGTAAAATCTGTAAAAATGGAATATCAAAATCCTCTTTTATAGCATCCGTCTCTACTGGAATGTCTTCCCCATGTGAATGTAGCTCTGTAATGATTTTTGAAAGCTGTCGAACTTGAGTCTCAGTTAAATCCTGATCCCCAATAGTTCTTCCCTCAATATACTCATAAAGTAAATAAACACCATACTCGTCTTCACATTTGTAGTCTCCACTATTTGTTAAGAAAGGAACGGAGATTTTCCCCTTCAAAAAGCTATTTTGCATAAGCCATACCAAGATCGGAACATATTGATCAACAAGAACAGTTAACTTCGGTGTGGAAGCTCTGCTTTTTTCATATACCTTTAAGAAATAACCTTGATTCTCGTTAGACACTTTATAAGCAAGTGATGCCCAACCACCTTTTTGTGGCAACACATCGGTAATGTTAATGTCATAATGTTCTTTTAAAATCATTTTTACATTTTCCATTCTGTCCTCCAAAAAAACTTACGACTTAGATAAAATATAACACAATTAGAGCTTCCTCTTTTCCAGTGTTTTAGGATTAGATAAAATACAAACCCACCAGTTCAAAGTTTAAAAGGTGGGTTATCATCTTATATTATCGTGATTTTTGTGCCGTTAGAAGCCCTAAGAAAGCCATCTTCTTCAGTCTTTAATAACAAATTGCAGTTCTTCTAAGAAAAACAGAAAAATAGACTTTTACACTTTCATCAGAAATTTTGTAATAACTCGGGTGAACTCTTCAGGTCTCTCTTTCTGAGGCCAATGTTTGCACCCCTCCATTACATACATTTCGGAGTCTTTTTTAGCCTCATGTGCTTCTATTGCATGTTTAATAGGAACAGTCGTATCGTTCGACCGATGGACGATTAATGTTTGTTTTTTTATTTCAGATAACCTTTCTGCCAATTTAGTGCAAGGTCCCGTTCGTGTAATCTCACTTCTCTGAATTAAGGATTCAGATGATAATATATCGGAATCATTCACAGTAATTGAATGGAGTATCTTGTTCCATTCTCCGCCAATTTTCTCACTTTTATATTTGAAAGCGGAGTGCCTCCTAACATTTCAACACGGATTTCTTCTAAAATCATCTTGAATTTTTTCTCCGCACCTTTTAGATCATCTTTATTAACCTTATTATAGAAGTCCCTATTTGGATTAGATGTGTGTTTTATCTCAGCCATCAAATGAGGCAAAACACCAGGAAGCAATTGGGCAAATATAGCATTACTACATATTAGACCACCCACAAGATCTAGCCCAAAATTAGTTCCGATAAAGGTTTGAGTTTGTTCACTCTGAATATAATAATGTGAAATATCATCAGTAATATTTCGGTAAGGCATCTCCTCCCCCCTTCTTGTTCTAAAAAGAGAGAGGAGGACATAGGATGTTAATAAAACGAAAGGGTAGAGGTGAAATAGATCATGCGTAATAAAGTTTCCGTATTAATTGTACAGCCTAATGAAATACCAATTTTAAAAGATATACAGATGGACAATAAAACAATAGGGGCAATTCTAAATACAGATCCGCAAGAAGTCACTAAATGTGTTACTTCCGACTATTACCTATATATGCCAAGGTATTTTGATTCCAGTTATTGTATTTCCAATAAGCAATTTTTCTCTACTATTATTTTAGCAAAAAGAATAGAAAGGGATCACGCATCATTTAATTACTATAGTGAATACTCTGATACTGTAGATTCGTTTAATATTTCAACAACAAAAAAAGCATTAAAGTTATTTAATTTCCCCACCCAATTTACGGATGAACGGTCTTTTCGAGGTGTAAATATGGCCAAGGCTAAAGATTATCTAAACCATATTTTACACAGTAAAAAATTGACGCTTGAATCAAAAGGTTTATTACTTTTATTAGCAATGAATAATTTCACAATGTCATTAAAGGAAGTGCATAACTACACAAAAGAAGATAATAATCATATAGAGAAAATAATAGAAGAATTATTTAAAATAGAATTTTTCAAGCCTAAAAATAGTGAAGTTGAATTTAACGTCAATTTTTTCGATGATATGATAAAGGGGATTGAAAAAGAAGAAATTATAACCAATATTGAGGAAACGGAAGAGGCAATAGAACAGCCCGAAGCTCTTGAAATAGATGAATTATATCAGGATGTTAAGGATTTAGTGATTGAAGCACAATCAGCTTCTGTTTCATTTTTACAAAGAAAGTTTCGTATTGGATACACAAGGGCTGCAAGGCTTATTGATAGTTTAGAGGCAGATGGAATAATTGGTCCATATGAAGGATCTAAGCCTAGGAAAGTAATAGTCTCCCAATAAAATATATTGAACTTACCGTTAATTTGTACCGATCTCGCAATGATTTTGATAAAAAAATTACATTCCCACAATAGACGAAAACGGAGTAGATAATTGAGGACATTCTGATTCTAATGAGTGAGAAAAAAACCGAAAAGGATACCGATATTATACCGAAGGGGAACTAACCAAAATAGTCCAGAATCCTCACTGGACATTGAGTTGGGGAATGATTGATTTTGGATTGAATTTTGATTGAAGATGGGGTTGAGTTACAATTGAAACCTCGCCAAATTTTACAAAAATAGACCGAAGGCCTACCGGGAAAAATGCCGAAAAAAACCCTCGGATTGGGAACATTAATTTTATTTAAGGAAGCATAATTTTTTAGCGACAATAGCTACATTCTAGCTAAACCTAATTCTTTTTTTGCCATCTGAATATATTCATCCATACCAGATATTAAGGCAAATTCAGCTATTCCAACTGGATAAGCTGCGTTTAATTCAATGATATGTTCCTTCATCTTTGGCCAATGGTATCCTCCCGCTACTTTGTACGCTTGGATGAGTTCATCAAGACCTTCTTCACCAAATACTCTATAGTGGCCAACAAAATCAGTTGATATATCAGCTACCTTTGCTTCCGTCCAATCAATTAAACCTGTTACATTTCCTGATTTTTTAATGAGGATATGTCCTGGGTGCAAATCTCCATGAATCATTCCTGTTTCTTGTGGCCATATTTCTTCATCGTTCAACCACGACTGCCATCTATTCCATAACTCCTCTCCCACCCAAATTTCTCCTTAACAGCATCCATTCGGTCTTTCATGATTTGTTTTACTTCTTCTGGTGTTTGAACGACATCCCGCTTCTTCTGCTTGTTTTTGTGGAATTCGATGAAGTATCGCCAATATTTTTCCTAGTGACTGATAAAATCCTTCTGGAATATTATTTTCATCAATTTCAAAAACATAGGCTTGTGCTTCAGGGTCAATGGTTCCTGCCGGAACACCACGTAACTGTTTATAAGCAATCAGCTCTTCTGTGTAAACTTCCCAATTAGGAGCCTCAAATTCTGCGTATTTGTTGATAATATCCAATGCGTTTTTTTCTGCCTTCGTTCTAGGAAATACATCAGACCATCTCGGAATCCTCAGTACCCATTCCTTTCCTTCCTGATCCTTAGCAAATACAACCTGAAAGTCTAATCCAGATTCATTAAAAACCAAAGAATTTTCTAACAATTGGAAAGTATGTCTATCTGCAATTTTCAATACTTCTTTTTTTGTATAACTCATTATTATCACATCCAAATCACTTTTTGTGCAATCGTATAGCTAAGTTATTTACATATAGCATTAGCATTATGTAAATATCGTATAAACTTCTCAACTCTTAGCCTGTCTGTTTTAATAATGTTCCCATTATCAATAAAAATTAGCGATTAAATGCCCTATTACTGTTCTTATTAATCTTGCAGACTTCATAAAGGATTCAGGTTCTTGCTCCTGTTCTCATAAATAACTTGCAATTGTTTAGGGGACTTTTCTCCTGTTTGTAGAACTGTATATTGAATATCTGGTCGATTAAAATATTCAGCATGTGCCTTGGTTGTATTAATCATTTGATATGTCGGGCTTTACGAGCTTTTTCTCACGCAATCTTGGAACATTTTTATTCTCACTGGTTAGGGGAGGATGAAAATGTTTATTATCACTTGTAGGAAGAATTTTAGTTAGTTACATTTTAAAATGAGTTGCGAGATACACTCCACATGCGCCGTCTGCGGAAACATATCCACTGGCTGAATGTACTCCACCTGATAATGTTTACTAATAAACTGCAAATCCTTTGCCAATGTTGACGGATTGCACGAAACGTAGATGAACTTTTTCGGTTTGATTTTCAAAAGTGTTTGCAGGAACTTTTCATCACACCCGGTCCGCGGAGGATCGACGATGATAACGTCTGGGTGCCAGCCTTCTTTTTCCCACTTAGGTAAAATGTCTTCAGCTTTCCCTGTCACGTACATTGCATTTTCTACACCGTGTTTTCGTGCATTTTTCTTGGCATCAGTTATTCCTTCGGCGATGACGTCCATTCCGCGGATTTCCGCTGCATCTTCCGCAAGCCACAGTCCGATCGTTCCAACTCCGCAATAAGCATCGACTATTTTTTCTTTACCTGTAAGTTGAGCTGCCTTTTTGACTTCATCGTATAGTTTAAGTGTCTGTTCAGGATTTAATTGGAAGAAGGCCCGAGCTGAGAGTTCATAGGAGAACACACTCATTTTTTCTTCAATATATTCGGTACCTGCTAATTTTTGAGTTTTATCACCAAAAACGAGCGAGGTTTTCTTTGGATTGATGTTTTGCATAACTGACATTACTTCTGGAAGCCGTTTCTTTATTTCTTTTATAATCATTTCTTTTCGAGGAAGTTCTTTTCCTGTCGTTACTAGAACTATTTGGACCTGTCCAGTCTCAACGCCTACCCTAACTACGATCGTCTTTACGATTCCTTTTTTCGTTTTTTCATTGTAAATAGGAATTCGGAAATCTTCGAGGATTCGTCTGACCTCGTTATTGACTTTATTCGTTGCTGGATGTTGAACGATGCATTCTGGAACACTGATAACTCGGTGTGAGTTTAAGCTATATAAACCCGCCACTACTTTGCCATTCACTTCACGGATTTGGAACTGACTTTTATTTCGATATTTCCAAGGATCCTCCATTCCAATTGTTTCGCGGATGTCCATTTTTTCTATATTAAAATTGGTGTGTCTTTCTAATGACTGAATGAGGATATCTCGCTTTTCTTTCAATTGCTGATCATATCGTAAATGTTGTAGTTGACAGCCACCACACTGTTCATAGACGGGACAAGGGGCTTTTACGCGGTATGGTGATCGTTTTCGAACCTTTTTCACGATTGCTTCTGTAAATTTAGGATGAACTTTTACAGCTTCAACTACTACCTCTTCTCCTGGAAGTGCTCCAGGTACAAAAACGACTTGCTTTTTAAAATAGCCTACCCCTTCTCCATTAATACCAATTCTTTTAATAGTTAGCGGAAATTTTTGGCTTTGCTTAATTTTTTCCATGTTCATCACTCTTCCTCGATGCTTCTCCATAAATAGAGGGACGCATAACTTAAATACGGTTCCCATTCTTTGCTATATTCTAACATTTCCTCACGGGTTGGCTTTTTTTCCAATCCAAGCAGATTTTTAATAGCCTTTTGAATACCTATATCTGCTGCAGGAAATAGATTAGGCCTTCCTAGTCCAAATAATAAAAAGCTTTGAGCCGTCCACGGTCCGACTCCGCGAATTTTAACCAGTTCTCGAATGATCTCCTCATCAGGCAATGTGGACAAATTTTCAAGTATTAATTCTCCGCTCGCAAGCTTTTGAGCCAAATCGATAATATATTCTGCTTTTCGCTGGCTAAACTTAAGTACTCTTAATTGTTCAGTTGCTAATTTTGCCACTGTTTCCGGGAGTGGATAAAAAGGAACGCCATCTATTTCAAAGCCAAAGGTCTTTACAAACGTCTCTGTAAGTGAAATAGCAAATTTCATATTTACTTGCTGATGAATAATTGATCTAATCAATGTTGTATATGGGGCAAATTCTAATACTACCGGAGTGCCCCGATGGACGGCAAAAATGTCTTTGAGGTTAGTTTTTGCAAAATGTTCTTGGATCTCATTTAACGAGACTTTCCATTGAAAAGCGGTATAAATTTTATGTAATACGTGCTGCTTCGTTGTCATATCATGGCCACTGACTAAAAATTCGGGTTCATCTGTCGTGCCAACGGCTTGAACCAAAGCCACTTCTGGTACTTCACCATAGATAGGCACTTTTATCGAGCGCTCTTGTTGATTGATTATATGTAGTGGATCCATGGCTAGTCTGCTTAAAGCTAAATCAAAATTATACGGACCTGCGATTTCAATTTTTTCTTGCCACATTAGCATAACCCCTAAACAAAAATTATTTTTCATTATAACATAATTAAAGCCAGGCTTTGAAATCCTGGCTTTGTTTTTGCTGGTTTACGTGGGTAGGGGTTATTTGCTACTAAAACAGGGGAATTTTATGAAGACGGAGTTTCCACTTTTATCACTTTTCTGTCTTCATTGCCCCTTATTTGAAGACGCACTTCCCACCTTCCTCGTTTTTCGGTCTCTAGCTTCAATTGGGGGCAAATGCCCTTCATCCTAGGAGCAAACTGCATAACTCCTACCACCCCATCAATGGCACATCTAATTTTTCTTTCATCATAAAATCGTCCAAACTTCGGAATTCATAACCGCGATTTTTTAAATCCTTGATCACCTTTTCTAATGCTTCGGCATTATCTTTTGAAACGGTGTGAAGTAAAATGACAGCTCCAGGGTGAACTTGTTTCATTATGTTGTCATAGGCATACTTCCAGCCCTTTTGATTGTTCGTTTCCCAGTCTTTAAAGGCAAGCGACCATAGTACATGGATATAACCTGCGTCCCCTGCGACCTTAAGTGTTCTTTCATTTAAAATGCCACGCGGTGGGCGTAAGTATTGCATACCCTTTTGTCCTGTAAGTTGTTCTGTCTTTTTTGAAACCTTTTCGAGTTCTTCTTTAATTTTCTCATCGCCAATTTGCGTCATATCTGGGTGGCTCCATGAGTGGTTTCCAATAATATGTCCATCCGTGACCATTCTTTTCGCTAAATCAGGCGCACTTTCTAAGTAATGTCCCGTAACGAAAAAGGTGGCTGGGACCTTTTCTTTTTTTAGCACATCTAAAACCTGCTCCGTAAATCCGTTTTCGTACCCATTATCAAAAGTTAAATATACTATTTTTTCACTCGGATTCCCTTTATAAAAAGCACTATATTTTTCAAGGAGTGCATCATAGGTTGCCCCGGCGTCTGCCTGTTGTTCATTATGCCCCTTTTTAAATCCCCAATGAATCGGTTTATCAGATAGGGCTTCTACTTTCAAAGTAAATGTCATGACAAGAATAAATATAAGACTGAAACTCAATATTTTCCTCATCTAACCTCCCGCCTTTCGTCCTTTTTCTTTAGGTTTTTCCATAGCGATTCATTCATGCGGACCAAAAAAAACCAGATTCACTAATGTGAACCTGGTTACGGTGCTGTATGGAAGGTGAAGGCGAGATGGTCTCGTATTGGGATCCACGCACCGATTTTTTGTGATGTAACATTTTTGATTTCAATTTTGCGTTTCGATCCTTTTATTACAAGGTAGACTTCCCCATAAGTTACTTCTCCTTTTTCAACGAGAGCAGGAACATAAGCATTTAGGTGACCTACCTTTTTCGGATTGACATTATAAACTTGGTGATGTTTCGTACCTGCGCCAATCGTTGCCTCCAACGTTAAAGGTAAATTCGTTTTTTTCATTGCTTTAAGCAATACCATGTTTTGAACATCTTCAGCTTGAGGAACTTTTGCTGTTAAGCCGCCTTTAATTCTCTTTTGAGCTTGTTGAACGAAATTCATTTGATGATTTCCTTCTCCTGAACTATTGTCATAAACATTAGAATTGATCTTCTGGTATTGCCAATTCGGAATCGTTTCTTCTGATTTATAATTTAATGGGTATTCTCCCATAAAAATTGTTGCACGCATTCCAATCGCTAATGGCGACTTATTAATAGAAGATTCATTTAAAATTCGGATCAAGTTGGGATTTTCAATTGCTTCATCTGCAGAGTCAATCAATTCTCTCGTAAATTCACTTGGTTTTAACTGTGGAAGATCTTCGCTTAGATTTGGAAGTGTATTTTCCTTTTCAATATTCAAAACAAAAGAAGGTATTTCGATTTTCTTATTAGTCTCTTTTTTATTCTTCGTTTCTGCTAAAGAATGTGGGGATGGTCCAGCTACTGCCAAAAAGGCTGACAATAATATTAACATTATAAAACGGAACATGAAGGCAAACTCCTTTCCTATTTTTAAGCAAACAATTTTTGCATGTAAAAATTAGTCATCTGCCTTTATGTTTTTCAGAAACCTTTAAGTTTATCCCTATTACAGCAAATAAAAACCAATCCCCATAATAAGATAAGCCGCAAGTAATGTAGCACCTTCAAACCAGTTCGATTCTCCATCATTAGCGATGATAATGGTCAATAAGACTGAAGTAGCCATTGCAATAATTTCAGGCATTGTAAAGACCAATGGCATGGATACTGGGAATAGCAATGAAACTAAGACAAGGATCGGAGCAACAAACATGGCGATTTGCAATGTTGATCCGACCGCGATCTCCACAGCGACATCCATTTTATTTTTCATCGCCATTAACACAGCTGATGCATGTTCAGCAGCATTTCCTACGATGGCCACAATAATAATCCCAATAAATAGTTCCGACCAGCCTAACTGCTCTCCAACTGCGTCAAATGTATGGACAAGTCTCTCAGATGTATATGCAACTGCTAAGGTCGCAAGTGCCAAAACGAGAGTCGCTCTTCCTTTACTCCATTCCGGCTCTTCCTGTTCGATGTTTTCCTCTGATTCTTGCGTATGATAGACACCGCGATGTGTCACAAGTTTAAAAAATAAAGCAGCTAAATAAAGCAAAATCATAATAATAGAAATACCGATACTTAAAGAGATTGTCTTCGTTTCACTCATATTTTGCGTAAACATTTCAGGAATGACAAAGGCAACAATAACAGCAAACATTAGTAAACCTGAGTTGTGCCTAGCATCATATACATTGAATTTTTGAACTTTAAACTTTAGTCCACCCATAAAAAAGGATAACCCTAATACAAGTAAGAGGTTTCCGATCACTGAGCCCGTTAATGAAGCGAGCACAACCCCTATTAACCCGGCCTTTAAGGAAAAAATAGATATAATTAATTCTACTGCATTACCGAATGTTGCATTTAGTAACCCTCCAATTCGAGGACCTGCAACTATCGTCAAACTTTCTGTCGCTCTTCCCATAAAGCTAGCAAGGGCAATAATAGTTAAACAGTAGACAGCAAACATAAGTAAACTTGGTAAATGAAAAATGGAGCCGATAACAGAAAAAGGCAGCCCCACAATTAAGATAATAAGGAATATTTTCTTCATTGTTTTTCAATCAGTCCCTTTTTGTCTTTGTTTACCATTATTCCTTGAGTAAGAAAAACGATACATGAAATTGAAATTTCCGTTAGGCTTTCCAATAGGAAACTGTATACTAAGCTTCAATTAATTCATAAGTTTTTTCTACTTCAATCGCACCTTTAACTGACTGGACCATTGAACAGTTTTTGTCTACTAATCCAAAAGCTTTTTTCACCTTAGCTTCACTCATATTTTTTCCTTTAATTTGAAAATGCAACTTCACTTTTCTAATAGGCTGTGGAGCTTCTTCACTTCTTTCAACGTCAGCATTTATTGAAATATCTTCTAGTTCAAAACGCATTTTCCGTAGAATTTTCTCAAGAACCCCTCCACTACAGACGGCTATAGAAGATGTAAGCAAATGATAAGGTCTAAACCCAAAGTTTTCGTCACTAGAAATATCAAGTCTTCCATATGGAAATTCTGAGTAAAAACCTGATTCTTTCATTTTAAATTCCATATCATTTCCCCCTATTTTTTATGATATTTTTCTCCCATTAATGAATTTACTTCTCCACCAATTATTATTATAATACCTGTTAGATAAAACCAAAGCATTAACACGATAATACCACCGATGCTTCCATAAGTTGACGTGTAATTTCCAAAATTCGCTACATAATAGGAAAAACCAAATGATACGATAATCCAACCTACACTTGCAAATAAAGCTCCGGGAGCAGCAGTAATCATCCTAATTCGAATGCTTGGTGCTAATAAATAGACAGCTAGAAAAACAACAAATAAAATAATTGGGCTGATTGTCCAACGAATAATTCCCCAAAATACTAAAAATTCATCTGAGATGCCAAGTTCAGAAAATACATGCATTCCTAATTGCTCACCAAATACAGGCACTAATAAAGCGAGGAGAAAAACGAAAATAAAAGCAATCGTCAAAAGTATGGCTAATCCTCTCGCTAAAAGAAAGGGACGTTTCTCCTCTACATCATAGGCACGATTTAAAGAGCGGATCAATGCATTCATACCATTGGAGGCCGACCAGAGTGTTCCGATAATCCCGATCGATAATAGCCCACCACTTCGATTTTCCATAATCTCTTGCAACGTATTTTCCACCATTTTAAAAGTTTCTTCAGGTGCAAAACCTTTAACGATATTAAAAATATCATCCTGGGAAAGAGGGGTGTATGGCAATAAGGTGACCATAAATATAAGCAGTGGGAATAAAGATAGCAAGAAAAAATAAGCGAGTTGGGCTCCCATCCCTGTAACGTCATTATCCATAATTCGGACAATTAACTTTTTCGTGAATTTAACGATCTTTTGAAAGATTTGCGACGGCATCGTTCTTCTCACTAGCATCACACCTTTGTTTAACTTAAATTCTATTATATAGGTTTCCTTTTTATGAGGTTCCGAAACCTCTTTATAGTAATTCAAGACTAAAGAAAAAGTGGAATCTCATATTGACAATTGAAATGGATCATGAAAGGATATTATTATGTATAAAGTGAGAGGATGAACGTGGTGGATCTATCAATAAAATCAGCTAAAAATATGGAATACATGGTAAACCAAATTGTTACCAAATTAAAAATGGTGAACGCTGGAGCGATTAAACCAGAGCATATGGACTCCGACCTATATGAGGAATTGAAAGAAATCTATGAGATGGTTATGAGAAAAAACAGCTTCAGTCCTAACGAAATGCAAGCATTAGCAGAAGAATTAGGGCGAATTCGAAAGGCGAACTAGAAAAGCGGAAGTTAGCGACGTAAAAAATCTTAAGGTTGCTAATCGGCAAAAGCCTTATTAATTAGTAAATAAAAGGACAGACATTCAAATTGTCTGCCCTTTTATTTATATACATTTTATTTTACAGCATCTAAAGTTCCTTTATAACAGATCTTTCCTAAAGCTCGAAGCATCCGCTCGATATCTTTCACGCTTATACTATTAATACAAGATATTTGTAGCCAATTTCTTTTTTGCAAATACGAACTCTCATAATGAACATTGATCCCATTTAAGAACAGATCATCGCCGATCTTTCGAGAGTTGTAATTCTCTCGTAAACCAATCGTCATGATTACTGGAGAGGAATTTGCTTCATCTGATAAAATATGGAAACCGAGTTTTTCGATCCCCTCTCTAATTAACTCATATCTATCTTTGATTGCATCATAAATGATCTCAGGCGGATCATATTTTATTAATGCGGCGTGTAAAGCATCTACTAGATTAGATGATTGTGAGTAAGGAATCCCGTCTGCTTCAAAATACGCTCCTAAATCCAGGTAACGTGGCAAATTGGAATTTGTTTTTGCTTCATTCTGATGAAATACAAAAGAGAGACCGGTATAACTGCCAAGTGATTTTCCACTTACTCCTGACGCGTAGGCAACACCATTCAAATCGATGGGAACTGCCCCCAACGAACTAACGCAGTCCAAACATAATTGTAAATTACGATTTTGACAAATATCTTTCAATTGATCAATATCATTTAAAATACCTGTTGATGTTTCGGAATGCACTGCCCAAATCCATTGATATTTACCATCTTTTACCCTCTGTTCAATTTGCTCATATTGAAACGGATCTCCCCATTGGGATTTCAATTGATCAAAATCAAGCCCCCAGCGTTCTGCATGATCAACAAGCCTCATGCCAAACTCACCATTCACTAGAATTAGGCCTTTTCCTCCAACTACGGAAAGTTGTCCAGCCACTACATCATTCGCCAGCGTTCCCGTTCCATGAAAGACTTGAACAAAACGGGCATTCACCATCGTTTTTAGTTTTGTTTGAACTTCAAGAAGGCGATCTGCAAATGCTTTTGAACGATGTGAGTATGGGTTATTCATAAAAGCATCTCTTACATTTTCAGAGATCGATACTGGGCCTGGCAGGAAATTAACAGGCTCTTTCAGTATTCTTCCAGCAAGTGTTGCGTCAAAAATAGCTTTTGTCAGATACATTGGTTGAAATGCTGCTTGAGCATCACCAGTTAGATAGGCAAATGGCTGAAATCCAAGTTGTTTATACAATTTTTGCTCACGTGTTGTACCAGAAATTAACGCTGCGTCATAACCCATTTTTAAACAATAACGGATGAGTCCTTGAGTCAATCCCATAAAAACTCTGCCGTTTCGATATGCTGGATCGACTGCTAATAAACGGATTTCACATGGACGATTCACTTGCACAGGCAAATGCTGTTCAACTTCACCAATCTTTCGATCTAATGAAAATGGTCGATTACTCCGAACACAGATCATTCCTACTAGTTGCTTTTCTTTTAAGCCAATAATATAAGTGTTCTCATCATGAAACTGATCACGGAGCATACCGGCTTGATTTTTTTCGTGTTGTGGAATTTCTTCCACAAAAGTTTGATAGTTTAACTTTTCGATTTGTTCAAATTCAAATGGTTCACTAGCAAGTTTAAAGATAAGGCTCATTTAGCCGATTTTCCTTTCACTTTAAAATTTTCTCTTTAATATTGTGCCGGTGCGATAAAATAATAAAAAATGATATAAGAGCGCCTATAAAAATAATAACCGGCTTATACGAAAAGAATATCATGACAAAAGGAATAGACGCAATAGCCCCTAAAGCGCCTATAGTTAGACTTCTGCTAATCAAGTAAAAAGGAATGAACAATACCAGCAATACCGCAAACAAAAGGGGTTGACAGGATAGCATTCCACCTGCGAATGTGGACATCCCTTTACCGCCTTTAAATCGGAAAAAAACTGGAAATAGATGACCTAAAATCACTCCTAGTAAAGCGAATAATTGCACGGTCAAGGAAAATCCGAAGCATTTAGCTGCTATAATTACTGCTGCTCCTTTAGCTGCATCACCTAAAAAGGTAAAAATAAAGGCTTTCTTGCCAAACATCCGGCCAGCATTCCTAGCCCCCGCATTTCCGCTTCCCACATCATGTATATTCCCTTTATACAAGAGCCTGCTTACAAAATGAGCTGTTAATAAGTTCCCAATCAGATAAGCAACTATAAATAAGATAATAACCTTCATAAATCCTTCCTCTCCACCTTTTTTCCATCGTACCATAAAATGACTATATTTTATTAAGAATATTTGTAGTTCCAATGGTTCACAGGTTTGTGACGGTTTTCTTTTATCGTTTTTGATAAAATAGTATATGAATCATGGGAAAAGAGTGATGTTATGAAAAAAGTGATTTTAATATATGCAAGTGCAACCGGAAAAACAGGGGCCATTGCGGATGCGATCATATCAGGGTTTGAGCAAACGAATGTAGAAGTTATCACGAAAGATCCTTTTAACACAGATCCAGCGGAATTACTAAATTACGATGGCATCCTAATTGGCACTTATACATGGGAAGGTGTCATCCCTGATGAGTTTATGGATTTCTATGAGGAACTGGACTATCATGACTTAACAGGAAAAAAAGCTGCTATCTTTGGTTCTGGTGATTCATACTATACTGATACGTATGGAGCTGCACTTGAACTATTTGAAGATAAGTTCATGGAGGTAGGAGCAAAAATAGTTCTGCCTAAGTTTCTCATAGAATTATATCCGGACCTTTCGGAAATTGAGGAAGCGAAGAAGTTTGCAGTACAATTTACTACATTGCTATAACAGAACAAATTAGGGCCGAGATTTTGATCACGGCCCTTTAACTTATCCTTATCTAATTATCTCGCATTAACAGGCTGTAAGACCCCCCACTGATTGAAGTTTCACTTTATTCCGTCGCCTCTGCACGCGGTAAAATGAGTACTTCTACTCGGCGGTTTTTAGCTCTTCCTTCAGCTGTTTGATTATCACCAATTGGCTGAAATTCACCAAATCCCTTTGCACTAAACCATTTAGGATCTAGATTTGTATCTTCTTCTAACAAGACCTTCATGAAATTGACTGCTCTCATAACACTTAATTCCCAATTCGATCCATAGTGAGCGTTACGAATCGGCACATTATCTGTATGCCCACTAATAATAATATTCCGCGGTGGTTCCATCTCAAGGAATTTTGCAAGTTCTCTAGCCGTATCTCTATCCTTTGCCCTTACTTCAGCCTTACCCGATTCAAATAAGACATTATCCCTAATCGTAAGCAAAAGACCTTCATCTGTTAATTCAGTAGAAAATTTACTATCAAATTCCTTTTTTTCAATAAAGGCATTGATTTTCGACTGGATTTCTTGAAGTTCTTTCTTATCTTCCAATTCCATCGTTAGCTCTTTTTGATTCTCCGTCTTCTCCTGATTATCATCTTCTTCCAAAACTGGACTCGATTTAGGTGGATAATCACTACTATGATCTGTGTTAACATCTATCGGATTCTGGTAATCTAACGGTCCCGTTCCGCCCATAAAGATACCATTAAATACACGGGACATTTGGTCAAATTTTTGAGCATCAACTGAACTCGATGCAAACAGCACAATAAAAAGAGCTAATAATAATGTTAATAAATCAGAATAAGGTAATAGCCATGCTTCACTTACTTCCTCTTCTTCTTTGTGTTTCCGACTACGACGCTTGGACATTTTCAACCTCACCACTTTCCTCCAATATTGCTTGCCTTTCAGAGGCTGGGAGGTAAGAAGCTAGTTTCTGTTCAATAATTCGTGGGGCTTCCCCTTCTAATATCGATAGAATACCTTCTACCATCATCTCTTTTAATCTTACCTCTTCTTGGGATTTACGTTTTAATTTATTGGCAAATGGATGCCACAATACATATCCTGTAAATATCCCTAGCAAGGTCGCAACGAAAGCAGCAGAAATAGCATGACCGAGCGCATCAGTATCAGCCATATTACCAAGGGCCGCAATTAAGCCGATTACAGCACCAAGTACCCCAAGTGTTGGAGCATATGTACCTGCTTGCGTAAAAATAGCAGCACCAGCTGAATGGCGTTCCTCCATAGCCTCAATCTCTTCATTTAAAACATCTCTAATATAATCAGCACTTTGCCCATCTACTGCAAGGTTTAATCCATTCCTCATAAATGGGTCAGGAATTTCATCTAGTTTCGATTCAAGCACTAATAAACCTTCTTTTCTCGCCAATTGTGCCAATTCCGAGAATTCCTTAATAACATCTTTTGGCTTATACGTTTTTTTCTCTTTAAAAAGAATACCAAACAATTTAGGTACCCGTTTTATTTCTGATGAAGGAAACGCAATAACTACACTCGCTGCCGTTCCAACTAGAATGATTAAAATTGCAGCTGGATTAGCTAGTACATTGACTGAGACCCCCTTTAAAACCATTCCCACACCAATTGCAATAAATCCTAAAATTAAGCCAATAATTGTTGTCTTATCCATTTATTTCACCCTAAACTTTAAATATGTCTTATTTTATATATCGACAGAACTATACAAAATTCAATCCATATTTTATCAAACAATTTCTTTTAATTATTCAAGTAATTTTCTATCTATTTTATCTTGGTAATTTTTAAAGACAGAGGAATTTGTTTTGATTCCTTTTTTGGATAATAGACTGTTATATTGCAATAATTTGGCATTAAGTTCTTTTTTTAAGCCTTGAGCTTCTAATTCATCTTCCGATTTACGAATTAAATCTTCAATAGACATAATTTCTTTTTTTACATCCATTTCTTCTGGTGAGAATCCAGCATTTTTCAACATTTTATAAGCCATTCTTAGTTCTTTCGGTATTCCTTCTAATGAATCTGGCGGCAATGGTTTTCCCATTCCAGGCAAATTATCAAATTCCCCATTTTCATAAGCTTTACGTATTCTTTCCTCAGTTAAATCCGTAAAACGATCCATAGCGCTCCCCCGCTTTCTTCCATCAATTATATAAAAAAAAACTGTCTCACAAAAGGTAATAATCCCCTCTTATGAGACAGCTTCATATTAAGCCAACGCTTCTTCTTTTTGTAGCTGCATAGCTGGTCCAAAGAATTCAAAACGGATATTTTCCTGAGTAACACCAAGATCTTCTAATATAGTTACAACAGCTTGCAAGAATGGCACTGGTCCACATACATAGCACACTGTATTTATCTCGATTTTATCTTGCAAAAATTCTTTCGTTATATATCCTGTAAAATGATGATTTCCTTCTGAATTAAAAGGTTTTTCATATCCAAAATAATAATCACCATTCTCTAGTTCAGATATCTTTTTAGCAGCATCTTCAGCGAATGCATGGACTTCTTCGTGACGAGCAGAATGAATAAAGGATACTTTTCTTTTCGAGTTTGATTGCACAAGCGCATCAAGCATTCCCATCATTGGCGTTAGTCCGACACCACCACTTATTAGCGCAAGCGGTGCGTCCTCTTGTTCATTTAAATGAAAATCTCCTGCTGGGGCACTAACCTCAATTGTATCACCAACAAAAATTTGATTATGCAAGTAATTAGAAACTTTGCCATTTGGTTCAAACTCAGTTTCCTTTTTTACAGAAATACGGAAGTACTCTTTACCAGGTCCTGCTGAAAGACTATATTGTCGGTTCAATGTGAAGTCCTCACCAGGTATGTGAACACGAACTGTAATATATTGCCCTGGTTTATAAGAAGGAATTGCTTTACCATCCACCGGTTTTAAATAAAATGAAGTAATTACTCCGCTTTCTTGCACGCGATCGATAACGTTAAATTCTTTAAAGCCATCCCAACCGCCATTTTGTTCTTGTGCTTCTTTGTACATATTAGCTTCAATATCAATAAACACTTGGGCAATGACACCGTAAGCTTCTTTCCAAGCTTCTAGCACCTCATCTGTTGCTGCACTTCCAAGCACTTCTTTAATTGCCAGCAACAAATATTTTCCGACAATTGGATAATGTTCTGGCTTTACCCCCAATCCACGATGCTTAAAAGCAACTTGTTGGACAGCAGGAAGAAGTTCTTCAAGTCTATCGATATTCTTGGCAGCAGCATACACCATATTGGCTAGGGCCGTTTGCTGGCGTCCTTGTGATTGATTAGCATGATTAAAAATATTTAATAGTTCCGGATGATTTGAAAACATATTTTTATAAAATGCGGAAGTAATGTTGACTCCATGAACCTCTAGAGCTGGAGCAGTTGATTTCACAATCTCAATTGTCTTAATAGAGAGCGCCATTTTTTTCAAACCCCTTTAAAGGTATATTTTAAATACATCTTTAATTTATACTAATGTTTTTATAATCACAATAAGTCCTAGTAACGTTTAAAAAATCTGTCACAAAGAAGTCTATAAATGTTCACTATTTAACAAAGAGTGATTATCTTTTCTTCCATTCGATGAAATAGATATAATGAAGGTTATGGGGGTATAAAAATGCGATTAACCAATTTCACTGATTATTCATTGCGTGTACTAATTTATCTCGCCTCTAAGCCACGGGATAATTTATCTAATATAGCCGAAATTGCTGACGCCTATAATATTTCAAAAAATCATTTAACAAAAATTATTCATGAACTCGGCAAAATGGGTGTGATCACGACAATTCGTGGACGCGGGGGCGGCTTCAAACTTGCTCTCGAGCCTAAAGAAATTAATATAGGTGCTATTGTCCGGAAAACGGAGGATGATTTTAAACTTGTACCTTGTTTTGAACATGGAAAAGTTTATTGTGCTATATCTCCAGTTTGTAGTTTAAAACATGCTCTACATCGAGCATTAAATGCCTATTTACAAGTGTTAGATGAATATACACTTGCAGATTTGGTCAAAAACCCTAAAGATTATCAGGAACTACTTGGGATCACTGATAAATAGTTTGGTTGTCTTTTCTATAACTGCTAAAATATGTTATGTACTATATTTTTCATTAAAGGAGAATGAACATGGCCAATTTCCAGGAAAATCTAGAAAAATACGCAGATTTAGCTGTTAAAGTTGGAGTTAATGTCCAAAAGGGGCAAACTCTTGTTGTCAATGCTTCTATTGAAGCAGCTGAATTTGTTCGTCTTGTTGTCAAAAAGGCATATGAGACTGGAGCGAAAAACGTCGTTGTTAATTGGAACGATGACACTGTTTCCAGGTTAAAATATGACCTTGCACCTGACGAAGCATTCAATGAATACCCTATGTGGCGTGCCCGAGAAATCGAGGAATTGGCTGAACAAGGTGCAGCGTTCATGTCAATTGTTTCTTCAAGCCCTGACCTTCTTAAAGGGGTTGATGGGTCAAGAATTGCTAATTTCCAAAAAGTCGCCGGAAAAGCAATGGCGAAATATCGTCAATACATTCAATCCGATAAAGTAAGCTGGACTGTTATTGCAGCTCCATCCCAAGCTTGGGCACAGAAAGTATTCCCTGATGCTTCTAAAGAAGCGCAAGTATTTGAACTATGGGATGCGATTTTTAAAGCAACGCGGGTTGATCAAGAAGATCCTATCGCTGTTTGGAAACAACACGATGAAACTCTTCACGAAAAAGTAGATTACTTAAATGAAAAACATTACAAAAAGCTCCATTATAAAGCTCCTGGTACAGATTTAACAATCGAATTACCAGAAAAGCATATTTGGGCTGGCGCAGGAAGTATCAATGAGAGCGGAAAAGAATTTATGGCAAATATGCCAACAGAAGAAGTCTTCACTGCTCCGCAAAAAGATGGTGTCAATGGTTATATTTCAAGCACAAAGCCATTAAGCTATGCTGGTAATATCATTGATGAATTCACCATTACATTTGAAAATGGGCAAATCGTTGACGTTAAAGCAAAAGAAGGAGAAGACATCTTGAAGCAACTCGTTGAGACAGATGAAGGCGCGCGCTATCTTGGAGAAGTAGCCCTCGTACCTAACAGTTCTCCGATTTCACAATCAAATTTATTATTTTACAATACATTATTTGATGAAAATGCCTCGAACCATTTGGCAATCGGCAGTGCATATGCTTTTTGCATCGAAGGTGGAAAAGAAATGTCTCAGACAGAGTTGGCTAAAAACGGCTTAAACTCAAGTATTACTCATGTTGATTTCATGGTTGGTTCGGCTGAAATGGATATAGACGGCATTACAGAAGACGGAAAAGTGGAACCTATTTTCCGTAATGGTGAATGGGCATTTTAATCCTTATTTAAGCCCCGCATAAAAGTGCGGGGTTTTTTTATTGTATTATTGAATCATTTATCCCCATGCTATAATAAGATGGTATATAAAATGAGGTGACAAAATGGAAAACATCGAGAGAAAAGCGATGAAAGAAACATTAACGATTAAAACAAGCCATGTGTTTCCCCCAGATGCCAACCACCTCGGAACATTATTTGGCGGAAAACTTATGGCTTATATTGATGATGTCGCATCTATATCTGCAATAAAGCTAGCGCGTAATCCAGTTGTTACCGCTTCTACTGACTCAGTAGATTTTATTAAACCGATTAAAGTTGGTGATGCTGTGACATTAGAAGCGATCGTGACATGGACAGGAAGAAGTTCCATGGAAGTATTTGTAAAGGTCGTTTCCGAAAACTTGTTATCTGGCGAAAAATCAATAGCCGCTCTTTCCTTTTTAACGTTCGTAGCGATCGATGAAAACGGGAAACCTACCCCTGTACCTGAAGTCGTTCCAGAAACAGATGAAGAAAAATGGTTACATAAAACAGCTAGCAAACGTGCAGCATACCGCAAAACCCGGAAGCAAGAAAGCAAAGATTTAGTTACCTTTTTTGCTCATGGACTAAGTAAATAATCATTGAGAGTTCTTGTAGCATTTAGCAGAAGAACTCTCTTTCTATTTGTATTTCTCCGATTTCCTTTTACTGCTTCTAGAAGACTCTTCGGATTTTTTCTACCCGAAAAATTGATAATTTGCTTCACCAGAACTTGTATTTTGTGTACTTTTTTCAAAATATCTCCAAACAGTAACATTTTTACAGACTGATTAAGTTTTGTTGACAGAGAATTGTCCGCTTTTTATAAAGAGCCAATTATGATAGGATGTTCGAGCATTTTACATTGTAACATACAGAGATTTTCCAATATTCTCCACAAGCGCGATCCCAGATATTTGTCTATACTAGTAAAAAACTGTCTATTAATTTGTGATTCTGGTAAAGGAATGGTGATTGTATGTTTTCAAATACTGAAATTGGAATAGATTTAGGTACTGCTAATATTCTTGTTTATACAAAAAACAAGGGAATTATATTAAATGAGCCATCCGTTGTAGCTGTGCAAACTAGTAATAAGCAAGCACTTGCGGTAGGTTCAGAAGCTAAAAGTATGATTGGTAAAACTCCTGGAAGCATTGTTGCTGTTCGGCCACTTCGAGACGGTGTTATTGCTGATTTCGATATAACGAGTCAACTATTAAAAGAAATTATGAAAAAGGCATCTAAAACATTAGGATTCTCTTTAAGAAAACCTGATGTAGTAGTTTGTACGCCTTCAGGAGCGACTTCCGTTGAAAGGCGTGCCATTCATGATGCCGTTAAAACTTGTGGAGCCAAAAATGTTTACCTAATCGAAGAGCCTGTTGCAGCTGCGATTGGGGCTGATCTTCCAGTCGAAGAACCAGTGGGAAATGTCATCGTCGATATTGGTGGAGGTACGACTGAGGTTGCGATTATTTCCTATGGAGGAGTCGTAACAAGTCGTACAGTTCGCATCGGTGGTGATTTATTTGATGAAAATATCATTCAGGAAGTCCGGAAGAAATATAATGTACTCATTGGTGAGTCTACAGCAGAGAGATTAAAAATAGAAATCGGTTATGCCCTAATTGATCATGAAGAAAAGTTCATGGAAATACGCGGTCGAGATTTAGTTACTGGGCTACCTAAAACTGTTACTTTAAGTTCCTATGAAGTTCAAAGTGCTTTAAAAGAATCTTTACTGCATATTTTAGAAGCAATTCGAGCTACTCTAGAAAAGTCTCCAGCTGAACTAAGTGGTGACATTGTCGAACGAGGCGTTGTGATTACTGGCGGTGGAGCACTTCTCAACGGAATGCAAGAGTGGCTTAGCAAAGAAATTGATGTTCCAGTTCATCTTGCTCCCCACCCACTAGAATCAGTAGCCATCGGGACAGGAAGATCCTTGCACTTTATCAAAAAGCTTATGCCTGTTTCTAAATAATCCGGTCTCGTGGCGCTTTTATTCAAAAAAAGCATGGCATAGTGCCACGAGAACCGATCTCGTGTCTCAATAAAAACTTTTGCATAAATACACAAACTAGTTTTATATGGGACTTAAATTATTTAATATTTCGGTTGTAAAAGTTTTTTACGTTATAAACCAGTCAACAAACGTGTAACAATGACCTGACAGCATGAAAAAACCCTGGGGCTCCCCAGGGTTTAAACTTACTCACTATCAGAAATGTTTGTTACATTCTTCTTGCTGTTGCGAACTTCCTCTGTTAATTGCTCGATACTGCCCCGAACATTATTTTTACCGGATAAGTTCTCTAGTAGTTCTTTTACATCAATGCCAGCAGATGCTTTCAAAGATTCCTGCATTGTTGACATGAGATTAGTAGCATAGCCTGTTACTTTATTGGCACCACCTTCACCGCTTGAACCAGTGTCAACAACAGTAATTTTATCGATATTACCAAGCGGCGCAGCAACTTGTTTCGCATATTCAGGAAGCATTTTCAAGACCATGTCGAGAATAGCGGCCTGACCGAATTGTTCGAAAGCTTCTGCCACTTTTTGTTTAGCTTCTGCTTCCGCAATACCTTTCAAACGAATAACTTCGGCTTCAGCTTCCCCTTGTGCACGTTGGGAATCGGCTTTTGCTTGACCGTCCAAGCGAACGCGCTCAGCATCTGCTTTTGCAGTGGCTTCAACACGGTATTGATGGGCATCCGCTTCCGCCATTTGTTTCATTTTCTCAGCATTAGCAGACTGTTCTACTGCGTAGCGATCAGCGTCAGCTTTCTTCTTAACTTCGGAATCGTATTGGCGCTCACGACGCAAAATTTCCTTTTCTTCCAATTCGATTTGCTTTTGACGCTCGATAATTTTAATTTGCATTTCATGCTCGGTTACTTCTTGTTTAGCACGAGCAGTTTCAAGATCATAGGCTTGGTCGGCACTTGCTCGAGCAATATCTTGCTCACGACGATATTCCGCCATTTTTAATTGATTCATTTTTTCTGCTTCAGCAATTTCAGTTGCACGCTCAAGCTCTGCCTTTTTCGCATCCTTAGCAGCTTCAGCACGTTTAATTCTTGTTTCTTTATCCGCTTCTGCGGTAGCGATATCTGCATCTCTTTTTACTTGAGCAATCCGCGGTTTACCTAATGAATCTAGATAACCATTTTTATCACGAACTTCTTTAATCGTAAATGACACGATGACAAGACCCATCTTCGCTAAATCTTGGGAAGCAACACGTTGAACTTCCTGAGAAAATTTATCACGATTTTTATAAATTTCTTCAACTGTCATTGAACCGAGGATGGAACGTAGATGCCCTTCTAGTACTTCTTTAGCTTCAATTTCCCTGTCCTCTTTCGATTTCCCTAAAAATTGTTCGGCCGCAGTTGCAATTTCTCCGATAGAACCGCCAATTTTGATAATCGCTGTACCATCAGCCATAACTGGTACACCTTGCTCCGTATACACTTCAGGAGTCGTAACTTCTAGTTTACTAGATAATAGACTTAAAGGTTCGGCCTGTTGGAAGACTGGCAATACGAAGGTACCGCCACCACGGATAATTTTAATTTTATTCCCCGCTTCATCGGTATGGACATTTTTCCCACCTAAATAGCTTCCTGTAACGATTAGAGCTTCGTCAGGTCCAGCAGTCCGATATTTCGATACGAAAACACCAATTAGTGCAATTAATATGAAAGCAACAATTGCAATAACAATCCAAATTCCAAATTCAGCTAGCATACAAACATCCTCCTTTTTCTACTTAAAACTAGGTTGGTAGGGGGTTACATATAACACACCGTCTTTTACTTCAATCACAAGGACTTCTTTCCCCTCTTCAATCGGTGTATCTTCAAAGCTTGCTGCAGGCTTGGAAATCATCCCGCTGTAACTTTCAATGACGACTTCTCCAAAACCTTGCTGTGGTATTGAAACAATCGTTTTTCCTACTCGACCTTCCAATGACTTTTCAGTATAACTAAGCGACTGCTCCGCTGACTTCATCGGTACTAATACAAAAATATTTAATAGAAGATCTAGAAGTGCGGCCATGAAAACGGCAATGATCATAATGATGATGGAATGAAGACTTGTCACTTTTTCGAGAATAAATCCTCCTGCTGAAAAAAAAGTAATGAAGGCCAATATTAAAACAGGGTTTAAAAAAGGACTTATTTCATCTGCTCCCTCTAAAACATCTCCGAAAAACAAATACAGTATCGTTGCGACTCCGGAGATAATGAGCAAAATGAGGTAGATTGTTTCAATCGGATAACCAAACAATGTCATATTCATCACTCACTTTACATTGTTATGTGAAAGAACAATGTCCGCCAATCACCGCCCCTCTTTTGTAACTTATATACGGAAGAACTAGGTGAATGGTTTCAAAAAACAATCAACAATTTTTTATATAAGCGGATCGCTGTCCTTCTTTATATTTATTATACTATTTAATCAATTCCATTGCCTGCTTTTTAATGAAATTCTAAAGAAACAGGAAGCTTCCTAATAAAGCTTCCTGCCTTAATTGAATCATGATCGAATGAAAAATGCGTTTGTTTCTCCAATCGTTTGCTCCCGCTTACATACGCTTGCCATTACATAAACAAATAGTGTATCACAGAAAGCAATGACAAATCTTGCAGTGTATCCTCGTTTCTTCCAGACATAAAAAAATCCTCCTTAATGTAGCCATTAAAGGAGAAGGTTCATAAACTTTAAAATGAAAAAAGCCACATCGCGATCGATATGGCTGGATATTTTTCATCCATAGTTTTTTATAGAGGGTTAATCGCTATGAACCTCTCCCAATGGGGCCTATTTAGTTACTACCGTAATGATAAGGAGTTATTTAAATATCGTCAATAAGAAAAAAAACTTTTGTTTACTCCAATAGTTTTATAAAATAAAAATAGAAAGGGTGAAGTAAATGTCATTATTATCAGAAATACTGGATTACAATAAGTATTTTACAGAGGAAAAATTATATGAGGAATATTCCACAACAAAATTCCCAGATAAAAAAATGGTGATTTTCACCTGTATGGATACCCGTCTAGTTGAGCTGTTACATAAAGCCATGAATACTAAAAATGGCGATGTTAAAGTTGTTAAAAATGCCGGGGCTGTGCTCACTCATCCATTTGGTAGTATTATGCGGAGTATACTTGTAGCCGTATACGAACTACAAGCTGATGAAGTTTATGTCATTGGCCATCACGATTGCGGGATGAGCGCTCTGAAAAGCGATGTCATGATAGAAGATATGAAAAAACGTGGCATACCTCAGGAAACAATTGACATAATTACTAATTCTGGAGTTAATTTGCACGAGTGGCTTGAGGGCTTCAATAGCGTTGAAGAAAGTGTAAGCCACAGTGTCAATATGATTCGAAACCATCCGCTCATGGATAAAAAAGTTCCAGTCCATGGACTTGTTATTGACCCAGAAACAGGAAAGCTTGATTTAGTAAGTAGCGGTTATTCTGAATAAAATGAAACGAAGACCGAAGCAAAATAAGCTTCGGTCTTCTTATTATTCCCTACAACCTTCATTCGGATTTTTTTCCTTCGTGTCTTTCTTTTGACTCTGAAGTTCATAAAATTTGGCGGCATTTACATCGCCAAGTTCCATACCAAATTCTTCTTTAAATGGTTGACCCTTTTCTTTCTTCTTCATTAAGATCTACCCTTCCGTCCTTTTTGCGAATTACGATTTGCTCGCTTCATAGGATCTTCCCCAGCAGCAAATTCAGCCGTAAAATCGGACTCTTCAATATTCTTTGCCGGAGTTTTTGTGTATTTTTCTACAGCATTATGTTCAGCTTTGCGTTTGGCCAAAGTAAATTGCCTCCCTCTATAAATTTATGCAAGCTTAGTTTGACCAATAGAGTCATCAATATTTTTCCTTTTTCTGTATATTTTTATACAGGTTAAAGGTCTCCTCTTTTAATCCAAGATATCCTTTCAAGTATAAAACCTAGTCTGTGATACACTCTAATAATTAGAAGCAGTGTTTTTCAACATATATTCAAGCCGAGTGAAGGTGTAGAACTATGGACTTTCCAACAATTCATACAAACTTTTGGGATGCAGTCATAGCTATCCCAGTAGTGATGATACTTACCCAAGGATTAAAAGTTTTTTTGAAAATCCCAAAGCAATATATTCCTACCATTGCATTAGCTCTAGGGCTAATTATTTCCATTTTTATTAGCCACCGTAACGATCTAATCGCTGGTATTTTTATGGGATGGTTTTATGGATATGCTGCAATAGGCTCTTATGCTTCACTGAAAACAACGGTTTTAGCATATAGGGGGCAGAAGGAACTATGATGAATAACAAATCTTCCGTTTCCAAGACTCGCTTATTAATAACAGTTTTCGGAAAAATTACTTCACTTTTGTCCTTGAGACTCCTGATCTGAGACATTTCTTGCTATATCCCTTCGTATTTGTCTTTGAGATATCCTTTCAGAGACATTTTCGGGAAAATTACTTCTCTTTTGTCCCTGAGAATCTTGATCAGAGACATTTTTTGCTATATCCCTTCGTATTTGTCTTTGAGATACCCTTTCAAAGACATTTTTGGGAAAATTACTTCTCTTTTGTCTCTGAGACTCCTGATCTGAGACATTTTTTGCTATATCCCTTCGTATTTGTCTTTGAGATACCCTTTCAAAGACATTTTCGGGAAAATTACTTCTCTTTTGTCTCTGAGACTCCTGATCACAGACATTTCTTGCTATATCCCTTCGTATTTGTCTTTGAGATACCCTTTCAGAGATATTTTCAACAGTATTACCTTCTGTTTTTTGTCTAAGCGACACGCTATCTAATACATTCCTTACAAAAAGTTCCCCTATTTTGTCGTCAAGAGACTCTCATGCGCAGGTTAGTTTCTGTACTCATAAAAATCGAAAACGCTCAATTGGCTACGTCCGCCCAAATTTCTGTTTTATTATCACAAAAAATACCCTCCTTCGAAATTCTTATTAAGAACTAACGAAGAAGGGTATGAATGGTTTCCTTATTTTCAAGCTTCAAAACCGTAAGATTCCTAATATCCGATCAATTACCACAACATCGTGCAAACGTTGATATACCGAACTTTGACGGCCCCGACAGGAATCGAACCTGTGACGCACGGTTTAGGAAACCGACGCTCTATCCTCTGAGCTACGGAGCCATAATTTAGACATGAATTAAAATACCTTTTCAATTATAATACAAAGTTCCTTTGATTAAAAGTATTAAATCCGATATAATTTATTTAGTAGCTTTTATAATTGTAAATCATTCATATAAAGACCGATAATTAATACTTGGTCTTTTCAATAATAAATCTTAAAGGGGGATTTATACAATGCAATGGGGAATAGTATTAGGACTAGTTGTCGTCTTAGGATTTGTTGCCTCTTTCCTAATGTATTTTATTAGTGGTGCTTTAAAAACTAAGGATTCTAGTAAAATCGATGAGGTACCTTCCAATCATTTTAGCACAAAATAATTTTAACGATCATCTCCTGCTTGTTTATGGGAGATGATTTTTTTATGTTTACTTTTTCGGGTGTAGGGGAAAAATGAGTATCATAATAGGTCGGGTTTATGTCATATACTTCATTAGATAAGGAGGGATTCACGTATGCAGTGGGGAGTTACAGTCGGTATTCTCGTAGTTGTTGCTTTCGTTGCCTCTTTTCTTGTGTATTTCCTTCGAGGTCCCCTCAATAGTCAGGATGCTCATAAAGTAGATAAACCTCCAAAGGATTCAGATTAGTTTATAAATAGCCTCCCAAGTGGAAGGCTATTATTTTTTTAATATAAACCAGAAATACTAGAGCCCTTCGATTGACCAATGCGTATTCACACATTTTTTATATTCTTTATGAAACTTTTGATATAACTTTCCCTCTTTACCTGGAAACAGCTTCTTTCCGAGCTTATAAACGGGGACAATTTCCTGTATCGAATTAGTAAAAAAGATTTCTTGGGCGACATTTAAAGCAGAGGCTGAAAATAGATCTTCCTGTAAATTAATTCCAAGCCGTTTCGCCATAGTAATCAGCCATTTTCGCGTAATTCCATTTAAAATACCCGTCTCAAGTGAAGGCGTATAAAGCACATCGTCCTGCACCCAAAATAGATTTGAAGTAATCCCCTCTGCTAAAAATCCTTCCTTAGTGAGAAAAATTCCTTCCTTTTGGGTATCTGACCCAATTTCTCTTTTTGCTGCAACATTATTAAAAAAGTGATGCGATTTTAAACGATGGATTGTTTCAGGTGTGTTCCGCGGTATTGAAACTATAACCGCCTCTTTCTCTTGATTCGGTTGAGTTGGGGCAAGACTTTTTTGAAACATAATTATCGTTGGTCCATCATAAGGGGCTGTTTGCAGACCGATTTCTCCGATTCCCGCTGATACATTAAAGCGAATATATGAATCCGGAAGGCCATTTAGTTCTACTAAACGACCGATTATTTCCATTACCTCATTACGATGAAACTCTTTCATGATGCCCAATTCTTGTAATCCTTTATTTAATCTTTCTAAATGATCATCTAATAAAAATGGGTGACATTTGTAAGTCCGAAATGTTTCAAAAACACCAAGACCATATAAATATCCGTGATCAAAAGGAGAAATTACGGCTTCCTCTTTTCTGATATACTGACCGTTTACATAAATGTACATTTTAACTTACTTCCTTACGATACATTTCAATAAAGTTTCGTAGTAATTCCATCCCAGATTCAGTCATTATCGATTCAGGGTGAAATTGGACACCTTCTATCGGATATTCTTTGTGCCTTAATGCCATAATTTCCCCACCTGGTGTTCGCGCCGATATTAATAGACATTCCGGAAAATTTATTTTATCAACAATTAATGAATGATATCTCGTCGCATTAAATGGACTAGGCAACCCTGAAAAAATCGTCTCCCCGTCGTGTAAAACAGGCGAAGTTTTTCCATGCATTAGCCTCTCTGCACCTATTACTTTCCCACCGAAAACTTGAGCAATGGCTTGATGTCCTAGACAAACTCCAAGTATTGGAATATGCCCTGCAAAACGTTCAATAACTTCAAGAGAAATCCCTGCTTCATTTGGGGTGCATGGTCCAGGTGAAATCACGATATAATCTGGGGACATCTCTTCGATTTCTTCAAGAGTAATCGTATCATTACGCTTCACTTCAATTTGTTCACCTAGTTCTCCAAAATATTGAACAAGATTATATGTAAAGGAATCATAATTATCAATCATAAGAATCAATCGTTTCGCCCCCTCTTCTCAACTGCTTCCAAAGCTCGCCAGAGAGCCTCTGCCTTTTTCAATGATTCTTGATATTCAGATTCTGGATTTGAATCAATGACAATTCCCGCTCCAGCTTGAACATGACACATTTCATTTTGAACAAGCATTGTACGAATGACGATATTTAATTCTAAATCGTTATTAAAACCAATCCATCCTAGAGATCCCGTGTAAATCCCTCGTTTAACAGGTTCCAACTCTTCAATAATTTCAAGTGTGCGAATTTTCGGAGCTCCTGTAATCGTTCCACCGGGAAAGACTGCCTCTATAAGATCAACTGGACTCTTTTCCTCTGCCAGTTTCCCACTCACATGCGAAACAATATGCATAACATGGGAATATTTTTCAACTGTCATAAACTCATCTACCTGCACGGTTCCAAATTGACAAACACGACCAAGATCATTCCGTTCTAGGTCAACAAGCATAATATGCTCCGCTCGCTCTTTTTCATTTTCAATCAATTCATTGGCAAGTTTTATATCTTCTTGGTCATCCAGTCCACGAGGTCTCGTTCCAGCGATTGGTCTTGTGCTTACAAGGGTACCATCCTTTTTAATCAATAATTCTGGCGATCCAGAAACAATTTGAAATTCTGGAGTATGAACATACCCCATATATGGCGATGGATTTAACTTACGCAATTCTTTATAAACTTCAATTGGACGTGCTGGACTTTTCCGGGATTGGCGTACAGATAAATTAACTTGAAAAACATCGCCTGCTTTAATATAAGCTTGAGTCTTTTGAACAGCTTCAATAAATTTCTCTTCCGTAAAAGAAACGTGCAATTCTTGATTTATTGGGAGATCGACTATTGGCACTTCCTGCTCACTTTCAGCAGTTAGCCATTGCTTTTTTAAGTTTGCCAACTTTTCGTTTGCCCCGTCTCGATTTAAAACCATAAACCACAAGCAATTTTTTTCATGATCAAAAACAACCCATTCGTCAAAAGCAAGAAAGTAAATTACTGGTAACTGTAAATCATCGGCAGCTAAGTCTGGCAAATCCTCAATGAATTGACCATAATCATAACTAATATAACCAATCACACCGCCTTGAAAATCCGGGAGATTGGGCTGACGTGGAAACGAGAATTGACTCATCCAGTTCTCCAGCTCAGCTAACGGCTCCCCTATAAAAAAGCTCTCTTGATCCCCTTGGCTTATTTTAATCCCTTCCGAGTCACCGCTAATCACAGCAAACGGTCGTAATCCAGCAATACTATAACGGCCCGCTCGCCCGCTCTCTAATAAAATATGGTGTTCCAAATTCTCCGATAAAGCGAAATACTTCTCAAAAAATGCTTCATTTGAAAAAACATGTTTTTCATATAAAATTGGCTTTTCCACAACATCACCTATTCAATTAATTCTAGGAAACTATCATTTGTTTTATGATCTTATTTAAAGAATGGGTTCCCATTGATTCGATAATGAGAGAGAAATCTTTAAAATCTAAATCCTTCGTTACCGGGTTAGGAACAATCACACATGGTATGCCAGCTCGTTTTGCTGCAGTTGCACCGTTTAAAGAATCTTCAAACACAATCGCTTCTTCAGGTTGTATTTGGAATTCATCTAATGTTTTTAAATATAGCTCAGGATCAGGCTTAATATTTTCCACATCATCTCTTGTTTTTATAGATTCGAAGTAATCGATTATTTCAAATTTCTTTAGAAATGGAATAACCCACCTTGTACTTGAACTAGTTGCGAGACCAATCCTTAATCCCAATTCCTTTGCTTCGTCTAAAAACTCTTTAACACCTTCACGAATCGTTATTTCAGCTACTTTTTCTTTATGTAAAGCAGCAGCCGTCTTATTAATTACATCAATACTAGCAGTATCTTTTAATTGCTCTTTCATATACTCATGAAAGAGTGAATCATGCGTTCCGATAATTTGCGCAAAAACTTCTAAAGGAAGTTCTACTTGATACTGAGCTAGAACTTCCTTGTAGCATTCATACCAAAGCGTTTCGGTATCCAAAATAAGACCATCGAAATCGAAAATAACTGCCTTAATCATTTAGTTTATCCCCTTTTCGCTTGTTTGTTCTCCACCAACTGTCCCTTATAGATTCGTCTTTGTTGAATTTCTAATTGAAGTTTTTTACTAAACTTTTTAAGTTCACGTTCTTCCCTTGGTGTCACAAAAGAGATAACAGTACCGGTTGCTCCCATTCTTCCAGTTCTTCCTGAGCGATGGATATACTGTTCCAAATCCTCAGGAAAATCATAATGAATAACATGAGTAAGCCCCTCAATATCTAGCCCTCGGGCTGCGATATCAGTTGCAAGTAATATATTTATGTCCCCATTTCGTAAAGACGTCAAAGCCTTCTCTCTCTGCTGCTTAGTTAAATCGCTATGAAGGGCTTCCACCGCTATTCCTTCATACCTTAATTTCTCTAGCAGGACATTCATATTCCCTACACTTCTAGCAAAAACAAGAGCACGAACAGATTTCATAGCCGCTATCTTTTGAAGAAGTTTCGAGCGCTCGCGTGTTTCACAAACTAAATAATAATGCTGAACTTTATTTGCTAAGCTAGTGTCTTGCCTACTAATTTTTATAGTTTCTGCTTCTCTTCCAATCATTGCTTTGATCTGATCATGCTCTTTTAATGGCGTAGCGGAAAATAACAACAGCTGTCGATCGTTCAAGGCGGATTTCACAATCGTTCGAACCGTATCTAAATGTTCAGCCACTAGTAATTGATCACCTTCATCAAGTACAATCGATTGAACTTCATGCATTTTTAGCTTTTTTAACTTGATTAATTCCAGAACTCGTCCTGGAGTGCCGACAATAATTTGCGGCCGCTCTTTTAATTTATCCAATTGCCGCTTTATATTGGCTCCGCCAACTAATGATGCACTCTTTATATTTGTACCTGCTATCCAGTTTTGAATCTCCTGAAAGATTTGCATTACTAATTCACGCGATGGTGCCAGAATGACAGCTTGTAACCCTTTTGACTCTACATTGATTTTATTTATAATCGGAAGTAGATAAGCGATTGTTTTACCGGTACCAGTTGGGGACTCAGCAATTACGTCTTTTCCTTCCAGAATAAGGGGGATCGCCGATTTTTGAATAGCCGTTGCTGTTTCAAATCCTCTTTCCTGCCATTTTTTTTGCAAATCCAATTTTAAGTTTGTTAAAAAATGGTCATTTTCTCTTTGCATATTTTTTCCTCGTTTCTTTTAAAGTGAAACTTCAATCAGTGGAGCTGTTTTATCCTTTACTGATTGTTAGTTGAACCAATCGGGCTTTTACGGGATAACTATCTGCCTTAATCATACTATACTCCCATCGAAGAAAGAAATTTCTTATGTATATAAAGCTAATCTGAATAATTCCTTTCATTTCCAAAACATGGTACCATATTGAATGCATGAAAAGGAAAGGTGAAACTTCATTCAGTGAATATGCTGATAGTAAAATGCTGAATAAAGGGGTATACCAATGAAAAATAAGCGTTTTGAGAATATGGATAAAAATGCGACAGTTTCTACTTTTAAAGATTTGCTCCAGTGGAGAAAAGAGAGAAAACAAAAAAAGAAATCTCTTTCTTATCAAGTTCCTGTTGTAAAGGAACCAGAAGTTAACTTTTTAACCCATAACAAGACTACCTCAACTATTACGTGGATTGGACACTCCACTTTTTTCATCCAATTAAATGGTAAAAATATTATAACCGATCCTGTTTGGGCTATTAGAATGGGTGCCGAAAAGCGGCTAACACCACCCGGACTCCCTATTGATCAATTACCGCCAATCGATTATGTCTTTATATCCCATAGTCATTATGACCATCTACATTATTCATCTATTAGAAAATTAAAAGGCGATCCGACCTTTTTTGTACCTATTGGATTAGGAGTTTGGTTTAGAAGGAAAGGATTTAGTAATGTTGTCGAATGTAAATGGTGGGATGAGCAAGTAGTTGATGGTCTTAAAATTCATTTTGTTCCGGCACAACATTGGACAAAACGAACTTTGACCGATACAAATCGTTCCCACTGGGGTGGATGGGTTATCGTAGGGGAAAAGACAGTTTATTTTGCTGGTGATAGTGGTTATTTCAAGGGTTTTTCCGAAATTGGTAAGCGCTATAATATTGACTACTGCTTAATGCCAATTGGGGCCTACGAACCTGAATGGTTCATGTCCAATCAACACGTCAATCCCGAAGAGGCTGTACAGGCTTATATAGATACAGGAGCGAATTCGATGATTCCGATGCATTATGGAGCATATATGCTAGCCGATGATACACCAAAAGAGGCATTGGATCGCTTGCTCGCAGAGTGGACAAAGCGTGAACTTCCGAAAAATGAATTAAAGATTATGAAGATTGGTGAAACGTTAAAAATATAAAAGAGATTCCGAATGATGTTTCCATATTCGGAATCTTGGGGCATATATTCTGATTTTTGAGCATTTATCTAAGTTCATTCATATTTTCTAAAAACTTAAAGTCTTTATGTTCACAAAATCAATTGAGTGTATTTTCCCTATTCTCCCAAATGAGGAGCCCTGCGAAGTTTTGTTGCCTGCTCATAAGCATAGGCAATTTTTAATAAAACTTCCTCGCTATACGCTGTACCTGAAAAGGAGATTCCGAATGGTTCACCGTTTGGTATATAGCCGGTTGGAACAATGACGGTTGGGTATCCTGCTTTGGCCGCGATACCAGAGCCACGATCTCCGCCAAACATAATCGCATCAAGTTGATTTTCTTTTAATGCATAATCTATTCCTTGTTCTCTCGCTAAATATTGATCTCGCTCTAATATGTGCAAATATTCAGCCTCGACAAGGGACCCGCTTGTTTCTTCAGATGCAACTAAAAGCTTTTGATCGTATTTCAACATCTTCTCAGGATGTTTATTATTATAAGAAATTAAATCAGCTAGCGATCTAATGGAATTAGAAGAAGCCGTTTTCCCTAAATAGGCATTCAAATTCGGCTTAAATTCATATGTCAATATTTCGAGCCCCCAGCTTTCTGTTGCTGATGGAATTTCAATATTTTCTATGATTTCAGCCCCAAGCTCACGTAAAACTCTAAGTGCTTCCTCCATCATCGCTAGTTTATGTTTACTCATTCGATCAGTAAATGGTTCCCCCGCAATTCCAATTCGAAAACCGGTCAAGCTTGTTCCCTTTAGCTCACTTGCATAATCATATCCTTCTATAAGAGGTATCGTTCCTGTTGCAGGGTCTTTTTCATCAAAACCTGCGATAAATGACAAGAGGTGGGCTGCGTCCCTCACCGATCTTGCCATCGGTCCTGGAGTATCTTGACTATGAGAAATAGGAATGACTCCGCTTCTACTAACAAGACCTACTGTAGGTTTAATCCCGACTAAAGAATTTTTCAAAGATGGGTTCAAAATCGATCCCGACGTTTCCGTTCCGATCGCCGCAGCTGCAAAATTGCTAGCGATTGCTGCTCCAGATCCAGAACTTGATCCTCCAACATCAAATGGTCCATACGGATTAAGTGTTTGTCCACCTCTTGAGCTATATCCGCTGGGCATACCAAACGTCATAAAGTTTGCCCATTCCGTCATATTTGTTTTTCCAAGTAAAATTGCTCCAGCTTTCCGAAGTTTTGCAGCTACAAAAGAATCCGCAGTCGCATAATGATCTGCAAGTGCCAATGATCCTGCTGATGTATGCATTTTATCTCCAGTATCGAGATTGTCTTTTAATAAAATGGGGATTCCATGAAGAACACTTCTAGGTCCTTTCTTTTTCCTCTCTAGATCGAGCGCTGCTGCAATATGCAAGGCATCTGGATTTATTTCAAGAATAGAATGGATCTTTTTATCATATGTAGCTATCCGACACAAATACATTTGAACAAGCTCTACTGATGTCCATTCACCATTGGTAAGTTTTTGCTGTATTTGGTCAATCGTAATATCAAGCAGTTCATCATTTCCATCTAACTTAGAGTTTTTCACAGCTTTTCCCTCCTCTTCCTAAATCCAATCTACTACTATATTCATTATTTTTCTACAATGAATTATTTATTTTCTAAAAATTCTTGTCTCTTCATATTTGTTTAACTATGGGTAGAGATACAATTCGATTGGCAAATCCACTTTTTAAGTAGCTCTGCTTTTTTAATTCGATACCATTGCTGAACTTTGGGCAATATAAAAAAGACTAAAATAGACTGAGGTGCTCAAGATGAAAGCAGTAACATATCAAGGTCCAAAAAACATTGTAGTCAAACAAATGCCTGATCCTAAAATAGAGCAAAAGGATGATATTATAGTCCGGATTACATCGACAGCGATTTGCGGTTCCGATCTACACTTATATCAGGGAAATATGAGATTAAAGGATGATTATATTATCGGGCATGAACCAATGGGAATTGTTGAAGAAGTCGGACCTGGCGTTTCCAAAGTAAAAAAAGGAGATAGAGTTGTCATCCCATTCAACATTTCCTGTGGACAATGCTTTTATTGTCAGAATCAAATGGAAAGCCAGTGTGATGAGTCAAATCCACATTTAGATACAGGGGGATATTTTGGTTATTCGGAAATGTTCGGTGATTATGCCGGGGGACAAGCCGAATATTTACGAGTTCCATATGGTAATTTCGTTCCCTTTGTTGTTCCAGAATCATGTGAATTAGAAGATGAAGCATTACTCTTTCTTTCCGATGTTCTTCCTACAGCATATTGGAGCGTTGAAAGTGCAGGTGTTAAAGAGGGAGACACTGTGGTAATTTTAGGTTGTGGACCAGTTGGACTGATGACACAAAAGTTCGCTTGGATGAAAGGCGCAAAACGAGTGATTGCTGTGGATCATTTAGAATATCGACTAAATCACGCTAAAAAGACAAATAAAGTGGAAACATTTGACTTTAGCCACCTTGACGACACTGGTGCCTTTTTGCATGAGATTACAAAAGGTGGAGCCGATATTGTCATCGATTGTGTTGGAATGGATGGTAAAAAGAATCCGATTGAAAAAATTGGGCAGAAAATGAAACTTCAAGGTGGAACAATGAGTGCAATCAATATTGCTTCAAAAGCAGTCCGTAAGTTTGGAACGATCCAATTAACTGGAGTCTATGGATCAAATTATAACCTTTTTCCACTTGGAGAATTTTTCACTAGGAACATTACATTAAAGATGGGGCAAGCACCTGTCATTCATTACATGCCTAAGCTTTATGAGAAAATCACCAAAGAGGAATTTGATCCTACCGAGATTATAACTCATCGAATTTCTCTTGATGAAGCTGCGCATGGATACCATATTTTTAACGAACATGAAGATGAATGTATAAAAGTCGTCTTAAAAACGTCATAAAAATAAGGAGTGTTGACTCAACTCAACACTCCTTATTTCTACCAGTTTTCAATTTCCGGTCGTTCTTCTTTGGCATTGCCTTTTTTGGAAGAACGCCTTTTAAGTTCCGCTTCCACTTCTTCAAGAGCAATCCCTTGGTCAGCTAGTAATACAAGACAATGATAAATTAAATCACTGCTTTCATTAATGACCTCTTCTTTATCACCATTCTTTGCACCAATTACTACTTCGCCAGCTTCTTCAATTAATTTCTTTGCAATTTTATCGATCCCTTTTTCAAATAAATAAGTCGTATAGGACCCGGCGACAGGTGTGTTTTTTTTCTCCTTAATTTCTTCCATTAAACTCGCATAAATAGTTGAGGAAGGTATTGAAGTCGATTCATCGCGATAAATTTCATTATAAAAACAAGAAGTTTCTCCAGTGTGACAAGCAGGACCAAGTGGTTGGACTCTAACCAATATAGTGTCTTGATCACAATCTAAACTGATCGATTTCACAATCTGTTTATTGCCCGATGTTGCTCCTTTATTCCAATATTCTTTACGTGAGCGGGAATAGAACCAGGTTTCTTTCGTTTCCAATGTTCGTTCATAGGCAGTTTCATCCATATAGGCAAGCATGAGAACTTCACCAGTATGATCATCGACTATGACCGCGGGTATAAGCCCTTGAGAGAAATTAGGCTTCACTAACATCGACTCCTCGCTCCTTGCACAGCACTTTCACTTCTTCAATACTAGTTGAATTTTCGTGGAAGATAGATGCTGCTAATGCCGCGGCCACATTAGTCTTTTCAAACACTTCAACAATATGTTCCGCATTTCCGCAGCCACCTGAAGCAATGACTGGAATCTTCACTGCCTCTACCACAGCTTGAGTCAATTCCAAATCATAACCATCTTTAACTCCATCCTTATCAACACTTGTAAGCAGGATGGAGCCTGCCCCAAGTTCCTCTACCTTTTTGGACCAGTCAATCGCATCCAAACTAGCATCTTTTAACCCTCCACGAGTCATAACATGCCAAGACCCATCTGGAAAAAGCTTAGCATCGACCGCAGCAACAATTCGATCCGAGCCAAATTGTTCTGCAGCTTCTTTAATAAAATTTGGATTTTCAACTGCTGCGGAATTAATTCCAACTTTATTAGCACCAGCTGCTAAAATTTTCTTTATATCTTCAATTGTGCGAATTCCTCCGCCAACTGTAAATGGAACTGTTGCTTTTTCGGCTACCCTTTTAACGACATCAACTAATGTATCTCTTTCTTCAGTTGTCGCAGAAATATCGAGAAATACTAATTCATCAGCTCCATTTTTACAATAAGATTCGGCCATTTCAACAGGATCTCCCATCGTGCGTAAACCTTCAAAATTAATACCTTTGACAACCTTGCCATCTTTAAAATCCAAACAAGGTATGATTTTTTTTGTTGTCATTTGAATTCATCCCCTTAATTTGACTGTACCTTCATACATGGCCTTTCCTACGATGGCTTCTTTAATCCCAATTTCTGCAATCGCAGCAAGATCTGCTTGATTTCTAATTCCTCCAGATGCGACAATCTCACAATCTACAGCATCGTGAATCTTCTTTAATTGTTCAAGATTAGGGCCTTGCATCGTTCCATCCTTAGAAATATCCGTAAAAACAATTCGCTTTACACCAAGTTGCTCCATCGATTTAGCAAATTCAATATAATCAACTTCTGTTTCCGATTCCCATCCTCTTGTCGCGACTTTCTCGTTGCGAGCATCAATGCCAATTACAATCTGTTCAGAATAATGTTCAAGCGCTTGTTTCAAGAAAGCTTCATCTTCCAATGCAGCAGTCCCGATCACAATACGAGATACTCCTGCCTCCACATACGCTTTTACTGTTTCGATTGTGCGAATTCCCCCACCTACTTGAATAGGAACTGTCGAATTTTGCGATAACTTAGCAATTAATTCATATTGTTCAGGATTTCCTGAACGTGCACCATCCAAATCAACAATATGGATAATTTCAGCACCGTCGCGGATAAATGTTTGGAGCTGTGATTGAGGGTCGCTCCCCACTTGTGTCGTTTGATTGAAATCTCCTTGATAAAGCCTTACACATTTTCCATTAATTAAATCCATTGCAGGTAAAATTTTCATTTCCAGCCCCCTAAACATTTTTACTCGATCATGCCCTTCGTTGAGATAACACCCTCTATTTTCGCATCAATCCGTACCGCTTCTGCTAATGCACGGCCTAACGCTTTAAAAAGGGCTTCTATTTTATGGTGAGTATTTTCACCGTATAACACACGTGCATGTAATGTAATTCCCGAATTAAAAGCAAAAGCTTGGAAGAATTCCTTTACAAGTTCTGTGTCAAAATTCCCTAGTGATTGCGTCGCAAATTCCCCTTCAAAATGGAGAAATGGCCTTCCACTAATATCAATAGCAACAAACGCAAGTGCTTCATCCATTGGTACGTAAGAAGAACCGTAGCGCACGATCCCAGCTTTATCTCCTAAAGCTTCTCGAATCACTTTTCCTAATACAATTCCTGTGTCTTCAACAGTATGGTGGCTATCTATATGTAAATCACCCTCCACCTTACATGTCAAACCAATTCGGCCGTGACGGGCAAATGCCTCAAGCATATGATCAAAAAATCCAACACCTGTTTCAATTTCTACTACAGATGGATTATCAAGCCGACATTCTATCGCAATCTTCGTTTCTCTTGTTTCTCTTTCGCCAGTAGCAGTTCGCATCTCTATCACTCCCCTTTATTTCATACAGATTTCAATCTGACAGTAACCGCTCGAGCATGCCCTTCCAGTTCTTCTGCTTCAGCAATTTTTTCAATATATGGGGCTGCTTGATTTAATGCTTGTTCTGAATAGTAAACATATGTTGTTTTTTTCATAAAATCATCAACAGATAAACCAGAGGCAAATCTTGCTGTCCCAGACGTTGGCAACACATGGTTCGGACCGGCAAAATAATCTCCGACAGACTCTGGCGTGTAATGACCAACGAAAACAGAACCCGCATTTTTCACCTTACCTAAAAAAGTAAGGGCATTATCTAATTGTATTTCCAAATGCTCAGGTGCTAATTGATTACTTAACTGAAAAGCGTCATCGATCGTTTCGACTAAAACGACCGCACTTTCATTTAAAAGGGATTCCTTAGCAATATTTTCTCTTGGTAATACTGCGCATTGCTTTTCTACCTCAAATAATGTTTCTTGTAAAAGTTGCTCGCATGTCGTAAAAAGAAAAGCACGTGCTTTTTCATCATGCTCAGATTGAGCAATTAAATCGGCTGCTACATACTTCGGATTAGCTGATCCATCCGCAATAATCGCAACTTCTGAAGGGCCCGCAATCATGTCGATCCCAACATCGCCAAACACTAGTGACTTCGCTGCGGCAACATACTCATTTCCAGGACCAACAATTTTATCAACAGATGCGATTTTGTCTGTTCCATAGGCTAAGGCTGCAATTGCATGCGCACCCCCTACTTTATAAATAGTATGGACACCGGCAATATCAGCAGCAACAGATAAAATCGGCTCAATGTTTCCTTTATTACGAGCTGGTGTAACCATCACAATTTCATCAACTCCCGCCAAAACCGCTGGAATTGTATTCATTAGTACACTAGATGGATAACAAGCCTTCCCGCCAGGTACATAAACACCTACACGTTCAATTGGGCGAAAAAGTTGGCCCGAAATGATCTCATCTGTAACTTGCATCATTCGTGATTGTTGCAATTGTTTAGAATGGAAAGCTCGAATGTTTACTGCCGCCTTCTTTAAAGATTCGATGACATCTTCGGATACTTCTTGCCAAGCAGCTTGTCTTTCTTCCTCTGATACGACCAAATTTTCTGGTACACTACCATCGAACTTCAGCATATATTCTCTTAATGCCTCATCGCCTTTAACACGGACATTTTCGATAATATCTTTTACGGTAGTAAGAACTTTTTCTGAAAACGGCTCTTTTTTAGTCTTTTTACTAATAAACAGCTCAGTAAATTTTTCCGACGAGTAAACTGGTATCATTTGATTACCTCCTCAATCCAAAAGGAATCAATCAATGGAGAAAGAATATTCTTTTTTAGTTTTAAAGATGTTCGATTTGCTATACAGCGCGCTGAAATGGAAAACATCTCTTCCTTTACAACTAAACCATTTTCTCTCAATGTATTTCCTGTTTCTACGATATCAACGATGTCATCTGCGAGTCCAAGTAAAGGAGCAAGTTCAACAGACCCTTCTAGCTTTACGATATCAATCGATTTTCCTTGATCGCGGAAATACTTTGTTGTAATGTTCGGATATTTTGTAGCAATTCTTTGCTTTCGTTGATCAGGGTTTTGATTAGGCTCTCCGGCAATTGCAAAACGGCATTTTCCAAAAGGGAGAGGTAATAAATCAAACACATCTGGCTGAAATTCCATTAAAATGTCCTCACCAACAATTCCTAAATCAGCAATCCCATACTCTACATAAGTTGCTACATCAGTCCCCTTAGCAAAGAAAGCAAAAAACTGATCCGTTTCTACCTGTAGCTTTCTTCCTTTATCTAGAAGTGGATCAACATTATAATTTCGCTCTTCTAGAAAGCGGATGAATTGTTTTTCTAATCTTCCTTTCGTTAAAGCAATGACAGGTTTCATCTTTCGATCACCTCAAATTTTCCGTTTCGATTACACACTTCAAAAACTCGATCATAGTCTTTATCGCTTAATCGCTCGATTTGCACGTCGACGATAGCATCTTGAAACTCCGCTCTTAAACCTTCTGTAAAGGCAAGGGCATCAACTTCAGCAATGATACAGATTTTTTCTCTTATCTCTGAATCTACTAATCTACCAGCAAGTACATCGACATCAAAGGCTAACCCGACAGCGGAAACACTTTCTCCAAATTGTTCATAAAGGCGATCATACCTGCCCCCGGAGAAACATTCCTCGCCCGTTTCCTTTAAAAATCCTCTAAACATAATTCCTGAATAGTACGGCAGGTTTTTCACTCTGCCAAGATCAATTAAAATTTCCTCATTTCCTGATTGCTTTTGGACTTGAGCGACCTTTTTTATATGATCTAGTATCTGAAGTAAGTTCTTTTGTTCTTTCCAACGCTCCTCGTATTGAGTTAATACATCGAGCGATCCGTACGCATCTACAAGCATCGCCAATTCCGAAGCAATTTCAATGCTTCCACCATTTTTAGCAATTTGAAACACTTCATCCTTTTTCTTATCATGCATAGCAAGTCTTAACCGTTCCAACTCTGGTTTAGGTAAATCCAACTTACTGGCCAAGCTCTCATATATTTCTGTATGCCCTAATTCAACAAGGCAATCACCAGTACCCAGTTCGCGAAGGAAAGATCTAGCCATTAGTAAACATTCACCCTCACCGAGCAATTCAGGTAAATGTAACGTTTCAACCCCAATTTGGTGAGATTCAATACCAGGAGTTGATTGCTGAAATACTGATCCTTGATAAGCCCACTTCTGAGGGGTCTTTTCTTGAGTGGCAAGCGCTCTTGCTATCGCTGTTGTCCAATCTGGACGGAGTACCTCAATTTCTCCTTCTGGATTAAACCATTTCATCATATCTTGTAATTTCATTTCTACAAATTCATTTGTAAATGTTGAGGCATATTCGACAACTGGTGTAGAAATGAGATTATATCCTCTTAATGTAATGATTCTTCTGAACCTTTCCATTACATTAAAACGATTACGGACTACCGATCCCATTTCATCTCTGCTTCCTGCTGGTACAAACATGTATTATTCACTTCCCGATTCTTTAATTCATTAGCACTCTATCGAACTAAAGTATTTATTGAATTTCTCTTACTTTATCATAAAGATTGAACATTCGTCAATTAAAAATTCAAAATACTTTTTAGATACAAATAAAGTCGATCATTTAGTTTCAGACACGATTAGAATTTTCATGATCGAATTCCATTAACTAGCACTGTGCACCTATTAAAACAAAAAGATGTCCATAGTATCACTTTTTGGACATCCTTATAAATTCTTTTATTTTAAGTAACTCGTTACTTTATTAAGTGTAACTGATAACTCCTGAAGTTCACCATTTAGGTCATTTTTTTCGAATTGGTCAAAAACAGTTTTATTCCAACCATGCCAAGATGTAACAATCATACCAAGCATACGATCAGCAGCTCCCAATTCCTTTGCATCCTGTATACTTTCTTCTAAAAATGCAAGCGCAGCATCCGTTTTAAACCAGCATGCAGGAATCACTCTAAATCCCTTTTCAAGAAACAGCTTAACTGAAGGAAATGATTGGTGCATTTCATAATGCCAATCCATAATCGTAATATCAGTTGGAATTTTATCAATAGCTTTGTAGGTTCCTAACGTATCCGCTTCCCACATATTATTGTATCCTGAGTCTTCGCTATCAATTAAACGATCTCCCCACATAAACATTTCCAATCCGCGTTCCCCAACAATATGACTATGCATATCATTCACAGCTTTGGCAAACAAATCTGCACGGTCTTGACCTTTACAACGGGGACACTGATCATCTGCTAATGCCAAAACCTCATCCATCCCTACATGGAAACCATCACATTCAAAGGCTGCAATTAGTTCATCGATTAGTTCAAAGGCAAGTGCATTCACATCAGGATGATTCGGGCACCAGCTTGGAGCGAAAAATTTTGGCCATTCCGCATCTTCAGGCACATGTGGAGTTTCATCAAACTCAGGATAGTGCTTCAATATGCTGTTCCGGCCGCCTCCCCATCCTTGGTGTCCTAAACATTGGAATAAAGGAATTAGGCGGATACCATTCTGTTTACAAAAAGTGGATAGTTCTTTAGCATCTTTCTTTGTTAATGATCCAGAAGACAGCTCTGGATGCGATTCAAATTGGAATGACGTATTGCATTCTAGGAGTATAAAATTAATTCCTTTAGGTACTAGAACATTTTGAATAAACGATTTAAATGGTTCTAACAGTTCATGGGATCCAAATCTTAAATGAAAGGCTTTAACTGGATTAGTATTGTTCATTTTCTTCACCTCAGTATCCAAATATAATAAAGGGGATTCGTGCAATATGTTAAAATTGCTGAATCCCCTTATTCTATGAAACGATTAAATTACTCAGTTTCCTTTTGTTTACGAACAAGTTCTTCCATTTTTTCTTGGTAAACACGTAGATATTCGTTAACATCCATTCCCGAGTTAGCAAATTCTTGGAATTCACCCCATGGAATACTACCGTATTTAGCAGGTTTTTCTGGGCCTACTGCATATCCATATTTGAATAATGCATCAAGGTTTTTGCCTTCCCACTCTGGTTTGTTCTCCCCAAATGCTGCTTGAACATCTGGACTTACAAGAATAGAACTTTGACCTTCTTTAGATTTTTCAATCTGTACTTCCTCAGAAAGCAAGTAAGAAATCATTTCCATGATAATTTCTTTATGCTCACTAGTTCCAGTAATTGCAAAGCCACCAGCATTTGGTCTTGGCATAAGTGGATTTTCTTTATCCCAAACTGGGTATGTTGCAATATCAATATTATCTTGATCAAGCCAGCCTGTAGAAGAAGGACGCATAGCGAAAATGCCTTCATCCCACTTACCACCCCAGTGCATGAGCATGCTTCCTGGCTCCTCTGTTGGATATCCAGGAATGGAAAGTGTATCATCAATCATTTTGAAAAATTGCTTATACTCTTCAGAATTTGCAATAACAACTTCATCTGTATCTGGATCAACAGATTGTACATTTAGCTGTGTCCATGCATCATAAGGAACATCAAGATCTAACCCATAATATTGAACACCATTAACTTCGCGAGTCAATTTCTTCGCAAGTTCTACAACTTCTTCCCATGTCATTCCATCTTCAGGATAATTTTCTCCAAGGATATCAAATACGTCTTTATTGTAGTGCAAAGCCCATGTAGGACGTGAATTTGGAATAGCATAAAGACCTTTTTCATCTTTTGGATCATATCCGCGTGTAAATTCTACAATGGAAGGCTCCAAATTGCTTAGATCAAAACCAGATTGTTCAATAAGAGAATCATGATTGAAAGCCAATCCTAATTCATCCAAAAATTGAATATGAGAAACAATACCTAAAGTTACAACATCAGGTGTTTTGCCTGCAGCGATAACTTCTTGTAAAGTTTCAGGATGGTCTGTTCCAACCTGTTGCAGTTCAATTGTTACGTAAGGGAATTTTTCTTTTAGAAGGTCACCATAGTTGTCCCAGAAATGGTCTTCTTCCCATTGGTGAGCCCATCTGATGGTTACCTCTTCATGCTGTTCTTCCTCTTCCTTGCCATTGTCTTTTTCTGCAGATTCTCCTTCTTTTTGGCTATTTTCATTACCACTATTAGAAGGTTCTGCATTATTTCCACATGCCACGATAAATGAAGCTAGAAATGCAATAACGACAAATAGTGACATTAACTTAAACTTTCTTTTCATGTTATTACCCCCTTTGATGAATTGTTTATCCGCATCCCTTATTGCTTTTATACGCCATAGGAATATTTGAGTAATCTCCCCTTACATGATGATCACTTAACCTATTCAAATCACTTTATAGCAATAATGAAAGCGTATAACTATATTCTAATAGAGGTGATGTGAATTTCGTGTGAAATATCAATTTTTGACTAATTTTGTAGATTTTTGAGTCTTGCATCGCAAAATAAATACTCTTTAGAAATAATTCTTTATTCGTTATAACTGTTAACTGAACAACAGGACTTAAAAACCATGGGAGCTACCCATGGTTTTTTAAATACTTTTATGTATACGACAAAATATCGACATAAATATAGATTGGATGATTGTCATAAAATAAGCGTAAACTATTATGATCGCTATAACAATATATGGTGACCAAAATTTATGAAGCAGGAAACTAATAATGATCGAAATGATGTACATAATCAAAACAATTAGTAACGTATTCGGAAGAGTTTTCCCTAAGTGTGCTCTACTTAATTTCAACGCTTCTGGAATACTCACCTTATCTACAACAATAGTAAATTCGAGGTAGATAAATATTATTCGCAGGACAATAAAAAAGACTAGCGCTGCAAACGCACCAATATATTGAAAGAAAATGACTAAAAAGGCCGTAACACCAATTTTTAATAAAAATACAACAATCTCTAGAATAACAAACTGTAGTACATTTTTTTTACAAGCCTTAAAAAAATCAGAAATAACGAAAGGCTGGTTCCTAATAATACAATATAAAGTTCTAATATAGCCCCCTTGCAAAAAAGCAGCAATAATTATCATTATTATGACAATAATTGGCATAAAACTAGGCAACTCAACTGGAGTATTGATAAAGTCAATATTATTTGCAAGTAATGCGATATTCGATATATGACTTACAGAAGGCATTCCCATTTCTAATATCATACGAATGGAAGTAAATGGCTCTCCATAAAAACCAATAAACGCCCAACCTATTGCCAGAGCCAAAAAATCAAATAGAATAGGAACAATTAGGATTATCCCCCGTCGGTGAACCTTTCGAAATGTATTTACCAATTCCATGTGAACCCTCCGTTGCATTACTATTCTGGTGATACTAGTTGATTATCAATCGGAATCCCAACCCAAAATTTGGATCCTTCCCCGGGTTCACTCTCCACACCTATTTCACCGCCATGAGCATGAACAAGTGCTTTCGAAATACTTAAACCAATCCCAGAACCTCCATACTCGCGAGATCTCGACTTATCTGTTCTATAGAAACGATTAAAGATTAGTGATAGTTCATCTTCATGTATACCTACTCCATTATCTTTACAATAAATGATCAGTTCGTCATCATTACTCTCGATTCCGATCTCCACTTTTCCCGCACGTGCCGTATATTTAAGAGCATTCGAAATAATATTTGTGACGACTTGAATCATTCTATCAGGATCTACATATGCTGTACACGGTTTATTGGGGTTCCTAAAGTTCAATTCAATTTCCTTCTGTTTCGCAATAAATAGAAAACCTTCATATACCCCTTTGACTAAATGAACCATATTGACTTTTTCAATATTTAACTTAAAGCGTGCTCCTTCTGCCTCAGATAACCGTTGAACATTAGCAACCAACCGTGACAATCTTTCCATTTCATCGTAAATATCTTGTAAGTTTTTTGTTGTAGTCGGGTAAACACCATCGATGATTGCTTCCAGTCTTGTAAGAACGGATGTTAATGGGGTACGCAATTCATGCGTTAAATCCTCCATCATTTGTTTCCGCCAATTCTCTACATTGTTAAACTCTACTAATAAACTATTAATACCATCTATTAATTGCTTAATTTCTTCAGTGCCATTTCTCGGGACAAATTCTTCACGATTTCCTCTCAATACTTTAAGAGCATAATAAGCTGATTGTTTAATAGGTTTAGCTAAAATTCTAGAAAGGAAAAAATTAATAATAATCGTTACAACTAGAGCGATTACGATAATCATTCGTAGTTGATTTTGTGAATCTTTCTCAAACATAGATAATGCTGGTGCACCAATATGTTGATCTAAGTCATAAAAGGCACGTAAATACCCTAATGGTTCACCCTCTTTAACGATGGGAACATCGATGTAAAAAGGCTGAGCAAACTCAGTATGATTCATCTCATTTGTATAAATAATCTTACTAAAATCCTCATTAAAAAAATGAACTGGTGTTGCAAATTCTTGGGCAGTTTTATCAAATAATTCTTTATTTTTTTCCGATGTAAGCGGCGTCTCAATGTTCGTACGAAGAATATAACTTATATGATAGGTTTGTTCAGCAAAATACTTTTGTTTATATTGCAAGAAGGATCGATTCGAAGTAAATGATAAAACAAAATAGATAGAAATAATCGAAAGGACAGAAAGGATAGTAAGCAAGAAAAATATAATAGTCTGTGTTCCCTTAGGCGTCATCTCGCTTCATCCAAAATGCTATTAAACTTGTATCCAGAACCAATTTTTGTCACAATGTATTTTGGGTTTTTAGGATCTTCCTCTATTTTCTTACGCAAATTTTTAATATGAGCATCCATCGTACGCCCATCACCGATATAGCGGTACCCTTGAACAATATAAGACAAATCCTGTCTACTAAAAATCTTTCCTGGTTTTTTCACGAAGGCATCAAGAATTTTAAATTCGGTAGAAGTTAATTTAACCGCTTTATTTTCTACAAGTACTTCTTGAGTCTCAAAATTAATTACTAGACTATTATGGTTAAATCGTAAAACTTCTTTATTTTCTTTAGTAAACATTTCAACCCGTCTTAACAGGGCGTTGATTCGTGCAATAACCTCTTTAATACGAAACGGTTTTGTAATATAATCATCAGCACCAATATTTAATCCATTAATCATATCTTCTTCCCTAGACTTAGAGGAAATAATAATTAAAGGGACATTGGAACTCTTTCGTATTTCTCGGCATATTTCTTCACCTGGAATTTTTGGAATCATCAGATCTAATAAGATGACATCTACCTTAAATTTTCGAACATGCTGTAGCGCTTCCAAACCATCGCTAGCAGTATAAACTCCCCATCCCTCTTTTAAAAAATACGATTTTAAAACATCACGAATTGAGGCCTCATCTTCAACAATTAATATATTCATATTAACCCCCTCCTATTAATAGGTTGTAAAGCAAAGCTGATGAAGGTTAAAAAAGTATGTCTGCCACAGCATTTTTTTGGTAGCGCAACCATTTTCGAATAGTCAGATTTGATTGCGTTTTCCATCCTTGTTATTCTATATCGACCCATCTATTTATAAATTATCATTTGCGAATAAATAAGTCAATTCGCCAACATTCGACAATAGCAAATTGATTAAATTAATATTTCTATGACTTTGATTTAGACAGTCAGTTAAAATTTAATTCTAGCTAAACACATAGAAAATCCCACCTTTTTATATAAGGTAGGATTTTCTACTATTATTCTACTAATCCAGTACGCTCTACTCCTTCAACAAAGTGACGTTGGAAAATTAAGAATATGAGCAAAGGTGGTAATAGCGATAAAAAGCTAGCTGCCATTTTGATCGCTCCTGCTTCGTAGGAAGAAATCTGTTGCGATTCCATTAGCCCTGTAATGACCCGATCGAGTTGCAACATTTCACTAGCGAGGGGTAAAAGGCTGGAATCCGATAAAAACATTCTTGGGAAATAAGTATCGTTCCATGTCCATACGAATGAGAATAAAAATACTACTAAAATAGCTGGCTTTGCTAATGGAAGCATGACTTTTAAATAAAACTTAAAAGCGCTTGCTCCATCAATTTTCGCCGCTTCCTCCAATTCTTTTGGTTGCGTTAAGAAAAATTGCCTAAAAATAATTACAAATAACGATCCTTTTACACCGAATCCCAAAATGGAAGGGATAATCAATGTAATAAAATTATTCATAATCCCCAATTTATTAAAGGCAATGATTGTTGGCAATACTATAATTTGCGGCGGAATAATAAATGCCAATATCAACAGACCGAATACTAGTTTCTTAAAAGGAAATTCCAGACGAGCTAGTGCATACCCAGCAAGTCCACAAGAAACACAATGAAAGACAGATGCTGTAACAGCGACTAACAAGCTAATAGAAAACGCTTGACCGTAGTGTAAACTTTTCCAAGCGGATGTCAAATGGCCAAAAAATAACTCGGTCGGAATCCACATAACTGTCGGATCAATGAGATCCTTCTCACTCATGAGCATTCTGACTACCATTGTTAAGATTGGGTTTAAATAGATATACGAAGTTGCAATAAAAATTGTGTAAAGAAACGCCTTAAATAAAAGCCCCTCATTTACTTCTTTTCCAAGAACAATGTATTTGGCTGAATTTAGTTTACTTTGAACGTTATACTTCCTTTTGGGTTTTTTATATTTTTTTGCTGTTTCTATATTTACATTCATCCTCAGCCCTCCTTTTATCTTCTGGCAACCCTTTGCCTATTGCTTATTCTCATATAGATCAACATGACAATGGACAAGAACACAGCAATGACAGCAAAGTATACCCAGGCAATAGCACTAGAGTATCCATAATTCCCAGTTCCAATTAAATCGTTGACTGGATTAAACGGGAAAGTAAACATGTCAACAATAGTATAAATTAAGTTTAGGAAGATAAATGGAGCCATAGCTGGGAGTGTAATCTTCCAGAAAACTTCCCATGGATTAGCGCCGTCAATTCTAGCTGATTCATAGGCTGAAGGCGGGATCGTTTGTCTTCCAGCTAAGAAAATTAAAATCTGAACGCCTGAATACCAAAGAACTAAAACGAACCGATTTAGTAGAGTCTTTACTGGTTGTCCCCAAGAACTATCACCTAAAAAGGCATCCAAATACCCTCCTAGTGCAAAGTTCTCTAAAAAGCCTAGTGCCCCTTCTCCTTGATTGACAAATTCCGTTAATAGATAACCAGTTGTGAAGATAACCGGTAGAAAGAAAATCGTTCTAAATAGAAATCGCCCATACAAGTTCTGGTTTAACAAAATAGCAATCATGAGTGAGAATATAATAATGATTGGGACCATCAGAATGACTTCTTGGAAATAAGGAATTAACAAGTCATAAAAGTCGGCACTATTAAGCAGCAATTCCCGATAATACTTTATACCATTAAATTCATATTCGAGTCCACCTGGTAGGACTCTCACTTGATGAAAGCTCATATAAAGTGAGAATCCTAGTGGGAAGGCAAGAAATATCAGAAATCCTATTAACCACGGTGCGATGAATAAACTTCCTTCCAGGTTACGAGCAACCTTAGCGTTTATCCTTTTTTTAGTCCGCACATTATTTCCCTCCTTCGAGAACGACAAAATCCTCGGCCCCAATTGTCATCCCATTTGTTGTATAGCCATGCTTGTTATAATTGACAACAATCCGTTTTCCATTTTCATATGTCGTTTCAAATACACCTTCATCCAACATACGATGGTCCACGATAAATTGGTCTTGTACATCACCAAGGGCCTCATTATAGCTCTGATACCAAGAGGTTATTTCTTTTTCCCAATCTTTATAATAGGTACTGTAAAATCTACTCATGTTATCAGACGCTAGTAATTTCTGTGTTTCTTCATAGGTTAGGATAAACGAGGGAACTGCTCCATACTCAATTCCTTGTAAGAAACTCTGTTGGGCATTACCGCCCATATTGCCATAATTAAATGAGTAACTTACCAAACCATGAAGTGCAATTTGTGCAAACGGGACTTTTTGGTCAGCGAATAAATCATAAGAATAGTCACTATCCATTTGATCAAGATGATCGACATATGGCAATGCATAGAAATTCCCTTTGGATAATTGAACCTTTCCTAGTTCGGCTTTTGTTTTTTCCAATACGTTTTCATGAATCTCTTTCACGTCTTGACGGTTCGCAAAATGGCGATCGTTATAGTCCGTCGAAAGCATAGAGCCAATTCCATCACCGTAGATGTATCCATCAACCGCAATTTCCTTTGCTTTCTTTAAATCATTGAAAATTGTTTTTTCCATAAAACGCGGACTAACATAGACCTTTTTATTTCCGAAACGGTTGTTTTCAATAATGGTTGAACTTAGATCTTGTAATCCATCCCTATTTGGACGAAAACGATCTTTATTCGTATTATTATACGTGTAAGAGCTCGTATCCAGGAATACAGAAAAGCCTTTTGATTGAGCAAATTCGACGAAATTTTCCATTTCATCATTTCCACCTAGTTTTTTGGCTACTGGAAAATGGCCGCCGAAATTCTCATATCCGCCTCTCTGCCACCCATAATAATTAATAGTCATATCTTCTACCCCAGAACTATTCAATTCCTTCACGATTTGACTAGCCTGGTCAGCAGTTGTTAACGGAAGGAACGTATCGCGAATAAATCCCTTTTTTGTTCCTCCACCGAGAATACTTAATTGTAAGTCAATGTTTTCGTCAGCTTCTGCTTTTGTTAGTCCCTGTTCATCCATAAGATACTGTCGATATCTTTGAGCCATATCTACATAGGTAGGAGTTTGCTCCTCAATCATGTAGTACCTAACAGAGCGAGTAGACCGCTGCATTTCCTCAGAATATAGATAAAATCCTGTGAATTTTTTCTTATCTGTAGGCTGGAAAAATTTGAATCGAAAATGATGTTCAGCAGTTACCCAGTTATATTGACTTAATGACTCTGACGGTGCAGAAACAATACTTGCATATGAATCACCATCACGAACAATACCTAGAGTAGCAAGATCACCTTTTTTTATACCGAAGACAGGCATCCTAACTGGTTGTCGTGAAGATAAATCCGTCTTTGTTGAAAATGCCCAATCATCGCCATATATCCGTTCGCTATATAAGTTATTCGTACTCGCGCGGTTTTTCTGAAATTCTACGAGAACACCTGGACCATCTGGAAGAAATAGATAGCCATTTTCTTCGTTAGAAGTTTCAGCCCCTAAGAACGGAAACAAGCGAAGGGAAACAAGTCGGCTTTTTGGATTCTTTTTCGCATCAGCTTGTTCCTCTTTCGTTAACTCCTTTGCATCCACAATTTCATCAGCTAAAACCTTTGTCTCTACGAAGTCTTCTCCAAGGTGGACCTCAATGGGTATGTTAAAACCAATTTTCGGCATATCATAGGTCACTTTGAACCCGTCATCGAGCTTCGTGAATTCTACAGTCCCGCCTTGGCTCAAGAAATTCGATTCTTTTACAACATCTTTACGTACATTGAATTCAACAAATGTAAACATGAAAGGAGATTGTAAATGGGTCTGCCAAACATTAGATGCCCCACCTTGTTCCCAGCCATCTGGATTAGGAAATGATCTAGTGGTTTTGCCATTTTGCTTATTCACAACAACAAAGTGGCCGGTGTCCGGATCAGCCTTCAATATATATTTGGCGTTTTCTGCAATATTTTGAAATCCACTTTCATCTGGAAGAGAACTCTCTACAGGTGCTCCTTTACCTTCATCACCAGACTCATCCTCCGATGTATCTGATTCTTCGGCATTATTGTCATCATTTGTATTTTCAACTTCCTCAACATTTTCCTGTTCGGCCGAATCGCTATCATCGTTATTGGCAAATGCAGAGATCGTCCCGAATGTTAAAAGAAGAACTAAGACAATCAATGATATTCGTTTAAATTTTATCATCACATTGTCACCTCCTGGTAAAGCGTGAAGATAAAGTCGATCGTTTCTGACGTTAATCCGATAATAATGAATACTAACACCCATAGCATAACCATTGAGAACAATGTAAGCAGAATGTTCACGATCGTTTCACCTACTGAATAGTTCTGTAAAGATTGAACCATCCAGAAAAAGAGTGCTGCACACCAAATCACCATAATAGCATCGAAAAACCCGTAAATAGATCCCTCACTAAGGGTCATGATATTTGAAAGTAATGCTAATGGTAATCCTAGTAAAAATACTGGCAATAACGAATAGGCACTTCCCACGAAGACATCTCTGAAACGGGCTTGCCCATATCGGATCGCGCCAATTAGATAGTGACAAATGACCCAAGATACCCATACCATCACGCCTACGGATAGTATTGAACCTGCATTTAAACTTTCAATTGGGATAGGCTGGAATGTGAAGCTTGTAAAATAGATTCTTGCTAAAGCTACAACTACAACTACTGCTAGAATTAAAATCGCACTTGTATATCCACCTAAATCTCTATATCGGACATCAGCAAAACCATCTAGTGGATGCCTTAAAATATAGAAAGCATGTTTTATTTGCTCAATCAGCTTTATTTCTTGCCACTTTCTACTTTTTGCTACTTTCTTTTGACGCCTTTTCTTCCTTCGATATTTTGAAGTTGCCACTGTTCCAACACCAATTACTAACAATGAGTTGGCGAAATAGGCAAAGTTCTTTTGGAACCAGGATAAACGAATTTGCCAAAACGAGTCTGAATATCCTTGTTCATCACCAGCTAATTCGTATAGATTCATCGCCTCTTTATAATCTTCTCGATAAAAGGAAGCACGGGCAAGACCTGCATAAGCTGGTGAGAATAGCGCATTATGTTTTACGATTTCGTTCCAGTATTGCTCACTTTCATCATACTTTCCTTGCTGCGTTAGTATGTAAGCAGTCTGAATATCGTTTCCAAAAGCAGTTGGCCTTAGAACTTGAATAAGATTCAACGAATCATCTAAAATAAATATCTTATTTTCAGAATTAGTATCTAGTGCTGTCGGGCTCTTATTTACGCCTACTTGCGGGGAACCAGCAGTAACAGGTGCTCCCCAGAAAAAGAGCAATTCTCCATTTTGGTTAAATTGAGCAACAATGTTACTCGCTTTATCAATGACTGTCACTATTCCATTTTTATCAACAGTAACGTCGCTGATCTCCGCTGTTGGCGGACCTTCAGCTTCTGTTTGCGTCATCGCACGCCTGCGTAAAAAATTCAAATTAATATTGTCACCAAAGGAGAACTCTTTCCACTGATTTTCACCACGAATATTAAGCTTTTTAATTTGCTCAGTGGCATCCCTTGAAACTGTGTAAATAAATCCGTTTTGGTCAATGTCAATGTTACGTATTGGATTCGGCAGTAACCTTACCTGTCTTTTCAATTGTTCCTCTGTGTATAACATGTTACGGACTCTATCCATAAGAGACACTTCTGTTATATTAGTACCATAAAAACCATAGAATTGACCTTCGGGATCAAATTGAACAATCCCTTGGTACGTTCCGCGTGAAACAACATAGACAAAGCCACGTCGGTCAACAATCATGTTAATTGGTTCGTACACAAAATTCTCGTCAATATATTTAGAATCTGGTCTTCCAAATTCTTTTAAGAGTTTGCCCTCTTTATTTAAATGAACTACTCTCTTATTCCCAGTATCCGCCACATAAATATCGCCTTTTGAGTTTAGAAATACACCTGAAGGCTGTTTCAACGGACTCTCTGGTACTGTAAGGATTCTTTCTAACTTTCCATCTTTATCCAAATGAACGATCCGATCATTGCCTGTATCTGCAATATAAATATCATCCGCTTCATCAATAAACAAATCTTGCGGTTGTTTTAGCGGAGAAAAGATTTGTTCGCCGTTTTCGTCAACCATATAGATATCTTCTGCCATAACCCCGTCAGGCTCATACGCAGGCTGCGTGAAAATCGTCCTATTAAAACCATTAACACTAAAAGTTTCAAAAGGCGCTTCAGCCTTGACTGATAATGAAGATGGCAAGAACAAGATAATAAGGCTGAAAGAGGCGAATAGCATATTCCGAATTCTTCGTCTTATTTTCATTGTTGAACCCCCGTTTCCTTGCCTTATTTAATTCCAGAGTGGGCCATGGTAGCAATAACTTTTCTTTGGAAGAACAAAAATATAATCAGCTGGGGTAAGAACATAATCAGTGCCCCTGCTGCCGCGGCTCCTTGTCTTGCAACTGTATTGGCCAAATTTGCGGTGAGCGACATCATATAATAAGGCAATGTTTTCATCGACTCATCCTGCATAAACAACTGCGAAGTTTCAACATTTCCCCATGCATTTTGGAATGAAATAATCGCAATCGTTGCTACAGCAGGAGTTACAATCGGCATAACAATTTGCATAAACATTCTAATTTCTGATGCACCATCAATTTTAGCTGCTTCTAACATTTCATTAGGTACTTGATCCATAAATTGCTTCATAAGGAAAACCCCGACAGGCATCGCAATCATTGGTAATACGTGACCCCAATACGTATTCATAATCCCTAAACCTTGAACAACTACATAACGAGGGATCTGTAATACTGTTGGTACAAATAAAAGTGATACCATGATTAGGGCGAAAACAAGGTTGGATCCTGGGAATTTATGTTTAGACAATGCATAGGCACATAATGAGCTCGTAATAACCATTGCAGCTGTAGCCAACACCGTTACTATTACACTATTAAAAATGTATCTTGATACTGGCACGAATGTACTTTGTGTCATAGACATTAATTCAATAAAGTTTTGAACTGTTGGATCCTGAACGATAAACGTCGGTGGAAATAGGAATAACTCATGTAATGGCTTAAAAGCATGATTAAAAATATATACAATGGGTAGTAACATAAAAACCGCTAGCAAGGCTAAGAAAAAGAGAATAACCCATTGAGTACCATCAAGCCTTCTTATTTCTCCACCAAAATTTTTCACTTTGATGATGGCCTCTTGCCCCATATTTTTTAGTGAAGCTAATAGTTTCAAATTATTCGTCCTCCTTTTCACCAAAAAGATAAGAGAAGACACGGCTGAGCATGAACATCAAAACCAATAAGATAACCGAAACCGCCGCTGCATAGCCTAGTTCAAATCGGATAAAACCGTAGTCTGAAATATGACTGATCATAACTTGACCAGCATAGTTAGGTGTTGGGTTTGATCCCGATAATTGCACTCCAAGTTCACCTGACTGCAAAGTATGAACAATAGCCATAACCCCTGCGAACATTAACTGAGGTTTTAGCATTGGTAAAGTAATATACCAAATTTCCTGTAATCTACTAGATATACCATCGATTTTTCCAGCATCATAAAGTTCTTGATCCACATTTAATAAACCAGCCAGCATCGCCAAGAAGCCAATTCCCATACTCGACCAAATGGAAACAACAATCATAATATTTAAAAGCCAGTCTTGGTCTTGTAGGAATATAATCGGTTCTGTAATAAAGCCATATTTCAACATAAAACTATTGATGTAACCTGTACGGTCACCGGAAAACATTACTTGCCAAACTACCGTCATGGCAACCCCCGCAGCAAGCGAGGGAGCGTACATGGCGAGTGCAAAAACCATCCGCAATGTGTTCGGTAATTGTGCAATGAACCACGCTAGCAAGAAGCCTAGTATAAATCCTACTGGTCCAACGAATAATGAAAATTTAAATGTGTTCGGTAAAATATTTTGCAAGAAGACAATGTCTTGTGAAAATAAAGTTTGATAGTTTAGCCATCCCGTCCATTCCGGAAATTGTATCGAGTTAAAATAGGTAAAACTTAATCCAATAGCCGCAATAACTGGAATGAGAATAAAAATAATAAACATAATCATGAAGGGAGCGATAAACAAGTAAGATAAGCGGTATCGCCATATTTCAGACAGTAATTTCTTTGTTTTCTCAGAAATATCCATCTTGAACTGGTTAAACTTACCTGTTTTCACTGTTTCCACATTTGTGTTTTCTATTTGAGCATTACCGTTCAAGCTGACTCACTCCTTCCCACGGTTCTGTAACACTAAGAAGTTTTAAAGGATGTAATACTTTTCCGTCTTTATCGATCAAATCAAATTCAATTTGTTTTCTCTTTAATTCTCGATTTATTTCTTTGACTGCTTTTTCCAATTCTATTCTTGGATTTTCTCCTTCAAGGACTGTTAAGTTCCATGCAAAATCCAACTGTCTTGTCGTCATATAACCGCCTGGAACGTTAGGTACATCTTTTACCCACTTCCACTGCTGTAAAATTACTTGTAAATCTTCTTGTCTCCATGGCATTTGACTAAATGCTTGTACGTTAGCCGAGTTCCAACGGAATGTTTCTCCACGGAATTGTTCAAGGTTTAACCCATATTCTGTTTGCATCTCTGGCGATGTATACCACTTAATAAACTCCCAAGCTAATTCTTGCTTTTCTTCTGGAGTATCGTTAAATAGCATCATGCTTGTTGTATCCATCCCAGTACCACCGGCCCATCTTACAATCTCGCCATTTTCATTTACGTGGCCTGGAACAGGAGCAATCCCCCACAAATCAAGAATTTCAGGTGCAGCAACTAGTAATTGCATATATTGATTAAAGTCGGCAATACCAATTGGCATCGTTCCTTTTCTAAATTGCTGATAAAAACTTTGAACTTGATTGTCCATACCATGAAGATTAAAGAGATTCGTCCACTCTTCAAATCCTTTGAATGCTTCAGGATTATCTAATGCAGTTGCCATCCCATCTTCGCTATAAAGGTCAACCCCGTTTTGGTATAGCATGTATGAAAAGTCTTTAGGATCTGCATAAAAGTTATATTGATTTTGTAGCAAAGTCGGAATCATATCATAGACATCGTCCCAAGTATTAGGAACCTCAAGGTCGAGCTGATTCAATATATCTTTACGATAAAATAAAACTTTAAAGTTAATTGTTTCTGGGATTCCGTAATATCCGCCATCATAATAATATGGAAGCAAAGTACCCGGTGCATAATTATTTAGTACTTCTTCGGAACCTGATAGCTGGGAAAAATCTTTCGCTGCACCACGCAGAGCCATTTCAAAAGGCATTCCACTTGGTACACCAAGTGCGACATCAGGCATAATTCCGGCTGCCTTTGCTAAAATTAGCAAGTTTTGATCTTGAATAAGGTTTACATTAACTTTGATCCCATATTCTGGAGTGAAATATTGGTTAGCTAACTGCTGTAATTCTTCCGCGTAATCGCGCCCCCACATCATCCAAACATTCAGTTCTTCATCTTTCTGTTCTCTTAATTGATTCTTATCAGAGAATGAGTAAATGAGAGAATTGTACGTTCCTTTGAACTTCTCAAAGAAATTAGCCGTCATACGTGGAAATTCTTCCTTATTTGGAGTTAAGTAAAACTTATCTATTTCCAATGGGCTATTCATTAATTCCGTTCTTTGTGTTTCAAGCTTTTCCTGCATCGCACCAATTCTTACTTGATTGTTTGGAATATCATTTGGCTTTTCAAGTAATACGGAAATATCCTGAACAATCGATTCGAATGCTTGAGAAACATTACTTCGTTCGCCGTTTATCTCAATCGTTTCTTTGGCGAGTTTATCGAATTGATCATGCATCACTTCAAGTTGTTCAATTAAGCCAGGTAATTCTTTTTTTACGTTCCACACCCTGAATTCATCGATTCGGTTTCCTGAAGCGATCTGAATTTCTTGAGAAACAGCTTTAATTTGATCAGCCAATTCCTCAATTTGAACAATAATTGGCATGAATGGCTCGTACGTTACTTCAAGAGATAACGTATGTGTCCCTTTCTCTAAATAGATAGAATAAGGTTTTTCATTATCATCCTTTACGATAAGTTCCTGCCATTTTGAAGCATATGGGATTTTCAAATGCTTCATTTCTTCAAATGGAATCTCTCCATCAATATATAAAGTTCTAAAAACAGCTAGATTCTTCCGATAATTTTGTAATCCACGAAAGCCTAGTTTGTATTCGCCACTTTCTGGAACATCAAATTCCCAAGTGATCGTTTGCCCGCTGTCATACCAGCTTCCTCCACCTATCGTATTGAATTTTATTTTTTTCAATGATTCAGGTGTAGTCAGTGGGTCACGATTATATTGAACCTGAATAGAAGTTGAATTTTTCCCACTAAATTGCTCTGCTTCAATTGTGATTGTTTCACCATTTTCCTGAGCATTATCAGGGTAAGTTCCCTTTACTTCTTCATAATTTGGAATAGTGGTAGGTGGTTGTATCTTAATTGTTCCAATTGCAAGTCCTTCTCTCATTGGCTGTAAACGAATCGTGTTTTTCCCTTTTTCAAGATAAAACAATAGTGGGTCAACACTTACACCAGGACTCCGAAAAAGAGCTGTACTCCATTCAGTAATATCCTCAACTAAAGATCTAATTTGATTACCTTCGCTATCAAATTGTGCTTCTTTGTCCTGATACTGTCTTCGCAATTGTATCGACCTTGTCTCACGATAGGGATGGGAACCATTAATTTGTACACCTAAAATGGCCGCTTGCCGACTCCCTCCATCCTCTTGGGTAAATGGTCTATATTCAGCAGACAATTCATACAAACCCGCCTCTTTGACATCGATTACATATTCAGCCCAAGCTGATGAGTCGGACCATATAGCTACATTATCTTTTCCTGCGTATGATCCGTGTGATATAGCGTTTTCATCCGATGCATTTGAGAAATCAAAGGCTTGGATTTCAATAACATCTTTTCCGGGCTTTTTTCCGTCAGCTTCCCAATTCTGCAATACTTCATTATAAAACGGTTCAATAAATGTATTTAAATTAATTGCCGCAGGTTGCTCTTCCTTTGCTTCTTTCTCTTCAGCAGAGGCTTGTCCATCTTTTCCAATATTTAAAGGTGTACTAGCAATGAAAACCATACATATAAATGAATATAGCAATCTCTTCATTAGAGATTTCCTAGATTGCAGCTTCATCTTATCCCTCCGTTCAATCTGTCAACAATTCTTCACTATCTCTATCAAAGAATAGTGCTTTGTCCATATCGACAGCTACTCTTACTTTTGCACCCTCGTCATAGCGGGCCCTTGGATGAGCACGTACTATAAAGGACTCTTTCCCATGAGAATCGAGATGATAATAGTGATCAGATCCAATAAACTCATTAAATTGTAAAAATGCCTCAATAGTTGCATGTGGATAAGTTTCGAATAATTCCTTTTCGAAGCCCATATGCTCTGGTCTTATTCCCATCACAACCTCATAATCATGTAGACGTTTATTCCTCATCATGTTTGCCTGTTGGTCTGTAAGACGTAAGTTAAACGCTTTCGTGAAAAACCGAATATGACCATCAATTTCTCGTATAGTCCCTTTAAAGAAATTCATAGGCTGATTTCCGATGAATTTTGCAACGAACATATTTGTCGGCCTATTATAGATCTCTTCTGGAGAATCAACTTGCTGAATAATACCTCTATTCATTACAACTATCCGATCTCCCATTGTCATCGCTTCAATTTGGTCATGAGTTACATAAATAGTTGTTACACCCATTGACCTATGCAACCTTATAATTTCTGCCCTCATTTGTACACGTAATTTTGCATCTAGATTGGATAATGGTTCATCCATCAAAAACGCTTGAGGCTGTCTAACGATGGCTCTTCCTAAAGCTACCCGTTGTCTTTGACCACCACTCAGTTCTCTCGGTTTTCTATCGAGAAAAGCGCCAATTTCCAACACGCGAGCTGCTCTTTTTACAGCATCTTCAATTTCGTGCTTCGGGATTTTTCGTATACGTAAACCAAATGCAATATTTTCGTATACAGTTAAATTAGGATACAAAGCATAGTTTTGGAAAACCATAGATATATCCCGATCTTTAGGGGGGATGTCATTTACTAAATTATCACCAATATAAATTTCCCCCTTTGAAACATCTTCCAATCCAGCCACCATTCTTAAAGTTGTCGATTTCCCACAACCTGAAGGTCCCAAGAATACGAGAAATTCCTGGTCATTTATATCCAGGTTAAAATCTTTTACTGCTAACTCCTTAAACTTTCCATACTGCTTAGAGACATTATTCAACAAAATCCTTGCCATTTAGGTCCCTCCTAAGACAAAACGTAACAATTTGTAGTTTGTTTTAACTAAATTTTATATGAGTTTTTGTGAATTTAGTGTGAAGATTCTACACACTCTGTGTAGCTTTTGACAGCCTTTTACAAAAAAAAGAAGAAACACCATAGTTTCTTCTTAAATAGCTGTATGAAATTCCCCTAGTTTGCCACATCACGTTTTGTAAAAAAGACAAAAGCTAGACAAATAAATAACAAGAAATAAATAATCATAACTGTAATGGAAAAGGACATCGTCATTCCTTCCACTAATGGCGTTCCATCGATATATTGCATTAAATTTGTATTGGCAAACAATGAGTATTTGGGCCATTCAAATTTAGTTGCTAGCAAATTCGTAACAGTATCACCTGTCATAAGTAAGAAGATTGAGATTCCGATCGCAAGGCCACTTACTCTGAAAACAGAAGAGATCATGAAAGCCATCGTTGTTAGTAAAAAGACACTTAATGAATTTAGTAAGTAGGTTTTTACGAGATAAATAAAAATACTTTGTTCTACTACTTCTCCGTTTGTGTAAGCTAGATGAACATTACTAGCAGGATCACCTGTTCCGAAAAAGATAGCCCCTAAAAGCGCAGAACTAATAAATAGAATAGCAAGCATAAAAACAAGAAATACAACAGTTGTAAGATACTTGGCTAACAAAATCTTCCAACGTCTGTACGGCTTGATTAATAAGTTCTTAATCGTCCCCTTACTAAATTCATTCGCGACAATCCCCGCTGCAACAACGATTACGAGTAAACCAACTAAGCTAATCAAACCAGTAGAGTCGTTGACAAATGACCATATTGTATAATCCTGTTCTGGTGGAATATCATGTTCAATCCGATACTCATTTATAGCAATTTGCTTTTCTAGAAAACCTGTAAGAGATGGGGCCATCACGATATCATTAGGATTGGACAACGTTTCTCTATCTGATTGGATTTGTGTCTGAAGCTCTTTTTTCCAATCCGTACTTACTGCCTTATCTTGGGAATTCACGTATTTTGAAATCCCTCCAACTGCTATTACTATAACAATAAGAAAAGCAATCATAATATACGTACTAATTTGTTTGAATATCTTAATCCATTCATTTTGTACTAGTCTAAGCATTAGCTTTCACCGCCCCATTATTTGTAATCTCTAGGAATCGGTCTTCCAGTGATCTTGATAATTTTTTCATTTCATAGATTAGCAGATCATGGTGAACGAGATAATTAATGACTTCGGGAACTTCCTCTTTATCTAGCATCAATTCGAGTTCATTCGACCTGATATTTATTTGATAACCTTGCTTTTTTAATAACTGAAGTGCCTTTTTAGGATTATCAACGATACAGCTGTATGTTCTTTTCATAACTTCAGTGTCTTCTTGAACATATTGGACATTAATCAATTTTCCCTTTTGGATAATCGCTATTCGATCACACATCATTTCCATCTCAGAAAGTAAGTGACTTGAAACGATAATGGAAAGATTTTTCTCACGAGCAAGACTTCTTAAATAGTCACGGATTTCTCTAATACCTGCTGGATCAAGTCCATTTGTTGGTTCATCTAGAATTAACACTTTAGGATTATGCAAAAGACTTTGCGCAATCCCTAGCCGCTGCCTCATCCCCAATGAATACGTCTTTACTTTGTCGTGAATTCTATCCTTCAAACCAACAAGTTCAACTACTTCATCAATTTTTTCTTTTGTAACACCTTGTATTAAGCGGGCAGCTTGTAGCAAGTTATGATAGCCACTCATATATTTATACATTTCAGGGTTTTCAACAATTGCCCCCACATGTTGGATCGCCTCTTCAAAATCTTTCTTAACATCTTTTCCGCAAATTGTTATTTCGCCTGAACTCATTCCGATTAGTCCAACGATCATTCGAATAGTAGTTGTTTTCCCGGCACCATTTGGACCAAGAAATCCAAACACTTCCCCTTCTACTATTTCAAAACTTAAATCATCTATGATTTTCTTTCCACGAATCACCTTTGAAACATGTTTCAGCTCGACTACGCTTTTCATCGTAGATCACTCTCCTCTCTCTTGCATTATTGACTTAAACCATTCTAGTACTGAATAGCCATATTCTGCTCGAAGATCCTCCACCTGTTCATGCCCAATGATTTCTCCATTATGAATAGCCAAAACCTCATCCATAATTGATTCAATTTCATCGATTTCATGGGTAGCAATGATTACCAGTTGTTTACTAAGGTCAATATACGTTAATAAACTTTTTACAATTGAATCTCGTACCATTGCATCCAGGCCGGAAAATGGCTCATCAAGCAAAATAATCGGAGTATCTCTTGCCAATGTAAGGACTAATTTTACTCTTCCACGATTTCCCTTTGACAACTGGCGAATTTTTTTCTTCGGATCCAGCTTCATATCTTTTAATAAATGAGCAGCTTTGGCGGAGTCAAAGTCAGGAAATTGCGAATCATAGAAATCAACCATTTTTCCTACTGTAAAACTTTCGTAAAACATATCTAGTTCGGTCAAATAGGCAACTTCTTGACAGGTTTTTCGAGAAACCTCCTTACCAAGCACGGTTACTTTACCACTATTTGGGTAAACGAGCCCTGTTATTAACTTTAAAGTAGTTGATTTTCCACTTCCATTTGCCCCTAATAAACCATAAATTTTTCCGGGCTGAAACTCCATTGTCACGCGATCCAATGCTTTGTCGTCACCATATTTCTTTGTTACTTCATGAAAGCGAATGGCCATCTTGGTCCCTCTCCTTCAAATAGCTTTCAAGTCCTTTCATCATTTGCTCCTTAGAAAAGCCCAATTCCTCCATATTACTTACAAATTGCTCAATGATTTCCCGTTGCATAGAGCGTTGCAATTCATGCACAATACTTTCGCTTTCAATCACAAACGACCCCTGCCCTCGCTTTGTTTCCACGATACCCATCCTTTCCATTTCTGTATAAGACCGTTGAATTGTATTTGGATTAACTCCTGATTGAATAGCCATTTCTCTCACAGACGGAAGTTTTTCTCCTGGTTTGATTTCGCCTCTCGCAATCTTTTGGAAAACTTGATCTACAATCTGTAAATAAATTGGTTTAGATGCCTCAAAATCTTTAGCCATTTTTGCTACACCTCCACCTTTTTATCAAGGAGGCGACTTGATATGAGAAATAGAGCAATAGCGATAACGGTATATATGCAAATTGCAAGAATCGGAAAAGAGAAATCTCCATCTCGTTTAACAATTTCCCATCCACTTCCTGATACGTAATCCATCGATGGCACGGTGTTTATTTCAATTGTCAAGCTAGGAAATAAATTGCTTTTCCCTAATATAAAATGAAAGATTGCTTCGATAGTATTAAAGGAAAACCACATGATCATAATAATCAACCACCGGAAACTCCTTATATGAGGGTATTTCCCCAGGGAGTGATACACAGTCCAATAGAATAGAATCCAGATAGCTAGATAAACGGCGGTACCGATAATTCCGAGATGGAATAAGAAGATCAAATTAATAGGTAAAAACTTTTCAGACGTCGAAATCACTTCTGCTCGAAGTAAATAATTAAGTATGACCACACCGTATATAATTAGGAAAAACTGTGATAGTACTTGCATTAAAAACATAGACGTCAATTTTGCAAGTAATAATTTCGTACTGCTTTGCGGATTATAGAGCCACATTTGCGATTTACCTTCAATTTTTAGTGCGAATAACATCAAAATTGGCATTAAAACGATTTGAGCGCTTATGGCAAGTATATATATAGGAACTAATGAACTTGGTTCATTGATTCTTTCTACAAGAACGAAACTTGCAATCATCCCCAAAAAAAGAAGAACTAGCCAAACCAAATACCAAAATCTTGTTATTGCTAGATCTTTTTTGATTAAGCCCCAAAAAGCATGCATGAATAGCACCTCCAATGTATCACTGTATTAATCAAATAGTACACTAACACATTAAGATTTGTCAATGTGGTTTTCCCAAATAACTTGGACTTTCTTTTTATGAAAATAACTATTGACAATTCCGCTAACAATGTCTACCATATAAATACAATTGTATTTTGTAGGTAGACATCGAAAGGGTGAGGCAAACTTGAAAAACTATGTATACATTGGACTACTAGGCCTTGGAACTGTAGGGTCTGGAGTAGTCCAGCTTATTAATGATCATCAAGAAGAACTTGTTCACCAAGTAGGCTGTAATGTAAAGGTAAAAAGCATACTTGTTCGTGAATTAGAAAAAGAACGTAATATCCAAATTGGGGAAACATATTTAACAACAGATCCAAATGAAGTATTGAGAGATCCCGAGATTGATATTATTGTTGAAGTAATCGGTGGAATTGAGGAAACAAAAAAATATATTATCGAAGCTTTGGAAGCAAAAAAACATGTTGTCACTGCTAATAAAGATTTAATTGCTCTTTATGGACCTGAACTTCAAAAGATGGCTTTAGACAATCAATGTGACTTATTTTATGAAGCTAGTGTAGCTGGAGGAATTCCGATCCTTAGAGGATTAGCAGATGGTTTTGTTTCAGACCGCATCCAAAAATTAATGGGAATTGTTAATGGAACTACAAATTACATTTTGACCAAAATGGATGAAGATGGTTTTTCCTACGAGCAGGCACTAAAGGAAGCTCAAGAACTTGGCTTCGCCGAATCCGATCCTACTGCTGACGTAGAAGGTCTAGATGCTGCTCGAAAAATGGCAATTTTGGCAAGGTTAGCCTTTTTAACGGAAGTAAACTTAGAAGATGTCGAAGTATCAGGTATTAGCAAAGTTGCTGTTGAAGACTTAAATTACGGAAAAAAGCTTGGTTACACGATGAAATTAATCGGTTTAGCCAATTTCGAAAATCAACAATTGGAAGTGAGTGTGCAGCCAACTTTCCTTTCAAAAAGCCATCCTTTAGCCTCTGTCAAAAATGAGTACAATGCCATTTATGTAAACGGAGAGGCTGTAGGAGAAACGATGTTTTACGGCCCTGGAGCAGGTAGCCTGCCAACAGCGACTGCGATCATGTCTGACGTCGTAGCCATCATGAAAAACATGCGACTCCAAGTCAATGGAAATAGCTTCGTTGGCCCGCGTTTTGAAAGAGTTTTAAAAAGTCCTGACCAACGTTTTGGGCAATACTATTTCCGTTTACACTTAAAAGATGAAGTTGGGGCATTTTCCAAAATTACAAACTTGTTTAATAAGCTGGATATCAGTTTTGAGAAGATCTTACAAACTCCATTAAGTAAAGAGGATTTGGCAGAAATTATTATCGTCACGCACAAAGTATCACTAGAACAATTCCAAACTGCCTTAATGGAACTAAGCGACTTACCTGTTATAAAAAATGTGATTAGTTATTATCGTGTAGAGGGAGATGGAAAGTAATGAAATGGCCGGGATTACTTGAAAACTATAAAGAATACTTGCCAGTTACGGATCAAACACCGGCACTGACACTAAACGAGGGAAACACACCACTCGTTTCTCTTTCAAATTTATCGAAAGAACTTGGAATTGAATTATATGCGAAAATAGAAGGAGCTAATCCTACTGGTTCCTTTAAGGACCGCGGAATGGTTATGGCTGTTGCAAAAGCAGTTGAATCTGGAAGTAAATCCATCATTTGTGCATCTACAGGAAATACTTCCGCTGCTGCAGCTGCTTATGCAGCAAAAGCGGGTATAAAAGCAATTATTGTGATCCCAAAAGGAAAAGTTGCTCTTGGTAAATTAGCTCAAGCTATGATGTATGGAGCTGAAATCGTTGAAATTGAAGGTAATTTTGACGAAGCTTTAAAAATGGTTAGAACGATTAGTGAGACTTCTGCTGTTACCCTTGTTAATTCTGTTAATCCATTCCGATTAGAAGGACAAAAAACAGCTGCGTTTGAAGTATGTGATCAACTTGGCTCTGCACCAGATATTCTTGCCATTCCTGTCGGTAACGCCGGAAATATTAGTGCCTACTGGAAAGGATTCAAGGAATACAATGAGTTTAAACAAACTGGACTTCCAAAAATGTTTGGCTTTGAAGCTGAAGGAGCTGCCGCAATCGTTCGCGGAGAACCAATTGATGAACCAGAAACAGTTGCTACTGCAATTAGAATTGGTAACCCTGCTAGTTGGTCTCTCGCCGAAAATGCCCGTGATGAATCAGGTGGTATGATTCAATCTGTTTCAGATACTGAGATCTTAAATGCATTTAAATTATTGGCAAGAACTGAAGGTGTATTTGCTGAACCAGCATCTTGTGCATCAATCGCAGGTGTACTGCAACAATTGGAAAAAGGAAACATTCCTAAAGGAAGTAAAGTAGTTGCAGTTTTAACAGGAAATGGATTGAAGGATCCTCAAACCGCCATTTCTGAAATCAATATTGAAACTGTTGTTCTTCCAAATGACGAACAAAAGGTTTTAAATTATATTGAAGGCGTCATTTCAAATGAATAAGTTTACGATTACTGTTCCAGCGAGTAGTGCTAACATCGGCCCAGGTTTTGATTCGGCCGGATTAGCCGTTAATAAATATTTAACGCTGTCAGTAGAATACTCAAATGTTTGGGAGTTTGAACATCAGTCTGTCCATCTTCCAGCCAATCCCGATCCAGCCAAACATTTAATTTATCAGGCAGCAAAGGAGACCGCTGATACATTTCGCGCACCCCTGCCTCCTTGTAAAGTAGTAGTTGAAAGTGAAATTCCTTTAGCACGGGGTCTTGGCAGCAGTGCTTCAGCGATTGTTGCTGGTATTGAACTGGCCAATCAACTCTGCCAACTGAGTTTAACTGACCAAGAAAAGCTAAAACAGGCAACAATGATGGAAGGCCATCCGGATAATGTAGCAGCTGCACTTTTGGGAGGGCTTGTCATCGCCTCACCATTAGCTAGTGGGGAGATCGGAGTTTTCAAAAAAGCAGATCCTCAAGTAGAGTTAGTTGTTTCTATTCCGGAATTCGAATTAAAAACAGAGGATGCCAGGAAGGTATTGCCGGAACAATTTTCTAGAAACGATGCTGTTGCAGCAAGTGCTGTTGGAAATATCGTATTTGCTGCACTCGTTTCAGGAAATTATGAACTTGCGGGCAAAATGATGGAAGAGGATCTATTTCACGAACCTTACCGTGCATCGTTAATTCCAAATTATCGCGAGATTCGTAACGAAGCAAAATCAGCTGGTGCATATGCAACAGTTATTAGCGGAGCAGGTCCGACAATGATTTCACTCGTTCCAAAAGGAAAAGGGTCACTCGTTTCTGCAAGTTTACAGAAACGGTTTCCGACTTATAATGTGGAATTGTTAAAAATAGACCCATATGGTCTCCGCGTTAATTTAGATTTATCTTCAAGGTTAGCGAGATAAGCGAAAAACCTGAAAGTGTCCGATGCACTTTCAGTTTTTTTTAATGTCTAGCTGCACCCAGCGACTTGCAAACTTTCAGCTTCTTCCTACGATAAGTCAACATCGGCTCGTTCCTCGCCGTGTTTCCTTTATCTCGTCAGAGGCTTAAAAAGTTTGTACGTCGCTATGCGGGTGCATTCGCTTTTCTTATTACTGAACTTCTACTTTGTATTCTTCGTGCTCATGTAGTCCATCATCATTTTCTACATGAATTTTTACATCGTAGGTGCCTTTTTCAGAAAAAGTAAATGTTGCCTCGTACTCTCCTGCTTTTGATTCGGTTGTATCAATAAAATCATGTTTTTCAGAGATAGCATCATTCCATATTTCAAAACGGACACGAGCCTTTTCTAAAGGGGTTTCTTCATTTTGTACGTGAACGACGAGTTTCGTCTCCTGATTAATCTCTACTTTATTCGGATTCATGAAGTGCATGCTGAAGTCTTCCGAGTGCTCGTGATCTCCATGCTCATGATGTGCTTCAGATGTGCCCTCGCCAACCTGGATGGAACTCTTTGGCATATTATGCTGTTGTTTTGCTGTTACATGAACTTGAACTTCAAAAACTCCGTCTTGCTCAAAGGATGTATTTGCTTCATATGTCCCATCCCCTTTATTAGTAGAGTCGAGCATTTCACTTTCGCTCTTCTTCCCTTCCTCCCAAATCTCAAACACAACTTCATCGGCATCTTCTACCTTTTCTTCGCCATACGTCACAGTTGCTTTTAAAACAACCGCTTCCTTCACATCTGCTGTTTCTGGTACTGAAAGCTCAACCTCTAAAGGTTTTGGCATGTCCTCATTTAAAGCATTATTTTTATTGCCCGAGCAACCTGCCATTATCAAAATTATAATTGTACCAAAAATTAGTAATAGTCCTTTTCTCAATGTCTATCTCCTCCATCTTAATCTTTACTACCATTATTCTTACTTTATTTCTACTTTATAACAATTTTTGCATGTAAATACCGTAAATTTATGGTGAATTATTGAAATCTGTAAAATATGGCAGAAAGTTCACAGAATATATAAGAAGATTATTAATTGACAGTGACCTATCGGATAAAAAGAAATTTATACAGAGTGAGATACTCCCATATACTTAAAAATGCCTCTGAAAACATTCTTCAGAGGCATTTTCTACTAATCTTACTAGCTTTCAAATCATCTTCTATTTAAACTGAATGGGCTGCATAGATTCATTAATGGCTCTCATTTCATATCCATTATCTTGAAAATATTTAAGTAAATTTTCAAGATGTGCCGCCGTTGTTGGCTTTTCATGCATCAATATTACTAATGGCTCCTTGCCTTCAAGATGATTGATTTGTTGGATGACTTCCTGAACATATTGGCCGTTTTTAAGTTTCCAGTCAACGGAATCTACATTCCAGTCCCAGATTATGAAATTTGCTTGATCAGAAGCTTGTTGAAACGGAGCTGTTATATAAGGTTTAGAGCCGTAAGGAGCTCGAACCAAATGTGTATTAACATTCGTAGTCTCCGCAATAAAATCGATTGCTGTATTCATTTCAGCAACAAAACTTTGAGGAGATTTGTAAACTTTAGACACATCATGAGTCACCCCATGTACGCCTACTGTATGCCCATCTTGGATCATCGCTTTCACGACATCAGGATTCTGCTTCATATTCGGCTCTAACATGAAATAAGAAGCTTTAGCATTATACTTTTCTAGCAATTGTAGTATTTCCTGTGACGCAGTCGGATGGGGTCCATCATCAAATGTCATATATACTACTTTCCCAATTTCAAGTTGTTCAGCTTTTCCATCTTCCTTATTGATAGCCTGATTATTTTTTTTAGACTCTGAATCAACTGCATCTTTTTTCTTTTGATCTTTTTTTGTAACATTTGGTTTCGTATCTATAACGTTTTCTTTATCAGCTTGTATAGGGTTTTTCTTTGTTTCAGAATGTGTTTGTTTCGAATCCTTTTCACTATGTAGATGTTCTATTTTCTGACCGTTTTCAACATTATTCTGCTTTTGATCGGATTCTTTCTCCATCTTTTTAGGTGGCTGGCTCGCTTCAACAGTAGCCGTCAATTTGTCGGAGTTTCTTTTAGCAACAACATTTTTTTCGGCCACTTGGTCCCATATGAGGTACGTTGTGACCATGGTGAATATGATTAAAAACCCAAGCACTGTCTTTCCTAACCGATTTAATTTCCTTTTAGTTCTCTTTGCTCTTTTTTCCAATTTCCTCAACCTCTCGACAAAATTCTATTATTATCTTAAACTTTTTTTAAAAGAACTTTGTTACATAAAGGTTACAAATGTGTCATTTCAATTTGTTATTTTTTTGAAACCCTTTAAGATCGTTTTAAAGATATTATGAGATTGTAGGGATTTATGGAGTAGGCATAGAATGATAATTCAATCAATGGAGGTTTCTTCCATCGCCTCACTTACAATTCTTGGTCTTACAGCTAGTTAATGTGGAATAATTCAGAAAAACAAATGATATGTCGAATATACAAATTAGGATAATTGATACACAAAACGAACCATATCGAGGGATCTAATCATGGAAAAAATCTTAATTATTGAAGACGAAGAAAATATTAGAGGTTTTATCGAAATTAACTTAAAGAGATCTGGTTACTCAGTTTTGCAAGCAGATAGTGGTGAAGATGGGTTACAACTATTATATCAACACGGTGATGTTGCAATCGTATTATTAGATATTATGCTTCCTGGAATAGACGGCTTTGAGGTCGGCAGGAAAATTAGAGAATATAATCAAGATGTCGGCATCATTATGTTAACAGCAAAAACAATGGAGAGCGATAAAGTACATGGTTTATTGAACGGAGCTGATGATTATATTCCTAAACCATTTAGTCCTAATGAATTAATTGCCAGGATTAAATCATTGCTTAGGAGAGTCCCCGTTCATGAAATGGAGGAAAAACCACTTCTCACATTAAATCGAAAACAACGCTGTTTATATAAAAAGGGCGAAGAGATTGAGTTATCGCCAACTGAATACGATATACTATCTATCTTGGATTTAGCAAAAGGAAAAGCGGTTAGTCGTAATGACATTTTAGATGAGGTGTGGGGATTGAACTTTGCGGGCGATTCGAAAATTGTAGATGTGAATATTAGGAGAATCAGGCAAAAAGCTGAGGAAGATGCATCACAACCTCAATACATACAAACTGTATGGGGGTATGGATATAAATGGGTAAAATCATGAATATGTACTTTAGTATTTTCTGACTAACAGTTGCAAACTATATCTCCTAATCTTATAAAACCCTCCTATCTTATTCAAAAGTTAGGAGGGTTTAAACTATTTATGCATATGCAGGTTTACGAGAAACAATTGCTTGAATTTCAGCTCCATCCAATGTTTCTTCTATTAATAATGCTTCTACTAATTGCTGGTGTTCATATTTATAACTTGTCAACATCTGTTCTGTCTTCGCAAGCGCCTTTTCGAATAACTCCTGCATTTTAACATCCTTTTCTTGCTTATCAAAAGTAAGCGTAAAGCCCTCTTCAAGCATTCCAGTTTCAACCATATCTTCCAATAGTTTTTTTGCTTGTTGGACATCTCCACTTACCCCAACACTATGCTCGCCAAGAATTAACCTCTCTGCTATTCCACCTGCAAGAATCATACAGACCTGATCCAGCAATTCACTAGTAGTTGATAAATGTAGTTCCTTTTGAACAGGTGCTACATAGCCTAATGCCTGACCACGAGGAATAATTGTAGCTTTACGAACTGTATCCGGTTTTGTCAGTGCCTGAATCAAGGCATGACCCGCTTCATGAATGGCCACTCTTTGCTTAGTTTCTGGATCGTTAAGTACCCGAGAAGCTGAGCCAAGAATCGTTCGATCAATGGCATAATCAAGGTCAGTAAGCCCAACCTCCTCACGCCCTTCTCTGATCGCCTTTCTGCTTGCTGATTCAAATAGCGAACTAATTTCAGCACCTGAAAAACCTGATGTACTCTCAGCCAAAGTATTAAATGAAGCAACAACTTCTTGAGAAAGTTTTTTTCCTTTCGCGTGAATATCAATAATTTCTTTTCTACCTTTTGTATCAGGTAAAGGAACGAGGAATGAAAAATCAATTCTCCCTGGGCGGAGAAATGCATCATCAAGCATATCTTTTCTATTTGTAGCTGCGATAAAAAGAATACCGTCATTTGCATGTCCACCATCAAGCTGAACAAGCAATTCTGTTAATGTTTTTTCTGCCTCTTCTCCCCCATGCTGTTTTCTTTTTCCAGCAAGAGCATCAACCTCATCAATAAATATAACAGCAGGAGTTTGTTTTCTAGCATTCTCAAATAATCCGCGGACTCTTGATGCGCCGACACCAACAAATAATTCTGTAAAGGCCGAACCACTTGCGGAAAAGAAACTAGCACCAATTTCATTTGCCATAGCCTGGGCAAGTAACGTTTTCCCTGTTCCAGGTGGACCATATAATAAAATGCCTTTAGGAGCTTTAATACCTAGTTTCATAGAACGTTGTGGGGCTTTAATAATCTCAAGTGTTTGCTCGATTTCTTCCTTCATTTCTTCTGATAATCCACCAATATCATTCATCGTAATCGATGGTAATGGAACTGGCTTTGCTGTACCATGTTTCATCTTTGCAGTCGAAAGCCCACCCTTTTTCTGAAGAATGAGGGCCGTTGCAAGTAAAAGAACGATGATCCCGCCAAAAATCCAATTACCTGCATGTGTACCATTTGAATATTTATAGTTAACATTATATTTTTGAACAAGTTCATCAATTAAAGGACTATTTGGCCGAAAATGGGAGACATATTTCGCTTTATCTGTCTCAATAGTAATCGTACCATCTGACATTTCTTTAAGTGTCACTAATTCACCATTTTGTGATTGAATGACTTTTTCAATGGAAGAAAACGGAATGACAGTATCTTTATTTGCGGATAGTAACGCCCAAAGAATAACCGTAACAACTAAAACTAACCCAATGACAACTGGAATAACCTTCGTTGCAATTTTGGAATTGGATTTCATTATTCCATCTCCTTCTATAATGAAAATCTAATCAATAGTATAGCATCATTAGAGGGATAGAGTCATTGGTGAATAATTGCCATTTACTTAGCACGCCAGTCTAAAAGCCCACTTTCTAAGCCACGAATGACAATTTCAGCCGTTCCCATATTAGTTGCTAACGGAACGCCATAGACATCACAAAGTCGCATAAGGGCAGAAACATCAGGCTCATGAGGTTGAGCTGTTAATGGATCACGTAAAAAGATGATAACATCCATTTTATTTTCAGCAATATATGCGCCAATTTGCTGATCTCCACCTAGTGGACCAGATTGAAATCGATTAATACTTAATCCAGTTGCTTCCATAATCTTTGCACCTGTAGTTCCTGTTGCATATAATTCATGCTTTTCTAATATAAACTTATACGCGGTTGCAAACTGAATCATATCGTCTTTTTTCTTATCATGTGCTATTAATGCTATTCTCATTGTCCGCCTCCTGAAGGGTTATTTATTGGTAATTCCTTATTCTCCTTGCTATCTTGAATCCACTCAAGCTGACGTAGTCTTACTTCAAAGATTTTTAGTGCATTCCGATATAGATCTGGATTTTTTTGGAATTTAGTTAATTTATCTTGATTTTCATCTATTCTTCCCTGAATTTCCTCTACTATTTCTTGTAGAGTGTTTAAAGGTTGTTTTATAAAGAGATGGATATCTCTTCCGATCGCTTTTTCAAACAACCCATATTGCTGAAGAAACTTGGATGAAACCGCCTCAGCTACTTCCTCATAATTTTCATTTTGTATAAAACTACGATAAGCATTGGCCAAAACAGACTGATTTTTAGAAAAGGTCCCTAACAATTTACCAGCACCCTTTAAAAAAACTTGAGAAGGAGTTCTTTTAAGCATAATATTTTCTTTCTCAATTTGAATTCCGCTCGTCATTCGGTCGGCATCCCTTTTCCAATCTTCAAGTATTTGAAAATCACACTCAAGTTTGATCCGATCTTGACCAAGAAGTTCATTAAAGCCAGAACTCCACTCAAATAATTGGGCTTGCATCTCCAAAAGTTTAGCTTGCGAATTCTCTATCCAATCAGCAAGAAGTTGAATAAAGATCGGAAGAATAGTAGTGTGCATATAAGAATTAATTCGCTTATTCATCTCATTATTTAAATCAAGATGGATATTTCGGAAGTCACTGTCTTCCTTAATGATTTTAGCAGACTCTTTGATAAGACTAGGTATCGCTTTTCTCAAATTAGAATTAATATTTTCCTTAATGCTTAAGAAAGCTTCTCTAATTTCTTGAGCTTTTTCTTCTTCTAAGTCCTGTAATTGATTGATAGAGCCTTGTAGCCTTGAAACTATATCTTCATCGTTCTCGATAGAAAGTGTCATCTCTTCCTTCAATTTTTCTAGCTGTTCCATTAAAAGTTGTATCGTCGCTTTAACATTTACAAGCACTGCCGAATAACTTTGATTCTCATTTTCCTCTCTTTCAATGAATAATTCATGATCCTCTGCCCACTTTTTAATATTGCTAAATAAACTTCGGGAAAAAGATAGAATTTCTGACATCCCATTACGTTCGACAATAGTATTTCCGATTAATTCTGTAGTATCTTGACTAATATTTCCTGGGAAAAGGTCGTTCCACGCTATCGCTGCCGAAATAGAAAAAATATTACCTAACTGTTTACTTATTTTTATCCAAGCTTCTATATATATAGGCATTAATGTTTCAATTTCAAAGTAGCTATATTGCCCGCTTACCAGTTCAAAGTAAGTTTTTTCAAAATAAGCGTCCAGCGTTTCCCATTTGTTCATTTGGGGCTCGCCTTCCTTATTTAAAAGCTCACTTACTAACTCTAACCATGTTAAAAATGAATCCTTATTTTTATAGCCGTTCCATAATCCTGTAACCAATTTTTCAAATTGCTCTTTATTGATAGTCAGTGTTGTTTTTAATAATGGAAGAAAGTAGGTTGGTTCATAAATAATATGACCTTTTTCCACATATCCATGTAAAACCTTTATCCAATCCTCATCTTCTGTTCGTATACCTTCATTTACCGCCAATTCAACAGCATTTGGCATATCTTTAATCTCTTCGAAAAAGGCACGGGCAAGCTTTGTTACATTTGGATAGGCTGGATTAAGGATGACTGCATTTTGAATCATTTGTTTCGCTTCATGTGTTTTATTCTGCATTATATACAAACCGAACAACTGAAGAGCTATTTCTATATTTAGGACAAGGGAGTCAGTTGTTATGGACTGATAAATTTCTTCCGCAGTGTCCAGTAAATCGAGTTCTAAATAGGCATCAGCGATATTCTTACGTGCGAATTGTTCATAATTCCCTTGAACATTCTCCCATTTATGAATTGCTGACTCATAATCCCTAACATGAAAATACACTTCTCCCTGAGCAAATCTAACTTCATCCAATTGATCAGGTTCATCCTTTTGTTTCCGATAGAATAACTCACCTAGGGATTTAATTGGATTTTGCTTTTCACTTTCATTTAAAAGCGTTTCATAAAAGGATTTTTCGATTAAGTTGTTCTCAAATTCCATCTGCTCAACAACCTCCTTATTCCACACTGTTATAGATCAGCTGGATAAACCAATCCAAACTGTTGTCTAGCTTCTTTCATAATTTGCGCAACAATTAACGAGTTTTCATGAGAATTAACAGCCGATTCTAACTGTCCCCTCTTAATTAATTGAATAAACTCCTCTGCTTCATAGTACATGGAAGGCCTATCACTTTTTTGACTAATGATCTCGCTCTTGCCATTCCGATAACGAATTTCAATATGTCCAGGGGTTGAAATTTCATCAATTATAATACTTCCCTCTTCCCCTTGAATTTCGGATGGTATGTACGAGTTAATTGTTTTTGCATGGGTGATGACTGCCTCAAATCCATCGTATTCCAAAATCAAACTTCCACTTCCATCTACTCCTGATTCTAACATAACAGCATTCCCATGAATTTTATTTGGTTCACCAAATAAAACAACCATTGGATAAATGCAATAAATGCCTAGATCCATTAATGAACCGTTAGAAAATTTAGGATTAAAAGCATTCAAGATATGCCCCTGTCGATAAGCGTCATACCGGGATGAATATTTACAAAAGTTTGCATAATACCTTCTTATCTTTCCGATTTTATGTATGTGATTTTGTATCTCTTTAAAATTAGGCATTAATGTTGTTTTTAAAGCTTCCATTAGCACTACATTATTTTTACGTGCAGTTTCAATCATTTTTTTCAATTCCTGAGGATTAGAAGCTATTGGCTTTTCACATAAAATATGTTTACCACCATTCATAAGTGTTAAAGCTTGATCACAATGAAATGAATTAGGGCTCGCTATATAAACGGCATCAATTAAGCTGCTGCTTGCCATTTTCTCCACATTTGTAAAAAAGGTGTCTACCCCATGCTTTATAGAAAATTCTTTTGCACGCTCTTCTGTCCGAGAATAGACGGCAGTTAATTGAAAATCTTTATGTTCTGATGCTGCTTCAATAAAAGAATCTGTAATCCAATTCGTTCCTATAACTCCAAATCGAATCATCGTTATACTCCTTTCAAAAACAAAATGACCTTATACATACTATATTGCATTTACGGCAGACTTGCATGATTCTTGACGAAAATTCTCGAAAAAACATCCATTTTTTTATTTTCCTATTGCAAGATTCGCAGCTTATGTGTACAATACACTGTATATTAAATTCTAAATATTTCTAATTACGATAAAAGTAATGAGGAAGACGGCTTGTAGAAAATACTAAAGAGAGTCGATGGTTGGTGAGAATCGATGTTTTTTCTGCAAATAGCCCAGCACTTCTGAACTGGCAAATTTTGCCCGGCATAAGCCGTTATCAACTCGAGGCTGGAACCTACATAATAAATTATTTATTCCAGTGAACGAGGGTGGCACCACGATATTACGTCCCTCATAACACGGCGCATGCGTCTGTTATGGGGGCGTTTTCATTTTTATTAATCATTATAGACGAAGTGGAAAGGATGAAAGCTAATGCTTCTAGGCCAAGAATACTTATACACTCCGGGACCAACACCAATTCCCGATCGTGTTAAACATGCAATGAATCAACCAATGATTGGACATCGCGGCAGTAAATTCCCTGTTTTATTAGAGGATGTTGCAAATCGTCTAAAACCGATATTTGGTTCTGAAAATCCTGTAACCATTTTATCAGCAAGTGGTACTGGAGCTTTGGAAACTGCAGCAGCTAATACTATTGGAGAAAATGATGATATTGTCGTAATTGTTTCAGGATCTTTCGGTGAAAGATTTGCTACTATTTGTGAAGCTTTTGGTGCAAATGTTCATCGTTTAGAGATCGAGTGGGGAAAATCATGTAAACCTGAACAACTAGAAGATTTCCTAAAATCTCTTAATAAAAAGATTACTGCTGTCATAGCCACCTATTGTGAAACATCGACGGCCGTTCTTCATCCTATAAAAGAACTTGGTGAAGTAACTAAGAGAGTAGCAGATGCGCTGTTTATCGTTGATGGAGTTAGTTGTATTGGTGCAGTTCCTGTCAACATGAAAGAATGGAATATCGACATTTTAGTTACTGGTTCTCAAAAGGCTATGATGCTTCCTCCAGGACTTGCCTTTGTTGCAGTCAATGATTATGCAAAAGAGCACATTAAAAAGCATTCATCTAACCGCTTCTATCTAGATTTAAATCGCTATTTTTCGTCCTATGATAAAGAGAAATCAACACCTTACACTCCTGCGATTTCGCTAATTTATGGCGCTCAGGAAGTATGCAAAATGATTGAAGAAGAAGGCTTCGAACAAGTGATTGAACGCCATCAATTATTAATGAATATGACCCGTGAAGGTGTAAAAGCCATTGGTTTAGATTTGTTAACATCTGATGAGGATGCCTCGCCAACAGTAACTGCTGTTGTTCCGAAAAATAGTACTTCTGGTGCTATTACTAAAATGCTTCGTGAACAATATTCGGTCACACTTGGTGGTGGACAACATAAATTAAAAGGTCAAATTTTCCGTATCGGTCATATGGGATATTGCACACCGTTTGAAGTTTTAAAAGTGTTAAATGCCCTGGAAATGACAATTTACAAACTAGAAGGTCAAGATGTTTTAGGACTTGCCACTAAAAAAGCACAGGAGGTATGGATCAACCATGTATAAAGTTCTTGTATCTGATGCGATAAGTGATACTGGTTTAAGTGCATTATTTGAACATCCAAATTTTACAATTGATAAACAACCAGGACTACCACCTGAAGAGTTAATAAATATAATTGGTGAATATGATGCTTTAATCGTACGAAGCCAAACGCAAGTAACAGCAGACATTTTAGAACATGCTAATCGACTACGTGTAATAGCTCGCGCAGGTGTTGGGGTAGATAATATCGATGTGAATGCAGCTACCAAAAAAGGGATTATTGTTATAAATGCTCCAGGCGCTAACACGATTTCCGCTGCTGAGCTTACAATGGCAATGATGTTATCCCTTGCTCGTACAATTCCGCATGCCCATATTTCTACATCTCAAGGAAAATGGGAGCGAAATTCTTTCAAGGGTGTTGAATTATACGAAAAAACACTTGGAATTGTTGGTATGGGAAAAATCGGTTCCGAAGTGGCGAAGCGTGCAAAAAGTTTCGGTATGAATATTTTAGGCTATGACCCTTATTTAACAGAAGACCGTGCTGAACAAATGGGGATTACGAAAGCAACTTTAGATGAAATTGCTCAAGAAGCAGATTTCATTACAGTCCATACACCTCTCATTAAGGAAACACGCGGATTAATTAATGATGATTATTTAGCTAAAACAAAACACGGTGTTCGAATTGTCAACTGTGCACGTGGAGGAATCATTGACGAAGCCGCTCTTGTACGAGCTTTAAATTCTGGTCAAGTTGCTGGTGCAGCCTTAGATGTGTTTGAAACAGAACCTTCTACTAATATGGAGCTGCTCAACCATCCGAACGTGATTGTTACTCCACATCTTGGCGCTTCAACAGTTGAAGCTCAAGAAAAAGTGGCTCATGAAGTCAGCGAAGAAATTATTGAAATCTTTGAAACTCAATCGATTCGCCATGCTGTTAACATGCCGCAAATATCTGGAGAGACTCACAAAAAACTACAGCCATATATAACATTATCAGAACAAATTGGAATGCTCGCCATTCAATTGTTAAAAGAAGCTCCTGAAAAGATTGAGATCCAATATTTTGGGGAATTAGCTAATGGAAGTACTGATTTGTTAACTCGCAATATGATTAAAGGCATTTTGACCCAGCATTTAGGTGACTCTGTTAATCTAATTAATGCCCACCACTTGATGAAGGACCAAGGCGTAACATCAAACGTCTTCAAAAATCCGAAGAGCAAAGGCTTCGCTTCTTATGTGGAACTCTCATTATTAAAGGGCAAAATAACTTCTAATATAGGTGCAACAATATTAAATGGCTATGGAGCTAGAATTGTTAAAATGAATGACTACCGGGTAGATGTTCGTCCCGAAAACAACCTTCTCTATATTAGGCATACAGATATTCCGGGCATGATTGGTCGTGTAGGCTCCATCTTAGGCGACTTCGATATAAACATCGGTACTATGCAAGTTGGACGGGCTGATGTAGGAGGCGAGGCCATCATGGTTTTGACCCTCGATAAAAATGTAGATGATGATGTAATACGTGTGTTGACTTCATTAAAGGGATTGAAAGAAGCCCAATTTCTCGAACTGCCGATTATGGAATAATTGTATCTTCGTAAAGCTTTATGTGGTTTACATCTTGTTATTTATAAAACCTGTTTTCAGGTATTTTAAAAAACATGTGGTGAAAATGAATCATTTTCACCACATGTTTTTTTAGATTGAACTATTTTTTAGAGACGTTCATTTGACCATAGATAGAACTAGATCCTTTATTTCAAGAACATTGTCCAAAATATAATCAGCTTGATGTTCTTCAAACTCTGTTCTTGCATCTTTACCAGATAATCCTGTTAAAACAGCTGCGAATGTGCAACCCATTTTTCTAGCTGCTAATAGGTCCGCTAACGAATCGCCCACAATCAAAGTTTCTTTTCCGTTTTCAATCGGCAGTTTTTCCTCTATACAATCCTTAGCGGATTTAGATTTACTTGATAAGGCCATCACGTATGTAAATGGATGTGGTTTTGATAACGCTGGTGAATCAGGATATGCTCGTTCAGCTGAAAGCACATCATCAGCCGTGACAATATTTCGAACATCGAAATGCCTTAACCAATCTAAATGTTGAAAGGGTTCAATTGTCTCTAATTCCGGACGACCCGTTCCAATCCCGATCACGACTCCAGAATCCTTCAAGGCTTGGAATAATTCAGAAATTTCCTCTGGTAAAGCCAACACTTTCTCATCCGTTAAAAAGCCCTGTTTCCCTGTTTGTACTGAAGGTCTTCCCGTCGACTTAAGAACATGGTGATCCCCCACATACCACTCTTGAGAAATATGCTCACAAGTTGACCAAAGGCTTCCCTTATGCCCAAAACTCGTTTTCGTAACTCCTAGCTTTTTTTGAGCTAACAGATCCAAATGGGCGAACAAGCCTGCCTTGGAGGATTCTGCTTCAGCAAAATCGATACGAAAACTATTGAAATCTAAAGAAAGGTCTTTTTCGATAAAGACTTCAGACATTTCTAACAAAACATCACGATCAATTTCATTCGTTACCCAATTTTCTATTTTATCTTGAGCTTTATCTTTAATCTGTTCTAACAGACGAATAATTTGATAACTAGCTGTTAAATAAATCATATCCCAGTTCGCATTCAATCCGCGAGATTTCAAGAACTTTAAGACAAGATCATTTTCAAAAACACGGGAGCGAATTCCAGCAATCTCATCATCACTGAAATTTGTTTTATATTCTTCAGGTTGGAGACCTAAATAATTGTTGCTGCTTAACAATTCCCAAACAGTTAATGCTGATGCATCAAAATAGCGTTCCTCACTCAAAAGGACTCCATCAACATCAAATAAAACAGTTTTTATCATGTGTATATTCTCCTTTTTCCTAGTTGCTTCTTCCTATTAGTCTACCATATACCGCACTGAATTTCCTTATTAATCAGAGAATTTCTCCAAAATCCAAATTCAAAAAAAGCCAGCACCCGTATTAGTTTAATACAGGTAACTGGCTTACAACTTCTATTATTTTGAAACAGGTGGTACCTCTTTATTTAGCAACTCATAAAACTTCTGGACTGCAAAATAAGTAGCCCCAAGATCCCCCAACCCTTCATAAGCTGAAACAAGATCCACGCTACAACGAAGCGGCTCAACTTGAATAATCGTTATTACAATCTGGTTGCGTCTCATACCTCTTTTTTCGATCAACATTTCTCCACGCTCATAATCGAAATGGTTAATCTTCCAGCCGGGAAGTTTATTATTAACGACAGATGTAATCGTTTCCGCTAGATTGCGCTTTCCAATCTTGTAATAGCGTGTCTTTAACTTCGGGTCCTTTGCTCGATCGCTCGTCTCTGTGCTATTTCTCCATAACCCTGTTACAATACGCATGAAAGACATGAGTTCTCCCCCTCTCTTTATATTGATAGAATATGTAGATATAAACTTATTATATGACTTTTTCATAGGTTCTGTCCATGTTACTGTAAAAGATTCAATTTATTATCTTTTTTTAAAAAATCACAGCTAAATAATTACGTTTTTCTCTTATGATTGCTATAATGCAATTGAAAGGTAGGTGCCGTTGAACTTTTCTTATTTATTACTTTGAAAGTTATTTTCAGAATTGAAGGGAGAAAGGGAAATGTCAAAATTTAGAGTTGGAATTATTGGCTGCGGAAGAATTTTTCCAATGCATGCAGTACCTGTAAAAAATCGTGAAGATGTTGAATTGGTAGCTGTATGTGATATAAAAGAAGATCGCGCAAAGTCTGCAGGCGAAAAATACAATTGTTCTTACTACACTGATTATATGGAGATGTTTGACAAGGAAGATTTGGATGTCATCCATATCTGTCTTCCCCATTACCTCCATGCACCTGTTTCGATTGAGGCAGCTAAGAGAGAAATTCATATTTTAACAGAAAAGCCAATGTCGATTACATATGAAGATGCTGTTGAAATGGTTGAAACAGCGAAAGCAAATAATGTAACGCTTGGGGTTATCTTTCAAAACCGATATAACGCTAGTACACAAATGATTAAAAAACTGCTTGAAAATGGCGAACTTGGTGCGATCAAAGCTGGTAAACTTTCCGTTACATGGGATCGTTCAGATGAATACTATAAGAATAGTGACTGGAAGGGTACTTGGGATAAGGAAGGTGGCGGTGTCATTATTGACCAAGCCATTCACACTATGGATATTATGAGATATCTTATTAACGATGAAATTGATTACATTGATGCTACTATTAGCAACCGCGCCCATTCCTTTATCGATGTAGAAGATGCTGCTGAAGGGGTGATTAAATATAAAAATGGTGTTGTAACCGCATTCCACTGTATTAATTATTATACGTATGATGCGCCAGTCGAGATTGAACTCCATTGTGAAAACGGTATCGCTAAAATTGTTGGAGACCGTGGTACAATTAAGCTAAATAATGGCATTGAGTATGTTGCTGATAATAATCCTCAGGAAGTTATTCAATATGATACTGGTGCTAAAAGTTATTGGGGTGTCAACCACATTAAGCAAGTTGATAACTTCTACGACTCACTAAAAGAAGGTAAACAACCAGATATAACAGGTGAGGAAGCACTAAAAACTCAGAAGATGATCGTTGCAATTTACGATTCTGGTAAGAAAAAGGAACGAATCGTCTTTTAAATAAATGATTTGTTTTAAAAGAGCTCCCCAAATGTCATATTCCGTGACTTCCTTGGGTGAGTTCTTTTTTATTTGGTAGCGTGGGCTAAAAAGAACGTTTATCTCTGACACCATCTATCAGAGACATATTTCACCGTTTCTGTTGTTTTTTGTCTCTGATGCTCTACTTCAGAGACATTTTTTTTGATTTATTTCATTTTTTGTCTCTGACACCATCTATCAGAGACATTTTTCGCCGTTTCCGTTGTTTTTTGTCTCCGATGCTCTCCTTCAGAGACATTTTTTTTGATTCAAACAATTCTTTGTCTCTGACAACTCTCATCAGAAAAAACTTTTATAAACGTGAATGCTTATCACGTGACTCGATTTTACTTATCCTATTTGAATAAAACGTATGATAGCAGCCTTAGATTTTTACCGCGTTATTAAAACTAGAAATTCTTCTTCACTATACTTTGATGCGGAGCTTTAAACACGCAAAAAAACATGCAGTCAACTATGTGACTGCATGTTTTATATTAATCAAAATAAATTTCTGTACCTTTTGCAGCTGATTCATAGATACCGCAAAGGATTTTTGTCATTTCTACTCCATGTTCTACTGGGCTTAGTGTTTCTTTTTCACCAAGACAAGTATCCACAAAATGATCAATCTCAGCTTGGAATGCTTGAACGAAGTCAAAAGATAGATTATCAACTTGTGGAAGCATGTTTACAATTGTGTCATACTTCTCGGAAATAACCGCTAGGCTTGGTTCGATTTCAGCTCCACCTTTTGTTCCATAAAGTTTTACAGTGATATCGTCTTTTTGTGCATGAAGTGTGAAGCTTACATCTACAGCTAAAGAGGCACCATTTTCAAAACGGATTAAGGCATTTGCCATATCTTCGACTGTATTTTTCTCTGGGTCAAAGTCAGCAGCTTTATAGAATGATAGGTTTTTAATATTTTTTCTGTTTCCTAGTTTATTGTATGTGTTACCGGAAATAGATTTGACTTTTGGACATCCCATTAGATACCAAAGAACATCAATAACATGGACACCAAGATCGATTAATGGTCCTCCACCAGATCTTTCAATATCAGAGAACCAGCCACCAGGATTACCTAGACGACGGAAGCATGTTGCTTTTGCGTAATAGATTTCTCCAAGGTCATCGTTATCAATAAACTGTTTTAGAACTTGTGTGTTAGCAGAATATCTTCTAACAAATCCAACTTGAAGTTTTTTACCAGTTTCTTTTACTGCAGCTTCAAGAGCAAGTGCCTTGTCGATGTCTGTCGTCATAGGCTTTTCAACAAGTACGTTTTTACCTGCTTGTAACGCAGCAATTGCAATTTCAGCATGCGTATTATTCCAAGTACAGATGCTTACTGCTTCGACTTCCGGATCAGCTAATAATTCATTGTAATCTACATAAACTTTTTTAGCACCGTATTTTTCAGCTTTTGCTTTTGCTCTTTCTTCATTCAAGTCACAAATGGCAACTAGTTCTACTTTGCTATTATTTACGTATGCACCTAGATGCGCTTCAGAAATCGAACCAGCACCAATTACCCCAATTTTAACTTTACTCATCATTTCATCCCCCTAAGCTTCTTCGAAAAATCTGCGGACATTGCTCAAACCAATTTTAGACCCTTGGCGGCAATCTTCCAATCCTTCAAATTCAATAGAAATATAGCCATCAAAACCAGAATTCTTAACTACTTTTACGACTTCTCTCATATCAATATCGCCGTGGCCTACTATAGCACCGCGCAAATAATTTCCAGATGTGGTCTGGAACCAGCCATCACCAGGGTTTTGATAAGATGGACGTAAGTAAAAATCTTTAAAATGAACAACAGAAGCATATTTAATATTTTTCTTAACAGCTGCAACGGAATCCTCATCTACACACATAAAGTTTCCAATATCAACCGTTGTTTTAAAGTTTTCGCGATTTACTTCGTTAACTAGACGTTGGACACGATCACTTGCTTGCACATAGAAACCATGGTTTTCGATACTTGTTGTAATTCCATATTGTTTAGCATGATCAGCAATTTGTTGACATGCTTCTACCAAAAGTGGAAGATCCTTTTCAAATTGCTCAATTGTAGCATCTTCGCCCGCGCGCCAAGCAACATCGTGACGCATAAATTTAACACCTAAAGCATTAGCAATGTCCACATGTTTCTTAACTCGGTCAACTTCTTCCTCAAAAGCTTCGCGACTATCTGTGATAAAGTTAGCACCTATTAAGTAGTTGGACACATCAATACCAACACTTGCAGCTTTTTCCTTAATTTGTTCAATAAGTTCAGGGTTATTTTCTAGATTCAACGAACCCATCGGAACAATCTCTATATGTTCTCCGCCATTGTCTGCCACCCATTGGATCGCATCCAAAATTGACATTTCCCCAGAATTAATTGCACGAAATAAACTATAAGAACTTAACCCGATTTTCATACCTTCACCCCTTCTGGATAGTAAGTCTAATGATAAAATTATCTTTCAATAAAAACAGCTTGACCCTGTTCATTAGATTCATGGGCTGCTTTAACTACTTCCAACGTGCGTAAACCATCTGTTCCAGTAATGGATGGAGTACGACCTGCCTTGACACAGGCAATAAAATCATTCACTAATCCATCATCCATATCCTCGGCAAATGGAAGCTGAGTGATCTCTTTTGCCTCATCATTATAATAGAGGGCATATTGCTTAAATGCATCAACTTCAAGACTTCCTTTAGTACCAACAAATTTAATAATCGCATCTCCCCATGTTGGGAATGTTTGCGGTCTTGACCAACTATGATCAATAGATGCAATAATTCCTGACTCTAATTCGAGAGTTGCAATTCCACAATCCTCAACATCAACATCGTAGAATCTCGTATCCATTTCTGCATATATACTTTTCACTTCGTCTTTGATTACCCAACGAATGATATCCATAATATGAACGATGTGATCCGTTGCCGCACCACCTCCAGACAGTTCCTTTTCGATAAACCATCCACCAGGCATTTTGCCATGATTCGTACCTGTAATCGCAACGACATCCCCAATTGCGCCATTTTCAATAAGTTCTTTTGCCTGTTTAAATCCTGGTGCAAAACGAACAGGATAAGCAATCTCAAGGAGTACGCCCTCTTCTTCACATGCAGCAATCATTGCCTGTGCATCTTCAACTTTAGTTGCAATTGGTTTTTCACAAAGTACATGTTTTTTCGCTCTTGCTGCTTTAATAACATGCTCTCTATGATTAGCATTTTCGGAGCAGACTACAACTGCATCAATATCTGTTGCTAAAAATGCATCTAAGTCCGAAATGTATTGACAGTTAAATTTTTCAGCCATTTCTTGGCCCCGGTTCTCGTCTGCATCCCAAATGGAGGCAAGCTCGGCCTCAGGATGCTTTATGATATAATTGGCGTAAGCAACCGCATGCATATGAGCAAAACTAATGATGCCAACTTTCATTTTATTTTCCTCCTTCCGAAAGAGTAACAGGTTGTCCCGTTTGAGCAGATTTAACAGCTGCTTCTGCAACTTGAATAGCCATCAAAGCATCCTCCGCTGTAACAACTGGGTCTTCATTTCCTTGAATACATTGGACAAAATGTTCAAATTGACGCTCATATGGATCCTTGTGCATCATGCTCTTTGGAATAGGAGCACTTTCAGTATTAGGTGAACGAAGCTTTACAGTTAACGGAAAACTTTGATCATAGTCATATGTAATCATCCCTTTATCACCAGTAAGTTCAAAGGATGCTTGGAATTTTGGTTCTGCCCAAGACAATTCAACATATGCAATGGTTCCATCATTCATTTTCAATGTTGCAAAACCATATTCCATATTCCCAGCTTCTTCGCTGCTATGTTTTACCTTTTTAGCCATAACTCTTTTTACTCCGCCAAATGTCCAGCATAACCAATCGAATTCGTGTGTCCCAAGATCAAGGAACAAACCACCGCTTCTTGATTCATCCGCATACCATGTTCTTTCACTTGGATATGGAACACCTCTAATGAGTCTGATAACACCTGGGTTTCCAATCAAGCCATTTTTAACTTGTTCTCTTGCATTCGCATATTCTGGAAAAAAGCGAAGAGTATGACCAACGAGAAGTTGCACATTATTTTCCTTACATACATTGATCATCTCAATGGCTTCAGCACTTGTTAATGCTAACGGTTTTTCACAAATTACATGTTTTTTCGCATTAGCAGCCTTTTTTACTAATTCAACGTGTGTATCAGTAGGTGTACAAACATCAATTACTTGAACGTCTGTTGCTGTCAATAGCTCTTCAAGGCTAGTAAACGGTTGAACACCGTATTTTTCAGCTACCTTATTTAGTTTTTCACTATTTCTAGCAACTAGTCCAACAACAGTTACACCTTCAATTTTCTGCCATTTGTCCAAGTGCCTTTGTCCCAGTTTACCTGAACCGACTACTGCAATTTTCATCAACAATACCACCTCACAAATTGATCATCTAGATCAGTTAATGAAAAGACATGGGTTATCTTGCAATCTATTAGAACAACCAGCTCTTCTAGCCAATGTTACTACTCTCGCTTCATAATATTCAGATAAGATTTAATCGTACTTGGCTAGATGAAAAATTGACTTTAATGGTAATTAGTTGAAAATGCACACCTTCTAGTATGCGTTTCCATAAATATTTAGTTTTTTTCAGCCCCAGTGTCTTTACTAAGTTAAGAATATCATAAACTTCTAACTGTATCCAATATTTTATAGATAAACTCGATTTAAAGAAAAACATGTCATTTTAACTAAAAAAACTAACCTTAGTAGAGAGTGACAAACGTCTTTTTTAAAAGAAGGGGAAGAAATTCCCCCTATAGATCCTCTACAACTATATAAGCAGCTTTTATAGGTCCATGTACCCCCACTACTAGATTCATTTCAATATCAGCTGAATTACTTGGACCTGTTATAAAATTGATACAAGATGCTAAATGCTCACCATTTTGCGTCTTTTCCCTAATAATCCTCGCTGCCTGGGTCATTCGGGGAACTAATGAACTTTTTGGAACAATAATCACGGAATGAAGCGGCAAGAAGCTTACAGTTCTTCCTTTATCTTTACTACTAAAAAGGACAACCGTTCCTGATTCAGCCAAGGTTATATCACTAATCGTTATTCCAATATTGGCCGTTTCCGCGAGTTTAATATTTTCTTCTCTTTTTGAATAATCCCATTCATGTACTTCCCAGTGTTCATAAAGCTGTGGCGAAACTCCGTATTCGACAAAACGAGAGTCTTTCCAAGTGACGATCGGACCACCGCCATAGCTAGAAACGATCTTTTGCACCGTAGCTGGTAATTCAGCTTTGTTCGTTTCTATTAAATCTGTATGAATATGCACACATTGTGCCTTCAAAACTTCTAATAATTCATCTGGACTAGCCCCATTTAAGACACGATCTTGAGGATGATAGTTCCAATTTGGTCTTTGGAGTCCATTCTTGATTTGAGTTCGTCCAAGCCTATTAGCAATTTTTTCTAAGAAGGCATCTCGATTTTGAATTGTCCCACTCACCGGTTTTTCGCCTCCTTTTCATGCTCCTTAAACCAGTCCCTAAATCTCGTTTTATTAGGTGCTGGAAAATCACGCACATCTGTCCAAGCTTTTAAAGGACCAACACCTTTTTTAATCTTGTGATCTTCTGTAAAAGGATTTAAAGCCGTCGGCGCCATTTTAGAAGCCATTTTATATAAGGATGGTGAAGCAGCCCCAAAACCAAATGCCTTCATCATTAATTTTTCGGAAATTGGTGCTCTCCCCTCTTTCTCAACGATCTCTTGCCGGTGTTTATGCAACAGTTCGTGTAGCGGAATTTTTACCGGGCAAGCTTCTGTACAAGCCCCACATAATGTTGAGGCATAAGGAAGCTCTTTAAAATCATCATAACCACCAAGTAAAGGAGAAAGAACTGCCCCTACAGGCCCTGAGTAAATAGAGCCATATGAATGCCCGCCAACATGACGATAAACTGGGCATACATTGACACAGGCTGCACAACGAATACATTGTAAGATGGATTGGAATTCTCCACCTAAAATATTCGATCTTCCATTATCAACAATGACTAGATGGAATTCCTCCGGTCCATCGACGTCACCCTCATCTTGCGCACCAGTAAGCACAGTAATGTAGCTTGTTAATTTTTGACCGACAGCACTTCGGGTCAGCAAACTTACAAGTACTTCCATCTCCTCAAAGGTCGGTACAAGTCTTTCCATTCCCATAACAGTAATTTGTGTTTTCGGTAGCGCTGCAACAAGATCTGCATTCCCCTCATTCGTAACAAGACAAATCGAACCTGTTTCAGCAACAGCAAAATTACAGCCAGTTATCCCAATGTCAGCAGTCATGTATTCATGTCTAAGCATCTCACGGGCATGTAAAGCTAACTCCTCAGGTTTTTCTGTATGTTGATACTGATGCTTTGCAGCAAATACATCGCGAATCTGCTCTTTATTTTTATGTAGAGCTGGTGCAACGATGTGGGATGGTGGATCATGGTCATCAACTTGTAAAATATATTCTCCTAGATCCGTTTCAATGACTTCGCAGCCCGCTTCTTCTAAGCAAGCATTCATGTTTATTTCTTCTGTGACCATCGACTTGGACTTTACAATTTTTCTAGCATTCTTTTTTTCTGCAACTTCTTTTATATAACGATTAGCTTCTTCAGGTGTTTCCGCAAAGAAAACATGACCACCGTGTTTTGCTACATTTTCACTAAGTTGATATAAATAGAAATCAAGATTTTCTAATACGTGTTGGCGGATTTCTTCACCATGTGACCGCCATTCCTCCCAATTTCCCAATTCCTCCGCTGCATCAAGCCGCTTGTTTCGTAATCTCTCTTGGGCACTAGAGACAGCATTTCTCATAAAAGAATCATGAAGACCTTGATCGACACGGTGTTTGAAATCTTCAGTTCCAATCTTCATTGGCATCATTTATCCCTCCTTTTATTCCCGACTATTTAAAACTTCAGCGATATGCATCACTCTAATTGGTTTGCCTTTTCGATCAATTCTTCCGCCGATATTCATAAGGCAACCACAATCTGCTCCAATTAATATTTCCGAGTCAGTTTCTTCAACATTTTGTACTTTTTCATCAACCATTTGTTCAGATATAGAAGACATCTTCACTGAAAAGGTACCACCGAAACCACAGCAATTATGTTTACCAGGCAGTTCGGTATATTGAAGACCTTTTACGTTTTTCAACAGTTTCATAGGCGCCTCTTTAACACCTAGTAATCTAGTCATATGACAGGAAGTATGAAAGGTAGCTTTTGCTTCTAGCTTTGCACCAACATCCTCTACTTTTAAAACATCCACGATAAACTGTGTTAATTCATAAGTTTTATCTGCTAGACTTTTTGCTTTTGGCTCCCATACAGGGTCCCCTGTGAACAGATGAGGATATTCGTGAAACATATAAGCACATGAGCCTGAAGGACAGACGACATATTCAGCATCTTCGAAGGCTTTTATCATTTTTTTCATTGCTTCTTTTGACTCTTTAACATAGCCACTATTATAGGATGGCTGTCCGCAACACACTTGCGATTCAGGAAATGAAACTTCACACCCAAGATTTTCTAGTAGCTCAACTGTATCCTTGCCTACATTACTATTGAACATATCGATTAGGCATGTTGCGAAAAGTGCAACTTTCATTCGGCCCATCCCTTTCTTATAAAGACTTACTCACTGTTATCATAAATATAATTAATAGCTAGCTAAATTATATCACTTTTCAGTAGATTGTTACCGTTAACCTAAATATTTCTTCTGATTTTTTATCATTATTAACTAGTTACAATGATTTAGCAAATTTGTTAAGGTACTTACTGGATGCAAAAAAAAGTACCAGATCTATATTAGAAACTGGTACCTCATATTTCTTAAAACGAACTATATCGAAGATACTCACGCAAAATCAAAAATATACTTTTGTCCGCGTACCATCGTGACTGAAACTAATCCATCAACTGGTGATATTCTTTCTTCTTCCATATTTTCTTTATGAACAATTACAGTTTGGTCCGTTTTCAAAACAAAAGCATTACCCGTTAGACACGACACTTCCAATCTATTCATCTGCATTTTTTCCCAAGTTAGGCCTACCTCAAAACCGCCACGAACTCGAATACCTGTAATAGATCCTTGCGTCCATGTAGATGGAAGTGCAGGTAATAATTCAATATATCCTTTATGCGATTGAACGAGCATTTCAGCAACTCCTGCTGTATAGCTAAAATTCCCATCAATTTGAAAAGGTGGATGTGCTCCGAATAGATTAGGATATAAGCCACCGCCAACCATCTGCTCTTTTCCACTGGAAACAATTTGGAAAAGTTGACTAAATAAGGCGTTCACTCGCTCTCCATCTTTCAACCTTGCCCATAAGCAAATCTTCCATCCGAGACTCCAACCAGTCCCTGCATCCCCTCGCCTGTTTAGAGTTTGCCTTACTGCATCAAGTAATGGGCCATCTATAATATGATTACTAGGATAGACACCGTACAATTGAGAAACATGCCGATGATGTATTTCCACATCTTCATAATCTTTTAACCACTCTTGGAGCTGACCGTACTTCCCGATTTGTAGTGGATGGAGGCGTTCCCGAGCTGTTCGTACTTCTTGAATCAACTCGTCCTCCACATTGAGAACATCAGTTGCCTTAAGGAAATTAGTAAATAAATCCCAAATGATCTCCAGATCCATTGTCGCAGCCTTAGTGACCGAGCCTATTTTTCCATCTTCCGTCCGAAACAAGTGCTCAGGTGAAGTCGAGGGAGAAGTAATCAAATAACCATTTTCATCCTCGATCAGCCAATCTAAACAAAACTCTGCAGACCCTTTTATAATCGGATAAACTTCGGCCAGATAGTCCCGATCTAGTGAATATTCATAGTGTTCCCACATATGTCGAGTCAACCATGGACCAGACATTGGCCAAAATGCCCAAACCGGATCCCCGTGGCGTTCACCGCCAACTGGATCAGCGTGTCGCCATATATCCGTATTATGATGGGCGGTCCATCCCTTCAAACGATAGCGACTATTTACCATTTTTGATCCCGAAACAGACAATTCCTTAACCGCTTTCAATAGTGGTTGATGGCACTCTGCTAGGTTTGTCACCTCAGCTGGCCAGTAATTCATTTCCGTATTAATGTTTAACGTATAATTCGATGACCAAGGTGCCCTTGTCTGATTATTCCATATTCCTTGGAGATTGGCCGGTTGTGTTCCTGAACGAGAAGATGAGATTAATAAATAGCGACCATACTGGAATAATAGTGCTGCCATATTAAGATCATTCGAACCATATTTAACAACTCTCTCATCCGTATCAAGATTTTCTAATTGCTTTGGGTTTTTTAATGAAAAGTGTACACGTTTAAAAAGTTGCTGATAATCTTGTATATGACTTTCTTTCAACTGCTCATAGGAAATACTCTTTGCTTTTGAAAGTATGTCACCATTTTGTTTTGTTAATATTTTAAAATCTTTATCTGGTAACTGATCAAATCCTTGGAAAGATGTGGCAACAGAAAGATAAAGAATGACTTCCGTTGCATTTTGGATCGAGAGTTTCCCACCATGAGACTGTATTTGTCCACTTTTTACTGTTACAGCTAACCTGCCTTCAAAATGGATAGCCTTTGTTACTTCAAAATCTCCATAAATTATCGGCTCTTTATCTTCAAAAAAGTAATTAGGTGCGCAATATTCCGGACAAATTCCTTGTATGTTAATTTCTTCATGAGTATTTGAGCTCTTTGATTTTAGTGGGCTATCGAGTGATACTTCAAGATTTAAGTGATTTTCTTCGGAACTTGTCATTTTGACTACGAGTACTTGGTTTGGATTTGAAATAAAGGCTTCTCTTGAATATTCTACTTTTCCAATAGAATATTTTACTGAGGATATTGCCTTTTCAATATCTAATTGACGTTGATATGTATGTGCCAATTGGCCATGTAAATGTTGGATCGTTAAATTCCCCAATGGCACATATGCCTGGGTATAGGAACCGAACATATTTTTCGTTTCATCAATTGCTTCCTCATATTTCTCCTCGTCAATCAATTTCCTAACCTTACTTAGAGATTCACGATCATCGTACTGCTTTCGTTCTGGTGGACCCGACCATAAAGTGTCCTCGTTTAATTGGAAACGCTCAACTTCTATCCCACCAAAATGCATCGCGCCTATTCTTCCGTTACCAAGTGGTAAAGCCTCAGTCCAGGTCGTTGCTGGTTTTTTGTATGATAAAAGATTCATTTTATAATTTCACATCCATTTTTATAAACTATATTTATGATAACCTTTTTGAAATAACAATCAATTTAAACAGTTGCTAAGTAAATGATTGCTGAATAACCAGTACCCTACCACACATCTGACCATACAGAAATCGAATATATTAGGGATATTTTTTCCAACAACGTCCATTTAAAAAAGGGATTTAAGAAACCATCATACTGAAATTAGTAGCATGTATTTATGTCTTCTTATACCAAAAAGAACAGGGAGCATTTTGATCAAAATTCCCTGTTCCTACGTTAAATTCCTATATTTTTCTATTATCCTAGCACTGGTGTATCCTTAAAGCTCACACTATTTTGATGCTTATGCAATTCTAAAATAATGATCTCGTTTTCTCCTTCGCGAAGGAATGGAGCTGGCACATAGAGTGTTTGTTGTGGACCAATCTCCCAATAACGTCCAAGATTATGCCCGTTTACAAACACTACACCTTTTGACCAGTTTGAAACGTCAATGAAAGTATCTGCAACTTCATCGATGTGTAAGGTTCCACGGTGAAAATATGGATGATCTTCCTTTACATTTGCATCCGTTGCAAACGGAACGGCACTTAAATCATTCAATGGTAGAGTGTATGCTGTCCATCCAAACAAAAACTGATTCCACAGCCTTACTCCTTCTGTAATTCCTTTAAAATCAACTAGGAAAGGACCGTAGTTAATTCTTCCCATATTCTCAACAATAATTTGTAACTTTGTTTCTTCTTCTGTAATATCGACATCGAGATGTGCACTACCGCTAATCCGATCGACTAATCCAACAAATTCCCCATTTAAATAGACTTGCCCACGATCATGAACATCTTGGACTGTTAATCTTTGTCTACCATAGGCACCCTTGATGGTAGTTTCGTAGACGATAAAACCATAGCCTTGTCCATATTCTTCCATCGTTAATGGTGCAGGGCTAGTTTGTGGTTTCGAAATATGCTCTAATGTTTCTAAAAGAGCTGCCCTTTCAGTAAATTGAACCTCACCATAGCTCTTTTTAGGAAGTGGTTCAGGCAATTTCATTTCTGGTAATTCATCGTATTTTTCTATTGCTTTTCTTACAGCAAATAACTTATCCGTTACTTCTCCCGATTCTGTCAACAATGCATCATAATCGTAGCTTGTAATTGTTGGCTGATAAATCGCTTCATTATGGTTCGCCCCGTTGTAAAAACCGAAATTCGTTCCACCATGTGCCATGTAAAAATTTACGGAACCGTTTTGCTCTAAAATTTCTTCCAAGGATTCGACAACGCTTTCAGCCGAGCGAGTATGGTGATCTTCTCCCCAGTGGTCGAACCAACCGTGCCAGAATTCCAGACACATGACAGGTGCATCAGGTTGAACTTTTTTAAGCGCGGCGAATGCATCAAGCCCGCGAGAACCAAAATTAGCCGTTTCCAAAACACCATCGATCATGCCACCGCTAAACATACTAGTAGCAGGCCCGTCAGATGTGAATAATAATGTATCCCCCGCTCTTCTCTTAAGATCATCGCGCATGTACTCCAAGTACTGCTTATCATTACCAAAACTTCCGTATTCGTTTTCAATTTGTAAAGCAATAATAGGTCCACCATTGGAACTTAAAAGCGGATTCAATTGTTCAAATAACGCATCAAAATAAGCATCGACTTTATCTAAATAAGGCTGATTAAAACAGCGTAGTTTAATATTTGGAACCGTCATTAACCAATAAGGAAATCCACCGAATTCCCACTCAGCACAAATATACGGACCAGGTCTTACAATGACATGAAGACCCACTTTTTCAGCTGTTTTTACAAAACTGGCAATATCCGCTATTCCATCAAAATTAAACTGTCCTTCTTCCGGTTCGTGAATATTCCAAGCTACATATGTTTCAACTGTGTTTAAACCTGCTGCCTTTAATTTCAAAAGACGGTCTTCCCAGTACTCTGGAACTGTACGGAAATAGTGCATCGCACCGCTCAAAAGCCTAATTTCCTCTCCATCTAATAGAAAGGACTTTTCGTTGTACGTTAATTTTGGCATGTTTTCACCTCTACTAAAGTATAATTAATTCCATCTCTACCATAATCGAAAAATCCGATATTGTCACGGATTATGTGAAAGCGTTCCCTATGGAAGTTATTAGTAGTTATCATTCACGCTAAAATTTTCTTATAAGAGTTTGAATAATTGATGATTATATATGGTATGGTCCAACTGATGAACACAAACTTCCTTTGCTTGAAGCTTGCATAAAAAATATGCGATACATCCATCTTCAAAGAAATAATTTGTGTTTGAGCGAATATCTTCTGACCAAATTCCTAACTACTGGTTCGTCCATAGTTAATCAATTTAAAACCAAACCATCAAAATACATCATGAACAAGTAGTTTCAATCAGGAGATCAGGGCCAATTAACAGGATATAAAACTAGATTCGTTTTATTATTGATTATAGTCTTTTCGGTAAATCTTCCTCTCGTATTAACCAAAGTAAGTATCTTTAGTTAAGCGAACGAGGCATTGCCTCTCCCGGTCAACAATTTGAATCCACTTAATCACACCTAACTGATCTTCAAACTTTCCTCTCCCCCTTTTTTAATATGTTTACTATTGTTAAGCGGGCTCATTAGGAATAATTTAAGTAAATAGTAAAATTCTATAAATCTCAATACTGTTTTTTGACATGTGCTTCACTTTCTTCTATACCATGGCAACCTGGATAATGGAGCATGAACGGTCTTTGTACATGGGCCTTCAACAACACTCCCATCATCCCCCTCCCAAATTCCAGCAGGAAATTGAACCACTCTTTCTCTTATTCCTTTTTGTATAACAGGAGCGACTAGCACATCATCACCCAACATAAACTGATCCTTGACTTTAGTAAGACCTTGGTTTGGAAAAACATATTCCATATGCCGAATGATCGGCTCTCCAGTTTTGCTTGCATGCTTCGCCAGTTCTATAATTTCTTCTCCAAACTGTACATGCAATTGTGCAGCTTGGAGACAATATTGATTATTTTCCTCCGTTAATACTCGCCATGGTGCAGCTGAGAATTGCATCATTGGAAACAAAGCGGAGCATTGTGCATAGCGGACAAATAATTCTTGATCCAAGTGTTCAGAATTTGCCATGAAATTTTGATACTCGCCTCCTCCAATCATGTCTGGACAAGTAAACGCATACCCCATTAATCCTTGAGCTACACCATTGGAGATCAGGGAGCCTAACCCCGAATGATCCCAGCTATGTAATTTATCACATAATCTTTGTCCGATCGGCTCTCCAGCCATTTTCCAGCAAGCACGAAATTCATTTAAAGGATACTGCATACCAAATTTCGCGAAATACTCGGCATGTTCATTTGCATGAATTGATACGGCACACTGATCATCGTTTCGATAATACGTGGGATCCCCAGCATCGAATTTATACCCATCTATCTTATATTCGTTGATTAAATAATCGAGTATACCTTTATACCATGCTGCAGCATCGGGGTTTGTCAAGTCAAGAACAGCACTATGGCCATTCCACCACTCCCGAATGGCAGGGCTTCCCTTTTTATTTTTAATTAAATAACCTTTTCTAGCTAACAATCGATAAGTGGCACTATCTGGGCTGACAAAAGGACATGTCCATAACATCACTTTAAAACCTAGATCGTGCAATCTTTCTACCATTTTTTTCGGATTTTGAAACCGGCCTTGATGAAACTTCCAAACCCCATAATCCTCTTGCCAGTTGTCATCAATCATCAAAATTCCTGGTGGCATACCTTTTTTAATTATTGTTTCAGCATACTCAAGAATTCTACTTTCTTCTTGATCGTACATTAATTCAATCCAAGTATTATATTGGGGAGCTGTAAACATAAGTGGGTCCGGCATCAGACCTTTCGGAGGAAAGAATTTTTCTTGAACAGCTCGATAAGCCGCTCTTAAATTTTCATATCCTTCTCCTTTTATAATTTCACCATCACAGTTATAGACCGTTAAAAATCCATCAATATACTTAAAATCATAAGGCTTTTCAGACCATATGTATCTTCCCTTATTAGAAATTAGCACAGGATTTGCTTGATTTGGGGTTAAATTAGGATTTAGTTTTCTATTACCTTCCACATCACCGAAGGGCATAAAAACACCATCAGATACAGCCCCTCCCCACCAGTATTCATTTTCCAATAATTCCAATGTTACTTGGTTATTCATGAAATCTCTCCTAATGTTTATTTTTCTCTTTAATCTTATTACTGTATAATAAAAATAGTTATTATGAGGCCTTAAGTCGATGTATAATCTCTTACCTTATCATTTCTATTTCATATAAGACAATCTCTGAAAGAAATGTTCCTTGTGTATTAGAAATAAATCAGAGAGTCAACATAACTTATGAGTCTCTTAAAAATAAAAAAGCTTGTTTATTGGAATCATCCATTGTCCGTATATGCATTTAAAGTGCCAAACATTTTAGTTTTTTTCTTTTGAAAATATATTTATGCATACGCATACCTATGAGCCCTAAATTCTATGGCCTCTATCTCATCAATTAAATTCATCAATAATTTCTGTTTAATCTCTTGATAATCTTGATGTTGATAAAAATTTCTTACCTCACCAGGGTCCTCTTTTAAATCGTAGAGTTCTCCATATTCATTACCGGGGTAGTATGTTAGTTTATATCTTTTAGTAATTAACGTTTTTAATCTAAGCTTCTGCGGTTCATCAACATATTCTACAAGTGCTTGTTTTCTTAATCCTTTCATTTCCCCTCTCCATTCCTTCGAGCAATCAAGACCTGTCCATTCATTAGGAATTGGAATATTACATAATGATAGTAAACTAGGAGCTACGTCAACTAAACTATTAATTGAATTTATCTGAATCCCAGCTGGCAGATGATTTTTCCATTGGACAAGTAACGGGACATTTATCAATTGTTCGTAATGAAATGGACCTTTCATCCATATACCATGATCTCCAAGTAATTCTCCGTGATCTGAGGTAAAGACAATAATTGTATTTTCTAATATTTCCAGACTTTCGAGTGACCTCATAATCTCCCCGATTGCTTCATCAATCATCTCAACCATCTTATAATAGTATGCTTTTCCAAGTTGGGCATCTTGATCATCTATATTTCTATAATCAAAACCTCCACCCTGCCCGGCCATTGCATATCGTCCTCTTATTGGGTATTCATTCCAACGGCCTTCCCTCACAGCCTGAAAATGGGGAGGTTTATCATCCAACTCACCCTTTATATATATAGGCAAAGGGATTTTACTAGGTTGAATTTCTCCTACTCTATCTTTAGGAACAGCATGAGGATGATGCGGATCCTGAAACCCTATACTAAGAAAAAATGGATTTTCTTCTTTTATACTATTCTTTAAAAATTCCTGTGTTCGTTCTACGATCCAGCAATTGTTATGAAGTTCCATTGGTAAATCCCAATCATAGGCTTCTCCACCAAAAGATCTTTTAGACTGCCGAACGCTCTCAAATTCGCTTTTTCCTGCTTTTTCTTTAACCCATAATCCGTAATGTCCTATACCTCCTCCAATTGTATGAGCAACTGATAGTTCTACCCGATCAAAACCATAATACGGCCCATGGAAGTTTTTAAAATGCTTTTCCCAATCTCTATCTGGTTCCTTAGATTGTTCATAATTGCCGTTGTAGGCGTTAAAGTGGGCTTTCCCAATCAAATGAGTTTTATAACCATTTCTCCGAAAACACTCAGATAAAAATGGCTGGTTCCTCGGTACATTCATACCGATATTCCAGGCCCCATGTTTGCTTGCATAGCTCCCCGTATATAATGTTGCTCTACTAGGGGTACAGACTGGGCTAGTGCAATATGCACGATTAAACAAAATACCATGTTGAGCCATCTTATCCAAGTTGGGTGTATTGACGAAATCTGATCCATAACAACTTAATGAATCTTTTCTTTGCTGATCAGTTGTTATCAAAATAACATTAGGTTTGGATTGCATTCTATGCCACCTCGTATTATTAGCATTTAAAAAAATCCAATAGGATAAAAATTAATAGTTTAAAATCCATCTTTAAATTCAAATTTATAAGGCTGTTCAGGAAAATCGGATCTTCCTTTATTGGAAATAAGTACAGAATTTGTTTGTTTTGTAGTTAAATTAGGATTTAGTTTGCTAGTACCTGCAATATCACCGAAGTGCATAAATATACCATCTGAAACAGCCCTCTCTACCAATATTCGATCTCCAGTAACTCTATTGTAATTTCTTTGTTCATAAAATTATTTCCGATATTCCCGCTCTTTAACTAAAATATATATTAAGTTTTTAATCAAGATTTGACATTCTTTTCCACGTGATACCTAAAATTCTAAGAGGGAAGTTGTCACTGGACCGAAACAGAACCAAGTATGTTCCATCCTTCACTTGTCCTTTCATTCTTGATCGCTAGCCTAATCTCGGGTTTTGACTCGTTTTCTCGATTAACTATTGCTACAGCCAAGTCATATTCACCTGATGGCACTCTATCAAATAAAATTTCCGTTTCATATTCATAGATTTGATTTCCTACCCAATGAGACGGTTCTGCTGTATCGACAATTTGAAATACAGGATTTCCAGTTCCTTTATCCAACAGGGCAAATGATGGTTTATACTTCCAATTCCAGTTTCGTATATGATTAGGTAATACACCAAATCCTTCATTCTTCCACATATGTTTAATAAAAAAAGGCGTATTCTCTTCAATAGTTAAAGGATAATCAACCGATACTGGTATTAAGCGGTATCCACACCGAAGTGCAAAATAGCGAACTAATTCTGGACTCTCCTTTATCCATAATGTCGCATCCTGTGGATAGCGTAAATCCAATGTATTAGCATGGAGCTCCTCAGCATCCTTTATAACCGCCTTCATCATATCATGCAGGGTGGAATAGCCGTCGCCTTTATACCAATCTTCTCTCCATTTAAAACCATGGTAGCAGTTTTCAGCAAATACTGGAATCTCCGGCCAATGAGCTAATATTTGCTCCTTTTGAGAATCTTTAAGCCAAATTGGACTTCCAAAACTGTCACGCCTGATCACATAACCTTTTTCTTTTAAAGCCCAATCCTGTAAGCTAGTATGAAAACTATTCTGACCATACTGCTGGCCAAGAAGCACCTTCTTGAAACATTCACTATAAAGATTTGTAATCCACTCAAATACTTGTTTCTTCTGATTTTTAGTCATGTAGTGAACACTATGCATTTCTCCCCAATAACCAAGACCTTGAGCATCAATATAATCCACAATAGCAGGGTTGTCGTATTCCTCTGAAAATGCATGTACAAAGTTTGATAATTTTTCTTGGAAGATGGGATCATTCAAATAGGGAGTTAAATATCCACTATTATTGTCATTATTGGCATACCCTTTAGCACCTGCTTCAAAGACATATTGGGGTGTTGCTTGCATGAATGCGTCTTTACTATCAACATAAACTCGAAAAGCGAGCTTAAGTCCTCGATCTAAAGCCATACGAATAATTAGCTTAAAGTTATCATCTTCATTCCAAGCGTAACAGCCTTCTTTAGGTTCCATAATTGACCACGGAACTCTTAGGTAAAAAATATTAGCCATTTCTACATTATTGTCTTGCATTCCCCAATATTCCTTAGCCTCAGGAAATTCCTGAATTTCAAACATAGAAAATGCATCAACATACAATACCCATCCCATTGCTGGGTTACGAAATATTGTTTCTTTATCAATAATTGGTTTAGCTATAGTAGATTTTCCCAATGTTTTTTCCCTCTCCCTTTTTTTGAAAGAGTATTGTTAAGAATACAGGATGGTAAATATATCGGCATTCCTTATATTCGTGACATTTAAAAATTATTCTTTCACACTGCCAATCGTTATTCCTTTAACAAAATACTTCTGTAGGAACGGATAAACAAGTAATACTGGCAATATTCCCATGAAAATTTGGGCAGTTCTTAATGTCTTTGATCCCATCTCTTGCAAACTAATTAAGTTATCAGTAGAAATCATTTGAACATTTAGTGATGTGATTAAGGTAGATAGATAGGATTGTAATGGATAGTTACTAGGTCTATTCATATATAAAATTCCATCAAACCAAGAATTCCAGTGACCAACTATTGTAAACAATAGGATTGTGGCAATGGAAGGTAAAGAGATCGGCAAAAATATTTTAAACAACAACGTCCAGTGACCTGCACCATCAACGACTGCTGCCTCTTCAAGGTCTTTAGGAATATTTCGGAAGAAGTTCAACAACATTACCATAAAGAAAACGTTAAGTGCACCAGGAAGTATTAACGCCCATATCGTATCAAGAATCCCTGTCTCCTTAACGACCATATAAGTTGGAATAAGTCCGCCACCGAAGAACATGGTAATAACGAAAAACCAAGAATAGATTGTTCTCGCGCGAAAATTTTTATTGCTTCTGGATAATGGGTAAGCAGTTATAACGATCAAAAACATGTTAATAATGGTACCAATTACAACTCTTTTAACTGTAATCCATAGTGCCATGAAAAAAGCTGTGTTTTCAGCCAAATACTGATAGGAAATTGTTGTAAAATCTACAGGAAGAAAAAACACTTTCCCGGCTACTGCAGCACTATTTGAACTTAAAGATACTGCTAGTAAGTGTACAAACGGAAGGATTCCCAGTAAAGTTACCCCTGTTAAGAAAATCATATTAAAGACGTTAAAGGTTTTTTGTCCTAGCGATTCTTTATAAAACATTTAATCCACCCCAATCTGTGTTAAAAAATTCGGTAATCCGTAAACCGGTAAGCTAGGTAATATGACATTCCAACTAGTCCTAGCGAGATTACTGATTTGAATAATCCTACTGCAGCTGCTGCTGCATATTGCTGATCGAATAAACCCAATCTGTAAACAAATGTATCGATAACATCTGCCCCTTCATAAACTGTTGGATTATATAAGATTAGAATTTGATCAAATCCGGCATTTAAAATATTACCAATACTTAATGTTGCTAATAAGACAATAATAGGTAATATTCCTGGAAGAGTAACATGTATCATTTGTTTCCATCTAGTGGCTCCGTCAACTTCTGCCGCTTCATACAGACTCTGATTAATCCCGACAATACCAGCCAAGAAAATAATCATATTATAGCCCATACCTTTCCAAACATCGGAGCCAATTAAAATGGAACGAAACCAGCCATTACTTCCCATAAATAGAATAGGGTCAATATTAAAAAACTCTAACAAACTATTAATTGGCCCATTTAGGGAAAATATCTCAAATATAACTCCACCTAGAACCGCCCATGACAAAAAGTATGGTAAAAAGACACTTGTCTGGATGACTCTAGAAAATAATTGTTTTCTTACTTCATTTAATAAGAGGGCTAGTATCAACGGAACAAGTAATCCAAAGACAACCTTTGCTGTAGCGATAAATATTGTATTATAAAAAACTTGTCCAAAGTCAGGTAAATTAAAAACATATCTAAAGTTTTCTAGTCCAACCCAAGCTGATTTAAAAAATCCCAAATATGGTTGAAAGTCCTGAAAAGCCATAATAATCCCAAACATAGGACCGTAAGAATAGATTAGACCTAATATAACTGCTGGAATTAACATAATGTGTAACGGTAATTCTTTTTTAAAATTACTCTTAAAAGAAGGATTCCTTTTCGGCTTAACCTTCCCTCCTGGTTGGATTGTTACGGATTGTAATCCTTCAATGGACTGATTCTTTTTCAATTTAACCCCACCTTTAAAAGGTATAACCCTTCGATTTCTTATTTAGATTCACAATAATTTAGAAAAAGGGGTGGAATAACCCCTTTTTGTTTTCTATTATTTTTCTTTATACCATTCATTTACCTCTTCTGTTATTTTATCTCCGCCTAGCTTTTTCCAGTCCTCAACGTATTTATCAAAATTATCGATAGAGTCAGACCCCATAATTATTTTTGTGAATGTCTCGTCCGTTAATTTATCTAATGAACTTCCTTTTGAGACCATTGTTGGAGTGCTGGCACCAGCAAATTCATTATAGACTACATTGCCTTTTTCTCTAATTTTTTCAACTGTTGCCCATCCACCATCCTGTGCAGCGCGTCCAAAGTAGTTACCCCACTTCGTTTCATCGCCAGCTAGATAGTCCTTTGTGTCTTTAAATACACTTATTGATATTGGATTACTGGAATCGATTTCGTCTAGGTTTTTGTCAAGAGCTTCATTAACTTCATTATATGTTAATTGAATATTGTCTGGACGATAAATGCGTGGTTGGAACCAGTTATATACATAGCCATTTTCAGGTTTATTTTCTTCGTACTCAGGTTTTTGTAACTCATCATAGAAATTTATCATTTTAATGGCAGCTTCTGGATGTTCAAAATCTTTATTTGCAACAACCACATGAGTAATCCTTGATGCAGGAACCAACGTTTTAGATTCTTGTCCTTTATAGGTTGGCAATTCTAATGGAATCCAATCTGCATTAGGGTCATTGTCTCTGGATTGGCCAAGTACTACACCTGGATACCACCATTCACCAAAGACTATTCCTACTTTACCAGATACTATATCTTCTACGACTTTATCCATATCTTTAAAAGCAAATTCCTTGTCAATTATCCCTGAATCGTACCAGCTATTCATTAAACCTAATGCTTCTTTTGTTTGAGGTTGGATTTCCCCTGGTATTAGACTTCCGTCTTCACCCTTTGTCCAAGCTTTAGGGTAAGCTCCCATTGTATAGAACAATCCACGAGCATCATATCCCCAAGTTATTAATTCTTTATTAAGTGCTACCCCATAAGTATTGTTTTTACCGTCCCCGTTTGGATCTTGATCAACAAATGCTTGTGCAACTTGTTCTAATTCTTCTAAACTAGTAGGCACGTCTAATTTTAAATTATCTAACCAATCCTTACGAATCCAAAGAAACTGCGCAGACATATACGGATCTTCGTAACCTGGAATTCCTAAAATTTTCCCATCTTGCGTAAATAAGTCTAACGTTTTCCCACCATCAAATTCCATATATGACTTGATTGTATCTGAAGCATAATCATTATAAGCATCTGTTAAATCTGCCAAAACACCCTGTTGTTTAAATTTTTCAAATTGCGATACACTTACCTGCATCACATCTGGAATATCTCCTGAAGCAAGAGCCAATGAAAACTTTTGCTCAAATTGTTCACTCGGAACTTCCCAATCAAATTTCAAGTCAATGTTTAACATTTCTTTTAATTTGGCAACGTAAGCATTTGATTGAGGTGTAGTACCTTGTGGTGTTTTAGGATCCTCTGGATTTCCAAAACCAATTACCTGTCTCACTGTTACCGTTTCATCATATTTGCCTAATGGGTCTTTATCACCTGTACTTGCTTCAGAATTTTTCGAACCCTCGGACTCCTCTGAAGCACCTTCTTTTGAATTACATGCTGATAATACGGTACCCATGGCTAACAGCATGATCAAAAATAAAAGAGAAATTTTCTTCTTCATTTTACCCCCACTTTCACTTTTTGTATCTTACAATTATATTGTAAACGCACCCATAAAGCGGTTACAATTGCGAATCCTTTACATTGTTACACTATTTTTACGTCCTCCTTTTTTCACGATATTCCTGTGGGGATTGCTGGGTACGTTTTTTGAAATAAAAGTTGAAATAAGAAGGGGAATTAAAGCCTAACATCATCGCAATTTTTTGTATCGCCATTTCAGTATGATTTAAGTAATAGGTCGCTTGCTTCATTCTCAATTCATCAATTACATCAGATAAATTTTTGCCTGTTTGCTCCTTATAGAATCGCGATAAATAGGATGGATTGAAGTGAACGTGATCTGCTATGGCGGTAAGAGAAATGTCTCCTGCAAGATTGTTTTGGATATAATTATTCACCGTAAGTATAATTTTTCTTTTTCCTTCTTCTTTCCACTCTGCTTTATAATGACAAATTGTATTAATCATATAGACAATGCTTTCCTTCGAATCAAATAAAACAGGAAACTTTTGGAGCCTTTTTTGAATACTGTCCTCCTGTCTTTTAACAACCTCTTGATACAAACCTTTATTACGTAAAAACCCTAATATTAGTTTGGAAATTGAAAATAAAAAATCTGTCATTTCTATATTGGAATATTCATTATTTATCATCTGATCAAATAATCCGTCAATGATTTTTAGTGCTTGTTGTTCTCGTCCCTCTGATATTGCAGTTTCTAATTTTATTAATTGCTTTTTCCACTCCTTATCATCAAATACCACGCTCTCTAAGTGGTAAAAGGGATTGGTTTTACTTTGATCAATGATAATCATACCTTCCGAAAAAGAAGACAAGAATTTCAATATGTCAAGCATTTGTTGAAAATCTTTGTTTACTAGATTGATATTGACAGGTCTCTTACCTATTACAAAATTCACTTTTCTATTCATCTTTCGAGAATAACTTTCTTGAATGCTTTCAAGCAATCGCTTGCTATACTCCCTAATCGTTTCCCATTTTACTGTTTTATTTCCGTAGAATATTCCCTCTATTTTCTGCGGTTGAATAAACCAAATAACTAAATGTTGATATATACAATACTCAAGCAGTAGATTAGGGTGTAGTTCTTGTTTCATTGTTTCATGGAGTAGTAATAAATCTTGAAAACTGGGGGCTTTATTGTATTTTAGTTCACCTGCTACTAGCAACCACTGCTCTTCTAAATCAATTTCAAACGAACTCTTGATCTGAGAATAACTTTGGCACAAATTTTCCATACTCTCTCCGTCTAAAACTAATTTAAGAAATTCTTTTTTTAATAAAGGAGTTATTTCTTCCATCCACTTTCTGTTAGCTTCTAGACTTGCCTGCACCGATCTTTCCTCTTCTATTTTCTGGATAGACTTCTGTACAGCATTTATCAATACTTGATCATCTTCTGTTTTCAAAACATAACTATCGATATTTCGCTTAACAGCATCATAAACATATTCAAATTGATCATACCCAGACAAGAAAATCACTCGACATTTTGGCCATATCAATTGTAACTCATCAACAAACTGTAAGCCGTTCGTTTCAGGCATTTTCATATCTGTGATGACAATATCTACTTTTTTTTGCAAAGCGTAATCTAATGCTTGCTTAGCAGAATAGGCCGAGAACAAATCCAGTTCCATATCTACGTCAGAAAATAATTGGATTAACCCATCAACAATAATAGGTTCATCATCTACAATTAGGAGATTAAACATTTGCTGAATCCACCTTATTCCATATTTTCATTTCTATTTTCAATCCGCCTAAATGACTCCGACTTGCAAACAAGCCACTTTCATTACCGTATTTTAACTTTAATCGATTACAAACGTTAAACATCCCTGTTGTTTCACCGACTTGTTCGGAATGGCTTAATCTTTGCTGGAGATCTAACAGTATTTCATCCGATATTGAGCCATTATCTTCAATCACTACATGCAATAAACCATTTTCATTTATTACTTTTATACGCAAAATTCCTTTGTAACTATTTTCCAGTGCATGTTCAAAAGCGTTCTCAATAATCGGTTGTAGAATTAAACGCGGGACTATTATGTGTTTCATTTCATCAGTTAATTCTGATGCTTCAAAGCTAATTCGATTAGAAAATCTAATTTGTTGAATGCTACAATAGTCTAAAGCATGCTTATACTCTTTCTCAAACTCCACATCATCCGAACTATTCTTTGTAATAAATTGGTAGTAACTTGCTAGTTTTTGTGACAAAGTAGAAACTCGATCAAGATCTTTCATTTTACTTAATCGGTAAATAGTATAGAAACTGTTATAAAGAAAATGCGGATTTATTTGTGATTGTAATTGTTTTAGCTCAGACCTCTGTAAAGCTAACTTGTTTTGATAGTTATCTTTGATAGATTGATCAAGTCGTTCCTTCATATCATTAAAGCTGGTGTACAAATAAGAAAATTCTCTTTCTTGTGTTACGTTTAGTGGAGTTGTTTCCAACCCCTCTTGATAATTCCTAAATAGAGAAACAAGTTTATTTAGTGGTTTATGAATCATTCTATTGATAGACCAAGAAAATAGGATTGAAATAAACAATAGCACGCATGTCAAGAATAAAAATCCCTTATTTAGATTTGACATATTCTCCGTCAATTCATTTTTATCTATATATGTGTATAACTTCATATTTAAATAATTTAATTCACTTTTTGTTACTAAATATTCTTTCTGGTTTTTCTTAATAGTAAAATAAGTTGAGTTATTTAGATTCTCGTCACCCACATATTCAATGATTTCTCGTATAAAATCTTGATGTCGACTGTCAGTTGTTAACACATATTTTGATGACGGATCAACCAATATCACACCTGCATCATTCGTCCCCTCTATAATATGAAAAACATCATTTAGAAGCTGGTCCTTCGATAACTCTATGGATGAGATTATGTTCTCGCCCTTATCCATTGCGAGTAAATACAATTTTCCGTCATAAACCGTTAATCCTTTTTCTCCACCTTCCCGAACTCTATTTTTTAAATGATTGAAAGTGATGCCTGTATCTCTTCTCCAAATATCGTCAAAAGATAGTATACGGTTGTATGATCTGATGACAATTTCATTATTTACAATCAAACTACTTGAATTATTCAAATTATTTAATTCCTCATTAATCCCATTCATTAATGCAACTTCTTCATATCCTGATACTTGGTCTCCCAAAAAACTTAGCTTTTCAATATCAGAATCAGTAAAAAGCTGTAATTGGCGTGTTCGGATATAAAAAATTTGATTATTTAATATATCTCCATAAAATTCCGTTTTTGAAATCACAGAGTCTAAGTATTGTTCCTCAAGGCTCTTTTTTCCAAGATGAGTAAGACTTAAGCTAACCATATAAAGAAGTGATAACATGATAATGAAAATGACGATCATTTTTTGATAAACAAGTAGTTTATTAAATGCGCGAATTATATTTTTGATTGTGACCACCTTCTTACCATTGCCCCCTTGCTAGTAGGACTATTGTTTTCTAATTTATCGCTTTCATTCTATTAAACGAGACTAGATGTCAATCGCTCTAAAAAAATTATAATATTGATTTCTTGGAAAAGCTATTTAGTTTTTTATTAGGCTTCTCAAAAGAGTAAGCTATATGAATTTTATGTTTCATACAAAAAGGCTTTACAGTGCGGTAAATTTAACTGATTTGCAACGTCAGAAACTGAGCCAGAGCTTGGACTATATATTGTAAATTGGGTCACTAGCTTTATTAACCAGTATAGAGAAATACTTAATCTATCTAGACATTCTTTAAAAATTCCAAACTTTAAATATGCTAACAGTGAGTTGGAAATACACGCTCATGTCATCTTGTTAATTTGTCAAATTGCCAAGTATGCATACGAGAATAAACAAAAAGAGACTAAACACAATAGTTCTGAAGTTTATATTGCAGAAGAAGTTGCCAAAATAATTTACTCTCGTTCTACCTCGGATTTTAAAATAGCAGATATTTCATCTGAAATTCACTTACATCGGACCTACATTCCAAGCATATTTTCAAAAATTTATGGCAAGTCACCTAAACAGTATCATTTAAATGTGAAATTAGAAAAAGCAAATGAACTTTTACTTGAAACCCATATGTCCATTGAAGAGATTGAAGAAATAATAAGGTTCAATTCATCCAGTCACTTTTCAAGATTTTTTACAAAGCAAGCTGGTATAGCCCCTAGTAAATATAGAAACCGGCATTTTTCTGTTTAATGATGAAGAACTTTTTGCCAATAGGCCCATGAAACAGAGCAGGTAGAGAAAAGATAGCTAGCTAACTATCTTTCTTTACCTGCTTATCTACACGTAACAACTGAAGAAACGAATTCAGCAAAATCTATCTGAACGATATGCTATTGGACAGCTTGCTGAGGAAATTGGATTGAGTGAGTCTCATTTCTACCGCGTGTTCGAATGGACCACGCATGTCAGATCTTGAAAGAATCAAAGCTTTCAATAACAGATATTGCAATGGGAGCTAGGCTTTAGTACGAGTCAGCATTTTGCTACGGTATTCAAAAAAGTGACAGGTGTGACGCCAGTCACTCGATTATTATGGGGATTGACAACTTTAAAAAACTTTTCCCGGTCTGTCTGATGGGAAACTTCCCCAAGGTTACTAAGTACCTCATCTAAATTTTTCGATATAAGTCGATTTGCGTTGATCGCATAGGCTGCTTTCCGATAATCTAAATCATTAACAAGTGTATTCCACGGCCCACTCACGGAAGAAGCATAGCCCCAAGTATGTTCAGCATATAGCATAAGCTGATATTCAGCCTCTCTTAGGAAATGAAGTTTTCCTAGCTCGTCCTTTGGATCCAATTTTTTCGATAAATGAAAAAAAGTTGCCTAAGCAACTCATCTTCAATTAATCATCATTCTCAATTTGGTTAACAGCATCTATACTTTTTGTAGTTCACCTTATTGATTATCAGCAGAATATATCTTTAGTTGACCAAGATAGATCTAAGATGAATTTTCCAGGAATCAACAGGTCCAAACCTATTAACCCATTAATGCCGTCATATTCTCCAATTTTTCCAAAATCGATATAAAATTCATTTACGAGAAATGAACCAAACCTCAACCCCATCAACTTTTCTTCGGATAGCAGCTTCCTTGCCACCAATTCCCGTCATAAATCGAATTTGATCCTCTGGTTCGTATGCATCAAATAGATCCTGTACAGCATCAATTGATATAACGGATTCTGCTGCGCCTTTATCGATAACCACATGTGGAATTACAACTGTTTTCCCTTGATGAGTAATGTTAATAGAAGAAAACAATAGACCATCGACCAGATCAAGATTCATCTGTAGGTACTCTCTTTCCCAATCGTAAACCTTTCCTTCAGACCCTGCACCATCAAACCAGATTTCAATCATTGGTCCATATTGAGTTAGCAATTCTGTTAACTGCTCACAGTAAAAATTGTCATAGGCCTCTTTATCTTCGTAACAAGCCGCATTTCTATCCCAAGGTGAGAGATAGACACCAAAATGGATACCTTCCTTTTTACAAGCCTCCGCACATTCTTTCACTACATCGCCTTTTCCATCTTTCCAAGGACTTGATTTAACGGAATAATCGGTTGTCTTTGTAGGCCAGAGACAGAACCCATCATAATGTTTAGCTGTTAAAATAAAGTATTTAAACCCTGCATCCTTTGCTAACTTCACCCATTTATGGGCATCCAATTCGGTCGGATTGAATTTTTCTGGTGAATCTGTTCCATCTCCCCACTCTTGGTCGCAAAACGTATTCATGCCAAAATGACAAAAGAAGCCCATATTTAGATCTTGCCAATAGATTTGCGGAATAGAAGGTAGTGGTAGTTGGCTAGCTGACATTGCTCTATTCCCCCTCTGATAAATCTTATGTTAAACGAAAAACATGCGCATAGGGTGCTTTTTCATTTAAAAGTAATTCTGGTAATTGAACAGTTATACCACGATCTGTTTGAGTGTATTCAAGGTTTTCTACATCACCCACTACGTCAACCTGATTTACCCTTTCAAAATAAGGTATAAAAATCTCTTTTTTTACTAGACTATCCTCAGATTCATATAAGTAGAAGCTATAAACTTTATTGTCTTTCTTTGTAAAACCAATATGATCCATAAAATAGGGTGTAGTCATTCTTGTTCCATAAACAGCTTCTCCATATTTTTTTAACCATTCTCCCATTTTTTTCATTCTCTTTATGGCATTTTTAGAAATTCTTCCATCCGGTTGGGGAGCAACATTCAAGGCTAAATTCCCACCTTTTGAAATAACTTCTATTAAAAGATGTATCAACTGACGTGTTGGCTTGTAATCATCATCATACCGATAGGAAAATGCTGTTCCCATTGTAATACAGCTTTCCCACGGAACAAATATAGGTTTATCAGGTACAGTCTGTTCAGGAGTAATAATATTTTCATAGGGTCCACCAACAGTTCGATCTGCTGTTAGTAACCAAGGTTGATTTTCTCGTGCCTTAGCAACAACTTCACCTAATCTAATATCCTGATGGTTATTGGGATTTACCTGACCCGCATCGAGCCATAGCATATCAATTCTTCCGTAATCTGTTATCAACTCCATAATTTGTTCATGAGTAAACTTGACAAACTTATCCCATAATTCCGGATTCTGCGTAGGATCATATGAGGGTCCTCTATTGGTTTTATGACCAAAAACTTTATCTCGTTCCCAATAATAAGGTGTATACCAATCTGCTTTTGAAAAATAAGCAGAGATTGCTAACCCTTTTTCCCGAAAAGCGTTAAATGAATGTTTCACAATATCGGCGTATTTATGGGTATGGAATGGACAAGTTGGATCCGTACTTTTATAATTCGTTGTCTTAGTATCCCATAAGCAAAAACCATCGTGATGTTTTGTTGTAAATAAAAAGTACTTAAATCCAGCTTCGGAAGCTAAGTTTGCCCATTCTTCAGGTTGAAACCTAATAGGGTTAAACGATTTATTTAAATTGATATATTGTTTTTTAAATACATCTGTATCTGACTCCCAATCAACATCTTTTCTTGACCATTCAGCTGCATCATCAGAAAGTGGCCAAGATTCAAATGTGCCCAATTGGGCATGAGGACCCCAGTGCATCATAAATCCTAACTTCTGATCCTTAAACCATTCTAGTCGCTCAATTAAAACAGGATCATTTGGTTTAATCCATTCCTTTTCATCACTAGATAAATGAACTCCATCCACAATTTTGTCATCTTGTGTTATACTTTCATTTTGTTTCATGTGGCTACTCCTCCTCTTAGTTTGTACCTCAAAGAACTTCTAACAATATACACTAATAGTTTACTAGTTTAGAAAAATCACTATATTTCTTTATGGTAAAATGTGCCCATATAATCGGAATAGCTACGATTCTTATCCAAGAAGAGGAACAAAAATTCCGATGCTTCTAATCCCACTTATTTCGGCCAAGATGGACTGATTTACCAATTTATTCTGGAAAGTTTTCAGTTTGAATCCGCACATTTTTTAATCCTCAAATCTCCTCCTCTTTAAAGTCAATTAAATTTTGTCTGCACAAAATTGTTAGCGCTATCATAACAATAACTCAACTAAATTCGTGTTGTCAATAATAATAGTCAATAAAATTACCCAATTCTGAAAAATCTCTTTATAACTAAGTGCTCATATAGTGAACATGCTTTTTTCTTTAATAGGATAAAATATCAAAACCTCCACATCTTTCGCTTTTATTTTAGGCCTTAAATGTGGAGGTTTTAATTAGTTATAAATTGTTATCGCTAGCTGTTATTGTTTTAATAAATATTCTTACTTAACTAGAAAAAATTGAAACACAGCCTTATACTTGTTAGCTATGACTCATTAAATGTATTCCTTGACAACAGACATAAAAATAATTATAAAGGATCCGATCCACACCAAATAGTATGTTTTAAACATGTTTACAATCCATTCATTTTGCATTAATTCTATCTATCTGAATGAATGTTCTCCCTTTGCTTTTAGACCTACTGGCCCCACCTGTCCAATACCGCGGTTTGATTCAAGTCTCCCATCCGTCTCTCGGTCTGAATGTTTGTCAAACCAAAGCTCCATTTTATACTTCAAATCACTTATGATTACGGCGAATTCCTTCTGTCCAACAAGATTGTTCCGTTCATTCGGATCGTTTACCATATCATAAAGTTCATTTTCACCATATGGGTATCTATGTATATATTTCCATTCCTTCGTTCGAATCATTCTTGCTGGTCCATATTCAGAATGAACAACAACCATATCGTGAGAATCATGCTCTTCATCTTTAAGAATCGGCAGGAAACTTTTTCCGGGGAGCGATTCATTCAACTTCTCATTTGAATCGATAAGTTCGAGAATAGTTGGCATAATATCATAATGGCTAAGTAAACTATCGCAAACACCACTTTTTCTATCAGGCATACTTATAATAGTCGGTACCTTGACACTTGTTTCATACATATTCATCGGAAACGTTCCGTTGCCTTTGCCGAATATTCCATGATGCCCCATTGCCATTCCGTTATCCGATGTGAATATGATAATGGTATTATCATAGACTCCTAGATCCTTCAGATGCTCAATAATTTGGCCAATTCCCAGATCCATGCCTAAAAGTGAAGCACAGTACCCTCTATTCCATGTAAGCCTTTGGGCTAACCTAGCTTCTTCAGACGGAAATGACATTCCGGACCATTTGTGGGGTTGCTCATTTGGGAAATCGTTAAATTCACACCCCTCAAATTCCGTCCAAAGTTCAGGTTTATGATGCCTTTCATCCCATGGTGCATGAGGTGCTGTGTAATTTACCTGTAAATAAAAAGGTGTCTCCATATTGTGTGTATCAAGAAACTCTATCGCATTGTTGGTAATCCAATCAGTAACATACGTTTCTCGCTGCAAGGTAAATTTGTTTGTAACAGGATCAAGTGTAACAGGATACATATAATTTTCACCGCCCATAGCAAGGGCTCGCCAATATGTAAATCCCTTCTGTGGTATGCCAGCGTTACCTATGTGCCACTTACCAGAAAGCGCACACGTGTACCCTGCATCTACCAGATCTTCTGTATAACAACGCCTATCACCAAGATAATCAGTCGCTTTAGTTTCATTAAGTTGATTCTTCGGCCAGTCATAAAACCACTCACGGTTTTCTTCATTAAAATGGCGAACCAAATCGTCATCAAGTTGCGATTTTTCTACATGTCCTTCCGCAATCCAGTCCTGTATCCCGTGACGAGACGGCATCTGACCTGTCATAATTGAAGCCCGGGCGGGTGAGCATACAGGGGATGCACAAAAGAAATTTTCAAATCTAATACCGTTTTTGGCTAACATGTCAAGATTTGGAGTCTTGACATCCCGATTTCCCGCACAACCCATTGACCAGTAACCTTGATCATCTGACATAATAAATAAAATATTTGGTTTCATTTTATCACCCCATTTTATTGTTTNGGTAGTTGGCTAGCTGACATTGCTCTATTCCCCCTCTGATAAATCTTATGTTAAACGAAAAACATGCGCATAGGGTGCTTTTTCATTTAAAAGTAATTCTGGTAATTGAACAGTTATACCACGATCTGTTTGAGTGTATTCAAGGTTTTCTACATCACCCACTACGTCAACCTGATTTACCCTTTCAAAATAAGGTATAAAAATCTCTTTTTTTACTAGACTATCCTCAGATTCATATAAGTAGAAGCTATAAACTTTATTGTCTTTCTTTGTAAAACCAATATGATCCATAAAATAGGGTGTAGTCATTCTTGTTCCATAAACAGCTTCTCCATATTTTTTTAACCATTCTCCCATTTTTTTCATTCTCTTTATGGCATTTTTAGAAATTCTTCCATCCGGTTGGGGAGCAACATTCAAGGCTAAATTCCCACCTTTTGAAATAACTTCTATTAAAAGATGTATCAACTGACGTGTTGGCTTGTAATCATCATCATACCGATAGGAAAATGCTGTTCCCATTGTAATACAGCTTTCCCACGGAACAAATATAGGTTTATCAGGTACAGTCTGTTCAGGAGTAATAATATTTTCATAGGGTCCACCAACAGTTCGATCTGCTGTTAGTAACCAAGGTTGATTTTCTCGTGCCTTAGCAACAACTTCACCTAATCTAATATCCTGATGGTTATTGGGATTTACCTGACCCGCATCGAGCCATAGCATATCAATTCTTCCGTAATCTGTTATCAACTCCATAATTTGTTCATGAGTAAACTTGACAAACTTATCCCATAATTCCGGATTCTGCGTAGGATCATATGAGGGTCCTCTATTGGTTTTATGACCAAAAACTTTATCTCGTTCCCAATAATAAGGTGTATACCAATCTGCTTTTGAAAAATAAGCAGAGATTGCTAACCCTTTTTCCCGAAAAGCGTTAAATGAATGTTTCACAATATCGGCGTATTTATGGGTATGGAATGGACAAGTTGGATCCGTACTTTTATAATTCGTTGTCTTAGTATCCCATAAGCAAAAACCATCGTGATGTTTTGTTGTAAATAAAAAGTACTTAAATCCAGCTTCGGAAGCTAAGTTTGCCCATTCTTCAGGTTGAAACCTAATAGGGTTAAACGATTTATTTAAATTGATATATTGTTTTTTAAATACATCTGTATCTGACTCCCAATCAACATCTTTTCTTGACCATTCAGCTGCATCATCAGAAAGTGGCCAAGATTCAAATGTGCCCAATTGGGCATGAGGACCCCAGTGCATCATAAATCCTAACTTCTGATCCTTAAACCATTCTAGTCGCTCAATTAAAACAGGATCATTTGGTTTAATCCATTCCTTTTCATCACTAGATAAATGAACTCCATCCACAATTTTGTCATCTTGTGTTATACTTTCATTTTGTTTCATGTGGCTACTCCTCCTCTTAGTTTGTACCTCAAAGAACTTCTAACAATATACACTAATAGTTTACTAGTTTAGAAAAATCACTATATTTCTTTATGGTAAAATGTGCCCATATAATCGGAATAGCTACGATTCTTATCCAAGAAGAGGAACAAAAATTCCGATGCTTCTAATCCCACTTATTTCGGCCAAGATGGACTGATTTACCAATTTATTCTGGAAAGTTTTCAGTTTGAATCCGCACATTTTTTAATCCTCAAATCTCCTCCTCTTTAAAGTCAATTAAATTTTGTCTGCACAAAATTGTTAGCGCTATCATAACAATAACTCAACTAAATTCGTGTTGTCAATAATAATAGTCAATAAAATTACCCAATTCTGAAAAATCTCTTTATAACTAAGTGCTCATATAGTGAACATGCTTTTTTCTTTAATAGGATAAAATATCAAAACCTCCACATCTTTCGCTTTTATTTTAGGCCTTAAATGTGGAGGTTTTAATTAGTTATAAATTGTTATCGCTAGCTGTTATTGTTTTAATAAATATTCTTACTTAACTAGAAAAAATTGAAACACAGCCTTATACTTGTTAGCTATGACTCATTAAATGTATTCCTTGACAACAGACATAAAAATAATTATAAAGGATCCGATCCACACCAAATAGTATGTTTTAAACATGTTTACAATCCATTCATTTTGCATTAATTCTATCTATCTGAATGAATGTTCTCCCTTTGCTTTTAGACCTACTGGCCCCACCTGTCCAATACCGCGGTTTGATTCAAGTCTCCCATCCGTCTCTCGGTCTGAATGTTTGTCAAACCAAAGCTCCATTTTATACTTCAAATCACTTATGATTACGGCGAATTCCTTCTGTCCAACAAGATTGTTCCGTTCATTCGGATCGTTTACCATATCATAAAGTTCATTTTCACCATATGGGTATCTATGTATATATTTCCATTCCTTCGTTCGAATCATTCTTGCTGGTCCATATTCAGAATGAACAACAACCATATCGTGAGAATCATGCTCTTCATCTTTAAGAATCGGCAGGAAACTTTTTCCGGGGAGCGATTCATTCAACTTCTCATTTGAATCGATAAGTTCGAGAATAGTTGGCATAATATCATAATGGCTAAGTAAACTATCGCAAACACCACTTTTTCTATCAGGCATACTTATAATAGTCGGTACCTTGACACTTGTTTCATACATATTCATCGGAAACGTTCCGTTGCCTTTGCCGAATATTCCATGATGCCCCATTGCCATTCCGTTATCCGATGTGAATATGATAATGGTATTATCATAGACTCCTAGATCCTTCAGATGCTTGATTATTTGGCCAATTCCTAGATCCATGCCTAAAAGTGAAGCACAGTACCCTCTATTCCATGTAAGCCTTTGAGCTAGCCTTGCTTCTTCGGACGGGAACGACATTCCGGACCATTTATGAGGTTGCTCATTTGGGAAGTCTTTAAATTCGCACTCCTCAAATTCCGCCCAAAGCTCAGGTTTATGATGCTTTTCATCCCATGGTGCATGAGGTGCTGTATAATTTACCTGTAAATAAAATGGAGTCTCCATATTATGTGAATCAAGGAATTCTATCGCATTGTCGGTAATCCAGTCAGTAACGTATGTTTCACGCTGCAAGGTAAATTTGTTTGTAACAGGATCAAGTGTTACAGGATACATATAATTTTCACCACCCATTGCAAGGGCTCGCCAATATGTAAATCCCTTCTGTGGTATGCCAGCGTTACCTATGTGCCACTTACCAGAAAGCGCACACGTGTACCCTGCATCTACCAGATCTTCTGTATAACAACGCCTATCACCAAGATAATCAGTCGCT
>NZ_LN831197.1:1693313-1789033 GCF_001375535.1 Bacillus niameyensis
CCCATTGCAAGGGCTCGCCAATATGTAAATCCCTTCTGTGGTATGCCAGCGTTACCTATGTGCCACTTACCAGAAAGCGCACACGTGTACCCTGCATCTACCAGATCTTCTGTATAACAACGCCTATCACCAAGATAATCAGTCGCTGTTGTTTCACTCAGCTGATTCTTTGGCCAGTCATAAAACCACTCACGGTTTTCTTCATTAAAATGGCGAACCAAATCGTCATCAAGTTGCGATTTTTCTACATGTCCTTCCGCAATCCAGTCCTGTATCCCGTGACGAGACGGCATCTGACCTGTCATAATTGAAGCCCGGGCGGGTGAGCATACAGGGGATGCACAAAAGAAATTTTCAAATCTAATACCGTTTTTGGCTAACATGTCAAGATTTGGAGTCTTGACATCCCGATTTCCCGCACAACCCATTGACCAGTAACCTTGATCATCTGACATAATAAATAAAATATTTGGTTTCATTTTATCACCCCATTTTATTGTTTTATTAAGTAACATAATAGTCACAATACTTTTTAGCAAAAAAAGTCGGCTTACAAGACTTCTGAATTTGCCTCATTTACATAAGTTTTCTTAGCACGTTCTTGAACTTTTCACGACTAAAGTCGCGAGATTCCTAAGGACGGAAGCCTATCAACTTCTAATGAATTAAACTAAGTTATTTTAAAAGTTCTTTCCCCTTAAATAGATTCCGCGATTTGTAAAGTGGCATTATCTGCTATGATTCATAATTGGAAAAGGAGAAGCATCTTATTTAGCTTCTCACCTCTCCAATTTAATCATTTATATTTTTCATCATATGACCTTTGATGTATAGCCACATATTCTTCAATACCAATTTCTTGCAAAGTAGAAATATATTTATCCCATGAACTATCGATATCAGATTGTCCTGTAATAAAAGCAGATGCCATTTCATCAACATAATCTGTTAACGACTGTTCAATTTTAGCCATTTTATTTGAATCCTCTTCACTAAAGAATAACGGTGGCAGCGGCTCAATTGTATCTGAAATATAAGGGGCATATTGTTCAGTAGCTGCCCATAAGAGTTGTTCTTGATGTCCTTCAGGAACTGCTTGACCAGCCCTAAATTCTTTTGTTCTTAATGAAGGGCCTGTTTGATCCCAATAATCATTGTGAACAGGTTCTTCTTTTTCTATAGTTTCATATTTTGCTTGATTACCATCTAATCCAAGTACACCTTCTTCAGGTATTTTCCACTCTTCTCCTTCCCTGCCAATTACTGAGCGCATAGTTATTTCCTCTTGATACATTGCATCAGCCCAGCGGAAAGCAACTTCCGGATTTTTCGCTTTATTCGTAATAATAAATTCCGCTGGACGAGTAACTGGGTTTGGAAGATAGAACGTTATACGTTGACCATCAGGTCCTTCAAGTGGAGGAATAGCAACGTAATCCTTCATACGACTGTCACCTTCGGTAAATGAACTTAGAGTTGCAGATAAAGCTGTTCCTAAAATAGGTATTTCTGGATTCTCTCCCAATTGCTTAAACTGCTCCCCATTTTGAGTAAATGTACCAGAATAAATCAACCCATCTTTATATAAACTATTTAAATATTTGAGCCCTTCTTTATATTCTTCTTTATCCCAAGGAGCAATAATCTTTCCATCTACTACATGGACATCACTATAAATAAAAGGATCCATTAAAAACCCTGTTAATGAAGTATGCCATCCATTGTACTGTCCAGATAACGGAATTTCATCAGCTTTGCCATTTCCATTAGGATCGCCATTTTTAATTGCAAGCAATAGTTCTCTAAATTCCTCAGTGGTTTGCGGTATGTCCATGTCTAGTTTATCTAACCAAGGTTTATAAACCCACATCTTTTGTGGCATTGTACAGTGAAAACACTCATTTACTTGAGGTAAAGCATAAATTTTTCCATCTGGTGAAGTAATCGCATCCTTAACCACCGGTATTTCCTGAAACATTTTTTTAGTTTCGATCCCGTACTTTTCAATTAGATCGTTTAACGCTAAAAACGTACCATTATCACCATACAACCTTAATTGAGCAGGCTGTAGCCCCATATCCATAATTACATCTGGATACTCGCCACTTGTAAGAATTAGATTAAGCTGTTCTTGTGCTCCTTCACTTGGAAGAACTTCCCAATTAATATGAACACCAGTCTTTTCTTCATACCATTTAGTAAATTCATTAGTATTAAAATCTTTAACTAGTGAATTAGCTGGGATCAAAACATTTAACTCAACTTTTTCTTTCACAATTGGGAATTCTCCTGCATCTGTAACAATGGAATCAGATCCTTGTTGGGCTGCATCACCGCCACCTTTATTACCTTCAGTTGTCACATCTTTATCCTTAGAACATGCTGCGATTAATAACGTTAAGAGCAAAAGTAATACGAGAACAATTTTCTTTCTGGACATAAAAGACCCTCCTTAAAATTTTTCAAAAGCACAATACACAATATTTCATATGCCAACAGGTTGAAGCTCATCCCCCCTTTCAAGCAAGGATTTTATAATGCCATTCTATTAACCTTTTAAAGAGCCTATCATTACTCCTTTAACAAAATGTTTTTGTACAAACGGATAAATAATTAATACTGGTAAAGATGCAACAACAATTGTCGAGTACTTTAATAATTGTTGTAACCCAATTCTCTCTTCAAGGTTTGTTACATCACTCATCATCGAAGGGTCAACCTCGTTTTGAACCAAAATATCTCGCAGTACGAGTTGTAGTGGAAACAAACTAGTATCTCTTAAATAAATTAGCGCACTAAAATATTGGTTCCAATGCCCTACTGCATAGAACAAGGACATAACTGCAATGATAGGAGCCGATAATGGCAACACGATCTTCCATAAAAACTTAAAATCATTACAACCATCCATTTTTGCAGATTCTAAAAGTTCGTCTGGAATTGTTGATTTAAAAAATGTCATTGTAACGATTACATTGAACGTTGCCATCGCATTCGGAACAATTAATGCCCATCTTGTATTTAGCATTCCTAAATCCCTAACTAGCAAATACATAGGTATTAATCCACCGTTGAACATCATAGTGAACACAAACATAAACAGAAATATATTTCTTCCTCGAAAATCTTTCCTAGTTAAGGGATAGGCTGCCAGTACAGTAAGGAAAACGTTAATTAACGTCCCGACGACCATATAAAATAATGAGTTAGCATAACCTGTCCAAATTGCCTCATGTTTAAATACTTCTTGATAACTTTTTATACTTATGTCAACCGGCCATAACCATACTTTTCCACTCGAAATTGCCTCAGCCGAGCTAAAAGACGCACTTACAACAAAAATAAGCGGATAGAGAACGGATGCTACAAAGAGTGATAATAAAATGTAATTACAAATAGTAAATATCCTATCACCCTTTGATTCTCGGATGGATGTGTTCATGTAACAATTCCTCCCTTTCTAATTAATTACCATAGTCCCTGTTTTGTAACTACCTTTGCTAGTTTATTAGCACCTACAATAAGAATTAGGCCTACAATTGCTTTAAATAATCCTATTGCAGCTGAATACGAGTATTGTGGAATCATTGATGTTAAACCGATTTTATAAACATATGTATCAATTACTTCCGAAGATGATATATTGAGTGAATTTTGCATTAACAACACTTTTTCAAATCCAGTATCTAGAAATCCGCCCATATTTAAAATTAAAATAATGACGGCTGTAGGTAAAATCCCCGGGATATCAATATGCCAAATTCTTCTTAACTTCGAGGCTCCATCAATGATTGCTGCTTCATGGAGTTCTGGGCTGATACCTGCTAATGCTGCCAAATAAATAATGCAACCGAAACCAACATTTTGCCACACGTCCGTCCAAACAAAAATTGATTTAAAATAACTTGCTTTTGCCATAAAGTTAATTTCTTCGATACCGAAGTTAGCTAGGAATTGATTTAGTACTCCTCTGGGATCTAATATGACAAAAATGATTCCTACCATAACAACAACTGAAATAAAATGCGGGGCATAAGTAATCATTTGTGCAGCTCTTTTAAACCTTTTGTTATAGATGTAATTTAAACTTAGAGCCAACACAATAGGAAGCGGGAAAGTAGCAATTACTTGATAAATGCCTAAAACTATTGTGTTTTTCATAATTCTCCAAAACTCGTAAGAATCGAAAAACTCAATGACATGTTCAAATCCTACCCATGGACTTCCTAGGATTCCCTGAACAGGATTATAATTCTTAAATGCAATTATGGCCCCATACATCGGATAATATTTAAATAATAAAAGATATAATAATGGTAAAGAAAAAATAATGTATAACTGCCAACCATTTTTAACATCTTTCCAAAAAGCAACTTTTCGGCTAGTTTTTAATTGCCTATTAATTTCCGAGTCTGATATTGATGTTTTCGAAAACCCCATTTTCACTCACCCTCCGTTTAATAGTAACCGCTTTCATATGTTACCAATAACAATAACATAACATATGTCAGAATATTGGTCAATATAAGTAATTGAGATTTCTAAAATTACTTACTCTTCCGTATTACCTTCGATCTTAATTCANATTATGAATATAAAAGTTACTTAACTACACCTTTTTTCAAAATAATATTGGCATATTGAGCCTTTTCACCTGTTGCTACAACAGCGAATGCTTTTCTAGTGCGTTCATAAAATTCAAAGCGTTCCATATAATTAAATGTAACTGATGTGGGATGTTCCTTTTGAATGATTTCTTCATATTCCTCCCAGATAGTCGGTTGAATTGGATCACCTGGAACAACTTTCATTAGTGCTATGGGCTTTTCCACATATGTATCGATTGGTAGAAATTTCAAAATTGCTTCTAACAATTCCGGTATACCATGACCATCACAACGTATGAGGCGCTGGGTGTGGCTGGCAGACGGAAAATTACCGTCTGCCAAAACAATTTCATCACCATGACCCATTTCCATTAAAATTTTCATAAGGTCTGGTGAAATAATAGAAGGTATTCCTTTAAGCATAACAACACACCCGACCTTTACTTTTCTTCAACAAAATAGTTTGTAATAGATCCCAATTTTTCAATTTCACAAGTAATCACATCACCTGGTTGGATATAAACTTGCTTGTCTTCAGGTAGTCCTAGAACGACCCCTTCAGGAGTACCAGTTAAAATAATATCACCAGGTTCAAGTGTTAAATATTGAGAAATATAGCTAACGATTTCTTTACAGTTAAAAATCATATCGGATGTATTGGAGTCTTGTCTTACTTCACCATTTACAATGGTTTTTAATTGCAAATCATTGGGATTTCCTACTTCATCCGCTGTGACTAAGTATGGGCCAACTGGACTAAAGTCATCGCCAATTTTTCCAAGCATCCATTGTGGAGTTCGCATTTGTAAATCACGTGCAGATAAATCATTGGCTGCACAATAACCAAATACGTAATCTAGAGCATCTTCTTCACTTACATACTTCGCCTTTTTTCCAATGACGATTCCTAACTCTACTTCATAGTCAAGTTTTTCCGTCGTCTTAGGAACAGCAATTTCCTTTTTATGTCCTGTCAAAGTATTATCGAATTTATTGAACAGAATCGGAAATTCTGGATATGGCGCATTTGTTTCATCGGCGTGTTTACGATAGTTTAATCCAACACAAATAATTTTATGGGGCTTTGTTACACATGGTCCCCATTCAAGGCTCTCATAATCAACATATGTAACCTTTTCATCAGCCACAGCCTTTTGTACCAAATCATGTAGTTTACTAGTAGCTTCTGCACCACCAGCGATAACATTCATAATATCTGTATCAGCATCTACACTAAGTTTTTCGGCAGTAGCTGCTACATCAACAATACCTTTTTCCGTTTGAATTCCTAATTTTAAAATTCCCTTATCTTCAAAAGTTAATAATTTCAAGAAAATATTCCCCTTTCATTCCTTATGCATTTTTACCAAAGACTACTCCGCCATCAATATATAATGGAGAGCCCATCATAAATTTCGCTTCATCTGATGCTAAAAACAAAGCAGCGTTTGCAACATCTTCTGGAAGTCCTAGATCACCGCTCAATTGTCTTTTCTTAATGCCTTCAATAGCTACTTCTGGATCGCTATATGATGTTTTTAAATAATTTTCTACAAATGGAGTATAGATCGTTCCTGGGAGCAAAGCATTTACACGAATATTATAAGGGGCGTAATCGACTTGCATTGCCTTAGTAAGCGATAATACTGCTCCCTTTGTCGCAGAATACAATGCCCGTTGAGCAAGTCCCATTTCGGCAGCACAGGAAGACATATTAATAATGCAGCCATTTTTTTGTTCCATCATATGTTTCACAATATACTTGCTTAATAGATAGACACCTTTGACATTGACAGACATAACCTTGTCCCAAACGTCCGGCTCTACTTCATCCAAACGCCCAACATTACTAATACCAGCATTATTAAATAGAATATCAATTTTCTTAAACTCACCGATAACGTTGTCTGTTAATGCCTGAACATCTTGAGGATTTGTGACGTCAGCTAGAATAAATGATGCACTTCCACCATTTTCCTTAATAAGCTGAACGGTTTCTTCACCATGTTCTTGATTAATGTCGTTGACAATTACATGCGCACCTTCAGAAGCGAAACGAAGGGCAGTTGCCCGCCCTATTCCGCTCCCAGATCCAGTAATAATTGCAACTTTATCTTTTAATCTCATACAAGTTCACTTCTTTCTTCTTGCATATGATCTTCCGGCTGTGCTGCTTTTACTGTTAACCCACCATCAACCATAAGCAAGTGACCATTGACTTGCATTGCTTCTTCGGATGCTAAAAAGACGACTGCATCGCCAATTTGTTTTTCAGTTCCTAGTCGCTTCATCGGATTGGCCTGAATTTCCTTTTCTAGAATAGCAGGGTCGCTTAAATAATCGGTACACATATCTGTGGCCACTGTACTTGGACCAACTGCATTAACGTTAATGTTGTACTGACCGAGTTCAATAGCTAATGCCTTCGTCAATTGATGTGCTGCCGCTTTAGACGAAATATAGTGAGGGATGACGGGACTTGTCACTAGCAAACTAGCAGTAGACGTAATATTGATAACTTTCCCATATCGATTCTTAATCATATTTTTGGCTACACGTTGTGTTGTTAGAAATATTGACTTCACATTCGTCTGGTACGTTTGATCCCAAACTTCTTCTGTGACTTTTAAGAACGGTTCAAAAGGTGCAATTCCGGCGTTGTTAACAAGTACTTCAACGTTACCAAGTGTTTTTTCTACTTCATCAATCATTCCATCGACTTCTTGCTTGTTTCCGACATTTGCCTGTACAATCATAAACTTTTGATCATTATATTTTTCTTGCAGCTTATTTTTCAATGTCTCTGATTTTTCACGGCTAGAGGGAGAGTTATAATTAATCGCTACATGTGCGCCTTCTTCAGCTAATCTTTCTACAATCGCTGCACCAATCCCTCTGCTGCCTCCAGTTACAAGTGCTACTTTGTTTGCTAATCTATTCATGTCACTGCCCCTTTATCGAGTATATAAATCTTATAAACTAATACCAATCCGGCTAATGCTAAACTCTGTATGACCTAAAATTTCAGCTTTTGTTTGCTCTCCGCTAGCAATTTCTTTAATAAATTGATAGATTTTTTCTCCAGATTGATCAAAGGTTTCTTTTCCGTGGAGAACACCACTTGTATCAATATCAATATTGTCTTCCATTCGTTTTGCAGTTACTTCATTACCTGTTAATTTAATAACTGGAACGATTGGATTTCCTGTTGGAGTACCTCTTCCAGTTGTAAAGCAAACAATATGAACACCGCTTGCTGCCATGCCTGTCACACATTCGATATCATTTCCTGGGGAATCCATAAAATAGTATCCTTTTCCAGGAATTTCTTCGGCAAAATCAATGACATCTTGTAGTGGTGCTGTTCCTGCTTTACTAATGCAACCAAGTGATTTTTCCTCAATGGACGATAAACCGCCTGCAATATTACCAGGGCTTGGGTTTCCGCCGCGCATATCAACGCCCATCCGCTCAATTTCATTTTCGAATCGTTGAATCGCCTGATAAAGTTTGTCCTTTACTTGTTCGTTAACAGCTTTAGCAGCGACGAGATGTTCTGCACCGATAATTTCCGTTGTCTCTCCCATAACGATGGTTCCGCCTTCACCTAAAATAAGGTCGGCTGCCTTTCCAAGTGCTGGATTACTGCAAAGCCCTGATGTGAAATCTGACCCGCCACATTTAACTCCAACAATTAATTCGGAAATAGGCACATCTTCCACAGGAGTATCTTGGATTAGAGCCAGCAATTTTTTTGCTTCTTGTACACCTTTTTGGATGGTTTTAATCGAGCCACCCTCTGTTTGGATATCAATCCATATAACGGGTTTACCAGTTTCTTCAATTTCCGCCTTAACATCTTCGGCATTAATAACTTCGCATCCAAGGCTAACGATAAGAACCGCTCCAACATTCGGGTTTTTCCCCATACCAACTAACACTTTATGTGTTCTCTCTTTATCATCGCCAACTTGGCTACATCCGTGTTGATGAGGAATAGCAACCGAATCTGGTACTTGTTGCTGAATTCTCGCACAAACCTGATTGGCACAAACAACAGTAGGGAGGATCAATAAATGGTTCCGAACGCCGACTTTTCCATTTTCTCTACGATATCCTTTAAACGTTTGCATTTGTTTTTTCACCTTCTACTTTTTTATCCCCGCGGCCTCTGATACCCTCGATATTATGAACGTGGACATGTTCTCCAACTTGAATATCAGTTGTAGCAGCACCGATTACCTCACCGTACTTTAAAACCTCTTTTCCAGTAGGTATGGGAGATATAGCTGCCTTATGCCCAAAATTTATATCTTGTTTTAATACAATTTGATGAGTTTCACCGTTTTGAGTATAAATCAATGTTTCACCCTTTCTAACATCCTTGAGAAGTGTCGTCAAGTTGTCTTTATCATCCATGACAATACACGAGATTCCTTCGTAAAAACTTTTTTCCATCTGTTTCCCTCCATAAATTGATTGTTACCGATATCATAATGATACCAAGTTATTGAGTTTTTTGTCAATTTAAAATCTATTATGTGATTTCGGCATAATCCACCCTTTACTCCGAAGCATTTTTCAATCTGGATAATAAAGGGGGCTCTATCCATATTAAGCTATTTTTATACATCTTATTTGAATTCTAATATACTTTACAAAAACAACAATACTTATGTTTAGTACTTATATTTCATTTTGTTTAGCTCGTTCTGCTATAGCCTGATTGAGTTATTTCCTGTAATTCTCTTTCAAGTTCCTTTGCAATCTCATTTCTTTCCGTATATAAGTTATACTCTTCCTCCGGATCATTTTTTATATTATATAATTGGCAAGGTTTCCCATCCTGTTTATATCCCCCTTGTAACGGTATTCCTATGATCTGGGGTTCATCTGGGATTCCAAAACCGCCAGATCCTTCTCCAACAATTAACTTCCATTCGCCCTTCCGAAAAGAGAACATCCCGGAATAAGAATGGTGAACAATCGATTCGCGGATTGGTTGAGATTGTTCACCTAATAAAGCTGGTAAAATATTAAAACTATCCTCACCAATATCTTTTGGAAGAGTCTCACCTAACATCTCGGCACATGTACTCATTAAATCTGTTAAACAAATCAATTCACTACTGATTGAGCCCGGTTTAATATATTGGGGCCAACTGGCAATAAAAGGAACCTTATGTCCACCATCCCAAATATCTGCCTTTTGTCCACGTAATTCACGTACAGGTTTGTGGCCATATTTAGTTATTTCCTCGGTTTTTGGATGTGGGCCGTTATCACTTGTAAATATCAAAAGAGTATTTTCCCTTATTCCTAATCTTTCTAGTGTCTTCATTACCTCTCCGACAGTCCAATCCATTTCTAAGATAAGATCTCCTCTTGGGCCAATTCCACTTTTATCAATAAATTCGTCATCTGGAGTCCATGGCGTGTGGGGACCTGTTAATGCAAGATACATAAAAAATGGTTGTTCACTACTTTTTTCGATATGCCTTTTAATCCATTCGGTAGCCTTTTGTGTATGGACCTTATTTACTTTTTTATCTTCCCATCCAGGTGTCATTAACCCCCCCCGTCCCCTTTGGCTAAAATCCATTGGGTACTTTTCTATACTAGGGATTCCTACACTTCGATCATTTTCTATAAAACAATATGGCGGCATATCTAATGATGCAGAAATACCATAATAATAATCAAACCCTACTTGTAAAGGTCCGTGCTTAATAGGTTCTTCAAAATTAATTTCATCTCCATCTTTAGACCACTCTAAACCAAGATGCCATTTTCCTATACAAGAAGTTTTATAGCCATTTTGCTTAAGATAAGATGGTACGGTTGTTCTGTCCTTTTCGATTAAAGGATTTGAATCACCTACTAACACTCCCTTCTTCAGTCTGCTTCTCCAACAATATCTTCCTGTTAAAATACTATACCTCGTAGGTGTGCAGACAGCTGAAGGTGAATGGGCATTTGTGAATAAAACCCCCTCACTAGCTAGTCGGTCGATATTTGGAGTATTAATTTTAGTGGCACCATAACAACTTGAATCTCCATAGCCAAAGTCATCTGTTAAAATATATATAATGTTCGGTTTCATCATAATCTCCCTCTATAATTATGTTTACAGGGTGCCGAAAATTTTTTCGACACGTATTCTTACAACACTTTCATAATTTCCAACACACGGACTCTAGGAAGCAATGATGACATACAGTCCCATGTCTTCTGGAATCTAAGCGCCTACATTCTTTCGTTCAGTAGAAAGTAAGCAAATTACGCCAGAAATGACCAGCAAATTCTATTCCGACAATAACTTCCGTTTTTTTGATTCTCCATAGCATCCAGAACACATTGATAGTGCATGTAATATGTGCTTGGTAATATCAATTCCGATAACTAGTCTTTTCTAGGAAACTTGATTTATCTTTTGATTGAGTTTATTCCGATATGGAGTCCCCCTTTGCTACAAGTTCGGAATCATTTCATACAAATCGACACCTCTACCATATCAGTAGGGCTCTTTTCCGTTCAAGTCCCTAAAATCCTTTAACAAGAATTCTTATCTTTTGAATTACTCAACTTACACACTAAAAATAATAAGTAACAGCATTGATTATGTTAATAAAAGATGAAAAACACCTCGTTCTTTTGGTATAGTGTAATTGTCAAGAAAACACTACCACATGGAAAAGGTGCTCTCTATATGATAGACTAAAATAACCAATACAATCAACTATCAAAAGAACTTATGCAGTTTTCCTGCGTTTTTCTAGCAAGGCATGAATTCGAAAACATTTGATTTTTAGCTGTTCTTACCTATTTCTACTCATTTTATGTTTCATAATCCAACATAAAACTTGTTGATAATGCTCTTATTTGCCAGACAACTTGTGTTTCACCTACCTATCGTACTGTCATGACAGAGCCACTGTAATACAGACCACCTAAATCGGTGGTCTGTATTACAAATTATGTGATGAAAGGAATGAAATTAGTAGGCTTCGCTTTACAGCAATTAATCCAGCTACATTAAAACAAGCGAATCAGAAAATCAAAAAAATATTCCTCAACTGAAACAGTGGATTAATATCATTCCTCTAAATCTTTACTTTTTATATTTAGCATCGTATGCTTCCTGGTAAATTTCTATATATCGATCTATGTTCATTCCTTTTAATGCTTCTTTATATTTTCCCCACCCAGACTCTATATTATCATCTCCAGAAATAAAGCGAGCATTGGATTCATTTACAAAGTTTTCAATAGTTGTTTCTATTTCTGCAAGTTCCCTTGATTGCTCCTCATTAAAATACAGTGGAGGAACTACTTTCTTCTCATCAAGTTTATAAGGCTCGTATTTTTCTTTAGTCTCATTATATAATATTACTGGAAGGGGTAATTCTTTTGACTCAACCTCACCCAGTCTAAATTCATCAGTCCTAATTAATGGCCCAGTTTGTGCCCAGTGGGTATTCTGTACTTCCCCAAAGGAGGTTAGCCTTGCCCATACAGCTTGTTCCCCATTGATACCAATTTCCCCCTCTTTAGCCCATCTCCAGTCTTTATCAAGTTCTCCAGCTTCAGCTCTTAACGTCACTTCTTCTTGATAAAATCCTTCGGCCCAACGGAGTGCAATTTCAGGATATTTTGCTTGATTTGTAATAATAAAAGATGCTCTTGATGGAACGGATGGTTGATACCAAGCAACTTGATTACCATCTGGACCTTTTAACGGAGGGACAGAAACATAATCCATCCATTTCCCGCTATTTCCTCCGCCTGTCATAAAATCGCCTTGCCAATACCCCATGGCCATACCGAGAATAGTTTCTTCTTGATTTCCAAGACGTTTTAACTGATCTTGACTTTGTGTCAAAGATTCTTTATCTAGTAATCCTTCACTATATAATTTATGAATGTAGTTTAACCCTTCTTTCCATTCCGGTTTTGTATAAGGAATTTGTATTTCACTATTTTCCAAGTACATTTCACTGTAAATAAAAGGATTCATCAAAAAACTAGGAAATGGCCATAGATCTTTACTACCGGCAATTGGAATCTCATCCTGTTTACCGTTTCCATTAGGGTCTTGTTCTTTAAATACTTTAAGTACATGATAAAAATCTTCTATTGTTTCCGGCATATCTAAACCTAATTTATCTAACCATGGCTGATAGATCCATAACTTTTGTGCCATTGTACAATGGTAACACTCATTAATCGAGGGGAGGGAATAAATATTTCCATCAGGAGCTGTAATTGCATCCTCGATATCAGGTCTTACATCTATTAATTTCTTTAATTCAGTTCCATTTTCTTCAATTAACTCATTTAAATTTAGAAACATTCCTTGGCTTCCATATATCATTAATTGCGACAATGTTACTGGACTACTCATTATAACATCTGGTAAGTCACCACTTGATAATATCAGATTTAATTTCTCTTCTGCATTTTGCATGGGCATGACTTCCCATTCAATATGAACATTAGTTTTTTCTTCATACCATTTTGTAAACGCATTTGTCTTAAAATCCTCAACTAAAGGGTTAGATGGAACTAAAACTCTTAAGGTAACTTTCTCTTTAGTTATTGGAAAAGTGCCTGGTTCTGTAAGTTCAATTTTCCCCTCAACATTTTCTGCTCCTGTATTTTCAGTGCTGTTACATCCTGATAAAGAAGATAATAATATTAATACAATAGCCATCAGTAAGGGCAATCTTAACTTTGCCATTATATTCCTCCCAAATGAAAGTTATCTTAAATTCCCTATAACCGTATATCTATAATATTACATATGGAATAATTAAACGCGTGTTAATATAATTCCCCATTATTCGTTCTTCAAAAATATTTCAATAACTGGAACAGCTGCATCTGGCTTTTGGACAGGAAGTTCAAGCGTTACAGATCCGCGCATAACATTAGCAATCGTATGTGTGAGTTCTAAGTTGGAATCATGTTCCTTATAAATTACCTCTGATGCAGGCGTGTTCGTCACTTTATAATCATATTCGGAATCCCAAAGAGCAAACCCTTCATGGTGTTTTGTCGCAATCACAAAGTATTTCATTCCAGCCTCTTTAGCTTCACGCGTCCATTTTTTGGACCACACAAGTCGGAATCAAAAAATTCGAAATACTTATTGTACGTATCAGGATGAACTTTTTCCCGATTCATCACCCACTCATGACGCGCAGCACTGGAATATAGACCCCAGTGAATAAATAATCCAAAGCGATCATGAATTAACCATTCTGGATTGCCATAATGAGATGGCCAATTTATAAGATTAATAATTTGATTGTTACTCCCCCCAGTTCAGCTTAAACGTAATTTAGATGTAATTAGACACATCCACTACTAAATAACTATTTCTTATATTTTGCATCATATGTCTCTTGGTATATTTCAATATACCGATCTAAATTCATACCTTTGAGAGTTTCTAAATACTTCTCCCAGCCCTTAACAATATCTTCATCACCAGAAATAAACCGTGCACTTGATTCACTCACAAAATTATCGATTGTTGATTCAATCTCTGCAAGTTCAGCTGATTGTTCCTCGTTAAAATATAGCGGAGGAACTACCATGTCTTCATCAGGTTTATATGGCTCATACTTTTCTTTTGTTTCCTCATAAAGGATTTTTTCCAAAGGTTGATCATCTGTAGTCATTTCACTCAACCTAAATTCATCCGTTCTAATTAAAGGTCCGCGTTGTGCCCAATGGGTATTTTGAACTTCTCCATAGGAGTCTATTCGAACCCACTTTGCCGGATTACCATTAATTCCAATTTCTCCTTCTTTAGCCCATCTCCAGTCCTTATCCATTTCACCAGCTTCTGCCCTCAATGTTACCTCTTCCTGATAAAAACCTTCTGCCCAACGCAAAGCTATTTCAGGATGTTTTGCCTGGTTTGTAATAATAAAGGAAGCCCTTCCAGGTACTGGCGGTTGATACCAAGAAACTCGATTTCCATTTGGCCCCTTCAATGGTGGTACAGCGACATAGTCTAGCCATTTTCCACTATTTCCACCAGCTGTCATAATATCACCTTGCCAATACCCCATAGCCATGCCAAGAATAGTTTCTTCCTGATTTCCAAGACGCTTCATTTGATCCTGATCTTGTGTCAATGATTCCTTAGCCATTAAACCTTCGCTATATAATTGATGAATGTACTTTAGTCCCTCTTTCCATTCTGGTTTTGTATACGGAACTTGAATTTTTCCGTCTTCTACATACATCACGTTATAAACAAACGGATCCATTAAGTAACTAGGGAAAGGCCAAAGATCTTTATTACCAGCAATTGGAATCTCATCTTGTTTACCATTACCATTCGGATCTTTTTCTTTAAACGCTTTTAGTACTTGATAAAAATCTTCGGTTGTTTCTGGCATGTCCAAGCCCAATTTATCAAGCCAAGGTTGATAGACCCATAACTTTTGAGCCATTGTACAATGGTAGCACTCATTTATATAAGGTAAAGAATAAATATTACCATCCGGGGCTGTAATAGAGTCTAATACATCCGTTCTTTCATTCAAAAATCCCTTTATATCCGTACCATGTTCTTCAATTAAATCATTAAGCGGTAAAAACATCCCTTGATTTCCATAAATCATTAGTTGTGAAAGTGTCACAGGACTATTCATGATGACGTCTGGGAGGTCACCACTAGATAAAATCAAATTTAACTTTTCTTCTGCATTTTGTGTGGGCATAACTTCCCACTCGATATGAACATTTGTTTTTTCTTCATACCACTTTGTAAATTCATTTGTTTTAAAGTCCTCAACTAACGGATGTGCAGGAACTAAAACTTTTAATGTTACCTTTTCCTCTGTGATAGGAAATGTTCCTGGTTCAGTTATTTTAACGCCTCCTGTTTCTTCCGTTGATGTTGTCTTTTCGCCAGTACATGCGGACAACAAAAATGTAAATGTCAATAAAATCAGTATGAACATGAATAATGGAACTCTTCTCACGAAAATCCCCCCTGTAAGGATTATTATCGCTCTTACAAAATAGATTGGAAGTCTTCTATTACCATTCCTCTATAAATCTATTTACTCCTTCAATGAACCTATCATAACCCCCTTAACAAAATGTTTCTGTACAAATGGGTAGATAACTAATACCGGAACAGAGGCCACAACTATTAAAGAATATTTTAATAGTTCTCTTAAACCGGCGATAGCTGCTTGGGATTCAACATCCATAAACATTTCTGGATCAACTTCATTTTGAACAAGAATATTATTTAAAATGAGCTGTAGCGGAAAAAACTGTTGATCTCTCAAATATATTAGAGCGTTAAAAAAGGCATTCCAGTGACCTACGGCATAAAATAAGCCCATTACCGCTATAATCGGACCAGATAAGGGAAGAACTACACTTCTTAAAAAGCGAAAATCACTGCACCCATCCATTTTTGCAGCTTCATGTAATTCATCTGGAATCGTCATTTTAAAATATGTTCTAGTAATAATGACGTTAAAAACAGACATTGCATTTGGTATCATCATTGCCCACCGTGTATTCAACATTCCAAGTTCTTTTACAAGTAAATAATTTGGGATGAGCCCACCGCTAAAAAGCATTGTAAATAAGAAAAGAAACATAAAAAAATTTCGTCCATAGAAATCCTTACGGGATAATGGATAAGCGGCCAATATCGTTAACGTAATATTAATGGCTGTCCCGACTATCATATAAAAAAGGGAATTTCCGTACCCTGTCCATATCTGTTTATATGCAAAAACAGCTTTATAACCTTCAAGGCTAAAATCAACAGGCCACAACCAAACCTTTCCAGCGACAACCGCATCAGTTGAACTAAAAGAGGAACTTACAATAAATATAAGCGGATATAGAAACACAACGAGCAGGATAGTTAAGATAAAATAATTTAAAATGCTGAAAACCCTATCTATCTTTGTGTCTTTAATTCTAGGAACATTCAAATCTATTCACCTCTTTCCTTTTGGGTCATTACCATAAACTTTCTTGTCCAATTTTTTTGGCGAATTTGTTGACTAAAAAAATTAGAATTAAACCTATAATTGATTTAAACAATCCAATTGCAGCAGCATAAGAATAGTTAGGGATAGCTGAAACTAAACCTACTTTATAAACGTAAGTGTCAATAATTTCACTACTTCTTAAATTGAGAGGGTTTTGTAATAAAAGGGCCTTTTCAAAACCAATGTTCAATATGTTCCCCATATCAAGAATTAATAAAATGATTGTTATCGGTAAAATTCCTGGAATGTCAATGTGCCAAATCCTTTGGAGTTTGGAAGCACCGTCAATAATAGCTGCTTCATGTAATGCTGGACTTACACTGGAGAGAGCTGCAAGATATATAATGCAGCCAAAACCAACACTTTGCCAGATTCCTGACCATACATAAATGGATTTAAAATAAGTCGCGTTCCCCATAAAATGGATAGACTCAAATCCCATTGATGTTAAAAGACTATTAATAGGCCCCCGAGCCTCTAAGAATACAAAAATGATTCCTACCATTACGACAACTGATATAAAGTGGGGAGCATAAGATACCATTTGTACTGTCTTTTTAAAATATTTTTTGTTTACGTAATTTAGGCTTAATGCCAATAGAATAGGAAATGGAAAACCAGCAATTAATTGATAAAACGCCAAAACAATTGTATTTTTGATTACTCGCCAAAATTCATGTGATTTAAAAAACCTTTCAAAATGATCAAATCCGATCCACTGACTCCCTAGAATCCCGTTAACTGGATTAAAATGTTTAAAAGCAATTGTTGCACCATACATTGGTATGTAGTGAAAAATAAGTATATATGCTAGTGGCAATAAAAAGAGAACGTATAGTTGCCAACTGTTCTTAATTTGTTTTAACACTGATTTCCGTTTATTTGCTTTAATAATTACTGATTTTTTGGGTTTATTAACTGGCGAATTTCTTATCTCCAAATTTTCTCCCCCTTATTTTTTGATATTACTTACAATAGTTAGAACAGTATTAACTTTACTCTCGCATGTTAATGGTAATATCAAAATAACACTACCTCCAAAGACTGTCAATTATTTTTATTCCAAATTTTCCGACACTTCATACTATTTTTTGATAATAACATTTGCATATTTTTTAGAAACACGTCAATTTCTATCTATTAGAGGATTTTCTGAGAAAGCTAAGGGAAATTAAATAAATTTGTTTTAAATAAATATATTCAGAATTCACAAGAAAAATAAGTATAAAATGCAGCCCAACAGTTGGTATAGTTGATTTATCAAAACACTCAGACAATTAATTATACCTTCAAAAGATACCATCCAAGGATAGTAACAAAAAAATGCAAAAGTTAATCAAAGTCAACTACTATAGTTGATTGCAGGCTTTTCTTAATAACATCAATCATACTTGCCTATATCCGACAACGATAGTTGAGTTATCAATAAGAAGTAATGAATATCATTGGATAAACAAAAAAGGAAATCAGGTGTATTTAATAACACTTTGATTTCCTTTTTTATGTTTGCATAAACCTTTACATGTGAAATCCTTGTCTAACCGTCAATGCCCCTTTCCCTAAGAGTCATTGACAAACTCTAATACAATAGGATTTACCTATAGAACTATTCAATCAGTATTCAATCCATTCATTTTGTTTAATTATTATTAATTAATCTATCTAAATGAACGTTCTCCTTTTGCCCTCAGACCTACTGGCCCTATCTGCCCAATCCCACGATTTGCCTCAAGTCTGCCGTCTGTCTCTCGATCTGTATATTTGTCAAACCAAAGCTCCATTTTATACTTCAAATCACTTATGATTACGGCGAATTCCTTCTGTCCAACAAGATTGTTCCGTTCATTCGGATCGTTTACCATATCATAAAGTTCATTTTCACCATATGGGTATCTATGTATATATTTCCATTCCTTCGTTCGAATCATTCTTGCTGGTCCATATTCAGAATGAACAACAACCATATCGTGAGAATCATGCTCTTCATCTTTAAGAATCGGCAGGAAACTTTTTCCGGGGAGCGATTCATTCAACTTCTCATTTGAATCGATAAGTTCGAGAATAGTTGGCATAATATCATAATGGCTAAGTAAACTATCGCAAACACCACTTTTTCTATCAGGCATACTTATAATAGTCGGTACCTTGACACTTGTTTCATACATATTCATCGGAAACGTTCCGTTGCCTTTGCCGAATATTCCATGATGCCCCATTGCCATTCCGTTATCCGATGTGAATATGATAATGGTATTATCATAGACTCCTAGATCCTTCAGATGCTCAATAATTTGGCCAATTCCCAGATCCATGCCTAAAAGTGAAGCACAGTACCCTCTATTCCATGTAAGCCTTTGGGCTAACCTAGCTTCTTCAGACGGAAATGACATTCCGGACCATTTGTGGGGTTGCTCATTTGGGAAATCGTTAAATTCACACCCCTCAAATTCCGTCCAAAGTTCAGGTTTATGATGCCTTTCATCCCATGGTGCATGAGGTGCTGTGTAATTTACCTGTAAATAAAAAGGTGTCTCCATATTGTGTGTATCAAGAAACTCTATCGCATTGTTGGTAATCCAATCAGTAACATACGTTTCTCGCTGCAAGGTAAATTTGTTTGTAACAGGATCAAGTGTAACAGGATACATATAATTTTCACCGCCCATAGCAAGGGCTCGCCAATATGTAAATCCCTTCTGTGGTATGCCAGCGTTACCTATGTGCCACTTACCAGAAAGCGCACACGTGTACCCTGCATCTACCAGATCTTCTGTATAACAACGCCTATCACCAAGATAATCAGTCGCTTTAGTTTCATTAAGTTGATTCTTCGGCCAGTCATAAAACCACTCACGGTTTTCTTCATTAAAATGGCGAACCAAATCGTCATCAAGTTGCGATTTTTCTACATGTCCTTCCGCAATCCAGTCCTGTATCCCGTGACGAGACGGCATCTGACCTGTCATAATTGACGCCCGGGCGGGTGAGCATACAGGGGATGCACAAAAGAAATTTTCAAATCTAATACCGTTTTTGGCTAACATGTCAAGATTTGGAGTCTTGACATCCCGATTTCCCGCACAACCCATTGACCAGTAACCTTGATCATCTGACATAATAAATAAAATATTTGGTTTCATTTTATCACCCCATTTTATTGTTTTATTAAGTAACATAATAGTCACAATACTTTTTAGCAAAAAAAGTCGGCTTACAAGACTTCTGAATTTGCCTCATTTACATAAGTTTTCTTAGCACGTTCTTGAACTTTTCACGACTAAAGTCGCGAGATTCCTAAGGACGGAAGCCTATCAACTTCTAATGAATTAAACTAAGTTATTTTAAAAGTTCTTTCCCCTTAAATAGATTCCGCGATTTGTAAAGTGGCATTATCTGCTATGATTCATAATTGGAAAAGGAGAAGCATCTTATTTAGCTTCTCACCTCTCCAATTTAATCATTTATATTTTTCATCATATGACCTTTGATGTATAGCCACATATTCTTCAATACCAATTTCTTGCAAAGTAGAAATATATTTATCCCATGAACTATCGATATCAGATTGTCCTGTAATAAAAGCAGATGCCATTTCATCAACATAATCTGTTAACGACTGTTCAATTTTAGCCATTTTATTTGAATCCTCTTCACTAAAGAATAACGGTGGCAGCGGCTCAATTGTATCTGAAATATAAGGGGCATATTGTTCAGTAGCTGCCCATAAGAGTTGTTCTTGATGTCCTTCAGGAACTGCTTGACCAGCCCTAAATTCTTTTGTTCTTAATGAAGGGCCTGTTTGATCCCAATAATCATTGTGAACAGGTTCTTCTTTTTCTATAGTTTCATATTTTGCTTGATTACCATCTAATCCAAGTACACCTTCTTCAGGTATTTTCCACTCTTCTCCTTCCCTGCCAATTACTGAGCGCATAGTTATTTCCTCTTGATACATTGCATCAGCCCAGCGGAAAGCAACTTCCGGATTTTTCGCTTTATTCGTAATAATAAATTCCGCTGGACGAGTAACTGGGTTTGGAAGATAGAACGTTATACGTTGACCATCAGGTCCTTCAAGTGGAGGAATAGCAACGTAATCCTTCATACGACTGTCACCTTCGGTAAATGAACTTAGAGTTGCAGATAAAGCTGTTCCTAAAATAGGTATTTCTGGATTCTCTCCCAATTGCTTAAACTGCTCCCCATTTTGAGTAAATGTACCAGAATAAATCAACCCATCTTTATATAAACTATTTAAATATTTGAGCCCTTCTTTATATTCTTCTTTATCCCAAGGAGCAATAATCTTTCCATCTACTACATGGACATCACTATAAATAAAAGGATCCATTAAAAACCCTGTTAATGAAGTATGCCATCCATTGTACTGTCCAGATAACGGAATTTCATCAGCTTTGCCATTTCCATTAGGATCGCCATTTTTAATTGCAAGCAATAGTTCTCTAAATTCCTCAGTGGTTTGCGGTATGTCCATGTCTAGTTTATCTAACCAAGGTTTATAAACCCACATCTTTTGTGGCATTGTACAGTGAAAACACTCATTTACTTGAGGTAAAGCATAAATTTTTCCATCTGGTGAAGTAATCGCATCCTTAACCACCGGTATTTCCTGAAACATTTTTTTAGTTTCGATCCCGTACTTTTCAATTAGATCGTTTAACGCTAAAAACGTACCATTATCACCATACAACCTTAATTGAGCAGGCTGTAGCCCCATATCCATAATTACATCTGGATACTCGCCACTTGTAAGAATTAGATTAAGCTGTTCTTGTGCTCCTTCACTTGGAAGAACTTCCCAATTAATATGAACACCAGTCTTTTCTTCATACCATTTAGTAAATTCATTAGTATTAAAATCTTTAACTAGTGAATTAGCTGGGATCAAAACATTTAACTCAACTTTTTCTTTCACAATTGGGAATTCTCCTGCATCTGTAACAATGGAATCAGATCCTTGTTGGGCTGCATCACCGCCACCTTTATTACCTTCAGTTGTCACATCTTTATCCTTAGAACATGCTGCGATTAATAACGTTAAGAGCAAAAGTAATACGAGAACAATTTTCTTTCTGGACATAAAAGACCCTCCTTAAAATTTTTCAAAAGCACAATACACAATATTTCATATGCCAACAGGTTGAAGCTCATCCCCCCTTTCAAGCAAGGATTTTATAATGCCATTCTATTAACCTTTTAAAGAGCCTATCATTACTCCTTTAACAAAATGTTTTTGTACAAACGGATAAATAATTAATACTGGTAAAGATGCAACAACAATTGTCGAGTACTTTAATAATTGTTGTAACCCAATTCTCTCTTCAAGGTTTGTTACATCACTCATCATCGAAGGGTCAACCTCGTTTTGAACCAAAATATCTCGCAGTACGAGTTGTAGTGGAAACAAACTAGTATCTCTTAAATAAATTAGCGCACTAAAATATTGGTTCCAATGCCCTACTGCATAGAACAAGGACATAACTGCAATGATAGGAGCCGATAATGGCAACACGATCTTCCATAAAAACTTAAAATCATTACAACCATCCATTTTTGCAGATTCTAAAAGTTCGTCTGGAATTGTTGATTTAAAAAATGTCATTGTAACGATTACATTGAACGTTGCCATCGCATTCGGAACAATTAATGCCCATCTTGTATTTAGCATTCCTAAATCCCTAACTAGCAAATACATAGGTATTAATCCACCGTTGAACATCATAGTGAACACAAACATAAACAGAAATATATTTCTTCCTCGAAAATCTTTCCTAGTTAAGGGATAGGCTGCCAGTACAGTAAGGAAAACGTTAATTAACGTCCCGACGACCATATAAAATAATGAGTTAGCATAACCTGTCCAAATTGCCTCATGTTTAAATACTTCTTGATAACTTTTTATACTTATGTCAACCGGCCATAACCATACTTTTCCACTCGAAATTGCCTCAGCCGAGCTAAAAGACGCACTTACAACAAAAATAAGCGGATAGAGAACGGATGCTACAAAGAGTGATAATAAAATGTAATTACAAATAGTAAATATCCTATCACCCTTTGATTCTCGGATGGATGTGTTCATGTAACAATTCCTCCCTTTCTAATTAATTACCATAGTCCCTGTTTTGTAACTACCTTTGCTAGTTTATTAGCACCTACAATAAGAATTAGGCCTACAATTGCTTTAAATAATCCTATTGCAGCTGAATACGAGTATTGTGGAATCATTGATGTTAAACCGATTTTATAAACATATGTATCAATTACTTCCGAAGATGATATATTGAGTGAATTTTGCATTAACAACACTTTTTCAAATCCAGTATCTAGAAATCCGCCCATATTTAAAATTAAAATAATGACGGCTGTAGGTAAAATCCCCGGGATATCAATATGCCAAATTCTTCTTAACTTCGAGGCTCCATCAATGATTGCTGCTTCATGGAGTTCTGGGCTGATACCTGCTAATGCTGCCAAATAAATAATGCAACCGAAACCAACATTTTGCCACACGTCCGTCCAAACAAAAATTGATTTAAAATAACTTGCTTTTGCCATAAAGTTAATTTCTTCGATACCGAAGTTAGCTAGGAATTGATTTAGTACTCCTCTGGGATCTAATATGACAAAAATGATTCCTACCATAACAACAACTGAAATAAAATGCGGGGCATAAGTAATCATTTGTGCAGCTCTTTTAAACCTTTTGTTATAGATGTAATTTAAACTTAGAGCCAACACAATAGGAAGCGGGAAAGTAGCAATTACTTGATAAATGCCTAAAACTATTGTGTTTTTCATAATTCTCCAANTTAGTTTCATTAAGTTGATTCTTCGGCCAGTCATAAAACCACTCACGGTTTTCTTCATTAAAATGGCGAACCAAATCGTCATCAAGTTGCGATTTTTCTACATGTCCTTCCGCAATCCAGTCCTGTATCCCGTGACGAGACGGCATCTGACCNCAATAATTTGGCCAATTCCCAGATCCATGCCTAAAAGTGAAGCACAGTACCCTCTATTCCATGTAAGCCTTTGGGCTAACCTAGCTTCTTCAGACGGAAATGACATTCCGGACCATTTGTGGGGTTGCTCATTTGGGAAATCGTTAAATTCACACCCCTCAAATTCCGTCCAAAGTTCAGGTTTATGATGCCTTTCATCCCATGGTGCATGAGGTGCTGTGTAATTTACCTGTAAATAAAAAGGTGTCTCCATATTGTGTGTATCAAGAAACTCTATCGCATTGTTGGTAATCCAATCAGTAACATACGTTTCTCGCTGCAAGGTAAATTTGTTTGTAACAGGATCAAGTGTAACAGGATACATATAATTTTCACCGCCCATAGCAAGGGCTCGCCAATATGTAAATCCCTTCTGTGGTATGCCAGCGTTACCTATGTGCCACTTACCAGAAAGCGCACACGTGTACCCTGCATCTACCAGATCTTCTGTATAACAACGCCTATCACCAAGATAATCAGTCGCTTTAGTTTCATTAAGTTGATTCTTCGGCCAGTCATAAAACCACTCACGGTTTTCTTCATTAAAATGGCGAACCAAATCGTCATCAAGTTGCGATTTTTCTACATGTCCTTCCGCAATCCAGTCCTGTATCCCGTGACGAGACGGCATCTGACCTGTCATAATTGACGCCCGGGCGGGTGAGCATACAGGGGATGCACAAAAGAAATTTTCAAATCTAATACCGTTTTTGGCTAACATGTCAAGATTTGGAGTCTTGACATCCCGATTTCCCGCACAACCCATTGACCAGTAACCTTGATCATCTGACATAATAAATAAAATATTTGGTTTCATTTTATCACCCCATTTTATTGTTTTATTAAGTAACATAATAGTCACAATACTTTTTAGCAAAAAAAGTCGGCTTACAAGACTTCTGAATTTGCCTCATTTACATAAGTTTTCTTAGCACGTTCTTGAACTTTTCACGACTAAAGTCGCGAGATTCCTAAGGACGGAAGCCTATCAACTTCTAATGAATTAAACTAAGTTATTTTAAAAGTTCTTTCCCCTTAAATAGATTCCGCGATTTGTAAAGTGGCATTATCTGCTATGATTCATAATTGGAAAAGGAGAAGCATCTTATTTAGCTTCTCACCTCTCCAATTTAATCATTTATATTTTTCATCATATGACCTTTGATGTATAGCCACATATTCTTCAATACCAATTTCTTGCAAAGTAGAAATATATTTATCCCATGAACTATCGATATCAGATTGTCCTGTAATAAAAGCAGATGCCATTTCATCAACATAATCTGTTAACGACTGTTCAATTTTAGCCATTTTATTTGAATCCTCTTCACTAAAGAATAACGGTGGCAGCGGCTCAATTGTATCTGAAATATAAGGGGCATATTGTTCAGTAGCTGCCCATAAGAGTTGTTCTTGATGTCCTTCAGGAACTGCTTGACCAGCCCTAAATTCTTTTGTTCTTAATGAAGGGCCTGTTTGATCCCAATAATCATTGTGAACAGGTTCTTCTTTTTCTATAGTTTCATATTTTGCTTGATTACCATCTAATCCAAGTACACCTTCTTCAGGTATTTTCCACTCTTCTCCTTCCCTGCCAATTACTGAGCGCATAGTTATTTCCTCTTGATACATTGCATCAGCCCAGCGGAAAGCAACTTCCGGATTTTTCGCTTTATTCGTAATAATAAATTCCGCTGGACGAGTAACTGGGTTTGGAAGATAGAACGTTATACGTTGACCATCAGGTCCTTCAAGTGGAGGAATAGCAACGTAATCCTTCATACGACTGTCACCTTCGGTAAATGAACTTAGAGTTGCAGATAAAGCTGTTCCTAAAATAGGTATTTCTGGATTCTCTCCCAATTGCTTAAACTGCTCCCCATTTTGAGTAAATGTACCAGAATAAATCAACCCATCTTTATATAAACTATTTAAATATTTGAGCCCTTCTTTATATTCTTCTTTATCCCAAGGAGCAATAATCTTTCCATCTACTACATGGACATCACTATAAATAAAAGGATCCATTAAAAACCCTGTTAATGAAGTATGCCATCCATTGTACTGTCCAGATAACGGAATTTCATCAGCTTTGCCATTTCCATTAGGATCGCCATTTTTAATTGCAAGCAATAGTTCTCTAAATTCCTCAGTGGTTTGCGGTATGTCCATGTCTAGTTTATCTAACCAAGGTTTATAAACCCACATCTTTTGTGGCATTGTACAGTGAAAACACTCATTTACTTGAGGTAAAGCATAAATTTTTCCATCTGGTGAAGTAATCGCATCCTTAACCACCGGTATTTCCTGAAACATTTTTTTAGTTTCGATCCCGTACTTTTCAATTAGATCGTTTAACGCTAAAAACGTACCATTATCACCATACAACCTTAATTGAGCAGGCTGTAGCCCCATATCCATAATTACATCTGGATACTCGCCACTTGTAAGAATTAGATTAAGCTGTTCTTGTGCTCCTTCACTTGGAAGAACTTCCCAATTAATATGAACACCAGTCTTTTCTTCATACCATTTAGTAAATTCATTAGTATTAAAATCTTTAACTAGTGAATTAGCTGGGATCAAAACATTTAACTCAACTTTTTCTTTCACAATTGGGAATTCTCCTGCATCTGTAACAATGGAATCAGATCCTTGTTGGGCTGCATCACCGCCACCTTTATTACCTTCAGTTGTCACATCTTTATCCTTAGAACATGCTGCGATTAATAACGTTAAGAGCAAAAGTAATACGAGAACAATTTTCTTTCTGGACATAAAAGACCCTCCTTAAAATTTTTCAAAAGCACAATACACAATATTTCATATGCCAACAGGTTGAAGCTCATCCCCCCTTTCAAGCAAGGATTTTATAATGCCATTCTATTAACCTTTTAAAGAGCCTATCATTACTCCTTTAACAAAATGTTTTTGTACAAACGGATAAATAATTAATACTGGTAAAGATGCAACAACAATTGTCGAGTACTTTAATAATTGTTGTAACCCAATTCTCTCTTCAAGGTTTGTTACATCACTCATCATCGAAGGGTCAACCTCGTTTTGAACCAAAATATCTCGCAGTACGAGTTGTAGTGGAAACAAACTAGTATCTCTTAAATAAATTAGCGCACTAAAATATTGGTTCCAATGCCCTACTGCATAGAACAAGGACATAACTGCAATGATAGGAGCCGATAATGGCAACACGATCTTCCATAAAAACTTAAAATCATTACAACCATCCATTTTTGCAGATTCTAAAAGTTCGTCTGGAATTGTTGATTTAAAAAATGTCATTGTAACGATTACATTGAACGTTGCCATCGCATTCGGAACAATTAATGCCCATCTTGTATTTAGCATTCCTAAATCCCTAACTAGCAAATACATAGGTATTAATCCACCGTTGAACATCATAGTGAACACAAACATAAACAGAAATATATTTCTTCCTCGAAAATCTTTCCTAGTTAAGGGATAGGCTGCCAGTACAGTAAGGAAAACGTTAATTAACGTCCCGACGACCATATAAAATAATGAGTTAGCATAACCTGTCCAAATTGCCTCATGTTTAAATACTTCTTGATAACTTTTTATACTTATGTCAACCGGCCATAACCATACTTTTCCACTCGAAATTGCCTCAGCCGAGCTAAAAGACGCACTTACAACAAAAATAAGCGGATAGAGAACGGATGCTACAAAGAGTGATAATAAAATGTAATTACAAATAGTAAATATCCTATCACCCTTTGATTCTCGGATGGATGTGTTCATGTAACAATTCCTCCCTTTCTAATTAATTACCATAGTCCCTGTTTTGTAACTACCTTTGCTAGTTTATTAGCACCTACAATAAGAATTAGGCCTACAATTGCTTTAAATAATCCTATTGCAGCTGAATACGAGTATTGTGGAATCATTGATGTTAAACCGATTTTATAAACATATGTATCAATTACTTCCGAAGATGATATATTGAGTGAATTTTGCATTAACAACACTTTTTCAAATCCAGTATCTAGAAATCCGCCCATATTTAAAATTAAAATAATGACGGCTGTAGGTAAAATCCCCGGGATATCAATATGCCAAATTCTTCTTAACTTCGAGGCTCCATCAATGATTGCTGCTTCATGGAGTTCTGGGCTGATACCTGCTAATGCTGCCAAATAAATAATGCAACCGAAACCAACATTTTGCCACACGTCCGTCCAAACAAAAATTGATTTAAAATAACTTGCTTTTGCCATAAAGTTAATTTCTTCGATACCGAAGTTAGCTAGGAATTGATTTAGTACTCCTCTGGGATCTAATATGACAAAAATGATTCCTACCATAACAACAACTGAAATAAAATGCGGGGCATAAGTAATCATTTGTGCAGCTCTTTTAAACCTTTTGTTATAGATGTAATTTAAACTTAGAGCCAACACAATAGGAAGCGGGAAAGTAGCAATTACTTGATAAATGCCTAAAACTATTGTGTTTTTCATAATTCTCCAAAACTCGTAAGAATCGAAAAACTCAATGACATGTTCAAATCCTACCCATGGACTTCCTAGGATTCCCTGAACAGGATTATAATTCTTAAATGCAATTATGGCCCCATACATCGGATAATATTTAAATAATAAAAGATATAATAATGGTAAAGAAAAAATAATGTATAACTGCCAACCATTTTTAACATCTTTCCAAAAAGCAACTTTTCGGCTAGTTTTTAATTGCCTATTAATTTCCGAGTCTGATATTGATGTTTTCGAAAACCCCATTTTCACTCACCCTCCGTTTAATAGTAACCGCTTTCATATGTTACCAATAACAATAACANTATTAAGTAACATAATAGTCACAATACTTTTTAGCAAAAAAAGTCGGCTTACAAGACTTCTGAATTTGCCTCATTTACATAAGTTTTCTTAGCACGTTCTTGAACTTTTCACGACTAAAGTCGCGAGATTCCTAAGGACGGAAGCCTATCAACTTCTAATGAATTAAACTAAGTTATTTTAAAAGTTCTTTCCCCTTAAATAGATTCCGCGATTTGTAAAGTGGCATTATCTGCTATGATTCATAATTGGAAAAGGAGAAGCATCTTATTTAGCTTCTCACCTCTCCAATTTAATCATTTATATTTTTCATCATATGACCTTTGATGTATAGCCACATATTCTTCAATACCAATTTCTTGCAAAGTAGAAATATATTTATCCCATGAACTATCGATATCAGATTGTCCTGTAATAAAAGCAGATGCCATTTCATCAACATAATCTGTTAACGACTGTTCAATTTTAGCCATTTTATTTGAATCCTCTTCACTAAAGAATAACGGTGGCAGCGGCTCAATTGTATCTGAAATATAAGGGGCATATTGTTCAGTAGCTGCCCATAAGAGTTGTTCTTGATGTCCTTCAGGAACTGCTTGACCAGCCCTAAATTCTTTTGTTCTTAATGAAGGGCCTGTTTGATCCCAATAATCATTGTGAACAGGTTCTTCTTTTTCTATAGTTTCATATTTTGCTTGATTACCATCTAATCCAAGTACACCTTCTTCAGGTATTTTCCACTCTTCTCCTTCCCTGCCAATTACTGAGCGCATAGTTATTTCCTCTTGATACATTGCATCAGCCCAGCGGAAAGCAACTTCCGGATTTTTCGCTTTATTCGTAATAATAAATTCCGCTGGACGAGTAACTGGGTTTGGAAGATAGAACGTTATACGTTGACCATCAGGTCCTTCAAGTGGAGGAATAGCAACGTAATCCTTCATACGACTGTCACCTTCGGTAAATGAACTTAGAGTTGCAGATAAAGCTGTTCCTAAAATAGGTATTTCTGGATTCTCTCCCAATTGCTTAAACTGCTCCCCATTTTGAGTAAATGTACCAGAATAAATCAACCCATCTTTATATAAACTATTTAAATATTTGAGCCCTTCTTTATATTCTTCTTTATCCCAAGGAGCAATAATCTTTCCATCTACTACATGGACATCACTATAAATAAAAGGATCCATTAAAAACCCTGTTAATGAAGTATGCCATCCATTGTACTGTCCAGATAACGGAATTTCATCAGCTTTGCCATTTCCATTAGGATCGCCATTTTTAATTGCAAGCAATAGTTCTCTAAATTCCTCAGTGGTTTGCGGTATGTCCATGTCTAGTTTATCTAACCAAGGTTTATAAACCCACATCTTTTGTGGCATTGTACAGTGAAAACACTCATTTACTTGAGGTAAAGCATAAATTTTTCCATCTGGTGAAGTAATCGCATCCTTAACCACCGGTATTTCCTGAAACATTTTTTTAGTTTCGATCCCGTACTTTTCAATTAGATCGTTTAACGCTAAAAACGTACCATTATCACCATACAACCTTAATTGAGCAGGCTGTAGCCCCATATCCATAATTACATCTGGATACTCGCCACTTGTAAGAATTAGATTAAGCTGTTCTTGTGCTCCTTCACTTGGAAGAACTTCCCAATTAATATGAACACCAGTCTTTTCTTCATACCATTTAGTAAATTCATTAGTATTAAAATCTTTAACTAGTGAATTAGCTGGGATCAAAACATTTAACTCAACTTTTTCTTTCACAATTGGGAATTCTCCTGCATCTGTAACAATGGAATCAGATCCTTGTTGGGCTGCATCACCGCCACCTTTATTACCTTCAGTTGTCACATCTTTATCCTTAGAACATGCTGCGATTAATAACGTTAAGAGCAAAAGTAATACGAGAACAATTTTCTTTCTGGACATAAAAGACCCTCCTTAAAATTTTTCAAAAGCACAATACACAATATTTCATATGCCAACAGGTTGAAGCTCATCCCCCCTTTCAAGCAAGGATTTTATAATGCCATTCTATTAACCTTTTAAAGAGCCTATCATTACTCCTTTAACAAAATGTTTTTGTACAAACGGATAAATAATTAATACTGGTAAAGATGCAACAACAATTGTCGAGTACTTTAATAATTGTTGTAACCCAATTCTCTCTTCAAGGTTTGTTACATCACTCATCATCGAAGGGTCAACCTCGTTTTGAACCAAAATATCTCGCAGTACGAGTTGTAGTGGAAACAAACTAGTATCTCTTAAATAAATTAGCGCACTAAAATATTGGTTCCAATGCCCTACTGCATAGAACAAGGACATAACTGCAATGATAGGAGCCGATAATGGCAACACGATCTTCCATAAAAACTTAAAATCATTACAACCATCCATTTTTGCAGATTCTAAAAGTTCGTCTGGAATTGTTGATTTAAAAAATGTCATTGTAACGATTACATTGAACGTTGCCATCGCATTCGGAACAATTAATGCCCATCTTGTATTTAGCATTCCTAAATCCCTAACTAGCAAATACATAGGTATTAATCCACCGTTGAACATCATAGTGAACACAAACATAAACAGAAATATATTTCTTCCTCGAAAATCTTTCCTAGTTAAGGGATAGGCTGCCAGTACAGTAAGGAAAACGTTAATTAACGTCCCGACGACCATATAAAATAATGAGTTAGCATAACCTGTCCAAATTGCCTCATGTTTAAATACTTCTTGATAACTTTTTATACTTATGTCAACCGGCCATAACCATACTTTTCCACTCGAAATTGCCTCAGCCGAGCTAAAAGACGCACTTACAACAAAAATAAGCGGATAGAGAACGGATGCTACAAAGAGTGATAATAAAATGTAATTACAAATAGTAAATATCCTATCACCCTTTGATTCTCGGATGGATGTGTTCATGTAACAATTCCTCCCTTTCTAATTAATTACCATAGTCCCTGTTTTGTAACTACCTTTGCTAGTTTATTAGCACCTACAATAAGAATTAGGCCTACAATTGCTTTAAATAATCCTATTGCAGCTGAATACGAGTATTGTGGAATCATTGATGTTAAACCGATTTTATAAACATATGTATCAATTACTTCCGAAGATGATATATTGAGTGAATTTTGCATTAACAACACTTTTTCAAATCCAGTATCTAGAAATCCGCCCATATTTAAAATTAAAATAATGACGGCTGTAGGTAAAATCCCCGGGATATCAATATGCCAAATTCTTCTTAACTTCGAGGCTCCATCAATGATTGCTGCTTCATGGAGTTCTGGGCTGATACCTGCTAATGCTGCCAAATAAATAATGCAACCGAAACCAACATTTTGCCACACGTCCGTCCAAACAAAAATTGATTTAAAATAACTTGCTTTTGCCATAAAGTTAATTTCTTCGATACCGAAGTTAGCTAGGAATTGATTTAGTACTCCTCTGGGATCTAATATGACAAAAATGATTCCTACCATAACAACAACTGAAATAAAATGCGGGGCATAAGTAATCATTTGTGCAGCTCTTTTAAACCTTTTGTTATAGATGTAATTTAAACTTAGAGCCAACACAATAGGAAGCGGGAAAGTAGCAATTACTTGATAAATGCCTAAAACTATTGTGTTTTTCATAATTCTCCAAAACTCGTAAGAATCGAAAAACTCAATGACATGTTCAAATCCTACCCATGGACTTCCTAGGATTCCCTGAACAGGATTATAATTCTTAAATGCAATTATGGCCCCATACATCGGATAATATTTAAATAATAAAAGATATAATAATGGTAAAGAAAAAATAATGTATAACTGCCAACCATTTTTAACATCTTTCCAAAAAGCAACTTTTCGGCTAGTTTTTAATTGCCTATTAATTTCCGAGTCTGATATTGATGTTTTCGAAAACCCCATTTTCACTCACCCTCCGTTTAATAGTAACCGCTTTCATATGTTACCAATAACAATAACATAACATATGTCAGAATATTGGTCAATATAAGTAATTGAGATTTCTAAAATTACTTACTCTTCCGTATTACCTTCGATCTTAATTCATTATTTATCTTGTGCACAAATATTAGGTAATGGTTAACTTTCCATAAAAAAAGGATAGAACGTGATGAAAAAATTATTCTCATCATGTTCTATCCTTTACTGTATAAGGGTTTTCATTACTATTTAAGCCTCATCCCAAAAGCGTCTTAAATTTTCCAAGCCAATTTTTGAGGCTTCTTTACACTCTTCCATTCCTTCAAATTCAAGTGAAACGTAGCCATCGTAACCAGAGTCTTTGATTAGTTTTACAATTTGTGGAATGTTGACATCCCCTTGTCCAACGATTGAGCCTCTTAAATAGTTACCGTTAGCAGATGTAAACCAATCCCCGCCGCCTGGATTTGCGTAATATGGACGGATGTAGAAATCTTTAAAATGAACAAGCGATGCAAACGGTAGATTCTTTTTTACTCCTACAACTGGATCTTCATCCACACATAGGAAGTTACCAACATCTAATGTTGTCTTAAAGTTAGGTCGGTCTACTTCCAAAACGACACGTTGGACTCTATCACTGTGTTGTACACATTGTCCGTGGTTTTCAATTGTTGTTGTAATCCCAAATTGCGCTGCATAATCAGCAATTTGACGGCTTCCTTCTACCATCAAATGTAGATTCTTTTCGAACCATTCAATTGTGATTTTTTCAGGAGGAAGTGTAAAAGCAGTTACGTCATGGCGCATATGTTTAATACCCATTCGATGACATACATCAACGTGTTCTTTAATACGTGCTACTTCCTTGTTAAATTCTTCTTCCGTTTCTTGGACAAAGTTGGCTGGCATCGAGTAGTTGGATAGTTCAATGCCAACTTCCTTAGCTTTTTCACGAACAGCATCTGCAAGTTCGAGATTGTCCACAAGTGTAAAACCATAAGGTACGATTTCCATATGTTCCCCACCGTTGTCGGCAATCCATTGAACAACGTCTAATACAGTCATTTCGCCTTTATTAATGGCACCTAGTAAACTATAAGTACTTAAACCAAGTTTCATAAGTCTTCAACCCTCTTTATTAGAAATTTCTTATTCTCTTTTTATCTTGGTAGTTTTGCAACCGATATTGTATTGAATCATCCTCACCTTAGATCTTTTAAAAAAGGAAAGGGATTTCATTATTTCCGTTATTTTTGTGTTATCGGTAATACAAAAATAACACCATTGTCGAATCCTGTCAATTGATTCGTTATAATATTTTAAATTAAACAAAGGAATCGGAGTGTTCACTAAAAAGCGACATCCGATTCCTTCTTTAATATATTTTTAACTTTAGCAATTAATTTATTAGTTCTTTAGGAATATCTCGACAACTGGAACGACCACATTAGGTTTTTGGACAGGTAGTTCCAAGGTGACTGAACCAGGCTTCACATTCGCTACCATATGGGAAAGCTCGAGATTAGGGTCATGTTCCTTATAAAACACCTCTGAAGCATCATGCAGAAGTTGTGCATATTCAATTTTTCCCGCAAGGCCCTCCAAATGAATATGTCTAAAAGGCCAAGAATAAATGTGCAAATATAAGCGGTTTCCTTTTTGTGTATAGCGGCAATCGATTGGTGCGGTAAAGTCACTATTTGTGGCACCATATATGGAACGTGAATGAAGTCTCATCCATGCCCCGATTTCACGTAATCGATCAAGGGATCTTTGATCAAATTCCCCACGAGCGTTGGGTCCTACATTCATTAATAAATTCCCGCCTTTGGAGACGCTATCAATCAGCATTTTAATAAGCATGTCTGCAGACTTCCAATCAAGGTTATCGCGGTCATACCCCCAACTGCCGTTAAGTGTTTGACAAGCTTCCCAAATGACAGGACTGTCATCCTTTGTCATGGCTTCAAGAGGTTGGTATTGTTCAGGTGTTACAACCCCTCGTCCTAAATCAAGCCGGTCATTAAGAATAATATCAGGTTGCAATTCCAATATCATTTTTTCTAGTTTTTCTGATTGCCAATCTACAGCACCTTTTCCAGTTGCCCAACCCCAATTTGCATTAGGATAAGAAAAGTCGAACCATAAATAATCAATCTTACCGTAATTCGTTAATAACTCCCGTACTTGGCCATGCAAATATTCTACATAGTTTTCCATTTTCCGATTGGCCGCACCTTGTTTAAATTCCTCGTCATTCCTTTGTGGATGCAACCCGTCAATTGGGAATTCAGGATGGTGCCAATCAATTAAAGAATGATAGAATCCTACTTTAAGACCTTCTTCACGAAATGCATCAACCATTTCTAATAGTAGATCACGTTTAGCAGGCGTGTTCGTCACTTTATAATCAGTATATTGGGAATCCCAAAGAGCAAACCCTTCATGGTGTTTTGTTGTAATGACGAAGTACTTCATCCCGGCTCCTTTAGCAACACGTGCCCACTCTTTTGGATTATACAAATCAGGTTCAAAAAATTTAAAATATTTGGAGTATGTATCTGGATGAATTTTCTCTCGGTTCATTACCCACTCGTGACGTGCTGCACTCGAATACAGCCCCCAATGAATAAATAGTCCAAATCTGTCATGAATTAACCATTCTGGATTACCATAGTGGGATGGCCAATTATTATAATTTTCGCTATTAACTTTCATGAATTTTCATCTCCCTTTTTTCCAAAGTTATAGTTCTAGTCTAGAATATCATAGTTCATTTCATAGTCCACTATAATGATAGAATAAGGAGTGTAAAATCATCACTATAAAAGTTGTGACTTTACACTCTTAGTTGTTTAATGATTATTAAGCGCTAAGAAGATCGGAAACGGATAACCAGCTGATAATTGGTTAAAACTTAGTATTATCGTATTTTTCATAACACGCCAAAATACATGTGATTTTAAAAAAGCTCAAAGTGATCAAAACCGATCCAAGGACTTTTTTAATCCCATCTGAGCGTTACCATTTGCAAGTAGATTTCTCTTAGACTTGCGCTATTAAAATAGTTCAAAAAAAAAGAAACCTCTCTTTTACATTCTACCTAATCTCAATGTTTCCTATTCTAAGATTTTCTGTACTAATGAAGGCGCTCCTGGCAAGCTCAACTGGGATTACCTTATTTCATAGGATTTATATATTTTCAAAGGATTGGTGGTTGTGCAGGTTGATCCTTTTGATAGCAAGATCCAGAGTGCTTTTCAATTTATTTAAAAATCATTTTAGTATTTTAAATAAAGGACTAAGATTTGTTAATGAAAAAAGTGGTAACTATCAAATGATTGAGACCACTTTTTTCACTGATTATTCACATTTTTGAACACTACTCACGTCTAGCTTTATTGAGATGCCATTGCCTCTTTTATTTTGATTTCTGATTCTTCTTGGGTGATCCTTAAGAATTCTTGAATGTCTACACCAGACTCGACGAATTTTTCAAAATCAAACCCAACATATTGATCCCAATCGCTTTGTACCGCAAGTGGTTCCGCTGGTTTAAGAGCAAAAAGCGCTGCGACATTTTTACCTTCCAATTTTGGATTGTCCGCACCAAATTGTTCATTAGGTTCTCCCGTGCTTGATGCAGCTGGTGTCCCTATGCGGGCAAGAATAGTTTGATATTCCACAGATGTCCCAGCCAAAATAAATTGCAATGCCGCATCTTTTTGTTCACTATAGCTGTTAATTGCCCATGGATGTCCACCCATCCCAATACCAACCCCAGGTAGATCTGGCCAAGTTGGAAGAGGAGCAATATCCGTGTTTGCCATATATTCAATAGTTTCTTCAAGAGTATCACCGTAATTCCACTGCGCAAGTACCCCCTGCCAACCAATTTTCATTGCTGTTGTTTTGGCAGTAAAGCTACATCCCTCTTCAAAATTTCCAGGTATATGATAGAACCTGTCCATTAATTCCATATACTTTGTAAACTTTGGATCCTTCGTAAGCAGAACTTCACCCGTTTCAGCATCTGTTTTAGCTGCGGATAGTTGGCTTAATGGTATAGTTTCCAGACTTTCCATTTCCAATCCGCAATAGTTCGTTCCATTACGTATACCCGTTAATTTAGCAGCCAACCCCATTACTTCATCCCATGTCATACTTTCGTCCGGATTTGGATATTCTTCTCCAAACAAGTCAAAAACTTCTTTATTATAATATAAACCTACTACACTCGTTTCCTGAGGAATTCCAATAAGTCTCCTCTCTTTATCTCTAGAACGCATTACTTGTAATGCTTCACTTGAAATATGGCTTAAATCAACACTGTATGATTCAATCATTTCATCTAGTGGAAAGACGGAATCCATTTCCTCCAAGGGCTTTTGACCGGAAAAGGCCAAAAAGACATCAGGGACAACTTCATTGGCATAAAGTTCTTCTAAACTTTCCTTTGATCCATCCCAATCAATATGCTCCAATGTCATAAACGGGAGCTTTTCTTCCACATAATTGCCAACACGCTCCATAAAATAATCTACCCCCCAAGGAGTAGCGACTTTTAACGTTACCTCCTCATCGGAAAATTGTTGCAAAACTATATCATCTTTCCCTTCAGTTTCTTCTGTTTTAGGTGTTCCTTCTTTTTCCTTTTCCGTAGGACCATCAGATGTTTCACTAGAACATGCTACCAATAACGATAAAATCAAAGCAAATAATGCAATCAATAAGGTATTACGTTTTATTTTCATCTTTTTCACCCTTTTTTGCTTTTACTGTTTTTATATAAAGAGCATAGGTGTTTGCGCTTACAAACTATTCGAAAAAAATGGCTGAATCTGCCATCTATAACCTTGAATTCAGTACATTCTAATTCTAGAGCTAAGACTACATAGAATAATAATATGTAAACGATAACAAAAAATCTAAATAATCCCCCCTAAATATTGCCCCTCCTTTGGTAAGTATTTACATTGTATCGAATAGTTTGCATGTTGCCGATAACAATAAAGTAACCTTAATAAACATATTTGTCAACACTATTTAGAAAATTAACATTAAATTATATTCTCAAATTTAACCCACTATTTTGATTGAATAAAAAGATAATCATAAGGCTATTTTCCTCATGGTTATCTATTATTCTTATTCTATATATTGAATTCTATTTACTTCTCGAGTTAAAACCTTAGCAATTTCCACAGCTTCTTCCCTAGCAAGAACGACTAATAACAATAGTATTAGAAAAATAAATAATTTTTTAACTTTTTTTAGAATTTCCCTTATTATTTATTGATTATTTTCTATTTAACGCTTCGTCAACTTATATTTTTTCTTCCCATTCAATCTCCCAAAAAACAATCCTTTCCCTATTCCAAGTATACGTTATGTAAGTCTTTCTTCCCTCCGATACAATAGCAGGGTACGAGTACTCACCATCATTCATCTCTAAAGAAATTTTCCCTTTCCAATTGTCACCATTATCCGCTGAATAACTTAAAATTAATGGTGTTCTCGGTCCCCAATTTATTGGGACTGGATTGTAGACCAAAACTAGAGAAGAATTATCCATCTGAGTTAAATCAATGCCACTGTTATTGTTTGGTAATGCGGTTCGATACGCTATATTCCAAGTCTCTCCTCCGTCTTCCGAATCACTTCTAAAAATGGCTCCCTCACTACTACGTATAAGCATATGAACTTTATTTGGGTCTGATTCCCATAGGCTAGGTTGAATGAAACCTTCTCCTTTTATTTCGGAAAGATCAACATCAATTAATTTAGACCTTTCCCAAGTTTTTCCTTGGTCCCTAGAAATATCAACAAATACCGCCCATTGATCTTTTTCAAGTGACGCTGGTGCCAACCAATTTCCATTTTGCAGGATAATGGGTTTATTTCTAACTGGTCCTCTTCCTCCAATATCGCCGATTACTAATTCTTTTGGTTTTGACCATGTCACTCCATTATCCTCTGATTCTATTACCCGAGTATACCAATTGGGGATTGTATGACCTACCTTATAGTAGAGATACAAAATGTTATTATTCCCTTTAAATAAAACTGGATTCCAGTGTGGAAGTCCTTTTTCTCCACAAATTCGATATGGAGTTGACCACTTTCCATCGCTTTTTCGTGCACACCATATATCAACATCTGGTGCACCTTCTTCAGTTCCAGCAAACCATGCTGCCAAGAATTCATCATTTAGTAGATTTATAATTGTAGAAGCGTGACAGCTCTTAAAAGGCCGATCATCCCCAAAAATATATTCTTTTTGCATTTTGATAATATCCAAATTTCCACCCCCAATAGTAGAAAGCCCATACAGTGGGGGCTTTTATCCCCCACTAGTTTGTTTAGGAACAAAGGGCTAATTAACTACAGCTTGTTGCACTGCCTTTGCATCCTGTTTCGTACAGGATTGAACCGCTCGGACATTTGACTTTCAGTTCTCCCACTCAAATTCTCGTTTTCCCTTACTCACTTTCCATTTGAGAACGTACATTTTCTTCTGCTTCTTCTTGAAGAATACGTAAATATTCATTTAACTCTTTCCCTGAGTTAACATAGTTGATACCAGCCATCGTTATGACTCCGTCACCATATTTTGAACGCTTAGGTGCTCCAGTTGCATATCCATGTATAAAAAGAGATGCTAGATTCTTATCATTGAATTGGGGGTTATCCGCATTATACACATCATTGATTTCCTGACTTTTTAATGGTGAAGCTACCCCTTCCTTCGATTTGATGATTTGCACTTCATCAGATAGTAAATAATCGATAATTTCTAAAGCGATTTCTTTATTTTCACTTGGTGCTGTGATGGCATGACCTCTTCCACGAGGTTGTGGACCGATACCTTCATATCCTTCCCAAACAGGGTATGTCACAATATCAATATTATCTTTTTCTAACCATCCAAAGTTTGTACCAATAGCGGTCATAGCAACATTTTCTTTGTCAAATTCTGCGCCCCAATTGTGAAGAAGGTCCCCTGGGTTTTCTTCAGGATAATTTCCTGGGATAGATGTTACTTCTCCGATTAGACCTAAATATCTTCTATAGGCCTCGGATTGAGTAATCAAAACGTCATTTGTTTCTGGATCTATTGAATTCTGACTAAATTGAGTGTAAGCATCATATGGTGTATCAAGGTCTAATCCTCGATATTGAACCCCATTCACTTCACGAGTTAAATCTTTAGCAAGTTCGACAACTTCCTCCCAAGTCATCCCATCTGTTGGATACTCAGCGCCTAGAATATCAAAGACATCTTTATTGTAATGCAAAGAATAAGTTGGGCGAGTCATTGGGAATACAACAAGGCGACCTTCTTGATCTGGATCTTGATTCCTTGCAAATTCAATAAAAGAAGGTTCGAAACGCTCTAGATCAAAGCTAGTTTGTTCAATAAGATTACTAATATCATAATCTAATTCGTATGTAGCTAAATGGCTTGTATGAGTAATAGCACCCATTGTAACAATATCAGGCGTTTTTCCTTTTGCAATTAACTCTTCCAATGTTTCTGGATGATCCGTTCCAGCATCATATACTTCCACTTTCACATACGGAAATTTTTCTTCAATAAATCGACCAACATCCGCTTGATATTGCTCCTCATTACCCTGATAAGCCCATATTAGATTAACTTCTTCCGGCTCTTTTTTTTGTTCCTGTTCTTCTTTCCCATTATTATTTTCCTCTTTTTCAGGAGTGTCAGATGGTTCAGACGAACTACTACAAGCCGCAATGATAGATAAAGTGAACACAGCTATTATCAATAACATCAACAACTTAATATTCTTTTTCATTCTAAAAATCCTCCTAACAACTTAAGATATATTTTCCAAATTATGTTCGTGAATAATTGAAAGCGATAACATTAATAAGTTTAATAGTTTGAGAAACAATCAATCATAACACGGGTATCGTAATTAGGAATTTTTATGTTACCGATAATATGAATTTAACAAATTTAACCAATTGTGTCAATGCACACTTTTTCGAATAGTATTTCTAGTTTGTTTTCTACCGAGTATTCCATTTTAATAATTAGAAATTTTCTTTATTACTAAGTATAATAATGAAATACTCCATACTTTCTCGTATAATAGAAAAATACAGTTTCATTCTGAACGTAACAGTTAATGTTTTAATGATATTGTTGTTTGCAACAGTTAAGAGGAGGTTAGAAAAAATGGTTACAATTTACGATATCGCCAAGAAGGCTAATGTCTCCGCCATGACTGTATCACGAGTCATTAATAATGCGGGGAACATCAGTCCGAAAACTCGAAAAAAAGTTGAGGCTATCATTGAAGAGCTCGGGTATATTCCCAATAGCTCTGCAAGAAGCTTAACTTCTAAAAAAACAAATATATTATCTTTAATGGTTACAGATATCGCCAATCCCTTTTTTACGAATATTGCTAGGGGAGCAGAAGATAAGGCTATGCAGATGGGTTATCAATTAATGCTCTGTAATAGTGATGAGAATGTTGAAAAGGAATCGAAATATATAGATATGTTAATATCGGCGGGAACAGATGGTGTGCTTGTTGCCCCTGCCAATGACTTATCTAAGAAAAATTTGCAAAAACTAACAAAGTATCGAATTCCCTATGTATTAGTCGATCGATATATAAAAGAACTTGAATGTGATCAAGTGTTAAGTGACAACGAAACAACGACCCGAAAATTATTAGAACATTTAATTCGACAGGGACATGAAAGAATCGCGATCATTAACGGACCGTTAGATATTGCTACTGCCAAGGAACGCCATCAAGCATACTACGATACACTGACTTTGCATGAACTGCCCGTTAATGAGAATTGGATTCACCAAAGTCACTTTTTTCGGGACAGTGATGTGACAAATACAATCAAAAAGATGCTTGAATTACCTAAAGAGGAACAACCTACAGCCATCTTTGCTACTAGTAATTTTATCGGTATTAATACTGTTAAAGCACTAAAAGCAAATAATGTAAAAGTTCCAGAGGATATTGCTGTTGTATGTTACGACGAAGTACCGAATTATTCAGAAACGGAACCTTTTTTAACTACTGCTGAACAGCCATCTTATAATTTTGGCTATTTAGGAGCACAATTATTGATTGAGCGAATTGAAAAGACCGCGCCTGAGACACCAAGAAAAATTGTACTTCCATCCGAAATTCATATTAGGAAATCCTCTACTTTTAACAGAAAAAAATAGGATATACGTAAAAAGGAATCAAAAAGTCATGTACTTGATGACGTTTTTGATTCCTCTCTTTTTATAGTTTATAAAACTTTTTAGCATTTCCTCCAAAAAGGAGTTCTTTCTCTTGATCTGTAATATTAGCAGGTATGTTTTTTTGCAGAATTTCCATTACCTCATCATACGAAGCTGCTAGTAGGCATACTGGCCAATCACTACCGAACATTACACGTTTAGGCCCAAAGCAATTGAATATATTTTCAATATAAGGCCTAAAATCTTCCAAATTCCACGTTTGATGATCAGCCTCGGTTACTAATCCCGAAAGCTTACACATAACCGAATCGAATTGAGATATTTTCTCCATTCCTTTAGCCCATTCATCCCATTGGCGGTCTTTAATATTTGGTTTCGCACAATGGTCGATAACCGCTCGTAAAGTTGGAAATTCTTCTAGTAATTCCACAATATGGGGTAAGTGTTTTGGATATATTAATATATCAATAGGAAAATCGTGATCAATTAAAATTTGAATACTTCTTTTTACTTCTGGTCGCAATATCCAGCGGTCATCAGCTAATCCTTGTAGCATTGGCCGAATCCCAACGAGTTTAGGATGTTTGCTATAGTTAGCAAATTCCTCTAAAAAACGCTCATTATCCATGTCAAACCAACCAACTACCCCACCAATAAAATCATTTTTTTCAGTTAGTTCAAGTAAAAAATCAGTTTCTTCTATATTTGGTGCAGCCTGAACTAAAACAGTTTTATCAATTTTATGCTCTTTTAAATGGTTTCTTAAATTTTCAGGAAGAAAATTACGATAAATCGCTTTCAAATCAGATGTTGGCCAATGTGTAAATTCATTCCCTAAATCCCAAAAGTGCTGATGTGCATCAATTCTCATACTATCACTCCATTTAATTAGAATTCTATTTTGAATTATATCCATCTTTCCAAGATTAGGTAAGTGTGAAGTCTTGACAGCCCTTTTTCAAATAAAAATACAACCACCGTTGACCCTTTCTCGGTGGTTGTATTTTTTATTTATTCGTTATTCTTTTTCTGCGAAGCGATCGTAAGCTGTTTGGTATACTTCAACGATTTTTTCAATACCAATATCTTCTGCCGTTTTCACGTATTTATCCCAGTTGTCAAATGATTCTGCGCCTGTGATAAATTTAGCTTCCATTTGTTCCGCATATGCAACAATATCAGCGTTGATACCAGCAATTTGATCAAGTTCTTCAGGAGTCAAGAACAATTGTGGCAATGCAACTTCACCATTTGCAACGATTTTTTCTTGAGTTTCTGTATCTCTGAAGTTTTCATAATCGCTGTAGAAGCTCTTAGCATATTCTTCGTGAGACCAAGTCGGAACTGGAATTCCGTATGCTGGAGTCATCGTACCACGTTTATCTTCTCCACCTTCGTTCATCTTTCTCTTTGTTTTAGAATCATCGGTGAAATTCCATACATCACCTTCATCTAAACCGTGTAAGAATGCATTTCCTTCTTCAGAGTAAGAATAATCGATCCAACGCATTGTTGCTTCAGGATATTTATTCGTATTCGAGATAGCAAATTGGTTAATACTTTGGCCAGGGCTAATTGGAATAACTGGCTTGTCTACATTTGGTCCTGTAACAGGTTGCATCATAGGATGTTTAGTGCTTTCTTCTTCACCTAAGAACATTCCAGGTCCCCAGTTTGCAAATACCCCTACTTTATTCGCTTTACCTTTAGCACCTTTTTGCTCACCAGTTTGAGAGAATGCTTCATGATCGAATAGATCTTCTTCCCAAAGTTTATTCATAAATTGAAGGTATTCTTTAAATTCTGGTTGAATAGCACCATATTTAATTGTTCCATCATATTCTGCTTGTGCAATCGATTTAAGACCGAAGAAGCCCATAAACCATTGATTAATATCCCACATCTCTGTCGCAGTTAATGGAATTTCATCTGCTTCTCCATTGCCATTTGGATCTTCTGTTTTAATTCTTTTCAACAAATCGTATAGTTCATCTGTCGTTTTTGGTAATTCAGTTACACCTAAAGCTTCTAGGAAATGACCATTGTACCATACCGGATGAATATTCCAAGGCAGGTTACGATCTAGAGAAGGCAAAGTATAGATATGCCCATCAAGTGCCGTGATAGTTTTCTTAACATCTGGATATTCTTCAAACATTTTTTGGATATTTGGAGCATATTGCTCAATCAAATCATCTAAAGGTATGATTTGGCCTGATTGACTATATTTTGTTACATCACTGTTTGTTAATGCAGCGCCATAGAAAACATCAGGAAGTTCATTACTTGCAAACAATAAGTTCTTTTGAGTTTCTAAACTATCGTTTGGAGGAGTATTAAACTTAAACTTAACGTTAGTTTTTTCCTCCATTACTTGGAAGAATTTCATTTCTTCCCATTTAGCTACACCTACGTTCGGCCCAAACATTTCAAGTTCAATTTTTTCATCTACAATCGGAAATCCCTCTTTGTTTACTTTAGCTGCGGATTCTCCATCTTTACCAGCTGATTCATTGCTTTTATCTTTTGATCCACATGCTGCTAAAAAGCCGACTAGCAACAAGATAATCGCAAAGATTGATAAACCTTTCTTCATTGTGATCCCCCTTAATCTTTTATTAGTGTGAATAGCATTTAATTTCCTTATAAATCCAATAATCTACTAGTGTATCACCTCCTTTAAGTAGCAAATCCTAAATTACCCTTTTACAGATCCAATCATGACACCTTTAACAAAGAAGCGTTGCATGAATGGATAAATCACAACAAGTGGTAATGTGGCAATGATAATGACGGCATATTTGACCGTATCGGCAACAGTCGCCTGATGTTCCATTAATTCTGCTGTAGCAGAATTCATGGTCATCTCACCACTCATTTCTTGCAAAACAAGGATTTGTCTAAGAACTAGTTGTAATGGATATAAATCTTGATCCTTCAAATAAATCATTGCCCCAAAATAACTATTCCAATGTCCAACCCCGTAAAATAAACCCATTACCGCAATGATCGGAGCTGATAGTGGAACAACAATTTTAGTAAATAATGTAAAGTTACTTGCCCCATCTATTTTAGCTGATTCAGCTAACTCTCCTGGAATAGATGTTTGGAAGAAAGTCCGACAAACAATAACGTTATAAACTGAAGCAGCGCCTGGAATAACTAAAGCCCAAATCGTGTTAATCATTCCTAAATTCTTAATCAATAAATAACTCGGAATTAATCCACCACTTATAAACATAGTGATAACCAAAATGGCCATCATAAATCCCCGACCAACTAAGTCTTTCCTCGATAATGCATAAGCTCCTGGAATAGTAACAAATAAGTTAATCGCTGTTCCTACTAAAGTATAAATAATCGTATTTTTATAGCCATTCCAGATGGACTTATTCTCAAATACCATTTTATAACCTTCAATATTAAAACCTTTCGGCCATAACCACATTTCGCCGCTGTTCACAAATCTTGGATTACTGATGGATGCACTTACAATAAAGATAATTGGGTATAAAACGATCAGTAATGCAATTGTTAGAAATATATAGTTGCAAACTTTAAAAATTTTATCTGAAAAAGTATCCTTAATCATTTAGAATCTACACTCCTTTCTTACCATAAGCTGGCTTCTGATTTCTTCCTTGCAATATAGTTGACTGTGATAAGCAAGACTGCATTGATTACTGCGTTAAATATATCGACCGCGGTACCAAAACTATATTGACCTTCTACAAGTCCGACCCTATACACAAAGGTAGAAATAACATCTGATGATTCCATATTCAAGGCGTTTTGTAACAATAAGATTTTTTCAAATCCTACTGATAAAAAGCTTCCCATATTTAAAATCAACAAGATTACGATTGTTGGTGTAATAGCTGGAATATTGATGTGCCAAATTCTTTGCCATCTTGAAGCACCATCCATGATAGCAGCTTCATGCAATTGAGGATCAACTCCGGCTAACGCAGCTAAATATATAATCGTACCCCATCCTGCACTTTGCCAAATTCCAGACCAAACGTATACGCTTTTAAACCAGCCCGGTTCAGTCATAAAGGAGATTGGTTCAAATCCTAATGCTTGAATAAAATAGTTAATAATCCCTGTCGAAGGTGTTAAGAATGTAATAATGATACCAGCCATAACAACGACTGAAATAAAATGAGGTGCATATGTTACAGTTTGTACTACTCTTTTAAAAATCCCGTCCTTTGCTTCATTAAGCGATAGAGCCAAAATGATTGGTATTGGGAATCCAGCTAAAAGGCTATATAAACTGATACCTATCGTATTTTTAATCAAATCCCAAAAATAATAAGACTCAAAGAACCTGAGAAAATGTTTAAAGCCTACCCAATCGCTCCCTAGGATTCCATCTACTGGATTAAAATCTTTAAAGGCAATTTGAATTCCATACATTGGAAAGTAAGCGAAAACAATAATGTACAGCATTAAAGGAAGTACTAAGAGATAAAGCTCCCAGTTTTGAACAATCATCTTTCTTCTAAGTTGTTTGCGTTTTCTTTTTATTTCTCGATCATCTAAGCGAAAGTCTGATTTGTAATCTTTCATTATAACTTGATTATTCATCTCGTCTTTTACAGCGCTCAATGATGCCCCCTCCTTCAGTTGTTTTTGTTTGTTTGTCCGTAAACACATCATAGTATTTTTTGTCGAATAGTGTAAATGTGTAAATTTTTCTAATAAGTAACCACTTACAAGCACTGTGTTTTCAATGAAAATCATATTTTACACATGTTTATCAAATACAACATATCCGTAAAGCCTTAAATTAAGGGGTTTCATAGAAAAATATATTTTGGAAATAAAAAACTCTTCTTTCAGATAGCGCATATTTACCCTACCTAAAAGAAGAATTTATTTTACTTAATTATAGTAAATTGAGTGTCTATACTATTTTCTGATCCAATAATTACCTTCATTGTTCCAGGTTCTACAACCCATTCCATGGTCGAATTCCATAAGGCCAGCTCCTCTTTCCCCAAATAAAGCTGAACTTTTTTCTCCTCGCCTGGCTCTAGCCAAACTTTCTTAAAAGCCTTTAATTCCTTCACTCTTCTTGTAACACTTGCTTGTATGTCTTTTAAATAGAGTTGAACAACTTCCGCACCAGCAACATCACCTGTGTTTCTGATGTCAACTTGTACTTCTACCTTATGGCCATTATCGAGTTGATTTAGTGAAATTTCTGGTTGTACAAGTTGAAGATTACTATATTCAAACTGTGTATAACTTAATCCATATCCAAATGGGAACAAAGGTGATGCACTTTCATCACTATAATCTAATTGTCTGCCTTGATCTTTCTGATTGTAATAGACAGGCAATTGGGCAGATGACCTTGGTAGTGAAACTGCAAGCTTGCCGCTAGGATTGACTTCTCCAAAGATAATTTCTGCAAGTGCTTGTCCACCTTCCTCACCAGGATACCATCCACAGAGTATAGCTTCACACTGATCAACGATATTACTGATTGCATGTGGACGACCTTGAATTAAGATTGTAACTATCGGTTTTCCAGTAGCAGCTATTTCATTGACAAGCTCCTCCTGTACTCCACCTAACTGCAAATTCGCTAAATCCACACCTTCTCCGCAATCCATATCCGTTGGATTACCAGATACAATTGCAGCTCCATTAGAATCAAATTCAATATCAAAATTGCGCATACTGCTTCCTCCGAGTACCATTACGACAACATCAGAAGCTTCTGCAGCGGCGACTGCCTCTTTAAATTCCGCTTTCGAATTTCCACGAACTGAACAGCCTTTCACATGAACAACTTCTCCTTCGGAAAGCCCTCTTATTCCCTCAAGAACGGTAACGCCCTTCCCTTCTCGTTGAATCGCTGTATAATCGCCTAATTGATTATAAATTTGATCAGCGTTAGGGCCAATCACAGCAATCTTCCTTGTGCTTTTACTTAATGGGAGAATGTTTGCATCATTTTTTAATAAAACAGCAGATTCTCTCGCAACTTGCAAGTTAACCCTTCGGAATGTTACATTTCCTACAACATGAGTTGAAAGAGATTCATCTGTATAAGGTTGATCGAATAAACCTAGTGAAAACTTAATTCGTAAAACTCTTCGCACTGCTCGATCGACAAGGTCTTCGGTCACCTTTCCTTGTTCGACCGCATTTTCTAATGTTGTAAAAGATGTATCCCATAAACTTAAATCGACTCCTGCAGAAAGCGCCATCGCTGCAGCTGCTTCATAATCTCCGACAAGCATTCTTAGCCGGTCAATGGCAACACCATCCGCCATAACAATTCCTTCATACCCCCATTCATTACGGAGAATATCTGTTAATAACTTAGAGTTAGCGTGACAAGGTATGCCATCAATTTCATTGTAAGCAGCCATGCAACCTAAAGCTCCTGCCTTTACACCTGCCTTCATACCAGGTAAATGAATCTCACGCAGTTCTCTTTCTCCGATATTTACAGGACCAGCATTGTGACCACCTTCTCCGTCACCCTGTGCTGCGAAATGTTTAAGAACGGCAATAATTTTATTTTGTTTATCTAGATTAGTTCCATCCCCTTGTAATCCCTTAACTGCTGCTTCTGTGAATTTTGCAGCAAGAAATGGATCTTCGCTATAGCATTCTTCTGATCGGCCCCATCTAGGTTCACGTAAAAGATCTAAAGTAGAGATTAACCCTAAATGAGCACCTCTAGAGCGGACTTCCGCTGCAACGTGTGAATAAGCTTCTTCCATTAACTTTGGATTCCAAGTACTGCCAGCTCCAATGTTGGTAGGGATCATCGTACCATCCAACGCTTGATGGCCGTGTGGGCATTCCTCCGATAAAAGCACCGGGATTCCTAGTCTCGTATTTTCAATTACATATCGTTGAATCTCGTTAGCAATTTTTGCATTTTCATGAGTTGGAATACCATTTTCATAAGTAACAGCAGACCAAGGGTCAGAACGAAATAGACCATATAACGCTCCCATTCCATCACCAAATGCGATCTGCTCTTTAAAAGCATCGGTTAATTCTATTGTCTTTTCCGTCTTTTTATAGGCATCCCATCCGTACATCTTTTGATTTAACTGCCCCACTTTTTCCTTTAAAGTCATTCGCGATAATAAATCTTCTATTCGTTCATCAATAGATAATGAGCTATCTTTATATTTCATCGAATATCACGTCCATTCTACATAGTAAAAATACCAATTCAACATTCTTGATGAATTGGTATTTTTGTTTTTTAGTTCCATGAAAACTGAATTCTAATTGATTAATTTTCTTTGTCTTCATTGGCACTATTTGAGTCAAAGCTTTTTGTCATCTACAAGTTCACACGGATTGTTTTAACTTCAAAAGGTTTATAATCAGCCTCTACTTGATCATTCTCAACTACTAGAGCTGCAACAGGCTCTTCCAACAAATTGGTTTCCTCTGCTGAACTTAAGGTTGTCCGCAACTGCATTTTGACTTGCTCTCTTCCTCCAGCAGGTTCGTACAATCTGAAAATTAGCCCATTCTTGTCTTCTGCAGGTTTGATTGTATCTAAAATAACAGATTGGGCCTCTGTTTCAACAAAACTGTAATTACTTGGTAAACTACCTTCATGTCCAGTAGACAATAAAATACTAACTGGATGGTTTAGTTCATACCCTTTTCTTGTTACATTAGCCTCTTGCCAATTACCACTATGAGGATATAAAGAATATGTGAACTGGTGCGATCCTTGGTCCGCACCTGGATCAGGCCATTTAGGTGCACGTAAAAGCGATAATCTTATTACATTGCCTTTCACATCATAACCATATTTACAATCATTCAATAAGCTTACCCCATAATTGCTTTCTGATAAGTCTGCAAAGCGATGGCCACATACCTCAAATTGGGCAGTTTCCCAGCTTGTATTATTATGTGTAGCTCTTTCCACTGCACCAAAAGGTATTTCAAAAGTAGCTGTGTTTGCCAAAATATCAACAGGGAATGCCACTTTCAATAGTTTATGATCTTCTTTCCATTCTACCTTCGTCTCAAAATCAATTCGATGCGAATGATGATAAAAGACTATATCCTGTTCGATGACAGATTGAGAAATTGACCATTTAAAGCGGAGAACATCTTTTGTTTTACCTCTTTGAACGACCTCAACTGATTGAAGTTCCGCTTGACCAGCTAGTTGGTCTTCAAATCGCGGATCTACATCCCAAGCATCCCAATAAGTTGGTCGGTCATGGAAAAATTGCAATTGATTCGCTGTTTCTCCTGCCTTTAATACTTCACGGTTTCTCTTTTTATCAAATAAACGTGAGATTTCACCCTTTGCATTCCATTCTACTTGATAAAATTCTGTTTCCCATTTCCCAGTATACTCTATATTTTCGTTTTCACTGTTTTGCTTATCTTCTCGCAACCAAATCGTACAATAACCCATTTCTGGAATAGATGGAACGAATATGGACATTTCTACGTTTTGATCACCCGTTAATATAATGTCACTTTCTAGCTCGTTTCCTTGATCATCAAACGCCCTTTTTCCAACAAGTTCTGAACCACCTTGAACTTTAATAGTTTCGGTTCTCGACCAAGATAAACTGTTAAATAATATAATTGGTGTTCCTTCACCAATCGTGTTAATTTGCTTTTCTAAAGTATGAAGAGCTTGATTCTTTGCATGATTTCCAACTTCAAAGATTTCTTTATAATCGGACTCAGATTTTACATAAACCTCTGGAATCGAAGTACCTGGAATAATGTCATGGAACTGGTTAAAGAGTAATAATTTCCAGCCATCTTCTAGAGACTCCAATTTTTGACCAAACATAGAGGCAAAGCTTCCCCAAACTTCAGCATCCCTATATAAAACTTCAGCTTTCCGGTTCCATAGTTTATTCTTTGCATGTGTTGTATAAGTACCGCGATGCAGTTCCAAATACATATCACCATGCCAAGTAGGTAAATTTGGATTAGCTGTTTTAATCCCGTCAAAGAATTTATGGGCTGTACTAAATTCAGTACTTGGAAGACCTGGCAGATGTTGAGAGCGCTCCACATACTTAATCATCTCTCTTGTAACTCCACCTCCGCCATCACCATGCCCGTATAAAAGCATTTGTTCAGGGTGTTCGGACTTTTCTCGATAACTATCCCAATGGTCCTTTATTTCTTTCGGGTGTGTATACTCATTCACGCCGTGATTTAAATATGAAATGATACTAGTTCCATCGATTCCAACCCAATTAAATAAGTCATATGGGAATTTATTCGTATCGTTCCAATTCATTTTCGTTGTCATGAAATACTCAAGACCTGCTTTTTTAAGTAACTGCGGTAAGGACGCACAATAACCGAAAGTATCTGGCAGCCATTCAATTCGGGGCTGTACTCCAAATTCTTCTTGATAAAAATTCATTCCATAAAGCAATTGTCTTACAAGTGATTCACCAGATGGAATGTTTAAATCTGGCTCTACCCACATGCCGCCAACGATTTCCCATTTACCTGCAGCAATATGTTTTTTCACTCTTTCATAAAGTTCAGGATAATGAGTCTTAATATATTCAAAACTTTGCGGTTGACTTTGCGCATAGCCAAAATCAGGAAATTGATCTAGCAATGTGCTCATCGTTGAAAAAGTCCGACTGCATTTACGAACAGCTTCCTTTGCCGGCCATAACCACGCTAAATCGATATGCGACTGACCGACCATATGAATTTTTCCATTCGAATGTTCTTCTAGATCTTTCATGGAATGAAGAAGCTCTGCTTCTACCTGCGACACCCATTCTTGATCTTCTAACTGTTTCGGATCCTTGTTCAAAAACATATCAGCAAGTTCAGATAAAGTTTTATAAATACGGGACCTTCTTAAGTCACCTTCTGGTAAAAGTCTTGCTGTTTCAAAGTATACTTTAACTGTAAAAAGTAAATCTTCTACAGCTTTATTCATCCGTATTAGCTCGCTTTGTAAAAGGGACAATGGAGCTGGGCTATGTTCAGCAGGCTCATTTTGAAAGTTCAAGCGATCGACAACTTGAGCAACAGGGTTAAATAACTCAATCTTTATATCATAAGATAGCTTATCTCCTGAAATTTCAGGAAGTGGAACTAAACTTCTGTTTCGATCAACACCATGATAAGGAACGCCATCTAATGAAACGAGAGCTTCGTGATTGGTTTTAATCCCATGTTGTCCAACCCCAAATACTAACCCTACCGCATCTCTCTTCCATTCAGCTGGAATTGTAATAGTATTTTTTAGAAACATCGTTTCACCAGAAACTATTAAATGATCACCAACATTGATGATCTCTGTCTCTGAACTTTTATCAACATACTTTACAGGTTCTGTGTATATTGCCCGCTTAACTTGCCAGTCGTGAATCGTAATCGTTTCCATTGCTAGGTGTCCATTTAGAAAGTTTATGAAGCGATAAATTCTATTCACCTGTACTAACTCCTTTTATTATAATAATTATTTGATTCTAAATACATGTGCAATCGGGGATTTGTCCTTAATTTCGGATTCCGGAAGTGTAATCGTCAAGCCCATTTCATTCTGAGTAAAGCTTAAATTTTCTGCTCCTCCAACAAGGTCAACACTGTTAACCTTTTCTGTATAAGGAATATAAACTTCTGCTTTTACCGGAATTTCTTCGTTTTCATACATGTAAAAGGTAAACACTGTATTCTCTTTTTTAGTAAATCCAATATTCCCAGTATAATAAGGAGCACACATTCTAGTACCATATACTGCTTCTCCATGTACCTTCAACCATGCACCCATTTCCTTCATTCTCTTAATTGCACCGCGTGGAAGTCTTCCATCTGGTTGAGCCGCAACATTCAAAGCAAGGTTTCCACCTTTTGAAATGACTTCAATTAATAAATGAATGAGTTCCCTTGTTGGCTTATAATCATCCTCATACCGGAAAGAAAAGGCTGATCCCATTGTAATGCAACTTTCCCAAGGTACGTCCATTGGTTTAGCCGGAACAGCTTGCTCAGGAGTGATGATATTTTCATATGGTCCACCAATAAGTCGATCAGCTGAAAGTAACCATGGTTGTTTCTCTCGTGCCTTATCAACCAATTCGCCAAGCCTAATATCTTGTTTACTCCGAGGTGATACCCAACCTGCATCTAGCCAAAGCACTTCAATTCTACCGTAATCCGTTAATAATTCTAACATTTGTTCGTGTGTAAAGTGAACAAATTGCTCCCATAATTCAGGATTTTTTTCTGGATCATAGGAAGGACCTCTCCACATATGATTTCCCCGTTCCATTCCTGGTGCCCAATACGTCGGTGTATGCCAGTCCGCTTTCGAGAAATAAGCAGCAATTGGCAGACCTTTTGCACGGAATGCATCAAAAGCATGTTTAACAATGTCAGCATTTTTATGGGTATGGAAAGGACAACTTGGATCAGTTACTTTATAATCAGTCGTCTTCGTATCCCACATGCAAAAGCCATCATGGTGTTTCGTTGTGAACAAAAAGTATTTAAAACCGCCTTCATAAGCAAGTTCTGCCCACTCTTCAGGTTGAAAGCGAATCGGATTAAAGCTTTTATTTAAATCGAAGTATTGACGTTTGAAGACCTCTGGATCTGTTTCCCAGTCAACATCTTCACGTGACCAGTCAGCATCATGATCACTAAGTGCCCAAGATTCAACTAATCCTAATTGGGAATAAGGTCCCCAGTGCATCATAAATCCTAGTTTTTGATCTTTAAACCATTCAATTTGCTCTAGTAGCGCTGGATCTTCTGGTTTCACCCATTTTTTCTCGTTACTAAAACTATGAACGCCGTTCTCGACTTCTTTTTCTTCTACCTGTTCATTAACAGTCTCTGACATACCCTTCCCTCCAATAAATAGTCTTCTACAGTTTCATCATAAGTACATACGCTTACATTGTAAATGTGTAAAATACTTACATACTTAAAAAATATTATTGCAACCTAGTAAACTAAAAACATATAATACATAGTAAAGACATATATTACACATTCGAAAGTCGTTGTTTTGACCTATTGGAAGAATTGTTAACTTGACAATTTTTTTTTTATTTTCTACCATTAAAATTACATAGTTTAATAATCTTCTGAGAGATATGGTGATGATAAATGCTTGATAGAAGGGGCTTTATAGGGGTCTTTTACACAGTAGCAGAATGGATTTTTCGGTTCATGCTACTTCAAATACTTTGGGTAGTTTTTACCGTCTTAGGACTGGGTATATTGGGATTCATGCCGGCTACTGTAGCGGTTTTTTCAATTGTAAGAAGATGGCTAAAGAAAGAAACGGATCTCTCCATCATCCCCAATTTCTTTCACTTCTTTAAAAATTCATGGAAGAGTGCTAATATCGTTGGGCTTGTTATGGCTTTAGTGGGTGGCTTCCTTTATATTGATCTCAAAATTTCACAAGAGTTTTTGAAATTTGCTCCCCTTCATGTTTTATTATTGATTTTATGTTTCGTTTTTTTCGTCGTATGTTTGTACCTATTTCCAGTCATGTCTCACTATGCTCTAAAACCATTGCAATATATTAAACAATCATTCTTACTTGCTTTAGCTCAACCGATCAATACACTTGCACTTTTACTTTGGAGTTTTTGTGCTTATATTTTACTAATTAAAATACCTGTTATTTACTTTTTTATGGGAGTACCGATTGTATCGCTTCCCATTATGTGGTTTTGTTTTATGGCCTTTACAAAGTTAGAACAAAAGAACAAATAAGAGACATCTTAGGAAATATGGTTAAAGGAGCACCATTCTATGAAATATAAATCTACTTACAGATTACTTTTATCTTATATTTTTTCATATTTATTAATTTTCATAGTTCCGTTCTCCATGATTTCCATGATTTTCTACTTTAATTCTGTAAAAAGTTTACGAGCAGAAACGGAATTAGCCAATATTAATAACCTAAACAATATAAAAAGTATGATTGATGGCAGGATCAATGAGTTGAATAATATCGGTGCACTTATCTCAATTGACCCAAAATTATCTTCCTATCGGGTTAGTAAACACGAGTTTCGCCCCGAGGCAATAGATGAAATAGAGAAATACAAAAATAATAGTTCTATTATCGATGATTTATATCTATATTATTTTAATCAGGATAATCTATTCTCTGCAGATGGTCATATGAGTATTGATACTTTTTTGGAATATCGATCAAGTTTAGGCGAATCTTCATGGAACTCATTTACGAAGACTCTCCATAGTATTGAATACCCAAGCATTTCAACTGACATTAAACCATTTGGCTCTAGTCCAACTTTTTTGTATCCGTTGCCACCTGGATCCGTTAGTTCTCACGGAATTGTTATTATGAAATTAGAAAACACATTTTTTCATAATATGATCAATAATATTTTGGGTAGTTATGACGGTAACGTATTTATTTTTGATCAAAACGATCAGCCTATTTCAACTTATTCTAACAATAATTCTGAATTAACTTCGACACAAATCCAAGATATTCTTAATGATGAAACCGCTATTCAAGAATTGAAAATAGATAAGGTCAATTATTCAATCGTAAAAGTAAAATCGGAAATGAGTAACTGGTCATACGTTATGGCTTTACCAACTAAACAGTTTTTCAGTAAAGTATCTGAATTTAAAACCTTAATGTTACTAATATTATTATGTATTGCCGTTGCAGCTTCCATTTTCACGATATATGTTGCATTAAAAAATTTCCATCCTATCCAGAAAATGGTCGATACAATCAATCGTACGGACAAAAACTACCAATTTAATAATAAAAATGATTTATTGAATTTAAGTACTGCCATTGAAAACTTATATTCGGAGCATGACGACTTAAATAACAAATATAGTAAACAGGAACCTCTAATTCGTGATCAATGTTTAACTACTTTATTAAAGGGCCAAACGAAAACAGTCAATCAATCAAAAGAATTATTCGATTCTCTTCAATTAGATTTCAGCGGACCACAATCCTTTGTAGTAGTGACTGCTCTTTCTAATGAACAATTAAGGGATATGGATATGAAAGGCTTGGAATTAGCGGCAAGCCAATTATTAAAATCAGCTAAAATTTACGGTGTCGAATTAATCAATGATAAAGTCATGACTTTTATTATTAATGGTAAGATTAAAACGAATGCGGAAAAAAATAAGTTTTTATCTCATTTTAAAGAGCTGTTAACAACCGAGACATTCTCTTGCATCGGGATTGGGAAAACTTACCAAGGTAAGAATTTCATCAATCGTTCTTTTATAGAAGCATCTGCCGCTTTTGAATATGGAACAGCCAACCAAAAAGGTGATCTAGTCTACTTTGAAGAAATTAAAGAGCAACAAGAAACTATTTGGCTGCCAAAAACAGATTTACTAAAGTTAACCCAGAGCTGTAAACAGGGAAATACTGAAGTAGCTGACGAAGCGATCAACTCACTTATAACTTGGTTACAAACGAATAAAGCCCCTATTCATCTGGTGAAACATATGAAATATGACATCATGAATACAATTATAAAAATCGCTAGTGAAACAGGAATTTCTTTAAATCTAAAAAACGTTTATTATCAAATGGATGAAACAAACTTACAACATTTCAAGAAAACATTATCTGATTTAACTAATGAAATCTGCGCGAAAATTTCTGAAAAGAAAGAAGATCAAAAGAATCAGTTACAGCTAGATATACTAGAATATATTAACAACCGTTATCGCGATTACGATCTAAGTTTAGAAAATATCGCTAAAGATTTTAATTTGTCCGCTTCCTATTTAAGTCGATTCATTAAGGAAGAAACAACGCAAACATTTTCCCAGTATGTTTGGGAATTACGTTTAAACGAAGTAAAGAAACAGCTAATTGAAACTGCCCTTCCTATTAAGGATATTATTTCAAATGTCGGCTATATTGATGCTCCGAATTTTACAAGGAAGTTTAAAAAGTCTGTTGGTTTAACGCCTAGTGAGTATCGGAATATTCATTCGAAGACATGAAAAAGAGCAAGTAAGACTGAAGTAATTTAGAGTAAACATTAGCTTTATTATAAAAAATTGAGCTTCAAGTTTATGACTGTAGGTTTGAGGCTCAATTTTTATCATAAAATAATAAAATTGAGTTACTTTTTTAGGCGGAGAACGATGAAAGACTCACAGCCGAATATACTTTTTATTCTCACCGATCAACAGCGTATTGATACTTTAAAAGCTTATGGCGGAAAAGTATGTCAAACTCCAAATATTAACGAGTTAGCGAAAGAAAGTGTAATTTTTAACAATACATATGCAAGCTGTCCTGTTTGTACACCTGCTCGCGCCTCCTTACAAACAGGGCTATACCCTCACAATCATGAAATGAGAAACAATACGTCAGAGCCTGGTTGCCGTTATGATGAATTACCGAATACCCCTGAGTTACTTAGCAATCAATTGAAAAAGCAAAATTACAAGATTGGCTATACAGGCAAGTGGCATCTTGGTTCCGGTCCAACTTCTGTCGGTTATGAAGGCGATGATTTTCCAGGACATGGTGCTGGCGGACATAGTTATTCTCAATACCATGACTATCTGCAGGAAAAAGGGCTTAATGTTCAACTCAAAAATATAATATCTGGCCATTATCAAGGTCATTCTGCTGCAGAGGTTGTTTCTCCAATCGAAACGACCGTTGAATATTTTTTAGTTGATCAAGCTATTCATTACATTGACCAATTTCGACACGAGGAGAATCCCTTTTATTTTCAATTAAACTTTTGGGGGCCGCACGAACCCTATATAGCACCTACTAAACATTTAGATTTATACCGCGATTTGGACCTGGAACCGTGGCCAAACTTTTATGATGATTCTACTAATAAACCATCTATTCATAATGTTAAAAGAGCTCGCTCATCCGAATGGAATACGTTCGAGCCTTATGTGAAACATTATTTTGCAAGCGTTAGCTTAATTGATGAACAGATTGGTAGATTACTTGATTACTTAAAGGCACATGATCTCTATGACAATACGATTAGATTCGTCCTCTGGCACACCTGCCCAATCAAGAATACTCGAATAAATGTCGCAAGTTCCTACGAAACGATCTTCGTATTTAGCTTCATTAAATTTCTCAGCAGGTTTCACGATCAGTGGAATATGACAAGTTTCCTCATACATAAAGAAAATTTTATCACATAAACCTCCATGAATCCCTAACGATTCACCATGGTCGGCCGAAAAAATGATTGGTTCAGAGCATGTGAAGACACCGAATATTGATAAATTAGCATGCGAAGGTATTCGCTTTACGAATTGGTACTCCAATTCTCCTGTGTGCTCACCATCGAGAGCTTCATTGCTAACCGGGAAATATCCAATACGGACTGGAGTAGACCATATTCTAACTGGAAAAAGGGGTCACGCTGGATTATCGAATCAACATGAAACTTTGCCATCGAAACTTAAAGAAAATGGTTATAAGACAGCAATGTTCGGTAAATGGCACTTAGGGACAACACCTGAAACCCGACCAAATGCACATGGTTTTGATGAGTTTTTCGGTTTTCATGCGGGCTGTGTTGATTATTATTCACACATTTTTTATTGGGAATCCCCTCCTGTCCATGACCTTTGGGAAAATGAAGAGGAAGTTTGGGAGAACGGGGAATATTTGACTGAATCGATTACGGAAAGAGCTGTCAACTTTATTCAAGATCAAAATATGGATCAACCATCGATTTTTCAATTCTTTTGGGCGAATAGACCCCCTCTATTCGACCGTTCAATCGACTTTTCAATTCTTTCGGGCGAATTGAACGCTCCTATTCGACCGTTCAATCGATTTTTCAATTCTTTCGGGCGAATTGAACGCTCCTATTCGACCGTTCAATCGACTTTTCAATTCTTTCGGGCGAATTGAACGCCTCTATTCGACCGTTCACTCAATTTTTCAATTCTTTCGGGCGAATTGAACGCCTCTATTCGACCGTTCAATCGATTTTTCAATTCTTTCGGGCGAATAGACCCCCTCTATTCGACCGTTCAATCGATTTTTCAATTCTTTCGGGCGAATTGAACGCTCCTATTCGACCGTTCAATCGATTTTTCAATTCTTTCGGGCGAATTGAACGCCTCTATTCGACCGTTCAATCGACTTTTCAATTCTTTCGGGCGAATAGACCCCCTCTATTCGACCGTTCAATCGACTTTTCAATTCTTTCGGGCGAATTGAACGCCTCTATTCGACCGTTCAATCGATTTTTCACTTCTTTCGGGCGAATAGCCCCCCTCTATTCGACCGTTCAATCGACTTTTCAATTCTTTCGGGCGAATAGACCCCCTCTATTCGACCGTTCAATCGACTTTTCAATTCTTTCGGGCGAATTGAACGCTCCTATTCGACCGTTCAATCGATTTTTCACTTCTTTCGGGCGAATAGACCCCCTCTATTCGACCGTTCAATCGATTTTTCAATTCTTTCGGGCGAATAGACCCCCTCTATTCGACCGTTCAATCGACTTTTCAATTCTTTCGGTCGAATAGACCCCCTCTATTCGACCGTTCAATCGATTTTTCACTTCTTTCGGGCGAATAGACCCCCTCTATTCGACCGTTCAATCGACTTTTCAATTCTTTCGGGCGAATTGAACGCTCCTATTCGACCGTTCAATCGATTTTTCACTTCTTTCGGTCGAATAGCCCCCCTCTATTCGACCGTTCACCTACCCTTTCACTTCATTCGGACAAATAGAGCACTTTCTCGGCCCGTTGCCTTAACTAAAAATATATTTATCCTATTCTACAATCCTTCAATACTTTATCGTTTAATTTACAACCTAGTCCAGGTTCTTCCGGCAATGTATAATAGCCATTTACAACTTTGATTGGATCTTCCCAAATGTCCGCAATCGATTCATAGCAATGTTCTACCATAGGCACATTTGAGGAAGCTGCAGCAAGCTGTACATGTAACTTTTGTTGTACATTTGTATGAGGGATAACTTCCAAATTATAACAACGAGCGAGTGCTGCCACATCTAACCATTCATCAATTCCTGATAGTTTCGTAGCATCAGCTTGAACGATATCGACTGCGCCCATTTCAATATAATCGCGGAAATCATATTTCGTATAAATCGTTTCCCCAACAGCAATCGGCAAATCTAGTGAGTGTGCTAATTCAGCATGGGCCCTTTTATCAAATGGATTCATCGGCTCTTCTAACCAATACACATCCAATTCTTCCAATTTTCTTCCCCACACCATGGAAGTTTTCAAGTCCCAAACTGTGTTTACATCAACCATTAACTTAATATTATCGCCAATCGCTTTTCGAACAGCTTTTACTCTCTCATAATCTTCTCTTGGGTCAGGTAGACCAACCTTCATTTTCACGGCATCATAGCCACGTTCAATTAAGGTCATCATGTCTTTCAACAACTCATCTGTTGTGACATGTAGCCATCCCCCGTCAGTATTATAGGCCTTCACTTTATCTTTTACAGGACCAAGATATTTCCATAAAGGCATATTCGCTACTTTCAATTTAATATCCCATAAAGCTAACTCTACAGCGCAAAGACCGACACGAGTCACTCCTACTTGACCAATAAAATGATTCGTATAATGTAACTCTCGTAAAATATTTTTATGCATAAGCGGGTCTTTACCAATTAGCTTAGGTGTGTACGTATCATCAATAATCGCTTGAACCGCTCTAGTTCCTTTTGTATAGTTCCAGTTAAAGCCCCAGCCACTAATACCTTCATCCGTATCCAAGCGAACCACAATAAATTCAACAGATTCCAATCGAGTTTGTGAATCAGTAATAGCACGTTGTTTTAAAGGGACATCCAATAAATAGGTTTCTACTTTCGTAATCTTCATATTTATTCCCACCATTTCTATATAGTGATGTTACTCTTCTATACAAAAAGCTTGTTTCCCTTTACCGGCAGGACCAGCGAGACCCAATTGCCCGTAACCTTTTACTGCTTCGTGTGTTCCATCCTTTGCAGGGTCAACATAGCGCCAAAACCATTCTTCCAGTTGTGCTTTCATATTCGCAAGACTTTCACTGTAGGCAGGATCTTTCACAAGGTTATATCTTTCATCTGGATCTTCTGCCAAATGATACAGTTCATGAGGGCCATATGGATAACGATGAACATATTTCCATTCCTTTGAACGAATCATCCGTACAGGTCCATATTCATCATAGATTACTACATTTTTATGGTACTCTTTCTGTTTTCCTAGCAATGACGATAAAAAGCTTTTTCCTGGTAAGTGATCCGCTTTAGGATTCGATAAGCCTACATAATCTAATAGTGTTGGCATGATGTCATAGCCACTTGCAAGCTCCTCACTCACAACACCTTCAGGAATTCGGCCAGGTTGTGAAAAAATGGCTGGTACTTTTACTGATGTATCGTACATATTTTGTGGGAAGGTTCCATTCCCTTTTCCCCATATCCCGTGATGGCCACAATTAAATCCATTATCACCTAAGAAGCAAATCAACGTGTTTTCTCGAATTCCTATTTTTTCTAATTTATCTATTAATCTTCCAATGTTTTGATCCATAGCTGTAACGGCAGCAAAATATCCTTTTAGATTTTCCTTGCGGTTCTCTCCCCATGGTGCCGTGTTAATTTGCCAAGGATGCTTCGGCTCATTAGGTATTGTTTCAAATGGACAATCATCATAGGAATCAACAATTTCCTGCGGGTGACTATTAATCCAAGGATCATGAGGAGCGGTATAATGTACGCTTAAATAAAAAGGCTGCTCACCATTTTGTTTTTCTAAAAATTGTAGCGCATCATCTGTAATAGCATCGGTCAAATAGCCTGGTTCATTGATTAATTCCCCATTCCTGATCATCGGAGCATTGTAATAAGGGCCACCTCCCCGTTGATGTACATACCAATGACTGAATCCCTTTTGCGGTGATAGACTGTTACCTAGATGCCACTTTCCGCTTAAGCCACAAACATAATCATTCTCTGCCAAAATTTCTGTATAAGCAGTCTGTCCTTGTAAATACTCAACGGCATTTTCACCAATATTTCCATCTCGAATCCAATCATGGACACCATGTTGAGACGGAATCCTCCCAGTTAATATCGACGCTCTTGCTGGCGAGCAAACTGGCGATGTACAGAAAAAATTAGAAAATCTCATTCCTTCCGCTGCTAATCGATCTAAATTAGGTGTGCGAATTTCATGGTTGCCTGCACATCCTAAAGCCCAAGCTCCTTGGTCATCACTAAGGATGAAGACGATATTAGTTTTTTTAGAAGCATTTTTTTGCATTTGACTTCACCTCATGTTTTAGAAAAAATAATTATTTAGGATCATTTCTTAACCCAGTTATAAGATAATTTCTCTTGCCTTTCTTGATATTTAGGCGAATAAAAGAAAGAGGCAGGTATTAAAATATTCTAGAACGTCAGTATAAAATCCTGCAACTTTAGCTGATCCTTCGTAAAGGTAAGCTGTTTAATGATCACCAGACATATTCCTATAATCAAATGTAAAGATAATAGCAGTGTTTTTATTTACTCTGATTTACACAGGTAGAACAACAATCTGCCAATTTGATGGTCAATATAAGTGATGGAGCCCCCCACATTCCGCGCACGACCCTGTAGCAATATAGTATCGAGCGCTCTTGACATGTTAGCTTGACTAGGCAATCATTTTGGGTTCTAATCATTAGCACGATCAGTAGCTTTCTGCTCTTTTACCTGGAAATCCAAATTAAATATAGAGATTTTGTTATTCAAAAACATCTTTAATATCCATACTGCTTCCTACATGTTTTCTGAACCTCCCTTCTTTTTCATAAAAAATGATCAAATTAAACAGGATACGGAATTCCGCACCCTGTTTAACTTATATCAATTACTTTTAAAATTATCATAATACTTTTGGTAGATTTCTATTAATTCATTAATGCCCATTTTCTCCAATTGCCCAATGTAGGTATCCCAGCCAGCATCCACATTACCTTCGATCATGAATTTTGGAATCATTTCGCTAATGTAACCATCTATATCAGTTTGTAATATTGAAAGACGTTCAGCATCTTCAACACTATACATGACATTGGGATAAATTTCCTCAGGCTGGTACGGAGCATACATCTCAGCATATTCTAACTTTTCCTGTTGCCCAGGACTTAATTCCATCTTTTCAAACTGTTCTGCCAAAGTTATAAATACACCATATGATCCTGGTGTTTCCTTATGTCGGAATTCTTCATAGCTAGTCCCAGCAGGGGCATCTTTAATAACATACTTGTCTCCTTCTTTTTCCAGATTGATCCCAATAGGTCCAAGACTCATCTGCATTCCAATATCAGGATCAAACATTTGATCTACCCATTTTATTGTACGGACTGGGTTTTTGTTCACATTGGTGATCGAAAACCCAGAAATACTAAACGTTCCAAGATTGCGGTTCCACATTTGATCTCCGTTTGGTCCCTTTAATGGTGGGATTGCTACATATTCGCTATCTAACGTTCCAAAATTTGACCAGTTGGACCAGCTGAAATAGGCTCCCAGAATTGGATTAGATGATTTAATTTTAGAATCAAATACTTGTGTATCATGTGTAAACGCCTCTGGATCAATTAGTCCTTCTACATATAATTCATTCATCCATTTTACATATTCTTTATAATTAGGTTCTGCAGGTGCATAATAAACCTTTCCATTTTCAACTCCCACATTACGACCAACTATACCGAACGAACCACTTAAGGAATGGGGCCCTCGAATATGATTGTTATACATGAAACTAAAAGGAATTTCATCTATCTTACCATCGCCATTCAGATCTTTACTTTTAAAAGCCTTTAAAGTTTCTTTAAATTCATCAGTTGTTGTGGGGATTGGTAAACCTAAGTCATCCAACCATTTCTTATTGATGAAAAAGGCGTCGTTTGATGTACTCCATAATGATTCTTCAAATTGTGGGATCGAATATATATGTCCATCAGGAGCAGTTATCATAGATTTAATGTCAGGCCTTTCTTCCAATAAAGCTTTAAGATTTGGTGCATGTTCTTCAATTAATTCTTCCAATGCAATTAACTGGCCATTTGCACCGTATTTTACAATATCATTTCCTCCTAGGCTCCAAGCAGAATAAAAAAGGTCTGGTAGATCATCACTGGCAAACATTAAGTTTATTTGTTCCTGCTGAGTTTGTGGCGTAGCATTCGTCCACTTAATATCAATGTTAACGTTATCTTCTAGCTCCTGTAGGAATGACATATCATCCCAATCTGTAGTAGCTGCTGGTGCCTTGACACCAAACCCATTTAGGGTCACTTTTTTTTCTACGCTATCCTCTGGATATTCATCTGATCCGGTTTTGGAGTCTTTATTGCTACAAGCCCCCAGAACAAGCAACAGAACCGCTAACAATACAACCATATGTTTCTTCATCTTTGAATCCCCCTAATTATTATTAAATCTCTATGACAGATCCATCAACCTTTAATAGATCCAATCATTACACCTTTAACAAAATGTCTTTGCACAAACGGATATAAAACTAACATTGGTAAACTAGCAATGATGACCACACCATACTTAATCAGTTGAGATATACTTTGCATTTCAGCTTCCATTTCTGCTAATGCCCCAGAATCTGTTACCTCATTGGCTTGTGATAATACTAAAACTTCACGAAGTACCAATTGTAATGGATGAAGAGCAGAATCTCGCAAATAAATTAATGCATTGAAATAGGTATTCCAATGGCCTACAGCATGAAATAAAACCATAACAGCAATGATGGGTATCGAGAGTGGCACAACAATTTTCATAAAGAACTTCCAATTCGTACAGCCATCTATTTTGCCAGCTTCCAATAATTCATCAGGTATTGTTCCTTGGAAAAATGTTCGGACAATAATTAGGTTATAAGCGGAGATTGCATTGGGAATCACCATAGCCCAAATTGTATTTACCATTCCAAGGTCTTTTACTAATAGATAGGTTGGAATCATTCCACCACTAAAAAACATCGTAAATACAATGAAAAACATGAATATATTTCTGCCTGCAAGGTCCTTTCTTGATAGTGCATAACCACCAGTAATCGTTAGAATCACATTTATCGTTGTCCCGACAAGGGTATATATAATGGAATTTTTATAACCAATCCAAATTTTGTCATGATTGAAAATCATCTCATAGCCTTTGAATGTAATATCCTTTGGCCAAAACCAAATTTCACCATTATTAACTGCATCAGGGCTACTAAAAGAAGCAATGACCATGAAATATAACGGATAGATTGTGATAAATAAAACGATTGTGAAAAAGGCCGTGTTGAAAAAATCAAATATTTTATCACCTTTTGTTCTCATTGTGTTGTACATAGGTTTGCCCCCTCTCTACCAAAGACTTGATTGTCCAGCTTTTTTCGCCGTTTGGTTGACGATAATTAGCAAGATGAAATTAATAAGTGAATTAAATAATCCTACGGCAGTCGCATAACTAAATTGGGCACCTAATAATCCAGCCTTATAAACATGGGTTTGAATAATTTCCGAAGAAGAAATATTCACTGAGTTCTGCATTAAGTAAACCTTTTCAAATCCAACATTTAATAAATTTCCCATATTAAGAATCAATAATATGATAACGGTTGGTAATATTCCTGGTATGTCAATATGCCAAATTCTTCTCAACTTACTTGCACCATCCATGATTGCAGCTTCATGTAGGTCGGGACTTACGGATGTGAGGGCAGCCAAATAGATAATCATCCCCCACCCAAGATTTTGCCACACACCAGAGAAAACGAATAATGGCTTAAACCATTCTGGAATTCCAAAAAAGAAAATGGGTTCGCCACCTAACAACACGATAAGTTGATTAATTAGGCCATTTCTTGGAGATAGAAATAGATATAACATCCCAACCAAGACAACAACAGAAATAAAATGTGGAGCATATGTCACTGTTTGTACAATCCGTTTAAATCGTCTATGCACTAACTGATTTAATAGAAGTGCCATAATAACCGGTATCGGGAACATCGCCAGTTCAAATAGTGCCAAACCCATCGTGTTTTTCAAAACTGACCAGAACTGATAAGAATTGAAAAATCGTACAAATTGTTCAAATCCGACCCAAGGGCTTCCATTAATTCCTAAAGCTGCGTTAAAATTTTTAAATGCAATTTGCACCCCGTACATAGGGAAATAATGAAATAACACGAAATACAATAATGTAGGTAGTAATAATAGATATAAATCGTAATTTTGAAGGAGCTTTTTCATCTTTTGCTTCATGGTTTTTCTCTGAGTTACTATAGTTTGATTTTTTTGAAGCACTGTACTACCATTTCCTTCCACTCTCTTAACCTCCATTTCTATTTAGTATCTTTTTTTCACAGACTTTGTAAACGGATTCATTCGATGATCAAAACCCTCCGTAATCTGGAATCATCATAAAACAAGTATCTATGTTTGATCAATCAGTTATTTCCCACCTTATATGCAAAAACAAAAATCATATGTATCGTTGGTGTATTAGACAAGTAAGCTAAAACAAAACCGATATGCAATAAATACATTTCCATAAATCCAATCGTTTCAAGCTTAATAGGATAAGTTTCATGATTCTTCGATTTGTTTTTATGTGATTGCAATACTTTTGGAACAAAATAGAACACTCAGAAAAGATAAAAAACCCAGCATTTAGCTAGGTTTAGATAGCATTTTTATTTGTATACTTTTTTCGATACTCACCAGGTGTAAGCTTTTCCTGTTGCTTAAATTTCCTAATAAAACTAGATACATCGCTGTAACCTACCTGAAGGGCAATTTCCTTTATCTGCAGATCACTTGTTTTCAATAAATGTTTTGTGTGTTCCATTCGTAACCGATTTAAATGCTGAAGAATCGTTTCACCAGTTTGCTTCTTAAAATACCGCATAATGTAGGCTTCAGATAAGGAAAAATGTTCAGCAAGTACTTGTATTGAGATTTGATAATCATGATAATTTTCTCGCAGATAAGACAATAGATCATCTAGCAATTGGTGCTCAGTATCTGATTGATCATAAAATTTGAATACCGTTTGTATCATCTGTGTAACAGTCTCTTCCATTTCCTCAATGGAATGAAAATCATTTATTTGCAAGACATCTGGCATTATTTCCTCAAGCTCTTGATGGACTTGCTCTAAATCATGAACAATCCTCATCACAGTACTAGAAACATCAAACATAAGGCACTTTGCAAAAAATAAATTGGCGCTAGGTGATTTAATAATTTCAATAACTTGCCCCATAATTTTGGTCACCTGTTCTTTATCTCGTTGTCGTAAATATAGTTCAAGGCGATCGACAATTTCTTTATCATACCACTGATTATTAGAGTTGTCGGCAGATGTTTCCTCGAAAAATATAATCTGATTGGTACCTTTAATTAATTTATAATTAAGGGCTGTAGAGGCTTCCAAATGTGACTTTCCAATTTGGGTGGCATCATAATAGCTATTTCCAATTCCAAGTGTCACTGAGTAGGATCTAGACTTAATAAACGTTTGGTACCATTCATGTAAAAGCAGCCTATCAGCATCACCTGAAACAATAAAAACAATTTTTGATGTTTCAAAAAGTTCAATTTGGTATTTTTCTAAACTTTCGAGTTTAGATAACCAATCATTTACCAATTTACTCATTTTACGATTCACAAAATCTTTGTCATAAAATTCTATTAACATAACGTAATAAGAAGATTGATTTAATTGAATATCAATATCTTTTCCAAGAATATTAAATTCCTCGTAACTTGCTATCTCTCCCCGTAATAGCCGAATGAGCAGATGTTGTTGAAGAACTGGCCTATTATGCTCTACACGTTTACTCAAGAGTTGATTCGTTTGCTCAGAATAATCGATTGCTCCCCATATTTTATCTAAACCATGATGATTCCCTACCACTCGAGCCCATTTTTCTTCTGTTCGTCTAATTAGTTTTTGTAAAGGTTGATAGTTAATTCGCATACCAAAATAAATAATTAATATACCTGCAAGCAAAATAGCTACATAGGATAATAACACTTTATCCCTAATACTATTAACATCTTTCATCAATTCCGTTTCTGGAGTTAGTGTAAAGTAGCTCCAGTCCAAAAAATTCGATTCTACATGTGAAATATAATAGGTCTGTTTTTCGATTTTCAAACTTTGAACACCAATTGATTGACTCTCTTTAATCTTTCCAGTAACTTCTTTTATTTTTGATTTATCATGCAAAGCTGCCACAATCTGATTATTTTCATCTATAATAAAAGCATTGCCCTCATCCGAATTGACGACATTTTTAAGCATATCTTGAATCATTTGTTCTTTAATTAAAAAAATTATTGTTCCGTAAGGATTTTTACTATTAAATGGTACTGGTACCCCGTAAGTAATAATACCCGCTGGTTCTCCATTAAATATTTTTACTTCTTCCGAATTCCTCAAAAAAGGTTGAGCGCTTTCATTAATATCTTGATAAAACTGTTCTGGTGTCCAATTTTGAAACTGATAGTAACTTCGAATGAAAGAATCTATCGAATAGCTGGAATCTCCTGAAAATAGGTAATCATTGCCTCTTATATGGTAAAAAAGTTCATAAATAAATTCATTTCCAACCTTATAGTTTAGTATTCTTTTCGCTTTAAATACGTCAAAGAAATTATCTACATAATATGGTGTTAATTCATGCTGTGTAGAGACCTGCATCGAAATTTTATGAAATTCCGAAAGCTTCGTATCCACCATTTCTTTCATCTGCACTAATTTTTGTTCATTTGATGCCATGACTTGTCCTTTTAAATTAGCAAGTAAATAGAAATGTATTATATATCCTAAGAAAAAAACAGGGATAATTAAAATAATAATATAAAATGATAAATATTGAAGGCTCAGTGGAATCCTCATCCGTTTTCTATCCAATGATCTCCCTCCTTTCCGCTTGTTAATAGATTAGATTTATTTTCCCTATTCCTTCTGCATTAATTGGCTTGTTAATATCCTCTGTAAAATTGTTTCTTTTAATCCTGCAATTACTACTTTCATTGAGTCATATGAAGCTAAATTTCTTTGCTCATGAGGATCGTTTTTTATGTCAAAGAGTAAGTAACATTCTCCATCTTTATTAAGTGCAATCTTCCATTCGTCCGTCAGCAACATTACTTCCCCATTAATTTCAGCTAATGCGGAGTTACGATGATTATGTTCTATATTTCGAAAAACTGGGAGTAAGGATTGTCCAAATTGATGATGCTTAAGCTTTCCTTTCGCCACCTCAACAAGTGTTGGACCAATATCGTTTAGTTCAACCACACCTCTATAAACAGCACCGGCGCGAGTTTGTTTCATCGTCTCAGGTGTCCGAATAATACAAGGTATTTGTACTGAGCTTTTTAAGAAATTTGATTTATAAAGTAGGCCATAATCTCCATTCATCTCCCCATGATCAGATGTAAAAACGATCACTGTATGATCCAGCTGGTGTTTTTTCTCGAGCAACTCAATTATTTCCCCGATTTGATCATCAATTAATGTAATATTCCCAGCGTAATCCGCTCTAAGTTCAGCAATTTCCCCTTCTGTTAGTGGAGGCGCGGTACGTTTTTCTGCCATTAATTGATCCAAATATCCTTCAGGTCGCCCCCCTTTTTCCTCACTTGGCCTTGGTATCGCCGTTGGCATGGAATTGGGATCATACATACTGGCATATGGTTCAGGAGTGTCCCAAGGTTCATGTGGTCCTCCAAAACTTAACATGCAAAACCAAGGACGATCATCATCATAGTTTTCTAGATAAGCTTTTGCCTTTTGAGCAACATGGACATCTGCATATTCTTCCAAAGGAAGTGGAGATGGCCGCACCATATATTCCTTGGTCGAGAATCTCTCTTCATAATCAGCAATATATTGTTTTAATAGACCTTTTTCCTCCCATTCGTCTGTCATATAGCTCTTTACCAACATATTCGCCCTCGGCCCACCAATCTCGTAAATATCATCAAAACCGTAGGACTTCATTAAATACTCCCTATCCCTAAGATCACCTCTGTGACGGTGAAGATGGGTCTTTCCAAATATACTGGTTCGATAGCCAACTTCCTGAATCGCTTTCATCCAAGTTGGTGTCCCTTCCTCCATATCACAATTGATATAAGACCAAATACCTGTGTTATGTGGATACAAACCAGTTGCAAGTGAAATCCTAGCCGGTACACAAACTGGAGAGTTAGTAATACAGTTTGTGAAATTAATCCCCTCTTCGGCAACTCTATCCAAATTGGGAGTCTTAACCCAGTTCCCATCCTCTCCTATTGCATCCCATCTAAATTGATCAGCCATTATAAATAAAATATTGGGTTTGTTCATAATAAAATCTCCTTACCCGATAATAAATTTCAACAAAATGTAATCTTCCTTCAAATAAATGAATTCCCTTCCATTTATAACAAATTTAATCTTGAAATAAGGTACCAACCCTTATTTTTTGAAAGATGCTACTACTTTCAATATCTATTAAGTCTGTAATGCACTATTAAAACGGCAACCAAAGTCACTGTTTTTTGTATAAATTAACATTATAAACCGGATCAATCGCACCTTTTCCAGTTAAAACAGAGACAATATTTTTTGCCGCCCTCATTGCCATGGCGTTACGCGTTTGTGCTGTAGCCGATCCAATATGGGGGAGTGTCACTACATTTGGCATAAGGAGTAGTGGATTATCTTTTTCTACTGGTTCTTGTTGGTAGACGTCGAGACCTGCTCCATATATTTGGCCATTTTGGAGGGCGTGAATCATCGCTTTTTCATCTACAGTATGTCCTCTAGATACATTGATAAAAATGGCTGTTTCTTTCATCCATTTGAATTCTTGTTCACCTATCAAATGATGCGTTTCTGCAGTTAGCGGTGTCAATAGAACAACAAAATCTGATCGTTTTAGTAATGATTCAAGATCACAATATTCCGCATTATATTTTTCCTCAGCTGTCGCGTTACGATTACGATTATGGTAAAGCACATCCATGTCGAAACCAAACTTCGCCCTTTTGGCAACAGCCTCTCCAATCCGCCCCATCCCAATAATTCCAATCGTGGAATGGTGAACATCTCTGCCAAAAAACTCAGCTTCATCTTTAATGGGCTTCCAATTTCCTGTTTTGACTAGTTGATCCAACTCTGTCACTCTTCTAGCTGTGGCAAGCATTAGAGCAAAAGTTAGATCAGCCACCGTGTCATCTAATACATATGGTGTGTTCGTCCCGATTACGTTATATTTTTTCATTGCCTCTACATCAAAGTTGTTATAGCCAACAGAAACATTACTAACAACTTTCAAATGTGGAGCAGCAGCTAGTAATTCTTCATCTATTTTATTCCATGTTGTGTAAAGCCCTTCTACATCCGCCACTTCCTCTAACAAATTTTCCCGAGGAATGGGATCTGATCCTCTCCATTGTTTAATATCACAATATTGGTCCATGAATTCCTTTACGTTTTCAGGAATTGGTAAAGTTATGTATACTCTCGGTTTCAATTTCAGACCTCCCTGAATGTTTTATATAATTCTGATAATCCTATTTTACTCTTCTTCCATACTCCTTACAACAAACAGTCCTAATTGATTTCACTAAAATGAAAATTTAGGTATACTTAAAGTAATTTGAAAGGAGTTTTTATTATGCCATTCAATGGATTTGAACAAACTGATTTTGATACTTTTAAAATAGCAGGTCTTGATGAAAGAATGGCTGCCATCCAAACTAGAATCCAGCCTAAGTTTAATATGATTGGTGAGATTTTAACGGATGATTTATCGGCTATGATTGGCTCTGAAATGCATTTACATATCGCCAAGCATGCAAGAAGAACCGTTAATCCTCCTAAAGATACTTGGCTCGCCATTGCTGGTAATAAACGTGGTTACAAGAAGCATCCTCATTTTCAAGTTGGGCTTTTCGATGATCATCTTTTTGTTTGGCTCGCTTTCATATATGAATTGCCAAATAAAGAAAATATTGCTCAAAACTTCTTAACAGAGATAAAAGCTATTCAAAATATCATTCCAAAGGACTTTGTTATTTCACAAGACCATATGAAAAAAGATGCGTCACCTGTTGTAGACATCGACCTTGAAAAAGTATTAGTACGCTTTCGTGATGTTAAAAAAGCTGAATTTTTAATTGGAAAACATATCGATGCTCACGATCAAATTTTAAAAGATGGTGACCGCTTAATCGAATTGATCAAAACAACATTTGAACCTCTCATCCCGATTTATCGGTTAGCCTATAAATAATAAAGGAGTTGGCTAATTTGGATGGAAATTCTGTAAGAGTTCAAGGTAATCGCTTTGTTGATAAACTTGGCCGGCATGTTCTGCTTCATGGTGTCAATATGGTGTGCAAGGATAAAAGTGTCCATTATGTAGGCGATTGGGGAGAAAAGGATTTTTATAACCTCAAGAAATGGGGCATGAATGTTATCCGCTTTGGAGTGATTTGGGACGGCATTGAGCCAGAAGCTGGGGCCTATAACGACCTATACATTGAAGAACTTCGCCGTTTGATTCAATTAGCTAATAAGTTTGGTTTGTTCGTCTTTCTCGACATGCATCAGGATTTATTTAGTGCTGATTTTGGTGATGGTGCCCCTGTTTGGGCAACGATTACAGATGGAGAGGAATACGAGCCGGGAGAGACATGGAGTGATGCCTACCTATTTAACGGTGCAGTCCAAAAGTCATTCGACCATTTCTGGAATAATACTCCGGGTCCCGATGGCGTAGGGATTCAAGATCATTTTATCCAAGCATGGGCGTACCTTGTTGAAAAACTCCATATGGAACCTAATATAATCGGTTACGATTTATTCAACGAACCTTTTATAGGAAGTCCTGTTCAACAGGTAAATGAGCAAATATTTACTGCTTTTGCGGAATGTTATCAAAGAAAATATGGTGAAATTGATCTAAACCAATTATATAGTGCCTTTAGTGATCCAAAAGAAAAACAGACATACTTTAGCCTATTGGATGATCCTGAAACATATAAAGAAGTGGTAGATGCACCTAGCACAGTTTTGCAATCCTTTGAAAAAAAGATACTATCGGAATTTTACCGAAAAGCGGCTTATGCTATTCGTTCAATCGATGCTGAAAGAATCCTATTTCTTGAGACAAATTACTTTTCTAATTTAGGGACAAGCAGTATGATCCAACCCGTACTCGATAACAATGGAAATAAAGACCCCCAGCAAGCTTATTCACCGCACTCTTATGATGTGGTAGTCGACTCAGACCTGGCACACACAGCAAACGATCGCAGATTAGAATTTATTTTTGAGCGACATGAGGAAACGCGACAAAGACTTGATATGCCTATGCTCATCGGTGAATGGGGCGCTTTCTATAATTCTCACAAAACCGGACATGTTGCACTCCATATAAAACGATTAATGGAACGGCTTTTATGCAGTGATACGTATTGGAGCTATACGGATGATATGGATCAATCCTCTTCCTTCCTTGGGATTCAGCGTGCATACCCAATCGCAGTAGCAGGAACGTTGCTTCAATATCGCCATGAAGATGCTATTGGAACTTACCAAATGAAATGGGAGGAAACTAGTGTCATAGGGGCTCCAACTTTGATCTATCTTCCAGATATTCGTAATTTCAAAGAAAAAGATATTTCACTGTCACCAGAAGGTAGTTCATATGTACTTAGGAAGATGGACGATTCTGATGGAGGCTATTTAGAAATTCCCCCTATAACAGATAGCATTCGTAGTTTGGTCATTGTTGGAAGATAATATTTTATTAATTACTATGCATTCAAAAAAGCTGTACTAAGTCTCTAATGGGAGATTAGTACAGCTTTACTATTTTTTATAAAGATGGAGCAATATTTTTCTGAGAACGCTTAAAAATCATATAACTCACCATTAGTACAACACCTGAACCTACTAATAGTGAAGGGATAACAAATATTTTCGGACTATACCCTTCGACTATAAACGGTAATACATAACCGACCAAAGAGGCCATCTGGAATAAGAAAACATATATGCTAGATCCGAAGCCAATTTTTGTGTGAAACATTCTTTGCACGAAGCCCATCGCCACTCCGTATAAAACAGAAACAAAAAAGGAGTATAACGGCTGAACAAGAAAGAATACGAATAACGGAGGACTAGAGCTATAAGTTATATAAGTTATTAAGGCGCATAAACTGCCAATAACGAAAATTCGTTTACTCCCAAATTTCATCGCCCAATAACCGGCAAACGTCATAAACAGCAATTCAAATACAGCTTGCACACTCCATAAATAGGACATTAAGTAAGGCTTTTCAAATAAATCTACTACTACAAGCGGCAAATAAAGTCCTCGTAATGAGTCGGCACAACCAAGTAAAAGAAGCGCAAAAAGCATAATAAGGGAAAATTGCTCCCCTTTTGTTTCCACAGATCCTTCTCCCTCATTTTTATATTCCTTATAGAAGAATAGTAGAATGAATAAAAAAAGATAACCGGATAAATTCCCAATCAAGACACCTTTAAAACTCGCTAACACATATAAGTTCGCACCGAGAAGCAAACCTGTAAAAAAACCGACACTCATCATCGCACGAAGCCAAATTTGAGCCATTTCATATATTTTTGGTGCTTCCTTCATAAAGTGATTACGTGCCATCGCATAAATCTGTCCCATGATCAAACCAGAAGGCGCAACTGTAATGATCATTCCAATCATTGCTTGAATAAAAGTATCCGCTCCCATATAAATGAAAAGTCCAGTTACACATAGAACTAAGGCAAATAATGGCAGGGGCTTTTTCTGTTTCATTTTATCACTGAAAAATCCGACCATAATCGTAATGATCATATTTAGAATGACAGATACGGAAAAAATAGTGGCGATTTGCCCTTTTGATAACCCGATCCCTTCACTCATATAAATGGCATTCATCGGAGACAAAATTCCAGTACCGATTCCATATAAAAAGATTCCGAGTATGAGAAACCATGCCCCTTTTATTCTAAAAAACTGTTTAAAGTCGCCTATTATATTCAATGGATTCACCTTTTCAGAGGGAGCCTTTTATTAAGCACCCTCGTTTAATAATTGAATCATTTTTTCAGCTATTTCCATTCCATTCTGAATGCAATCTGGAATTCCCACACCATAATACGAGCAACCAGCCAACAATAATTGTGGATATAAAGAAGCAAGATTTTGTTCAAGATGTCCCACAATTTGACGATGGTTAATCTGGTAGTTCGGCATATTATCTGTCCAATTGGTAACAAGTGTTGTAACAGGTTCGGCTTTAATATCCAAACTCTTTTCAATATCTTGTAGGGCCGCTTGCAGAAGTTCTTCTTCACTCATGCCTTTTAATGCAGCAAATAATGGGTGACTTGATTTATAAAACAATCTAACAAGTAAATTTCCTTTTTTAGAAGTATGCTTCCATTTACGACTTGTCCAAGTACAAGCATTGCATGCTAATTCATCAGTATTCTCAGTAATAAATCCAGTCCCTTCCTCTGGAAGTAAATGGTCTGGTAAATCAAATCCTATGTAAACACTGATGAGAGAACTAGTTTTCAACTGCGAGAACTGCTCGTCCAATGACTTTTCATTCAACAACTTCTGTGTTACAGAATGAGGCAAAGCAAGTACGATATAATCGGCTTCCATTTTTTCTTTATTTGAAAACAAAACTTGATATCGATTATTTATCTTTCCGATTTTTTCAGCTTCATAATTAGTATAAATATCAACATTCTCAAGCTGTTCTTCATAAGAACTGATGATACTGCCGAGACCATTCTGAAATGAAATAAATTTCTTCTCACTGGTGCCTTGAAATTTTTCTTTATTTGCCTCTAGCCCTTTGATGATACTTCCATATTCCTCTTTATAATCGAGCAAATATGGAAGAGTAGAAGCAATCGACAAATGGCTAAGTTTTCCAGAATAAACACCAGATAATACAGGAGCTATTTGTTTTTCAACGAGCTCCTTCCCAAGAAAGTATTCTAGAAAGTCACCGATGGAATCATCTTTCTTGAACGAATCATTTTTTAAATAAAAGTCTTTTAATGCCTCTACCTTTCCTTGCGGTGAAACTAATGTACTTTTTGCCAAAGATTCTATACTTGCCGGGATACCAAACACGGCATCGGCAGGGATGGCTTTTAATTTACCCTCTGTATAGATGAAGGATCTGCCAGTTGAGTTGTAGACAACCTCACTTTCAATCCCTAACTCTTCCATAATATTTAATTCGTTGGCCTTTCTCGTTACAATGGAGTCCGCTCCTGCCTCCATTATAAAGTTTTCATCTTTTACTGTTTTTATTTTCCCGCCAAGTTGGGTGGATCCTTCGACCAAAATCAGTTTGATATCAGACTTTGATTTTTTCTTCCATTTATGTAATTCATACATAGCAGATAAACCAGTAATCCCACCACCAAGAACCATGACTGTTTTCACTTTTTGCACACCTCAATTAATTTAAAGCTTCATGTTTTTGTACGGATAACCAAGGACGACCTTCTTCCCAATGAATACGGACAGGAAGCTCAAATGTTTTTGTTAGTAATTCATCCTTTAATATATCACGTTTTGGACCAGCTCCGACAATTTTCCCTTTATGAAGCAGCATAACATGAGTGATATCTTCCGTCAGTTCTTCTATATGATGAGTTACATAAATTAGGTGGCATTGATTCTGGGTAATATCTTTCATAAGCATTAAGATTTCTTCTCTTGATAAAATGTCCAATCCTGAACATGGCTCATCTAATATTAAAAGTTTTGGATTATTCATAAGAGCTCGCGCTATTAAGACTCTTCTTTTTTCCCCATGAGAAAAAAAACGATATTCCTTCCCTTTTAAATAGTCCAATCGAAACTTTGCAATCAATTCATCAGCTTTTTCCCAAGCAGATTCTGGAACTTCTTGGTATAAGCCGAACGAAGCAAATTTACCGCTTACTACAATTTCCTCGATCGTTTCAAAATCAAGAGTTTCAGAGAACTTCTCAAGTGAACTACTAAAAATTCCAAGTTCATTTCGGAGATCTGGAATATAAGAATTACCGAACTCATATCCTAAAACCGAAACTTCCCCTCTAGTTGGAAATTGATAGCCCGATATAGTATTTAAGAGTGATGTTTTTCCGGAACCATTTAAGCCTAAAATGGCCCACTGTTCCCCTTCCTTCATTTCCCAATTAATTTCACTTAAAATAGGTCTTCCTTCCCTTAGCCATTTAACATCTTTTAAAGAAATTAGTTTGTTCATTAGATGCACTACCTCCAGTTAAATGAAAAGCACTAGCACTTCCTCCCTTTCGAAGGTAGACCAGCACTATCCAAAATTTAAACGCTCCTATCTTTAAATAAACACGTCTTTACGTCATCTTTTATATTATAGCTAATCTGCTAATTGAATTGAATAAAAAAGAAGACTATTCCAAAATTAGTGTTGATTAGTCTTAGGTGTTTCTTATAGAGCTCTAGATAATAGATCAATTAAATTATCACCATAATAGACAGCTGTTAGTCCATTGATTCTTTTGGCTTGAATACCATCATAATAACGACTATCTGCCTGATCAGTACTAACAAATCTAATAGCTAGATTATAAGGCCCCTGAATTTGCTTAGGGAGAACATTTACCTTATTATCCAGAGATTTTTTTATAACTTCCTTAAGCTCTTTATGAACTAATTGCGGTGATTTAATTAGTCCTGCATGTCTGCCATACGACTGCTTAGTTTCATAAACGGTAACATTAGAAATTTCTTTCTGTGCTTCGACGCATGTTTGATCATCTCCTGTTACAAGAAGAACAGGGACGTTATACAAGCCAAATAGTAAACTGTCTAAGGCGATTTCTCCAACAGGACTCCCGTTCAAATGGATCGTTTGCCAACCAACTGATGTCATAGTATGATCTCGAATCGCCTTTTCAATTCCTCCCATAGCATGATAACCTATTAGCATAGCTCCATCGAAACTTGTGTCAAGACCTGGAAAGCGCTCAGGTATTTTGGTAGCCCCTACACAATATTTGGCACCAGGATGTAGTTTATGCACTAAGAAGTTAAATCCTGAACTATGGGCATCTTTAACGTAAATTTCATCAACTCCAGCAGCTATTAAACTTTCAACTATAACATTAACTTCATCCGTTAAAAAATGCCTCGCTTCCTCGTAAAGTAATTCTCCTCTAGTTAATTGTTGCTTTAAAACAATACCTGAAATTCCTTCCATATCAACGCTAACGTAAATTTTCAACCTGTATACACGCTCCCCTTCAATTTACATTTTTTATAAGCAGATTATTCCTAATCATTCGACGCCCAGACAGAAGTTCCTTTTATTATAAAAAAAGATTGCTAAACTATTAAGCTTCTTCCCAGTTTCCTGCCTCCCGATTAAAACGAAAGGGCAAGACTCTGCATAGTCTGCTTAGCTGTTTAGCAATCTACTTAAATATTTAACGGTTGATATTACTCCTTAACCGATCCAATCAACACACCCTTAACAAAGAATCGTTGTAAGAATGGATAAACGATTAAAAGCGGTAATGAGGAAACTATAATTACAGCATATTTTAACAAACTCGCTGTTTTAACTTGTTCAACTAGTGATTCTACCTCACCAGGTCCGCCCCCACCATCAGGACTAATTTCACTGACAATTAAGAGTTGCCTTAAAAACAATTGAAGCGGAAATAACTTTTCATTTGATAAATAAATTAAAGCTGAAAAATACTGATTCCAAAGACTTACTCCATGAAAAAGTGCCATTACCGCAATAATTGGAGCCGAGAGTGGTAGAACGACTTTTCCAAAGATATAAAAATCAGAGGCACCATCGATTTTAGCTGCTTCCACTAACTGATCCGGTATCGTTTGTTGGAAGAATGTACGAGCAACTAAAAGTGACCAAGCACCAACCACACCTGGAATGACGATAGCCCAAATCGTATCAACCATTCCTAATGTTTTGATTACTAAGAATGTCGGAATTAATCCACCATTAAACATCATAGTAAAAAGAATGATCCACAATATGATTTTCTTCCCCATAACTTCTTTTCTAGACAATGCGTATGCACATGGTAACAATACGCATAGATGGAGAATTGTTCCTAAAAGAGTGTAAAATATTGTATTTCGATATCCTAACCATATATGACTATTTTCGAAGACGCGTTTATAACCCGCAAATGTAATATCTACCGGCCATAGCCACATTCTCCCTGCACTTACTGCTGTAGGATCACTAATCGAAGCGCTTAAAACGAAAATTAACGGATATACAATAATCACAACAATCAATAAAACCAATAATTTATTTACGATGTCAAATGTTTTATCTGATAAACTAATGTTTTTCATAATCGACGCCCCTTACCATAAGCTGTTTTCGCTAACTTTTCTGGCAATTTGGTTGACCGTTACTAGCAGGATGATATTGATGACTGAATCAAATAGACCAACCGCAGCAGCGAAACTGTATTGACCATTCAATAAACCGGTTTCATATACGAATGTTTGAATGATATCCGATGTTTCTGAGTTCAAAGAGTTCTGTAATAGTAAGACTTTCTCAAATCCAACTGACATGAAACTTCCGATGTTGAGGATAAACAATACCACAACTGTTGGTAATATAGTAGGTATATTTATGTGGATAATCCTTTGGAATCTTGTTGCTCCATCCACTTTAGCCGCCTCTAACAGTTCTGGATTAACTCCCGCTAATGCGGCGAGATAAATAATCGTTCCCCATCCTAAACCTTGCCACTGACCAGACCAGACATAAATATGTCGGAACCAACCCGGACTTGTCAAAAATTGAATAGGGTCGCCACCAAACAATTGAACAATATGGTTGATAATACCAGTAGTCGGATCTAAAAAGGCAATGATCATTCCGACAACAACAACGACTGAAATGAAGTGAGGAGCGTATGTAAGTGTTTGTGACCACTTTTTAAACGCACCATTTCTTAGTTCGTTTAACATTAAGGCAAAGATAATTGGCAATGGAAACAATGCTAATTGATAAACACTAATGATTAATGTGTTCTTTAACAATCTCCAGAAATAATATGAATTAAAGAAACGTTCAAAGTGCTCAAATCCTGCCCATGGACTTCCCATAATACCCATCGTGGCATAAAAGTCCTTAAAGGCAATTTGTACACCGTACATTGGAATATAGTGAAATATAATAAAGTAAGATAAGGCTGGTAATAGAAATATATATAGTTGCCAGCTTTTGAGAAAGTTTTTCCAACCCCGTGATAGACGACTGCCGGGCATAACTACAGTTTGTTGAACCTCAGCATTCTTTAATTGCATGCGAGAACCCCCTTCTAATTTATCTTGGTGACTTTACTTTTTTAATTCTAATGAGCTTTTTTCATTATTTTACATATATTACTTGTTTACGAGATTCAACAATTTTTGCGCCAGCTCCCCCCTTATCGTTTATAAGTCTTTTAAAATGGAATTTACCCTCTTTTTGTTTTTTCTTAATGCAGAATCTAGAATTCAATTTAGAACCGCTTTCAAAACATTTACTCCCTTATAATCCCATTGTACAGATTGAAGACTGCAAGACTTTGCAACCCCTTACAAAATCCATAAAACGCTTTCAACAATTACAGAATGTGTTTTGATTAAAAAGGGTAACGATACTACTTTGTTTTGGATTATAGAATTTGGGAGTATTATACTTTTATAATATTTGAATTCTCCTTTCAAATCAATAGGAAATAATGTGAAATATTATTTCTTCACATAAATAAACGTTATTTTTCGCCTTACTCACTTATGCCTGCTAGTATGATCCCTTAAATCCAATAGATCCCATTGAAAACTTCATTAGATAGGATCAACATATGTATTGCCTTGAAATAAAAATGAGGCTGTTTATTATATCTTTCTAACAACCTCATTCATTTTCAAATTATCAATTCCATGTAAACTTAGCTATATTAGTTATTTTTATATCTCTTTAAAGCTTCATTTTGGATTTCCATATATTTATCAAGCCCCATCGTTTTTACTTGATCAACATATGCATCCCACTTAGACATCGGCTCTGTTCCAGTAATAAACTTATCTTGCATTTCATCTACATATTTGTGGATATCGGCTTGTAATCCAGATAGTTGCTTACTTTCTTCATCCGTGTAAGTGAAACTCGGCCATACTTCATCAAGAAGATTTGGTTGGAGCTTTTCTGCAGCTTCAATGGATGAAGGCAAACTTTCAGCTCCTTTAAATGTTGCTTCTCGAACAATACCAGGGTATCCTCCACCAAGCCAAGTAATATACTTTGATAATTCTTGTTCCATTGTCAACCCTTCAGCACTATTCGTAATTTTATCCAAATATTGAAGATCCCCTTTTTCATCTACTTCAAAGGTTTCTCCTTCAACTCCCATGAAAAATAACTTGGCTCCCTCTTCACTGTAAAAATAGTCTAACCATCTCAAAGTAGCCGGTATATTTTCATTGACATTTGTAACAACAAATCCGCCCATATGAGCAAGCGAAGATGTCATTGAGTTATATTTTTTTCCAGCAGGTCCTTCTAACGCCGGTAAACCTACAAAATCTTTTCCTGCTTCCCCATAAATCGTTTCAGCACTAGTGATTACTGTGCTTCCATAGAGACCATCAGAACCCATTCCATAGCTTTGGTTTGCATCAATAGTGTAAATATTTTCTTGGATCAACCCTTCGGAATAGAGCTTATTCAGATATCCAATTAATTCTTTGTATCCATCAGAGGTTGGGAAGAAGCGTAGTTCCTTTGTTTCAGGATCTTCATCAAGGTAGGATTGCTTATTTCCTTTATTTCCGACACCGAAAGCTCCTTTTAAAATATTCCTCAAACCAGAGATACTAGTTGCTCCATATGGAACTTCATCATGTTTTCCGTTTCCATTCAAATCTGTTTCTTTAACCGCTTTCAAGTAATTATAAAACTCGTCAGTTGTCTCTGGCATATCCATATTCAACTGCTCAAGCCAGTCTTTTCTGATCCATGCTTTTGCTCCAATTAGAACGGAAGTAAACTCAGGATCATAAATTGTTGGAATGGAATACATATTCCCATCCGGAAACGTTGCTCCCTTACGGATTTCAGGGTACTGTTCCATTAGTGCTGTCAAATTAGGCATATATTCCTCAATTAAGTCATTCATTTTAACAAATACGCCTTGCTGTCCATACTTTAGTAAATCCTCATTTGGCATTGCCATTGTATAAAATACATCTGGCAGACTTGAACCAGCAAGCGTTAGATTTCTCTTTTCCTCGCGTCCATCGACAGGTACTAATTCCCAATCTATATGAATGTTAGACTTTTCTTCATAAGTTTTCCATAATAAAGTTTCATTATAATTGTTCGAAGATAATGCAGATTGTCCTGCCATAAACTTAAGCGTAATCTTGTCATTTACAATCGGCATTCCAGTAGGATTTACATTTTCCTTTTGTTTATCATCAATTTCAGGTTCTTTCGGTCCTGATGTTTTCCCTGAACATGCCGTTAATACTAACATAAAGGCCATCATAATTAAAAATAGCGAACTTTTAAAAGGCTTCAATATTACCCCTCCAATTTTTATACAATATTCCTTAGTACCGTCTCCATCGTTAACCTTGGGAAATGAGGTGGCGCGTCGAGGACTACCAAGATAGCGTTTTCAGCTAGTTTCAAAGATAGATGTATGGCCTTATCTCCATACTTTCTTTAACATAGCTCTACGCTTCTCCTTCAATCGAAATTCTTGACTTTAAACACTATGCTTTTTTATAGTTGTACCAGTTTATGTGTTTCAGATGATCGATATGCGGCTAGAGCTACTTCGACTGCTTTAAGACCATCATAACCTGAGATTGATGGTTCCTTATTTCCCCTAATATTTTCAATAAAATCTTGAACTAAACCTAGATTCATATTATCGCCCCAAAAACTTTCGACAACCCCGATTTCATCTGAATACACATGAATGCTTTGCTTATTTGTAATGATATTTAAAACACCATCTGTTCCTACAATTTCTAGTGTTACATCACCCCCTTTAGGATAGCTTTTACTTCTTGACCAACTACAATCAATCGTCGCAAACACTCCATTTGTAAACTCCAATGTCACAATTCCTGCATCATCAATTGGGTGAACTTGATCTGAAAATAATTGACCTGATTCTGCATACACCTCTTTGACTTCTGCTCCCAAATACCACCGCATAATATCTAATAGGTGGACAGTATGGTCAATAACAGCTCCACCTCCAGATAATTTCTTATCGATCAACCAACCACCTGGATTCCACCCGCGATTTGTTCCTTTGATAGATAAGACTCTGCCAATCTTCCCGGAATCTATAGCATTCTTGGCATTTGCAATCGAAGTATTAAAGCGAACTGGAAAAGCAGTTTGAAGTATCACTTTATTTTTTTGACATACATCTATCATTTTCCAAGCATCTTCTACTGTAGTAGATAATGGTTTTTCGCATAGTATATGTTTTTTTGCTTTCGCTGCCGCAACGACATGTTCACAGTGTTTGGCATTTTCTGAAGTAATAATAACCGCATCTATATCTTGTTGAAGCAGTTTTTCGTATGTATCGTAATAGCTTGCTTGATATTTATCTGCAGCCTTTTGCCCACGTTCCATATTATCATCTGCAATGCCTACTAACTTCACATTCTCTATTTCCCTTAAAGCATTTGCATAACTATGTCCGTGACCATGTGCAAAGCTAATAATTCCAACCTTGATTTTCTTCACTCTGTCCCCTCCCGAACTGAGTATTCCATCCTTTATAAATTTATCTTATCTATCATTTATCAATTTTAAGTGAATGCAATATTAAGATTTTGTAATTTTAAATGTAGTTAAATTCAATTGATTACAATGGCAATACGGAATACTCAATCTTTTCTTGACACTTGTATTAATTGTTTAAATGTACCGGTTCGTTGATTTGGATAGACTTATTCGCAGCTAAGGCTATTTCAACTGCTTTATAGGCATCCTCTGGAGATATTATCGATCGCTTTCCAGTCTCAATACAGTCGATAAAGTGTACTAATTCTCGATAGTAAGGGGATTCATTTAATGGGCTTTGGTTTATAGTCTTATAGCCTTCTCCGACAACCTGATTTTCGATGACTGTTTTGATTGAACAACTCCTGCTATCATATTCGAAATTCCCCTTATCTCCGGCAAATTCGAAAGTTTTATAGAAGCCATCATGAGCCCAACTGCCTTCAACATGTGCAATTACACCGCTTTCAAAGCGTAGTGTCACAAGTGCATAATCTTTTTTCCTGTATTCTCGTCCTGTAAGACTTTTCGCGTATACTCTCTTAACTTCTCCGAAGCACCATCTTAAAAAATCAAAGTCATGGATCAGTAAGTCTAAAATAACACCACCACTACTTTGAAAATTGGCGAACCAGTCATTCCAAGCATTTTTAGGGAAGTTCCCATTGCGAGTAGTTCGAATCATTCCTGGTTTTCCAATCGCACCTGCCTCAACCAGTTCCTTTGCTCTCACGTACTCAGGAAAGAATCTAGTAACTTGACCGATATATAATTGCACTCCATTAGCTTTGCATGTTTCGATCATGCTTGTAGCATCTTCCAAAGATCCAGCAATCGGTTTCTCACATATGATATGTTTCCCAAGTTTTGCGGCCTTTTCTACAAACTCTTTATGCAAAAATGTTGGCAGACAAATATCAATGACATCTACCCTATCTAAAGTTTCTATTGCCTCTTCAAGGGTTCGAAAAAATGAATATTCCGTTTCTTTTAAACGTAAAAGAGAGGGGTTACGGATGTCTACAATCCCCGTAACCTTTACATTCTCCATTTTTTGATAAGCTCTTAGATGTGTTTTTCCCATAGACCCTGCACCAACTAATAAAACAAATTGCATTTTTTCACTCCTACTTCGCTTCAAGTGTATTTGGCCTTCTTCTGAAAAACATTTTATTAAAACTTTTTGCAAACCAGGTAAGTGCTACCCTACCTTCTAAACTTCATTTCTGCAATAATTGGCAGATGATCAGAACCTTCTCTCATAAGGGCACTTTGGTTAAGTATCTCTAATTGCCTAGATGCAAAGATATAATCAATTCTTATTTCTGGGTTATCAGAAGGATAGGATGCATTGTCTGCTATATCCTCAAAACAATCTATTAAGTCTGATTTACCCAGTAGTGCTTGAATCTCTTCACTATCAGGTTCTGAATTAAAGTCTCCAATCAATACTTTAGAGCCTTCAAAATTTTTGGTCCATTCGACTATTTCTTTTACTTGTTCACGTTTACTTCTAGATTCTAAGGAAAGGTGAGTATTAAAAACGTGAAGTTGCGTTCCACATACATCAATCAATGCCCGCAATAATCCTCTAGGTTCATCTTCATAACTTGTCAGTGGAATATTTTCGGAATCCTTAATAGGATACATACTTAGAATAGCGTTGCCATATTGTTGATTTTCTGCTTGTCCATCAGTATGAGCAATGTCAATGTTTGCAGCGTAGACATAATGATAATCCAGTAACTTTGCTAATTCTTTTGCTTGATCTTGAAAATCACTTCTCTCCCCAAAGTTTCGGTCAACCTCTTGTAACCCTACAATTGTAGCCTTTTCATCCCGAATGATCTTTGCGATTCTTTCAAGTGATAATACTTCATCAAGTCCTTCTCCATGGTGAATATTATAGGACATTATTTTCATCTATGGTCACTCCCAACTTTATGTATATGGATGCTTTAATAAAACTTATCAAATGGAACATCAAAAAAATGATTCATGACAAGACCTGCTGCGGATCCAGATTCATCTGGAGTTTGACTTAATTTAAGAATTTTTACATCTGCACATGATTCTGGTACAAGTTTTTTAATTTCTCTTTCTAAAATCGGCATAAGAATATCCTCCATCCGATCTATAACTTTTCCCGTGAACATTATGTGTTCAGGGTTTAATAATGTAATAGAATTAGCAACTGCAAGTCCCATTGCGGAACAAATCGTTTGAAATAGCTTCAGAGCTTCTGAATCATTTTGACGAACTTTAGATTCAAATTCATCAAAATCTACCCCATATCGTCTTAATCCACTTATAGAAGCTAGTGTTGTCAAACAACCTTCAGCGCCACAATGACATTTTATGGCATACTCCCCTGAAAAAGCCTTATAATGTCCAAATTCGCCGGCAACAAAATTAGCACCATGTAGTAATTGACGTTGCAAAACCATTGCACTTCCAATGCCATAATCAAATTTATAGGTGATGCTTTGTTTTGAATCGGCTAGTTGGCCATTCAAACTTTCTACTAGTGCCAATAAATTAGCATCATTTTCTAGAAAAATAGGAAAACCATATTCCCCCTGAAGTATATCCCTAAGGTGGAAATTTTTCCAGCGTAATCCTGGAGAATAGATCACAACACCATTCTCGGAATCTACTAATCCCTGTATACTGAATCCGATCCCTTTTAATCCATTTAAATCAGGAACATATTGAAGCAAATGATCTATTACTTTATAAATGAACTGCATTGGATGCTGCTCATGCTCATATCGTGGAACAACCTCGGTTACTTCTTTTAAAATGTTATTCTGAAAATCCATTAAAGTACCCCGAACATATGTAACAGCTAATTCTATCCCTATACAATACAAATTTGAACTATTAATTTCAAGCGGAATCGGCCTCCGTTTAGTACCGCTTAAAATAGCGTTCGACTCAAAAATGATATTTTTCTTCAGCAAACGATTAACAATATTTGTGATTGTTTGTTGAGTCAAACCTGTTTTTCTAGCTATTTCTACACGTGCAATTGGTCCCTCTGTAAAAATAAGACGCAACACTTTTTGCTGATTAATTTCTTTAATCATTTGACTATTTGATACATTTTCTAATTTCATCCCACTAATGATTCCTTTCTCCCTATAGAAAACGGTTACATAAATAATGATAGTGCTCACATTAACATCCATTAATCGCAGTTTGAAATATTTATCGATTAATCAAGTTGATTTATCTCATAATAATTCAGATTAGATTCAAATGCAAGACTTTTTCGACATATGATTATGAACATATTCAACAATATATGAGTTCCTTCGCTAAAAAATAGATCCCACTAGCATTTGTGCTGGTTAAGTATCCTAAAGTTCATATAGTTTTCCGTGTCTCCCACAGTTTTATTTATGGAGATTCAGGAATATAATTTTAATGTAAAATCATCTTTTTATAACCAATAATTCCGATGAAAATTGTTATATTTAACTATTGACAAATTCATCTACTTCCTATACCATAATTTTCAGACAAGTGAAAATAAAAATGTTCTTATCACGAGAAGCCTAGGGTCTGGCCCGTTGAAGCTTCAGCAACCTTTCTGAAAACAGAAAAGGTGCTAAATCCAGCAAGATTGAATCTTGAGAGATAAGAGTAAGAGTATTCATCCACCACTTCCTCTTACTCCGGGAAGTATTTTTTTTTACGCTGGAAAAGGTTATGGACTCCTATAAATTTATTACTCTTTTTAGGAACTTAGCCCATAACTATTATTTTCACTAACATATAGTAAAACCATACTTATTAGGTTTTTTTGTAATTAAAACCAACTAAACTTATATGTTTTATCAAAATCTACAATAGGAGGAATTTACGTGCTGAACTTATTTGTAAAAACTGAATTACAACGACAATGGGTAGAGAAACTGAGGGAAGAGGGAGATAAGTTTAAGAATAACTCCGCAAAAATTGATCAAGAAAGTATCTTTCCTATCGAAAACATTCAAGATCTTGTTGATCTTGGCTATTTAAGTATTACACTCCCTCAAAAATATGGCGGTGCAGGTTTAAAAACCTACGATATGGTTCTTGTTCAAGAAATATTGGCAAGTTATGACGCAAACACCGCTCTTTCCATCGGATGGCACCTTGGCACGATTGGAGAGATCTTTGAGAAAAAGCAATGGAACGATACTGATCTTGATTTTTTAGCAAAAGAAATTAGAAACGGAGCAATTGTAAATCGTTCTGTTAGTGAAGCACAAACAGGTAGTCCAACTAGAGGTGGGCGTCCTGGTACAAAAGCTGTCAAGCAAGATGGAAAATGGGTAATCAATGGACGAAAGACTTTTACCACAGCATCGCCCGTTTTAACGTACTTTCTAACTTCAGCTTGGATTGAGGAAAAGCAAGGGATTGGCTTTTTCCTTCTTCATAAGGACTTAGATGGTCTAAGTATAGATGAAACATGGAATGTTATTTCGATGAGAGGAACTGGAAGCCATGATCTAGTCCTAGAAAATGTTACAGTTGACGAATCTAAACTTGTTGAACTACCTACCCAAAAAGGAGGAGGAAACTTTAGTGGTTGGCTCCTTCATATCCCTTCTACTTATCTAGGTATTGCACAAGCAGCCCGTGATTATGCTGTTCATTTTGCTAACGTACATTCACCTAATAGTTTGAGCGGTCCCATTAGCGAACTCCCTAATGTCCAGCAACATTTAGGAGAAATTGAGTTAGAGTTAATAAAGGCTAGACATTTATTATATAGCGTAGCAGAAGCCTATGACGATGAGGAGCGCAGACCTTATCTTACTAATGAAATTGCTGCAGCTAAACATACTGTTACAAACACAAGCTTGGCAATTGTCGATAAAGCTATGCGAGTAGTTGGGGCAAAAAGTTTGCAACTATCAAACCCTTTACAACGATATTATCGTGATGTTAGGGCTGGCTTACACAATCCTCCAATGGATGATATGACGATCAAAAAATTGGCAGTTACTGCTATTGAAGATGATAAAAGAAACGGGAGATGATTAATATGAAAAGAAAATATTTAATCCACATGTTGCTAGGCTTTGCTTTCTTCCTTTTATTGACTGGATGCGGAAGTAAGTCCACGACTGGAGATTCAGGAATTACTAAAGTTAAAGTTGCCTATGATCAAGCCTCTAAGCCTATTTCATGGTTGGATGAAAAAGGAAACCCCACAGGCTATGATGTCGAAGTAATGAAATTAGTTGATGAACTATTACCCGAATATGAATTTGAGTTCGTAGGAACATCAAGTGATGATCTATTAGTAGGAGTGACGCAAGGAAAATATCAAGTTGGGGTAAAAAATGCTTTCTGGACAGAAGAAAGAACGGAAAAATTTATCTTCCCTAAGGAATTTCTTGGCTTAAGCAGCATTGGTCTAGTGCTAAAAAAGGAAAACGCACATATTAAATCTCTTGAAGATTTTGCTTCAGCTGGTATGTCATTAGCACCTATTGCAGCTAATAATGCACAATATACAGTTATTGATGAGTATAACGAAAAATACCCTGACAACCCTGTTAAACTTCAAGCTGGTGACAGTTTTTCAGTTGATGTTATCCAATGGGTCAACGAAGGACGTGTTGATGGAGGAGTATCCATTGAAGGACCATTTGAAAAGCAGGTCCTTGCCGAAGATGGGCCATATCATAATTTAGTAAATGACGTTGTCTACAATGAATTTGATGTGATCAAAACGTGGCCATTATTCAATAAAAAGGAACAAAAATTTGCAGATGCTTATGATAAAGCGATTAAACAATTAAAAGAGGAAAAGAAACTAAACGAACTAATGGTGCAATTTTACAATCGAGACCTTTTTGAAGTGTTAGATACAGTAGAGAGATAAGTATAAAAAAACAAAACGATACATTTTTTAGCTATCTAATAACGTGAATAAAGATGGTGAAAATTGATGCAAAAATACTTTGATGCATCCTATATTTGGGGGGCTTTCCCCGCACTAATTCCATTTTTAAAAATGACTTTTTTGGTCGTTAGTTTATCCGTGCTATTCGGTACATTGCTAGGTCTTGTTTTAGCCGCGATGAAAGTCGGAAATAATAAGATTGCACAAAAACTAGCAAATGGATATACAACAATTTTGCGTTGCACTCCGTCGATTGTACTATTGTTTCTTGTCTATTACGGAGTGCCAGCGATATTTATTAATTTTGGAATTGATCTTAATGACATTGATAAAGCGTTTTTCGTCGTGCTAACTTTTACGTTACAATTTGCTGCGATTATGTCTGAGGTGATTCGGTCTTCCTATGAATCTATTGACAAAGGTCAGTTTGAAGCTGCGGTAAGTGTTGGTCTCAGCCCTTTCCAAGCATATAGGCGGATCATTTTCCCCCAAGCATTTGTTGTCGCTTTACCAAACTTTGGGAATGGGTTACTAGAATTGCTAAAGGAAGGTTCTCTTGCCTATACAATCGGGTTAATTGATGTAATGGGAAAGGCGAATATGATTATTGCTAGTAACTATAATTCTCATGCATTAGAAATCTATATTGCGTTGTCCATTATTTACTGGGTACTTTCCATTGCCATCGAACAATTTTTCCTGAAACTGGAGAAATTGTTTAGTAAAGGAAAGCAGGTAATCAAAAGTGTGTAAGAGGGTGACAGAGTGACTCTAGATTTTAATTTCCTAATAGATACATTTTTTGTTGCTTTATCGGGGGTGCCTGTTGCATTACTTATTACTGTCGTAGCACTCTTAATTGCTTCACCAATAGGGTTTTTACTAGCATTAACAAGAATCAATCGCATTCCGATTTTAAATCAGTTTTCGCGCGTATATGTTTCTTTTATACGCGGAACACCTGTAATCGTTCAAATCTTCATCATCTACAATAGTTTACCCTTAATACTCTCTGCCCTATTTGAGAAATTTAGTATTCAAATGAGTGTATATGATATTAATCCTATTTGGTACGCATTTATCGTCTTTTCACTAAACACGGTTGCTGTTCTAATTGAAGTGTTTCGTTCAGCTATTAGCACCGTAAATAAAGGACAATTGGAAGCAGCCTTATCTATTGGATTGACGAACTTACAGGCATTTCGCCGAATTATTATCCCCCAAACTTTAGTTGTAGCGTTACCAAATATTTGCACAACAACTGTTAATCTCATTAAAGCTACCTCCTTAGGGTACGCTATGTCCTTGCATGAAATAACGTTGAAAGCCCAAGTAGCAGCAAACGTTGGCTACAACTATGTCGAAGCCTATATCGATATCTTTCTTGTATACCTAATTATTTGTAGTGCAGTTGAACATTTATTTAAGTGGTACGAGAAACGATTAACTAAATATAAAATTGCTAGTGCATGAGGTGAGGCGCATGTTAGAAATTAGAAATGTTCATAAATCCTTTGGCAAAAATGAAATTTTGAAAGGTGTTGATCTGACTATTGATAAGGGGGATGTTGTTGTTATTATCGGTCCAAGTGGCTCGGGGAAAACAACATTCCTCAGATGTATCAATTTTTTGGAAAAGGCGGATCAAGGTGAGGCCTCTTTTGGAGATATTCAGGTTGATTTACATTCAGCTACCAAGAAACAAATCCATCAAATAAGACAAAAAGTGGCTTTCGTTTTTCAAAATTATAATTTGTTTCATAATAAAACTGCTCTGGAAAATGTTACAGAGGGATTGATCATTGGACGAAAAGTCTCAAAAACCAAAGCTGAAGATATTGGAAAAAAGGCATTAAATAAAGTAGGACTATCAGAAAAATACAACTCCTATCCAAGCGAACTGTCTGGGGGACAGCAACAGAGAGTTGGCATTGCAAGAGCTGTAGCTTTAAATCCCGATATAATTTTATTTGATGAACCTACTTCCGCCTTAGATCCCGAATTGGTCGGAGAGGTATTAAATGTCATGAAAGATATCGCAAATGAAGGAACTACCATGCTTGTTGTTACACATGAAATGTCGTTTGCACAAAATGTAGCAAATCGAGTTCTTTTTATGGACGGCGGAGTCGTTGTTGAGGAAGGAACACCAAAGGATATATTTAGCAAACCAAAAAAGGAACGAACAAAACAGTTCTTAAAGAGAATTTTAGCGGAAGATTATACGTATTATATTTAGATAATTAGCAGAAAATTGTAACTTATAACGTTTCGTGGCACTTTGGGTGACTTTTATGAGGGATGGGACATGAGAGGTGTTCTCATGACCCTTTCGCGCAGCTTTTTCATGCGGATGGGACATGAGAGGCTGACTGTTGGCATTCTTTGACCTTTATGTGATAATTTTCCCTCACTATTTTCGATAAAATCTTTCAATCTAGGTGAGACCGTGTCATCAATGGCTTTTAAACGATATTTCCACCCATGTTAAGAAGGGAGTTGAGTTTGAATGTTGTGGTAATTGTCTTTATTTTAACTGTTTTTGATTTCCAATACATTTTACGACTGAACAGTGAACAAGACAATCAAATGTTTGGTTAGTGCCAACCGAATTTCATCCCGTTCCTGCCCTTCACAGGCTTGACTTGAGGAAGGGGAATTTCTTCAGAAAGCTGTTAATGTTAAACAAATAAAATCTCCTTTATAATAGGCAGATTCTCGTAACTTTCCTGTCCATTATAAAGGAGATTAATTTTTATATAAGTAGTAAACCTATTGCGGAGGCAGGATTTGAACCTACGACCTTCGGGTTATGAGCCCGACGAGCTACCAGACTGCTCCACTCCGCGATAATAGTAATAATCCCTTACATACACTATTCTTAACAAAACTTAAGTTATTTATTCATTCAAAACTAGATAACATAAAAATTTCATTATAATTAATCGTCGTTTCTTATTTAATCTAGCTCAAGTGCTAAGTCGTTAGAAAACTACTCAGCTTCATACATAGGTTAAGTCCTTGACCGATTAGTATCCGTCAGCTTCATGTGTCGCCACACTTCCACCTCGGACCTATCAACCTGATCATCTTTCAGGGGTCTTATGGTATAAACCAAGGGAAATCTCATCTTGAGGGGGGCTTCATGCTTAGATGCTTTCAGCACTTATCCCTTCCGCACATAGCTACCCAGCTATGCCTCTGGCGAGACAACTGGTACACCAGCGGTGCGTCCATCCCGGTCCTCTCGTACTAAGGACAGCTCCTCTCAAATTTCCTGCGCCCGCGACGGATAGGGACCGAACTGTCTCACGACGTTCTGAACCCAGCTCGCGTACCGCTTTAATGGGCGAACAGCCCAACCCTTGGGACCGACTACAGCCCCAGGATGCGATGAGCCGACATCGAGGTGCCAAACCTCCCCGTCGATGTGAACTCTTGGGGGAGATAAGCCTGTTATCCCCGGGGTAGCTTTTATCCGTTGAGCGATGGCCCTTCCATGCGGAACCACCGGATCACTAAGCCCGACTTTCGTCCCTGCTCGACTTGTAGGTCTCGCAGTCAAGCTCCCTTGTGCCTTTACACTCTGCGAATGATTTCCAACCATTCTGAGGGAACCTTTGGGCGCCTCCGTTACTCTTTAGGAGGCGACCGCCCCAGTCAAACTGCCTGCCTGACACTGTCTCCCACCCGGATCACGGGTGCGGGTTAGAATGTCAGTACAGCAAGGGTAGTATCCCACCGATGCCTCCACAGAAGCTGGCGCTCCTGCTTCGACGGCTCCTACCTATCCTGTACAAGCTGCACCAACATTCCATATCAGGCTGCAGTAAAGCTCCACGGGGTCTTTCCGTCCTGTCGCGGGTAACCTGCATCTTCACAGGTACTATAATTTCACCGAGTCTCTCGTTGAGACAGTGCCCAGATCGTTGCGCCTTTCGTGCGGGTCGGAACTTACCCGACAAGGAATTTCGCTACCTTAGGACCGTTATAGTTACGGCCGCCGTTTACTGGGGCTTCAATTCGTACCTTCGGCTTGCGCCTAAGCACTCCTCTTAACCTTCCAGCACCGGGCAGGCGTCAGCCCCTATACTTCGCCTTGCGGCTTCGCAGAGACCTGTGTTTTTGCTAAACAGTCGCCTGGGCCTATTCACTGCGGCTCTCTCGGGCTTTCACCCAAAAGAGCACCCCTTCTCCCGAAGTTACGGGGTCATTTTGCCGAGTTCCTTAACGAGAGTTCTCTCGATCACCTTAGGATTCTCTCCTCGCCTACCTGTGTCGGTTTGCGGTACGGGCACCTCCCGCCTCGCTAGAGGCTTTTCTTGGCAGTGTGGAATCAGGAACTTCGGTACTATATTTCCCTCGCCATCACCGCTCCGCTTTAAAGAGAAGGATTTGCCTCCTCTTCAGCCTAACGGCTTGGACGCGCATATCCAGCAGCGCGCTTACCCTATCCTCCTGCGTCCCCCCATTACTCAAACGGCGGGGAGGTGGTACAGGAATATCGACCTGTTATCCATCGCCTACGCTTTTCAGCCTCGGCTTAGGTCCCGACTAACCCTGAGCGGACGAGCCTTCCTCAGGAAACCTTAGGCATTCGGTGGAAGGGATTCTCACCCTTCTTTCGCTACTCATACCGGCATTCTCACTTCCAAGCGCTCCACCAGTCCTTCCGGTCTGGCTTCACAGCCCTTGGAACGCTCTCCTACCACTGACACCTACGGTGTCAATCCGCAGCTTCGGTGATCCGTTTAGCCCCGATACATTTTCGGCGCAGAGTCACTCGACCAGTGAGCTATTACGCACTCTTTAAATGGTGGCTGCTTCTAAGCCAACATCCTGGTTGTCTAAGCAACTCCACATCCTTTTCCACTTAACGGATACTTGGGGACCTTAGCTGGCGGTCTGGGCTGTTTCCCTCTCGACTACGGATCTTATCACTCGCAGTCTGACTCCTGAGAATCAAGTCTTTGGCATTCGGAGTTTGTCTGAATTCGGTAACCCGATGAGGGCCCCTCGTCCAAACAGTGCTCTACCTCCAAGACTCTTTCTCAAGGCTAGCCCTAAAGCTATTTCGGAGAGAACCAGCTATCTCCAGGTTCGATTGGAATTTCACCGCTACCCACACCTCATCCCCGCACTTTTCAACGTACGTGGGTTCGGGCCTCCAGTAAGTGTTACCTTACCTTCACCCTGGACATGGGTAGATCACCTGGTTTCGGGTCTACGACCTCATACTATATGCGCCCTATTCAGACTCGCTTTCGCTGCGGCTCCGTCTCTTCAACTTAACCTTGCATGAAATCGTAACTCGCCGGTTCATTCTACAAAAGGCACGCCATCACACAGCGTTTTCCCATAGGGAAATACGCATCCATGCTTTGACTATTTGTAGGCACACGGTTTCAGGATCTATTTCACTCCCCTTCCGGGGTGCTTTTCACCTTTCCCTCACGGTACTGGTTCACTATCGGTCACTAGGGAGTATTTAGCCTTGGGAGATGGTCCTCCCAGCTTCCGACGGGATTTCACGTGTCCCGCCGTACTCAGGATCCACTCAGGAGGGGATGACATTTCGACTACAGGGCTGTTACCTTCTGTGGCCGGCCTTTCCAGACCGCTTCGTCTACATCATCCTTTTGTAACTCCGTATAGAGTGTCCTACAACCCCAAGAGGCAAGCCTCTTGGTTTGGGCTTTTCCCGTTTCGCTCGCCGCTACTCGGGGAATCGATTTTTCTTTCTCTTCCTCCGGGTACTGAGATGTTTCAGTTCCCCGGGTCTGCCTTCCATTTCCTATGTATTCAGAAATGGATTCTGCCCCATTACGAGCAGAGGGTTTCCCCATTCGGAAATCTCCGGATCGAAGCTTACTTACAGCTCCCCGAAGCATTTCGGTGTTAGTCCCGTCCTTCATCGGCTCCTAGTGCCAAGGCATCCACCGTGCGCCCTTACTAACTTAATCGTTCGTGCAATGATAAGCTTCGAATCTCTGCGTCAGCTTCATTCATTCGCATCCTCACGTATTATATACGCTCCGGCGCTCACTCATTTGCTTCCTTGATCTTCTCGCTTCTCCTTGCTCGACCTTAATAAGGTCTTACTAGTTTTCTTACGGAATTCTCCGTAAGGTGAATGTTTCTCGGTTTATATCTTCTCATTT
>NZ_LN831197.1:1789159-1847583 GCF_001375535.1 Bacillus niameyensis
TTTGATTAAGCCCTTGACCGATTAGTATCCGTCAGCTCCATGTGTCGCCACACTTCCACCTCGGACCTATCAACCTGATCATCTTTCAGGGGTCTTATGGTATAAACCAAGGGAAATCTCATCTTGAGGGGGGCTTCATGCTTAGATGCTTTCAGCACTTATCCCTTCCGCACATAGCTACCCAGCTATGCCTCTGGCGAGACAACTGGTACACCAGCGGTGCGTCCATCCCGGTCCTCTCGTACTAAGGACAGCTCCTCTCAAATTTCCTGCGCCCGCGACGGATAGGGACCGAACTGTCTCACGACGTTCTGAACCCAGCTCGCGTACCGCTTTAATGGGCGAACAGCCCAACCCTTGGGACCGACTACAGCCCCAGGATGCGATGAGCCGACATCGAGGTGCCAAACCTCCCCGTCGATGTGAACTCTTGGGGGAGATAAGCCTGTTATCCCCGGGGTAGCTTTTATCCGTTGAGCGATGGCCCTTCCATGCGGAACCACCGGATCACTAAGCCCGACTTTCGTCCCTGCTCGACTTGTAGGTCTCGCAGTCAAGCTCCCTTGTGCCTTTACACTCTGCGAATGATTTCCAACCATTCTGAGGGAACCTTTGGGCGCCTCCGTTACTCTTTAGGAGGCGACCGCCCCAGTCAAACTGCCTGCCTGACACTGTCTCCCACCCGGATCACGGGTGCGGGTTAGAATGTCAGTACAGCAAGGGTAGTATCCCACCGATGCCTCCACAGAAGCTGGCGCTCCTGCTTCGACGGCTCCTACCTATCCTGTACAAGCTGCACCAACATTCCATATCAGGCTGCAGTAAAGCTCCACGGGGTCTTTCCGTCCTGTCGCGGGTAACCTGCATCTTCACAGGTACTATAATTTCACCGAGTCTCTCGTTGAGACAGTGCCCAGATCGTTGCGCCTTTCGTGCGGGTCGGAACTTACCCGACAAGGAATTTCGCTACCTTAGGACCGTTATAGTTACGGCCGCCGTTTACTGGGGCTTCAATTCGTACCTTCGGCTTGCGCCTAAGCACTCCTCTTAACCTTCCAGCACCGGGCAGGCGTCAGCCCCTATACTTCGCCTTGCGGCTTCGCAGAGACCTGTGTTTTTGCTAAACAGTCGCCTGGGCCTATTCACTGCGGCTCTCTCGGGCTTTCACCCAAAAGAGCACCCCTTCTCCCGAAGTTACGGGGTCATTTTGCCGAGTTCCTTAACGAGAGTTCTCTCGATCACCTTAGGATTCTCTCCTCGCCTACCTGTGTCGGTTTGCGGTACGGGCACCTCCCGCCTCGCTAGAGGCTTTTCTTGGCAGTGTGGAATCAGGAACTTCGGTACTATATTTCCCTCGCCATCACCGCTCCGCTTTAAAGAGAAGGATTTGCCTCCTCTTCAGCCTAACGGCTTGGACGCGCATATCCAGCAGCGCGCTTACCCTATCCTCCTGCGTCCCCCCATTACTCAAACGGCGGGGAGGTGGTACAGGAATATCGACCTGTTATCCATCGCCTACGCTTTTCAGCCTCGGCTTAGGTCCCGACTAACCCTGAGCGGACGAGCCTTCCTCAGGAAACCTTAGGCATTCGGTGGAAGGGATTCTCACCCTTCTTTCGCTACTCATACCGGCATTCTCACTTCCAAGCGCTCCACCAGTCCTTCCGGTCTGGCTTCACAGCCCTTGGAACGCTCTCCTACCACTGACACCTACGGTGTCAGTCCGCAGCTTCGGTGATCCGTTTAGCCCCGATACATTTTCGGCGCAGAGTCACTCGACCAGTGAGCTATTACGCACTCTTTAAATGGTGGCTGCTTCTAAGCCAACATCCTGGTTGTCTAAGCAACTCCACATCCTTTTCCACTTAACGGATACTTGGGGACCTTAGCTGGCGGTCTGGGCTGTTTCCCTCTCGACTACGGATCTTATCACTCGCAGTCTGACTCCTGAGAATCAAGTCTTTGGCATTCGGAGTTTGTCTGAATTCGGTAACCCGATGAGGGCCCCTCGTCCAAACAGTGCTCTACCTCCAAGACTCTTTCTCAAGGCTAGCCCTAAAGCTATTTCGGAGAGAACCAGCTATCTCCAGGTTCGATTGGAATTTCACCGCTACCCACACCTCATCCCCGCACTTTTCAACGTACGTGGGTTCGGGCCTCCAGTAAGTGTTACCTTACCTTCACCCTGGACATGGGTAGATCACCTGGTTTCGGGTCTACGACCTCATACTGACAATTTTTCCCGAAGGAAAATATTGCTATACGCCCTATTCAGACTCGCTTTCGCTGCGGCTCCGTCTCTTCAACTTAACCTTGCATGAAATCGTAACTCGCCGGTTCATTCTACAAAAGGCACGCCATCACACAGCGTTTTCCCATAGGGAAATACGCATCCATGCTTTGNAGGCTCACACGATGTGAGTCATGCCGACGTTGCCACAGGACGTGGCGCTTCTTAGTCGGCCTTCCTTATATCCTTAGAAAGGAGGTGATCCAGCCGCACCTTCCGATACGGCTACCTTGTTACGACTTCACCCCAATCATCTGTCCCACCTTCGGCGGCTGGCTCCTAGTACTTAACTTAGCTTCCTACGATATTAATAAGAGGCTAAGTTAAGTACCAGGTTACCCCACCGACTTCGGGTGTTACAAACTCTCGTGGTGTGACGGGCGGTGTGTACAAGGCCCGGGAACGTATTCACCGCGGCATGCTGATCCGCGATTACTAGCGATTCCGGCTTCATGTAGGCNCCAAAATTAAAGTTTATAAGAACAAAATTATAATGAAATTTGTTATCTAGTTTTCAAGGAACAAAATCACTAACCCGATCAAAAATACGATAGATTAGTGTTTTAAAGTCTGTGAAAAGGTGAGCTTAAATCACCTTAATTGAATAATGCTACTAAAACATCATTTGAGAGCAGATTAATTCTCTCAAAACTAAACAAAAATAGAAACGTCTTTTTTAATATTGACTTGCAGTCAATATATTATCGTGTCTAGCTCCAGACGGCAGCGACTAGCAAACTTCTACGCTTCTTCCTACGATAAGTCAACATCGGCTCATTCTTCGCCGTGTTTCCTTTATCTCGTCAGAATCTAGGAAGTTTGTACGTCGCTAAACGCCGTCTTCCGCTTTTAGGCTCACACGATGTGAGTCATGCCGACGTTGCCACAGGACGTGGCGCTTCTTAGTCGGCCTTCCTTATATCCTTAGAAAGGAGGTGATCCAGCCGCACCTTCCGATACGGCTACCTTGTTACGACTTCACCCCAATCATCTGTCCCACCTTCGGCGGCTGGCTCCTAGTACTTAACTTAGCTTCCTACGATATTAATAAGAGGCTAAGTTAAGTACCAGGTTACCCCACCGACTTCGGGTGTTACAAACTCTCGTGGTGTGACGGGCGGTGTGTACAAGGCCCGGGAACGTATTCACCGCGGCATGCTGATCCGCGATTACTAGCGATTCCGGCTTCATGTAGGCGAGTTGCAGCCTACAATCCGAACTGAGAATGGTTTTAAGGGATTGGCTAAACCTCGCGGTCTCGCAACCCTCTGTACCATCCATTGTAGCACGTGTGTAGCCCAGGTCATAAGGGGCATGATGATTTGACGTCATCCCCACCTTCCTCCGGTTTGTCACCGGCAGTCAAATTAGAGTGCCCAACTAAATGCTGGCAACTAATTTCAAGGGTTGCGCTCGTTGCGGGACTTAACCCAACATCTCACGACACGAGCTGACGACAACCATGCACCACCTGTCACCGCTGTCCCCGAAGGGAAAGGCCTGTCTCCAGACCGGTCAGCGGGATGTCAAGACCTGGTAAGGTTCTTCGCGTTGCTTCGAATTAAACCACATGCTCCACCGCTTGTGCGGGCCCCCGTCAATTCCTTTGAGTTTCAGCCTTGCGGCCGTACTCCCCAGGCGGAGTGCTTAATGCGTTTGCTGCAGCACTAAAGGGCGGAAACCCTCTAACACTTAGCACTCATCGTTTACGGCGTGGACTACCAGGGTATCTAATCCTGTTCGCTCCCCACGCTTTCGCGCCTCAGCGTCAGTTACAGACCAAAGAGCCGCCTTCGCCACTGGTGTTCCTCCACATCTCTACGCATTTCACCGCTACACGTGGAATTCCGCTCTTCTCTTCTGCACTCAAGTCCCCCAGTTTCCAATGACCGCTCACGGTTGAGCCGCGAGATTTCACATCAGACTTAAGAGACCGCCTGCGCGCGCTTTACGCCCAATAATTCCGGACAACGCTTGCCACCTACGTATTACCGCGGCTGCTGGCACGTAGTTAGCCGTGGCTTTCTGGTCAGGTACCGTCAAGGTACCGTCAGTTAAACGGTACTTGTTCTTCCCTGATAACAGAGTTTTACGATCCGAAAACCTTCTTCACTCACGCGGCGTTGCTCCGTCAGACTTTCGTCCATTGCGGAAGATTCCCTACTGCTGCCTCCCGTAGGAGTCTGGGCCGTGTCTCAGTCCCAGTGTGGCCGATCACCCTCTCAGGTCGGCTACGCATCGTCGCCTTGGTGAGCCGTTACCTCACCAACTAGCTAATGCGCCGCGGGCCCATCTGTAAGTGACAGCATAACCGTCTTTCAACCTTTCTCCATGTGAAGAAAGAAATTATCCGGTATTAGCTCACGTTTCCGCGAGTTATCCCAGTCTTACAGGCAGGTTGCCCACGTGTTACTCACCCGTCCGCCGCTAACTTCAGGGAGCAAGCTCCCATCCATTCGCTCGACTTGCATGTATTAGGCACGCCGCCAGCGTTCGTCCTGAGCCAGGATCAAACTCTCATTTAAAGTTTGTTTAGCTCATATAAAGCTGGCGATGATCAAATGATCATCTATTTATTATTGACGTTCGTTTCGTTCAGTTTTCAAAGATCAAACTTGCTTGCTTCTTAACAGCGACTTTATTATCATACAACTTTCAGTCTGGAAAGTCAAGAAGTTTTTTATCTTTTTTTTCGACCGCCGAACTTAACGTCAGCAGCGACGTTTATTACTATAACAAGTTTATTAGAATTGGTCAATACCTTTTTTCAAAAAAAGGTAAACTATTTCTTGAAATAAAATCTATCGCTTAGTCCCAGTGTGTTTATAGGAACTTCGACTACTGTAATAAAGTCTTTATCGATTAGGTATTCCACTAGTAGATCTAAATCAACACCATAATAATGAAGTTCAGGATGAGATTTCAACTCACCAATCGACCATTGGGTTTGCATTTCTAAAGTTTCCAAAAGATGCCCAGCACCAATTTTCGTTCTAGAAAAGATTAAAAATTCACTAGCTATAAAAAGTAAGTCTAATCTTTTTTCAATAGATTCCTCGCTGTTAACGAGTTCCTCATATAACTTGTAGATTTCTGGATCCATCTGCTTAACCTGACTCCATACCGTTAATTCAGGATAAAAGCCCTTTTCGATAATGGCTAGACGAGCTAGATGGTGTAAACAATGAATCATATGATTATATGCATCTAAAAATTGGCCCGTTTCAAAAAACGATTTCCCGTTTAAATATCTACGGATAAGCTTTGCAAACTCGACTCCTATTTTCAATTTACGATCATAAAATGGAAAGTCTCGTAACTCATTTCTTAAATTTAATACAAACTCGTTCTTATCAAATAAAACTTCACCTTCATGTATCCATTCTATAATTTTGTTATTCGATCCAAAAAGAATCCATTCTTTTATTTGCTGTTCTGTTACATTATGAAGAGCGATTCTTTTATCATTATATTGATAATGCATAATAGATGTCGAATCAGTTCGTTGACGTACTATAACAAGCAAGATGAAATCAAACGTATTTGTCGAAGGGGATAGTTGCTGTTTCTTTTCAATTACTAAAATACCTAATGTGTTTTCACTATCTTCTTTTTCTACACAGATGCTTTTGAGGATTTCTTCCATGGCAATTCCTCCAATTCCTTATTACCCTTTTCTTTCGACAGTAATTCGAAATCTCCTTCTTCCTTTCTCCACATACGTTATTTAACGGAATATATAGTAGGAAGTTTTTCTTCCATATGATATATTTACTTTCAGGAGGGCTCACTATGGCAAAAAAATATTCAAGTAAAATAAATAAGATCCGGTCCTTTGCTCTTGGTTTAATCTTTGCTGGGTTTATTATTATGTATGGGGGAATATTCTTCAAAAATCATCCTATTGTTATGACGATTTTTATGATTTTAGGAGTATTAGCTATTCTTTCTAGTACATTAGTTTATTTTTGGATTGGAATGCTTTCAACAAAGGCAGTACAAGTAATTTGTCCAAATTGTAACAAACCTACTAAAGTGTTAGGTAAAGTAGATATGTGCATGTATTGTAGGGAACCACTTACCTTGGATCCAAATCTTGAAGGCAAGGAATTTGATGAAAAATACAATCGCAAGAAAAATCTTTAAAAAATTTCGCTTTTTTAAATTTATTGATATATGTTATAATTACTATATCAAAAAGGGAACGATGCTGAGCAAGTTTAAAATATGCTTCCGAATTCCTTTTCGGTCAAGTGCAATGTTGCTCTGCATCGTCATTCTCAAAAATAGATTAAATGGTGGTTAACTATGAATATCTTAAACAGCAGGTTATATACTATTTTGGAAACGGTGTCTTTTTTCTTTTTATTAAATATCCTTTGGTTCGTCATGTGTCTGCCGATCATTACTATCTTTCCAGCTACTGCTGCTATGTTCGGGGTGATCAGACAATATGTTATTAAAAAGGATTCAGCTGTCTTCCTTCCCTTTTTTCGCTTTTTCAAGGAAAATTTCAAACAAAGTTTTTTACTTGGCATTCTAGTCTCTATCTTTGGTTACATCCTTTATATTGACTTTATGCTGATCGGTACTTTAGGGAAAGTCATGCAAAACCTACTGCTAGCCTCGTTGTTTTTAATTGCATCCATTGGGTTACTAACTTCTATATATATTTTCCCAATGATGGTTCACTATAAGTTAACATTATGGAGAGTAGTAAAAAACTCCTTCTTTTTTGCTATTAAGTATTTTCCATCAACACTCTTATCTATTATTTTATTAGTATTAATGTTTGTTTTCCTAAACTATTTACCTGTAACATTTCTATTAATCTTTAGTTTTGTTGCTTATCTAGTCTTTATGATCTGTTATAGCCGATTCTACAAAGAAGAAGAGGTCATTAAGGCGAGTAATCTGGAACAAGCTTAATTTAAAATGGCAAACTGCTGTTATAAGCAGTTTGCCATTTTTGAATAAAGTAAAATAGCCTATAAAAGTTAGGCTATTTTTAATGTGTTTCTTTATTTCCGCAATCAGGACATACACCATAAATTTCCATGCGATGGTGGCCAACTTGGAATCCCGTTACATGGGCTGCCAACTGTTCAACTTCATCTAAGCCTGGATAATGAAAGTCAACAATCTTCCCACAGTTCTCGCAAATAATGTGATAATGGTCTGATGTCACAAAATCAAATCTGCTAGAAGCATCACCATAGGTAAGTTCCTTTACTAAGCCCACTTCCCGAAAAACGCGTAAATTATTATAAACAGTTGCAACACTCATGTTCGGAAATTTATCTTCGAGTGATTTATAAATATCGTCTGCAGTTGGATGTGACATACTCTGAACTAAATACTCCAAAATCGCATGACGTTGGGGTGTAATTCGAACTCCTGTCTGCTTCAATGTTTGAATCGCATCTTTTAATTGATGTTCTGACACCGCCATGCACCTCTTTTCTAACATAAAATTGATTATCTATTTATAATTCTTATAAATAGTGTACTAAAAAATGGGTTTAGCTGTCAATCTTGTCTCCTTCATGCAGATTTACTTCTTCTTCTCCTAATATATGATGGACATATCGTGCTACGACAAATAAAAGGTCAGAAAGTCGATTTAGATAAGATAAAACAAGTGGATTATTTGTTTCAAGACCAACTACGATTCTTTCCACTCTGCGCACAACCGTTCTCGCTACGTGAAATGCAGCTCCAGCAGGATGTCCACCAGGAAGAATAAAATTCTGCAATGGTGTAAGCTGTTCATCTAAACGATCAATTGCTTCTTCTAATAGCTTTACATCACTTTCTTTTAATTTCCATTTCACTTCTTTATCATTAGGAGTAGACAATTCTGCCCCTACNCGAAACCGTCTTTTAACCTTTCCCCATGCAGAGAAAGAAGTTATCCGGTATTAGCTCCGGTTTCCCGAAGTTATCCCAGTCTTACAGGCAGGTTGCCCACGTGTTACTCACCCGTCCGCCGCTAACTTGCGGGAGCAAGCTCCCACAAGTCCGCTCGACTTGCATGTATTAGGCACGCCGCCAGCGTTCGTCCTGAGCCAGGATCAAACTCTCATTTAAAGTTTGTTTAGCTCATATAAAGCTGACGATGATCATTAGATCATCTTTATATTACTGACGTTTCTATTTTGTTTAGTTTTCAAAGAACTAATTTGAAGCAGGCAATTAATATACCATTCAACGATGTGTTTGTCAATTATTTTTCTGAAATAATTTCCGTCGTCGAAGTGACAAATAATATAATACCACTTTTAGTTGATCATTGTCAACAAAAAAAATCAACGCTGATCTATTTTAAAATTTAAAACCTATTATTTTTCAAACACGTTCCATATATTACTCCTATATGAACCTCCCGCCACTTAAAACATTCCGTTTTTGAAGTGGGGGTTTCCTAACAAATTAATAAGAAACGCTCCAACAAAGAAGTGGTTGGCACTCTCTTTTTACGAGTTCTCGTAGGAGTCGTTTTCATCAACTACATTAGGCAACCACTTATCTGCAGATAAGCAGGGTCGGAACTGACCATCTACTACTTCCTGCCATTAGGCAATCCGTAGATACTTTGTGTTTTTCAGGCTAAAATCGAGCGCTCTGATTTCACCGTAAAAGGTTTTGGCGAAGAAATTAGATGCCCCGTGAATATCTCGATGATTCGAATATCCGCAAGTACATGTATAGATTCTCGAAGATACTTTTCGTCTCTTCGGACAACAAGGACATTGTTGCGTTGTAAAGCGTTCATCATATTTGTCGATTGAAATTCCTTTTGCTTCTAGTTTATAGGTAAGGTAGGCATAGACTTTTCCGAAAGACCAATTGGATAGTTTCTGATTGGTTGTTCTGCGACGAACCCTTTTCTTTTTACGGCGGGATGTGTTGCGCTGAACCCCGTCTACACAGCCAAAAGCCACTTCTTTCACTTCATTTTCCATGCACCAATCGGCAAATTGCTTTGTTGTTTTGTGAAGGGCATCTTGGAGTTGTCGATTGCTTTTTGAGAGAACATAACGTTTCGCTCGGTTGTATTTTTTCCACTGTTTGGAGCCTTTTGTGCACTTGCTCATTTTCCGTTGCAGTTCTGCTAGCTTTTTATTACGCAGACGATGAATGGAACGGATTTTACGCCCTGTGATAATAATGTTTTCACCATTCTCTGCGACTGCCGCTATCGTGTGAACTTCTCCAACATCTATAGCCGAACGGTTCAAGAAGGTATTTTCTTTCACTTCTTGTCCATCTTCATAGGCGATGGACAATTGCAGTTGCCGGTCAAAAATCAGTTCGATTTCTTTGATTTCACCTTCCGGTAATTCTTTTATCCAAAGAATGAGTGGTGCTTGTCTTTTTCCTTCAAAGTCACCCATTGATAATTGGATTTTTCCATTTTCAAAGACTTTGAAACCGTTGTTGGCCCATTTCGTATTGAAATGTTTTTTCCGTTTGTACGGATATTTATTTTTATGACCAGCTTTCCGAGCCTTTCGTGCCGCATCACGTGCAAACAGATATTTATGGCAAACAGCCTGTACGGATTGGGAATGAAGGGGGAAAATCCCCTTTGTCCCTTTCTGCAGCGCACTCTTGGTGATCCATTTTCCCGTTTTCAAATGGGTTTCTTTCGCAAGTTCCAGACAGCGGTTCCAAACTTCGCCCGAAATCCGGTTACACTGGAATAGACGATCAACAGTTTCCTTGCTGGCTCGAAACGGGGTCTTCATACAGCGAATCATGTCGATCCCTCCATGTGATGATATACTTCATTATATCACAAGTAGGAAACGAATGTTCGCATAAATAAAAATATAAGAGCAAGCACTCATCTCCCACCTACATCTATCAGATGTTGAGGAAGGAGACTTCTGCCCAGAGCAGTTAAAACTAAAGTCAATTATTATTCTAGAGTATTCTTCGAACGTTTTCCCTTATACAAGCTTATGGGCATACCATTTCTTTCCCTTGAATCTCCAAGTGAAGATAATTCCCCTAGCGCCCCATTCAATAATCATAGCCACCCATACTCCTATTATTCCAAATCCTAATGTAATACCTAAAATATACCCTAGTACAACTCGTAACAACCACATACTTAATAATGACGCGACTGAAGTAAAGGTTGAATCTCCTGCTGCACGTAATGCGGATGGCATAACAAAACTTAGTGACCATAATAAAGGTTGTGTAATAGCTGAAATTAACATAAGTGTAAAAATGGTCGGTATAATTTCCTCAGGTGGATTGAACATTTTAATAATTAATGGGAAAAGTGGTAATAAAATTACAGCCGAAACGATAAAGAATATCGAGGATAGTCCAATCAGCGATTTTGTAAGTTTCTTAGCATCTTTTATATTTCTTTTCCCTATACATTGGCCAACAACTGTAATAATGGAGATACTAATGGCATTTGGACCAATTTGAAACAGAAGTGCTATTGAATTTGAGATAGCATAAACAGTCATTGCCAGTGTTCCTAACTGAACAATAAATGTTTGTGTTAGCAGCTTTCCTCCATTAAAAAACAATTGTTCCGCTGCAAATGGTATGCCAATATACATAACTTTTCTTAGAATGGCAAAATCCAAATGCAAAGCTTCTTTTATCTTGAAATGAATGGTTTCATTGTATTTAATGATATAAATTATAGCAGCGATTACCCCTAAAACTCTTGCCGTTATAACAGATAGAACAAGTCCAGTAATTCCCATATTGAAAATCGTAATGAATAAAACATTAAGACCCGTATTCGTCAAGTTCATAAATAATGATAAATTCAATACAGGCTTTGTTTCGCCTATCCCTCTTAAGGCTCCGGTTACTGCTTGAAAGATTGCAATGAGCGGATAGGAAATACAACTACCTATTAAATAGATTTTGGCATTAGACAACACATCAGCTTCTGCCTGACCGAATAATAGTTTTAAGACAGGATCATGAAATATAATAACGAATAAACTAAGTGTTACAGAGAAAATAGTGCACGCAGATATCGCTTGTGTGGCTGTTTTCGCTACCATATTTGTTTGTCCGCTACCTTTAAATTGGGCAACAATAACAGTACCACCTGTTGCAACGGCTATAAATACATTAACTAGAAAGATGTTCAAAGAGTCTACCATACTGACCGCACTGACAGCAGAAACTCCGGCAGAACTAATCATAGCTGTGTTTAAAAGGCTCATTAAAATTAAAAAAGCTTGGTCCACAAGGATTGGCGCTGTAATACCGGTAATTTGCTTGTAGTCCATCAAGTCTCCGGTCAAATATTTATTTAACCAAAAGAATACTTTTTGTTGTACTTTACTGTTTGTTTTATTCAATTTGAACACTTCTTTAATGTATTTTTTCTATACCAGTTGCGTTTAATCGAATTAATTATACCATGACTACTAGCAAAGAATGAAAACAGATATCTTAATTTTTTTAATCTATAGATTGCACATTTCACCTTATTTTATAAAAATACCTTTCCTATTAGACCACAAATTACTCCAAGGAATACTACTGATAAGGCGACAAAAAGTAATACTTTTTTAGGAAATGATTTAGCAACCATCAATAATGAGGGTAAACTAATTGCAGGCAATGTAATTAACAATGCAGCTGCTGGCCCACTCCCAAGGCCAATAGACATAAACGTTTGGATTATCGGAATTTCAGCAGCAGTTGGAATGACAAATAACATTCCGGCAAAAGCCAAAATAAGAATCGCTAAAATGCTATCTGCTGTTGCATCACTGAATTGCGGAAATAACCAGATACGTCCCGCACCAAGAAGCAATACCGACAATACATAAGCTGGCACAACATAAAGTAGCATTCCTAGCAAATTTTTCAACCATCTTACTATAAAGGGACCTTCAGGTGTTTCTTCCGGAATAATTTGGTCAACATCCAAAGTTTGACTTTTCTTTACAAATCGATTTGCTAAAAAACTAACTCCAAACGTTAAAGCAATGCCAAATATGAGGCGCAGTACTGTAAACTTCCACGATAATACAAATGTCATAAATATGAGAGTTGCTGGGTTTATCATTGGATTTCCAATCCAAAAGGCTAAAGCTGCACCAACTGAAACATTTTTCTTCCGAAGTCCAACAGCCATTGGAGCCGCACAACAGGTGCACATCATCCCTGGTACGGAAGCAATTCCAGCAAGAGCTGTACTTCCAAATGATGCTTTCCCTAATAGTTTAAGGAGCCATTGTGTTGGTAACAATACTTGGATTAAAGACCCTAGCAGAATTCCAAGCAGTGCGGCTTTCCAGACAGATTGAAAGTAAACGAACGCATAATCTAAAGCAGATTGCCAGGATGGTTTCACATTCGATAGATCGCCTAAAATAGAAGAGCCTACTGAATGTGTATCTTTAGCTAAAATTGCCTTATTAAAATAGGGCCACCATTTTATATACAATAATCCAGTAACAGTGATTAATATGAATAGAACGACAAGCAAAATTGCCTTTTTATGAAAAAAGTTTCCCTCTCGTGATGTGTGATCTAGCTGCAACTTTAATCCCTCCTATTTTCCAACACGATATTATAACACGGTTTTATCGACATGTTTATTTTTTTGATGCCTAAAATGCACTTGCAAAAATTACCTTTCGAATATACTTCTATCATATGAAAAAAAGTTGATAAAATAGAATAGAGCCGTCCCAAGTACTTAATGTCTTGTCGGACGGCCGTGATGCCTAAAATATCTATTGTCTATGTCGATGAATAACTTCAACTCCACCTGTGGCTGATATAACACTGCCTGTGATCATATCAGAATCTTCTTCACAAATAAACCCGATCAATCTAGCAATGTCTTCTCCCGTACCTGAACGCCCAATTGGAGTATCGGAATTCTTTATTTTCCTCGCAAATTCTATATCGGATTCCTTCATTTCACCTTCTATATCTCCAGGGCAAATCATATTGGCTGTTATCCCAAAATTTGCTTCCTCTATTGCTATCGTCTTTGTTAATGATACAAGCCCAACTTTTGCCGCACTATAAGCTGACCGATAAATCCATGCAGGGCTTTGATCAGCATCCTGGAATCCATACGTAACGATTCTGCCAAATTGCTGCTGTCTCATAATCGGAATAATCAATTTTGAAAAATGAAAAACCGCACTTAAATTTCCTTCAATCATTTCATACCATTCGTAATCTTCATAATCAACAAGCTTTTTTCTGACGAAAATATAAGGACCAGCATTATTGATAAAATAATCAATCCGACCAAAACTAACCATAGTCTGTTCAACAATCTTTTGAATATCAGCCTTTTTGGTAATATCTCCTCTTATAAACAAAATTCGATCTTCATATAATTTCCATTCATCCATTAATTCCTGTACTCGTGCAAAATCGCTGCGATAATTTATAGTAACAGAACACCCATTTTGCAAAAAATGTTCTGTTACCTTCCTACCAATCCCCTTTGAACCAGCTGTTATAATTGCATGCCTCATTAAATCACCCATTTTTTATAGTGTCTTTTTAATAGCATAAACTGGCTGAGTATTCCTCGCTGATTGATGTTGCGCTTTATTACCGTAATTCATGTATATTGCTTTATTTGCCAAGTAGAGACAAAAATTCCATTCGCTTGTCCGAATGATCGGCAAAAACTCCACTCGTTGCAGTAGTCGTAGTCATTGCATCTGATTTTCTAACTCCTCTACCGCACATGCACATATGTTTTGCTTCGATTACGACCATCACACCCTCAGGGTTGAGCATTTCATCTATTGCCCCAACAATTTGATTCGTCAATCTTTCTTGTACTTGAAAACGTTTGGCATACCCTTCTACTGTACGTGCAATTTTAGATAGACCTGTGATTTTTTCACCTGGAATATAAGCAACGTGTGCTTCACCAAAAAACGGTGCAAAATGATGTTCGCACATAGAATGAAATTCAATATTTTTCACCATAATTAACCCTTTGTGCTGTACATCAAATACCTTTTGCAAATGAATCCTTGGATCCTCCTTATAACCCTCTGTATATTCAAGAAATGATTTTAATACTCGATATGGCGTTTCTTGCAATCCTTCCCGTTCAGGATTGTCTCCACATACTTGGATTAAATCACTAACAGCTGCCATAAAATTTTCCGTTTGTTGAACCTTGTAATCAATATCTTCTTGTCCCTCAAAACGGTCATATAATTTTTGAATTATAAATTGTTTTTTTTCAGAAGGCATAACCTTACCTCTTTTCTATTTATATGAAGAATATATTTATGTTGTAGTTAAATTATAATTACTATTAATTAATATTTAATATAATAGATGACACTCAATACAAAAGTCAATTGTATTAAAGAAAGCAATTTTTGTAAAAATAACTGTTTACCTATATTACCCATTTAGGATGTATGGATTCTCATTTAAAATCGCCTCAGTTGTGTTCCATAGTTTTGGTAAAAAATCAATAACATGTTCACCACGTAATATAAGGTCATTGGTAGAATAGACCCCAATATCACTCATAACTGCTTCAAAAGTTGGAGTGTGATCAAGTTGGAGATTAGGGGCATCGCAAGCCAATATTTTATGGCAACGCGCAAAAGTTGCTATAATCCAAAACATGGCTTCACGATGATAGCCTGATCGGATCAAATTTAGACTCCCATCTATAGCAATAGGGCGAGATATTTGCGCAATATCAGTGCTGAAAAAGAATGGCGTTTTGGCTACAGAGGCAGCTGCATCAAAAGTAAGCGCGAGCTGTTCTAAGTGGTTCTCCACTTGTTGAGGTGTAAATTGAACACAGCCAAGCAGTGTCAGTAATTCTTCATAAATGTCAGTATACCCGTATTCCATTAAAACCTCTCGAGCAGCGAGATACCTTAATCTTACGGTAGGATTTCGCAGTGCAGCAACAAGGATAACGTGTGTCGTTACGCCTGATGGGAATAACCATGAAGTAACTTGATCGTGCCAAGGTACAGCAGGATCAATAGATTGTAATCCATTCTCAACTTTTTTCCGAGCATTTTCACAGCGGCGACGCACCCAACTTCTTTTAGAAAATTGGCTGCTAACTTCTTTTTGTAACTTATGTAAATGACCTGTTGGATCCACTATAATCGTGTCTAATCGAAAACTGCCAGCCAAATGATAAGCAGTTAAAACATGTTCTGCTGATTGAAGTTCCTTCCAAGCTATATATGTAATCTCAATCAAAACACCTTTATAAATTAATTTTCCAAGTTTAAGTGGCACCTCCTCCTCATCAGTAACGATAACAATGTCAATGTCAGATGAAATGGGTAATTCTTCATCTACTTGCATGCCTGTTGTCGAACCACTAAAATAAGCTCCTCGAAACCACGGCTTTTGACTAACGTGCAACACTACCCATTCAACAGCTATCTTTTTCGCTTTTCCAACTTTCATAGACGAACGCTCCTTTAGTAATATAGTGGTCCCCAGTGCTTAACACCCGTAGTTTAAATAATTATGTTTCATAAAGAATGCTCCATTGTTCCTGTTCATATAATGGTATGGAATAAATGAAGTGAGGAGGTTGATTATGGGAATTAGACTAATTAAGATTGCTGTTATTTATTTTTTGATCGGCATTTCATTTGGCTTGTATATGTCCATCACCCATCTTTTTAATTTGGCAACCGTCCACGTTCATGTTAATCTGCTCGGTTGGATGTCTCTTTCCATCGCTGGTATTTTTTATATTTTATTTCCTAAACTTCAAAATACTTTCGCCGCAAAAGCTCACTTTTGGCTGCATAATATCGGATTACCTGTCATGATGATTAGTATTGCATTAGCGATACTAATCGGGAGCCCCATTTATTTCATCATTGCTACAATCGGCGGAGCTGTTACAGTCCTTGGAATCTTCTGCTTTGGCTATAATATTTTGAAAAACTTAAAATTATGATCTAAAAAGCTTGGCATCCTATTCTTCATCGCAAAAATCAGCCCATCTATGATATCTTTAGCCAAAAAGCATCTTACCTTCTACTGAAGCGCAAGATGCTTTTTGAAGATTGCTATTGTGACACTATCGTCTTCTCTTTTTGTCTTAGCAATAAAGTTGTAACTGCAAACGCACAAACTGCAAGCACTACTAAAAGGATAAAGACAGAGTGTAGGCTTGACTCTAGAGCACGACCTTTTAATTCATCACTTAACCATAGGCCCGAGATCGAAATTCCGATAGCTTGTCCTAAATTTCTCATTAAATTATTCGATCCCATCGCCGCTCCGCGCATATTCCAATCTACGGCTGATTGAACAGCAACTGTAAAGGCCGTAAAAGTTAACCCAAACCCGAAACCGATCGTAGCCGTGAAAACCATCATGACTGGTACTGGAGTATTCGTCTGAAAGAAAATAAAGCCGATACATCCAAGAAGAATAACGATAATCCCTGCCAATGTAATGTGAGCAATAGGCTTTTTACTCATCCATTTACCTGATAACACTGCTCCAACTGGCCATGTTAAAGACATTGGCAGCATAGCGATCCCTGAAAAAGTCGCATTCAAATTTGTTACTCCCTGTACCCATAATGGGATATAAAAAGTTACAGCAACTAAGATAAAACTTAAAAGAAAACCAGCAATATTAGAAATTGTAATAAACTTATTTTTGAATAAAGAAAGTGGCAACATCGGTTCTTTTCCCTTTTTCTCAATCCACAGAAATAAGCAGAGCCCTATAAACGCTATAATTAAGAAGATGAATATATGGCTTGTAATCTGTTTTTCCTCTTTTAATAGCGATAATGCATACAAAAAAGCTGTCATACAAATAGTAAAAGTAAAAATCCCTGCATAATCAATGATTTGCTTTTTCTTCTCAATTTGTTCATGTAAAGAAAACCATAATAGTGTGAGGGAAACAATTCCAAATGGAAGATTCATAAAGAATATCCAATGCCACGAAATCGTATCAACGATAAATCCTCCCACAAGTGGACCGATGACCCCAGCAATTCCCCAAACACTGCTAACCCATCCTTGCATTTTCGCACGCATTTCAAACTCAAAAATATCACCAATAATTGTAAATGGGATGGTAGCTAAGGCTCCTGCTCCAATCCCTTGAATGACACGGAACAAAACAAGCTGTTCCATTGTTTGGGATAATCCAGATAGCATAGATCCAACTAAAAAGATGATTGTACCAATTGTGAACATTAGCTTCCTGCCATATAAATCAGCCATTTTACCAAAAACTGGAGTACTTATCACAACTGCTAATAAATAAACTGAGATCACCCATGTATATAAATGACTGCCCCCTAGGTCTTCAACAATTTTTGGCATAGCCGTACTGACAATGGTCCCTTCTATAGCCATCAAAAATGTTGAAATAAGTAAAGCGATCACAACGTTTTTTCGTTTTGTTTCTTTATTCAATTTCTCTTTCCCCTCTACTTCAAAGTAAACAACTATCCTACAATCCGGTCAGCAAGCCTCTTCCATCTTCCACGATGATATTCAATAAAGGATGGGATTAAGCCGAGTGCCCAACCAACTGGTCCTGCATACCAAACTCCAATATACCCAAACATCATCCCTAATAATATAGACAGCCCCACTTTGGCAATAAGTTCCACAATACCTGAAATAAGTGGAATCGGCACTTCTCCCATCCCGCGCAATGTATTATTGTAAAGCCATATAAGACCCAAAAACGGAAAAAAGTAAGCACTAATAAATAAGTATTGTACCGACATATCTACAATTGTTTCAAGATGGGCGTCCTGATCAGAGATAAACCACCTCACCAATGATTCTCCAGATAAAAAGATAAATATTGAGGATAGAATACTAATAACAATCGTAATGAGTGCTATTTTCTTAAATGCATCTTGAATTCGATCTGTTTTCTTCGCACCTAAGTTTTGAGCTGCAAAAGTGGCGAAAGCTTGTGCCATATTGAAATAGGCCAATGTTGCAAACTGTTGAATTCGGTTACCTGTCGTATAAGCGGCTACGGCATTTGTTCCGTAAGTATTTACGACCGCTGAAACGGCCATTTCCCCAATCGATATTAATAAACTTTGCAGTCCCATTGGTATGCCGATTTTAGATATCGTCCCTACATTTTGCCAATGTGGATTCCATTCGGAACTCTTTACTCGAAAAATCGGAAACATTTTATACGTATAGACGACACAAAGTACAGCAGAGACAACTTGTGCTAGGACTGTTGCAACTGCAACACCCATAACGCCCATTCCAAATACAATCACAAATAGCAAATCGAGTAGAACGTTTAATATCGATGACAATATTAAAAAATATAAAGGGGTTCGACTATCTCCCACGGCACGAAGGACAGCCGCCGCTCCGTTGTAGACAAATAACCCAACACCGCCACCGATGCAAATTTGAATATAAATAGTTGCTTCATCAATTATATCTGCCGGGGTTTGAAGAAGCTCCATGAGTGGCCTCGCCCCTACTATACCCGCAATCGATAATAGAATCGTAAACACGATCGTTATATAAATAGAACTAACTAAAGTTTTTCTTACCATTTCTTCATTTTTCGCACCGAAATATTGTGACATCACAATTGAAAAGGCATTGGTTAATCCTAATGTAAGAGAGATTAGAAAAAAGATAGTTGAACCTGTTGCGCCGACAGCAGCAAGCGCCTGAGAGCCGACAAAATTCCCTACAATAATCGTATCCGTTACATTATAAAACTGTTGAAATATTCCACCTAACAACATCGGTAAAGTAAATGCGAAAATTAGTTTAAGCGGACGACCCTCTGTCATATCTTTAATCACTGAACTATCTCCCTCTTAGAAGTCTCCATCCTATTTTACACTATAAAACTTCGTAAAGAGTATCTAAATCTTTTAAATACCCTAATCGTAGAGAACGTTCAGATCTCTCAATCTCTTATGAGCCCTTCTACCCTATCCTTCAAAGAAAGAGGTTTTACTGTCCACTTTTCACGATTCTCAATAAACTTCTCATATATGCCAAATCACTCCAAGTTTGAATCTTTATAATCAATCATAATAGAATATAATTAATAATAACTCGTTATAATTAATTATATTTGGGAGTGTATACATGAAAAACAAATTTGTGCTTGCAATATCATTTGTATTTCTTCTAATTTTCACAGTTGCTTGTGAAAATCAAGCAGAAAATAAACAATTAACAAGTAAAGAAAAAAACGAGCAACAGATTGAATTGACAATTTCGGCTGCGGCAAGTTTAAAGGATGCTATGGAAACGCTCCAAAGTACATACAATAATGAACATCCTAATATCAAAATAAATTTCAACTTCGGAAGCTCTGGTTCCCTGCAACAACAGATTTCACACGGTGCACCTGTTGATATTTTCTTTTCAGCTGCGGAAGATAAGTTTAATAAATTAATAGAAGAAGGTAAGATTGATGAACAGGATAGTATCGATCTTCTCGGAAATTCACTAGTATTAATTATACAAAAGAATAATGATTCAAGTATCTCAGACATTACAGACTTGACGAAAGATGAAATTACCCAGTTTTCAATTGGAACTCCTGAATCCGTTCCAGCAGGTAAATACTCACAAGAAGCACTTGAGAAAATGGATATATGGAGCAAAGTCGACTCAAAAGTCGTGTTTGCAAAAGATGTTCGCCAAGTTTTATCATATGTAGAAACTGGGAATGTAAGTGCCGGAATGGTCTATAAAACAGATGCCCTTGTTAGTGATAAGGTAGAAATTGTAGCTACAGCTAATCCCAACTCCCATACTCCGATAATTTATCCTGTTGGTCTCATAAAGGATTCAAAAAACTACGAAGCAGCAAATGACTTCTATCAATATTTACAAAGCGATAAGGCGCTAAAGGTATTCGAGGAATATGGCTTTACTACTCAATAATTCATCCATCCATGAGTTTATGAGTCCCATTTGGTTATCTTTGAAAATCGGACTTACATCGGGGATCATCGTCATTTTCCTGGGAACACTTTTCGCACAACTATTTGCTCGAAAAGAAATAAAAGGCAAGGCGCTTTTGGAAACGATCCTTATGCTTCCATTAGTCCTCCCACCTTCTGTGGTAGGTTTCCTGCTTATTATTATCTTTGGTGTAAATGGTTTTATGGGAAAGTTAGTTGAATGGGTTTTCCATCAGCCGATTATTTTTACTTGGTGGGCCGCTGTTATTGCCGCTGTTGTTGTCGCCTTTCCCCTCATGTATCAATCGGCAAAAGCTGGATTTCAAAGCATTGATACAGATATTGAAGAGGCTGCTAGAGTTGATGGTGCAGGAGAATGGCGAATCTTTCTGTCCATTACCATTCCACTTGCTGCTAGAGCACTCGTTTCAGGGAGTATCTTAAGTTTTGCTCGCGCCTTAGGTGAATTCGGTGCTACTTTAATGTTTGCTGGTAATATCCCAGGGAAGACCCAAACCATTCCCACTGCAATTTATTTAGCGATTGATTCGGGGGATATGAAAATGGCGTGGCTTTGGGTTATATCCATCATGCTAATTTCATTTTTAATGCTTTTATTTGTTCGGGTTAAAGCAGATTGATATGATAGAAAACAAGGTTCTCCCTTCCATGATGAAGGAAAAACCTTGTTTTTATATATAAGAAAATTCGTTTAGAAAGTAAGGAACCTGGCTTTTATAATACTCTTTACGCTCTTCAACATACCTTCTAATTTCTTTAAAATACTCGTCATCAAGAATAGGATATTTAACTGTCCGTATTTGATCGAGCTGTGAATTATGTGCAATGACGAGATCGATGCTTGAAAGTAAATTTTGTACCAACTTCTGTGATGGTTTAATACCCATTACATCCTGAAAAATATGCTGATCCGCTTTTACATCCAGTGCGTGGTAAGGCAATTTCATATCAATATGGATGCCATCTACAAGCTCTTCCTCATAAAGTCGTTTTACCTTCTCGTTGTAAATTCCGCTCGTTGTCACAATAATCTTCCCTGAAAAACTCTTTCTACACTTGTGAAGAATATCACGTATATCATTAATATTGTCAATTAAAAATTCCCCACCGCTAAACATAACTGCATCAAATAAAAAACCGCTTTTTTTCAAATACGAAAATAAATCATCTGTCGTCTTATATTTCTTAGGTGTATTCGCAATAATCTCATCATAGTTATGGCAACCATAGCAATGCAATGGACAACCTGATAAAGAATGCACTAATAATGTTGTAGCACCAGGTAAATCGGTAAATGTTCGAATAAAGTTTTGATAAAATTTCATCTCGTATGATCAGTAAAAGCTTTGCCCTTACTGATGGATCACATCCTTCAACGTGTCCTCCTTAAGACGATGGCGCCCATTCCAGTCGTGCCTTCTCGCTTTGGACCAGAAATTATATTTTCCACCGTAATACCCTTTTTCGTCGACATGGATATTATTTCGTGCAATCATCTTTAAGTAACCAATTACCCTGCTGAAAGTGGCGATATCCGTTGATGCGCAAGTTGGGCATTGCTCAATATTTTTTGCATCATCAGCAATAATCTTTTGACCACAACTCATGCAAGAAGTAATAGTTGGGGTTAACGTAATGTAATTAATCGGTTTTTCAAAAATCTTGTCCAAATAACGAGCAAGTCTTTCTGGTGTCACCTTCGATTCAAGAAAATGATGAAGCACACTTCCTGAAGTAGCATAGCCTTGAAATTCGGCGCTATTTTCCAATTGTTCCAAGAAATCTTCTTCCGAGAAAGGGATCATGCAACCGCTCGTCAAATATGGGTTTTCTCCTTCCCCTTGCACAAATATTTTTCGCCCTTGCTCCTCTGCCCATTTTACATCATGACGTGCAAGTTTGATCGCAGCATTTTCAGCAGGTGCATATTCGATACCGCAAGCAACTTTATCTCGAACAATAAATTCATTGATGATTTCTGTCATATATTGCATCAATTCATGCGCAAGCATTTTTCCCATTTCCTCTTTTATTCCTTCAGAATAACCTAAATTGACCAATCCCTCATTCATCCCCGTAACCGCAAACACGTTAAAATAATTTTTCAAATTATCATTGAAGGCAAAGAAAGTTGGGTACAATTCTTTATGTTGTTCGATCCAATTTCTTTTCGCCATATGGGCGTTTTGCATAATCTCCATATAGCTCCGAATTTTCTTTTTCAATATACTTCTATCATGGCCATACTCCAGCAGCATACGGTTCATATTTAAATTTAATACTTGCACTGCACCAGTCGATCCTGTTGAGGAGCCAAACACACCTCCCCCTGCTTTTGATAATGTTTCGAGATTAATTTGTAAGCGACAGCATAAACTGCGGCTGACTTCTGGGTCTTTCGCCTGAAGCAATGGATTTAATTGTTTATAATAAGGGTCCGCAAATGGTTTCGTCTTGAAATTTTCAAAGTAAACACCACCCCAATTGTACATTTTATCCAAAAGCTCTAGAAATAGCGGATTTCCATAATTAAATTGATCATCAATTTGCACCGTTAATAGTGGGAATGTGAAAGGGATCCCTTCACTTCCAGTACCCTCGCTCATCACCTCAATAATCGCACGATTGATACGGTCGAAATAACCGCTTGGAATATCCTTGTATTGTATGAAACGTAATTCTCCGCCGATTATGACATATTCCTCTTTAATTTCCTCAGATGGCTTACCAAATTCCAATGTTATATTAGAAAAACTACTTTGCGCTCCGGATCGAAGTGGCATGTTTAATTCCCAAATTAAACTTTGAAATAATTGCTTTAGTTCATCATCCGAATATAGATGACCTCGTTGTTCTTCGTCATATAAATAAGATGCAGCAATTGTCGAAAGCTGGGCCAACATTACGGCACCCGAGACTTGTTGCGAAATCAGTGTGACGACATTACTAAAATGTCTGACTAAAATCGATAAGCGCCTCGTCGGCTTAGATGAAATCATATTTTTAGCCAATGAAGGAATCCCCTTTGAAGCAATATCTAAACAGCTAATCGAAACGCAATATGGGGCAAGCTGTTTATCATGAACATACACGATCCCTTCGTCATATAGTTCCTTTATTTCAGGAGGAAGCACATGAGTAAATAAGTAGTCCTCTTCTCCATAATTATTTAAATTATGACGCAACAAAGGAAGTGAATAAACATAGTTGCTATTCTCATGTTTTAGATAATCAGATTGTTTATCTTCTCCATTAGAGATAAATTTTTGGATAATCTGTTCCGTATTTTTAAACATTTCTCATTTCTCCAATCTGAAACTTATGTATTATTTTTAGTAGTTCCGTAGGGTTGACCCCACTGCTACGGACTAATTCCGTTTGATCATCGGCCAGTAAAATCGTTGTCGGAACTGACAAAATTTGAAATTTCTTTGCCAATTCTTTTTGTTTTACAGCATCAATAACATCAAACTTTGCTCCTTGCTGCTTTAAAAAATGCGAGACAACTGCACATTTCGAACATGTCTCCGTTACGAACTGAACTAGTTTCATTCATACTCACACTCCTTTCATAACTTCCTAAAAGATATTAACACAATATATCGTAGTAATCTGTGACCTACGTCACTATATATTGTATATAGTTCGATATCTTACTTGAAATATCGTATTGCGAAGGAGATAAAATTCCAATGTGAAGGTGTTATGTCCGATCTATGAATTTGAAATAAAAATAAGGGAGACGCTATCATAAGGAGGATGATCCATGACTACTATAAGAATTATTTTATTCATATTATTATTTAGCTTCATTTTTTCCGTGAATGCTTCTGCTGACGGATCACTTAAAGCTGCATTTATCCGTGACCATCAATTGTGGATAAAAGATGGAGATAAAGAAATACAAATCACAAAAAATCGAAATATTTATTCTCAAAAGTGGTCCTATGACGGTCGGTTTATCGGTTACCTTGATGGGGATGAGCTTGCAGAAAAAAGGAGTTTATTTATATATGATACGAAGGAAAAGGAAAGTTACCAACCCTATGTCAAGGTTGAAACAGCGGACTTTAAATGGTCACCTATAAAAAATCAATTGGCTTACACTGTTCAAGGGATATTAAATGTTACAAAGACAAAAGACGGCCGTCCAGAAGGTTTTGAAAATGTATCATTAGGTGTTAGTAGTTTTGAATGGTTTCCGAATGGGAAGGAATTTATCGTTTCCTCTCAATCTGTCTTACGTCCTACAGGTTGGGGACCTGTGCTAATTTATCGGATTCCAGTTGATGCAAATCTGAACGTAGATAAAATGAAGCATTTCTACACCCTCAAAACTAATGAAAATGATTTGTTTGCGATTGATATCGACTTTTTCAAGTGGAGTTCTGATGGAAAATGGGTTAGCTTTTTAGCAATTCCTACAGCCTCTTTGTCAAATGATAGTAATACCTTAGGCGTCTTATCGTCCAAGGGTAAACACTTTCAAGAAATCGGACAAATGCTTTGGTATAAAGATTGGATAAAATGGGCTCCTTTGACTAACCAGCTTGCGTATATCGCAGGAGAAGGTAGATTTTTCGTTGAAAACAAAAGAACTACTATTGCAGATATTCCTATTACTAAACAGCAAATAGAATATACACCTGAAGGTTATGTAGACCTTGACTTAGAATGGTATTCTCCTGACGAAGTAATCGTCGCTCGCGCCAAAGAAAACAAAGAGTGGAAAGAAGGACCTGTCCCAACTATGTTCACATCCCTATATGCAATTAATATAAAATCAAAAACTCAAAAACAAATCTCATTTCCAAAAAGCAATGAACTTGATGAAGATCCTCAAGTTGTCGGACCCTATCTTACTTGGTATCGAAGCAAGGGAAGAGTATTAAAAGGGGATGTTTGGATAAAGGACAATATAAGTGGTGAAGAACGCATCTGGCTAAAGAATGTCGATTCAGCACCGGTATTTTTTAAAAATAATTGAATGTCATAGACTCCGCGTCTAATTGAAAGCACCTTTTACCGATATTCATTACCGTTTTAAGTCCGGGGATCAATTACCAGTAACGATTCAAGACCAACCGTTACGCTCCAATTCAAAACATCGCTTACCGATAATTATATCTAGCCTTTTTACGAATTATTTCTAAGGCAGCTATCGGGCAAAGGTGCTTTATCAAAAAATCTATATGATAAATGGTTATCGTCCGCCAGCTTCTCAAGCCACACCAAAAAAGCAAGTGAAGAAAAACAATTCATTTTTCTTCACTTGCTTCTTTTTATGATACACCTTGTCCAACTTGAACCGGTTGTTTTTCTTTTAGACTTAGAGCCTGTTCTGTTGATGTAAAGATATCTTGGAATAATTCTGGATTTTCTGCTAGCGACATTCCATATGATGGAATCATTTGCTTTATTTTTGGTTCCCATTCTTTCACATATTGCGGGAAACATTTTTCTATGACTTCAAGCATTACATGAACCGCAGTAGATGCACCCGGAGATGCACCAAGCAAAGCAGCGATCGATCCATCTGCACTGCTTACAACTTCTGTACCAAATTGTAGCGTTCCTTTTCCGCCTGTCTCTGTATCTTTAATAACTTGCACACGTTGACCCGCTACGACGATACTCCAATCTTCACTTTTTGCGTTTGGAATAAACTCTCGCAATTCATCCATGCGCTTTTCATTCGATAACAACACTTGCTGGATAAGGTATTTCGTTAGAGATAACTCTTTCGCACCTGCAGCCAACATTGTAAGAATGTTATTCGGTTTCACAGAAAGTATCAAATCAAAAATCGAACCTGTTTTTAAAAATTTAGGTGAAAAGCCTGCAAATGGCCCAAACAACAATGCCTTTTTATTGTCGATATACCTTGTATCTAAATGTGGAACAGACATTGGAGGGGCTCCAACCTTTGCTTTACCGTATACTTTTCCATGATGTTCCTGAGCAATTTCTGGATTATTACATACTAAAAATAATCCGCTTACGGGGAAGCCCCCAATATGTTTGGACTCTGGAATCCCGGTCTTTTGTAATAAAGGCAAACTTCCACCGCCAGCACCAATAAAGACGAATTTAGCTGTGTGGTGTTCTACTTCTCCGTTATCGAGATTTCGTACTTTTAACTCCCATGAGCCATCTTCAGTTCGTTTCATATTTTTAACACTATGCTTGTAATGAACCTCTACGTTATTACTCTTTAAATGTTCAAATAACATACGTGTTAAAGCACCAAAGTTAACATCCGTTCCGGAATCAATTTTTGTTGCTGCGATCGGTTCAGTCGTTGTACGCCCTTCCATAATTAACGGAATCCATTTCTTCAGCTTTTCAGGATCATCTGAAAATTCCATCCCTTGGAACAGAGGGTTATTAGCTAATGCTTCAAAACGCTTTTTCAAAAATGATACATTTTCCTCCCCTTCTACTAAACTCATGTGAGGAATTGGCATAATGAACTCATTCGGATTCTGAATTAGATTACTATTTACAAGATAAGACCAAAACTGCCTAGAAAGCTGGAATTGTTCATTTACTTTTACTGCTTTACTAATATCGATAGAGCCGTCATTTTTTTCAGGTGTATAGTTTAACTCACAAAGTGCTGAATGGCCCGTTCCCGCATTATTCCATTCGTTCGAGCTTTCTTCACCTGGTTGCTCGAGCTTCTCAAATACTTTAATCTCCCAGTCTGGTACGAGCTCCTTCAAAAGTGTCCCTAAAGTTGCACTCATAATTCCGGCACCAATTAAGATAACATCTGATTTCGTTTGTCTGTTACTCATTTTCTACCTTCCTTACTACCCTAAGTTTTGCAGAAAGGATGTAGGCGCTCTCACTTCCAAACGAGCGCTGCTTGACACACACCTTTTCTGGATGAATAATAATCTTATTACTATAGTGTATCACTATTATTTCGTAATTAAAATATGTATTATTTTGATAAAAAAAGAGTCGATTTTACGATAATTATGTTTTCATTGTTATTTAAAAGCTTATTTTCGAATGCAGGCATCAGCCTTTAACAGTATAGTTTTCCCCTTCCCTCTAAAGCCTATAAGAAAAAATAGGATGCAAATCTTTGAATCCGTAGCAATACCAGTGTTGACATACTAAATATGCATTCCCCGCTCTTATTCCTAACTTTTTAATACTAAGCCTCTTATTTCATTATCATTTTCCTTATCATCTTTTTTGGCAATTCGTAATGAGCTATTAGGAAAAGTAAATACCAATCAAAAACCCAAATATTTGAGGTTAAATCATAATCCTCTTTATTTATTTTATTTTCTATTTCATTCATCAAACCTACCGATAAAGAACACGCAAGAAAGTACAGATATTGCGTAAATGCGTAAATCCAATCTTGTTGGTTCCCTCCTATTGCGACAATCGCTGAAAAGACAGATACTACGAAGAACCATATACTTATAAAAATCGATATAATCAAAATAACAAATCGAATAAATCCAAAAACATATAAAGCAAACGTTTTTATTTTTATCACCACCGTTTGAAAAGTAAACCATTCATTACAACTTAACCTCTATGTAATTATACAGAAAAATAATCAATTAAACAGCACATTTACTGGAGTGGTTTACTGTTGGTCTCAGTGTTTCATTCGAGTCATTGGGGAAAGGAATTCTTTTGGGAGATTTATCCCTGATAGAAACAATTTTTCATCAATGGATAAACTTAGTTAGGAAATTTAATAATTTATTTTAGAAAAAACGGGATCTATCCCCTAAGTTTTATCGTACTGGGGGGACAGAACCCGAAGCTGTCACGAATATCATAAAACCCTTATTTACCCTTGCGCCTTTCTCTATTTAAAAAGTCATTTAAAGATTCTTGTAAAAACGCTAAATTAAAATCTGGCCAATATATTTCTGGAAAGACAAACTGTGTGTTTCCAGTCAAAAATGATAAAAAGTCAGCGGAATTATGAGGATCTTTAAAAGATCCTGTACGTATGATTAAGTCAACCTCAGGTAAATTCCCTGTCCAAGCATAACTACGCAATAATCCTTCAGCCTCCATAGCATCTTTAATTGCCATACTTCTATTTAACTTTTGATCATTTAATAATGATAATACCGCTTCACCTCTTTCAACCTTACCATCATATGCTACAAGCAACGTAAGAGTTGCTTTTTTATTATCAGAGGTTTTTTGGATAATTTTCTCGACGATCCTTGCCGTATTGTCATCTAGCATTTCTCTCCAACGTCCATAAACCTTTACTTTAATCTCATTCTCCATTAATGAAGGATCATTTAAAAGTTCATTAAACTTCTTGGCATAAAGTTTATTAGTAGCCTTGACTAAATTAGCAGATCTATCGCATAAATTAGTTATAGAACTTATCCAGAAGGTTACATTTTGTATACCCAATTCAAACAAATGAGTAGTTATAGTATTAAAATTAGCTGCTCCCTTTTCATATATAGATAATTCAGAAAAAATACCTTTTTTCCGCGCCCATCTTCTATTCCCATCAGGAATAATGGCGATATGATTAATACAATTTGCAACTTTAATGGTATTTCACCTCTTTTTAGGTTTTTATGCTATCAATAAGGCCCTATTATTCAATCCACTTCTGATCGCTATACGACCGCAAGTACAATGTGTATTTCATAAAACATTCGCTACGATTATTTAAATTTCAAATCAGACAACCTTTCATAAGCTTTGTTTCTGATGAAATTTTCTGATTGCCACGTATCGCCTTTTATAAAGCTTCTGTCCTCTTTCCTTTGTTTTAACACTTCTTCTAATTCTGGAACATGAGGGTCGATTTCATAAAGGTCAATTAAACCGATAACGCCTGTCGCAGATAAGCTATTTAAATAATGGACGTCAATTTTTCCCGTTTGTTCGAATCGATTGATATTTTGATCAACGACAATTTTATTGAGATTTACAACATTCATTCCTACGTAATAAATAAGTGATGCGATGAAATAGAAATGGAATAATGAAAGCTTCTCTAACCATATTTTAAGAAGAGTATAAGCAAAAATAATCATCAAAAAAATCATAAATGAGTGTGCCAAAACACGTGTGATAGTGAAGCCATATGCGTTCTCATACATTGTTAGACGCATGAAAGCTGATATAAGTAAAACTCCACTCGATAACACGAGAATCGTTAATGCAGTACTGATAACTTTTTTCAAAGCTCCTTGAACATTTTTCGTAAACTGTATAACAGCTGTTGTTACAGAAAGATTGATTAAAGTGGCAAATAACAATTCAAAAAAACCACGTCTTGCGTATTCCGCATAGGTAAAATCACCCTCTAATGTACCACTGAAAAAATACTTAAATTGAACAACGACAAACAAAAGATAGACCAAATCAAGTAGAACTAATATAGTAAGTGTAATGATTCCATCCATTACGATTGGCTTAGCATTTTCTTGAATATGATATGCTTTCTTCCTTGAAAGAACTTCCATAAATCCAAAGAAAATAAATGCTGAAAATAAAATAATGAAAAAGCGAATAATATAGTCTGCTCTTACAGTAAGTAAGGTCGGGATATTACCAATTAGTCTTTCAAATTGTGAATCTGCCGAGATTAATAATGTAAGGATGATGAACAAAATTGGCACTGAGATAATGACACCGATCAGGACTTTCATCCAAACATCATAATGTTTTTTATTCGTTCGTTGTTTCATACGAGATGTAAGATATTTTATAAATCTTCCACTATAGCCGATACCTCCAAAAAGACGCCGCACAGCATGAAAAATAAAACTCAAATTATTCCAGGCTGTTTTTTGCGGTGAGGTGATTAATGTAAGGTGAAAGATAACCAATGCAGGAATGGCAATTATATTTAAAACGTGAAATAGTTCTGTATCGAACAAATAGTAACTAATTGCCAAGAGCCATATACAAATTAACACTAAATATCCGAACCTTTGATGTGAAAACGTATTGGACCGAAACCTATAGAAGACAATGGAATAAAGCACGACAACAAAGGCAATATAGGAAATGCCAATTTGCCCTCGAAAAAATGATTCCTCTGCCATAATCCCAACAATCAAACTCATAAATATAAACAACCAGTCAATTTTCTCGATTTTCAAATCCATAATAAACCTCCACTATAGGATTTCTACCTACATAGATATTCTATGTATATGTTTAAAAAAAAGCTTAAACAGAAGCTCTTTTCCCCCATTTATAACTAATTAAGCAAACCGGATATAAAAGTAGCATAAAGAGAATGCAAAGTGCGATAAAATTTTCGGTTAATAAAGGATGAAACCATTTATGCGGAATAATATGAAAAACAGTTAAAACCATAAGTATGACATCAGGAATTATTGCCAAAAGAAAAGTTGCTTTTAGCAACTTTTTACCACTATGCCCAAAGCTCCTACCAATTTCATAACCAAGCAGAACCCAAAAAAACAAATAAACACATGCAATAATAATCGGGAAGGATGTCAGTATATCCCATATATTTGTAAGCCAAGTCCAATCAAACAAATTATGGGCTAGAGTTAGAATGGAACCTCCACCGAAAAACAAAATATTGACAGCAACAAACAGCCACTTCATATTGCTAGGTGTAACAGAAAGTTCTTCGTTCCAGATAGCAGCAATTTCCGCTGGTGTGCCTAACCTTGAATAAAGTTCTTCCCTAATTTGATTGTCCTTAACCAACTCGATTTGGCTGAAGAGGAATTCATCAAGATGAGTCTCATATTCCTTTAATATTGATTCTTTTTCACGATGATTCACGAGATTTTTTGCAAGTTCTTCCAAAAACTCATTCTTCAGCCGTTCCATGCTTTTTTCTCCCTATTACCTTGTTCATGACCGAAACAAAGCTATGCCATTCATCTGTTTTTTCTAGAAGCATTTCTCTTCCTTCATCCGTAATTTGATAATACTTCCTAGCTGGACCCTTTTCTTGTTCTTGCCAATAGCACTCAATATATCCCTGTTTTTCAAGTTTATGTAACGCTGGATAGAGAGTACCTTCCTTAAAAGAAATCCCATTACTACTGCGCATTTCCAACACTTTGACAAGCTCATATCCGTACATATCTCGCTCATCTAATAATTGGAGCAGTAAAAGCGATGTACTTCCTTTTACCAATTCTCGATTAAACACATTATCACCTACCTAGCATTTTTAGGTATATAGGAATTCTATACTCAATTGAATAAAATGTAAAGTAGTAATTTATTTTTTTATGAGCGTGGAAACGTTAGGAACGTTACTTGTGCACTTTGAGGTGACTTTTTCACGTAAATCTGCCATTAGAACCGGGATCATGGCACTTCGGCATGGGTTTTCCTCGCAAATCCGCCATGATAACCGGGATCGTGGCACTTTTGGGTGACTTTTTCACGTAAAAACGCACCTGAAAAGTCAAGTCCCGATGATATAGTTTTACCTTCGGAATGGGACGTGAGAGACTCTATCATGGACCATTGACAAGACTTTTCTGCGAGTTCGGGACGTGAGGGTCGCCATCATGACCCATCAACGCGACTTTTCCGCGAGTTCGGGACGTGAGAGTCGCCATCATGACCCATCAACGCGGCTTTTCCGCGAGTTCGGGACGTGAGAGTCGCCATCATGACCCATCAACGCGACTTTTCCGCGAGTTCGGGACATGAGAGTCGCCATCATGACCCATCGTCGCGACTTTTCCGCGAGTTCGGGACGTGAGGGAGGGTGCAGGATCAGGTCCCCAGTATCCAGTTTTTTCATTAGAATAGGACTTGAAGGTTATTTTCAAGTCCTATTCTAATGTCTCCCTATCTTTGGAACACTACACAAAATAAGTCCACCTTGTAATCTAATCTTTTTAAAATGCCTATCTAATATTCTTATTATCGTCTTTCTTCCAACGATAAACCCACACCACTCCTGAATCCGTCTTGTCGTTACCTTCTCCTCAGGAAATAATAGCTTATATGAACGAACACTATGTAACACAGCTTCATCCACACTATCCTTCTTGCCACAATCCAGACAAATACATCCCCTACCTGTTATTACCATGGAAAGTGATTGACAACTTTTACAGTTCAATCCCTTTTGCAAAGAATTGAAAATATACGCGGGGGTTTCTTCCAAGGGAGAATCCTCTATGTTTAAAGATAGTAACTTATCGGCGAGCGCCTTATGTTTTTGATTTAATTTTTAAAATGTGCACTTAGGCGATTGATAATGGAATATATTTGCGCTGGAAAGATAAACGGTGTGTTAAGGGGTACTTGGTACAGGGTGAATGCGGGATTAACAAAACAACAAAAGCTTTTATTTCAAGGTTAAAACCGATGTTACTTAGTAATTGGATTTTTCTCTATCATTGTAAAACCTACCTACTTCCTTTTCAAAATTTATTTTCTGTATCCAAATGGATCTGAATAAACCAATTATACCAAAGTATCCAGAAAGCTAGGATCATATTTCGAAATTTTAAAAGACCGGTGCCTAGACCCGGTCAAAACTAATCTATTTAATTCCTTAGCCTTTTCTATTTTAGGAACAACTTTATTTTCTTCAAGCCATTTTTCAAATTCGGGTATCTAAAAGGCAAGTCAAATCGAGTCGTTTGTTTTAAAATACTTTTTTGGTGTGAAAATGTGTCAAAACTTCCTTTACCATGGTAGTTCCCCATGCCGCTGCTGCCAACGCCGCCAAAAGGTAAATAAGGAGATGAAAGGTGGTAAACCGTGTCATTGATACAACCCCCACCGAATGATATATCCGTCATAACCTTATCTTGAATACGTTGATCCTTTGAAAAAAGATAAAGAGCAAGCGGATTAGGGTGGCGTTTGATACCGTCGATCACCACGGACAATTCATCGTATTCAAGTACAGGAAGGATTGGTCCAAATATTTCATCCGTCATAACGGAGTCATTCCAATTAATGCCAGTTAAAACGGTTGGCTCGATTGCTAAATTCTCATCATTTGCTGATCCCCCAAATGCAATTTCACCATCCTTAAGGAAAGATACTAAACGTTCATAATGCTTCATACTAACAATATGAGTATAGTGAGGATTCTTTAATGGTTCTTCCCCATACAATGCTTTTACCATGAGGGATAACTCATGCAAAAATTCATCACGTACACTGCTATGAATAAACAAATAGTCTGGAGCTACACAAGTTTGACCTGCATTCATAAATTTCCCCCAGGCAATTCTTTTCGCAGCTAGTTTTAGATTTGCATCTTTATGAACAATGCAAGGGCTTTTGCCTCCTAGTTCTAAAGTAATCGGAGTTAAATGTTTAGCCGCCCCTTTCATAATCACTTTTCCAACCGAAACACTACCAGTAAAAAATATATAATCGAATTTCTCCTCAAGCAGAGCCTCACTCGTTTCTATTCCTCCTTGAACCACTGAAACTAATTCTTTTGGGAAAATATCAGTCATTAATCTTGTAAGAACCTCGGATGTGTTAGGAGTATACTCCGAAGGTTTAATAATCGCGCAATTTCCCGCCGCAATTGCTCCAATCAATGGTGCGATTGCCAATTGGAATGGATAATTCCATGGAGCTATAATAAGTGTCACTCCGTAAGGTTCTGGATAAATGAACCCTTTAGAACCAATATGAGTGATGGGTGTCTTTACTTTTTTCGGCTTACACCAAGATCGTAAATGCTTTTGAATAAAGCGAATTTCTTCCAATACAATCCCAATTTCTGTCGTGTAGGATTCAAATTCTGACTTATTTAAATCCGCTTTTAACGCAACCATCAACTTTTCTTCGTTTTCTTTAATTCCATTTCTTAGCTTTTGAAGGGCTTCTATTCGATAGGAAACTGGCTTTGTCTCTCCAGAATTAAAAAAGCTTCTTTGTCTTGCGATCAGTGTCTGGACATTACTCATAGTTTCTTCCCTCCAAATTTCATTACAAAATACTAATTTAGCTTCAACTATAGATAGAGAATTTTACTTCAAACTTATTATACTAAATCCCAAAAGATACAAAACAATAAGTTTTACTTATTAATCGGCATAATAATTGGAGAGTTTACTTATCGAAGAACCCTCTATACAATATAGATGGTGGCTATTTCCTTAATTGTTAGGAGGAATTTTATGATTATCGGGTTACATCACGCACAAATTACAATTCCAAAAGGAGCTGAAGACGAAGGGAAGAAATTTTATTGCCAGCTTCTTGGTTTACAAGAGAAAGAAAAGCCTAAATCACTGCAGGGGCGTGGAGGTTTTTGGTTACAAGTCGGTGAAAGTGAAGTGCATATTGGAACGGAGAACGGTATCGATCGATTAAAAACAAAAGCTCATTTAGCTTACCAAGTTGACGATCTATCATTTTGGAGAGGTATTTTAGAAAGAAATGACATCCACATTATTGAATCCGTACCAATACAAGGCTTTGAACGATTTGAGTTTAGAGACCCATTCGGTAACAGAGTTGAATTGATTCAAGTGGTTTAATAACGTTCATAAATTCCCTTATTGTAATTAGTGGAATAGGTGTCATCGTGTTAAAATATGTGTACGATTACACCTAAGTGAGGGATTCAGATTGAAAGTTAGAGACTTTATGATTACAAAAGTTATTACTGTAAAACCTTCGACTACTATTAGAGATTTATTACTTGTACTCACTTCTAATCGAATTGGCGGTGTGCCTGTTGTTGATGATAAAGGCCAATTAATAGGTATGGTCTCAGACGGTGATATATTACGCTATTTAGCTCCAAAGCCTATAGGTATTGCTGGTCTTGTTTATATCATTGAGGTTGGAGAAATAGAGGATGTAATAAAAGAAAAGTTAGATACACAAGTTAAAGATGTAATGACAAAAAGAAATCTCCTCTTCGTTTCACCTGATGATGATTTTGAATGGGCAATCCGTTCATTATCCCGACACCATTATAAAAAACTTCCTGTTGTAAATGGCGCTGGACGAGTGATTGGTGTTCTCAGCAGAGGTGACTTGATCAATGCTATTTCAAAAAAGATTATTTCGTCGTAAAAAAACATTATTTTCATCTATTGAAAGCCCCTCAACTATAAAGAAACTATTCGTAACAACATTCTTACGAATAGTTTCTAACAGAATTAACCACGTACAAGTTCTGTTGCAACAGTCGCTTCAGATCCTTCCTTTACTTCTCTTGGCCTTTTTTATTAATCCAATTATGGAAATACCCATTATAAAATAATTGGCTCTTAGCCTCGTTACTACTCAATTTATTAATAGATTTATTGAGTTCCCTCACTACCATTCCTCCATAATATTACGGTTAATTACTTCTTCAAAAGCATCAAAATATAACTAATTAAATAGGCTAGGCTTGTTATGCCGAACAAAGCAAATATGCTCGGGGTCATTGTTACATACACACTAACTGGCAACGACCAGATAAAAGCTATCAACATTAATGTTTTTTTACGATTTAAAGACGAAATGATCGCTAAACAGGCAGGGAGACATAGCATGAAAAAAGTATTCAATACAGGAGCAACATCCGTTGTATTTGAATAGGGATTAAAGAAACTAAACACGATCCATAAACAAATGGAGATTCCCCCTGCGATTAGCGCTAATATTGTCGATATGTTTCTAATTTTACACGTCCCCCTTCTTTTCAATTGCCTTAATCCTCTTTTACATAATAATTTTTGTTGCCGACTTGGATATCATTTACGTCTGAATCATGAATAAAGAATAATAACGGGGTTACTGTACCATCATTAGATGTCAGGGTTATCGTATTGTTTTCAATCTTATAATTGCCCTTTTCTGCGTCACCAGAACTACTTGTATGGGTTGAAACGCCTGTATTTGCTCCAAGGCTTCCAAGTGTTACGCCCGAGAGTTCAAATGTTTCGTCTGGATATAGGGATAAGGAGTATGTCCATGAACTGGAAGATCCAGTAACTCCAATCAAGCCTCTATAACCTATATACGTATAATGATTATCCAATGTCGTTCCTTTTGGCACTGGCTGGACTGCATTTAACTTCACTTTATTAATAATGAGAGTGTCATTCTCCAGTATGATTGGATAAGACTCTCCATTACTCAGGGTTAATTGACCATCGCTAATCGAGTAATCTAGACATTCATCACGCTTGCAATCAATCGTTTCTGGACCTCCATTTTCTGGTAAACCAATCAATACTTTATTTTTAGGCAAGAACGTATAAAAATCCCAACACATGCCACCACATTCGTCACCGCCAAAATCATCTCGAAAACCTGAGAACATCCCTTCTAAATTATCCAAGCCTACTGGTAAATTCGATTGATCCTTCGGACTATTTGTTTTACTTTGTGGCAAACATCCCGTGATTATTAGTGATGCAACGAGACAAACAACTACTAGGAAACCCCGAACAGTCAAATTTCAGACCCCTTTCCTTTATCATCTTATTTTTATCAAACATGTTAAAAACCTTAATTACTTTTTCTACATACAACCTTAATTTTTGAATGCCTCATTGTTCTACGCGCTTATCATTATAATTAAGGTCATTATCTTAATCATATTATGAAACTTGAAAATTGGTTATTCCGTTTGTATATAACAGCTTACTTCCCTATTGATATTCTTTAAGGAAGGGATGATTCCCTTCCCGCTAATTCCCTAATCGTAAATTTTGATCATCTATAACATAAATATAATCTGCTACACGATCAACGAAAGTACGATCATGTGATACAAGCAGAACAGTGCCTTCGTATCCTTTTAAGAAAGTTTCCAATGCTTCAATACAAAAGACATCTAAAAAATTTGTAGGTTCATCTAAAATTAACACATTATATCTTCCTAGAAACAACTGACATAGTACTAGTCGTATAGCTTCTCCACCACTTAAATTCCGAACATTCTTTTTGAGATCATTTCCTATAAAGCCCATGGAGTGGAGAACTGAACGGATTTTACTATCGGCATAATCACTATTTTCCTTCATCAATCCTATTACCGTTTTATCTGCAACGAATTGATAATCCATCTGTTCATAAGCACCTATGACCGCTTTTGGAGAAATTGTGATCCCCTCACCATATTGCAGTATGTGGCGCAATAACGTCGTTTTACCAGATCCATTCTTTCCTGTAATCGCAATAATCTTCCCTAAGGGAAATTGAAAGCTCGTTTCTTTTAGGAGAAGCTTTTCTCCTGCTTTTAGCGTTAATCGATCAGCCATAATTGGAAACTTATTGTGTAACTGGAGAGCATGAGACTGGTGAAAACGAATGATTTTCTCCTCTTTCGGTGCCTCCACCACGTCTAGTTGTTCCACTCTCTGTTCAATCGCTTTGGCTGCTCGTTGAATGTTCTTTTGACTAGTATCCTTTGACTTCGTCATAAACATCTTATTTGCCTTTGCTCTTGTTTCCTTCTTGGAAATACGACCATTTGCCTCTGTTACTTTTGCAGCCTTCTTCATTTTGTCATCAGCGGCTTTCATAAGTCGTGTTTTCTCTTTAACATACTTATCATGCTGTTCCTGTTGTTGCTTCTTCTGAAGTTCTTTTTGCGCGACATAATCTGAATAATTCCCTGTATATTCCGTAATATGTCCCTCTTCTACTTCCCAAATTTTCGTCACCAATTGATCTAATACATATCGATCATGACTGACGAGAATGAGCGCACCGTAGTAGTATGTTAATTCCTCAATAAAAAACTGGATACCCTCTGCGTCTAGATGAGTAGTAGGCTCATCAATGAATAAGCCTTCATAGTAGGTCGAGAAAATTTGTGCTAACTTTAATCTTGTTTGCTCACCGCCGCTAAAGTTTTTTATTTCCGTTTCTGGGATTGACAATTTTCCCCTTAGGTCGTAATCCACATCCTTTTGCGTTGGTGCATTTAATTGATCAAAATAGCCTGTTTCTATAAAACTTCTGACATATCCTTGATCTGGCTGAATTAAGCCAGCCATTAGTTTTAACAGCGTGCTCTTTCCCGCTCCATTCTTTCCAACAATACCGATCCGATCAAACTGATGTACGGCGAGCCGCGGGATGTTTAGAACCATTTTATCTAAAAAAGAAAGTTCAATATTTTCCAATTCAATACATACTTTTTCCATTGTTTTTCTTCTCCTTTCCATAACAAAAAAGTCACAAGCGTCTGCCTGTGACTTAGAGTAAAGGGAAAGAGCCTGATCCTTATTTTGGAGGCCGCTCAGAGCCGTCAACAAATAGTCCTCGTTCAGAGAACAAAAAAGGGAAAATAAACAAAAATAAAGAAAGGCAGAACGAGCCGCCTTTCTAAGCATGACATATTTTTACAGAAGAACATCGCAATATATAAGTATATTGGATGTATCAAATATGAAATGAAGATTATTAAAAAAGGACAGACTAATCCCGTTTACTCTGTCTACCAAAAACAGAGCCTTTGACCGTATTCAATTACTGGTTCAAAGTTGGGAAACGTAGTCTCATTGCATGTGTCATTTTTTAATAATCCTCCTTAATACTATAAATTCAATTTTATTGTAGACTGTCTGTTCAGAAATGTCAAAGGGTAGTCACATCAGATTTAAACGAATAATCCCCTGTTATTTCTTAAATAGTTCACTTTTACAAGTTAAAAGGAGCTGTTTAAACAACTCCTAATTCGGGTTAGTTAGCTTTTTACTCTTCTACCACTTTATCATCAAATTTTTGATATGCAAAAGTTGCCATAGATTCTAAGTCAAAGAGTTGTATACCGCTCTCATCATATCGTTGCAGCTCCATTGGCATTTGCTTACGAAACTCACCTTCGTTAAGCTTTTCACCGTTTTTATATAGGACATCATGGTGGAAAGTAAGGGTCCCCCTAATATAGTTCCATTCCCAAGTTCCTTCATACGCATTATCCTTATTTGGGAATTCTCCGTTTCCATAGCCTTCATAGCTTCCATCTTCATGTAAAACAATACTGACGTTATGTGTTCCATCATCATTTATAAATCCCCAATGACCAACTAATTCTTTGCCCTCTTTAGATACATTGAGAAGAACACTGTCACGATCAATACCTGCATTCAAGTCCAAATCTTTTAAATCCTGTGAATCGATTGTTCCGTCGCTGCCCTCAACTGGGATTGGATTATCAATTGAGAGTAAACGGAACGAATAATTCCAGTAATCCTGCCCTTTTTGAAGATGTTCTAAAGCTTTCTTATCGATTTCTCCATCCCTTTTATAAGTGGCTTCTTCAAATAGATCCATTCCTTTATGATACTCATTCAAAGCTATCGAAATTGCTTCACCCATTTCTTTATTCTCATCTGGAGGAGCAATTGTGCCAAATTCATTCAAAACTTCGCGAATTGCATTGATTTTTTCAATGGATTGCTTAGTCCATTCTTTATCGTTATTATTCGCACTTTGCCGAACTTCCCCAAATGCTTGAATAGCTGTAGTAAATTCCGAACGTAACCTTACTGCTTCTTCTGTATAATCGTCAAATGTTAATTGTTTTATATTATCCTCTTGCTTAGATGCTTTAGATCCATCACTTTTATTTGTGTTAGTACATCCACTCATTAATGCAATCAGAATAATGAATCCAATCATCCATTTCCCTTTTGCGACCATGTCTTCAACTCCATTTCTTAAAATGCCATTCACTTGAACTCCAATTAAACATCTTGTTTAACAGACTATAAGTATCTCAAAAATACACCCGTATCTGTCAACAGAATAAATACCCATTTTTCCGTACCTATATGTAATAAAAGAAGGACCAGTTGCTGGCCCTCCACACTGTTAAATAGACTCTCGGCATTCACCGAGTCAGATGGTACAAGGTTTTCTAGTACCGTTTTTTTATTTCCCCTCCTATTTAATAGGGGGATATTTGACTTTTTATTAGTAAAATTACCCGTTCTATATTGAACCGATAATAATTTACATACAACGTAAGAACTAGCTACCGTTGATTTCCGTTCCAGGCGGACGCTTTCCGGGGGGCGTGCGGTGAGCCTCCTCGGTCGCTTCGCGCCCTCCGGGGTCTCACCTGTCACGCTGATCCCCCAGGAGTCGCCGCCTTCCACTCCAATCAACTAAGATAGTCTTTTGCACATGTACTTAAGTTTGTTATTCATTCAATGAAATTTTGTTCTTAATTTCATTAGCTTGTAGTACAAAAAATACGTGTAAAAGCCCATGCTCTACTGCCGAATACGGAAGAACATTCCATACTTTTAGGAAAGATATTCTTCGACTTTTTACTAAGACTCCTAGAACTTCTAAAAAGTGGAAGCTCCTCATTTATAAAGGAAGAACATCGGTAGAACGTTCTAACAAACGAGAAAAAGTCGATTATCACTTAGAATTTGGACGGCATCGCTCTACAAAGATGTGGTACATACGGACTTACACCATTATGATGTGCCAACACATTGATGCCTGGTATACCAATCAAAAAGATGAACTATCCTTCCTTAACGGTCAAATTTTATCTTCAATGGCCCAATCTTTTTAAAAGACCTTATCCAAGGGTTTGTTGCATTTAAAACAAAAACCATTAAAGGTTGATTGAAGCGAAAGTGCGAGACTCCTGCGGGATCTGCGGGACAGGTGAGACCCCACAGGCGTTTACGCCGAGGAGGCTCACCACCCGCCCCGCGGAAAGCGAGCAACTGTAGCGGAAATCAACCAAGCACTATCTTGGTAAGCAGTAATGTTTACAAACAACCTTTTAAAAAAATACATATGTGAGGATTCTTTTGCATGTCTATTTTTGAAAAAAATTTAATAATGAATACCAAATCTTCAATTAATCACAATTCCCAATAGGCCTTTGAAAATTCAGCAAATTTGTCCCTCGGAATTCCGAGAGTATATTTAAGTTATGAAATATGATCTATTTAATACGTAGTTTCCCCCTATTACCCATCACATGTTTCTATTAGTAGAAGGTTCTTTTATTCCCACTGATACTTTCGCCTTAGTTTTATTGTTTTTGCCTTCTTTAGCCTATGATTTCTTTATACTTCTATCTTCCTAAAGTATTGACGAGTTTCCTCATCACGTACGATGTAGCCAACTTTAGCGAGTTCTTTGCGAAGATCTTTTATATCGTTTTTTTCCTTTTTTTGCAATGCAATTTCTCGTGCCTTTAGTAAAGCATTGGCAGCCGGAGATATATCTGGTGTATCCAGAACCCAACGGCGATAATCATCTTTAAATGGGTCTCCATCCGAGGACCATGGGTAATCATAGTCCTTAAAAACATTAACTATTTTCTTTGCCGATTCATCTGTTAATTCCCTAGCAAGTTCATAACCTGATTTTCCTAGGATTACAAGCTCTTTACCATCAAGAAACACCATAGCTATGTCTTTCAATGCGATTGTCTGTATATCCTCCCCTCTTTTAAGGGAAACCTCCTCATTGGTAATAGTTACGATTAGCAATTCGCTAATTGTCATAGCCGCTAAAATGAGGCCAGCTATCAATCCAAGCACTGGTAAAGTAACTTGAAGCCAGAATCCGTTGAATGTATTGATAAGCTTTATTAATCCTTCGAAAGGAAACCAAGGCAATGATATTGCCCAAGTAGCGATTCGGGGCAGAAAATATCCAAGGATAAGCCCTACTATTCCAAATCCGCCATATAGCAGGATCCCTGTTGAATTGGAATATCCTACAACTGTTTTTTGGTCATGCTGAAAAGGTGTCATAATTACCATCCTTTAATAAATCGTCTTTTTGGATAAAATTTGTTTACTATCTGATTGCCCTACCAACAATTTCTATGAGTTCTTCACTATATGTTTCTAGATCAACCTTTTTAGTAATGGAAGCGTTCAGCATATATTCACCGATTGCGCCTTGAATCATGTTAGCCATTACATCAATATGAAACTCTCTAAATTCCCCTTTAGCTTGACCATCTTTTAAGATTTGGCAAAGTTCATCCATAATCGGATCTTCCTCTTCTTCATCCGCTAATTTGTAATAAGGTATATTTTCAGGTGTTCTTGCATTAAATATAATTTCAATTAATGCTATGTTTCGTGAATGATGAGTACCTTGATAGGCTAGACTTGCCATAATAAATGTTCTTAACTTTTTCTGTGGTGTATCTTCTTTACTTACTCGCTCTAAAATATAAGTAGTCGAGCTATTAAGCAGACTCATTAATAAATGATTCATCAAATCATTTTTATCCGAGAAATGATAAGAAATTAATGCTGTACTAATACCTGCCCTTTTCGCTATTTGAGAAAGGCTCGTTTTCACATACCCTAGTTCATCAAGTGTCTGGATTGCTGCTTCAATAATTTGCTCTCGCCTGGCTTCAGCGATGAATGATTGTTTCCCTTTTCCGTCATTCTCGATATTTCCTACAGCTTTACTCATACAAAACACTCCAATCAGAATAACTGATTGATCAATCAATTTATTATTTGTTTGATCAATCAAACTTTATCATAAAAAAATAAATTAGTCTATTTAATGGTGGAAATGTCCCATTAAAATTTGATTAATCCGTGCCCGATATTAGCCATTAAATCATTTAATGAAAAAGACTCAAAGTGACATAATAATGCGGAGGGATGATTGTGTTCTAAGAGATTAACATCAGTAAAATAATGCCCCCCATTCACTCTACAACATAGCTTTACATTTTCATGATAAGTTACTATTTGAACTTACTATTTAGGAGGTATAAGACAATGGAAAATGAGAAAGCAGATCGATTGAAAGTAATGCTCCAGGAGGCTTTACAGCCAATTATGGAACAATTAGATCGCATGGAAAAGGAAATAAAGGAATTAAAAAAGCCCAATAAAAATAAATAATATTGACTTATTTTGCATCATCTAAAAATAGGGCATCAATTGCTCTATTTTTTTTGAAGTTAGAAAAATAGGCATTGAATTTCAACCTTCTTTTAAATGACCACGTTCATTTATGTGTCTAAAATTCTCATTACCTTAAACGAAATTATCAAGAGAGCTTAGGAATTTCTAAACTCCATGCTAATATATCGAAATTGTGCTCTATTCAATAAAAAGGCTATCCTCTATAATTGAAATAACTCTAAGAAAATACGGAAGTGTCTTATTAATGAATAATTATTTAAAATCTGATTGTCATATTTGTTTTGGATTGTGTTGTGTGGCCTTGCCATATGCTAAATCAGCAGATTTTCCATTCAATAAGGACGGTGGAACACCTTGCCGAAATTTATGCCAAGATAATCGCTGTAATATACATGACCAATTGAGAGAACAAGGGTTTCGGGGTTGTGTTTCTTATGAATGTTTTGGCGCAGGACAACATGTTTCGCAAACTATTTATAATGGTGAAGATTGGCGAAATAACTCAGAAAGTGCCGTAGAAATGTTTGCGATATTTCCGCTCGTTCAACAACTCCATGAAATGCTTTGGTATCTCAATCAAGCTTTAAGCCTAAAGGAAACACAGTCATTCCATTCAAGTCTGCAAAGTATTTATGAAGAAACATTACAATTAACGGATAAAATCCCTGCGGAAATTTTAAAATTGGACATTGGGGCACATAGAAGTAAAGTTAATGTTTTATTACTTAAATCTAGTGAAGTGTTTCGTGAAGACGTAAATAAAAATAAGAAAAGCAAGAGGAAAAAGAATGGTTTTGATTACATAGGAGCAAATCTTAAAGGGGCAAATTTACAAGGGAGTAGTTTTCGGGGAACACTAATGATAGCAGCTAATCTAAGTCATGCTGATTTAAGAAAAGCTGACTTTATTGGAGCTGATCTCAGAGATGCTGACCTAAGTAATGCTAACTTAACAGGGGCCATTTTTCTAACACAATCGCAAATAAATTCAGCTAAAGGTAATATCCATACGAAAATACCAAATCACTTAGAAAAACCAGCTCACTGGTTGCATTAAATGAGCCATTACGGCAATGAGAAATGCTAAGTTTAAGGGTCAAATACTGAGTTTAAACTCAGGGCTAGTAGCGGGTCTACAAACAATTAAGATAAAAGGCAAACGGATGATCATAACGACCTATAAACAGAAATGCACTGCAACCGTCGGGCTTTAGTGCATTTTTTTCTATCTTTTCCCGACATGATCGCCTTACACAAAAGAAATTTTCCGATGTTGCACCTCAGCCTTTAAAGGAATTTGACCAATTTGTTCTCCGTCTGCATGGACAAACATCTTATCCTCGGATTCTATGGAAATTGTCCTCCCCTTGTGTTGAACAACCTCTTTAAATCCGGTATGCTTTCCAAAAAACACAGTACCAAATACGAATAATAGCTTTATTCTAGAGAGGTTATGGACAACGGTAATATCAAGAAGACCGTCTGTCATGCTCGCTTTAGGCGCTATTTTCATACCTCCTCCATAAAAGGGCTGATTGGAGACTGTAGCAAACCACACTTTATCGTACCTGTATGTTATCCCATCAACTATCATCGTAATGTTTGTTAAACGATACGTAAAAAGAAGACGAATGACTGCACCAATATAGATAAGTGAGCCCAATCCAATCTTATTCAACCATTTTTTCATTTTTGACTTGTTCGTTAACTTAGAAACCGCTGCATCAAACCCTGCGCCTAAGCTGTTGACAAAATATTTATTTTTCGAACCGTTCACCGCATACTTGCCGATATCATAAAACTTCCCTCTGTTTTGTTTTAAAACGAAGGATAAAGCTTCTAGCGGAGACTTTGGCACATGAAAACCACGTGAAAAATCATTTCCTGAACCTGCAGGGATATATCCAACTTTTATATTTGGATAATCAACCATCCCATTTACAACCTCATGGATCGTTCCGTCTCCACCTACTGCAACAATAGTTTCGATTTTATCTTTATACAATGAACAGATTTGCCTTGCTAATCCTTCTGCGTGCAAAGGGTACTCCGTATTGAAAGATCGATAATTTACATTCTTATTCTCAAGTTCATTTTTAATCTGATTCCATATCTTCAATGCTCTGCCATTTCCTGCTTGTCTATTTACAATAAAAATTAATAGTCTCATATATTATCCCCACACACTGTGCTATTTCTAATAGTGTATTTTATTATGAGAGAGATGACAATATTCACTGATCATATAAATTGATAGCTAATTACAAAACCTAACGAGGTCTCTCTGTTTGATAAAACATACAACTAACTTGCTCTCCAATTAAATAATAAAGTGACATCCCTACTATACAATGTCACTTTATTATTATCATCCCTATTCAACTATCGGTACTTTTCCAGTTACAAATACTTCCCTGTATAAGACTGCAGATTTTTCTTAATTGTATCTGGGGTTCCCTCGGCAATGATATGACCACCTTTTTCTCCACCTTCGGGACCTAAATCAATAATCCAATCTGCTCCTTTGATCATTTGGCTATTATGTTCCACCATAATAACGGTATTCCCGGCATCAACAAGTCGATTCATTAGTTTTAATAATTGGGTCACATCATTTGGATGTAAACCAGTTGTTGGTTCATCCAACAAATAGAGTGAACTCTTATTCCCTTGTTTTAGTAGTTCCTTTGCTAATTTAAGCCGTTGTCCTTCTCCGCCTGATAATGTAGTTAATGATTGTCCCATCTTTAAGTAGCCTAAGCCGATTTCAACAAGCAAATCAAGAACATTTTTTACTTTTCTCTCCTCTTTAAAAATAGTTAGACAGTCAAGAATAGAGCTTTCTAGAATGTCATTAACAGAGTATCCATTATATTTTACAGTCAAAACATCTTTCTGAAATCGATGACCGTGGCATGCTGGGCAAACGACCTCTAAATCAGGGAAGAACAGCATGTTTGTTGTTACAAAGCCCAATCCTTGACAATTTTCACAGCGTCCACCTACTGTATTAAAAGAAAAGTGCTTCGCGGTTAACCCTTTTTCTTTCGCTATATTAACATTCGCCAATATTGTTCGTATTTGTGTAAACACATCAATATACGTAGCTATATTTGATCGTTTCATCCTACTTAACGGAGATTGACCAACAATGATCATCTGATTGAAATGCTCTAGTCCTATTACACGCTCAAATCCTACATGTACTTTGTCATTTCCTTTTGCTACAACCTCGAAAACGAGGGATGATTTTCCTGAGCCAGACACTCCTGTCACAGCAGTAAGACAACCAATCGGAAAAGTAACTGTTATGTCCTTTAAATTATGAACTTTTGCATGATGAACGGTTATTCCTTGTCCAGTTCCTTCTCGGTATGTCTTCTTAATCGCATCTTCTTCACGTAAATATTTTCCAGTTACAGAGTTTTCTTGATTCATCAATTCTTGTAATGTACCTTGTCCAACTACTGTTCCACCAAGACTACCTGCTCCTGGACCAATATCAATAATGTAATCAGCTTCTTTCATTACATCCACATCATGCTCTATTAGTAAAACTGTATTACCTAATTCCCTCAGCCTCTTTAATACACTAACTAAACCTAACGTATCCTTTGGATGTAATCCAACCGTCGGCTCATCCATAATATAAAGCACACCTGTTAGTGCAGAATCAAGGAGGGCAGATAATCTTAATCTTTGTGCTTCGCCACCTGATAGTGTGATCACTTGACGGTCTAAAGTTAAATATCCTAGTCCAATTTTTTGAATTCTAGTAAGTTTCGTTTTTAAATCTTGAATGAAAGTTTCAACTAGTAAGTAGCTTTCCTTTCCTAATTTCCCCTCCAAATGATTAGTCCATTTGAGCATCTCTTCCAATGATTGATTCACTAACATTGGAATCGTTTTATTTTCAACAGTTACACTTCTGCTAGTTTCATTTAAACGATCCCCCAGACAATCAGGACATACTTGTGAATAAAAATATTGCTCTGCCTCAACCGATGAACCTGACTTTTCTGCAAACCGTCTCCACATCCCTGTTAAGACACCCTCAAATTTTCCCTTTTCTACCGTCTTGGGAGGCTTGACTTCAGGAAAGTACTCTTTTACTTCGTCACTTTCAACACCATAATAGAGAATGGCTTTTTGTGCAGAACTGTAATTTTGCAAGGGAAGCTTATCCTCTATTGGGACACCGAAATATTCAAAAGCAGCTTTTACAATCATTATTTGATAATCTGCATAACGTCCTTTCCATAAATCTACTGCTCCTTCTTCAATAGGCAGTTCTTGGTGAAAAACAGAATCTTGATGAATATTAACGGTTTCGCCGAGACCTTTACAAGTTGAACAAGCTCCTTCAGTCGTATTGTAAGAAAAGTGGGTGCGCGTTAACCTTTCCATCCTGTGGTGACAAGCGGGGCAGAAAATATATTCTTTAAAACTGCCATCTTCTTTCTCAATGTCGCCTAAATTGAATGTTGAATCGATTTCGCCCTGACAAACAGGACACTCTCTCTTTCCAAGCTTTTCAAAAATCATCCGTAAACTAGTGTACATATCTGTTATAGTACCAACAGTCGATCGGGGATTTCTATTTGTAATTTGTTGGTTAATACTAATAGCTGGGGAAAGTCCTTTTATTGACTCAACCTTTGGCTTACTTATTCCTTGCAAACCCATAGATTCTAAATACTGTCTCTGGCATTCCTTAAATAATGTATCGCTCGCAAGCGTGGATTTCCCCGAGCCAGATGGACCAGTCAAAACAATAAGTTTATTTTTTGGTATAGATACGGACAAATCCTTTAAATTATTTTCTTTGGCACCTTTTACGATAATGGTATCGTTCAAATTAACCCCTCCTTTTCATCTTCTAAATTAAGCATACAACATTTATGCAAGTGCAAGGTTTTCCTTACTATGTTACTATTATGATGGAGTTTCAAGTAAATAAACTCGTCAAGGTGCTTTAATGTTTTAATTTAATCTTAAATCATCTTTAAGTTTTCGGAGGTTCATATGGAACTAAAACCAGTAGATATTGCTCGAAAATTAGATGTTGGGACAAGTGCTCTACGTCATTATGAAGAATGGGGTATTGTTCCACCAGCCCAGAGAAAGCCTAATGGATATCGTATTTATACGGAGGAACATGAGGCTTATTTCCAATGCATAAGGGCAATGTATCACGGTTTTGGGATGGCAACTGTTCGAAAAGTCATGCCCATGATTCAACAAAATAACTTTACGCAAGCTCTGTGGGAAGTAAATAAAGTTCAAGCAGAATTATTCCAAAAAAAGCAACAGGCCATCAAGGCATTAGAAATATTGAAACCTGATAATATGGAAAGTTTTTTAAAGAAAAGAAATAAAAAATGGTATACAATCGGTGAAGTCGAGCAAGAAATTGAAGTGCCTGGGTCGACTCTTAGACATTGGGAAAAGGAAGGATTGATTACACCGAACAGAGACCTTGAAAATGGCTATCGAAGGTATAATCACGAAGATATTCGGCGGCTATTAATCATACGAACCGTCCAATCATCCGTTTTCTTACTTGATATCGTAAGAGATGTAATGGAAAAAATAAACGAGCGTAGTATCTCCGAAGCAAGAAAAATTACAATGGATTCTTTGGCATATATGGATTACCAAATTGAACAACAACTTCGTGGGGCACACTATTTATATAAATTAATAAATTTACTCAAGAAAAAAGAAAATGATTCATCATAACGGAATCATTTTCTTTTTCCACTTGAATGTTTGCTGGCTCCTTGGAATTTCTCAAAATAGCACGGTTCTTCCTTCATAATTAATAGCCAAAAAAAGCATCCTTTTTAATGTTTCGTTTTGAAATATTATGATTTTGTATATAGGTTGAAATAGAATCCACCATTGATTTCGGTCCTGCAATATAGTACTTACCTTCGTTCTTATATAAGCTGATATACTTATCTATCTCCTGGTGTAAAACATCCCTCGAATCAAGGTAATTTACACTTATTGATGTATTATTAGCAATCTCATCGAGTTCATCTTTATATACATATAATTTTCCGCTATCTATATAGAGTAAGTGTACCGGTTTCTCGCCCCGATTTCCTTCGGACTCTAATTGTTTAACAATTGATCGAAATGGCGTTATTCCAATTCCACCTGCTATTAGGATTGCAGGACTGTCTCCTTTTATATAAAAGGACCCTACAGGACCAGCCATAGTTACGGTCATTCCCTGTTTTAATTCTAACATGGCCTTCTTAAAATCACTTGCATCATCACGAATACCCACTGTAATTTTAACAATATTCTCTGTAGGAGCAGATGCCACACTGAATGGTCGTATAGGATTCTTTAGTTTCTTATGTGTAATAGTAAACAAACCATGTTGCCCAGCTTTCCAAGTCATATCTTTCTCTTTTTCAAATAAAAAGCTATATATCCCATCTGATTCTTTATAGCTTTCGATGAAAGGTAAATCCCTCTTTTTAAAAACTGAAAAAACATCTTGAAAAAAACTCATTGCACATTACTCCTTTCGAACCTCTAAGAAACAGGCTTTCTTGTTTTATTTCCTCCAAAAAGTGGTGCAGTTTGCTTTATCAAAAATATTAAACTCGATCATTTTCTCAAGTAATGTGTATTCAATTGGACTTTTCCAAGGGATACGAATTAATTCCTTTGTGTAGTCATAACCAGCCTTCTCAAGATCATCCTCTATGTGAGCGATCGTTACTCTTTCAGGTGCAACAGCTAAATGCTTTTTAGATAAGCTAAAACCAATAATAAATGTACCATGATCAGTAAACATCGGTTGATTCCATTTAAGTTCTGGCTTTAATTGAGGATATTTACTTCTTATCCAATTGAACACTTCTTCTGTTTTTTCTCGATGTGAAGGGTTATCAATTCCAGCTAAAAAGTCAGCAAAAACGTCCATGTCGTTCCCTCCTGTAATAAACATAAGGTTATTTTAAACAGTCTCTCAAATCCAATTCGATTGTCGCTCAAACTAAACGTATCTTATACCTCGCCTAACACTTCTTTAAGGCCTTCAATCATGTACGCCCAGCCATTTTTTGCACCAGTGAAGGCATAATCTACTTTCTTAAATTCAGATTGTTCAAGGTGTAAATAAGTTGTTTCATCCTCTTGTCTTAATGTCCATGTGACTACTGTATTAATCGGCCCACCTACCCATGTGTAGGATAACTTATTTGGCTTATCTACGGCCAATACTTCACTGTTCACGATTAAATTAATGTGCTCATTCCAAAACTGACATTTGTGTCCAACAATTGGTTTAAAATTATTTTCCATTATCCATTTTGAAAGAGTATCCGAATTAGTTAAAGCGTCCCACACCTTATGGATGGAGCTTTTAAATTGAAAATCTAGTGATAAATCAGCCATCGTCTATTCCTCCAATATATTTTTTAGTAATCTCGCTCTTTCTTCCCAAAACTTCTCATAGAAGGATAACCAATCTTTAACTTCCTGTAAGGGGGCTACATTAAGTCGATATCTTGTTTCCCTACCCATTTTACGGTTAGTGACTAAATCAGCTTCTTTTAGGATTGCTAAATGTTTAGAAACAGCAGTACGACCCATTTGAAATTCGGCAGTTAATTCGTGAAGAGGCAACTCGTCTGCAACTGCCAACAAACTTATTAATTTACGTCTTGTAGGATCTGCAATAGCTACAAAAACATCACGTTTTTGATATGTATTATTCAAAATGCTCCCCTCCTTTTTAATAAATAGACTCTCGGCATTCACCGAGTAAGATGGTACAAGGTTTTCTTATACCAATTTTTTATTTCTCCTCCTACTATTAATAGGGGGATATTTCATTTTTTTGTTAGTAAAATTGCTCATTCTCTATTGAACGAGATGAATAATCTACATACTACGCGAGAGCTCGCCACCGTTGATTTCCGTTCCAGGCGGACGCTTTCCGGGGGGCGTGCGGTGAGCTTCCTCGTCGCTACGCTCCTGCGGGATCTCACCTGTCACGCTAATCCCCCAGGAGTCGCCGCCTTCCACTTCAATCAACTAAGTTATTCTTTTGCACATATACTTAAGTTTGTCATTCACCAGCAAAACTTAAAATGAAACCAAACGGATATGACAAATCGCAAAATAGGCAAAAATGGCGTTGTCCATTAGCTTGTGGTACAAAAAATACGTGTAAAAGCCCTTGTTCTACAGCCAAATACGGAAGAACATTCCATACTTTTGGGAAAGACAATCTTCGACTTTTTACTAAGACTCCTAGAACATCCGAAAAATGGAAGATCGTTTATAAAAGAAGAACATCGGTAGAACGTTCAAACAAACGAGAAAAAGTCGATTATCACTTAGAATCTGGTCGGCATCGGCCTACAAAGATGTGGTATATACGGACTTACGCCATTATGATGTGTCAACACATTGATGCCTGGTATGCCCATCAAAAAGATGCGCTATCCTTCCTTAACGGTCATATTTTATCTTCAATAGCCAAATCTTTTTAAAGGACCTTATCCAAGGGTTTGTTGATTTTAAAACAAAATCCGTTGAAGGTTGATTGTAGCGAAAGTGCGAGACTCCTGCGGGATCAGCGGGACAGGTGAGACCCCACAGGCGTTTACGCCGAGGAGGCTCACCGCCCGCCCCGCGGAAAGCGAGCAACTGTAGCGGAAATCAACCAAGCACTGTCCTGGTAAGCAACAATGTTTACAAAAACAACCTATTAAAAAAATAAATAAATATGTGACGCTTCTTTGGCATGTCTTTTTTTGAAAAGGTTTTGAAAACAAATACCAAATCTTCAATAATGCTCATTTCCCAGTAATCTTTTGGAAACTCAGCAAATTTACGCCTCTATATTCCGAGAGTCTATATAAGACACTTTTTGGTGTCTAAATTATACGACACCAAAGAGTGTCTCGTCAATCATATAAAAATAAAGTTTAAAGAAAACCCCTTCTTATTTTGATAGCTTAACCTATATTTCTTCCTCTAAAAAATACATATTGTGGTGTTAAAAATTTTTTCAATGAGACTCTAGTATCTTCAAATCAATATATTCTATATTAAAATGAAAAAAACCACAGAGTGACACTTCTGTGGCGAAGAAAATAGCTTCATTTAGATAAATAAGTTGTTGCTTCATTAATTTGTTTAAATAATTCCGGATCTCCAAATTCCGTATCAGGGTGGGTTAAACGCATCCATTTTTTGCCTGCTTCACGAATTTCCTTACCCTCATATTTCTCTTTCGGATTAAGACCCAATCGTAATAAATACTTTGCACGTTGATTCACAACATAGCTAGAATACTCGATTTGCGCAGATTCCAATAACTGAACTAGTAATGTTGTCATTTCTCGTTCCTTTTCAAAATGCTTAACGACTTCATCAACCGTATTCGTATCTTTCAATAGAGAAGTAGCTAAAATAGATACACTGATTCGAATGAAAGTGTAGAAAAGGAAAATGGTTTGGTCATTTTTCCAGTAATCTTTTAAAGATAGATATTCCATGCAGGCAAACAGTTCCGAAAAAGAAGTTTGCCTGCCAAAAGTCACTTCCTCTCCATCTAGTTGGAATATGACTCGATCGATCGAACCCTCTTCGGTTTTCTCCAACTGAATCCTGTTATTTCCCGATTCCATTACTAAATGGGAGCTTTGGACAATAAAGGTAGATTCGGTGCTTCCATGCACATTTAGCTTTATTAGCTTGCCTTTTATCTGTAATCTACCAAAGATCGGATTCACTAATTTTTTTCTAATCATCTTCATAGAATAATCACCTAGTTTAAATAATATTTACCTTTTTGATAGGTGATCATTCCAGCCTTCATTAATGCATTGACATTCGCTTTTACATAAGACCTTTTCACAAGCATTGCTTTCGCAAGTTGTTTTAATGTTAAAGGCTGTTGTAGGAGTTCAGTCATTTTATCCCACTTTTTAATTGAGCAATGTTTTGGATTGTTCAAATAGTGAACGAGCAACTCCTTATCACTTCTTGTCAATTTTGCGTAGGAGGGTGATTCATTCACCATTGTCATCATCACCAAAGCACAATCGTCCTGAGTTTTCTGTTTCACAAGATTTTCAAAGCTTTCTTCCAATAATCCATTCAATACTTGTTCCTTATGAATCGATGATTGTTCAGCTAGTTTGCTAATAAAAGGAGAAAAATAATTACGTTCTTTCGAATACAAGCTTGCTGCCGTTCCATCAGACATTAGAAAGAAGGAAGAAAAGGACGAGACATCCCTACTTTTAAATAACCTCAAATGGCGCCACGCATGCTGTGATGTCGTGAAGATTGTCGCATTTGCATATTCACCATTTTCTGCAGAGGATAAATTCATCCTTTTTCCATGCTTAATTGTACCGATTTCTCCATCACCTAAATGGAGGATTAGCACATTGTTTCCCTTTACGGCAACAGCTAGCAAAGTCGATGCGAATGCTTTTACAGGCTCCTGATGAGATTCCGCCAGCTGATGAAGTTCATTTAAGACGGTATCCATGACCATATGCTGTGCTTCTTCCACTTCATTCATTTCGAAAATGTCATCAAAGCAATCGTATAGCAATGCACAAATTGTTTCGGTCACACGCTCTGCACCGTAATGAGAGAGAGAGGCACTGCCAGCACCGTCAGCAAGTGCCATGACCGTTACCTCTCCTCGTTTATAATAAATCTTGTCTTGTACAGGAATATTTTTCTTTGCATGTCCTCTTCCTTGGACTGCTGTACCAATTATGCTCCACATATCTGTTATGCTCCTGCTCTTAAATTTCGCCCCAACTTTTAATTCCATCTACATTAAGTTTGATAGAGTCACCTGGCATCGAGTCCGATACCGTACTTACTGACTGGCTTAACCATTCGAAGAACTCTTTAAAGTTCATTCCTTTTAGGCGTAATGGTGTCCGTTTCGGTGAAAACTTTGCCAGTACACTCATATCTGCTTCTGGACCAATTCCGATTGGGAAAATAGTAAGTTTTCTATTATTAATAAGTTTGTTTGTACGCTCGATTGCACGGCGTAATTCACTTTCTGTTCCGTTTGGCTCACCGTCTGTCATTAATACGAGCCAAGGCTGGTAATAGTCAACACCAGCTTCTCTGTACTCATTTTTTCGTTCTTCTAAAAGATCTAATGCTAAATTAACGCCTTCACCCATAGAAGTTGTACCGTCTGCCTTCAGTTCTGGCGGATCCGGCTGAATATCAATGGTAGAATAATCAACCAACGTTTGAGCTTTACTATCAAAGGTCACGACACAAATTTCCGCGCCATATCGAGCTACTTCATCTTCTGAAATAGCATTATAAAAATGGTTTATGCCGTCCTGGAGCTCTTGCAATGCCGTAATTCCGCCTTCAACGATGTTCCACTCCTGACCATCCTGAAAGACGGTACGTCCAGTGTTTCTAGTTTCTCCACCAACGATTCGTAGCATAGATGAGCTTGTATCAAGGCATAAACAAATTGGAATTCTTGGTGTTGGGTTATCTAATAAATCCTCCATGCGCATAAGCTGATTTTTTTCCATTATGTTATTCCCCCTGTGTTGTACGTTGTTTTAAATGGTTAAACATTTCTATATATAGGTTTTTGCATTCTTGATATTGACTATTTTCAATGAGTTGTATACACGGCTGAATATATTGTCGCATGATCATTATGCAAAGTTCTTCATATTGCTCGCTTTGTTTAATGTATTTCACAATTGTAGGTGCATCTTCATAATATTGCTTTATTATGCTCGGTCCATCTGTCTGTGCATTCAGCCAATTGTCACGATAACTTCGCAATGTTTCTAACTCATAGCAGTTATCCGCTAAATCGTAATATTCACAGGCAACCGTTGTTAAGAAGCACCAGCGACGACTGCTCCTTGTTGATTGACTTGATCGTGATTCTGTCTCCGGCTGAGAATAATCTTTATGTATATGAGATGTCGTTTTATTTGAACGTCTGCAATCTAGACAACGCTTAGGATAATTATATCCGCGTTGATCATAAAACTCTTTATCTCTATATGTTAGAGAAAAATAGGTTCGGCAATCGGAACATTGAATACTTTTGAACTCACTATTATAATGAGCGTTACAATCTTTACAATGTTCAAATCCCTTTTTCATGTGCTTCACATGCTTTTCAAAGTTAGTAAAAATCATCTCTTTGCCACAGCGGGCACACCCGTATTCTTCGCCTTTATTGAGACAGCCGCGGCAAATATTTTTAGTTAGTTGCCATTTTTGATAGCTTTGGTCACAAAGAATACAGTTTTGTAAATTCTGTTTCGAATCACCAATCATTTTGAAACGACTAGGAAAAACATCGTTCGCAATCTCATCTTGTTGTACTAGTCTCCCAGAATCAAGATCGCTGAAGTACTTTTTCATAATCTGAATCCAATCTTCCGTTTTCAATCGATCAGATTCATTGGCATGTGGCTGACCCTTTTGAAATGTTTGATAAAAAGCCTTTTTTACCCGATAAGGAAGATTACTCCAAATATAACGCCATTGGCCTTTTGGAGTGTTTTCTGCTCGTTCTTCTTGACCGTAAGTATATGGGAAATCCATGGATTTTATATTTTCCGCATTTGTATCTCCGCCTGTTTGGCTGTATGGGGATTTTCCAAGAAAAAGAATGCTGAAGACAAGGGTGGCAACAGCAAAATATTCGTTTCCAAAGGTCCGTAGAAAATCTTTAAAGTTTTTCCCTTGAATTTCTGGAGCTGTATAATTATCTGTTCCTACCGGACATGGAAATCCTTCCACCTGATTACTATCCACATCTACTAAATACACTTCTTCTGGTGAGACAACTAATATATTAAAAGGATTAATGTCTCCTAGAATAATATTTCTTTTTTGCAAGTAATCGATTTTCTCCAAAATGGTTAAGCTCAGTTTCACTAAATCTTTTCTTGTCCAATTTGGATGACGGTTTTCAAATACCTTTTTCGGAATAAATAAGAAATGCTTTAATTCCTTTCCTTCCGCTTTAGGCATTGTATAACCGATAAATTCATTATATTCGTTATACAAAATATCAATGGGATAGCAAATTCCTTCTTTTTGAATAGGTTTGCTAACCATCAATTTCAATTTTTCATGCTTTTCTACCGTTACCTTTTCTCTTTTATAAATTTTCGCAACAACATTTTTATCATCTGTTGCATAAACTGTTCCTTCTCCGCCACTCCCAAGTTGTTTGCGAAGGTGTACACGACGCTTCTTATCGGTTTGGACATAATCTCCTGCCTCCGGCAACTTGTTTATATGCATTGTTTGGTCTGAGACTGGAGTAATCTTAGTTGCTAATTTAAATTTTTCCTTTTCTGTAACTCCCGCCTTTTCAGACTGAACGTGAGGCTTCTGAACGGTTTCACCATCTGCTCTTACTCTCTGCAAAAAGCCGAAACGGTCTACTTTTTGAACGTGAACTTTTTTTCCTCGGACAGACTGTGATTGATTCAGCAACAGAATATCCTGACCAAGCTTGATATCATTCGTGATTAAAAGAATGGCATGGGTTACTCTTAAACGGGTTATTTGGGTATTGAATACGTTATCTGCAAAATTATCCAATGATTGATCACCGTAAATATCAAGGTGTCCTTTTTGCTGAAGCAGTGCCAAACGACGAAGAGTTTGCGTAGCCATCTTAGCTAACTCAGAATTATTCTCATTATTTTGATGCTTCTTCAANCGGTATAGGGACCTTTTCTATGACTTTTTCAACCGTTTATGGGGAAGGGAAAGCGCCAATGTTAAACCCTTTATCAAACCAAAACGCCAAAAAACTAAAAGGAAGAAGAAGCCTAAAAAAGGAGAAAAAGCATCCCCATCTAGTCCGGGAATCGTAAGAAAGCTTGTCGATCGTTTTTTTCGCTACGGCTCAAAGAAAAAGGAGCTAACAGGAGATCGACTGTTTAAATATTTCCAATCTCAATTTCTTAAAACATCAGCTAACCTAGGATTACTCGGAGATCTAACCGATCTCGGTGTTGTCGGAGACGGCACACCTATAGAAACAACCAGCTACCCCAGAAGTAAAAGGATTTGTGATTGCGGTGCCCAAGGACTTACGAAATGTGACCATCCGCGTTATTACTCCCAACCCGACATCGACTCAGGATGGGACAGTTCACGGGAAAAGTACTTCAACGGATACCATCTCTACATGTTATCTACTAGCGTCAGTCGATACGACTTATCGTTGTATCCAAGACTTCAACCTGCTTCCCGGCATGATTCTGTCAGCCTTGTTGTCAGTGCTATTGAATTTTCGCAACGTGATACCTTGGGCACGGTTGGTAAGATTCTTTTAGATGCCGCTCATGATGCTGAACCCATTTATGAATTACTAGATCACTATCGTATTGAGCCTTTCATTGATCTAAACGTCCGGACCAAGAAAAACTTCAGCACGGAAAGTGATATTCAGATATCCCCCGAAGGGGTTCCTATTTGTCCAGCAAAACTTAAAATGAAACCAAACGGATATGACAAATCGCAAAATAGGCAAAAATGGCGTTGTCCATTAGCTTGTGGTACAAAAAATACGTGTAAAAGCCCTTGTTCTACAGCCAAATACGGAAGAACATTCCATACTTTTGGGAAAGACAATCTTCGACTTTTTACTAAGACTCCTAGAACATCCGAAAAATGGAAGATCGTTTATAAAAGAAGAACATCGGTAGAACGTTCAAACAAACGAGAAAAAGTCGATTATCACTTAGAATCTGGTCGGCATCGGCCTACAAAGATGTGGTATATACGGACTTACGCCATTATGATGTGTCAACACATTGATGCCTGGTATGCCCATCAAAAAGATGCGCTATCCTTCCTTAACGGTCATATTTTATCTTCAATAGCCAAATCTTTTTAAAGGACCTTATCCAAGGGTTTGTTGATTTTAAAACAAAATCCGTTGAAGGTTGATTGTAGCGAAAGTGCGAGACTCCTGGTCGGCTAAAGACGGCCACGTCCTGTGGCCAACGCCGACACTAGGACGTCCTGTCCGTCGCGGGATCAGCGGGACAGGTGAGACCCCACAGGCGTTTACGCCGAGGAGGCTCACCGCCCGCCCCGCGGAAAGCGAGCAACTGTAGCGGAAATCAACCAAGCACTGTCCTGGTAAGCAACAATGTTTACAAAAACAACCTATTAAAAAAATAAATAAATATGTGACGCTTCTTTGGCATGTCTTTTTTTGAAAAGGTTTTGAAAACAAATACCAAATCTTCAATAATGCTCATTTCCCAGTAATCTTTTGGAAACTCAGCAAATTTACGCCTCT
>NZ_LN831197.1:1851252-1853617 GCF_001375535.1 Bacillus niameyensis
TAAATAGACTCTCGGCATTCACCGAGTAAGATGGTACAAGGTTTTCTTATACCAATTTTTTATTTCTCCTCCTACTATTAATAGGGGGATATTTCATTTTTTTGTTAGTAAAATTGCTCATTCTCTATTGAACGAGATGAATAATCTACATACTACGCGAGAGCTCGCCACCGTTGATTTCCGTTCCAGGCGGACGCTTTCCGGGGGGCGTGCGGTGAGCTTCCTCGTCGCTACGCTCCTGCGGGATCTCACCTGTCACGCTAATCCCCCAGGAGTCGCCGCCTTCCACTTCAATCAACTAAATTATTCTTTTGCACATATACTTAAGTTTGTCATTCATACAATGAAGTTTTGTTCTTGATTTTGTCGAAAACACTTGACTTTTTAAAAACGCCTCAATAATCACCGGTGAAGGGATTTATTTCCTTACTAACTGCGATTGAAGCCAACGATTATTGCACATGAAGATTATCAAAACTTCGTCCTAGAACAATTAAGGAAGCACTATTCGGGAAGTGTACTCACGATTGTAAATAATGACTGGCCCATTATTTACAAGTTATGGATCACCGATCTCTCTTATCTTACTTCTTGGCTGCGGAGTTCCTACTCTAATAGAGGACCTGAATCTCGTGATCCAGCTTCCATGATGCGCTCATACCTTCTGCTCCTTTTGGCTAAACCAACACTTAGTATTACTGAATGGGTAGATGAATGACACCGAGTGCCTTTTTATGCCATCATGAGTGGCTTTGAACCCGGAAATCTTCCTGGTATAGGGACCTTCTATGACTTTTTCAACCGTTTATGGGGAAGGGAAAGCGCCAATGTTAAACCCTTTATCAAACCAAAACGCCAAAAAACTAAAAGGAAGAAGAAGCCTAAAAAAGGAGAAAAAGCATCCCCATCTAGTCCGGGAATCGTAAGAAAGCTTGTCGATCGTTTTTTTCGCTACGGCTCAAAGAAAAAGGAGCTAACAGGAGATCGACTGTTTAAATATTTCCAATCTCAATTTCTTAAAACATCAGCTAACCTAGGATTACTCGGAGATCTAACCGATCTCGGTGTTGTCGGAGACGGCACACCTATAGAAACAACCAGCTACCCCAGAAGTAAAAGGATTTGTGATTGCGGTGCCCAAGGACTTACGAAATGTGACCATCCGCGTTATTACTCCCAACCCGACATCGACTCAGGATGGGACAGTTCACGGGAAAAGTACTTCAACGGATACCATCTCTACATGTTATCCACTAGCGACAGTCGATACGACTTACCGTTGTATCCAAGACTTCAACCTGCTTCCCGGCATGATTCTGTCAGCCTTGTTGTCAGTGCTATTGAATTTTCGCAACGTGCTACCTTGGGCACGGTTGGTAAGATTCTTTTAGATGCCGCTCATGATGCTGAACCCATTTATGAATTACTAGATCACTATCGTATTGAGCCTTTCATTGATCTAAACGTCCGGACCAAGAAAAACTTCAGCACGGAAAGTGATATTCAGATATCCCCCGAAGGGGTTCCTATTTGTCCAGCAAAACTTAAAATGAAACCAAACGGATATGACAAATCGCAAAATAGGCAAAAATGGCGTTGTCCATTAGCTTGTGGTACAAAAAATACGTGTAAAAGCCCTTGTTCTACAGCCAAATACGGAAGAACATTCCATACTTTTGGGAAAGACAATCTTCGACTTTTTACTAAGACTCCTAGAACATCCGAAAAATGGAAGATCGTTTATAAAAGAAGAACATCGGTAGAACGTTCAAACAAACGAGAAAAAGTCGATTATCACTTAGAATCTGGTCGGCATCGGCCTACAAAGATGTGGTATATACGGACTTACGCCATTATGATGTGTCAACACATTGATGCCTGGTATGCCCATCAAAAAGATGCGCTATCCTTCCTTAACGGTCATATTTTATCTTCAATAGCCAAATCTTTTTAAAGGACCTTATCCAAGGGTTTGTTGATTTTAAAACAAAATCCGTTGAAGGTTGATTGTAGCGAAAGTGCGAGACTCCTGGTCGGCTAAAGACGGCCACGTCCTGTGGCCAACGCCGACACTAGGACGTCCTGTCCGTCGCGGGATCAGCGGGACAGGTGAGACCCCACAGGCGTTTACGCCGAGGAGGCTCACCGCCCGCCCCGCGGAAAGCGAGCAACTGTAGCGGAAATCAACCAAGCACTGTCCTGGTAAGCAACAATGTTTACAAAAACAACCTATTAAAAAAATAAATAAATATGTGACGCTTCTTTGGCATGTCTTTTTTTGAAAAGGTTTTGAAAACAAATACCAAATCTTCAATAATGCTCATTTCCCAGTAATCTTTTGGAAACTCAGCAAATTTACGCCTCT
>NZ_LN831197.1:1857340-1967414 GCF_001375535.1 Bacillus niameyensis
GCGGGACAGGTGAGACCCCACAGGCGTTTACGCCGAGGAGGCTCACCGCCCGCCCCGCGGAAAGCGAGCAACTGTAGCGGAAATCAACCAAGCACTGTCCTGGTAAGCAACAATGTTTACAAAAACAACCTATTAAAAAAATAAATAAATATGTGACGCTTCTTTGGCATGTCTTTTTTTGAAAAGGTTTTGAAAACAAATACCAAATCTTCAATAATGCTCATTTCCCAGTAATCTTTTGGAAACTCAGCAAATTTACGCCTCTATATTCCGAGAGTCTATATAAGACACTTTTTGGTGTCTAAATTATACGACACCAAAGAGTGTCTCGTCAATCATATAAAAATAAAGTTTAAAGAAAACCCCTTCTTATTTTGATAGCTTAACCTATATTTCTTCCTCTAAAAAATACATATTGTGGTGTTAAAAATTTTTTCAATGAGACTCTAGTATCTTCAAATCAATATATTCTATATTAAAATGAAAAAAACCACAGAGTGACACTTCTGTGGCGAAGAAAATAGCTTCATTTAGATAAATAAGTTGTTGCTTCATTAATTTGTTTAAATAATTCCGGATCTCCAAATTCCGTATCAGGGTGGGTTAAACGCATCCATTTTTTGCCTGCTTCACGAATTTCCTTACCCTCATATTTCTCTTTCGGATTAAGACCCAATCGTAATAAATACTTTGCACGTTGATTCACAACATAGCTAGAATACTCGATTTGCGCAGATTCCAATAACTGAACTAGTAATGTTGTCATTTCTCGTTCCTTTTCAAAATGCTTAACGACTTCATCAACCGTATTCGTATCTTTCAATAGAGAAGTAGCTAAAATAGATACACTGATTCGAATGAAAGTGTAGAAAAGGAAAATGGTTTGGTCATTTTTCCAGTAATCTTTTAAAGATAGATATTCCATGCAGGCAAACAGTTCCGAAAAAGAAGTTTGCCTGCCAAAAGTCACTTCCTCTCCATCTAGTTGGAATATGACTCGATCGATCGAACCCTCTTCGGTTTTCTCCAACTGAATCCTGTTATTTCCCGATTCCATTACTAAATGGGAGCTTTGGACAATAAAGGTAGATTCGGTGCTTCCATGCACATTTAGCTTTATTAGCTTGCCTTTTATCTGTAATCTACCAAAGATCGGATTCACTAATTTTTTTCTAATCATCTTCATAGAATAATCACCTAGTTTAAATAATATTTACCTTTTTGATAGGTGATCATTCCAGCCTTCATTAATGCATTGACATTCGCTTTTACATAAGACCTTTTCACAAGCATTGCTTTCGCAAGTTGTTTTAATGTTAAAGGCTGTTGTAGGAGTTCAGTCATTTTATCCCACTTTTTAATTGAGCAATGTTTTGGATTGTTCAAATAGTGAACGAGCAACTCCTTATCACTTCTTGTCAATTTTGCGTAGGAGGGTGATTCATTCACCATTGTCATCATCACCAAAGCACAATCGTCCTGAGTTTTCTGTTTCACAAGATTTTCAAAGCTTTCTTCCAATAATCCATTCAATACTTGTTCCTTATGAATCGATGATTGTTCAGCTAGTTTGCTAATAAAAGGAGAAAAATAATTACGTTCTTTCGAATACAAGCTTGCTGCCGTTCCATCAGACATTAGAAAGAAGGAAGAAAAGGACGAGACATCCCTACTTTTAAATAACCTCAAATGGCGCCACGCATGCTGTGATGTCGTGAAGATTGTCGCATTTGCATATTCACCATTTTCTGCAGAGGATAAATTCATCCTTTTTCCATGCTTAATTGTACCGATTTCTCCATCACCTAAATGGAGGATTAGCACATTGTTTCCCTTTACGGCAACAGCTAGCAAAGTCGATGCGAATGCTTTTACAGGCTCCTGATGAGATTCCGCCAGCTGATGAAGTTCATTTAAGACGGTATCCATGACCATATGCTGTGCTTCTTCCACTTCATTCATTTCGAAAATGTCATCAAAGCAATCGTATAGCAATGCACAAATTGTTTCGGTCACACGCTCTGCACCGTAATGAGAGAGAGAGGCACTGCCAGCACCGTCAGCAAGTGCCATGACCGTTACCTCTCCTCGTTTATAATAAATCTTGTCTTGTACAGGAATATTTTTCTTTGCATGTCCTCTTCCTTGGACTGCTGTACCAATTATGCTCCACATATCTGTTATGCTCCTGCTCTTAAATTTCGCCCCAACTTTTAATTCCATCTACATTAAGTTTGATAGAGTCACCTGGCATCGAGTCCGATACCGTACTTACTGACTGGCTTAACCATTCGAAGAACTCTTTAAAGTTCATTCCTTTTAGGCGTAATGGTGTCCGTTTCGGTGAAAACTTTGCCAGTACACTCATATCTGCTTCTGGACCAATTCCGATTGGGAAAATAGTAAGTTTTCTATTATTAATAAGTTTGTTTGTACGCTCGATTGCACGGCGTAATTCACTTTCTGTTCCGTTTGGCTCACCGTCTGTCATTAATACGAGCCAAGGCTGGTAATAGTCAACACCAGCTTCTCTGTACTCATTTTTTCGTTCTTCTAAAAGATCTAATGCTAAATTAACGCCTTCACCCATAGAAGTTGTACCGTCTGCCTTCAGTTCTGGCGGATCCGGCTGAATATCAATGGTAGAATAATCAACCAACGTTTGAGCTTTACTATCAAAGGTCACGACACAAATTTCCGCGCCATATCGAGCTACTTCATCTTCTGAAATAGCATTATAAAAATGGTTTATGCCGTCCTGGAGCTCTTGCAATGCCGTAATTCCGCCTTCAACGATGTTCCACTCCTGACCATCCTGAAAGACGGTACGTCCAGTGTTTCTAGTTTCTCCACCAACGATTCGTAGCATAGATGAGCTTGTATCAAGGCATAAACAAATTGGAATTCTTGGTGTTGGGTTATCTAATAAATCCTCCATGCGCATAAGCTGATTTTTTTCCATTATGTTATTCCCCCTGTGTTGTACGTTGTTTTAAATGGTTAAACATTTCTATATATAGGTTTTTGCATTCTTGATATTGACTATTTTCAATGAGTTGTATACACGGCTGAATATATTGTCGCATGATCATTATGCAAAGTTCTTCATATTGCTCGCTTTGTTTAATGTATTTCACAATTGTAGGTGCATCTTCATAATATTGCTTTATTATGCTCGGTCCATCTGTCTGTGCATTCAGCCAATTGTCACGATAACTTCGCAATGTTTCTAACTCATAGCAGTTATCCGCTAAATCGTAATATTCACAGGCAACCGTTGTTAAGAAGCACCAGCGACGACTGCTCCTTGTTGATTGACTTGATCGTGATTCTGTCTCCGGCTGAGAATAATCTTTATGTATATGAGATGTCGTTTTATTTGAACGTCTGCAATCTAGACAACGCTTAGGATAATTATATCCGCGTTGATCATAAAACTCTTTATCTCTATATGTTAGAGAAAAATAGGTTCGGCAATCGGAACATTGAATACTTTTGAACTCACTATTATAATGAGCGTTACAATCTTTACAATGTTCAAATCCCTTTTTCATGTGCTTCACATGCTTTTCAAAGTTAGTAAAAATCATCTCTTTGCCACAGCGGGCACACCCGTATTCTTCGCCTTTATTGAGACAGCCGCGGCAAATATTTTTAGTTAGTTGCCATTTTTGATAGCTTTGGTCACAAAGAATACAGTTTTGTAAATTCTGTTTCGAATCACCAATCATTTTGAAACGACTAGGAAAAACATCGTTCGCAATCTCATCTTGTTGTACTAGTCTCCCAGAATCAAGATCGCTGAAGTACTTTTTCATAATCTGAATCCAATCTTCCGTTTTCAATCGATCAGATTCATTGGCATGTGGCTGACCCTTTTGAAATGTTTGATAAAAAGCCTTTTTTACCCGATAAGGAAGATTACTCCAAATATAACGCCATTGGCCTTTTGGAGTGTTTTCTGCTCGTTCTTCTTGACCGTAAGTATATGGGAAATCCATGGATTTTATATTTTCCGCATTTGTATCTCCGCCTGTTTGGCTGTATGGGGATTTTCCAAGAAAAAGAATGCTGAAGACAAGGGTGGCAACAGCAAAATATTCGTTTCCAAAGGTCCGTAGAAAATCTTTAAAGTTTTTCCCTTGAATTTCTGGAGCTGTATAATTATCTGTTCCTACCGGACATGGAAATCCTTCCACCTGATTACTATCCACATCTACTAAATACACTTCTTCTGGTGAGACAACTAATATATTAAAAGGATTAATGTCTCCTAGAATAATATTTCTTTTTTGCAAGTAATCGATTTTCTCCAAAATGGTTAAGCTCAGTTTCACTAAATCTTTTCTTGTCCAATTTGGATGACGGTTTTCAAATACCTTTTTCGGAATAAATAAGAAATGCTTTAATTCCTTTCCTTCCGCTTTAGGCATTGTATAACCGATAAATTCATTATATTCGTTATACAAAATATCAATGGGATAGCAAATTCCTTCTTTTTGAATAGGTTTGCTAACCATCAATTTCAATTTTTCATGCTTTTCTACCGTTACCTTTTCTCTTTTATAAATTTTCGCAACAACATTTTTATCATCTGTTGCATAAACTGTTCCTTCTCCGCCACTCCCAAGTTGTTTGCGAAGGTGTACACGACGCTTCTTATCGGTTTGGACATAATCTCCTGCCTCCGGCAACTTGTTTATATGCATTGTTTGGTCTGAGACTGGAGTAATCTTAGTTGCTAATTTAAATTTTTCCTTTTCTGTAACTCCCGCCTTTTCAGACTGAACGTGAGGCTTCTGAACGGTTTCACCATCTGCTCTTACTCTCTGCAAAAAGCCGAAACGGTCTACTTTTTGAACGTGAACTTTTTTTCCTCGGACAGACTGTGATTGATTCAGCAACAGAATATCCTGACCAAGCTTGATATCATTCGTGATTAAAAGAATGGCATGGGTTACTCTTAAACGGGTTATTTGGGTATTGAATACGTTATCTGCAAAATTATCCAATGATTGATCACCGTAAATATCAAGGTGTCCTTTTTGCTGAAGCAGTGCCAAACGACGAAGAGTTTGCGTAGCCATCTTAGCTAACTCAGAATTATTCTCATTATTTTGATGCTTCTTCAATTCCTCATATACCTTAAATGGCAAAATTAATTTTTTTCCATGTTTCTCTAAATGAAATGCTAGCCGTTTTAAGAACTCTTCACTTATCGGTTGTAGTAAAGAGCTCGTATCGATAAAAATAGCTTCGCTTTGACTGATCATATAGTCCATATACTGCAACGACCTTTTATCCATAGCATTTTCATTAAGTGGTTCAGTTGTATCTTTTTCTCGATGCGATGGTTTCGTTCCCTCTGTTTTCGCCGATTGCAATTCTTTATATAATTGCATTAATTCCTCTTCAGTTAATTCCGTATCTGGATTTAGTTTCCTCTGGATACCGGTTCGGTTAAGCTGGAGAATTAATTGATTCAGGGGAAGGTTAAGTTGTTTCGCAAGGTACTGTACCGTAAGGCTCATTGGATGCATCCCCTTTTTAACATCTGGTCTTTAACAACTTTTGAAATAGGTATAAAGTAATACCACTAGTACTTTTAATTTTACTATAAAAAGGGATACCTGTATATGGATGAAATGGGCATTTTTAGGAGGATATTCATCCCCATTTGTTAACTTCATATCTGAATTTCTAAAAACAAAAAAACCCATCTATTTTCACATAATGAAAAATAGATGGGTTTTAAAGTTATTTAATCATTTAAAGAACGATTGGAAATGGTTTCCGTACAGAAGGTATATCGAGAATCACTTATAGACCGTCAATGATAAAATTAATGTTAAAAACATTGAAAAAAGCACTTTTATATGGTAAATTTATATAGATATACATCGTTATGTACTTTTCTGCAAATTATCCCTACTATAATTATACAATGTGATCAATCTGTTCGTCAACCCCTTTATAAACTTTTTTTTAAGGAGTGTTTGCTATGAATTTGCGACTTCAGCAGGAACAAAAACGATTAGACACTGTAATGGAGACCATTATGGAGGAAATAAACAGATTGGAAGAGGAAACCTCCAAGCGTCGAAACGAAGTAGTTCAGATACGTAAGCACTTTTGGGACGAAGTCAAAGTGAATACGGATACCTTTGATGATTACCTTGAGACCATCATCGGCTTGCGGCAAGAAGCACAAGCTTTATCCGTAAGCCAAAGCACCCATAGACATGCATCTAAGCGTTTATCTACTCTGCGCCGAATGGAGGAAATTCCTTATTTTGGTCGGATTGATTTTATCGAAGAAGGGAATATAACTGCGGAACAATTTTATATTGGTATCTCCACGCTTAGGGATCCTAGTGGCGAAAATTTTATGATCTACGATTGGAGAGCTCCTATCTCGAGCGTCTACTATGATTATCAGCCTGGTTCAGCAAAGTATGCGACACCTAGCGGTACGATTAAAGGTCTGTTGGAGAAAAAATGGCAATATCTTATCCGTGACGGTGTTCTTGAGTCTATGTTCGATACAAGTCTCACGATTGGAGATGAAATTTTACAGCAGGTTCTAGGCAAAGGGACCGACAAAAAAATGCACAATATAGTAGCAACGATACAACAGGAGCAAAACCGAATTATTCGTCATGATCGCGGAAGGCTGCTCATTGTTCACGGTGCAGCTGGAAGTGGTAAAACATCAGCTGCCATGCAACGAATCGCTTATTTGCTCTATAAATATCGAGATCGACTGAACGCTGATCAAATCATTCTTTTTTCTCCTAATACAATGTTTAATAGTTATGTTTCCAATGTGCTGCCAGAACTTGGTGAAGAAAATATGCAACAGGTTACATTCCAGGAATATTTGGACCATCGTCTAAGTAAAGAATTTCAAGTCGAAAATCCATTTGATCAATTGGAATATGTTTTAACAGCTATGAATACCACCTCATACAGGTCAAGGGTTGCAAGTATTCGGTTCAAAGCATCGACCCGTTTTTTCGAGGCACTCCAATCATATAAACAGTCATTAGAAATATCAGGAATGCTTTTTAAGGACATACTCTTCAGAGGGAAGCCAATCGTTACAGCACAACAAATAGCAGACAGGTTTTACAGTCACGACACTACTCTTCGTTTCCATAACAGACTCGAAAAATTGAAGGATTGGCTACTTATAAAAATTAAGGAAACCCAAAAGATCGAATGGACAAAGCAATGGGTACAGGATGCAATCGAACTGCTAAGCAACGACGAATATCATAAAGCGCATCGCTACTTAGCCAATAAACGTGGCTATAAAAGAGAAGCGATTGTTGACTATGAAATGGAACCGGAAGCACTCGCCAGATTGATCGTTCACCAAAAAATGAATCCATTACGAAAACGAGTCCGAGCATTTCATTTTGTTGATATAAATGGGATATATAAGCAGCTTTTTACGGATCTCTTGCAAATCAATGAGTGGCTAGAAGGTGAGACACCGGAAGAATGGGCAGATATTTGTCATACAACACTGGAAATGCTAGATAAAGGTAAGCTATTTTATGAGGATGCCACCCCATTTTTACTTTTGAAAGAACTGATTCAAGGCTTTCAGACGAACAGTTCTATTAGACATCTTGTTGTTGATGAGGCGCAGGATTATTCTCCTTTTCAATTTGAGTTTTTGAAGCGTTTGTTTCCATCAGCAAGTATGACAGTGCTCGGCGACTTTAATCAGGCGATATTCGCCCATGCTAGTAAAACGATTGATTTTAACACCCTAACCAACTTATACGGTCCGGATAAAACAGAGGTTATCAATATAGCAAGGAGTTATCGATCCACAAAACCGATCATTGAATTTACACGCAGACTTGTTCCAAGTGGCGATAAGATAATCCCATTTGAACGCGATGGTGAGCAACCTATTTTAAAAAAGGTGGCCGATCAAGCAGAGCTGCACAGCTCCATTATTTCCAAAGTCTCTGATTTGCAAGGACAAGGATTTAATAGTATTGCGATCATCTGTAAATCTGCAGAGGAAAGTTTAAGAGCATATGAAGCTCTTTCCGATATCGGGGATATTAAACTTTTAAAGAGCAATTCGATTGAATATGAACAAGGTGTCGTTGTCGTACCGTCCTATTTATCCAAAGGAATCGAATTTGATGCCGTCATAATTTATAATGCAGCGGAGGATGTATATGGTGATGAAAGCCTGCGAAGAGTTTTCTACACTGCTTGCACTAGGGCTATGCATTATTTACAACTTTACAGTATAGGTGAACCAAGTCCATTTTTACAAAATACTTTGCGTGAAGGTTTTATTCAAGTATCCCAATAGGCGAACAATAGTCATGAAAGTCCAGACCGACTTCGGCTCCCGAAGGCTGTATCCCTTGAATGATCAGTGTTAGATACTAATTTTTCTTTGACTGTTCTATTTAAAATGAATTTCCAAGATCTTACAATAACAAGTCATAAAATCTCCTCCTACAGAACTAGTTATGCTTTTGCGCATAGCACTTAATTACCATTTCACAGAAGATCAGCTCATTACGGGCACGATTCAGCATCAATCGTTACCGTTTCACAGAAGATCAGTGCATTACGGGCACGATTCAGCGTCAATCGTTACCATTTCACAGAAGATCAGTGCATTGCGGGCACGATTCAGCGTCAATCGTTACCATTTCACAGAAGATCAGTGCATTGCGGGCACGATTCAGCATCAATCGTTACCGTTTCACAGAAGATCAGTGCATTACGGGCACGATTCAGCGTCAATCGTTACCATTTCACAGAAGATCAGTGCATTGCGGGCACGATTCAGCATCAATCGTTACCGTTTCATAGAAGATCAGTGCATTACGGGCACGATTCAGCGTCAATCGTTACCATTTCACAGAAGATCAGTGCATTACGGGCACGATTCAGCGTCAATCGTTACCATTTCACAGAAGATCAGTGCATTACGGGCACGATTCATGATAAAGCCTCTCAAAGTCCGTGGGCATCCTCTGTTCTCTCGGACGGGACTTGATAAACCACATATTCGTTTCCTTGGCATGGAGATTCAGGAGCCACAACCATATTCGCTGTAAACCTCAAGTGAATATTGTAGCTCCTGAACGAGGAACAGTAAGAAATAGACAAAGAAGGGACTTTCTGTTCGATTTTGAACAGAAAATCCCTTCTTTGTATTTAATAAACCATTAGGCTACAATATACTTTTTCAGTGTCTCGTTTAGAACGGGGAATTATCAGATGGCTTTCCATGAGCAAAAGAATACCTCAGTTGATTGGAGTGGAAGGCGGCGACTCCTGGGGGATATAGCATGACAGGTGAGATCCCGCAGGAGCGTAGCGACGAGGAAGCTCACCGCATGCCCCCGGAAAGCGCCCGCCTGGAACGGAAATCAATGGTAACTAGCAGACGTTCCGTTTGTAGATCATTATCCCGTTCAATGTAGAAGGGTCGATCATTAATAAAAAATGAAATCCCCCCTATTAAATGTAGGAGGAGAAATAAAATATTGGTACTAGAAAACCTTGTACCATCTGACTCGGCGAATGCCAAGAGTCTATTTAATTTATAAGAGGGTATTCTGTTAGTCGCTCGCAATTCCGCAAATGGCGACTCTTTTTTTCCACTTACTGACTTAAAATCCAAACATGTGGCTCCGTTCATCTGAAGTAGTCAAACATTTAAGCAAATGCGATATACCAACCCATTTAATATTAAATACCTATGTTAATGCCCCTAAAAAGGAAAAACTTTATGCCAATTTAGGTAAATTATTACTTTGCAAGCATTTTTGATAGATCGCGATCAGTTCATCCAATTTTTGACTGCAATAAAGAGTGGCATTACTATTTAACCCAGTTAGTCGAACCGTTTGAACCAATTCTCTTTTAAGTTGATTGATCCTGCGTTCTAAAATATTGATTTCTGTCAGCACTAGCAATCCTCCTAAAATATGTACTATATTTTAGGCAACTCAGCCATCATAGTTAAAAAACCTTAGACCTGTAGTTTTGCGTCCTTATTTTTCAATAAGTTTGCCCTTTCTTATTTCTATATTATATTAATTAAGATTTGAAATTTGTCACATTATGTCGCTAATGACAAAAAGATCACAAAATCGAATTTTTTTCGAATTCATCCAATAGGTAAAGGCTAATTCTGATTTTCCCCTCCATTATTTTTCTCCAACATTATTGATTAATCGCTTATTATCTAAGAAATAAACTAGTAAAGTATCTCAAATAGAGCAATTACTTATAGCAAAAATTTAACTAATAAAAACTCAACAACCTTCTTCGCCATTTGTAATTTCGTTTTTAACGTATCGAAGCACTTCCTACTTTGGAATATTTTTTTTGATATTGTGAAATCTAATTAAACAGAAAGGAGATAAATTAAATGATTGTACCTTTAGTTCGAATTGGTTTCATTTTATCTTGGCTAACTGCTTGTTTTATTCCCCAAAAAACAGTTAAAAGATTTCTGCCTGCTTCTACAATGTCTGCATTATTAGTTATGACCACGGTTTTTATTGGCTCTCATTATAACTCTTGGGAAGTGAAAGGCAGTACAAAAACAAGGATTTATAATATATTAAGTGTTATTTTAGGTCCTTTCTCAGTAGGAACATTATGGATTTTCCGTTTAACTTACGGGAGATTTTGGTTATATTTATTAATTAACTTATTGCAAAATCTAATTTACGCCTTCCCCATTTTGACCCTACTAGACAAGATAAACTTCATAAAGTATGTTAAATTCACACGAATACATCATCTCATTGCATCCATGTCATTTGCCTTAATCATATATGGATTCCAATCTTTTCTTGAGAGGCCTTTACCAAGATGGTTGCGATTGTCCAAAGCTCTCAAATGAGAGCTTTGGTACTCATTCGTAGAGTGCAAGCGGAATAATCTGGTATTCTCAAAGACCTTAGTTCTCCTCTACAAAAGTAGCTCGCATATATTCTTACATTTCCCTTTTCTTTATTGCGATCCAAATTTCACTATGAACATTACTTCTATCAGACAAGTCCCCTGTAAATGAAATCTCCGGTGCTTCCACTAATTCATAATCTGAAGAAGGAAGCCATTCTGAAACTATTTTCCCCCATGTATCCTGCATAACTTTCGGAAATTCACCTTTAGATGAAAAGACTGCCCAAGTTAGAGCAGGGACTTCGACTGTATCAAACTTCTTAGAATCTAACTCTCTTGTAGTTAAAACGCCAATCATATGATCAAGTCCGCCCTTTTCTTCCATTCGTACATCATCAAAACTATAAGATGCACTCACTATTTGGTTTGGCTCCATATTTGCATAACTGTACAGTATTTCTCGTTGTTCGTGTGTAATACTTTTAGCCAACTTAATAATTTCTTGGTTTTCTCCTTCAAATTGAATAGGAACTCTTTTTTTCACACCGACAATCTTAAACGACTCTTTTTTCTCAATTCTATAATCCATATTTATTCCTCCTTGAATTGTTAATTGGAAGGAGAGCTTAGGAAATGCTTTTAGCATGTTTTTCTTTTTGACCTCTGAAGGACTGATTCCCGCCCATTCTCGAAAAGCACGTGAAAAACCATCAACAGATACGTAACCATATTTGAATGCTGTTTCGGTCACACTCATTCCTTCATGAAGCAAGTCAAAAGTAGCATTAGATAATTTTCTATTACGCACATACTCACCTAATGACATACCGGAAAGAAAGGAAAACATTCTTCTAAAATGGTAAATAGATGTTCCCGTCATTCTTTCCAACTCGCTTTCATCAATCTCGTCATGCAACCGTGATTCAATATATTCCAACGCCTCGTTCATACTTTTTAACACTTGTTATTCCCTCCTCCTGCGTTCATTATATTTAAGGTCATAAAATAATACCCGACGAAAAAGAAACGTATTTTGCCGGATTATATTTTTATTGAAAATCTGATTTCAAGACTTATCACTTTGTAAAAAAACACCTTATCTTTAAATCCTAATATGGAGAAAGACCCTATTTAAACATCCGACTTTATAAGCCTATCGAAGTTTTTTACCCAATGACTGTCATATTATTTTCTTTCCAGGGAATATTATTTGGTGGATACATTGGAGGGGTTGAAATGGGGAAAAAGTTAATGAAATATAACAAATTAATATTAATTTTGATGATGGGTTTTTTATGGCTCACACTACCCTTTATGGGGAAAAAGGCAGTTAAGCGATTTTTGCCTGCTGGTATCTTTATTGCTTTAGTAACAAGGTGGGAAAATTCTATTGCTAAGAAACGAACTTGGTGGTGGTGGTATGAAAAACTCCATCCAAGATTATCTGGCTCCTTCCCTTTTATATGGGGCCCATTTATGGTTGGTTCAATGTGGATTCTTAAAATGACTTATGGAAAATTTCCCCGTTACCTTATTTTAAATTTGATTGTTGATTCAATTTTTGTCTTCATTTTAATAGATAAGTGGCTGACAAAATGGGGAATTGCATCTTTGGTACGTATGAAAAAACTTCAATTATCACTTCTATTGTTTATTGACTCTTTGATTTTATATGGATTTCAAAATATTGTAGAGAAAATTAGGGAATTCCGCAAAAAGCATATGGAAATTGAAACAGACGATAATCCATCCCGATTTGATTAATATAAGGATCATCTGTTTTTTCACGGGCTGCTCCAAGCATTTTTTTAGATATGTCTACCCCGATCACTGAGCTTGCTTGCTGTTCTTGTGCGTATCGGCAATGCCAACCAAAACCGCATCCCAAATCAAGTACATTTTTATTTTTCAACTCTGGTAATAACCCTTTTAAAACTGGCCATTCTCCGGCCGCTTCAAGCCCTTTGACTGATCTTGCATTTTTTCATATTCGAAAAAAAATACATCTTGATCATATTTATTTTGTTTCATCGTTATAACATCTCCAATTTTATAAATCACCTTATATTGGTCTTTTCGGGTTCAAATTACAGGTTGTCACATTTGGTTGCATTCTCCTGCAACCACCTTACTAAAAATTTGTTGTACCCAGTATTTTAATTTTATCAAAGTCCTGCTTTAACAAAGAATACATATATAAATCATCAAATTCACCACCTGTAAGCTCATAACTTCTTAATAAACCTTCTCTGATAAACCCCAACTTCTCTACTAAATTTTGTGAGGATAGATTAGGTGGCTCTATCAATGCTTCTATCCGTTGAAAATTCAGATGTTCATACCCATACGTGATTATCGCTTCAACTGCCTCTGCAGCTATGCCTTTTCCCCAATGTTCTCTACTCAACTCAAAGCCAATTTCCGTACGGAGATGTCGAGAAACATGGTTATGAAAACCACAACTACCAATAACAATCCCTTTCTCTTTTAAAGTAATCCCCCATCTAATACCAGTTTTATTATCTTGTATGGACTGATACCATGAGATCTCCTCCAAGGCATCGTTTATTGATTTAAAAGGTTCTAATCCGTAATACTTCATTACCTCTTCATCAGACAGATAATCTAAAACGCTTTTCGCATCTTCGTTTGTTATTTTTCTTAATACTAATCTTTTAGTCTCAAGCACAGGAAATGTATCAATATCTATGGTCATAGTAACTTCTCTCCATTTTTTTAAAATCCTACTTCGTTACTTTAAGTATATTTTCTTTCGCCTTACTAAGCTATCCTTTTTAGAAGAATAAAAAATATTTACATTGGTAATTAACGTACCTACCGTCACTTAAAACATTGCTTACAAGCTCTCGCAGGAGTCGCATTCTACATTAGTAAATTCCTATACATGATCGCTTTTTATTTTCTAAAGCCTAATCATTCTAACTATGGTCAACTTTTTTAATTGCTCTTGCTGGTACTCCTGCCACAACCGTATTTTCCAGAACATCCTTTGTAACAACTGCCCCTGAGGCAATGACAGAGTTATCGCCAATTGTCGACTCTTTCATGTCCATTTTATTCAATCACCTTTCTTTCTCGTTATAATGTTTCCCATCAATTTAGATCTGAAATTGAGATGCGGTATAACCTATCGTCGTTTTCTTGTGGATTACCACGTCCATCCGAATTATTACTAATGAAATAAAGGTGCTTATCCTCAATTAACACATCTCTAATTCTGCCCAGATCCGTTATAACTTCACGATATCCACCTTTTTCAAGGTCAAATTCTAAAACTGCAGATCCTCTTAATGCAGCAACGTATAATTTCCCATTATAATAGTCCATTCCTGATGGTGCCCAAGTTAATTCTTTTCCAGAAGTAAATAGCGGTGAAACCATCCCATCCTGTTCATCATACCCTTCAATACTTGGCCATCCGTAATTTTGACCGGCTTCTATTCTATTTATTTCATCATTTGCACTATTTCCGTGTTCACTAGCATATAGCGTACCATCGGGTAACCAGGTCATTCCTTGAGGATTACGATGACCATAACTATAGACATATGAATCTGAAAAAGGGTTATCATTTGGAATCGACCCATCTAAATTCAATCTCAAAATTTTCCCGCCTAATGAATGGAGGTCTTGCGCGATTTCCCGTTCAGAGGCGTCCCCAGTTGTTGCATAAAGTTTATCATCAGGCCCCATTTTAAGTCTTCCTCCATGATGATAAGATCCACTTGGAATTTTATCGAGCAACACACTCTCTTCCCTCCAAACATGATCTTCCAAATGGAGCGTGATAATCCGGTTAAATTGGCCAGAATTGTCTACATACGTATAGTAAGCATATGCTACATTCGATTCCTGAAAGTCTGGAGCAAGTACGAATCCTAATAGCCCTGCCTCTGCAGCTGTTGCAAGCTCCTTCTCAAGTTCTACACGCTGTCTTCCTAGTTCTCCATTTTCAATTTTCACGATCGATCCAGCTCTTTCTGTCAGATAGAAAATATCATTGATCTTTTCAATTGACCAAGGAGCTTCGAGATCTTCGGCAACTACTTCTAATGCTTCGTTTTCCAGCTGACTTGATGGTATGTTTTGCCCATTATTGTTATGTCCTGCATCTTGTTGATTATTAGCGGAACATCCGACTAGTAAAAGAATAAACACCAGAAATATACTTATCATTTTTTTCAACGTAATCACCTTTTTTATTTTGTTAATAGCCACTTCCATTTTAACTTAGATATACAGGTTAATGAACATCATCGGCAGTACACAAAGTAAATTTAAGTGGCAATCTCATGTCCAGGTACGAGCGGATAGTTCACCGGACCCCATTCACCATGAGCAGTATGGATATCAGAATGACATATACCTGCATATTTAATTTCAATTAGAACATCATGTTTTCTCATTACTTAGTTACTTTATATAATACAGTTCTTATAGACAATTATATGTCTATTAGTAACTAATTTGCCTTTTATAATCTATTAACTATTTGTGATATAATATAAATAGGAGAGGTGAATGTAATTGACACAACCTACAATCTGCCCAAAGTTTGAAAAAGCTATCTCCCTACTTAGTCAAAGATGGACGGCATTAGTTATTTATCAATTATTATTAGGTACACAGCGTTTTAGTGAAATTCAATCAGCTATAGGTATAAGTGGAAAAGTTTTATCGGATCGATTAAAAGAATTAGAACACCAAGATATAGTGAAACGTGAGGTTATACCCGAAACACCAGTCATTATTGAATACTCTTTAACAGAAAAAGGTCGTTCGATAGAACCAATTTTAAGAACTATCGAGACATGGTCTCAGGATTGGGGGAAAGAATCTGAGTTATCTTCAGATTAGTTGACAGTACGTACGAAAAAAGGTTGGCCACTAAAAATCGTTTACACTGATTTTTGGAGGGCAACCTTTTACATTGGATTTTATTATGTATTTTGAATACAGTTTATTACGTTTAATGCTGTTAAATAAACGGATATCACTTGCTTAAGAATCGTATTGGCGGCATCATTTAATGAAAATACATAGGGGATATAACGCTTGCCTACTTTTTTCCGATATAGCAAAGAGTATCGAAAAAGCAAACCAACTTGTTTTTTTACGCTCGATGTTTCTTAATTAGATCAATAAAGACATCGACATACGTTTGTAAGAATTGAGCAGTGTCTTCGTTCATCTTGCCGTTTCCATCAAATAATTTTGATGAATTTGCTAAGTAAACCTCAGGTTGTTGAACGGTTGGCATATTTAAAAATACGAGGCTTTGACGTAAATGATGGTTCGCACCAAACCCGCTTAAGTTTCCAATCGATTGACTAATAATCGCTGCAGGTTTACCATCCCATACACTTTGTCCATAAGGGCGTGAACCAACATCTAACGCATTTTTTAAGGCACCAGATATAGAACGATTATACTCTGGCGTCACAAACAGTACAGCATCACTCTCTTTAATTGCGTTTCGGAACGAAGTATATTCTGCAGGAACATTGCTTTCAGTATCAATATCCTCATTGTACAGAGGCAGATTACCGATTTCTACGAATTGTGTTTCATATCCTTCCGGGAATAATCCCTCAACACTTTTGGCAATTTTTGTTGAAAACGATTCTTTCCGTAAACTACCGCTGATTAGTGCAACCTTTACCATCATTAATCACCATCTTTTTTAGATTTTTAGTGTGCCATACTTAATATATCTCGTGCTCTTCACTCTATACATGACGATTTCCCATTATTATATTTCTTCAATAGGCGATAGTTTTGCTTCAATCTCAGCTCGGCGTTCCTCCAAGAATGGTGGCAAATCAAGTTTCTCTCCTAAATATTCCACATCGCCATCAATGGTAAACCCCGGTCCATCGGTAGCAATTTCAAATAGAATTCCGTTTGATTCACGAAAATACAAACTTTTAAAGTAGAAACGATCGACAATTCCTGAAGATTGGTAACCTCTTTGTTTCACTTGATCTTCCCAATAGGCCAGCTCTCCATCGTTTTTTACACGGATTGCTAAATGATGAATACTGCCACGACCTGGTTTTTCAGAAGGACCGTCTAAATATCTCACAACAATTTCTCCAAAAACCTCTCCTTTAATTGATTGAAAAACCGCTTCATCTTCTGTCCTGTTTATCTCTATATAACCAAACATATCTGTGAGTGTTTTTGCTAGTTTTTCAAGTCTTCGAACCGTCATTTCCACAGATCCCATCCCTTGAATTTGATGCTCCGCAGGGACCTCTGATTTTCCCCATGTTTCCCAGTGTTTTACCTTTTCCCCATTGGAAACGAGCAGTATCAAACGAAGCCCTTCAGGATCCTCAAATTTCAAAGCAGAATGATTAGCATATGTTGTGATTTCACCATGATACACACCATACTCCTCAAATCGTAATTTCCAATAATGGAGACTATCTTCTGAAGGAACTAGTAATCCAATTCTAGTAATTGCATTTGTGCCCCGATAAGTTTTTCCTACTTGTGGAATTTCGAAAAATGATAGTTCCGTACCTGGGCTACCTGTTTTATCTCCATAAAATAAGTGATACATCGACGGATCATCTTGGTTTACCGTTACTTTCACACGACGTAAACCAAGTATATGCCGGTAAAAATGATTATTTCGACTTGCATTTTTAGTGATCATTGAAATGTGATGATGTCCTGGAATGTTATACATTGATAATTCCTCCATTCAATTGACTAATCAAGTGAAAACTTAGTAAATAATACGGTATTTATTTATACATTCTAAAATGATTATGCTCAGGTTGTACATATATTAATTCAAACTTTTCTTTTTCCTTTTATTGACTTTATTTAAGTATTGTCAATTGTAGAGGTCTAATGCAACTGAATTGTTAAAGGGAACTAAAAGAACTGGGAAACTTTTTGATTGACATCTAATGAAGGAAGCAATACCATATATATGAACATATATTCATATATACATACTAAAGCCTTAAGGAGGAGTTAAAATGGGACACGAGCATGGCCATGATCATTCACACGGCACCAATAAAAAAACGTTACTGATTAGTTTTCTGATTATTACAGGTTATATGTTTGTCGAAGCAATTGGCGGATTTATGACGAACAGCTTAGCATTACTATCCGATGCTGGGCATATGTTAAGTGACGCTATATCTCTTGGGGTTGCCTTATTGGCGTTTACCTTTGGTGAAAAAGCTGCTAACTATAATAAAACATACGGCTATAAACGCTTTGAAATATTGGCTGCTGTTCTAAATGGGGTAACACTTGTATTGATCGCTGTTTATATTTTCTATGAAGCGATTCAGCGTTTTCAAAATCCGCCTGAAGTTGCTTCTACTGGAATGTTAACGATCGCTTCCATTGGATTACTAGTCAATATAGTGGTTGCGTGGATTATGTTGCGTGGCGGGGATGTAGAAGAGAATTTAAATCTGCGTGGAGCTTACTTGCATGTCATAAGCGATATGCTTGGTTCCATTGGTGCTATTATCGCTGCGCTACTCATCATATTTTTCGGTTGGGGTTGGGCAGATCCACTGGCAAGTGTAATCGTAGCTGTCCTTGTATTACGCAGTGGCTACTATGTAACAAAATCTGGGCTACATGTTCTGATGGAAGGGACACCACAAAATGTAAATGTAGATGATGTGATTCAGGCCATTCAAAATACAAAAGGTATACTAAGTGTACATGACTTGCATATTTGGTCGATCACAAGCGGGTTAAATGCGCTATCCTGCCACGCCGTAGTTGATGATCAAATGTCCATAGCGGAAAGTGAACAACTGCTTCGTCAAATCGAACATGATCTTGAACATCAAAACATTCACCATAGTACGATCCAATTTGAAACATCAGCACATCTGCATGATAATTCAATTTTGTGTAAGGCGAAAGCAACACCGTCTGGACACCACCATCATCACTGAGTGCAATAGTAATTGAATCAATGAAAAAACTCAAAATCCTCTCAATGATTGTATCAGTCGAGAGGATTTTTTTAAAAGCTAACAAAAGATGAAATAGAAGGCCCTATGAAACAATCAAGTCTCTAGTTTTCAAAGAAACCCCTTATTTTACACTGTGAAAAATAAAGGAGTTTGTTTTTGCAGTTGCTTGCTTAAACTCCCAATCTCCATACACTTGGATTTGTGAAAACCCTGCTCGTTGCAATGAGTCATCGATTTCTTCTTGAGTTCGAAATTTCAATTCCATTTTTTCATGAATTAGTACTTCATTAGTACGTGCATTTTTCACCGTTTCATAAAACGTATAAACATCTTCAACAAACCCCTCATACTCCGTCCAAATTTCAAGTTGCTCACCACTTATAGGATCCATTGCTACATCAGGAGTCAAATCTTTTTCCCATTGTTCCCATGTCTTTGCTAATGGATTGCGAGTATCAAAAATAAAATGGCCGCCAGGTTTTAAGGCTCGATATACATCTGAAATGGCAAGTTGCCAACTTTTATCTGTAAGAAATACTTGTGCAACATTAGCTGTCATGATAACAGCATCAAATGCATTTGATTTTAAATTTGAGCTATCACCAACAATCCAAGACACCTCACTTGGATACTCTTTACTTTTTGCATATTCAATCGCTTCTTCATTTGGATCAACAGCTGTAATATGATAGCCTACTTTCGCAAAATGAGATGTCAGCCTTCCCGTTCCGCAACCCAAATCAGCTAATTTTTTAATATTTAGCTTTTTTAAAAGTGCTAAAAAGAATTCATCGTCTTTGCTCCAGCGATTAATTTGATCGTATACTAGCGGAATCATTTTTTACCTACTTTCTATATCATACTTATTTATGCATGTATATTTAGCGATGTACCTTTACTGATACTTGGACCATAAATTCTCAAATACTTTCTTCCTCCACATTCCTTCGTTCTCAATTATTTCCCTGCCACAACTTTATTTTCGTGGGATAAGGAACAAGATTTAAACTTAAGGAAAAGAATTTTTTCCCGCCTTTGACTACACGTTATTCATAGGCATATCAGAGCTTTGATTTGATTCTGACAAGGGTTTCGGGAGTATAGAGTATTTTATTCTCACAAATCATTTCATAAATGTAGATAAATATTGCAACAGCATTTTTCTCGCCTTTTTAAAATCCATATATTCTTGGTAAAATCCCTCATATTGAGTTATATTATCTTCAAAAAATCTATATTGTTTAAAGAACTCAAAGAATAAAACCTCAACATTTCTATTTGATCTTTTGGAATTTCATTTGATTTACCAATTAAAACATAACTTAATGTCCCAGCAATGTTCATGCAATAAGTATTAAAATCTAATGTCAACCAGTTATCATCATCAGATAACGCGGCAAAAATATTACCGTAATCTTCTTGAATTTTATCAGTATCTCTATAGGGGAACGGTTTCAGCAATTTCTCATTTATTAATACGAGTTGTCTTTCAAAGACTTTTATATCCATTTCATCTTCTCCAATGTTTATGCTTTATTTCTGTTAAGCGATAATGCATAAAAATTAGTTTGTTTTGTCTTTTAGACTAAAATATGGACCGCACCAATCTGTTTCATGCGTTCTTACATAAGTCCAATTAAACTCTTTATCAACAACGTAAACATCTTCTTCATTTACAAAATCCTCGGCTTTTAGAGCTGATGCGTTTTCAAGGATAAAAGCATCATCAGTATGCTGATAAAAAACATAACAAAATTGTTTTGATAGTTCGTTAAATGTTATATCAGCTTGTTTTTCCTTTAAATACTTCCTTCTATCATAACTAAATACATGCCATAGGTAGCCACAAAAACCATCTTCATCATAAAGATAAATAGATTTCTTTTCTTTATCACTAAGATGATTAACAAAGTTATCTTCCCATTGCTTTCGAAGATATGTCCCCCACTTTGGTATTTCTATCACTTTTACTTTTTTAATTCTTAGTAAAGATGCTAAATCCATGATTTTCTCCAAGATGACACCCCCTTTTTATTTAATTTAATTGCTAATCGTATATTTCATAAGAGTATCCGCTATTTTTTCATTTACTTTGTACTTTAGGCTTTAATCCCCTATTACAAACGGTGTTTCTCGACTACAATTAGTTGTGGACAATTTACATCTGACATTTATAGACAACCTTCTAAACTAATTTTACCTTAAATCCTATTTTTACAAATTACATAATTATTTGCTATTTGGAGGAACAATATGATAAAGATTCTATCCCAATTCATGAAAGAGCATTTTGATCATCTCCCCCTGGACCGCCCCTACTTTATTCATGGAAATACGGTATCCGTTTTGAAATTTCCATGCCCTTGGTACAACATGAAGATAAGGGCAATCTTCAGCAAATAGAAGAAAGAATTAATGGGATATTTAATAAAGTTTTTCATGATAACGATGAAATATTACTGGTCACAGACATTCATTGTGAGAAGAACGATATCTTTTTACAAAAGAGACCAACAAAAGTCTATCAAAAATATATAAAAGACAAACAATTAAGGCGAAAACTGCAACATATGGTGTTACCAAGTGTTTTCTCAGAAGATGAAGACTGTGGGGATTATGAAGAAATGGTCACGCACCGATTTGCTCTGTCCTGTAAAAAGCACGACATTCGGTTTAAACCGCTCTTAACAGCTATTAGTTATGAGGATTTTCCACATCCTTCCAAAATTTTAAAAGGGTTCTGCCGCCCTGGCATTGACATTTATTTTGTAAATGTTACAAAGAAAATGATTTACCAATGCTGACCGTGGCTGTGACGTTATCGCCTCAAAAAAGGAAGATTTACATTCACTTTATGAAGAGCTAAATGATTGGATTTAAGACCATGAACGAGAACAAATTGATAAGTTATTCCATTAATCCATAATTTAAGAAAAACATCAACAAAAGGTGATTAACTGGGACCTTCTCACCACATTTCTTGCCATCAGGCTCTGCCTGCAAATGATCTAATTTTCCTTTGGGGACTTTGCAGACTAAGCAATATCTCTCCTAACACCTATTTTTGTTCAAGAAAAGCCCAATCCAAAAAAGATTGAGCACGAGTGCAAAGCGATTGAAACAAGAGTATCTATTTATAATAACTTATTTTTCGATTGAGTGTGAAAAATACATACAAATATAAAATAACAACCAACGCTACTATACAAGTTGCAACGATTTGAAAGACATAACCTTTCCAAGTAGCGATCAATCCAGCCTGACAGGCAAATAAGGCAACAAACATAGTTAAATAAAATCGAATCATTCTTTGATATGTTTCCTTCACTGACTCCCGGTCTGAGTATATTTTTTTCATATTTTCCTGATTAGCGGGCGTTCGGAAATAATGAAATTTTTCTATAAATGATTCAATATGCTCCCAACCTGAATCCTTGTATAATTGAAAATAATCGTCATCCGCATCACGAAAATCAATTTGATAAACATAGGAATGGTTAGGATCCTGTTCAAAATAATACGTGCCTAATCTGTATTTAGTAAAATGCAAGCCTTTTTTTGACATTTCCGTTAACCATTGTTCCTCTTTTTCAACATTCGAGGGTGAAAATAACTTAAGCTTCTTGACTGTCATCAAACTCACCTTCCAGTTCATTTATTATACTGCTTGCATTTCTTACAAGTGATTCAAGACGTTTATACTCCATCTGAAGAACCTCTTTACCAAGTGGAGTCAGCAGATAATATTTACGCCGATCCCCTTCATCTGCATCTGCTTTCGCAATAATTTTTTGTTGCTCCAACTTTCCAAGCGCCCCATACAACGTTCCAGGCCCCATCGAAACTTCCCCATGACTAATTTCCTCTACATCCTGCATAATCGCATACCCATGTCGAACTTCCCTAAGCGACAATAAAATGTAATACGTTGCTTGCGATAACGGTAAATAATCTTCAATTCGTTTCATTTAATTTCACCACCCTTGAATATCGACATTCAATATATCCAATCTCGATATATCAACTACCGATATAATAGCAAATCCATCTTTTATTGGCAATAGATTTTTTAAAAAAATAGGCCTTGAAAATTGAAGCTATAAAAAAAAGCCTTCAATTTCCTATGCCTAAATATCAGTTACAGCTGCTATTGTGAATCCCCTTGTACAATAGAATAAATATTAAGGGTTCGCAAAGGTCCAAGGGGGCAGATGCATTAAAAAAATCCCAATATCTCATTTTTGTGATAATGAGATATTGGGATTTTTAATATTGGATTGTTCCAATCGTTATACCGAATCCTTTCATTAAATTCGTTGCACTCTCATCAACACGAATATGAACGATACATTTCTCCTTCGATTTATGGTAAACAATGTTTCTCGGTTCTACTTAAAAAAACTCTTTATTAGCATTTTCATCTGGAATTGGACGTATAAGTGCGACTTCATCAATAATTTTTTTGTCATCTTCCTCATGATAAGCAAGGATCGAAACCAAAACAAACTGATGCAGAAAATAATTCTCTAACTTACTGCAACTTCATATTAGATCCCTCCTCTCCCTTTAATCCAATCTACTCTATTCCTGCAAAAAAGCATCTACAACTTTATGTAGATGCCATCTATTTTACCAATATTATTTATTTCTCCAATAAACATTTTCCCGCTTATGTTTTTATACCGTCAATCCAAACTACAGATTCCTTTTCATCAACTTCAAATACTAGCATAACCTGATAAAGTCCGAGCCTCACCCAATATCCTTCCAACATCCCATTGGCTATTTTCTTCGCCGTAATAGTAGGCGAATAGGATACACGTTTAAACGAATCCAAATATATTCTTTCCTTTACATCCGAGGTATGCTCGAATATTACACAATTCGTTTAACTCAGTTTACGACCAAAAAACGCTATATACTTTGTCCATGCAAACACAAACACATTCTACGCGACTTGGATGGTGATGGCAGATTCACATTGATGTAGTAGTGTTAACCTAAACTTAGTTTTTTCTAACATCCATATTCTCGAAGTCGATGATTAATTTATTTGCCAGAAAAAAGTCACTGCCGATGATCCCGTCAAATCCATGCTATTCTCTGACGTCGCCAAGCTGTATGGTGAAGTTTTTAAGTTGAAACTCATCAATATTCATAACGCCTACCTTTTGTTCAATCCAGATTTCGGTACCTCCAATACCGTACATCTTCGAAAGTTTTGCTAGAAAGTCCTGATATCCTATTATGAATAATCATTTAATTCTATTTCTAAACACAAAAAGAGTTCACCATGGAACCCTTTTTGTATAAATTTTGCTAGTATTTTTTCAGTTCTAATTTCGCGACGGACTCAATGTGTGTAGAGTGAATGCGGTATCACAAGAGATGTTGGTGATTTCCCTCTACAGTGAAACACTTTTGTTTGTATATTCTTGAGGATTTCTAACCACTTCCCCTCTAGAACCTTCATATTCCCGACCCCATCCTGTTATGATAGAGAACAATAGAACTAGGAACAGGACCATGCAATAAATCATACCGCTGCTTACTTGTGTTAATAAAAGAGGTGGAACAAAATCATAACCTTTTGTCAGCAAAGCACCAAGGAATACAAAAACACTTAAAAAAGGTATGACGAGAACGATCGCATTAGCAAAACCATCCAGAAGGTAGGCACGACGGTATGGATGCAAACCAACACGTTTGCCAATCTCATTCTGTACTTTTCCAAATGTCGTCATCGATGCACTGGTCACACCACCGAAGATCAACGTTGTAAACGAAATACCTAACATCATAGCCATTTCGGCACCGCGAACGGTCTTGCCCATTTTACTGTTAAGTATGCCATTTGTGACTTTTTCAAGCACTCCCGCACCGTTGAGCACACCCATTATACCGTAGACTGAAATAACCAACGTGACTATTGCCATCATGCTGCTGATTCCGCCCGTCAGGAATCCTATTGGAGCCCCATCCACAACAGAGATTATATTATTGAAATTTATAAGGTTAAATGCCAGACCCGTTATTGTCCCTAAAATAATACCTATAGTAATGGCTATATAGATATTGCGGGTATTGATCGCTACAATTAGCATGACGGCTACCGGAATCAACATGACCAGTGTGGTAGGATTCATGTTATTTCCAAGAATATCCGAAGCTCCCACACCGACCGTGCCGCCGCCTCCGAAGATCCAAAATAGAACAAAAGAGACGGCCCCAGCGACCAAGGCGTACTTCAATCGGCTGGCAACACAGCCGCCCACTTCAGCGAACCCTTCTTTTCTTGTATACTCTTGAGTTCCTGCGGAGATGATGGTGGTATCTGATATTGGTGCTAAATTATCACCAAAAATAGAGGCACTGACGATCGCGCCTGCAAGGACCGTAGGATCGCATCCCAACAATACTCCCGCCGGGTAGAAAATAGGGAAGCAGGTAAACATGGTTCCGATGGATGACCCAGTAGCAGTAGAAATGACACAAACTGCTAAGAAAGTAAACGCCGTGAATAATCCCCCATCAACACCCAACAAGTCCGCTAGCCATACAAAACCTTCCGAAATATTAGTAGTTTTGATCAGTTCCGAGAACATCCCGATGACGAACAGAAGGATGGTAATTGGTACAGCTTCCTTTACTCCATCATAGACTGAATCCCAGAAACGATTGTAGTTACCCTTTTTCACAAAAATGGCACCTACCATAAGTGCGACGAAAGCTCCCATTGCCAGAGCATACATTTCAAACGCTTTAAAGACAATAAAATACAGTATGCAGAAAAATAGAAAAATAACGACTGGAATAAACGCAGCTCCCCAGCCACCTCTAAATTCAAGTCTTTGATTCATATTGAAACTCCCTCTCCTCTACTAAACTCTCTAATCTAGACTAAATAAACAATCACTTATTCTTCATTTAAATTCATCTTCATAATATTGCGATACTTCGAACCAACAGTACGCTCTAATTCAAAAGGTTCACCGTTTAATATTGGATAGTTGTCCAAGAATTGTTTGATTTCTTCGGTATCGGATCGATCGAGTTCAAAAGTAAATATTTGCGCGTTGGACTCAACATGCCTACTATTTCTAACTCCAATAATAGTTGCCCCGACTCCTTGTTGACTCAATATATATTTTGTCGCAATCTGAGAAGCCTTGACAGAATACTTTTTACCAATTCTTTGCAGGATTAACAATAATTCCTGATAGCCATCCCAACCCAAGGTATCCTCAATCACTTGGAGATATTTAACATGTGAGCGTGTTTCAGGTTGTATCGATGGTTGACCATTCCATTTTTCCGCTATCAAACCTCCCGATAATGTACCATAGCACAGCAGGGAAATTCCTTTGCTTGTACAATAATCGATTAATTTCTTTTCTGGGCGTCGATCAAAAACCGAATATTGATTTTGACAAGATACAATAGGGATACCGGCATCAACGAGCTCGCTCAAATGCTTCGTATCAAAGTTTGTAACGGCGATATTACGGATTTTTCCTTTTTCTTTAAGTTTCAGCAGGTCTCCCGCCGTCTCAACATAGCCGGGCACATTGTAATCCCACCAATGAAACTGCACAAGATCTAATACATCTCGTTTTTGACGTTTAAGGCTTCTGTCGATTATTTTTTCTGTATAGTTGTAATCAACCTCACTAAGCAAATTGATATCCGGTACATACTTAGTATGAACTTGAATATCGTGTGGCGAAAGGGTGCTTCCGTGCTTCAGTTCCGTTAAAAATTCACCGAGTAATTCTTCAGTTCCTGTATAAATATCTGCACAATCAAATGTCGTAAATCCCCTTTCTGCAAGCATATAGAAAGCATTCTTGACATCTTTCATGTCTAATTTTGTTTTTATGCTATGGCCTTCTGATAGCTGCCAACACCCGTTGATCACTCTACTGATCGTATAATCTTTTGCTAATTCGAATCGTTCCGCCATTATTGTTGATCTCCTTTATGTATGAGTTCTATTGTGCATTCAGCATGACTAAATTCTTGAGTCCCAGTACGGGTTATTTTAAACTTGGCTCCACAGTTTGGATCCGGGCAGGCAATTAGGCTATCAGACAACATCCAGTCATTAGCGTGTAATGGCCGCTGCTTGGCAGGCAACAATGGCAAAATAGCACTTAAAGCATACATGGAAAATGAATTAGCTTCTGGGAAGATAAGGTCTTCTCCAACAACTAGAAAATAGTCACCTTCCTTATGCCTGCATACCATTGGTTGATCTGTAGCAACAACCTCTACCTTTAAGTTATACAGTGTAAATTTATCATCCACGGCACGTCCTCCTTTCCTCACTTGCAGAAGTTTAGGTTCCTAAAAAAAAAAGCCTGTCCTTTCTTAATTATACCACCTTTTTATTGATTATCTTAGTATGGATAGGTTACACTTAGTTGGACAATAAAAATAAGGGCGAGTAGAATAGTAACAATAAGTGAGGAGAATCTACCGTGCCTAAAAAAAGACGTACCTTTTCAACCGAGTTTAAAAAACAAGTGGTGGCATTGTATGAAAGTGGAAAAAGCCGCCAATCAATTGTAAGTGAATATGAGTTGACTGCCTCAGCATTAGACAGATGGATTGCTCAATTCCAACAGTCCGGATCTTTTCAAGCAAAAGATAATCGAACTCCAGAGGAACAAGAATTAATTGAATTAAGAAAGAGAAATAAGCAGTTAGAAATGGAAGTCGATATTTTAAAGCAAGCCGCGCTGATCATGGGACGAAAATAGAAGTGATAAAAAGAAACAGTCACAAATATTCGGTATCAGCAATGTGCAAAGTCCTACAAATCTCTCGTAGTACCTTTTACTACGATACAAAAATAGCAGCTCAAAAGGAACAAGAAAGAATTGCAGAAGAACAAGAATTAAAAGAGAAAATCCTAGAGATTTTTAACAACAACCGTCAGGTATATGGTACTCGAAAAATTAAAAAGGGCCTGGCTAAATCGGGTTTAACAGTCTCTAGACGCCGAATTGGCCGATTAATGGATGAGCTTGGAATCCAGTCTAAATATGCACAACCATCATATAAGCCAATGACATCACCGCCAAATGAAGAGGCTGTTCGAAACGTGCTAAATCGTGAATTTCAAGTCGATAAAGAAATGACCGTTTTAGTTAGTGATTTAACGTATGTGAAAGTAGGAAGCGAATGGAATTACGTTTGTTTTTTACTAGATTTATATAATCGAGAAATAGTTGGTTATAGCGCTGGAAAGCGTAAAGACGCAGCTCTAGTTCAACGTGCCTTCGAATCTATCAAGCAACCATTAGGGAAAATAAAAATGTTTCATACCGATCGAGGATCTGAGTTTAAGAACGTTGGAATCGATGAGTTATTAAGTAAATTTCAGATTAAACGATCTCTAAGTGATAAAGGAAATCCCTATGACAATGCGGTGGCAGAAGCTACATTTAAGATATTAAAAACTGAATTAATTAACGGAAGGCATTTTCAAACCCTTGAACAACTAGCTCTTGAACTTTTCGATTATGTAAATTGGTACAACAATATCCGTATGCACAGTTCACTTGGCTATTTAAGTCCAGTAGAGTATAGAATTTCGTCCCTTAAAAAAGTTGTTTGATTTAGTGTTGACATACCAAACTACTGGATTCATTATTTATCTCTTCCTCTCTCAAATTACTTACCAGTAACCCCTATTCCATCTTGAAGTATCATAGCTTCGCTTGTTATACGAGATCTAGGTCCCAACCAGCCCCAAACATGTTTCTACAAGTAGGGGGCGGACAGTTTAGTTGACGGGATCAATGCCCCAAGCACCCGTACGTCCTACCCTGGCTACTGATATAATAGATTCTATTTAAAAAAGGTCAACCAGTAAAAACTGGTTAACCTTATAATACGAAAGCACCCGTTACTTTAAATACACTAATTCACAATCCAAATTATAATTTTAACATAAATTGTCAATCCCTTAGCTATTTATCAGAGGAATTAGCTAAGTTATTAGGGAGTGTTTTGCTAAATAATGCAGTTGACACAATTTTATATCTTCTTGGCAAAATAAGTGCCAAATAAGGAGCCATTTTTCTTTCTTTTTTGTAGATAAACATTGTTAAACCAACAAAAATTAGCAATCATTTTTTATGCTAATTGGATTGCTAAAAGGTTTGTTATTTTATGTTTTGTACTATTAAACTTAACCCGTTAGTATGATGGCACGCTACTCTTGCTTATATTTATTCAGTATGAAGTAACAATTGATCTAAATCCATTATTTTAATTTTCTTTTTCGGTAACTGTTTAATCAATCCAAGTTCTTCTAGAGTAGTAAATTTACGGCTGATTGTTTCTGGTGTGGTACCAAGATACGAGGCTAAATCCTTTTTGGACATTGGTAAGATAATCGTTGGACTATTGCCACTTCCCTTTTCAACATTCTCAGCTAAAAAGGATATAATGCGGGTTTCTACATTTTCAATCGCTACTTGTGTGGTTTGTTTTTCAGAATCCTTCAATCGTATCGTTACTTCTGATAGTATTTTTAATGAGATCTGCGGATATTCCACCAAATACTTCTGTAATTCCTCTCGTTTAATTAAACAAATGGATGTATTTTGTAATGCTTCCGCATAATTTTCATGAATACTTCCAGGTTGGAAAATGGCAACTTCACCTGTAAAATCACCGGGATTTAAAATGCGAACAAGTTGTTCTTTTCCAGAATCCGATAAGCGGTAAATCCGAGCCTTACCTGAATTGATAATATATAAGGTATCATCTTCCTCATCTGCACGGAATAACATTTCCCCTTTTTGCAGATGAAGTGTCTTGGCAGATTCCGCAATCAAATCCATTTGTGAGTCTTCCAGATGGTTGAAGATGGGAACGATACGAATACATTCTGCATGTCCATGTTGGTGATGACAACATTGGTTTTGTTCCAAAATAACCTCTCCTTTTTATAAAAAGCCTAAGAGGGCATCTTAGGCTTCCTTTCTATTCACTCGATTAAGCAGGTTTTACCTTTGATTTGACAACAGGATATCCTAAGTCTTCAATTGTCTTTTCGATATCGTTAATAGCAACTGCTTCTGAATCAAAATCTACTTTTACTTTACTAGCATTGAACATTACTTTCAAGCTATCTTGATTCACACCGTTTATTCCTTTCACCGCATTTTCAATCTTTTGGAGACAAGATGGGCAAGATAAGGTTTCTAATTGAATCGTTGCTTTTTGCATAAATCATTTCCCCCTTCATTTTTTAACGACCGTAACCAATTTATTCTTTTGTTTTGAGTTACTTTAATCCTGATATGCTTTATCTACTTCTGATAGCATCTCGAATGTGCCTGCATACGTTTCACATACATCTCCAGGAATGGTGTAGTTGTCTGTGATTTTTCGTAATTGAGCAAATTCAGCATCTAAGTCAGGTTTGTTCGTACCAGCGTCTTTTACTTTTCCACTAATTGTTTTAAACAATTCACGTACTTCAAAGGCTTCTGGGTGATTCTTACCATGGGCCCGTGTTATTGCAGTGGTGTATAAATCCAGTTTTTCAAAATGGTTGTTTACTACTTCGTAAAATGTTTGTTCAGACATTATTCGTCCCCTCTTTCTTGTGACTTTTTGATTCTTAGGAAGATTTTACTTTTGATTTGACGACTGGATATCCTAAGTCTTCAATGGCCTTTTCGATATCGGTAATAGCGACTGAATCTGAATCAAAATCAAATCTAACTTTGCTTGCGTTAAATAGTATTTTTACGCTATCTTGATCGATCCCATTTAATCCTTTGACGGCATTCTCAATTTTTTGCATACATGATGGACAAGATAAGGTTTCTAATTGAATCACTGCTTTTCGCATGAATTATTCTCCTTCCCTTTTTGAAGGTTGGTTTCATCTCTTCCTCCTTACAATTCAAGTATAGCTTNGATATTACGGATTTTTCCTTTTTCTTTAAGTTTCAGCAGGTCTCCCGCCGTCTCAACATAGCCGGGCACATTGTAATCCCACCAATGAAACTGCACAAGATCTAATACATCTCGTTTTTGACGTTTAAGGCTTCTGTCGATTATTTTTTCTGTATAGTTGTAATCAACCTCACTAAGCAAATTGATATCCGGTACATACTTAGTATGAACTTGAATATCGTGTGGCGAAAGGGTGCTTCCGTGCTTCAGTTCCGTTAAAAATTCACCGAGTAATTCTTCAGTTCCTGTATAAATATCTGCACAATCAAATGTCGTAAATCCCCTTTCTGCAAGCATATAGAAAGCATTCTTGACATCTTTCATGTCTAATTTTGTTTTTATGCTATGGCCTTCTGATAGCTGCCAACACCCGTTGATCACTCTACTGATCGTATAATCTTTTGCTAATTCGAATCGTTCCGCCATTATTGTTGATCTCCTTTATGTATGAGTTCTATTGTGCATTCAGCATGACTAAATTCTTGAGTCCCAGTACGGGTTATTTTAAACTTGGCTCCACAGTTTGGATCCGGGCAGGCAATTAGGCTATCAGACAACATCCAGTCATTAGCGTGTAATGGCCGCTGCTTGGCAGGCAACAATGGCAAAATAGCACTTAAAGCATACATGGAAAATGAATTAGCTTCTGGGAAGATAAGGTCTTCTCCAACAACTAGAAAATAGTCACCTTCCTTATGCCTGCATACCATTGGTTGATCTGTAGCAACAACCTCTACCTTTAAGTTATACAGTGTAAATTTATCATCCACGGCACGTCCTCCTTTCCTCACTTGCAGAAGTTTAGGTTCCTAAAAAAAAAAGCCTGTCCTTTCTTAATTATACCACCTTTTTATTGATTATCTTAGTATGGATAGGTTACACTTAGTTGGACAATAAAAATAAGGGCGAGTAGAATAGTAACAATAAGTGAGGAGAATCTACCGTGCCTAAAAAAAGACGTACCTTTTCAACCGAGTTTAAAAAACAAGTGGTGGCATTGTATGAAAGTGGAAAAAGCCGCCAATCAATTGTAAGTGAATATGAGTTGACTGCCTCAGCATTAGACAGATGGATTGCTCAATTCCAACAGTCCGGATCTTTTCAAGCAAAAGATAATCGAACTCCAGAGGAACAAGAATTAATTGAATTAAGAAAGAGAAATAAGCAGTTAGAAATGGAAGTCGATATTTTAAAGCAAGCCGCGCTGATCATGGGACGAAAATAGAAGTGATAAAAAGAAACAGTCACAAATATTCGGTATCAGCAATGTGCAAAGTCCTACAAATCTCTCGTAGTACCTTTTACTACGATACAAAAATAGCAGCTCAAAAGGAACAAGAAAGAATTGCAGAAGAACAAGAATTAAAAGAGAAAATCCTAGAGATTTTTAACAACAACCGTCAGGTATATGGTACTCGAAAAATTAAAAAGGGCCTGGCTAAATCGGGTTTAACAGTCTCTAGACGCCGAATTGGCCGATTAATGGATGAGCTTGGAATCCAGTCTAAATATGCACAACCATCATATAAGCCAATGACATCACCGCCAAATGAAGAGGCTGTTCGAATCGTGCTAAATCGTGAATTTCAAGTCGATAAAGAAATGACCGTTTTAGTTAGTGATTTAACGTATGTGAAAGTAGGAAGCGAATGGAATTACGTTTGTTTTTTACTAGATTTATATAATCGAGAAATAGTTGGTTATAGCGCTGGAAAGCGTAAAGACGCAGCTCTAGTTCAACGTGCCTTCGAATCTATCAAGCAACCATTAGGGAAAATAAAAATGTTTCATACCGATCGAGGATCTGAGTTTAAGAACGTTGGAATCGATGAGTTATTAAGTAAATTTCAGATTAAACGATCTCTAAGTGATAAAGGAAATCCCTATGACAATGCGGTGGCAGAAGCTACATTTAAGATATTAAAAACTGAATTAATTAACGGAAGGCATTTTCAAACCCTTGAACAACTAGCTCTTGAACTTTTCGATTATGTAAATTGGTACAACAATATCCGTATGCACAGTTCACTTGGCTATTTAAGTCCAGTAGAGTATAGAATTTCGTCCCTTAAAAAAGTTGTTTGATTTAGTGTTGACATACCAAACTACTGGATTCATTATTTATCTCTTCCTCTCTCAAATTACTTACCAGTAACCCCTATTCCATCTTGAAGTATCATAGCTTCGCTTGTTATACGAGATCTAGGTCCCAACCAGCCCCAAACATGTTTCTACAAGTAGGGGGCGGACAGTTTAGTTGACGGGATCAATGCCCCAAGCACCCGTACGTCCTACCCTGGCTACTGATATAATAGATTCTATTTAAAAAAGGTCAACCAGTAAAAACTGGTTAACCTTATAATACGAAAGCACCCGTTACTTTAAATACACTAATTCACAATCCAAATTATAATTTTAACATAAATTGTCAATCCCTTAGCTATTTATCAGAGGAATTAGCTAAGTTATTAGGGAGTGTTTTGCTAAATAATGCAGTTGACACAATTTTATATCTTCTTGGCAAAATAAGTGCCAAATAAGGAGCCATTTTTCTTTCTTTTTTGTAGATAAACATTGTTAAACCAACAAAAATTAGCAATCATTTTTTATGCTAATTGGATTGCTAAAAGGTTTGTTATTTTATGTTTTGTACTATTAAACTTAACCCGTTAGTATGATGGCACGCTACTCTTGCTTATATTTATTCAGTATGAAGTAACAATTGATCTAAATCCATTATTTTAATTTTCTTTTTCGGTAACTGTTTAATCAATCCAAGTTCTTCTAGAGTAGTAAATTTACGGCTGATTGTTTCTGGTGTGGTACCAAGATACGAGGCTAAATCCTTTTTGGACATTGGTAAGATAATCGTTGGACTATTGCCACTTCCCTTTTCAACATTCTCAGCTAAAAAGGATATAATGCGGGTTTCTACATTTTCAATCGCTACTTGTGTGGTTTGTTTTTCAGAATCCTTCAATCGTATCGTTACTTCTGATAGTATTTTTAATGAGATCTGCGGATATTCCACCAAATACTTCTGTAATTCCTCTCGTTTAATTAAACAAATGGATGTATTTTGTAATGCTTCCGCATAATTTTCATGAATACTTCCAGGTTGGAAAATGGCAACTTCACCTGTAAAATCACCGGGATTTAAAATGCGAACAAGTTGTTCTTTTCCAGAATCCGATAAGCGGTAAATCCGAGCCTTACCTGAATTGATAATATATAAGGTATCATCTTCCTCATCTGCACGGAATAACATTTCCCCTTTTTGCAGATGAAGTGTCTTGGCAGATTCCGCAATCAAATCCATTTGTGAGTCTTCCAGATGGTTGAAGATGGGAACGATACGAATACATTCTGCATGTCCATGTTGGTGATGACAACATTGGTTTTGTTCCAAAATAACCTCTCCTTTTTATAAAAAGCCTAAGAGGGCATCTTAGGCTTCCTTTCTATTCACTCGATTAAGCAGGTTTTACCTTTGATTTGACAACAGGATATCCTAAGTCTTCAATTGTCTTTTCGATATCGTTAATAGCAACTGCTTCTGAATCAAAATCTACTTTTACTTTACTAGCATTGAACATTACTTTCAAGCTATCTTGATTCACACCGTTTATTCCTTTCACCGCATTTTCAATCTTTTGGAGACAAGATGGGCAAGATAAGGTTTCTAATTGAATCGTTGCTTTTTGCATAAATCATTTCCCCCTTCATTTTTTAACGACCGTAACCAATTTATTCTTTTGTTTTGAGTTACTTTAATCCTGATATGCTTTATCTACTTCTGATAGCATCTCGAATGTGCCTGCATACGTTTCACATACATCTCCAGGAATGGTGTAGTTGTCTGTGATTTTTCGTAATTGAGCAAATTCAGCATCTAAGTCAGGTTTGTTCGTACCAGCGTCTTTTACTTTTCCACTAATTGTTTTAAACAATTCACGTACTTCAAAGGCTTCTGGGTGATTCTTACCATGGGCCCGTGTTATTGCAGTGGTGTATAAATCCAGTTTTTCAAAATGGTTGTTTACTACTTCGTAAAATGTTTGTTCAGACATTATTCGTCCCCTCTTTCTTGTGACTTTTTGATTCTTAGGAAGATTTTACTTTTGATTTGACGACTGGATATCCTAAGTCTTCAATGGCCTTTTCGATATCGGTAATAGCGACTGAATCTGAATCAAAATCAAATCTAACTTTGCTTGCGTTAAATAGTATTTTTACGCTATCTTGATCGATCCCATTTAATCCTTTGACGGCATTCTCAATTTTTTGCATACATGATGGACAAGATAAGGTTTCTAATTGAATCACTGCTTTTCGCATGAATTATTCTCCTTCCCTTTTTGAAGGTTGGTTTCATCTCTTCCTCCTTACAATTCAAGTATAGCTTNGACGTTTAAGGCTTCTGTCGATTATTTTTTCTGTATAGTTGTAATCAACCTCACTAAGCAAATTGATATCCGGTACATACTTAGTATGAACTTGAATATCGTGTGGCGAAAGGGTGCTTCCGTGCTTCAGTTCCGTTAAAAATTCACCGAGTAATTCTTCAGTTCCTGTATAAATATCTGCACAATCAAATGTCGTAAATCCCCTTTCTGCAAGCATATAGAAAGCATTCTTGACATCTTTCATGTCTAATTTTGTTTTTATGCTATGGCCTTCTGATAGCTGCCAACACCCGTTGATCACTCTACTGATCGTATAATCTTTTGCTAATTCGAATCGTTCCGCCATTATTGTTGATCTCCTTTATGTATGAGTTCTATTGTGCATTCAGCATGACTAAATTCTTGAGTCCCAGTACGGGTTATTTTAAACTTGGCTCCACAGTTTGGATCCGGGCAGGCAATTAGGCTATCAGACAACATCCAGTCATTAGCGTGTAATGGCCGCTGCTTGGCAGGCAACAATGGCAAAATAGCACTTAAAGCATACATGGAAAATGAATTAGCTTCTGGGAAGATAAGGTCTTCTCCAACAACTAGAAAATAGTCACCTTCCTTATGCCTGCATACCATTGGTTGATCTGTAGCAACAACCTCTACCTTTAAGTTATACAGTGTAAATTTATCATCCACGGCACGTCCTCCTTTCCTCACTTGCAGAAGTTTAGGTTCCTAAAAAAAAAAGCCTGTCCTTTCTTAATTATACCACCTTTTTATTGATTATCTTAGTATGGATAGGTTACACTTAGTTGGACAATAAAAATAAGGGCGAGTAGAATAGTAACAATAAGTGAGGAGAATCTACCGTGCCTAAAAAAAGACGTACCTTTTCAACCGAGTTTAAAAAACAAGTGGTGGCATTGTATGAAAGTGGAAAAAGCCGCCAATCAATTGTAAGTGAATATGAGTTGACTGCCTCAGCATTAGACAGATGGATTGCTCAATTCCAACAGTCCGGATCTTTTCAAGCAAAAGATAATCGAACTCCAGAGGAACAAGAATTAATTGAATTAAGAAAGAGAAATAAGCAGTTAGAAATGGAAGTCGATATTTTAAAGCAAGCCGCGCTGATCATGGGACGAAAATAGAAGTGATAAAAAGAAACAGTCACAAATATTCGGTATCAGCAATGTGCAAAGTCCTACAAATCTCTCGTAGTACCTTTTACTACGATACAAAAATAGCAGCTCAAAAGGAACAAGAAAGAATTGCAGAAGAACAAGAATTAAAAGAGAAAATCCTAGAGATTTTTAACAACAACCGTCAGGTATATGGTACTCGAAAAATTAAAAAGGGCCTGGCTAAATCGGGTTTAACAGTCTCTAGACGCCGAATTGGCCGATTAATGGATGAGCTTGGAATCCAGTCTAAATATGCACAACCATCATATAAGCCAATGACATCACCGCCAAATGAAGAGGCTGTTCGAATCGTGCTAAATCGTGAATTTCAAGTCGATAAAGAAATGACCGTTTTAGTTAGTGATTTAACGTATGTGAAAGTAGGAAGCGAATGGAATTACGTTTGTTTTTTACTAGATTTATATAATCGAGAAATAGTTGGTTATAGCGCTGGAAAGCGTAAAGACGCAGCTCTAGTTCAACGTGCCTTCGAATCTATCAAGCAACCATTAGGGAAAATAAAAATGTTTCATACCGATCGAGGATCTGAGTTTAAGAACGTTGGAATCGATGAGTTATTAAGTAAATTTCAGATTAAACGATCTCTAAGTGATAAAGGAAATCCCTATGACAATGCGGTGGCAGAAGCTACATTTAAGATATTAAAAACTGAATTAATTAACGGAAGGCATTTTCAAACCCTTGAACAACTAGCTCTTGAACTTTTCGATTATGTAAATTGGTACAACAATATCCGTATGCACAGTTCACTTGGCTATTTAAGTCCAGTAGAGTATAGAATTTCGTCCCTTAAAAAAGTTGTTTGATTTAGTGTTGACATACCAAACTACTGGATTCATTATTTATCTCTTCCTCTCTCAAATTACTTACCAGTAACCCCTATTCCATCTTGAAGTATCATAGCTTCGCTTGTTATACGAGATCTAGGTCCCAACCAGCCCCAAACATGTTTCTACAAGTAGGGGGCGGACAGTTTAGTTGACGGGATCAATGCCCCAAGCACCCGTACGTCCTACCCTGGCTACTGATATAATAGATTCTATTTAAAAAAGGTCAACCAGTAAAAACTGGTTAACCTTATAATACGAAAGCACCCGTTACTTTAAATACACTAATTCACAATCCAAATTATAATTTTAACATAAATTGTCAATCCCTTAGCTATTTATCAGAGGAATTAGCTAAGTTATTAGGGAGTGTTTTGCTAAATAATGCAGTTGACACAATTTTATATCTTCTTGGCAAAATAAGTGCCAAATAAGGAGCCATTTTTCTTTCTTTTTTGTAGATAAACATTGTTAAACCAACAAAAATTAGCAATCATTTTTTATGCTAATTGGATTGCTAAAAGGTTTGTTATTTTATGTTTTGTACTATTAAACTTAACCCGTTAGTATGATGGCACGCTACTCTTGCTTATATTTATTCAGTATGAAGTAACAATTGATCTAAATCCATTATTTTAATTTTCTTTTTCGGTAACTGTTTAATCAATCCAAGTTCTTCTAGAGTAGTAAATTTACGGCTGATTGTTTCTGGTGTGGTACCAAGATACGAGGCTAAATCCTTTTTGGACATTGGTAAGATAATCGTTGGACTATTGCCACTTCCCTTTTCAACATTCTCAGCTAAAAAGGATATAATGCGGGTTTCTACATTTTCAATCGCTACTTGTGTGGTTTGTTTTTCAGAATCCTTCAATCGTATCGTTACTTCTGATAGTATTTTTAATGAGATCTGCGGATATTCCACCAAATACTTCTGTAATTCCTCTCGTTTAATTAAACAAATGGATGTATTTTGTAATGCTTCCGCATAATTTTCATGAATACTTCCAGGTTGGAAAATGGCAACTTCACCTGTAAAATCACCGGGATTTAAAATGCGAACAAGTTGTTCTTTTCCAGAATCCGATAAGCGGTAAATCCGAGCCTTACCTGAATTGATAATATATAAGGTATCATCTTCCTCATCTGCACGGAATAACATTTCCCCTTTTTGCAGATGAAGTGTCTTGGCAGATTCCGCAATCAAATCCATTTGTGAGTCTTCCAGATGGTTGAAGATGGGAACGATACGAATACATTCTGCATGTCCATGTTGGTGATGACAACATTGGTTTTGTTCCAAAATAACCTCTCCTTTTTATAAAAAGCCTAAGAGGGCATCTTAGGCTTCCTTTCTATTCACTCGATTAAGCAGGTTTTACCTTTGATTTGACAACAGGATATCCTAAGTCTTCAATTGTCTTTTCGATATCGTTAATAGCAACTGCTTCTGAATCAAAATCTACTTTTACTTTACTAGCATTGAACATTACTTTCAAGCTATCTTGATTCACACCGTTTATTCCTTTCACCGCATTTTCAATCTTTTGGAGACAAGATGGGCAAGATAAGGTTTCTAATTGAATCGTTGCTTTTTGCATAAATCATTTCCCCCTTCATTTTTTAACGACCGTAACCAATTTATTCTTTTGTTTTGAGTTACTTTAATCCTGATATGCTTTATCTACTTCTGATAGCATCTCGAATGTGCCTGCATACGTTTCACATACATCTCCAGGAATGGTGTAGTTGTCTGTGATTTTTCGTAATTGAGCAAATTCAGCATCTAAGTCAGGTTTGTTCGTACCAGCGTCTTTTACTTTTCCACTAATTGTTTTAAACAATTCACGTACTTCAAAGGCTTCTGGGTGATTCTTACCATGGGCCCGTGTTATTGCAGTGGTGTATAAATCCAGTTTTTCAAAATGGTTGTTTACTACTTCGTAAAATGTTTGTTCAGACATTATTCGTCCCCTCTTTCTTGTGACTTTTTGATTCTTAGGAAGATTTTACTTTTGATTTGACGACTGGATATCCTAAGTCTTCAATGGCCTTTTCGATATCGGTAATAGCGACTGAATCTGAATCAAAATCAAATCTAACTTTGCTTGCGTTAAATAGTATTTTTACGCTATCTTGATCGATCCCATTTAATCCTTTGACGGCATTCTCAATTTTTTGCATACATGATGGACAAGATAAGGTTTCTAATTGAATCACTGCTTTTCGCATGAATTATTCTCCTTCCCTTTTTGAAGGTTGGTTTCATCTCTTCCTCCTTACAATTCAAGTATAGCTTAGGTTCAATGTATTTAAATTGACGTATATCAAGTTTTGTTTAGATATGGGAAGCATTTTTTTAAGAAAGAATACTTCCCGTTACTGTTTTGTAGAGAGTATACCTTTTTCATTTAGCCTCTCAAACGATATCTCAATAATCTCATACCATTCAAGATGACTACTAAGATACTTGCTTCGTGAACCAACATCCCGATTGACATATTCATCCATGCACTAAATAGTAGGCTGGCAAGTAAGACTAATACCACACCAACTGCTATGGTGATGTTCTGTTTCATGTTTCTTGAAGTTGATTTTGTTAATCCTAATGCGTGTGGTAAACGACTAAGGTCAGAATTCATTAAAACGACATCCGATGTTTCAATTGCAACATCTGTTCCACTTCCCATGGCGATTCCGATATCCGCTAAGGCTAATGAAGGACTATCATTCACTCCGTCACCGACAAAGGCAATGATTTGGCCTTTTGCTTGCATTTTTTCAATATATGCGGATTTTCCTTCTGGAAGCATATGACCGTGTGCTTCTGTCAATCCAAGTTCTCGAGCAACTAAATCTACGGTTCCTTGGTTGTCCCCTGAAAGAACGACTAGGTTTTTGACTCCAAGTTTTTTTAGGTTTTGAAGATCTTTTTTAACACCTGGACGAATTTGATCCCGAATACCCATCAGAACTTTTAATTCTCCATCGACCGCAGTTAACACAAGAGAATTCCCGTTTTTCTCAAAGCGTTCGACGTCTTTTTTAGCTTTTTCGCTTAATTTCACATTTTCTTTTTCCATTAAAGCTACATTACCAACGGCTATATGATGAACACCTATTTTTGCTACAATTCCGCCACCTTTAACGACTTCGGTTTCTTCAACAGTAGAGAAAGTTGTCTCGCCAATATCCTGTAGGACAGCTTTTGCTAGTGGGTGGTCCGATTCACGCTCCACACTAGCTAAGTATCCTAGAGCTTCCTCAGTATTCCTTCCGTAAAATTCTTTTTCGGCAACTTCAGGGTTTCCTACTGTCAATGTTCCTGTTTTATCAAATACGATCGTATCTACTCTGCTAAAATCATTGATCACTTCACTACCTTTTAAGAGTACACCATTACGTGCACCGTTTCCGATTCCAGCAACGTTCGATACAGGTACCCCGATCACTAATGCTCCAGGACACCCTAAAACGAGAATCGTGATTGCCAGTTCGGTACTTCCTGAAAATATCCAAACAATAATACCAAGAACTAAAACAGCTGGTGTATAGTATTTTGAGAATCGATCAATAAAACGTTCCGCTTCTGATTTGGAATCTTGTGCCTCTTCAACTAATTCAATAATTCTACCAAATGTTGTATCCTCTCCAACACGGTCAGCTCGAATTTGAATCGTTCCATTTTCTAAGATAGAACCTGCAAATACTTCAGAATCGACCTTTTTGCTTACTGGAACAGACTCTCCGGTAATACTTGCTTCATTGATGTGGCCTTCTCCTGTTAACACGGTTCCATCTACAGGGACTTTTGCACCCGTTTTGACTAATAAAATATCACCTTCATCTACATCATCGACATCAACTTCTTCAAATTCTCCATTTTCCATTTGCTTTAAAGCACTTTCTGGTGCCAGCTCTGTTAATTCTTTAATGGCAGAACGTGTTCTGTTCAAAGTACGTTGCTCCAAGTAAGAACCAAATAAGAATAAGAAAGTAACGATGGCTGATTCCTCATAATTTTGAATCAATACTGCTCCAACTACTGCAATGGTAACTAAAACATCAATACTGACAACTTTTACTTTTAATGCCTGATAGGCTTGAATCGCAATTGGTGCTACACCAAGAATAGATGCAATGATGAGCGACCAATTGAAAATGGCCATGTTGTCTAAGGAAAATCGTCCTAAGAATGCAAGTGCAATCAAAATTGCACTGATCAGTGTAATGGAATTCTTTTTACTTAATATATATCTTTGCATGTTGATTCCCCTCCAATTTCATTTTCATTTGTATTCCTTGTTGATGACTCTAGTATAGGATGTTTATATGAAATAAAGATTGATTAGGATCAAGTTCTATTGTAAAAGTGAAGAATTATAAAAGAACAGCAAAACAAAACCAACTGTTTTACGGAATAACTCTTATATATTATCGAACATACATTCGCAAAAATTCATTATATTGTACATTCTTTATTCAGCAGGCTTTAGAAAAGCAAGCTGCTTACTTTAACGAAGAAGCTGTTGGACGAGCAATCGCTAAAAGTGGTGTGCCTCGTGAAGAGTTTTTTATCACCACAAAATTATGGATTCAAGATGCCAGTTACGAAGATGCGAAAGGTGCTTACCATGCTTCATTATATAGATTGGGTTTGGATTATTTAGACCTTTACTTAATACATCAACCATTTGGTCACTATTATGGTGCATGGCCTGCTATGGAAGAATTATATGAAGACGGAAAAGTTCGTGCGATTGGCCTAAGTAACTTTGACGATGCTCGCTTAGCTGACTTAATTATCAATTAATAAAGTCACTCCGGCTTTGAATCAAGTGGAAACTCACCCATTCTTCCAACAAAAAATTGCTATTGAAACCATGAAAAAATATGGTGTTCAAATTGAATCATGGGGACCATTTGCCCAAGGTAGTAAAAATATTTTCACGAATTCAACATTAATAGAAATTGCAGAAGCTCATGGAAAATTAGTAGGTCAAGTTGTCTTACGTTGGCATATTCAAAGAGGTGTCGTTGTGATTCCAAAATCAACAAATTCAGATCGTATGAAACAAAACTTGGATGTTTTTGATTTTGAATTAACTAATGAAGATATGGAAAAAATTACTGCGTTAGATTTAGGAAACAGTTAATTAATTTACTATTTACAAGCTGCATCAGCAGAAATGCTAAATAACTTAAAAGTACATGACTAAGGGAACATGAAAAAAACTGAGATTTTTCTCAGCTTTTTTCGTCCAAAGAAAAATTCGAGCATAGAGATTGTGAAAGATTACACTTAAACTAAAGGGTGCGATAGTTAGATAAAATATTACAAAAATGGCTTAGGGGCGAAAACAACTCTAAGCCTTTTTGCCTGTGAAATATACTGTGATTTGTGTTGTGAAATTTTTGTTATTTACTGTGCGATTAGGACTGTGCTTTAACGTTTTGCACCTCTAAAGCAAACCCGTTATTTTAGTTATGGGTCTATATTATTTTGAACTTAATTAAAGCACCCGTTTAGCTAAAGTTGTTCCTACTCAGACAACCATTTTCAATTTTTAATAAACCGTCCAACCAACAAAAAGAATATTCTTTCGCTCATTTATTTTTCATCAAAGTTCTATGTGCTTACTCACCTACCATGCCGTCCCCATCACGATCGTCCATATATAGATAAACCAATGTTATATTTAGGTTAATTAGGTAAAATAGTTGATAATAAAAGGAACATACATTTTAGATATGTCTAATATGGTGATCCCAATGTATTTCTTATACAACTAACGCACCCTATAGTTTAAGTGATAATATTCACAATCCTTTGTTTTAGAACATAAAAAGGTACGCCTTCTTACTAAAAAAAGCACCCTTTTCGAATAACTCAATGGTCTCTTTGCATTTGTCATCTCCTATAATCCTATCAATAATATGGTTTTCATCCCATACTGATGCTTTTTCCATTGGACAAGGGATTGAATGATATTGAACAAATAGAAAAGGGACGAAGCCCTACTGGATCCGCCCCTATTTTTTATTAATAAAAACCGATTTATTCAATTGATGTCCCAGAGTTCTTAGTTTATTAACCCTTCTTCTTGTAAATATTCCTTAGCAACTTCAAATGCATTTTCTCCTTCTACATTCACTTGATAGTTCATTTCCCGCATTTCATCATCTGTTATTTTTCCAGCTAGTTTATTTAACGAATCAACAATTTCAGGATACTTCTTGGCGGTTTCTTCTTTTAATAAAGGTGCTCCCTGATAAGGTGGGAATAAATGTTGATCATCTTCCAACACTTTTAGATTATATTGTCGTAATTCACTATCGGTAGAATATGCATCAACTAAATTAATCTCACCAGATTTGACTGCAGTATAGCGTAATTTCGGTTCCATTGTAACGAGGGTGGGAAAATGAATACCGTATAAGGCTTGAATTCCTTTATATCCATCTTCCCTATCAGAAAATTCTAATGTAAATCCAGCTTTAACTTTATTCTCTATACCATTTAAATCGGAAATAGCTTTTACCCCATATTGATTCGCAAAGTCAATTGGTACTGCCAATGCATAGGTATTGTTATACTGCATTGGTTTCAGCATCACCATATTGAACTGTTTTAACAATCCATCCTTTGCTTGGTTGTAGACCTCCTCACGATTGGTACTTTCTGCCGTTTCTTTTAAAAACTCCGAAATGGCAGTTCCGGTAAACTCTGGATAAATATCAACGGTCTCCGTTTTGAGTGCATTGAACACAAACGAGGTTTTACCTAGGCCTGGTTTCAGTTCAACTTGCAAGTCTGTTTCATCTTCAATTAATAATTTATACATATTAATTAAGATTTCTGGTTCTGAGCCCAGCTTTCCGGCAATCACAATTTTTTCATTTTGATGTCCAATTAGTGGAGCCACTATAATTGCTAAAGCCAATATACCAATTCCCCCCATTGAAACGAAGGCATTCTTATACGATAGGTTTTCAAATGTTTTAAGTAAAAAATCAAATAGAATAGCAAGGAGTGCAGCAGGAATTGCTCCAAGTAGAATTAAACTTGTATTATTTCTATCAATTCCTAGAAGAATAATATCCCCTAATCCACCAGCTCCAATTAGTGCAGCAAGAGTTGCCGTACCTATAATTAATACAGTTGCTGTTCGGATACCGGCCATAATGACTGGCATGGCAAGTGGAATTTCCACCTTAATTAATCTCTCTATGGAGTTCATCCCCATTGCTCTAGCTGCCTCAATTAATGATGGATTAACCTCTTTTATTCCTGTATACGTATTTCTTAAAATTGGGAGTAATGCGTATGCAACTAAAGCAATTATGGCTGGTACTCTACCAATCCCAAATAAGGGGATTAATATACCTAATAGGGCTAACGAAGGAATGGTTTGAATGACAGATGTTATGCCTATAATGACCTCAGCTATTTTTTTATGTCTTGTCAGATAAATACCTAAAGGGATTGCAATAATGACTGCAAAAATGAGTGCGATAAGAGAAATCTGGATGTGCTCTAGTAATGCTTCTAATAATTCATCTCTTCTTTCCTGAAAAACTTGCGTAAACTCCGTCATTTATTAGACCCCCTTTCTGGCATTTTAGAAGACAGAAATTGGATAATGGCTTTTCTGTTAATAACACCAATACGTTCACCATCTTTTTCAACAACAAGTTGTTCATGGTTAGCCAAAATATCCAATACCTTCTTCAATGGGGTCGCTATTGGTATCACTTCAGTAGAGTTTTGTGAAATATCACTTTGCACCATTGGCTGAATGATTACTTCCCAGTCAACATCATCGATCCAATTTCCTGATTTATTCCCAACAAATTCTTTCACAAATTTATTAGCAGGTTTGGAAAGAAGTTCATGAGGTGTTCCGATTTGAACGATTCTTCCATTCTTCATGATACAAATTCGGTCTGCCAATTTTAAAGCCTCTTGCATATCATGAGTCACAAAAACAGTCGTCTTTTTGAGACTTTTCTTTAAATCTAACATATCATCTTGGAGTTTATCCCGACTTATTGGATCCAATGCACTAAACGGCTCATCCATTAAAATGATTTCAGGGTCTGCCGCAAGAGCTCGAATAACGCCTACCCGTTGCTGCTCACCTCCTGATAATTCAATTGGTTTCCTGCTTGCATACTTTTGTGGGTCTAAGCCTACCATTTTCATAAGCTCAAATGCCCGTTCTTTCATCTTCTCTTTTGTCCATTTTTTCATTTCTGGAACAACCGTAATATTTTCCTCAATTGACATATGTGGAAAAAGTGCAATTTGTTGAAGTACATATCCAATATTCCATCTTAATTCATGGATATCATACTCATTTATATTATTTCCATCGAAAAATATAGTCCCTTCGGATAGAGGAATCAATCGATTTATCATTTTTAGTGTTGTTGTTTTTCCACATCCACTTGGCCCAATGAGGACAAAAAATTCTCCTTTTTTTATCTCCATGTTTAGGGAATCAACAGCAATAGTACCATCTTCGTAACTTTTTGATACATTTTCAAATTTAATCATAAAATGTTACTCCTCATTTTTCGCTTCATAAACGATAGCAAATCCTCGGGCACCTCACCAGTAATCACCTGAACATCATTTGTTGTCTCGTCCATTAGATTTAGACTAGCTGCAACATATGATGGAAGGCAGGAACAATAGAAGGGTAATTCTGACGATAGAAATCCAACCAACCGGCTTCACACTTCAGATTAATCCAAATATGGTCATCTCTATTAAAAATCCAAGCAAAGACTTTCTTGTTTTCTTTATGTCGAATTAATGTCCAATTCTTATCTTTAAATGGAAAATCCTTATAAGTATTTTCCAATTTCAAACAGTAATTAATAGTTTCCTCTCTCGTTTGCATTTTCTCCACTCCTTCAACATCGAAGTATGCAATCCTTTCTTATAATTAACTCCTTGCAACTTTAGTTGGTTCAAAAAAAGTCTTATTTTAACCATAAATCACTAGTGTCGCATAAATTATAACTGAATTTTCAGTTATATAATTCTCGATTTTTAATAAAAAAATTAAAACATGTAAACAAAGGTAGTAAACATCCACTTTTTTTACTATAGCTTTGGGCCGGGGATACAGAAACAAAATAGTTTAGGGAACGGTGTTCCCTTGGATTTTACGTAGCCAGATATGAGCAGATTTCCACAGGGATGCCTTCAAATACCGACTGATTTGCAAGTAAGTGCGCTGGCTTTTTGTGTTTAGCTGGGCAAGTACATTTAAACAATAGACAATCATTGCCACATACACTTGGTTATGAACTGCCTGTTCACTTTGACCATAGAATTTTTTGATGTTCAGATGTTGTTTCATCCATTTAAAGAATAGTTCAATGGCGCAGCGTGATTTGTACAGATCGGCGATTTCATCTGCGCTTAAATCAAATCGATTCGTAAGTAGATGTAGTTCGTTACCTTTTGAATCCAGAACATTTATCAGGCGAAACGCATTTTCAGAACGATTTTGCGTGGTACCGATCACGACCATTTTATCCGACAAGATCGATGAATTTTCCCGTAACTTAAAGATATCCAGTTGACGTACAACCGCATTTTTCCGTAAACGGGAAACGAAGAAAAAACCATCGTCTGTCATGCGATCGAAGCGCTCATAATCCAAATAACCACGGTCAAATACATACATGCATTCTCGGTCGTCAACCAACACTTCAAGTTGGCCGCGATCATGTTCGATGGCATTCGTAAGCACGGCTTGATCTGGATACGAGCAACCTTTTTCCATAAACACAAGTCGTAAATGAAGCTTGACGCCAGATTTTGTTTTGCGAAACTTAGCCCACCTATGGTTGTTCAAGTTCAATGGCAAGGTGCTCGAATCAATGATCTTAAGCGGTGTTGTTGTTTTTCTCCTACTTTCAAAATTAGTCTTTGTGTGAATTTGCATCACCAAGTCAAGAAAAAGCTTCTGAAAGAATTCCGTAGGAATCTGATTCAAACGTCTACCTAACTGTAAGAAACTTATAGATTCGAGACTAGTTGCACTCTGTAATTCTTCGGAGAAAACACAGTCGCTCAAGGCACGTAGACTTTCTGTTTCGTGAAGTTGAGCGTATAGCAATAGTCTCCAAAAGGACTCCATGTGAAGCTTCTTTGTATAGTAATTTAATTGATGATTTTTCACTTGTTCCTCAAATAAATGCTTAGAAACAGGTGAAAGCCATTGTTCAAATGATGTTTTTCGTGTAAACTTATCCATACGGATGTCCTTTATATTGGATTTGGATAGTTTACTACCACCAAACCATTATAAAGGATTTTTTTATGGAAAAGTTTACTAACTGAAAATTAAAATTAATTGTCTTGGAGAATTATTTTAATGCGACACTAGTGATTCTAATTATATTTCAACAATTTCTCCTATTTGTGACAATGTTCTTTCACAAACCTGCATCTTTAGTTTTAAGACGTTATTTTACAATCTCTATAACCCATGCCTACTTTACCATATACTCAAATATTTATAACCAGATTCATTTTCGAGTTACACATTAATTCTTTCCTCTTAACTCCATTACCACATTATGGATGAAATATTACAAACTCAACTTCATTTCTTTCCTCTCCTATGTACAACAAAAATAAACCCTTCCGAAATCCCCCACCTCAAACCCGCATTCCACCGTTGTCGATAAAATAAAGTTTTCCGACGGACCCCTGACTTTTTAACTTTTCAGTTTAAAAATAGCCCCTTTTTCCGCCTGTTTTTCGGCATTTTTTCACGTCGGGAGTTAAAATAGAAATCTCCGAGAATGGAAGGAAAAAAACCGAGAAAAGAATAGTGGAAAGAAGAGAAAAAAGCCTTAAAAAAAGAAAGAATCACCCCTGAAAGATCTTCGGTTTCTTATTGAATTACTGTCTGAAAAAATATTGATAAAGCCTTAATTGGCAAGGGATTGAGCAGGATTATCATTGATAAAACTATTGAAAATATATTGATTTTATATTGAATTATACCAGAAAAAATCCCAGGTTCCTAATGAGGAAAAACCGGGATAATATTGAATCAGAAGCGGATATCGGAAATGTTTATTTTAACGAAAATTGGTTCCGAATCGGAAATTTCTATTTTAGTTCGGAAGTATTTATTGTTGTTTTACACTTTTAAAATCATCTGCGATACTACCTCAACATGCATCGTCTGCGGAAACATATCTACAGGTTGAACTTCTAAAGTTTGATAGCCCCCATCTTCCAAAATGCGCAAATCCCTTGCCAATGTGGCTGGGTTACAAGACACATATACGACTTTTTTCGGTTTCATTTCAATGATTGTATCTAATAGCGCTTGGTCACAGCCTTTGCGTGGTGGGTCGACAACGAGGACATCGGCTTCGATGCCTTGTTTATACCAATTAGGAATGACAACTTCGGCTTCACCAACTGCGAATTCAACGTTTTCGATTTTATTTAATTCCGCATTTTGTCTGGCATCCTCGATCGCTTCGGGAACGATTTCGACGCCAAATACTTTTTTCGCTTTTTGCGCGAGAAACAGGGATATCGTTCCGATTCCACAGTAAGCGTCAATAACAGTTTCTTCACCGGTCAACTCGGCATACTCAAGAGCTTTTTCATATAAAACCTTCGTTTGCTCTGGGTTCACTTGATAGAAAGAACGTGCTGAAATCGCAAATTGAATGTCTCCAATATAATCAGAAATTGTTTCGGCTCCCCATAGCACTCTTGTCTGATCCCCGAAAATGACATTCGTTCGCTTCGAGTTAATATTTTGCACAATCGACTTTACGTTTGGAATCACGTTAACTAGATCTTCTATGATTTTTTTGCGATTAGGTAATTCATCCGTTTTCGTAATAAGAACAATCATGATTTCTCCGGTTGCTTTCCCATAACGAGCCATGACATGTCTGAGCGTACCTTTATGTGACTTTTCGTCATATGATTTTACGCCATATTTCCCACAGACTTCCTTCACTTTCAAAAGAACTTGATCGTTTTGTTCCACTTGGATTAAACATTCTTTCATATCAATAATGTCATGTGTGCGCTGACGATAAAACCCGCCGATCAGGCCGCCTTCCCGCTCGCCAATCGGAACTTGAGATTTATTGCGATAACGCCAAGGATTTTCCATGCCAAGAACAGAGTGAATAGTCACATTATCTAATTTACCAATTCGTTGAATAACATCCCTGACTTGTTTTTCCTTCGCTCTTAGCTGCCCTTCATAGCTCAGATGCTGAAGCTGGCATCCCCCGCACTCTTCATAAATAGGACATTCAGGAAGAACGCGATATTGACTTTCCTCATATAACTCAATGATCTTTCCGAAACCATAGCCTTTATTTAATTTCGTCACTTTCACTTTAGCTTTTTCACCTGGAAGTCCATTTGGAATAAAAAGAGGATAGCCATCAATTTTGGCTACACCGTTCCCATCATGAGTCAGGTCTTCGAAAGTACAATCAATTATTTGATTTTTTTGAACTGGTAGTTGCATTTTGCCCATTGTTGTCTTCCTTTTCGTACAATTTTTCAATAATATGATTGTACCACAATAGCACGGAATCCCTAAAAAAATCCATCCCTCCAAATTTGGGATGGATCTTCTCTCATAATATTTCTTTCAATTTTTGTATTTCCTCTTCGGTCAACGTAATTCCTTTTCCCATTTTTTCATGATCTGGTGCCCAATCGCGAATATCATATTTTGGGTCTCGCCCATTCCAACTAACTAAGTTAAGCTCTCGTGTCCAACCTTTTGCTGATTCCGATAGAACAGCAATGTGTTTTGTAATTTCGAATTTTATGTCTGCCATATGTGTTTCCCTTCCTTTTCTATCTTTTCTGGATTCCTAATATTAATCTAAACTATAATTTACTAAAATTGCACAAATTTCATCTTGAATTGCGGTCATGGATCCTCGGATGAAATTATTCATCATAATTGAAAAAACGAGTTCTTCCCCGCTCGCAGTTGTAACATATCCAGAAAGAGTACTGACTCCAGTAATAGATCCAGTTTTTGCCTTAATTTTACCTTTAGTTGCCTCATCTGTCATACGATAGCGCAATGTCCCGCCTACCATTTTTCCCGGTTCACCTGAGATAGGTTGAGATTGTTCAAAAGCAGAATACCAACTTTTCTTGCGGACTTCAAACAATAGTTTAGTCAATTGATTAGGCGTGATCAAGTCTTTATCAGATATACCCGAACCATCTCGCACGAGCACACTGCTCAGGTCTAAACCAAATTCCTCGAGCCTTTCCGTCATGACTTCTAATCCCTTTTCCCAGCTACCCTCATCATGTATGACCTTTCCCATTTCTTTAACAAGTGTTTCTGCATGAATATTATTGCTTAATTTCATGAATGGGATAAGCAGATCTTCCAAAGGTATCGATTTTTTCGCAACTAATAATTTGGCTTTTTCAGGTGTTTCACCAGTTTTCAGCTTCGAGGATGGAGCAAATGTCACTTCATGTTCTTCCAGAGACTTTTTAAAAATATCTAATGCGTAGCCTGTTGGCTCCCAAACAGCAATCCATACTCTTGTTTTAGCCGTGCCAATCGGGACCTTACCTTTAATCAAAATTTGATTTGTTCCATGTTTTCGCTCGACCGATAAATCAGCAATTTCCTGATCTGCAACCGTTTCGGCATTATTGATAATTTCTACGTATTCAGTTTCTGGTGTAACTTTAATTACTGGAGCATCCCCTACTTTTTCCGCAGGAATAACATCAATAAAAACAGATCCAGCATCAAAATCCTCATTTGGAGATAGCGTTAATGCCGAAATCTGTCCCCCGTAATAATAGGACTCATCCGACCAAATTAAATCTTGTGAATAGCGGACATCATCATACCAATGATCATCTCCGATCAAATCACCGTTAATTTGCTGAATCCCCTTTTCCCTTATCCCCCGAGAAAGCGCATCCAAATCTTTCTTTAATAAAGTTGGATCTCCTTTGCCTGTTAAATAAAGATCACCATCAAGAACCCCATCTTTAATTTGACCATCTGTCCATACTTCTGTTGTGAATTGATACTTCGGTCCAAGCGTTTCCATGGCGGCAGCAGCTGTTAATAATTTCATGTTTGAGGCAGGGCGTAAGAGCACATTCCCATCATGAGAATAGATCAGGTCCCCATTATTGGCATTTCGAACACTGATTCCAGTAATCACTCCATTTAAGCTTGGATTCTGTAAAATTTCATCAATTTCATCGGCGAGTTGTTGCGATTTCTGCTTAGAATCAACTACCTCAATAGATACTGGAGCTACGATCGCTTTTTCCATCATAATAGTCCTTAAATGGGGAAATTTCTTTTCTAGCTGAGCAACTGAGGAAATATCGGCGTTAGAAACTTTCAGATTAATGATTGTAAAAATAGTAGCAACACCAACGAATAGACTTAAAAAAATAATTTTGCTTTTATGAATCATATGTTCACCTACGATATATTTCTTTCTCAAAGGAAGTAGTTTGCTCTTCTAAATATCAGAAAAGTATGGGAGCCGATCTTCATTTAACATTCGTTTAAATGAAACAGCCTCTCCCTTTACACTTCTCCATAATAGCTAAATCCACATTTGATTCTCTATCGTGTTGAGAATATTTTTTGAGTAGATTTTAAGATCGGTTAAAGTTTTCAAGTCACTAATTTCATGTATCACTTCTCCTCAACCACTTATTAGGATTAATTTTAGCATAATGGCAAATGGAATACCTATCGATAATGCAGAGTGTTTTCGAAAATCGAAAGTGCTCGATTCCTATGCCATCGTTACCGTTTCTCATAAACACAATGCTAAACCGTAATGATTCACTACCTATCGTTACCATGGCTCACGTGTACAATGTTTTTCGGGAACGATCCATTGCCAGCTTGGATATTAGACCACCACTACTTGTTTTTAAATTACTAAATTTTCGAACAAACAATAAAGGAATTGCCCAATCACACGGACAATTCCCTTTATTTTTATCCTATATTAATCCTTTTTCCTTCTGTAAAAGATTGAATCGCTTTTTCGTTAATTTCTGTAAGGCGAATAGCGTCGTCTTTCGTGATAGAAGGTGCTTTTTCAGTTTTAATTGCGGCTACCCATTGATCCATCGGCATTGGTAGAGCGCTAGGTAGTTCTGGTCTTTGCCAGCCTTGTTCAAGGTGACTGCTTTGGATGCGAACCGAACCTTCCTCGATCATAAGCACGCCTTCAGTTCCATACAATTCCAATTGGAAAGGGCTGCCATAAGATTGAAAACCAGATTCGATAATTCCTATAGCACCAGATTGATATTCGACTAAAACAGCTGCATTGCCCTCTACTTCAAAGCCATCTGCTTGTTGGAACTGAGTTTGAACTGATTTTGCGGGACCTGCCAAACGATTCGTTAAGTAAATTGGATGAGCACCAAGGTCCATTAATGCACCGCCGCCAGCTTGTTCTTTACTGAAGAATCGCTCTGGAAGCCAGCCTGTTTTTGCCCCGTTTTGGCCGACACCACCATTATGAGCTAAACGACAGCGAATAGTTGTTAACTTTCCTAATTTTCCTGAGTCTAATGCTTCTTGGGCATATAAATAATAATTTTCAGTCAATCTAGGAAGTGAAAGCGTAAGTTGAACATTGTTTGCTTCTACTGCTGCATAAATCTCTTCACAGTCTTCCACTGTAAAAGCTAAAACTTTTTCAGTAAAAATATGCTTTTTATGCTGAGCAGCTGCAATAATAATCTCTTTATGTAGATTCGTCGGTGTGCTCAAAATAACTGCATCAATTTCTGGATTCGATAATACTTGCTCTAAATTTTCCTCGAATGGAACTCCAAGTTGTTCAGCCCACTTTTTACCACGTTCTGCTTCTTCATCCCAAACCATTTTAATAGAAAGATCCGAAATTCCTTTAGCTTGATTTGCATAATCATCTGCATGAACATGCCATCTACTTAACAATGCAACATTTATCACTATAGACACTCCCTTTTATCAATCTGTACTACTATTCTTTCATTTTACTAGAATATCCATTTATATAACAATAATTAGATTAGGAACTAATAAAACTATGCTGCCCAGCAGTATATAAATCGCGCCAAATCTTATTTAGTTTGGAGTCTTCCATAATGGCCTCCATACCTAATTGACGAATAAGACTGTTCGTACCATCAATCGCAAGCTTAACTGAACGTTTGCAAATTTGACTAAAATGCTCAAGCTCTGTTACATCCAGCGTTTTCCCTAGAAGATGATCTCCCCATAACTTTTCTACTTCCGAATAAAATTCAGAAGTTGACTTAGAAAACAAATCTTCATGCTTCTTTACTGCTTCACTTACAAGTTTAAAACGTTCGCCAGCACTGCTCATTCTTTTTTCTACGATTCGATTGGTTTCCTCATAAAAACTTTCTGTAATACCAAAGCATACTGCTGTAAAAGAGCTTTGCGAAAACTGAACAAAAGGAAAGGTATAAATCGGATTTGCATATTGATTTTGCTCTCCAAATATAGAAAATGTTCGTTCTTTTGGAACAAAGGCATTATTCACCTTAATCGAATGGCTCCCAGTTGCTTTTAAGCCAAACGCATTCCAATCTTCTACTATTTCTACTTGCTCAGGCATTAAAATAAAACTGAGAATTTCTCCATCTTTTAGTTTATTATTTGCGGTGAAAAAAGAGGCGAATGGGGATCCGCTGCAATATTTCCATTCCCCATTAACGATATAGCCTCCATCCACTTCCGCGGCCACCCCATTAGGATGGCCACTTCCAGCAAGTACAGCGTGATTCGGGCTAAATAATTTTTCCGCCCACTCAGTATCCATGAATGGAACGAACATTCCTCCGCCTGATCCAATTGTCGTTAACCAACCAAAATTCCCTTCCACAGCAGACGCTTTCTGAAAAACACGTAATGCCTCAGGAAGGCTCAACATTTTCCCGCCTAACTCCTCGGGAACAAATAATTTAAATAATTTCTGTTCGTACATAAAGGTGAGAATATCACTTGGTATTGCCTTTGTATATTCCATTTCTCTTGCCTGTTCTCTAATTCTCTCTCTCCACGCCTCAGTAAACATAGGTTCCCCCGCAGCTTTTTAGTTTGTTTTTTTTGGCACTAATTGGAAGATTTCGTGTGATTCAAATGTCTCCACTACTCTCGCCAACCAATCGTAATAAGACAATATATATTCAAGCTTATCTATATCCCCTTGCGCAAGCTCCTTGATCTCCTCGTCCGTTTCTTCATTAGAAGCTAATTCTCTTAATTCTGATAAAGATTTACGAATGGAGATTTTATGCATCGAAACCGCACTTTTCCATTTAGTTGAAAATAAATCTATAAAGCTTTGATACCAGTCTTCTTCGACTTGGTATAAATCTTTTCTTATCCCTTTTTTCCAAACCCTTTCGACCATTTTCAAATCCGATAAAGCCCTGACTGAGGTACTCATACTCGTTTTACTCATACCCAGTTCTTCCTTCATTTCATCGAGTGTTAAAGGTTCATGGTGAAAAAACATCATTCCATATAATCTGCCAGCCGATGGGGTAAGTCCATATAAATGAATATTTTGAGCAATCGTCTCTATGATCCGTTCACGGGCTTTTTCAAGTTGCTCTTTGTCCTTCAACAATTTCACATCCTCAATAATGATGACCCTTATGAACTACTCTATTATACCTTTCAAAAAAAATAAAGAATTATGCGATGGAGGAAATCAAAGCATTTTGGAGCATTTGTACGAAAAATATCCGTTTCATTCGTACAGTTTATTCTGTACGTACATATCGTACAGTATATGGATGGTTATGAGGATTGTAATCTAATTCATGATTACGTAACATTAAATAAGTAATCAAAAGGGGTGAAATCATGGAGGTAACGACTAGAAAGAAAAAAATCGAAGTAAAAAATGTAACGAAAATCTTCGGTAAAAACATCAAAAAAGCAAAGCAACTCTTACAAGAGGGTAAAAATAAACAAGAAATTTTAAAATCCACCAATGCCACAGTTGGAGTAAATAACGCCCAATTTGAAGTGTTTGACGGAGAAATCTTCGTTATTATGGGTTTATCAGGTAGTGGAAAATCTACGCTTGTTCGAATGCTTAATCGCTTAATTGAACCGACAGATGGTCAAATTTTATTAGATGGAATTGACCTCGTCACTTTAAAAAAGGATGAACTTCGTGAAGTTAGAAGGAAAAAAATTGGAATGGTCTTTCAGAAATTCGCACTTTTCCCACACCGAACGATACTGGAAAACACAGAATATGGTTTGGAAATACAGGGAATTCCAAACCAAACTCGTGATGCCAAAGCACGCGAAGCATTAAAACTTGTTGGTCTAGAAGGTTATGAAAATCAGTACCCTAATCAACTTAGTGGGGGAATGCAACAACGGGTAGGTCTTGCGAGAGCACTTGCAAATAACCCGGACATTTTATTAATGGATGAAGCGTTTAGTGCATTGGATCCTCTTATTCGAAAAGACATGCAAAACGAATTACTTCAGTTGCATGATGAAATGGGGAAAACGATTATTTTTATTACCCACGATCTTGATGAGGCGCTAAGAATCGGAGATAGAATCGCGCTTATGAAAGATGGGGAAATCGTCCAACTTGGTACACCTGAAGAAATATTAATGAGACCTTCCAATGAATATGTTGAAAGGTTTGTAGAAGATGTAGATCTATCCAAAGTGCTAACTGCTAATCATATTATGAAACAAGCAGAAAGTGTTCAGATTGATAGAGGACCAAGAGTCGCTCTACGACTTATGAAACATCACGGAATATCGTCTATTTATATTGTAGATAAACAAAACAGACTACTTGGAGCCGTAACTGCGCAAGAAGCAAAAGAAGCAGCTGAAAAAGATCAATCGCTTCAAGAAGTGCTCATTGAAAATATAACGACTATTTCTGAGGATACTTTGCTCACTGATCTCTTTAATATGGTCTCTACCGCTCCGATTCCTGTTGCTGTTGTCAATGAGGAACGAAGATTGCAAGGAATCATCATTCGCGGAGCATTGATTGGTGCACTTTCTGGAGATGATCATTTTATTAATGAAAATGGACTGCAAGATCCAGTGGTCGATACATTGCGGGAGGTGAATTAATTTGGAAAATCTTTTACCGAGAATCCCGCTCGCCACATGGATTGATAATCTATTAGATTGGCTGATTGATAAGTTTGGCTCAGTATTTGACGGAATTACAGTTTTACTGGAAGGTGCCGTAGAAGGAATTGTTTCAGTACTTGGTTTTATCCCCTCCATTCTGCTTGCCGTTATCTTCGGTCTCATTGCTTGGCTCGTATCAACTCGAAAAATAGCCATTTTTTCCTTGATTGGTTTTTTGATTGTTGATTATTTAGGATTTTGGAATCCGATGTTAGAGATGTTAGCCCTCGTAATCACTTCAGTCATCATCTCTATTATTTTAGGAATTCCCATTGGGATTTGGGCATCACAGAAAAATACGGTTAGGAAAATAGTTACACCTATATTGGATTTCATGCAGACGATGCCAGCTTTCGTATACTTATTGCCGGCCATCTTCTTTTTCAATATTGGCGTTGTACCAGGTATTGTGGCTTCCGTTATTTTCTCGATGCCACCGACGATTCGCTTAACTATTCTCGGGATTCGCCAAGTTCCAGAGGATCTAATAGAAGCAACAGAAGCATTTGGTTCAACTACTGGCCAAAGGTTAATGAAAGTTCAAATTCCACTCGCCATGCCCACAATTATGGCTGGGATTAATCAGAGTATTATGCTCGCGTTATCTATGGTCGTTATAGCTTCTATGGTTGGTGCACCAGGCCTTGGTACAGAAGTGTACCGAGCTGTTACGCAATTGAAAACCGGTGTTGGATTTGAAGCCGGACTTGCAATTGTAATAGTAGCGATCATTTTAGATAGAATTACACAAAATGTAGGAAAGAAAAAACAAGGGGGAACTGTGTAAATGAATATTGCAAAGAAAATTACAGGATTAAGTGCAGCAGCATTTCTAGCTTTTGGGCTGGCTGCTTGTGGAAGTGATGATGCAGGGTCAAGTAATGGTGACAACGGAACAAAGACAAGCTCCAAATCCGTTGGTGAAAGTGTCGATTATAAAATTACAGGAATCGATCCTGGCGCTGGAATTATGCAGGCATCAGAAAGAGCGATTGAAGACTATGAATTAGATGATTGGGAACTAGTTTCCGGATCTGGCGCTGCCATGACTGCTGCACTTAAAAAAGCGTACGATAAGGAAGAACCAATTATTATTACTGGTTGGAATCCGCATTGGATGTTCTCCAAATATGATTTAAAATATTTAGATGACCCTAAAGGTTCATACGGTGGAGCAGAAGAAATTCATTCGATCGGCCGCCTAGGCTTAGAGGAAGATCATCCAGAGGCTTTCAAAGTCCTATCTCAATTCAAATGGGAAGACGCTGACATGGGAGCGATCATGGTTGATATTCAAGAAGGTGAAAAACCTGAAGTCGCTGCTCAAAACTGGATCGATGAGAACAAAGAAAAAGTGGAAAAATGGACCGAAGGCGTAAATAAAGTGGACGGTGACAAATTTAAACTTGTCTATGTTGCATGGGATAGTACAATTGCTAGTACTAATGTAATGAAAATCGTATTAGAAGACCTCGGTTATAAGGTAACAATTTCCCAAGTAGAAGCTGGTCCAATGTGGACAGCGGTTGCGGATGGAAGTGCTGATGCTCTTCTTGCTGGGTGGTTGCCAGTTACTCACCAATCATATGCAGAAAAATTTGAAGGTAAATTTTTAGATCTTGGTATTAGCATGGAAAACGTTAAAATTGGTTTGACTGTTCCAACTTATATGGAAGATGTTAATTCTATTGAAGATCTGAAATAATCAGTGTTACAAAAAGTCCCTCCGCAAATAAGTGGAGGGATTTCCTTATTTATCTAGTTCTTTCAGGACTTCACCAATTTTACGTTCATTAACGACAAGGTCAGCAAACATATCCAGTTCAGTTGGTTCCATATTGATAATGACAAATTTAGCCCCATTTTGTTTAGCGATTAATGGAAATTGATTAGCTGGTGAAACCGTTAGAGAAGAACCAAGAACGATAAACAAATCTGCTTTTTCACTTTCTTCAGCAGCTTTCATTAATGCATCCTCTGGCAACATTTCCCCGAATAATACGACAGACGGTCTTAAGGTCCCGCCACATTCACAAATAAATTCTTCCTTTGCATATTTTTCATTACCATATTCCTTACCGCATGTTTGACAATGAACCTTTTTCATCGTTCCATGCAATTCAATCACATTCTCGCTGCCCGCCTCTGAGTGAAAACCATCAATATTTTGCGTAATAATGCTCTTGATCAGTCCTGCCTTTTCCCATTTCGCTAAAATTTCATGACCTTTATGTGGATGGGCCTCATTAAGACCTAATACACGGTAACGATAAAATTCAAAGAACATCTCAACGTTTTGATTCAATGCCTCTGTACTTGCTATTTTACTTGGATCTTCCTTTGTCCATAACCCATTGTTAGAAGAGCGGAAATCAGGCAAACCACTTTCTGTTGACATACCTGCTCCCGTTAATACGACCGTATAATTAGAGTCTTTTAACCATTGAGATAACAAGTCAAAACAATCTCCTTTCCTAAATAAAGATTCGACATTTTTCGGGGCGTGCCTGTCACGACCCGAAATACAGCCAAAAAGAAGGATATTCACAAACATTGCTTAATATAGTAGTATACTACACTTTTTTGAAAGGAGGAACGTGCATGGAGGAGAAGCCGTCTTTAGAAGAGCGGGTTCAATTTTTAGAAAACCGAGTTAAATATCTTGAGGAGCGCTTAAATGTAACAATGCAGCCAAAAAACATTGCTTCACCACTTCCTGTAAAACCAACTGAACATACAGAGAGCAAACCGATCGAATGGGATGTATTAATCTTCCAAAAGATACTGCCAAGACTGTTTATTTTTGTCCTCATAATTGGACTTTTATGGGGGTTTAAGGCTGTCTCCGATTTTGGACTCATAACAAATCTCGTTAAAATAATGATGGGTTTTTCAGTCGCAATTGGCTTAATCCTCATCGGGATGTTGCAAATAAAACGTCATCGCAAGATTTTAGGCCAAGTTTTAGTTGGCGGTGCCATCCCCACTCTTATGTTCACAACTTTTGCGATGCATCAACTATATGGTATGACTGGCCCAACAGTCTCTTTTGTTCTGAATGTTATTTGGATTGGACTGGGACTCTTTTTCACGTACAAATACAAATCTCAAGGAATTGGTATTGTTTCCACAGTTGGCGGTGTCTTTGTACCATTTTTAATTGAAAATACTGTATCCAATATTCCTTTATTCATCTTATATGAAACGATTCTTTACACACTATTTCTTTGGCTTGCCTTGCGATATCGCTATAAAATACTATACATTGTTTCTGCTATTTTCTTGCATATGTCCTTATTAATATTTTATCTTATCGTCCAAATTCCTGTTGAACTTAAATGGCTCGCGGTCTCCCCAGTCGTTATTCAACAATTCTCTATTCTTTACGGATTTTTAAAGACAAAGAATATGTTAAAGTGCCAAGCATATAGTTTATTTTCGAGCTTAATGTTATCGTCATTATGGCTTTCTATCGTTTTAACAGATCAGGAATCCGCAGTTATTTTTGCTGCTATGTTTATTATTTATAGTTCCAGCTTTTACTTTTATCAGAAAGACCAGCTTCGTGCGCCGATTTTTGTTGCCAATATTTTGGCTAGCCTCCTCTTTTTCACAGAAATGCTCATTCCAGAGCTTAGCTTTGAGGTTATTATCGGCTCTAGTCTTATCTTCATGTTCCTATCACAAAAATATAAAAGTGTTTTCCATTTCCTGCTCTTTCTAATTACTTATGTGATATGCTTTTTCATGATGGCGAACTATCCTATCTCAAATTGGCTTTCTTGGGAGATGTTACACTGGATTATTTTTATAGTTGCAACAGGCTATGGCATCCTTCACCTTCCTGCTTCCACCAAAAAGGAAAAATCATTAGCTTATAGTATGGGAACGCCTTATTTAGCGATTTTAATATTAGTCTTTACTTCCATGATTTCAAGTCTAATCGCTGGAGACGCAAGCCAAAACGAGGAACGTTTTATTACGAGCGTTCTTTGGGTGGCAGTAGCGGTCTTTTTCATGGTAGTAGGTCATTCTACTAAAATTCAACAGAGTAAATATGTTGGTGTAGGAATTTTATTTGTGACACTTGGGAAGATCATATTAATAGATATTCATTTTGTCTCAGTCGCCATTAGGGCTGCCTTGTTTATACTATTAGGTGTTGTAGGATTAGTGGTCTCCAGAATCTTTTATAAAAAATAAAAAAAGCTGTTTCAAAAGTAAATTTTCTACTTTTGAAACAGCTTTTCATTCATCAGAATTTATCAAATTTCAATTAGTACCTGTTACTTGTTAAGGGCACCTTCGATTTCGTCTACCATGATAGCGACAGATTCAAGCCCGCCACCTGAGAGATACCAGCTTTCAGGATCAAGATAAATGATTTTTCCATTTTTATAGGCGTTTGTTTTCTTCACTAAATCATTTTCGATTGTTTCGTTTGCCTTTACTTCTCCCCCAATCGCTGCACTGCGGTCAATAACAAAGAGATAATCAGGGTTTTTTTCTAAAATATATTCTGAAGTGATACTTTGACCATGTGTTGTAGCCTCAATATTTTCATCTGCTTGTTTAAATCCAAAAACATCGTGGATAATTCCGAAACGAGAATTAGATCCATATGCACTCATATTGCCTTCATTAGCTAGCATAACTAATGCTTTCCCATCTAACTGTGATACTTCATCGGATAATGATTTAATTTTATCATCAATAGCAGTCAATTCTGTTTTGGCTTGATCTTCTTTTCCAAAGATTTCCCCGATTGTTTCCACATTGTATTTAAATGATTCCATGTATTTTGTTGTATCCAAGCCCATATAGATCGTTGGTGCAATTTCCTTAAATTGATCATAAAGACTTGATTGACGTCCAGAAATGATAATTAGATCTGGATCTAATGCATGAATTTTTTCAAAATCTGGTTCCTTTAAGCTTCCAACGTTTTCGTATTTATCATCTTCATATTTTGACAAATAATTAGGAATGCTTGTTTTTGGAAGACCGATAACTTCAATTCCCAATTTATCCATTGTATCTAGAACACCAAAGTCAAAAACTACAACTTTCTTAGGATTCTTATCGAAAGTAGTTTCATCTAATTCATGTTTAAGAGTCATAGTCTCAGCTTGCTCACTATTTCCTCCATTATTTTCTTTACCTTCACCTTCATTTTTGGAATCTGCCCCGCAAGCAGCTAATCCAATTGTTAGCACTAATAGTGCTAGTATAAAACTAATCTTTCTCATTTTGTTCCCTCCTGGTTATTATGTAACATCCTCAACTGATAATGATTATCAATCGAATTCAAAAAAATAAAGACTTATTAAGCCTTCTGTAGATAATGATATTCATTCTCAATTAGTAATATACCATATTATGATTATAATACAAGCCCTTTTTTTTATATTTTTTCACTTTTTCATAAAATTATTCGTGCCACCCGTTATCAACCCTATATCTGAACAAAAAACTTGGCTAATTTCTACTAAAAGAGAGACGCCCTAATAAACTAGGACGTCGGCTCCTTGTAACTAGAAATTTCTCATTTAGGAGAGATTGTTTCTAAAGGTTTTACATTTCCATAGGTTGGGTAGGAACGATCAACTGGCTTCGCCCAATTAGCAGCATTAATTAATACCTTTCGGACCTCTTTATTATAGTAAGTTGGATAAGTTTCATGACCAGGACGGAAATAAAAGATCTTACCATTTCCTCTTTGGTATGTACATCCTGAACGGAATACTTCCCCACCTTCAAACCAGCTTACAAATACTAACTGATCTGGCGCAGGTATATCAAAGTGTTCACCGTACATTTCTTCCTTTTCCAACTCAATATATTCACCGATCCCTTCGGCAATTGGATGGGATGGGTCAACAACCCAAAGTCTCTCGCGGTCATCAGCTTCTCGCCATTTTAAATCACAGGAAGTCCCCATTAATTTCTTGAAAATTTTCGAGAAATGCCCAGAATGTAATACAACAAGACCCATTCCTTCGAGTACACGTTTATGAACACGATTCACGATTTCTTCAGAAACTTCGTGATGAGCCATATGTCCCCACCAAAATAATACATCGGTTTCTTTTAAAACATCTTCTGTAAGTCCATGCTCTGGTTGTTCAAGAGTTGCTGTACGGACCGTATGTCCTGTACCTTCAAAGGCTTCTGCAATAGCTCCGTGAATGCCTTCTGGATAGACTTCGCTTACTTTTGGATTCATTTTTTCATGTTTGTTTTCATTCCAGATCGTAATATTCATTTAAACTACCACCTTTTATTTGGTTAATCTAATACCACGTGGAAAGAGATCACACTTTATCTTGAGGTCTAATTTTATCAATCGGTACGAACACCTCTAAGTGGCGATAAAGGTTAGAAAATTCAGCTGGTAAAAGCCCACCATACTCCCCATCAATATTCAACTGCATTTTTACTGGAGATTTTACTTTAATGTAATTGGCCTTTGTATAAATTAGATTCGGATCATTGATATGCTCGCCACGAAGAGCTGATGATGCAATCCTAATAAATTCAGCGAGGTTTGTTTTTTTCAGTATCATTAATGTAAACAAGCCGTCATTTACAGAAGAATCTGGTGCAAGTTTTTCAAAGCCACCAACCGAATTCGTTAATCCAACTAGGAAAAGCATAATTTCGCCTTCAAATAACTTACCATCATATTCAATACTTACCTCTGCTGCATGAATAGAAGGCAGCATTTCAATCCCTTTTAGATAATAAGCGAGCTGACCAAGAACAGTTTTTAACTTACTTGGAACTTCATATGTCAACTCTGTTAATCTGCCCCCGCCCGCAATGTTAATAAAATAATGATCATTCATTCGACCAATATCCACGGGGATTGTGTCATTTTTAATAATAACATCGACAGCCGCATCAATATCCCTAGGTATTTGAAGAGCTCTCGCAAAATCATTGGTTGTACCGGTGGGGATAATGCCGAGCTTTGGGCGATAGTCTTGCTCTGCTAATCCATTCACAACTTCATTAATTGTTCCATCGCCGCCAGCAGCAATAACAATGTCATACTTTCTTTCAACAGCTACCTTTGCTGCTCTAATCGCATCGCCTTCACCAATTGTAGCATGACAGGACGTTTCATAACCAGCTTCCTCTAATTTTCGTAAAACATCCGCAAGACTACGCTTGAAAATTTCCCTACCGGAAGTCGGATTATAAATAATTCTTGCTCTATTCACTCTCATCACCCTATCATTAATAAATAGGTATTGCCTTGCCAATTCCTATACAGTCTTGTCTATTGACAATATCATACCTTTTTTTTGGATTAAAATCCATTAAGTGAGACAAGCAGAGAGCTAAAGTTTATCAGTTGTATGATTGTTTTACAACTCAACTTCGGCAGAGTTAATCGCCAAGTAGTTTGCTTTACCGAAAATTCATGACTGTCTTGATTATGAATATTTGTCCAAATTTAAAAGCTATGAAACCGAAATTTCATAGCCTTTATATTTTAAAACTTATTCACCCATATACCTTTTATATGCTTCATTCTGGACTTCCATATATTTATCCAATCCCATTTTATTAACCTTATCTACGTATTGATCCCATTCATCAAAGGAAGTGTCACCAGTTATGAATTTTGCTTCCATTTCACCAATAAAAGTATGAATATCTTCACCCTGTGTTTGTAAAAATCTTGTTTCATCATCCGTAAAGTTAAAGGAGTTCCAAAGTTCATCAATAATATAAGGACTAGCCTTTTCACCAGCTGCGACAGCATTCGGAAGGGTTTCGGATCCGTTAAACCATTCTTTTTTTACATAGCCTGGATAACTGCCTCCAAGCCAAGTAAAATATTTTGACAAGGCTTGATCCTGTGTTAGGCCGTCAGGATTATTTGTAATGTCTTCATTGTATTTCAAACTTCCATCTGCTAATTTTTCGTACGTCTCTCCTTCTTTGCCCATAAAGTAGAAGGTTGCCCCCTCATCACTGTAAAAATAGTCCATCCATCTAACTGTTGCTTCAGGATGTGGGTTTTTATCCGTAATAACAAATGCTCCAACATGTACCATAGGAACTTTTAAGTGTGTATACAGTTGGTCTCCATGCGGTCCTTTTAAGGCTCCTAAGCCGATAAAGCCATCATCATTCATCAAAGTTGCAGGATTGGGAACGATTGTTGAACCTAGTCTGTTATCCGCTCCCTTTACATATTGTTGAGTACTTTCTTGAGTAAATATTTCCTGATCTATAAGCCCTTCTTTGTATAGTTTATTGACATATTCGAGTAGCTCTTTATATTTTTCATCCAAACGGAAGAAGCGCAGCTCGTTTGTTCCTGGATCAACATCAATATACTTATGTCCCAACCCACGATTGCCTACTCCCCAAGCTCCTTTTAATTGATCAAGCAAGGCACCAACTCCGACACCGCTATATGGTATTTCATCCAGTTGCCCATTACCATTTAAATCTGTTTCTTTAACAGCTTGCAAATATGTATAATATTCCTCCGTTGTTTCTGGTACCTTCATATCTAATTGATCTAGCCATTCTTCTTTAACCCAAAGCGGCGTTCCAATTAACATCGGTAAAAAAGATGGGTCATAGAAAGATGGGAAAGAATAGATATTACCATCAGGCATTGTTAATCCTTTTCTTACATCTGGGTTTTCATCTAATATTTTTTTAAAGTTTGGCGCATATTTATCGATTAAGTCATTAAGTGGTATAAAAGTGCCTTGCTTTCCATACTTTGCTAAATCTGCAGATGAAACTCGAGCTGAGTAAAAAGCATCTGGATAATCTCCGCCAGCAAGGGAAAGATTCCTTTTTTCTGTTAAACTTTCAAAGGGCACTAGTTCAAAGTTAACTTTTATACCCGATTTTTCAGCATATTCACTCCAGACAAGAGTTTCCTCAAATTTATCGCCATTCGTCGCAGATTTCCCTGTAAAAAAAGTTAATTCAACAGGTTCATTTACGATTGGAAAACCCGATTCATTAAGTACTTTTTTCGCTTCTGCACCAGATTGTTCTATATTTTTCTCCTTATTACCGCAGGCAGCCATTAACACCATTATTGCGATCAACAGTCCAGCAACAATTTTTCTCTTATACATTTCATTTCTCCCCTTTTTTAAATAGATTTACTAGGATTTAAATTTATAAATCATGGCATCCCCCCTTTAAAGGCTTCGTTCATTAACCTTTCAAGGCACCAATCATCACACCTTTAACAAAGTACTTTTGTAAAAATGGATAGAGGATTAACATCGGTATGCTTGCCACGATAACAACGGCATATTTTATCCCCTCGATTTGCATTAAATAGCGTGCAACAGTGTCATCATTTATCTGTGCCATATCAGACATGTCATCCTTAATGAGCATGTCCCGTAAAAAAAGTTGTAGAGGGAACTTGGTCTGATCCGTTAAATAAATTAAAGCATCAAAGAACGCATTCCAATGTCCAACTCCATAAAATAGAACCATTACTGCAATAACTGGTTTAGATAATGGAAGCAATATTTTTATCAAATACTGTATGCTTGTACATCCATCTATTTCAGCAGACTCTTGCAATTCAATCGGTATGGATTGAAAAAATGTTCGTATAATAATGACGTTGTAAACAGATACAGCTCCAGGGATTAAGACAGCCCATATTGTATTCAGCATTCCTAAATCTTTGATTAATAGATATGTAGGGATCATTCCACCACTAAAGAACATTGTAAATACAAGAAACAAAGTAATTATATTTTTACCGACAAAATCCTTTCTTGCTAAAGGATAAGCGATCATGACGGAAAGCAATAAATTAATCACTACGCCAAACACAGTGTAAAAAATCGTATTTCTATAACCGATTAAAATTTTATCGTTTTGAAAAACTTTAATATAAGAATCAATTGTAAAACCCTTAGGCAATAACCAAATATCCCCTTTTAAAATGGCAGAAGGATCACTAAGGGATGCACTTAAAACAAAAAGAAGCGGGTAAATGACAATAATTGCAATAATGGAAAGAACTACATAAACAAAAGCTCCAAAAAGTCGATCACCATAACTTTCTTTAACCATTCAATCCTTCCTTTCCGTATTACCAAAGACTAGTAGAGCTCGTTTTCTTTGCAAAGTTATTAACCATAATTAATATGATAAAGTTGACTACTGATTCAAAAAGTCCAATTGCTGCAGAGTAATCATATTGAGCACCTAGAATACCAGACCTATATATATGAGTCGCTATAACATCCGAAGATTCCATGTTTAACTCGTTTTGCATTAAAAACACCTTTTCAAAACCAACACTTAAAATATCGCCCGACTGTAAAATGAGCAAAATAATGATCGTTGGCAGTATAGCTGGAATATTTACATGCCATATCCTTTGAATTCTACTAGCACCATCGATTTTTGCAGCATCATGTAGTTGTGGATCAACTGCTGACAGAGCTGCTAAATAAATAATGGAACTCCACCCCATTTGTTGCCACACACCGGAAAATACGTAAGTTGTTTTAAACCAACTCGGTTCCGTCATAAAAAATATGGGTTCTCCTCCAAACAAAACAATTAATTTATTGATAATTCCATTTGAAGGGGATAGGAATAAAAACAACATACCTACTAAAACAATGACGGATAAAAAATGCGGTGCATATGTAATGGTTTGGGCAAAGCGTTTAAATGCATTTTTCCTTACTTCATTAATTAATAGAGCTAATATAATAGGAATGGGAAATCCGACAAGCAATTGGTAAACACCGATACCTAAAGTATTCTTAATTAATCTCCAAAAATAGTGACTATTAAAGAACCTTTCAAAATGTTCTGTCCCTATCCATTGGCTCCCCGTTATCCCTTCAGTAGCAATAAACTCTTTAAATGCTATCTGGACGCCATACATAGGAATATATTTAAAGATCACAAAATAAACGATTACCGGAAAAACCAATAAATATAGAAGATAATTCCTTTTTATAGACCTTTGGAGTTTTCTTAAGTTGCTATGTAACTTTGTTTTTATTGGATATGAATTCCTTGAAAGTGTCCCTGCTTTTTCCAACGTTTTATTCACCAGCTTCCTCATTACTTAATCGTTAAATGGCTCTTTGCTGACTGATCCTAAAGTAAAGATAATTCTCCTTTCTAAAAACAACTTGCTTATTAATGAGTACACGCTGATTTTACACCGCACATATCAATTTAAAATGAATACCTTGTAAAGCTTTGTTAAGGTTTCGTAAAAGGTGCTTCGAAGGAAGGACGTGATTGCGTCCCAATACAAAAAAAGAAGTGGCTGTCAAGTTAGTTAACCTAACTTAGACAGCCACTTCCTTTTATCTTTACTCTGTAACCGATACAGAATCTGCAGACTCGATTGTTAAAAGATACTTTCCGTCTCCATACTTTCTTGTTGCGGATTGAACTTGATCGTCATCATCCTTGCCTTGCTTTATTTGCTCCCAATCTGCTGCTTCGGATAAATAAGTATTTCGCACATCTATTTTCATATTCGACTCTATATCAGCTTTTACCTCAATATGACCCATTCTATTAAAATCCCAATTGTTCTCTATTCCCCTCGGATTGACGTTAACATAACCGCCTCCTGTCACTTCTAACTTTAGATTTTTAGGTACTAACATAGTAATATCTAAATTACTAAAATTACCACCGTATAAAAGTTTATATGGGGTTTCCTTAAATTTCACAAAAATAGTATCACCTTTTTTTTCGATAAAAGCATAGTCTGAAACCTTTTCAATAAATGATTTTTTCCCCATTGTCTCGCCACGATAAGTTCCAAATATGGAAATTTCCTTGCTATCTGTTCCCTCAAAGACAATCGGGTATGCACCGGTTTCCACTTGAATGCGGGTAATGCCGTCCAATTGCTGTTCTTCATATTTTGGTAAATCGTCAACACGAACTTCAGCGGAAACGAACTGATTCGCTAAATCAAGCAAGCCGACTGACTGCAAAATAGCCATACCAATCCCAGCAGTCCCAATGACTCCGATAAAGATAATACTAATAAAGTCATATTTCACACGGCTATCCTCTTTGCGAAAAAACCATAGATATACTAGAATTTCTACTCCTAGAATAATGAGAAGAACAGGCCACCAAGTCATGATAACGAAGGCGGGATCCCATCCGAGAAACTGTTGCAACATCAAGAATACACCTAGAAAAACAAGGGCTCCTCCCATTGAAAAGGAGCCGACTCTCCACGTTCTCATTTTTCTTCACCTTCTTTTTTCGAGGACTGTGATTTTCTTCCCATCATTAATTTTATTCCACCGCCAATTAACAAAATGCAAAGGAATGCTGTTTGAAAATAACCGTAAAACCAATAGTCAATATCGATATGAAGTAATTCTCTTAAATAAGGGGATGCAACTGGCATCACAACTTGAGTTCCGAAATAATAAAGTCCAAGCACAATCAAGCCAATTCCAACCCATTTTTGATGATTGACAAAAAATGATACGAGCGGCACATCTTCATTTTCTAAGTCTTCATCTATCCTCGTAGCCTTCTGTAATCCATCAAAAAAGCTAAAGAACCAAATGATCGGAACGATAAAGAGAAAGATCCCTAACCTTAATACATCCAATATATAAATGGAGAAAAGAAAGGCTGCCATTAATTGAATTCCACGCTTTTGCAACCCGAGATAAAGATGCCCTGCTCCGGGAATAATCGACAATAAGGTAGCAATAGCTTTGCTCTTCTTACCTTCTGAATTCCGATTTTCCAAGTCATCTAGAATGGATTTATCCTCTAACTTCTCACCATTTTTCTTCTTTTCCAACTGCTTGATAGCATCAAAGAAACCGAAGAACCAAATGATTGGCAGTGCAGCGAGAAAGATAAGAAACTCTCCCCTTCCCGTCATCATCGTGACGAAAAAGATCATAATCGCTGCCCCGAAAAAAGCTACTAACAGGGTCATTCCTCGATAAACCAAACCTAATTGAAAATGACCGAGACCTGGTATAAAGGAAAGGATAATCGTGAAAAACCTCTCTGAATCATGGGGTTTTTCAGGTTTTCCAGTTACGGCTCCATCCTGATTTAAGTTCGATTCATTATATAATTTAGACGCAGTAACAGTCGTATCGATAAAGTTAACGACATAGAAGAGTAAGCCTCCTAGCGCGATAAGAAGGAAAATTTCTTCATTAGATGCAATAGTGAGCAAGACTGCAAAAAGTGGTATACCAAAAACAGTCGCTGTATAAAACAATCCACGTAATATTTTTCCAATATACATGAGCCCCCCGCCAGGGAAAAAGGCGAGTAAAAAGGCAATAAACGGATTTTTATTCATTATTGATTTCCCTCCTTAAAGTTGTTTTCAAATTTATCTAAAATAGAATCCTTTTTATTTAAAAATGAGTGAACAAATGATTCTGGCTGCTTAGTTTCATTATTTTCAATCGTCCCAGCAACGTTCATTAACTGAGAAAACACCCCAGTAGACATAAGGATCAATGTCATCGCAGCAGCTAAAATGTAATGGGTGATTGTCTGCTTCCTGAATTTATTTTGTGTAACTGCTTTGCTAGTATCTTTTTCGCCTTTAACCATACCTTGTACCTGTTGCATAACGGAATCCGTAAAACTAGTTGTCAATTCGGGCAACTGGAATTCATTTGCTTCAACTGCTTGTAAATATAGTTCTAAGCAGTCGTCACAGCTATAAAGATGGTTTTCATAATGGTTACGTGTCTCTTCATCAAGTTCGTCATTTACATATTGAAGCCAATTATCGTATGTCATATGTTTCATGAAAATTCATCCTCCTTCCAGTGCTTTTTCATCCATTGTCGTGCACGGTACAACTTTACTTCAATAGTTTTCACTCGCGCTTGCTGTTTTTCAGCAATTTCTTGATAAGTTCGATCATTTAAGTAGAATTCCTCTACAACTTCTCGATAATTATCTGGGAGTTCCTTAATTCGCTGTCTGAGCAGCTGTTGTCTTTCCTTTTTAATGATCTTCAACTCTACATTTTCCGGCGAAGGCTGGGGAGCAAGACCTATCTCATCGTACTCAACTTGTTGGTCTTCTTTTCTTCTTACTTTCTTACGCTTCATATCAATCGCATGATTGACCGCAATTCTCGTAATCCATGTTTTAAATCCTTGCTTCTCATATTGGGGGAGAGAAGTATAGATTTTCATGAACACTTCTTGCGTAGCATCTTCCGCATCTTTTTCATTGCGTAACACGCCGTATACTGCATGGAAAATCACGTTTCGGTACTTTTCTACTAGTACACGAAAGGCATGTTCATTCCCATTTTTTATTTTTTCAATGAGTACATCATCCAAATCTTCTCTCCCCCCTTTGCATTTATATAGACGTGGTTACTTATAGTCACCCCTACAGTTTTTTAATTTAAGTTTTGAAACCCATAATTAAGCAAGTTGATTGAGTCTTCCCAAACAGCTTCTTTTCCGGAATGAAGTACAACAGCAATTAAGGACTGACCTTGTTTTTCAGCAGTAGAAACGAGGCAATAACCTGCTTCATCCGTAAAACCTGTCTTAAGGCCAGTCGCATTTTCATAATAATAAGGGCTATTTGGATTTAGTAATTGATTCCTATTTGTGTATGTATGGGTTTTAGTAGAATAGGAAGCCTGATTTACAATGTTAGAAATAACCTCATTTTCCTTTGCAACCTTCGCGATTATCATCAAATCTACTGCTGACGAATAATGTTTAGGATCATGAAGCCCATGTGGATTAACGAAGTAAGACTCCGTTGCTCCAATTTCTAGTGCCTTTTCATTCATTAATTTGGCGAAAAAATTAATAGCCTCGAGTGACGATAATTCGCGATTACTCTCTTTTTCAGCAATATAAACGGCAAGTGACCGTGCTGCATCATTGCCAGACTGCAAAAGCATCGCACCTAAGAACGCCTCCACCGACTGAACCTGCCCCTCAAATAAACCAGCTCGTGATTCCCCTTCTGTTTGTAAATAAACTTCCTCACCCACTGTTACTTTCTCATGAGGTGAACTTCTATCCAAAACGACTAAAGCTGTTAATAACTTAGTAGTACTTGCTGGATAAAACTTCTGATGTTCGTTCTTTGCAAAAATAATTTCTCCAGTTGTTTCGTCTACTACAATTGCTGCTTCCCCTTCAATCAAAACAGGCATAGGAGAAAAAGTCATCTAAAGTTCGTTCTTTTTTATGTATCCCAATATTACAATAATCAAGATAAGGAAAAATACAATACTTTTTTTCTTCATGGTAGAGCACTCCTCCATTTTACACACTTCTATATTAATAAACGTCATATAATTATAAAACCCTACACTTTTTGAAAGGTTTATTTGTTTTTTTATTGAATATATTTTTGAAGGGGGCAGATCGGCGTTGAAAAGAAATAAAATCTTGCTTTTGTTTAGTATTGTGCTTGTGATTGCAAGTGTAATTGGGAATTATGTCGTATATTCGAGTAAACAGCTTGAGGAACCAATTATATTTTTACATCGCAGTGAAGTACCACTACTTAACGGGTACTATTTTGAATTCCATTATCTCACGAACCGTAGCGATAATGTAGGAATTGCTTGGGTTATGATACCAGGGACAGATATTCAATTACCAGCAACATATGATAGAACCTTGGGCACCTACAACCATTATCTTCACAAAGTTGCCGACTTTGAAATAACAGATATAATTTTGGAAGAAATCAAAAATGATATGCAAATAAATGAATTGGATATTTTCTTTACTAATGGAGAATCAAAACGGAAAGAGGTTGGAGATATACATTTCTTTGTGGATAATCGTGATGCACCACTTCTATCTCAGAGTAGCAGCAGTTCTAGTGATGGGAGCGGTTCTTATTTATTAATAGCAGAAACAAATATAGAAGTGACCGAGATCCAAGTTCCTTTTATTGATAACCTCCAATCTGGCTTATCGCTGGAGATAAATGAAGTAAAATATGAATCTGGTAAACTTAAGGAAAAAATCGATCAGTTTACACCATTTACACGAAATAGTGGTGAGCCCTTAACAATTAATTATCACCTTAATTTTAATCAAACAGATCCGAATCGTCTCCATATATATAAATTTTATTTAATGATAAAGGGGAAAGACGAGGATGATAAACCATTCAGACTTACAGTTCCCATTAACCATTCTCCGTATTTTAACGAAAAAGACATTATAGAAATTGTAAAGGAGGCACGCTAGTGAACGGAATAGCAAAAGCGATGACAAAAGTTTTCTGGGGAATGTTACTTGTTTTCCTTAGCTTTAAAATTAATCATTTTGACCTGTTGCCAGATTTTATTGGTTACTTTATTGTCGCATCTGCCATGAATGATTTAGTTTCGTTCTCTCATACATTTTCGAAAGCAAAAAAAGTCGCTATCATCCTCGCGATCGTCTCTATTCCGGCTATGTTTATGAGGGAAATCAGTTTGTCAGAAGGATTTGAACCATCTAGTGATGTGTTTACCTTATTACTAGGATCAACAGCTATCCAATTGCTTGCACTTATCTTTATCTATTTTTTATTTCAAGGGTTGATTGAATTAGCGAGTAAATATCATTTTAACGAACTGGCTAAAAAAACAAAAAAAATTTTAACTGCATGTATTATTATCGATTTATTGGTTCTTAGCTTAACACCATTTTCTATGAATCTGCCTGGAACCGATTTTTTTCTCTTTATCATTATTGGAATCATTACTTCCTTCATTGTATCTATTGTAATCCTTGTTCTGTTTAGAACCTATCGAAAACAATTTCTGAGTATAGAATGAAAAGACTGTCCTAAATTGGACAGTCCTTTGTTTATAATGACCACAATTTGATCACCATTTGTACTTATGGCTATGAATGAGGATTTTTAGCAGTAGCTATCATCAAACTCAATGAAATATTTCAATCGGTCAACCGTGATTAGTCAAATCAGCAATCACTGGAAAATGATCACTTGGAAATCTTCCATCAGGTAGATCATTGACAATTTTAACAGACTCTGTGTTGACATTCCCTCGGTAGAGAATCCAATCAATTCGGCCCTCTCCACCAGAAGGGTTTTGAAAACCATTAAAAGTTCCTAACTCTTCGTTTATCCTTTCGGTTGCATCCTCCCAAGTATCAACAAACTCACCTTGATTTATAAAAGTTTGATGGGTCTCTAATCCAGCCACTGTGTTAAAATCGCCAGTAACGATAATCGGGAGCTTTGAATTGAAGTTCTCCACTTTTTGGATAATCACTTCTGCACCTTTAATTCGAGCTTCCTCAGATACATGGTCTAAATGAGTATTTAAATGATAAAAACTTTTTTTCGTTACTTTATCAAACAATCGAGCCCATGTTGCCATTCGTGTACATCCACTATCCCAAGAAATAGAGCCCATCGTTTCAGGTTTTTCTGAAAGCCAAAAATGATTATATTCTAACACGTCGAAACGGCTCTTTTTATAATAAATCGTCATAAATTCACCATTGCTTCCGCCATCTCTGCCAAGCCCAATCCAACCATAGTTTGGAAGTAGATCCTCCATATCCTTTACCTGCGGATAAAGTCCTTCTTGAGTACCAATAATGTCAGGGTTTTCTCGCTGAATTAACTCTTGAATCAATCCTTTACGCTCATCCCAAGAATTGGGTGGAACATCACTGTTGTTTCTTAAATTATAAGTCATAACACGTAATTGATCAGAAGCACTCATTCTTTTCATCACCTTTTATATTCATTTTGACAATCTATGAATCTAAAATAATGTAATATCCCTTTCTTTGAGAAAATCGATCGATTCCCTAATGGATTCTTCTTCAATCTGATAGACATCTCGAACTAATTTTAACCACCTGTCCCAGTTATCCATCCTAACTTCACTAATATTACGAAATGTCATTACTTTCATCGTTTGATTACGGAGATAAAAACACTGGTGACCATTAAAACGAACAGCAGTAATTCTTCTCATTGTAATATTTTCATCATCGTCAAGATAGGACATCCGGATATCTTCTGAAATATCTGTTTCTGAAAGTGCCGTCCAATTGATTTGTTTGTTTACAAAAGTTTTTCCATTGGAACGACGATCGATTTCATATAAATTCGAGCATTGTTTAGAAATTATGATTTCTTCTCCAAAACCATGCATCTTGTGGATGGGCTTCGCCTCTAAATCTACTGGTTTCATAATAGGTGAGCCGTAGCCAACATCTACATACAGCTTTTTATCCCGGATTTCTACCATTATAGCAAGATGGCCCGGTTCCACTCTGACAAAAGAACAAGTAAATCCTAGTTCTGTAAGAAGGCGAGCAAAATTAATGTTAAGAGTAAAACAAGTGCCACCCCAACCTTTTTCTGTTAAATTATGTACAAATAACGGGAGTGGCGGGATAAAATCGGGTGCCAATGAAAAATAATGAAATTTACTAAATGATTCATAAGGAACTAAAGTTAAATGGTGCTGAATGAGGCGTTGCAAATAATTAATAGTCGGCGTCTCTCTATGTAAGCGCAAATATTGCAAATATTGATCTATTACTTGTTCCATCATCCAACACCTCATTTTTAATAACTATTTTTGTAGTCTTGTCTTAATACTTTCATAAACATCAGCCCAAAAAGAATTGTCGGCTGTATACTTCTCCATCATTTTCGCATACATTTCTTTTTGCTGTTCTTCAAACTGCTCGTCTTCTTTTGGTGGGAGTTGAGCACGCATTCCATCAACGTAAGTTTGAATGGACTCTGCTCTTGGTCCCCAAACTGCACGTTCCTGTCCTTCTTGATCAATAAAAACAAAGATTGGAATAGCACGTGATTTTCCATTCGTTAAATATTGGTCGATTAATTCTAAGTTTTGATCGCGAAGAATCATCCTTACTTCTATTCCTGCCTCTTCAGCAAGCTTTAGTAAGATTGGGACATTCAGCATCGCATCTCCACACCAATCTTCCGTGATGACAATAACACGCAAATTTTCTTGCCTTAATACCGAGAAAAAAGCCTCATCTTTAGAAGGAACTTGAAACTGTTCTAAAATTTTCATTGTACTTTCTTGATGATTCTGCATGGAACGAATATATTCTTGAGCTGGTATTCCTTTTTGAAACCACTGTTCTAGATTCATAATACTGCTCCTTTCGGTGAATAAATATATAGTTATTATATCGATTGGTTGGGGGACAATCCACTGAAAAAGACTGTGCTTTATACGCGTGATTTTCTATAGTGTGAGATTCTTTCCCATACGAGAGTAATTCTCGCTATGCGAGAGTATCCCTCGCTATACGAGAGTATCCCTCGCTATACGAGAGTATCCCTCGCTATACGAGAGTATCCCTCGCTATGCGAGAGTATTCCTCGCTATGCGAGAGTATCCCTCGCTATACGAGAGTATTTCTCGCTATGCGAGAGTATCCCTCGCTATACGAGAGTATCCCTCGCTATACGAGAGTATCCCTCGCTATACGAGAGTATCCCTCGCTATACGAGAGTATCCCTCGCCATGCGAGAGTATTTTCCGACATACGAGAGTATTTCTCGCTATACGAGAGTATTTTCCACCCTCCAAAAAAAATGCAAGCTATCCAAAGGTGGATAACTTGCACTCTATTCTTAACGTTTTTCCATTTCTTCTTTAAGCAACTTATTGACCATTGGCGGATTGGCTTGGCCTTTTGTAGCTTTCATGACTTGTCCGACTAGGAATCCAAGTGCACGGCCTTTTCCATTTTTAAAATCCTCAATAGACTGCTGATTTTCATCAAGGATTCCAGAAATAATTTGCAGAAGGGCACCTTCATCAGAAATTTGGACAAGACCCTTTTCTTTAACGATCGTTTCAGCGTCCCCGCCATTTTCAATCAGTTCACGGAAGACCTTTTTTGCGATCTTAGATGAAATTGTTCCATCTTCAATAAGTTTGATCATGCCTGCTAAACCTTCTGGAGTAAGAGCAGTGTCATGCAGTTCTTTTTGTTCCGAGTTCAAATATGCTGACACTTCGCCCATTAACCAGTTAGAGGCTTGTTTCGCATCTGCACCAGTTTTTAACGTCTCTTCAAAGAAATCGGACATTTCTTTAGTTAATGTTAAAACCATTGCATCGTAGGCTGGTAAGCCAAGTTCTTCAATATAGCGCTGTTTACGTGCATCTGGTAATTCAGGGATCTCACTACGAACTCGTTCTTTCCATTCATCATCAATATATAATTGGACAAGATCAGGTTCAGGGAAGTAACGATAATCGTCTGCGCCTTCTTTGATACGCATAAGAATTGTCTCACCTGTCGCTTCATCGTAACGACGGGTTTCTTGCAGAATTTCGCCACCCGATAACAAAACTTTTTCCTGACGTTTTTGTTCAAAAGCTAGACCTCTTCGAACGAAGTTGAAAGAGTTAAGGTTTTTCAACTCTGCTTTCGTTCCGAACTTTTCTTGCCCATATGGTCGTAAAGAAATATTCGCATCACAACGCAATGAACCTTCTTCCATACGGACATCCGAAACACCTGTAAATTGAATAATGGAGCGTAATTTTTCCAAATAGGCATAGGCTTCTTCAGGTGTACGTATATCTGGCTCGGAAACAATCTCAATTAAAGGCGTTCCCGCACGGTTTAAGTCAACTAGCGAGCCGTCTTCAGCATGCGTCAATTTACCAGCATCTTCTTCAAGATGTATCCGAGTAATCCCGATTTTCTTTTTCACTCCGTCAACTTCAATTTCTATCCAGCCATGTTCACCAAGCGGCTTGTCAAATTGTGAAATTTGGTAAGCCTTCGGATTATCTGGATAAAAATAGTTTTTACGATCAAATTTTGTTTCAGTCGCGATTTGGCAGTTCAAAGCCATCGCTGCTTTCATACCAAATTCTACTGCACGTTTATTTAGTACAGGTAGGACTCCTGGATAACCTAAATCAATAACAGATGTATTTGTATTCGGCTCAGATCCGAATTGATTCGGAGCTGGTGAAAAGATTTTCGAATCAGTTTTTAATTCTACGTGGACTTCAAGCCCAATTACTGTTTCAAAGTTCATGTTTTTCCCCCCTTACAATTGTGGTTTTTGCTTATGATAGTCGGTTGCTTGTTCAAATGCATGAGCAACACGATAAACGGTTTGTTCATCAAAATGTTTTCCAATAATTTGCAGTCCCAATGGAAGTCCTTCTGTAAATCCGCATGGAACAGAGATTCCAGGTAGTCCTGCTAGATTCACAGGTATTGTGAGCAAGTCTCGAGCATACATTGTGACTAGATCGTCAACCATTTCACCAATTTTATAAGCTGGCGTTGGAGTTGTTGGTCCAATCACTACATCGTATTTTTCAAAAATATTGTCGAAATCCTGCTTGATTAAAGTTCTAGCTTGTTGCGCTTTTTTATAATAAGCATCATAAAAACCAGAGCTAAGTGCAAAAGTTCCAAGCATGATCCGGCGCTTCACTTCATTGCCAAATCCTTCAGAACGACTCTTTTTATACAATTCCATTAAATTCTTAGGATCTGGAGTTCGGTATCCGTAGCGGACCCCATCAAAGCGCGCTAAGTTTGCTGACGCTTCAGATGATGCAAGCAAGAAGTACGAAGCAACCCCGTAACCAGAATGTGGAAGAGAAACTTCTTCCCATGTTGCTCCTAATCCTTCCAATACCTTTAATGCTGAAAGTACAGCTTCACGTGCCTCTTCACCAATTCCCTCGCCAAGATATTCTTTAGGAACGGCAATTTTCAAGCCCTTTACATCGCCAGTTAGGCTTTCAGTATAATTTGGTACTTCCTTATTGACAGTAGTAGAATCATGAGAATCTAGTCCTGAAATTACTTGTAATACATGAGCATTATCTTCTACTGTTCTCGTAATCGGTCCCGCTTGATCTAGTGATGAAGCAAACGCTACTAGTCCATAGCGTGATACACGTCCATATGTAGGTTTCATTCCTACCACTCCACAAAAAGAGGCAGGTTGACGGATGGAACCGCCTGTATCTGTTCCAAGAGCAAATGGAACTTGGCCAGAAGCTACGGCTGCTGCAGATCCACCTGAAGATCCGCCTGGAACTCGGTCTAGGCTCCATGGATTTTTTGTAATTTGGAAAGCTGAATTTTCAGTTGTCGATCCCATCGCAAATTCATCAAGATTTAGCTTTCCAACTGAAATAACATTGGCTTGATTTAGCTTTTCCATTACGGTAGCATCATAAATCGGATTAAAATTTTCTAGCATTTTACTTGCACAAGTTGTGCGAAGATCTTTTGTAATAATATTATCTTTAATACCAGCAGGAATTCCAAAGAGTAGCTGTTCATCTACACGGCCATCAAGCTCTTTTGCTTTATTCCGAGCATTTTCCTCGTCTACTGTTAAAAAAGCTTGGACCTTACCATCTACTTCTTCAATCCGTTTAAATGATTGATCGACAAGGTCAGAAACGGAAACTTCCTTTTTATGTAAAAGTTCATGTAAATCTTTAATTGAATGATCAAATAATGACATATTCCAGCCTCCCTCCTTATTCTAAAATAGATGGCACTTTAATTTGGCCATTCTCGTGATGTGGAACATTTCTCATTACATCTTCAAGCGGCAAGCCTTTTTCTGGCTTATCTTCGCGCAACACATTTTTTTGAGTAAAAACATGGGATGTTGGCTCAATATTTTCCGTATTCAATTCATTTAATTTTTCTGCCATTTCAATAATTTCGGCAAGTTGTTCAGTAAACATTTCTACTTCGTCCTCACTCATTTCGAGTCGAGCCAAATGAGCAACATGTGTCACTTGTTCTTTAGAAATCCTTGACATGTCTTACACCTCCGTATTGTTCGTACACTAGCAATAATATTGATCATATCAAAAAAGCAAGAGAGCAAGCAAGAGCAAAAGCGTGCGCAAATGCTCTCCAGGAATACGGGGAAGCTCACTTTTAACTCAACACCTGCCTCTGTCCTATTTAATATATATGAACATATGGTTCTTCGTCACCAGCTTTTTTGACAATTAATGCTTCCGCTCCATTAATCGATGTAATATTTACTTCTACAGTGAATTTAGAAAAGTGATCCATTACTAAGGAAGTGGCCAACTGTGTAAAACCGATGACTTCCGCTTCTCCATATAGCTGAATAGGGATTTCAATTTTCAAATTGACAAATTGTTCATCTTTGTAAAAAGCTCTGCCAATAACTCCGTTAAAATTAGGAAAATACTTCTCAATGTCATCTTTAAATCTCATAAAACGAGCAACGTCATCTCGCTTATCTTCCTCTGCATTAGATGATGGAAAAAGATAAAACTTCTCATCGATCGATTTCCAATCTCCGAGAGACGAACTGCCTTTATCAGCGTGGGCGTAAGCAAAAAAAGTTCCTGGGATGACTGCATTTCGGCTACTTTGCTCAAATAGTGCGATGGTAATCGGAATATCACCGACCCCTTCCATAGAACGCAGTCGCTTTAATATTTCTGCTCCCATCTTTTTCCCTTCTTCAGCTAATTTATCATGGAGAATTGGTTGTTCAAAGGTGGCTCCATATTTCTCCTTTTGATAGTAATGAACTGAGTTTAAGGCAAGTCCAATAACAATCCCACCTAGTTTTCCCTTATTATCGTTACTCACTATATAATCGTGTTCTAAAATATGAGCTAGATAAATTGGACTTTTTTGATTCTGCTCTTCTACAGACCCTTTTTCATCATTAACTGGGTTTAAGCCAACGTTTTCTTCCTCTTCTAATTTAAGTTCTTTCATCTGCGCTTTTGTATATTTCCGATTTAGCCAACTTCTTACAGTTTCTTGATCCAATATTTGTCCTTCTTGAAACAAGTATTTGTCTGTAGAGAAGTCTTCTTTAGCTACTCTCATTAGTCCCGTTTCGAATTCTCTTATATCGTAGGATGAGTATAAATTGGAAACAACCATTCCCCTTGTCTTACTAGGCTTGAATGGAATAATTGTACGGTATAGAGAGTCAGAAATTTGGTAATTTGGGATGATCGATGTTTCTTTATTTTCATCGCTTTCCTGAACAATTTGATTATCTTTTTCAAATGACGGGATACAACCGCTCAAAAGCACAACTGTTAAAACACACATAAACCATTTTTTCATTGGTTTTCCACCTAATCCTTATTTTTCAAGTTCCTCCAAAAGTTTTTCTTCGTCCCAGACTTCTATTCCCAGTTCTTCTGCCTTGGTTAATTTAGACCCAGCCTCTTCACCCGCAATTACTAAATCCGTTTTTTTACTAACACTTCCAGTCACTTTTCCACCCATTGATTCAATTTTTGCTTTCGCATCATTTCTGGACATTTTTTCTAATTTCCCCGTTAAAACAACTGTTTTCCCATTAAAAATAGAATCAATATTGACTGTTTCGCTTCGCTTAGGGCCAAGATACTCCATATTAACTCCAGCATTTTTCAGTTTTACTAGAAGTTGTTCAACTTCTTCATTTTCGAAATAAGTAGAAATTGCGTCTGCCATCTTCTCTCCTACTTCATCAATTAGAAGTAGATCCTCTGTTTTTGCAACAGCTAGCTTGTCCATCGTTTCAAAGTGTTCAGCAAGTGTAGCGGCAGCTTTTGCTCCGACATGGCGAATTCCAAGTCCAAAGAGCAGCTTTTCTAAAGAATTAGATTTAGATACTTCAATCGCCTTTAGAAGGTTAGCAGCTGATTTTTCACCCATTCTTTCCATGCTTAGTAGTTGGTCTTCCGTTAATGAATAAATATCAGCAGGATCCTTGACAAGTTCAAGTGCAAACAGCTGACTAATGACTTTTTCGCCAAGTCCTTCAATATTCATAGCATTTCGGGAGGCAAAGTGAATAAGTCCTTCTCTTCTCTGGGCAGGGCATTTAGGGTTAAGACAGCGAAGTGCAACTTCACCATCTAAGCGTACCAATTCACTGCTACATTCTGGACAATGGGTAGGCATATGAAATGGTATCTCCTCACCATTTCTTCGTTCTTCTAAAACATGAACAACTTCTGGTATGATATCCCCTGCCTTTTTAACGATAACCCAATCGCCAAGCATAATATCTTTTTCACGGATCAAATCTTCATTATGAAGCGATGCCCGCTGGACAGTTGTCCCCGCTACTCGAACAGGCTCTAAAATAGCAGTAGGTGTAATGACACCCGTTCTGCCAACACTTAATTCGATATCAGTTAGCTTCGTTACAACTTCTTCCGCAGGAAATTTATAAGCAATCGCCCAGCGAGGGGATTTTGCTGTAGTTCCTAAGTCGATTTGTTGATCTAAAGAATCCACTTTGATAACAATCCCGTCAATCTCATAATCGAGATTTGGTCGATCTTTCGTCCATCTTTCAATATATTGAAGAACTTCTTCAATGGAATTGCATCTTTTGCGTTCTTTGTTTACTTTTAGCCCAACTCTTTCTAACAAATCGAGCCCGGAGCTATGGGTTGATACCCCCATCGTTCCAAAATCCCCAATTCCGTATAGAAAAATATCGAGATTTCGTGAAGCTGCGATTTTGGGATCTAGTTGTCTGAGAGAACCTGCTGCCGCGTTCCTTGGGTTTGCGAACAGCATCTCTCCTTTTGCTTCTTTTTCTTTGTTAAGCTTTATAAACGACTTTTTAGGCATAAAAGCTTCTCCGCGAACCTCGATCGAATATGGTTCTTTCAATTTTAATGGGAGGGATCGGATCGTACGCAAATTGGACGTAATATCTTCACCAATCGTCCCATCACCTCTTGTCGAACCTTGAACAAATAGTCCTTCTTCATAACGAAGGGACACGGCCAGTCCATCTATTTTCAACTCGCATACATAGCTATATGAGTCATCGATTGCTTGGCGAACCCTTCTATCGAAATCCCGTAAATCCGATTCAGAAAATGCGTTTGCCAGACTCAACATTTGTGTTTGATGGCGTACCTTTTCAAAATCTGATAATGCTTGACCACCGACTCGTTGAGTAGGAGAAGATGGAGTAATGAGCTCAGGATATTCACTCTCTAGTTGAACTAATTCCTGCATGAGTTTGTCATATTCAGAATCCGGAACAGAGGGATTGTCTAAAACATGATACTCGTAATTATATTGGTTTAGTAGATTATGAAGTTTATTTATTTGTTTTTCAGCTGTATCACGATTCATCAATTTCAGCCCTTCCTAGGAAAAGTGAGATGTATTCAGGGAACAAAACTATACTTTTTGAATTGGAGCAAATTCAGCAAGAAGTCGTTTAATTCCAGTTGGACTAGGGAATGCAATATCAAGTTCAACATTTCCTTCATCCCCTTTAACACTTACAACTGTTCCAACTCCCCATTTTTTATGTTCTGCCTTATCGCCTACTCTCCAATCGGAACTACTAGAATTAGATACAGCTGCAGGCCTAATTGTTGGTTTTCTTCTTTCGTTTCCAAGGCTTGCTCTACTTGTAAATGACGGCTTGATCGTCTTTTCATGAGCATATTCTACTAATTCTTCCGGTATTTCAGCAATAAATCTCGATACAGGATTCATATTTGTTCGACCATACAAAGTTCTCATCTGAGCATTGGTTAAGTATAGTTCTTGTTCAGCGCGAGTTATCCCTACGTAGGCTAATCTTCGCTCTTCCTCCATTTCCTCTTCTTCCATTAAGGATCGACTATGAGGAAATACACCTTCCTCCATCCCAATTAGAAACACGACTGGAAATTCTAGACCTTTTGCAGAATGGAGAGTCATTAGTGTAACAGCTTCACCCGCTGTGTCATCTTCATCGAGGCGATCGATATCCGCAACAAGCGCTAAATCTGTAAGAAAAGCGATCAGGCTTTTATCGTCACTTCCCTCTTCAAAGCTTTTTGTTACAGATAAAAATTCATCAATATTTTCAAGCCTGCTCTCTGCTTCCAACGTTTTTTCAGCTTTAAGCATGTCTCGATAACCTGACTTTTCTAGAACTTCCTCTACCAATTCAGTTACAGATAAGTATTCTTGCATTTGCGTATAATTTCTAATGAGTTCGTAAAATTCTGCTGCTGCATTCGTAGCCTTGCCTGCTAGACCGATAAAATCAATTTCAGCTAACGCCTGGAACATTGAAAAATCTCGTTCTCTTGCATAGGCACCAATTCTATCTATTGATGTCGCACCAATTCCTCTTTTTGGTACATTGATGATCCTTTGGAGACTAATATCATCATCGGGATTGGCGATTAATCGCAAGTAGGCTAGTAGATCCTTAATTTCTTTACGGTCATAGAATTTCGTCCCGCCAACAATAGTGTACTCAATATTTGATTTTAGTAAAACCTCTTCCATTACACGAGATTGAGCATTTGTGCGATAAAGTATCGCAAAATCGGAAAGTCGCTTATTTCCAGATTTTCTTAGTTCGTTAATTTTCCCAGCTACAAATTGTGCTTCTGCTTGCTCACCGTCTGCACGATAATAAACAAGTTTTTGTCCGTCTACATTCTCTGTCCATAGATTTTTCGACTTACGATTAAAATTGTTTTTAATCACTTCGTTAGCAGCTTCTAGAATCCGCTTTGTCGAGCGATAATTCTGTTCTAGCATAATCACTTTTGCATTGGGATAATCTTTTTCGAAAGAGAGGATATTTGCAATATCAGCTCCGCGCCAGCGATAGATCGACTGATCGGAGTCTCCTACAACACAAATATTTCGAAGTCTTGCCGCAAGCATTTTAACTAACATGTATTGGGCACGATTCGTATCCTGATATTCATCCACGTGAATGTATTGAAATTTTCGTTGGTAATATTCTAGTACTTCTGGGGTGCTTTGAAAAAGTTGAATGGTTACCATAATAAGGTCATCAAAATCGAGTGCGTTATTTCGGCGAAGCCTTCGTTGATACTCTTTATACACCTTGCTAACTGTCTGTGCGTAAAAGCCCGCAGCTTGCTGATCATATTCTAAAGGTGTCACTAATTCGTTTTTCGCTCCGCTAATGGAACCTAGAAGAGCGCGCGGATCAAACTTTTTCGCATCAATGTTAAGGTCTTTTAAAATACTTTTAATAACGGATAATTGGTCAGTAGAATCTAGTATAGTAAAGTTACGGCTATACCCTAGTCGATCAATATCACGTCTTAATATACGTACACACATCGAGTGAAAGGTGGAAATCCATACATCTTCAGACGTTCCACCCATGATTTTCCCAATTCTTTCTTTCATTTCGCGTGCCGCTTTATTTGTAAAGGTAATCGCAAGAATATTATATGGATTTATACCCTTTTCAACCATTAAGTAGGCTACGCGATGCGTTAACACCCTCGTTTTACCACTTCCTGCACCGGCCATAATTAATAGAGGTCCATCTGTCGTTTGGACTGCCTTCTTTTGCTCGGGATTTAACCCCTCAAGAAGGCGATTTGTTAAAAATTGCATACCTTTCACCACCTACAAGGAACGTTTGTTCTATTATAACTTATTTTATAGTAATTGTCATTCAATAGTCTGGACTGTTTTCAATGCTTCATTTATATTTTCATAAATTATATTACCAACTATAATAACATCAGCAAACTGCGCCATTTCCTCCGCTTGTTCAGCAGTTTTTATACCTCCCCCATAAAAGAGGGTTGTCTTAGATAATTGCTCCTTAACCTTTTGCACAAGTTTAGGATCTCCATAGGCGCCACTATATTCCATATAAAAAATGGGCATATGGAACATTTTTTCTGCCATCATCGCATAGGCTACCACGCTGTCTTCATCTAAGTTTGTATTAGCATCGGTCAATTGGGCAACTTTACAATCATTATTTAAAATGCAATAGCCTTCCACAAGGAGTTCATCCCAATCGATTAGCTCACCGTATTCTCTCATTGCCTGATGGTGAAGCCCAGAAAACCAACGAATATCTTGAGTATTCAGTACGGATGGAATGAAATATAAATCGAACCCCGGTGTAATCGATTCTAGATTACTGACTTCCAGGACGCATGGTACAGTATATCTTCTTACTCTTGCAAGAAGGTGCAATACATTGTCCAACGTAACACCATCTGAACCACCTACGATGATGGCATCAGTACCAGATTCACATACCCTCTCAAGCATTTCATCCGAAATGTCTTTATTTGGATCTAACTTAAAGGCATGCCGCCATTTTTTTATATCGTACATTCTTTTAAAGTCCTCCATTCTGCTGACCAACTACCATTATAACATTTGCCTTATCTACACAGAAGATAATTAATAAGTGCTAAGCCGCAATGCTCTTCGACGTGTAAACTTCGTGCGCTTCTAGCAAAACCGTGTTTAACTTTTTGTTTAAGAAGCCTCAAAATTTGCTAAGCCGCAATGCATCATTAGCTTTATGAAAGCATTTGATTGTTCTTAACTTCTCCATCATCCAATTTTACAATTTTCTCGGCAAAGAAAAAAGAGTCTGGTTCCTAGAAAAAAGGAGTACCAGACTTCCATATACTAAGACTATTTTTCCGATTGAATCCGTTCCAACACCATTTCATACGTATCATTACCAAAGTTCAAGCAGCGTTTCACTCTCGAAATCGTTGCTGTACTGGCACCTGTCTCGGTTTCAATTTTGTGATAGGTGTTACCATCCTTTAACATTCTTGCTACTTCTAAACGCTGGGACAAAGATTGAATTTCATTAATTGTGCATAAATCATCAAAAAAACGATAACATTCTTCAAGATCTTTTAATGAAAGGATAGCTTCAAAAAGCTGGTCTAATTCTTTTCCTCTTAACTTTTCAATTTGCATGAGGCGGTTTCTCCTTTATTCATTCGTTGACACTATTCTACACTAGTAACAATATCCATATTAGGGACAACGTTTATCCACGTTTTTCCAACTGTAAGTTTAGCGGGGACTCCATCTTCAAATGGCAAAATCTGACCATCTTGACTTTTCCAATCTACTTCTCGCATAATTCCCTTTTGAAATAATAATGCTTTTCCACCAGATGTCAAATCGATGGAACGTCTCCCATTGGAGTCCAATACTTTATGGACTGTCTCAATAATTAATACATTATCCAAGAGTACCGGTTCTCCCGTATCCAAATCTGCAGTTTGCTCCCCATTAGAGTAACGCGAATATTTCTCCGTTTCTTTATCGAATTGATACTCGGCAGTAAACTCGCTGCCTTTACTATAGGCAACTTTAATTTGATTGATTTTTTCTCCTCGAAGTTCTTCGACATCGCTTTTTGTGAGAAATTCCAGTGATGCTGGAGCACCTTGCATACTGTACTGTTCCTTATTTGCTCCTTTTAAAACATTTTCATAAGAAATATATGAGTTGTGCGGCGCTTTTCGATCTGTAGAGCGATTAAATAAACTCCCATCATATTTCATACCATTTAGATTATCGATCTCACCCGAATCCAGTCTTTCCTTTGCACTCGGGCTATATCCGTGTGCAATGTACAAACCATCGTAACTTTTTGCTACGTCAATAAAATAGTCACGCGCACTTCTGACCGGGCCAAACCTGTCTGGAAACTCACTTTGATAAATCGCTAAAAATCTTGTTATAGATCCTTCTGCAAGTAGTTCGTAAACTATGTCCGCCTTAGTAAGCCCGCTTTGCGGACGTGCTAAAACGTGATTATTAATCGTAACTGCAATCGCGCGATGAGTGCGGGCCTCTTCAGATCCCTCTCCCGTTAAAGGATAAGCAAATGCAGGTTCTCTTTCTTCCTCCTTAACTTCTTTTGGTGGAGTAAGATTTTCTTGAGATTCCTTTTTTTCCTGCTCTTGGTTACTACAAGCAACTAAAACTAAAAAGCAACTGAATGTTAGTAAAATAGATAACCTTTTCCAAATCATTTCTGTTTCCAACCCCTAAGTGGATGTAGAGTGTTATTTACTATTTTAACGCATTAATGTTGGAAAGAGTACTGTTTTGTTCATAACATCATACATTCCTTTTGGCGTGATTCGAATATAAGGCAAATGTGTAGCTGAGAAAAAAAGTAAAGAATAAACAGGATCGCTAAATGGATAGCCTCTGTCGATGAGAAGTTCCTTTAGTTGTCCTTCTTCATTCATTAATACTTCGAGTTTTTGATCAGACATTAGACCAGCAAGTGGTAGCCTAATTTCATGGATGATTTTTCCGTTTTCCACAAGGACTATTCCGCCACCGATTTCTTTCATACGTTTAAAGGCAAGGATCATATCTTTTTTTACTTTCCCAATTAAAATAATATCCCCAGTACATGAGAACGATGAGGCAAATCCACTTACAGAATTAGCAAACCCTTTTAACATTGTGTTAAGCCGCCATTTTCCTTTACGATCAAGGAGCATAAAGAAGCTTTCGTTCTGGTTTTGTCGCAAATGTTCCACTGCAAGATCAATCGACACTCTATACGGCTTAGTAATGACAGCATTGACCATTTCTATTCCAAATGGCATAGAGAATTGTAAATCAGATGCTTGGATATCCCAATCTAAGTTTAATGGTCCTAGATCATAATCTTCCCATGAAAAATGAGCAGCTGTACTAACTTCCTTTCCATCCTTTTTAATCCAAACCCCTTTTGCTAAAACTGAAACAGGTGTTGGTTCATTCTCGCTTGAAAGGAAGTTTATGTTAGCTACCCTCCCCGTTGCAATCATGCCATAGTGTGGCAACATATTAAAATATCGAGCAATGTTATAAGAAGCCATATGATAAGCATCAATTGTAGGAACTCCATGTTCCATTGCAATGCGAATTAACTGATCTATAATGCCTTCCTTTAAAAAACCTGGAGTGGAGCCATCTGTTGTAAGCATCATAGAATCATATTGATGAATACCTAATCTCTGCAAATCTTTTAAGATCACTGGTAAATCAGGGCGTATCGAAGAATGGCGCAAAGAAACCATGTAACCATGCATAAGTCGTTGGTATACTTCTTCACCATTAATAGCTTCATGATCACCGTCAGCACCAAATAACTTCATTTTTGCCAAAGTTTGATCAGAAGCTCCCGGAAAGTGGCCTTCCACCTTTTTGCCGAGACGTTTTGTTTCTTGAATCCAATGAAGCATTAGATCATCCCCGGCAAGCAGCTTCGGCCATCCAGTTAACTCGCCTCCCTGAAGAACGGAATCATGCTCCAACCATGATTTAACTTCTCCATTTGTAAATACCGTTTCTTCCCCAATCATTTCCGTCTGCGAATCATATCTTCCCCACCAAAACATCGAAATAGGCAACTGATTTAATTCACTAACTAGGGAAAACGCTTTCTTTTTATCTAAATGTAAAAAGAAAAGAATGTTGTCACTAATTAGTGTCGTAGTTCCAGTTTGCCCGGCAAACCTTGATAATTCCAATGGGTTATAAAGCTGAAAAGGATGAACATGCGGTTCTATATAGCCAGGAACAAGTGTTAATCCTGTACAATCAATCACTTCACAGTTTTCTATTTTTTGTGGTAATTCTTCTCCTACATAGACAATCCTATCACGTAAAATCCATATATTAGCTACCATCCAAGTGCGGAGTACGGAATGCAAAAAGCGTGCATTCTTCAAGAGGATCGTAGGTGAATTTTGACCATTAAGAACAGATACTTGTTCACGAATCTGTTTATTTTTCCATCTGAATTTTTGATCCATTATATTTATTCCTCCTAGGAATGAACTTCCTTTATGTTACTATTCTAACATACTATTATTTCTACCGCAGTAAGGTTATGTAACTAATTTGAATAATTCATCAGATTGTAATAAAAGACATTTTCCTAGTCTCGAGTAAAGAAAAAGTTACTAACAAACAGATGTTGTGTAACAACGAAAAAGCAAGCAGAGAAAGGTAAACATTTTTCTCCACTTGCTTTTATTAAAGCTCATTATATACCCTGTGAATACACCGAAAAAGACTGTGTTTCAATCATTATTTTTCTATCTTTTGAGTGGCACTATCCCCAGTGCCTTTATTGCAATATCTCTACGATAGAAAAATTCATTTTCATCTATGATTGGCATTTCCTTGTATACTTTTTCATACGCATCTGAAATAGTTTTTGCTTTCGCCGTTGTTAAAAGCAACCTTCCTCCATTAGATAAATACGCTTCTGTTTTTTGCGTGCGTACCGTACCAGCATGAAATACGGAAACATCAGAATCATGAACTGTTAAATTTGGCAATGCGACGCCCTTTTGGTATGCGCCAGGATATCCTTTTGCCGCAAGTACGACTCCTACGACAGCATCATCTGTCCATTGAACCGCGGGTTTCTTGCCATCTAATAAATCAAGAACTAACTGAACAAGATCACTTTCAAGTCTTTCAAGAACAACTTGAGTTTCCGGATCACCAAAGCGTGCGTTAAATTCAATCACTTTTGGACCTTTTTCAGTTTGAATTAATCCTGCATATAAAATCCCTTTGAAATGACGGCCTTCTTGGATCATTGCGTTCGCTGTCGGAATTAGAATTTCTCTTACAGCCCTATCAACCTCGGAATCTGGAATTTGTGGAACAGGAGTGTAAGCACCCATTCCTCCAGTATTCGGACCTTGATCACCATCAAAGGCTCGCTTATGATCTTGGGCGATGACCATTGGATAAACATTCTCCCCGTTAACAAAAGCCATTAATGAAAATTCCTCACCAACAAGGAATTCTTCAATAACGACGCTAGCGGAGGATTCGCCAAATTTTGCGTCCAAGAGCATATCCTTTAACGCCGTATCGGCTTCTTGCATCGTCATGGCGACGACTACGCCCTTTCCTGCAGCAAGGCCATCCGCTTTAATGACAATTGGTGTGCCAGTTTTTTCTATATAAGACTTAGCCAACTCATAGGAGGTAAAAGTTTCATATTCTGCAGTTGGTATATGATATTTTTTCATTAATTCTTTAGCAAATGTCTTACTTCCTTCAATAATTGCCGCATTTTTTCGAGGCCCAAAAACTTTTAAGCCTGCCGCTTCAAACTCATCGACAATTCCAGCTACTAATGGAACTTCTGGACCCACGATTGTTAAATCAATTTCTTCCTTTTTGGCAAATTCAATTAGATCTGCAAAATCCGTTTCTTGAATAGGTACAAGAATCGCGTCTTCCCCAATGCCACCATTACCGGGGGCACAATAAACTTGCGTAACGAGGGAGCTCGCTTTTACTTTTTTACAAAGGGCATGTTCTCGCCCACCGCTACCGATAATCAAGACTTTCATATTCTCCCCGCTCCTATCCTAATGTTTAAAATGCCTCACTCCTGTAAATACCATGGCAATTCCGTATTCGTCAGCCACTTTGATTGAGTCTTCATCACGGATAGACCCTCCCGGTTGAATGATGGCAGTGATGCCAGCTTTTGCTGCTTCTTCCACCGTATCACTCATTGGGAAGAAAGCATCGGATGCCATTACCGCACCTTGAGCACGTTCTCCGGCTTGTTCTAAGGCAATTTTTGCAGCACCGACACGATTCATTTGTCCTGCTCCAATCCCAAGTGTCATATCGTTGCCGACAACAACGATCGCATTGGATTTAACATGTTTAACAACTTTCCATCCTAATTTCAGGGCAGCTAACTCTTCCTCTGTCGGCTGTCGTTTTGTTGGAACAGTGATGCTCGCCTCTTCATATGTGTACGTGTCTTGATCTTGGATAAGTAATCCACCTTCGACAGATGTTAATACCTTTTCGTTTCGATTGACGCCGGTAAATGAAGTTGTTAAAAGACGGATATTTTTCTTTGCCTTTAATATTTGTAAAGCTTCTTCAGAAAAGGATGGGGCAATTACGATTTCTAAGAAAATCTCATGCAGTTGTCGTGCTGTTTCACTATCGACTTCACGGTTTAAGGCAACAATTCCACCAAAGATGGAAGTTGAATCAGCTTCATATGCTTTACTGAAAGCCTCAGAAATAGTGAGACCAATGCCAATCCCGCACGGATTCATATGTTTAACCGCAACAGCTGCAGGCTCATTAAATTCCTTCACAATTTGTAAAGCTGCATCTGCATCACGAATGTTATTGTAGGAAAGTTCCTTACCATGAAGTTGGTTTGCATTCGCAATGGAAAATTCAGATCCTAAAGGTCGCTTGTAAAAAGCTGCTCCTTGATGAGGATTTTCCCCATAACGTAAATTTTGTTGTAATTCATATGTAAAAGTTACGCGCTCTGGTTGCTCTTCTTCCACTAATTCAGTCATATACTCTGCGATAAGGGCATCATATGCCGCAGTATGACGGAATACTTTAGCTGCTAGTTTTCGTTTCGTACTGTTTGATACATCTCCATTTTCACGCATTTCTTCTAAAACTTTTTGATAGTCATCTGCATCAACAACAACAGTTAGATCTTCATGATTTTTTGCAGCTGCTCTTAACATTGATGGTCCACCGATATCGATATTTTCAATCGCGTCTTCCGAAGTAACATCAGGCTTTTCGATCGTATTTTGAAAAGGATAGAGATTGACACAAACTAAATCAATCGGCTTGATTCCCTGCTGATCTAACTGCTTCATATGGTCTTCCATATTTCGTCTTGCCAAAAGTCCGCCATGAATAAACGGATGAAGAGTTTTCACCCTACCATCTAAAATTTCAGGAAAACCAGTTATTTCCTCCACACCAATAACGGGTACCCCATTATCCTCCAATGTTTTCTTCGTTCCTCCTGTTGACAAAAGTTCAAATCCTAAATCAACAAGACTCTTTGAAAACTCAACAACTCCAGTTTTATCAGAAACACTAATTAACGCTCGTTTCACTTTCAAACCTCCTATTCACTAACTTTCCTATTATTTCAGGATAAAAAGAATGTTCTACTTGATGTATCTTCGCCTCAACATCAGAAAGGGTATCATCTTTCTCAATCGCTATTGCCTTTTGTGCAATAATTGGACCTGTATCCATTCCCTGATCAACATAATGGATCGTAACACCAGTTATCTTTACACCCGATCTAATCGCTTGGCCAATCGCATCTTTTCCAGGAAAAGATGGTAGTAAGGATGGGTGAATATTAATGATTTTATTTGGATATGCCTCCAATAAAGTTGTTCCTACTAATCTCATATACCCTGCTAGCACGATCAAATCAATATTATAGAATTGCAGTTGTTCAAGAATCGACACTTCAAATTCAGCTTTCGAATCAAATTCCTTTGGGTTGAAGGCAAATACAGGGACGCCTACTTGCTTTGCCTTTTCAAGAACAGGTGCATTTAAATTATCACATACAAGTAAAGCAATCTCTGCTTGTAAATCGTTTGATGCAGCCGCGCCAACAAGCGCTTGAAAGTTACTACCAGTCCCTGATGCAAAAACAGCTAGCCGCTTCAATTCTCTTTCCCCTCTTGAATAAATTGAATGTCATTGCCTTTTGTTACAGTTCCGATTTTATAAGCCTTTTCTCCTTGTTCAATGAAAAACTGAATAGCTTGATCAGCATTTTTCGGATTAACTGCAACTACAAATCCGAGTCCCATATTAAAAATATTAAACATTTCTTTTCTCTCTAGTTCCCCATATTTTTCTAGCAGTTCAAAAATAGGCAATATCGGCCATGATGTCGGACTAATCACTGCACCTAACCCATCGGGCAGCATTCTTGGAATATTTTCAATAAATCCGCCACCTGTTATATGAGACATTCCTTTTATTTCAAATTCACGTAAGGCTGCCAGTATCGCTTTTACATAAATCCTCGTAGGTTTTAATAATTCCTCTCCTAACGTACCCTTTAACCCAGGAAGTTGTTCATCTAAGTTCAAATTATGACGTTCGAAGACTATTTTTCTCACTAGGGAGTAGCCATTACTATGAATGCCGTTCGAGGCAAGACCAATAAGAATATCGCCTTCCTGGATATTCTCACCAGTTATGAGTTCAGATTTTTCGCATGCACCGACGGCGAAACCAGCCAAGTCATATTCATTTTCATCATATAATCCAGGCATTTCAGCCGTTTCTCCACCGATAAGCGCACAACCAGCTTGCACACAGCCATCCGATATCCCTTGAACAATTTGTTCGATTTTTTCAGGAATCGTTTTGCCAATCCCAATATAATCGAGAAAATAAAGCGGTTCCGCTCCCTGTACAACAATATCATTGACACACATCGCTACACAATCAATACCAATGGTTTGATGTTGATCCATCATAAAAGCAAGCTTGAGCTTCGTCCCGACTCCATCTGTGCCCGAAACTAATACTGGTTCTTTTAAATGTAAGGCGGAAAGATCAAAGACACCGCCGAAACCGCCTAACTGCCCGATAGCTCCAAGACGTGCGGTTCTATTTACATGTTTTTTTATTTTCGTTACGGCTTCATATCCAGCCTCAATATTTACTCCCGCTTGTTGGTAGGCATTTGTCATTTTTGCAGCCTCCTAATCATATTCTAGGAATTTCCTGTGTTTCTTATCTACTTAACTCTTTTTGATAAGGTAAAAGAGTATCAGGATAAATTTCTGTAGGGTATTCTCCGGTAAAACACGCGAGACACTGACCACAATTTTTATCAATCCCTTTTCGCCCAATCGCTTCTAGCATCCCTTCTACACTTAAAAATGTAAGGGAATCAGCTCCAATGATCTCCCGCATTTCTTCGACACTATGGGCAGAAGCCATTAATTCCTCATGAGTAGAAACATCAATTCCGTAAAAACATGGATGTTTCATCGGCGGTGAACTAATACAGACATGTACTTCAAGCGCACCAGCTTCTTTCAGCATAGTCACGATGCGCTTACTTGTTGTTCCTCGTACGATGGAATCATCAACCATAATGACTCGCTTGCCTTCAACGACTTTTCGAACAGGTGAGAGTTTCATTTTCACACCTTGTTCCCGAAGTTCTTGGGATGGCTTAATAAACGTTCTCCCTACATAACGGTTTTTAATCAAGCCCATTTCATACGGAATTCCCGCCTTTTCTGCAAAACCAATTGCGGCGGAAATACTTGAATCAGGGACACCGGTTACAACATCTCCACTAATATTGGCTTCGCTAGCTAACACTTTCCCAAGGTTTTTCCTTGCTGTATGAATATTAATTCCTTGAATATCACTGTCAGGTCTTGAAAAATAAACATATTCCATCGTGCAAACCGCTCGTGAAGTTGAAAATGCAAACGGCTCTGCATAAAGCCCATCATCATTAATAATGATTAATTCACCAGGTTCAACATCTCGCACAAATTCTGCTCCAATTAGATCAAAAGCACAAGTCTCGGATGAAACACAGTACGTATCTCCAATGCGTCCAATTGATAATGGGCGTAACCCATTCGGATCAAGAGCAATGATTAATTCATCTTCTGTTAATAAAACTAATGCATAAGCACCTTTTACCATCGAAAGGGCATTTTTCATTTTATCTTTCAGAGCAAGATACCCACTCCGCTTAATAAGGTGAGCAAGAACCTCTGTATCAGATGTCGATTGGAATATACTCCCTTGCATTTCTAATTGATGTTTTAAATCTAACGCATTAATTAAATTGCCGTTTTGTGCAAGAGCCAAGCTTCCACTTTGGGAATGGAATAGGAGGGGCTGAACATTTTCAATCCCGCCCTTATCTGCCCCACCATATTTCACATGTCCAATGGCGCTTTTCCCAGTGAGTGTCGCCAACTTCTTCTCATCGAACACATCATTAACAAGACCTTCACCACGTATTCCTTTGAGCCTTTGACCGTCTGTGACAACAATCCCGGCTCCTTCCTGTCCCCGATGCTGTAAACTGTGTAGCCCATAGTAGGTTATTTGCGCTGCATCATGATGACCCCAAACCCCGAAAACGCCACATTCCTCGTTTAGCCCTCTCATTTCAGCAAACATGGAATGGCTCCTTTCCAAGCTGTTTCTAACTCTTGGACAGTAGTGTTAACGAGGACTTTCCCATCGTTATGAATAAAGAGTGAAGGAGCTTCGGTAACAGTCCCAATTAATCGAGCATCCTCTACTAGTTCTTCAAATGATTGTTGATGTTCTTTTTTAACTGAAAGAATAAATCGTGATTGTGTTTCGGAAAATAATGCTGATGTCGGATCACCCTCAAGCGTTACAGTTGCTCCTAAGTTAGTGCCAAATAGAGACTCAGCGATTGCAACAGCTGCCCCACCTTCAGATACATCGTGAGCAGAAGCTACGACCCCATTCCGAATAGCCTTTAATATTTGCTTTTGCCTCGTTACTTCTTTCGTCAAATCCAATTCAGGTGCCTTTCCGAAAATATCCCCTTGAATCATCTTTTGCAGTTCACTACCACCAAATTCAGGCTTCGTTTCGCCGATGATGTAAATAAGATCATCAACAGATTTAAAAGTTTGCGTTGTAATATGAGCTAAATCTTTTACGAGCCCAACCATGCCAATGATGGGTGTTGGATAAATAGCTTTGCCACCCTTTTCATTGAAAAGCGATACATTCCCACTAATGACAGGACTATTTAATGCACGACAAGCTTGACTAATGCCATCAGCAGATTTTTCTAGTTGCCAAAATATTTCTGGTTTTTCAGGGCTACCATAATTGAGACCATCAGTAATGGCAAGTGGCTCAGCTCCTGAGCAAACGACATTTCGAGCTGCTTCCGCTACGGCAATTTTCCCACCAGTTTCTGGATCAAGATAAATATATCTAGCATTACAGTCTGTCGTGATGGCGATAGCCTTTCTTGTTCCTTCAATTCGAACTACCGCTGCATCTGATCCAGGACTGACAACTGTATTGCCGCCGACATGCTGATCATATTGACTATAAATCCATTCTTTACTTGCAATTGTAGGCTGTGATAATAATTGTACTAACGTCTCTTTATAATCAGACACTTTTGGAATGTCGACAGCCATTTTTTTATATTCATGATAATAATTAGGCTCTTTTGATGGCTTATGATAAACAGGTGCATCCTCAGCTAAAGCATCTGCTGGAACCTCTGCTACTACTTTTCCTTTATGAAGCAAACGGAACATTTGATCATCTGTAACTACCCCTACTACGACAGCTTCAAGATCATATTTTTTAAAAAGATCGACAACTTCTTGTTCATGACCTTTCTCGATGACAAGGAGCATCCTCTCTTGTGACTCTGATAGCATCATTTCATATGGGGTCATATTCTCTTCACGTTGAGGAATTAAATCAAGATTCATTTCAATTCCTGATCCTGCTTTACTAGCCATTTCTGCTGCCGAACTTGTTAAACCAGCAGCTCCCATGTCTTGGATACCAATTAGTGCATCCGATTTTACAAGTTCAAGACAGGCATCCATTAGTAATTTTTCCGTAAAAGGATCACCTGCTTGAACGGCTGCTCTTTCCTGCTTTTCTTCCTCATCAGCAAGTTCGGATGAGGAGAATGTTGCTCCATGGATTCCATCACGACCTGTTTTGGAGCCGACATACATGACTGGGTTGCCGACACCTTTTGCCTGCCCTTTTTGCATATCTTCATGATTGATCAAACCAACAACCATAGCATTTACAAGTGGATTAGATTCGTAGGCTGGATCAAATTGAATTTCTCCCCCTACAGTAGGAACACCTAATTTATTTCCGTAGTCTCCAATGCCTTGAACTGCTTTTTCCAATAAATAACGTACTCGCGGTGAATCCAATTCTCCAAATCTTAAAGAATTTAAGGAAGCAATCGGTTTTGCTCCCATTGAAAAAACATCACGGATAATACCGCCGACTCCTGTTGCTGCACCTTCATACGGCTCAATCGCAGAGGGGGAATTATGACTTTCAATTTTGAAAACGACTGCTTGGTTATCACCAATATCCACGATCCCTGCACCTTCACCGGGCCCTTGCAGTACTTGTTTTCCTTCTGTTGGAAACTTTTTCAAAATCGGTTTTGAATTTTTATAACTGCAATGTTCTGACCACATGACAGAAAATAGACCTGTCTCTGTATAATTAGGCGTTCTTCCCAACATTTCCTCTGCAAGAGTAAATTCTTCATCGGTCATGCCCATTTCACGGTAAATTTGAGCTTCTTTTATTTGTGTGGGAGTTGGTTCATTAGTCATGTGACACCCTCCTATTTCGAACGATTGATTGAAAAATCCTTAAACCATCTGTGCTACCGAATAATAAATCCGTTGCACGCTCTGGGTGTGGCATCATTCCCAGTACATTTCCTGCTTGATTGATTATTCCGGCAATATTTTCAATACTTTCACCAGGATTTTCACTTACATATGTAAAAGCAATTTGATCGTTATTTTGTAACATATTTAGAGTATCTCGATCACAATAATATTGACCATATCCATGGGCAATTGGTATCGAGATAACTTCGGCTTCTTCAAAATTTGCTGTAAACATAGTATCGTTGTTGACAACCTTTAGTTTCATAGATTTACATATAAATTTGAGATTACTATTTTTCAGCAGTACCCCTGGTAAGAGACCTGATTCCAAAAGGATTTGAAAACCATTGCCTATACCTAGTACCGTTTTCCCAGCTTCTGCCGCTTCTTGAATCGCCTTCATTACTGGCTGTCTAGCCGCGATCGCCCCAGGTCGAAGTGCATCACCATAGGAAGCACCGCCTGGAAGGAGGATAACATCAAAAGAATCGAGATTATTACAATCATGGCCCACATATTCAGCTGGTATTTCCAGATTATTTTCAATTACACTACGAACATCCGCTTCACAACTGGTTCCAGGAAATACTACGATCGCTATCTTCACTTCCCTTGAACCTCCTCGACTTCAAAAGCATATTCTTCGACTTCCTCGTTTACTAGCAAACTTTTACACATTTCATGAACTGCTTCTTCGATATTTTTATCCGTTTTGTTCAGTGTTAATTCAATGAACTTGCCAACACGAACTTGTTCAACTTCAGAGAAATCTAGCTTTTGCAGTGCCGACTTTGTGGCCGTCCCTTGCGGATCGATTACACTTTCCTTTAAGCTTACGAAGACTTTCACTTTATACATGAAATTTTCCCCTCTCTATTGATCAGAATGTAATTTACTTCTCCTCAAACCAGATATTTGTAGCATCAAATTTTTTCAAGTCCATTTCCAAATCTTCAGTTAAAACTGTAATATGCCCCATTTTCCGATTATGTTTCGCTTCATTTTTTCCATAGAAGTGAATCGACCAGCGGGGATTTTTCGGAATTTCTTTAATAACTTTTTGTACATGTTGACCTAATATATTGACCATAATGGCTGGTTTCAATAATCTAACCTCTTGGAGAGGCCATCCGCAAACCGCTCTTATATGTTGACCAAATTGAGAGATCGTACAAGCTTCAATCGTATAATGACCAGAATTATGCGGTCTTGGAGCTAGCTCATTGACGAAGATTTCACCATCACTAGTTAAAAACATCTCAACAGCTAGTGTTCCAATTAGATTAAGTTGGTCGGCGATTTGCTTGGCTAATTGATTGACTTTTGTTTCCATCTCGACTGTAATTCTCGCTGGAACGATTGTTTCATGTAAAATATTATTAACGTGAATATTTTCCCCGATTGGAAAATAGCTCAACTCACCAGTGGTACTTCTTGTCATCACAACAGAGATTTCCTTTTCAAAAGGAATCCATTTTTCTAATACACACGGACCACTTTCGAGAAGCGTTGCTGCTTCATCTAGTTCCTCATTGCCTCTAATTACGATTTGGCCTTTCCCATCATAGCCGCCACGAGATGTTTTTAGAACAGATGGGTACCCAATCGTTTTTAATCCTTCCAATAGCTGTTCTTGATTATAAATCGCATCATAAGGAGCGACTTTTACACCTGCATCCACTAATGTTTGTTTTTCCAAAATACGATCTTGAGTAATCTTAATAAGTTCGGCACCTTGAGGAATATAAGTTTTGCTTGCCAACCAATCTAAAGCTTCATAATCAATGTTTTCAAATTCATATGTAATAACGTCACTCTCTTCTGCCAGTGATAAAAGAGCACTTTTATCATCATACGATGCGATTATTTGCGCATCCGCAACTTGCCCAGCGGGTGAATCTAAAGATGGTTCCAGGATCACGACTCGAAATCCAGCCTCTTTAGCGGATAATGCCATCATTTTTCCTAGCTGGCCTCCGCCAATAATTCCAATTGTCTGTCCAGGTTCGATCATCCTATTAGACAAGCTGATCACTACTTTCCAGTACGACTTGTTTTAAATCATTTCTTCTATTCTCTAACCGGTCCTGAATTTCTTTGTTTTCTGTCCCTAATATTTGTGCAGCGAGAAGTCCTGCATTTACAGCTCCAGCTTTACCAATCGCTACTGTAGCAACTGGAACTCCCCCAGGCATTTGCACAATGGATAGTAGAGAATCCATTCCTTTCAAAGACTTTGATTCTACAGGGACGCCTATAACAGGCAATACCGTTTTAGCTGCTACCATTCCTGGTAAATGTGCAGCTCCGCCTGCTCCTGCAATAATCACCTTTAATCCTCTTTCCTTTGCTGATTCTGCATAATCAAACATATAATCAGGTGTTCGATGAGCAGATACAACCTTTTTCTCATAAGGAATCTTTAATTCTTCTAAAATATCACAGGCTTGTTTCATCGTCTCCCAATCGGATGTACTGCCCATAATGATTCCAATTTCGGGTTTCATTTATTATTCATCTCCCCGTCTAAATTTAAATAAAGTGAAACTTCAATCAGTGGGGGTTTTTTTTATCCCCCACTGATTGTTAGTTGAACCAATCGGGCTTTTACTGGCTGTTGATCCCCCACTTACAATACTTGGATACTCCTCGAATTCTTGAAGTGGGGGTCTTACAGCCAGTTAATGCGGGATAAAAAAACCCGAATAGATTACTTTTATAAAGAAAGTAACCTATCTGGGCTTAATAACAACATTTGAAAAGGCATCCAAATGCTTCCCAAATACGACTTTCCTCATAGTCTGATTATTTACGGTAATCAGGTAGAAACTTATGGGCCCTATTCCCATTATATATGAGGGCAAAAAAGGAAAAGGGGTGGAGTTACGCTATACCAACATACTTAAAATGAAAACACTTTAGTTTGATTTAGCTTCACTCACACCACCTTATTTTTCATGGTATGTCATTTCTTTCATTGAAACGATCCAGTTAAAATTGTAATGTTCTTTCAATGACAGCTTCATCATATCAAATATGAGGAGATTCTGTCAATTTAAAAATCGAACATTTTTTTCATTTGCTGTTATAATCGTTCGTATTTAGACTAACTTTTCACCTTTAAAAATAATTTTCCTGCCAATTGGAATATAATCAGTCTGTCCATTATGTATTTCTTCTTTGAAAATTGGTTTTTCTGTTCGTTTCACTGGAGTGTATCCCTCCTTTTGCATTCTTGTTAAACAATCCTCAATTGTTTCATTATCCAAGACTTCAAACTCCTTTTTCACGATGTAGCCTACCTTTCTTAACAGCTTTTACCCAAAACCCTCCAAAAATCGTTTTAGCTTCATACACAATAATGAATGCTTTCGGATCCAGTTCCTTAATCGTCTGATAAAGTTTCAACTCCATTTTCCTTGGTGTTAAAACTTGGAGTGCCATCCGATCTCCTTCTAATCCTTGCGCCACCCAACTGGTTACTCCATAGCCAGCATCGCGTAAAAGTTTGGGTAGATCTTTATCATACTCTTTTGTAATCACATTGACAGTAATATAACCAAGAGCCATTTTCTCTTCAATTTTAGTGCCTACTAAAACACCTAGCCCATAGCCAACCGCATATGCAATTAGATTTTGTATTTCATTCAGATTGTCTAATACAAGACCAAGACCTACTACGTAAATAACGACCTCTATCATACTGATAAAAGCCGCCATGTAGCGATAGCCTTTCAGTGTCAAAATCATTCGAACGGTAAAAAATGATACATAAACAATATTAATTACTAAAATGATGGTCACCATCACAAAACTATTTTCTAACATTGAATCCCCCATTCTAGTTGGAAAATCTTCATACTATATCTATATACCTATACCCTAAAAACAGAAATGAATTCGAAAAGTATGAAAGTTTTTTTAAAAAATAAGGAGAGCAATCGCTCCCCCTGATCTTAGTCGGATAATGGATTTATATGATTTAATACGCCAGCCCTTTTCAATCTAGCTGCAAGAAGGATTCCAAGCGCCATTCCGCTAGCGCTTGATACAAGAAATGGCGGAAAGAAAAAGAATGCTGATACTGTTGTACCCATTAATATTTTTGCATATGGTACAGCAAATAACGAAGCGATAAAGCCTGTTCCGATTAGTTCACCAACCCCAGCCGTCCATACCTTTTTATACTTCTTATATAAAACTCCCGCGAGCAAAGCTCCTATCATCCCCCCTGGAAACGCTAAAAGGGAACCCGTTCCTGTTAACACCCGAACAAGCCCTGTTAAAAAGGCGATAATTACTGCTGGTATAGGTCCTAAAGTAACAGCCGCAATCACATTAACCGCATGCTGAATTGGATAGGCACGAGCGATCCCCGCTGGGAAAGAAACAAAAATAGAACCTGCAACGGCAATGGCCACAAACATCGTCATTATGATCATTTTTCTTGTGTTCATGTTATCCTCTCGCCCTTCTTAAGGAGCTATTTATTTTTTCAAGAAAACCTTTTGCTATTTCCGCCGGTTGCTCAGATGATGCAATTGCTGATATGACGGCAACTCCTAGACCACCTGCTTTTATAACAGGCGTAAAATTACTTTCTGTGATCCCACCAATACCAACTATTGGTAGACTTGGATATAATTGGGCTACCCTTTTAATCATACTCGTTCCTGCAGGCGCCTTCGCATCGCTTTTTGAAGAGGTCGGGTAAACAGGTCCCATTCCGACATAATCAGCTCCATTTTTGAAAGCGATAAAAGCTTCATCAGGATTATGTACAGATACACCCAATATTTTAGTTGGACCGATCAGCTCTCGAACAACTTCTGCTTTTTCGTCTTCCTGCCCAATATGAATTCCATCTGCATTCAGCGCGATTGCAAGTTCCACATCATCATTAATAATAAACGGGACATTATATCGTTGACAAAGCTCTTTACATTTCTTCGCAAATAAATATTTTTCATTCCCTTGTAAAGAATGGTCGCCTTTTTCCCTTAATTGAAAGCAAGTAATTCCGCCTTGCAAGGCTGCTTCTAATACATCTAATGGAGATTTTGCATTCATACTACCCATTATGAAATATAGCTTTAAAATCTCTTTATTCAACGATGATCACATCCTTCCTAGCCTTTTCTCCATGAAGCCTATATGCCCAATGATTAGTCGGCCCGTGACCATTTCCTAGATTAAGACCATTGCCAATGGCTGCGTGAATGAATATTTTCGCTTCGACTACAGCGTTTTGAACGGACTTTCCTTTTGCCATAAAGGCTGCTATCGCTGCCGAGAACGTGCAACCTGTCCCATGCGTATCTTCAGTATGAATTCTCTTCGATCGAAGAGTAAATCTTGTCCCATCAGCGGCTAAGAATAAATCCTCTGAGTAAGTTTTATTTTTTAGATGACCGCCTTTCATCACGACTGCTTTCGCTCCCATATTTAACAGACGTTTTCCTGCTTCTTCCACGTCACAATCGTTTTCTATCTTCATGTCTGCAAGTATTTCTGCTTCTGGTATATTAGGAGTGACGACTGTTGCCATTGGTAATAAATGTTGATTCAACGCTTGAATGGATTCCTCTTGTAAAAGTGATGCTCCACCTTTTGCGACCATAACGGGATCTATAATTATTGCGGGAGATTCATATTCTTTCAATATGCTAGCAACCTCGTAGATAATATTTGCAGAAAATAACATCCCCGTCTTAATTGCTCGTACGTGGAAATCATCCATAATCGCTTGTATTTGCGCTTTCACCCCATTAGGATCAATTGGGAAAACATCATGAACACCAAGAGTATTTTGCGCAGTTACAGCTGTCAATGCTGATGTACCAAACACTCCTAATTCTTGAAAAGTTTTTAAATCGGCTTGAATTCCTGCCCCTCCTCCACTGTCAGATCCTGCAATCGTCATAGCTACGTTTGTCATTTAAGTACCTCCTCTTGATGTTTTTAGTTTGCTAATTCATCTAAAAAATGTACTGCAAACTGGCCAGGCGCACTAGCATTTTCTGATGCGCTTTCTCCGGCCTTTTTATAAAAGCTTAATGCCTCTGCAACTGCCTCAAAATCATTTTTATTACTAATGGCTAAAAAGGCTCCCGCTACCGCACTTAATAAACAACCAGAACCTGTCACCTTAGACATTAAAGAATGCCCTCCCGAAATTTCTAGCAATCTAGTACCATCAGTTAAAATATCTATTTCACCTGTTACGGCAATGAGACAACCTAGCTTTTGAGCCATTTCTTTCGCAATAGTAGAAATATCCGCCTGTCCTTCTCCAGCATCGACACCGCGAGCACTCCACTCAATGCCAGCAATAGCAGCCAATTCGCCAGCATTACATCTTATTAAGGAAATATTGATCTCTTTAAGGATCTTACTGACTGTTTCCTTTCTAAAGACCGTTGCTCCAGCTCCTACTGGATCGAGTACTACGGGAACACCCTGTTCATTTGCACTTTTTCCTGCTAATAACATAGCAGTCACAGTATCTCGCCTCAACGTTCCAATATTCAGTACAGTACAACTTGAAATGGCCGACATCTCCGCAACCTCTTCAATAGCATCTGCCATAATAGGCGATGCCCCAAGCGCCAAAAGTCCATTCGCTTGGAAATTGGCAACAACGATATTCGTTATACAATGAACAAGCGGATTTTCACTTCTTAATTTCTTAAGGAATTTGTATTCTTGCATAAAAGCTCCTCACTTTCTTAATGAACTTTAACGATATTTACCACGAAAAAACCGCTTCCTAAACGAGCGTTGGAAGCGGTTTGCTTAAATAATTATAAATAAAAGCAGACCCACTTCCCTACGCTGGTATGAACCAGATCAGGTTCTAAGGGTCCGCAAAATGCGTCTCAGCCTCAAAAAGGCTCCCCTAGTGGTGAAATATCATATATATTCTCACTATAGCATATATAGACAATTCTGCAACAACAATTAAACATTGGATTAAGTCAACTATTTTTATGCAACTTTCTCCTTGCTGAAATTTTTATAAAATTTGTATGCAATTTTCTTATTCTATAATTCTATTGTCATCCAAAATTTCTGGTTTATGTATCATGCTGTCTCGTTCAGTGATTTCTCGGATTACTCTGCATGGGTTGCCAGCTGCAAAGCTATTGCTTGGAATGTCCTTCACAACCACACTTCCTGCCCCAATCACGCAATTATCCCCGATTGTTACTCCTGGACAAACAACGACATTTGCTCCAAACCAGCAATCATTACCAACTTTAACAGGCTTTGCATAACACATATGCTTCCGCACACCGTCTTTATCCATAATTGCGCGGCGTTCATCCGGAAGCATTGGGTGTACGGGTGTAACAATAGTCACATTTGGGCCGAAACTACAATGATCACCAATATCGACTCGCGCATCATCTTGAATAGTTAAATTAAAGTTTGCAAAGAAGTGATCGCCAATTTCTGTATGTTTTCCGTAGTGGATATAAATAGGGCCTTGTAGACGGCCATTCTCTCCAATCTCATGGAAAATATTTGAAATGATCGCTTGTCTTTTTTCAGTTTCATCTTCAAATGTTCGATTATATTCTGAACACAGGTTATGGGTTCTTAGCTTTATTTTTTTTAACTCCGGCTCTCCAGGTGCAAAAAGGATTCCTTTAAATATTTTTTCTTCTTCTCTCATTTTTCTTCTCCTTAGAGGATTCTAGCGTAGGCGTAACAAGATTTTTCCATTCGCTATTTCCTGTAGATTCGTTGCAAGAGTTTATTCTATTAATTAGTTTAGCTAATGAAAAGATGTTATTCAAGGAGGACAGGGAGAATGATCCTACTAAGTTTAAAATCCGGCAAGGCCTTTAATGGATAGTGGATTGGGATATTTGCCCTCTGACTAAGAAGCTAAAGATTTCCTCTTGTGGCTTCTATAACGGCGGCTCTTTATATTTTTCTAATACTCGATAATATAGGAAATGCTATTTTTGCCCATAAACATTTTACTCATCCAAAATCTTGTTATTCTTATCAAAAAAAAAAGGGATAGCATGAGCCATCCCTTTTTTCTATTACTAGCAATTGTCATTACGATTTCTTTTATCGTTATCGATTAGATCCTGCGCATCATTTTCAGCTGCGAATTCAACATTTACATTTTCTTCATTAAACTCATTGTTTATATTGTTATTGTTGTTGTTTCTAGCGTTGTTATTACGATTTTGATTACGTTTATTTTTGTTATCCACCCTAATCACCTCCACATAGGTAATTTGTCCCTTATAAGCAAAAATATACAATAATAATTGCACCATATTAAAGGTTTTTTTGTTTATATGGAGAACTACCAAGTATAAGTTTTAAAATATTGGGTTGGATAAAAAAGGTAGCGTGAGATAAATGAATGTGCATTGGAAAGGTACTTTAGAAAAAGTATGTGAAATTTATTTTCAATCTGACACTAAAATTGACTGGATATTAGTTGGATCAGCAGGTTCTGTCTTACAAGGGTGCATAATGGAACCGGGGGATATTGATATTTACGTTAAACATAAGGAAGGAGTATCACAATTCGCTGAACTTCTTAATCAGTTTTCCCTTTCCACAAAATGTACAAATCGAAATAGTAATGATTGGTTATCTTCTATAGAAGAACCAGTCTTTGAGCAAATATTCCCTTCAGGTTTTTCATGGACAAAAGCTAGATGGGAAATTAATAGTTGCAACGTAGAGGTTGTTCATATTTCTAATTCAGCCGGAATCCCTGACTCTTTAACAGGTGATGGCATATGGGAAGGTGGTAAATACATTTGGAATCTTTCTAAAAACGTTCGGATTGGAGAATACTTAATCCCTACAGTCCCTTTAGAGATACAATTAGAATCAAATATAAGAAGGAAAAGACAAGATAGGATCGCTTCTATTTTACAGGCCATGGGAAATTATGGGTATGATATGGATTTAGCCAAAACAGCCCTCTCGTCACAAAACTTAACTTATTTTTATTCTGAAATGGGTTTGTCCAGTTAAATCTTTACCTGAATCAAATATACCCAGAGGTGTGATTATTGACGACTATCGGATTAATTAGACATGGTATTACTGAGTGGAACTATCTTGGGAAGGCACAAGGCATATCAGATATTCATTTAAATGAAGAGGGTATAAAACAAGCGATAAAACTTGGAGACAGGCTTTCAACTGGAGAAAGTTGGGACTTGATGATTACAAGTGATTTATCGAGAGCGATTGAAACCGCAAAGATTATAGGTAATAAAATAAATTTACCAATCCAGATTTCAGATAAGCGAATTCGAGAAATAAATTGCGGAGAAATTGAAGGAACTACTGAGGAAGAATGGATTAATAAATGGGGAATGGATTGGCGTAAGTTAGACCTAGGAATGGAAAGATTTGCAGATGTAGCTAGTAGAGGAATTGAATTCATAGAAGAAATCGCCAGCTTGCATAAAGGAAAAAGAATTCTCATAGTTAGCCACGGCGCTTTAATTGGGCTTACATTGCAATATTTGTTACCTGAAAAGTTTCCAACAACTTATATAGAAAATACTTCCCTCACAATTCTTCAAAATATAAATGGGAGCTGGGATTGTAAACTTTATAATTGTACTTCTCATTTATATTAATTTTTACTTTTTTAACGTCTCTTCGTCAGTTTCACTCGATCGATTCTCATGGGCATAGCCCATTCCGAGTCTCTCTCCCTCACTTCCTTGATCTTCTTGGTCCTCCTGATCCTCGCTTGTTTAAGAGGATAATTTTTCAGGCTACTTCATAATGTATAAACCTTCGGTTTAAATAAAAAAGACACCCACATTTGGATGTCTTGATCGCCTGGCAACGTCCTGCTCTCACAAGGGGAAGCCCCTTACTACCATCGGCGCTGAAGAGCTTAACTGCCGTGTTCGAGATGGGAACGGGTGTGACCTCTTCGCTATCGTCACCAGACTACTTGCACAGGATGTGCTGACTTCTGCGTTGCTCACAGGACGTGAGCGATCTTAGCAGAAGATCCTTTTAATGAGGTTCATTCCCTCAAAACCAGATAAAAGAGAAGTAGTAATTGAAAAACATTCATTTGATTAAGCCCTTGACCGATTAGTATCCGTCAGCTCCATGTGTCGCCACACTTCCACCTCAGACCTATCAACCTGATCATCTTTCAGGGGTCTTATGGTATAAACCAAGGGAAATCTCATCTTGAGGGGGGCTTCATGCTTAGATGCTTTCAGCACTTATCCCTTCCGCACATAGCTACCCAGCTATGCCTCTGGCGAGACAACTGGTACACCAGCGGTGCGTCCATCCCGGTCCTCTCGTACTAAGGACAGCTCCTCTCAAATTTCCTGCGCCCGCGACGGATAGGGACCGAACTGTCTCACGACGTTCTGAACCCAGCTCGCGTACCGCTTTAATGGGCGAACAGCCCAACCCTTGGGACCGACTACAGCCCCAGGATGCGATGAGCCGACATCGAGGTGCCAAACCTCCCCGTCGATGTGAACTCTTGGGGGAGATAAGCCTGTTATCCCCGGGGTAGCTTTTATCCGTTGAGCGATGGCCCTTCCATGCGGAACCACCGGATCACTAAGCCCGACTTTCGTCCCTGCTCGACTTGTAGGTCTCGCAGTCAAGCTCCCTTGTGCCTTTACACTCTGCGAATGATTTCCAACCATTCTGAGGGAACCTTTGGGCGCCTCCGTTACTCTTTAGGAGGCGACCGCCCCAGTCAAACTGCCTGCCTGACACTGTCTCCCACCCGGATCACGGGTGCGGGTTAGAATGTCAGTACAGCAAGGGTAGTATCCCACCGATGCCTCCACAGAAGCTGGCGCTCCTGCTTCGACGGCTCCTACCTATCCTGTACAAGCTGCACCAACATTCCATATCAGGCTGCAGTAAAGCTCCACGGGGTCTTTCCGTCCTGTCGCGGGTAACCTGCATCTTCACAGGTACTATAATTTCACCGAGTCTCTCGTTGAGACAGTGCCCAGATCGTTGCGCCTTTCGTGCGGGTCGGAACTTACCCGACAAGGAATTTCGCTACCTTAGGACCGTTATAGTTACGGCCGCCGTTTACTGGGGCTTCAATTCGTACCTTCGGCTTGCGCCTAAGCACTCCTCTTAACCTTCCAGCACCGGGCAGGCGTCAGCCCCTATACTTCGCCTTGCGGCTTCGCAGAGACCTGTGTTTTTGCTAAACAGTCGCCTGGGCCTATTCACTGCGGCTCTCTCGGGCTTTCACCCAAAAGAGCACCCCTTCTCCCGAAGTTACGGGGTCATTTTGCCGAGTTCCTTAACGAGAGTTCTCTCGATCACCTTAGGATTCTCTCCTCGCCTACCTGTGTCGGTTTGCGGTACGGGCACCTCCCGCCTCGCTAGAGGCTTTTCTTGGCAGTGTGGAATCAGGAACTTCGGTACTATATTTCCCTCGCCATCACCGCTCCGCTTTAAAGAGAAGGATTTGCCTCCTCTTCAGCCTAACGGCTTGGACGCGCATATCCAGCAGCGCGCTTACCCTATCCTCCTGCGTCCCCCCATTACTCAAACGGCGGGGAGGTGGTACAGGAATATCGACCTGTTATCCATCGCCTACGCTTTTCAGCCTCGGCTTAGGTCCCGACTAACCCTGAGCGGACGAGCCTTCCTCAGGAAACCTTAGGCATTCGGTGGAAGGGATTCTCACCCTTCTTTCGCTACTCATACCGGCATTCTCACTTCCAAGCGCTCCACCAGTCCTTCCGGTCTGGCTTCACAGCCCTTGGAACGCTCTCCTACCACTGACACCTACGGTGTCAGTCCGCAGCTTCGGTGATCCGTTTAGCCCCGATACATTTTCGGCGCAGAGTCACTCGACCAGTGAGCTATTACGCACTCTTTAAATGGTGGCTGCTTCTAAGCCAACATCCTGGTTGTCTAAGCAACTCCACATCCTTTTCCACTTAACGGATACTTGGGGACCTTAGCTGGCGGTCTGGGCTGTTTCCCTCTCGACTACGGATCTTATCACTCGCAGTCTGACTCCTGAGAATCAAGTCTTTGGCATTCGGAGTTTGTCTGAATTCGGTAACCCGATGAGGGCCCCTCGTCCAAACAGTGCTCTACCTCCAAGACTCTTTCTCAAGGCTAGCCCTAAAGCTATTTCGGAGAGAACCAGCTATCTCCAGGTTCGATTGGAATTTCACCGCTACCCACACCTCATCCCCGCACTTTTCAACGTACGTGGGTTCGGGCCTCCAGTAAGTGTTACCTTACCTTCACCCTGGACATGGGTAGATCACCTGGTTTCGGGTCTACGACCTCATACTATATGCGCCCTATTCAGACTCGCTTTCGCTGCGGCTCCGTCTCTTCAACTTAACCTTGCATGAAATCGTAACTCGCCGGTTCATTCTACAAAAGGCACGCCATCACACAGCGTTTTC
>NZ_LN831197.1:1968529-2043156 GCF_001375535.1 Bacillus niameyensis
GCCTGGCAACGTCCTGCTCTCACAAGGGGAAGCCCCTTACTACCATCGGCGCTGAAGAGCTTAACTGCCGTGTTCGAGATGGGAACGGGTGTGACCTCTTCGCTATCGTCACCAGACTACTTGCACAGGATGTGCTGACTTCTGCGTTGCTCACAGGACGTGAGCGATCTTAGCAGAAGATCCTTTTAATGAGGTTCATTCCCTCAAAACCAGATAAAAGAGAAGTAGTAATTGAAAAACATTTGTTTGATTAAGCCCTTGACCGATTAGTATCCGTCAGCTCCATGTGTCGCCACACTTCCACCTCAGACCTATCAACCTGATCATCTTTCAGGGGTCTTATGGTATAAACCAAGGGAAATCTCATCTTGAGGGGGGCTTCATGCTTAGATGCTTTCAGCACTTATCCCTTCCGCACATAGCTACCCAGCTATGCCTCTGGCGAGACAACTGGTACACCAGCGGTGCGTCCATCCCGGTCCTCTCGTACTAAGGACAGCTCCTCTCAAATTTCCTGCGCCCGCGACGGATAGGGACCGAACTGTCTCACGACGTTCTGAACCCAGCTCGCGTACCGCTTTAATGGGCGAACAGCCCAACCCTTGGGACCGACTACAGCCCCAGGATGCGATGAGCCGACATCGAGGTGCCAAACCTCCCCGTCGATGTGAACTCTTGGGGGAGATAAGCCTGTTATCCCCGGGGTAGCTTTTATCCGTTGAGCGATGGCCCTTCCATGCGGAACCACCGGATCACTAAGCCCGACTTTCGTCCCTGCTCGACTTGTAGGTCTCGCAGTCAAGCTCCCTTGTGCCTTTACACTCTGCGAATGATTTCCAACCATTCTGAGGGAACCTTTGGGCGCCTCCGTTACTCTTTAGGAGGCGACCGCCCCAGTCAAACTGCCTGCCTGACACTGTCTCCCACCCGGATCACGGGTGCGGGTTAGAATGTCAGTACAGCAAGGGTAGTATCCCACCGATGCCTCCACAGAAGCTGGCGCTCCTGCTTCGACGGCTCCTACCTATCCTGTACAAGCTGCACCAACATTCCATATCAGGCTGCAGTAAAGCTCCACGGGGTCTTTCCGTCCTGTCGCGGGTAACCTGCATCTTCACAGGTACTATAATTTCACCGAGTCTCTCGTTGAGACAGTGCCCAGATCGTTGCGCCTTTCGTGCGGGTCGGAACTTACCCGACAAGGAATTTCGCTACCTTAGGACCGTTATAGTTACGGCCGCCGTTTACTGGGGCTTCAATTCGTACCTTCGGCTTGCGCCTAAGCACTCCTCTTAACCTTCCAGCACCGGGCAGGCGTCAGCCCCTATACTTCGCCTTGCGGCTTCGCAGAGACCTGTGTTTTTGCTAAACAGTCGCCTGGGCCTATTCACTGCGGCTCTCTCGGGCTTTCACCCAAAAGAGCACCCCTTCTCCCGAAGTTACGGGGTCATTTTGCCGAGTTCCTTAACGAGAGTTCTCTCGATCACCTTAGGATTCTCTCCTCGCCTACCTGTGTCGGTTTGCGGTACGGGCACCTCCCGCCTCGCTAGAGGCTTTTCTTGGCAGTGTGGAATCAGGAACTTCGGTACTATATTTCCCTCGCCATCACCGCTCCGCTTTAAAGAGAAGGATTTGCCTCCTCTTCAGCCTAACGGCTTGGACGCGCATATCCAGCAGCGCGCTTACCCTATCCTCCTGCGTCCCCCCATTACTCAAACGGCGGGGAGGTGGTACAGGAATATCGACCTGTTATCCATCGCCTACGCTTTTCAGCCTCGGCTTAGGTCCCGACTAACCCTGAGCGGACGAGCCTTCCTCAGGAAACCTTAGGCATTCGGTGGAAGGGATTCTCACCCTTCTTTCGCTACTCATACCGGCATTCTCACTTCCAAGCGCTCCACCAGTCCTTCCGGTCTGGCTTCACAGCCCTTGGAACGCTCTCCTACCACTGACACCTACGGTGTCAATCCGCAGCTTCGGTGATCCGTTTAGCCCCGATACATTTTCGGCGCAGAGTCACTCGACCAGTGAGCTATTACGCACTCTTTAAATGGTGGCTGCTTCTAAGCCAACATCCTGGTTGTCTAAGCAACTCCACATCCTTTTCCACTTAACGGATACTTGGGGACCTTAGCTGGCGGTCTGGGCTGTTTCCCTCTCGACTACGGATCTTATCACTCGCAGTCTGACTCCTGAGAATCAAGTCTTTGGCATTCGGAGTTTGTCTGAATTCGGTAACCCGATGAGGGCCCCTCGTCCAAACAGTGCTCTACCTCCAAGACTCTTTCTCAAGGCTAGCCCTAAAGCTATTTCGGAGAGAACCAGCTATCTCCAGGTTCGATTGGAATTTCACCGCTACCCACACCTCATCCCCGCACTTTTCAACGTACGTGGGTTCGGGCCTCCAGTAAGTGTTACCTTACCTTCACCCTGGACATGGGTAGATCACCTGGTTTCGGGTCTACGACCTCATACTATATGCGCCCTATTCAGACTCGCTTTCGCTGCGGCTCCGTCTCTTCAACTTAACCTTGCATGAAATCGTAACTCGCCGGTTCATTCTACAAAAGGCACGCCATCACACAGCGTTTTCCCATAGGGAAATACGCATCCATGCTTTGACTATTTGTAGGCACACGGTTTCAGGATCTATTTCACTCCCCTTCCGGGGTGCTTTTCACCTTTCCCTCACGGTACTGGTTCACTATCGGTCACTAGGGAGTATTTAGCCTTGGGAGATGGTCCTCCCAGCTTCCGACGGGATTTCACGTGTCCCGCCGTACTCAGGATCCACTCAGGAGGGGATGACATTTCGACTACAGGGCTGTTACCTTCTGTGGCCGGCCTTTCCAGACCGCTTCGTCTACATCATCCTTTTGTAACTCCGTATAGAGTGTCCTACAACCCCAAGAGGCAAGCCTCTTGGTTTGGGCTTTTCCCGTTTCGCTCGCCGCTACTCGGGGAATCGATTTTTCTTTCTCTTCCTCCGGGTACTGAGATGTTTCAGTTCCCCGGGTCTGCCTTCCATTTCCTATGTATTCAGAAATGGATTCTGCCCCATTACGAGCAGAGGGTTTCCCCATTCGGAAATCTCCGGATCGAAGCTTACTTACAGCTCCCCGAAGCATTTCGGTGTTAGTCCCGTCCTTCATCGGCTCCTAGTGCCAAGGCATCCACCGTGCGCCCTTACTAACTTAATCGTTCGTGCAATGATAAGCTTCGAATCTCTGCGTCAGCTTCATTCATTCGCATCCTCACGTATTATATACGCTCCGGCGCTCACTCATTTGCTTCCTTGATCTTCTCGCTTCTCCTTGCTCGACCTTAATAAGGTCTTACTAGTTTTCTTACGGAATTCTCCGTAAGGTGAATGTTTCTCGGTTTATATCTTCTCATTTTATCTGGTTTTCAAAGAACAAACTTTTGAGAGTTTGAACTCTCAAAACTGAACGAAACGAAACGTCTTTTTTACGATGTCTAGCTCTGGCGCCTATCGACTAGCAAATATCTACGCTTCTTCCTACGATAAGTCAACATCGATTCGCCTAATGGCTCATCGTGTTTCCTTTATCTCGTCAGAATCTATGATATTTGTACGTCGATGGACAGGCGCCTCCGCTTTTCGTTTATTCCTTAGAAAGGAGGTGATCCAGCCGCACCTTCCGATACGGCTACCTTGTTACGACTTCACCCCAATCATCTGTCCCACCTTCGGCGGCTGGCTCCAAAAGGTTACCCCACCGACTTCGGGTGTTACAAACTCTCGTGGTGTGACGGGCGGTGTGTACAAGGCCCGGGAACGTATTCACCGCGGCATGCTGATCCGCGATTACTAGCGATTCCGGCTTCATGTAGGCGAGTTGCAGCCTACAATCCGAACTGAGAATGGTTTTAAGGGATTGGCTAAACCTCGCGGTCTCGCAACCCTCTGTACCATCCATTGTAGCACGTGTGTAGCCCAGGTCATAAGGGGCATGATGATTTGACGTCATCCCCACCTTCCTCCGGTTTGTCACCGGCAGTCAAATTAGAGTGCCCAACTAAATGCTGGCAACTAATTTCAAGGGTTGCGCTCGTTGCGGGACTTAACCCAACATCTCACGACACGAGCTGACGACAACCATGCACCACCTGTCACCGCTGTCCCCGAAGGGAAAGGCCTGTCTCCAGACCGGTCAGCGGGATGTCAAGACCTGGTAAGGTTCTTCGCGTTGCTTCGAATTAAACCACATGCTCCACCGCTTGTGCGGGCCCCCGTCAATTCCTTTGAGTTTCAGCCTTGCGGCCGTACTCCCCAGGCGGAGTGCTTAATGCGTTTGCTGCAGCACTAAAGGGCGGAAACCCTCTAACACTTAGCACTCATCGTTTACGGCGTGGACTACCAGGGTATCTAATCCTGTTCGCTCCCCACGCTTTCGCGCCTCAGCGTCAGTTACAGACCAAAGAGCCGCCTTCGCCACTGGTGTTCCTCCACATCTCTACGCATTTCACCGCTACACGTGGAATTCCGCTCTTCTCTTCTGCACTCAAGTCCCCCAGTTTCCAATGACCGCTCACGGTTGAGCCGCGAGATTTCACATCAGACTTAAGAGACCGCCTGCGCGCGCTTTACGCCCAATAATTCCGGACAACGCTTGCCACCTACGTATTACCGCGGCTGCTGGCACGTAGTTAGCCGTGGCTTTCTGGTCAGGTACCGTCAAGGTACCGTCAGTTAAACGGTACTTGTTCTTCCCTGATAACAGAGTTTTACGATCCGAAAACCTTCTTCACTCACGCGGCGTTGCTCCGTCAGACTTTCGTCCATTGCGGAAGATTCCCTACTGCTGCCTCCCGTAGGAGTCTGGGCCGTGTCTCAGTCCCAGTGTGGCCGATCACCCTCTCAGGTCGGCTACGCATCGTCGCCTTGGTGAGCCGTTACCTCACCAACTAGCTAATGCGCCGCGGGCCCATCTGTAAGTGACAGCATAACCGTCTTTCAACCTTTCTCCATGTGAAGAAAGAAATTATCCGGTATTAGCTCACGTTTCCGCGAGTTATCCCAGTCTTACAGGCAGGTTGCCCACGTGTTACTCACCCGTCCGCCGCTAACTTCAGGGAGCAAGCTCCCATCCATTCGCTCGACTTGCATGTATTAGGCACGCCGCCAGCGTTCGTCCTGAGCCAGGATCAAACTCTCATTTAAAGTTTGTTTAGCTCATATAAAGCTGGCGATGATCAAATGATCATCTATTTATTATTGACGTTCGTTTCGTTCAGTTTTCAAAGATCAAATTCTGCCGCGCTCATTGGCGACTTTATTAATATATCATGTTTTAAAAACAGTGTCAACACTTAAATGTTATTTTAAAAATAATATTTCCTTCGTTGACGATGAATATATTCTATCATTATAGCTTGCATTCGTCAATGCTCGACTATCTAAATTATATAGAAATTATTATTTTAAAAAAATAATAGCTCCCTCTAGAGCTATTTCAATAGATGGAGCTATTCTAAAATATAGTAAAGTTATATTAAACTTCCCCCCCAGAACAATACTAATACAGAATATGCTCAAGGATATTGATAGTTCACTTTTAATTAATACACAACAAAAATATCAGCCATATAATTAATGAAGCGTATATGGGAAAAATATCAATCTCGTCTCTCTCTAAAAGAGGAAAATCAGAGTTTTATTTTCTTCCCTTTAAAATATTTATTTCATAAATATTACTTCTTTCTTAGCGGCAATATTTCTTTTTCCATTAATGCGTCTAAATCCTGACGAAAGGTTTTCCAATACTGCAATTTACTTACTGGATTAGCGTTGGTTTCTTTATATTTACTATAATCACTGGTGTTTTTCAGCTCAGATTCACCATTTTGACGTTTATGATTAGGTTTATAATTGGAAACGACAAATTCTAGATTATCTTCATTCACACACCATTTTACAGCTAAATCTTCAACCAGTTCATATCTTGTTGATTGAATCATATTTTTTATAATACCGAAACATGTTGGGGGATTGGCGTGACAGGTGAGATCCCGCAGAAGTGTAGCGACGAGGAAGCTCACCGCCCCCCGCCTGCAACGGAAATCAGGTATATAAGCTCTAACGTTGTGTTTACATGCTTTAATACAAATTATATTGAACGGATCGTTTTTTTCCAAAAGGCAATTATGAAATTGATTCGCTTATCAAACTTTTGAATTATTGATTGACGAACCATTTCATCCCTCATTCCGCCATCCAGGTCATCTTTAATACCTGGATGATCCATCATATTTCTTTCTTAAGATGTACCTTCTCCATGTGTATTAATTAATTCAATTAAATTACTGATCGCTTCGGCTACCTCATCTGAACAGTCAGTATGGATTGTAGTATGTCCAGCACTTTTAAGGATACGATGTTCTCCTCGCGGAACGGAATTTGCTAATTTCCTGTAAACGGCATTTTTAATATTGTTGAATGGATCGAGTGTATCGCGAAGAAATGATTTACTCGTGATTGGAGTCATGAATGGGTCGATTCCCATCGCTGTATACACGATCAAGGGAATATCTGGCAGGTTTCCTCCTTTACGTATCTCTTCATAGAGTTTGCTGTTTAAGTTTTTTCTCTCCGCAACCGTTTTCAATAATGTCTTGAGATGATATTCAATTAGTGATTCACGGATTTCGTCTGGCCAAGTTGCAAACATTTGATTATACAAAACACGGAAGGATTTTTTGTAGGTTAAGAGTGACCGAATGATAGTAATAGTCTGCTGAAGGAGGTAACGTTTTTTAAATTTTGGTGTATTGGTGAGAAAGTCCTCGTGAGGCGGTTCTAACAAAATCATCCCAGCAACCTCTTCTGGAAATCGTTGTGCATACCGATGTGCATAAATTCCACCTAATGAGTGACCGACGAATAGATAGGGAGCCGGAACACCAGCAGTATGCAATACATTCCGCAATTCATTAGTGACCTCAAGGGCACTACGAGGAAGTTTAACATGATCGCTCCAACCTGTTCCCAATCGATCATAAATCACTGACGTTGCACACTTGCTAATTTTAAGATGTAGATTCAGGTAATCAAGTCCAACCATCCCTGCAGCTGGTAAAAATACTACTGCTGGACTTCCTGATCCTGAACGATCAAGCAACAAACGACTTCCCTCAACGTTGTAGAAACTTCCAATCGGCGACTCACTTTCTAAAGAATCAGACATATTAATTTGCAGTTTCTTTTTATGAATTACCATTTGAGACCTCCTATAGTTATTTTTTTCATATGTTTGTAGATTAAAAGAGCAGTTACATTTATTTATAAAATATTTCCTCGAGTTCAGTAAGATAACCATCTAGATCTGCAAGAATTTTGTCATAATCTAAATCAGTAATTTCTGAGTTACGAATATTTTCCAGTATCTGATTTGTAAAACCAACATTCGCCCAAAAAATAAGCTGTTTGCATCTTTCAAGATTTAATCCTTCTCTGAATTTTGTTTCATCAACAATTTCAAACATTTCCTCATGGCATCGTGATAGCTTTTCACTCACTCTTTCTTCTAGCTTTTTATTGATGCCATCGGAATTCGTACTGTCAGTAATCTTAATAAAATCAAATATCCAAGGATGCTGTTGTAATAATTCAATCTGGAGTATATATGATTTCCGAAGTCTTTCAAAAATATCTTTTTCATTAAAATTCATCGCATCAAGATATTCTTTATTGATCTTGTCAGTACAGTAATCATATAGGAATAGAAAAAGATCCATTTTACTATTTATATAGTGGAACATTAGTCCCTTTGAGATCCCAGCTTCTTTTGCAATAACATTTGTCGAGGCACCATCAAATCCTTTCATGGAAAATTCCTTAAGCGCAGCATTTAAAATAACATCTCTTCTTTTGGGGTCCATCTTCATTATCTTTAATTGCATGATAACCACCTTTACATATATATTAAATTTACCTTTTAGGTCAATTCCAGTCTAACATTATTTACCTAAAAGGTAAATGGACTTTCGAGTTGTTTTACTGATATAAACTAACCGTTGCTTAGATCTTCTACCAAGATTTATTGTCCTATGCTACATAAATCATTGCTGAATCGTTACACTTCACTTTCGTAAAACGTGATAATGAGCCACTTTTCCCCCTCAAACTCTTTATTCGTCACATATGATTTTCTAGTTTATTCGAAAAACCCTCCTCATCTAGGTAATAAAAGACTACTTTAGCTCTCTCCCTTCAATTTGTTAATTAAGATTAAAATCATCTAGTAATTCTGTAATTTTTAGACATAAAAAAAGACCCTCCTTTATTCACAGATAATGAATAAAAGAGAGTCTCATTTTAAATTACAATTGTTGCAGGTGAATAGCTCCTACTCACACACAAAAAGTTAAAACCATTGAAACAGTGCGTTTTGGCACTTATAATCATTCGAAAATTGGAATCCTATTCCCACTCAATCGTAGCAGGCGGCTTGCTTGTAATATCGTACACCACTCGATTGACATGATCCACTTCATTTACAATTCGCGTTGATATTTTTTCTAGCACTTCCCACGGAATCCTCGCCCAGTCAGAAGTCATTCCATCAATAGATGTTACGGCACGAATACCCACTGTATGATCGTAAGTTCGAGCATCTCCCATTACACCAACACTTCGGATACCAGGAAGAACTGTAAAGTATTGCCAAATATCTCTATCTAATCCAGCATTTTTAATTTCTTCTCTTAAAATAAAATCTGATTCACGAACGATTTCCAAGCTTTCTTCCGTTACTTCACCAAGAACTCGGATACCTAAACCAGGACCAGGGAATGGCTGACGCCAAACGATTTCATCAGGAATTCCTAGTTCCGTACCAAGTTTTCGGACTTCATCTTTAAATAATGTATTAAGTGGTTCGATTAATGTAAATTGCATATCTTCAGGTAAGCCACCAACGTTATGGTGAGATTTAATCGTTTGAGCTGTAGCTGTTCCACTTTCAATAATATCGGTATAAAGTGTCCCTTGAGCTAGAAAGTCGATTCCTTCCAACTTTGTCGCTTCATCATCAAATACATAAATGAACTCATTTCCAATAATTTTACGTTTCTTCTCAGGATCTGAAACTCCTTTTAACTTACTTAAGAAGCGATCTTTAGCATCTACTTTGATCACGTTCATGTGGAAGCCTTCACTAAAGGTCTTCATGACGCTGTCAGCTTCGCCTTTACGTAAAAGTCCATGATCAACGAAAATACAAGTTAATTGATCACCAATCGCTTTATGAATAAGAACAGCGACAACAGAGGAATCCACTCCGCCACTTAAGGCACATAAAACCTTCTTGTCCCCAACTTCTTGGCGAATTTTCTCCATCTCAATTTCGATGAAGTTTTCCATTGTCCATTCATCTTTACATCCACAAACTCCGAATACAAAGTTTTTTAATATATCATTCCCATGGACTGTATGAAGAACTTCTGGGTGAAATTGAACTCCGTAGAATTGTTTTTCAGCATGACTAATTGCTGCTATCGGACAGGATGGATTCGTTGCATCAACAGTAAATCCTTCTGGAGCTACTTTTACTAGATCCCCGTGGCTCATCCAAACGAGCTGTTCGTTAGGTAATCCTTGAAAAAGAGCCGAGTCTCCTTTAATCTCCAATGTTGCTTTTCCATACTCTCTTCCTTTTGCCCGTTCAACAACCCCACCAAAATGAGCTGTCATTAATTGCATACCATAGCAAATTCCCAGCACAGGAATTCCTAAATCAAATATACGATCATCACACCGAAAAGCATTCTCTCCATAAACACTATTTGGCCCGCCTGATAAAATAATTCCGCTTGGATTTAGAGCTTTTATTTCCTCAGCTGTAAGTGTATGAGGATGAAGTTCACTATAAACACCAAATTCCCGGATTCTTCTTGTGATGAGTTGATTATATTGACTACCAAAGTCAAGGACAACAATCATTTCTTGGTTATGTAATTCTAGTCTATTTGACATGTCTAATCCTCCGTCAGTTTAATCTAATATGCACCGAAATTGCTCACAGTTCCCTAATAATAAGTACTATTAGCTTTTTTGCTTCAAAAAACTCCCCCGAAAAATCGAAGGAGTCATCTACTTAATGATAACAAACTGTAAATAACAAGTGCTTATCAGCTTAAACAAATGATCAACCTTAATTTTCTACATTTTATCCTTGTTTTTAAACATGGTCAACCTGTAGATTTTTTTACTAAATTTTCCCATAACTTTCTCGTGTAACTCCAATCAGATTCTGATAGATCACCCCGATAAATTGCCCGCTCATAGCGTTCCGTTAAAATACTCATCTCTTGTGTATTAAAATGGTTATCCACATGAAAAGCATAATCCCTCAACGTTTGGCCCTTTCCCCGTTTCAAGTCAATACGCTCTAATTGTCTTGATAATTTATCATACGCTATGATTAATGTCTCTTTATTATTTTTCTTTTTAAACTTCCAAATTAAATAATAAGGAATCCATTTAGCTCGTTTCCAATAAACTAGGCTAGTTATCATGATTATTCCGCCTAAAATGATCAGCAAATAAATCCAGTAATTAAAAGAGAGAGTATTGTTTTTTGGAGCCGTAGTAGAAGTAGCTTCTTCTTTTTCTTTCGTTTCTTCTTTATCCACCACTTCATTTTTCTCTTCTTTTTCTAATGCTTCAGGCTCATTATTATTTTCGTTCGAAGTAACCGGTGCATCGGAACGATCCTCATCATAAAGATAGTGAACAGTGTTACTAAAGCCGATCGTAGGTTCAAATGGCACCCATCCTTCTGTTGGAAAAAACACTTCCACCCATGAGTGGGCATCATTATTCGTAATTTCATAAAGGCTATGTTGAGCATCTACAACACCGACATAATTACCTGGAGCATAGCCTTTTGCCCATCTTGCGGGTATTCCTATTGAACGTAACAGCGTGACCATCGAGGTCGAAAAATTATCACAGTAGCCACGCTTCGTCTCAAATAAAAATTGTTCGACATAATCTTGATTCTTTTCTGGCACTGCTACATCTGTATCATCATAAGTAAATTCGCCGTTTTTGAAATACTTCTCAATCGCCTTTGCTTGATCAAACCAATTATCATCAACTTCTGCAGTGATTTCCTCAGCCAACATCTTCACTCTTGATGGAAAGTTTTCAGGAAGTTGAGTATATTGTTCCACCATATTCATACCATCAAATTGTGAAGTGTTCGGAAGTCTATTTGTATTACGTAATTCATTTAAACTAAATGCTGTTTTATTAAATTGAACCTCATACTCTTCCAACTCATTTGGAGTTCCGTCTGATTGATAAGATAGTAGTTTAGTCAAAGTTGGATCATATCGGAAAAATCCGTTTTCATTTCCATTCACCGAAAGAAATCCATACGGAATGACAATATGAGGATATTGTAGTTTCATTGATAATAAAGCAGATTTTATCGGCTCATCATTATCGGATTGAATATCAAGTGGAATTATATCTCCTGATCGAATCTCTCCCTGTGGATCTTCTTTAGTTGAAGTTGTCCATCCTTTTCCAGTATAAACATCCTTCGTTTCCACTCGCCAATACTGCCTTCCATAGGTTATTGCTTCAAACACGACGGTGTCATCACTTAAAAATGGACCACCAAGCTTAGTATCATCTTGTCCGTAACCTATTTTTGAGACTTTTCCATCTCTTGGTAAGACATTTTCTGCTTTCGACTGAATAAATGGGACAGGATCTGGCCATATTGGACCAGCTTTTGGAGACATATAACCAACTAATACACTAACTATGATCATCGTCGTAAGCGGGATCATCCATTTAAAAAACAGCCGCTTCCGATTTTCTATATCTTCCTTATTTAACAATCGTTGAAAAAATAAGATACCGAGTAAGATGAAACCAATTGCCACAATTCTCATTATGGCCGTTTCTCCATTATAACTAGTGAATGTATCTAACACGCCAACATATATGATCGTCATTATATAAAAAATGAAAACCCTCTTATTAATGACAAGCCAATACTGTAGCAAATAAGTCATAATCCAAAGCAATATAAAGAAGAGCAAAGAACGAAATAAATCTGTAAGCCCATAGATTTGTCCCTTTAGTAACAAAAGGATATTTCCATAAGTATCCTTTATTAGAATCTTTCCCCATAAAAATACAGAACTCTCTTTAGCTCCAAAAATAGCGAAAAGAAAATAGTACAGCGCTGCACATTTTAGAATGAATCCAACCGAACTGTGTATTTTTAAAAGGTTTAGCAACAGGATGAACGCGATAAAGAAGACAAAATAGTGAATTTTCCCTATATCCGTAATCTGGTCTAGCGGGCGAAGCCATTCCCATAAAAGTAAGAAACCTAAGCTATAGACGATAAAAGTTGATATGCTTCCCCTCTTTATCATGCTTGCTTCACCTCTGAAAGGGCTGTTCTAAATTGATTTTCTTGTAGCGTTTTGACTGTGATTCCCCTTTGATCCGCCATCAATTTACATTGTAATTCTTCATTAGTGGCAGGTGTGTGATCTTTTTTTACATTAAAGATGATGACACCGCCCTTTCTTTGTAATTCTGCACTAACAGCTTCGATCAGTTTTCTGTCTAAAAATGAAGTAACAATGATTTTAGTAGCTGGCTGAGCGTAGAGAGTTACATCTTCAACCAGAACCTTTGCTAAATGAACTTCACCATCAGCTTTTATTTTTGCAAGGTGGATAAGGATTTTCTGTAGTTGCAATTCTCCTGCTCGAATTGGAATCAAAGTCCTTTCCTTTCCTGCTGAAAAAAAGCCAACTTGTCCACCATATTGCAAAATCGCTTTTGTCAAAGATGCCGAAAATTTAACAGCTTCTTCAAAATGCTCTGAGTGACTTTGATCGAGCACAATGATAAGATCATGAGTTTGCCGAATTTCAAATTCTTTTGCCATCATTTGGTTTGTTCGAGCTGTAGCTTTCCAGTCGATCCAGGAAAATCGATCACCAGGCTGATATTGCCTCACGCCCGCAACAAGAGACGTATCCTTTTGAAATTGTAAAGCTTTTGCTGCATTACCATGCTCATACCTGCTTTCAAGCGGCCGATAAAGAATATCCTCAAAGCGTGGATAAACAAGTATTGTTTGCCGGACCGGAAGGAAGGCTTCTTTTTCTATAAAACCTAAAATATCTCCCGTTGCAATGCGAAAACCAGTTAAAACATGTTCTCCCCTCGGCACTTTCATATTGTAGGAAACTTTTATTTTTCTTTTCATTCCGGGAAACAAAAGCTTTTTTTGTTTTCCTTCCAATGAATCAGGCAAAAGCTCCTCAACTATTAGAAAAATCAAGGGAAAGGGGATTACCCTCTTAATAACAATTGTGACATTAACGTTATCACCATCATGGTAGACTTGGGAGCGAATCATTCTTTCGGCTTGAAATGTTTGAATCCGATATCCAAAAAATAATAAGGAGTAGATAGCAAATGGTAAAAAGCTAAAGAATAGAAACCAACTGACAAATCCCCCCTGAAACATGGCATACGTATAACTCAAACTTAACAAAATAAGTAAGAAAGCCACCATAAGAAAAGGACGTATCCGCCTATAAAAAGGGCCGTATTTCCCTTTCATCATTTTATAACACCCTTTTTTACGGGGACATGCGTATTTTGAATGATCCAATCTATAATTTGTTCAGGAGTGATTCCATGATATTTAGATTCAGAATTTAAAATAAGGCGATGAGAAAAAACATACGGCGTAAGGAACTGAACATCATCCGGAATTACAAAATCTCTGCCTGATATAAAAGCATATGCTTGGGAAGCTTTCATCAAAGCAATAGAGGCGCGTGGACTAGCACCCAAGTACACATTCTCGTTTTCTCTTGTTTGTCTTGCAAGTTCAACAATATAATATTTTATTGCCTCATCCACATAGACAGTTTTAACTTGATGCTGCATTGCGAGTAAATCCTGCAAGGATATAACAGGTTCCAACTCATCGATAGGTGGTAGCATTTGCGATCTAGTTAATACTTCTACTTCTTCCATCTGATTCGGATAACCCATTTTCATTTTTAAAAGGAAACGATCTAACTGGGCTTCTGGAAGTGAGTATGTCCCCTCATATTCAATCGGATTTTGTGTAGCCATAACGAAGAATGGCTTTTCAAGTTGAAGTGTTACACCATCAACTGTCACACTTTTTTCTTCCATACCTTCTAACAGGGCTGATTGCGTTTTAGGCGAAGTCCGATTTATTTCATCTGCTAGGATAATATTTCCAACAATTGGTCCTGGTCTAAAGGTAAATTCCATCTCTTTTTGATTGTAAACAGATACTCCAAGTACATCGGATGGCAGTAAATCAGGTGTAAACTGAATCCGTTTGAACGAAGCATTGACAGATCTAGCAAGAGCACGAACCATCATCGTTTTCCCGACTCCAGGTACATCTTCAAGCAGAACATGTCCTTCAGCTAAAAGAGCTACTAAGCTAAGTGTTGCAATATCCGTTTTTCCAATCATGACTTTTTCTATATTTTGAATAATATTTTTAACCTGCTGCATCATATCCCCATCCGCCAATGAAAGCACCTACTATCTATTTTTTTAACAGAGATGTTTTCTATTCATATACATGATAACCTCTGTTTTGATTTTTTCGTTTATTTTAATTATAACAAAAAATACAGGTAAAAAGTCACTTTTGTGAGTGCTTTTCACCTGTATTTTCTTTTGCTAGTATTTTAGCGCCAAAAATCATCAAATAAGTTAATCGGCATATGCCGTTTATGGGCTGATTTTTGATAGAGAGCTTCAATTGTATTCTTTGCTGTTTCCGAAACTTGTTTACCTTCCAAGTAATCGTCAATGTCGTTATAGGAGACACCGAGGGCCACTTCATCAGGAAGCATGGGACGATTGTCTTCTAAGTCAGCAGTTGGTACTTTAAAATACAGATGTTCAGGACACCCTAACTCCTTTAACAATTCTCGCCCTTGTCTTTTATTTAAACGATAGATCGGAACCAAATCTGTTCCTCCGTCACCGTACTTCGTGTAAAAACCTGTTACTGCTTCAGCGGCATGATCAGTCCCGAGTACAACACAATTGTGGAATGCTGCAATACTATACCAAACCTTCATCCGCTCACGTGCTTTTTCGTTTCCTTTTGCAAAATCAGAAATCGGCACTCCTGCGTCTAGCAACGCTTTTACACTCGCATCGACAGCGTCTTTTATTTTCACTTCATATGTGATTGAAGGATCAATAAACTTAGTAGCATCTACCATATCACTTACATCTTTAGGAATGCCATATGGCGTTTGCACTCCAATGAATTTATATTTGTCTGTATTATTCTCTTTGTTTAGTTCATCTATAGCTAATTGAGCCAACTTCCCTACAAGAGTAGAATCCTGCCCACCGGAAATTCCAAGAACGTACCCATTGAAAAACTCATACTTTTGTAAGTATTCTTTCATAAAATCGATACTCTTTCGAATTTCTTCTTTTACATCAATTTGCGGTTTCACTTTTAGCTCTTCAATAATTTTCTTCTGAAGTCCGGCCATTTAAACCACCTCTTTTCACTTTCTTAAACGGTTCACCTTTTCCTTAATATCCTCAATATTTTTCATTTTATTATCCCAACATTTTTGACTAAGATCGACAGGGTATTCCTCCGGATTAAGTGAACGTTTGTATTCATCCCACAACAAGTTTAAATTAGCTTTCGCATATTGCTGAATTTCGGTCAGCTCAGGAAGTTCATAAACAAGTTTCCCGTCCTCGTAGATCGTTTCATGCAGATTGATAGCATCAAAATCCGTTACAAATTTGCTGACAAATGTATGAACAGGGTGGAACATTTTAATCCGGCTTTCTTCTTCCGGCTTTTCATCCCAAAGCGTAATATAATCCCCTTCGGATTTATGATTTAAGCGATTAATAATTCGATAAACTTTTTTCTTCCCAGGTGTAGAAACCTTTTCAGCATTGCTTGAAATTTTTATCGTATCGACTAGTTCACCATCTTCATTTTCAATCGCAACTAATTTATAAACTGCTCCTAAAGCAGGCTGGTCATAGGCGGTAATGAGCTTAGTTCCAACACCCCAAGAATTGATCTTTGCCCCTTCTGCTTTTAAGTGGTGGATCGTATATTCATCCAAGTCACTTGAAGCAAAAATTTTCGCTTCTGTAAATCCTGCATCGTCAAGCAGTTTTCGCGCCTTTTTCGATAGAAAAGCCATGTCTCCACTGTCTAAACGGATTCCTTTGAAATTGATTCGATCCCCAAATTCTTTTGCTACTTTAATGGCCGCTGGAACGCCTGATCTTAGCGTATCATATGTATCGACTAGGAAAATGCAGTCCTTATGGGCCTCGGCGTATTTTACAAAAGCTGTGTAGTCATCGCGATACGCTTGAACCATCGAATGTGCATGTGTACCAGCAACAGGCATTCCGAATAATTTTCCAGCCCTCACATTACTTGTACCGTCAAAACCGCCGATAAATGCGGCTCTTGTCCCCCATACTGCTGCATCCATTTCTTGTGCTCGTCTCGTTCCAAACTCGAGAGCTACTTCGTCCCCAACTACTTGCTTGATTCGGGAAGCCTTCGTTGCAATTAATGTTTGGTAATTCACAATGTTAAGCATCGCTGTTTCAATAAGTTGTGCCTCTATGATTGGTGCTTCTACTTGGATAATCGGTTCGTTGTTAAAAACAACTTCCCCTTCCTTCATTGAACGAATAGTCCCTGTAAAACGCAAATCCCGCAGAAAGGCAATAAAATCGGGTTCATATTCAAGATCTTGTAAATAGGCAATGTCTGTTTCACTAAATCGGAAATCATTAATAAAGCGAATGACTTTTTCTAGACCGGCAAAAATGGCATAGCCGTTTGCGAATGGCAGTCTGCGGAAGTATAGATCAAACACAGCCTTCCGATTGTGAATTCCATCGCGCCAATATGCTTCTGCCATATTTATTTGATATAAATCTGTATGTAACGTTAAACTGTCATCCCTATAGTGGTTATTCATATCACTAACTCCCTTATTCAGATACTACGGTTACCTTTGCACCTAGTGTATTTGTAAAATGGCCAAGTGCCCATTCATGGCCCGCTTGATTAAAACTTGCCACTGCATCTTTGTAAATCGCAATTTTGAAACCTTTATTATAAGCTTCAATAGCCGTATGCAAGACACATATATCCGTACACACTCCAACGATATGAAGCTCATCAATTTCACGCTCACGCAACTTTATTTCCAGATCTGTTCCAGCAAATGCACTATACCTCGTTTTATCCATATAATAAACATTTTCAGCTTGTTTATTCTGTTCGTATAGTTGTTGCAGTGAGCCATACAAATTTCGACCAGAGGTTCCTTCAACATTATGAACAGGAAAAAGGTTAGCCTCTGGATGATAAAGGTCATTTTCTTTATGTTTATCAATGGCAAAGACAACAAAATCATTTGCACTGATAAACTTGCGTGTAATGTTTACAATCGCCTGTTCAATTTGTTGACCTGGTAATCCACATGTCAATTTTCCATTGTCCGCCACAAAATCAACGGTATAATCTACATTTAACAATGCTTTTTTCGACATCTTCCTACCTCCATTCTATAGGCATAGACTGTTAATTTATTTACTATTATACTTTAAAAAAATATTTTTGCGTTGAAATTTGGATTTTTAAAAAGAAACGATATCAAGATTTACTGCTGAGTTTCGGATTTTATGAGCGAGATTCGGATTTTATGAGCGAGATTCGGATTTTATGAGCGAGATTCGGATTTTATGAGCGAGATTCGGATTTTATGAGCGAGATTCGGATTTTATGAGCGAGATTCGGATTTTATGAGCGAGATTCGGATTTTATGAGCGAGATTCGGATTTTATGAGCGAGATTCGGATTTTATGAGCGAGATTCGGATTTTATGAGCGAGATTCGGATTTTATGAGCGAGATTCGGATTTTATGAGCGAGATTCGGATTTTATGAGCGAGATTCGGATTTTATGAGCGAGATTCGGATTTTATGAGCGAGATTCGGATTTTATGAGCGAGATTCGGATTTTATGAGCGAGATTCGGATTTTATGAGCGAGATTCGGATTTTATGAGCGAGATTCGGATTTTATGAGCGAGATTCGGATTTTATGAGCGAGATTCGGATTTTATGAGCGAGATTCGGATTTTATGAGCGAGATTCGGATTTTATGAGCGAGATTCGGATTTTATGAGCGAGATTCGGATTTTATGAGCGAGATTCGGATTTTATGAGCGAGATTCGGATTTTATGAGCGAGATTCGGATTTTATGAGCGAGATTCGGATTTTATGAGCGAGATTCGGATTTTATGAGCGAGATTCGGATTTTATGAGCGAGATTCGGATTTTATGAGCGAGATTCGGATTTTATGAGCGAGATTCGGATTTTATGAGCGAGATTCGGATTTTATGAGCGAGATTCGGATTTTATGAGCGAGATTCGGATTTTATGAGCGAGATTCGGATTTTATGAGCGAGATTCGGATTTTATGAGCGAGATTCGGATTTTATGAGCGAGATTCGGATTTTATGAGCGAGATTCGGATTTTATGAGCGAGATTCGGATTTTATGAGCGAGATTCGGATTTTATGAGCGAGATTCGGATTTTATGAGCGAGATTCGGATTTTATGAGCGAGATTCGGATTTTATGAGCGAGATTCGGATTTTATGAGCGAGATTCGGATTTTATGAGCGAGATTCGGATTTTATGAGCGAGATTCGGATTTTATGAGCGAGATTCGGATTTTATGAGCGAGATTCGGATTTTATGAGCGAGATTCGGATTTTATGAGCGAGATTCGGATTTTATGAGCGAGATTCGGATTTTATGAGCGAGATTCGGATTTTATGAGCGAGATTCGGATTTTATGAGCGAGATTCGGATTTTATGAGCGAGATTCGGATTTTATGAGCGAGATTCGGATTTTATGAGCGAGATTCGGATTTTATGAGCGAGATTCGGATTTTATGAGCGAGATTCGGATTTTATGAGCGAGATTCGGATTTTATGAGCGAGATTCGGATTTTATGAGCGAGATTCGGATTTTATGAGCGAGATTCGGATTTTATGAGCGAGATTCGGATTTTATGAGCGAGATTCGGATTTTATGAGCGAGATTCGGATTTTATGAGCGAGATTCGGATTTTATGAGCGAGATTCGGATTTTATGAGCGAGATTCGGATTTTATGAGCGAGATTCGGATTTTATGAGCGAGATTCGGATTTTATGAGCGAGATTCGGATTTTATGAGCGAGATTCGGATTTTATGAGCGAGATTCGGATTTTATGAGCGAGATTCGGATTTTATGAGCGAGATTCGGATTTTATGAGCGAGATTCGGATTTTATGAGCGAGATTCGGATTTTATGAGCGAGATTCGGATTTTATGAGCGAGATTCGGATTTTATGAGCGAGATTCGGATTTTATGAGCGAGATTCGGATTTTATGAGCGAGATTCGGATTTTATGAGCGAGATTCGGATTTTATGAGCGAGATTCGGATTTTATGAGCGAGATTCGGATTTTATGAGCGAGAAAACGCCGTTCACCAAGTGAACGGCGTTTTCTCGTTTCAAAATGGGATAATTGTAAATGAATACCGGTATTCACGATCCGCGTATAGTGTAAATTCAGGGTGCGTTTTCGCTCCCCAACTATCGTCGCCACCGACACCCATTTGTTTCGCATTCACATGGACAACTGTCTTTTCAATTTTAGGTAGTTTATAACTGTGGCTTGCTTCTTCCAATTCATCAGGTCTATAAGGAAGTACATTCAATTCAACATTTGGTTCGCCCAAAACCTTTAATCCGTAACTAGCGTCATTTCTAATTGTCGCCCATCTTACTTCTGTTTTATTTCCACACTCTTGCGGTTTTAAATAAGGGACATACTGATCTGCAACTTTCCCACTATAAACGCCAATTTTTGCACCTTTCGCCCGATCAAAGTAACTCTCATGCGGACCTTTTCCGTACCATTCCAGATTTTCAAATGAGCTCTCCATTGTGAAGAGCAATCCTACAGCTGGAATTTCTGGTAAATTAGCACCTGGTGACAAGTTAAAGTTAATTTCTACTTTTCCCGTTAAGTCAATTAAGTAATGAATCTCGCAAACAGATAATGTCGTTGTTGGTATTTCGTATTTTACTAATACTTCTGCTTTCCCGTCTTTTGACTCAAGATGAATCGATTGCAGTTGACGATTCTCACCTGCTTCCCTCCAAGTAGCACTCCGTTCATTTAACCTATTTCCTCTATCATTATCTGTCATCGCTCTCCAAAAATTTGGAATAATCGGCGATTTTAACATTTCTGTCCCTTTATACACATAGGAAACAAGGTCGCCAGTTTGTTTGTTAAAGCGGATTGTAAAGTTAGCACCAGACAAATTGTATTCTGTTCCATCTTCTTCAATACTTATTTCGCCGATACTAGCGGTTACTTCCCAATTCAATTGAGCATCCCGAAGAATAAACTGTTCAAAGGCAATTTCATGACCTTTTTCAGCCCATATTTGCTCTTTTTTTAAGTAAAATCCAATAGTCAAAATCAATTCCCCTAAATAATCATCAAATTCATCGATCGCAAAATCAAGTTGAACCAGTTTACTTTTACTAGGTTTCAGGGAAACTTCACTGCTGCCAGTTTTAATAACTTCCCCAGTAGCCATGACTTCCCAGCGCAATTCATACTCATCCAAATTTGTAAACAAATGTTTATTCACGATCTTTAGTTGGCCATTCGCAAGATCAGCTTCTTCAAACTCGATATTTTGATAACATTTTTTCACTTCATATAATTTTGGTGAAACTGTACCATCTGCAAAAATAACCCCATCACCAGAGAAATTCCCATCATGGGGTGATTCCCCGAAATCCCCACCGTACGCAAGATATTCTATGCCATCAGCTGTTTTTGTGCGAAGCGCTTGATCTTTCCAATCCCATATAAAAGCGCCTTGTAAGATTGGATATTTATCGAACATCTCAGTATATTGGAACAGGTTTCCACACGAGTTGCCCATTGCATGCATATATTCACATATAATATATGGCTTTGCTTGTTCACTTGATTCCATTGCTTTTAGAGCATACTCTTCGATCATTTTTGGACTTTTATACATCGTACTTTCAATATCTGAGGCTGCCTCAGAGGGGCGATAATGAAATACTCCCTCATAATGAACAAGACGGGATGGGTCATTTTCTTTAAAAAACTGATGCATTTTTAAGAAATTATCGCCACCAAATGATTCATTACCAAGTGACCACATAACAATCGAGGGATGATTTTTATCCCGTTGAAACATGGAGTTGCAACGGTCAAGAACATTTTCCGTCCATTCTGGTTTACTTCCTGGAAGCGTATCTTCCAATTCCTTCTGACCGTAGCGCCAAGTGCCATGGGTTTCTAAATTGGTTTCATCAATCACATATAAACCGTATTCGTCACATAATTCATAAAAATATGGATGGTTCGGGTAATGAGATGTTCGAACCGCATTAATGTTATACTTCTTCATCAACTGAACATCATGTACCATATCTTCGTAGTCTATAGCACGTCCTTTATCAGCCGTAAATTCATGACGGTTGACACCTTTAAAAACAATCCGCTCGCCATTTATTTTCATTAACCCATCTTTGATTTCAAATTTTCGAAACCCAACTTTACAGCTTTCCGTTTCAATCAGGTTGCCATTTTCATCCTTTAAACTTAAAACAAGTGTATATAAATTGGGTTGCTCCGCGCTCCATTTCAATGGACTATTTATATGAGTAGAAAGATTAATATCGATTTCATCTTTTTCAGACAAATCTACAGCCGCAGTTACGGGGTCAAGTAAAACTGGATTTTTTTCATGATCGTACAGCATTGCCTCAAAAGTAATCTTCCCGTTTTTCCCTTCGAAATAGTTGCCGATCGTAGCTTTAATATTCAACTCTGCATCTTCGTACTGCTCATTTAATTCTGTATTGACAAAGAAATCTTGAATGTGAAATTTTGGCGTTGAGAATAAATACACGTCTCGGAAAATTCCACTCATTCTCCAAAAATCTTGATCCTCCAACCAACTTGCATCACACCAACGATACACCTCAACTGCCAGTTTATTCTCACCCGTTTTCAAATAAGGTGTCAAATCAAATTCTGCTGGTGTAAAAGTATCTTCGCTATATCCAACAAGTTCTCCGTTTAGCCAAACGTAAAAAGCAGATTCTACCCCTTGAAAGCTTATGTATACTGGTAGACCTTCCCATGACTCTGGTACTACGAATTTCTGAATATATTGTCCAACAGGATTGTAATTAGTTGGAGCAAAAGGGGGCTTTATATCATCCTTTTCTACCCAAGGATAAACGACATTCGTGTATTGCGGATAATCGTAACCTTGTAATTGCCAGTGTGCTGGAACCATAATTTCATCCCAACTACTACTATCAAAATCATTTTGATAAAATTCAAGATTTCTCTTATCTGGAGTTTCAAAAAAAGCGAATTTCCATTTTCCATTAAGCGATCGATAGTATTCAGAGCTTTCCCGCTTAGCTCTCAACGCCTGCTCTACTGTTTTATATGGCATTAATGTCGCATGCGCTTTCATTCGGTTCAATTGAAAAATTTCCGGGTTATTATTCCACTCAGGATAGCCATTTTTCGGTGGTGTATAGGTGATCTTTTTTAACTGTTTTAACATATTGATACCCCTTTCTATCATTATCGAATTCTACTTATTTTTATTTTACACAACTTTCACTAATGTCTAAAGTAAATTAATTAACAAACTTTAAATTATTCCCTCCCCTAATTTAATTCCTTCAATAACCAAGCAAATACTTGCTTATCTGCAGCTAAGTGAAAGGATGGTTTATTAAAATAACTTTGATTAAGCAATTTGGTCGCCATTGTATTTTTGATGAAATCAGCTTCAGCGTGACCCACCCTCCAACGATCATGGTGAATGTCACCTCGATATACCCGATTCCTTTTCGTGACAAAAAAGCAGTACCTTTCAAATAACCAAAATTCTAGACTACCTTGTTTTGGAATAAACAGGGGAGATGTTGGACGATATTGAATCTGTAATTTCTCTTCTTCTCCCCTGTTGCTATGAAATTGAGTTATATCACCATCCTGATCTATTTTCATTTGGGCATATCGATACGGTAAAAGTGCACCGATTTTCGCTCCTAAAACAGCCATCCATTTATTAGCATCCATAGACAGAAAATAAATACCAGGTGTCCCTTTATATTTTACATACGTCCGAATATTCAGTTCTAAATACTTACCTATATATGGGAATGAGGGCTGACAGCGAAATCTCATTCCAGTAACGCGAAAAGGAATAATACCTAACCATGCCTGTCCATTAAATAAATCTAATTCAAATTGGGGAGGAACCTCTGCACGTAATATTCCTTCCGGTACAATCCAATGGCAAAAAAGTAATTGATGCCATTTCTGTGTCATGATCCAAGGTGTTTGAGGCACTGGAAACGGCCTCTGAGTTATTTCTAAAAATTCCTTATGCAATGTAAGAACCTCCTGACTGGATTATCCTTAGCTTTCCCTATCTAAAAAAGACAATCCGCCACTATAACAAAAAAAGGACTAGCATAACCAGTCCCAATTACCACAAATAATTAAGCAGTTCTCCTTTAAAAAGATTTGTGTCAATATTACAAGTTTCTGCATCAATTCCATATTGCCAGCCCAATACGAAGCTGCCTTCTGGAGCCACCGGTTTGTACTCAGGTGCTTTTTCCTTAGATGTTATTCCTTCTTGAGGGTAAGCTGTCCATAAAATTGTCTTGTTTTTTAAGTCTTTATTTTCTTCAGCGGCTGCACCGAATACGGAAAAAAGTTTTTGTTCTTCTGAAAAGACACCATAGATTCCTGGCTCATATTTAGACTTCGAAACTTCATCAAACCAACCTTTTATAAATTCAGCATCGACTTGAAAATCCGGTTCAATGTCAGCAAAAATAGCCTTTCCTTCAGGCACACCCAATTGTTCAGCCATTTTAATAGCCTCATTTGCATGATCTTTACCATGATCATAGCCTCTTGCGTCGGTTATTAAGTTGTAAATGACTAATATTTTAATATCTTTTGAGTGTAAAAACTTTATTTCATCTTTAGTTAGAGCTGTTGATACATTTTCAATATCTCCTAAATATCTCCCCCACACTGCTGGTTTATCAAAATGATCAACAACACACGAATAAAACTTATCATCCGTTAAATTTGCCGAATCGACTCCCCAATATATTTTTTCTTTATCTTTGTCCTTTTCTTTATCTTTATTTTTATCTTTATCTTCTTCCTTATTATTATCTTTGTCCTTTTCTTTTTCCTTCTCTTTGTCTTTTTCTTCACTGTCGACCTGTTCTTGATTATTATTATCATGCTCACTAATTGAATTCCGTTCTAAGATGCTGAGCATATAGAAAAATAGTGGGACTATGAATATAGCTATAGCAATTTTTAAATATAACTTGCCCTTTTGGCTCACTAAGTTTCCCTCCCTCTAATACCTTCATATGCTTTGAAGGAGTAGAGGGAGACGGCTAATAGGAAAAAGCCAATCGTAAATTACAAACAATTGGCTTAATTGGCAAGATTATTTTTTGCAAGCTCCTCATTTATGTTTTCACTACAATATCACCAAACAAGTTTTGAGGGAGTCCCACTTCTTTTAAATCGATCATTTTTCATAATTTCTTACGGCTTAATTACTCAAAATCATTATTGAATTTCTTGTACCAACTGTACTATTTCCGATCCCAAAAACGTTGCTGAGCGATCGCAGATACGAAATCCTCTCCAAAGTTTGGATTATTATTAGAAAAAACAACACCAGCCAAATTATTATTTTCTGATGGTTGAATAAAGGGCTGACCTGTCGAAGCAACACCAATTGGTTTAAAATGTTTATATGCTTCATTTACGTATTCGGTAACATCAGACCTGAATTTCATTTCGTTTCTAGAATTTCCACCAACGACATACAAGGCATCAACTAGATAAGGGCTAGTTGTAATAAACGTCTCATCAATTTTAAGTTTTGTTCCATCGGAAGCTGTGACAGAACCAAGCGTTTCACTTATGATGACTACAAAAACTCCAGATTGTTGTAATACATTTAGTACATTTGTTACCTCATTACCATTAAAACCATTGCCAATAAGAACTCCTACTTTTTGTGTATAGGCAGAACGAGGGGTACTGTACTGGCTAAGTGAAGGATAGCTTGCTGATACAGGTACATGGGTTCCACTTGGCCGAGCTACTCCAATATTATCAGCAACGATATATGCCAATTCTTGATCGACATTAACTAATAAATCGACGTTTTGCTGGCGAACAGACTCGCTTTTTACTTTTCCGAGTTGATAGCTAAACCCTTCAATGGTGTGTTGCTTTTCAACAGGTGTCAAACTATTCCAAAATATCCTCGGTTGCGAAAAATAATCTTTGAAAGAATCGCTTCTAGCACGTATTACGTGACCCTCAACTTTTTTCGGATAAGATTCGTAGCCGCCTTCTTCAGGAGGTGTCGTGTAAGGCGTGTTATTTGCTAGTGAATTGTTATGATAGTTAACCTTATCTACATCTATTCGCTGTCTCATGTAACCGCGTCTCTGATTATTATGAAATGGGCAGAGAGGACGATTAATTGGTAATTCAACGTAATTAGAACTGCCAAGTCGATGTTGCTGGGTATCTCTATACGCCATTAATCTTCCCTGCAGCACAGGGTCATTGGAAAAGTCAATTCCTGGAACGACATTTGCAGGGTTAAAAGCAACTTGTTCAGATTCCGTAAAATAATTATCAATGTTTCGATTCAATGTCAGCTTACCAATTATTTGAACAGGGATAAGCTCTTCCGGCCAAAATTTAGAAGGGTCGAGAACATCAAAATCATACTTGAATTCATCTTCCATTGGAATGAGCTGGACACCTAACTCATATTCAGGGTAGGCACCGCGGTCAATTGCCTCTCTAAGATCTCTTCTGTGAAAATCGGGGTCAAGTCCGCCAATTTTTAATGCCTCATCTTGAAGTAGAGAATGAACACCAAGGACTGGCTTCCAGACATACCTAACAAAGGTTGCTACTCCTTGTTCATTTACAAATAGGTACGTATTAATAGACCAGGATTCCATCATTCGGTAACTTCGTAAAATGCCTCGATCGGACATAATCCATTGCACCATATGTAGCGCTTCTGGATTATTAGCTACATAATCCCAAAACCTATCGTGCGCACCGCTAGCTGTTGGTATATCATCATCCTGTTTCGATTGGTACGCATGCATTGCATCCGGAAATTTCATAGCATCTTGATTAATCAAGACAGGCATAGCAATTGTTGTCAAATCGAGATTTCCTTCTTCTGTATACAATTTCACTCCTTTACAACGTAAATCCCTCGCAGTATCATACGATCCTTTTGCTCCTTGTACAGTAGAAAAACGAACAGTTAATGGCGTCTTTTTTCCCGGTTCCTGTAAAAAACCCGCTTTTGTTACATGTTTCATGGACTGATAACATTCAAACTCCCCATGTGCACTATAACCTCTTGCATGGACCACTCTTTCTGGTATCTCTTCATGCACAAAATGCGACATTTTTTCAAAAAACTCATAGTCCTGACGTAATGATGGCCCTCGTATTCCGGCTTTTAATTGATCCTGATCTTGTGACTTTTTCTTCCCTTCCTGTGTTGTCATTGGCTTACCTGTATTGTTTACACGAAACTCATCCAATTGTTCCTGTTTAGTATTTGTGTTAATAGGCTTTTTGTTTCTTGATGACTTTTCATCCATGTTATCACCCATCCTTACTTTTAAACTAGATCAACTACATATATACATATGAATTTTCTGAAAGTTTATTATAAATCTTTCCTTTACAATGACTTAAAAAGAAAGGGTCTTTTAAAGTGGGTAAAGCCTCTGCCAAAAGTTTTAACATTATTGGCACTTATTGTTTTTGTGAATATTATTGCTAATGTTGTCCATTTCGTTATCTTGGCCAAACTCTACATTAACATTTTCTAAATCTAGCTCTTGGTTATGGTTATGATCATCTTTACGTTTTCGATTATGAAGTTCATTCTTTTTATTATCCCTAGCCATAGTCAATCTCTCCTTAAATTTACATTTTAATAACTTTACTATTCCTAAACGTATTGTGCCGTTTCTTCCACAAAGTATTCTTTAAAGTATTTTCATATCTATTTTAAAAATATAGGCGTTTATCCTTCCGTTTTTCTTTCAGTAACATAAAGTATTACGGAATGATTCTTAGGAGGTGGGTTTTGTATGAGCGCAGGCGGAGTTGGTTTTGGCGGAGGATTTGCGCTAATTGTTGTTTTATTTATCCTCCTGATTATTGTAGGTGCCGGTGGATTTATCGGAGGCGTTTACTAATCAAATGTTGATATAAATGAAGCACCAAAAACCCGAAAATACGATTTAACCGGGTTTTTGGTGCTTTTTTTATTGCATACTGGAGCTTCCCGAAGCTTGATTATTTTGGGATCCCCCTGTTTGCCCTCCCATATTAGATAACTGCGGAATCATATTTTGAAGTTGGCCAGCACGCCCCGTCATCATACTATAGGCAGCAGCACCGATACCGATCGATGCGATAATAGGCAATACTTGAATATTGTTTTTCATTATTATGTCCCCTTTCATTTGCTTTTGGAACAACTTTAGTATTTGTCTTATTTCTTGAACTTTACCAAGCAGAAATATCCAAAAAGGTAATAAAACACTAGTGTCCTTCGTAATGAAAACGCATGAATTTTTTAGAATTGAGAAAACTATCACTGCTCAGTGAGGGAAATTATCATCACTGATTATTACTCTATTGACGCCAACATACAGCTAAGCATTGTGTAATAAATAATTAGGAAGGGGTTTTCCCTTTTGGATAAAGAAATTACCTATGGAAATGATTATAAATACATCCCTGCAACTTCGGTAGATCATCTAATTGGTCATGAAGTTTTACCAGACTTGTTCGCTTATACGATTCAAATTGTCAATATTGCTTTTGTTGGTCATCCAGATAGTCAAAAGTTTGTATTGGTTGACGCGGGAATGCCACACTCGGCTAGCCAAATCATGGCTATCACAGAGAAACGTTTTGGAGAAAACAAACGACCTGAAGCAATTATTTTAACCCACGGTCATTTTGATCATGTTGGTGGGATTGTAGAATTAGTTGAGCATTGGAATATACCAGTATTTGCGCATGAATTAGAACTCCCCTTTTTAACAGGGCAAAAAAGCTATCCCGAGCCTGATTCTACGGTTGAGGGCGGACTAGTTGCAAAAATGTCACGTATGTTTCCAATTGAACCGGTAAATCTCGGAAATCATATCAAAAAGTTACCTGACGATGGAAGTGTCCCATTTATGCCAGGCTTCCGCTGGATTCATACACCCGGACACTCTCCAGGCCATGTCTCGTTTTTTAGAGATGAGGACAGGGCCTTAATTGCTGGGGATGCTTTTATTACAGTAAAACAGGATACTTTATATAAAGTCTTTACCCAAAAACAAGAAATTAATGGGCCACCCCGATATCTAACACCTGACTGGAATGCCGCATGGGATTCAGTCAAAAAATTGGCAACTCTCAAACCATCTATAGCTGTAACAGGCCACGGTTTGCCGATGGAGGGTGACATTTTAACAAATAGTTTAGAAAAACTTGTAAATGAATTCGATAAAATTGCCATTCCGGATTACGGTAAATTTGTTAATTAATTTTATTCAGTAAGAAACAAACACAAACTGCAACAACCCCGAAATTGTCAGTTGAATTTTGCTCTTACTAGTCGTAATCCCTCGCTATTTTTTCTAGTGGGGATTACGACTAGTTAATGCGGTATAAAAATAGAAGGAGAAAGGATATGGCACAAAATATTACACAAAGACTCATCCAATCACACATTGTTTCTGGAGAAATGACAGTAGGTAATGAAATTGGCTTGAAAATCGACCAAACACTTATGCAAGATGCGACAGGAACAATGGTTATGCTTGAACTAGAGGCAGTGGGAATTGATCAAGCAAAAACAGAGGCTTCAGCACAATATGTCGACCACAACATTATTCAAGTAGATAATAAAAATGCAGATGAACATCTTTTCTTAGAAAGTGCTGTGCAAAGCGTGCGAAGGAACAGGCATGTTAGCTGATGATGAAGGTTGGCAATATGGTTGTAGCGTTTGTCATGGGGATGGTAACTTACATCCAAATAATGAACAGTCACCGAAGATTATGTCTGTTGACGAAAACAATCGATTGTTGGACTAAAAAAAAACAAATAGTGCCTTTAAAATGTAGACGTTACACTTTCAAAGGCACTTTTCCATTTAGCTGGCATCTTCATACGGAAGCAGAATTTGAACACAAGTCCCCTCCCCCTCTTCACTATTAAAGCGGATTGTTCCTTTATGGTCTTCAATAATTTTATAACTGACCATGAGTCCAAGTCCTGTTCCCTTTTCTTTGTTCGTATAAAAAGGCTCCCTAAGACGTTTCAACCCTTCTTTTGAAATTCCTTTTCCTTCATCTTGAATTTCAATAATGACAAATCCATCTTCTCCAATGAATGTACGAATTTTAATCTTCCCACCCATTGGCATCGATTCGATTCCGTTTTTTACTAAGTTAATAATAACCTGCTTAATTTGTTTAGATTCACAATAAACATAAGGCACCTTTTGAAATTCAAAAAAGAACTTTACATTGTTCATTACAGCTTCCGGATTCATGAAGGATATAACTTTATGAAGAATATGATTAATATTTTCCTTTTTAAATATGATTTCTTTTTGTGGCTTAGCAAGGTATAGAAATTCACCCATTATTGATTCAATTCGTTCAAGTTCAGATAAAATAATGTCACTATAAGAGCTACTTGATTCTTCAGATAATAATTGTACAAAGCCTTTGACAGCTGTTAACGGATTTTTTATTTCATGGGCAATTCCTGCTGCTAATTGGCCAACTACACCTAACTGGTCTAATTGTTTAATTTGGTCATTTTTTTCCTTTAATTCTGTAATATCCTTCAAGATACTTATATGTCTTTTAACTTTACCGTTTGCTTCAACTATTGGTGTTATATCTAAAATATACCAGCTGTAGGAATCGCTTTCATTTTCTTTAACCTTAAGTTCCATCGACCTTGGACTTGTTCCACCATTATCAAAAAAGGATAATACTTTATCACTATCCGCAATTTGAAAATGTTCTAAGATTAATCGAGGATTTCCATAATAAGACTCAACTGAAACTCCTAGTCTTTTTCCAATAGTAGGACTAATATATATAAATTTGTGATTTTCTAGATCGTAAAGAGCAATCATTTCATTAATATGTTTTGTTATGTCTAATAATAGATTTTCTTCTAATTCTTGTGTTTCGTTTTGCATTTTAATAAGCATCTTGTACTCCATGATTTCCGTTAAATCTTTTATAACAGTCATGAACGCCATAATCTCTTCATTTTCATCATAAACGGGTGTTACAGTTATTTTTGCTGGAAACATGTCACCATTTGCTTTCACCATTCGTCGAAAAGTTGCTTTTTCCCCATTCAAAATATACTGCATCGTTCTGTAAAATTCACATTTCTCATTTTTGGACTGTAGGGAAATAAACTGTCCCTCTATTTCTGTTAATGAACGACCAAAAAGCAATTCAAATGCTGGATTAACTATAAGGATTTGACCCGTTAAATCCATAATTGCGGCTGCTTCTTCATACTGATCAAAGAAAGTAGAACGCCAAGATATATTGAAATTATTGATCATATATGTTGATTGCTCCACGGAATGTCCCACAGCCTGCATCCAACTTTGGGATTTCTTCAACACCTGCTCCAAACAATCAGTCCCCCTTTGCCGCTTCCTTTCTTATTCCATGGAAATTGCAAAATCTCAACAATACTATTCTACCAGAAAATTGCAAAAAAATAACTAAAAAATAGAAAAAATATAAATTTTTCGTCAAGCATCTAGTTATTTAGTTTAGTTGATCTGCTTAATTAGCCAATGATGGACAAAATCATACACTTCTTCTCTATTTAGTTCATTTAACATTTCGTGTCTAGCATTCTCAAAAAAGTACGTTTCAAGATTTAAAAGACCATTTTGTTTATACTGGCTTATTACTTTCTTAACACCTGATAAATTATCTCCAACTGGGTCTTTTTCACCACTGAAAATTAAAATAGGTAAGTTTTTTCTAATCTTATTTATTTTCTCGGAATCATGAATCTTTTCCAATCCGGAAAATAAATCAAGAAAAAACCCCGAGCTACAGATGAAACCGCAAAGCGGGTCTTGAATATAGTCATCCACAACTATATTATTACGGGTAAGCCAATCAAATTCTGTTCTTGGTAAATCGATCCCTTTATTAAAGGCCCCAAAAGAAAGCCGATTTAGTAAGGGACTCGGAGCTTTAGCTCCCTTTGTACGTACTTCTATTTTTGCTATTAATTTACCTATTTTTCCCGCTAAACCAGGATTTCCTCTCGTTCCTGATAAAATAACCCCTTGAACAGTTTCTGAATAGCATTGTATATATCTTCTCACCAAAAAAGAACCAAGACTATGGCCCAGAAGGAAAATCGGAATAGCTGGATTCTCAGCCTGGATGACTCGATTAATGGAGTACAAATCGTTAACTACCCGATCAAACCCATTTTCGTCTGCAAAAAAACCTAGAGTTCCTGTTCTTTCTCCTGTCAGTCCATGTCCGCGATGATCGTTCCCATAAACTACAAATCCTTTTCCGACTAGGAATTTAGCAAAATGGTCGTATCTTTCAATGTGTTCAGCCATTCCGTGTACGAGATGTAAAACAGCTTTTGGAGCGCGGTCCTCGCCCTTCCATGACTTTAAATGTATATCGACTCCATCATCCATTGCGAGCCACTCCGATAGAACTGCCATTGCTCATCTCCTCTATTATTTAGTTGCACTTACAGGTGATCCCCATCATTTCATAGCGGAGTTAGAAACATATCCTTTTGTGAAAAATAAGCCCATTCTTTAAATCCAATTTCTTTCAGGCGCTTGCGAACGTTCTCGAAATCATCGCCAACCCTTTCCGGATCATGAGCATCCGATCCAAACGTCACGTTTACACCATAATGGTGAGCCATTGCTAGAATTTCATCGGAAGGATACCAACCACCGCAGTCCTTTGTTTTTCCGGACGTATTAATTTCAATTGCTACATTATTTTCAGCAATCACCCGTAAAGTTCTTTCTAATGCGACTGTTTCGATCGATGAAAAAGAAGGATAATATCCTTTCATCGCATCTATATGACCTAAAATTTGAAATAAGCCGCTTTTAGCAGATTGTTCAATAAGCCCATAATATTCTTCTTTCGTTTGAACCTTTTCTTTTTCAGTTAGTCGATTCCAACGATTTTTATTAAAAATAGACACTCCACCAACATGATGAACAGATCCAATAATATAATCAAACGGATATTGTTTAAACTGCTCTCGATAAAGGTCAATATGTTTTGGAAAGAAGTCCGATTCTACTCCCAATAACACTTCAATCTTTCCCTTATATTCCTCTTTTAATTGAAGAACTTCTATTACATACTCTGCAAAACTACTCTTCGCCATCGCTATACCAGGATGAAGGTGATCTTGCTCACTAGCAAAATAGGGAGAGTGGTCAGAAATCCCAATAATATTGAAACCACGATCGATCGCCGCTTCAATGTAATCGCGAATTTTGCCTCGAGCATGTCCACAACGATCATGATGCGTATGAAAATCAAATTTTAAATCAGATTGCATTGAATCCACCCTTTTTTGTTTTATATTGTATTAATACTCCATATAGAGCAATATACCTCCTTTTATTCCAAAATCATCTAAAACTAATATGAAAAACCAGAGATAAATATTACCCCTGGTTTTCTTAATTATTTACTTTCCCTATATTTATTTAAGTATTCCTTTACTTTTTCAGGATCAGCCTTCAACTCATTACCTGTGTTTACAAGTGGACTAACAGTTGAAACAGCTTTAATTTTATTTCCTTGATAGAAATCTAAAATTTCATCCTGATTAATAGAGTAAAGAACTGCTTTTCTTAAATCCTCGCTCTTTGCTACTTCACGATTTTCCGTGTTAAAGAGTAAGTAAGTCGCCGAGTTACTAGGGATTGATTGTAATTGTAATTTCGCATCGTTTTCCACAATATCATATTTTGTTTCAGGTACACCATAGTACACGTAAATTTCACCATTTCTTAAAGCAGATAAAGTGCTATCAGCATCTGCGATAAAGCGAAGTTTAACTGTACTAATTTTCGCTTCACTTTCCGTACCTTTCATATAACCAGGGTTTTTATAAAGGATTGCTTCATAATCATTTTTATAAGCTAAAATATATGGACCACTTGCATAAAGGTGATTATCGTATTTATCGCCTTCTGTAACAGTACTTTGGTCACCATAAGCAATATCTTTATTCGGATCATAAGAAGCAACATCATAAGTGTTAATACTTTCAACTTGATCTTTAGAAACAATACCTGCTGATTGGTGTGCCAAATAATTTAATACTTGCGGGAAAGGTTCAGTTGTCGTTAATTTAACAACTTGGTATTTTCCATCTTTATTGTTAACTTTTGATTTATCTGTCACAAGTTCACTAATTTTTGCATCTAGACCATTCTCAAGTGCTTCCTTTATTGTACCTTCACCATTGGATTGCTGTTTATCTAATTCAGCTAGATCTGTTACAGCTTCTACATCTTTAATATGTTCATGCAGGCTATATGTGCGGTGATCAGGAACAGAGTCTTTATCCTTCGCACGATTTAATGAGAAAATAACATCTTCCGCACCTACAAGCTCACCGGTATCTTCAACCTTTTTATCAGTGATTTTAGCAAAATTAATATCATCGCGTAATACGAAATAGTATTCTGAATTTCCTTCAGCAATGCTATGGTTATAGGACAATGAGCCATCAGAAGTAACCTGATCATCATCCGTTAAGTTTACAAGACGAACATACATATTTGTATTGATCATATTAATGGAACCATCATTCCCTTTTATTGGGTCAAGAGATGTCAATGTAGATGATGCCTGTGACATAATAAACGGTTCTGTATCTCGTTTAGATTCATCATTAAAGTCTACCGTTTCCCAAGCAAAGGAACGAGACTTAGACAGTCTAACAGATTCAGGTTTTAACACATCTTTATTAAGTGCTTGTGTTTTGTAAGAGCTATAAAGCGGAGCAATATATGCTTTATCAAAAACGAGACGTTGCTCAAGTTGCTTATATGTTTCAACATATTCTTCTGGCGTTTCTGTACTTGCCTTATCAATCAATTTATCAATTTCTTCATCTGAAATAATACTATAATCCCCTCCGGAGATGAAGAGTGAGCGGACAGCATAATCCGGATTACCTGTTACAGTTGTCCAACCTGATAGAGAAACATCGAAATTCCCAGCATCTTCTTGCGCCTTAAAGCTACCGTAATCTGGTTGGATATTCAGTTTTACTTTAAATCCATTTTTCACAAGTTGATCTCGAACAATATTTAAATCATCTTCTCCACTGCTCATTCCAAGAATTTCTATTTCAACCGGTGTTTGATCCCCTTCTGTAGCAGTATTGCTACTAGGATTTTTTTCTTTTTCAACATTCGACTTTGTATTGACGCAACCAGCTGCTACTAATACAAATGCCAACAAAATGGCAAACAGACCTTTTTTCATTTTCGTTTCCTCCTTGAAGTATTTAATCTAATTTAGGATCTAGCGCATCTCTAAGTGCATCACCTAAAAAGTTGAAAGATAGTACAAGTAAAATAATCGCTAGTCCTGGATAAATCGCCAAATAAGAATTTGTTTCTAAATACGTACTTCCTAGTTTTAAAATATTTCCCCACTCCGGAATATGCGGTTCTACACCTAAACCTAAATAACTCAAACTGCTCGTTGCAATCACTGCTCCACCGATAGTTAGAGTTGCCTTAACAATCATTGGTGCTAACGAATTAGGAACAATATGTTTAAAAATAATCGAAAAATCACTGGATCCAAGTGCACGTGCAGAATCAACATATTCAAAATTCGAAACCATCAAAACATTCGCTCGCATAGTCCGTGCATATGTCGGGATCGAACCAACACTGAGCGCCAATATTAAGTTAACTGTATTAGCTCCAAATGCAGCAATGATTGCGATCGCTAATAAAATACCAGGTACAGCATATAAAACATCAAGTAAGCGCATGATGATATTATCTGTCCTCGGACCATAATAGCCGGCTAATGCACCTAAAATACCACCTAATAGTGCAGGGATTAACGTGGAAACAACACCAACAATTAGAGAGATTCTCGCTCCAAAAATAATTCTTGAAAATAGATCTCTTCCAAAATTATCGGTGCCTAACGGATATTCAAGACTAGGCGTTTGTAAAATCGCACCATAATTATTTTCAACCGCCATTTCATAATCAAAGGTAAATGGGCTACAAATCGAGATTGAAAAGATCAATACGATAAAGAAAAAGCCAAGCATCGCTGTGTTATTGCGTGTAATTTTTGCCCATACTCCATTCCATTTCCCGATGGTAGATTGATCGTTTCTTATTTTAACCAATAAGTTTAAACCTAGTAATAACGCAAATAGATTTCCCGTAAGTGTTGTAAGTAATAACGGAATCGCTATATATAGCATCCATCTTGGAGCTTCATTTCCCCGGACATATTTAGCTACTAGCAGTAAAACAACAAGATCAAAAATAACTAGTCCGATAAAAAGAAGCATAGCTAATGGAAAAGTATCTGTAACATAAGGTTTGAATATATTTAATGCAGAAATCGCAATAATAAAAATTTGATTAAGCAGCATATAAACTGAAAAAGTATACTCTGTCTCCCTATTCTCCTTAACCAAGTTAAAAGCAAAGGACACTACAAATATATTTCCAGTAAAAACGCTAAGCAAAAGAAGATATCCCCATTTTCTTGTAGACTGCTTAATATACCCATATTTTCCGAGATTTTGTTTAATAATCAAGGTTACGACCATTTGCAGCAATGTAAAAATCGCGTACAGACAAAATATAACAAATATGATTGGTTTTACGGTGCTTGTTGCAAAGTCAAAACTAGTCAATAACAAAACAACCGTAAGTATTAGTGACAAAATCCAAGAAAAATTGGCTTGCGTATATTCTGATGATAATTTCAGGGCATGTTCTTTTTTAAAACTTGTAAGTTCATTCATGTTTTTCGCCATCATTTCTACACCTGCTTTAATACTGTCTCATTTTCGAGCGAATGCGTGGATCAAAAAACGCATACGAGATGTCAATAATTAAATTTACTAATGAAATCGTTATAGCTACGTAAACAACCCCACCCATAATGCTCGGAATATCTGGGATAAATTGTTTATCAACGATATAACTTCCAATCCCACTAATATTGAAGACTTTCTCTGTTACTGCTGCTCCTCCAAGCATGCCGCCAAAAAGCAAGCCGATAACGGTAATAACCGGGATAATGGCATTTCCAATCGCATGTTTCCATAGAACTTGGTTATAACCTAATCCCTTTGATTTTGCCGTCAAAATATAATCTTCATTGATAACCTCTAGCATAGAAGATCTAGTCATTCTGGCTACTGAAGCCGTCAAGGCTGTACCAAGAACAACAACAGGCATGATCATCGATAAACTATTTCCCGGACTATATGTAGCAGGTAACCATTGTAATTTAATAGAAAAGTTTAAAATAAAGATTAATCCTTGCCAAAAATTAGGTATCGATAAACCAATTAACGCTAAAAACATAAATGAATAGTCAAGGAACGAGTTTGGTTTTGTTGCTGATATAATTCCAATTGGAATAGCAATAACAATTGCCATAACAAGCGAAATCATTGTTAAAGTAAATGTAATCGGAAATTTATTAGCTATACTTGCTGCTACATCCTCATTTCCTGTGAATGAATTTCCCAAATCAAATGTTAAGATCCCTTTTACAGCTTCCCAAAGTTGAACGAGGTAAGGCTGATCCAATCCATATATTTGGTTAAATGAGGCAATCTGTTCTTTTGTCGCCGTTTCACCTAATATATTAGCAGCTGGATTAAATGGTGATATATATAAAATAGTAAAGACAAATATAGCTACTCCAACTATGACAAATAAACTCATAATTAATCTTTCAAATATATACTTTAAATAAGAATTACTATATAAAAAGATCAATAAGTACATTGGCAAACCTGGAATCAATGTTAAAACAAAAAAAAGCGGAGTTGACAGCAAAGCTTGAAAGCAACTCGTAAATGTTAGTTTTTGTACTTTTTGAACGTCTAATTGTTCGTCAACTTGTTCTTGCAATGTCTTAGCAAACTTTATATCCGTCCATTTTTTTATCTGTCGATCCATTTCCTTTTGATTAATCTTTTTACCGAAGAACGTTTGCTTCCGAATGTACTCATCTTTAAATTCAGAGGCTAACTGTTCTTTGTAGCCAGATTCTAATAATTTTGCACGTGTTTCCCTTAATATAGACAAGTACATATCTTGTTTTTGTTTATATAAGTAGTAAAAAAACACCACAACATGAACAGGCAAACCCAAAAGGATAACCCAAAATTTATAGGAAGAATGACTCATGATCTTACCATAAACATAACTGAGATTACTTAATAATTTGGGTTGATTTGGAGCTCTTCCATCCATAAAGTCGCCCCCTCCCTTTTTAAATTGCATAATTCCGATGAGTGTAGTATACTTTGCTCTGGTAAACTTGTAAAGTTTAATTTGATTCTATCATGATATTTCATATTTTCAAATAATTGCGATTGGTAGGTGGGAAGATTGGAGCCAATTTTAAAAGTAAATGATCTCCATGTCTCCTTTATTTCCAAGGATGAGGAATTCGCAGCAGTCCGCGGAGTTAGTTTTGATGTACATAAAGGGGAAACAATAGGAATTGTTGGTGAATCGGGAAGTGGAAAAAGTGTCACTGCGAGATCCATAATGCGGCTTCTCCCTTCCCCGCCATCTTATATGAAGCAAGGTGAAATTTCCTTTTTAGGAGAAAACCTCGCAAGTAAAAGTGAAAAAGAAATGGAAGCAATTCGCGGTCGTGATATTGGCATAATTTTCCAGGACCCGATGACTTCCCTTAACCCAACTATTAAAATAGGAAAACAAATATCCGAAAGTATAATGAAACATCAAAAATTAAGTAAAAAAGCTGCCAAAGAGCAAGCAATTGAAATGTTGAAACTTGTGGGAATTAAGGACAGTGAAATGCGTTATAACCAATATCCACATGAATTTTCTGGCGGGATGAGACAACGCGTCATGATTGCCATTGCCTTAGCATGCAGGCCCACTTTACTTATAGCTGATGAACCAACGACTGCTCTAGATGTAACTGTCCAAGCACAAATATTGAATTTAATGAAAGATATTCAAAATCGCTTTGGAACTTCTATTATTCTGATCACACATGATCTCGGAGTTGTAGCTGGTATGTGTGATCGAGTAGTTGTTATGAAAGAAGGCGAGGTTGTTGAAACTGGAACAACCGAAGATATTTTCGCCCAACCAAAACACCCATATACTAAAAAGCTTCTAAATGCATTACCACGATTAGATGAGAAGAAGAAACCAAAGCCGGCACCACTATTGAGTTCTGGCAGTCACTCAACTCCTTTGTTAGATGTTCGTTCGCTAAAACAATATTTTGATATCGGCAAAGGGAATACATTAAAAGCTGTTGATAACATTAGCTTTCAAATTAATCCTGGGGAAACGCTTGGGCTAGTCGGTGAGTCTGGATCTGGGAAATCAACAACAGGCAGAACTATCTTACGTCTTTATGAACCGACTGATGGAGATGTTATTTACCAAGGGATGGCACTTAATCGCATGTCCAAAGCAGAAATGAAGACGATGCGCCGTCATATGCAAATGATTTTTCAGGATCCATACTCATCATTGAATCCGCGTTTTAAAGTAATGGACATTATTGGGGAAGCATTAGATATTCACCAAATAACTTCCAGTAAAGCTGAACGCAAGCGGAAGGTCGAAGAGTTGCTTGATATGGTAGGCTTAGAACCAGCCCATGCTCAACGCTACCCACATGAATTCTCTGGGGGACAACGTCAACGAATCGGGATCGCTCGCGCACTTGCAGTTAATCCAAAGTTTATCGTTTGTGATGAACCATTATCCGCATTGGATGTTTCAATTCAATCACAAGTCGTTAAACTATTGGAAGACCTTCAGCAGCGCCTGGGACTAACTTATTTATTTATTGCCCACGATTTATCGATGGTGAAACATATTAGTGATCGTGTTGCTGTTATGTATTCTGGAAAAATTGTTGAACTGGCAGGAAGCGAAGAATTATATGCAAACCCTCAGCATGAATATACAAAATCACTGCTTGCTGCAATTCCGATTCCTGATCCAAAAGTGGAGGCAAAGAAAAAGAGAGTTTTAATGTCCGAACAAACAAGTGCTGATAAGTATAATTTGCGGAATTCTGAACTTGTTGAAGTATCAAAAGGTCATTGGGTGGCCATACCAAGAAGTTAACTGTAGAAACAGAACCCATCTCAATCTGGGTTCTGTTTTTCTTCGTTTACAGAATCTCCTTGCATAATCTGCTGAAATTCTTTCATCTCTTCATTTTTTAAATTAGTGACATGAAAAACATTTTCTTTTTTGAGGCTATCCGTTCTTACTCCCATCATTTTTCCTTCAGGGTCATTAATGACTCCCTCGCGCTTTCCATCTAAATGAGGTGTAGTTTGATTGTGGACATTTCTCTCATCCCTAGTCATTACTTATCATCTCCTAGGGATTAGGATGATACAAATAAAATCGTTTATGCGCTATTAAGTTCCTTTTAATTTATTTTTGCAAAAAAATAAAAAATAATCAAAGACACCTTCATTTCCATATGGAAGTTCCTTCTTCTATTCCTTCCTCCATAAAACAACCTCCTGTTTATACACAAGCAGGAGGTTTTCTCATAATATATATCAAATCCGACAATTCCGATACTATTAATTAATAAATAAACATGTTATGATGAGCATAACTAATTTTTACAGGCTTAATGTACATTTGTCTTGGAAGGTGCGTTTAGTTATGGAAAATAATATTTCATTATTCAGAAAAGTAATGGGTAATTATCCGAGTGGAGTAACAGTTGTAACGACAATAAACGAAAATAATGTTCCTCTCGGACTTACAGTTAATTCTTTTTCATCTGTATCATTAGAACCTTTACTTATTTTATGGTCTATTGATAAAAAAGTTTCGTCGTATGATGTTTTTATGAAAACTGGCAAATTCGCTATTAATATTTTATCTAGTAAACAGGCAGATATTTGTGCTCTATTTGCTAGAAAAGGAAATGACAGATTTCAAAATTGCCAATGGGAGTCTTCTTCCCTCAATTTACCGATTATTTCAGGAGCAGCAAGTGTATTACAATGTCGCACATATAAAACGGTTGAGGCAGGTGACCATACAATTTTTATTGGGGAAGTCATCGATATTCATCACGAAAATATAGCGCCCCTTCTTTATCATAAGCGCGAAATGGGGGAGATTCCCAAAAGCTTTTATTCTAGTAAATAAGTGAGTTCAATAAATATTGTTCTTTATGTTGTAAGCTAATTAAATATCTTGATAGTGGTACGAAACGAACTACCACAAACAAAAAATGAGCTTGGGGGGAATCCGCTAAGCTCATTTTTAAGCAAGTTTATTTAATTTTGTTGAATATATATTTCACTTCGCTGGTGTCTCCAACTACTTCCATCTCATACTCTTCTAAGAACCAGGCATCTTGGCTAGTGAAATAAAAAGTCACGCCATTTACTTCATCCTGAATAAGGATGTCCTTTTCTTTACCTACCGAAATTCCTAAGAAATAGTTGGGGTGTGCAGTTGGAATACCCCCATATATTTTTACGAAAAATTGAACATAATCTCCTTGTTCCAAGTCCATTTCATCTATAAACCATTGAGCAGCTTCTTTACTGACAGTAAATTTCATGTCTTCACCTCTTCTGCTTTTCAGTTACACATTCTATATTATCGTAGTTTGATCTCTTTTTGAAACGAATAACAATAATATACAAAGAGGCGGAATTGCGTAATTATTTGAAATTCCAGGATTTTACCAAATCTAATTAAACCCTTATCGGCGTTTTGACTAAGAAGCTAAAAATTATTAAAAAGCTGACTGGTGTTTTCCAATCAGCTTAGTTTTGTTAACTATTTTTCAGACGGCCAGCTATATCAATCATCCGTTTCGCTTGAATTTCAACAGCCGGTTTAACATCATTTATCATCTTACCTTCCCCATTTACTGTAGCACTTGCCCCATATGGGTTTCCTCCTGTTCCGAATAGAGCAGGGTCTGTATATCCAGGTGGAACAAGAATCGCTCCCCAATGCATGAGTGATGTGTATAACGAAAGAATACTTGCTTCTTGTCCACCATGATCATTTTGAGCTGAAGACATCGCGCTTACTACTTTATTAACCAAAGCACCCTTTGCCCATAGACCGCCTTGCATGTCGATAAATTGCTTTAATTGGGAAGCCATGCCACCGAACCTTGTAGCCGTACTAAAAAGAATCGCATCTGCCCATTCAAGATCTTCTGAAGTTGCTTCTTGTACATCTTTTGCGGCTTCATAATGAGACTGCCAAGCAGGATTAGAAGCAATAGCCGCTTCCGGGGCCAATTCCGCAACCTTCCTCAGTCTTACTTCCGCACCTGCCGTTTTTGCAGCTTCCTCTGCCCACTTCGCTAATTGATAATTCGTACCAGTTGAACTGTAGTAGATGATAGATATCTTAACGTTTCCCATTTTTTCCTCCTTCTTTACAGTTGTTTTATGGATTGCATTTCATATTTTGAGCAATTATGAGGAAGATTAACCACCATTCTTTAGGACGCTTCTAAAGAATATTTTGTAGGCAAGTATTTAATTTGTTGTGCGAAACAACATCAACTCTCATATAAAAGGAAATTTTTAAAAACTTATCGAAAAGACTGTGAATCTTTTATGGAAAAACTGTCATAGAAGTTTAGTTATGATACACTAATTTTGAGTGATAAAGCGAAACTTCATTCAGTGGTTTTTCCCAACTGAATGTTAGTTGAACGAATCGGGCTTTTACTGGCTGTTGCCCCCCTTCTCGTATTCCTGAAGTATGGGTCTTACAGCCAGATAATGCGGGATAACATCAAATATTGGAGTGTATAAGGTATGAGTGAATTTCCAAAAGAAACTATTGGCCATGTGAAACGCAATTATAAACCTGCTATCATTACGATTTCGATTATTTTAATAGGAGCTATCGGTATTCTTTCGGGAATGAGAGGTGTAGAGGATTTCGACGCCTTTGATGTCACCATTCTCCCTTTAATGAATGCGATTTTTAATAGCTTTACTTTTTTGTTTTTATTATGTGCTTTATTTGCTATTTTAAAGAAAAACGTAAAGGTACACCGTCGTTTTATTTACGCCGCATTCGTCACAACGTTTCTATTTCTGATCACATATGTCACCTTTCACTATATAGCCCCTTCCACTTCGTATGGTGGTGAAGGGTTTATGGCTGCATTGTATTATTTCTTATTAATTACACATATTATCCTTGCTGCTGTCATAGTTCCACTTGCTCTCACTAGTGTTGCGCGTGCATGGAATCTCGAGCATTCGCGTCATAAGAAAATAGCGCGTTGGACGATGCCAATTTGGTTATATGTTAGTTTGTCTGGTGTTTTAGTTTATATTATGATTTCTCCGTATTATTAATAAAACAAGGCTATCCTAAAGGGGGATAGCCTTGTTTTATTAAGAAAAGGTAGTTTAATAGTTTAGAGACATTGCCCATCACACCATTGAAGATGGAGACTTCTGTCGGAAGTCCGTTAAAACGGAAAAATAATAACTATTTCAGATTCACCATAAAACCGAACAGAGTATTTTATAAATTACAACTCTTGACACTGTTCCGTTATCAAGATAGAATTGCAACAATTACATACCTATTTCTTATCAAGAGAGGCAGAGGGACTGGCCCAATGATGCCTCAGCAGCAGACAAGTTGTACTGTGCTAATTCCAGAAGCGGAAAGCTTGTAGATAAGAGGAGTAGCTTTTCATGTATGGCCAACCTCTTCTTATGTTATGAAGAGGTTATTTTGATTTTAAAGGAGATTTGAAAGAAATGACGAAAACAGCAACGAAAGCACCGTTTCGCGCAGATGTTGTAGGAAGTTATCTACGCCCGCAAGTGTTAAAAGAAGCGAGGGAACGCTATCAGAAAGGTGAAATTTCAAAGGAGGATCTGCGTTTAATCGAAGATACTGAAATTGCGAAACTAGTAGAAAAACAAAAAGATACAGGTCTTCAAGTAGTAACGGATGGAGAATTTCGCAGAAAATATTGGCATGCCGATTTTATTAGTGCCATTGATGGCATTCACAGCTTTGAAGTTGAAGTTCCTGGTTTCTTTCAGGGAGAAATGAAAACTTTAACATCCTACACTGTTGGATCTGCATTAAAGTTTCCAGAAAATCATCCATTTTTAGATCACTTTCGCTATTTGAATAGTATAGCAGGGGACCATACAGCGAAGATCACGATTCCTGGACCTAATATGATTTTTCATTCCGGTGTTGTTAGTAGTCAGCCGTATTTAGATAATCCTGCTTATCCATCTTTTGAAGCTGTTGCAAAAGATATCGCTAAAGTTTATCAAGATGCTATTCAAGCATTTTACGATGCGGGTTGTCGATATTTACAATTCGATGATACGAGTTGGGGTGCTTTTCTCAGTGAAAAATTCCGTGCAAAAATTGAAGCAAACGGATGGAACATTCATGAATTAATGAAATTGTTTGCAGATATAACAATTGAGGCACTCACTAACAAACCAGATGATATGGTGATTACACTTCATGTATGCCGTGGCAACTTCAAATCTTCATGGTTATATGAAGGAGATTACGAAGCTATTTCAAAAGAATTATTTTCCCGTGTTCCAGTAGATGCTTTCTTTTTGGAATTTGATGACGAACGTTCTGGTGACTTTACACCACTCCGATATATTAAAGATCAACAGGTAGTTTTAGGCTTAATCACTTCTAAAACAGCTGAACTAGAAGATCCGGAAGATGTTAAGATAAGAGTGGCTCAAGCGGCAGAATACGTTGATCTTGAACAGCTTTGTCTAAGCCCGCAATGTGGTTTTGCTTCTACTGAAGAGGGAAACCTTATTACCGAGGAGGAGCAATGGGCGAAAGTTCGTCATGTTGTGGAAATTGCACATGATATTTGGGATGAGCAAGACTAAACTTGATATAAGATTTGTCTAGGATAAAGGCTGTCTTATTTGGAGACAGCCTTTTAATTATTGTCCGGATTCGTCATGATCATAAGCCGTTGTTGAGATTTGAACATTACGATTGAAAACTCGCAAGGAAACTGGGATCGATTATTAATCAAAAACCGTATTTTGCCTCTTCCTCCTCACGAATCTTCGTATAAGTCTCTGTTAACACTACAGTATCTTCAACTAAACGGTCGATACGAAACAAGACATCATCATTCATAATTTCTTTACGGTAAAAATCTTTTTCCTCAATAAAAACGTAAGTCTGAACAATTTGTGCTTTCATATAAGACAAAATGGGTTTTAGTTGTTGTTCAACAATTAGATAATGTTTTGCTGATCCTGCTGTAACGAGGATACTAGCAACTTTATCGCGGAACGCCTTTTCTGGAAGCAAATCAAATATATTTTTCAATGTAGCTGGTATCGAAGCTTGGAATATCGGGGTGGCAATAATAATCGCATCAGCTTCCATGATCGTTTGCACCACATATCCTGTGTCTCCTTCATACTCCAAATAGTTCCTTCCATCACTAAACTGAATATCAAAATCAGCTAAATCCAGTAAAATCGTTTCTACATGTGGATATTGTTCATGAAGAGCCTTCATCGTGTAATCCATTGCTGTTCTCGTTTTCGATCCAACTTTTGATCCAGATAATCCAACAATCTTCATCTCTCATCTTCCCCCTATTTCTTTGCTGTATATTTTTTGATTGCTGGCAATATTTCTGTCCCAATAAGTTCAATATTTTTCTTTACTTGCTCAAACGGAACACCACCAAAATCCATTTGTGCTATATAGCGCTGATGGCCAAATACCTCATGTTGATAAAGAATTTTTTCAATTATTTGCTGTGGACTTCCGACATTCATAATATTATGCGGGTCCGCTCCTTGGGCAAAAAGTTGCTTAGAGAAACCTTGTCCGTTCGTTCGCTTCATTCCTTCATTGATATGTGGATAATATTCTTTCAATGCTTGTTGAGACGTTTCAGCAGCGTAGAAAAATCCAGCTGTTGCAACAGGTAACTCAGCTGGGTCAAATCCGCTTTGCCGTGCCGCTTCACGATAGGCGTCCACAGTTTGCTTAAAAGCAACAGCTGGTCCACCTAGGTGAGCCATGAACATTGGAACACCCGCATACCCTGCTCGAATGGCGCTAGCAGGTGAACCGCCAACTGCACGCCAAATTGGAAGCTTGCCGCCTTTTGGTCGCGGAAGCACCTTCGCATTCTTTAACGAAGCGCGGAATTCACCATTCCAATTAACAACTTCCTCTTCATTAATTTTTAACAACAACTCAAATTTTTCTTCAAATAACTCTTCATAATTACGAAGATTATATCCCAATAGATCAAAGAGTCCGACCCTAGAGGCGCGGCCAGCAATAATCTCAGCACGACCCTTCGAAATTAAATCAATCGTTGCAAAATCCTCATATACACGGACGGGATCTGATGTACTAATTATTGTTGATGAGCTAGCTATTTTTATTTTCTCTGTTGCTTGAGCAATAGCTGCTAAGACAACAGTGTGCGCCTGTGTTGTAAAATATTCCTGATGACTTTCACCAACACTAAAAAAGTCAATCCCTGCTTCCTCAGCTAATTTGGCGTATTCGATAATCTCTTGGATACGTTCTTCGGCAGATATACGTTCTCCTGTAAAAGGGTTCGGTAAATGGTCCCCCAATGTATAAATTCCAAACTCAAGTCCCTGACTAAGATTCATTCGATGTGTTTCCATATATTTTATCACCAATCTTTCAATGCTTTTTATAATTTGTAATGTTATTATAGAATATAATATCCCTTTCTATAAGTACGCACTTAAAAGTGGCATAGTATACAAATAGATACTATTGGAGTGGATTTAATGAAAAAAGTACCAGAAGAGTGTCGTGTAGAGGATGCATTAGGTATTCTCGTTGGTAAATGGAAGCCGATTATTTTACTACAGTTATTGCAGGAAGGTACAAAGCGCTTTAGTGAACTTAAACGTAGTTTGCCTGGTATCACGCAAAAGATGTTAACAAAACAATTGCGAGAATTGGAAGAAGAGGATATTGTTGCTCGAGTAGTTTATCCTCAAGTTCCGCCAAAAGTAGAGTATTCAATTACTGAATATGGCAAGAGTTTGGAACCAATCCTAGAAGCTATGCACGAATGGGGCACCCGGCATGCGCTCCACAAATTGCAAAAAAGTACTGAAAAGAGCTCTTAAATAATAATAGGACCGGATTTTAACCGGTCCTCTCCTTTATCGGCTTAATCTTTGTTCAACATCATTCACAACGTCTTGTACTGACATTCCTTCCATGCTTACAATCGGAAAATCGTATTGTTCTGTGTTCATTTCAGTCATGGCACGGACAATACCCACATCGCACCCTTTCATATCGTCGTTAACAGTAAACATCGATACTTGATGTCCTTTTTCTTCCAAAGCCTGCTTTACTTCATCTAGTGGATTTTCTACTGCAATTTTTGCCAAAATAAACACCTTCCCTTTTTATTTCATAATCTTTCAGAATGTATTTTTCCCGTAAAGTATATAATTAAACGATCTATTTTGTTAGAAGGAATTTGTTTACAAATTTCAAATAAAGGACTATTGACCTATTTTTTTACATTCTTTAATTCTTGATAAAGATCTCAAAATAATCATCATTTCAAATAGGTAAAACGTGCTATAATTAATGTGGATATTTTGAATTATTGGGGGTTGGATGTATTTGTCATTTCAATACGGATCAGATTCACCAGATATAAAAAACCCGTTTAAACAAGAGGGATTGTTATATCTTATTGGTGGAGCAGTCGTTTTAGTAATTAGTTTGTTTGCCATCTTGTCAGTTCGTTCCAATATTATTGAAAACGGGTTGGCCTTTGGTTGGAAAAGCTTAGTCGTAGGACTTATTCTCGTGACAGCAGGGGTTAACTTTCTTGCAAAAGGCTTGTTTAAGATTTCTCGTTTCTATGTAGGTAGAGGTGTGCCATCAAGTCTTTCGAAAAATATGGCTCGCAGTGAAAAGCATACAGATGAGCCTAATGTTTACTATAACTCAAATGAGATTGAACAAATGATCATGGGAAGAAAAAACCTAACTTTTCATGAACCAGTTACACTCTTTGAACGATTAGTGTATGGAGTTTTTCCTAAATTTATTTTCCTGCCTATTTCGATGAGGAATTATCTACATATCTTAATACGAAATACCGGATCAACCATTATAGTACTGTTCATTTATTTATTAGCTCTACTTTCAGGTGGAGTAGGACTTACGAAATTAACCGAATCTTCATTTTCCCATTTTTTAGGTATTGGAGTTTGTATTTATTTATTACTTATGTGGTTAAGAACACCTTTGTCGGTTAAAAAGGTTACTCATCGTAAACTATTTTTCGGATCAAACTCGCAAATCGTATGGGTCAGTATTATCGCTATTTTGGCACCTGCCATTGCCGAAGTGTTATTGCGACAAGGAGTAAAATTCCCAGCGGCTCCATTTAATCCTACATTAGCACTTATCACTATTTTACTTTTAAGTATTGTCATTTGTACTGTAGGATTTATGCTTGCTAAATTAAGAGCGAATATTACGGAACCTATTACAGAAGTATCTGAGGATAGAAATCATTGGAGTGAAAATGTTCATCCAAAAGATTTCTTCCGTGCACTAGATATGGAAATGGCCGAATTTCGTTATAAAGAAATTCCCAATAGAGTTTATCGCGAATTAAATCCGACTTTAAATATGGAAGGCAGTATGGACAAAGGCAGTTTTCAAGGAGATATGATCCAAGAAACGCAACCTATTTTTCAGGAAAAATATTATCCGCCATTACTAGAAAGATTACGCTTCGGCATTGCTGTTGTCGGACATAGCTTTGTTATATTATCAGCACTTTTACTATTTATTTTTAGCCAAGGAATGAATGATGGATTCAGTATCCATGCTATTTTCAATCTTATCTTCTTCCCAGGAATTCTAAGTATTATTGGGATTTCACTGCTGACTTTAGCGCATCTATATTGGGGAGAAATGCTTTTTAAGAGCTACCTAATCCAATTTCAAGGAGAAGGAACTTATTCAGAGTCCAAGCTGTCAGTTGGTATGGCAATTACAGACTCGGTTCGTAGTGAAAATACAGTTGTCAGAACGTCATATAGTAGCTGGTTTTTAGTAACTGAACTATTAACAAGCACGCAAGCGCGATCTGGAACAAACACTCTTAGCAGTGCTCGTTATATTTTAAGCATGTATAAGTCTGATGAAATGCTAAATCAATTGGTCGAACAAATAAAAGGATTCCTTGATAATCGCGAATTAATTGCTGTTTCTGGGTCTGAGCAAGACGGTGAATCCATAAAATCTCTCTATGCGATCAATGCAGCAAAACCAGATAATACGCAGAAACTAGCTGGAATTAAACAGAAAGTACTACCTAATAGTGATCAAGAATAATATTGTATACAAAAAGTCGCCATTTCATTGAAGGCGACTTTTTGTCTTTTTAGCAAATTTACGTAAATACAGCTTCATCATCAATAATCCCATTTAACCAACTTTTCACTTCTTTTACCTTCATTGGTTTTCCATAATAGTAGCCTTGAATAACTCGACAACCAAGTTGATAGAGAAAATCGACCTGTTCTTTATTTTCAATTCCTTCCGCAACAACTTCTAAATTAAGCTCTTCAGCCATTAAAATAATGGCATTGATAATTGCACGTTTACTTGAAGTATCTAAATCATTAGTAAACAGCCTGTCTAATTTCAATGTATCAATCGGAATACGGTCAAGTAAACCGATTGAAGAATAACCAGAACCAAAATCATCTAAAGATACTTTCACACCTAACGCGCGAATACTTTTAAGTTGATTAAATACCTGATTCAAATCAGTAAAAAGCATCGACTCGGTTATTTCCAACTCCAATAACTGTGCATCTAATTTTTCTTGATCTAATATGGAGCGCACCTTCTCAGCCAAATTATCTATTTGAAATAGTCGGATTGAGATATTAACAGAAATTGGTTGAACTAAACCTTCTTGCTGCCATAGTTTAGATTGTCGGCAAACTTCTTCCATAACCCACTTTGTAATAGGAACGATAATACCTGTTTCTTCCGCAATCGGAATAAATTCGCCTGGAGGTATATATCCTAAACGCGGGTGTTCCCACCTAATCAATGCCTCAAACCCATGCAAGCTATTTTTACCGACATTCCATTTCGGTTGATAAACGAGGTAAAATTGCTGATTATCTAAGGCAAATTGTAAGTCCCTTTCTATTTCCATTCGTCGCAGTTCTGTTTGACCAATCTGTTCATCATAAACAAAAAATTGATTCTTCCCTAAACTTTTTGCCTTATACATCGCTGTATCAGCTTTCTTTAGAAGGTGCGACCGCTCGGACCGTAAACATCCTATACTAATTCCGATGCTTGCGGTGACAAACAATTCATTTCCATGAATATAAAAGATTTCAGTCAGTTGCTGTAAAACTTCTTTCGCTAATTGCTTAGCCCTTTTCTCGTCACATTGTTTTACAATAAGTAGGAATTCATCGCCTCCTATTCGAAAAACTTGTTGATCCTTCTGAATAAATCGTCTAAGACGAATTCCTACTTTATGAACGAGTAAGTCTCCCATATCATGGCCTAACGTATCATTGACAATTTTAAAATGATCTAAATCTATGTACATAACCCCAATCTGCTCATCCCCAAGGTAGTTATCGAAAAAACGATTCATCGCATTTCGGTTAGGCAGCCTCGTTATAGAATCTTGAAAAGCCATATTTTCAAGTAAATGACGTTCCAAAAACATTACAAACCATGAGATAAATAAAATAAAACAAATGGTAACGGTGACTCCGTAAAGAAGAAAATGATTGGAAGCCTTAGAGTGATTTACAATGTCCATACTATGGAATGTAGCTGCCTCCATTCCCGTATAATGCATCCCACAAATAGCAAAGCCCATTATGATCGCTGATAACCACTTTAACCAACTAGACGATTGTTGCATTCTAAAGCGAATAAACAATAGTAAAGCTGCGTAGGAAGCAAAATAGGCAATTGCTACTGAAAGAAGAAAGAAGCCCCAAGAATAAGATATATCTACAGTCGTCATGGCATCCATTCCGATATAGTGCATGAGAAGAATGCCACTGCCTAGAACAAATCCTCCAACAGCCACTTTATATGGTTTTATTATATTTTGCATTGTTAAGTAAAAAGCAATAAAGGACGAAACAACGCTCACTAACATAGAAACGATAGTAAGAAGGACATCGTACTTCATTTGTATATGACTATGGATTGCTAGCATCCCAATAAAATGCATCGACCAAACGCCACTCCCCATAACAAGTGAACCTGATAAAAGCCAAAAGAATTTAACTTTCCTTCTTGCATAAGAAATCTTTGCAGCAATATTCAATGCGGAATAAGAGGAAAGAATAGCAATTAAGACAGAGAGTAACACAATATAAATATTATAAGTTCCTACCATATATTTAATCTCGCTCCGATGTGTTTATCATGGTGTAACGATTTTATTATACTATTCTTCGAGATCAAGGTATATGTAATTTTCTCATGTATATGACCGATATCAGAGAATGTTTCCAAGTTATGACCAATATTCAAAATAGCCTTGACTATTGTAGTCAAGGCTATTTTGAACAAATAAAATATTATTAAAGCATTCCTTTATATATACCTGGCTTGGATCCGGGAATTTCAATCGCACCAATTGTTTTTTCATAAAATTCTTTAGGACCAGCCCCGCCAATTATTGCATAGGCATAACCTTCTGCATACATGGCCTCCATACATTCTAGTAGCAATTCGGTACCTACTCCCTTTCCACGGGCCAATTCGTCTACTCCAGTTGGTCCAAAGAAATTGCGGCAAGTGGATTCATAACAAGCAAATCCAATCATTTTCCCTTCTTCAATAGCGATAAAGCAGGATACAGGTTGACGAGAAAAAGCAACCTCACATTCATCGGCCCAGCGCTGATTGAATTTTTCTTTTACCCAATCAATCACAACTTGTTTCTCTGGAGCAAGTGCTCTCCGAATGGTAACGCTATCATTATTGTATGGGGAGCGTGCTGGCAAATTATAAAGTGGGACAAGCATGTCACTCATGGTCATTTCTCCTCTTTTATATTTGTATTCCCTATTATCATAATCTTCTTAATAGCCTTCTGCAAGATTGATAGATTTTTTAAATAAAATAAGTTCGAAAGGCCGCGAGTAGTTTTCATCTTTTTGGTCATAATACCTTTTGAAATCTACTGTGAGGTGAAATGAAATGAGTAGGCAAAAAAGAAATCCACGTGCTAAAACAGATTCATCGAATAGAGGGCAACAAGCTCCAAGTGTCAATCCTCAAGGATACGCCGATACAGAATTTGCTGCCGAGCAACCTAAAACAAAATTAGAAAACGCAGCTAAAAAGAAAAATACAAAGTAGTTAGCACTTGGATTTATTAATTTTGGAAATAGAAATTGTGGGGATTTGTATGGATCCCTGCTATTTCTTTTAGATGAATGAATCGATGACTACTAGTTCAAGTAAAAGTCATTCACTCCCTCAGATTTTCCATTTAGGCTCTTACAATTTACATACCAAATGAGTATGATAAACCTAAAGAATACTCAAGGGATTGATTGTATGTTGAATACGAATAAGATACTTTCGAAAAAGAGAATTTTTCTTATTATTACCCTGTTTACAATTTTATTAACTAGTTTTCGGATTGGATGGATTCTCTATTATCAACTTCCCGAACACCCTATAGCAAAGGACGGTATTCTCAATTTAAGCACTTGGGAATTTGATGATAAAATGACTATCCCGCTTGATGGGGAATGGGAGTTTTACCCAAATACTTTTCTATTAGAAGATAATAGAAAAGTAGACAGTATAGAGAAAGTCTATACTGATATTCCTGGAAATTGGAAGGGAATATTGGAACCAGATAATCAAAAACAGGCATTAGGATACGGTACCTATCGTTTAAAAATTATCCTTCCTGAAAACGATAGATCTCTTTATGGATTTCGTATTCAGGAAATCGCAACTGCAGCCAATATTTTTATAAACGGAAAACTTATTGCCGAGTCTGGCCAAGCTGTTGAAGATTCTAGTGGTACAGAAGCAAAACAGAGACCGATAGCGGTCTTATTTCATCCAGACAGCCATGAGGTCGAGCTGTCAATTCATGTATCAAATCATGAAACTCCTCATGAGGGCGGTATCGTAAAATCTATTAAGATTGGGACAGAACATGCCATTAATAAAGAAGCTCATCAGTCCTTAACATTGCAAACGGTTATTTTCGTTATCTACCTATTCCATGGTATATACGCCTTTGGTTTGTTTTGGTTTGGTAAAGGCAGATATCGAAAAGAACTCTTTTATTACGGTTTAATGCTAGTTTTAGCTGCTTTTACTAATTTAATAGATGATGATATGATCGTAGCTTTGCCCATTAGTTATGAATGGTACCATAGATTATTGTCATTGATTTTCATCAGTACCTTATTTGCTCTCATGCAATTTATAAAAGCCTATTTCCAAGCTAAAACTAAGTCTTTTTCAGTATTTCTCATTCTTTATACGAGTTTATCTATTGCCTATCTGGTTGTTCCTTATCAATATTATTACTTTTTAGCCTTCGGGATGATGATAGTATATTTCAGTGCATTTTACTTCTTATTTACACAAACGTTTAAGGCTGTTCGAAAAGGACATTCTGGAGCCATTTTTATATTATTATTTATCACAAGTTATACGCTAAACATGTTATGGGGAACGGCGGGGAACGCCAACTTAACAAATATCCCCTATTATCCTTTTGATTTTATTATTTCCATTATGATGATCGCCTTGCTCTTGTTAAATCGCCATATGGAAATTGTTCAGCAAAATGAAGAGCAAACGAAGAAACTGCAAAAAGCAGATCAAAAGAAAAATGAATTTTTGGCTAATACTTCTCATGAATTACGGAATCCGTTACAAGGAATGATTGGTATTGCTCAAACATTGCTACTCGAAAATCGTCAATTGTTAACCGCAAAAAATAAAGATGATCTACAGTTGCTCGTGCGGATCGGACAGCAAATGAACTTTATATTAAATGATCTTCTTGATATTACTAAATTACAAGAAAACTATATTCAGCTAAACAGAAAGGGACTAAAACTTCCTAGTATCCTATTTGGTGTTCATGATATGCTCTCCGTAATGCAGGACAAAAATAATGTACAATTTCAGGTCGATATTCCAACTTCCTTTCCACTGGTTTATGCAGATCAAAATCGCCTTATTCAAATTGTGTACAATTTGCTCCATAATGCGATCAAGTTTACACATGCAGGATCTATTGCTATTAGTGCTGAACAAAAAAATGGCGAGGCTATTATTTCTATAAAAGATACTGGAATTGGTATGAGCGAGAAAATGTTGAAAAGAATTTTCCTTCCATACGAGCAAGAAGATTCTGGGATAACCTCTGTTGGGACCGGAATTGGTTTAGGTCTCTCGATTTGCAAACAACTTGTGGAGTTACACGGAGGGGAAATTTCAGTGGAATCGAAACTTGGCGAAGGCTCCACATTTTCCTTCACTCTACCTTTAGCAAGCGAACCTAAAGGTGAAAATGAAGCAGCTGCTACAGCGGAAAGGAATGACAGCTCTCTCTTTGAAATGAAGCCTGTCTTAACGGATCAAGAAACGGTAAATTCTCATATTCAACGGTCCAAAATTTTAATTGTAGATGATGACCCTGTCAACCGTAAAATCCTAAGTCAAATATTAAGGAATGCTCATGAAATTGCGACTGCCTCTAGCGCGAAAGAAGCCCTTGCCTCTATTCAAACTGGTGATTGGGATTTAGTCATTTCTGACGTCATGATGCCTAACATGTCAGGGTATGAACTAGCGGTGAAGATTCGTCAGCAATTTACATTGTCTGAGCTACCAATTTTGCTGTTGACAGCAAGAAATCAATTAGAGGATATTTATACCGGTTTTCAATCAGGTGCCAATGACTACGTGTCCAAACCAGTCGATGCCCTTGAGTTACAAGCTCGCGTAAAAGCATTAACTGATTTAAAACAAGCAGTGAAAGACCAACTAGGGATGGAAGCAGCGTGGCTTCAAGCACAAATTAAACCGCACTTTCTCTTTAATACATTAAATATGATCGCATCTCTTAGTGAAATAGATCCAGAACAGATGTCTAAGTTACTGGAGGAATTTGGACATTATTTACGAAGAAGTTTTGATATCCAAAATGTTCAAACACTCGTCCCTTTTGATCACGAACTTAAACTAGTACAATCTTATTTATATATTGAGAAAGTTCGATTTGCTGATAGGTTAAAAGTGAAATGGGATATTCCGGAACAAATAAACATCCAAATTCCTCCATTATCTATCCAAACTCTTGTAGAAAATGCGATTAACCATGGAGTACTTCAAAAGGTAGGAGGAGGAACAATCTGCATTCGGATTGTGGAAGATGTTACGCATTATGAAATAGCGATTATCGATGATGGGGTGGGGATGGAAGAAAGTCAAATTAATCAAATCTTAAGTAATTCTTACGCTAGTCAAGTTGGAATTCGAAATACTCACAGGCGGTTAAAACAACTCTTTGGGACTGAATTAATTATCAACAGTCAACTTGATCAAGGAACGACTGTAAGTTTTAGGATTCCAAAATAAGGCAGAAATTACTAAAAGCGGATTTTACTAGCCTTCTTGTAACATGCTCGGAAGTCACAAGAGCATGAAAGATTCTAATAAAAATGGAGAATAGCAGATTGGGACAAAAGTTTTTCACCCACGATAAATCCGAACAATATTGTAGAGTGTGGATTTACCCGCTCCGGAAATATACTTCGCTTTCCGCGGGGGAGTGGTGAGCCTCCTTGGGCTAACGCCCTGTGGGGTCTCACCGATCTCCCACTTCCCGCAGGACCCAGATTAAGCTTCTTCGAATCCACATCTCACGAAGGAAATGCGATAGCATTTTCGAGGAGTCTGCGTATATTTCCTCCGCTATATTAGTGTAATGTTCGCGTATAAAGAAGTAATTTTAGTTATGTTACAGACTCATTTTAGTTTCTATAAATTTTACTTAATAGCCCTTAGCCCGAATATCCTTTTTCATTCCTCAAGCTACTTTGCGTCTATATTAGTTTTTAAGGTTCTATCACCTTAACTTAAAAATCCTTGTCTATTTAATTTTAATTTTTTCAGAGCCTACTATCCATGAAGGGTAAAAGGAAAGTTCAAAGGAGATCGGGCCTTTCACTGAATGAAGATTTTGAATATTAATCCGCTGTTCATATGTTGGATTATCCTCATCTCCTATATTGCTAGTAGAAAAAGCATATGAATCCAAATCATTGCCCTCACGATCTTTCGGTGTATTGAACATAAAGTATGAAAACTCTTCTTTTGTTCTCATCGAAAAAATCAAGTCATTTCCGGAAACCGACACTTGAGGATTGATGGAGTTTCCTTTTGGCTGTTTAATAATTCTTTCCCTCTCTATATCAACGACCAACTCGGCCTCATCCTTATCGATGGCTTGGATTTTGTTAAATTCTAAATAAAGTTCCTTAGGTTCGTTAAAATAATTGCTTTGTAAATAAACGATTTCCTCATCATCAGAAATACGTGAACCCGATATTCCATTGCTAATTTTACTCCATATTTCGCCATTCTCATCAACTAGGCGTAAATCATCAAAATTTAGTATTTTCTTTGTGTTATTTGGATCCCTCTTGATATGGAGTGCTGTTCTCAGCGGATAGATTTCAGCTCGGATAAAAGTGACTTTTTGGCCTTCCATCGTTACATCCTTGTTAATAGGAAGCTGCTTTGCTGCCTTTATATTTTCTTTCAGACTAAAAGGCATACTAAGCTCCTGAGAGTAACCGTCTGCTTCTAAAGTTAAATCAAGCTGAAAATCTTGCGCGTCATAAGGCTCCTTAAAGAAATATTCAATCATCCCATTGTAAGTCGAGCTATTTTCGGGAATAAAAGGGGGACCATAACTCAAAGAGGCTTGATTTAATTCCTCTCCATCCAAATTTTTTAAATTAACTTTATCGATCCCCATCCATTCATATTTTTTTTCTGGTTTTAAAGAATAAAACAAAACAATCCCATTTTCGTCCGCAATCGCTCCATCTATTGTGAGCTGAACGCCATTCTTTTTTTCTGAAACGCCAACTTCTTGATAATACTCATTTGAAATGGCAGCGAGCTTTCCTTTATCATGACTAATTAACTCAACGATTCCTTCCATCCCCGGAATAGATGCAATGTAAGATGCAAATGCGGGCGAAATTCGTATCGTTGTAAAAAAGGCACCAAAAAAAATAAAAGTCGCTACACAGGCATAGCCCCATTTTTTAAAACGAGTCTTTTTTGTATGCTTTGCCTTTTTGAACCCATTCATAATCGCCAAATCTAATGCTTCCACTGGAATCGATACATCTTCATATTTTTTTCGAAAATCAGTTAGTTTCTTCTCTTCCTTTTCAAACACGTGAATCCGCTCCTTCCTCATCCAATATGACTCTTAATTGCTTCAGTGCTTTATGCAACCATGTTTTTATCGAACCTTCTGGGCATTGCATTGCTTCGGCAATTTCTTTTATCTTCATATCGTTAAAGTATTTCAGCGTTAATAATTCACGAGATCGTTCATCTAGTTTTAACATCGCATCCTTTATTTCAAGCTCATCGTAGTATTCTGAAAAAGCAATATTTTCGATTTCGTCTTCAGCGAACACATGAAGTTTCTTTATTTTAAGTTGATCATTGCAATAATTAATCATAATTCGAAACAACCACGTTTTAATATATTGAGCATTTCTTAATTTGCGGATATTTTTATAGGCGCGAAATGTCACTTCTTGAATAGCTTCTAGTGCGTCACCCTCATTTTTTAAAAAAGCGAGGGCTGTTTTAAATAAATCCACTTTGTATTCATTCATAATTATTAAAAAGGCTTCGTCATTCCCCTTTATTGCCTTTTTGATAAGTTGTTCAGCTATCACCCAAAATCCCCCTTTCTATATATTAGACCTTAAAAAACGAGAAAGGTTTTATTAAATTAAAATATTATCACTACTTTAACTCATTCATCCAAATAAAAAAGCTTTCACAAACGTAATTACGTCTGTGAAAGCTTTTTCTCTGCAATTAGACCTTTATTCCGCTCTTCTTCTACGATAGAAAAGGAACAGAGATAAACCAATGATCAACAATCCTACTCCAAGCAACATCTTATTATAGTAATTTGTAGCTGTATTTGGTAATTCGTGATTTGGATCTTTTGGTGTTGTACTTGGATCTTTACCGTTACCAATAGTTGATCCCGGTTTATTTGATTCTGGTTTATTTGGTTCTGGTCTATTTGGTTCTGGCTTGTTAGGTTCTGGTCTTTCAGGCTTTGGTGACTCAGGTGTTTTATGATTAACAGCTTTGACCTTTGTTACTTCGGCTTGCCCCTTCTCAATTGTAAAGAGGATAGGTGTCTGATCCAATTCATAACCTGAAGGTGCTTTTACTTCTACAAACTGATAATCACCTGGTTTCAAGTTAGAGACAATAAGTTTTCCTGCTTGATCTGTTGTTAATCCTGTTTGAAGGATGTTTCCAGCATGATCTTGCAACTCGAATACTGCCCCTTCTAAAACTTCACCGTTCTCGTTATACTTTGTCAATTCAACGGTACCGAAGATTAGTTTATTTGTAATGTCATAACCATCTATAGTCATTTCATACCCAGTAACTGCCTGCTCATTAATCGTGTAGGTGTACTCTTTACCATTTTCATCAAACTTTTCCAGATTGCTAAAATGATAGGTCCACTCGTCGCTAGCAGTCACTTCTTTCGTCACAATGACTTTGCCGTTTTGCAAAAGCTCTACGACGATAAAGTCTGGTCGATCTTGAGGCTCATCATCTTTCCATGTCTTAGATCCAGAAACTTCTGTTTGACCAACTCGCACGTTCGTAATGTCAAAGCCGTCTATCGTTGTTTCATAACCGACTACTTCCATTTCCTGAACCGCGTATTTGTATTCCACGCCATTTTCATCGTATTTCGCTAATTCTGTAAAACTATACTGCCAGTTACTCTCTGCCGTGACTTCTGTGGAATCTACTACTTTTCCGTTCTGAAGTAAGTTGACAGTGATAGATGCTGGGCGATCTGATGACTCATCATCTTTCCAGATCTTGCTGCCAGTGACTTCTGTTTTACCGATACGAAGGTTAGTGATATCGTAACCGTCTACCTTTGTTTTATAACCTGCTACTGCCTCTTCTTCAACAGTATAGGTATAAGCTCTGCCATTCTCATCATATGCATCAAGATCGGTAAATTCATGTTTCCAATCATTTTCTGCCTTCATTACGACTGTTTGAATGACTTCACCATTTTGAAGCAAATGAACTTGGATAGATGCTGGACGATCTTCCGCATTATCATCTAACCATCCTTTAGTTACTTCAACAGACGTTTTGTCTGTACGGGTATTCGTAATATCAAATCCATGAATTTCTGATTTATATCCTGGGACACCGTGCTCCTTCACTGTGTACTGGTACGCAACACCATTTTCATCGTATTTCGCTAAATCTTTGAAACTGTATTTCCAGTCATCCTTCGTCGTTACTTCAACAGTATCGATCACGACTCCGTTTTGAAGCAAGTTCACTTTGATAGATTCTGGACGATCGTTAGAATGATCATCTTTCCATGTTTTCGTTCCTTCTACAGAAGTTTTGCCTACTCGTACGTTCGTAATGTCGTAGCCATCTACTGTAGATTCGTAACCTTTAATCGGCTCTTCTTTTACAGTATATTTGTAAGCTACACCATTTTTATCGTATTTCGCTAAACCTGAAAAACTGTACTTCCAGTCTGTTGCTGCTGTTACTTCTTCCGTTTCGATAACCTCACCGTTTTGGAGAAGGTGTACTTTAATCACTTCTGGACGATCTTGAGAGTTATCGTCTTTCCATGTTTTCGTTCCTTCTACAGCTGTTTGACCAACACGAAGGTTTGTGATGTCATAACCATCTACTGTCGATTCATAGCCTTTGATTGGCTCTTCCTTGACAGTATATTTGTAAGCAACACCGTTCTCATCGTACTGATCTAATCCAGCAAAACGATATTGCCAGTCAGTTGCCGATGTTACTTCTTGTGTTTTAAAAATAGCACCGTTTTGAAGAAGGTGTACTTTAATTACTTCTGGACGATTTTGGGAATTATCGTCTTTCCACGTCTTTGTCCCCTCTACAGTTGTCTTTCCAACACGAACGTTTGTGATGTCATAACCATCAATAGTGGATTCATATCCATTAATCGCCTTTTCTTTTACAGTATAAGTGTAAGCAACACCGTTTTCATCGTACTTTTCCAATTCAGCAAAGCTATATTTCCAATCATCCTTGGCCGTAACTTTTTTAGAATCTACCACTATTCCATTTTGCAGTAATTCGACTGTTATGGATGTTGGACGATCTTCGGAGTTATCATCTTTCCAGATTTTCTTTCCAAGAACTTCAGTTTTGCCAACACGGATGTTGGTGATATTAAAGCCGTCAATGACTGTTTTATAGCCATCTACATGCTCTTCCTTAACAGAATAAACATATGCTTTTCCGTTTTCATCATAAGCATCCAGGTCAGCAAAAATATATTTCCAATCATTTTCCGCCTTCACTTCAGCAGTTTTCACGGCTTTACCATTTTGAACCAAGTGAACTTGGATAGAGTGCGGACGATCTTCTGCGTTATCATCTAACCAGCCCTTAGTTACTTCAACAGATGTCTTTTCGGAGCGAGTATTCGTAATATCAAATCCTTGGACTTCCGATTTATATCCTGGGACACCGTGTTCTTTTACTGTGTAATGATATGCGACCCCATTTTCATCATACTTTTCTAAGTCTATGAAACTGTATTTCCAGTCATCCTTCGCTGTCACTTCAACAGTATCAATTACAACATCATTTTGAAGCAAGTTGACTTTGATGGATTCTGGACGATCGTTGGAGTTATCATCTTTCCATGTTTTCGTTCCTTCTACGGAAGTTTTGCCAATACGAAGATTCGTGATGTTGAATCCTTCTACTAAGGATTCATATCCTTTAACTGCTTCTTCATTCACAGTATATTCGTAAGCCACACCATTTTCATCGTATTTTTCTAAATCTTTGAAGCTGTATTTCCAGTCTGACTCAGCTGTCACTTCTCGCGTATTAATCACTTCACCATTTTGAAGGAGATTCACTTTAATCACTTCAGGACGATCTTTGGAGTTATCGTCTTTCCATGTTTTTGTTCCTTCTACGGAAGTTTTGCCTACTCGAACGTTTGTGATGTCAAAGCCATTAATACTAGTGTTATAGCCTTTAACTGCCTTTTCTTGAACTTCATACGTGTAAGCTTTTCCATCAGGGTCAAAAGCCGGTATATCGACAACTTCAAATACCCAACCATCTGCTTTAGAAATTCTAATTGTATCAACCAGTTCTTTCTTGTCATCAGCAATCGATCTGAATAACTCTACTTCAATTGAGTCTGGACGATTTGCTGCATTATCATCAAGCCATGTTTTTGATATTTCAATCGACTTTAGGTTAGTACGTGTATTTGTAATCTTAAAACCATTGACTTTTGATACATAACCTGGCACATCATGTTCTTTAACAGTGTATTCATAAGCTTTACCAGTTTCATCATACTTCGGCAGATCCGTGATGATTAATTTCCAATCATTTTCTTTTGTTATTTCGTATTCTTTATAAAAAGCACCGTTTTGCAGTAAATTAACTGTAATTGTGTCTGGACGATCTATTTCATTTTCATCTTTCCACAATTTGATGACTTCAACTTCGGTTTTACCGACTCGTAAGTTAGTAATATCGTAGCCTGCTATAGATTTTTCGTAGCCATTAACAGCTTCTTCATCAACGGTATATGCAATTTCTTTTCCTTGCTCATCATACTTCTCAAGGTTTGTGAATGCATACTTCCAATCTGAATCGGCAGTCACTTCAACCGTCTTTCCAGTTTTCTCACCATTTGCCAGTAAATGAACAATGATGGATTCCGGACGATCTATTGAACCATCATCTAGCCATGTTTTTGTTCCTTCTACTGAAGTTTTACCAACACGGAGGTTAGTAATGTCGAAACCGTTTATCGATGTTTCATAGCCTTCTACTGCTTTTTCCTTCACTTCATACGTATAAGCTTTCCCGTCTTCATTAAATGCTGGAAGGTTTTTTACTTCTAATGACCAATTTGCATCTCCTGTAAGTGTGTATGAAGCAACTAATTCCTTTTCTTCATCAGTAACGGATCTAAACAATTCGACTTCAATTGAATCTGGGCGGTCGGCTGAATCATTATCAAGCCATGTCTTCTTCAGTTCAATCGATTTCACATCTGCGCGGGTATTGATGATATCAAAGCCATCAATTCTAGTTTGGTATCCTGGAACTGGTAATTCATTGATCGTGTACTCAATTTCATTACCATCTAAATCATATTTTGCTAAATCTGTGAATGTATACTTCCAGTCTCCATTATCATTCGCGGTTACTTCTTGTTCTTTTACGACTGTTTTACCATTCATTACCCTCACAGTAATTGAATTCGGACGGTCTATCGTGGCATTGTTATTATCTTTCCACGTCTTTACTCCTGATATATCGATTGTTTCCTGTGTGTTTGTTATGTTAAAGCCGTTAATTTCTGATTGATAACCTGTGACTTTTTCTTCCTCAACCGTATACTTAATTTCTTTTCCTTCCGAATCAAACTGAGCTAGTTCTGTGAAACTATATTTCCAGTTTGTTTTAGCTGAGACTTCCACTTTATCAATCTCGATTCCATTTGCAAGTAAATTTACCGTAATGGATTCTGGACGATATTGTTCATCTACTTCAACCCACGTTTTTTCACCAGTGACCTTTGTAGTTCCTGTTCTTACGTTTGTAATGTCATAGCCATTAATTATTGTTTCATAACCATCTATTTGTAGTTCAGCTACTGTATATTTAATTGCTATTCCATTATCATCATAAGCCTCTAAATTAGTGAACTTATACATCCAATTTGTTTCAGCTGTTACTGGAGCTCTGTCAACTTCTTTGCCGTTCGACAATAGTTGAACAGTAATTTCAGTTGGACGATCTTCCGACCCAGTATCTTTCCAAGTCTTCTTTCCTGCAACATTAATTTTATCTGTTCTAATGTTGGTAATGTCGAAGTCGTCAATTTTAGTTTTGTATCCCGGAACTGGCAGTTCATTAATTGTGTACTCAATTTCATTACCATCTGAGTCATACTTTACTAAATCTGTGAATGTATATTCCCAGTCACCATTGGCGTCCGCGATTACTTCCTGTTCTTTTATAACTGTTTCACCATTCATTACCTGAACGGTAATTGATTCAGGACGACCCCCGCCATTATCTTTCCACGTTTTAGTTCCAGAAATCTCGATTGTTTCTTGTCTGTTTGTAATGTTATAACCGTCTACTTCAGACAGATAACCTACCACCTTATCTTCCTTAACCGTGTACTTGATTTCTTTTCCTTCTTCATCAAACTGATCAAGACCCGTGAATACATATTTCCAGTCATCTTTTTCTGTTACTTCTATGTTCTTCCCAGTTGGCTCACCATTGGCAAGTAAGTTAACTGTAATTGAATCCGGGCGATACTGTTCATCCACTTCAACCCATGTTTTCTCACCAATTACATCAATAGTGTCCGTTCGCAGATTTGTAATCTTATAGCCATTTTCTGTTGGTTCATTACTGCTAGTATAACCTTTGACTGCTTTTTCTTTTACTTTATACGTATATGCTTTTCCTTCTGAATCAAATTCAGCCAAATTTTTGAAGGTATATTTCCATTTACCTTTCTCATCCGCTTTAATTATTGTATCCAGATCAGTTAAGTGGTTACCGTTTCGATAGAGTTCAACAGTTATTTCACCTGGACGGTCACCTGTTTCATTCCCATTATCTTTCCACTCTTTTTCTACTGTTACTGCTGTTTCACCTGTACGAACATTTGTAATCTTATAACCTTTGTCTGTTTTTTCAATGTCCTTTAGCGTATAACCAGCAACTTGTTGTTCTTGAACTGTATACGTATATGCTTTTCCATCCTCGTCAAATGCTGCTAGATTTTCAAAGGTGTGCTTCCAATCAGAATCTGCTTTAATTGTTTCTGTCTTTAGAGGTTTATCAGCATCATTATTACGATATAGTTCTACAACTATACCTGCTTCAGGGCGTGAAGCTTCGCCTTCGTCTAACCACGCTTTCTCTACTTCTATCTTCGTTTCACCCGTACGGACATTAGTAATTGTAAAAGAATTACCATCCCTTACAATTCCTTCTAACTTATATTTTTTGTCAATGTCTTTTTCTTTTATATAGTACTCATAAGCATTGCCAGCTTTATCGTAGACAGGTAAGTTGGTAAATGTATGTTTCCAATGATCAGATGAGTTAATAGTCTTTGTTTCTACCAATTCTTTGTTGTCATCAACCGTGCGATAAAGTTCTACAGTAATTTTGTCAGGACGGTCAGATTCTTTTTCGTCTTTCCATACTTTATGAACGTCTATTGATGTTGTTAAAACGTTCGTTAAAACAAATCCATCTTTCTGGTTGCCCGTTTGACTTTCTTGTTGATAGCCCTCTACTTGCTTTTCCTTAACCGTATATTCATATTTCTTTCCATTTGAATCTACTGCATCAAGACCAGTAAATGTGTACTTCCATTGTTTTCCGGTACCGGAAATTTCTTTTGTTTTTACATATTCTTTTTGACCATTCTCTACTTGTCTGTACAGTTCAATTTCTACATTTTCTGGACGCAAGCCGGCATCATCATTGTTATCGTTCCAGTTTTTCGTAACATCGATATCTACAAGTTTGTAGTTTACAATTTCTCCGATCTTTACTTCATGTTTTTCATTCTGCAAATTAATCGTAAACTCAATATCTTTCCAATGAGTTTGGTATTTATCTAGTGTTCCAGTTTCTGTGAAAACGTAACTTCCTGGACGTAAATTATCGACTGATATTTCGCCTTTGGCATTTGTTGTATGAGTGGTTTCTGTATAAGTTCCACCGTTTATCAACGAATTAGCCATTAATGTAAACTCGACACCTTCTAAAGGTGCATCATTATCCCCATCCACTTTCACAAGTTCAACAGAGCCTTTAATTATTTCATTTAAAAATGTTTTGGTAATCCGTTCTGTAGTATCTACACCTTCTATTACTTCAAAGCTCTGAGATGTTGAATCCAGTTTATACCCCTGAGGAGCTTTCGTTTCCTCTAGTTCATACTTTCCAGGTAATAATCCAGTGATCCGGATTTGACCATTAGCATCTGTTTTTAACCCAGTGAGAACAGGATCACCGGTTGTTTCATTTGTTACTTTAAACTCAGCACCTTCTAATGCAACATTCGTTTCACTATCTCTTTTCTCCACAATGACTTCTGCTAAAGGGTCATTGCTTATATTTAGGGTTATATCCGTGCCTTTTTGCACGTTATCTAGTGTAACTTCAACGATAATCGGCTCAGAATCCTGAATATGAATATAACCTTCAGGAGCTTTTGTTTCTATTATCTGATATGTCCCTGGTTTCAAGTTCTCAAATGTAACTTTTCCATCTGCACCAGTAGTTCCCGTAGTTGTTGGATGAGTGTAATCCCCACTCTCATACTTTAATTCAAATTCCGCACCTGCTAAAAATTGTTTCTTATTAATTGAATCATTTTTCGTTAATACTATATTGGTCCTTTTAACTTCATTTTTTATGATTCCTTCGTCTTCACCAATGTTATATTCTAGTACATCGTCCGCTTTTGGAATCATTAACTCATATATAGTAGTAGATTCTTTAAATCCATTTGGTGGTTTTTTTTCTTGAACTGTATATTTTCCAGGTGGTAATTCTTTTGTTGTTGCAACACCACTTGCATTTGTAGTAATCGTATCTACTTTCGAGCCTTTTTCATCAAAGACATCAAATACTGCTTGTTCTAGCCCAGTATTTGGGTTATCAGCATCCACCTTTTCCAGTTTTCCTTTGCCTGGATTAAGGCTATTTTTAACTGATATTTTCACTGGTACTTTCTCTTTTTCTCCAATGATTACTTTATGTTCTGTTTCATCCAGCTTATAGTATTTTGGTGCTTGTGTTTCCTGAACATAATATGTGCCAGCATGTTTTAGATCTTCAAATACGACTTTGCCATTTTCTGTTGTTCCGGATCCAACTTCCTTGCCTTCTGAGTCAAACAATGTGAATTGGGCGCCATCTAATAATATTCCATTATCTTTATCATCTGTTTTAGTTAGTTCCACTGCAAAAACAGGTTCAAAGTTTTCAATCCGGTGCGTTGTTTTGCTTTCATCATTAAATTCATATTTCTTGTCAATTACAATCGTTTGTCTTTCCTCCAGCGTGACATAACCATATGGAACAATCCGTTCATGTAACTCATATTCCCCAAAGAGCAAACGACCAAAATCAATGTGACCATTTTCATCTGTTGTACCGGTTTTTAATACTTTTCCACTTTCTGGGTCAATTAAATCAAACACAGCCCCTTCTAATTTTGCCTCGTCTCTGCCATAAGTTACATCGACTTTATCAATAACAAGATAGCCTGCTTCTCCTGATCCTCCACCTGATGATAATTGTTTAATCGTTACTGTACCGTCACCATCAGTTTTGCCGTCTTTAATGATATTATCTCCTGTTATTTTATAGGTATTGGTTACCTCACCATTATGCTTTTCGAAGAATAGTGTGGAGTATTCTACGATAAACGCACGTTCCACCTCATTCTTCCATTCAATAGTAAACACCAGATCTCCCGGGGTATACGTTAATTTATAGTTATCTGGATCAACTTCTTTTCCTTTAGTTGCATTTCCATTTCTATCAACTGATGCTTCATATACTTTAATTGTATCGATTAAATACTCTTGGTTAGCGGAGATCGTATCTTCTAGTTTTAAATTACTAATCTTTTGCTGCCCCAAGTTCACTTTTACAGACCAATGGACTTGTTTACCATCTTGATAACCAGACTTTTCACCATACGTATCAGATTTCGCAATACCTACTTTAGCATGTAAGTCGGAAATCTTTTGGCTGCCATCCAGTACTTCGGCTTTATTCACATATTCTTTTTGAATATCACTTAAATCGGCGAGTGATGTTTTGTATGCGATTTTGTATGCTTTATTTGTATTGCCAATATTTACTTGTAATGTATTGGCATTTTCATCTATACTCGCAACGCTGGAACTTAGGGTCTGGCCTTCCGTTATATTTCCGTTTGCAGCTATTGCTAATTCCGTAACAACAACTGAATCCTTGATAATCTTCTGATTACCTTGAGGCGCATCTTTCACTATTAAGTTATCAATCTGATTTTCACGGTAGTTTGTATAAATCGTCCATGTAATTTCTTTCGTTGCAGGATTATAGGATCCATTCTTCCAGTCATTGTTTTTCGTGTTTTCATTTAGTTCCGTTCCTGCTTCGACTTCTTTTGTGATGGGACCATTGCCGCCCTCAGGTGTCCACGTAATTGCCGCTTTATTCTTCGGTCTATGATTTGGCACCTCATCAGCAACATAGTCTGTTTTATACGTGATCACAATCTTTTTATCCGTTGTAAAGTTAGCTGGAAAATCAATTTTAAAGGGATTATCACCTGAAAGTGTGTAATCTTCATGTTTTTTTCCATCGACTGTAATATTGATCGTGTCTTTCTTTAAAGTTAACCCATTACCCAATGTATCTGTGATACTAATGTTCTCCATTGGGTATTCATCATGGTTAATCTCAATTTTCCAATCAATGGTTTTATTTTTATAATCAATCGTTCCAGCTGATTTTGATCCGTAATACGTACCAACATTTGCGCCAGACCCAGTAGAGACATTTCCAAATCCGGCTGTATTTGCAATATTAAAGCCATCTAATACACGGTCTTTCACTTTTGTTTGATACGTTACTTTATAAGCTTTATCCGTTGTAATACTTGTCACTTCAAATTGATCTTCGCCTTTAACGAGTTCGGCACCTGCTGGTAGTTTTACTGCTTCACCTGTAGGGTGCGCTTGACCGTCTTCATTAATGGTCACTTCTTGAAATAGCAAGCTTTCTTCGACAAACTCCATCTTGCCTTTTGGAGTCCATGCATCTTTTAAAATAACATCTGTTAAAGACTTTTGATTGTAGTTAAACTCAATTTCCCATTCAATAATCCCTGTTTTTGGATTATAGCTTTTCGCTGCTTTTTTCTTAATTGCTTCCCCGCGATTAATGGTCACTTTTGAATTTGCCTCAACATCTTCTAGCTCATCATCTGAAAACACAGCTTTATTGGTAAATTCCTTTTTATCATCGTCGGTGACTGTTGTGACGTATTCAATGCGATAGGCATCTTTAATATCACCGAGTGGGATGATTAATTCACCGTCAACAACTGTTTCTCCAGTTACGTCAACTTCCTCTCCATCACCTAATACATTTCCGTACAAATCTACTCTTAATTTTATAACTTTTAAACTGCCTTCTTTGTATTCCGTACCTGCAGGAAGCGTGTCTGTAACCTTTGCATTAGTTAAAGACGTTTTAAGTTTATTAATGATGACTTCCCAACGAATTTCATCGGCATTATATCCTTTATTCGGTGTTCCTTTTTTCTCAATAGTTTTTTCTTTGTTACCTTGTTCAATTGGGATTCTGATATTGCCCTCTTCACCAATTGGATCAATAATCGCTTCCCCGTCTTCCACTTCAACATTTTCTTCATCTAGTTTTGAAATAATTTGCAACCAGCCATTTACGTTACTGTGTGTTTCAACAAAGTTTGTAAACGTTAATTCCACTTTTTTATCCGTGGTGATTTTATAAGTTGCAACGACTTCACCGGAAGGGTCTTCTAACTCCCCCGTCATCTCTTCAATTATTTTGATTCCCTTTGGCAATGAAAATATTTCGATGTCACCCGTTTTATAGTTATGTCCATTTTTTAAATGCCAGTCGAGTTTTAAATAAAACTCATCTTTTGGATCTAGTAAGCTATCTTCTGTAAATGGTTCTCCATTAAGGTCTGTTATTTTGTCTAGTTCTAAAATAAAACCATGCTTTTCTTTCGTTGTTACTTGATCAACAATTTCATTATCTAATACGGTATTTTCTTCTTTCTCTACTTCTTTTTCAACACCAACTGATTCCTTCTCTTTATCTTCAGAAACCTTCGCTTGTTCATTTTCAGCTGAATCAGTTATTTTTTCTTCGGATTCTTGGTTGTCCGTGGCTTTTTCTTCTTCCTGCTGTTCTACAGCATTGTCTCGTTCTGTATCTTCTTCTAGCGTTTCAAACTGATCCGTTTCCTCTTCAGAAATTTCTTGGATTACCTGTTCAGCTTGAATAACAAAATTTCCGCTTGCTTCTGGGTGCTCTTCAGCATTTTCGATAAAGCTAACTGAAATGAACCCGTCCGTAGAAGCTTTATATTCTCCTATTTCATTCTCCCCATCTAACAATATCCCAGTCTGTTCCTGTTGGATGCTTATCTCTTCAGGAATCGGAAGTTCATAATTTTTCCCAACTTCAACATCTACATCCTTAAGAGACCATTCAACATGAACATCCACAGCTGAGGATTCCTCTCCAGCATCTGTTATAGTTATATTTGTAAACACGTTTGGTTCGCGTTCTTCAGCACTTATTTGAAGTGCAGAAATATAACCATTAGATATCGTCTGCAAGATTAGTAACGTAATAAACAGCAGACTGATTTTTTTCCTCACTTGCTCTACCCCTTCCATTGCTATCTTTATAGTTTTCAAACTAAACCTACTTTAGCGATTCGTACTCAACAATTTCTTAACAATCTTCATATATCTGTAATGAAAATATTCTTTCCGCTTAGGTAAAAAGACTTATTTCCAAATAAATGTGCTTCATCATGCCCACTTTTTCACCTATAAAGATATGATAATATTTATACTTCTCATTGTTTTACTTGCATCTATCTCATACAATGTCTATAAATAAACGTTTAAGAGGGGATATTCGTGAAGGTAATGTTAATTGATGACGAACCTTTAGCCTTGGATTATCTGGAGCTACAATTACAGAAAATTAGTGATGTTGAAGTTATAGCCAAATTAACTTATTTCGATATTGAGAAACATTTCTCTTTATTGGAAAAAGTTCAAGTCGTTTTTATGGATATAGAGATGCCAAGGAAGAATGGATTGGAATTAGCGGAGCAACTTCTTGAAGTGAATTCGTCTCTACTGGTCGTATTCGTGACCGCTTATCAAGAATATGCACTTCGAGCATTTGAATTGAATGCACTTGATTATATAATGAAACCCCTTCAGCTAGACCGCTTGAAAGTAACTTTAGAAAGAATTGAAACAAAATTACAAGCTCAACTAAAGCTACAGCCACTGCCAATCGGAGAACCATTACAAATAAATGTTTTTGGTGATTTAACTTTCTCTTTCCAAAATAAAGATTTGCCCAATATTAAGTGGCGAACATCGAAATCTCAGGAGTTATTTCTCTATTTGTTACATAATCTTGAAAAATCCACTCATAAAACCGAACTTATAGATATACTTTGGCCAGAAATGGAAGAAGAAAAGGCATTTCAACAGTTATATACGGCCATTTATCATACACGTAAAACCCTACATCCTCTAAGGGAGTATTTGTCTATAAAAAATCAAGCTGGAGGATATAAGCTATTGTTGCAAAATAGTCGTATTGACATCATCGATTGGGAGCAGATGATTCAAGCTGCCCCTCCTCTTCAAGATAAAACCGCAGCCGAAAAATATGAAAATATGGTCCGTTTATATTCAGGTTCTTACTTACAAAACTATGATTATATATGGGTTGAAGCTGAGCGATACCGCTTGGACCAACTATGGATCAAAACTGCTTACCAATTGGCCAAATGGTATGAGGAAAATGATGAAATAGAAAAGGCTGAGACTTGGTATCTCAAAATATGTTCTATTTCACCTGAAGATGAACATGCCCATTTTTCATTAATGAAACTGTACGCAACATTTAACTATGGAGTATTAGTTGATCATCAATACGCTCAGCTAAAAAAGGCTTTGGAAAGATTAGATCTATCCATAAGTCCACTGATCGAAAATTGGTACATGCAATATCGACATAAAAGTACTATTTTGTGATTAAGACACAAATATCGGTTTCTGTTTTTATTTCGTGAGAAAACATAAATTTGAAACCATTTCGGAATTGATAATAATCTTAAATGTATATGATCCTTAATCAATCCAAACTATATCGTGCAAGGTGTTGGCTTTATTGCTTAAGATAATCAAATCAAAGACATTTTTAATAGCTTGCTTGTTTTTTCTTGCTTTAACTAGTTTAAGAGTAATGTGGTTAGCCCACCATCATCATTCAGCTAATCCTCCAGTAGCAGATGAGGGGATACTAGATCTTAGAGAATGGGATTTTGCCAAAGAGGATGTGTTGCCTTTGGAGGGGGATTGGGAGTTTTTTCCTAACCAGCTTTTAACTTCAGGAGATAATTCCAAAGGATTGACCTTATCCGTCCCGAGTGACTGGAACGAACATTTTTCAGAACAAAACATACCAGCATACGGCTTTGGTACATATCGTTTGAAAATTCTCCTTCCAAAAGAAGCCAGTGAGCAAGAATATAAGATCAAGTTTCCTTCTATTCGAACCGCGGGTAAGTTATTTATAAATGGTGCAGCATCCGCAATGAGTGGACACCCTTCCACAAGTCCAGAAACTCACAAAGCGAGTGCACTCCCCATTTCATCCGGGTTAAAGGCCAATCAGAGCGGGGAAATAGAGTTACTACTTCATGTGTCGAATTATGATCATGCTGGAGCAGGAGGTATACAGAAGCCTATACAATTTGGAACATTAAATGCTGTCAATAAGGACTATTATTACTCCGCGTCCATGCAATTTTTAGTTATTGTAGTCATGCTAATCCATAGTTTATACGCTTTTATATTGTTTACTTTAAAGCCAAAGAAAAAGGAATTACTTTTCTTTGCTCTTGGTATCTTTTTCTTTGCTATTTGTGTGGGCCTTGATGACGATCGCTTACTTTTAACCATTTTTCATTTAAATTACGAATGGTATTATAGGCTAATAAAATTTTCCTTTTTGGGAATGACTGCCTGCCTTCTGCAATATATCAATCACCTGTTTTTTGCTCAGCATAAACATAAAATTCTTAATTACCTATCCATCGTCTGTACGGTTGTAGGGATTATTGATATAAGTCTACCATTAAAATATATTACTTTAATTGACTATAATTTTATTTTATTAGTGCTTTCTTTCTGTACTATCATTTTCCTCGTTTTCAAATCAATCATCATTGAAAAGAGAGATCTATTATTTATATTGCTTGCTGCAATTAGTGCTATTTCAAGCCTGTTATGGGGTATTTTACGTGCATCGGGAATTACCCCATATTTTTCTTTCTATCCATATGATTTAATCATTGCAATTGTATGTTTCTCCACGTTTTGGTTTAAACAATTCTTTCAGGAATCTGAAGAAAAAGAGAAACTTAATAGAAGGTTACAAAAGGAAGATCAATTAAAGGACGAGTTTCTTGCGAACACTTCTCATGAATTACGAAATCCACTCCATGGCATTATTAATATTGCTGAGTCCATTTTAAGTAATAAAAATAATAACTTGGATCAAACTACAAAAAGTAATTTAGAACTTTTAATAACGATTAGCTCACGAATGTCGTTCATGTTGAACGATTTAATTGATATAACTCGGATGAAAGAACTAGGTTTTCATATCGAGAAGCAGAGTGTAAATATAAGGACCGTAGTATCCGGTGTTTTCGATATGTTCCAGTATATGCTTGAAAGGAAACCAGTCCATTTAGTCATCGACATTCCTGACCATTACCCAGATGTTTTTGCCGATAAAAATCGCTTAATACAAATCTTATATAATCTTGTTCACAACGCGATTAAATTTACTAACAAAGGAACTATTTTAATTAAAGCCGAAGAAAAACACGGTCAAGCTCAAATTCATGTCATCGATACAGGCATAGGTATCAATGAACAAACTCAAAAAAACATCTTTGAACCATATGAGCAGGGAACCAGCGGTATGACAGAAGGTGGACTTGGACTTGGTTTAAACATAAGTAAGCAATTAGTCGAAATGCACGGAGGGACATTAACAGTTGATTCAACACTTGGAAAAGGCTCCATTTTTACTTTTACACTAGATTTTTCGGTAAACACAGAGCAGTCAGAACAGCCTCAGATAGAAACTCCGTATAAAGTGAAGCAAAGTAAGGAAGTGGAGCTGGAGCAATCCTTTACTAAGTTTGATGGCAATCGACCGAAGATTTTAGCAGTCGATGATGATGCCGTTAACTTAAAAGTCTTATCGAATATTCTGCCGGAAAATGAATATGATCTAGTCTCGGTTACGAGCGGTGAAGAAGCTTTGGATTATCTAACCATTTACGAATGGGATTTAATCATTGTAGATGTAATGATGCCAAATATGTCAGGATATGCACTAACTCGGAGAATCCGCCAAAGCTATTTAATTTCTGAATTGCCTGTTTTACTTTTAACAGCAAGAAGCGATGAGAAGGATGTTATCACCGGTTTATTATCAGGAGCCAATGATTATGTCACTAAGCCCATTAATGGATTAGAGTTAAAAGCCCGGGTAAACGGCTTAACTAATTTAAAACAGTCCATTAATCAACGATTGCGTATGGAGGCGGCATGGCTTCAGGCACAAATACAACCACATTTCCTATTTAACACATTGAACACAATCGCATCTTTAAGTGAACTGGACACAGTTAGAATGGCAACTCTTTTAGATAAGTTTGGTCAATATTTACAGAAGAGCTTTGATCCGATTAACTTGCAAAGTTCCGTCCCTCTCGAACATGAGCTTGACCTAGTAAGGGCGTACTTACATATCGAACAGGAACGATTTGGCAATATGTTAAAGGTTGAATGGGCGGTTGATGGCAACTTAGATTTATACATTCCCCCTCTTTCCATCCAAACACTTGTAGAAAATGCGATTCGCCACGGTGTGTTAAAGCAAATACACGGTGGAACAGTATTAATTAAAATTACAAATTTCGCTGAATTTGCAGAAGTAAAAATTGAAGATAATGGTGTAGGAATGGATGAGACAACAGTAGAACAGCTTTTACTTCCCGATGATTCAAAAAGAACGAGAGGAATTGGACTAATTAATACGAACAAGCGGTTAAAACAATTGTATGGAACAGGGTTAACAATCCAAAGTACCTTAGGTAAAGGAACAACCATTTCTTTTGCTATTCAAAAAGCTAAAATGGAAATAATGGGGTAATTATATGTGAAGGAAAAGGGATGCCAGTGTTGTTGACTAGCATCCCTTGTTTTTAAGTCAATTCGATTAACCTAATGCCTTACCTTCCTATCCTATTTCTACTTTTCCTATAATTTCTGTAACCAATTTTATGATTAAGCCGAGAACACCCGTGACTTCAGTCGTGGGATGAATCGGCTTATTTTGTTATAAATTAGCATGTAATAGATTGCAAACATACGTTCTGTATAGTAAAATAATAGTATGGAAACGAGGTGATAACATGGAACGAGATGAAGGAAAGGAATATCGTACCTATCAAATGGATGTGAAAAAAGGCCATCGTCTATTTTCCTATTTTGAAGAATTATGTGCAAACGGCAACAACTTATACAATCTAACAAACTTCTATATTAGGCAGGTTTACACCGCTTTGAAAAGTGATAAACCACTGCAACCATTGCAGAGAGAAGTGTTAGAAACCATTTATC
>NZ_LN831197.1:2047281-2064431 GCF_001375535.1 Bacillus niameyensis
GGGATGAATCGGCTTATTTTGTTATAAATTAGCATGTAATAGATTGCAAACATACGTTCTGTATAGTAAAATAATAGTATGGAAACGAGGTGATAAAATGGAACGAGATGAAGGAAAGGAATATCGTACCTATCAAATGGATGTGAAAAAAGGCCATCGTCTATTTTCCTATTTTGAAGAATTATGTGCAAACGGCAACAACTTATACAATCTAACAAACTTCTATATTAGGCAGGTTTACACCGCTTTGAAAAGTGATAAACCACTGCAACCATTGCAGAGAGAAGTGTTAGAAACCATTTATCAGAACATTGATAAAATGAACGAGAAAAAGACAATGGCTTATTACAAAAAGCTGAGGAGGTTAAAAGGAAAGGGAAATCAAAAAGAGTTAAAACTATTTACACTGCCAACTAAAGAAAAAGCATTTGTCGGTTACAACTTCCTAGATGCTTTGTTTAAAACTATTAAACAAAAAGACTATTATTCTTTGCCAGGACAAATCAATCAACAAGTCATCAAAAATGTTGTTCAAAATTGGGATTCTTTTTTTAAAAGCCTAAATGGTTATAAAGAAAACCCCCAGAAATATAAAGGCCGACCTAACATTCCTAGGTATCTACCGAAAGGCAGCCAAAAAGAAGTGGTTTTATCGAACCAAATCTGTCAATTAAAAAGTGAAAAATATTTAAGATTCCCTAAAACAAAGGGGAAGTTAAACATTGGCAAGTTGGCAAATGTTTCGGGTAAGTTCCAACAAGTAAGGATTATCCCAAAATATAATACCTTCACAGTAGAGGTCATTTTTTTCACGGGTAAAAAGATTGAAATTAATCCAAAGAAGAAACGGATTTTAAGCATTGATTTGGGTGTGGAAAATATAGCCACTTTGGTGTCGAATGTTGAAATGACTCCTATTCTTTTTAAAGGCGGCAAAATTAAATCTATTAATCGTTGGTACAATAAATTAAAAAGTTATTATTATGCTGCATTACGAAACGGGAGGAGTTCAAAAGAGGGTCAAAGATATTCAAAAAGATTAAGCAGGTTAGACAGCAAGCGTCATAATCAAATCAAAGATTTCTTTCATAAAGTGAGTTTTAACATTGTGAAAGTAGCAAAAGAACATCGCATCGATACCATCATTATCGGTAAAAATATGGATTGGAAACAGAAAGTCGCTTTAGGCTCCAAAAATAATCAAAATTTTGTTCAAATCCCACATGCGATGTTGGTGTCAATGATTCGGTACAAAGCAAATACCGAGGGCATAGCCGTCATTGAAACAGAAGAAAGCTATACATCCCAAGCAAGCTTTTTAGATGAAGATCCGATCCCAACCTACAAATCGGGGGAAGAAAGTGATGACATCTTTAGCGGAAAGCGAATCTCGAGGGGGATGTACCGTTCAAAAAAGGGAATTTTAATCAACGCCGATGTAAATGGATCAGCCAATATACTAAGAAAAGTAGTCCCAAAGGCATTTGCCAACGGGATAGCGGTTGTGTGTACCCAGCCTCTAGCGGTCAATGTGCATTAGCACCAACCCTGAAACCTGCGACTTCAGTCGTGGGAGGTTCATTGATGTCAGTGAAAAAGGTACAGAAGCTGCAGCAGCTACATCTGTTGAAATGAAAATCACTTCCGCTCCGATTAATGATCCATTTTACATGGAAGTCAATCGGCCCTTTTTCTTTACTATTACTCATGACACAACGGACACAGTCCTTTTCATGGGAATGATGAATCAGCCATGAGGAGACTCCCATAAAAAAGCTAAGGTCGCCATGCGTTTCCAATTGGCGACCTTCATCAATAACTTAACCCCTTTTCTACCTTACACTAATTTGATCCACTAATGCCTTTATAATCTTTTCCGCCATTACATGTCTTTTCAAATCTTCCTGATAATCTTTGTCCTGTACAAAATTGTTTTTAACCTTTTCAATAAAAGCACTTGTAATATTGTAGAAACCTCTCTTTTGCAAGGTTGGTTCCCAATCATCATTTCCCTTTTTTAGCTGGTCTTTTCCTTGTTGTATAGTGATTTCATTGATATTCCGTACGAGTCTAGTTTCTTCCGCACTAAAAACTTTCGCGATTTCTTCATTCATCCCTGCGTCCCGATTCATAATTCCAATCGCTGTACCCTCTTTCGCTTCCAGCTGTAGGACAATATGATATAACTCTCCATCTCGCTGTTTTCCGTGTACTTTAAAATTCTCAATTTCATACGGAAAAAGATAAAAGAGGGTATCAATCACATGAATAAAGTCATCAAATATAAAAGTACGTGCATTATCTGGGTGATGACTGCGATGTTTCTCGACCAAAACAATATTCGGATAGGTGATCTCTTTCAGCTGCTGGTAAGGTGGTGCATAACGGCGATTAAAGCCAACCATCAAAATTAATCCTTTTTCTCTCGCTTTGTCAATTAATCGTCTGGATGAATCTCCAAAATATGTAATCGGTTTATCAACGTACACATGAATATGATGATCCAACAGTTTGTCGATGATCTTTTCATGAGAATCTGTTGATGAATGAACAAAAGCTGCTTGGATACCACTTTGGATTAACCCCTCTATATCCTCAAATGTATGCTTAATGCGATAAATAGCCGCGATTTCCTTCAATGTTTCTCTATTTCTTGAACATAAATGAAGCTCGATATTTTTATAGCTAGTTAATACAGGTAGGTAGGCCTTCTTTGCTATATCTCCAATTCCAATTATTCCGAGTTTCATTCCTAATCCTCCTCGTATGATTTTAGTCCCTCAAAAAACATAACTATGGCTTAAAAAGCTCAATCGGAACAAACAATCCCACTTTCCCATATTCCTCATGGTTCATCGTTGCAAATACAACGCCAATGACTTGTCCCGCTTCATTCAGAACGGGACTTCCGCTATTTCCTCGATAAACAGGAGCTTTCATCATTAATACTTCGTCTTTCCAATCCCTCAATAGGGTAAGATCAATAATTGTTCCTTCATTGGCAATACCTAAGAAACGAAGTGGGTTCCCTATGAAGAAGACGGGATCGCCTTTCTCCCATTGAGGTTGCTCAGCAAGTTCCAAATAGGGTAGATTCTCACCTTCGACCTTCAATAAGGCAAGATCTATTTCTGGGAATGTCTTTTCCACTGTTGCTGTATACATCCCATCATCAGGAAAAGCGACGCTGACTTCATCATTTCCTTCAATAACATGGTAATTTGTTATAATTTCCCCATCACTTGATATAGAGAAGCCGGTTCCAGTCCCATCCGTAGAGACAACAGAAACAACTGACTTTTTATACAGTTGAATGTCTTTATCCATTGAGAGTTTTGCCGATGTGCGTAAAAATTCGATAGCAGGAATTGAGTATGTTTGAAAGATAAACGAAAAAGAGCTAAATAAAAAAGTAAGTGAGACAATCCAAACAATCCATCTCGGTACTCGACGAACGGGTTTCGGATTCAGCCTTTCCTGCCTAGCTTTCAAAAGTGCCTCACGCTGGGCTTCACGAACTAACTCATACATTTCTTCATCGTCAATCTCTTCAATTAAGTCACTATCAACTGTTGGTTGTTTGTTTTCTTCTTCCATCAGTTCACACCCTACCTATCGCTATTTTATCTATTGTAGCATGATGAACAACTTAGTGATTGAACAAAATGAGAATAGAGGTATCTTTGAATTCCCTCACCTCTATTATTCCAACTTTTATTTATAAACTGCTTGATTTTTATAGAATAGTATATCTGATTATAAAAGATATTCTTTTACTAACTTCCCATACCCGCTTACGGATTTCCACTATTCGGATCATGATTGTTTTCCACTTTCGACCAACCAGCCTTTTAAGTGTTTCTCCTTATAAACACATTCCAATTAATATATTACGACTCTCACTTATGTCCCTCCAATTTCACTCAAAACAATTGAAGTCATTTCCAGCAAGTAAGAAATCGTGCACAGATTATCGCTATCTGCTAATATGCTAATTAATTGAATAGGATTTTCCTTCGGGGTCGGGTGCAATTCCCAACCGACGGTGATGAGGTCTGCCCCTAAGTCCGTGACCCGCTTTCCTAATACGAATGCGGTGGATTTGGTGAAATTCCAAAGCCGACAGTTAAACTGAAACGATTATTTTTTACATATATCTACAAAAAAGTGCACAAAAAAATCGTCCTATCTAGTAAAATGAAGTTACCACACAACATTCATAGGAGACGATGATCCTAAAATTGATTGAAAAAAATAGCCAGCATTCGCCAGCTATTTTCAGGTAATAAGCAAAAACAGGAGGAGTATAAAGTGTCATTTTTCTAAATAAAAATCATGATTAACTGCAATCTCCTGCGCCCTATTGTTTGACTCCCTTGATACCATAATCGCTGAATAATCCGCATTTTCATCCCCTTTTTTCCATTTACCTAGAGTGATTGTTTTATAGAGAGCCCTCTTAATCAGAGGACCTCCATCGCATCATGTATGTCTATTTCCATTGCTCCATCAGCTTTTTTGTATCTGCCTTCAACGTGTCATATAACTCTTGCGGGATGGCTTTACTTGCCAATTGATGGTCAAGCAGCTTTTGGAAGTTTTCCAGGTGTTTAACCACTTTTGCAGCCTCCTCTTTCTTTTCAAATTGGCCGACTGCTGTTAAATGAATATTAAGAGCACGGTAATCCTTCTCCGCCACGTCTCCCTGATAGTCTTTTAGAGTGGAAAGCATTTCGGCTGTATTGACCTCTGCTGATGGTTCATTAGGCCCTTCTCCAGCAGACCACCATTGAAGTTGATTTAAGGCTATATGGCCCCAGTCCAAATTTCCATCCTTTACTTTCAAACGAATCTTATTCGTATAGATCGGATCAAAAGTAACATCTTTGGATTCAATAACATTAGAATTCATATCCCACTGAATCTGTACATCCGATTTTGCAGGAACCCAATCTGTTCCGTTATGGTATTCTATATCAAAATTTGTAATGCCTTGGCCTTTACCATAATGGGTGGATAAAGTAATTTTGTTTGTATGAATATGTTTATCACCGAGATCAAGGGTAATATAGCCAGGGAACGTAACAGAATTCGCCGAACTCCATGAGCCCGTCTCTTTAATAATATTTGCTATGCTCCCTATACTTGTCCCCATTGTCGTACTAACCGTAGCTTGGGGCGCGACATCAATCGAGTCCGCTTGTGATCCATATTCAATAAATGGATTCCAAACCATCCCGTCACAAGAATTGCTATCCTTCTTATTAACGACAAAGTAAATCATGTCATTTGGCTTTACAGTAGTCGTTAATTCATGATCAATGCCTGCATTATCAGCTGCTTCGATATGTTGCCAACCTTCTGCAGGCCAAAGTTGCGTATCATTTTTCATAATTTTTATATTTACTCCATCTCCACAAGCAATATTATGTTTTCTCGGATTTCCAGAAATGGTAATATCCCCTTGAGTTGAAGCTTTCCAGCCTACGACCGAGTCTTTATTGTCTGGATGAATATGGGCGTTTCCTCGGATGACATTGTACTGATGTGTACCCTTCCAACTATTTCCGGAATCATTCCATGTCATCTCTGAATAGTTGGAGTCATTCCCTTCCAGGTAATACCATTGATTCTTCCCTTGAACTGAGCTCCAATCTTCTGCTAATCTATAAGAGCTAAAGTCAGGATTTGCAGGTGTTTTGGCAATATTAGACACCGTTGTTTTNCCAAGCAAGCTTTTTAGATGAAGATCCGATCCCAACCTACAAATCGGGGGAAGAAAGTGATGACATCTTTAGCGGAAAGCGAATCTCGAGGGGGATGTACCGTTCAAAAAAGGGAATTTTAATCAACGCCGATGTAAATGGATCAGCCAATATACTAAGAAAAGTAGTCCCAAAGGCATTTGCCAACGGGATAGCGGTTGTGTGTACCCAGCCTCTAGCGGTCAATGTGCATTAGCACCAACCCTGAAACCTGCGACTTCAGTCGTGGGAGGTTCATTGATGTCAGTGAAAAAGGTACAGAAGCTGCAGCAGCTACATCTGTTGAAATGAAAATCACTTCCGCTCCGATTAATGATCCATTTTACATGGAAGTCAATCGGCCCTTTTTCTTTACTATTACTCATGACACAACGGACACAGTCCTTTTCATGGGAATGATGAATCAGCCATGAGGAGACTCCCATAAAAAAGCTAAGGTCGCCATGCGTTTCCAATTGGCGACCTTCATCAATAACTTAACCCCTTTTCTACCTTACACTAATTTGATCCACTAATGCCTTTATAATCTTTTCCGCCATTACATGTCTTTTCAAATCTTCCTGATAATCTTTGTCCTGTACAAAATTGTTTTTAACCTTTTCAATAAAAGCACTTGTAATATTGTAGAAACCTCTCTTTTGCAAGGTTGGTTCCCAATCATCATTTCCCTTTTTTAGCTGGTCTTTTCCTTGTTGTATAGTGATTTCATTGATATTCCGTACGAGTCTAGTTTCTTCCGCACTAAAAACTTTCGCGATTTCTTCATTCATCCCTGCGTCCCGATTCATAATTCCAATCGCTGTACCCTCTTTCGCTTCCAGCTGTAGGACAATATGATATAACTCTCCATCTCGCTGTTTTCCGTGTACTTTAAAATTCTCAATTTCATACGGAAAAAGATAAAAGAGGGTATCAATCACATGAATAAAGTCATCAAATATAAAAGTACGTGCATTATCTGGGTGATGACTGCGATGTTTCTCGACCAAAACAATATTCGGATAGGTGATCTCTTTCAGCTGCTGGTAAGGTGGTGCATAACGGCGATTAAAGCCAACCATCAAAATTAATCCTTTTTCTCTCGCTTTGTCAATTAATCGTCTGGATGAATCTCCAAAATATGTAATCGGTTTATCAACGTACACATGAATATGATGATCCAACAGTTTGTCGATGATCTTTTCATGAGAATCTGTTGATGAATGAACAAAAGCTGCTTGGATACCACTTTGGATTAACCCCTCTATATCCTCAAATGTATGCTTAATGCGATAAATAGCCGCGATTTCCTTCAATGTTTCTCTATTTCTTGAACATAAATGAAGCTCGATATTTTTATAGCTAGTTAATACAGGTAGGTAGGCCTTCTTTGCTATATCTCCAATTCCAATTATTCCGAGTTTCATTCCTAATCCTCCTCGTATGATTTTAGTCCCTCAAAAAACATAACTATGGCTTAAAAAGCTCAATCGGAACAAACAATCCCACTTTCCCATATTCCTCATGGTTCATCGTTGCAAATACAACGCCAATGACTTGTCCCGCTTCATTCAGAACGGGACTTCCGCTATTTCCTCGATAAACAGGAGCTTTCATCATTAATACTTCGTCTTTCCAATCCCTCAATAGGGTAAGATCAATAATTGTTCCTTCATTGGCAATACCTAAGAAACGAAGTGGGTTCCCTATGAAGAAGACGGGATCGCCTTTCTCCCATTGAGGTTGCTCAGCAAGTTCCAAATAGGGTAGATTCTCACCTTCGACCTTCAATAAGGCAAGATCTATTTCTGGGAATGTCTTTTCCACTGTTGCTGTATACATCCCATCATCAGGAAAAGCGACGCTGACTTCATCATTTCCTTCAATAACATGGTAATTTGTTATAATTTCCCCATCACTTGATATAGAGAAGCCGGTTCCAGTCCCATCCGTAGAGACAACAGAAACAACTGACTTTTTATACAGTTGAATGTCTTTATCCATTGAGAGTTTTGCCGATGTGCGTAAAAATTCGATAGCAGGAATTGAGTATGTTTGAAAGATAAACGAAAAAGAGCTAAATAAAAAAGTAAGTGAGACAATCCAAACAATCCATCTCGGTACTCGACGAACGGGTTTCGGATTCAGCCTTTCCTGCCTAGCTTTCAAAAGTGCCTCACGCTGGGCTTCACGAACTAACTCATACATTTCTTCATCGTCAATCTCTTCAATTAAGTCACTATCAACTGTTGGTTGTTTGTTTTCTTCTTCCATCAGTTCACACCCTACCTATCGCTATTTTATCTATTGTAGCATGATGAACAACTTAGTGATTGAACAAAATGAGAATAGAGGTATCTTTGAATTCCCTCACCTCTATTATTCCAACTTTTATTTATAAACTGCTTGATTTTTATAGAATAGTATATCTGATTATAAAAGATATTCTTTTACTAACTTCCCATACCCGCTTACGGATTTCCACTATTCGGATCATGATTGTTTTCCACTTTCGACCAACCAGCCTTTTAAGTGTTTCTCCTTATAAACACATTCCAATTAATATATTACGACTCTCACTTATGTCCCTCCAATTTCACTCAAAACAATTGAAGTCATTTCCAGCAAGTAAGAAATCGTGCACAGATTATCGCTATCTGCTAATATGCTAATTAATTGAATAGGATTTTCCTTCGGGGTCGGGTGCAATTCCCAACCGACGGTGATGAGGTCTGCCCCTAAGTCCGTGACCCGCTTTCCTAATACGAATGCGGTGGATTTGGTGAAATTCCAAAGCCGACAGTTAAACTGAAACGATTATTTTTTACATATATCTACAAAAAAGTGCACAAAAAAATCGTCCTATCTAGTAAAATGAAGTTACCACACAACATTCATAGGAGACGATGATCCTAAAATTGATTGAAAAAAATAGCCAGCATTCGCCAGCTATTTTCAGGTAATAAGCAAAAACAGGAGGAGTATAAAGTGTCATTTTTCTAAATAAAAATCATGATTAACTGCAATCTCCTGCGCCCTATTGTTTGACTCCCTTGATACCATAATCGCTGAATAATCCGCATTTTCATCCCCTTTTTTCCATTTACCTAGAGTGATTGTTTTATAGAGAGCCCTCTTAATCAGAGGACCTCCATCGCATCATGTATGTCTATTTCCATTGCTCCATCAGCTTTTTTGTATCTGCCTTCAACGTGTCATATAACTCTTGCGGGATGGCTTTACTTGCCAATTGATGGTCAAGCAGCTTTTGGAAGTTTTCCAGGTGTTTAACCACTTTTGCAGCCTCCTCTTTCTTTTCAAATTGGCCGACTGCTGTTAAATGAATATTAAGAGCACGGTAATCCTTCTCCGCCACGTCTCCCTGATAGTCTTTTAGAGTGGAAAGCATTTCGGCTGTATTGACCTCTGCTGATGGTTCATTAGGCCCTTCTCCAGCAGACCACCATTGAAGTTGATTTAAGGCTATATGGCCCCAGTCCAAATTTCCATCCTTTACTTTCAAACGAATCTTATTCGTATAGATCGGATCAAAAGTAACATCTTTGGATTCAATAACATTAGAATTCATATCCCACTGAATCTGTACATCCGATTTTGCAGGAACCCAATCTGTTCCGTTATGGTATTCTATATCAAAATTTGTAATGCCTTGGCCTTTACCATAATGGGTGGATAAAGTAATTTTGTTTGTATGAATATGTTTATCACCGAGATCAAGGGTAATATAGCCAGGGAACGTAACAGAATTCGCCGAACTCCATGAGCCCGTCTCTTTAATAATATTTGCTATGCTCCCTATACTTGTCCCCATTGTCGTACTAACCGTAGCTTGGGGCGCGACATCAATCGAGTCCGCTTGTGATCCATATTCAATAAATGGATTCCAAACCATCCCGTCACAAGAATTGCTATCCTTCTTATTAACGACAAAGTAAATCATGTCATTTGGCTTTACAGTAGTCGTTAATTCATGATCAATGCCTGCATTATCAGCTGCTTCGATATGTTGCCAACCTTCTGCAGGCCAAAGTTGCGTATCATTTTTCATAATTTTTATATTTACTCCATCTCCACAAGCAATATTATGTTTTCTCGGATTTCCAGAAATGGTAATATCCCCTTGAGTTGAAGCTTTCCAGCCTACGACCGAGTCTTTATTGTCTGGATGAATATGGGCGTTTCCTCGGATGACATTGTACTGATGTGTACCCTTCCAACTATTTCCGGAATCATTCCATGTCATCTCTGAATAGTTGGAGTCATTCCCTTCCAGGTAATACCATTGATTCTTCCCTTGAACTGAGCTCCAATCTTCTGCTAATCTATAAGAGCTAAAGTCAGGATTTGCAGGTGTTTTGGCAATATTAGACACCGTTGTTTTCCCCATTTTATACCAGCCGGAATTTGTCTTCTCTTCTGTAATAGCTAAATTAATCGCTGGCTCATTGTTGTTTGTTGTGTCGACAATACCATATGCAAAGTCATACGTACCATTTGGAATATCACCAAAGCTAATATTCGATTCATACATATAATTTCTGCCCTTCAACCAATCCGATGGATCAATATTTGTCACATGAGTGAAAACTGGCAAGGCAGTTTCCGTATCAAGCAACGCAAACGCCACTTTATATTTATAGCCCCATGCTGGTCTATTATTGGGCATTTTACCTAGTGCCGTGTTTTTCCATTCACTTGTTACAGTTACATAATCGCTTGATTGGATCGTCGTTGGAAACGTAAAGTTTGTTGGGACAAATCGATATCCTCCATTGACAATAAAATCATCTACTAAATCTTCATTTTTCATCCATTCCGCTGCATCTTCAGGGACACGCAAATCAAACGTATTCGCACGAGCATCCTTAGCATCCCTTAAACTCACTTCCAACAATTCTCGTATGCTTGAAAATGGATTTCCATTTTGATTCATATATTTCTCAAAGTCATGAGCAAAATAGTTCCAACCATTTTCCGCAAACACAGGGATGCCTAAACCCAGCATACGATTAACATAATAAGCCTTATCACTTTCTCCAAAATATTGAGGCATTCCAAAACTATCACGTCGAAAGATATCATAATGGTTTGAGTCGACCAACGACTCACTAATATTCGCTAATGCACCACCTTGTTGTCCACCTTTTAATACTTTATCAAAGGCTTTTTCATAGGCAGTAGCAATTGTTTTAACACTTGTATTCACATTACCGGGCTGTGAAGAATCTTGCCGAATATTATGACCTTCACCCCAGGCACCTAATCCCATTGCATCAACGAAATCGACCTTAGATGGATCATTGTATTTCTCACCGAAGGCCGCGATGAATTTTGTGAATTTATCAAGGAATACAGCATCGTTAATATATGGAGTCCATAATGTTTCGTGATATCCATTATTATTATATCCCTTAGCACCCGCATCAATAACGTATTGAGGGGTTACCTGTTGCCATGAATTTTGACTATCCATATATACGCGGAATGAGAGTTTTAATCCACGATCTAGTGCACCTTGAACCAAAGCATAATAATTACTGGAAGGATCATCCCAGGCAAACTGTCCTTCTTCTGGTTCAAAGAAAGACCATGGGGCCCGTAAATAAAAAATACTTGCTTTCTCTGTTGCCCCCGAATGATCAAATGACTCCCAGAATAACGGTGGATCCATCACACATTTATTTATGTCTGGTATATTATCATCAACCATCTTACCTAATGCGTCACAGTATAAAACCNTGATGTCAGTGAAAAAGGTACAGAAGCTGCAGCAGCTACATCTGTTGAAATGAAAATCACTTCCGCTCCGATTAATGATCCATTTTACATGGAAGTCAATCGGCCCTTTTTCTTTACTATTACTCATGACACAACGGACACAGTCCTTTTCATGGGAATGATGAATCAGCCATGAGGAGACTCCCATAAAAAAGCTAAGGTCGCCATGCGTTTCCAATTGGCGACCTTCATCAATAACTTAACCCCTTTTCTACCTTACACTAATTTGATCCACTAATGCCTTTATAATCTTTTCCGCCATTACATGTCTTTTCAAATCTTCCTGATAATCTTTGTCCTGTACAAAATTGTTTTTAACCTTTTCAATAAAAGCACTTGTAATATTGTAGAAACCTCTCTTTTGCAAGGTTGGTTCCCAATCATCATTTCCCTTTTTTAGCTGGTCTTTTCCTTGTTGTATAGTGATTTCATTGATATTCCGTACGAGTCTAGTTTCTTCCGCACTAAAAACTTTCGCGATTTCTTCATTCATCCCTGCGTCCCGATTCATAATTCCAATCGCTGTACCCTCTTTCGCTTCCAGCTGTAGGACAATATGATATAACTCTCCATCTCGCTGTTTTCCGTGTACTTTAAAATTCTCAATTTCATACGGAAAAAGATAAAAGAGGGTATCAATCACATGAATAAAGTCATCAAATATAAAAGTACGTGCATTATCTGGGTGATGACTGCGATGTTTCTCGACCAAAACAATATTCGGATAGGTGATCTCTTTCAGCTGCTGGTAAGGTGGTGCATAACGGCGATTAAAGCCAACCATCAAAATTAATCCTTTTTCTCTCGCTTTGTCAATTAATCGTCTGGATGAATCTCCAAAATATGTAATCGGTTTATCAACGTACACATGAATATGATGATCCAACAGTTTGTCGATGATCTTTTCATGAGAATCTGTTGATGAATGAACAAAAGCTGCTTGGATACCACTTTGGATTAACCCCTCTATATCCTCAAATGTATGCTTAATGCGATAAATAGCCGCGATTTCCTTCAATGTTTCTCTATTTCTTGAACATAAATGAAGCTCGATATTTTTATAGCTAGTTAATACAGGTAGGTAGGCCTTCTTTGCTATATCTCCAATTCCAATTATTCCGAGTTTCATTCCTAATCCTCCTCGTATGATTTTAGTCCCTCAAAAAACATAACTATGGCTTAAAAAGCTCAATCGGAACAAACAATCCCACTTTCCCATATTCCTCATGGTTCATCGTTGCAAATACAACGCCAATGACTTGTCCCGCTTCATTCAGAACGGGACTTCCGCTATTTCCTCGATAAACAGGAGCTTTCATCATTAATACTTCGTCTTTCCAATCCCTCAATAGGGTAAGATCAATAATTGTTCCTTCATTGGCAATACCTAAGAAACGAAGTGGGTTCCCTATGAAGAAGACGGGATCGCCTTTCTCCCATTGAGGTTGCTCAGCAAGTTCCAAATAGGGTAGATTCTCACCTTCGACCTTCAATAAGGCAAGATCTATTTCTGGGAATGTCTTTTCCACTGTTGCTGTATACATCCCATCATCAGGAAAAGCGACGCTGACTTCATCATTTCCTTCAATAACATGGTAATTTGTTATAATTTCCCCATCACTTGATATAGAGAAGCCGGTTCCAGTCCCATCCGTAGAGACAACAGAAACAACTGACTTTTTATACAGTTGAATGTCTTTATCCATTGAGAGTTTTGCCGATGTGCGTAAAAATTCGATAGCAGGAATTGAGTATGTTTGAAAGATAAACGAAAAAGAGCTAAATAAAAAAGTAAGTGAGACAATCCAAACAATCCATCTCGGTACTCGACGAACGGGTTTCGGATTCAGCCTTTCCTGCCTAGCTTTCAAAAGTGCCTCACGCTGGGCTTCACGAACTAACTCATACATTTCTTCATCGTCAATCTCTTCAATTAAGTCACTATCAACTGTTGGTTGTTTGTTTTCTTCTTCCATCAGTTCACACCCTACCTATCGCTATTTTATCTATTGTAGCATGATGAACAACTTAGTGATTGAACAAAATGAGAATAGAGGTATCTTTGAATTCCCTCACCTCTATTATTCCAACTTTTATTTATAAACTGCTTGATTTTTATAGAATAGTATATCTGATTATAAAAGATATTCTTTTACTAACTTCCCATACCCGCTTACGGATTTCCACTATTCGGATCATGATTGTTTTCCACTTTCGACCAACCAGCCTTTTAAGTGTTTCTCCTTATAAACACATTCCAATTAATATATTACGACTCTCACTTATGTCCCTCCAATTTCACTCAAAACAATTGAAGTCATTTCCAGCAAGTAAGAAATCGTGCACAGATTATCGCTATCTGCTAATATGCTAATTAATTGAATAGGATTTTCCTTCGGGGTCGGGTGCAATTCCCAACCGACGGTGATGAGGTCTGCCCCTAAGTCCGTGACCCGCTTTCCTAATACGAATGCGGTGGATTTGGTGAAATTCCAAAGCCGACAGTTAAACTGAAACGATTATTTTTTACATATATCTACAAAAAAGTGCACAAAAAAATCGTCCTATCTAGTAAAATGAAGTTACCACACAACATTCATAGGAGACGATGATCCTAAAATTGATTGAAAAAAATAGCCAGCATTCGCCAGCTATTTTCAGGTAATAAGCAAAAACAGGAGGAGTATAAAGTGTCATTTTTCTAAATAAAAATCATGATTAACTGCAATCTCCTGCGCCCTATTGTTTGACTCCCTTGATACCATAATCGCTGAATAATCCGCATTTTCATCCCCTTTTTTCCATTTACCTAGAGTGATTGTTTTATAGAGAGCCCTCTTAATCAGAGGACCTCCATCGCATCATGTATGTCTATTTCCATTGCTCCATCAGCTTTTTTGTATCTGCCTTCAACGTGTCATATAACTCTTGCGGGATGGCTTTACTTGCCAATTGATGGTCAAGCAGCTTTTGGAAGTTTTCCAGGTGTTTAACCACTTTTGCAGCCTCCTCTTTCTTTTCAAATTGGCCGACTGCTGTTAAATGAATATTAAGAGCACGGTAATCCTTCTCCGCCACGTCTCCCTGATAGTCTTTTAGAGTGGAAAGCATTTCGGCTGTATTGACCTCTGCTGATGGTTCATTAGGCCCTTCTCCAGCAGACCACCATTGAAGTTGATTTAAGGCTATATGGCCCCAGTCCAAATTTCCATCCTTTACTTTCAAACGAATCTTATTCGTATAGATCGGATCAAAAGTAACATCTTTGGATTCAATAACATTAGAATTCATATCCCACTGAATCTGTACATCCGATTTTGCAGGAACCCAATCTGTTCCGTTATGGTATTCTATATCAAAATTTGTAATGCCTTGGCCTTTACCATAATGGGTGGATAAAGTAATTTTGTTTGTATGAATATGTTTATCACCGAGATCAAGGGTAATATAGCCAGGGAACGTAACAGAATTCGCCGAACTCCATGAGCCCGTCTCTTTAATAATATTTGCTATGCTCCCTATACTTGTCCCCATTGTCGTACTAACCGTAGCTTGGGGCGCGACATCAATCGAGTCCGCTTGTGATCCATATTCAATAAATGGATTCCAAACCATCCCGTCACAAGAATTGCTATCCTTCTTATTAACGACAAAGTAAATCATGTCATTTGGCTTTACAGTAGTCGTTAATTCATGATCAATGCCTGCATTATCAGCTGCTTCGATATGTTGCCAACCTTCTGCAGGCCAAAGTTGCGTATCATTTTTCATAATTTTTATATTTACTCCATCTCCACAAGCAATATTATGTTTTCTCGGATTTCCAGAAATGGTAATATCCCCTTGAGTTGAAGCTTTCCAGCCTACGACCGAGTCTTTATTGTCTGGATGAATATGGGCGTTTCCTCGGATGACATTGTACTGATGTGTACCCTTCCAACTATTTCCGGAATCATTCCATGTCATCTCTGAATAGTTGGAGTCATTCCCTTCCAGGTAATACCATTGATTCTTCCCTTGAACTGAGCTCCAATCTTCTGCTAATCTATAAGAGCTAAAGTCAGGATTTGCAGGTGTTTTGGCAATATTAGACACCGTTGTTTTCCCCATTTTATACCAGCCGGAATTTGTCTTCTCTTCTGTAATAGCTAAATTAATCGCTGGCTCATTGTTGTTTGTTGTGTCGACAATACCATATGCAAAGTCATACGTACCATTTGGAATATCACCAAAGCTAATATTCGATTCATACATATAATTTCTGCCCTTCAACCAATCCGATGGATCAATATTTGTCACATGAGTGAAAACTGGCAAGGCAGTTTCCGTATCAAGCAACGCAAACGCCACTTTATATTTATAGCCCCATGCTGGTCTATTATTGGGCATTTTACCTAGTGCCGTGTTTTTCCATTCACTTGTTACAGTTACATAATCGCTTGATTGGATCGTCGTTGGAAACGTAAAGTTTGTTGGGACAAATCGATATCCTCCATTGACAATAAAATCATCTACTAAATCTTCATTTTTCATCCATTCCGCTGCATCTTCAGGGACACGCAAATCAAACGTATTCGCACGAGCATCCTTAGCGTCTTTCAAGCTTGCCTTTAACATATCCCGAATGTTTGTATACGGCTTTCCATTCCTATTCATATATCCTTCGAAATCATGGGCAAAATAGTTCCAACCATTTTCTGCGAATAATGGTATTCCTAAACCAAGCATACGATTGACATAATAGGCTTTATCACTCTCTCCAAAATATTGGGGCATGCCAAAGCTATCGCGTCGCAAGATATCATAATGGTTTGAGTCTACCAATCCCTCGCCAATGCTTGCTAAAGCTCCCCCTTGTTGTGCTCCTTTTAATACTTTATCAAAAGCAATTTCATATGCATCCGCTACTGCCTTCACACTTGTATTTACATTCCCGGGCTGTGAAGAATCATGGCGAATATTATGACCTTCTCCCCAGGCACCTAGCCCCATTGCATCAACGAAATCGACCTTAGATGGATCATTATATTTTTCACCAAATGCAGCAATAAATTTAGTGAATTTATCCAAAAAGACAGTATCGTTGATATAAGGATTCCAATAAGTATTGATATATCCCTTTGCACCTGCATCCCTCACATATTGTGGAGTAGCTTGTGTCCAAGAATCCTGACTATCCATATAAACGCGGAACGAGAGTTTCAACCCCCTATCTAATGCTCCTTGAACAAGTTCTTGATAGGTGCTTGCTGGGTCATTCCAAGCATAATTCCCTTCCTCAGATTCAAAATAAGACCATGGAGCACGCAAGTAAAAAATGCTCGCTTTATCTGTAGCTCCCGAGTTGTCAAATGATTCCCAGAACAAAGAGGGATTCATTACGCATTTATTTTCATCTGGCATATTATCAATTGTCATTTGCCCAAAAGCATCACAATATAAAACCCATCCCATCGCCGGATTCTTCACTAGACCTGATGTTTTCTCAGTTGGAGAATACGCCCCCATTTCTGAAGCGTTTGACTGGTTAGGAAAAATCATTAACATAGAAAAAATCAATAATACACTAAAAAACAAGTGGCACTTCTTGGCTTGTATAATCTTCAA
>NZ_LN831197.1:2066230-2070779 GCF_001375535.1 Bacillus niameyensis
TGCTCCATCAGCTTTTTTGTATCTGCCTTCAACGTGTCATATAACTCTTGCGGGATGGCTTTACTTGCCAATTGATGGTCAAGCAGCTTTTGGAAGTTTTCCAGGTGTTTAACCACTTTTGCAGCCTCCTCTTTCTTTTCAAATTGGCCGACTGCTGTTAAATGAATATTAAGAGCACGGTAATCCTTCTCCGCCACGTCTCCCTGATAGTCTTTTAGAGTGGAAAGCATTTCGGCTGTATTGACCTCTGCTGATGGTTCATTAGGCCCTTCTCCAGCAGACCACCATTGAAGTTGATTTAAGGCTATATGGCCCCAGTCCAAATTTCCATCCTTTACTTTCAAACGAATCTTATTCGTATAGATCGGATCAAAAGTAACGTCTCTGGATTCAATAACATTAGAATTCATATCCCACTGAATCTGTACATCCGATTTTGCAGGAACCCAATCTGTTCCGTTATGGTATTCTATATCAAAATTTGTAATGCCTTGGCCTTTACCATAATGGGTGGATAAAGTAATTTTGTTTGTATGAACGGATTTACTGCCCAAATCAAGGGTAATGAAACCTGGAAAAGCAACAGAGTTTGCTGAGCTCCACGAGTGCTTCAAAACATTACTGTTAATATTCGAAATCTTCCCTTCACTTGTTCCCATTGTCGTACTTGCTGTAGCTTGAGGCGCGACATCAATAGAGACCGCTTGTGGTCCATATTCAATAAATGGATTCCAAACCATCCCGTCACAAGAATTGCTATCCTTCTTATTAACGACAAAGTAAATCATGTCATTTGGCTTTACAGTAGTCTTTAATTCATGAGCGATGCCTGCATTATCAGCTGCTTCGATATGTTGCCAACCTTCTGCTGGCCAAAGTTGCGTATCATTTTTCATAATTTTTACATTTACTCCATCTCCGCAAGCAATATTATGTTTTCTCGGATTTCCAGAAATCGTAATATCCCCTTGGGTTGGAGCTTTCCAGCCTACGACCGAATCTTTAATATCCGGATGAATGTGTGCATTTCCTCGGATGACATTGTACTGATGTGTACCCTTCCAACTATTTCCGGAATCATTCCATGTCATCTCTGAATAATTGGAGTCATTCCCTTCCAGGTAATACCATTGATTCTTCCCTTGAACTGAGCTCCAATCTTCTGCTAATCTATAAGAGCTAAAGTCAGGATTTGCAGGTGTTTTGGCAATATTAGACACCGTTGTTTTCCCCATTTTATACCAGCCGGAATTTGTCTTCTCTTCTGTAATAGCTAAATTAATCGCTGGCTCATTGTTGTTTGTTGTGTCGACAATACCATATGCAAAGTCATACGTACCATTTGGAATATCACCAAAGCTAATATTCGATTCATACATATAATTTCTGCCCTTCAACCAATCCGATGGATCAATATTTGTCACATGAGTGAAAACTGGCAAGGCAGTTTCCGTATCAAGCAACGCAAACGCCACTTTATATTTATAGCCCCATGCTGGTCTATTATTGGGCATTTTACCTAGTGCCGTGTTTTTCCATTCACTTGTTACAGTTACATAATCGCTTGATTGGATCGTCGTTGGAAACGTAAAGTTTGTTGGGACAAATCGATATCCTCCATTGACAATAAAATCATCTACTAAATCTTCATTTTTCATCCATTCCGCTGCATCTTCAGGGACACGCAAATCAAACGTATTCGCACGAGCATCCTTAGCATCCCTTAAACTCACTTCCAACAATTCTCGTATGCTTGAAAATGGATTTCCATTTTGATTCATATATTTCTCAAAGTCATGAGCAAAATAGTTCCAACCATTTTCCGCAAACACAGGGATGCCTAAACCCAGCATACGATTAACATAATAAGCCTTATCACTTTCTCCAAAATATTGAGGCATTCCAAAACTATCACGTCGAAAGATATCATAATGGTTTGAGTCGACCAACGACTCACTAATATTCGCTAATGCACCACCTTGTTGTCCACCTTTTAATACTTTATCAAAGGCTTTTTCATAGGCAGTAGCAATTGTTTTAACACTTGTATTCACATTACCGGGCTGTGAAGAATCTTGCCGAATATTATGACCTTCACCCCAGGCACCTAATCCCATTGCATCAACGAAATCGACCTTAGATGGATCATTGTATTTCTCACCGAAGGCCGCGATGAATTTTGTGAATTTATCAAGGAATACAGCATCGTTAATATATGGAGTCCATAATGTTTCGTGATATCCATTATTATTATATCCCTTAGCACCCGCATCAATAACGTATTGAGGGGTTACCTGTTGCCATGAATTTTGACTATCCATATATACGCGGAATGAGAGTTTTAATCCACGATCTAGTGCACCTTGAACCAAAGCATAATAATTACTGGAAGGATCATCCCAGGCAAACTGTCCTTCTTCTGGTTCAAAGAAAGACCATGGGGCCCGTAAATAAAAAATACTTGCTTTCTCTGTTGCCCCCGAATGATCAAATGACTCCCAGAATAACGGTGGATCCATCACACATTTATTTATGTCTGGTATATTATCATCAACCATCTTACCTAATGCGTCACAGTATAAAACCCAACCCATCGCTGGATTTTTCACTAGACCTGATGTTTTCTCAGTTGGAGAATACGCCCCCATTTCTGAAGCGTTTGACTGGTTAGGAAAAATCATTAACATAGAAAAAATCAATAATACACCAAAAAACAAGTGGCACTTTTTGGCTTGTATAATCTTCAAATCTCATTCCTCTCCTCTATTTATTATTTTTATAGAGAAAACTAGAAGATAGAGCTTTTTTAGAAAAGTCATTTAGGCTGTTTCCATTGTTCAATTAGTCGTTTTGTATCTGTAGTAAGCATGTCATATAGGTTCTTTGATAAAAATTTGTTCTCTAACTGGTGATCAAGTAATATTTCAAAGTTCCCCAGTTGTTTAACTATTTTAGCTGCATCACCTTTTTTCTCGAAATGCCCAACCGCCTTCAAATGAAGTGTCAGTGCTTGGTAATCCTTGTCAGCTAATTCTTCTTTATAGTTCTCAATGATGGATAGCAAATGATTCGTATTCATTTCCTCTGAAGGTACTTCAGGGTCAATGGACTCTTCTTCCGTAGACCACCATTGAAGTTGATTTAAGGCTATATGGCCCCAGTCCAAATTTCCATCCTTTACTTTCAAACGAATCTTATTCGTATAGATCGGATCAAAAGTAACGTCTCTGGATTCAATAACACTAGAATTCATATCCCACTGAATCTGTACATCCGATTTTGCAGGAACCCAATCTGTTCCGTTATGGTATTCTATATCAAAATTTGTAATGCCTTGGCCTTTACCATAATGGGTGGATAAAGTAATTTTGTTTGTATGAACGGATTTACTGCCCAAATCAAGGGTAATGAAACCTGGAAAAGCAACAGAGTTTGCTGAGCTCCACGAGTGCTTCAAAACATTACTGTTAATATTCGAAATCTTCCCTTCACTTGTTCCCATTGTCGTACTTGCTGTAGCTTGAGGCGCGACATCAATAGAGACCGCTTGTGGTCCATATTCAATAAATGGATTCCAAACCATCCCGTCACAAGAATTGCTATCCTTCTTATTAACGACAAAGTAAATCATGTCATTTGGCTTTACAGTAGTCTTTAATTCATGAGCGATGCCTGCATTATCAGCTGCTTCGATATGTTGCCAACCTTCTGCTGGCCAAAGTTGCGTATCATTTTTCATAATTTTTACATTTACTCCATCTCCGCAAGCAATATTATGTTTTCTCGGATTTCCAGAAATCGTAATATCCCCTTGGGTTGGAGCTTTCCAGCCTACGACCGAATCTTTAATATCCGGATGAATGTGTGCATTTCCTCGGATGAGATTGTACTGATGTGTACCCTTCCAACTATTTCCGGAATCATTCCATGTCATCTCTGAATAATTGGAGTCATTCCCTTCCAGGTAATACCATTGATTCTTCCCTTGAACTGAGCTCCAATCTTCTGCTAATCTATAAGAGCTAAAGTCAGGATTTGCAGGTGTTTTGGCAATATTAGACACCGTTGTTTTCCCCATTTTATACCAGCCGGAATTTGTCTTCTCTTCTGTAATAGCTAAATTAATCGCTGGCTCATTGTTGTTTGTTGTGTCGACAATGCCATATGCAAAGTCATACGTACCATTTGGAATATCACCAAAGCTAATATTCGATTCATACATATAATTTCTGCCCTTCAACCAATCCGATGGATCAATATTTGTCACATGAGTGAAAACCGGCAAGGCAGTTTCCGTATCAAGCAACGCAAACGCCACTTTATATTTATAGCCCCATGCTGGTCTATTATTGGGCATTTTACCTAGTGCCGTGTTTTTCCATTCACTTGTTACAGTTACATAATCGCTTGATTGGATCGTCGTTGGAAACGTAAAGTTTGTTGGGACAAATCGATATCCTCCATTGACAATAAAATCATCTACTAAATCTTCATTTTTCATCCATTCCGCTGCATCTTCAGGGACACGCAAATCAAACGTATTCGCACG
>NZ_LN831197.1:2075021-2101012 GCF_001375535.1 Bacillus niameyensis
TGCTCCATCAGCTTTTTTGTATCTGCCTTCAACGTGTCATATAACTCTTGCGGGATGGCTTTACTTGCCAATTGATGGTCAAGCAGCTTTTGGAAGTTTTCCAGGTGTTTAACCACTTTTGCAGCCTCCTCTTTCTTTTCAAATTGGCCGACTGCTGTTAAATGAATATTAAGAGCACGGTAATCCTTCTCCGCCACGTCTCCCTGATAGTCTTTTAGAGTGGAAAGCATTTCGGCTGTATTGACCTCTGCTGATGGTTCATTAGGCCCTTCTCCAGCAGACCACCATTGAAGTTGATTTAAGGCTATATGGCCCCAGTCCAAATTTCCATCCTTTACTTTCAAACGAATCTTATTCGTATAGATCGGATCAAAAGTAACATCTTTGGATTCAATAACATTAGAATTCATATCCCACTGAATCTGTACATCCGATTTTGCAGGAACCCAATCTGTTCCGTTATGGTATTCTATATCAAAATTTGTAATGCCTTGGCCTTTACCATAATGGGTGGATAAAGTAATTTTGTTTGTATGAATATGTTTATCACCGAGATCAAGGGTAATATAGCCAGGGAACGTAACAGAATTCGCCGAACTCCATGAGCCCGTCTCTTTAATAATATTTGCTATGCTCCCTATACTTGTCCCCATTGTCGTACTAACCGTAGCTTGGGGCGCGACATCAATCGAGTCCGCTTGTGATCCATATTCAATAAATGGATTCCAAACCATCCCGTCACAAGAATTGCTATCCTTCTTATTAACGACAAAGTAAATCATGTCATTTGGCTTTACAGTAGTCGTTAATTCATGATCAATGCCTGCATTATCAGCTGCTTCGATATGTTGCCAACCTTCTGCAGGCCAAAGTTGCGTATCATTTTTCATAATTTTTATATTTACTCCATCTCCACAAGCAATATTATGTTTTCTCGGATTTCCAGAAATGGTAATATCCCCTTGAGTTGAAGCTTTCCAGCCTACGACCGAGTCTTTATTGTCTGGATGAATATGGGCGTTTCCTCGGATGACATTGTACTGATGTGTACCCTTCCAACTATTTCCGGAATCATTCCATGTCATCTCTGAATAGTTGGAGTCATTCCCTTCCAGGTAATACCATTGATTCTTCCCTTGAACTGAGCTCCAATCTTCTGCTAATCTATAAGAGCTAAAGTCAGGATTTGCAGGTGTTTTGGCAATATTAGACACCGTTGTTTTCCCCATTTTATACCAGCCGGAATTTGTCTTCTCTTCTGTAATAGCTAAATTAATCGCTGGCTCATTGTTGTTTGTTGTGTCGACAATACCATATGCAAAGTCATACGTACCATTTGGAATATCACCAAAGCTAATATTCGATTCATACATATAATTTCTGCCCTTCAACCAATCCGATGGATCAATATTTGTCACATGAGTGAAAACTGGCAAGGCAGTTTCCGTATCAAGCAACGCAAACGCCACTTTATATTTATAGCCCCATGCTGGTCTATTATTGGGCATTTTACCTAGTGCCGTGTTTTTCCATTCACTTGTTACAGTTACATAATCGCTTGATTGGATCGTCGTTGGAAACGTAAAGTTTGTTGGGACAAATCGATATCCTCCATTGACAATAAAATCATCTACTAAATCTTCATTTTTCATCNCGGATTTACTGCCCAAATCAAGGGTAATGAAACCTGGAAAAGCAACAGAGTTTGCTGAGCTCCACGAGTGCTTCAAAACATTACTGTTAATATTCGAAATCTTCCCTTCACTTGTTCCCATTGTCGTACTTGCTGTAGCTTGAGGCGCGACATCAATAGAGACCGCTTGTGGTCCATATTCAATAAATGGATTCCAAACCATCCCGTCACAAGAATTGCTATCCTTCTTATTAACGACAAAGTAAATCATGTCATTTGGCTTTACAGTAGTCTTTAATTCATGAGCGATGCCTGCATTATCAGCTGCTTCGATATGTTGCCAACCTTCTGCTGGCCAAAGTTGCGTATCATTTTTCATAATTTTTACATTTACTCCATCTCCGCAAGCAATATTATGTTTTCTCGGATTTCCAGAAATCGTAATATCCCCTTGGGTTGGAGCTTTCCAGCCTACGACCGAATCTTTAATATCCGGATGAATGTGTGCATTTCCTCGGATGAGATTGTACTGATGTGTACCCTTCCAACTATTTCCGGAATCATTCCATGTCATCTCTGAATAATTGGAGTCATTCCCTTCCAGGTAATACCATTGATTCTTCCCTTGAACTGAGCTCCAATCTTCTGCTAATCTATAAGAGCTAAAGTCAGGATTTGCAGGTGTTTTGGCAATATTAGACACCGTTGTTTTCCCCATTTTATACCAGCCGGAATTTGTCTTCTCTTCTGTAATAGCTAAATTAATCGCTGGCTCATTGTTGTTTGTTGTGTCGACAATGCCATATGCAAAGTCATACGTACCATTTGGAATATCACCAAAGCTAATATTCGATTCATACATATAATTTCTGCCCTTCAACCAATCCGATGGATCAATATTTGTCACATGAGTGAAAACCGGCAAGGCAGTTTCCGTATCAAGCAACGCAAACGCCACTTTATATTTATAGCCCCATGCTGGTCTATTATTGGGCATTTTACCTAGTGCCGTGTTTTTCCATTCACTTGTTACAGTTACATAATCGCTTGATTGGATCGTCGTTGGAAACGTAAAGTTTGTTGGGACAAATCGATATCCTCCATTGACAATAAAATCATCTACTAAATCTTCATTTTTCATCCATTCCGCTGCATCTTCAGGGACACGCAAATCAAACGTATTCGCACGAGCATCCTTAGCATCCCTTAAACTCACTTCCAACAATTCTCGTATGCTTGAAAATGGATTTCCATTTTGATTCATATATTTCTCAAAGTCATGAGCAAAATAGTTCCAACCATTTTCCGCAAACACAGGGATGCCTAAACCCAGCATACGATTAACATAATAAGCCTTATCACTTTCTCCAAAATATTGAGGCATTCCAAAACTATCACGTCGAAAGATATCATAATGGTTTGAGTCGACCAACGACTCACTAATATTCGCTAATGCACCACCTTGTTGTCCACCTTTTAATACTTTATCAAAGGCTTTTTCATAGGCAGTAGCAATTGTTTTAACACTTGTATTCACATTACCGGGCTGTGAAGAATCTTGCCGAATATTATGACCTTCACCCCAGGCACCTAATCCCATTGCATCAACGAAATCGACCTTAGATGGATCATTGTATTTCTCACCGAAGGCCGCGATGAATTTTGTGAATTTATCAAGGAATACAGCATCGTTAATATATGGAGTCCATAATGTTTCGTGATATCCATTATTATTATATCCCTTAGCACCCGCATCAATAACGTATTGAGGGGTTACCTGTTGCCATGAATTTTGACTATCCATATATACGCGGAATGAGAGTTTTAATCCACGATCTAGTGCACCTTGAACCAAAGCATAATAATTACTGGAAGGATCATCCCAGGCAAACTGTCCTTCTTCTGGTTCAAAGAAAGACCATGGGGCCCGTAAATAAAAAATACTTGCTTTCTCTGTTGCCCCCGAATGATCAAATGACTCCCAGAATAACGGTGGATCCATCACACATTTATTTATGTCTGGTATATTATCATCAACCATCTTACCTAATGCGTCACAGTATAAAACCCAACCCATCGCTGGATTTTTCACTAGACCTGATGTTTTCTCAGTTGGAGAATACGCCCCCATTTCTGAAGCGTTTGACTGGTTAGGAAAAATCATTAACATAGAAAAAATCAATAATACACCAAAAAACAAGTGGCACTTTTTGGCTTGTATAATCTTCAAATCTCATTCCTCTCCTCTATTTATTATTTTTATAGAGAAAACTAGAAGATAGAGCTTTTTTAGAAAAGTCATTTAGGCTGTTTCCATTGTTCAATTAGTCGTTTTGTATCTGTAGTAAGCATGTCATATAGGTTCTTTGATAAAAATTTGTTCTCTAACTGGTGATCAAGTAATATTTCAAAGTTCCCCAGTTGTTTAACTATTTTAGCTGCATCACCTTTTTTCTCGAAATGCCCAACCGCCTTCAAATGAAGTGTCAGTGCTTGGTAATCCTTGTCAGCTAATTCTTCTTTATAGTTCTCAATGATGGATAGCAAATGATTCGTATTCATTTCCTCTGAAGGTACTTCAGGGTCAATGGACTCTTCTTCCGTAGACCACCATTGAAGTTGATTTAAGGCTATATGGCCCCAGTCCAAATTTCCATCCTTTACTTTCAAACGAATCTTATTCGTATAGATCGGATCAAAAGTAACGTCTCTGGATTCAATAACACTAGAATTCATATCCCACTGAATCTGTACATCCGATTTTGCAGGAACCCAATCTGTTCCGTTATGGTATTCTATATCAAAATTTGTAATGCCTTGGCCTTTACCATAATGGGTGGATAAAGTAATTTTGTTTGTATGAACGGATTTACTGCCCAAATCAAGGGTAATGAAACCTGGAAAAGCAACAGAGTTTGCTGAGCTCCACGAGTGCTTCAAAACATTACTGTTAATATTCGAAATCTTCCCTTCACTTGTTCCCATTGTCGTACTTGCTGTAGCTTGAGGCGCGACATCAATAGAGACCGCTTGTGGTCCATATTCAATAAATGGATTCCAAACCATCCCGTCACAAGAATTGCTATCCTTCTTATTAACGACAAAGTAAATCATGTCATTTGGCTTTACAGTAGTCTTTAATTCATGAGCGATGCCTGCATTATCAGCTGCTTCGATATGTTGCCAACCTTCTGCTGGCCAAAGTTGCGTATCATTTTTCATAATTTTTACATTTACTCCATCTCCGCAAGCAATATTATGTTTTCTCGGATTTCCAGAAATCGTAATATCCCCTTGGGTTGGAGCTTTCCAGCCTACGACCGAATCTTTAATATCCGGATGAATGTGTGCATTTCCTCGGATGAGATTGTACTGATGTGTACCCTTCCAACTATTTCCGGAATCATTCCATGTCATCTCTGAATAGTTGGAGTCATTCCCTTCCAGGTAATACCATTGATTCTTCCCTTGAACTGAGCTCCAATCTTCTGCTAATCTATAAGAGCTAAAGTCAGGATTTGCAGGTGTTTTGGCAATATTAGACACCGTTGTTTTCCCCATTTTATACCAGCCGGAATTTGTCTTCTCTTCTGTAATAGCTAAATTAATCGCTGGCTCATTGTTGTTTGTTGTGTCGACAATGCCATATGCAAAGTCATACGTACCATTTGGAATATCACCAAAGCTAATATTCGATTCATACATATAATTTCTGCCCTTCAACCAATCCGATGGATCAATATTTGTCACATGAGTGAAAACCGGCAAGGCAGTTTCCGTATCAAGCAACGCAAACGCCACTTTATATTTATAGCCCCATGCTGGTCTATTATTGGGCATTTTACCTAGTGCCGTGTTTTTCCATTCACTTGTTACAGTTACATAATCGCTTGATTGGATCGTCGTTGGAAACGTAAAGTTTGTTGGGACAAATCGATATCCTCCATTGACAATAAAATCATCTACTAAATCTTCATTTTTCATCCATTCCGCTGCATCTTCAGGGACACGCAAATCAAACGTATTCGCACGGGCATCCTTAGCGTCTTTCAAGCTTGCCTTTAACATATCCCGAATGTTTGTATACGGCTTTCCATTCCTATTCATATATCCTTCGAAATCATGGGCAAAATAGTTCCAACCATTTTCTGCGAATAATGGTATTCCTAAACCAAGCATACGATTGACATAATAGGCTTTATCACTCTCTCCAAAATATTGGGGCATGCCAAAGCTATCGCGTCGCAAGATATCATAATGGTTTGAGTCTACCAATCCCTCGCCAATGCTTGCTAAAGCTCCCCCTTGTTGTGCTCCTTTTAATACTTTATCAAAAGCAATTTCATATGCATCCGCTACTGCCTTCACACTTGTATTTACATTCCCGGGCTGTGAAGAATCATGGCGAATATTATGACCTTCTCCCCAGGCACCTAGCCCCATTGCATCAACGAAATCGACCTTAGATGGATCATTATATTTTTCACCAAATGCAGCAATAAATTTAGTGAATTTATCCAAAAAGACAGTATCGTTGATATAAGGATTCCAATAAGTATTGATATATCCCTTTGCACCTGCATCCCTCACATATTGTGGAGTAGCTTGTGTCCAAGAATCCTGACTATCCATATAAACGCGGAACGAGAGTTTCAACCCCCTATCTAATGCTCCTTGAACAAGTTCTTGATAGGTGCTTGCTGGGTCATTCCAAGCATAATTCCCTTCCTCAGATTCAAAATAAGACCATGGAGCACGCAAGTAAAAAATGCTCGCTTTATCTGTAGCTCCCGAGTTGTCAAATGATTCCCAGAACAAAGAGGGATTCATTACGCATTTATTTTCATCTGGCATATTATCAATTGTCATTTGCCCAAAAGCATCACAATATAAAACCCATCCCATCGCCGGATTCTTCACTAGACCTGATGTTTTCTCAGTTGGAGAATACGCCCCCATTTCTGAAGCGTTTGACTGGTTAGGAAAAATCATTAACATAGAAAAAATCAATAATACACTAAAAAACAAGTGGCACTTCTTGGCTTGTATAATCTTCAATTCTTATTCCTCTCCTCTATTAATTATTTTATTGAACGACTAATCTTTTAATACTCACCGCCTTTTCTAATAGAATGTTAGATCGAACTATCTATTTACAGCATAGTTGGAAGCGTTTAAAATATAAATAGCATAATGTTTTATCTTTTTACCTAATTGTCACTTTTCGGAAAATACGTTTATGTGGAGGAGAACATGGAAGAAACTTTTCATGAATTTAAAGATTCTCTGATTCATACACCAACTGAATTTGATTTACTAGGAGGGATTTGGCCTTTAAAAACGGGAACGAATGTAGCGAAACCAAGCTACCATATTGGACCACAAACTTTACCATATTTTTGTCTGCATTTTATTATCTCTGGGAAAGTTCAGTTTACATATGAAAATCAAAAAGTTGTACTTGAGAAAGGAGATATTTTTGCTATATATCCAATGGTCCTTCATGAATATCAGTACACGACTCAACCTTTAGGTACAAAACTAAAAATGCAGTGGCTCGCCTTCAATGGGCCTAAAAGTATCTATCTTTTAAGCAGAGTAGGGTTAAATATAAATAGACCCTTTTTAAAAAATAAAATGGGAACAGAAATACAACAAACTTTACATAAAATTCAGCAATCATTTCAGAGTTTACACACCTCTACCCGAGAACAACTTTTGCTTCCTCAACTACTATATAATGTATTTTATTTACTAGCTGGGCCCTCAAAAAATTCCAAAACACAAATTACTCAACCAATCATTGCTCAGAGTCTTACCTTTATCGACGAGAATTTCACAAAGCAAATAACTGTGCTAGATGTAGCCCACTATGTCGGATTATCACGCTCCTATTTTACTAAATTATTTACAGAAGAATTAAATTCGACACCAAAAGAATATATACAAAAAAAGAGAATGAAATTATCGTTCCAACTGCTCGAAGAAAAACAGCTTACAATTACGGAAATCGCTGCTTTAGTTGGTTATCCAAATGTGTATACATTCAGCAGGGCATTTAAAAAATATTATGGACAATCGCCAAGCCACTTTTTAAGTTTTTAAGTAGCACTATAAATAGAAAAAGCTGTCCACTCAATCTCTTTGGACAGCCTTTTTTATAAATTGGGGCAGTGACAGCTTCGCTGGTACTGCCCCTATTATCAATAAAAACTAATTGTGGTTAGACTTTTTAGATCAATGGTCAAACGCAATACAAACAGGAACAAAAAGGAAGAAGAACGATTCTGTCGTTGTAAAAGGTGAAACTTTAAAAAAAGGTCGGTATTACTCAAATTCAATACCTATCAGCTGATGATTCGATTTCCTCTTGGTACTTTTCTTTCTTGCGTTGTTCTCTCTCGATGATTTCTTTTAGTTCCTCGATTCGTGCGTTTTCTCTCTTTCCTTGCTCGACTATTGTTTCTAAGTGATTCGCCTTCTTTTCATTAAAGGTTTTTTCCGCTTGTTCTTTCGCTCTAAAATTCAAAGTATGAATTTTAGAGTCGTATATTCTCCTTATATTGTCCTAAGAAATCCAGAAAATTTCCGGATCGATTCTTAATCAAACAACCTTCGTTGTCCACTTCTCACCATTCCAAATTTCCGTGACAACCCCCTCATAAAATTCAGGTTCATGAGAAATCAAGAGAACACTGCCTTTATATTCCTTCAAGGCTCGTTTCAGCTCGTCTTTTGCATCACGATCCAAGTGGTTTGTCGGTTCATCCAGCACAAGCAAGTTTGTTTCTTGGTTCACGAGCTTGCATAAACGCACCTTTGCCCGCTCCCCACCGCTAAGCACTTTCACTTTACTTTCAATATGTTTCGTCGTAAGACCAACTCGTGCAAGGGCAGCACGCACCTCATATTGTGTGAAATGAGGGAACTCACTCCAAATTTCTTCCAAGCACGTTTTATCACTTTCTGTTTTCATTTCCTGCTCGAAATAACCAATTGCAAGATGCTCCCCCTGTTGAACTGAACCAGAAAGAGCAGGAATTTCGCCAAGGATACTCTTAAGGAGTGTCGTTTTTCCAATGCCGTTTGCTCCTGATAGAGCAATTTTCTGTCCTCGTTCCATCGAAAGATTTAATGGACTAGAAAGTGGTTCATTATAGCCGATTACAAGATCCTCTGTTTGGAACAAATATTTACCTGGTGTCCGCGCCGGTTTAAAATCAAAATGCGGCTTCGGCTTTTCCGCATCCAATTCGATAATTTCCATCTTATCAAGCTTTTTCTGACGAGACATTGCCATCCGGCTTGTCGCTGCGTTTGCCTTGTTTCGGGCAACAAAATCTTTCAAGTTCTCAATCTCTTTTTGTTGCTTTTTATATGCGGCTTCTACTTGTTGTTTCTTCATTTCATAAACACGCTGAAATTCCTCATAATCACCCGGATAACGAGTAATTTGTTGATTTTCCATATGATAAATCAAATTAACAACGCTGTTCAAAAACGGGATATCATGAGAAATGAGAATGAATGCACTAGGATAGTTTTGTAAATAACCGCGTAACCATTCGATATGCTCCACATCTAGATAGTTTGTCGGCTCATCGAGAAGCAGGATATCTGGCTTTTCAAGTAGCAACTTCCCAAGTAATACTTTCGTTCGCTGTCCTCCGCTTAAATCATGAACATCGCGATCAAGCCCAAATTCATTTAACCCTAGTCCATTCGCAATTTCTTCAACCTTCGCATCAAGGATATAAAAATCATTGCGCTCGAGCGTTTCCTGAATTTCTCCTGTTTCCTCTAAAATCGCCTCAAGTTGATCTGGGTCTACTTCTGCCATTTGGACAAACAGATCATTCATCTGTTGTTCCATATCATACAAATACTGAAACGCGGTTCTAAGTACATCACGAATTGTCATCCCCTGTTTCAGTGCAGCATGTTGATCAAGATACCCAACCCGCGCTCGTTTTGCCCAGCTTACAGTCCCAGCGTCTGGTTCCAATTTGCCGGTTATAATATTCATGAATGTGGATTTCCCTTCCCCATTCGCACCAATCAAGCCAATATGTTCTTCGGCCAACAAACGAAAGGACACATTATCAAAAATGGCCCGGTCGCCAAAACCATGACTTAAATTCTTTACAGTTAATAAACTCATTATTAAACACCTTTACCTTCATTTAAATAGGACGACTATCTCCTCTTCTTCGCCTTGTTACGGATGAATAAATCACAATCACAATGAATAGGAGAAGAGGGATACTAAACCACCACATTGTTTTCACCATATGTGTTAGTTTGATTTTCATAGAGATATCCGCATTCACAACGCCATCCTCCGATGTAATTGTAATACCATCTATTTGCACTCGGTTCTCCATCATCTTAAGATCGAGCCACTTGTAATCTTTATATTTTTCCATGTCATCGATGACTTCTTTTAATGGATCAAGACCTAAGTATGGATGATAGAAGAAGGACAAATAGCTATCTGAAAAATTAGCGAGAAAATCGGCATGGTTTTGTAAACTTTCAACCGCCTTTTCATCATTTGGATCGATATAACCTAATGTTTCGGGAACTAACTTCAATCCATGCATAAAGGCTGGTTCACTATCGAAGAGTGGAGCAAAGGTCGTTTGATACGTTTCATTCGAAATTTGGGTTTCCCCTACATAAGTTGTGAAATAATTAGTAAGCGCCTTATATCCTTCCAATGACATCGCATAATGTGGCGGCTCGAACCCTAATGGAAATAGCCCTTGTTCAGCCATCTCTTTTATTCCATCGGACACCGTCTGGTGAATATATTCCTTTTCAAACATTTTACCTTTTTCGACAAACGTTTCATACTCTTTTTCTGTTTGAAAATCCTTTCGCAACAAAACTTTCTCGTCTTTATTCTGATAGATGGGGCGGTCATGAAGAGCATCCCAATATTCAAACCCTTCCCCCGTTTCCGAACTGCGATATTGGTGCTTATATCCATGTAAAATGAAACTTGCACCATGATCTTGCATATATTTTAAAACACGAACAAGCTCTTTTTCATCATTTAAATGAACTTCTTCGCCAGTGTTCGGATTCGTATAAACGGGGATAATCGTCATCATATAAGGTATTTTCTTTTCCCATAAATACTCGCCAATTTGTTGCAATATTTTCGGATCAGTTTTCGGATGGATATCTTCTAAACGTAAGACCTTAACAGGATTTCCTTTTGGCACACCAAAAAAGGAGAATAATGCTTCTCCAACATAATGGCTGATCATACCACTTATCGTATTAACAGTAGCAAAAAGGTTTGCCCCGTCTGAAAAAACGATTGGAAATTGCTCATTTTCAGCTTTGCCTTTATATATAACGTTTGTATTATTTTTAAAATTATAAGCAAAGGCTACTTTCTCAACTTCCAACGACACTTCTGAATCTCCTACAATGATGCTTTGTATGTTTTCTTTTCGTACGGAATCCACAAAAGAACCACGTGAAAAATCTTCAATATGTTGGCCAATTTGGAAAACAGGGCCATGGAAATCGTTTAAAGCGGTGACTAAAGGCAAAGTGGGCTTTTCATCGTTCATTGATAAATAAATCACATGGGTAAAAGATGATAGCTCCCCAACTTCATCAGCCCTTCGGATTGTAATATCATTCGTAAAATGTCCGACTAAACTATCCATCCTATAAACTTCTTCATTTGGACTATCGTATATAATTACTACGCGCAGGTCATGACTCTCAGCCCCTGCTTTACATGGAAATATAATAGATATTAAGAACAGGCAGCTGATTACATATATAAGTGCTTTCCTCATGATGGGTCTTCCTTTCTTAATCGCTCAGCTGCAATAACTGAAAATGAATAAAATCAAAAAAATGTTCTTGATCGGAATCATGATCATCCGCTACTTTATTCGCTTCCACCTTCACTTCTTTCGCCAATTTTGGTTGATTGATGCCCATAAAATAAGTATACAAATAATAGTAAACTGCTAAAGACTCATAGGGAACGGTTGGTTTTAAATTTCCTTTGTTATATCGCCCATTTATGACTTTTTTCTCCTGCCACTCTGCGACAATCCATTTTTTAAAATCCGTTTCCTGTCCGATGTACTCTTTACTTTGGGCTATCAGCAATTGGTCCACCATATGCGCCTCATTCGCATTGACATATTGATTAGCTTCTATGTTATTATACTCCGGGAAGAAAATAGACGCACTCTCTATCTTTTCAATAGACTCTCTATTTTTTTCCGTATCTGGAAGCAACTGTAAAAGTTCCGGAGTTATATAACTATAGGTTAAACGAGAGGAAGGCATTTTCAAATTCCAATCATAAAAATCTGTGTAAAGACCATCCCGCATTTGATTATCATGAATAGTACTTTGTAAAACTTTAGCAGTATCTCGATATTTGTCCTCATGAAAGGTTTCACTCCCCTTTATGAGGGCATCAATAATACGAACATCGTCTATAAGAGCATTTACAGACACATCTTCTCGAAGTTCCCAGCGAATAAATGCTTTCTCATTCTCTTGAATTAAAAAATAAGCCACTAACTTTTGATACTGATCTTCAAACTCTTCCTTATCTTTCACCCTGAGCAAAAAGCTCATGTATAATCCAATACTTTCAGATAAATATTGAGAATCACGTTGATAAGGATAAGCATGAATCAACCCTTCATCATTCATATACTTCTCTTTAACGATCTGTTGAACTGCTACTTCGTTCTTCTTATTCATTAACTTGCCCCCTTGAAAAAGCAGCACACCAATAAAGAGGCAAAGAAAAAGGATTATCCACTTTTTCATTGGTTGCCTTCCTTACTTTTGAACCTTTGCGTTTTGTCCCAACCGATCGTCTTCCCGCGCAAGCGACTCCATATATATACTGACAAACTACGAACTAGAAGAATAATAAATAGTTGCGCATAAGTAAAATACATGATTAAAATGTAACAGACATTTTTTAATGTAACGTTTTTATCAACAACAAGCGCACTTAAAAGTTGTGCTGTATATACGATATAACTCATGAACCAAAGTATAAGAAGAGGGGCTCGCATTTCAGGTAGTGTGTATCCTAAAACTCCTGCAATAAAGAAAAAATCCGATACGAGCAAGAGAACAACGAATAATAAATAAGTCATCACATGTTGCAAACTTAATATAAAAGTTTTCCCTTTCCAATGGGATAGATCTCGCAATGATTTTTCTAATAAATAAATATTTCCAGTTAGCCAGCGTGTCCGCTGTTTAATGAAAATCCGAATCTTCTCAGGCTCCTGCTCCCATGTTCGCGATGATGGAACGACAGGTAAAACATAACCAGCCGCCGTAATTCTCACTGTTAGTTCTGCATCTTCAGCCAACGCATAAACATCGTAGCGGCCCATTTCTTCAATCACTTTTCGCTTCACTAACATATTTGTACCCGCTAATGATCCGAGCTTAAATAGAGCCCATCGGCCACATTGCATGAGCAGTTGGAATACTTGAAATTCAAGACCAATCATTCGCGTTAAACGATTTACTTCCATGTTTTTTGTTTTCACATATCCAACAGCACCTGCAGCATTTTTTGTTGTTTCCGCTGTTTCAACTAGCTTTCTCAGTGCATCTGGTTCAGGCTCATTATCCGCGTCATATACAGCAAAATATTCCGAATCTGAAATTTGCAAACCATAATTTAAAACGCGCGACTTCCCTTTAGGCTCCCCCTTTGGTACTGAAATGTGGTGAATATGAGAAAATAGGCTAGAAAACTCCATTGCGATCTCCGCAGTAGCGTCTGTCGAATTATCATTTAATACATAAATATCGAGCTTACCTGGATATTGTAATCGCGCCATCGCTCGTAACGTGTCTGCCATCACAATCCCTTCATTATGAGCTGGAATAAATACCGCCACGCTCGGATAAATAGTAAGTTCAACACGCTTGCCTTCTTTATTGCGATACCATATCCCTGCAAGAGTCACTAACGAATAAAATAGCAATAATAGCCAAAAAAAGAACATGACAGCAAGTAAGAGATTCATCATTCTAGTTAACCCCCAACTTTTCCAGTTCTTCCATTGATTCTACTAATTTTACGTCAATGTCATAGGGCAACTCGATCAAATTGACAGCATTTCTTGTTTCACTTTCAACTCGCTGCAAAACAATATCAACACCAGCACGGTCCGTGTCTCTTAATAGAAGATAAACGGCATCTTTATGGTAGGTGATTAAATCAAATTGCTTGCGGATCGACTTTAAACTAATTTGTTCAATCCGTTCTTGTAGAACTTGCTTCGTCATTTTCCCCTTATGAGTAATTGTTAACTGTACAAGCCAAACCTGCTTTTGAGTTCGTTGTACAGAAGCGAACACCCATTTTGCTTGTTCACGAAACTCTTGAACGGTTAATATGTGACTATTCCCAGTATATTTTTGTAAAAGCTTCACTTGTCTTATTAAATTTTCATTTTCATAACCTATTCTTTTCAAGTACGTTAACAAAATCCAATACAATAAAATAAAACTAGTTAATAGCAAATGATCATAAATATAAGAAAGTTGAACATTTGATGGTTCATGGTACATAAAAGCATGAACTGTAAGATAAACAGCATAGCCAATTACAATTAACATCGAATATAAAAACACAAACCGCTCGTGAATAATCGCCATCAATAGTAAGGATATACCTGCGACCACCATTGCTCCTTCATAAAACGGTAATCGAAAAAAAGGAAATGCCCATCCATTAATAAGGAGTAAAAAAGTTAATAACCCTACGATAAAATTCTTGTTCATTTCATCTCACCCTTTAATTTCAGCTATCACAGTACGCCTTGAATCCCTGAATCCACTTAGCTTTATCTTGCCCTGTCATAGAAATCTCATCAATTCTATATCATCAAGATTTCCCTAATATCCTCTTCAGTAAGCGAAGAGGCGGGCTCCTTTGTATCGATAATTTCTGCAATTAAGTGTTTCTTTTGTTCTTGCAGTTCATTTATCTTTTCTTCAATCGTTCCTCTAGCAATTAGCTTGATCACCTCTACTGTATTTGCCTGACCAATGCGGTAAGCCCGATCGGCTGCTTGCTCCTCGACTGCAGGATTCCACCAAATGTCGTATAAAATTACTGTATCTGCTCCGGTCAAATTTAGTCCAGTACCACCTGCCTTTAATGAAATAAGAAATAGATCACGTTCCCCTCCATTAAATCGATTGCACCTTACTATTCTTTCTTCGGCAGGAGTTTGTCCATCAAGATAAAAGTAAGGAATGCCTTGCCGAGCTAAATCTTTGCCAATTAGCTGGAGCATTGTTGTAAACTGGGAAAAAATAAGTACTCTTCTTCCAGAGAGCTTTGATTCTTTTAAGATTTTCCGTAATTGTTCAAATTTTGCTGAACTTCCTTTATAGCCATCAACAAACAAAGCTGGGTGACAGCAAATTTGCCGTAACCGGGTTAATCCGGCTAGAATTTTTATTCGATTCTTTCTAAGTGTATCCTTGTCCAAATGCTTGAGCGTTTCATGTCTTAACTTCGCCAAATAGGCAGCATATAGTTTTTTCTGATCTGGAAGCAACTCTATAAATTCATGCGACATAACTTTTTCAGGTAGTTCCGCAAGTACATCCTTTTTCATCCTACGCAATAAGAATGGCCGAATTCGACGAATAATTTTTTTCCTCGTAAGGTTACTGTATTCTTTTAACCCTTGAAACAACTCAGGAAAAACAACATGGTAAATAGACCATAGTTCTTCTAATGAATTTTCTATTGGTGTTCCTGTGAGCGCAAAGTGATGTTCTGCTTGGATTGTCTTCACTGCTTTTGCCGTTTGTGTATTTGGATTCTTAAATGCCTGTGCCTCATCGAAAAACACAGTGTGAAAACCTTGTTTCCTATACCAATTTAAATCTGTGCGCAATAATGGATAAGAAGTAATAAGTACATCCTTTTCCATAGCTTCTTTCAGTAATGTGACACGTTCCTTTTTATGACCAGCCAATACTACAGCATGGATATCAGGTGTAAATTTAGATATTTCACTTAACCAGTTATACATTAAGGATGATGGACAAACAATCAGTACCGGCCTCTTTGTTTGGCGAATTCTAGGAAGTTCCGAGAGAATAAAGGCAATACTTTGAAGAGTTTTACCTAGTCCCATGTCATCAGCCAGGATCCCTCCGAATCCAAAGCTAGCCAATGTCTTCATCCAGCGATACCCTTCCTTCTGGTATTCCCGCAATACTGAATCTAAGCGCTCTGGTAATTCGAATTTTAATTCATCAGGATTTTGAATGCTATCTATAAACTGATGAAATGATTCTTCTAACTTGAACACATTAGCATTTTCTGTAGAATCTAAAAGGTGCAGACCATTAACAAATGGAATATATAACCCATTCTCAAGGTTAAGATTTTCGTTAGGAACAGCATTTAAAAATCTCCTAATTTCCTCAAATTCCCTTGTTTCAAGGGAAAGAAGAGTTCCGTTAGCAAGGCGATAATATTTTCGTTTCTCCTCAAGTGCGAATAGAATATCACGTATATGTTTTTCCGGAATGCCATCCATTTCAAACTTGAATTCTAACCAATTTGTTCTCTCCTTATTAGCTTTAACACGAATTCGCGGAGGTGCACTTTTTTTGATTAGACGATTCCTAACGGCTGTTGTGGCATAAATTTGTACGAGGGGCTGAAGTTGTGGAATAACGTGACGCAAAAATGTATATTCCAATTCCTCGTTATGCAAAAAATAACCACTTTCCGTTTTCGCAAATGAACTTTCCTCCATTAGCTGTAAAATCGCCTCTTCCTTTTCTTCGTCTCTTATAAACATGGAGCCAACCTGCATTCCTGACTCCAATGGATTAATAACGATACCTTCATAGTGAAACTCAAGCCCAGCTAGCAACTTATTTTTTATTCGATCTAAATATAGTTTAGCTATTAATGGCGGCTTGTTTAACTTCATGGAAATGGAAGGGGCTAAATGGACATCGCCTAGCTTTTTCAATTCAGGTACAATTTCTTCAAGAAAATAATGGAATTGGTTGTGAGGGACTGATATGTGATTAGCCTCTGAAGCATCGAGTATTTGCTTCAGTTCTGAAAGCCGTTCACTTACTTCCTCTTCCAACTGAATTAAGCATCCTTTTGAAAGAACCGCTCGATAAGCTTCCAATATAATTAGTTGATTTAAGCCTTGAATTTTCAGTTCATAATCTTTCCCTTTAGTTTCTAAAAAGCTAAATTGTACAGGGATAGGTCCTCTTGTTAAACTTAGCTCATCATACGTAATTCCACCGTATTCCCATTTTACTAAAGGTGTCTTTAAGATTATAGATACAAGTCGCTCCCATGAAGAAGGTGGAATCATTAAAACACTTTCACTAAACGGATCATCTCCATACATTTTTTCATCATCGATGATTTGGATAAGTTGGTGAATGACTGCGTCTGTTTCCTTTTGAAAGCAATGAAGAGACGGATCATATGTAAAAGAATCTGAAAGTATGCATATACTTCCAGTTTTAACTTGCATTAAAAAGTTACGGAGATTCTTAACATTAACTGTGGCAATCTTAAGTTCTATGCCAATCATATTTTGCCCTTTTCCAACTTTAAGTGGCTTACAAATAAATACCGTTTCCAACATTTCCCTATTTTCAAAATATAGTTGGTGCATACTGGACCGCTTTGCTTTATGATTAAATAAAGTGAAAATTCCTTCAGTTAGTTCATGATCGGCATTATTTTCGATTGCAGGAGAGGTTAGGTTTCGCTGATGTTCATGAATCGATAATAAAACGGCAGCGACATGCTGGCATTTAAGTTTATAGGAAGCAAGCGATGGGCAACTACATTTCGTCCGAAAACCGAAAGGACTGCTCTCATCTTTGTCAATCATGACATGAAACTCTTCCTTTGAAGATACTGTAGCGCGACATTCATTCGAACGATAGCTTTCAAATGTTATGCGATTAGAACGACAAAAAATCGCACCTCTTTTGAAGGAGACTGTACCACATATCTCTGTAATTATTTTGTTGCTTAATTTGATATTCAATTCTTTGCCCCCTTCCTAGGCTTGAACCTCTTTGTTTCATATACTAATATTTTTTTATATAGTAGGGCAAATATTGATTTTTGGTAAGTGGCACCATAATCAAACTTTTCCCAAATACCTTTAAATAGGAAAGATATAATAAACTTCATCATATAGTGATGAGGGCAAATAAAGTGAAACTTCAATCAGTGGGGATTTTCTTCATCCCCCACTGATTGTTAGTTGAACGAATCGGGCTTTTACTGGCTGTTGATCCTCCACTTACAATTCTTGGATTCTCCTCAAATTCTTGAAGTGGGGGGCTTACAGCCAGTTAATGCGGGATAAAGTCATGTGGAGAGGCGATTTTATTGAGCGAACAATTAAACTTAAAAAGAGCTACATACCATCTGTGGACATTTACGATAAGTAAACTGATTTCCACATTCGGTGCACAAGTCTATTCATTCGCTATTAGTTTTTATATTTTACAAATGACTGGATCTGCAACAAATTTTGCCTTGAACCTCATTTGCAATATTTTACCTAGAACAGTAGTTGGACCATTTGCAGGATATGTAGCCGATAATTTTTCTAGGAAGAAAATTGTCATTACTGCTCAGATCGCAACAACATTCGCAATCGGCGGCTTACTTGCCGTTAGTTTGTATTACGGATTATCTCTTATCGCAATTTATACAACAACTTGTATTCTATCAATCACTTCCACTTTCTCAAGCGTCACCTTTACCTCATCAATAAGCGGCCTTGTTGATGAAAAAAGAATCCAAAAAGCAATGTCGTTGAACCAAATGTCGATTTCTTTTGCAGCCATAGGCAGCCCGGCTATAGGTGGTTTATTATATGGTGTCGTATCAATGCCAGTTTTTTTAATCATCTATATCATAGCATCTGCTATTGGTGTCGCTCTTGAATCCACAATGAACTTTTCTTTATTTGCAAAAAGAAAAGAAAAAACGGTAGAGGAACAAAAAGAATCAATGTGGATCAGTATGAAAGCTGGTATTTCTTACTTAAAACTTCAACCTGTCTTAATAGTAATTATTTGGATTTCCTTGCTCATCAATTTTCTGTTTGGTGCATTTGAAGTAGGTTATTCTTATATTTTAATAGAAAAGTTAAAAATAGCATCTGAACATTTCGGTTTTACAAATGGAGCTTTTGCTGTCGGGATGCTCATAATGTCCATCTATTTTTCAACGAGCCGAGATGTTAAATTCCCACTACTACTATCTAAACGAGGAGTTCTCTGCATGGGGCTTATTATAGGTGCTATTTCTTTACCGCTCCTCATAAAATTTACTTATTACGGAATGTTTGCCTACTATGCACTACTTATGTTCAGCTTCGGAATGTTAGTGATCATTGTCAATACTCCACTACAGGTCATGATGCAAAAGCAAATTGATGACGATTATAAAGGTCGTGTTTTTTCTATTTTGGAAACGATGGCAATGGCGCTTATGCCACTTGGAATGGTCGTTTACGGTGTTTTTTATGATATTTTGCCTGCGGAATGGATATTAATTACATCGGCTACTCTCTTAATTGGGATTGTTCTTCTTCTAGCAAGACCTTCTGTTATTAGAAAAGCTCATCCTGAACTAGCTAATAAAAAGGAGTTTATGAAAATGCCAGGGTCTAAACAATTGTAAATTGCCTAGCCCCTGGCATTCTCTCTTTAGCTCGTTAGTTGTTCATATCTCATTTTTTCATCGTTATATTTTTCCGTATATTGATTGAATTGCTGTTCTTGATTTTTGATATTATGATAGATTTGGTTAATTTGTTCAACTTCCTTATCTAACTCTTCTTCATTATACTGTTTATTTTCTAGTTTTTCATAAAGATGCTTGTTTAAAGCCAATAAACGTTTATAGTCTTTACAATAAGAGTTATAAATTTGTTGGCGTTTTTCGAATAGCTGCAACATTGTCGTTGTCGAATTTTCTGTCTTTTGACCCTTCATTTTCTTGACGAGCGGTTTAATAACAGCAATAGAAGAGTAAGCTTGATCAAAATGCTGTTCCATTTCCTGTAAATATTGGTCCTGTTGCTCTATAAGTTTCTGAGCTTCTTTTGTAATTTTCGTAATTTCCTCGTTTTGGTCAACTTTTAAAGATAGGATAGTATGATAAAGTTTATTCTCCATTTTACTCGTTTCAGCCAAGTTCCGCTGTTTTTTAGCAAACAGTTCCTCTGATTGAGCTGAATTTTCCAATGAGTGATCGACCTTCTCGATTCGTTTATGATCATTGTATTTGATCATCACAAAATAACCTGCAACTACTGCGAACAACAAAATTCCTGCTGCAACAACTTTCTTTTTACCATTCATTCCTCATTCTTTCCCCTTTAACAATCAATGACTATTCATTTATGGAATAACAACGACCTTCGCACTGAAATGTATAAGGTACGAGCTCTTCCGTTAGGACCTTCATTTGATAGCCTTCTTTTTTTAGATATTGCAGTAACTTTGATAAATGTTGAACCGTGTGTTGTTTATCATGCAATAAAACAATAGGCGCCTCTCCTGATTGTTCTAAACTCTTAATATCTTGGATCACTTTGGTGACATATCGTTGATCCATCAACTTCCAATCCTCACTGTCGATATTCCAATCCCAGATTTTAAAATTGTTTTCATTAAGATAGTATCGCATGTCAACTGTTAAATATGGCACACTTCCATATGGCAAGCGAATTAATAGGGGCTCTATTCCAGTAATCCCCTGAATAATATGGCTTTCTTCAAGCATTTCATCTAACGGAGATGTTGCGGAACTGTATACTTGATGAGCATCATGTGTCATGCTGTGCATACCGATGCCGAACCCTTCATCTGCCATTCTTTTGACAACAGCTGGGTAGCTTTGAATATTAGGACCAATCATAAAAAATGTAGCCTTGGCATCGTATTTATTTAAAATATCAAGCATCTGTTCAGAATATGCAGATGGACCGTCATCAAAAGTTAGATAGATCACTTTATTTTTTTGTTGAAGCTCCTTGATCGCTTGCCCGTGCTCAGCTTTTTCACGTATTATTTCTTGTTGATAATGGATCGACTGGTTCAACTTAGATGTGGAAAATGCATGCTTTACTTCAAGTGTAGGAATGATTGGTTGTGCCCCTTGAAAGGCATCATCCTTCATTTGTTTTAAATGAGACTTTACCTGACTAGGGGAAAACAATCCAATCACGAGGGATAAAGTGATCGTAAAAATAGAAATAATGCTAAAATAGTAAAATTTATTAGATGTCTTCATTATTGTCTAAACCTTCCTGGATTTCATAAATGATGCAAACTCAAATTTAGTTCTTATTAATGTATATTTGTGATTTAAAAACGATTTTTTGATCTTTTTCATTAATTCCTTGAATAAAAATCAAGCCTGAATCTGCCTCATACGTATCTTTTTGAAGGGTAATCGTATCACCAGGCAAGGCTTCGTTTGTAAAATGGACTTCAATTGATTTCAATTGGTACTTTTTATGCTCATCAATCATAAAGCAATCCATAACATAGTCGACATACTTCGAATTATTCAAGTGCCCATTGAAGTCGACGTCACTATATCCAATCACCTTTTGATAGGCAATCTCCAACTGACCAAAGTTTTTTAACTTACCTAATTTGCACTCAATCGCTCTCTCGTTCCTTACGATCGGATATGTAATTGGAAAGGTGTTACTTCTTCTTAGCTTTCTCTCTTTTAAATCCATGATAATCCAAGAGGATACAGCTCGTATTATTACATTCCCCTCATAATCTCTCACTACATAATCTCTTTCGAATTCTAATTTTTTTGGTTCGAGCGGCCATGTCTCTATCGAAATTTTTTCATCTAAAATTGGCATTCTCTCAATTTCCACTCTAATTTTCATTAAAATCCAAGCCACTCCATACTCTTTATCCAATTTATCAATACCGAAACCTAAATCTTCAGAAGCTAAGCTCGCTGTGTCTTGGAAATAACTAAACAAAGTACTTAATTTTAATTTTCGATTGAAGTCTACATCACTTAAATCGATATGATAATCCATGCTAAATATAGACATTTCCTTATGCCTCCTGCTAAATTCTCGATGATACATTATATTTTATCACGCCGTGATAGCATGATGAAATATGTTGCATTTATTGGAAGAGTAGGGGGAAAATCCCAAAACTACAATCAAAAAGCTCTATGATCATCATAGAGCCAAAATAAGGTATAATAGGTTTTATATTTAGGAAATCATTCCTCCTCTCATTGTATTTAGCACTTGATCAATTACGTCCTCGCCCGCCTGTGCCCATCTACTTTTATCTCTTATATACCCATCATTATCCAACGGCTTTTGGAATTGATTAACCCCTGTTGTAGTCATTAAAGAATTCTCATCATAGTCTAAGCCAACATTTACAACATGCTTAATGACATAAGGTGTTCGAAATTGGATATGGGCATCGGAATGGTCTAAAGCGCCCTCCACTACATCAAAAGGAATTCTTAAATAGATGCTTTCTCCGCCTTCCCGCCATAAAAGCGAATCGAATTTTCCACGATCATATTCAAAATTACTGCAAAAACTACATCCATAAGCTTTAAATAATCTGCGTGCCTCACCAAAATTAATCGCTTTTCCTTCAATTTCGGAATTTAGTCTAATCACGATTATTCACCTCTAAAAGTTGATTAATACTAGTATCCTCAATTTTATAAAGGAAATACCTGACAATGCACACGACCATTCTATCTCTTGATCAAAAATTCAATGATGTCACGATTCTTTTTCCAATTCTTTGTACCATTTTTCTTTCCAAGCTTCTACATTGGCATCAATTTCTTTTCGAGCCTGGTCTGCTTCTGCACTCTTTTGTTCCTTTAATTCACTGAAATGCTTTTTTCTTAACTCTCTCATTTGATTCGCACGTTCTGAAACATAATCAGCAGTCTCCTTGTCAATCCATTCTTCTGCCGCTAAAAAGCGCGCTGCTTCAATGATCCTATTTGCTTCCCGTTCGGAAAGATTCGAAAGAGGATCGTAAATATTGATCAAATCATTTAATTGGTCTACATATTCGCGAAGGTATACACCTTGCTGGCTCATGATCTGCATTAAACTAGGCTGCCATTTTTTCTTTAAGACAGTTTCAAACTCGGCTGGGTCTTTGACCGTCACATACTTCCCTCCACCTGCTTCTGCCACTTGTTTCAGTTGGTTTTGCCCTTCATCATCTACATCAAATCCAATGATATTTATTTTTGCTTCTATATTACTTTCATTAAGCTTTTTCGCAGCTTGGATTGGATCACCATCACATGTTTCAATACCATCGCTAACAATATATACAATATTTCTATAGCCATCTTTCCCATAAGGAGCGAGCAATTCATTAGCTTTTTCGATTGCACTAGCCAATGGCGTCCATCCACTTGCTTGAAATGAGTTCAGTGCTTGCTGAAATTCCTTTTGACTATATTCTTGCAAGGGATAAACAGCATCGATCGAGGAGCACGAAAGCTCTTTATCCGAATCTTCACCCGTTCCTTTATGACCATAGGCAAGAAGTGACACATTCACATCTTCTCCTACTCCATTCGTGAAATCTTCAATGGCTTCTTTCGCAAGATCCATTCTTATGCCACCTGCTATACTAGCTTTCATACTCCCACTTGCATCCATTAAAATCACAAGGTTCGTTATTTCTTTTTTAGCTATTTCAAGTTCATCTTTTCCATTTGGAAGCTCTGGCATTTCATATCCATGATCATATGACGCGAGTTTTTCGTAATATGGCTTATATTGTCCAGAGCCAAGCTCGTATACAAGATAATCATAAACTTCTTCACGGCTTAATTCTTCGTTTTCTTGAAAGTAATTAGGCAATTCCTTATGGACAATATCAATAAACTTATCTTCATAAAAACGAAAATATTTAGTGTAATCCACCGTTCGAGCAGCTTCTATTTCTGGGTCCATATACTTATCTACTAATTTCCCAGAATGTTGTACAACTACTTCTTCTATTGTAGTAGCTGCAGAAGCTATTTCTTCACCACTCTCTGTTTTTTCAGCATGCTCACCCGTATCATTTTTTGGTAAATCTGCGTTAGAAACTTTTTGCTCAGCGTCTGTATTACACCCTGCAAAAAGCATACAGATAATTAGAAATATAGCTACGAGAAACGAGCGATTTTGTTTTTCCATGTTATCCCCCCACTTGTTTACTCTATTAATACGAATGGAAACATCCCATGGTTTCTAGGGATTTAGGACCTTATTCAGTCTGCGGGAAGAGTGGAGTTGAAAATAATTTCCCCCTGCAGTTTATACAGATCTTTATGACAAATAAATAGTGCCTTCCCCCAGACAAAATGACTGGAGAAAGGCATTATATGTATTTATAAGAGCTACGTACCGAAAAAATCCAAATAGCGCCATCGTTAAAAGGCAAATTTAAAATTTCGTTCCAATTCATCTATACTAGAAAAAGGTTCTTCTAGCCTAAGCATTCTTTTATACAGATGGATCTGTCTGTCAGTAAGCTCAAGTTCCCTATACCATGGTAAGCTCTTTCTTTGTTGTTTTACGAATGTCGTATAGTGCAAGTATATTAAGAAGTCTCCAAGGTAAGAAAAATCCTGATCATACAAATAATTTTGCCCATCATACCAACGGGCTAAACCAAAATCTACTAAGGAAACTTTAGAGTCTGAGATCAGTATATTCGGAATTCGAATATCACGATGAACAACTCCCTCTCTATGTAAATATTTCATAATAGAGATAAGCTGGCATCCTATATCATAAATTTCCCTTTGTTGGAATTTGTATTTTTGTATAAAAATCATATTTTCTACTGTATGGCCGGGTTTATATTCCAATATAAAGGCATACAAATCTTTATCACTTATTACTCCTAATAATTTCGGGATCGCTTGATTTTCCAGTTGGGAAAGAATAATCGCCTCATAAGCATTTTTATCTTTATTTTTCTTAAATGGGCGAGTTTTGAATCGTTTAATAACAACCTTCTCTCCCTGATCTGTAACGGCTAAATAACCGATGCCAAATCTTCCTTCACCTAGCAATCTAACAATTTTATATTCCCCATATTTCTTTCCAATCCATTTGTTTGCATTGCTATTAAACAAAGAACATCAACCGCCTGATTTCGTACCGCAAGATGGACAGAATTTTGCATTTGGTGGTAAAGTTTCTCCACAGTTGCCACAGAACAATGAAGTATTCACCTTTTCCCCGCACTCCAGACAAAATTTAGAACCAGTTGGGATTTGCGCATGGCATTTTCTGCAGCCTATTCCACCTTGGTTAGATGACGGGTTGGATTTTGAATAGGAAGGATTATGTTGTGTATGATAGCGTTTGTTAGAATGGCTTCTGGAACCAAGCATATCAAATAACTTTCCCATTAAACCTTTTTTTTGATAATGTTGATGTCCATGCTTACCATATTTATATGGTTTTCGCCTTGATGATCTCGAAAAAAAGCTCATTTAAATCGCCTCCCTTAATGTAGGTAAATGATAACATAGGACTATTTCTATAACAAATGTTCTGAAAACAATTGATAGATAATGGAGGTTGTTCCATAGCATGATAGCAGCCTTAAAGGGCTGTATGAACCTCCCACGACTGAAGTCGCAGGTTTCAGGGTTGGTGCTAATGCACATTGACCGCTAGAGGCTGGGTACACACAACCGCTATCCCGTTGGCAAATGCCTTTGGGACTACTTTTCTTAGTATATTCGCCGAGCCATTTACATCGGCGTTGATTAAAATTCCTTTTTTTGAACGGTACATCCCTCTCGAGATTCGCTTTCCGCTAAAGATGTCATCACTTTTTTCCCCCGATTTGTAGGTTGGGATCGGATCTTCATCTAAAAAGCTTGCTCGAGATGTATAGCTTTCTTCTGTTTCAATGACGGCTATGCCCTCGGTATTTGCTTTGTACCGAATCATTGACACCAACATCGCATGTGGGATTTGAACAAAATTTTGATTATTTTTGGAGCCTAAAGCGACTTTCTGTTTCCAATCCATATTTTTACCGATAATGATGGTATCGATGCGATGTTCTTTTGCTACTTTCACAATGTTAAAACTCACTTTATGAAAGAAATCTTTGATTTGATTATGACGCTTGCTGTCTAACTTGCTTAATCTTTTTGAATATCTTTGACCCTCTTTTGAACTCCTCCCGTTTCGTAATGCAGCATAATAATAACTTTTTAATTTATTGTACCAACGATTAA
>NZ_LN831197.1:2104809-2106233 GCF_001375535.1 Bacillus niameyensis
GATGTATAGCTTTCTTCTGTTTCAATGACGGCTATGCCCTCGGTATTTGCTTTGTACCGAATCATTGACACCAACATCGCATGTGGGATTTGAACAAAATTTTGATTATTTTTGGAGCCTAAAGCGACTTTCTGTTTCCAATCCATATTTTTACCGATAATGATGGTATCGATGCGATGTTCTTTTGCTACTTTCACAATGTTAAAACTCACTTTATGAAAGAAATCTTTGATTTGATTATGACGCTTGCTGTCTAACTTGCTTAATCTTTTTGAATATCTTTGACCCTCTTTTGAACTCCTCCCGTTTCGTAATGCAGCATAATAATAACTTTTTAATTTATTGTACCAACGATTAATGGATTTAATTTTGCCGCCTTTAAAAAGAATAGGAGTCATTTCAACGTTCGACACCAAGGTGGCTATATTTTCCACACCCAAATCAATGCTTAAAATGCGTTTCTTTTTAGGACTAATTTCAACTTTTTTACCCATCAAAAAAATGACCTCTACTGTGAAGTTATCATATTTCGGGATAATCCTTACTTGTTGGAACTTACCCGAAACATTGGCCAACTTCCCAATGTTTAACTTCCCCCTTGTTTTTGGGAATCTTAAATATTTTTCACCTTTTAATTGACAGATTTGGTTCGATAAAACGACTTCTTTTTTACTGCCTTTCGGTAGATATCCAGGAATGTTAGGTCGGCCTTTATATTTCTGGGGGTTTACGTTATATCCATTTAGGCTTTTAAAAAAAGAATCCCAATTTTGAACAACATTTTTGATAACTTGTTGATTGATTTGTCCAGGCAAAGAATAATAGTCTTTTTGTTTAATAGTTTTAAACAAAGCATCTAGGAAGTTGTAACCGACAAATGCTTTTTCTTTAGTTGGCAGAGTAAATAGCTCTAACTCNCGCCGAGCCATTTACATCGGCGTTGATTAAAATTCCTTTTTTTGAACGGTACATCCCTCTCGAGATTCGCTTTCCGCTAAAGATGTCATCACTTTTTTCCCCCGATTTGTAGGTTGGGATCGGATCTTCATCTAAAAAGCTTGCTCGAGATGTATAGCTTTCTTCTGTTTCAATGACGGCTATGCCCTCGGTATTTGCTTTGTACCGAATCATTGACACCAACATCGCATGTGGGATTTGAACAAAATTTTGATTATTTTTGGAGCCTAAAGCGACTTTCTGTTTCCAATCCATATTTTTACCGATAATGATGGTATCGATGCGATGTTCTTTTGCTACTTTCACAATGTTAAAACTCACTTTATGAAAGAAATCTTTGATTTGATTATGACGCTTGCTGTCTAACTTGCTTAATCTTTTTGAATATCTTTGACCCTCTTTTGAACTCCTCCCGTTTCGTAATGCAGCATAATAATAACTTTTTAATTTATTGTACCAACGATTAA
>NZ_LN831197.1:2113555-2215458 GCF_001375535.1 Bacillus niameyensis
ATCTAGGAAGTTGTAACCGACAAATGCTTTTTCTTTAGTTGGCAGAGTAAATAGCTCTAACTCTTTTTGTTTTTCCTTTCCTATTAAATTTTCCTTTTTTAGCTTTTTGTAATAGGCAATGGTCTTTGTCTCATTCATTTTATCGATGTTACGATAAATGGTTTCTAACACTTCTCTCTGCAATGGTTGCAGTGGTTGCAGTGGTTTATCACTTTTCAAAGCGGTGTAAACCTGCCTAATATAGAAGTTTGTTAGATTGTATAAGTTGTTACCGTTTGCACATAATTCTTCAAAATAGGAAAATAGACGATGGCCTTTTTTCACATCCATTTGATAGGTACGATATTCCTTTCCTTCATCTCGTTCCATTTTATCACCTCGTTTCCATACTATTATTTTACTATATGGAACGTACGTTTGCAATCTATTACATGCTAATTTATAACAAAATAAGCCGATTCATCCCACGACTGAAGTCACGGGTGTTCTCGGCTTAATCATAAATACGATGTTTGTTATTAGTTATTACATATGCTACTAACTTTCCACATCTTTAAGTTATTGATTTCCCTTCAAAGTCATAAAAGGCCAATGTCTTTTTATGATCCGAATCTATTCTAAGTCTTTCAAATAATGACGGCATTAATTCCTTTGCAGTTTGATAATCTACCCACCTCACTTCGCCAATCTCATTATCGGGATCTGAAATATTAATATGACCTCCAATAATTTCAGCAAAAAATGTAATGATTAATGCATGATGTCCTTTCTTCTCGAAAAACATCTCTCTGATGGAATGCAAACCACTAACTGCTATATGAAACCCTGTTTCTTCTTTCACTTCACGAATGACAGCTTCTTCTAATGTTTCACCTTTCTCCACAGCTCCCCCTGGAAGTCCCCAATAAAAGGAATCTTCCTTTACATTCTTTACTAGTAATATATTTCCTTTTTCGTCCTGAATGAAAGCTGAAACGACGTCTACTCTTTTCATAGCATCCTCCTTTATTTTAAATAGACTCTCGGCATTCATCGAGTCAGGTAGTACAAGATCTCTATGAAAGGCTTAAGTTTGTTATGTATACAATGGAATTTTATTATATAGGGCTCCTTTAACGCAAAAAAGTCTTCTTCGCAAGCTATTTTAACTCACTAATGTATTTCCCGATTGGTCGATCATCCCAAATTTGCACTTCTATATACCGTTCGGGGCCTTTATCCCCTTCAGAATTCCATTCTTGAGGTAATCCACATTTATTTATAACTTGGTAAATTTCATCAAGCATATAAACCTGACCACGGTAAAACTTTCCATCATTGTATCTCATCGTTGGAAACAAATCGCCGTATGTAAAACTTATAGTATCCCGATCAAATTCCGTTATTGGTATATGAAGCTCCCTGCCTTTAGGATACCAGTCTAATAACCACTTACATTCCCCGAATGTCATATAGTGTGGATGGCTTCGTTTAGGCTTTCCACCCTTTTCTATAAATAAATCCCTAACTTTCAATTCTAGGTCATGCCGAATTTGAAGATAATTAAATGATCGTCTGCTTGCGAATCCCTTCTTCTTCCTCCTTATTTCATTGAGTATTTGCTCTGCTTCTTCTAGTTCAAGATCAGATAGATTACAAAATGGTCCTGTTGATTCATCAAAGTAATGGTACAAAAAATCTACCATTAGTTCACCCACCTATCGCAATATATTATTAGTTGTTCATACTACTAGATTTTGTAAAGCCCGTCTAAATTTCCATTCCGAGCATAAAATGTTTTGGGGGTGAAAAATATGCGGGAAGCAACTATTGATAAGTTACATATTTTTATAACGATGTTTATCATTAGCTTAATTATGAGTGTTCAAGGGCCTATTTTTACTCCTTATGCAGCGATGTTAGGAGCATCCAGTGTTATGATTGGGATTATACTGAGTGCGTCTCAGTTAGCCAATTTAACCGGAAACTTAATCGTCGGCCCTCTAGTTGATCGCTATGGAAAAAGACTCTTCATTATATTGCCGCTCTTTATATCTGGAGTACTCTACATAGCCCACGGATTTACGGAAAACTCAACAGACTTACTAATTTTACGTTCCTTGAATGGCTTTGCATTAGCTTTCCTTATGCCAGCTGCTTTAGCCTTAATATCTGGTTATGCCACCAACAGCCGGCATCAAGGGAAAAACATGGCGATTACTGGCATGCTTGGTATGGTTGCCAATATTGTCGCACCCCTGATTGGTGGAAAATTGGGAGCCACAGTTGGATATGCCGAAACGTATATGATTATTGGGACTGCTTTAATATTTATTGCTGTTTACACAATCAGTTTCTTGAGAGATCGGCAAATGGTTGTCGTAAAAAACAATCGTTCAAAAACGCTTAGCCTTTTAAGTGTGTTAAAAAACCATCAATTACAACTTGTTTATTTAACGGGTTTTGCCGTTATGTACATTCACGGTGTCATCATATACGAAGTTCCTTTTTTAACAGTGGAACATGGGGTTTCTACGATGAACACTGGACAGTTATTTAGCTTTATGGCGATTGGTACATTTTTATCATTATCGTTATTTTTCATTCATCGTTTTGATCCAATCAAACGAATGATGTTTGGGCTGTTTAGTCTATGTATCAGCTTAAGTGCCCTTTTTAATGGATTACTTGAATTGCCTTTATTTCTTTTTCTCATGGGTGTCTGCTTCGGTGTCATTATGCCCGCAGCAGCAACAGCTGTTACCGGAGCAATTACACGTGAAGGCCATGGTCGAGCTTTTGGTATAATGTCCGCTGTTTACTCTCTTGGAATGATTATCAGTTCCTTTGTTACTTCTGTCATTCGAACAATCATTTCTCCATATTTTATCGCCTTTTTAATAGGAATGTTAGTCTTAACTTTGATAGGTTATTTAAAATTTCGTACACAAGAATCTGTTGAGTCAAAGGTATATTAGAAGTGAGCAGGCATGAAGTGTATTACTCCTGCTTGAAGGACTGAAAAACCTCATCAGGATCTCGTTGCAGTAAATAACGAAAGAAAAATACTCCTTGATCTTTTCCTAAAAAAAGATCACTTAACGTTTGAGATGAATCCACTAAGAATTTTGCCTTTTCCCACTGTTGGGCTAAAACAACCAAAGGTGGGCGGTTGAAATCTTCATATAGCACCCATGTTGCTTTACCACCATAAATGGAAGGCAAATAATGAATTTCCTTTACCTGCTTTACGAGTTCTTCCAATGTGAAAGTAGCGGGGATCTCTATTACTTTTTCATTTGGAGCATAGACATCATCCCCCATCGCCACACTGTCTCTTATTAATCGAATTTTCATAGGCACCTCTCCCGTTAAAATAAGTGCTAGGTATGAATGTTTCCCTAGCACTTTATTAGTCTTATTTATTTAATAAACGGATAAATTCACGCATAAAGCCCGGCAAATCTGGCCAAGCATGACCGGAAACAAGATTTTCATGGACATGCAAGTGTTCGTCAATATACTTTGCCCCACATGCTTCTACATCAGGTTTACAGGCAATATAGGCTGTATACTCCCTTCCTTTCACAACATCAGGCACAACAGAAAGTACTTGAGCAGCATGGCAGATCGCACCTACAGGCTTATTCTCTTCAAAGAAATGTTTCACAATATGAGGGACAGCTTTATCCAATCGAATATATTCTGGCGCACGGCCGCCTGGTATGATCAACCCATCGTATTCAGAAGGATCGACATCGGCAAAAGCTATATGAGAATCTAAGCCATATGCTGGCTTTTCCACATATGTTTCTGTTCCATCGATGAAATCGTGAGTAACCGTATATAACTTTTTTACAGAAGGTGAAGCAATTGTAGTTTCAAAACCTTCTTCTAAACAGCGATAATAAGGATAAAACACTTCTAGTGCTTCGACGGCATCACCGGTAATGATTAATACTTTTTTACTCATGAACATACCTCCGATTTCCATATTAGTCGTTCCAGATTTGTGTTTTCAGTTACTGTTCTTGGACATGGATAACTTTCGACATTTGTCTGGAAAAAACCTTTTTGAAGTATAAACACATCGAAAATAGTGTTTGTACGGGAGAATTGTAATGCGAGTAGGACTATATATTAGCATTTATATTGTTTCACGCTCTTTGTTTTTCCACCAATATCGAGCCCACTAATCCTTCCTCTTCTTATCAATCCTTTTTTAAATCATAGGGCTACTAGCCTTTTCGGAATAAGATTCTGAATGGATATAGATCTTGCAAGGGAATAATAAGATATTGATAGTTAATGAATATTCAACACAACGCAGGGCGTGCTAGCTTATAGCTTAACGCCCTGTATTTAATATAACATCCAAATGACGTGCTGTAATATCAGCTAACGTCTGAGGACTTAANTGGAACGTACGTTTGCAATCTATTACATGCTAATTTATAACAAAATAAGCCGATTCATCCCACGACTGAAGTCACGGGTGTTCTCGGCTTAATCATAAATACGATGTTTGTTATTAGTTATTACATATGCTACTAACTTTCCACATCTTTAAGTTATTGATTTCCCTTCAAAGTCATAAAAGGCCAATGTCTTTTTATGATCCGAATCTATTCTAAGTCTTTCAAATAATGACGGCATTAATTCCTTTGCAGTTTGATAATCTACCCACCTCACTTCGCCAATCTCATTATCGGGATCTGAAATATTAATATGACCTCCAATAATTTCAGCAAAAAATGTAATGATTAATGCATGATGTCCTTTCTTCTCGAAAAACATCTCTCTGATGGAATGCAAACCACTAACTGCTATATGAAACCCTGTTTCTTCTTTCACTTCACGAATGACAGCTTCTTCTAATGTTTCACCTTTCTCCACAGCTCCCCCTGGAAGTCCCCAATAAAAGGAATCTTCCTTTACATTCTTTACTAGTAATATATTTCCTTTTTCGTCCTGAATGAAAGCTGAAACGACGTCTACTCTTTTCATAGCATCCTCCTTTATTTTAAATAGACTCTCGGCATTCATCGAGTCAGGTAGTACAAGATCTCTATGAAAGGCTTAAGTTTGTTATGTATACAATGGAATTTTATTATATAGGGCTCCTTTAACGCAAAAAAGTCTTCTTCGCAAGCTATTTTAACTCACTAATGTATTTCCCGATTGGTCGATCATCCCAAATTTGCACTTCTATATACCGTTCGGGGCCTTTATCCCCTTCAGAATTCCATTCTTGAGGTAATCCACATTTATTTATAACTTGGTAAATTTCATCAAGCATATAAACCTGACCACGGTAAAACTTTCCATCATTGTATCTCATCGTTGGAAACAAATCGCCGTATGTAAAACTTATAGTATCCCGATCAAATTCCGTTATTGGTATATGAAGCTCCCTGCCTTTAGGATACCAGTCTAATAACCACTTACATTCCCCGAATGTCATATAGTGTGGATGGCTTCGTTTAGGCTTTCCACCCTTTTCTATAAATAAATCCCTAACTTTCAATTCTAGGTCATGCCGAATTTGAAGATAATTAAATGATCGTCTGCTTGCGAATCCCTTCTTCTTCCTCCTTATTTCATTGAGTATTTGCTCTGCTTCTTCTAGTTCAAGATCAGATAGATTACAAAATGGTCCTGTTGATTCATCAAAGTAATGGTACAAAAAATCTACCATTAGTTCACCCACCTATCGCAATATATTATTAGTTGTTCATACTACTAGATTTTGTAAAGCCCGTCTAAATTTCCATTCCGAGCATAAAATGTTTTGGGGGTGAAAAATATGCGGGAAGCAACTATTGATAAGTTACATATTTTTATAACGATGTTTATCATTAGCTTAATTATGAGTGTTCAAGGGCCTATTTTTACTCCTTATGCAGCGATGTTAGGAGCATCCAGTGTTATGATTGGGATTATACTGAGTGCGTCTCAGTTAGCCAATTTAACCGGAAACTTAATCGTCGGCCCTCTAGTTGATCGCTATGGAAAAAGACTCTTCATTATATTGCCGCTCTTTATATCTGGAGTACTCTACATAGCCCACGGATTTACGGAAAACTCAACAGACTTACTAATTTTACGTTCCTTGAATGGCTTTGCATTAGCTTTCCTTATGCCAGCTGCTTTAGCCTTAATATCTGGTTATGCCACCAACAGCCGGCATCAAGGGAAAAACATGGCGATTACTGGCATGCTTGGTATGGTTGCCAATATTGTCGCACCCCTGATTGGTGGAAAATTGGGAGCCACAGTTGGATATGCCGAAACGTATATGATTATTGGGACTGCTTTAATATTTATTGCTGTTTACACAATCAGTTTCTTGAGAGATCGGCAAATGGTTGTCGTAAAAAACAATCGTTCAAAAACGCTTAGCCTTTTAAGTGTGTTAAAAAACCATCAATTACAACTTGTTTATTTAACGGGTTTTGCCGTTATGTACATTCACGGTGTCATCATATACGAAGTTCCTTTTTTAACAGTGGAACATGGGGTTTCTACGATGAACACTGGACAGTTATTTAGCTTTATGGCGATTGGTACATTTTTATCATTATCGTTATTTTTCATTCATCGTTTTGATCCAATCAAACGAATGATGTTTGGGCTGTTTAGTCTATGTATCAGCTTAAGTGCCCTTTTTAATGGATTACTTGAATTGCCTTTATTTCTTTTTCTCATGGGTGTCTGCTTCGGTGTCATTATGCCCGCAGCAGCAACAGCTGTTACCGGAGCAATTACACGTGAAGGCCATGGTCGAGCTTTTGGTATAATGTCCGCTGTTTACTCTCTTGGAATGATTATCAGTTCCTTTGTTACTTCTGTCATTCGAACAATCATTTCTCCATATTTTATCGCCTTTTTAATAGGAATGTTAGTCTTAACTTTGATAGGTTATTTAAAATTTCGTACACAAGAATCTGTTGAGTCAAAGGTATATTAGAAGTGAGCAGGCATGAAGTGTATTACTCCTGCTTGAAGGACTGAAAAACCTCATCAGGATCTCGTTGCAGTAAATAACGAAAGAAAAATACTCCTTGATCTTTTCCTAAAAAAAGATCACTTAACGTTTGAGATGAATCCACTAAGAATTTTGCCTTTTCCCACTGTTGGGCTAAAACAACCAAAGGTGGGCGGTTGAAATCTTCATATAGCACCCATGTTGCTTTACCACCATAAATGGAAGGCAAATAATGAATTTCCTTTACCTGCTTTACGAGTTCTTCCAATGTGAAAGTAGCGGGGATCTCTATTACTTTTTCATTTGGAGCATAGACATCATCCCCCATCGCCACACTGTCTCTTATTAATCGAATTTTCATAGGCACCTCTCCCGTTAAAATAAGTGCTAGGTATGAATGTTTCCCTAGCACTTTATTAGTCTTATTTATTTAATAAACGGATAAATTCACGCATAAAGCCCGGCAAATCTGGCCAAGCATGACCGGAAACAAGATTTTCATGGACATGCAAGTGTTCGTCAATATACTTTGCCCCACATGCTTCTACATCAGGTTTACAGGCAATATAGGCTGTATACTCCCTTCCTTTCACAACATCAGGCACAACAGAAAGTACTTGAGCAGCATGGCAGATCGCACCTACAGGCTTATTCTCTTCAAAGAAATGTTTCACAATATGAGGGACAGCTTTATCCAATCGAATATATTCTGGCGCACGGCCGCCTGGTATGATCAACCCATCGTATTCAGAAGGATCGACATCGGCAAAAGCTATATGAGAATCTAAGCCATATGCTGGCTTTTCCACATATGTTTCTGTTCCATCGATGAAATCGTGAGTAACCGTATATAACTTTTTTACAGAAGGTGAAGCAATTGTAGTTTCAAAACCTTCTTCTAAACAGCGATAATAAGGATAAAACACTTCTAGTGCTTCGACGGCATCACCGGTAATGATTAATACTTTTTTACTCATGAACATACCTCCGATTTCCATATTAGTCGTTCCAGATTTGTGTTTTCAGTTACTGTTCTTGGACATGGATAACTTTCGACATTTGTCTGGAAAAAACCTTTTTGAAGTATAAACACATCGAAAATAGTGTTTGTACGGGAGAATTGTAATGCGAGTAGGACTATATATTAGCATTTATATTGTTTCACGCTCTTTGTTTTTCCACCAATATCGAGCCCACTAATCCTTCCTCTTCTTATCAATCCTTTTTTAAATCATAGGGCTACTAGCCTTTTCGGAATAAGATTCTGAATGGATATAGATCTTGCAAGGGAATAATAAGATATTGATAGTTAATGAATATTCAACACAACGCAGGGCGTGCTAGCTTATAGCTTAACGCCCTGTATTTAATATAACATCCAAATGACGTGCTGTAATATCAGCTAACGTCTGAGGACTTAATGGATAAGGAGATAGCTCTGCTGTTAAAGTATCCTTATAACCAATTTCTTTTAACGCATCTATGACTGCAGGCCAATTGGCATCACCGTCCAATAACGGAACAAACCCCGCTCCATTTCCAATACTTGTGCGAAAATCCTTTACATGTATTTTAAAAACTCTTTTTCCTAAAAGGCGGATCCATTGCTCTGGATAGCCATACTGCAAAATATTCCCTATATCAAAATAGGCTCCAACATAGCTTGATTGTAACTCATCAATATACCTAACCATTTCAAGTGGCGACAATAAAAATTTATTCCAAACATTTTCAATACCAATTTTTACATTATATTTTTCGGCAGTTGGAATGATTTCCTTAATAGATGCCTGGCTTCTCTCATAACATTCATCGTAAGCTACTTGTTCGGATACTATTCCAGGTATAATGAGGATTGTATCCATGTCTATAATACTAGCAATTTCCAGCATCTTTTCGACAACACGGATTCCTTGCTGCCGTATATGTTCATCTGGTGAAGATAGAGGATATTTCCAAAGCAAAGCTGTTGATAAACTTCGAAGCTGTATACTATTTTGGGAGGCGAGCGTTTTTATTTTTAACGCTTCTTCCTTTGTCGTTGCCACTGTCAAGCCAATATTGCCAACGTCACTGAGATTGAGTTCGACTGCATCGAAACCTGCATCTCTACTATATTCAAATACTTTCTCCAGCGGTGTCTGACTTGGATAACACCACTGATTAATACCTTTTAGCATTCAACAACCTCCTAACTAACTTAGCCAAACCCATCGGGATTCCTATCTAATATATATTCCTTCTCACATGTTGTATGCGGAATCCCAATTATTTTATATTATATATTTACCACTTTATTTTCTTCATTTGCTTGATCTGCCGCAAAGATAATTAAATGACCATTAATAGAATCTTCCAAAGAAGTAGTCGATATGGATGGTTCATTTCCCTTCATAACATGAACAAAATCTGCTACTAGGAGTAAATCCCCTCCCCCATGCATATTATTGGATACATTGATGTATACTTTCTCTGTTTTATACGCATGACCTTTACGTGGATCTGGGTGACGAATAGTAAAATATCCATCTTCCAAACATCCTTGAATTTCGCCTTTTGTTCCAATGATATGGATCGTTCTACAAGCTTTCGCACTTCCTCCAACCAAGTTATGCGCAGCTGTTGCCCCATTTTCAAATTCAATTATGACAGACTGATGATCAACGACATCATTATCACAGTGCCATACACACCGACCATATGGATTATCTGTTTTTAAAGATTCTATTTTTTCTTCCACGGTTGGATCAGGTCCTAGATGTTGGATGCTTCTCCAAGCATACCAGCCCCACTTATCTTGCTCGATATAGTTTTTCCTAGCAGAGTATGGACAATCGGACTCAATTTCGCAATCTACTAAACAACGTTTTCCTGCCCCTTCTGGAGCTTTTTCCGGATGAAAATGCATCAGACTACCAAAACTTGAAACTCTCTTTGGATTAACTCCACTCATTAACCAAGCAATAATATCTAAGTCATGGCAGCATTTAGCCAATAACATGGAAGATTTACAGTTTTCCTTACTGTTCCATTTTCCTCTTACAAATGAAACCGCCATATGGTCGTATCCTACATTTTCCGCGGTTTGAATATTTATAATTTCACCTATTAATCCATCTAACACTCTTCTTTTTATTTCCGTATAAAATGGAGCATAACGCAGAACATGACAGATCATTACTTTTCTACCATAAAAGGAAGCGATTTCATTTAATTTTAAAATTTCCTTCTCTGTTGTACCAATCGGTTTTTCCAATAGCACATCATAACCTGCCTTTAAAATGGGGATTGTTGTTTGAACATGAATTTCATCCATAGTTCCGTTGATAACAGCATCAGCGAATTTCGGTCTATGAACAAATGTGTCAATAGATTCAAAGCAGTTATCTTTAGGTACATTAAATCTTTCAGCAGCATTTTTTCTTCTTAATGGATCAGGCTCCACAATTCCTACTATTTGCAATTCCTTCGGATTTTCCACAGCAAAAGTTGAATAGACGTTAGTTCTGTTTCCAGCTCCAACAATAACTGCTTTGATCGGGCCTGTTTTATTTTCCGATTCTTGACTAGTTATTTCAGCTGTATTAAACATATTTCCCTACCATCTCCCTATTTAACTATAATCCTCGTACCCTTTAACTAGATGATAATCGAACATGGATTCAAGGAAACCTTGAATTCACTATGTCTCTTAAATGATATTTCACCATACAATTTAATAGTATCTATTTATTATCATTTCACACATGCTTGAACAAATTTTTTAAATAAACGTATAGAAACACCATCTTCACTTTCAACTAGTTCTTCTGGATGCCATTGAACTCCTACAACAAAATGGTGAATCTTACTTTCGATTGCTTCAATAATTCCATCACTTGCAACACCTGATACGATAAGTGGTTTTGGTACATCTTTAACTGCTTGATGATGAAACGAATTCACTTTAATTCTCTCAGCCTGGGCTATGGAGTGCAAAATCGTATCGTTTTCCACTTGAACAAAGTGAGACCGATGACTTTTCGTTGCTATTTGACTATGTTGGAGCAACACTTCATCTTGTTGAGTATAAATATCTTGATACATATTTCCACCCATAGCAATATTTAGTATTTGTATACCTCGGCAAATCCCTAAAATTGGTTTATTTACTGCTAGCATCTCATGAATAAGCACCATTTCAACTGAATCGCGCAACGGAGAAATCTCTCCAAGCCCTGGGTGCGGTTCTTCACCGAATAAAGTTGGATCGATATCCCCACCTCCACTTAATAACAATCCGTCTAATTTTTGAACGAGCTTAGAAACATCATCTTCAATGCTGGCTGGTACAATGAGCGGTATACCGCCAGCGCGCACGATAGCGTTTACATACGCCCTATTAAGTACATACTTGCTCTCTTGTTCGATATGAGACGTAATACCAATAATTGGCTTCATGTATATCCCTCACTATAGAGTAGAATTTTTTTCTAGATTTGGATTTATTTTAGCATGTTCACTACACAGTTAGTAGTTTTAATTTTCAAATATATCTAGGAAAAAATAAAAAAACAGCAACCTACACTTTTTAAAAAAAGACCTGTCTCCCAGCGTAAAGTTTTACAACACTAGGAGACAGAACTTTTTGGAAGGCTATTTTCAGGTAATATCTTTTTAAAAAATACGAAACAATGGTTATTTCGGTATCTGGTATTTTATCTAATTAAAACGGATTTGTCGCTAGAAGCCCTGCTGTTTTCACATAGATTCGAGGATGCAATTTTAACTGTGAAACAATAAACTCTGCTATATCCTCAGGTTGCATATATTTTTCTTCATTGTTTTCAGCAATTAAGTTCGTGTTAATTGCTAGCTCTGTCGCAACTGTACTTGGCGTTAAGGATGTAACACGAATGTTATTTCTTCGAACCTCTTGGGCCAATGATTCTGTCATGCCAATTAATCCGAATTTAGAAGCACTGTAAGCACTAGATGTGGCAGCACCATTCAGTCCATTTGTGGATGAGATATTAATGATATCTCCCTTATTTTTCTCAATTAATTGTGGCAAGACAGCTCGTGTCATATAATACGGGCCCATCAAATTAACATCGATTGTTCTCTTCCATTCCTCAGGGTCCATTTCTAATAACGATTCAAATTTTCCGATTCCCGCATTATTAATAAGAATATCTGCTGGACCTAATTCGCTAGTCAATTTACTAACTGCTTTTTCCACTTCTTCCCGAGACGCGATATCTACCGAAGCATAGGCAGCTTTAACTCCAAGACCTTCAACTTCTCTCGCGACCCCTTGCAGATCTGCCTCAGTTCTAGCAAGTAAACCGACGTTTACTCCTTCACTAGCCAAAGCAAGAGCTACGGCCTTCCCAATTCCTTTTCCAGCACCTGTAACAAGTGCAACTTTTCCTTTTAATGATTGTGCCAATCTTAACAACTCCTTCTAAATTTCCTATTTATCATAAGTACATTCTTCTAATATTATGCTGGAAGTAACAAGCTCTCATATCTTCTACTTTTCATCAGCATTTAAAAACTCAACAATCTCTCTAACCCTATATTCTGTTAATTCCCCCGAATTATCAAACACCATAATGTCTGATTCTTTAAGATCCCAAGCAACATCAGGTATCGTTAAGCTTTTTTCATAAGCAGCCCAATTGTCTAGTTTCCATTGATCACGATCCATTGCATTCCGCTCGATAATCCGCTGTTTTTGAAGCTCCGTATCTTTTACAGTAATAAATAGGACCTTTACGCTAACCTGTTCTCTAACAAGGCCAAACTGCGCTAATTTTCGATCGAGCCAATCTTTCGTTTTTATTTCCTTTGTATATGGCCCAATTAACATTGTATCTAATCCTAACGCAGCATTTTCCATTGCAATATTCATCGTCACATCATACTCTAAATCCCGACAATGTTCTTTATAATAAACCGAATCCCGATCATTCGGATCATATCCAGTCCCTTTCAAATACTGCTCACTAAACTTTCCCCCAACAGTATCTTTATCTAAGTATACGGCAGGTATATATTTATGTATTTCTTTAGAAATCGTTGTCTTTCCTGTTCCAGCAACTCCACTAACAAAAATTACTTTTGGCAAAAAAATCATCTCCCTTTTTACCCCATTTTTTTCAATTGGACCAGCTATTAAGCTCTGGCAGAATTGATATTAGCATACCTTACAACTGATTTAATTGTATATAAAAAACATGCGGGGCAGTGATGATTATTCCTCTTGCTTAAAGTTCAAAAGATCTTTTACAAAACGCTCACTATCAACCTTCCATCCATCATTAGGCGCAAATCGGAGCAAATGGATAGTCCCATCATATATCTGGCGTTTTGAATTCTCATCAATCCATTCAATTTCAACAGGTATATTAAGATATAATTCATTATCTTCATATGTTCTTGTGGTAATTTTTCGAGGTTTTATATTTTCAACTTTTCGGAAATACTTTTCCCAATTTAATTTCTGTGCAGAAATGTTCGAAACAATCCGCTCATCCTTTTGCTTAATTCCAGTAATATAAGCTAGTATAAGCTGTTCCGGCTCGCTACTATTTAAATACTCATTTAATTTACCCGCCGATTTCAAAATCATCAATTGATGGGATAAATCTATGGACTTACTTCGATGGGTTATACTTCCATTAAAATGCACACAAAAATGGCCTCGAAAATCATTATCCAATGTCCCTCCGCCATGAGGCATCCCATGCATCGAGGCAGCTATCCATTGGTCGTTATGAATAACAATGATTGCTCTGCGTTTCCAGCTCCATTCTCCGTTGTAAATACTCTTCATTATTTTTGTATCTTTTGCTGTTAGTGGTTGAACATCCGCATGCCCATTTCCTGCCCGCCTTTGTACGTCAAACCTCTTTCCAGTTTCCACATCCAAAATCGTAAACTTACTGTACTTCGGTAAGATTTCGTTAACCTCTTCCCATGGAAGCATTTCCACCCAAATTCCAATACCCTCATTTTTTGCAGCAACAAATTGACTATTTAAAAGAACGCCAGCAGCTAGGCAAAGAACCGAAATTAAGTAACGCATGTAAACACTCATTTCTAGATTTTTAAAAAAAGCTTTCCAAAAATGAGTTGAATCTATTCATAGTTAATAATTTAAAAAAGGCAATGATAAAAATTCAATATCATAATTATAATGAAACTGATGACCGAACCAATGATTGGATCATCATCACTCCATTTTTTCTACGACAATGAAACACGTGCTATCTGGCAAACTTACTTTCTCCCCATTTTCATCCATCACTTTAACTTTTGGTAAAAGGAATTCCTCGTATCCATCTTGGAGATAATGGCGAAATTCAATGATTTTTCCACTTTCCCCAATCATTTCTGCAATTACTTCTCTATATTCATTTGGGGTAAAATACCCGAATTGTTCCTGTACCTCATGTGGGTAAGCTTCCTCCCCCCACGTATACGTATAGCAAAACTCCATTAGATCATTTACAGGAAGCTTGATCGTCATATCATCAAGCTGTTCGTATTGGATCATTCTTCCTTTAAAATCCATGACATATCGTTTGAAAAAGGCAAGGCCACTTGGATCAAAAAATTCAAGCAGTCGCATTTCTTCCTTTGGCTCCGTCATAATCCCATCCCGAATAATCATTCGACCGCCGGGACTTAATATTTCGAAGGAGCTTTTTAAAGCTTGAATAACGACATCACTATTAAATTTTTCCCCATTATATGGGACATAGGAATACAACTCGTGCAGAATAGATGAAAAGACAATCGTATCTACACTATTCGGTTCAAAATGCTCTTTCAGTTTTAAGGCGTCTGCTTGTTTAACGATCCAGGACTTATTTTCTCGGAATTTGCGTCTGTTTAATTCCTCAATCACATTCAATGATAAGTCGATGCCTACGACTGTTGCATGAGGGTGATTTTCAGATAAAATATCCAACATCACACCGCCTCCAGCTCCAATATCGACCAGTATATTTCCAATGGCATAATCCGAAATGAGCTGCTTATGATCGTGCCCACTATTCATATCTGTTAAATACGTTTGCTCATTCTGCAAACGATCAAAGGCATCTTTACGAAATCCAAAAAAGTCATATAAGAGGATTATCGATCTTTCATACAACGGGGACTTCTCTGCTTCTTGGCAAAATTCAATGAGTTTTTGGCCTGCTTTCGAATAAGAAAAATGAACACCGATAATTTGCCCTAAAGGATCTAATGGAAGAATGTATAAGCGAACATGTTCATTATTGGGAATCTTCCCTTCTAGAAGTTCTTCCATCGTACATTCCCGTAGATACGTTTCAATAATCCGTTTCTTATATAGGTTCGTCGCTTTCTTTCCTTTATAGTCATAATAGATATCCTTCATAAAAGGTTCGAAACTAATCTGTTCAAGGGAAAGTGGATTAATATGTTGATAGATTAAAAGATAAATTTTTAAAAATTCTTCTAACGAAAAGTCTTGCAAAGCTGATTCCACATACCACATATCTGTCTTCCCAAAAAATGTTTCAAGACACTTTTTCAAATTATCACTTTTATAATAGTGATCAAATTGGTTATGGTAAGGTTCCCCGCGTCCAATCGATAATTGACGCAATCGTTTTATCCGTTCCTTTAACGAATAATCTTTCATTTCTTCACCATTTACAATCCAACCTATCATTTTTTTCACTTCTGCACGAACATTGTTCCAAATCTCTAATGAAACCGCCTCAATGATACAACGATTAAGTGTATAGAGAATACGTGAAATATTAAAATTTAAATCTTTATGTTCTTTTATCCATTGGATTAATGGCTGAAATTGTTGGTAGCGAACTTCCCCTCGAATAAACTGACCGATTAATCCGTGAGTAAGAATGAGAATGTAAATCAATTCTTCTCTTTCCGTATTGCGATCATGGAATGGAAGATTCATTTGTTCTGCAGCATAAATTTGAGCTGATCCGATATTATGTATAGCGAGCTGAAATCCCTTTTCCTCCCATTCCAGCCGCTTATGTTTCATTCCGCCTTTTGCCACTTCCGACCAGATTAATACTTCTTCAATAAGTTCTTTCTCCCAAGCAGGAATATCCATCTCATTTAATAATTGTAGCGTTCGTTCCACATATAGAAGAACATGGTTTTCTTGTATATCTTTTAATGACTCTACCCGTTCTAAATTCACATGTTGTTCTTCCGTTATATACAGGTATAACAACCACCGATTGTCACGTAATACTCGTTTATTACCAGCCTTTACTTTGGCAATGAAACTTAATGAATTTAGCATAGTTCCTCTCCTTTTTTAGGATGGGGATCTCTTCGAACACATTCTTAGGGTTATAAATGCAGGAGCAGAAACAACGGTTTGTATTACCGCTCCTGCACACTGTATCTTACAAAATATAAAATAGGGGACAGATACCAAAACAAATTTGTATTGTTTTGGTATCTGTGGCCCCTTCTCTACCCTTCATCCACTATTTCTTTAAAAATTTCATAAGACCGTCTTTGTTTTTCAGGATCGAAAATGTAAGAGACGGCCATAATTTCATCCACATTATATTTATTTTGGAACTCGTTCAATTGTGCTCGCACAGTTTCTTTACTCCCAATAAAAGTAACACTGCTCATATTCGACGCTACAGCCTTTTCCTGTTCATTCCAAATATCATCCATATTCTCTACGGGAGGACTTAACTTCATTTGTGATCCACGTACAACATTTAGGAAAAATTGTTGCATTGTAGTAGATTCGAGTTTCGCCTCTTCATCTGTTTCAGCCGCAACCACATTGAGACATACCATCATGTAAGGTTGAGATAGATATTCGGAAGGCTGGAATTCACTTCGATAAATTTTAATAGCATCCTCCATCCATCTTGGAGCAAAGTGAGACGCGAAAACATATGGCAAACCAAGCTTAGCCGCCAAATGGGCAGAGTCAGTAGAAGAACCAAGAATGTAGATCGGGATATTCGTCCCTACTCCTGGAAAAGCTTTGACATATCCTTGCTTTTCTTCTGGTCCAAAATAAGTAAGTAATGATTGAACATCTCCTGGGAAAGTATAGACCGTATCGTTTTTAGAACGCCTTAGAGCACTTGCTGTCATCATATCAGTTCCAGGTGCGCGGCCAAGACCTAAATCTAATCGATCTGGATAAATCGTTGCCATTGTTCCGAATTGCTCTGCCACTACTAATGGCGCATGATTGGGAAGCATGACTCCACCAGAGCCAACGCGAATTTTTTCCGTATGCTCTAATGTATGTTTTATTAAAATAGATGTCGCAGAACTCACAAGTGTTGAAGTATTATGGTGTTCTGCTATCCAATAACGTGCATACCCCATCTTTTCCGTTGCTTGGGCCAAATCGACCATGGCATCAATTGCTTCTTTTGCTCCTTGCCCTTGTCTAATTGGAACAAGATTTAAAACGGAAACCGGAATTTGTCTATTTGACATTATGGAAACTACCCTTTCTTTTATAAATTGAGCAGGAATGGAGCTCCCTGTCTCTCTTATAGTATCAAGGATATGGAGTATAACAAACTTAGATGCTTATTAGATTAGCATCTCGAAGTGTCCTCTTTTATTTTTTTAAAATTCTCTTTCTAACAAATAAAACGATAAATACGATTAAAAGTAAAGCTAAAAATGCATACACTACGTTTGAGTAAACATCCATATAACCTACGATCGTTTCCCATGATGCTCCAACAGAAGCACCAATATTTACAAGAACTACATTCCAAATTAATGTTCCTATCGTTGTCAATATTAGAAACACCCAGAAATTCATGTGTGCCATTCCAGCAGGCAAGGAAATCAAGCTTCTAATTAATGGGATAAATCGACAGAAGAATACTGTCCAGACCCCAAATTTAGAAAACCAATCATTTGCTTTATGAATATCCTTTTTTGTTAATCTAAGAATATGTCCCCATCTCTCTACTATATTTTCTATTCTTTTAACATCAACTAGTAATCCGATACCATAAAGTACAATCGCTCCAAGTACAGATCCTAGTGTAGAAGCAATCACTACTCCAGTAATGCTTAAGTCTGTATGAGTAGTCATAAAACCTCCAAATGTTAAAATAACCTCTGATGGAATCGGGGGAAATAAATTTTCCACAGTTATCAACAGGAAAATACCGAAATATCCAAATTGCTCCATTATGTGTGTTATCCAATTCTCCATGTTTCATTCTCCTTATACAATTCCCGTATATTAAGTCTTTATTAGCCACAAAATACATATCTAAGAGCTAATGCATCTGATCCATATGAATTGTGCTTTTCTAATGATTCTTGAGATTCCTAAAAAAGTGTGCCTAATCATTATAATTTAAGTTCCATATTCAAGCCAGAGCAAAATAAACTTCAACTAGAATGCATTTTCTTCGTCTCCTTAAGCACCCTGAATTAGAAGTCTTTTACAGCTAGTTAATGTCGAATAAATCACTTAATTAGCTACACAATCTCCTTTCTGCACTTTTCCACTTTTTCGACTTCAGCCCTTTGTAAAGATTGTGTAAATAATTTATTAAGAATCTGTTTATTTTCGACAAATTACGCTATTATTAGATAGCAAATTTTTATTTTATGGAGGAAGAAAATGTTTAAGAAAAAAGAGGATCAGTTTTCTATTCATTTGGCAAATATCTCTTCTAATCTAACGGAGAGCATGAATTATTTTTCGGAATATAAGCTAAACAATTTAGAAGACTTGAAAATATTTTCCGAGAAAATGAAGGAATTCGAAACGAAGGGAGACACTCTCGTTCACCAAGTAATCCAAGACTTAAATAATGTGTTCATAACACCTATTGAACGAGAAGATATATTAGCTTTAGCCATGAATATGGATGACATCTTAGACGGACTTGAGCAAACAGCCGCTTTATTTGATATGTATTCTATAGTTCAAGCGGATGAATATATGTTGCAATTCGTTAATGCGATCCAAAAAGGTGTAGAAGAAATCGAAAAAGCGATCCATTTATTATCCCAAAAGAAACTTTCTCAAATTAGTGAACATGCGATTAAAATTAAGGACTATGAATCTCAATGTGATGCCATTTTACGAATTTCGATTAAGCATTTATTTCAAATTGAAAAAGATCCTATTCGCATTATCCAATACAAAGAAATTTATGAGGAACTTGAGGAAGTGGCTGACTACTGCCAAAATGTCGCCAATACATTTGAAGCCATTATTATGAAAAATGCATAAGGAGTTAGTGAAAGTATGAATACAATCCTTATCTTAACAATCTTAATTGTCGTTTTTGCAGTGACATTTGATTTTATAAATGGATTTCATGATACTGCTAATGCGATCGCGACATCCGTTTCGACAAAGGCTTTACAACCGAAGCATGCTATTATACTAGCCTCTGTCATGAACTTTATCGGAGCAATGACTTTTACAGGAGTAGCCAAAACCATAACGAAGGATATTGTAGATCCCTTTACATTAGAAAACGGGTCAACTATTATTCTTGCAGCATTACTAGCTGCAATCGCTTGGAATTTAATTACTTGGTATTATGGAATTCCAAGTAGTTCTTCTCATGCTTTAATTGGCTCAATTGCAGGTGCAGCGATTGCAGCTTCAGGTTTTTCATCCTTAAATTATAGCGGATTTCTTTCCATTATAAAGGCACTCATTATTTCTCCAATTTTGGCCTTTGCCGTTGGGTTTATCGTCTATAGTATTATTAAAGTTATTTTTAAAAATAGTAATTTGACAAAAACGAACAAAAGGTTCAGGAGAATCCAAATTGCTACAGCAGCTTTACAATCATATTCCCATGGTACAAATGATGCACAAAAAGCAATGGGGATTATTACAATGGCTTTAATTGTCAATAATTATCAGAGCTCAGAAGATATTCAAATTTGGGTTCAATTTATTTGTGCACTTGCAATGGCATTAGGAACAGCTATGGGTGGATGGAAAATTATTAAAACGGTCGGAGGTAAAATAATGAAGATCCGTCCCGTTAGCGGGGTAGCGGCAGATTTAACAGGAGCAGCCGTTATTTTCGGAGCAACATTTATCCACTTGCCTGTAAGTACTACCCATGTCATTTCCTCCTCTATTCTTGGTGTTGGTTCTTCTCATCGGTTAAAAGGGGTACAATGGGGGACAGCTCAAAGAATGCTTATTACATGGGTCATTACTTTGCCAATTTCAGCAACCCTTGCTGCTATATTCTTTTATATCCTAAATGTATTTTTTTAATATAGAAAACGTAAGCGCCTGTTTAGCAACATATAAGCTCTCCCACATTATGTCAGGAGAGCTTTATTTATTATGCATTTTCAAAGCAGTTATTAGGTTTTAATTATTCATAAACAATACACCAAGTGTATTCGGACCACAGTGAGAGGAAATGGTACATCCCGCCCGTGTCACAAGAATTTCTTTAAACTCTGCAACTTCCTCGATCGCTTTTCGCACTAGATCGATATTTTCAGGAGATGTGCCTGAATGGGTGATAAAAATCCGATCAAATTTTATATCAGAGCGCTCTTTTAATCTGTCCATTGTATAACGTTTTAAAGTTTTCGGTAGGGAACCGCGGTATTTTTTTCCTACATTCATATTTCCACTTGCATGATCGACCTCAATACAAGGTTTAATATTAAGTAAGTTCGCACTAAATGCGGCCAAAGCGGAGCATCTGCCACCTTCATGAAGATAAGTAAGTGTATCAATGACAAAACTTGCATTAACTTTAGCTTTTAACATCTTAACTTCTTCGAAAATTTGCTCTGCTGGCATTCCCATGGCGATTCTCTCAGCTACTTCTATTACGAGAAGTCCCATTCCTGTAGAAAGATTGCCTGAATCAATTGGATAAACACTTCCAAGTTCCTCCGCTGCAATACAAGCATTTTGATATGAAGAAGAAATGCCCGAACCTAAACTGATATGGATCACATCATACCCCTCATCTGTCCATTGCTTAAAATAGTCGATATACTCTTGGACATTAGGAGCTGATGTTTTCGGCAAAATCCGTTGTTTTTGGTAGGTGTCGTAAATATCATCCGGGGTAATATCTACTCCATCTTTAAACTGTTTACCATCCAAATTGATATGAAGAGGTTGGCAATGCACATGATATCGCTTTTTTAAAATATCATCAAAGTCACAAGTACTATCTGCACTTAGAATAACTTTTTTCAATTTATTCTACCTCTCTTATTCTATAAAATTATTATATCAATATATTACCATATATAAGAGTCATGAAGTCAGCTCATTTAACTGTTAATTTTGCCGCAACCTTCATTTGATGAATCCAGCTTTCCCGTGCTTCTGGTTCAATTGGTTGAATATCATATATTTGAAAGTTCATCATTAAAAACCGGATGAAACATATACGAGCTTTTGTACTGTTTGTCCGTTATTTTTGCTTTCTTTTTAAAGAAAAACATATCGACGCCTCCTAAAATAATATTAACATGGAACGTCGATTAAACGAGGATATTTCAAGATCTTTGATAAAACCACAAAACTATTTCCATGTCCGAATACCATCATCTTTATCAAATTCAATAATCACATCCGTCACACTTTTCATTTCATGAATTTTATCTTCTATTCTGTCCTTTATATCAATCGCTTGTGCGACAGTCAATGTTGGATCAATTTCTAATTTCATTTCAATATGATAATCCTCCCCTTCTTTCATCGCAAATAATGCCTTAATATCTTTAATTTCCGGATTTGTATATACATATTTAGCAATTTCTTCTTCTAATTCATCATCAGCTTCACCAAGTGCCCCTTTGGCATTATCTAAAAATACTCTTCCCACAACGTAGAACATCATGACACCGATCATAATTGAAGCGACTCCTTCTGCTGCATGGAGACCGCCATAATAAGACATTAAAATTCCGATTATTGCAATTAATCCTCCTAGTGTAGCGACCAAATCTTCCATAAAGACAAGCTTAGTCGCAGGCTTGGCACGTTTTAAAGCACCAAAGCTTTTTGTAAAAATTTCAAACCCTTTTGCTTCAATTCGGGTTTCATGGATCACTTCTTTCATCGCTTTAAAGAGGACAAAAGACTCTAAAACGACAGCTAGTATTAAAACGGCAAGATTAATTAGAATCCCTGATGATTTTGTTGGGTTTAAAATGTGATGATACCCCTCTTTAATCGTTTCATAACTCATAATTCCTACAATAATGACAGCTCCAAGTAAAACTAAATTCACGAGTCTACCGAAGCCATTTGGATAGCGGTCTGTTGGTAACTTTTTACTTAAAGCACTTCCAATAAAAACAAAAAATTGATTCGCCGCATCCCCCAATGAGTGCATTGTTTCAGCAAACATCGCAACATTTCCCGTAAAAAAATAAGCGGTGCCTTTTACAATTGCAATAATTGTATTAACAATAGCTGCAATAAAGGCAGATTTATTTCCATTCTTTAATAAAGCATTCTTTTTTGCCATGATTCCCTCCAAATTAAAAATGACTATTAACTTAACATTCCCTAGTATTTGTTCTTTTTTAATTATCATGTAAAATTGATGATCGTTGTCATTAATCCATGACTTTTCAAAAAAAAAAAAAAAAGAAGAACTGTCAAATTAATAACAGTCCTTCTTAGCGTTTATTGATTTCCTTTTTTAACCCATTCTGCAACAGTAACAGTGCGTTTTGCTTGATGTTTAACAGCCGCTTCAACATCTTCAATCATTTTACCATCTTGACCAACTGTTACACTTGTTCCATATGGATTACCACCAGCACCAAAAATAACCGGATCTGTGTAACCAGGTGTTGCAATAATAGCACCCCAGTGCATCATTGATGTGTATAAAGATAATAACGTAGCTTCTTGACCACCATGTGGATTTTGTGCAGAAGTCATTGCACTTACAACTTTATTTACTGTTTTGCCAGTTGCCCAAAGCCCACCTTGGATATCAAGGAATTGCTTCATTTGTGATGCCATATTGCCGAAACGTGTTGGTACGCTAAAGATAATCGCATCTGCCCATTCAAGATCTTCTGAAGTCGCAACTGGAACATCTTTCGTTGCTTCAACAGTTGCTTTCCAGCCTTCATTTGCTGCGATCACAGACTCAGGCGCTAATTCTTGTACCTTTAAAACTCTAACTTCTGCACCAGCTTCTTTCGCACCTTCTGCAGCCCATTTGGCCATTTCATAATTTGTTCCACCCATGCTATAAAAAACAACTGCTAATTTAGTGTTTGACATTTTTTTCGTCTCCTTTGATTTTTTAAATAGATTGTTTAGAAACCCCATTATTGCACCTTCTTTTTTAGCTTTTTACCTCCTAGAACCACCGCGTTTGAAAATAATGAAGTTGAGATGCACCAAAACAGTTAATTCATACTTTCCCATTTCGAGATATTAACGTTAAAGGTCTTTAAGTTAAAGACTCCAATACGCGAGATTATCGATTCTATTCGAGTAAGGTTTCCCCTCTGTTTAGTATAGTACCATATAATATATCTCGAATTCAATACATATTTTTATTTTAACTAACTTTTTTACTTTCCTATATAAAATTACTCGTTTGCACGGTAGGACTTAGATGAAATTTTATTCATCTGCTTGTTTATGTTGCTAAATTTTACTTATTTACTTCCGATATTACTTTTGTGCTAATTTATGGGCAACTCGTTAAGCATTCATTGTATACAAAAGGAGATTAACTTTATGAAAAAAATGGTAAGCTTTGTTACAATTTTATTATTAGCTTTACTATCCGCTTGTTCGTCAGCAAACGATCATACTGATGCACCAAAACAATCAGGTGAAATTACGAAAAAACAAGAATCAATTGAAGTTGAATTAGATAAAGCTTTCAACGTGAAAACTAGTGTAATTGTAGAAAAAACGACTAAACTAAAAATGGTTGTTACAAACTTTGAAATTGTTCAAGATTTATCCCAGAAGGCAGAGGATAATGCTAAATATGATTATGTAAAATTTGATATATCGTTTGAAAATATTGGCGATAAGGAATCCCATTCTCAAGCTGTATCGAACTATTCCTTTAAATTTTATGATGAAAATGGGGTTGAGATTGAAGCGGATAACTATTTAGCGGAAACTGAACTTGAAATGGATGGCACTTTAAAGAAAGCTGCGGTGCGCCCAGGTGGAAAAAATCAAGGAAAATTAATATTCCCAATACCAAAAGGGAGTAAACCAGGTGAAATGGTTTACTCCTCTCAATGGGGAGCCATTTACGGTACAAATGAATATATTTTCAGTATCAAACATTAAACACTGAGTGCCAGGGGGGTCCTGGCACTTTTAATATTGATTGCTATTGCTCTTTGCAATCAAATAGTTTTTTTATATTTATAAGACAATTTCTCAATTATACAAATTATGATGTGTAGAATCAGAAGGCTACCCCAAACAACTGTAACAATATTCAGTTGTCCGCTATTATACATTTGGAATTTGGTGAATAGCCAATCCAAATGAGATACGACCCACTCGCCTGTTTTATTTAAATTAAAAATGATCCAAACTTCCGATCCGTCAAATAATATAAAAGTGATTTGAAATAACGCAAACAAAAGAAGATGCAACAACCAACTAAATCGCTTTTTGGATGGTATTTGTTCAGCCATAACTTTTCCCTTTTATACGAGTTCTCTAGATTTATAGATTTTTATAGATAGCATCCACGAAAACAGATACAAACATAAGGCTAGAAAGACACTAAGAACAAAAAACAAACTGTTACTTAGAATCTGAGGGATAATCAGCGTATCTAACATGTATTTATATGAATAATAAAATGAATATGAGCCTCCTATTACAAGGAGAATATACAATATGATTAATATAAAAATGACATTTTTTTGAGCTAATCGATAAAAAAGCGGAAAACAGAGTGCCCCGCTAAATATCATTAAGACAAAGCTGCCAACTACTTGTTTCCATAATGACAGTTCCCACCCTCCACTCATGATAAGCTCAATGATCATAACAGTGCTCATACTGATGATCGTAACGACCATTAAACTCAAATATCGGGCACCAACTATTTCGCTTCGAGTGAATGGCAATGCATTCCATAATTTATGTCCATTTGCTTGTTCATCAGCATAAAATGCATTCATTATTATAACGGCACTTATTATAGCGACAATAAATATGGCATCCTTGTCCCAATACATAAAGAAGAGAAGCATGGCAAAATACATAATCCATTGAAATTTATGGATGGTTATGTCTTTTTTAATTAACTGAAGCATTTTCTTTACCTCCCCGAGTGTAATACATGATCTCTTCTAGACTCGCTTTTTCAATGATTGCTTCTTCCCCAAACAGTTCTTTAACTGTATTATAATGAGCGGTCAAAGCTTCAAATCTATTATCAGCGCGCCTAATGGCAAGAAAATATTGCTCAGTATCTCGATCAAGCAAGTCTACTCCACCACGAACAATCGCATATTCCTCTTCTATCTCATGAATTTCTTTCGAAAAGACAATCTGCCCCTTTTGAATAAAGGTAATATAATCAGCAAATGATGATAAATCACTCATATTATGGGTCGACAATAAAATAGTCTTTTGCTCATCTAGCATTACGTCATGCAAAAGATCGATAAATTCCCTGCGAAAGATCGGATCAAGGTTGCTTGTTGGCTCATCCATAATGAGAAATTCAGCATGATGTGATAATGCAAAGGCAAGTGAGGCTTTCATCTTCATACCATCAGAGAAAGACTTCGTATTTTGTTTTAGGGGAAGTTCAAACCTATCACAAAATTGCTGAAATAAATAATCGTCCCATTGTCGATAACAAGGGGCAATTAACTTTTTCATATCACGCAAAGCTAAGTCTCCATACAAAATATTATCATTGAAAACGAACCCGATTCGTTCTTTGATTGCCTTTTCATTCTTCTTATAGCTCTTCCCAAAAACACGGATCTCCCCTGAATCCGGTTGAAGCAAATTCATAATCATCTTAATAATTGTGGACTTTCCAGCCCCATTAGCTCCGATAAAGCCTGTCACAAACCCCTTTTTTACTTGTAACGTCACATCTTTTATTTCGAAACGTCCAAAGGATTTATGCACATTTTGTAATTCAACCGCATTCCCCACTCTCATCTCTCCTCGTACAAAATTGTAATCCACTCTTTAATTTCTTGCAGGGATAACCCTACTTCTTTACTATTGGCAATAACTTCTATTAACTTCTCTTCTATCGTCGTCAATTTCTTTTCTTTCATGACATCTTCATTTTGTTCAGCGATAAAGGAACCTTTTCCAACGATAGAATAGATAAACCCTTCTTTTTCCAACTCTTCATAGGCACGCTTCGTAGTAATGACGCTAATGTGCAAATCCTTTGCCAATTGCCTCATCGAGGGAAGCGCATCACCTTCCTTTAATTCACCCGTTAATACTTTTTCTTTTATTTGATTTTTAATTTGATTGTAAATCGTCTCTTTGGAACTATTGGAAATTAATATTTGCATTCTCTTCCTCCATATGTAAAGGTTCTACAACTTCCCTTCACTCCCGCATACACATTATATACATTATATACAAAATGTACAATATGCTTATGAATTTTATTTTGTGAACTTAATATGGATTTCTAGACCCTTGAAATCGCTATCTAGAATGTCGATAATAGATGTACGAAAAGATACTTTTCTTCTTAAACTTTTTAGAAACCTAAGTGGAGACTTGATAGTGAAAATCACAAAAACACTTTTTCAGATTGTACTTCTATTTCTAATTTATTTACTTGGAAACTGGATTCAAAAAATGTTGGACCTCTACATTCCTGGGAGTATTATTGGAATGCTTATCTTATTTATTTTGCTATTAACAGGGATTTTCAAACAAGCTTGGGTTGAAACAGGATCTGTCCTGCTTATCAAGTATTTGCCATTACTTTTCCTTCCTGTAACTGTAGGAATTATAAGTTTCCCAGAGTTATTGAATGTACAAGGCATTTTTTTAATTTTCGTTGTTTTGATTAGCACATGTTTAGTGATGATCTTTACGGGGGTGCTGAGCCAGCTGTTACTTAAAAAAGGGCGGTATGATAATGATTCATAGTTTAATAGGGCTTGCGGCCATTGCTATTACAGTTATTGTGTTTTTTGCCGCTAGAAAGATCAGCCAACTATTCCCCCATCCGTTCACACTGCCCGTTTTAACATCAACTATTATTCTTGTTATAGGTTTAATGATATTTCGTATACCGTACGAAACGTATATGATTGGTGGTAAGTGGATCGAGGCATTTCTAGGACCAGCGGTTGTCGCATTAGCTCTTCCACTTTATCGGCATCGTAAAATCCTGATCGAATATACGGTTCCTATTTTGTTTGGAACGCTGTGTGGCTCTATTTTGGGAGTCGCAAGTGGACTGCTTTTGGGGAAATGGTTTGGGTTGGATCACCTTGTCTTACTTTCACTTTTGCCAAAGTCTGTTACTTCTCCCGTCGCAATGGATATCACTACTAGTGTTGGAGGTTCGCCTACGTTAGCAGCTGTTCTTGTTATGGTCGCAGGGATAAGCGGTGCAGTCATGGGTCATTCATTATTTCGCTGGCTTCGAATTGACCATCATCTTGCACGTGGTCTTGGAATGGGAAGTGCTTCTCACGCAATCGGCACAGCTAGGTCGATGGAGGATGATTTACGGGAAGGAGCTGCTAGTACAGTTGCCATGGTGCTCGCAGCTGTTTTCACATCAGTCATTACCCCGATTGTTGTAGTGATGTTTTTATAAAGAGCAATCTTTTGGGACTAATGTCAAAAAATAACATTTCATTATAAGGATACTTCATAAAAGATGAAAGGATAGATGGACAGTGGTTATACCTGCATACATCTATCCTTTTTTGTTAAGTAAATCACCCACAAAAACACTCTATTATTGCTTTTGGCTGCATTTTTCCAGAGCTATGGTCTATGACAGAGGTTATCATAGCCCGTTGGCTACATTTTTCCAGGTACATGGTCTATGACAGACGTTGTCATGAACCGTTGGCTGCATTTTTCCAGGGCTATGGTCCATGACAGAGGTTATCATGGACCGTTAACTGCGTTTTTCCATGTATATGGTCTATGACAGACGTTGTCATGACCCGTTGGCTGCATTTTTCCAGGGCTATGGTCCATTACGGACGTTATCATGAACCGTTGGCTGCGTTTTTCCATGTATATGGTCTATGACGGACGTTGTCATGACCCGTTGGCTGCGTTTTTCCAGAGCTATGGTCCATGACAGAGGTTATCATAGCCCGTTGGCTACATTTTTCCAGGTATATGGTCTATGACAGATGTTGACAGCAGTTCTCATGGTCATTTCCCCTAGATTTCCCCCACCTAAATGTCATGATAATCTTAAAAAAGGTACTAATAATCTTTTAAGCGATTCAAAACTTTGAAACTATTTTTTCGAGATAACCCCATTAAAAATACGACTTTAAATTCACATTACTGGATTTAAAAATCGTATTTTTGTTTCTAATTTAGAACATTGTCTTAAAGGATTTGTTGAGACTGAGCCATGCCTGCGGAAATCAACTCTCGTTTAAAAAAGGGGCAGCCAAAAAGGGAAGTGGTCTTCCACTTTTTGGACAGCTCCAAAGGAAAGCCCTAATTGGTTATGCATTTTTTACAACATTTTGATTTTATTGTCGCTTCTCATTCTTATCTGACTTTATTAATTAGCTCTTTATATTGTGCATCTCCGTAACCTACTGTTGGAAACAGATCAAACAACCTCTGGATTAATTCTTTTGTAGATAACTCTTTATTTTTATTAATAAAATTTACTACCTCATTATCTTCTTTTAACAGATCTAAATAAATGTTTATTGCTTGATACATAACTGGAATAAGTTCCTTAGTTGGTTTGGTATGACGGACCAACACTTCTTTATATACAAAATTATAATGACCTAACTTAAGTTCGGTTTGATTAACTTTAAATTCATCCTCTCTAAAACTATTTAAGAACACTTTTCCCTCATAGCCTGACTGTTCAAGATAGGACAGTATGGTAAGTAGGTTCATTTGACAAAACATGTCTTCACCGAACCATAGTACGATACATTTATACTCTTTATGAAAAAGATTGGCTAAAGGAGCCATAACTTTTTCAATATATCCCTCTACTGGTTCATGATGACCAGCAGCTCGAGTAATTGTAAACTCTTTATCAAAAATTCGTTCAGTCGTTGCGTTCACACACATCGCTTCATTAAATGGAGCATAATCAGAATCTCCCATAAGCCTGTTCTTTTTAAACTCTTCATACATAACTTGACCATTCAAGATGTGCATTACGTCTTCGTCAAACAACTCACTCTGTTTATTGTGTAACTTTTCAACCTCGATTTTTTTAGAAATATTCATTTTAAAACATTCCCCATTTTTATTAATAGTGAGTTTAACGACTGATTGAACAGGAAGCTTATTAAGTTGGTATTCTTTAGGATTGATGCCGAAAATATTTTTAAATGCTCTACTGTATGCTTCTTGTGAAGAATAATCATAATCAAATGCAACATCGATAATCTTCTTATTATTCGCCAGGTCTTCAGTAGATAAATACAATCTTCTAAGAAGAATATAGCGCCTAATACTAATCCCTGTTACTTGGTGAAATTTAAATGAACAATAATAAGGGGAATATCCCATATAATTAGATAGTTCATCTAACGAAAATTGATTTTTTAAATTAGCCTCAATCCAATTAATCATAAGCTGGATCTGTTCATTCATTCGTCTCACTCCTATATTCAATAATAAGAGGTATTAATTTCTGTTTTTTGATATTTCTTGTGCTTTTACAAATTTAACCTTTACTAAAATCGTGAAATAATATCTGCTGAGACATTTCGAAATGCTTTTGAATTATTATCTGTGTTCGAAAGGATCAGGCGTTGTATTTTCTATGTATGTTGTCCAAATTACGCTCTTCCAAAAGTTAGAAGACGTGAGTATTAAAGACTTGATTTTTACATTTCTATTTTTTTTAGTAAATCTCCCCATGAGGTTACAGACGTATTTTTATTTCCGTAATAAATAGGATTACTAAAGGCTAACAATTGCCCTTCTGCTGACCTCACATCAACTCGTAACCAACTATACCCTTTATTTTTCCAATTAAATGAATAACTGGAGTTGATTCCTTGTTCTTTCAATACAACTTCACCATTTTCAATCCAATAAATGAAGATATTTTCATCACCATTTTCGAGAGTAACGGTACACCTGCCATTATACCCATTCTGTTCCAGGGCTGCTGTTATTTCGTCACCAATTTTAAATATTTGGTTACCTATAGAAACGCTCAAACTAATAAATGGTCCTCTCGATACAAAAACCTTCCCTTGTTTAACAGCATCTAAAATAGCGGATGCAGACAAGTTTAGTGCATGGACATATGTTGCTGGATCACCGATTAAAGACGGTTGTCCTCCGTCATTATAAGATTCATGCGGGAGAAGATGAGAATCGGAGCCACCGATCCCTGTTATATGGTAACCTTCATTCCAAATATGCGACCAAAAGTTCAAGGCATGTTCAGTTGCAATCGGATTATCTTTATATGTCGGATCATTCCAAATTTCGATACTATCAATCATAGATAAAGGGATATTAGTAAACTGCCAAGCCCAGGGGGATAAAAACGGGTGGTTAACAGAACATAACGCACCTGTTTCCTTCACTTCTTGAAAAAGGAGCTTCATACCTTTCTCTGATTCTAACCCCCCATTGGGCATTGATGGCCTTATATCCGGCCACTCCTGCACCCCTAGTATATTCCAGTGCCCCTTCGATGTAGTCACTTCAATACCAGGAATGATCAGTACTTCTTCTTCTGACCACGACGTATGAACAATGTTGTGGTCGGTCGCTACAAAGAAGTCTAGTTTTTGATTTCTGGCACTATCATTATTACCACTACGAGTCATTTTCCCATCTGAAAAAATGGTATGCGTATGAAAATCCCCTCGGTACCACTTTTCCTCTGGATCTTTCACTTCCTCCCAGTCATAGCCGTTAATCAAAAAACCCTTACCTTGTTGTTGCGGTAAAACCCAGCAGGTATTTCCTAATGAGTGAAAATGATCCTGTTCGATCACGCCACCTTTACCTGATTCAACTGTAATTTCATATGAAGCTTCAGATGTTGTCTGTTGCAGATCATTGTTAGAGCCATAGGTTGGAACAACTTGGATTAGCCACTCACCACCCGGCAATTCACCAGGAACAGTAAGGGCACTTGATTTAGTGGCTTCCTTATGCAACAGTAATTTATTTAATGAATTCCCACGTAAATATTGTGTACGCAGCGTCCTATCGGCGTCGAACACTAAGAATAATAACCAGGCATTGTTAGTGGCATTGAATGTGAAGGCGATCCACTCGCTTTCATCAGGCAGTATAAAACAATGAGAAAAAAGAGGAAGTGACTTCCCCTTATCTATTTTTTGTTCAAAGTTAATTAGATTTGCCATTTACTCGTTCACCTCAATTATGATTTTGGGACTTCGTTGTTGCTATCATCCTCCCGATTTGCGGTTGCACGTATATTCGACCATATTGCCTTTTTTATAATCTTGGAACCACATGCGTCCTTTCCGCCCATTCCTTCCATAGGTGCTCCATTTCCTTCACTTTTTCTGGATATTCTGCCGCTAGATTATTCATCTCAGTTCGGTCCTCTTTAATGTTATAAAGCTCCCAATTTCGTTCTTTTATTTTCACTAATTTCCAATCGTCGTGACGGATGGCGCAATGCTCCTCGTGTTCAAAACATAATGTCCGTGACACTGGGGCTTCTCCAAGAAAAGCTGGTAAAAAGCTTTCACCTTCCATAGGTAGAATCTCATTTTCATTAAAAACATTAGGATATGGTGCACCTGTGATGTCTACAAAAGTGGCCATAAAATCAATAAAATGAGCAGGTCGATGATCGATTTCTCCTTTTCGCTTAATCACCTCCGGCCAATGTACAATCATTGGTGTACTAATTCCTCCTTCATGGCTGTAGTGTTTATACATTCTAAACGGAGTGCTGCTCACATTAGCCCATCCCGATCCATAACTATGATAACTGTCAGGGCCACCCATCTTCTCTAAGTCTGCTTTTCTATGTAAAATGTTTGTCGTCGTAATCCAGTTATCAAATCCCCAAGGATCCCATTCTGCACATGCTCCATTATCTGAGCAAAACACAATTAGAGTATTTTCAAGTTCAGCGTTTTCTTTTAAGTCTTCAATGACTCTGCCTATATTCAGATCAACTCGATCGACCATCGCTGCATATATCGCCATTCGACGTATCAAATCCCGCTTTCGATCTGGATCAATCGATTTCCAATCAGGGTTTACACCATGGATTTCCCGATCACGATCCCAGTATTCCGATAAAGGAGTTAGTTGTGATTCTTGATCCACAATTCCTAATTCTTTCATTTCTTCAAAACGCTCTTCGCGAATTTGATCCCAACCTTTTTCATACAACTTTATATATTTTTCAATATCTTCTTTTGGTGCTTGTAGAGGGAAATGAGGTGCATTGTAAGACAAATACAAGAAATACGGATTCTGATCTTGACGAGCTTCATTTATAAAATCCAAAGCATAATCCGTAATCGCATCCGTTGAATAAAATTCCCCTTGATTAAAATCTCGTACCGGCCGATCTTCCGGCAAGCGAACATAGCTTTGTTCGTCCCAAAAACTTGTAAATCCACCTAATAAACCATAAAATTCATCAAATCCCCGCTTAATAGGGTCATGCTTCCCAACATGCCATTTTCCAGATAAATACGTGCGATAGCCGCCTTCTCGCAACACTTCAGCGATGGTTACACAATCATCCTTCAAATAACCACGATAACCAGGTAGATCATAGTCATCAGTCATGTGCCCAACCCCTGATTGATGAGGATATACTCCTGTTAGTAAAGAAGCTCGACTTGGACAGCAACGTGCCGAATTATAACATTGTGTAAACCTTAACCCATCATTGGCCAGCTGATCTAAATTTGGCGTTTCAATCTCACTTCCAAAACAACCTAAATCCGAGAAACCTAAATCGTCGGTTAAAATAAAAATAATATTTGGCTTGTCTTTCATCATTTTGCATCCCCCTTAAACTTTAGAAAAAACCCGCTTGAATTATCCAAAAGTGCAATTTTCAAGCGGTGTAGCGTTCTCATGTTAAGATTTCACTTAAGGTAATGACTTATCGGATATAATCCTTATTCGTTTACTTTATTCGTTAATCCTTCCCCTGAAGGTAATTGGATAGGCACTGAGGTTGATAACGGAATTCCAAAATCAGGTGTACCATTCTCGTTCCAGCCGAATTTCTGAACACGAGTGCTGCGCAGTTGACTACCGCCTTCCGATTTTGGAATGGCATGATAAATAATCCAATCTTCCGTCCCATCGGGTGATTGGGAAAAACTATTATGGCCGGGAGCGAACACCCCGTTCTCCACTGATTTCTTGAAAACAGGATGAGGCGATTTATCCCAGGAACTAACATTCAATACATCTGCTTCATTAGAGGCGGTTAACATACCAAGTGAGTAATCATCAGACCATGTCGTACTCGCCGAGTATATTAAGAAAAGCTTCCCATTTCTTTTCAATAGAACAGGTCCTTCATTGATCGCCATGCCCCCTTGCATTTCCCATTCATATTCCGGTTTGGAGATCAATACATTTGGACCAGTCACTGTCCAAGGATTGGTCATTTCTGCAATGTATAGCCCGGAGCCATAGGCTGGAAAGTTTCCATAACCCGCATAAACAAAATATTGATGTCCATCGTGCTCGAAGACTGTTCCATCTAATCCTGGATGTTCAGTATTCACATAACCTCGTTCAATCCACTCACCCTCAAAAGGATCTTCCGATGAATTTTCAAGAACAAAAATTTTCCGAGTCTTGTCGCCGCCATCACCATCGTTTGCTGTAAAATAAACAAACCATTTTCCATTTATTTTATGGATTTCGGGCGCCCATAAATTTTGACTATTAATCCCTTCCTGTGGCGGAGTCCAGATCGTCTTACAGTCTCCTTCCGCGATACCGCTCAGCGTTGGAGATTTCCATAAATCAAGTCGGTTTCTTCTCGTAACCATAAAATAATACATATTATGATCCTTATAAACCCACGGATCTGCTCCTGGATCCATTAACGGATTTTGAAAAACATCGTTTGTCACATTAATCCCTTCCTTCTTTTCAATTGGATTTATAGAGGTATTCAAAGAAATCGTGAATTTATCGTTGTTTGTGCTGCTATTTTTCTGCCTTATCGGGAAAGTGCCAGATACTAGAACACTTGTTGAACGGTTTTAGTAGCTGGCACTGTACTAAGTATATATTTTGATAGCCAAAGACAATGATTGCTTACACTGTCACAGTCATTAACTGAAACTCCCCATGAGTTATGTCACTAATTTATTTAAGATTAATTTCTCGAATCTTTTTCATCTCAATTTTTGGTTGGCGATCCTCTGTAAGTAATCCATTTACTTCCTGTTGTACATCTGTAATTTGGGTATAACAGAAGCCACAAATGTAATCTATATCTTTAATTGCTTGCGTGATCGATTCAAATCTTTTCAAAAACGCTTCCTCGTCTTTAACTTGGTTCCCATAGCCCCAGCCTTTTTCTGAGTTAAAGGCAATACCGCCATATTCACTAATAATGATCGGTTGCCCTTTATATTTGTAGCCTTGAGCCAGTGCATGTTTATGTTTGTTGAAGGCAATTTTGTTGCCAACAATATTTTCGAAGCCCTTATATCTCTCCGAAAACTCATCGCCTAATTCGACATAATCATGCAACGTCAGAATATCCGAAACGGTATGTTCCCAACCATCATTGACGATGACAGGTCTCATGCTATCGAACGATTTCGTGAGGTGATAAATTGCTTCAGTAAATTGCTGTTGCTTTACATCCGTATAAATATTTTTTATTCCCCATGACTCATTAAAAGGTGTCCACGTAATAATAGAAGGATGATTATAATGTTGCTTTACGACTTCCATCCATTCTTCTGTAAAATTTTGCACCGCTTCATCAGAGTATTCATAGGTTGCAGCCATTTCCGACCAAACGAGTAATCCTTTTTTATCAGCCCAATAGAGATAACGTTGATCTTCCACTTTCATATGTTTTCGAACGCCGTTATATCCCATCTCCATTGTTTTTTCAATATCCTCAAGAATGGCTTCTTCTGAAGGTGGTGTTAAATGACTGTCTTGCCAATAACCTTGGTCTAAAAGTAATCTTTGGTAAAGAGGAACGTTATTTAACAATACATTTCCATTTTCAATTGAAATCTTCCTCATCCCAAAATAAGATTCAACCTGATCCACCACTTTTTCATTTTTATAAAGAGTAAATATAACATCATATAGATTCGGGTGTTCAGGACCCCAGAGCACCACTTTCCAATCAAAGTGATCACTCGCGATATTAACCTTCGCTGTATGTAGCCCGCGATTCACATCAATATGAAAGGATTTGATTGGCACTTGATTGAATGTGATTTCCGTCTTTAATGAAAGATTATCACTAACATCAATCGCATCCGGAAACTGATAAGTAAACTCTACTGACTCAGTATCAATATCCGGCGTGATTTTTACAGTCTCCAAATGTGTCTCATTCAAAAACTCCAGCCAAACCGTTTGCCAAATTCCAGTCGTTTGGACATACCAGCATCCAAAGTTTTGATCTTGCCAACGTTGTTTTCCTCTTGGTTGATGACAACTATAACTATCTTCATTTTTGACTACTATATTAAACTCACGATTCTCGCTAAGATACTCTGTAATATTGAAGGAAAAAGCAATTTGCCCGCCTTGATGTTTTCCAACATACTTTCCATTCACCCAAACTTTTGTAATATAATCCGCTGCTTGGAAATGTAAAAGAACCATCTTATCTTCATATTCTTGAGGAATTGCCACTTGTTTTTGATACCAAATGTTGGAACAAAATTCCTCTTCACCTATTCCACTTGCCTTTGTTTCATAGGTAAAAGGTACAATGATTTTTTGTGGGAGATTTGTAGATTCATACCATTTTTCTTTTTCGCCAACATTTTCTTTGTCAAAAGCAAAGTTCCATTCTCCATTTAGATTTAACCAATCCTCCCTTGTAAAGTGGGGTCTTGGATATTCTTTTCTTGGTAGATTATTGTGATTCATATGATGAATTCTCCTTATCTTATGGTAATGACTTAACTGTCAAGTCCTTGAAATAGACATCCGAATATTCCGATCTTATTCCTACTCTTCCATTCGTAAAGGCCAGTGGATCTTTATAAGTAATAATTGGTTTCTTTTCGTGATTCAAATAAACATTGATCTCATTGCTTTCGATTAAAACACGTAAATGATATTCTTTTCCTTCTTCCAATGAAACGGATGTTGATTTCAGTAAAGTAGAATTGTAGTTTAACTTTTGCAAGGATACTTCCCTCGTATTGAAAGATACATAATAGCCGATCAACGAATCCTTCACTTGATGTTCAAAATCAGATTCATTAGTGGCTCTCAATAATATTCCCGCTTCATCCATCAGTTCATCTTTGATTTCAAAAGTTAACTCCGCTTCAACATCTGTCCATTTTTCATCGCCAACATACATTTTCATATCTTCGGCAGAATTGGAGTCTACCCCATCTTCATTTTGTGTCCATGTACCGTGGATATCTTCTGCCTTCACTTGCTTTATTCCATCTTTCATTTCAAATTTTTCCTCAGAAACGAGATTAAATTCGAAATGATCCATTTCCACTTCTCCGCCATCATGTAAAAACTTCAATATATGCAAACCCTCTTCGAGTCTAATTCTGCCAAGGCGAATCTTTTGAGTCTGAACTTCCAAATCTAAGAGATTCTTCTTTACCTTAAATGCCTCTCCCTTTTCATCGTCTATCGACACCTCGAAGGAAAGATTCCTTTTGACAGAATTAGGATTGATAACAGCACTTATCTCATATAATCCCGCTTCACTTACATTTATTTTATATTTAAGCCAGTCACCCTTATTTTTTAAAGCAACTGAGTATGAACCTGCTTCACTTAATCGAATCGGTACATTTTCCCGATAAACATTTTCTTTTGATAGTTCCTTAATAAAGTACCCTCTGTTTTCACCCTCTAAATAATGAACAGCTTCAATAATACCTGGTAATGGCTTATACAATTCATAATCACTTGAATTATCAACATGATTAGAAAATGCGGTATAACCGAAAACGATATTTGCATGTTCAGATTGATAGCCTATCTCCCCTGCACCAAAACCAGTAGATTCTACTTCTATTTTCTTCATTCCGTCCAAATACACGATTGTTTTATTTTTTCTATTTTCCACTCTCACATTATGCAAGTAACTAAAATCAAATTCCTCGGGAAAAGCAGCAAAGTCTAAAATTTGCGTCTTTCCGTCGCTTACTTGCAAGAGATTTATGTTAAGTTCTTCAAAATCGACCAACACCGCTCCATAATGTTGATCATCGTAATAAGAGAATTGCGTTGCGACTTTCGCGTTCTTCTTTTTCTCCGGTATCGCAAAGTTAAATTCCGCAGTAAAATAAGCACCAGTCTTAACTTCACTTAACCAGCTTTGTTTAACCTGTTCATTTTCTTGCCATCTTTTCTCAAAATCTGGTCGTTCAGGTACAGGAGTTGGAAATTGGGTCGGGCCAAGTACATCCATCTTCTTTCCGTTAAATACGATTCGATCTATATTCATTTTCCGTACTGGAGGACCTTCAGCTGAACGGCCAATAAGATTATGATAAACAGCATAATAAGAATCTAGATTGGGGCCCATCACAATCGAATTATGACCAAGACCATTAAATTCATCGCGAGTACTGATTATGATTGGATTATGCTCGGGAATCTCATATCCTTCTAATGGCCCTTGTTCAGAAACGGCATAATTAATTCTGTACCCTTTACTAAACACATGATTTCCCGTATATGTCATATAGTAAAAATCATTATTTTTGATGATCATCGACCCTTCTGTCCAATGATCTAAAAAGACATTCGTTTCCACACCCTCTTCAAACGTAAACGGATCTATCATTCTATGACCAACAATTCCTGTATTTCCTGCATGGGTAAAATACCATGAGCCATCATCATCGATAAAAACAGATCCATCAATGGACATACCTAGATTTTCCGTTTCAACTTTAAAAGGACCTGTTGGACTCTTACTGCTTAAAACATAATGGCCATTACCGGCCGGCGAAGTATACATATAGAAGGTTCCGTTCCAATAAACAACTTCAGGTGCATATGCAGAAGCTGTGCGCTCATCCTCGGTCACTAATCCCTCGTATGTCCAATTTACCAAATCACTAGAACTCCATGCTTTGATTCCTACTCTGGCATCCTTTGTACTCACATATAAATAATAGATCCCGTTGTAACGGAAAACATAAGGATCACCGTTACCGTAATCCGGCCATTCATCAGCCAATTCAAAAGGATTACTGTACGTTTGCATCTTATCCATGTTTATATCCACCTTTACTTCCTCTATTTGTGCACAAGCTGTTAACATCAATAGCATAAGGCCTAAATAAAGTATAGGGAAATATTGTTTTCGATTCATTCGAATTTGAAACCTCCAAAAAAGCTCAACTTGCCTTAACTACCCTTTTATTCCACTGATTGCCAATGATTGAACAAAATGCTTTTGTGCTACTAAAAAGATAATGACACATGGAATCATAGATATTATGGACGCAGCCAATATCAATGGATAATTAGAAGAACCCATATACTGTGCCTGCATCGAAGCGATAACAACTTGTAAAGTTTGCTTTTCCGGAGAATGCAAATAAATTAATGGGCCTAGAAAGTCATTCCAAATTCCCATAAATCCTAAAGCCGCTTGGGCAGCAATAGCCGGTTTTGCGACAGGTAAAACAATGGTGAAAAAAGTCCGAATAAAACCGCTTCCGTCTATTTTAGCTGCATCAATTAATTCATCAGGCAAGGCACTCTGTAAAAATTGTCTAAGAAAGAACACAGTCACAATATTTCCAAATAGCCCTGGTAAAATTAAAGGAAGCAATGTATCTACCCAATTCAATTTAGAAAACATGATAAATTGCGGGATCATTACAACTGCAAAAGGAATCATCATCGTGCCAAGCAAAGCTAAAAAGATAGTTTCTTTAAAAGGGAAATCAATTTTCGCAAAAGCATAAGCAGCCATCGTTGAAGTAAAAATCCCAATTACCAATACAAAGACTACAACGATGAGCGTATTGATAAACCCACTTAGTAGCGGGACTTCTTTCCAAACTTCAATATAATGCTGAAAAGTTGCAGGATCTGGTATCCATTTAGGTGGAATTTGAAATATATTTTTTTGATCTTTTAATGAAGTAGAGATTGACCATGCAAATGGTACGAGCATCGCCACTGAACCAAATAACAGGATAGCGAAGGCCCAAATATTAATAATCTTTTCGCTCTTCATACCTTCATCCTCCTATCCTTCATAAACCCAATGTTTAGATAATTTAAATTGGATTAAAGTTACAATAAAGACGATAACTCCCAATATCCATGCAATTGAGCTTGCATATCCCATATTGTAATATTTAAAACCATGTTCAAAAATATAGAAAACAACTGTAGCTGCACTATACTCAGGGCCACCATCACCAGCGAGGACATAAATTTGACTGAAAGACTGAAACGCACCAATCACACCCATAACAAGGACAAAAAAATGGATTGGTGATAATAATGGGAAAGTGATCTTCGTAAATTTTTGAAAAATATTTGCCCCGTCTACTTCTGCTGCTTCATAATACGAACTAGGGATAGATTGAAGACCGGCTAAATAAAGGATCATATTACTCCCTATCCCTGTCCAAACACCTATAATGATTAGTGCTGGTTTAACCCATGATGCACTTCCAAGCCAATTAGGGCCTTGAATTCCAAACCATTCCCATAGCATATTATTTAAAAGTCCAAAATCGTAGTTAAAGATCCACTGCCAAACGAGTGAAACAGCAATAATCGGAGTGATGACTGGAATATAATAGATTGCTCTAAAAACACTTATCCCTTTAATCTTTCTATTCATCATAACAGCCAATATTAATGAAAGAATCATCCCGATCGGAATTCCAACCATAAGGAAGATCGTATTATAAATAGATTTAAAGACCTTTTCATCCCCAAGAAGTTCCTTATAATTATCTATCCCAGCAAAATTAGGTTTGTTAATGAGATCCCATTCAGCAAAACTTAAACCAACTGACCAAATGGTAGGAATAAGCCCAAATAAGAGAAAACCAATTACTGGAGCTGCAACAAATAAGTACGCCCACAAAATCTCTTTCTTTTTGTATCCGGGTATTTTAGAACGTTTTCGATTGGAATGGACCCTCTTCTCAGTCTCCGTAAGCAACTCAGCCAAAAATGTTCCCTCCTTTTGTTAAACAGATTCAAATCGGTAAAACATAGAGACTGTGACATAACTTAGTATCCCCCTGCCTAAAGCAAAGGATATTTCCGGAGTGGGTAAATCACAACCAACAATATTGTTCGGATTTATCATCGGTTAAAAAGCTTTTGTCCCAGCCTCTATATTTCTATTAGATCACTTCAAGTTCCCTTTTTTGTACAGTTCCTCCATTTTTGGTTTAACTTGTTTTACCCAATCTTCGACAGACATTTCTCCATTCCAAACTTTTGCTGCTTCCTGATTAAAATGATCTAGCCACTGAACATCTGGAGATCTCCAACCGTTATTCGGTTTACCATAATCTTCAATTATATTAATAAATTCTTGGCGATTTTCCGGTGCCTTATCCATAGTTAAAAACTCATTTTCCGCAAGACTCTTTAAGTTTGGTACTTGTTGCCCTAACTCCATAAATTGCCTTTGCCCGTCTTCATCTAATGATAAATAGGAAGCTAGGGCAAATGCTTCATCAGGATGTTCAGTCTTTTTAGATATAACAAATCCCATTGAGCCAAGCCAAGTTGCCGTTTTCCCTGTATTTGGACTAGCTGGCCAAGGGGCTAAATCCCACCCAAATGGTAATTCCCAAAAACTTGGTTGATCCCAAGGACCCATTGCGAACATAGCCACTCCACCAGATACAAACCTTGTATAGGAATTTTGCGCTTCCTCCGCCTCCTGAGAAGGCGATACTTTATGTTTTTGACTCAAATCTGCGACAAATTGCATGGCTTCGATAAATTCGGGTGTATCAATTTTCGCTTCACCCGTTTCATAATCAATATAATCCGCTCCATTACCCCAGACTGCTGTTTCTAAAGGAAAGCCAGCAATCCCATATTGATCTGTTTTCCCATCACCATTTGTATCTTTCGTTAATTTTAATGCCGTTTCTAACATCTTATCCCATGTCCATTCTCCAACTTCGTGAGGTGGATAATCGACACCAGCCTCATCAAACAAGTCTTTGTTGTAGACCATCGCCCAAGGTCCCACGTCTTTTGGTAAGCCATATAAATCTCCTTCTCCTACTGTTTGACCACTATAGCGATACCTATTTAATGCCTGCTCCCAAACATTATCTGGATTAAAAATGTCTGTTTGATCAAGATATGATTGTAAATTTAATAATTGATCAGCGCCAACGAAGCGGGCGAACTCAGGTCCAGCGGCATAATACACATCAGGCTGTTTGCCAGATGCAATTAATGTAGATAGTTTTTGCGAATATTCTGCAGGAGGAACGCTTGTATATTTTACTTTCACATTTGGATACTTATCTTCAAAAGATTTAATGACGGATTGAAAGATTTTCTTTTCGTCTGGATTTCCATGGCCCATGAACGATAATTCAATCGTTTCTCCTTTTTCCTCTGATTGCCCTCCTGAATTACTCGAGTTGCTACTGCATCCCGTGACCAACAGAAACATACTCAAAACAAATACAATTAATCCACTTCTTACCTTCTTCATATTTAACCTCCCCAGAAATGTAATCCCTTTCATTTATCATAATATTAGATTAAAAGTTCAATATATATACTATACTTAGTATAAAATGAACTAATTATATGATTTTAAACTAAAAAAAACCTAATAGTTTTTTAACGTATTAGGTCATAATCCTCTTATTTAGAACTTTTATAATGAATCATTTATAAACTTGACCGGAACAAAAACTCTCCTTGGTTCATAATTCCCTTCAAGTTGTTCTAGTAACAAATCTATTGTTTGTTTGCTGCATTCTTCAATATTCTGTTGAATATAAGCAATTCCCTCTATTCCTGAATGATCAAAAGATATGATCTCAATGTCCCGAGCGTATTCCTTTTTTATCTTTTCAACTGCCATATATGTATAACGTGTTAGCTCAGCATTCATAATAAAAAGCGCCGTAATTTCTGGGTTGTTCAATAAAAACTTTTTGATTAATAAAGGAGCTTGCTCAATGGAAATTTTATGGAAATTCATTAAAAACCATAAATGTTTATTTACAACTAATCCATTATTTAAACAGGCACGCTCGAATCCATTTGATCTTTCAACTGTAACGGTATTCGTAATTGGCGGTGAAATCAAGCCAATATTGTGATGCCCATTACGAATAAGATATGAAATTGCTTCAAATGTACCATTTTCATTTTCAGAAGAAACACTATAAGTCCTAATATTTTCTAAATATCGATCAATTAAAACTATAGGAAATTTATCCAATGAAAGCCTAAGGATCGACTCATTATAAACCTCTTTTTCGGTAGGAAAAATGATGATCCCTTTTGCCCCCAATTCTTGAAGCATTTCAATCGCATTGCTCTCTTCAAACTGTGATTCTCTCGTAATTTTAACAACAAGATTATATTTATATTTTGATGCATATATTTCAATATAATTAACAAACTCTTGCTCAATTTTCGTTTTCATACTTGGCAAAATCAGTCCTATTACACCATTAGATCGACTTTGGCCGCTTATTGATAAACGATTAGATTCCTTTAGAAGGCCGCTTTCTGTTACAAACGTCCCTTTTCCTCTTATTCTTTTGACAATTCCCTCCTCAGCGAGCCCATTAAGCGCGTTTTTCGTTGTAATTTGACTGACATGAAATTTTTCCATTAATTCTTTTTCAGAAGAAACCAAATCTCCCTCTCTTAAATCTCCTGAAATAATTTGTTCTTTAATATAATCTTTAATCTGCTGGTACAATGGTACATTTTTAATAACTCATCACCTAAGTTCGTTTTATACTAACTATACTTTATATCCTAATTTTATATTTGTCTATTTTTAGATTTTATCAATAGTAGGATACCCTCTATTTGAGTTGCAAAAATAAGTGCTTTGGAGAAAAAAAAAAGACCAGATGATAATACATCTGATCTTTGCGACTACAGCCCCATCTTGACGATCGCTAAGTCTTAGTGAGTTTTCTTGCAGAGATTAGGCCGTTATTTTTTGTTAGCTTATAATATGTCCAAACAATTACATGTATCCCTAACGCGGTGATGACTATTCAACCATTGATAGCAATACTTTTTCCATCTCTTCCTTAGATAACAACGCTGCATCTATAGTAATTTGGTAATCCTTTTCTGGTATCGTGACTCTCATCGTCTGGACATTGCCGAGCCCGTCTTTATAGCCGTAAGCATGCTCAAAAGTATATCCCTTTAGTTGATAAGTATCGAGATTGTTATATATCCCTAACCCGATACTCTTATCTATTTTCTCTGTAACTGTAATGAAATTAAATTCTCCATCTTTTTGTTGATATTCCAACAAAACCCTTGGATCCTTCCCTACATTTGCCTGTTCAGTATGTGCTTCTTCCCTTATCGAAACATATCCCTCCGGTACAAAGGTCGGCCGTTTAATCGGATAACTGGCCATTTCCTGTGCTTCCTCGAACGTATGAATCATTAGAGCATAAATTCCGTAGCTCTCTATTTCCTCCCCAAGTTTTTGTGATCGTTCTTCATAATCTGCGTGAGGAATTTTCCCCCGTTCCAAGTCAAGCTCCATCGATTCCTTAATCAATTGGCTATATTCTTCATATTCTTCTGGTGAGAGATGCTCCTTTGCCAATTTCAGGTGTTGTTCCCTTTGCGGTAAATATGCTTCTACCTCTTCCTTAGGGAAAACTTCCTTTATTTCCTTAATCGTATCCTCTGAACCAATTACTTTTCCTAACAAACTTTCGGCTGCATCCGCTATATAGGAACCTCCGATTGAGTAGGTTGCTCCCATAAGCATAGCAGAAGCTGCGACCCCAACAATCCATTTAGGATACCGTTTACTTTTCCTTCCTTCATGTTTAACAAGCTTAATTCCCGTCTCTGCTCTAGCATGAAGTTCATCCGGAATTTCGATTTTTTCCATTTCACGTTTTATTTCATTATTCATAAATAATCCTCCCTCTTCAACTGCTTGCGTAATTTATCCAAAGAACGATATAAATTTGTTTTCACTGTACCTAGAGGCATGTCTAAAATATTTGAAATTTCCTCAATCGTATAGTCTGCATAAAATCTTAAAAGGACGACGCTTTTTTCACTTTCTTTTAACCCCTCGACTAAATCTCTCAGTGTTATTTGAAGAGAAACATCTTTGTCATTTGAGGGAAACATTTCAGCGTATTCAGGATTTAAATGGACTACCTTTTTTTCCCGTCTTAAATAACTAAGTGCTGTATTTATAGCGATTCTAATCAACCATGTCTTAAAATAATCGGGATTTTTCAAGGTTTGGATCTGGCTAAATGATTTATAAGCCGTTTCCTGGACAATATCTAGTGCATCTTGCTGATTTTTCACATAAATGTAGGCCATCCGATAAATGTCTACTTCATGTTGTTGGAAAAGGATGAGATAGGCTTTTTCATCCCCCTTTTGCGCTTTTCTTACCAACTTTTTAATAACAACCACCTCTATTTTTACTCTGTTCTGGCAGTGAATGATGATATTTCTTTATCCTTCACATTTCTGTTCTTGCGACCTCCCTCCTCCCAATCTTTTAAATTAATGATTTCTACCTATTAGACAATCGATCGAAGCATTTGGCTTTAAAAAAGTAAAAAAAAATTTATAAAATAGGAAACCTCATATATATATCAACTTACTAAGCCATTTCCTTCTCACTATCAGGCAAAGAAAAAAGAGAATTAAAAGTAATTCTCTTCATCGAAATTTATTGAATTATCCTTGCATTTTCTATGAACCTTCCGCGGCTGAAGCCGCAAGTTTCAGGGTTGATGCAAATGCACATTGGCCTGGACACACACAACCACTCTCCCAGGGGAATGCAACGCTAATCTTTGTTCAAAAGGTGCGATTACTCGCTCCGATTTTGTGCTGGCTCAAATCCTTCCTCCCGCAAAAAGCTTTCAGCATCTTTGTATGAAGTAAAGCTTTCTACTAAGTTTAAACCTGCATATATATTCCAAAGCATTTCCTCACACGTTAATATCATTGTGTGACCTTCCTTATTTCGCCATTCGTACTCAATATTCGCTTCAGAATCAATCTCTTCTTCCGATCCTTCCGATAAATACTTTATAGAATCAGAAATCACTTTCCGTAACTCTTCTTCTGAGGTATCTCTAATATTTATAAGTCCCTTATCATCCGCTTGATACCCTTTCAAATCCCCAACAAAGACAAACCCATTACCGTTTGGATGCAGGTGATAAACAACAATTGTTTTATCATACAAGCTGTCTAAATAATGATAATTCACCCGTTTCATTGATACCTCCTTACGTGTAAGTTGGGGAAATGATTCGATGATTGCTTGTTTTTCTTCAAATGTGAGCATGTTGTTTCCTCTTTTCCTCGCTGATTTATATCAATGCTAATCCCTTTGCATTCGTAATATCAGTAATATCTATACCTTTAATACAAATTAAGCACACGCCAATCCAAAACAGCTTTCATGCTTATAGTTGGATAATACTCATTAACTTTATCAGATGTGGCAAAGAAACAAAAGATTAGGATTGGAATGAGGAAGAGTTTCCCTACCAATTTGAGAAAGCTCTAGCAAAAGTTTCTTATCCCCAAACCCCACTAAACTGACTTATTTTTTATAAAAACTACACTTTATTCACCTTACGAAATTGCGTCATTGTCTCTTTTAATTTTCCTTCATTTGCTATAATGAAAAAACAGTACGACGGTCGTTAGGAGGACGAAAATGAACAAAATAATCGGTATTCTTGCACATGTTGATGCAGGAAAAACGACCTTTTCGGAGCAACTGCTTTATCATACAAATAGTATTAGACATCGAGGACGCGTAGATCATCAAGACACATTTCTTGATAGTCATGCAATAGAGAAAGAAAGAGGAATTACAGTTTTTGCTGATCAAGGAAGATTTACTTATCATGATTCAACCTACTATGTTATTGATACACCGGGTCATGTCGATTTTTCCCCGGAAATGGAAAGAGCCATTCAAGTTATGGACTATGCCATTATGATTATTAGTGCGGTTGAAGGAGTGGAAGGGCATACCGAAACAGTTTGGCAGCTTCTACAAAAACATCGGATACCGACCTTTTTCTTTATTAATAAGACAGATCGTGAAGGAGCAAATCTCGCAGGTGTTTTAGAAGATATTCATGCTAATTTAACTCCGGACGTTTGTGATTTAACTTCATCCTTTAGTAACGGGGATATGACGGAAGATTTAATCGAATTTATTGCTGAACGCGATGAGGTATTATTCGAAATATATTTGGAAACGGGCTATGACAAAGCATTATGGATACATACATTTAAAAACATGATTAAGGACAATAAAATATTTGCTTGTGCTCACGGTTCAGCCTTGAAGGATCAAGGGATCGTAGAATTTTTAGAGCAACTCGATCTTTTAACAGAAACAAATTATGTGAATGAAAGTCCTTTTGCAGGCAGAGTGTATAAAATTCGTTATGATGAAAACGGAAATCGCGTTACTTTTATTAAGACATTAAGCGGCACATTACGTGTCCGCGATGAAATCAGTTATGGTGATGAAGAAAATAAAGTAACTGAAAAAGTGACACAGCTAAGAATTTATAATGGAGCAAGTTTCCAAACGACTAACCTTATTCAAGCTGGTGAAATTGCAGCTGTTATTGGCCTATCGACTGCATCGATTGGTGACGGGGTCGGGGATTTAATGGAGAAAACAACCTACGATATGATCCCAATTTTAAAATCAAAGGTCATTTTTGATACCGCTATTCATGATAAAGAAATGTTAAGCTGTTTCAGAATTTTAGAGGCAGAAGATCCTTCCCTACAGGTCATTTGGGATGAAAGATTTCAAGCAATATACATTCATGTCATGGGGAAAATTCAATTAGAAGTATTAACGCGAATCATTAAAGAGCGATTCGATTATACAGTTACTTTTGCTGAGCCTGAAATTCTTTACAAGGAAACAGTGAACACAACTGCAACTGGTTACGGTCATTTTGAACCTTTGAAACACTATGCAGAAGTACACCTAAAAATAGAACCCTCACCGAGAGGAACAGGTATTAGCTTTGAAAATCATTGCCATGCCAATGATCTGTCTATTGGCCATCAAAATTTAATCCGTCATCATTTATTTGAACGAGATCACCACGGTTTACTTACCGGCTCCCCTCTCACAGATGTTAAAATTACATTGCTGACTGGACGAGCCCATAATAAACATACACATGGTGGAGATTTCCGTGAGGCAACCTTCCGCGCCCTTCGGCAAGGATTAGAACAATCGGAGAACGTTCTGCTCGAACCGTATTATGATTTTAAAATAAAAGTAGATTTAGATCATATTGGCAAGGTAATGTCTGATATTCAGCAAGCGTATGGGACGTTTTCTCCAGCGGAAACAATTGGCGATAAAGCAATATTAACAGGAAAAGTACCAGTTGCAACCTTCATGAATTATTATGCAAGTTTCATTGCTTTCACACACGGTAAGGGCGTTCTCACTCTCCGCCACGGGGGCTATGATCGTTGCCATAACCAAGAAGAAGTGATTGCCCGAATCAATTATCAAAAAGACGCTGATCCCGAATATACCTCCTCGTCGATATTTATTGCCAAAGGAGTCGGCTACACCGTTCCATGGGATCAAGCAAAAAAAGCAATGCATATACAATAAAAATCTCGGCCTAACAGAACAATCATCCATACATTCGAATCCCCCGAGATGCTAGTATGCATTTTAGGGGGATTGACATGAACTTTTTCAATAAAATAACTTCGAATTGTTTGCGCCTATTGGGTGTTGGCTTAATATATTTTGAATTGCTTGGCAAAACCTTTTTTTGCAGTTTAGGATAAATTCTGTAACCGCACAGTCTTATTATAGTGTTATAGAGTTCTGACCTTTCAGGTAAATAACAGACCTCCTGTTCACTTTATCGTTGCTCAAACGATAAAGTGAACAGGAGTACTTCTAGATTAGTAACCCAACAACACTGAACAGCAGAGAAGGGAAAGTAGAATGAAAAAGATAACCTTATTGTTTTTTGTTTTAATATTCATCTTACTAAGCGCGTGTACAAAAGATTTTACAGAGGACTATTCTGTTAAAAAATATAAGAGCAAGAATTCATCTCTCACCTACATCTTTCAGATGTTGAGGAAGGAGACTTCTGCCCGGAGGCTGAGACAAATGTTTTTAACCCATGATAAATCAACCACGTTTTAATCAACTAAAATAGGGGAAGCCAAATGGGAAGTGATCTTCCACCTTTGGACAGCCCCTCTAATTTTGAAAAAAATTTACTTTTAAAGAATTCAGGCGCTAATGCACAACCAACTTCTAGGTTCAATTGTCCGCCATTATCAGTTAGTTGGTACAGTAAATGCAATAGTTGTTCCAACTCCAGGTGCACTTTTAACCTGTAAACCTTTCCCATACAGTCGCTTTAAACGCTGTTCGGTATTGATAATTCCAATGCCCTTTTTTCGATCAGATTGAAGCGTGAAAATTTCTTGGACTTTTTCTTCATCCATTCCCACACCATCATCGATAACGGAAATTTCCGTATAGTCATTTTCTTTACTAATTCGTATTGTTATTAAACCTCCAGCGACTTTTTTCAACACTCCGTGATTGACCGCGTTTTCTACTAATGTTTGAATCGATAAAGGTGGGATCATTACATCTTTAACTTCATCTATTTCCCATTTTATATGTAGCCGATTCCCAAAGCGTTCCTTTTCGATATATAAATAGGATTCTAGTAAATCAAGTTCAGTTTCGAGAGGCACGACTTTGTCTATATTTTTTAGATAGAAGCTACTTTGTAAATACTGTGCAAACTTTTCAATTAGGCGAGCCATTCTAGACGTATCGATCTCACTCAATGAAACGATAGCATTTAACGTATTTAACACAAAGTGCGGACGAATTTGTGCTTGAAGCCATGCAGCTTCCATACTTAACCGTTCATTAATGGATGCCTTTAAGTTTGTTAAAGATTGCACGCGAACATTTAGTTCTACAGCATCGACTGGTTTTGTAACATAATCATTTGCACCTGCTAAAAATCCAGTATATATATCCTCTGGGTTACTTCGTGCTGTCAAAAGAAGAATTGGTAGTTCAGAGATGGAAAATTTTTCCCGAATGGAACGGGTTAAATCATAGCCAGACATTTTAGGCATCATAACATCTGAAATAATTAAATCCCATTCCTTCCATTCAAGTTTTTTTAATGCTTCTTTTCCACTTGAAACGACTTCTACCTCATATTGGTTTTCAGAAAGTATTTTAGTCAACACTTGCAAATTCACTGGATCATCATCAACTGCCAAAATTCTCGTTTTATATGATGTTGCGCTGTTTTTTGTAAATGCCTTAATCATCGCATTATGCATGACAAATGGAGTTTCTTTAATTGGAAGTTCACTTATATCTATAAATGAAGATGTTGGTGCTGCTGTTTGCTTTTCAAAAGATTTTTCTGCTAGTGGTAAGGTAAAAGTAAAAACCGAACCCTCCCCTAAAACGGAGCTCGCTCTAATGATTCCACCATGCATTTCCACTAACTGTTGGCAAATGCTTAGCCCTAGACCAAGACCGCCACCAATTGCCGTAATACTCGAGTCCCCTTGTTCATATGGCTCGAAAATTGTTCGTAACGTTTTTTCATCCATCCCTATGCCCGTATCCGTAATATGAATATGGGCCATCCCTTCTTTTATGTCGCCATCGATTATAACAATGCCTTCATGCGTATATTTAACAGCATTATGTAGAAGGTTAAACAAAATTTGAATTAGCCGATTTTTATCCGCTGAAACACACGGAAAGTCGCTTGGGATTCTGACTTCCATTTCAATATTTTTATTTTCAATTAAAACTTTAAGCATATCAACAACGCCTGCAGAGATAGACTGTATGTAAAGACTCTCTCTATGAAGCTGAATCCGATGTTCCTTCAAGCGGGTAATGTCTAATAAATCTTCCAAAGTCCATGACATATGATGACCAATTGTTAATTGAAGCTTCAAATCTTTCTCTGTTTTTTCATCCAACTGATGGGATCTGTTTCGCAAAATAGACTGAGTAATATTAATAATGCCATGTAACGGATTTCGAATTTCATGGGATGTATTTGCTAGAAAATCATCCTTTTTCTTCATCTCTTTTTGTAGTTGAATCGCTAGCTCTTCATTCGAAGCGTTTAAAGCTAATAGTTGCTCATTTTGTTGCTCTGTTTTTTGAACAGAATCGGCAAAATTTTTACTCATTAGGATGACATGGATCATAACATAAACGGCAACTGCTGGTAACATTAATGTTGATCCTTGATACCAATTGTTTCCGATCGCAAAATCATTAAAAAATGCAAAAAATATTAGAATCATTCCGATGACATTTATTTTTGCAGTTCTGTTATTATTGCGAACGCTCTTGTAAATTACATACATTAAATAGAAAAATGTAGGGATAGTTAAATAATACACCTTAAAAAAGAGCGATTGAAAAAACACAGGTTGCGTGAATAAAGTTGTAAACATAAGTGCTAAATGTATGGCAACAAGTCCATACATTATTTTTTTAGAAAACTCCTTTTCATGCCATTTCCATAATAAAATGACATATAACATAGAAGTCGCCTCGGTTAAAATATATTCTAACCGCGTCCCCCAAAGCCAAGACATATTCAAAAATATGAGTGTATAGTAAAATGGAACAGCAAATAAAGCACGAACAGAAATAAGCATAGCAAACAGGCCAAAAATAAAAAACACATGCTCCTGTCTGCGATACCACGCAAATAAAATCATAAATATACCAATAATAAATATACAGCCATTCATAAAGAGTGTGCTAGTCATATTCGTATTAAACTTTTTAGATACAACCGAAGCCTCCCCGATATATATAGGGTTTTCAAATCCTCCGCGAATATGATCAAAGCTTGACACGTGCATAGTGAGTAGCACTTCATTTGATTGCGCAATAAAATAACCTGTTCTAGGAGCCATTTCAGCAACATGTGAAGCAGCATCTTGCCCCACTATGCCATTTCTAGCAATCTCCGTTTGATCTACAAATAATTTATAAGCACTATATTGATAGGGAATATGAATGGCTAATGTCTCACCCACATATTCATCAGCTATTTTGACTGTTGTACTGTATGTTCCAAATGAATGGTTCTCTCCTGTTTGTCTTTCGAAGGAGCTAGGAAGGGAGACCGTTCTCCCTATCCCATGCTTTAATTGTTCCTTGACCTCATTAGGTGTTAACAACATTTTTTCAAAAAAGTTCCATTCACCATCAAGTTCAGTATAGAATTCCTTCGAATCTGGCATAACACTAAAATCAAACACACTCGATGTATTACCAGACTGATTCGCCAAGATTCTGCTTTCACCAATCATTATTGTCAATAAGAAGCTGGCTATAAAAGCTATTAAGTATAGCTTATGTTTAAATTTCAACTGATTTGCCTCCACTTGATATACCAGTTGTCATATCTGAAATATTACGTTCCGTAATGTGTTTCAGATTAGCAATAAAGCAGCACATTTATGTGTACATTTATAAACTTAGATTAGTAAGCACGAGCAAACCATACTGTATGCTTAGCCTCTTTACCACAATGGAGACATGTATGCTTCGTCGTAGGCGGATTAAATGGAATGTTTCGTGTTGTAAATTTTGTTTTTTCTTTTATACTTTCTTCACACGTATCCTCTCCACACCATCCAGACAATATCCAACCAGGAATGATTCCTTTTTGTTCAGATTCTGCTAAATGTTGGTTTAACTGTTCCATTGAATCGATATGTGTGTGCGAATTCTCTGCACGGAAGGCTTTTGCTTTTTCAAATAGACGAGCTTGCATTGTTTCAAGTTCTTTTTCAATGCTTTCAACAATTGATTCTATTGGTACTGATACCTTTTCCGCTTCATCACGGGCTTTCATTAAACCTTGATTATTTTCTAAATCACGTGGTCCTAGTTCAATACGGACAGGTACTCCTTTTAACTCCCAATGATTAAATTTATAGCCTGGTGATTGATCAGAATCATCAAGACGAACACGAATGCCTTTTGCTTTTAAAGCTGCAAAGATTTGATCTAACTTCTCGATAATGGCAGGATTCTTTTTCCATGGGCCTACTGGAACTAACACAACTTGGGTTGGCGCAATTTTTGGTGGCAGGACTAAACCTTGTTCATCTCCATGAACCATAATAACGGATCCTATTAATCGTGTAGAAGTACCCCAAGATGTTGTGTGTACATAGGTATGTTTATTTTCTTTATTTAAATATTTAATATCAAATGCTTCGGCAAATTTTGTCCCTAAATAATGGGAAGTACCCGCTTGTACAGCTTTCCCATCTTGCATCATTGCTTCAATGGAGAATGTATCAATCGCACCGGCAAAACGTTCTGATGGTGTCTTTTTCCCATCATAAACCGGAATTGCTAGTAATCCTTCTACGACTTCTTTATAAATCGTTAACATTTGCATCGTTTCTTTGCGTGCATCATCTTCATCCACATGAGCTGTATGTCCTTCCTGCCACAAAAATTCAGAAGTCCGAATGAATGGCAGAGTTTTCTTTTCCCAACGGAATACATTTGCCCATTGATTAATGAGTACTGGAAGATCCCGATAACTTTTAATCCAATCTGAATATAAATGTCCAATCATTGTTTCTGAAGTTGGACGCAATGCTAAACGTTCTTCTAGTTTCTCTCCTGCAGCCTCTGTTACCCAAGGAAGTTCAGGTGAGAACCCTTCAATATGGTCCTTTTCCTTTTGAAAGAAGGTTTCTGGAATTAACATTGGGAAATATGCATTGCGATGGCCGGTTTCTTTAAAACGTTTATCCATCTCTGCTTGAATATGTTCCCATAATTCATACCCATCTGGCTTAAATGCGATACAACCACGAACTGGAGTGTAATCCATTAAATCAGCTTTTTGAATTGTATCAATATACCATTTTGTAAAATCGTTTGTTTTTTGTGACATCGTCTTTTCCTCCTGAGAAAGTGAAACAACTTTTTAAAATAAAAAAAGCATAAAAAGTCCTTAAATAAGGACGTCTTTACGCTAATAGACGTGGTACCACCTTAGTTCGACTTAAATAAATAATAAGTCCTCTAGACGTTTGTAACGAAACGACTCGGTTAGTTTTTTCTAACATCTCCGTGACAGGGTTCAATAAGTAGGGGTGATATAGCTTTCAGCCATGGCTATATTTTCTGTTTCACAATCCTTATTTACTTGATCACATCATTGATTTCGTATTTATAATTTAATATATCAATTTGCTTCAAGGAATTCAATGATAACTGTCAATGTACTGTGCAGAATATTGTTGAGGACAGGCCGACAAAGTTACTAAAAAAGGTACATTAGAATTTATTCATTAATATTACGGCGTATTTCCTCTGATTCCTCTTGGATTTGTCCAATGAGAGAGATTACAGAACCTGCAGCTTGAATCCAACTTCCCGCTACTCCAATCTGATACTGTTCCGAACCTTTGTCATGCAATGCTTGAATTCCACCTATTGCCTGCAAGGAGTTTCCAACACCTTGCAACAAGTTTCCAGTAATATTCTCTAATCTGCCATCTTCTGTGCTATCAAAAAATTCATCAGTAAGGCCAACAAAACTTCCTAAAGCCTGTATCCAACTTCCCGCAATATTAAGCCTTTGTTCCGTTTCTTCGTCCTCAAAAATACCATTTAGCAACATTCCTGTAATGACGGTTGAGTTACCTGTTGCTTGAATTTCATCGCCAATTTTTTCAAAAGAAACTGTACCTTGTCCGTCAGCAGACAATGCACTACCTAATGCTTGCAGCGTATTCCCAGTCAATCTTAGGAGATAGGTTTCATTTTCGTTCAATTGAAACTGAGGAGTATTGCCAATTGCTGCTTGTATAGTTCCGATCACCGATAGAAGAGATCCAATTATTTCTTTATAATGACTATTCATTCGCTATCCATTCCAACTTATATAGATTTTAATTATTATATTCTTATGGTGTAGTTCGGTTCTTATAGACCCATAAGCCGGTTGAATATTCTAAAAAATAATTTCACCTAACCGCCCTCCCATCATTAAGGGACTTAGTAGCTCTTGGTACAATATAAAAAAAAGCACCCTGAAGGATGCCTTATCTAACGTGAATTTTGCAAGTAGTATTATTTAATTCTGATGAAACCATAGCTGCTCTTTGTCATCCACGTCACCATTATAATTGATCAAAATTTCTTCGCCGGCTTTTATATCTGTATAAGCATAGAAGTCGAAAGTATGTTTTTCAAAACTAATCTCATACGTTGCATTAGGCTCATACGAATGGTTGAACAACATCCCATAACCAAGAAGGATGGCGGTATGATTCACCCCATATTCAAATGCATAATCAGCCAGTAGCGTTTGCTCAATGTACGGATGTTGCTCGTTTGGATATGCAATAACAGGAGCTTCATGTATCAACGTTCCCTTTTTTATATCGCAGGTAGCAAATACCCCTCTGTTAAATTCTCCTTCACTTATTGAAGATGTTTTTACTTCAATCATGCAGATCACCTACTCACTTGTAAAATATACTTTTCAACTATAACATTAAATGACTCATTTAACCGCATTTTTAAATCAGATAGTCGATTCCTGTTAAATATTTTATTGATCATCATAAAACATAAAACTAAAAAGACCTTCCAGTTAATCAGTTTCACTTCTGGAAAGTCTCTTTCTTCTCTATTTTTCGGATTGCTTTGTAGTACTTGCTTAAGAACAATGTCTTTCCACCCCATCAATCCCAATCATCGTCATCAGGGTCAATATCTGCATAAATCTTGTATCCGGCTTCCCAATGTTTATGAAGCCACTGGATTAATTGTTGCATATTCTCACCGTAGGCCCCTGCTTTTTCCTGAAGATTTTTTGCTTCATCTAGTTTCGCGGAACACCAAGCGGGATCTGGAAACGATAAAAACCACCTTTTTTCATCCTCGTCCATTTTATCTGTATAGTACATAGCAAAATCTACAGGCAGCATTTTGGGCCAATCAAGCCCTAGCCCGACGTCTTCCATTAGTTGGCGAAGTTCTAATGCGAATGTAAAGTGTAAATCGTATTCGGCTACATCTTTTTCATTCGATAGCTCTATCTCGTATTCTTTCAAATTCTCCTTCTTGCGCAATTTCTGAAAGAGTGTTGCTTTCGGTGTAACATCTTTGAATGTAAGGTTTCTAATAGCCGTCAATCTGACATTTTCAGCATATTGTTGTTTTGTCACTTCTGGATATGCTTTAAACTTCATTTCTACCATTGAATCCAATTCCTGCTGTTCCATAGCTGTCAATTTTGACGTTAATTCCTTCATACGAAGCTCTGGCACTCTAATGGCCAATCGCCTTGATTCTTCAACAACATTCATTGCTCATGCCCCCTATTATAATCATCACATTGTCAACTTAAATGAGATAGCTACCGTAGTCACTTAATTCGATGGCATCCAAGAATTTCCTTTGACTATGTTAATAGACTGGTGAATAGTAGATATTATTCTATCTGTACAACCAATTTCCAGGTTAAGATTCCTTTTTCATTGCTGCTTCCCAACGTTGACCAATGGCATACACAAGGTCCTCCGCAGAACAAGCTAAGTTATTGACTGGTATATTAACCTGTGATGGCAATAATCCTTTATTTAATATATTAAACAATTTCTTCATACCATTTGATCGGTTAATGATTAGTTCACGGTCAAATGTAAAAATACCCAGATAAGTCTGACCCGAAAAGTTCAAGAATTCAATTGCTTCAATTTCCTCCCAGCATACAAGGCCTGCCTTAATATAACTGGACTGGTCTACGATTCCTTCTTTTGTAACAATTACAGCTGGCTCACTTTTGATGAGTACAATAACATAATAAAGAAAACAAAACCCAAATACTATGATTGCAAGAATACCTACTACCGCAGGCCACATTGTTTCTTTAAACGGAGTCAATAAAATCAAAATACCCGCCGCAACAAAAACGAGACTAAAGATAGCAAACATGACCATTCTGCCCCTTTTAGCCATTACAATAAAATCATCATTCACTGCGTTACCTCCCAAATCCAACAACATTCACTACTCAACTTAACAACTTTCTCCTAACAAATAAATCCTCCAAACGACCTACAGAGGATTGAGATTGATTTTTACTTTCTTTTCATTTGCTTCTGATTAGAAGATTGCCTAGTCTATCCCTTGTATTTTAGATGACCTAAGGCACCATAACGCATTAAAATTAAGGATCAGTCTATCATGAAAGTAAATTTTTCAGCATGATATGACTGATCCTTAATTCTTCATTTTTTGGGGAGAAATATTCACCTATAATTTTCGAACAATTAATCGACCTTTGTTCTCATCGACATTTGCAGTGTATTCCTCGCCATTTTTTAAATCAACCGTAACCTTATCCCCTTGATAGCGATCATCAATATAAATAAAAAGATAGCCTTCCATTTCTATTGAAACGACCTCTTCCTGTTCACCTTGTTGAAGTTCTAATAACCCATAACCTGCATTGGAATAATTAAATAAAGCAATCGCAGGCAAATTATCAATCGTCAACGCAAATGCTGTTAATTCACCATTTATCCATTCATCTAGTTTGGTGATTTCCGCAAGTTCTTTATCTAATGTGTAGGTTCCACCGTAAGAAAATGGAATTTCTCGCCATAACTCTTGCTGTGTTGGATAGTCTTGAGTTGACCAAGTACTTGTTTGCGTTACTTGTCCTTCCTTATCAACGGATAAAGTCACGCCCATCTGTGGTATTTTAATATCATTAACCATAAACTCACCGACCGTATATCCTTCTTCGTAATGTTTTGGAGAGATGGTAAATTTCTTATTTGGATATTTTTTTGCCAAGTAGTCCGTGACCTGTTCGTATCGCTCCGTATGCGTCTTTACTTTTAATGATGGGTAATATAAATAGTATCCAACAAACCCAATCACAAGCACAGTTGTTATCACAATCGCCCATTTTTTCCGTCCTCGAAAAATAAAACTAACAAACAAAATTGCAACCAATATTGCAACACCAATGAGAAGAAAGTAAATTACTTCACTGGGATTCACAATTTCTCCTCCCTCTACTTGAATATCATTCTCTATTTCTGTCATTTCTTTATTGAAGCCACTTTTTCCTTCAATATATATTTTATAATAACGTTGACTAGGCTGAATTGATGCAATCTATTATGCTAGTTCAGAAACGATAGAAAAATGACGTATGAAACCTTTATAATCAATAACTCGTATTATCATGATAAAGGAGGTATAGTGATCCGATGGTTTTTCGCTCAAAAATAGATACGTTTTTTATTAATTTTATGTTGATAGTCGTATTCATTATCGCTGTTGGGTCTTTTTTTCCTTTATTCATTGAAGAAGTTCGAAATGAATTAGCAGCGTTTCTAATACTGACCACAATATTTCTTATTGTGATCAGTTTTCTGTTATGGACTAGTTTTTCAGTTAAATATATATTCTATCAAGATTATTTATACATAAAAGGCGGTCCATTTAGAAGTCGAATCCCATACGAGCATATAACAAAAGTATTACCTACAACCGCCATTTTTACAGGGCACAGAATATTGTCATCAAGAGATGCGATTGAAATTTTCAATAATACAACATTCATGGGCAGTATAAAAGTTTCACCAAGAGATAAAAGCAAGTTTATCAGCGAACTAAAAAAACGATGTCCCAACATTTAGATTCAAGAATAAAAATTTGAGATGACTTTTCGAGGGCACTGAAAAAGTCCGTGTCTCATGGCCCGTTGGTGCTCTTCTTTCCACGAATGGGACATGAGAAAGCGTCTCATGGCCCGTTGGTTCTCTTTTTTGACACGAACGGGACATGATAAAGCTTCTCATGGCCCGTTGGTTCCCTTTTTTGACACGAACGGGACATGATAAAGCATCTCATGGCCCGTTGGTTCTCTTTTTTGACACGAATGGGACATGACAAAGTGTCTCACGGCCCGTTGGTTCCCTTTACTCCCTAGGACGGGACTTGATAAACCACATATTAAGTTCCAAAATTGAATTCTTGCTGATGGAATAGAACTCGTTTTCTAATGAACAAACTTTTATGTTTCTGACGAAATATAGGCATAAAAACGAACTAAAAATTCAGTTAGGTCGTTTTTGTTGAGGCATTTTTTCTTCTTTCAAGCGAAAGCTCAAATAAACCTGTTAACATTAGAAACTAATGGTGTGCGAATAAGACCAAATTTAAACTAGATATCTAAGGATTGCCAACCAAAAGCGAATTTCCAAATTATGTCGAGTTCAATTAAAAAAGCTTTGGTTGTTCTTCTTTTATACAGGAGGCTTTTTTATGCACTTCTTAGCATATGAGTATTGTTTCGAGGTTGTTTTTTTAGATAGTGCATATGGCTTTCTATTATTCCTAAGCTAGAAACACAAAGAAGCTGCTCAAAAGTGTACACAATCTTATGAGCAGCAGCCCCATTAACTATCTCTTTATAGTATCTTAATCTTCATCTTTTATATCTATATCTTCTGGAATCGGTTCACTGTTCAATTCTTCCACAAACTTTTTATATTTCTCAAGCTGTTCAAAATGAGTATTGAACTGTTCCTTATATACCAATACATTACCGTTAGCATCATGCAAAGTTCGTACTTTCCCTTGCATTATTAATTTATGAACATATGAAATAGACACTGATAAATATTCAGCTGTTTCCTCAATTGTTAAGTACACTAATTTAGACCCCTTTAATAATTCTGTATGAACCCTTATTATAACTAATTTGGGCAATATATAACAACGGCTTAAGAAAACCTATTTGCAGGTGATCAAAATTTGAAGTATTATTCGTATCCCATCTAACTTCCTCATTCTAAGTTAAGCAAAAAATAAAAGCCTTTCAATTCACAAACATTGATGTGATTTTACCCTCTTAAAATGAGTTAAGAGCATTTCTATTTCTTTTTTTGAATACTTCTCGAGTAATGTCTTTCTTCTTTAGAAAGAGCCTTAGTCGATTTGTGTTTTGTCATACCGCTCTTCCTTTCAGATTCATTTACATTTTACTGACTTACTTTTTCACTGTACATCTCCTACAGTCGGATCTGCTTGCATCAGAGATTTCATTCATAATTTTCGCTACTTTTACGTAAAAGTTCTTTAGCAAAGTCAACAAGTTGATGTGCTTCTTCCGTCCGCAGAAACCTGACATCCAAACCATCGGAACCTAAGCGGAATCGATCCAATGCGTCGGCATCCTTGAAAATCTGATACAGCAGTATGGCCCGTTCATTTAAACCCGGCGACTTTTTAATCTCGGACAAGCCAAGGGAATCATCTTGGTCATGGTAAGCGGTGATGTAAAAGGTTTGCTCATTGTATGGTAAATCGTGTTCACGGCAATATTCTTTATAATACTCTGCTGCGCGACAGCCATGTCCTTGATCAATCCCATCATCAAGGCGCCTTGAATCATGGAAAACAGCAGCCATTGCCAATGCGTATTTTTCCTCGTCATTTACGTTCTTTTGATGTCCGATGAGAAGTGCTAGTAACAGCACACGAGCAGAGTGAGTTTTTGTATGCCATACACTATCAGGTAGCCAAAACTCTACGTCTTTTTCCATGAATGTATACCAATATTCATAAGATTTCTTGATTGGTTGGCAGGCTGGATCATCCAGTACATTCGCTAGAAACATCATTCATTTCCTCCTCTGTATTTCAAAAAACAACTTATTTCTCTTGCGCCAATTGCTGTAACACTTCCGCAAGATTACCGTCGACCCCAATGGATTTAGTAGCAATAGCTTCCGGTATATAAAGCTCACTACCTCTGTTAAAGGTAATGTAGGTTGCATGTTCTTCTTGATGGGTTAGATTCATAAGCGGAGCTTTAATTAACTGGTTTCTTGCACCTACACCTAATTCCAGCAGTACTATCTTTTTGCCATGGGCGCTTCCGATAAAATCCTGATACGCTTGTAAACTTTTTTGCCAAGCCTCGCCTTTTAGAAAATTCCGATCGACCTCAAGATGGACTTGCATTGGCCCACCACATTCTGGGCACGTTGGAATACGATCAGCAGGGACTTTTCCATTCTCTTGTTTTTCAGCCATTTCACTCAATATTTCATCACCTGGATAAATTTGATCATGGCATCCGATCGTACATTGCAGATTCCGACAATTTCCTTCTATTTCAAAGAGACGATCCCGCGGAAACCCAGCTTGTCTAAAATGATCATCTATATTAGAGGTAACGACAAAGAAGTTTTTATCTTTCACCAGTTCATACAGGTTTTTCATAACTGGACTGGCTTCCTCATTGTATAAAAAGTAGTTATACATTCTGCTGAAGAATGCCCACTTTTCTTCCTCGGTAGGAAATGGGTAAAAACAACCTTGTATAATGCTACGAAAACCATACTTTTTACGGAAATCCCCAAAGTTCTCTAGAAAATCTGCATTTTCCGCAAAAATATGAATCCCTTCCGAAATGGAAAGGCCATTACTAGCGCCAATTAAAACACTGTCCGCCTCTTCTATTTTTGTTAAAATCTTATTCAGTTTCTCTTCCATATCATTCGCCATCCTTATCAGATTCTGAATTCAAAACGACATCACCCATTTACCGGAATGATCAAACCGCATCTTGCTTTTTTGCTTTTTTCTGTTTAGCCACAACATCTCGCATGACTTGAGCTATATCTTCATCTAGGGCCAGTCCCTTATCCTTCAGTTCCCCTGGCAGTATGTTATGCTCTGGATTTGGATTGATTGTAATGTAGTATGCATCAGGCCAAGTGAACGTCATGTTCCAGAAAGGCTCTTTAATGAACATCGGCGTCATTAGACCGACACCTAACTCCAAAAAGAGAACCTTCTTATGACGATTATCCAAAAGAAATTTACGATATTTTTTATGCTCATCGTGATATTTGGCCCCTTCTAAAAATACAAAGGAGCGCACCCACAGTTCCATCGGACCGCCACACTCTGGGCATGTCGGAACCATGATAGATGGAGTTTTTGTTCCCTCGATGTGGTTACACAGTTCTTTTGCCTTGTCCGCATAGGGATAAATACCATCATGACAAGGACTACTACATTGCAAATATGTCCAGTTACCTTGAATGGCACTAACTTTTTCCTCCGGGAACACTTGTAAAAATTGGGTATCCTGATTTGTCGTAAGAATATAGTAGTTTTTATTCTTAACAATTTCATATAAGTCTTTATAGGGTTGGCCGATCGGGACTTCCGCTACAAAGTTGATCAACGTTGCTAGATAAGCCCACCGTTCTTCCTCTGTGCGGAATTTATAGTAAAAGCCTCCAAATATGCTGTCAATTCCATACTTTTCAGCAAATGCACCGAAATATTTCCGGAAGTTTTCATCATCCCGATACCAGTTATACCCTCCAGCCGCAGACATACCAGCAGCACCGCCAATAACAATCGCATCGGCTTCTTCAATTTTTTGCAGTAGTGTGTCTATATTGTCTTGATATTGTTGTGATAACATATTTTGTTGCCTCCTAATCTATTTCGTTCGTTTTTAATGCGCCTTTTTAAAAAGTTAATTCCAAAGTAAAAATTTATAGCCCATTACTTGGGATTCTAATATATTATATAGATCATATAATCCAATGAACAAGTATGCACTTTTTAGATATATACTATCTATATGGATAGTGTGAATGTTACTTCAACCAGTCTTTACTTAATCATAGATGCATTATATAGTTGGTATAGATCAACGAACAAGTATGCACTTTTAAGACGCATACTATCTAGGAGGATAGTGTTGGTATGAAAAAATTGGAGGTTAACGATAGGAATGAGGAGTTTTCCGATAACCAAGAACCTTTCTTTGGCTATACACTTTCCATTATCAGTGGTAAATGGAAGCTGCTTATTATTTATCAATTATCCAAAAACGGTACAGTGCGCTATAATGAGCTTCAGCGAATGTTAGGGAAAATAACCTATAAAACGCTTAGTACTACATTAAAAGAACTCCAAGAGGATGGTCTAGTTCATCGTGAGGAATATCCACAAATTCCTCCAAAAGTCGAATATAGCCTTACTAAAAAGGGAAAATCCCTCTGGCCAATCATCCAAGAAATGTGCCAGTGGGGAGAGTATAATCAAGATATTTAAACTACAAAAAAAGGGTAGAGTATCTCAAATACTGAGGTATTCTACCCTTTTTTGATCTTGCTGTATTGTCATGTGGCAGTCAATGGATTCATTTGCTTAATCTCTTGTAAAGATAAATGGATACTGTAATTACCATAATCCAGCAGCTTATGTAGAAACAGATTTAGTCGATCTTGGGATTTAACTTTTATTTTTAAATGGTAACACCCTTCTCCCGATACTCGGTGAACTTCTATGACGTCATTTCGATCATGAACAAAACGTATAAACGAGTCATGGTTTGCTGTTTTCATATAGATAATGACAAACGCTGTAAAGGTTAAGCCTACTTTCATCTCGTCGATACATAGCGAGTAAGCTTTGATTACGCCACTTTCCTCAAGCTTTTTAATACGATTACCCACTGCTTGTCCCGTCATATGAATTTGTTCACCTAAGTCTTTCCATTGAATACGTGAATTTTCCGACAGTATCCGAAGTATTTGAAAATCTATGTGATCGAGTTCCATAATAAATTCCTTTCACGATGAAATGATTTAAGCTAAAAGTGTTTCAGCAAAGTATCGATAATAGTCAAGATATTATTTATGATTATATTGTAGTAAATATTTTTACGAGGTGAATAAAATGAGTACAGCTTTAATCATTGTTGATATACAGAATGACTACTTTCTAAATGGAAAGATGGAGTTAAGCAATCCCGATAAAGCAGCTGCTAATGCTGCTAAAGTTCTTGCTTGGTTTAGAGAAAATAACAAAGATAATATTTTCCATGTTCAGCATATCGCTAGTAGTCCAGAATTAGGCTTCTTTCTTCCAGATACAGAGGGAGCCGAAATCCATGAAACTGTTCTACCATTAGAAGATGAAAACATTATCGTGAAAAATTTCCCTAATAGCTTTTTGAAGACTGATTTAGAAAGCAAATTAAGAGAAAATGGTGTAACCAAAGTAGTGGTTGTCGGTATGATGACGCATATGTGTATTGATGCAACCGTTCGAGCTGCAGTTGATCTAGGTTTTGAAACGACACTAATTGAAGATGCCTGCGCAACTAGAGATCTAGCTTATCAAGGTAAGGTTGTACCTGCAGAACAGGTCCATACTGCGTTTGTTAGTGCACTTAACGGTATGTACGCCAAGGTAAATTCGACTGAGGACTTCCTACAACAAAATAACTAACTTTATATAAAAACATACAAAATTAGTGGGTAAAGTCATCATCGGACGATTTTACCCACTATTTCTTGTTATAGTTTTAGTGAGAAATGAAGGATTCCTCAACCAGCCCTCTTATAGAACGACTTTAACAGAATTAATTACTAAATTTCTTCCCCAGATTGTAAAGATACTTCGCCTGCAATATCAATTTGAACATCTGCTTTCTTTAACATTTTTCCGATTGCGCAACCCTTGTCAGCACTCATAAATGCTCGATTAGCTAATTGAATTTGCTCTTCTGTTGCATCAGTAGACAATGTAATTCGAGGATGATGTACAATTTTGAGTTCTTCTTCTTTAGAATTGGTTACTTCTGAATCCATTGACAATTGAACGACAGGTAAATTTCTTGATTCAAGGATAGCAACAAGAGTCATTGTATAACAGGCTGCCGCAGAACTTACAAGTAATTCTTTAGGACTCGTCCCTTCCCCACTACCTCCAGAAGATTGAGAAATTGCAATCCTTGTTTCAATATTATTCGCTTTTATACTTCCATTTCCTTTTGTATTTCCATTCCAAACAATCTTTAAGCTCTGGTTAACATCTGCCATCAGATTCGCCCCCTAAAAATAACTAAAATAAACCTCTCACCACATAGAAGAGCTTAAAGTGGGAAATTCTCAGCTCCATGAAGAAAGTATCTTTACATTTATCTCCTCAAGTTTACTGTTTAAGAGCATCCATGATTTTCTCCGGGTCAAAACCAATAACCCACTTGCCATTAATTTCTGTTTGAGGAACGCCCATTTGTCCCGTTTGTTTAACTATCTTTTGCATCATAATTGGATCTTTCTCAACGTTTACTTCCTTAAAAGGGATATTGTTTTGAGATAAAAAGCCTTTAAGCATTGTACAATAAGGACACTGAGTTGTTGTGTAAACTGTAATATTTTTCTCCATCATAGAACCTCCATTATATTTGTTTATTTTAGAATTCACCTTAACGCATATGAATACAACAATAATCTTTTAATCTAATTTACCCTAGTATTCAGCACCTCTAACATTCGTACCGGGTCAAATCCAAAAATCCATACCCCATTTATAGCTTTTATTTGTTTTGCCATAACGTGTATTCCCTTCCTAGACCCAAGCACTCATACCGCCTTTTACATTGTAAATCTTTTGAAAGCCATGTTTCTTAAGGATTTTTGCCGCTCTTGCACTTCTCATTCCACTTTGACAAATGACAACAACTTCTTTTTCCTTATCGAGCTTATCTATTTTACTAGCTATATTAGAAAGCGGAATATTTTTAAAAGGATTGCGGTGATTCGCCTTATATTCACCAGGCGTGCGAACATCAATGAATTGGACATTATTATCCTTAAATTTATTTTTAGTCTCTTGAACACTTATATTGTTGATGCCTTTAACTGGCATAAAACGACTAGCGAAAAATACGACAATTATTATTAACAGAATCCACTCAACGATTCCCATTTTTATTACTCCTATTTTTAAATTTTTTATAAGTAAAGAGCAATTTACTCTATTTCTCCTTTCCAATCCAGCATGCCGCCCGCCATATTCGTTACGTTATAACCATTTTGAATAAGGAATTCACATGCTTGACCACTTCTTCCTCCTGAACGACATACAATGTAGTAATGTTCATTTTTATCTAATTCGTCCAAGTGATCCGGAATTTGCCCCAATGGAATATGCTTCGCTCCAGGGATTTTACCTACAGATACTTCCTCTTCTTCTCTAACGTCAATAATATTAAGTTTTTCACCTGCTATTAAATGTTGCTCTAATTCTTTTGCAGTAATTTCTTTCATTTATTAATCCCTCCAAACAATCGTTTTTATACCAGCACGGGTATTCCCATTAATAAAGAGAAGTTCATCAACGCTTCCTTTTGATGCTTGAATTAATGAACTTATCTACTTTTAACTAACAAATCTACAGCTTCTTGAACTACTTGTTTTGCGCTTTCACCATTTTCGATATTTATCCGAACACATTGTTCTAAATTCATACTAACTATCAAACCAATAGTGCGGTCAATTGCATTTCGTGAAGCAGATAACTGAGTAATGACATCTTTACAATCTTGATTCTGCTCAATCATACTTAAAACACCTTTAATCTGGCCTTCAATTCGTTTTAGTCGATTGACAACTGCTTTATCATAGTCCATTAATTCTCACTCCTTATCTCTACACGGACAATTATTTATTTGATAACTAGCTACTTGGTATCCCCTGCTTTTTAAATATCTTAACCCTAGATTTAGTTCTAGACGATCATAAGCAATTACATGTAATTTCTGGCGTGGAATCTCTTGAATGAACCTTTTCAAATAAGCATACGGTATATGCATATCACTTTGATCATGATTGACATCTATATTATAGTCCCTAATATCTAGAACGACAGTGCGTACTTTTTCATCATCGACTTTTTTACATGGAATACTCAACACAGGGAAATACCTTCTATATAACAAAATACAAAAAACTGTGACAACAATTATAATAAAATAGGTACTCATATCCACCACCTATGATCAATAAGAAATGATTTTCTGATTCACTATTTAAAATTATATTCGGTAACGATTTTCTCTCTTCCTGTTACTAAATCATTGAAGTATTCATATAGATTAATACCTAAGTAAGATCCAGAAATATTAAATACATTCGTATAACCTAAGTTTTTCAGAGCCATCACCATGTTATAGCTTCGTTGCCCAGAGCGACAATGGATATATACTGGTTTATCTTTTGGTATTTCATCCAAGCGATTTCTGAATTCACTTAAAGGAATATTAATAGCTGTCTTTAAATGTCCTGCTTCATATTCATTCTTTTCGCGAGCATCGATAATAAAGGCATGATTCTCAACTAATTCGCGAACCTCAGAAACTTTTACCTCGCTATATCTTCCGTCTAATTGGTTTAAGGCTACTAATGCTGCATGATTGACAACATCCTTCGCTGTCCCCATCATTGGAGAATAGGTTAATTCTAAGTCTTTCAGGTCTTCTAATGTCCCATTCATTGTAATCATCGTAGCGATCACATCGATACGTTTATCGACATTCCCCTTGCCAATTGCCTGTGCACCTAATATTCTACCTGTTGGTGTTTCATACACTAATTTGAAATGCATGACATTACTATTTGGCATTAATCCTACTTTATCGGCAGGCATAATATAAACAGAATCATAACTAAAACCTGCAGCTTCAGCTGTTCTTGCGTTTAACCCTGTTGATGCCGCATTTAAGTCAAATAGATGAATGGAAGATGACCCAATCACACCTAAGTTACGGCTTGGTATACCATAGATATGATCTGCTACCGCTCTTGCTTGTTTTTGGGCAGGGCCTGCTAAAGCTAGACGTGTTGGTTTATGCAATAAGCGATGATATACTTCAATGGCATCCCCAATGGCATAAATATCTGGGTCATTTGTTAAATAATTCCGATTAACTTTTATAGCTCCAGTTTCACCAATTTCCAGACCGTTTTCTTCAGCTAGTTTCGTTTCAGGTCTTACACCTATTGCTAAAACAACGGCTTGCGCTGGGATCTTTTCACCAGATTGTGTTTCGATAAAATTTTCACTGATTTTGGCTAAACCATCGTTCACAATTAGATTTACACCATTGTCTACCATTTCCTTGTGAAGGATTTGTGCCATGTCGTAGTCGTACGGTGTCAAAATTTGATTAGCAAATTCTACTAAGGATACGTTGTAGTCAGCTAAACGAAGGTTTTCTGCTACTTCAATACCGATAAATCCTCCACCAATTACGGCAACATCTTTGATATTCTTTTCTTTTATATAACTATTTAACTGTTGAATATCCACTACATTTCGCACCGTGAATACATTCGAATTATTTATACCTTCAAGCTTATTAGGACGTATAGGTGCTGCACCTGGAGATAGGATTAATTTATCATAAGCCTCTTCGTAGGTGTTATTTGTCGCTAAATCCTTAACCGTGATCGTTTTTTCTTCTCGGTTAATATGGATTACTTCACTATTAACTCTAGCCTCAATATTGTAGCGGGTCTTTAACATTTCCGGGGTCATTAATACTAGTGATTCGCTATTTTCAACAACTCCACTTAAATGGTATGGTAATGAACAGTTAGAAAAAGATACGTGTGGACTTTTATCAAACATTAATATTTCTGCACTTTCATCCATTCTACGTAATCTTGCAGCTGCAGATGCGCCGCCAGCGACTCCACCAACTACTAAAATTCTTTTTGCCATAATATTTCGCTCCTTTACATAGTCTTATACTAAACTGCAGTACCCGTGATCATAATGTAAACATTACACATACCTGTATAGGTATATAAACCAGTAATAAAATAGTCGTTTCTTTATAACGACTTTTGCTTTATTCCTATAAAGATCCGTATTAATTTTGTCTGTGAATCTCTCTTACAAATCTTATAATATACCCCTACGGGTAAAATGTCAATTCATTAACTTATTTTTTATAATCTCTTCGCAGTTGTATAATTTAGTGAGTGGCCTATTCCTTAACCAGTCTGTACAAAATTGTCTTGCCAAGAAACTCATACTAAAATTTGTGAAGGTAGCTTGAATAACTTAATAATATAATCACCCGGCAGCTAATGACATGCCGGGTGTGGATTAAGCTAAAGCTAGGATATCATTTATAGAAAAGCTCAGTTTTGACAAAAAACTAGCTTTTTATTCTATATTTAGGCTTCAACATCATAGCCTTGATCTTCAATCGCTTCTTTCATGGCCTCTACATTTACTTTTGATTCATTAAAAGTAACACTTACTTTACCAGCTTCTAAATCTACTTCAGCTGTTGATACGCCATCTAAATTCTTTAATGCACCTTCAACAGCCATTTTGCAGTGACCGCAAGTCATACCTTGCACATTTAACGTTTTTTCCATGATCTTTTCACCTCCTTACAATGGGGATACAGTGACCCACTTAAAGTTTTACTCGCTTTAGGCGAAGTGAATTCGTCACAACACTCACTGAACTTAATGCCATTGCAGCTCCTGCAATCCAAGGGGCAAGTAGTCCTAAGGCTGCAACAGGTATTCCTGCTGTGTTGTATCCAAAAGCCCAGAATAAATTTTGACGAATATTCCGAATCGTTGCATGGCTAATACGGATCGCTTTCGGTATGAGCAATAACTCTCCCCCAAGAATGGTTACATCAGCTGCCTCAATGGCTACTTCTGTACCCGTTCCAATCGCAATTCCAATATCTGCCGTAACTAGTGCTGGTGCATCATTCACACCGTCTCCGACCATCGCTACTTTTTTACCCTTTGCTTGAATTTCTTTCACTTTATCAGCCTTTTCTTCAGGTAGCACTTGGGCAATGACTTGATCAATTCCAACTTGTTTGGCTATAGCTTGGGCAGTTCTTTCATTGTCACCTGTTAACATAATTACCTCTAAGCCTTGTTCTTTTAGCTCTTTTATAGCTTGTGGAGCCGTTTCTTTAATCGTATCTGCAACGGCAACAGTGCCCCGATACTTTCCATCAATGGCAATCAACATCGCTGTTTTACCATTCGTTTCAAACTCAACTAATTTTTCTTCGTTACCTCCAATGTCAATTTGATGGTCATTCATTAATTTTCGATTTCCAACGAGAATATGTTTTCCAGATATGGTAGCTTCAATACCATGACCAGGTATCGCGTTAAATTCATCGACATCAATAAAATCAAGATCATTCTCTGTTGCGTATGCTACGATCGCGCCTGCAAGCGGATGTTCAGATCCTTTTTCTGCACTTGCTAATAATTGTAAAGTCTCTTTATCACCAGTAAAGTCCGTTACTTCTGGTTTTCCCTTTGTAATCGTTCCTGTTTTATCTAAAACAATAGCCTCTAACTGATGGGTTCTTTCTAAATGTTCTCCACCTTTAAAAAGAATTCCACTCTCAGCCGCTCTCCCTGTCCCAACCATTATAGATGTTGGTGTAGCAAGCCCTAACGCACATGGACAAGCAATAACAAGTACGGCAATTGCTGCAACTAAAGCAGGTTCAATTTCACCAGGATGGACAAAGGCTATCCATATGATAAAGGTTAAAATCGCAATACCTACAACGATTGGCACGAAATAGCCGGATATTACATCCGCTAAACGTTGAATAGGTGCTTTCGATCCTTGGGCTTCTTCAACAACTTTGATAATAGATGCTAGGGCAGTATCTTTCCCTACTTTTGTAGCTTCCATTTCAATAGAACCATTTTTATTTATCGTAGATCCAATTAGTGTCGCACCTGGATCTTTTTCAATTGGAATCGATTCACCTGTAAGCATCGATTCATCGACAGACGTTTTTCCTTTTACGACAATACCATCCACAGGTATTTTTTCTCCTGGCTTTACAATTAAACGATCATGGACAACAACTTCCTCAACTGGAATCATTATTTCTTTGCCATCTCTAATGACGCGGGCTTCTTTTGCTTGTAAGTTTAGTAATTCGGAAATCGCATTCGTCGTTTGACTTTTCGCTCTCGCTTCTAAATACTTACCAAATAAGATCAACGTAATTAATACAGCACTCGTTTCAAAGTATAAATGAGGCATATATGCAGTATTTCCGATCGTCTTTATGGCTTCATATAAACTGTAGAAATAGGCTGCACTTGTACCCAATGCAACAAGTACATCCATATTGGCTCCACCATTACGAAGGTTCTTATATGCCCCCACATAAAATTGCCAGCCGATAATAAATTGAACCGGAGTAGCTAAAACAAATTGGAACCAAGGATTCATAAATATAGCGGGTATATCCATATTAAATAAATGAACTAACATCGTTACTAATAGTGGTATCGATAAAATCGTTGATATGACCAACTTCACTTTTTTACTTTGAAGTTCTCTTTCCTTATATGTTTGCTTCTCTTGTGCTTCAGCTTTTGGTTTTGCATCATAACCAGTATTTTTTATTCTCTCAATCAAACCTTGAACATCGACTAATCCGGGATTGTATTCGATCGCTGCACTTTCTGTCGTTAAATTGACAGTAGCGTTCGTTACACCTTCTGTTTTATTCAACACTTTTTCTATACGGGTAGAACAAGCTGCGCACGTCATCCCAAACACATCAAGATCCACTTTTTCTTTTAAAACACCATACCCAATGTTCTCAATTTTCGTTGTAATATCTTCAAGTGAAGTTTTATCCGGATTGTAATCAATCGATGCCTTTTCCGTAGTTAAATTAACTTGAGCATCTACTCCATCCATTTTATTTAATGTTTTTTCGATACGGTTAGAACATGCGGCACAAGTCATACCAGTTATCGCAAGTGTTGCATGATTTGTTGTTTCGCTCATTACATTTCCCTTCTTTCTAGTTCAAAAGTTTTATCCCAAGTCTCATCTGAGTTACAAACACTTTTACGAATTTCTTCAATACCTATTCTTGAAACAAATCTATAAAACGATTCACGTTTTTTACCTTGTTCGCTATACATCGAAATAATCTTTTCTACTGAATCATATATTTCTTCAGGAGTCAGTTTTTCCATTAGTTTTATTCCAACCCTCGCATCGTGTCCTTTCGATTTACCGCCGATATATAACGTATAAGTGTCCTTCATTTTCATCACGCCAATATCATTCATCATCGGTTCCCCACAACCGATTGGGCATCCTGTATAAGCCGGTTTTAAGGTGAAAGGTACTGGTTTTCCAGCAATTCTTTTATTTAATTCTTTCGCTACAGGCATTCCTTCTTGCTCTGAGCCTTTACAAAAATTACAAGTTCGTAGGCTTTTTACAAAATTCCCCACCGGGTAACAACTTAATCCCACTTCTTCAAATTCATTTAGTACTTTTTCATTTCCGTCTTCTGGAATTTCGATATATAGCTGTTGAAATGTCGTTACTTCAAGTTCTTGATCATCATCTAAATATTTTGCTAAAGTCATAAGTTGCTTCCCATTTAACTTGGCACCATAATTAATTCCACCATTTACAGCAACTTTGATCTTTTTTTCTGTTTCTAATGTCAATCTACACCCTCTCCCCAATTCATAATCATATACTCTCTAAAAATACTCCATAGGGGTATATAAAAGGTAAAAAAATATTGAATTTTGATGTTTCCTTTTCTCTATTTAATATTTTAGATATTTTATTGCAAAACTAGTTTTTTATATAGAATGGTTACAATTGCAATGTTCCGAATTGCAGTTACAATGCCCATATTCTTTACATTTACATTGTCCAGGAACACAGTTACAAGGGACTTCCTCAACAGCATCCATTTTCTTCATTTCTAAAACTTCTTCCAATAACTCAATATCCTTAAAACTCAAAGTTGCATTTGAAAGCAATTGTGCTATTGTATTTCCAACTTTCGTGCTACATATATTGTTAAAAAAATCATCAAGTGAAGCTTTTATTAATTCCCCTTCATTTACTTTTGAAGAGTATATATATTTCTTACCTTTTGTCTCAGTTTCAAGCATTCCTTTATTTACAAGTCTTCCAATAAAGGTTTTAGTAGTTGCCGGTTTCCAATCTCTCTTTTGCTGCAAAACTTCAATGATTTCACTACTTGTCACTTTATTTTGCGCCCATACAACACGCATAACTTCCCATTCTGAATCTGTAATTTTAACTTCGTTTTCAGTAGTCAAGGTCTCACCCTCCGCTTCGTTTACAACTGTAATCATCCTGTATAATCTTAGTTTACGATTGTAAACGATAAATGTCAAGTATTTATTTTCAATGATTTAGAGCATAGCCATAAATGTATTAATTAATTTGTAAATATTTTTCGCAATAGAAAGACCACTCTACCTTTTATGATTGAGTGGTCTTTTTCCTTTACATCCATGTGAATTGCGGATGTAAACATCATCTGGTATCTCTTCCAATGTGCGTGTATGTGGAAATTCCCGATACTACAACATCCCAGGTATATCCGAAAATTTTTCCATAAACCAAGTAGATTTTTATAATATTCTGTTCTCGTAGGTTTTATTAGCACTGCAAATTTCTGTTATTTGTTCATCTTTGGTAAAGCCTTGAAAAGTAAGAATCTGAATGAGTTGTTCAAAAATGCCATATTTTTCCGATACCTCTGGAACGATTAATTCTTCGTTTAGATAGTCTGTGAATGGAGCTAGGATATATGTATATTCATAATTAAACAGGTATTCTAGTAATATCTCATATTCAATAAATTTAGGCGGCTCTTGTTCAAATTCACAATCATATCTTTTATAATAGGCACTACGGACTTCTTCCGAAATATATCGAGTTCGATTGTCTAGATGAAAATGAACACAATATTCATCGGAATATTCATTATCATTATCTATTTTGACAAGTGATCTTTCATCAGAAAATTGTTCAAGCTTGGCTTCTGTCGTATAATGCAAAATCTCATATATAAAGTTTGATAATCCCAAAGCGAATTTATTTTTTTCCTGGTGAACATACTCTTGATAATTAGTAGCATTCACATCCCAAGGATTAATATAATTCTTCTCTATATTCTGGTAGGTTTCAGTAAGAAAGGCGATTTTTAACTGACTAAAGGAATTGTATAATAGTTTATCTTTTTCTTGTGGCTCAGAACCAAAAGGTAGACAATCGGAGATATCAATTTCTTCATCCGAGCTAAAAGGATCTGCATCTATAATTTCAACTTTCACTTTTTCCGAATCACTTTCCGAGCTATTCGCTATCGATTCCTTTAGTTCCAATACATCTGAATTTTCTTCTGGTTTATTCATTGTCGGCATCCATTGTGATGTTGGCCTATTCAAAAACTCCATTTCCCAATCTAGAAAAGCATCTTCTTTATAATTAAGTATATAAGCATCTGAGATTTTTTTAATTTCATTTAATATTTCAAATGAATTGTTTTTGCTGTAGCAAGGTTTTTGCTTATTTAAATACTCAGATACTGTAACGGATATTTCTGAATCATATATTCTCACGCTTTCTATTATTAATAGATCAACTACTTTTTCAAAGTTCGAATCAGTCATGTTATCTAAAATAAATCTCTTAACAGTTGTTTTCATATGATCTCTCCTCGCATTGATAATTAATCTTCCATTTCGAAGTATGGATCTCTCACCATGATCCCTTTTGAATAAAGTCTTCGATACTCATTCATGATTAGTTTCTCGATAATGCTACTGTTTGTATCGTTATTTACCGTTAACATCATCTCTAAATACCAGTTGGCTTTTTCTGATAAATAAATTTTCTTTTGGATTTTTATACTTTCATCAATATCATTACCGATAAGTTCCGGAAAGAATTTACTTATCATTTTTTTGGACTCCGAATCTTCCGAGGCAATTTCGCTTGCAAATTGCAAGGCCACTTCATAAGAAACTGGTATAATCTTTTCTTCAACTAAATCTACTTTTTCAAATTTGGGATTTAAGTCATCATTGTTAACATCTACATACCCGGGAAATTCATTTTTGATGAAAAAGAAGTATTTACCACTTTTTGTCTTGAAAAGCTGTTTTTGTTTTTGGACCTCTGCTCCTTTTTCATGTTCAACTTCCTTAGTTGATTGTTCGCAAACTTTTTTGGCAGTTTCAGTGTTATAAACGGAACCTTCAATAACCTTTTTCATTTTCTCTCCTTCTCATTCCGATTTAGTACCAATTCTATATACAAAATATAAACGTTATTTAGTACCATGTCAACGTTTATATTTTGTATATTAATTTAAATGTACTAGTATAAATACTTGAAACGTCTATGTATAATAAGCCTCATTTGTTGTATTATCTGTTCAATACAAAGCCTGTCTAAGACAGATATGCCTCATAGTTTATGCATAATGAATTAAGCTTTTAGTATTTAACCAAAAGAAAAACATCCATCATAAAAATGTTGATGGATGTTTATATGAATGTTATTTGATACAGACACCGAAAAACTTTTTAGACTACTTTATACCCTTAAATGGAACATATATCATTACTTTAAAGCCCCGCTCGCCTCTGGAATGTTGTCCACGTCAAGGGCATTCATTTGACAGAAGTATTTCAGGAAATTTTTGGCTTCTTCGATTTGCTCAGCATCTGTTTTTATTTCAGTGAGATCTTTTAAGATTTGAGCAGTCAAAACATTATCAAAGTAACGATATTTACCAGAGTCCCACGTAGTACGATGAGGATAGTTCTCATTTATATAGTAATTCCAAAAGTGCAGTTTCTCTGATTCTTCATCTGTGAGCTCAATTCTAAATTCTGAATGAGACAGGACCATTCCATCATCGCTACTATTGCCGGAAAATGCTTCGTTTACCATGTAAAGGCCGAGAATTCGTCTCTCTGTCTCTTCTTGATCCGACTCTCTTGCAGTTAGAAGCACTGCGCTATTCGGTCGCAAACGAGCTACTCTGTTTGGCTGATCTTTATTTTTTCCGCTTTGAACTTTACCAGTAAATACTTGCCAGTCGGTAAATACAGTTTGTTGCTCTTCTTCATCCAGCCAGAAAACAATTTGTGAACTCTCATGAATCTTATAGTTCTTCAGTTTTTCCCTGCGCTGCAGTTCAGCTGCGTGGCGCTCTTTTTCTTCTTTACGTTTCCTTTCAATTGCTTTTTCTTCCATTTCCTTCTTCAAAAGAACTTCCTTCAAATTTTCCGCAGTATTCCGATTATTTAGCGTAATAAATTTCCCAAAAGCATCAGGATAAACAAATTTTTTAATTTGTTCATTAAAATCAATAGTGATGATAGATCCATCATGACCCACAATATTTCCTTCACCAAAGACTTTATGAGTAACTTCTTCATTGATGAGATTCATTAAGCAACTCTCCTTTTATAATATATTTAAGTATTTTTTGACACCTTAATTCTTCTTAGTCTGCCAGCAATATAGTCAAAATAAATTATTCAATTAAAAAATCGCACTCAAATTCTAACTGGAAGAACTTGCGCGCGATTATCAAAAGCTTTCTCAAAGGTATTCTACTTATAGAATAACATTTTCTCTTATTTTTTGCAAATTTATTATTGACACCCTCATTTTATTTATCGTATAATAATGAGTTATTTCCACAAAATCAATACATTTTCAAAAAAATGCCAGGTAATGAAACATTCAAAAATGTCTCGGTACCTGGCGTATCTCCAAAATAAAGCAATGTTCACTCTTTAAAGACTATGAGAGTACTGGAATTTTATTTGCGATAGATTCTGTTAAACGGGATGCTACTTTTGGAACAGCCCATTTAATAAGGGGTGTTAACAACGCACCCGATAATCCGCCCGCCTGGACTTCAACCGCACATGTCATCGTTGTTTTACCATTAACACCCTCTGTAGTAAAATGACCGCTTCCTGTAAAGTTATCTGATAAACCTTTTATTTCAAACTTAATATTTGACGGTTCAATCCATTCAGTAATATCTACTTGCGCTTGTATTGTTTTTTTAATACCCTTTATACTACCTTCAAATGTCCAAATAGATTGCTTGTCATTTATGATTTCGTGTTCTTTATAAGCTGGTACTGTCGTTGCCCATTTTTCAAGATCACTGACATAATCCCAAACCACTTGCACATCTACTGGAATTTCAACTGTATGTGTTCCCGTTGCCATTATGATTCCCACTTTCACTATGTATGAATTGCTACGTTATATTTCTACTAGTCCATTATTACATATAGAGCACAAACTTACATCTCTAATTATATAGCTTTTCTTCTGATGTAATAGATTTGCGGACAACTTAGAAAGCAGTCCTAGCTGTATTACGTTTTTAATCGCCACTCAAAAAAAAGTTCTTAATAACGGTAATCCCATATATATAAGAGTAAAAGACTACAGGAGTAGAAATCATTGGATAAACAAAATAGCAGGTTTAGATGGGTGGTATTTATTGCTGTCACATGTACGTATTTACTCATGTCGAGTCAGCGAACAGCTCCGGGCTTGATTACAGATCAATTGATGAACGATTTTTCTATAACTGCATCAACAATTGGACTACTTGCAAGCATACAATTTTTAGTATATACCGGCTTACAAATTCCAATGGGTATCTTGACTGATCGTTTTGGGCCCAATTTTTTTCTAATTATTGGAGCGATCCTGACAGGAGCTGGCACGATTATGTATAGCCTTGGCACACATGAATTCATCCTGTTTTTTGCGAGAATATTGACTGGGATAGGGGATGCAACGATCTGGGTCAATCTAGTGTTAATTTTGAGCCAATGGTTTAATGCAAAGGAATTTGTAAAATTAATAGGCTTGGCCGGAATGACAGGAAGCCTCGGTTTCATTTTGGCGACAGTGCCTTTTTCGTTATGGATTGACCTACTTGGCTGGAGGGCAGCATTTTTTACAGCAGGACTGTTATTATGCTTATGTGGGATGATGCTTTATGTTGTACTTGTAAAAAGGCCAAAGCAATCCGTATTTGAAAAAAATGAAGCTCATCGCGAAAAAACGCTCATTTTACTAAAAAGAATCTGTTCGAGTTGGCAAGCATGGGCTTTATTCTTTTGTCACTTTGGGGTGGTCGGTGCGTATGTTGGATTTATCGGTTCATGGGCAGTTCCCTATGGGATGAATGTATTTGGGATGACGCGATCAGATGCAAGTCAACTTATTATGGTAGGCCTAATCGGAGCACTTATTGGTGCACCACTATCGAGCTGGATTTCAAGTCGATTCGGAATGGTGAAACGCCCATACATTGTAGTTCATACAATAATGTTAATATGCTGGTCTGCCTTTGTCCTCTTTACTGGGAAACCGCCAATTTTCTTGGTTATGACACTTTTCTTTATGATAGGTCTTTGTTATGGGGCATGTATGCTAACCTTCGCCTTTATCCGTCAATCATACCCAATATCAGAATCCGGTCTCGTTTCCGGATTTGCGAATACAGGTGGATTCCTAAGTGCCGTATTGCTTCCAACCATTTATGGCAGTGTATTAGACCATTTTCACACTGTAGGAAATATAAATGCCGGCTACCACTACGGTTTCATCATTCCAGTCATCTTTTCCATCATCGGTTTGATCGGAGTGCTTTCTATTAAGGAAAGAAAGCGGGAGCCAGGCACTCCCTATTAATAAACGAAATGCATAAAGGCATCGACGGAAAAAGATTATCAAAAAAAGAAGCTTTCTTAAGTCTAAAAACCTAGAGGAGGCTTTTTTTGGGGAAGGGCTTTATAAATCTGCCCAGCCCCCCACTGTCCCTAGACACTGGTTTAACGTCGGAGATGCCTATTGTGCGATATCTAAAAGTGCATCATAGTTGTCCGCACTTTAAAACTTAACGGAGATCCCTCGCTCTTTTTTTCGCTTTATTAGCTTCGTGTATCATTGCTTTTGTACGATTGACCCGATAATCAAAATGATAAGTATTCTTATTGTAGTTGCCCTGTTTAATTGCTTGTTTCAAAGCATAATTGGCTTCCTTTTCTTTTTGCCTCGCTTCCCAATCTGCTTCCTTTTTCAACCTATCCTTATCATATGAATTATTTGAATTGTGCCTGACAGAATGACCGCTGTAGGAAGATCCGCCTTTTCCGATTTCGAACATGGCAGTAATTGCATGGATAATCCAGAAAAAACCGTATATTAAAGCCCCGCTAACTTTGATCACCATTTTTCCTACTTTAAGTAAAGTTTTAAAACACCAAATGCCAAAAGCATTAAAGCGAATCAGAATTGGTGAAGGCAAATACCTTTCTTCAAGTTTAAGTGCCCCTTTTATGAGTAATATGCTAACAATGGCAGAAGGAATTACAAGTATAAGTCCATTGATGCCAAGTGAGTAGTGATATGTATATAACGTTTGGTTGTCAGCATTCGCTATATGACTGAGCCAATTATCTACCCCTTTGTTTGAAACTTTAGTTAAAATGATAGTCAATAGTACAAAAAGCAATAGATGGTCTTTTATAAAGTTGCCCAAGCCCCACACACGGTATTTACTATTCATGATTGCCTCCTCTTTTTTTCCAAACAAAACCTTGGTCTTTTGTAATAATGGCGACATCAGTTGACTGTTTTGCCGTTTCCATTGCGAGTCCGTTTCCTTTTAATGGAGCAATTTGTACAAGTGATTCAGCAACAGTTGCCAGCTCTTTTGCAGGCAGCGTTTTAATGCTATGTAAAAGCGGTGCAGAAAACTTTTCCCGTTTCAGCTTGGCTAAGTTTTCTTCATATCTTTTATAGATAAACTGCAAAGCAGAATTGAACTCTTTTTGAATGGCCACTCTTCCTTCTTCCTCTTCCACATGCTCATTAATCTTCGGCATAATAAGTTTAGTTATATTTCTAATGTCTTTGTGAAGCCCTTCAGATAATTCCTTTTCCATTTCTTCATGGATGCCGTGCATCACTGTTTTAGCCATATCTCTTTGCGCAAACGGCACAATCAGAGATCGGCGGTCTGGATGAACTAAATATTGCCTAGTAAAAAACTTTGTCTTGCCGTTCACCTTGCCATCTATGATGAGCAAATGGGCTGCCGGGAAGATGTCTTGATCGCCATAGCCTGCAAAGATGATGCCCGACAGCTGATGAGAGAAGTCTTTGATCATCGGCAGGATCAGAATTGATTTTATCGTTTCTATCCATTCTTCTTCATATAAATACTTTTCGAATCTCTCGGAAATCCATGATTCCGCCTGCTGTCCATACTCGTTGAGCAACTTATCCTCGTCTTCTTCATTCAACTGTGTGGGATAGTCTTTTTCCAGGAGTTCTTGCATGCTCTTTTGCAAAAATGCCGCGGCTTTTTCTTTATATAGTTCCTGAATTTCTTCAGGCTGTCGGATTCTGCTGTACTCCCGGTGTGTTTCCTGATGCAGCTCCGAAAGGTACCCATATAACTTATCCAGCTCACTAGCCATTGTGTTTTCTAAATGGCGAACTTCGTGAATATCCGCCATAAACTCCTGGCTATCCTGTTTATTCAAAAAGTGAATAAAATTTAATGCGTAATCCTTTGCCGTGTTAAGCGGTTCTTTCAGCTGCTGCTCATACAGGCGGATTAACGTCTCCCACGGCACATGAAACATATTCCCCGAGCCATACACCATAGCGCCAATCGCATGTTTTCCAGAAAATCCGAAAATCTTATCCGCCATATAGCACGTTCTATCCCGTCCCACTGTGACCGCTCTATCTGCACCAAGCGCAATTCCGCCTGTATTCATTACAATAATTTCCGATGTCATTTTCCGCGCCTCCTCATAATATCTCTTATTTCTTTATTTAGTACCAAGTCTATAATTAAAATATAATATAGATTTAGTACCAGGTCAATATTTTTACGGAAATATTGGAGGTCTTTATATATTGACTTCATTATTTGATTACTTAACGATCTCGTGTCAAAATAAAAAAAGAACCGCACATAGCAGCTCTTTCATTTAACAGTCCCTTTCCGGACAATTTTCCATAACCCACTTATTAAGACATGAAGTGTAGCAACATGTGACTGCTCCCACAATTAAGTGCAGACCAATTTCTTATGAGATTCCTAGTAATAGCATTCTGCATACCAGATTCCTTTTTGAGCAAGGGGAAAAGGATAAAGTGCAGTCTCTTGCATAAACACAAATCCTTTCTACTAATATCTCAGTATAGTTAACACTTAAATTTAAATCAAATGACAATCCGCGACCCCGTGCATGAAGCATTTACTATTATCATTTACTCTGTGACTGGTACAGACAATAGATCTTTAGTAAATTGTTGAACTGAAATACCAACCGCTATAAGAGAATCGATATTGTCCGTATGTGGAATAATCACACACTCGCCTTTATTCATATATCCTTCTCCCAGCCCCGAGCCTTCATTTCCAAAGACAAGAGTAAATTGCTGGTCTTCGGAATGGTTGATATTCGTCAGCTTTGTTGCAGATTTATTTAAAGCGAAGAAATAGACACTATTGTGATGTAATTTCTTATACTGATCAAAGTTATCAAAACACTCGATGTTTACCCGAAATATTGCTCCCATAGAAGCACGAATTACATTGGGGTTAAAAATATCAACGGCGGGTTTAATGATTCCCAGATCGGTTATCCCAAAACCTAATATTGTGCGAATAATAGTTTCTAGATTTCCCATATCGCTTGGATTATCAAAGATCACATGATTATGACCTTTTATACATCGCGAAGTATATTTTTTGAAAACACCAATAGCAAAACAGTCTTCTTTTTTACTCAATTTCAAAGTTAATCAGTCATTAATCATTATCGGAATTCTCATTTTTTTACACAGATCGTTTATTTTACCGATTCCTGCGTTTTCCAAGCCTTTTGAATTCAATATAACCTTCTCCACCATCTGCGGTTTATGCTTCATCAACTCAATTGTCGGAAAGACACCAAACGTATAAGAATGCGAGAAATCTCTTTGATACCTCTTAAGAACTGAATCCATGATGTTACCTCCTAAAAAATAAGGAAAATATGGGGAGTTATGTTGTAAAGACTACCCAGTCACCCATTTGACAAAGGTGGTCTTTAGTCCAGTAATCTCATTAGATTGGCTGTCCTCACTTTTTTAATATTCGCAAAGCATAGCGCCCCTTTTCCTCATCGGGTATAAGTCCGACAAACTCTTTTATTGTGGCAAATTCCTGATCTATACTTTTTCACATAGAATCCAAGTCACTATTTACCACAGCATTTTTTCCAGTAAATACGCATTTTTATAACCGAAAAATCCCGTCAACCTTCACGCTTAGCTCCGAAAAAATAAACGATTGTGCTGATTCACCTTTTTTAAAAGTGGAATATTGACTGATATTTTTATCTTCAAATTCATAAATGGTGACTTCTTGATTATCGGGATTGACAATCCAATACTCATTTACACCACAAGACATATATAAATCAAGTTTCTTAATCAAGTCCTTTCTTTGCGTGCTTTTCGAAAGCACCTCCACAACAAGCTGTGGAACACCTTTATAATAGTCGCTTTCATTCAAATGATCCTCGAGATCACAAATAACCATCAGATCCGGCTGAACTATATTCCTATTTTCCGGATTCCTCCGCAGTTCAATATCGTAGGGTGCAACCATAGGAGTACAACCCGTCCCTTGAAAGGTGTTATAAAAGTTTACCAGCAATTCCGTTATCGCAATTTGGTGTACTGTTCTAGGAGAAGCAAGCCAATAAATTTCCCCATCAATATACTCATACCTTTCTTCGGTTTCTTCCTGCAATTGCAGAAACTCCTCGTATGTTGCCCTTTTTCCACCATAGCTGTATTCAGATGCATTTTCCCGAATCATATCTGTTCCATCAGCATTCTCCACCGATGCCTCTGTTATAGCAGTTAATTTGGCAATTTCCATTCCATTCCGAGTAATAATAATATCATCTTGTCCCGCTAGCATTAAGTACTTTCCAAAGTTATTTTGCAATTCTGTTGAGTTAACTTTCATCTTAACACTCCTTTTGATTAGCTAATATAGCTAATTTAGCTATCCCTATTATATATTGAAGTTCTTTAAGTTACCATCTTATAAGACAGAAATGGTGAAACCCAGCACATTATTACATATGAAATAAATTGATAATTAAGTAAAGTAAGCGTAAATAGCCCCCACCTGTTATTCAGAAGGACTCACCATCTTTTTTAAAGGGAATGATGTCTCCGTTCGGAAATTCCTTTACAAGCTTTCCATTTTTCTCGTATACGATGTATGTGTCGTTAACCTTTGCGTCAATTCTTGCACGTTCCCCAGTCATCTTTGCCCACTTGGTTCATTGTTTTGTTCATCCAACATAATGATCACCTCATTTTTTAAATTTTATGAAAGATAAACTGTTCATTTATTACCACTGATATAGGGAGATTACTCCCTTTATTGATCCACATAATAGTTGATAATCAAATTTTATTTATTAATTTAACCACACCACCCGAATGAATAAAATGCGATTGCCATCTTAATCGTATCAATATGAATGATTCAAGGAATGGGGGCTTATACTTTAGAGAGAATAAGTTAGCTAACTGATAAACTAAATCCTGTAAAAATAAAAGAAAAATCCTTCACCCAAGATGGAGTGAAGGATTTTATTATTAATATTAGCAGAATTTTTTTAAAAAACATTACCAAGGAAATGACTTGACATCCACAAACCTTTATGGGTCAAGGTGTTCAGGATTCATCACATCATTCCGCCCCTAACAGAGATAGCTATATGAAACATATATATACTTATATAAATGCTTATATATCAAGTATTTCCTCCATTTTGAACCAAGATCCTTTTTTACCGTTTTATATCGTTTGAGCATATACTTTAAACACAGATTGACAAAAGAAAAGGCAAGTAAAGGCGCACATAGCATATTACACCTGTACACCTTTTTACTTGTCCTATTCTTTTAAATAAAACCTATTGCTTGTTCCAAATCTGACCCGATAGCGGAATATGTTTACAAGCATCTGGCCATAGCTAAGTAAATATTGATTCATTTATCGTTTAAGTTACGTATTACTTTGCAGGGATTACCGACAGCCAAACTGTTGGCCGGAATATCCTTTGTAACAACACTACCCGCACCTATGACACTATTCGCGCCGATCGTCACGCCCGGCAATACCATAACGCCAGCACAGATCCAGACGTTGTCACCGATATTGACTGGATGTGTATATTCCAACCCTTCCAAGCGTTGCTCCACATTCAGAGCATGTTCTTCCGTTATAATGCAGACATTGGGTGCTATAAATACATTGTTGCCAATTGTGATTTTCCCACTGTCCATAAGCTTGCAATTGACATTAAGAAAGAAATTATCGCCCACTGTGGTATTATACCCATAAGTGCAAAAAAGTGGTTGCTCCACAACGCAGTTATCTCCAGTCTTGCCCAGCAACTCGCGTATGGCGACCTGTCTTGCGTCGCGATCAAGCGGGTGTATGTTGTTGTAATCGTGCAATTTTTTTATAGTAATATCGCGGTCCGCTACAAGTTCAGCATCTCCGGGTTGATATAACATACCGGCATGTGATTTTTCCTTTTCAGTCATATATTCAGTCATATAATTTACTCCTTCAACTTATATAGATTTATTAACTTGAGTGTTGTAAAAAATATATTATCGTTAAAGTGTCATAATGCCGAGGGATCATAATCTTCAACCAATGACTATTCTATCCCTCCACCTGCCCATCGTCAAATTCATTTTGGCGCTCAAGTGGAGTTTTCTAAGGCGTAGTTGAATCACCTGTTTACACTGTTTCACGGTATTATGCTCAGTGCTGGACATAAGGACTATTCCCCAGATCTACCGTTGCTGGCAATTACGAGGCAATTTAAAATACATAACTTACTGTTGATAATCGATGAGTAAAAATGATACCTGTCCGGTTAATCATCAAATTCTTAACTGCCTGTTGCAACCAGTTCTCGGTAATCACATCTAATTTTATGAATACTCATCGAGAATAATGATGTCCGGTTGTTTCAAAAATAGCCGTATTAATGCAAGCAATTGAGCTTCACCGAAAGATAATCCCCCACCACCTGGTTGTATGATAGTATCTAATCCTCTAGGGAATCGACTAAAAAAGTCCTCAATTCCTAAACTTCTAATCGCAGTAAAGATATCTTCGTCGGTTATTGAAGGGTTAAAGAATGTCAAATTATCTCGTATGTTGCCTTGATACAAGTAGGTTTCTTGTGTTACTACTCCTATTTTCTCCGTTAAATGCGTAAGAGAAATATCGGTTAAGTTGATACCATCCACCGTTATTGTTCCTACAGAAGGATCATAGATTCTAGATAGAAGGCGAATAATGGTTGATTTACCGCTACCTGTTCTCCCTAATATGCCCAAGGTCTTGCCTTTACCCAGCCGCAAGTTAATGTCCTTCAATACAGTTTTGTCGTTTCCATAGGAAAAGCTTACATGATTAAATGTAACTTCTTTAGGTCCGGATGAAAGATAATGACTGCCCTTGTCTGTTAGAACATTCTGTGTCTGCTTGAGTTCATTAATACGTAGAATACTAGCATTAAAATTTTGAAACTCTTGTAAATTATTTGCTATATCTTGTAAGGGCTGAACTAACATATTTGTAAAATATACCACCATATATATTGTTCCAATGGTGATTGAGCCAGCATAATAAAATGACAAGCTTAAAGAAAGAATAACTACATTCGCTATAGCGAATAAAATGATCCGAACCGACCATGTACTTAATCGACTTATTACCCATGCCCTTCGAGAAGCACGTAAATATTCTTGATACAAAATAAATCTTCACTATATGTATTAACACACTTTTCGGATAACTAATGAGGCATTTCTTTGAATGCTACTAACTTTCACCTTTTATCCCATGTTTATCCACTAGTTTTTTTAATGATATAAATTGATCTACATCAAATCCTTACTTAATAAAATCCGAAGTGTCCAAAAATTAGACGGCCACGTTGTCAGGCACTTTTTCAAAATATTATGGAAGTGGTCTTTAACCGTGATCCTTTCGCCATCCACCTCATAGGGTTCCATTTCACTTAAGCATTAAATATCTTATTGTAATTTTGCATTATAAATGTATTTCTTCCTCTACCACTAAGTTGATCAAGATAACCAAGTAACATTCTTAATTGATTATTTGTGTACCCCATTTTCAATCTTATATCCTTAGTTGTATCAGTAGGGTTTCTAATGTTCAATATTTTTGTCATTTCATTAACATCAAATTGTGCTTTAAATGCCATAAATTGTGATAAATACTCCGAAATGTTGACTTCATGAATAGTATCTTTTTGTCCGTCCCACTTAAATATATTAATTTGGGCCTGAAATAAATCAATATTATTATCTTCAATTAAAAAGCGATAAATAAGATCACTTTTAATTATTGGCTTATCATCATCAATATTCAGGTATGTCTTTTCCATCAAGAACACAACAATTCCCATTATTAAATCAATTATTTGAAGCGGGATTGATTTATGGGACTCTTTATACCAAGCCTTATTGACATAATATTGCATACCACGATATATTGCATGAGCATTCATTTGCTGCTTTAGCTTAGAGTATACCCTCATCCTTCCATATTCAGGACTGTGGTCAACTACAATTTCAACTTTTCTATAATCATTTGAAAGTCCTCTTGTCAATCCGTAAAAAAGCCTTTCAGGAATTTTAACATAAAATAAATTACGTAATTCCGTAACTGAAATGTCAGCAGTTTTAGCAAATTTAAATGCAATATCATTATCTACAACAAAAATGTTAATTTGAAAGTTTGTTTTTATGAAATGATGTAAACAATAAATGTATGGGGTGAGATCCTTATCATTATTATATTCAGTAAAATGAAATTCACTTGTCTTACCGGTCATTCTTAGTATTTTCTCAATTTCCGCTGTTATACTATCACACTTAGTTTCGTCAATGCCATATGCACCGTAATAAGAATATTTTTTCTCAGCATCTAATTTATTGGACTCATCAAAAAAGATAGTGTATTTCAAAAGCCATCACCTTCTTGACTATAAATGAATATTTGTTTATAATTTACATATAGTATAAAATGCCTTACTTCCAATCACCGTTTTGATAGGGAGTTTTTATGAAAGACCATCCAGTCACCGATTTGACAGGAGTGGTCTTTTTCATTTAGATATACTAAAGTAGCATTTTTCTTGCTAGACATGTTATTGGAAACTGGAAAAAGGAAAATTTCCGTTTAAATTTAAATCTCCCCATTTTTCTAGTAACTTTAAAGCCTTAATTAGGGTACAATACAGCAACCTTTGGTTCTATATTATTTTTTAATAAAGTTAACTTATTCTTTATAAGAAAGGCGGAACCGTTCAATAGTATCATCAAATTCTGCTTCACTCATGGTAGTATAAATTACCGCTAAATAATTACTTTTAAATGCATATACCTTTTTTTTCGAAAACTTACATACTTTTAAAATCCTCCATTTTACTCTTCCTTTTATTTTTCTCTCATTAGGTACTCTGAACTTCATTATCTTAAATAAAATTTCATACTCTGCATAAATCGCATATAGATATGCTAATGGTAAAAAAAGAAATGTCATTATAATCGGGATACTAAAAGTAATAAGATGATCTATGCTATTTAATTCAATATAATGTTCAATGGCACTTTTCACTGCAAAATAAAGAACAGAAAAACCAAGTACTACTTGCAAAAATGAGATGAACTTTTCAGCCGAAATATAAGATTTATCCGTTGCCGCTACCGCATTAAATAAAATCAGTAAAGTTGCAATAGGGATTAAAACCAACTCCGTTACAAGTGTGAATGTGTAAGTCCCGATAAGGAACTCTAAAAAGATAGTAAACTTAAAATTACTCTTGATAACATTCCCAATATAGGACTCACTCTTTTCAGTGACAGCATTAAAGCAAAATGGCACGCCTACAAATAACACCCAAAAAATAATATCTTTTAAATATTTCCAATCCCATACAGACAAGGTGGATGATAATTTAATCCAAATTGTAGCGTAAGCAATTATAGTGCCAAAAAATATAATGATGTATTTATTGGTTGTCGTCCGTATTAGGTGATAAATAGATTCTCTGACGCTAGTAGACTTAACAGCCAAAATAAATATCAATATGAAAAAAATGACTATCCATATCCCCATTGCAATCTCTCTACTTGAGAATAATTCAATCATTCTTACAGCACCTCCAACTTGACACGAACGTACCTTCTCTTATTGTAAGTTATAAAACATTATTAGACAATAGCATATTACACCTTTTTACTGGTTAATGATTCAATTTAAATTACGCATTTGTACAATGACAGTTGTATTAATTAAGTTTTGAGTTACAAAATATTGGTAAGGGTTTTATATTGGCAACACCTAACATTTAGAAGGGTTAAAATTATTGGGGAAAAGACTCTCCTGTATGGGTAAAAGAGAGAGCGTTAAAGGGGAGAAATTGTAATTTATCTAGAAAATCCATAAAATAAGCCCCCTCACTGAGGGGGCTTATTTTATGTGGATAATCACATCATAATATAAATGTTGCCAAAATGTTGTCATGGGAATTTTTGATACCCAGTGAAACCTTGCTATATCAAGGTTTCAGGGAATCATTACATCATGCCGCCCATTCCACCCATTCCGCCCATATCAGGCATCATTGGTGCTTCTGGTTCTGGCTTGTCAGCTACAACTGCTTCAGTTGTTAGAAGCATGGAAGCAACGGATGCTGCGTTTTGAAGTGCAGAACGAGTTACTTTAGTTGGGTCAACGATACCAGCGTCGATCATGTTTACCCACTCGTTTGTAGCAGCGTTGAAACCAATGCCGATTTCTTCCTTCTTCAAGCGATCTACAACAACAGATCCTTCTAGACCAGCATTGTGAGCGATTTGACGAACTGGCTCTTCTAGAGCGCGAAGAACGATGTTGATACCTGTTGCTACATCGCCTTCTGCTTCAACAGCAGCGACTTTGTTATAAACGTTAACAAGGGCTGTTCCCCCACCGGAAACGATACCTTCTTCAACAGCTGCACGAGTTGCGTTCAATGCGTCTTCGATACGAAGTTTGCGTTCTTTCAACTCAGTTTCAGTAGCAGCTCCAACTTTGATAACCGCTACACCACCAGCTAATTTAGCTAGGCGCTCTTGTAGTTTTTCTTTATCGAAATCTGAAGTTGTTTCTTCAATTTGTGCACGGATTTGATTCACACGCGCACCGATTTCAGCACTTTCTCCAGCACCTTCAACGATTGTTGTTGCTTCTTTTGTAACAACAACTTTAGATGCTTGACCTAAAGATTCGATTGTTGCAGATTTAAGATCTAGTCCAAGTTCTTCTGTGATTACTTGTCCGCCAGTCAAAATAGCGATATCTTCTAGCATTGCTTTACGACGGTCACCGAATCCAGGAGCTTTAACAGCTACTGCATTAAATGTTCCACGTAGTTTGTTTAGTACTAGAGTAGCAAGAGCTTCTCCTTCTACATCTTCAGCAATCATCAATAGTGGTTTACCTTGTTGAACAACTTGTTCAAGAACAGGTAGCACTTCTTGGATATTAGTGATTTTCTTATCGGTAATCAAGATGTATGGATTATCTAGAACAGCTTCCATTTTATCAGAATCTGTTACCATGTATGGAGATGCATAACCACGGTCAAATTGCATTCCTTCTACTACATCTAGTTCAGTTGTGAAACCTTTAGATTCTTCGATTGTGATAACACCGTCGTTGCCAACGCGTTCCATTGCTTCAGCAATTAGTTGACCAACTTCTTCATCACCAGAAGAAATAGCTGCAACTTGAGCAATCGATTCTTTGTCTTCAATTTGCTTAGAAATTGCGCGAAGTTCTTCGATAGCTGTAACAACAGCTTTTTCGATTCCTTTTTTCACGCCAACAGGGTTTGCACCAGCAGCAACGTTTTTCAATCCTTCACGGATCATTGCTTGTGCAAGTACAGTTGCAGTTGTTGTACCGTCACCAGCAACATCATTTGTTTTGCTAGCTACTTCAGAAACAAGCTTTGCACCCATGTTTTCAAATGCATCTTCAAGTTCAATTTCTTTAGCGATTGTCACACCATCATTTGTAATAAGTGGAGAACCGAATTTTTTCTCAAGAACGACGTTGCGTCCTTTAGGTCCTAATGTAACTTTAACGGCATCTGCTAGCTGATCTACACCACGAAGCAGAGCACGGCGAGCATCTTCAGAGAATTTCATTTCTTTTGCCATTATTCAATACCCTCCCCAAGTTTATGATAGAATAATATCAAGTAAATTATCCAATTACTGCCAATATGTCAGATTCACGAAGAATCAGATATTCTGTTCCTTGGTATTTCACTTCTGTACCAGCATATTTAGAGAAAATAATGTGGTCACCTTCGGAAACTTCAAGAGCTACACGCTCACCGCTATCTAGCACGCGGCCAGTACCGACAGCAACAATCTTACCTTCTTGTGGCTTCTCCTTGGCTGTATCAGGAAGAACGATACCGCTTGCCGTTTTTTCTTCCGATTCTACCAGTTCAATAATGACACGATCACCTAGTGGTTTTAACAAGTGAAACAACCTCCTTAAAAAATATGTAGAATATATTTTTTATTAGCACTCGATTCACTTGAGTGCTAACACATTTATTATGATAATGAATTCACGCATGAAATGCAAGCCTCATACTTATTTTTTTCGTAAAAATTATTTCCCCACTACTCTACAATTTTCGCATTGCATCTCATCATAAGATTCCCATATTTTACAAATTTTATTATAAACTATTCATAATGATTCTTTCTCTACCTTACAAGCTTTCCAATTGAATGCCACACAGTTTATTAGTAAAATAAAGTTTAGGCTTGCGCCATTTTTAATTTTGCAGGATGAAGGGACTTTTGTATGAAAAAAAAATTTATATATATAGTGATTACTTTTGTTGCTATGCATCTTTCCTCAATCATCGGCGTGCCACTACTATTTTTTGCAGGAGTTCTACTGTTTGATATTGAACCTACCGCGATGGAAATGTGGGCACAAGGGATTTGGATCGTTTTTAGTTTTATAGTTGGGCTATTCATCATTCTCCTTCTTCTAAAAAAATCCGAACCTTATACAAAGATAGAAAAAGAGGAGTCCATGCCATTAGGTCCTGCGATTGTCTGGGCGATTGGTGGAATCTTTCTCGCTATCTTTTCCCAATTAGTTGCTGTTAACATCGAAACGCTAATTGGAATTAATCCTGGTTCAGAAAATACCCAGGTTATTATGGACATGATTCAAAAAATGCCAATGGTTCTTTTAGTAAGTTCTATCATTGGGCCAATTTTAGAGGAAATTGTTTTCCGAAAAATCATCTTTGGAGCTCTTTATAATCGTTTTCCATTTTGGGCTGCTGCCCTAATAAGTTCTTTAGCCTTTTCGATTGCTCATATGGAACCTGTTCATCTACTTTTATACGCTGCGATGGGGTTCACTTTTTCCTTTTTATATGTCAAAACAAAAAGAATTATTGTTCCGATTATCTCTCACATGATGATGAATACCATTGTTGCTGTTAATATGCTCTTGCTAGACCCTGAGATGCTAAACAATGGATCGAAGCAGATTCAAGGTTGGATTGGAGGGATGTTCGGATGAGGACACCTTTCTTTTCTGGTGTACTTTATATTGTACTTGGAGTGATATTTACCTTTTTTGCCATTCAACAAGTTACGACAAACGGCTGGAACTTTTTCGTATACGTATTATTAATCTTTGCCACTATAGATTTCGGAGCTGGATTTAGAATGATTGGCTGGCATTTCAAGTTAAAAAAGAGAAAAAAATAAACAGCAGGGAATCTGATAACTGAGAGATTCCCTGCTGTTTCCATTTTAGTCTTTCTGTTCTGCTGCGGCTTTTGATTTTTTATATCCAATTTTGGAAATCCAGACGCTGATTTCGTAAAGGATCAACAACGGCACTGTTACCATCATATGTGAAAGTAAATCTGGCGGAGTTATAAAAGCGGCAATTACTAACAGTACAAAATATGCATATTTACGTACTTTTGATAGAAATTCTGGTGTAATAATTCCGAGTCGCGTAAGAAAAAGGATTACAACTGGTAATTGAAAAAGGATGCCAAATGGAATTGTAATCTGAAATAAAAACTGGAAAAACTCACTAATTCCGATAGTTGTTTGAATATCCATGTTACCAGATAAATTAAGCATAAATTTAATAACAAATGGAAATAAAACAAAGTAAGAAAACGAAAGGCCAGTTAAAAAAAGAATACAAGCCACTGGAATATAAGCTAGTGTTACTTTTCGTTCTCTTTCTAGTAAGCCCGGGCTAATAAAAGCCCATAATTGATATAGTATCACTGGTGAAGTTAACAGAAATCCAAGTAAAAATGTCATTTGCATATATACTTTGAAAGGATCCGTAGGTCTAAATGCATTCATCGTTAATTCTTGAGCTAGTGTTCCATCTTGAAGTAATTTAATTAAAGGCTGAGAGATAAAAAAACTCGCAATTGAAGCAATAACGAAGAAAACGACTATGATAATCAGCCGTTTTCTGAGTTCTTCTATATGCTCTATAATCGTCATATTATCGTTCATGGCCATTCATCCCATCATTGCTTAGCGTCACTTTTATCCTTCTCGTCTTCGTCAGCCAAACCTTTTGTTGCGTTTCTGAACTCACGTAAAGTGCTACCTGCTGCTTTTCCTAATTCAGGTAACTTCTTAGGGCCGAAAATTAACAATGCGACAAGTGCAATAACAAGTATACTGCCTCCGCCTGCTCCCATTTGCGCCCACCTCCTCATTTAATCTTTATTGTAACGGATTAAGTAAAAATTATCTATCAACATCATTTGTTTCTTGTGAATTTTCCGTGTCAGGATTCGGATAATTTTTCAAGAAGTAAATAAGAGATTGTAATTCAACTGCTAGATCAATGTGGTGCACACGAATCGCAGGCGGTACACTTAGTCTAGCTGGTGTAAAGTTTAAAATTCCTTTTACACTTGTTTTTTCTAGCCGATCAGTCACTTGTTGAGCTACAGTTGCTGGTACAGTCAAAATTACTGCACTTACCTCTTCTTCATTAAGATGTTCTTCCATATCGGCTAAATCATAGATTGGAACATCGCTAATGGTAGTTCCGATTTTTTCAGAATCGACATCAAACCCCATCGCAATTTGCGTGCTGTTATTTTTCAAGAAGTTATAGTTAAGAAAGGCCGTTCCAAGATTCCCGACCCCAATTAAAGCGACTTTAGTAACTTCATGCTGATCCAAAGTCTTCGCAAAGAAAGAAAGCAGATAGTTAACATTATACCCATATCCTTTTTTTCCAAGCGCACCGAAATAAGAAAAGTCTCTTCGGATCGTTGCAGAGTCTACTTTGACTGCTTCACTAAGCTCCGCTGAAGAAACACGTTGCTTTCCAGAAGCATGTAAGTTTTTAATAAAGCGATAATATAATGGCAATCTTTTGGCCGTTGCCTGCGGTATCTTCATAGTTGTTGTTTCATCACTCATTTTCAAACCCCCATTCTAGTCTATGGTGCACTCTCTTTTTGTTATTCATTCTCTATATCATCGTATTTCACATATTACCTTTTATAATCCTGACTCGAAGTTCCGCCCGTTTTCTCAACCAGATATGTTTTACCAATGACCATTCCTTTATCAATTGCCTTGCACATGTCATAAACGGTCAAAGCTGCTGTTGAAACTGCTGTGAGGGCTTCCATTTCTACTCCTGTATGACCAATTGTTTTAACGGTTGATTGAATTTCCAATATCCACTTTTGCGCTTCTTCTTGTTTCCAGCTAAACGATAAATCAATCGCTTTTAAGGGGATAGGATGGCACATTGGAATGATTTCCCATGTCCTTTTAGCAGCCATAATGCCGGCAACTTGGGCAACTGCAAGTACATCACCTTTTTTTATTTGTTGATTCATTATCTGTCCGTAAATGAACTCATTTACTTCTATGCTTGAATGAGCAATGGCCGTACGTACTGTTGCAGGTTTGTCACTGACATCAACCATTTTAGCTCGTCCTTCTTCATTAATATGTGTTAACTTCTTCACGAATAGCACCCCTTCTTATCATACACCATTTTATTTGAGCTGTCCTACTTTTTCTATCAAACATGAGGAAAGATTGCCCCAGTTCCTATTTTTGCGGTAAACTATCTATGAATATAGGGGTGAATAGCAATGATGCTTTTACAAATACAGCAATTAACAAAATACTTTGGTGCGGAGTTAATTTTATCCAATATAAAGATGGAAATAAAATCAAAAGATCGCATTGCGCTTGTTGGCAGAAACGGTGCTGGAAAATCAACATTATTAAAAATTATTGCCGGACAGCTTTCTCATGAATCAGGACAAATTGTTAAACCAAAAGACGTCACGTTCAGTTATTTAGCTCAAAACACAGGTCTTGAGTCCACGTTAGCGATTTGGGATGAGATGCTATCTGTTTTTGAAGACTTAAGAAAAATGGAAACAGAGATTCGCAATTTAGAACTAGCGATGTCCAATCCTGTTATTTACGAAAATCAAGAGCAAGCAGACCGATTATTAAAGGAATATGATAAGTTACAGGTGAATTTTAAAGAAGCTGGCGGTTATCAATATGAAGCCGATATTCGTTCTATTCTTCATGGAATGCGATTTTACGAGCAGGATTATCAAACATCTATTTCTACATTAAGCGGAGGACAAAAAACAAGATTAGCTTTAGCGAAACTCTTATTAAAAAAACCGGATATTTTAATCTTGGATGAGCCTACGAACCACTTGGATATTGATACACTAGCATGGCTTGAACAATATTTACAAGGGTATGAAGGGGCGATTTTAATCGTCTCCCACGACCGTTATTTTCTTGATAAAGTAGTCAATCAAGTCTATGAGTTATCTAGGCATGAAATCACGAACTACCACGGAAACTATAGTAAATATTTGCAACAAAAAGCAGAAATATATGAGCGTGATATGAAACGCTACGAAAAACAACAAGATGAAATCACAAAAATGCAGGATTTTATTCAGCGAAATTTGGCTCGTGCTTCTACAACTAAGAGAGCGCAAAGCCGCCGAAAACAGCTCGAAAAAATTCAAATTATGGACAGGCCAAACGAAGGAGAACAATCTGCAAACTTTTCCTTTGATATAGAAAGACAAAGTGGAAATGATGTATTAAAGATTAGAGATGCTAGCATTGGGTATAAAGACCAACCGCTAGCGACAAACATTGCAATCGATATTTGGCGTGGAGACAGTGTTGCTCTTGTAGGTCCTAATGGAATTGGAAAATCAACTCTTTTGAAAACAATTATTCAAAAACTCCAGCTTCTTTCAGGCACTATTGAATATGGAGCTAATGTTACTTTCGGTTACTATGATCAGGAGCAAGCCGTGCTTTCTTCCAATAAGACCGTTTTACAAGAACTCTGGGATCGTTACCCTTTAAAACAGGAAAAAGAAATCCGAACAACACTTGGTCATTTTCTATTCAGTGGTGATGATGTTCTAAAAACCGTATCCTCTTTGAGTGGTGGAGAAAAAGCACGCCTCGCCTTAGCTATTTTGATGCTCGAAAAAGCAAATGTTTTAATTCTTGATGAGCCTACAAACCATCTGGATTTAGATAGTAAAGAAGTGTTGGAAAATGCCCTTGTTGATTATCCCGGCACCATTCTTTTTGTATCCCACGACCGCTATTTTATCAACAGGCTAGCGACAAAAGTAATTGAACTTTCTTCTAATGGAACAACGGAATATTTAGGTGACTACGATTACTATGTAGAGAAAAAGCAAGAAATGCTGGAGCTTGCCAAACTTGAAGAAGAGAAAAAGACAGAACGAATAATGACTTCAACAGGAGGAAAATCTTCATTCCAACAAGACAAGGAAGCGAAGAAATTAGAGAGACAGCGAAAGCGAAGAGTGGAAGAAATTGAAGTCGGACTTCATGAAAAAGAAGAAAAAGTCGCAGCTCTTGAAGAACAATTATGTTTACCCGAAGTTTTTGAAGATCATGAGCAGGTTCTCTCGATAAATAAAGAGATTGAAGAATTAAAGAATGAGATCGAACAGCTATTTGAAGAGTGGACTGAGCTTTCTGAACTCTTGCTTTAAATAGTGTCCTCTGTAAGTAGAAGTGCCCAAGGTCGAAGAACTGACTTTGGACACTTCTTTTTTGAGCGAAGTTCCGAGCTGCGTAACGGATGAATCCCATTTTTATTGGCTAAAGTGAAAAGACGTTTGTTATTTCAAAACTACATCTCACACTATATCCACAGAGTTACACACATTATTAACACCTATAAATCAGGTTCCACCACAGTTATACACATTATCCACAGGATTAGCAGGGGTTTTCCACAAAAAATGCGAATACCCGGTGTGAAAGTCTTTCTAATCCTGTCGGTCCAAGTTACCCACATTTTTATCCACAAGGGATTTACAGAAAGAAAAACCGGGCAGTTTATTCCCGGTTCTTCTCAGACTTATTAAAAGTTTTCAATATCTAATCCTGGATAAGCGTTCATATCCATTTTTCCTCTTTTGCCTAATTCAAAAAGAACACTTCCTGCTGCCGCGATCATAGCTGCATTATCTGTGCAAAGATGTAATGGAGGTATAACAAGCTCGATATCAGGCATTTTTACAAATGCTGACTCTAGTTCGGCTCGCAAGCCTTTATTTGCTGCTACCCCACCAGCTACTAAAACTTGCTTTACTTGAAACTCCTTAGCTGCGCGAAGGGTTTTTTTCGTCAAAACTTCGATGACACTCGCTTGAAAACTCGCCGCAAGATCCTCTTGAGAAATAATTTCGCCTCTTTGCTCAGCATTATGCAATGTGTTGATCACAGCTGACTTAAGTCCACTAAAACTAAAATCATACGAGCCCTCAGCTAACCATGCTCTTGGTAAATCAATAACTGGTTTACCTTCATGTGCAAGACGATCAATATGAGGTCCACCAGGGTACGGAAGCTTTAGTGTACGAGCCACCTTATCATAGGCCTCTCCTGCAGCGTCATCCAGAGTCTCTCCGATAACTTTAAAGGATCCATGCTTTTCCATAAGTACGAGCTCTGTGTGGCCACCTGAGACGACGAGCGATAGCAGGGGAAACTTTAATTCCGAAACTAGTCTATTAGCGTAAATGTGACCGGCAATATGATGAACAGGAACAAGCGGAATTTGGTGAGCAAAAGCTAATGCCTTAGCTGCATTGACTCCGACTAGTAAGGCACCGACTAATCCAGGCCCTTCCGTAACAGCAATCCCATCTATGTCTTTAAAAGAAATTCCAGCGTTTGCTAAAGCCTCCTCAATAACGATTGTGATCTGCTCAACATGATGTCTGGAAGCAAGCTCTGGAACAACTCCTCCAAATCGTTTATGACTTTCAATTTGCGAGGCTACAACATTAGAAAGAAGCTCTTTCCCATTTCGCACAACTGCTGCAGCAGTTTCATCACAACTTGTCTCAATGCCCAAAATGATTAAATCTTTTTCCATTATAATTTCACCCACATAACTTGCGCATCTTCTTGATTATCCGTATAGTAATTTTTCCGAATGCCGCCTTCTTGAAAACCAAGCTTTTTATAAAGCGAACGAGCTGGAGTATTCGAGACTCTCACTTCCAAAGTCATCGTTTCAGCTCCTGCTTCAATTGCAATATCCATCATTTTTTTTAACAATGTTTCACCAAGTTTTTTTCCACGATACTCTGGTAAGACAGCAATATTGGTAATATGAGCTTCGTCAATAACAAGCCATACTCCACAATAACCAATTACAACACCGTTTTCTTCCATTAATAAATACAAAGCATAACGGTTTGTTAGAATATCTTGATAAAAAGCCTCCCTAGGCCACGGAACAGTAAAAGACTTTTGTTCAATATGCACAATCTGATCAATATCCTTCTCTGTTGCAACCCGAAATGTTACCTTAACCTGACTTTGGGATGGTTCAATCATGGGAATCCCCCTGTTTTTCAAGCCACTTTGCCTCTGCCTCAACAAGTCGAGCATAATTAGGGGCAAAAGAATGAACATCGTCTTCTGTTAATCGAATTCCAAGCTTTCCAAGTTCTCCAGGACGTGGATTATTTTCAGTTATTCCGGAAAAAAAAGCCTTTTCGTGAAGAATATCTTGAAAAGTTTCCTGATGAATATGAACATCATTACCCAAAAATAAAACAGGCTTATTTAATTCTTTTAATAGCTCTGCCCATTGCTTTGCAGAAATATTTTGATCATCTTTTACAGTTTCAAGTATTCCATCTTTATATTGATACAAGCCAGTAAATAATAGCCCACGTCTCGCATCAAAAAGCGGAGCAAGATAGCCGTCAAAATAGCGTGCAGATGCTGCCAATGCAGCAAGGCTAGAAACACCGACTAAAGGGATACCTAAACTCCAAGCCATTGTTTTTGCAATCGTAACCCCAATCCTAACTCCCGTATAAGAACCAGGTCCTTTTGCCACAACGATTTTACTCAATTCTGCTGTTGAGGTTTCACAGTCGGAAAGCAACTTCTCAATCGCTGGCATGACTCGAACACTATGGTTCTTTTTCATATTTGTTATATACTCTCCAATAAGGGCTTCTTCGCTCAACAACGCAACTCCTAGCACCTCATTAGATGTATCAATCGCTAAAGTTTTCATTCCAAAACTCCTTACATAGCGCTTCGTATCTAGCCCCTGTTGGCTTGAATACTATTTTTCTGCGATCTTCCCCCTCGTGATATAAATATATGACGAGGCTTTCATTTGGCAACTGCTCTTCGATTAAATGAGCCCATTCGATCACAGTTACTCCATCCCGATCAAAGTATTCATCTATTCCTAAATCTTCAAATTCATTTTCGACTCGATACACGTCCATATGATAAAGTGGAAGCCTTCCATGATACTCTTTTATGATAGTGAACGTTGGACTGTTCACATTTCTTTGAATATCTAATCCAGCAGCTAACCCTTTTGTAAATGTCGTCTTACCCGCTCCAAGATCACCTTCAAGTAAGATAAGGTCATTTGGTTCAAGTCGGTTACCTAGATTCTTAGCAATCGAAAGGGTTTCTTCCGATCCATTCGATTTGAATTCATAAATCTGCATTCAAACTCTCCCTTTACTATTTTGCAATTACAAGTTTACATGAAAATTGTATAATGCGCAAAAAAGCTATCTATGGAACCTATTTTTATAAAAGTTTTGAACACAACAAAAAAACGAACCATTGTTCGTTTATAAGTGGCGGTCCGGACGGGACTCGAACCCGCGACCTCCTGCGTGACAGGCAGGCATTCTAACCAACTGAACTACCGGACCAATGATTCTTATGTATCTTTTAAAGATTGCGGGGGTAGGATTTGAACCTACGACCTTCGGGTTATGAGCCCGACGAGCTACCAGACTGCTCCACCCCGCGACGATTAAAATAAAATAAGTTAAGTTAAGTTATTTGCTTAACAACATTATTTATATTACATGAATTCCCATCATAAATCAAGTGCTTTTTATAAAAAGATTCATTTATTCACCAGGAAAATTTTAAATTCACTAAAAAAAGTAATGCTATTTTAAAAAACTCATTTCTTAAGCCTTTAATTGATAAGCTGTTCCTCTAAAACTTTGCACAAATAAAAAGGGCACTCAATCTACCGACAAATCTCATCTCTTCGTCAGGTTCACTAGATCGATTCTCGTGAGCATAGCCCATTCCGAGTCTCTCTCCCTCACTTCCTTGATCTTCTTGGTCCTCCTGATCCTCGCTTGTTTAAGGGGATAATTTTTCAGGCTACTTCATAATGTGTAAACCTTCGGTTTATATAAAAAAAGACACCCACATTTGGATGCCTTGATCGCCTGGCAACGTCCTGCTCTCACAAGGGGAAGCCCCTTACTACCATCGGCGCTGAAGAGCTTAACTGCCGTGTTCGAGATGGGAACGGGTGTGACCTCTTCGCTATCGTCACCAGACTACTTGCACAGGATGTGCTGACTTCTGCGTTGCTCACAGGACGTGAGCGATCTTAGCAGAAGATCCTTTTAATGAGGTTCATTCCCTCAAAACCAGATAAAAGAGAAGTAGTAATTGAAAAACATTCATTTGATTAAGCCCTTGACCGATTAGTATCCGTCAGCTCCATGTGTCGCCACACTTCCACCTCGGACCTATCAACCTGATCATCTTTCAGGGGTCTTATGGTATAAACCAAGGGAAATCTCATCTTGAGGGGGGCTTCATGCTTAGATGCTTTCAGCACTTATCCCTTCCGCACATAGCTACCCAGCTATGCCTCTGGCGAGACAACTGGTACACCAGCGGTGCGTCCATCCCGGTCCTCTCGTACTAAGGACAGCTCCTCTCAAATTTCCTGCGCCCGCGACGGATAGGGACCGAACTGTCTCACGACGTTCTGAACCCAGCTCGCGTACCGCTTTAATGGGCGAACAGCCCAACCCTTGGGACCGACTACAGCCCCAGGATGCGATGAGCCGACATCGAGGTGCCAAACCTCCCCGTCGATGTGAACTCTTGGGGGAGATAAGCCTGTTATCCCCGGGGTAGCTTTTATCCGTTGAGCGATGGCCCTTCCATGCGGAACCACCGGATCACTAAGCCCGACTTTCGTCCCTGCTCGACTTGTAGGTCTCGCAGTCAAGCTCCCTTGTGCCTTTACACTCTGCGAATGATTTCCAACCATTCTGAGGGAACCTTTGGGCGCCTCCGTTACTCTTTAGGAGGCGACCGCCCCAGTCAAACTGCCTGCCTGACACTGTCTCCCACCCGGATCACGGGTGCGGGTTAGAATGTCAGTACAGCAAGGGTAGTATCCCACCGATGCCTCCACAGAAGCTGGCGCTCCTGCTTCGACGGCTCCTACCTATCCTGTACAAGCTGCACCAACATTCCATATCAGGCTGCAGTAAAGCTCCACGGGGTCTTTCCGTCCTGTCGCGGGTAACCTGCATCTTCACAGGTACTATAATTTCACCGAGTCTCTCGTTGAGACAGTGCCCAGATCGTTGCGCCTTTCGTGCGGGTCGGAACTTACCCGACAAGGAATTTCGCTACCTTAGGACCGTTATAGTTACGGCCGCCGTTTACTGGGGCTTCAATTCGTACCTTCGGCTTGCGCCTAAGCACTCCTCTTAACCTTCCAGCACCGGGCAGGCGTCAGCCCCTATACTTCGCCTTGCGGCTTCGCAGAGACCTGTGTTTTTGCTAAACAGTCGCCTGGGCCTATTCACTGCGGCTCTCTCGGGCTTTCACCCAAAAGAGCACCCCTTCTCCCGAAGTTACGGGGTCATTTTGCCGAGTTCCTTAACGAGAGTTCTCTCGATCACCTTAGGATTCTCTCCTCGCCTACCTGTGTCGGTTTGCGGTACGGGCACCTCCCGCCTCGCTAGAGGCTTTTCTTGGCAGTGTGGAATCAGGAACTTCGGTACTATATTTCCCTCGCCATCACCGCTCCGCTTTAAAGAGAAGGATTTGCCTCCTCTTCAGCCTAACGGCTTGGACGCGCATATCCAGCAGCGCGCTTACCCTATCCTCCTGCGTCCCCCCATTACTCAAACGGCGGGGAGGTGGTACAGGAATATCGACCTGTTATCCATCGCCTACGCTTTTCAGCCTCGGCTTAGGTCCCGACTAACCCTGAGCGGACGAGCCTTCCTCAGGAAACCTTAGGCATTCGGTGGAAGGGATTCTCACCCTTCTTTCGCTACTCATACCGGCATTCTCACTTCCAAGCGCTCCACCAGTCCTTCCGGTCTGGCTTCACAGCCCTTGGAACGCTCTCCTACCACTGACACCTACGGTGTCAGTCCGCAGCTTCGGTGATCCGTTTAGCCCCGATACATTTTCGGCGCAGAGTCACTCGACCAGTGAGCTATTACGCACTCTTTAAATGGTGGCTGCTTCTAAGCCAACATCCTGGTTGTCTAAGCAACTCCACATCCTTTTCCACTTAACGGATACTTGGGGACCTTAGCTGGCGGTCTGGGCTGTTTCCCTCTCGACTACGGATCTTATCACTCGCAGTCTGACTCCTGAGAATCAAGTCTTTGGCATTCGGAGTTTGTCTGAATTCGGTAACCCGATGAGGGCCCCTCGTCCAAACAGTGCTCTACCTCCAAGACTCTTTCTCAAGGCTAGCCCTAAAGCTATTTCGGAGAGAACCAGCTATCTCCAGGTTCGATTGGAATTTCACCGCTACCCACACCTCATCCCCGCACTTTTCAACGTACGTGGGTTCGGGCCTCCAGTAAGTGTTACCTTACCTTCACCCTGGACATGGGTAGATCACCTGGTTTCGGGTCTACGACCTCATACTATAT